>NZ_JAGIYY010000009.1 GCF_017813335.1 Tianweitania sediminis | reverse complement strand
GTCGGCAGCCGACACAACCAGGATCGCGCCGTCCATCTGCGCTGCACCCGTGATCATGTTCTTCACGTAGTCGGCGTGGCCGGGGCAATCAACGTGGGCATAATGACGGTTCGGCGTTTCATATTCGACGTGCGCCGTCGAGATCGTGATGCCGCGGGCCTTTTCTTCCGGCGCAGCGTCGATCTGATCATACGCCTTGAACTCGCCGAAGTACTTCGTGATCGCTGCCGTCAACGACGTCTTGCCATGGTCAACGTGACCAATCGTGCCAATGTTCACATGCGGCTTGTTACGCTCGAATTTACCTTTGGCCATCGTCTCTCTTTCCTCGGCGGCAGAAAATTCCTGGGGTCAGGATGGCGGGCGCTTAGCGGCATCGGCCAGAAAACACAAGTTGTTTCCGCGCAGTTTCGATCCGCGCCCGGCGGGTCGGCTGCTCATATAGGCTCGTCCCCCGGGAGGCACCAGAGGTGGTGGCAAACCGTTTCTTCAAACGTTCGCATTAGATCTTGGTACCGTGTCCACGAACCCTGTTCCGCTCCCCTGCCTTCAGTCCGGCTCGCCCGGATGGCTCCTGCCGCGCCTCCTGTTTGGGGTGGTGGTCGCCTATGCCGCGCTTCTTGGGACAACTTTCTTCAACGGCCACTGGCTGATCGGTGCGGACGGACAGGCAAGGGCTACGGATTTCATCGCGTTCTGGGCGGCCGGCAAGTTGGTGCTCCAGGGCAATGCCTCTCTCGCCTATGACTGGCATGTGCACAAGTCGGCGGCCACCGCTGCTTCGGGCGCGACCTTCTCCGGGTTCTTCTCGTGGCAATACCCGCCGACGCTTCTCCTCCTCACGCCGATGTTTGCCCTGGTTCCTTACGCAACCGCCCTTCTCGGCTGGATGGTTCTCACCGGTGCCGCGTTCGCGATCACGATCAAGAGCATCGTGCAAAGCCGCCTTGCACTGCTTGCGGCTGTGGCCTGGCCGGCTGTGTTCTGGAACGTGGTTGTTGGGCAGACCGGTTTCCTGACGGCCGCCCTTCTCGGTGGTGGCACTTTGTTTCTCCCTCGCCATCCTTTGCTTGCGGGCATCCTCTTCGGGCTGCTGACCTACAAGCCCCAATTCGGCCTCTTGATCCCCATCGCACTTGTTGCAGGCGGCTGCTGGCGTGCTGTCGGAAGCGCAATGGCGACGGCCATACTGCTGGCAGCGGTGACCACGGGCGCTTTCGGCATCGAGATCTGGAGCGCCTTCTGGGCCGGCATCAGAAGCATCAACAGCACGCTTCTGCTAGAAGGAGGCGCCGGCTTCGCGGAGATGCAAAGCTTCTACGCATTTCTGCGTGCGGCAGGGTCTGGCAAGGAGGTGGCGATCACTGCTCATGTCGTGCTTGTCGCCGTCTTGGCAACAGGCTTGGTCACGATCTGGAGGAGCCGCTGCTCCTTCGACATAAAGGCTGCAGCCCTCACTGTCAGCACGGTGCTCGCGTCCCCCTACGCCTTTATCTATGACCTTGTGGCCCTCGTTGTGCCACTTGCATTCCTTGCAAGAACAGGCTTCTCGCGTAGAGAGTACCTGGTCATTGCGGTTGCAGGCATTCTGGTTGGTTGGGGCCCCTCGCATGTGCTGCCGACCGGGCTCATTTCCGGGCTGCTCGTGCTCGCACTCACCGTTGCGCGTTTGAAGCAGCAGATAAGGGGCTGAGCAGCTGAAACCTCTCAGACCAGAGGCGGACTGGAGCGGGTAGCGGGAATCGAACCCGCGTATTCAGCTTGGAAGGCTGCTGCTCTACCATTGAGCTATACCCGCATTCCCAAAGTTCCGGCATCAGGTGGTGGAGGAGGTTGGATTCGAACCAACGTAAGCTGAGCTAACGGATTTACAGTCCGTCCCCTTTAACCACTCGGGCACTCCTCCATCCTGCGACGGAACCTTGCAACGAGTCAAACCGCTCTTGGAAGCGGTCCGTGCCCCAAGTCGCGAGCGCCTTATGCAGAGGGCGCTCGAACCTGTCAACCGCGCTCGTTGCGGTTTTTTCCGGTAGCCGCCGAAGCAATCACGGCAGCCGTTTCCAATGCCGTCCGGCTCCGCTATAGCAGCCACATGACCGGCAAGCCGCCTTCCCATACCCCGAAAGATACCCATTACGCGCGTTTGCGGCGCGAGCATCGGGAGCGCATCCAGGCCAACGCACCCGCCGTTGATGACAGCATCGTGCGGCTCTACGGACTTCACACGGTGCGCGCCGCACTTCTTAATCCGCGGCGCGCTAAGCTGCGCTTCCTGGCCACGCGCAATGCGCTTCAGCGGCTCGAACTGCCCGAGGATATCCCGGGGACAACCGCTGAGATCGTTGAACCGCGCGCCATTGATGCGTTGGTCGGTGCCGATGCGGTGCACCAAGGCGTGCTTCTCGAAACAAGAGCACTGGACACCAAGCGCCTCGACGCGCTGGGTGAAGCCAATCTCGTTCTGGTCCTCGACCAGGTGACGGACCCGCACAATGTTGGCGCCATCCTCCGCTCAGCGGTTGCGTTTGGTGCAGCCGCGCTGATCACCACGTCGCGCAACAGCCCGCAGGAGAGTGGTGTTCTGGCAAAGGCCGCGTCGGGAGCGCTGGAACACATCGATCATGTCGAAGTGCGCAACCTTGCTGACGCTCTGACAACGCTGTCGCAATCCGGCTTCCAGACGATCGGCCTCGATTCGGAAGGCCCGGCGGAACTGGAACAAAGCTTCAGCGGCGGACGCATCGCCTTGGTGCTGGGTGCCGAAGGCAAGGGCCTGCGGCAAAAGACACGGAGCACCGTTGATACCCTGGCGCGCCTCGACCTTCCTGGCGCGATCCGCTCCCTCAACGTATCCAACGCGGCTGCCGTCGCCTTGTACGCGGCACGCGCGCATCTGCTTTCCAGAAGCTAATCCCCAGATGCTTTCTTTCGGGAGGGTTTCTGCAGCGCTTGCGCCATCGCGTCGAGCAGCGCTGCAACAGCCTTGAGGCGTCGCAGTCCCGGTTCAGTTGGCTGCGTCCAGATGAGCCGGTCGTCGCGACGCGCGACATCCTTCTTTTTCAACATCCGCTTCCAAAATGCATCCGTCGGCGGCTTCCGGAAATCGAGGGCAATCGCGAGCGGGCCGGCGTCAACTTTGCGGACGTCCTGCTCTCGTGCCTTGATCTTAAGGCGCGCGAGTTCGAGCAAGGTGATGACGGGCTGCGGCAGTTCGCCAAACCGGTCGTCGATCTCATCGGCAAAGGCATCCACTTCTTCTGCCCTCGTGAACCGCAACAGCCGGGCATAAAGGTTCAGGCGGACTGCCGGTTCCGGCACGTAGGTCGCTGGAAAAGAGCCGGACATGCCAAGGTTCAACTCTGCTTCCCAGTTGTTCTTGTTTCCCTGCCCGCGCGCTGCATCCACCGCCTGCGCGAGGAGACGCTGATACAGGCTGACGCCGATCAGCTTCATGTGTCCGGCCTGATCCTCGCCCATGAGGTCGCCGGCGCCCCGCAGATCAAGGTCCCGCGCGCTGATGGCGAGGCCGGAACCGAGGCGATCGAAAGCCACGAGTGTCGACAATCGCGAGCGCGTGGCTTCCGGCACGTCCTGGTCTGCTTCGGTCAGGAGATAGGCCACCCCCTGCGCCCTGCCCCGTCCAACTCGTCCGCGAAGCTGGTGCAGTTGTGCCAGGCCGAAGCGGTCCGCTCGCCACACGATCATCGTGTTGGCACGCGGAACATCCAGGCCGCTTTCGATGATGTTGGTGGCCAGGAGAATGTCGCCCTCGCCCGATGCGAAACCCACCATCACCTCGTCCATGGCTTTGGCGTCCATCTTGCCATGCGCCACCCGCACTTCGAGGTCGGGAACCATGGATTTCAAGGTGTCCTGCAACTCATCAAGATCTTCGATCCGAGGCGTCACCACAAAGCTTTGTCCGCCACGTCTTTTTTCCCTCACGAGCGCTGTTTTCATCGCGGCCGGATCAAACGGCATCAGGAAGGTGCGGACGGGGCGCCGGCGCGCTGGCGGACTGGCCAGCACGCTGACATCCTGGACGCCGACCATGGCCGACTGCAACGTCCGCGGGATCGGAGTCGCCGACATGGTCAGCGTATGAAGTCGCGGCGCCAGCGCCCGGAGCGTCTCCTTCAGCTTGGCGCCGAAACGGTGCTCCTCATCCACCACCAGGAGCGCCAGATCCGAGAACGCGACATCCTTGGACGCCAGCGCTTGGGTGCCAACGACGATGCGGACCTCGCCGCTCTTCAGGCCGGCTTTGGTGGCCTCCATCTCGCTCCCGGCGGTGATGCGCGACAGGTGTCCCACGCCGAGGTCTGTGCCGGCAAAGCGACGCTGAAACGTCTCAAAGTGCTGGCGTGCCAAGACGGTGGTGGGCGCCACGATCGCGACCTGCCTGCCTGAAAAAGCAACAGCTGCTGCAGCGCGCAGGGCGATCTCAGTCTTTCCGAAGCCCACATCGCCGCACACGAGCCTGTTCATCACCTTGCCCGATGCAAAGTCCGCCAGCACAGCCTCAATGGCGGCAGCCTGATCCGGCGTTTCGGGGTATGGAAATCGCGCAGCCGAGCGGGCATATTCCTTGCGCGGCGGCACGATGGGTTCGACAGTCTCCTTTGCCCGAAGCTTTGCAGCCTTGATCAGGTCAGCCGCCGCCGCATCGATTTCTGCGCTGATCTCGGCGCGGCGCTTCAGCCAAGCGTCGTTTTCGAGGCGGTCAAGCTTCACGGCCTCGGCCTCGCCGCCATACCGCCAGATGCGGCCGAACTCGCCCACCGGAGCAAGAACGGAGGCGCCATTGTGGTATTCCAGCCGTACGGCGTCGAGTTCCGCACCATCAACGACCACGGTTTCGAGCGCACGCAACACGCCCAGGCCGTGATCCTCATGGATCACCACGTCGCCGACCCGCAGTTCCGGCTCGCTCAGCAAGGCGTCGGCGGGAAGCTGTTCGCCATCGAACAAGCGCTCGCCGAACATGTCGGCTGCGGCAATCACCGCAAGCTTGCGCTTCCTGTCTGTGAAGCCGCGATCAAGATCAAAAGGTGCGGCGAGGATGCTGCCCTCTTCTGCTTCGGCGACCGCTTGCCAGTCCGAGGTCGGAGCAAGATCACGCGAAAGGGCACTCTTCACAACCTTTGCAAGGCGCGCACCTTCTTTCTCGGCGCCGCTCAACAAGACACGCATGCCGGCCTGAGCCTGGCCTTCCACAAAGCGGCTGAGCGCCTTGCGCGGCTGGCCTTCGAGAAAGAACCGTGGCGACGCGTCGATGCCATCCAGGTCCAGGACACGCGGTTTGCGGCGCTTCAGCGCTGCGTTCCAGTCAGCCTTATCGAGGTAGAAGTGTTCCCCCGCATGGGTGGTTTCGCCGCCGAACTCTCGTCGCGCACTCCGCGCGTCTTCGACGAGATCGAGAATGAACTCGGCGCGGGCTTCGACCTGCGGCACCATGCTCACGCGCAAAGCACTGAGCCGCTCCAGCAAGCGGTCCATGTCGCCGTAAAGCAGGGACATGCGGGCTTCCGTGGTCGAGCTGGCCGGCAATTTGAGTTCGATACCAACGGCGGGTGCCACCACTTCGCTCGCCGCGCCCAGATCCACGGCCGCTACGCTGTCATGCGTTCTCTGCGTGGCCGGATCATAGGTGCGAATGTCTTCGATGCGGCCGTCAGCGTCGAGCACGATGCGCACGGGTCCAGTTGCTGCAGCAGGAAAGATGTCGATCACGTCACCCAGTAGCGCAGCCTCGCCGGCTTCATCGACTCGATCATCCAGAACGTAACCGGTTCGTTCGAAAAACGTTGTGAGTGCCTCCCGGTCGAGCTGCTCGCCAATGGCGAGCCGGAAACGCGCCTCCAGAACAACCGGTGCGGGCGGCAATCCCTGCAACAAGGCTGCGGGAGACGTCACCACCAGGCGCCGTTTTTGCGGCGCCCTGGCGATCACGGCAAGCGCTTCCATGCGCTGTCCCATGCAACTGCGCTGGGGCGGCGTGCGGTCATATGGAAGGCAATCCCATGGCGGCACCACGAGAACCTCGACACCAGGCTGAAAGCTCTGAAAGGCGCGCGCCGTTTCCTCCGCTTCATGTTCACCGCCGGCGATGTGGATCAGCCCTCGCGTGTCGTCTTCTGCGAAGGTTTCGACCAGCCGGGCCGCGATGGCGGCAGGCGGAACGCGCTTGGGGGGGTCGGAGTGTTGCGAGGTAGGAAGGGAACTTGGAACGAGATGCGACGAGGGTTTGTTTGGCATTGACCGAAACGCTGGAAAAGGTGCGACAGCAACTTCTCTGGCCGGACTAGGTTCCTGCGCCTGGCAGCGTGACCCTCGCCTTCAGCGGCCGCCCACCTATGATACAAGCAGCAGCATGGAAGGGATCACCTCATGGGCTCGGGCACCGACATGTGGTTCGACACCGCTTTGCACTTTCTGACGCTGAGCCTGGAAGCGGCGGGCGTGGCTGTTATCGTGATCGGCGCGATCTTTGCTCTGCTTCGCAGCTGGAGGGCGACACGGGAAGCGCACCCGATCGCTGACAGGGACCAGCGACCGTATCAGCTTTTCCGTCGCACCCTCGGACGCGCGATCCTGCTTGGCCTTGAGTTCCTGGTTGCCGCAGACATCATCGGCACCGTTGCTGTGGAAGCGACGCTGGACAACGTTCTCGTCCTGGCTTTGATCGTGCTGATCAGGACGTTTCTGTCGATCTCTCTCACGGTTGAGATCGAAGGCCGATGGCCCTGGCAAGCACCCAAGTCGGGTGGCCCGGATAAAGAAGCCAAAGATCCCGCACATTTTCCGGCGGTCAGGTGATCCGGCGAATCTGATCGCGCGGTTGTGAGGAAGTGGTGCCCCCGGCAGGAATCGAACCCGCGACCTTCGGTTTACAAAACCGCTGCTCTACCAGCTGAGCTACAAGGGCAACGAGCGGCGCTTACCACATCCGTCCGGTGAGTAAAGGGCATACACCCGAAACGTTCCAAAACTTTGCTTCCACCAGCCTCCATGATACCCCGCTGCGCGGCCTTTGAAGCCAGGTCGCCTTGAGGAGCACCGCGTCGCATGCGCCTGGATACATCTATGAAGATCGCCTTTGTTGCCTCTGATGTAGACGAAGCGGCGGCGGCGGCGGACCGGTTGCGCAGCCGCTATGGCGCGCACGCGCCTCAGGACGCGGACGTGATCGTGGCCCTCGGTGGCGACGGCTTCATGCTGCAAACACTGCGCGAGCACATGTCCGCAAACAAGCCCATCTACGGCATGAACCGCGGCACCGTCGGCTTCCTGATGAACGAATACAGCGAGGACGGGCTGGTGGAGCGCATCGCTGCCGCCCAAGCGGAAAAGATCCGGCCCCTCGTGATGACGGCGGAAACGGTTGCTGGCGAAACGGTCACCGCGCTGGCGATTAACGAGGTGTCCTTGTTCCGCCAGTCGTACCAAGCAGCCAAGCTGTCGATCGAGGTCGATGGTCATCCCCGCATGGAGGAACTGATCTGCGACGGGGTCATGGTTGCAACTCCAGCAGGCTCAACGGCTTATAACCTGTCCGCACAAGGGCCGATCCTGCCCCTGCAGGCTCGGCTCCTGGCACTCACGCCGGTGAGCCCTTTCCGGCCGCGGCGATGGCACGGTGCGCTCCTGCCGCACACGGCAGAGGTTCGCTTTTCCGTCCGCGAAATCGAGAAGCGACCGGTGAATGCGGTTGCCGACAACACGGAAGTCAAATCGGTGAAGTCGGTGCGGGTCAGAGAATCGCCAAGAGCACGCGTGACCGTGTTGTTTGATGCCACGCATTCTTGGGACGATCGAATCTTGCTGGAACAGTTTCGTTATTAAGCAAAAGCGCGGAATGCCTGCTGGAAACCACCTTCAGGTTGACAAATGGCGCTCCAGCTTGTACGCGCCTGCAGCATTCCATGCCCATTCGTTCCCTGGAATGATCCTGCGCCGACCATTGCTCCGCGCCATGAACCAGCAAAGACCCACGCAAACGTGTCTTCAGACGATACCATCGTTCAACCCGATCTGACATTCGCCGACCTCGGCCTTTCAGACAAGGTCCTTTCGGCCGTCACTGACGCCGGCTATACCAAACCGACCCCCATCCAAGCTGGTGCGATACCGCATGCCCTGCAGGGCAAGGATGTTTTGGGGATCGCGCAAACGGGCACGGGCAAGACCGCTGCCTTTGTTCTTCCCATGATCACCCGCCTTGAAAAGGGCCGCGCACGGGCTCGCATGCCGCGCACGCTGATCCTGGAACCGACGCGCGAACTCGCGGCGCAGGTCGAGGAAAACTTCGTTCGCTACGGCAAGAACCACAAGCTCAACATCGCGCTCCTGATTGGCGGCGTGTCGTTCGATGAGCAGGAACGCAAGCTCGAGCGCGGCGCCGATGTCTTGATCGCCACGCCCGGCCGCCTGCTCGATCATCGTGAGCGCGGCAAGCTGCTCCTGACCGGCGTCGACATCCTCGTGATCGACGAAGCCGACCGCATGCTCGACATGGGGTTCATTCCGGACATCGAGCGGATCTGCGAAATGATCCCGTTCACGCGGCAAACGCTTTTTTTCTCGGCGACGATGCCGCCCGAGATTACCAAACTGACCGAAAAGTTCTTGCAAGCGCCGGTACGCGTGGAAGTGGCCAAACCTTCCTCCACCGCCACGACGGTGACTCAGCGCCTCGTGAAGTCCGGCTCGAAGAGCTGGGACAAGCGCGCCGTTCTGCGCAAGCTGATCGAGGACGAGGGCGATAGCCTCACCAACGCGATCATCTTTTGCAATCGCAAAGTGGATGTTTCGGAGCTGTTCCGCTCGCTGGTCAAGCACGATTTCGATGCCGGCGCGCTTCATGGCGACATGGACCAGCGCGCGCGCATGGCGATGCTCGACGGCTTCCGCAACAACAAGCTGCGTTTGCTGGTAGCCTCCGATGTCGCGGCGCGGGGTCTCGATATTCCGGCCGTGAGCCACGTCTTCAATTTCGACGTGCCGATACATGCGGAAGACTATGTCCACCGTATCGGTCGCACGGGCCGCGCCGGCCGCTCGGGCAAGGCCTTCACGATCGTCACCAAGTCCGACAACAAGTACCTGGATGCGGTGGAAAAGCTGACTGGCCAGTCGATAGAATGGCTTGATGGCGATCTTTCCACCTTGTCACCCGAAGTGGAGAGCGATGAGGCGCCGCGTCGCGGACGGGGACGCCCTGAACGCAAGGGCCGCGGCCGCGAGCGTGGTGGCGAGCGCACGCGTGAGACGCCCGTCGCCAAGACAACGCCGGCGGACGAGCGCGAGGATGTTGTTGAAGCGGCGCCAGCTGAACGTCGCGAGCGTCGTGAAGCGATCCGGCAAGGCAATGCCGAACGCGAACGCCAGATGCCGAACCGCCCAGAGCAGCCGCGCCGCGATCGCGATGACCGTGGCCGCCGTTATCGCGATCAGGACGACGTCAACACGGTTGTGGGCTTCGGCGACGACGTTCCGGCATTCATGAAGATCGCCGTTCCGGTCTGATCAGAGCTTCGCTTTTTCGATCCGGACGGCGGCTGCGAAGGCCATCCGGGTCCATCCCGCGAGACTTTCTTCGTCATCCAGAACTTCCGCTGGAACGGACCAGTAGGGCATCGCCACAGGCTTGCCGCTTCGCTTGGCGGGATACACCCAACGTTTTGCGCCCGCCGCTTCGAACACGGCCGCCGCTTCTTGGTCGCCCTTGAGCATGATCTCGTCGAAAAGGTCGAGGCCGACGATCAAGCCTCGGTGGTAGATTCCCTTGCCGCCGAACAGCCGGCGGATCTCCACCTCGCCCAGCCCCGCAAAGAGTTCACGTATCGCTTCGTTGTCGATCATGTCGGCTTCCCTGGAACAGGCAGAAGGCTCGCCTGTTTTGCCTGTCGATACAACGGGAAACAGAAGCCATGCCGATGCTCCTGAACGGCTCCTGCCGCTGCGGTGCAGTGCACTTTTCGGTCCAAAGCCATACGCCGGTTCCTTACCAGCGCTGCTATTGTTCAATCTGCCGAAAACAACAGGGCGGCGGTGGCTACGCCATCAACCTTGGGGCTGACGCGGGAACGCTGCAAATCAGTGGTGAAGACAAGCTCCGCGTTTATCGTGCAACGATCCAGGACGACGAGCGCACAAGTTGCGAGCTTTCGTCGGGCGAGCGGAATTTCTGCAGCCTGTGCGGATCGGCGCTCTGGCTGTTCGATCCGTCCTGGCCGGATCTGGTGCACCCCTTCGCTTCGGCGATCGACAGCGAACTGCCAAAGGCACCCAGCAGTGTGCACCTGCTTTTGAAGTACAAGGCTTCGTGGGTCGAGCCGCAGGTCAGCCCGGGTGATCTCACCTTTGACCTTTATCCCGAGCAATCCCTGGAGGAATGGCATCGGGAAAAGGGATTGTGGGTCGACTGACCCTCTCAGGCGGCGCTTTGCGCCCTTGCCTCCGCCAACGCCTTGAGGTCGGCCGGCTTCAGTTCGACCGATTCGCCGCAGCCGCATGCGGAGGACTGATTGGGGTTGTTGAAAACGAAGCCTGAGCGCAGCTTGGTGGTCTCAAAATCCATCTGCGTGCCAAGGAGGAAGAGTGCGGCTTCCGGCGCTACATAAACATGCGCGCCATCAAGCTCCACGTGGTCGTCCTTGCCGTTGGGCTCGGTCACGACGTCGATCGTGTACTCCATGCCGGCGCAGCCGCCCTTCTTGACGCCAACGCGAATCCCTTGCGCATCGTCGCGATCTTCCACGATCTCGCGCACGCGCTCGGCTGCACGATCGGTCAGGGTCATGACTGCAAAACGGCCCATGTGCTTCTACCACCTTCTTCGTTCAAACGCGCTGGTGTCACGCCAACCTTAACATGGGGGCGCTCCGCTCACCACGCAACGCTGCGCACGCTCATGATCTTTATTTCAATCTGCGCCAATCCGTGACGGAACGGCTTTCAAAGCAAAAACTTTCCTTGCCGCAACCAAGGAGAACTCCGTTGAAAAGCCTGATCCTATCCAGTTTGACAGCAGTCAACCTTTTCGCCGGCGTTGCCGGTGCGTCCGCCCAGACCGTCATCATCACTCAGGAACAAGCCCCTGTGGTGCGCGAATACATCGTCCGCCAGAACGTGACGCCAATCCAGCCTGTTCCGGACTATGACTTCGTCGTAGGCACCACCGTGCCAGAGGTGGTTGAGCTGCGCCCGCTTGAAGTGCCGGAACTGACCGACCGCTACGAATATGTCCTCACCAGCAGTGGCCAAACGGTGCTTGTTGAGCCGGGTACACGCCGCGTAGTTCAGATCGTCGATTGAGACCACAGTCGACGAAAAAGGAAAAGCGGCTTCCAGGAGCCGCTTTTTTTGTTAGTACCAGCCGACCGCAACCTGCGCTTCTTCGGACATCCGGTCCGGCGACCAAGGCGGATCAAAGGTCATCTTGACCTCCACCCCCGACACACCTTCCACGGTACCGACCGCATTCTCGACCCAGCCCGGCATTTCACCCGCGACCGGGCATCCCGGAGCCGTCAGGGTCATGTCGATCTTCACCATCCGGTCATCCTCGATGTCGATCTTGTAGATCAGGCCGAGTTCATAGATGTCGGCTGGGATTTCCGGGTCGTAGACGGTCTTCAAAGCCGAAACGATGTCATCCGTCAGCCGCGCCAGTTCCTCGGCAGGGATGGCAGAGGCCACCACCGGGCTGTTGGCGGTCGGCTCCGGGGCTGTCACGTCAGGACTGTCGGTCATCATCTCACCCAAAGAACTTGCGCGCTTTCTCAAGCGCTTCCGCCAAGGCGTCCACCTCGGCCATCGTGTTGTACATGGCGAAGGACGCCCGGCACGTTGAGGTCACGCCGAAGCGCTTCAACAAGGGCTGAGCGCAATGCGTGCCGGCCCGGACTGCAACGCCCGAGCGGTCGATCACCATCGCCACATCATGTGCGTGGATGCCCTGCAATTCAAACGAGATGATCGCGCCCTTTCCTGGCGCTTCGCCGAAGATCCGCAGCGAGTTGATCGCCCTCAACCGCTCGTGGGCATAGGCACTAAGCTTCGCTTCATGTGCTGCGATGCGCTCCCGCCCGACGTGCTCCATGTAGTCGAGCGCCGCGCCAAGCCCGATTGCCTGAACGATAGGCGGCGTGCCCGCCTCGAAGCGATGGGGCGGGTCATTATAGGTGATCGAATCCTCGCTGACGTCGAGGATCATCTCGCCGCCGCCGTGAAACGGCCGCATGGCCTTCAGGAACTCCGGCTTGCCGTAAAGAACGCCAATGCCCGATGGTCCGTAAACCTTGTGCCCGGTGAACACGAAGAAGTCGCAGTCGAGATCCTGCACATCGACGGGCATGTGAACGGCGCTTTGGCTTCCGTCCACCAGGACGGGGATGCCGCGCTCATGGGCGATGCGGCAGATCTCCTTGATCGGTGTCACCGTGCCAAGTGCGTTCGACATCTGCGTGATGGCAACCAGCCTGGTGCGCTCGGTCAGGCAAGCCGTGAACTTCTCGATGTCGAAGGAACCATCCTCCTCCACCGGCGTCCAAACGAGCTTGGCACCCTGCCGTTCGCGAATGAAATGCCAGGGAACGATGTTGGAATGGTGCTCCATGATCGACAGGACGATCTCGTCGCCGTCGCCGATATTCGGCATGCCATAGCCATACGCGACCAGATTGATCGCGGCTGTTGTATTGGACGTGAAAACGATCTGGTCGACCGATGGCGCGTTCAAGAAGCGTCGTGTGGTTTCCCTTGCCTTTTCATAGGCATCGGTGGCTGCGTTCGACAAGAAGTGCAGCCCACGATGAACATTGGCATATTCCTGCGAATAGGCATGCTGGACGGCATCCAGCACTGCCCGCGGCTTTTGTACGGAAGCCGCATTGTCGAGATAAACGAGCGGCTTGCCGTAAACGTCCCGCGACAGGATCGGAAAATCGCTCCGGATCGCGTCGATGTCGTAGAACTGAGGAAGAACCTGCTGATCCATGGTCAGCCTTTCCGGTAGGGTGCGCCCCTGCCTGTGTTATCCGTGCTGAACGAACCAGGCGTCGAGCTTGGCTTCCAACGCCTCGATCACCGCCTCGTCCTCAAGCTCCTCGATGACTTCAGCAAGGAACGCCTTGACCAGAAGACCACGCGCAGTCTTTTCGTCGATGCCGCGAGCCATCAGGTAGAACAGGTGCTGCTGATTGATGTCCGTCACCGTCGCGCCGTGGCCGCAAGCGACGTCGTCGGCAAAGATCTCAAGCTCCGGCTTGGCTGAAAAGTCCGCATCGTCCGACAGGAGCAGCGTGTTGCACGCCATCTTGGCGTCGGTCTTCTGCGCGATCTGGTGGACGTTGATGCGGCCCTGGAAGACCCCGTGCGCGCGATCCGTCACCACGTTGCGGATCACTTCGCGCGAGCCCGTGTTGGGCGCCGAGTGGTCCAGAACCATTGTCACATCGGTGTGGTTGTCGCCCGCCAGAAGGTTCACACCGCGCAACTGGAAGTCGCTGCCGCTGCCGGCCGCATCAACCCGCACTTCCTGGCGAACAAGCTTGCCGCCGGCGTTCATCACGAACAGCGTCAGCTTCGCGTTGCGACCAAGCTTGGCGCGGAACTGCGCAAGATGGGTTGAGTCCGCCGTCTGCTCCTGAACGATAAGCCACATCACTTCGGAGTCGTCGCCGACATGAAGTGTGCTGAGTGAACTGGAAAGCGCCTTGCTGTTGCCGGCCTGCCGCTCAATGAACTGAGCGCGGCTACCAGCACCAACCGAAACAGCGAAGCGGGCATGCACCTGTCCTCCGCCGTGGATGTTCTGCAACTCGACGGGCGCGGCAAGCTGGGCACCGTCGGCCACGGCAATCACGAACCCGTCGGATGCAAAGGCGGTGTTCAAAGCGCCGATCACATCCGCCGCATCTGCCTGGGTAATCTGTTCGTATCCCTGGCCTTCATCAAGCTTCGCGGAAAGGCGCGACACCGCCACGTGGGGGATGTCGGTGGAGCCAGCAGCCTCGCCGTTCTCCACCGTCAGAACATTGGAGCCAGACAGCAGCGGCGCCAGCGGCTGGGCCCCGGAGCCATGTTCCGCAGGTACTGCGCTCAACAGGCGGCGCAGGTCCGTGTAGTGCCAGGCTTCTACGTGGCGCGTCGGCAAGCCGGCCTTGACGACCTCGATACCCTCCCGACGCTTGGCCGCGATCAGCCCATCGCCTGGCAAGTTCCCGATCCGCGCGTCGAACGCTTCAAGAAGCGCGCGCTCGGCCGGCGTATGCTGCAGATTGACGTGCATGTTCATGATCACGACCCTTAGGCTGCTTCGCCGATCACACCGGCATAGCCATTTTCTTCCAAGTTCATGGCCAGCGACTTGTCGCCCGACTTGATGATCCGGCCCTTGTAAAGCACGTGCACCGAATCCGGCACGATGTGTTCGAGAAGGCGCTGATAGTGGGTGATGACAACCACGGCGCGATCCGGCGAACGCAGAGCGTTCACGCCATCGGACACGATCTTCAGCGCATCGATGTCGAGGCCTGAGTCGGTTTCGTCCAAAACGCAAAGCTTCGGCTCGAGCAACTGCATCTGCAGGATCTCGGCCCGCTTCTTTTCACCACCGGAAAATCCCACGTTCAGCGGGCGCTTCAGCATGGCCATGTCGATGTTGAGCTTGCCGGAAGCTTCTTTAACGCGCTTCAGGAGATCCGGGATCTTGAGCGGCTCCTCGCCGCGCGCTTTGCGCTGCGCGTTCATCGCGACCTTCAGGAATTCCATGGTGGCGACACCCGGTATCTCCATTGGATACTGGAAGGCCAGGAAGATGCCGGACGCAGCCCGCTCGGCCGGATCCATTTCAAGGATGGATTCTCCATTGAACAGGATATCACCCTCGGTGACTTCATAATCCTCGCGACCGGCGAGAATATAAGACAGGGTCGACTTGCCGGAGCCGTTCGGGCCCATGATCGCGGCCACTTCGCCAGCCTTCACGGTCAGGTTCAGGCCGCGGATGATTTCGGTCCCTTCGTCGGCGATGCGCGCGTGGAGGTTTCTGATTTCTAACATGTTCGTTTCTCTCGTAATCGCGTTCTCAGGCCGCAGCGCTGGGCTGGCTGTCGAAAAGCTTCGCTCCGGCCGGGAAGCTAACCCAGGCAGGCGCCTCACTCGCAAACAGAACCATCTGCGGCCGGAAGAAGGCCCGGTCATCGAAAAGGCCGGCCCGCAGGCCGATGAAAGGTGTATCGCCAACGGCCGCTTTGATGGTATTTCCACAGCCGAGGCAAAAAGATCGGGTTACTTCGGCTCCACGCTGCGAACGGCGCGTCCGGGTTCCGAGCTGTTCGCCCACGATCTCGACGTCATCACTCGAAACGATGACGCTATGCGAGCTACCGCCGCCGGTCTCCTTCTGACAGTCGCTGCACCAGCATTCCGTCATGGCAACGATCGGCCCGTTCAGGCGCACCCGCACATGGCCGCAATCGCACTGTCCAGCCCGCGGAGATTCGCTCACCCGACGCTCCCCTCAAGGCTGATGCCGATGAGTTTCTGCGCTTCCACGGCAAACTCCATCGGCAGCTCCTGAATCACGTCCTTCACGAAGCCATTGACGATCAGCGCGATCGCTTCTTCTTCCGGGATGCCGCGCTGCATGACGTAGAACAGCTGGTCCTCGGAGATCTTCGACGTCGTTGCCTCGTGCTCGAACTGAGCCGTCGCATTCTTGGCTTCGATATAGGGCACCGTATGCGCACCGCAGCGGTCGCCGATCAGAAGCGAGTCACACTGCGTGAAGTTGCGCGCGCTGGTTGCCTTGCGGTGTGCCGAAACCTGGCCGCGATAGGTGTTCTGCGAAAAGCCTGCAGCAATGCCCTTCGAGATGATGCGGCTCGACGTGTTCTTGCCGAGGTGGATCATCTTGGTGCCGCTGTCGACCTGCTGGAAGCCGTTCGACACGGCAATCGAGTAGAACTCGCCGCGGCTGTCGTCACCGCGCAGGATGCAGGACGGATATTTCCAGGTGATCGCCGAACCCGTTTCGACCTGCGTCCACGAGATCTTCGATCGATGGCCACGGCAATCACCGCGCTTGGTCACGAAGTTGTAGATGCCGCCCTTGCCCTGTGCGTCACCGGGATACCAGTTCTGCACGGTGGAATACTTGATCTCTGCATCGTCGAGCGCAATCAGTTCCACCACCGCTGCATGGAGCTGGTTCTCGTCGCGCTGCGGGGCCGTGCAGCCTTCAAGATAGCTGACGTAAGCGCCCTCTTCCGCAATGATCAGCGTGCGCTCGAACTGGCCCGTATTCTTCTCGTTGATCCGGAAATAGGTGGACAGCTCCATCGGGCAACGAACGCCCTTCGGCACGAACACGAAGGACCCATCGGTGAAGACGGCCGTGTTCAGCGTCGCATAATAATTGTCCGACGTCGGTACGACGGTCCCCAGATACTTGCGGACCAGCTCCGGGTGCTCACGGATCGCTTCCGAGATGGAGCAGAAGATCACTCCGGCCTTGGCGAGTTCCTCCTTGAAGGTCGTGACCACCGAAACCGAGTCGAACACGGCATCAACTGCCACCCGACGCTTCTCGCCAACCACCTCGTCGGCAACAACGCCATCTTCGGATGCTTCGTGGCCGGGCTTCTTCACGCCAGCCAGGATTTCCTGCTCGCGCAACGGGATGCCGAGCTTTTCATAGGTCCGCAGCAGTTCCGGATCGACTTCCGCAAGCGAGGTCGGCCCCGGCGTCGATTTTGGCGCCGCGTAGTAGTGGATATCCTGAAAATCGATCTTCGGATAATCGACGCGTGCCCAGGTCGGCTCTTCCAACGTTTTCCAGCGCTCATACGCTTCCAGACGCCAGTCGAGCATCCATTGTGGCTCGTTCTTCTTGGCCGAGATCAGGCGGATAATGTCTTCGTTCAGGCCCTTCGGGGCCTTGTCCATCTCGATGGTGGTTTCGAAGCCATACTTATATTGGTCGACATCGATGAGGCGAACCTGATCGATTGTTTCCTGCACAGCAGGCATGAGCAATCTCCATCCTTGCCGGGTTCAAGGTCCGGCAGTCGACGACGTTTTCGCAGTGCTTGCGAATACCGCCATCATGTAGTGGTTCTTCGACCGGAATTCACCCCTGCAAGGATGAAAGTCCGGCATTCTTCAAGCGGCGCGACGACTGTCCCGCCGCGCCACGATGTCCCGAAGGACCTCGCAAAAACGCTGCAACTCTTCGTCGCTTGTTTGGTGACCGAACGAAACGCGCAGTGCGCCCTCACCCGTCCATCCCATCGCATCCAGCACATGGCTGCGACCAACCTTGCCGGATGAACACGCAGATCCCGCCGATAAGGCAACGCCTGACAGATCAAAGGCAATCTGCGCGGTTTCAGCCTTGAAACCGGGAACTGTAAAGAAGATCGTGTTGGGCAGGCGATCAGCAGTTTGGCTGTGAATGGCGGCATCCGGCACAATGTCCGCAATGCGAGCTTCGAGCCGATCACGACGCTCCCGGAGCGCTCCCGCCCTGTCAAGCTCGCCACGTGCCGCACGCGCAGCCGCGCCGAACCCAACCATCCCCGGCAGGTTTTCTGTGCCCCCGCGATGGCCACGCTCTTGTCCGCCACCCCGGATCAAGGGGGCCGGCATCATGACGTCGGAGGTCGACACGATGGCCCCGATACCTTTCGGGCCGCCGATCTTGTGTCCCGACAAGAACAGATAATCTGCCGCCGCTTCAGTCAGGTCGAGTGCAACGCGGCCCGCCGCCTGCACGGCGTCAACAACAAGGATCCCACCCGCTGCATGCGTTGCCGCAGCGAGTTCGTCGAGCGGCTGGAGAACGCCGGTCTCGTTGTTTGCAGCCTGCACCGACACGAGCGGCAGTCCGGCCTCCTTGTCGTGCCCGGCCATGGCGGAAGCCAGCGCGTCGAGGTCAAGGCGCCCGTCGGGACGAACGGGCAGCACGGAAATGTCTTCCGCGGCGAAGCGCCCGCCCTGCAGAACACAGGGATGCTCGGTTGCACCCACATAAAGCCTGGAAAAGCGCAGCGGCGCCCGCCCCATGGTCCAGAACGGGGTGAGCAGGGTTGCTGCCGCTTCCGTGGCGCCTGAGGTGAACACCACCCGGGCAGAATCTGCCCCCACGAGCAGCGCAACGTCTCGCCGTGCAGCCTCAACGAGCTTTCGCGCCTGGCGACCTTCCGCATGAACCGAGGACGGATTTGCCGTGAGCGCCAAGGCCTGCAGCATTGCGGCATGCGCTTCAGGGCGCAGCGGCATACTCGCATTGTGGTCGAGGTAAACGCGCGGGGCAGTCAAAGGCGTACACTCCCATCCGCGGTGCTCCACGCGAACGAATAAAGCCGGGATGCGTTATTTCCTTGAAAACGCAAAGTGCCGCGTCCTATTTAGCCGCTTTGCCGGCAGGCCTTCGCCCTCGGCCAGTTTTGAATGGTTCTAAAGAAGGTTCTACGGAGCCTGCCGAGGAGCGTCAAGTCTCGTCGGGCATGGCAGCCATTCATCACAGGCGGAGGACCGACTCTCGCCCCTTGGAGTTTCAATGCCCGAAGTCATTTTCACCGGTCCAGCAGGCCGCCTCGAAGGTCGCTACCAGCCCTCGAAGGAAAAGAACGCGCCAATCGCGATCGTTCTCCATCCGCATCCCCAGTTCGGCGGGACGATGAACAACCGCATCGTCTACGAGCTCTTCTACATGTTCCAGAAGCGAAGCTTCACCACGCTGCGCTTCAACTTCCGCGGGATCGGGCGCAGCCAGGGTGAGTTCGATCACGGTGCAGGCGAACTGTCGGATGCGGCGGCAGCCCTCGATTGGATCCAGTCCCTCCACCCCGATTCCAAGAGCTGCTGGGTGGCCGGTTATTCGTTCGGCGCGTGGATCGGCATGCAGCTCCTGATGCGTCGCCCGGAAGTCGAAGGCTTTATTTCCATCGCCCCGCAGCCAAACGTTTATGACTTCTCGTTTCTGGCGCCCTGCCCGTCTTCGGGGCTGATCATCCACGGCGATTCGGACAAGGTCGCCCCGCCCAAGGACGTTCAAACGCTGGTGGACAAGCTGCACACCCAAAAGGGCATCACGATCACCCAGAAGACCATGTCAGGCGCGAACCACTTCTTTGCCAATCAGGAGCCCGAGTTGATCGAGGAATGTGCGGACTACCTCGACCGTCGGCTGGCTGGCGAACTGGCCGATCCTCGTCCCAAGCGCTTGCGCTGACCCGCCCTGCACCCCAAACAGGCCGCCCAAGGGCGGCCTTTTTCATGAGCGCTGCTTGTCTGACCTGCGCCGCCCCCACCAGATAGCCGTCCGGCGACGTCGGCGGCGAACCCATGCAAACTCATAGGAAAGCACAAGAACCCCGAGCGGCAGCATCCAGAAGCCGAGGATCGGCAGGAAGCCAAGAAAGCCGCCGAAAACAAGAACCACCCCGATCAGAACCCGCAGCCACCGCGCACGCGGCATCCGGATCGTCCGGTTGAACAAGCGGATCTGCGGCGCATGCGGTTCATTGAGGGGCGAGGACATCTGCTACCAGCCAAATCTGAGTGCGGTCCGCATATGGCCTGTCGTTTGCCCCGTTCCAGCCCCGCTGCCAACTTCTGAGTTCGCTGGTTCAGGAATGCGTTTCGTTGCGGAAGGTCAGAGATCTGGAAAAAGGTGAAATGCCTCTTTGCAATCTCAAAACCTCTTTGCTATAGGCAGCGCACTCGAAAACGAGCACTGTTCCCCGGTAGCTCAGTGGTAGAGCAACCGGCTGTTAACCGGTTGGTCGCTGGTTCGAATCCGGCCCGGGGAGCCATTTCCAAACAATCTTGTTGATTCGGCAGCACGTTCGCTTCGCGTGCGTCATGCTGCATGCCCGGCAAAGTGCGGCAACAGCTAGGCAGAGTCGTTCCAGAGACTATCTGGGAATTGTGCAGCAGGATGCGAGATCCCGTCATGACCCAGCAAACCGAGACCGAACTCGTTCCGCGATTGGCCGCCAAGCACGACGTGCCGGAAGATGCGGTGCGCACCCTCCTGGAAGCACTGCGTCGCAGCGGCGGGTCTATGGCCCAGTTCAATCATCCTGCGCTTGGCGGGTTCGGGCAATGGTCGAGCGGCATGATCATGATCTCCGACATGTTCAATGATCACCTGAAAGCCAAGGTTGCGGCGCTGGCGACGGACCTCGCTGCTTTTGTGCGCCACAATCCCGAAGAGACGGCGCAATCCGCGGAAGAGGTGAGCTACCGGTCGGGCGAAAGCAGGCGTGCTGACTGGTGGCCCGGCGATCTGGGGCAGCCGGCCTCAACCGGCAGCCAGAATGCGATGCGCTATGCGGTTTTCCCGGCCGAGAAGCGGCTTGCAATCGACGATGGCGGCCACATCACTGTGTATGACACGGCTGACCATGCGATCAGCGGCGTGGCGCAAGCCCAAGGAAGCAGCGCCACCCTCACTTTCACCAGCCAAAAAGGAACGGTCAGGGTCAGCGATCTCCGGAAGATCGACTAGCGGCCGGCCTGCTACGCTCAGGCAGAATGGCCGAAGCTGGTGATCTCGCCTTCGTCCTGACCATCCCAATAGTGCAGCCGCGTCGCGTGCACTTTGATCAAGGTCAGGCCCGGCGTGTCGACACCCTGCGGGAACCAGATTTCCAGATCCTTGTTCCAGTGCGCCTTGAATTGCGCCTTGTCCCGGATCAACTCCGCGAGTCCTTCAATGGCGATGAAGATGCCCGGCTTCCCCAGCAGGCTCTTTGGTCCGGTAAAAGTCAGCCCGACGTTCTTGTCCTTGGAAATATCGCCCACAGTGCGCGTGTCGTTATAGGCGAAGAAGAAGGAGTCGCCATCATACTCGACATTCCCGTTGTTGCTCATCGGGCGCGCCGCGAAGAGCCCTCCTTCGCTACGCGTGCTCAGCATTGCGAAGTCAATCTCCGCCATCTTCTTTGAAATGTCTTGCAAAGTCAGGTCAGCCACTGGGATGATCTCCGAGGTAAAAGGAGCAGGGACAATCCCCGCATCGTCGCCGTGTTCCGCTCGGCTGCGTGAATAGTCGACAACCGCATCTTCCAATGATCGTCACAGCTCACGAGCCCGGCAAGGAGGCAGCGTTCGGTTCATGAACGGGGCAGCCGTTGCGTTCCGATCGAAACTCCTGTGAGTGCTGGTAAGCTCGCCGGCGCATGCGCATCAGCGGACCGAGCGGCCAATGCTCCACGATGCCGTTCCACGGGTTGAAGCCCATGCCGTCATCCACGGCGCGCGAGCGCTCCGCAGACCAGGCGGTCTGCGGCTTCGCCCGCACGCGCGCAACGGGAAGATAAGGGCTTTTCACCGGATCCCATTCCTTGTTCGCTGGCTCGATCGGCATCTCGTCAAGGGCGGTGCAAAGCTGCACGCGCAGCTCCCATTCTCCCCCTTCTTGCGCAAAGAACGTGACAACCGCGTCTCGTATGGCGTTGGGATCTCCAGCCGCGGGGAGCGGCTTGTCCGTGAGCGCCTTAAGATTGGCCGAGATGGGCGCAAGCGAAAGCTTGGCGATGTTATTGCCGTAGCGTTGCGCCAGTTGGGTGAAGAAGGTTTCGCCCAGAATGTGCGTTTGCGGCTGCCCGCCGAGGGACTTCAATGCCGCGCTTTCTCCGCCGAAAGCCTCAACGGTGGACTCAAGTCCGCGAAGTGCCGCCGACACAGCCTTTTTCAGACCCTCTCCTCGATCGGTTGTCGCTGCCAGGAGCTTCAGGTTCTGAAGGAATGCTTCGCCGTTCGGCGCCGAAAAGGTCGGGCCGTTGACCATGATGAAGTCTTGCGTCCGGCGTTCGGTCGCGCCCGACAGCCGCTCGCCCTCCACATCAAGGATCTTGATGGCGAGCCCGCGTGGGGTCGACACACTGTCGGGCAGGATGTCACCGGGATTGGTGGAAAAGCGCATGATGGCCGGATAACGCGCCGGCTTGGCAAACAGGCCTTGCGCCAGGACGCGCGGCAGACCGCCGAGCACCTCGAGCTCTGCTTCGATCAGGCCGTGGCTCTTGGCATGCACGCTGCGGATCGCGTGGCCGCTGTCTTCAAAGGTGGTTTCGCGGATCTTCGCCATCTGCTGGTCGAGTTCGCGTGCCGTTTCTTCTTCGGACGGATCTGCAACCGTCAACTGCGGGTCGAAGGGTTCGAAGCCTTTGCGGTGAGCGTCCATCAGATCAACTTGTCCAGCGTGATTGGGAATTTGCGGACGCGTGTGCCGGTGGCATGAAAGACCGCGCTCGCGATGGCCGCCGCCGTTCCGACTATACCGATTTCCCCGAGTCCTTTGACGCCGAGCGGCGAAACTTCCTTGTCCTCTTCCTCCACGAAGATCACGTCAATGCCGTGAATGTCGGCATTGACCGGGATATGATACTCCGCGAAGTTGTGGTTCATCGGCCGCCCGAAGCGCGTGTCCATCATGCTTTCTTCATGCAGCGCCATGCCCATGCCCATCACCACGCCGCCCATGATCTGGCTGCGCGCCGTCTTCGGGTTGAGGATGCGACCGGCCGCAACGGCCACCACGATCCGCGTGACCCGCACGACGCCGAGTTCGTCATCGACCTTCACTTCCGCAAAAATTGCGCTGTGAGTGGCGCGCGCCTTTTTTACCTGGCTGACCATGCCCGACAGGCCGGGCCCAGCGGTTTCAACGACTTCCAGCGATGGGAGGTCCGCGCGCTTCATGATATCCGTGATCGACAGGAACCTCGAAGGATCATCCTTGGCGATGATGCGGCCATCGTTGAAGCTGACGGCTTCGAACTTAATGTCTTTGAACGGGCTCCCGTCGAGATCCTGTGCGGCTTCAAACAGCCTGGTGCCGAGGGACTGGCAGGCAAGCTGAACCGCAGCGCTGCTTGAGGCCGCCATCCAGGAGCCGCCTTCAATGGGTGAGGCCGGCAAATCGCTGTCGCCGATCTTCACGTCGATATTGGCTGTCGGCAGCCCCAGCGTTTCGGATGCGACTTGGGCGATGATCGTATAAGTGCCCGTTCCGATATCGGACGCTGCGGTGGCGACCTCGAGGCCACCATTGGCAGAAATGCGCGCCCGAGCCGACGTTTTTTGGAAGGTGGCGTCCCACATGCCGGTCGCCATGCCCCAACCCGTCAGTTCATTGCCGTCGCGCATGGCGCGAGGCTCTGAGGGCCGCTTTCCCCAGCCGAAGCGCTCCGCGCCGATGTCATAGGCTTCACGAAGCGCTTTGGAGGTGAAAGGGTTGCCGCTGATCGGGTCCACCTCCGCATAGTTCAACAAGCGCAGCTGAAGCGGATCCACGCCAACGGCATAGCTGAGTTCGTCCATGGCGCATTCAAAAAGCGTCATGCCGGTTGCAGCACCCGGCGCCCGCATATCGCCCGGTGTCGGCGTGTCGAGAGCCACAAGCTTGTAGTCGGCAGCCGCATCAGCGCAGCGATACGCTCCAACGCCCCAGTTCACCACGTTTTCCTGGTAGTCTTCGAAGGTGGATGTCGCGGTCACGGCGCTGTTGATGATCGACTGCAAGCCACCCGCTTCGCTAGCTCCAAGCGCCATGGACTGGAAGGTTTCCGGGCGTCGCACGTGGCTCACCATCTGCTGGCGCGTCAGCGTCACGCGAGCCGAGCGCTTCAGGTAAAGCGCTGCCATGGTCGCGAGGTAGACCTGGTAATGCGGACGAAGCCCGGAACCGAAGGCGCCGCCCACATAGGGGTTGCGCACGGTCACCTTGTCGTTGGCGAGGCCAAAAACGCCGACGAGGTAAGACTTGACGTTCTGTGAGCCCTGCGTCTTGTCGTAAACCGTCAGCGCGCCGTCACTGCCATAAATTACCGTCGTGGCGTGCATTTCCATCGGGTTATGGTGGTGGGCGGCGGAGGCATAATCCGCGGTGACCTTCAGGTGGGCCTCGTCGAGAGCCTTCTGGGCATCGCCCCGGCTGGCGGGCGCCGGTATTCCGCTGCGCTTCTTCGGCGGGACGTAAGCCTTCTCAAGCGAGTTTTCGAAGTCGGTGTTCGGCTCTTCCTGGATGTAGTCGATGCGCAGCAAGGCTGCGGCCGCACGTGCCGCTTCAAGCGTTTTTGCAAGAACCAGCGCCAAAGGTTGAAAACTGAACTTGATTTCATCGTCGTACAGCGCCCGAAAAGGTTCTCCGGGAGGCGCCACCTGATCGCGATAACTCCTGTCGAACCAGGCCACATGCGGCCTGTTCTTGTGCGTCAGGATCTCGATCACGCCGGGCACGGCACGGGCAGCCTCTTCATGGATCGCCTTGACCTTGCCCTTGGCAATCGCGCTGGAAACGACCCAACCGTAGGCAAGACCGTCCGCCGCATGCTCTGCAGCGTATTTAGCCCGGCCGGTGACTTTTGCGGGACCATCAATGCGGCTCAAGGGCTGGCCGATGGAAGAAGCGGTTGTGGAAGTACTCATCGGTTCTGCCTCAGGCTATGCGCTTGTCGACTTGCGACTGCGGCGTACCAGCCGCGGCTTGGCGAAGAGCCCGCTGGATCGCTTTGCGGGCCAGTGGGATCTTGAAGTCGTTTTCGCCCTGCCCCACCGCACCGTCGAGCAGAGCATCGGCGAACTCGCTGAACGCTGCGTCGTCGGGTGCGCGACCGAGGAGCTGCCTTTCCGCTTCCGGTCGCCGCCATGGTTTGTGGGCGACACCACCCAAAGCAACGCGCAGATCCGAAATTGCCCCGCCTTCGAGCTTCATGGCGACCGCAACGGAAACCAGCGCGAACGCGTAGGAAAGACGATCCCGAAGCTTCAGATAGGTGTAGTTTTTGGTGAACTTACCGTCTGGCAAATCAATTGCCGTCACAAGCTCGCCGGGCTGCAGTGTGTTGTCCTTGGAAGGATTGTCACCTGGCAGGCGGTGGTAGTCCGCAAATGGAATGCTGCGCTGGCCGGCCGGTCCGGTGACCTGCACGGTGGCGTCGAGCGCGGCAAGGGCAATGCACATGTCGGAGGGGTGGGTTGCGATACATTGGTCGCTCGCCCCCAGAATCGCATGAATGCGATTGACGCCATTGATCGCGCCGCAGCCGGACCCCGGCTCGCGCTTGTTGCAGGGCGTGGCGACGTCATAGAAGTAATAGCAGCGGGTCCGCTGGTTGATGTTGCCGCCGTTGGTGGCGGCGTTTCGCAGCTGCGGGCTCGCCCCCGCCAGGATGGCGGATGCGAGCAGCGGGTAATCCGCTTCAACGGTGGGATGGTAGGCGGTGTCCGCGTTGCGGGCGAGCGCCCCAAGGCGCAGGCCGCCGCCGGGCAGCGTCTCGATTTGATCCAGCGGAAGCTGGTTGATATCCACCAACCGAGCCGGCCGCTCCACGGTTTCCTTCATCAAATCGATGAGGTTGGTGCCGCCAGCCAGGAACCATGTGGCCGGTTCCTTACCGGCAGCTGTGGCTTCATCGGCAGAGCCGGCGCGGATGTAAGAGAAAGGGATCACTCCGCGGCCTCCTTATGAAGCGCACCTTGGCGAACAACTTCTTCGACAGCATCGACGATGTTGGTGTAGGCGCCGCATCGGCAAAGATTGCCGCTCATGAGTTCGCGGATCTCGGCGGCCGTCCTGGCGCGCCCCTCGTTGATTAGGCCCTGAGCCGAACAGATCTGCCCCGGCGTGCAATAGCCACACTGAAAGGCATCATGCTCCACGAAGGCCTGTTGCAGCGGGTGGAGCCGATCGCCGTCCGCAAGCCCCTCAATCGTTGTGATCTCCGACCCATCCAGCGTCACGGCCAGTTTC
The DNA here is from genome assembly GCF_017813335.1 of Tianweitania sediminis. GTDB lineage: Bacteria > Pseudomonadota > Alphaproteobacteria > Rhizobiales > Rhizobiaceae > Tianweitania > Tianweitania sediminis. The sequence goes on along the minus strand of NZ_JAGIYY010000009.1, from coordinate 161,086 downwards.
AGGCAGGAGTTGATGCGCTTGCCATCCACGAGAACGGTGCATGCACCGCATTGTCCGTGGTCGCAGCCCTTCTTGGATCCAGTCAGATCTAAGCGCTCACGCAGGAGATCGAGCAAGGTGACCCAGGGCTCAACTGAAAAGCTGTGTTTGCGACCGTTGATGGTGAGACTGAAATCAACTTTGACGTCAAAAGCGGGAGCCGCTGGCTGAAGCGTGGCTTGCGGAGGCATGGTTGCTCGCTGGCTGGAGGATCAACAGCGAAAAGCGCTCTGCACCGATTAGGTTCCCGGTTGCGCTTGGCACCCAAGGCGAGGCACATGGGGCATCAGGATGGGGAATCCGGTTCGCAGCCGTGGAACCTTTCTTGTAACGCCCTAGAATGGGCGGATGTACTTAGATCCTACGATTGGGAACGGAATGGGTTCAAGGAAAGTTCGCGTTGGCATTGTAGGCGTTGGAAACTGCGCATCCTCGCTGGTCCAAGGTCTCAGCTTCTATCGTGACGCCAGCGGCAATGAGCCTATCCCCGGTCTCATGAACGTAGACTTGGCCGGCTACCATGTCAGCGATGTGGAGATCTGTTGTGCCTTCGACGTGGCGGGGGACAAGGTCGGCCGTGACGTCAGCGAAGCAATCTTCTCCGAACCCAACAACACCTTCAAGTTCGCGGATGTTGACACAACCGGCGTGCAGGTCCAGCGCGGGCCGACGCTTGATGGGCTGGGTCGATACCTGACCGACTTGGTCGAGGAGTCGAGTGCACCCGCCGTGGACGTGGCCGACGTGCTTCGCCGCAGCGGTGCGGACGTGCTGGTTTCCTATCTGCCCGTCGGCTCACAGCAGGCAACCGAATGGTACGCCGAACAGGCACTCGAGGCAGGTGTTGCCTTCGTCAACTGCATCCCTGTGTTCATCGCTTCGCGGCCGGAATGGCAGCAGCGCTTTGCCGCCAAGGGCGTTCCCATCATTGGCGACGACATCAAGAGCCAGGTTGGTGCAACGATCGTGCACCGCATGCTGGCCAACCTTTTTCGCGAACGGGGTGTGCGGGTCGACCGCACCTACCAGCTGAATTTCGGCGGCAACACCGATTTCCTGAACATGCTGGAACGCGAGCGCCTGGAATCGAAGAAGATTTCCAAGACGCAGGCGGTAACGAGCCAGATCGACGTGCCGCTTGAAGCCGGCAACATCCATGTCGGTCCGAGCGACCATGTTCCCTGGCTTACCGATCGCAAATGGGCCTATATCCGCCTCGAAGGCACGACCTTCGGCAACGTGCCCTTGAGCGCCGAACTGAAGCTGGAAGTCTGGGACTCCCCCAATTCGGCCGGCGTGGTGATCGACGCGGTGCGCTGCGCCAAGCTGGCGCTCGACCGCAAGATCGGCGGCGCCCTGGTCGGCCCGTCAAGCTATTTCATGAAGTCTCCTCCCCAGCAGTTCACCGATGCAGAAGCGCGCGAGCGCACGCTCAGCTTCATTGCCGGCAACGGAGAAGACGAAGGCGAACGGAAAGTGGCTGAGCCGGCGCTTTGACCTGCACGATCCTTCTTGTTCGACATGCTGCGCATGACGGCCTGGGCGATCGGCTCACCGGCCGCACCCCCGGCGTCAGCCTTGGCCAGATCGGCCGGGACCAGGCACAGCGATTGTCGCAGCGGATCCGTTCGGTTCGGCCGGCCCAGATCATCGCCAGTCCACAACCGCGGACGCAGGAAACAGCGCACGCGCTTGCATCGGCTTGCGGACTCCCCGCCGTGCAAACGGATGGCCGGTTGGACGAGATCGACTTCGGCGACACCTGGACCAATCGAACCTGGGACGAGCTCGACCAGGATCCAGCATGGCGCACATGGAATGAGCAGCGGGCCACGGCGCGAACACCCGGCGGTGAAACGATGGCTGCCGTGCAGGCCCGAATCGTGGCGAGCGTTGAGGCAGCGCGACACGAGGGCAAGGCGGGCGATACGATCGTCATGGTCACGCACGCCGATCTCATCAAGGCCGCGGTCTGTCACGTGCTCAATCTTCCAATCGGCCAACTCCATCGCTTCGATGTTGATCCGGCATCCACCACCGGTCTTGCATGGGGCGACTGGGGGGCAAAGCTCTTGTGGCTCAACGAGCGGATCGACACCCATCCCAGCGCTTGAGGGTGCGGCAGAAATGCCGTGCAAGAAAGGAGACGCAATTGTCATTAACGAGCAGCGAGATCGAACAGCGCATCGACCAGTTGGGGCCGTGGTTCCACAACATTGAGCTCCAGGGGCACTGGACTGCGCCGCACCATTTTCTCGGCAATTACCCGCATGAGAAATGGCGCCGCTTCCGACATGCGATTCCGCACGACCTGACTGGCAAATCCGTTCTCGATATTGGCTGCAATGCCGGCTTCTATTCCCTCGAAATGAAACGACGCGGTGCGACGCGCGTTCTGGGCATCGATTCGGACGATCATTACCTCGCCCAGTCCCGCTTCGTAGCTGAGATCGCGGGTGCTGACATCGAGTTTCGCAAGCTGTCGGTGTTCGACGTCGGAGCAATCAACGAGAAGTTCGATCTCGTCCTTTTCATGGGCGTATTCTACCACCTGCGCCATCCGCTCCTTGCTCTCGACCTGATCCGCGAACACGTGGCGCGCGACATGCTTGTGTTCCAAACAATGCAACGCGGCAGCATGGATGTATCGCGGGTCGCCAGCGATTACCCGTTCGAGGAAGAGGCGATCTTCGATGAGCCCGGCTATCCGAAGATGCACTTCATCGAGCATCGCTATGCCAATGACCCCACCAACTGGTGGGCACCCAACCGGGCAGGAACGGAAGCCATGTTGAGGAGCGCTGGCTTCCGTGTGGAAGAGCATCCGGAAATCGAAGTCTTCATCTGCCGGGTCGCGGACCGGGCCTATGGCGCTGAAGCAGTCTATCCGGCGAAAGGAGAACAGTCTTGATCGAAGCAGCGATGATCTGGAACGAGCCCAACAACAAGTCGCATTGGGATCCGGAAATCGACCCTGACTGGTCGCAATTCGCCCATATGGCAAAGCTCGCCGGCCAGGCCATCGCCGCCGAAGCACCTGGACTGACGCGCGTGCTCGGCGGGATTTCGCCGATCGACACCTTTTTTATCGAACGCATGAAGCACTTCGGCGTGCTGGATCACGTCGATGCGGTGGCCGTCCATGGCTTTCCCCTCGACTGGAATCTGTGGCAGATCGACGAATGGCCCCAGAAGGTTGCAGAAATTCGAGGCATCACGCATCTGCCTGTGTGGGTCAGCGAAGTTGGTGTTTCGACTTTTGGCGCGGAGGAAGTGCAGCTCTGGGGGCTGAAGCGGACGGCCGAGCTTCTTCGCGGACAGGCACCGCGGATCCACTGGTATTCCCTTTATGATCTTCCTCGGGAATGGGAAGCAACCACCCGACATCGCGAAGCAGAAGGCTCATCCTACTACCGCCATTTCCACATGGGCCTTTTGCGGCAGGATGGAACGCCGAAGCCCTCGCTGGAGGCGTTCGCCGAGATCGCGCCCGAGATGGGCTTGGTGCAATGGTTCCATTATCACGATCATCGGCTCGACGACGCGGTGGCCTGGATGAAGCGGCTCGGCGTGAAGCATGTGCGCACCGGCTTGTCTTGGGCAGACAGCTTCCGTGAGAACGCAATGGACTGGTTCGACCGGCAGATGGACGCGCTCGCTGATTTCGATGTGACCGTGACCTACTGCTTCACGCCCGAGCATCGTGGCATCCAGCCCCACCACACGAGCGCACCCCAGGTACCCGAAGAGTTTGCCGAGTTCTGCGCCCTCATGACCAACCGCTACGCGGGTGGAGGCAAAATGACTTCCAGTGTTGGGACGAAGGTCGGCGAGACGGTGTGAACCCTTGCATCTGCGTCTGACCGGAAACCTCTGGCTTCCGGTCAGACGACCCCGTAGATCCGATCCAAAACCTCGGACACAGCCGCAAAGCGCTCCGCTTCAGGGTGATAGCGTCCATCCCATGCAAGGCGGCGAGCCCAATCCTGCGCGGCCCTGATGCCCCATTGATCCGGCGGCGTCACCAGCACCTCACGCGCAGTTCCGCGATAAAGCTCGGCGGTGAAGTCGTAGAACGAGCCGTCGACGTTTTTCAGCGCCGCCCCACCCTTCTCGCCGTAGAACTCTGCCCCGATCACCGCGTCTCGGCCGGCGGGCAAGCGCCAGGAGCAGGCAAGGCGAACGAGGGTGCCAGAGCCCAGCCGGAAGCTCGCCAAGGCATAATCCTCGACCTCTTGCGGCTGCGGGTCGAGAAGCTTGCCATTGGAGAGGAGGTGACCCTGAACGTCGCTGACCTCCGGGAAATCCAAGACCCACAAAGCAAGATCGATCAGGTGAACGCCGAGATCGATCAAACATCCGCCGCCGGAGAGCGCGCGATCGTAAAACCAGGGCTTGTCCGGACCATAAGCGTTGTGGAAAGTCAGATCGATTGCGCGAATGGCGCCGAGTTCTCCCACCTGCACGAGCGAGCGGATCGCCTGAATGCCTGCGGTATGGCGGTAGGAGAAGTCCACCCCAAGCAGTCGATCAGCCGCGCGTGCAGCCTCCACCACCTGCTGCACCTCCGTTGCGGACCGGCCAAGCGGCTTTTGGCAGAAAACCGCCACCCCGCGTTCCAGCGCCTGGATAGCTTGCGAGGCATGCTGAGCGCTTGGTGTTGCGATCACCAGTCCGTCGAGGTCTTGACCAAGCACGTCCTCGATCGTTGCACCCACCACTGCCTGGGGAACAAGAGCGGCCGCTTGCGCTGCCATTTCGGCGGACGGATCTGCGACGGCGATGATCTCCACAGCACCCGTTTCGAGGATCCCCTGCATCCGGTGCCGGCCGATCCAGCCCACACCGAGAAAACCGACGCGCGGCTTGGTTTCACCCGCGCTCACCGCAGCGCCACCAGAGCTTTCATGAAGCCGTCGGGCCGGTCGCGCGTCGCATCCAGGGCCGTTCCGAGCTCATCAAGCGGATAGGTATGGGTATAAAGCGGGTCTGGATCGAGCCGTCCGCTGAGAACGGCATCCACCGCTTCGCGCATGCCGCGCATGTAGATCGCGGGATCGCGCTCATGCGCATTCACCACATCCAGTCCCCGCCAGTTCCACATCTGCATGTTGACCTGGCGCGGTCCGTCCTGATGGTAGCCGGCGATCACCAGGCGGCCTCGTTCGGCGGTGAGTTCGCCCGCAAGATCGAGCGGCCATTGCTTGCCCACCGCTTCGATCACCCGCTCGCACAAGCGCCCATTCGTGAGGGCGCGAACATCCTCCAGGATGCGCCAATTATCGTCCATGACGATCGTTTCCGCAGCACCCATCCGTCGCGCGAAATCTAGCGCAAACGGCCGGCGGGTGATTGCGATCACCTGGGCGCCGGCACCAGCGGCAAGCTGCGTGAGAAGAGCACCAAGAAAGCCGATGCCGACAATGGCCACGGTTTGCCCGGCTTCGATTTCGGCGCGGTGAAAGATGTTCATGGCGCACCCAAGCGGCTCGCCCGGGAATGGCCGATCGCCAAAAGCTGCTGGCAAGCGGATCGCCATGTCAGCAGCAACGGTGTCGAACTCGGCATAAGCATGCTGCGACAAAGCCGCGACCCGGTCTCCCACCGAAAAACCGGCTACGTCCGCGCCAACAGCTGCAATGGTACCCCAGCCTTCATGACCCAGTCCGCCGGGCTCGGTTGGAAACTGCATCCAGTCCGGTCCCGACCAGGGGCCGAGATTGGAAGCGCAAACGCCACAGCCCTGAAGACGCAGGAGAATCTCACCCGGCCCAGGCTGCGGGCGAGCAACTTCATCCACTCTCATCTGGCCGGCGCCGGTCACCAACGCCGCGCGCATCGTGTGGCTTTTCTCAGCCGCACCGGTTCCTGCTTCTTGCATGCTGGCTCAGCCTGCCGGAGACACCGCAACCGCGGACCGATCGCCGCGCGGATTGGCCTTTGCGACTTTTCCGGACGCCTTGGAGCGCGGAGCCGGGGCGCGGCCGATGCTGACATAATGCACATCGAGATCGGCGATGTTCGCCACGTTCCACAGATTGCGATAATCCACGAGCAAGCGGCCACGCATCGCCCGCACGACATCCGCCACGTTCATCTGCCGGTACTCGTCCCACTCCGTCAAAACGATCACGGCATCGGCACCGGCAACAGCGGCAAACGCATCGTCGCACAGCTCAGCGCCGGAAATATGAGGTGCCGCCGCTTGCATCGCTTTTGGGTCGTGAGCCCGCACCGTGCAGCCAGCCTTGAGCAGCCGGTTGATCACTGCGAGGCTGGGCGATTCTCTCACGTCGTCAGTGTTCGCTTTGAAGGCGAGGCCAAGCACGGCAATCGTGACCGCGTGCGGGTCGCCTCCCAACTCGCGTAAGACACGATCTGCCAGCGCCTGCGGGCGTGCATCATTGCTCGCAATCAGGTTCTCGATCAGACTTTGCGGCGTGCCGTGCTTGCGGCCAATCGCAGCGAAAGCACGTGTATCCTTTGGAAAACAGGACCCGCCGTAGCCCGGACCGGCAGCAAGGAAGCTTGAGCCGATGCGCTTATCGAGTCCGATGCCTGCCGCAACGGCGTTCACATCGCCCCCCACCTGCTCGCATAGATTGGCGACATCGTTGATGAAGCCGATCTTGAGGGCAAGGAACGCATTAGCCGAATACTTAATGAGTTCGGCATTCGCGTTGGTGGTGCACAGGATCGGCGTGCCTTTGTCGGCGAGCGGCTGATAGATCTTTTCCAGGAGCGCCCGGGCCCGCGGATCGTCCGAACCGAACACAACGCGATCCGGGCTGAGGAAGTCGCTCACGGCAGAGCCTTCGCGCAGGAATTCGGGGTTTGATGCGATAGAAAAATCGAGCGCACCCCGTTCTTCGGCGATGATCTCGCGCAGCGCCTTGCAGGTGCCCACGACGACCGTGGATTTCACGACGATCACGCAGTTCGGCTTCACCAGACGAGCAATGCTGCGGGCCGCTTCTTCCACGAAGGACAGATCGATGTCGCCGTCAGGCAGCGACGGTGTGCCGACCGCGATGAAAACGGCGTCGGCGCCATCGACACCAGATGCGATGGAAGTCGTGAACCGCAGATGCGCAGCGCCCACATGATTGCGCAGCATCTCTTCCAGACCGGGTTCGAAGATGGGAACCTCACCGCCGTTTAGCTTGGCAATGCGGGCTTCATCCAGATCGACGCAAGTGACGTCGTGACCGAGTTCGGCAAGGCAAGTACCGGTCGTAAGACCGACATAGCCGGCGCCAAGAATTGCAATCTTCATACGTCCCTCAGTTAACCCTCATTCTCCCACCCCAAACAGCTCCGGGTGGGTGCTGCGGACATTTCCAACGTTACGTTTCGCTTGACCTTTTCGTCCGCAGGCGTGTCCAGCAAGCCCGGGGAGCAGCAAAAGCTGGAGCGGAACGTCAACTGCAGGTCTTGTCCACCACTTTCTCGCCTCGGCGAGCCCCTCCCCTCGGATCAGCTCCGGCGCGCACCAACACGCGGCCGTAACTATTCCAGCACCATGTTTGTTCAAGAGGAAGAAGCCTCCTTTGCAACGGTTCTCCGGACAACGTCGGCTAAATGCCAGCTAGAATTCACATTTGTTAATGGAAGCCAGGGTTTCCGAGAAGAAGATCCTTGCTAGTTATGGTGGCAACGCAGGTGATCAAGGAGCGATTCTAGGTGCGGAAAGTGCTGGTGACCGGGGGCTGTGGCTTCATCGGGCGTTATGTTGTCGAGGAATTGCTCGCCGCGGGGCATCAGGTCAGGGTTCTGGACGGGCTGATCGAGCAGGTACACGGCGGTGCTGCACCTGTTCTGGATGAGCGGGTCGAGTTCATCCACGCGCAGATGACAGATGCCGATGCAGTTTCGCGGGCGTTGGACGGCATGGACAGCGTCATCCATCTCGCAGCGGAAGTTGGCGTCGGTCAGTCCATGTACGAGATCGCGCGCTATGTCGGCGCAAACGATCTTGGCACGGCTGTTCTCCTCGAAAAGATGATCGGCAAGCCAATCAAGCGCATCGTGGTGGCTTCTTCCATGAGCGTTTATGGTGAAGGGCTCTACGAAACAGCCGACGGAGTGCGGCACGGCAACATTCGCAGGCAGGGCGAGCGCGTAAAGACAGGCCTTTGGCAGCCAACGACAAGCTCGGGCGAACAGCTGAAGCCGATCCCGACCTCCGAAGACAAGCCAGTCGATCTCGCATCTATTTATGCGCTCACCAAGTTCGCGCAGGAGCGCGAAGTGCTGATCTTCGGCGAAGCCTACAATGTCGAGGCTGTCGCGTTGCGCCTGTTCAACGTGTTCGGACCGGGCCAGGCGCTGTCGAATCCCTATACTGGGGTCTTGGCGAATTTCGCCTCGCGCCTTGCCAATGGTCAGCCACCGATGATCTTCGAAGACGGCGAACAACGCCGCGACTTCGTGCATGTTCGCGATGTCGCGCGAGCTTTCCGCATGGCGCTGGACGCTCCCAAAGCCAACGGCCACGTGATCAACATCGGCAGCGGCAATGCCTACACCATCGCAGAAGTCGCAACGCTGCTCGCGGACGCCATGGGCGTCTCCCACATCAAGCCTGACATCCTGAACAAGGCGCGTTCCGGTGATATCCGCAACTGCTTCGCCGACATCTCGGCCGCCCGCGAACTGCTTGGGTTCGAGCCAAAGCATCGCCTGCAGGACACACTTGGCGAGTTGGCCGAGTGGGTCAGCGAAACGGGTGCGGAAGATCGGGGTGCGCAGATGCGCAAGGAATTGGAAGAACGAGGGCTGGTATCTTGAACAGGACGACAGCTTCCTGTGCAAGGGGAGCATAAGAGCGTGGCGGGACCTGCAATCATCGGGCGAGCCCAGCCGGTCGTGATCATCGGCGGCAGCGGCTTCATCGGATCCAATCTGGCGGACAGTTTCCTCTCTGAAGGCCGCGACGTGGTGGTGCTCGACAATCTCAGTCGCGCCGGCGTTCAGGATAATCTCGATTGGCTGGTCGCCACGCATGGCTCGCGCGTCCACCCAGCCCGCGCCGACATTCGCGATGCAGGCGCCGTGCGCGACCTGGTCGCCGATGCGCAGGCCGTGTTCCACCTTGCGGCGCAGACCGCCGTGACGACGAGCCTGGCCGATCCGGTTGACGATTTCGAGGTCAATGCCCGCGGAACGCTTAACGTCCTGGAAGCGGTGCGGGCAACCGGTCGCCGCGTGCCTGTGATCTTTGCCAGCACCAACAAGGTGTATGGCGGCCTCGATGATCTCGCCATGCAGGAAACGGAGGAGCGCTACACCCCGGCTGACCCGCACCTCGCCGAATTCGGCGTAGGGGAAGATCGCCCGCTCGACTTTTGCACGCCTTACGGTTGCTCCAAGGGCGTTGCCGACCAGTATGTTCTGGACTACGCAAAATCCTTTGACCTCCCGACGGCTGTGTTGCGCATGAGCTGCATCTACGGTCCGCGCCAGTTCGGCACGGAGGATCAGGGCTGGGTTGCCCATTTCCTCCTCCAGGCGCTTAGTGGTGAGCCGATCTCGATCTATGGCGATGGCAAGCAGGTTCGCGACGTCCTGCATGTGCGCGACTGCGTCGCCGCTTATCGTGGTGTTCTGGATGCAATCGACTGCGTGTCGGGACAGGCCTTCAACCTTGGCGGCGGCCCAACCAACAGCGTCAGCCTGCGGATGGTGCTCAGTGAGATCACGCGATTGACCCGCCGAAATGTCGACATCGGCTACGGTGATTGGCGCAAGGGCGATCAGTTCTATTTCGTGGCAGACACGCGCAAGATCGAGAGCGCGATCGGCTGGCAGGCGAAGGTCGGCTGGCGCGACGGTTTGGCGGATCTTGCCCATTGGCTGGCCGAGAACCGCATCCGGGCGAGCGCTCCCCAGCAGCGGGCCGTGTCGGCGTGAGCGGAGCGGAACGAACGGTAAGCAGCAGGAGCGGTCCGGCACGAAATGGTGCCAGTTCCCGACGGCTGCGGGTCCTGATGACTATGGACGCCGTTGGCGGCGTTTGGCGCTACGGCCTCGATCTCGCGGCATCCTTGCAGCCGCATGGCATCACCTTCGTGTTCGTCGGCTTTGGTCCTCGCCCCTCGTCCGAGCAGCGGCATGAAGCTGAAAAGATTGGCAAGCTGATCTGGCAGGACGCAAAGCTCGAATGGCTGGCCAAGCGCCCGGCCGAATTGGACGATCTGCCAAGGCGCATCGAAGCGCTTGTGAAGGCCGAAGGCATTGACCTGCTTCACCTCAACGCTCCGTCGCAGGCGGCTGGGCTTTCTGTGCCCTGCCCCGTGGTCGTGGTATCGCATTCCTGCGTGATCACCTGGCTCGATGCCGTAAGGAGCCAGCAGCCGGGTAAGTTGCTATGGCAGAAGCGCTTGAATCGCGCAGGCTTCGATGCAGCTGACGCGGTGCTCGCGCCGAGCAGCAGCCATGCCGAAGCGCTGGAGCGCAGCTATGGCCCGATTCGATCCCTGTCCGTGGTGCACAATGCCTCGAAAGTCACGGCCGGTACTGCAGAACGGCAGCCTTTCGTGTTCGCAGCCGGGCGCTGGTGGGACGAAGGGAAGAACGGCGCGGTTCTCGATGCGGTGGGCAATAAGCTGTCCTGGCCCGTGCGGCTCGCAGGCTCGGTGAAGGGTCCGAACGGTGAGCGCATTCGCATGCGCAACGCCGATCATCTTGGCACGCTTTCAAGTTCGGAAGTGCAGGAGGTCATGGCACGAGCCGGCATCTTTGTGTCGCCGTCCATCTACGAGCCGTTTGGCCTGGCTCCCCTTGAAGCCGCCGCGGCCGGTGCGCCACTCGTCTTGTCCGATATCCCGACCTATCGCGAACTGTGGGATGGTGCTGCGCTGTTTGCCGCTCCCCGCGACCCGGACGCCTTCGTCGCCGCCTTGGACGGTCTTATTGCCAGTCCTTCACAGCGCCAGGAGTTTGGACGCAAGGCCCTGTTGCGTGCCAAGCGCTACTCCGCTTCCGCTCAAGCCGAGGCGATGATGGCGATCTACACCCAAGTCCAGGTCCCCGCCGAGCGACCTCTCGTGCTTTCGAACTAATCCATGCGCGTTCTTCTTTACACACACTCCCTCGTATCCGACTGGAACCATGGCAATGCGCATTTTCTGCGCGGCGTCATGCGCGATCTCGTCGCCCGCGGCTTCGAAGCGCACGCCCTTGAGCCGATTGAATCGTGGAGCCGGCAGAACCTCCGGCAAGACCTAGGCCAGGCGGCGGTCGATCGCTTTAGCGACGATTTCCCGACCCTCCGCTCCGAGCAATATGACGACGGGTTCGATCACGAAGCGGCGCTGGCGGCAGCGGATGTCGTCCTCGTGCATGAATGGACCGATCCGGCGCTTGTGGCACGTATTGGCAAGATCAGACGCGAAGGCGGTCGGTTCAGCCTCCTTTTTCACGATACGCATCATCGCGCAGTGTCCGCAGAACAGGACATCGGCGGACTTGATCTCAGCGGCTATGACGCGGTGCTCGCCTTCGGCGAAACCCTGCGCGAGCGCTACCTGAAGGCGGGATGGGGTCGTCGTGTCTTCACCTGGCATGAGGCCGCAGACGATCGGCTCTTCAAGCCTCATCCGGAAATCGAGAAAACAGGCGACCTGATCTGGATCGGCAACTGGGGCGACGACGAGCGCACCGTAGAAATCGCTTCCTTCCTCACAGAACCATCATCGACTTTGGATCTGAGCGGCACCGTGCGGGGTGTGCGCTATCCCGCGCGCGCACTCGACGCGTTGAAGCAAGCCGGCCTCGGCTACGGCGGCTGGATCGCGAATGCTGATGTCCCGGCGGCTTTCGCGCAGCACAAGCTCACCATGCACATCCCTCGCCGGCCCTATGTGGAATCGCTTCCGGGTATCCCGACGATCCGCATGTTTGAAGCGCTAGCCTGTGGCATTCCCTTGATCTCGGCCCCCTGGAACGATGCCGAAGGCCTGTTTCGTGCGGGGCAGGATTTCCTGTTCGCGAAGGATGGCGACGAGATGACAGCGCTGATCCGCACGCTCCTGCACGACGAGGCCCAGCGCGCAGAGATTGCCGCTTCGGGGCTGGAAACCATCCGCACCCGCCACACCTGTCGTCATAGAGTGGACGAGTTGCTGGCGATTTTGGCAGAACTTGGCGTAGACACCACCCCGACCGGCACCAAGGAGGCCGCAGCGTGAAGATCGCCTTTTATGGATCAAGCCTGCTTTCGTCTTATTGGAACGGCGCGGCAACTTATTATCGCGGCCTTCTGCGGGCGCTGGCCGGACGCGGCTACGACATCACTTTCTACGAGCCGGACGTTTACGAGCGCGGCAAGAACCGCGACATCGAGCCGCCAGAATGGTGCAAAGTCGTCGTCTATGACGGCACGGTGGATGCGCTGCGCCGGGAAGCGGCCAAGGCGGCGGATGCCGACATCGTCGTCAAAGCCAGCGGCGTGGGTTTCGAAGATGACCTTCTACTGGCAGAAGTGCTCCGCGCCGCCCGCCCGGACGCCATGAAGATCTTCTGGGATGTGGACGCTCCTGCCACGCTTGCCGATCTCCGCGCCAATCCGGATCATCCCCAGCACAAGGCGCTGAAGGAAATCGATGCCGTGCTGACTTATGGCGGCGGCGATCCGGTGGTGAATGCGTATCGCGCCATCGGTGCCAAGCGTTGCGTGCCGATCTACAACGCACTCGACCCGGAGACGCATCATCCGGTGGAGCCGGATCCCCGCTTCGCGGCTGATCTTGCATTTCTCGGCAATCGCCTGCCGGACCGCGAAGCGCGGGTGGAAAGCTTTTTCCTCAATCCTGCCGACAGCCTGCCCGACCAGCGCTTCATCCTGGGAGGCTCCGGCTGGGGGGACAAGCCGATGTCCGGCAATATCAACTATATCGGCCATGTCGGCACGCGGGACCACAATGCCTTCAACGTAACGCCCAAGGCCGTACTGAACATCAGCCGCGATTCGATGGCTGATATGGGCTTTTCGCCGGCGACGCGCGTGTTTGAGGCTTGCGGCGCCGGGGCCTGCCTGATCACCGACGCCTGGCTCGGCGTCGACTTCTTCTTGAAGCCCGACGAGGAAGTGCTGGTCGCGCGTGACGGAAAGGACGTCGCCGAGATCCTGTCCGGGCTCGCGCCCGAACGTGCGAGCGAAATCGGCAAGGCTGGTCTTGCGCGGGTTCTGCGCGACCACACCTATGCCGACCGGGCAGCCGAAGCGGACACAATTTTCCGCGACTTCCGCTCTAACCGTGTGGAGGCGGCCGAGTGAGCGAAGCGCTCGACATCGTCATCATCGGCTTGTCGCTGTCATCGTCCTGGGGGAACGGACACGCCACCACCTATCGCGGCATGCTCCGCGGTCTTCATGCGCTTGGCCATCGCGTCACTTTTCTGGAGCGAGACGTGCCTTGGTATGCCGCGCATCGGGACCTGCCCTCCCCGGATTTCTGTGAGCTTCACTACTACCAGTCCTTGGATGAACTCGTTGGCCGCTTTGCCGCCCGCATTCAGGAGGCGGACGCAGTGATCATCGGCTCCTATGTGCCGGAAGGCCCGCAGGTGATCGATGCCGTGCATGCGCTTCGCCCAAAACGTCTGGCCTTCTATGACATCGACACCCCGATAACCGTTGCGCGCCTGAAGAAGGGCGACGAGGAATACCTGGCAGCACGTCAGGTGCCGTTGTTCGACGTCTACTTTTCCTTCACCGGCGGCCCGACGCTGCGCCAGTTGGAAAACGAGTTCGGCGCACCACGTGCGGAAGCGCTGTATTGCTCCGTGGATGACAAGCGCTACGAGAACACCGGCGAAGCGACGGTGTGGGACCTTGGTTATCTCGGCACTTACAGCGACGACCGGCAGCCGACGCTCAAACAGCTTCTGATCGAGCCTGCACGACGCCTGCCTCATCTCCGTTTCGTGGTCGCCGGCCCGCAATATCCGGATAGCATCGACTGGCCGGCGAACGTCGAACGCATCGACCATCTGCCGCCCGCCGAACACCCATCCTTCTACAGCCGCCAGCGCTTTACCTTGAACGTCACTCGGGCTGACATGATCGCGGCGGGTTGGTCGCCGAGCGTGCGCTTGTTTGAAGCGGCAGCCTGCGGCACCGCCATCATCAGCGACTTTTGGGAAGGGTTGGACGATCTCCTCCCCTTCGGAGAAGCGGTCGCGATTGCCCGCTCGAGCGACGAGGTGGTGGCGCTCCTCACTGGGTCGTCCGAGGAACAGCGGCTCCAGATGGCGGCAAGCGCCAAGAAGCGCGTCCTGCAAGGTCACACCGGCCACGCGCGCGCGGCGGAACTTGTCGGTTATCTACGGGATGTGGCTCCGGAGCGGTCTTCCAGCCGAAGCCACGCAAGCAAGGCATCCTTTCGGGAAACAGCATGATGGATCAGGTCACAGCCGCAGGCGAAACTGCTTTGGTGGCGGGCGGCGCGGGATTCCTTGGTTCGCATCTTTGCGATGCTCTGCTCGCTCGCGGGGCGTCCGTGATCTGCCTCGACAATCTGCTGACCGGTTCGGCAGACAATGTCGCGCATCTTCAGAACCATTCGCGCTTCCGCTTCCTCCAGCATGATATCTGTCAACCGCTGAAGATCTCCGGAAAGCTCGACGTCGTCTTCAATCTTGCTTGTGCCGCGTCGCCCCCACGGTATCAGGCTGATCCGTTCCACACGATGATGACGAGCGTTGCTGGCACGCTGAACCTGTTGCAACTGGCGGAAGCGCACGAGGCGCGCTTTCTGCAAGCTTCCACCAGCGAAGTCTACGGCGACCCCGACCGCCACCCACAGAGCGAGGATTACAACGGCAACGTCAATTGCACGGGGCCTCGCGCCTGCTACGACGAGGGCAAGCGCGCCGCAGAAGCGCTTTGCTTTGACATGCTGCGCGCCAACCGTGCCGATGTCCGCGTGGCGCGAATCTTCAACACGTATGGCCCGCGCATGGATCCGGAAGACGGACGCATCGTGTCCAACCTGGTGGTGCAGGCTTTGCGCGGCGAACCCATGACCATCTATGGGACGGGCGAACAAACCCGCTCTTTCTGCTACGTGTCCGACCTGATCGCTGGTCTGATCGCGTTGGTGGATGTTGCCGGGAATCCGGGCGTGCCCGTGAATGTCGGCAATCCCGGTGAATTCACGATCAATGAGCTTGCGGAGCTTGTTGTCGCCAAGACCGGCACGAAAAGCGCGGTGGTGTTCCAGCCGCTGCCGAAGGATGATCCGACCCGTCGCAAACCGGATATCAGCCGCGCCAAGGCGCTGCTGGGGTGGGAACCGAGGGTCCCCTTACGGGAAGGACTCGACACCACGATCACGCATTTCCGCAAGATCGTCGCGGCACAAAACCGCTCGGGTGCTTCGCAGAAGGCATCCTCACTGAGCGCCGTGGTCTGACACAAACAAAAAGCCCGGGCTGCCTCAGCAACTCCGGGCTTCTTTTAACTTGATTGACGCTAGTGACGCGCCTTGGCCGCCTTGATCTCGGCGTCGATCTCTTCCACGGCCATGAGCCAGTGCATGTCCTGCTCTCCGACAGGGCGGCCGGCGCCCTCCCAAAGCAGGTAAGCCCGCTCGCGGATACGCGTTTCCCGATCCTTCAGCGAAGCTTTGCGTGTCCCATACTGCCTCCAGGAAAACGGCGCGACGGGCAAATCATCGTCGGCCTGCTCAAGCGGCAGCGGTGCCAGCTGTTCGAAAGGAGCCATCCCTTTTACCTCCATTTTGCTCCTAACTGCCTTCGAGCCAATTTGTTCGCCGACTGTTTCCTTTTCTGCCAAAAAAAGTCGCGCGCACGGAGCCATCAGCTCCATTGCGCCCTCGCGCGGGATCATGACGCGACCGGGGAACATGTGGTCGGCTCAAGACTTGGAGGCGCGCAACCTCAAGTCGCGTGAAGGACCAGCATGCCCGAGAAGAAACAACCCGCTCCGATCCAGGGCCAGGCCGCGCACATTTGCGTCGACATGCAGAACATCTTTTCGGGTGACTCGCCCTGGGCTGTTCCGTGGATGGACCGGATCACCGGAAACGTGGTCGACATCGTCAAGCAACACACAGATGCGACGATCTTCACCCGCTTCGTTCCCGCCAGAAAGCCGGGCAACGGCATGGGGCTGAAGTGGAAGGAATACTACGAAGCTTGGGCTGATATGACCTTGGAGCGGCTCGCTCCTTCCATGATCGACCTTATTCCCGCTTTGCAGCCCTTCGCGGAGCACGCGACGGTGGTCGACAAGCATGTTTATTCGCCATGGGTCGAAAGCAACCTGTCAGGCGTTCTGCGTCACCGCGACGTGGAAACGCTGGTCATCACGGGCGGCGAAACCGAAGTTTGCGTGCTGGGGACGGTCATGGGTGCCGTCGACCGGGGTTACCGCACCATCATCGTTAAAGACGCACTCTGCAGTTCGGCCGATGAAACGCACGACGCCATGATGAAGATCTATTGCGATCGGCTCGGCAAGCAGATCGAGGTGGTCAGCAGCAAGGAGTTGCGGACGCTCTGGGCCTGACTGGCTGCGCCACACCTGGTCCGGCGGCGCAGCGGTTTCGCTCAGCCCATGCGCTCGGATGCGTAGCTGCCGGGGCTCGGCGGAAACACGATGGTGCAGTTGCCGTTGAGGAAGACCCGCCGGTGGATGTGGGCGTGGATGGCCCGCGCCAGCACCTGCGCTTCCACGTCACGACCCATGGACACGTAATCATCCGGGCTTTGGGCATGCGTCACGCGCACGGTGTCCTGCTCGATGATGGGGCCTTCATCCAGATCTTCCGTGACATAGTGGGCGGTCGCTCCGATCAGCTTCACGCCACGCTCATGCGCCTGCTTGTAGGGGTTCGCGCCCTTGAAGCTCGGCAGGAAGGAATGGTGGATGTTGATGATACGCCCGGACATGCGGGCACACATGTCCTGCGAAAGCACCTGCATGTAGCGGGCCAGCACGATCAGTTCCGTGCCCGTGGCTTCGACGATCTCCGAGATCCGAGCTTCAGCCTGCGCCTTGTTGGCCTTGGTGACCGGAACGTGGTGGAAGGGAATGTCCTGGTTCACGACCAGCTTCTGGTAGTCGAGGTGGTTGGAAACCACGCCGACGATGTCGATCGGCAGGGCACCGATACGCCAGCGATAAAGGAGGTCATTCAAGCAATGGCCGAACCGCGACACCATGATCAGAACCTTCATGCGCTCGGCGGCATCCTGGAAGCTTGCCTTCATCTCGAACTTGGCAGCGGTGGGCGCGAAGTCCTCATTAAGTTCCGCCAGGGTGACCCCTTCCTGGCTCAAGGCCGTGATGCGGATAAAGAAGCGGCCGGTTCCCAGGTCATCGAACTGCGAGCTGTCCACAATGTTGCAGCCCTTGTCGGCGAGATAGCCTGAGATGGCAGCAACGATGCCGCGCCGCGACGGACATTCGACGGTGACCACGAACTTCATCTTGCAGATTCCCCGCTCAACAATCTTGCTCGGCATCGCCCCGATGCCAAAGCCCTCAATATCCATTCCGATCCGAATGTCGAGGGAGCCTGCGCGGAAGGAGAGCAGAAGAGTTCAGGCTGGGGGAGCGGGTGGTGAGCGCGATGGGACTCGAACCCATGACCTACAGATTAAAAGTCCGTTGCTCTACCAACTGAGCTACGCGCCCGCGGAACCGCGAAGCGGCTGCCGAAGTTGGCGGACCATATTCAGCACCTTCAACAGGGTCAACCACCAAGGCGCGGAAGGTTCCTGTTTCTTGCCAGCGGCGGCCTTCTTCGCCGGAAAAAGCTTTCCTCCGCCGGAACGTCGCACCCCCCATGTCGAGATCGTTCTCGAGTCCTACTTCTGAGACCGAATAGGTGTCTTTCTTAGTGTTTTTGCTCCAAGTCTCAGCGCCAAACGTTCCTTTCCTCCGGCCCACCGCGGGATCTCACCGTGTCTAGTGCTCCGCAACCATCACTCGATCTTTGCGCGCAGGAGCCCATCCGTATTCCTGGCGGCATACAGCCGCATGGCGCGCTTCTGTTCCTGGACGAGGTGGATTTCCGTGTTCTTCAGCAGAGCGCGAACGCCGCATCTATTCTGGGTGGATCGCTCACCGAAAAGGGCATGCCGATTTCGGAAGACGAGCGGCTGACGCCTCTCCTGGGCGCGCTTCGGGATGCGCGCCTTCAACCGAGCGAAACCTTGCAGAAGCGTGTTCTCCTGTCGGACGCGTGGTTCCAAGTCACCGCGCACTCCACGCTGCAGGGCCTGATGCTGGAATTCGAGCCGGACTCATCGCTTGGCGGTGGCGAGCTCTTTTACACGCGTTTGCGCCGGTTCGTGGATGCGGCTGAAGAGTACGACAGCATCCTGTCCTTGACGGAAGCAGCCGCGCGCGAAGTCCGCGAACTCACCGGTTTTAATCGCGTGATGATTTATCGCTTCGACGCAGACTGGACCGGCACGGTCATTGCCGAAGACGGCGACGGCACCCTGCCCTCCTACCTTGATCTCCGCTTTCCGGCCACGGACATCCCGGCGCAGGCGCGGGAGCTTTACCGCTTGAACCGCATTCGCCTTATCCCGTCCGCAACCTACGAGCCGGTTCCGCTGATTCCGGCAGTGTCGCCCAAGGACGGACAACCGTCCGACCTCAGCCTCGCCGCCTTGCGCAGCGTGTCGCCTATTCACCTCGAATACATGCGCAACATGGGCACCGGCGCCTCCATGTCGATTTCGTTGATCGTGGAAGGCAGGCTCTGGGGGCTGATTTCCTGCCATAACGAGGCGCCCCTCTATGTCCCGCCTGCCGGACGCAATGCGGCCGAGTTTCTTGGCCGCATCGTTTCACAACAGATTGCAAGCCAGGAGCGCGGTCGCGAGAGCGTCCAGCGACTCGGCTTCAAACGGCTAGAAACCGAGCTGGTGGCGCATCTCAGCCGCGCTCCGTCCTTCCAGCAGGGCTTGGTGGAGCGTCCCCGCCAGTGGCTTGGCATGACCAACGCCGATGGGGCCGCAGTTGTCACCGAAGGCATGGTGCTAACGACGGGCGCAGTTCCTGACACAAGCGTGATCAAGCAGCTTGCAGACTGGCTGCACGCAAAGGAGCTCGATGGCCCCTTCGCCACGGACCATCTTGCTGCGGAATGGCATGGCGGGGCAACAATCTCGGCAGTCGCAAGCGGCATCCTTGCCGTCCCGATTTCACGGATCCATCCAAGCTTCATCATCTGGTTCCGCCCTGAGGTGGTTCGCACCGTCCGGTGGGGCGGCAACCCCCACAAGGCAGTCGACGACAAGAGCATGCGGATCCATCCGCGCAAGTCGTTCGAGACGTGGAAGGAACAGGTCAAGCAGCGCTCCGAGCCATGGCGCCTGTCGGAAATCCATTCCGCCGGTGACTTCCGGAACGCGGTGGTCAACTTCGTGCTCAAGCGTGCCGAAGAACGGGCCGAGCTGACCAGTGAGTTGGAACGATCCAACAAGGAGCTGGAGTCGTTCTCTTATTCGATCTCACACGACCTTCGCGCCCCCTTCCGGCACATCCTTGGTTATGCTCAATTGCTTGGCGAGGAAGAAGGCGAGCAGTTGAAGTCGATCTCGCGCCATTATCTTGAGGGTATCTCCAACGCGGCGCTGTCGGCCGGTCAGCTCGTGGACGACCTGCTGCGCTTTTCGCAACTCGGCCGTGCCAGCCTAAACCTGTCGCGCATCGACATGCAGAAGATCGCCGAAGAGATCCGCTTGAGCTTCGAGGATGGCGACCAAGGCCGCAACTTCGTGTGGAAGATCGGAACGCTTCCGGACGGGTATGGAGACGCTGCCCTGGTACGCCAGGCCTTCTACAATCTCGCGGACAATGCTGTAAAATATACTCGCGACCGGGACCCGGCCGTGATCGAGATCAGCGGCGAAGATGCGGGCGAAGAAATGATCTATTCGGTGCGCGACAATGGTGTCGGCTTCGACATGGCTTATTCCGGCAAGTTGTTTCAGGTGTTCCAGCGCTTGCACCATGTCGAGGATTACGAGGGCACCGGGATCGGCCTTGCCTTGTCGAAGCGGATCATCGACCGCCATGGTGGCAGCATCACCGCGGAAGGACAGCTTGACCGAGGAGCGACCTTCAGTTTCAGTCTTCCCAAGCCTAGGAAGGTTCGTGTTCAATGATCGGCATGCGCCCGATCCTCCTGGTTGAAGACAACGCTGCCGACATCGAATTGACGATGGCCGCCCTGAAACGCAGCAACATCGCGAACGAGATCGTGGTGGCACGCGATGGCGTTCAGGCGTTGGACTACATCTTCAGCGAAGGCGCCTATGCTGATCGGGATCCGGAACCGCCGGCGGTTGTGCTGCTTGATTTGAAGCTGCCGAAGGTCAACGGCCTCGAAGTTCTCGAGAAGGTAAAGGCCCATCCCGAGCATCGCAGCATCCCGATTGTGATGCTGACCTCCTCGCGGGAGGAAACGGATGTCCTGCAAAGCTACCAGAGCGGCGTGAATTCCTTCGTGGTCAAGCCTGTCGAGTTCAACGCCTTCTTCCAGGCCATCCGTGATTTGGGAATGGTTTGGGCCGTTTTGAACGAGCCGGTTCCTGCAAAGCGCCCTTGAAATGGAAGAACACGATTTTGCTTTGCCGGAAACGGCTGCGCTCCGAATCCTTCTTCTTGAAGACAGCATCATCGATGCCGACCTGATCACGCGCCAGCTCCTCAAGCTTGGAGCCGACACCCGTGTGGATCGCGCGGTCATCCGACCCGAGTTCGAGAGGTTTCTGACCTCGGGGCCCTATGACCTTGTTCTGTCCGACTATTCTCTCCCTGACTTCAACGGCCTGGAAGCGCTAAATGTCGCCAACACTCTCGCACCAGGCGTGCCGTTCATCTTTGTGTCAGGAGTGATTGGCGAGAAGTTCGCGACGGAAGCCGTCCGTGCTGGCGCAACAGACTACGTCACGAAGCGTGACCTCGGCCGCATTCCGGGCGTGGCACGTCGGGCACTCAACGAAGCAACGGCACGCGCTGAACGAGCCGCTGCCATGGTGGCGCTGCAGGAAAGCGAAATCCGCTTCCAGGTCATGGCAGACAGTGCTCCGGCATTGATTTGGGCGACCGACCAGTTTGGCAACTTCACATTCGCCAATCGACGCTTCGAAAGCGAGTTCGCGACCACCACCCCGGAACTGCTGCAGGGCGGCTGGGACATGGTTGTGCATCCGGACGATCGCGCGTCGTTCATCGCGACCAACCAGAACGCTTTGCAGCGGCATTCCGGCTTGAGTGCGGAGGTGCGCGTGATGGGCAATGACGGCCATGCGCGCTGGTTGCGCTGCGAGGCCGCTCCACGCTTCAGCGGCAGCGGGCAGTTCCTGGGGCATGTCGGTTGCGCGATCGACATTTCGGAAATCCGCATGTCCACCAACATGCTCGAGGCCGAAGTGGAAGCGCGCACCCGCGAGCTTGAGCAAAAAGACGAGGCGCTGCGCCAGGCGCAGAAGATGGAGGCGATCGGGCAGCTCACCGGCGGCATCGCGCATGACTTCAACAACATGCTCGCCGGTATTCGAGGGGGTGCGGACCTGTTGCGCAAGCGCCTGAGCAGCGGGCGAACGGATGGTCTTGATCGCTATGTCGACATCATCATGTCGTCGGCGGATCGCGCGGCAGCCCTGACGCACCGGCTGCTGGCTTTTTCCAGGCGCCAGTCGCTCGATCTGCAAAGGGCCGATCTGAACGAGCTGGTGACCTCGCTGCTGGAGCTTCTCCAGCGCACTATCGGCGATGCCATTGAAGTCGAAGTGAAGCTGGAACCAAGACTGTGGCCGGCCCTCACCGACCAGAACCAATTTGAAAGCGCGCTGCTGAACCTTGCGATCAACGCCCGCGACGCCATGCCGGACGGGGGGACGTTGAGTCTCATTACGGCAAATGTTTCGGTTGATGCGCGTCGCGCCCGGGCTTTCGGCATTGCCCCGGGAGATTATGTGGTGACGCGGGTTCGCGACACCGGCATGGGCATGTCCTCCGATGTCATCGAAAAGGCCTTTGACCCATTTTTCACCACCAAGCCGATCGGGCAAGGCACCGGCCTTGGTCTTTCCATGATTTTCGGCTTTGCCAAACAGGTGGGGGGCCACATTCGGATCGAATCGACGCCTCAGAGCGGCACCCTGATCGAACTCTATATGCCGCGTGATGCTTCAACGAGCATTCAACCCGAACACGACAAGGAAGACAGCATGATATCCGCAGAGGGCACCGGGACCATTCTGGTCGTGGAAGACGAAGTCCTCGTCCAGATGCTGGTTGTCGATTACCTGAACGACCTTGGCTATGAAACGCTTGAAGCCAACGATGCCAAGTCGGCGCTGGAAATCATTGGAAGCGAACAGATCATCGACCTGCTGATCACGGATGTCGGGCTTCCCGGCATGAACGGGCGCGAACTGGCGGAACGTGCGAGACAGGTTCGCCCCAACCTGAAGGTCCTGTTCGCGACCGGTTATGCCGAAGGTGCCACCACCCGCTCCGGCTTTCTCGGTGCTGGCATGGACATGGTTGCGAAGCCGTTCGACCTCGACAAGTTCGGCGAGAAGGTCACCGCCATGCGCAAGATGGAATTCACGGGCGAAGGCTGAGTCTGAGTCCCCTAGCCGACTACGATTGGCGCCTTGCCTTGCACGCGGTTGTAAAGGTCGATCACGTCCTGGTTGATCATCCGCACACAACCGGATGACATCGCCTGGCCGATGGTCCGCCATTCCGGCGATCCGTGCACGCGGTACTGCGTGTCGACCCCATCCTTGAAGATATAAAGCGCGCGCGCGCCGAGCGGATTGTCGAGCCCGCCCGGCTGACCACCTGCATATTTCGCGACTTCCGGCTTGCGGGCGATCATTTCCTTCGGCGGTGTCCAGGTCGGCCACATCTTCTTGTACTGAATCACGGCTCGACCGGACCAAAGGAAGCCGTCCTTGCCGATGCCAACGCCGTAGCGCAAAGCCTCGCCGCCGGGCTGCACAAGATACAGGAAGCGATCCTGCAGGCTGACCACAATTGTGCCCGGTGCTTCACCGGTCGGATCCTGAACGATCTGGCGACGGTATTCGCGCGGCACCTTCTGGTAGGGGATCTCCGGCAGCACAAACGGGCCGTCCTGCACGGAAGCATACATCACTTGCGGATCGGTGACGGCCCGATCAACGCTGATCTTCGGCCGCACCGTGCCGGTCGGCGAAAGATCGACGGCGAATTCTTCCATGTCGAAGCTGCGGCTGCAGCCGGCCACCGCGGCAAGGCCGAGGCCGGTCAGCAGGGTGCGCCGAGAAATCGTAGTGCCCACAGGCTTTGCCCTCATTAAGGGGGTCAGCATTGCCGCAACATGGTTGATGATCCGTGAAAATCGGCGACATCCCATTTCCGTGAAGACCGGAACGCGGAAACGGGGCGGGCGTTTATTTGCAAAGGGACGTCATCTGATCCGTTCAGGAGGTAATTTTGCGCAAACTTCTTTCAGCAGCCTTGGCCTTGTCGATGGCAGGCTCGATGCTTGTCGCCGACATCGGTGTCGCGGCGGCACAAAACCGCGAGTCTTTCGAGAACCGCCAAAGCTACCGCAATGATTGGCGCGGCTCGCGTCATCATTATCGCGGCGACCGGCACTATAGCGGCGACCGGCATTACCGCGGTGACCGCCACTGGCGTGGTGACCGGCGCTACTGGCGCGGCCGGGATCGCGGCGACGCGTTGGCGGCAGGCGCGGCAGGCTTGGTAACAGGAGCCATTATCGGCGGCATCGTTGCCAACCAGCCGAGTTCACGGCGCGTGATCCGGTCCGGCGGCAGCAGCCACGTCCAGTGGTGCTATGACCGGTATCGGTCATATCGGGCTTCGGACAACACGTTCCAGCCCTACAACGGCCCGCGGCGCCAGTGCTATTCGCCGTATAGCTGATCAAAAAGGGCCCCCACTGGGGGCCCTTTTTCTTAGTCTGGTTAGACTCCGGGCGCCGGATACTGGCCGACGTTATAGTTCGTCGAATTCCGGCAAACTGTTGAAGGCGGTCTTCAGCGCGTTCGACCAGCCGTCTGAGATCATCCGGTAATATTGATCGTCGTAGCCGATCCTCTTGCGGAAACCGACACGCATCGTATCGAGCTCGTAGAACATCATGTCGAGCGGCAGACCGACGGACAGGTTCGACTTCAACGTCGAATCAAACGACACCATCAGCAGCTTCGCCGTTTCAGCAAAGCTCATCCCGGGGTCGTAGGCGCGCACTATGATCGGCTTCCCGTATTTGGTCTCGCCAATCTGGAAGAACGGCGTGTCCTCCCCTGCTTCTATGAAATTTCCTTCGGGATAGATCAGGAAGAGACGGGCTTCCGAGCCTTTGATCTGGCCACCCAAGATGAAGGATGCGTTGAAGTAGGAGTCGGCTGACTGTCCGTCCGGCGACGAGTTCTTGATGACTTCCTTGATGGTTTCACCCACGAGCCGCGCGGTTTGAAACATCGAAGGGGTCTGCAAAAGCGTACTGACCCGCTCGGAAGGCGATTTTGAGCGTTCGTCCAGGAGACTGATCACGGCCTGGGTCGTGGCCAGATTGCCGGCCGACATCAGCACGATCACCCGCTCTCCAGGCTCTTCCCAGATATGCATCTTGCGGAAGGTCGAGATGTTGTCGATCCCCGCGTTCGTGCGGGTGTCGGACATGAAAACCAGGCCGCGGTCGATCTTGAGGCCGACACAATAAGTCATGAGTGCTTCCGCCGTTTTGGTGGACGGATTACTGCTCGACTGTGAGGTGAACTTCAAGCCGCTCTGCCGCCCCCCCCAAGCGGAAACCGGAAACAGGCGCTGCATCGCGGTAGTCGCGCCCGATCGCCAGGCGTGCATAATGCTCGTCTGGCGAAATGCCGTTGGCGCAATCAAACGCCACCCAGCCCAGTCCTGGCACATGCGATTCCGCCCAAGCGTGGCTCGCCGCCTCCCCGTGCTCCTTCAGAAGGAGATAGCCGCTCACATAGCGGGCGGGCAAACCAAGCAGCCGAGACGCCGATGCAAAAATATGCGCCTGATCCTGGCAGACGCCGCTGCCTTTGGCTGCAGCTTCTTCTGCGAGGGTACCAACGGCGGTGGTGCCCTTCTCGTACGTCACCCGCGAAACGATGCTCTGCATCAGCTCGTGCAGGCGATCGAGCGGTGCCCCCTCCTTGATGTCAGCCGCCAAGGCGCGGATCGCCGGACCCGGTTCTGTGAGGGGCGTGGGCTGGAGGAAGAGCCACAGCGGAGCATAACCGCGATGGGGTCCCGTGATGCCCGATCCATCAGTCGTTTCGATGGTCCCCGTGGCGGTGGCGCTGATGTCGGTCTGACCCGGCAACACGCTCACCAGCCGCGTGGCATTGCCGAAACCATCTGTATAATTCGCTTCCTCGACGCCGCCATCGATCTGAACCGACCAGTTGCTGACACGCTGCTTGTCATTGCTTTGCGGCACCAGCCGCAGGCGCTGCAGGGCATAGATGTTCGGTTGATCGTAGTGGTACTCGGTGCGGTGGGTGATTTTCAGCCGCATGGGTCAATAAAACCGGTAGTTTTCTGCGACAGCAGCACCAAACCGCGCGTTGTCGGCGATGAAGCCGTCGAGGTATTCGTGCAAGCCATAGTCGAAGATTTCCTTGATGGAGCCAACGCAGAGCCGCTCCATGGTGCGCTCGGCGATGTCATGGCTCGGATGTCGTGCACCATAATCGTCCGACAGCATGCGAAGACTTTCGGTGATGCCCCGGTAACAGAACGCGAGCGAGCGCGGCATGCGTGGATCGAGGATCAGGTAGTCGGCTATATTGGTCGGCTTGTAGTCCGCTTCATAAACCCAGCGGTAGGAGCGGTGCGCGGAAACGGATCGGAGGATCGACTCCCACTGGTAGTTGTCGAGCGACGATCCAACCCAGTGAACAGAAGGCAGCAGGACGTAATATTTCACGTCCAGAATGCGGGCCGTGTTGTCTGCCCGCTCAACCAGCGTGCCGAGTTGCGCGAAATAGAAGATTTCGTTGCGCAACATCGTTCCGATAAAGGCGCCGCGTATAAGCGCCGCTTCCCGCTTGATGGCGTCAAGAACATGGGGCAGGTCCCGCTCGTCGATCGGTGCCGCCAGTAGGCGCTTCAACGACATCCAGGCCTCGTTGAGGCTTTCCCACGCTTCCCGGGTCAGGGCTGTGCGCACCATGCGGCCGTTCATGCGCGCGGTTTCAATCGAGGAGATCACGCTGGACGGATTTGTTCTATCGCGCAGCAGGAAGTCGGAGACCGTGGTGGAGGTGAACTCAGTGTGGCGGGCTCGAAACGCGTTCTCGGCACCGGCGCTGATCACCAGCGACGTCCATTCTTCCGCCGAGCTCGTGGTTTGCGTCAGCGCGAGCCGCAAGCCGGCGTCAAGCAGCCGTGCCATGTTCTCGGCACGTTCGATATAGCGGCTCATCCAGTAGAGCCCGTTGGCGGTGCGTCCTAGAAGCATCTCAGTCGTCCAGCACCCAGGTGTCTTTTGTGCCGCCGCCTTGCGAGGAGTTCACAACAAGCGAGCCTTCCTTCAGCGCGACGCGAGTGAGCCCGCCGGGAACGATCTGGATGCGGTCAGACACCAGCACAAACGGCCGCAGATCCACGTGTCGCGGCGCCAGACCAGCCTCCGTTAGGATTGGACACGTCGACAAGGAAAGCGTCGGCTGCGCAATGTAGTTCGAGGGCTTGGCGCGCAGCTTCTCGGCGAAGGCTTCGCGTTCCGCTTTGCTTGCCGCCGGCCCAACCAGCATTCCGTAGCCGCCAGAGCCATGCACCTCCTTCACCACAAGCGCGGAAAGGTTCTCCAAGACATATTTCAGGCTCGCCGGTTCAGAGCAGCGCCAGGTCTCGATATTGGGCAACAACGCCTTGCGGCCGGTATAAAACTCGATGATCTCCGGCATGTAGGAATAGATCGCCTTGTCGTCGGCGATCCCGGTTCCGGGTGCATTGGCAATCGTGATCTTGCCAGCGCGGTACACATCCATGATGCCGGGCACGCCGAGGGCGGAATCCGGCCGGAAGGTCAGCGGGTCAAGGAAGGCGTCATCGACACGGCGATAAAGCACGTCGATGCGCTTGTAGCCTTCGGTGGTGCGCATGGCGACGTGGCCATCAACCACCCGCAGGTCCTGCCCTTCCACCAGTTCGACGCCCATCTGGTCCGCCAGAAAGGCATGCTCGAAATAAGCGGAGTTGTAGCTTCCCGGTGTCAGGACAGCCAACCGCGGCGGCCCGTCGCAGCTTTCCGGCTTCACGGCAGACAGGGACTGCCGGAGGATCTGCGGATAATTCTCAACCGGCCGCACGCGGATCCGCTGAAACAGCTCGGGAAAAAGCTGCATCATCGTTTCGCGGTTTTCGAGCATGTAGGACACGCCACTTGGCGTGCGTGCGTTGTCTTCGAGAACGAAGAACTCGTTTTCGGCGGTTCGCACGATGTCCGTGCCGATGATGTGGGTGTACACGCCAGCCGGCGGACGTACGCCGATCATTTCCGGCACGAAAGCTTCGTTGTTGGCGATCAGCTCCTTGGGGATACGGCCAGCCTTCAGGATCTCCTGGCGGTGGTAGATGTCGTCCAAGAAGGCATTCAGCGCCTGCACCCGCTGCTCGATGCCTTGCATGAGCCGCCGCCATTCGCTACCCGCGAGGATCCGGGGGACGATGTCGAAGGGGATGAGCCGCTCGGCTGCTTCTTCCTCGCCGTAGACCGCGAAGGTAATGCCCGTTTTGCGAAAAACGCGTTCCGCGTCCTGCATCTTCTCGGTCAGGCGAGCGGGGTCCTGCTCAGCCAGCCATGCCTGGTACTTCTTATACGGATCCCGCAATCCGGTGGATTCCGGATGCATCTCATCAAAGGCTACCAACCGAGTACTCCCAACCTCCTGCATTTCAGGGGGTTCACGCGGCAATTGCAAGAGCTTTGCCGGCGACAGTTTGATTAAAACGCGCGGAAAGTCACAATGGTTCGCGTGTCGCGGATACCAGGGATGACCTGGATCTTTTCGTTCACGAAGTGGCCCACATCGCCCTCCTCCGGAATGTAGAACTTGACCAGGAGATCAAAGTCGCCGGCGGTGGAATAAACTTCCGATGCGATCTCGGCATCCACGATGGCACTCGCCACCTTATAGGATTGGCCGAGTTCGCATTTGATCTGCATGAAGAAGGCTTTCATGTCCGCTCCCGAAGAGTTGTCATACTCGCGAAACCTTATCCGGTTCCCACCGTAGCTTTAGAAGCCACTCACCAAGGAGCCGCTAACGGCGCTCCCTCGCGACAGGAGCAGATGATGCGCAGATCCGCCATTCCCTTTGCTTTCTTTTCCTTGTTCATGATGCCGGTCGGAAGCGCTGGTGCGGGAGAAGCCGAGGTGGCCGCGGCACAAGCCGTGATCGAACAGCAGATGCAGGCGTTCCGTTCCGATCAGGACGGCGTTGCCTATGGCTTTGCTTCTCCGACGTTGCGGCGGATCTATCCAACGCCCGAAGCCTTCATGGCCATGGTGCGCAACGCCTACCCCATGGTGCATCGTCCCCGCAACTTCGCCTTCGGGGCGGCGGAGGATGGCGGCAGCGAGATCAAGCAGACGGTCATGATCCTCGGGCCGGATGGCAAGGATTACGAGGCGCTCTACACGTTGCAGCAGCAGCCGGACGGATCCTGGCTGATCAGCAGCGTGAATCTGCGGGCCGCCAACAGCCTCAGCACCTGAGTCACAGTGGCGCGATGTCGCCCTGGGCCCAGGACGCGGAGATCTTTTCCGCATGGCTCACGAACGTGCCGCTGCCGATTGCATCGCGAATACCCTGCATGAGGTTCTGGTAGTAAGCGATGTTGTTCCACGACAGGAGCATGGCGCCGAGGCTTTCCTGCGCGCGGATCAGATGGTGCAGATAGGCGCGGGAATAATCCCGCGCGGCGGGGCAGTCGCTTTCTTCATCCAGCGGACGATGATCGTCGGCATGCCTGGCATTGCGCAGATTGACCCGACCGCGACGCGTGAACGCCAGGCCGTGGCGACCCGCCCGCGTCGGCATCACGCAGTCGAACATGTCGATGCCGCGCGCCACAGACTTCAGGATGTCGTCGGGCGTCCCGACGCCCATCAGGTAGCGCGGCTTTTCAGCCGGCAGCAGCGGACATGTCACCTCGAGCATGTCCAGCATGACCTGCTGCGGTTCACCCACCGCCAGGCCACCCACGGCATATCCCTTGAGGTCCATGGCCTTGAGGACCAGCGCCGAACGTTCGCGCAGCGCCGGCTCGGCTCCACCTTGAACGATGCCGAACATGGCACGCCCGGGCTGATCACCAAACGCGATGCGGCAGCGCTCAGCCCAGCGCAGCGACAGTTCCATGGCACGCTCCACTTCCGCATAAGCAGCAGGCAGCGCAACGCACTCGTCGAGTTGCATCTGGATGTCGGAGTCCAGCAAGCCTTGGATCTCGATCGAACGCTCGGGTGACATCTCGTATTTCGCGCCATCGATGTGGCTGCGAAACGTGACCCCCTTCTCGTCCAGTTTGCGCAGAGTTGCGAGCGACATGACCTGGAATCCGCCGGAATCCGTCAGGATCGGGTGCGGCCAGCGTGCGAACTCATGAAGACCGCCGAGGCGCGCCACGCGTTCGGCACCCGGGCGCAGCATCAGGTGATAGGTGTTACCCAGGATGATGTCCGCGCCCGTGCCGCGAACCTGGTCCATCGTCAGCGTCTTTACCGTCGCTGCCGTGCCAACAGGCATGAAGGCTGGCGTGCGGATCGTGCCGCGCGGCATGGTGATCGCGCCGAGGCGCGCGGCGCCGTCCTTCGCCTGCAGCTGAAATCGAAACGGCTCGCTCATGCCGCACTCCTGAACAGGAGGCTGGCATCGCCATAGGAATAGAAGCGGTAGCCCCCATCGATTGCGTGTTTGTAGGCGTCGCGCATCGTTTCGAGCCCGCTGAAGGCAGATACCAGCATGAAAAGGGTCGAGCGCGGCAGATGGAAGTTGGTCATCAAGACGTCAACGACGCGAAAGCGGTAGCCCGGTGTGATGAAGATGTCGGTGGCACCCTGCCAGGCGCGCATCCTGCCATCGTCACCCGCAGCACTTTCCAGAAGCCGCAGCGAGGTCGTGCCAACGCACACCACGCGCCCTCCCCGCGCCTTCACCTCATTGAGCGCAGCAGCGGTTTCCTCCGAGACAACCCCGATCTCGGCGTGCATCTTGTGGCGCTCTGTGTCGTCGGCCTTCACCGGCAGGAAGGTGCCCGCACCGACATGCAAGGTTACGAAGTGCCTGGATATGCCGCCGGTATCCAGCGCATCCATGAGCTCTGGCGTGAAATGGAGGCCGGCCGTAGGGGCGGCCACCGCACCCTCTTCCCGGGCATAGATCGTCTGGTAATCCACGCGATCGCGTGCATCCTCGGGACGCTTGGAGGCGATATAAGGAGGCAGCGGAATATGGCCGGCCTCGCGAAGCGCATCGTCGAGGAAGGGGCCGCTGAGATCGAAGTCGAGGTCGACCTCACCAGCCTCGCCCTTGGCGCTCACCGTCGCGTTCAAGGTTCCGAGCAGGCAGAGGTCGCCCTCACGACCAAAGGCTATGCGATCCCCCACGGCCAAGCGCTTGGCGGGCCTGACGAAAGCCTTCCAGCGATCGGGTGCGACACGCATATGAAGCGTGGCATCGACGGCCGCCGTGTTGTCGCCGCGGTGCCTCGTGCCATGCAGCTGCGCCGGAATAACCTTCGTGTCGTTGAACACCAACGCGTCGCCGGGCTGCAGGAGGTTCGGCAACTCGTAAACATGCCGGTTCGCCAGGCCCTGAACCGGGTCAACCACGAGCAGACGCGCGGTGTCGCGCGGTTCGGCAGGGCGAAGCGCGATGCGCTCGTCGGGAAGTTCGAAATCGAAAAGATCGACCTTCATCAGTAAAGGCGAATCATCAGGGCGCCGGCCATCAGCAGAAACACGCCGGCAATTCGACCTGCCGTAATTTCGCGCACGGCCAGGCCCATGAAGCCGATCCGGTCCATTAAAAGCCCTGCCAATAGCTGGCCAGTCATCAGCAAAGCGATCAGCGTAGCGGCGCCGACCTTCTGCACAAGGATGACGTTGTTTGTCACGAACGCTGCGCCGAGAACCCCTCCGGCGATGAAGAGCCAGGGCGGAGGTGCGCGGAAGTTCAGGGAGATGCCTTGCAGGCGAGCGAAAAAGATTGTCGCCAAGCCCAGAACCACCGCACCCGCAAAAAAGGAAACGCCGGCTGCAGCAACCGGCGATCCAAGGTCACGGCCAAGCTGCGCGTTGATGGGCGCCTGCAGGGCAACGAACGCGCCGGCAAGGATGCCCATCAACGACCAAAGCAGCGTGGTCATCGGACGTGTCTTTCCTCAGGCCGCAATATCGGCGGCGACCTTCAGCGAGGTGATCTTGTCGGGATCCTGCACGGGTTCCCCGCGCTTGATCTGGTCGACATTCTCCATGCCTTCGATCACCTGGCCCCACACCGTGTAC
The DNA here is from genome assembly GCF_017813335.1 of Tianweitania sediminis. Classification (GTDB taxonomy): domain Bacteria; phylum Pseudomonadota; class Alphaproteobacteria; order Rhizobiales; family Rhizobiaceae; genus Tianweitania; species Tianweitania sediminis. Next base: position 129,479 of record NZ_JAGIYY010000009.1, on the reverse strand, counting down.
TGCCGGTTCAAGAAAGCGGCGTTCTCGAAGCAGATAAAGAACTGCGAGTTCGCCGAGTTCGGGCTTTGCGCCCGCGCCATGGAACAGGTCCCGCGGGCATGGTTCATGTTGTTGAACTCAGCCTTCAGGTCCGGTTTGTCCGAACCGCCCATGCCGGCGCGCGACGGATTGAAGCTGCCGGACGTCGAGTTGCCGAACTTCACATCGCCGGTCTGTGCCATGAAGCCGTCGATCACCCGATGAAAGACAACGCCGTCATAGGCGCCTTCGCGCGCCAGTTCCTTAATGCGACCGACGTGGCCAGGTGCCAGATCGGGAAACATCTCGATCACGACCTTGCCCTTGGTGGTTTCCATCACCAGGGTGTTTTCTGGATCCTTGATCTCAGCCATATCAACTCCTTGCAGAACTGCTGCACCTGCAACAGCTCGTTTCCTCGTACTTAGTTGCCGTCTGCCGCAATGCGAGCCCGCAAAATGCGATCCGGGTCGCTCACTGCGCCATTATCGGACGCATCGCCGCGCTTGATGTCGTCGATCAGCTCCAGTCCGCTTTCCACCTGACCGACCACCGTGTACTCGCCATCCAAGGGTGGCGCTGGCGCAAACATGATGAAGAATTGCGAATTCGCCGAATCCGGGTTCTGGGCGCGTGCCATGCCAACCGTCCCCCGAACAAAACGTTCATCGGAGAATTCAGCCGGCAGATCAGGAAGATCGGATCCGCCCGTTCCAACAGCACCCGCGTTGAAGCCTTCCTCCAGATCGCCATACTGCACGTCGCCGGTCTGCGCCATGAAGCCGTCGATCACTCGGTGGAACGCAACATTGTCATAAGCGCCATCGCGCACGAGGGTCTTGATCCGCTCCACGTGCTGCGGCGCAAGGTCGGGTCGCAAGGCGATCGTCACATCCCCGTCCTTCAACGTCAGAACGAGCGTGTTTTCCGGCTCGGCAGCCTGGGCGGCCACGCTACCTGTGAGCAAGGCCACGGCCATCGCGAGCGCGGCAGTAACAAGTTTGAAACGGGGCATTGAGAACTCCTGCTTAGGTCCTGAACTTTTCCGTCAGCGCTGTTGCGACAACGGCCGGCACAAAGGGCGTGATGTCTCCGCCCATGGTCGCAATCTGGCGAACAAGAGTGGCAGTGATCATCCGCACTGCGGGACTGGCTGGAAGAAATACCGTCTGCAGGCCGGGAGCCATCGTTCGGTTCATTCCCGCCATCTGCATTTCGTAGTTAAGATCTGTTCCGTCGCGCAGCCCGCGGATCATGATGGTGGCCCCGCGCTCGATCGCAACCCGCACCACCAGGCCTTCGAAGGATATCACCTCCAGTCGATCTGCATCCGGACCAACGGCATCCCGCGCCGCAGACTTGATGAGCTCGACGCGCTCTTCGAAAGAGAACAGTGGCGTCTTCGAGGCCTGTTTGCCGATCGCCACGAGGATCTTGTCCGCAAAGGACAACGAGCCCGTCAGGGCGTCGAGATGCCCATTTGTGAGGGGATCGAATGAACCTGCATAAATGGCGACACGGTGCGTCATGCCGGCCTTCTAATCGCCAGTTGCTGCAAAGGCAAACCGAATGACCTGGAGAAGCGCTTGCCGATTCACGAATTGGTGACAAGCACGCACCTAGGTTTCACCCGTGGAACCGAAAAGTTGTTCATGAGTTCTTTGCGGCAGGAGATGTTGCCATGATGATCTTGATGCTTGCCGCCGCCATGACCATTGCGATGTTGATCGCGACAGTATTCGGCCTTCACCAGGAAGCTCAGTATGTGAAGCAGACCGTGAAGCGCGATCGCATGAACCGCTTCGGACCTGGCTTCGATCGGCCGAACAGCTATCGCTAAACGGCAAGTTGAGAAATTCAAAACGGGACGCGTCAACGCGTCCCGTTTTGATTCCAACGAGCGCGCACCGTCGACTTACTCAATCTCTGCCACCGTGCCGGCTTCGCCATCCTCGTCCTGCGGCTCGGAAATCCGCTCCACGGAAACGACGCGTTCTCCCTTTGCCGTATCAAAGATGGTCACGCCCTTGGTTGCGCGGCTTGCGAAGCGAATGCCGTTGACCGGGACGCGGATGACTTGGCCGCCGTTGGACACCAGCATGATCTGATCGCTGCCGGCCACGGGGAATGCGGCAACCAGTCGGCCGATCTCCGCCGTCTTTGAAACGTCGGTGGCGCGGATGCCCTTGCCGCCTCGCCCGGTTACACGGAAATCGTAGGATGACGACCGCTTGCCGTAGCCGCGCTCGGTGACGGTCAGCACGTATTCCTCACGCGCTTTCAGTTCTTCGTAGCGCTCGTCCGACAGTTCGCCTTCCACCGCCACATCTTCGGTAGGCGTGACGATCTCTTCGTCGTCGCCCGTCACGGCACGACGCTCGGCTGCCGCGCGACGGAGGTAGGCGACGCGCTCCCACGCTTCTGATTCCACGCCACCCAAGATGGTCATGGAGATAGCGCGATCGGTTTCCGCCATGTTGATGCCGCGCACACCGACCGAGTTGCGGCTGGAGAAGACGCGCACATCGCTGACGGGGAAACGGATGCACTGCCCGGATGCAGCGGTCAGCAGGACGTCATCCGTATCGGTACAGGTCGCCACACCAAGGATCTCGTCGCCTTCCTCTTCGAGCTTCATCGCGATCTTGCCGTTGCGATTGACCTGCACGAAGTCCGACAGCTTGTTGCGGCGAACGGTGCCGCGCGTGGTGGCGAACATGACGTCCAGGTTGCCCCAGCTGTCCTCGTCCTCCGGCAGCGGCATGATTGTCGTGATGCGCTCGCCCTGTTCCAGCGGAAGCATGTTGATCAGCGCCTTGCCGCGCGATTGCGGATTGCCGATCGGCAGGCGCCAAACCTTTTCCTTGTAGACGATGCCACGCGAAGAGAAGAACAGAACCGGCGTGTGCGTGTTGGCCACAAAGAGCCGCGTGACGAAATCCTCGTCACGCGTGGACATGCCGGACCGGCCTTTGCCACCGCGGCGTTGCGATCGGTAAAGCGACAGCGGCACACGCTTGATGTAGCCGGTGTGGCTGACCGTGACGACCATGTCTTCGCGGGCGATCAGGTCCTCGTCGTCCATGTCCGAGCCGCCATCCGCCAACTCGGTGCGGCGCGGCGTGCCGAATTCGTCGCGCACCGCTGCAAGCTCGTCCTTGACGATCGTCATGATGCGGACGCGCGAGGACAGGATGTCGAGATAATCGCTGATCTCGAGGCCGATCTTGTTCAGTTCGTCGGCGATCTCGTCGCGGCCAAGGGCCGTCAGTCGCTGCAGGCGCAGTTCAAGAATGGCACGCGCCTGCTCTTCGGACAGATTATAGGTGCCGTCCTCGTTGATCCGATGCCGCGGATCATCGATGAGGCGGATCAGCGCTTCGACGTCAGAGGCGGGCCAGCGCCGCTCCATCAACTGCTCGCGCGCCGTTTGTGGATCCGGTGCGCGGCGGATCAGCGCGATCACTTCGTCGATGTTGGCAACGGCAATCGCCAGGCCAACCAGGACATGCGCCCGTTCCCGAGCCTTGCGCAGGAGGTACTTCGTGCGGCGGCTGATGACATCTTCCCGGAAGGCGATGAAGGCCTTCAGGATGTCGATGAGGTTCAGAACCTCTGGCTTGCCGCCGTTGAGCGCCACCATGTTGGCGCCGAATGAGGTTTGCAGCGGTGTGAAGCGGTAAAGCTGGTTGAGGATCACCTCGGCGTTGGCATCCCGCTTCAGTTCGATCACCACCCGGTAGCCCTGGCGATCGCTCTCGTCGCGAATGTCGGAGATGCCCTCGATGCGCTTGTCGCGCACGAGTTCGGCCATCTTCTCGATCATCGATGCCTTGTTCACCTGATAGGGCATTTCCGTCACGATGATGGCTTCGCGCTCACCCCGAATGGTTTCGGTGTGCACCTTGCCGCGCATCAGGATCGAGCCGCGGCCGGTGGAATAAGCGGAATGGATGCCCGAGCGGCCGAGAATAAGCGCGCCGGTGGGGAAATCCGGCCCGGGAATGATGTCCATGAGATCAGCCAAATCCATGGCGGGATTGTCGATCAGGGCAATAGTGCCGTTGATGATCTCGGACAGGTTGTGTGGTGGAATGTTGGTCGCCATGCCGACGGCAATACCGCCTGAGCCGTTGACGAGAAGATTGGGAAAACGCGCCGGCAGGACCTTAGGCTCTGAACCGGACGAGTCGTAGGTTTCCTGGAAATCGACCGTGTCCTTGTCGATGTCCTCCAGCAGTTCATGCGCGACCTTGGTGAGGCGCGCTTCGGTGTAGCGCATCGCCGCCGGGCTATCGCCGTCGATCGAGCCGAAATTGCCTTGCCCGTCGATGAGCGGCACGCGCATCGACCAGTCCTGGGCCATGCGTACCAAGGCATCGTAGATCGAAGCGTCGCCGTGCGGGTGGTATTTACCCATCACATCAGCAACGGGGCGGGCCGATTTCACATATTTGCGGTTCCAATGATAACCGCTGTCGAACGACGCATACATGATCCGCCGATGCACCGGCTTCAGGCCATCACGCACATCCGGCAGCGCCCGGCTGACGATCACGCTCATTGCGTAATCGAGATAAGACCGCTGCATTTCCTCCATGATGGAGATGGGCTCAATGCCGTTCGGCCCGCCGTCTCGTGGAGTGGTTTGATCTGTCAATGTCTAGCGCCGCATTTTGGGGGAATCATCAGTCCTTTATATAGGAAAGGCGGCGTCAACTCCAAACCGGACCATCATTCTACCCACAGCAAAATCCGGCAGATTTTAAAGCAACATCAGCCGCTTAGGTCGCGTACGCAGATCCATCCGCGTTTATTTCGCCGGCAGCGCATGACAGCCGGCGTTTGCAACCACGAACACAGCTTCTAAAACAGCCGCCGACCACCCAACCTGGCGCAAGGGAGCCGAAGCAGATGCTGGACTTCGAAAGCGCTTTCAACGCCTTTGTCACGATCCTGGTGACCATCGACCCGCCGGGTCTCGCACCCTTGTTCCTCGCGCTGACAAGCGGGATGAACCGTTCGCAGCGGATCCATGTCGGAGTCCGCGCGTCGGTGATCGGCTTTGCCATCCTTGCAGTGTTTGCGCTGGCTGGGACGGTGATCCTCGGCGCATTCGGCATCACGCTTCCGGCGTTTCGCACGGCGGGCGGCCTGTTGTTGTTCTTCATCGCTTTCGAGATGATCTTCGAGCGCCGGCAGGAGCGGCACGAAAAAAGCGCGGCGCGGGCGATCACGCGCGACATGATCCGCAACATCGCCGCCTTTCCTCTTGCGATCCCGCTGATCGCCGGACCGGGCGCGATTTCGGCAACCGTGTTGCTGTCTTCGGCTTACCCGAGCCCGATCGGGCAGTTCACCACAGTTGTGATCCTTGCTCTTTGCCTTGCAGTGACGGCCCTGGTGCTGATCCTGGCCGAACGCGTTGATCGCTTTCTTGGGGAAACGGGCCGCTCGATTCTGACGCGCCTGCTAGGCGTCCTGCTCGCCGCCCTCGCCGTCCAGTTCGTCGCCGACGGCATCCGCGCGCTTATCGCGGCGTAGCCGGTTCGCAGGTCGTCGGAGCTTGTTCTCGAAGCTGGAGATCAACCAGCTTGCCGGTCATCGCGAAGTCTCCGTAGTCCATCACCAGGTCATGCGTCAGGCCGTTGGAATGAAGCTTGAAGCTGACGCGGTAGTCGGGCGTTTCTTCCCCGCCGTCGCCCTGCAGGTCGAAATACGCGATGTCGACGGGCCAGTACCGGTCGCCGGCCAACGTCTTGAGAGCCGCTTTTTCAGGGTCGCTTTCGGACATTGCGGTTGGCTTGCCGATCACCACCGCGGTGGTCATCGCCTTGTCGCCGTCTTCCGAGCCATCGAAGATGCTCGTCTCGTAGAAGGTTTCGCCCTGTTGAGCCTTGCCGAGGAGTTCCAGCATGTGCTGCGTCGGAAACTGCGCCGCAGGCAACCTGACATCCATCTCCTGCGGCTTGTCGAGCGTAATCTCCAGCGCGTCCGCAGCCTGCTTTGCTTCGCCGCGCAGTTCGCGTTCCAACACGCTGTCCACAAACGACTTGGTAACGAAGCGGAACGATTGTCCGCTACCCTCTTCGAAGGTGGTGGTCTGCTGGTCCGTCACCCGCGACGCGTCGCTTGTCTGGATATCCGTGACGAAGCGGAAGGTGACGGTATAACCTTCACAGGGTGAACCGTCGAAGTCATAGACCATCCGGCCGGAAATGCCGGTGATGTCAGAGCTCTCGCTCGCCTTGTCCAGCCTGAGATCGTAGACTGCCCGGTGCGGGGACAGGGCGGCGGGTCCTTGGGCCCACGCCGTGGCGGGCGCGAGAACAAGCAGCAGCGAGGTCATGACGCGGGCGAACCGCATTGTTCTTCTCCGTGAATCGGACGCAAACTCATCGACATTCCGGCTGCGTTCGCGCTCCGGACGTGGCAAAAGCGAGGCGCCTTTGCTTCGGCTTCTACCGGCAGCATATAAGGAGACGACCATGAGCGACACAATCGAAAAGCGGCTGCTTGAACTTGGCGTGACATTGCCGGAGGCGGCCGCGCCGGCAGCCAATTACGTTCCGGCCGCCCAAACTGGCACTCTTTTGTTCACCGCGGGGCAGTTGCCGTTGAAGGACGGCAAGCTGATGGCGATGGGTTTGCTTGGCCGCGAACTGGGCACGGAAGCCGGCAAGCTCGCCGCGAAGTGGTGTGCAGTGAACGTGCTGGCGCAAATCAAGGCGGCAAGCGGCGATCTCGCGCGAATCAGGCGCATCGTGAAAATCACGGTCTTCGTGGCTTCCACTCCTGACTTCACCGAACAACACGTCGTGGCTAATGGTGCCTCCGATTTCCTGGTTGCAGCACTGGGCGACGAGGGCAAGCACGCTCGGTCGGCCGTTGGGGTGGCTAGCCTGCCCTTGAATGCGCCGGTTGAAGTGGAAGCGATCGTGGAGCTCGCCGGAGCATGAAGTCCTACCCTTGGCTGACGGCACGGCCAATCGCCCATCGCGGCTACCACGACCTCAACAAGTCGCGATGGGAAAACACCCTTTCCGCTTTCAAAGCGGCCATCGACCGCAACTACGCGATTGAGTGTGACGTGCATCTGTCGGCCGATGGCGTGCCGATCGTATTCCACGACGACGAGTTGAAGCGCTTGGCGGGCGCCGAAGGCTTCATCTACGAAAAAACGGCAGCAGAACTGAGCTCCCTGCGCATCGGGGGAACGGACGATTATCCGCCGACCCTGGCCGAGCTTCTTCAACTGACCGCCGGCCGCGTTCCGCTTGTGATCGAATTGAAGGGCATCCAGGGCCGGGACGCCGGGCTGGTCGAAAAGGTGGCGGATCAACTGAACCGCTATTCCGGCGAGGCGGCCATCATGTCCTTCGACCACTGGCTCATCCGCGACTTCAAGCGCTTCGCACCTGATCTGCCCCGAGGCCTGACCGCGTGGGGCGAAAAGCCTGATGAAATTGAACTGCATTTCACAATGCTTGCCCACGAGATCGACTTCGTGTCCTACCATTGGCAGCATCTGCCGAACCCCTTCATCACCTTTGTACGACAGCGGCTGGCGATGCCTGTGATCACGTGGACGGTCCGCGACGAAGAAGGCCGAACGCGAACTGCCGACTACGCGGACCAGATGACGTTCGAGGGTTTCGAAGCCTGATCAATCACACTGCCGTTCCGTCACCTTGCGCCGCACAACGGGCGGCGTATGTTTCCCCGAATGGCAGATGGTGGCGAAGCGGCATCCGCGAGCGAGATCACGATTCGGGTAGCGGCAGGCGCGACAGCCTTCGCCCCCGACGAGTGGGGCATGCTTGCCGGAGCGTCCCGAACGGGCGCCTTTCCCTACAATCCATTTCTTTCGCATGCCTTCCTGAGCGCGCTTGAAGACTCCGGCTGCGCGTCTCGAAAAACGGGCTGGTTGCCGCAGTTTCTGCGGCTGGAAGCGGACGACGGAACCCTGCTTGGCGCCGTTCCCGCTTATCTGAAATCCCACAGCCAGGGCGAATATGTCTTCGACCATGGTTGGGCTGACGCCTTCGAGCGTGCGGGCGGGGATTACTATCCGAAGCTACAGGCCTCGGTTCCGTTCACGCCAGCGGCCGGCCCCCGCTTGTTGTGCCTCCAAGCATCGGACCCGCTGCCGATCCAGGCGGCTTTGGCTGAAGGGCTCAAGGCGCTGACCGACCAGATCGGGGCATCGTCCGCCCATGTCACCTTCGCCGCCGAGCGCGACATCACCACGCTTGAAGAGCACGGCTTCCTCCATCGGACCGATCAGCAGTTCCACTTCTTCAACGATGGGTACACCAGCTACACGGACTTTCTGGACGCGCTCGCATCCCGCAAGCGCAAGACCCTCCGCAAGGAGCGGGAAACGGCTCTTTCGTCGGGCATTTCGATCGACTGGCTGACGGGGACTGACCTGACGGAGCGGGTTTGGGATGATTTCTTCCGCTTCTACATGGATACGGGCAGTCGAAAATGGGGACGGCCTTATCTAAACAGGAAGTTCTTCTCGCTGGTCGGCGAGCGCATGGCCGAAGATATCCTGCTCGTGATGGCCAAGCGCGACGGCCGCTATATCGCTGGGGCCATCAATTTCATCGGCGGCGACACCCTGTTCGGCCGCAACTGGGGATGCGTAGAGGATCACCCGTTCCTTCATTTCGAGGTGTGCTACCATCAGGCGATCGACTTCGCGATCGCCCACAAGCTCAAGGTCGTGGAAGCCGGCGCCCAAGGCGAGCACAAGCTCGCGCGCGGCTATCAACCGGTGACCACGCACTCCCTCCATTACATCGCTCACCCCGGGCTGAGGCGCGCTGTGGCCGATTACCTGGCGCGCGAGCGGCGCGACGTGGCTGCCATGAGCGAGTATCTGGAAGACCGGACGCCGTTTCGCAAGGTCGACGGGGAGTAAGCGAAGCCCTCCTGCTTGATCAGCCGGCCTCGCATGCTATGCCGATGATGTTGAGCTCGCGAAAGGCCCGCCATGCAGGATACGACCCGCTACGATCCGGACAACATCTTCGCCAAGATCATGCGCGGCGACATGCCGGCGCACCGTGTCTACGAGGATGAACATACCTTTGCCTTCATGGACATCATGCCGAGGGGCGACGGGCACTGCCTCGTGATTCCGAAGGTCGGTGCGCGCAACATTCTGGATGTGACGCCGGAAAGCCTTGCTGCCACGATGCACACGGTGCAGCTCATCTCGAGGGCTGTAATGAAGGCATTCGACGCCGACGGCGTGACGATCCAGCAGTTCAACGAAGCCGCGGGCGGGCAGATGGTGTTCCACCTCCATTTCCACGTCATCCCCCGTTTCAATGGCGTGTCGCTCAAGCCGCACAGTGGGGAGATGGAAAAGGGAGACGTTCTGGCCGCCCACGCCGAAAAGATCATCGGCGCCCTCGGCAACTGAAGACGTCAGCCTTCGCCGCCGAAGCCCTGCCCTGAAGCGGCCGGTTCCAGGCGGATCAACCGGGAGTCCAGCACCGCCGCCTGGCGATGCTTCACCGCCTCGCGGTATTCCGGATCCCGGATCATTGACACGAACGCTGCCACCGACGGGTATTCGGCAATAAAACACTCGTCCCAGCGTTCTTCCGATGGCCCGATCAGCATCAACTCGAAGTTGCCCCGCCAAACGATTCTGCCGCCGAGCCTTTTCAAGATCGAGCGGGTCTCACGACCGTAGGCTGCGTAGGCTTCGGCTCCCGTGCTAACGCGACCATCCTCATAGGCTGCCTCCTCGCGAAAGCGCACCAGATTCAGCATGTGCACCGGGCCGCCCCGGTCGTTCTCGCGAAAAGCTGCAAAGCTTTCCTTTGTGGGATCCACGTAGCCGGTCATCATTACCCTCAAGCTCGAGTCTACAAACTGTAGATGCCGAAAAGCAGAAGCGCTTCGGCAACAACGATGCCAACGATCATGCGCTGGCCAGTCAACAGAAAAGCAGCAAAACCGATCAACGCCGCCCCTAGCCGCAGCCACAAGGGCGTGTCGGCCAGTTCTCCCGACGGAAAAATGATGAGGTTGCCGATCACCGCGGCAACCAGCGCGGTGGCGATGGTCCGCACCAGCACGAGAACCGGCGCATCATCCCGCAGCCGTCCGCCGAGATAAACGCCGAGGAAGCGCCAGGCGTCGGTCGCCAACCATCCTGCGATGAGGATGAACAGGAACGGCCACCACCAGCTGTCGACGGCGCTGAAGGTCACGTGGCGGGCCGCCGGCGCTGAACCAGGGAAAAGATCGCATAGGCGCTGAACCCGCCGATGGTGCCGGCGGCAAGCAGGTCAAACTCCGGCAGCACGACGTGGAAGACCGGGCCCAGCACCAGTCCCATGACCATCGCGAGATGCGTCGCCCATTCGCGCGCCGAGGCCCAAAGCGAGGTCAGGAAGTAGATGGGCGTCAGCATGAAGAGCGCAGCCGAAATCTCCGGCGGTAGCTTTTGGCTCAAGGCATAAACAACCCCCACCACAACCATGTTGCCGAGGGTCAGCGTGCTGCCGAGACCCGCATAAAAGGTGGTCCGCATGTCGCGCGGAACGTCGCCGACGCGCTCCATCGCAAGCACCCATGAGGTGATGGCAACGAAGTGGGACAGAAGGTAAAGCGTCAGCTGTCGTGTCCGGGAGCCGCGCAGTTCCGGCACCAGGGCAACCACCATCGGCGTCAAACGCACGGAGGACAGGGCGACTGCGAAGGCGGCTGCAAAGATCGAGCTGCCCGACATGATGGCCCCGACAAGCACCACCTTGGCAGGCAGCGCCCAGATCACGCCGGTCATGAAAACGGCCTGTGCGATTGTCAGCCCTGCCGCCTTCGCCAGGGCGGCAAACCCGACAAAGGAACTCGCGAGGATCAGCCCAGGCAGGGAAAAGGCAGCACGGACACCGGCGAGATACCAACCGGTGCGGGAGCGCTGGATATCCACGTGCTGAGACGGCGTCATTACCGGGGATTAACATTGCTGTTGCGGGGAGCGAAGAGGCGGGCGGCGTTTCAGCATTGGTCCAAAAAGAAAAAGGCGCCGATCCCCGGATCGACGCCTTTTTTCACAAGGATCCCTGTGAGGTCAGTTCTTGCGAGGCAGCTGTGGCACAAGGCTGCGCTGCCCCGGGTTCTTCTTTTCTTCCGGCTTGGCTTTCGCTTCTGCCTTCTTGGCAGCCGGCTTGCGGACACGCTTCGGCTTGTCCTCTTCCTCGGCCTCCTTCTTGGGCTTCACCGGCAGTTCGTCTGCAAGCGATTCGAGCTTCAGGCCCTTCTTGCCCTCGATCTCCTCGACCGTGACGCGCACTGTTCCGCCCTTCTTGAGCTTGCCGAACAGGATCTCATCCGCCAGCGGCTTCTTGATGTGTTCCTGAACGACGCGTCCGAGCGGGCGTGCCCCCATGCGCTCGTCATAGCCCTTGTCAGCCAGCCAGGCGATCGCGTCCGGCGACAGGTCGAAGGTCACGCCGCGCTCTGAAAGCTGCGCTTCCAGCTGCATCACGAACTTCTGCACGACCTGATGGATCACCGGCACCGGCAGCGAGCCGAACGGAATGATCGCATCGAGGCGATTGCGGAACTCCGGCGTGAACAGGCGGTTGATCGCTTCGACGTCGTCGCCTTCGCGCTTGGACGAACCGAAGCCGATCGCCGCCTTGGCCATGTCTGCCGCACCGGCATTCGTGGTCATGATCAGGATCACGTTGCGGAAGTCGATCTTCTTGCCGTTGTGATCCGTGAGCTGGCCGTGATCCATGACCTGCAACAGGATGTTGAACAGGTCCGGATGCGCCTTTTCGATTTCGTCGAGAAGCAGCACGCAATGCGGATGCTGGTCGACGCCGTCGGTCAGAAGGCCGCCCTGGTCGAAGCCGACATAGCCGGGAGGCGCGCCGATCAGGCGGCTCACGGTGTGGCGCTCCATGTATTCCGACATGTCGAAGCGCAGCAGCTCACAACCGAGCGAAGCCGCAAGCTGCTTGGCCACTTCCGTCTTGCCGACGCCCGTCGGACCCGAGAACAGGTAGGAGCCGATGGGCTTTTCCGGTTCCCGCAGGCCGGCGCGAGCCAGCTTGATCGCCGAAGCCAGCGCGGTGATGGCGGTATCCTGACCATAAACCACGCGCTTGAGCTCGACCTCGAGGCCAGCTAGCACCTGCTCGTCATCGGCCGAAACGGTTTTCGGCGGAATGCGGGCCATGGTGGCGATGGTCGCCTCGATCTCTTTGACCGTGATCGTCTTCTTGCGCTTGTTTTCCGGCAGCAGCATCTGCGACGCACCGGTTTCATCGATCACGTCGATCGCCTTGTCCGGCAGCTTGCGATCGTTGATGTAGCGCGCCGACAGTTCCACGGCAGCCTTGATGGCATCCGAGCTGAACTTCACCTTGTGGAAGTCCTCATAATAGGGCTTCAGGCCCTTCATGATCTCGATCGTGTCATCCACCGTCGGCTCGTTCACGTCGATCTTCTGGAAGCGACGCACGAGCGCCCGATCCTTTTCGAAGAACTGGCGGAACTCCTTGTAGGTCGTCGAGCCCATGCAGCGGATTGCGCCCGAAGACAGCGCGGGCTTCAGGAGGTTGGACGCATCCATGGCACCGCCTGAGGTTGCGCCCGCACCAATCACGGTGTGGATCTCGTCGATAAACAGAACGGCGCCCGGATATTCCTCCAGCTCCTTCACGACCTGCTTCAAGCGCTCTTCGAAGTCGCCGCGATAGCGGGTTCCCGCCAGCAGCGTGCCCATGTCGAGAGAGAAGATGGTGGAGTCGGCAAGCGCCTGCGGCACCTTGCCTTCCACGATGCGCTTGGCAAGGCCTTCCGCAATCGCCGTTTTGCCAACACCTGGATCGCCCACGTAAAGCGGGTTGTTCTTGGACCGGCGGCAAAGCACCTGGATCGTGCGGTTGATCTCGTTGGCGCGGCCGATCAGTGGGTCGATCTTGCCGGTCTTGGCCTTCTGGTTCAGGTTGACGCAGTAGGCGGTGAGCGCGTCCTGCTGCTGCTTCTTCTTGCCGCCGTCTTCACCTTCGCCGCCAGCACCGCCGGCTTGATCATCCTCAGCCCCACGGGGCGGGCGCGCTTCGCCGGCCCCGGCCCGCTTGGCGATGCCATGGCTGATGTAGTTCACCGCGTCGTAGCGGGTCATCTGCTGTTCCTGGAGGAAGTAGGCAGCGTGGCTTTCGCGCTCAGCAAAGATCGCGACGAGCACGTTGGCGCCCGAAACTTCCTCACGGCCCGACGACTGGACGTGGATTACCGCGCGCTGAATGACACGCTGGAAACCGGCGGTCGGCTTGGAATCCTCGTCATAGCCGGTGATCAGATTGTCGAGCTCGGTGTCGATGTAAGTCAGCACCGTGTGCTTCAGATCGTCGATATCGACATTGCACGCGCGCATCACCGCAGCTGCGTCGCTGTCCTCGATGAGGGCGAGCAGCAGGTGTTCCAGCGTGGCGTATTCGTGATGCCGCTCGTTGGCGAACGTCAGCGCCTGATGGAGTGCTTTTTCTAGGCCTTGGGAGAAAGCCGGCATTTAGTACCTCACTTCTTCTCCATCACGCATTGCAGCGGATGCTGGTGCTGACGGGCAAAGTCCATGACCTGAGACACTTTGGTCTCGGCCACCTCGAAAGTATAGATCCCGCATTCGCCGACCCCATGATTATGGACATGCAGCATGATGCGGGTCGCCGCCTCCTGGTCCTTCTGAAAGAACCGTTCGAGGACATGGACCACGAAGTCCATCGGCGTGTAATCGTCATTCAGGATCAGAACACGGTAGAGGCTCGGCTTCTTTGTTTTGCTTCGAGTGCGCGTGATTACCGCAGTGCTGCGACCAAGGCCGCTGCCACCATCCTGCGCCTGCATACGTGTCAAACGCCGACTGGCGTTCTCACCGCTCTTCACTCGTCCGACCCCTGTCTGCGTTCTATCGCTCTTCCCCGATGTAGGTGCGAAGCCAGATGAATTTAAGGCCTTCTTTGCGGCTGACAATACGATGTTTTGGTAGTCCCGAGAAAGCTTCACGACATGGTGACGCCGGCAAACCGCCACCGCATCTTCTTTGCTAAGCCACGATTTGAATCGAACACCCGCCACCGCGTCAAGGATGTGGTTACCCTAAAGGGTTTCGTAACCACCTGCCCCTAGCGTGAATGACCGTGGCCGACCGAAAGGTCACCCAAACCCAAAAGACGAACCAAAAAGGTTGCATCGTGCGTCAGACACCGGCAGGCCTGCTTTCCTTCGTTCGCCGCGCTGCTACAACAGCGTTTGCGGCTGTGTTGATCGCCTCAGGGGGCGTAAGCGCGGCACATGCGAAGTCCAATCCCCGTTATGCAGCGATCGTGATCGATGCCAACAATGGCAAGACGCTGTTTTCGTCGAGCGCGGACGCGCCGCGATATCCCGCATCGCTCACCAAGATGATGACGCTCTACATGGTCTTCGATGCCCTGAAGGCCGGGCGGATTCGCCTCGATTCCAAGGTGCCGTTTTCCAAATACGCCGCTGGCCGGCCACCCACGAAGATCGGCGTCCGCCCTGGCGGTTCGATCACGGTGGAACAGGCGATCCTGTCGCTGATCACCAAGTCCGCCAATGATGCGGCGGCCGCCGTGGGCGAACTGCTCGGCGGAACGGAAGCCAACTTCGCGAGCATGATGACGGCCAAGGCCCGCAGCCTCGGGATGAGCCAGACGACCTTCCGCAACGCATCGGGCCTGCCTGATGCCAACCAGAAGACGACGGCGCGCGACATGGCGACGCTCGGCATCGCCCTGCGTGAGCACCACGCAAAATATTACGGCTATTTCTCCACCCGTTCCTTCAAGTTCGGAAACACCACGATCCGCGGCCACAACCGCTTGCTGGATCGGGTGAAGGGTGTGGACGGCATCAAGACCGGCTACATCAACGCATCCGGCTTCAACCTTGTTACGTCCCTGAAGGACGGCGACCGAAAGCTCGTGGCCGTTGTGATGGGCGGCACCTCCGGCGCGTCGCGTGACAACCACATGGCCGAACTCGTCCAGCGCTATCTGCCCAAGGCTTCCACCCGCAGCACGGGTCTGCTTGTTGCCCGTGGCAGCGCCGACGATGCGGCCGTCACCGCCTACGCATCGCCCTTGCCGCGCAGCGACGCCCCCATCCCCTCGGATCGCCCGGGGCTGGCAGTGTTGCAACAGGTCGCAACGGCGGACGCGAAGTCGGCGCTTGAAATCGCAACGGCCGATCCCGTCCGAGCAGACCGGCTTCAGGCTGCGGTGGCGCGTTCAGCCGCAGCCGCAGCCGCGGCTCTTGATCCGGTTGCCACCGCCTCCACGACATCGCGCAGCGGATGGGCAATCCAGGTTGCGTCGCTGGGTTCTGAAGGGGAAGCCCGGTCGACCTTGTCGAAGGTCGCACGGCAGGCGAGCGGGATCCTTTCGGCGGATGCCGCCTTCACGGAAACCTTCACCAAGGGCGGCACCACCTACTACCGGGCTCGCTTCGGCGGCTACGGCTCCAAGGACGAGGCTTGGAACACCTGCAGCGCCCTGAAGAAGAAGGACATCTCCTGCTACGCCATCCAGCAGTAGCAGCGTTAGAGGCGCTTCGCCTCAGGGCGGAGCGCCAGAACTTCCCGAATGTATTGCGTCGAGGGGAACTTAGTTATGGTGAGAGAGCAGGACGTCCTTCGCTTCGTTGATCCGGGCAGCCAGGAAGGTCGATCCCCCGAAGTCCGGATGCAGCCTTTGCATGAGGCGGCGATGGGCCTGGCGGATGTCCGCCGTGGACGCAGTCGTTTCAAGACCAAGGATCTGGTAGGCCTCCTCCTTGCTCATGGAGCCAGAAGCTGGCGCGCTTCTCATCCGCGTGTTCATCTGCGCCTCAGCGTCCTGGCGCCAGACGGGAAAGCGGCCGTCAAGATACGTCTCTAGGAGACGGAGACTTTCCGTGTCGCTCGCGAGTTCCTCATGCAGCACAAGAAGCTCCTGAAGATCGAGATCGCCGAGCCGGCGGCTTTCAAAGGAACCCGCCAGCACATGCCCTTCGAGGGCGCCGGAGTCATGATCAAGCTCCATTTCCAACGCGGCGGTGCGCACGGCTGATCGACGCCCCGGGGTCGGCGTTGCACGACGCCGCTTCTGCTGGGCAACAAACCACGATCCCGCGCCGGCCAGCAGCATGCCGCCGAACGATGCGCGACCGACCAACAGCAGCCCAAGGCCAAGCGCACCCAGGACGAACGGCCCCATTCTGCTGAGGACGTTTGCGAGCCAGGCCGCATCGGCGCGCGTGAAAACAACCGCGGCAAGCAAGCAGAAGGCCAGGGCTGCAACGATACCGAGGAAAATGCTCATCGCTTTTTGCCGCCAAGATGCTGGAGCAGAAGGCGATCTTCACTGCGTCCGCGCGCTTCCAGGGCGGTGAGACCGCCCGTCGCGAAAACCGCGATTGAGGAAAGCAGTCCGGCGAGCGTTGCCGCCGAGGAATGGTCCAAGCGAAACCACGCTCCCTTAGACAAGCGCGCGATCTCGCGAAACGCCGCTTCGGCAGCGCCGTCCCGGCCCTCCTGAAACAGGAACACCGGCGTACCGGCGAGCCCCAGCGCCGCAGCGTCATCAGCGAGGCGGTCGACATTTTCCTCCATCGCGTCGCCGATGAAGATCACGGCGTTGACCTTCTGTCCGCGGGTTTCCTTGAGCGCATGCGACAAGATCCGGCCGATCTGGGTTTGCCCGCCTTGGCAGGTGATGCGTTGCATCAGCCGTTTCAGCGTCTCCGTATCTTCCACGAACTTTGAGGTGCGGCTTTCTGACAACCCACGGAAATAGGCGAGTTGAACCGATAGGCCGCCGACCTTGCCGACGGCGTCGAACATTTCGCCTTGCAGCGAGCAAGCCAGATCCCAGGTCGGCTGACGGCTCATGGTCGCATCCAGAGCAAGGATCACCCGTCCCCCACCTGTGGCCGGTCTGGCTACGGCACGCGCCTTTTGGATGAAGGCCTCGATCTCGGTACCGCTGCTTCCGGTGCGGAGAGAGGCCTGATCCAGGCGGGCCGGCTGGTTTGTTCGCGAGCTCATGAGCAAAAGATGCGGCCTTGCCCGCTCGCTGACAAGGCCGCAACGGGGAAGTTGTTTTAGCCTTCCCTCGCCCAGCGTGCTTGGCGGTCCCGCTCCGCTTGGCTCGGCTCCGGCATGGCAAAGGAGCCGGTCTGGATCTCGCCACCGCGGCAGTAGCGGCCAATGGTCACCCCGGTGGTGGAAACGGCATGGTCGACCAGCTCGAACCCAGAAGGCGCCGTGCTATCCCCGAAGAGTCGCTTCCCCCTGCCGAGAAGAACAGGCGCGACCATCACGGTGATCTCGTCGATGAGGTCCGCCGCAAGCAGCGCCTGCGCGAACTGCCCGCTGCCCTGGATCAAAAGGTTGGGGCCGTCTTCCCGCTTCAACCGCTCAACGGCGGAAACAGGATTGCTGCCAAGGTTCACGCTATTTTGCCAGGTGAGCGGCTGATCAGGCGACGCCGCAACATATTTGCGGCAGGCAGCGAACTTGCGCGTGATCTCGCTGTATTCCGCATCCGGATCGATGAACGGCCAGTGTGCAGCAAAGATCTCGTAGGTCTTGCGGCCAAGCAGCAGGTCGAAGGGATCGGCCATCACCTTGTCCACCGCCTGCCCCAGCAGCTCGTCGAAATAGCTGGTGAACCACCCGCCGAAGCGGAAGCCTCCAGTCGGGTCTTCCGAGGGCCCGCCGGGCGCCTGCATAACGCCGTCCAGGCTGAGGAATGTGGAAGCTATGACCTTGCGCATCGAGGTACTCCTGCTTGTTCGCTGGTCCAAGGACGCACAACACAAGCAGAAGCCGACTGAGGCGACGAGAAAATCCTAGAGGAGACCGAGTTCCGCCAGTTCCAGCCGCAGCTTGGGCGGCATTTCTGCCAAAGCACTCCCGGCGCCCAGATCGTCCGGAGCATCTTCGAGTTGCAGATAGCGCCACCCCTGGAACGGTCGGCGCGGCTGCCAGTGGGTGCGCACCACATCCGGATGAAGCAGGAACTTGCAGCGGCCGATGCCTTCCCCATCCACAAAGGGTTCAATGCCAAGCAGTCGTTGCCGGCATTGCACGCTGCCCTTGATCACCCAGTACAGCGAGCCGCCATCGAGATCTGCGGTGCGCTGCGGCACCATGCGCGTGATGTGAAAATGATGCGGTCCGCCCCGTTCGGCACGCTTATGCGCGATCCACGCTTCCAGGTCTTCAACCGAATCGCAGCCGACGCAGAGCTTGAGAATGTTCAGAGCCATGCCCCGTTCTACGCCCCGCAAATGTGGCGTCAAACAGGACAAGGAGCGTTCTCCACAGGTGCCGCGGCGTCAGCACTCCACCACGTTCACCGCCAGGCCGCCCTGGCTCGTTTCCTTGTACTTCTCGCTCATGTCGAGACCGGTTTGGCGCATGGTCTCGATGGCGGCGTCCAGAGGCACGAAGTGCTTGCCGTCACCCTTCATCGCGAGCGATGCCGCGGTCACCGCCTTGACCGCACCCAGCGCGTTGCGCTCGATGCAGGGAACCTGAACAAGGCCGCCGACCGGGTCGCAGGTCATGCCGAGGTGATGCTCAAGCGCAATCTCGGCGGCGTTTTCGATCTGCTCGGGTGTTCCACCCATCACGGCGGCCAAGCCGGCAGCAGCCATCGCGGATGCGGAACCTACCTCGCCCTGGCAGCCGACTTCCGCCCCCGAGATGGACGCATTGTGCTTGATGATCCCGCCAACAGCGGCGGACGTCAGAAGGAAGGTGCGAATGTCGTCCTGGTCGGCTTCAGGGTAGAAATGCAGCCAATAGCGCATCACGGCCGGCACAACGCCGGCAGCGCCGTTGGTCGGCGCCGTGACAACACGCCCTCCTGCGGCGTTTTCTTCGTTGACGGCCATGGCATAGATCGAAAGCCAGTCATTCGCGAGCAGCGGATTGGGACGGTTCAGGCGCCATTCCTCCTGAAGCTTGTCATGAAGCTGGCGGGCGCGGCGCCTGACTTTCAGGCCGCCCGGCATGATGCCTTCCTTGCTCAAGCCGCGGTCGATGCAGTTCTTCATGGCTGACCAGACGCGATCCAATCCCGCATCGAGCTCGTCGCGGGGGACCTGCGTTTCTTCATTCGCCCGCTTCATTTCCGCGATGGAAAGGCCGCTGTCCGCAGCCATCCGCAGCATCTCGGCCGCGTTCTTGAACGGATAAGGCACGGATGAAGAGCCTTGAGGCGAGGCAGCAGACTTCAAGCGCTGCAACTCCTCCTCGGAAACCACGAAGCCGCCGCCGATGGAATAATAGATACGGCGCAGCAAAAGGCGGTCATCAGCATCCATCGCATTGAACGCCATGCCGTTGGCGTGACCCGGCAGCGGCACCTTCTTGTCCAGAACGAGGTCAGTCGCGGGATCGAAGTGATAGCCGGGCTCGTGACCTTCCGGGCAGATGCGCTTTTCTTCGGCCACGCGCGCGAGGATCTCATCCGATCGGTCCGGATCGATGGTGGTTGGCGTAAAGCCGGTAAGGCCGAGAACAACGGCGCGATCGGTGCCGTGGCCGATGCCAGTGAACGCCAGCGAACCATGAAGGCTGACACGGATCTTCAAGACGCGAGCGCCTGCGGGCCGCGGCCAGTCCCCGGACTGGATCTCCTGGAGGAAGCGCGCAGCCGCCGTCATCGGGCCCATCGTGTGAGAGCTCGAGGGGCCGATGCCGATCTTGTAAAGGTCAAAAACTGAGAGAAACATCGCGCTTCCATCTGAGACGCCGAACCGGCGCTAAAGAGATGCGCTCATTTCAGCGACGTCACGGCGCGCGATCCGACTTCCTATGATCCGCACGCGACATGCCATGCCAACGTATGTCGCTGGTACGACTCACCTTCGAAAGGTGTTAGCCGCCCGCCGATGCAAGAACGGCCGCCGACTCGCCGCCGCCGATCAACCAGGTGAGAAGAAGGATCGTGAGGAAGCCGAGAACGGCCTTTGCCGTCACGCCCCAGCAGGATTTCTGATCGTCGTCGTCCATTCTTTTCCGTCAGCTCATGGTCGGAGCACGCGAAGACCTGCCGAAACTACCATCCAGCTTCCTGCGCAGCAATCAGTTTAAGGCAAAATCGTGGCAGAGGTTCCAGCCTCGCGCGAGCCACGGCGCGGTGTTTCCAGAGGTTCAGCCGGCGTGCTGTTAATCCGCTGTTAAAGATTGGGGCGCCTTCTGGACCTGGCGACGCCCTTACGCAAGCCCTTTCAGCCCGCCCTTCCCACAACACCCTGCGACGAGTCGTCTCGACTCGTCGGAGACGGCAGTGGCGTGTCGATGCGACCCGTCAGCCAATAGGCAAGAAGGCCAATCCATTCGCGCAAGGCAACCGTTGTTGCCGAAAGCGAGTCCAGCGGATTGTCGGTGGCAGCGCCTGGTTGTTCATCGCCCCGCGTTCGGTAATCGACCGGCCACGGCACCACATCGAAGCCAGCACGGCGGAAGAGCGCCATCGAGCGTGGCATGTGGAAAGCAGACGTCACGAGGAGCCACACCTCACCGTTCCCGGGCTTCACCAGCTGCCGGCTGAACACGGCGTTTTCATAGGTGTCGCGGGAGCGGTTCTCGAGCACCAGTCGTTGCCGATCGACGCCAAGCGCTTGCAAGAGCCGCGGCGCTGTGTCGGCGTCACCCTCGCCTTCAAGCACCAGAGATCCATTGCCGCCTGAAACAACGATGCGCGCGTCCGGATACCGGCGCGCCAGCACGGCAGCTTCCACCAAACGGTCGCCACCGCTGTTCAGCTCATAGCCGCCCCGCACGAGATTGATCGCCCCTTCCAGGCCACCGCCAAGCACGATCACGCCCGCGACCTCGGTCGGCGCTGGATCGGGCCGAGTAAACCGGTCTTCGAGTGGGCGCAGCAGCACGGGGCCGAGCGACGTCCAAACGGATAGCGCAACCAGAAGAAAGCCCGCAATCGAGGCTGTGAGCGCCAGCCGCCGCCAGCGCAGGACCTGCGCCACAACAGCGATCAGGAGCATAATGCCGATCAGGTTGATCGGCTGAACCAGGAACCAGAAGAGCTTTGCGGCAACAAAGAACATGGCGCCGCCCTATCCGGCGGACGCCAGCTTCACCACCACTTGGTGGGCTGGAAGCGCCCTGCCGCCTGCTCGATCACGTGAGCGGTGCGGAACAGCGTTTCTTCTTCGAATGGCTTACCAATCAGCTGCAGGCCAAGCGGAAGACCCTTGGCATCAAGGCCTGCGGGAACGGCGATGCCCGGCAAGCCTGCCATGTTCACCGTCACCGTGAAGATGTCGTTGAGATACATCTTCACCGGGTCCGCGGCCATGTCCTGGTCGGCGATGCCAAAGGCCGACGACGGCGTGGCCGGCGTCAGGATCGCATCGATGCCATCGGCAAATACCGTCTCGAAGTCGCGCTTGATCAGTGTCCGGACCTTTTGCGCCCGGACGTAATAGGCATCGTAATATCCGGCCGACAGCACATAGGTGCCGATCATGATGCGACGCTTCACCTCGCGTCCAAATCCGGCAGCGCGCGTCTGCTCATACATGTCGGTGATGTCCTTGCCGGGCACACGCAGGCCGTAGCGGACACCATCATAACGCGCGAGGTTCGACGACGCCTCAGCCGGAGCAACGATATAATAGGCGGGAAGCGCGTATTTTGTGTGCGGCAAGGAGATGTCGACAATCTCGGCCCCTGCGTCGCGCAGATAGGCGATGCCCTGGCTCCAAAGCTTTTCCACGTCCTCGGGCATGCCGTCGAGCCTGTATTCCCGCGGGATGCCGATCTTCATGCCCTTCACCGACTGGCCAAGGGCGGCTTCATAGTCGGGAACGGGGAGGTCAACGGAGGTGGTGTCCTTGGGATCAACCGAAGCCATGGATTTCAGAAGGATGGCAGCGTCACGCACGTCGCGCGCGATCGGCCCTGCCTGGTCGAGCGAGGAAGCGAAAGCGACAGTGCCCCAGCGCGAACAGCGGCCATAGGTCGGCTTGATGCCGACAGTGCCGGTGAAGGCCGCCGGCTGGCGGATCGAGCCGCCGGTGTCGGTGGCAGTGGCGCCAGCGCAGAGCCAGGCGGCGACGGCTGCCGCCGAACCGCCCGACGAGCCGCCGGGCACGAGATCGGTGTTGGAGCCCTGACCTCGCCAGGGGTTCTTCACCGGGCCGTAGTAACTTGTCTCGTTGGAGGAGCCCATGGCAAACTCGTCCATGTTGAGCTTGCCCAGCATCACCGCGCCATCAGCCCACAGGTTGGCCGTCACGGTGGATTCATAGCGTGGCTTGAACCCGTCGAGAATATGGCTTGCCGCCTGCGTGTGCACACCTTCGGTGGCAAACAGGTCCTTGATCCCCAGCGGAATGCCCTCGAGGGCGCTAGTTTCACCCGCTGAACGACGCGCATCCGACGCTTTAGCCATATCGCGCGCCTGCTCGTGCGTCACCGCAACATAGGCATTGAGCGTGTCGTTGGCCGCGTCGATTGCTCCGAGGTAGGCGTCGGTCAGTTCAAGGGCCGTAAAGTCCTTGGTGGCGAGCTTTGCGCGTGCTTCCGCGATTGTGAGGTGCGTCAGGTCGCTCATCAGATGGAGTTCTTTTCGTCGATGCGGAGGAAACAGGATGAGGCCGGGTTGTAAGCCATCGCGCTATTCGATGACCTTCGGCACCAGAAAGAAGTTTTCTTCCGCGGCAGGCGCATTGGCCACGATGTCGGCAGCCTTGTTACCATCCGTCACGGCATCCTGGCGCTTGCGCATCACCATCGGGATGACCGACGTCATCGGATCGACGCCGGACACATCGACCTCGTCCAGCTGTTCGACGAAGCCGAGAATGGCGTTGAGTTCGCCGGTCATGCGCTCGGCATCCTCGGTCGTGACCGCGATGCGGGCCAAGCGCGCCACACGCTTCACGGTTTCGAGATCCACCGACATGCTGCCACCGAAGGGTTGTTTGAGATCCTCGCGCTATACCGGCGCTGGGGTCAGCACGCAACCCGCCCGGGCGGCTGGCCATCACACAGTAAACGGCTTTCCGATCTCCGGCGTGAGAACCGCAACATCCGTATCGGCTAAGCCGGCCTGGAAAGTTTCGGCCGTTGCATCCAGCAACGGGAAGGTGCCGAAGTGGCAAGGCACAACCGTCTTGAAGTTGAAAAAGCGGCGGCAGGCGAGCGCGGCGACGGCGCCACCCATGGTGAAGCGGTCACCGATCGGCACCAGGCCGACGTCCGGCTGGTGCAGTTCGTTGATCAGGGCCATGTCGCCGAAGATATCGGTGTCGCCCATGTGGTAGACCGTTGGTGCATCCGGAAAATGCAGCACAAGCCCGTTGGGGTTGCCGAGATAAACATTCCCGCCGTCTTCCAAACTGTAGGCGGAGGAGTGCAACGCGTTGACGAAGGTGACCGTAAAACCACCCGCATCCACCGTGCCGCCGTGGTTGCCGGGGTTGACCTTGTCGATGCCCTTGCTGCCGAGATAACCGCAAATCTCCGGATTGGCGACGAGCATCGCACCCGTCGCCTTCAGGATCTCCGCGGCGTCGCCGACGTGATCATTGTGGCCATGGGTCAGGAGAACATGGGTCACACCTTCGGCCGCCTCTTGCCACCCCTTGTTCCACGACGGATTCCCGGTCAGGAAGGGATCGATCAGGATGTTGGCATTGCCGGCTTTGATCTTGAAGGCGGCGTGGCCGTACCAGGTCAGTTCCATCGTCGTTCCTCAGCGCTTGGGGTGTGGCGAAGGATAGGCCCTTGAGGCGGCGCGACAAGTGACCGGGATGGTTCGAACATGGCAATTCTGACGATCGAGGAGGCCGCGTCCCAGCATGAGGCTGGCCGGGTGCTTGCGGGCATCGATCTCGGCACGAAAACGATCGGG
The DNA here is from genome assembly GCF_017813335.1 of Tianweitania sediminis. Taxonomy (GTDB): domain Bacteria; phylum Pseudomonadota; class Alphaproteobacteria; order Rhizobiales; family Rhizobiaceae; genus Tianweitania; species Tianweitania sediminis. The sequence continues at coordinate 105,522 of NZ_JAGIYY010000009.1, read as the reverse complement.
GTCGCCATTTCCGATCGATCGCTTGCTTTCGCCCACCCGAAGCCGGTGATCCTGCGCAAGAAGTTCGGGGTCGATGCGCAAGCGCTCCTTTCCGCTCTTCCGGATGATACGGAAGCAATCGTCGTCGGTCTGCCGCTCAACATGGACGGAAGTGAAGGACCGCGGGCGCAAGCAACGCGCGCGTTCGTGCGCAACATGGACCGGATGACGCCCCTTCCTTTCGTTTACTGGGACGAACGGCTGTCCACAGTCGCAGCCGAACGGGCTCTCTTGGGCATGGACGTGTCCCGCGCCAAACGCAGCGAGCGAATCGATTCGGCCGCCGCCGCCTTCATCCTGCAAGGCGCGCTGGACCGGCTTCAGGCGCTTGGGGTCGGTACGCGTTTTTGATCGCGCCGTGCTTGTAGCCAGCCCGTAATCTGGCGCCGCCGTCGAAAGGCGAAGATGGCGAGGATGAGTGCCGTATCGATGATGCAGGCTTTGGCCAGCAAGCCAGGAACGCTGGCGGCATCGAGGTTCAGCATCGCCCCATAGATCTGGAAAACCAGATCATGCATCGGTCGGCTGAGGAACATGAAACCGAAGCTCATGTCGTTATAGGACAGGCCATACCAGCCCCAGAAGGTCGAAAGCGGCAAAGCCCAGAACAAGAGCAGATAGCGCATCACCGCTCCTTTTCGGGAAAAGCATAGATATTGGACCCGCGCGGCATCTCGGCGATGCGGCTCGCATCCCGTGCCATCAGTTTCGCCAGTCTTGCGCTGACCTCGCCGGGAGCCTCGGCGGAGGCGACCACCACCCCACGCTCGGTAGCGATTGTGCGATACGAAACAAGCAAGGCTGCGCAAAACACCGCAGCCGTCAGCATCTGGCCGGATAATGGAAACAGGGCAAAGATCGCCAAGGAGAACGTCATCAACCCAATGGCTGCGCTGAACGCGATGCGAACTGCATCACCGCCGGCCTTCGTTTCCTCGGTGCCTTCGGCAAGCTGGGTGAGAAAGGCCCAAAGAAAAAGCGCCGACACGATGGAGATCATGATCGCGAACAGAGCGGGCACGGAACGATCGATCGCCGTGAAATCCTGTGCGGCAAGCTCGATCCCAAGCGTCCCCAGCACGCCTTCGTCGGCGCGACCGATCGACCGGATCGTAAAAAACGACAACAGCCCGAAAACAACCATCCAATGGAAGGTCAGGCAAAGGCTCAAGACTCGCGGCATCAGCAGGCTCCCTGCGGATAGGTGACGCCGGATCACCGAAGCGGCAATCGAAACCCTTTGTTAACCTTAACAGGCCTCATGCCACCTCGGGATAAAGCGTGTCGATGATCATTCGTGCATCATGGCGCGCATTCAGCATGCCATAGGTGCCGCGCCACTGGCCTCCAAGGCGACTTTCCACAAAGGCATCGGCGATGCGTCCCGCGCCCAGCCGGCGCAGTTCCGCAGCAGCTGCCGACAAGGCGAGTTGCTCGGTCAGAATGCGCGCGGAGCCTTCATCGGCCGTGGCGACCTGGGCGGCAGCCCGCAACACGTCGGTCGTCCCCTGCCCGCCGGGCCCGAGATCGGTTTCGATGCCGGCAAACACATCCTCGAACAGGCTCGGCGCGCGACCGAGCACACGCAGAACGTCGAGCGCCATGACGCTGCCCGATCCTTCCCAGATCGCGTTCACGGGCGCTTCGCGGTAGTAGCGGGCCAAGGGCGCTTCCTCGACATAGCCATTCCCGCCTAGGCACTCCATGGCCTCGTAAAGCAGCGCCGGCGCGATTTTGCACACCCAGTACTTCACCACCGGGGTCATCGCGCGCGCAAACGCCGCCTCCCCCCTTCCGTTCGCGGCTTCATCGAAGGATCGCGCCAAGCGGAACGACAAGGCCGTTGCTGCCGCCACGTCAAGGGCCATGTCTGCCAGAACGCGGATCATCAGCGGCTGGTCGATCAGCGCCTTGCCAAACACCTGCCGGTGGCGGGCGTGATGCACGGCTTCCGCAAGTCCGGCCCGCATGAGGCCGGCCGAGGCCACGGCGCAATCAAGACGGGTCAGCGTCACCATGTCCATGATGGTGCGGATCCCCGCACCCGGTTCGCCCACACGTTCGGCAAGCGCATTGGTAAACTCAACCTCCGAGGAGGCGTTGGACCGGTTGCCGAGCTTGTCCTTCAAGCGCTGGAAGCGCAGCGCGTTGAGGGTACCGTCTCCAAGAACGCGCGGCACGAGAAAGCAGGTGAGCCCCTCCGGTGCCTGCGCCAGCATGAGAAAGGCGTCCGACATCGGCGCCGACATGAACCACTTGTGGCCGGTCAGCCGATAAACATTGTTGCCGACCAGCTCGGCCGTGGTGGTGTTTGCCCGGACATCGGTGCCGCCCTGCTTCTCCGTCATGCCCATGCCGATGGTCAGGCCGGTCTTCATGGCGGGCGATTTCTGCGACTGGTCGTATTTGCGCGTCGTAATGCGCGGAGCCCAGTCGCGGAATAGATCGGGCGAGGCCATCAACGCCGCCAGGGAGGCGTTCGTCATGGTGAGCGGACAAAGGTGCCCGCTTTCGAGCTCGGCCGTGAGGTAAAAACGCGCCGCGCGTGCCTGGTGGCGCTTTCCCGCTTCCGTTTCGCCGCTTTCCCAGATGGAGGCATGAAGCCCGTTTGAAATCGAGCGGCGGATCAGCGCGTGGTAGGCCGGGTGAAACTCCACGAGGTCGATGCGGTTGCCCTGCCGGTCGTAAGTTCGCAAACGCGGCGCCTCGCTGTTTGCGAGGCGGGCAAGGTCCTGCGCTTCCGCACTCAACACGAAGCGGCCAAGCTGATCCAGATCGCCCCGCACATCGGCCGAAAAGCTTTCGGCGAGTTGAACGAGAAGCGGATCGCTTCGCCAAGCATTTCCGCCTGCCATTGGCGGCGGCTGGTTCTGGACTTCGTGCGTCAAGCGCATTTTCCCTCAAGCGAGCTGACGAGTTATACCTGAGCGCGTCGCCGGCGCGACCAAAAAGGAGGGGACGCGGCGGCTTCATGTGGAAGAGCGCTTGCTGCCCGGCGTCAGCGTGCCTATAGCACCGCTTCAAGATGTCCGAGCCTTCCATCTTCCCTCCCTATCCCCATCGCCATCTCCTTGGCATCCAGAACCTTTCTCCCGTCGATCTGAACCTGCTTCTTGATCGCGCCGACGCGGCCGTTGCCCTGTCCCGGCAGCCGGAAAAGAAGACGTCGACCCTGCGCGGAAGAACCCAGATCAACCTCTTCTACGAGGCGTCCACACGCACGCAATCGTCCTTCGAATTGGCGGGAAAGCGGCTGGGCGCTGATGTCATGAACATGTCGGTGGCAAGCTCTTCCGTGAAGAAGGGCGAGACGCTGATCGACACGGCAATGACGCTGAACGCCATGCGCCCGGACATCCTGATCATTCGCCACGCCATGGCAGGAGCGGCGGCGCTACTGGCGCAGAAGGTCGGGTGCTCGGTGGTGAACGCCGGCGACGGCGCGCACGAACACCCGACACAGGCCCTGCTCGACGCGCTGACGATCCGCCGCGCCAAAGGCGACCTTTCGCGTTTGACGATCGCCATCTGCGGCGATGTTCTCCATTCGCGTGTCGCACGCTCCAACATCCTGCTTCTGAATACGCTCGGCGCGCGGGTTCGGGTAATCGCGCCCTCCACGCTGCTCCCAACAGGCATTCACGAGATGAGCGTCGAGGTCTTCAACCGGATGGAAGAGGGTCTGCGCGGCGTCGACGTGGTGATGATGCTGCGCCTTCAGCGCGAGCGGATGGCCGGCGCCTTCGTTCCTTCGGTGCGCGAGTACTTCCACCTGTTCGGCCTGGACACACGCAAGCTTGCCCTCGCGAAAGAAGGCGCGCTCGTGATGCACCCGGGGCCGATGAACCGCGGCGTGGAAATCGCATCGGAAATCGCTGACGGTCCTCAAAGCGTCATCCAGGAACAGGTGGAAATGGGTGTCGCGGTGCGCATGGCTGTGATGGAAGCCCTTCTGGACCCGCGCAAAAGCGGGGGCCGCGCATGACGACAACCATCTTCACTGACGCCCGCATCGTCGACCCGTCGCGCGGCCTCGATGAGGTCGGAACCGTGGTCGTCGGCAATGGCATCATCCAGGCCGCCGGTGCTTCGGCTCGCAACCAGGGCATTCCCGAGGGGGCGCAGGTGGTTGAGGCGCGCGGGAAAACCGTGATGCCCGGCTTGGTGGATGCGCGCGTGTTTATCGGCGAGCCGGGGGCGGAGCATCGCGAAACCATCGCTTCGGCCGGCCTGGCTGCTGCGGCCGGCGGCGTGACCTCGCTGATCATGATGCCGGACACGGATCCGGTGATCGACGATGTCGCGTTGGTGGAATTCGTGTTGCGTGCCGCGCGTGATCACGCCGCCGTCAACATCCATCCGTCCGCTGCCATGACGCGCGGTCTTCTTGGGGCCGAGATGACCGAGTTCGGGCTCCTGCAAGAGGCCGGTGCGGTTGCTTTCACCGACGGCCGCAGGTCGGTCACAGACAATGCAGTGCTGCGCCGCGCCATGACCTATGCGCGCGATTTCGGTGCGGTCATCGCCCTGGAAACCAACGACCCCGCCCTGGGTGGCGGCGTGATGAACGAAGGGCTGTATGCCAGCTGGCTTGGCCTGCCGGGCGTGCCGCGCGAAGCCGAAATCATCCCGCTCGAGCGCGACCTTCGCTTGGCGCGCTTGACCCGCGCAAAGTACCACGCGGCAAAGATCTCCACCGCTGTATCGGCTGACGTCGTGGCGCGTGCAAAGAACGACGGCGCGAGCGTTACGGCCGGCACCGCCATCCACTCGCTCGCCTTGAACGAACATGACGTCGGCGAATACCGGACCTTTTTCCGCCTAGCACCACCGCTTCGAGCAGAGGAAGACCGGCTTTCGATGGTGGAAGCGCTGAAGGACGGCAGCATCGACATCATCGTGTCGTCGCATGATCCCCAGGACGTGGATACCAAGCGTCTGCCCTTTGCCGATGCCGCAGTCGGAGCCGTGGGATTGGAAACGCTGTTGGCGGTGGCCCTGCGCCTGCATCACAACGGTGAAGTGCCACTTCTGCGCTTGGTGGATACGCTGTCCACTGCGCCTGCCCGCATCTTCGGGCTCCAGGCCGGCAGCCTGGCACCAGGTGCCCCGGCCGATCTCATCCTGGTGGATCTCGACCATCCATGGGTCGTCACCGAAGCGGATCTCGTGTCGCGCTCGAAAAACACCTGTTTTGAAGGCGCCAGGCTACAGGGCAAGGTCTTGCAAACCATGGTTGGCGGCCGCACAGTCTTCGAAATCTGAGGGGTACCACTGGTGATGTTGCCTGAAACCGTTGCGCTGACATCATCCATGCCGATGCTGCTCGGCGCCCTGATCTTCGGCTACCTCCTGGGATCGATCCCGTCGGGCGTCCTGATCACGCGAGCCGCAGGTGTCGGCGATGTGCGCGCCATCGGCTCGGGGAATATCGGAGCCACCAATGTCCTGCGCACCGGCCGCAAGGGGCTCGCCGCGCTGACTTTGATCGGTGATGCGCTTAAGGGTGCCCTGGCTGTCTGGATCGTGGGACGCTTTGCTTCCGATGCCGCCTTGTTGGCGGGACTGGGTGCCTTTCTCGGCCATCTTTATCCCGTATGGCTGAAGTTCAAGGGCGGCAAGGGCGTTGCCACCTATCTCGGAGTTCTGATCGCCGTTGCCTTTCCCGGCGCTCTGGTGTTCGCCCTCGTGTGGATCGCCGTTGCTGTGATCACCCGCTATTCGTCGCTCGCTGCGCTGATTGCAGCGGTTGCGGTGCCAATCGCGCTGGCCTTTTACGGTGACATGCGCGCTGCCCAGCTGTTTACGTTGCTGAGCATTCTGGTGCTCATCAAGCATCGGGCGAACATTTCGCGCCTAATGTCGGGGCAGGAATCCAAAATCGGCAGCAAGGGGTGAGTGCCACTGCACCGCGACAGCTGGAGCACAAGGAACGCCTCGCCTGGCTGCGCCTGATCCGCAGCGAAAAGGTGGGACCCGCGAGCTTTCACCAGCTTCTCAGCCGATATGGCTCGGCCGGATCCGCGCTTGAAGCGCTTCCGGATCTTGCCCGGCGAGGCGGCGCATCAGCGCGGTTGCGAATCACCAGCTTGGCAGAAGCAGAGCGAGAGATGGAGGCCGCCGAACGACTGGGGGCACGCTTCGTTGCGCTTGGCGAAGCCGATTACCCGCCGCTCTTGAAGGAGATCGACCATCCGCCTCCACTTGTTTGCGTGAAAGGGAGCCCCGCGCTCCTCGGGCGCGCCCAGATCGCCGTCGTGGGGGCGCGAAACGGATCGTTGGCCGGCATCAAGATCGCGAAACTGCTGGCAGGTCAGCTCGGCGCTGCCGGCTATGGAATCACATCGGGTTTGGCCCGCGGCATCGACACTGCGGCCCATCTCGGCAGCCTAGAAAGCGGCACCGTGGCCGTCTTGGCAGGCGGCCTCGACAAGCCTTATCCTCCGGAAAACATCAAGCTGGCTGCCGAGATCGTCGAGCGGGGCGGCAGTCTCATCTCGGAAATGCCACTTGGCTGGTCACCCCGTGCGATCGACTTCCCGCGCCGAAATCGTCTAATCGCGGGGCTCTCCCACGGGCTCGTGGTGGTGGAAGCCGCGCAGCGATCGGGGTCGTTGATCAGCGCTCGCCTGGCAGGAGAACAGGGGCGGCTGGTGTTTGCGGTGCCCGGCTCCCCGCTTGATGCGCGGAATACCGGGTCCAACGCTCTGCTGAAAGACGGCGCGATCCTCGTCACGGAAGCCGACGACGTGCTGCAAGCGTTAGCGCCGAGCCTTTCGAACCCATACAGCACCCGTGCCAACCTCCCGGCATCGGGTGCATCCGAGGACGGCCCGTCCTCGGAGGCAAGTGATGGGGCCTTGGAAAAGGTGCTGGAATGCTTGTCGCCAGTGCCTGCTACCGTCGACGAGATCATCCGTCATACACAGCTTGCCGCTGCAGATGTTCAGTTCGCCTTGCTCGAACTCGACCTCGGCGGCCGGCTTGAGCGGCACTCAGGCGGCGCTGTCTCGCTGGTGGACGTTTCCCGGTAGTTCAACGCGGCTGAACGGCCGTTCGCCGCGAAGAACGTCACCGGCTTCGATATATGCAAGTTCTATCAAGTAGGCGACCATGTCAGCCTGCTCACCGCGCGCCATAGCTTGTAGTTGCCCAAGCATCGCGTGAATATACTCCAGTCGCGCGGTATCGTGACTGGATCGACGATTGGCGTTCGTCATTTGCTTCTCCCCGCAAGCGGTGGGCGAGACCTCATGGCGCCGGAACTTGCTTTCCGCAACCGCTGAACATCTTAGCTGACGCAGATTATCAGCGAAACTTAAAATTGCAACATAGACGTTGAGCTCGGATAGGTTGCAAACATCGGCGCCGCAGACCCTCTCCTCTTGACCGAACGCTGATCCGCCGCCATGTGACGGGCCTTGCGATCGAACCGACAGCCAAGTCGGTTTCCGGCTCGCGCTAGGGAAAGCACTCAACATTATGGATGTCGTCGTCGTCGAGTCGCCCGCAAAGGCGAAAACGATCAACAAGTATCTTGGCAAGAACTACACGGTTCTAGCCTCCTTCGGCCATGTTCGCGACCTTCCGGCGAAGGATGGCTCGGTGCTTCCAGACGACGACTTCGCCATGACGTGGAGCGTTGATTCGGCTTCTTCCAAGCGCCTGACCGAAATCGCCTCTGCCTTGAAGTCTGCCGACGGCCTCATCCTTGCGACCGATCCGGACCGCGAAGGGGAAGCCATTTCCTGGCACGTGCTGGAAGTTCTTCGCCAGAAGAAGGTGTTGAAGGACAAGCCCGTGAAGCGGGTGGTGTTCAACGCAATCACCAAGCAGGCCGTCCTGGAAGCGATTGCCAATCCGCGGGACATCGATGGCCCCCTCGTCGAGGCGTATCTTGCCCGCCGGGCGCTTGATTATCTTGTCGGCTTCACGCTCTCGCCAGTTCTGTGGCGCAAGCTGCCCGGTACTCGCTCCGCCGGCCGCGTTCAATCGGTTGCGTTGCGGCTGGTGTGCGATCGGGAAGCCGAGATCGAGCGCTTCATCCGCGAAGAATACTGGAACATCGCCGCCAACCTGAACACACCGCGCGGCGACGGGTTCGAAGCGCGATTGACGGGCTTCGAGGGCAAGAAGCTGCAGCGCCTCGACATCAAGAACGAAGCGCAGGCCAACGACATAAAGGCCATGCTTGAGGGTGCCACCTTCAAGGCCGCGTCCGTTGAAGCAAAGCCCACCAAGCGCAACCCGGGCCCGCCCTTCACCACGTCGACCCTGCAGCAGGCTGCATCCTCGCGCATGGGCTTCGGAGCCTCGCGGACGATGCAGGTTGCTCAGCGCCTTTATGAGGGCGTGGACATCGGCGGCGAAACCACCGGCCTCATCACCTACATGCGAACCGATGGCGTCCAGATGGCGCCGGAAGCGATTTCGGCGGCGCGGGCGACGATCGCCAAGGAGTTTGGCGATAAATACCTTCCGGAAAAGCCGCGCCAGTATTCGGCCAAGGCCAAGAACGCCCAGGAAGCGCACGAAGCCGTGCGTCCAACCGATTTTTCGCGCACGCCCGCATCGGTGCGGCAGTACCTCGATGCTGATCAGGCGCGGCTTTATGAACTGATCTGGAAGCGCGCCATCGCGAGCCAGATGCAACCGGCCGAGATCGAGCGCACCACGGTTGAGATCGAGGCGAAGAACGGGAGCCGCGAGGCGGCTCTGCGCGCGGTTGGCTCCGTCATCCGCTTTGACGGCTTCATTGCCGCTTACACAGACCAACGCGACGAAGACTCGCCCGACGAGGAAGACGGGAGGCTCCCGGATATTCGCGCAAACGAGGCACTGGCGCGCGAAGCGATCCTGGCCACCCAGCATTCCACCGAGCCGCCGCCCCGCTATTCGGAAGCCTCGCTGATCAAGAAGATGGAAGAGCTCGGCATCGGCCGCCCGTCCACCTATGCTTCGACGCTGAAGACGCTGGAGGATCGGGAATACATCACGATCGATAAGCGTAAGCTGATGCCGCACTCCAAGGGCCGCATCGTCACCGCCTTTCTTGAAAGCTTCTTTGACCGCTATGTCGAATACGACTTCACGGCAGCGCTCGAAGAAAAGCTGGACGAGATTTCCGACGGAAAGCTTGCCTGGAAGGACGTCTTGCGCGACTTCTGGCGAGACTTCTCCGCAGCTGTGGACGACATCAAGGAACTGCGCGTCACCGACGTGCTCGACGCCCTCAACGAGGATCTAGCGCCTCTCGTTTTTCCCGAGCGCGAGGATGGGTCGCATCCACGCAGTTGCCCGAAATGCGGCAATGGCCAGTTGTCGCTTAAGCTCGGCAAGTTCGGCGCTTTTGTCGGCTGCTCGAACTATCCGGAATGCTCCTATACCAAGCAGCTTGGGGATAACCCGGCTGAAGGGGGCGGTGCCATGGAAGGCGGCGACCGCGTTCTAGGCAAGGACCCCTACACATCCGAGGAAATCACGCTGAAGAACGGGCGCTTCGGCCCTTATGTTCAGCGCGGCGACGGCAAGGAAGCGAAGCGCTCCAGCCTGCCGAAGGGTTGGACTCCCGACCAGATCGACCACGAAAAGGCGCTCGCCCTTCTCGCGTTGCCGCGCGATGTCGGAAAGCATCCAGAGTCCGGCAAGATGATTTCGGCCGGTCTCGGGCGCTACGGACCTTTTCTCCTTCATGATGGTTCTTATGCCAATCTCGAGTCGATCGAGGACGTGTTCTCGATCGGCATCAATCGGGCGGTGTCGGTGATTGCGGAGAAGCAGACGAAGGGGCCAGGCCGGGGCCGCGCAACGCCGGCCGCTCTGAAGGAGCTTGGCGAGCATCCCGATGGCGGCGGCGCGATCACCGTTCGCGAAGGTCGCTTTGGTCCCTACGTCAACCATGGCAAGGTCAACGCAACGCTGCCGAAGGGCAAGGATCCCGCGTCCGTCACCCTAGAGGATGCGTTGGCGCTGATTGCGGCCAAGGGTGGCGCGGCATCAACTGGCCGCAAAAAGGCACCGGCTCGGAAAGCCGCCGCCGACAAGGCGCCGGCGAAAGCGGCAAAGAAGACGGCAGCCAAAAAGCCGGCCGCCAAAGCGAAGAAAGCCTGAAGCACGTGGCACGTAAGATCCCGGGAACAGGCAAGCGCAAGGCATCCAAGGGCGCGGCTGTTCCTGCAGGGTCGAGCGCAGCCTACCGTCCGAACCGCGACGACCTGCTTCGCTTCATTGCCGAAAACCCAGACCAGTCGGGCAAGCGCGAGATCGCGAAGGCCTTCAACCTGAAGGGCGAGGATCGCGTTTGGCTGAAAGACATGCTGCGCGACCTGCAGGACGATGGCGTTCTCCAGAAACGGGCCAAGAGGCTCTCTCGTCCCGGCACCCTACCCCCGGTTGCGGTGCTCGACATCGTGTCGCGCGACGGAGACGGCGGTCTCATCGGCAAACCGGTTGAAGGCGAAGACGACTTGATACGCGTGGCGATCCGCGCCGGGCGTGGCGACAAGGGTCCGGCGCCGGGTGTCGGCCAGCGGATCCTCGCCAAGATCTTCCCGAGCAAGGATCCCGACGGCCCACCCTACACAGGCCGCATCGTCAAGGTGCTGGAACGTCGGCGCGAAACGATGCTGGGCGTTGTACGAAAGGCGCGCGATGGCTGGCGCCTTGATCCGGTGGAGCGCCGACAGCCCGAACTGATCCTGGATGACCTGAACGGCGCGGAAGTCGGCGACCTCGTCGAAGCGGAGCCGGCGGGCAACGTCCGCTACGGGCTGCCGCGGGGCCGCGTCGTCACGGTGGTAGGCTCGCTCGCCAGCGAAAAGGCGGTGTCGATGATCGCCATCCACGCGCACGAGATCCCGCATGTGTTTTCGGCCGCCACGCTAGCCGAAGCGGAAGAAGCGGAGCATGCCACGCTTGCAGGGCGCGAGGACTGGCGCGACCTCCCGTTGATCACCATCGATCCGGCGGATGCAAAGGATCACGACGACGCGGTGCATGCGGTGCCAGATCCCGACGAGGCGAATCCTTCCGGTGTGATCGCGACGGTGGCGATTGCCGACGTTGCCGCTTACGTTCGGCCCGGCTCGGCGCTTGATCGCGAAGCGCTGGAACGCGGCAATTCGGTTTATTTCCCGGACCGCGTCGTTCCGATGCTGCCGGAGCGGATTTCCAATGACCTTTGTTCCTTGCGCGAAGGCGAGGATCGCCCGGCCATGGCGGTGCGCATGGTGTTTGCTTCCGACGGGAGAAAGATCCGCCACAGTTTCCACCGCATCTTGATGCGGTCTCACGCCAAGCTATCGTACCAGCAGGCGCAAGCGGCCATCGACGGTGCGACGGACGACAAGACGCGTCCCCTGCTCGCAACGGTGTTGCGTCCGTTGTGGGATGCCTATGCCACGTTGAAGCGTGGCCGTGACAAGCGCCAGCCGCTGGAACTCGACCTGCCCGAGCGCAAAATTCTCCTGACGCCGGAAGGTACGGTTGATCGCGTGGTCGTGCCGCCACGTCTCGATGCGCACAAGCTCATCGAAGAATTCATGATCCAGGCCAACGTTGCCGCTGCGGAAACGCTGGAAAACAAGCGTCAGCCGCTGATCTACCGCCGCCACGATGCGCCCTCGCTGGCCAAGCAGGAATCGCTGCGCGAATTCCTGCAAACGATCGGTCACTCGCTGGCTCACGGCGCCCAGATGAAGCCGGGGCAGTTCAATCAGATCCTGTCACGCGTGGAGGGCACCGAACACGAGACCCTCGTGAACCAGGTCGTGCTGCGCTCGCAAAGCCAGGCCGAGTACGGGCCGGAGAACATCGGCCACTTCGGCCTGAACCTGCGCCGCTACGCCCACTTCACCTCGCCGATTCGCCGTTATGCCGATCTGATCGTGCATCGGGCTCTGATTACCGCACTGGGGCTTGGATCCGACGGCCTCACGGGCGGGGAAGTCGAACGGCTGGGGACGATCGGCGAACTGATTTCCGCAAGCGAACGGCGCGCCATGGCAGCCGAACGTGACACGGTGGATCGGCTGATTGCCGCTCATCTGGCGGAACGCGTCGGTGAAACCTTCGAAGCGCGTGTCTCCGGCGTCACCAAGGCTGGGCTTTTTGTCCAATTGCCGGAGTTGGGCGCTGATGGCTTTGTGCCGGTCGCAACGCTTGGCCGTGAATACTATATCTTCGATGAAGCGGCGCGTGCCATGGTCGGGGAACGATCAGGAGCGGGGTTCCAGCTTTCGGACGTCGTGGAAGTTCGGCTCGCGGAGGTTGCGCCTTTGGCGGGCGCACTGCGCTTCGAAATGTTGTCTGAAGCCAAGCCGATGCGGGAAGGCACGCGCTCTTTCCACAAGTCGAAATCCGGCCGTGAGCGCCAGCGGGCGCGGATCGGGCAAGCGTCGCGGAGTCCCACTCGCGGCAGCAGGAGGCACAAATGAATACGACGGAGATCCAACGCACCTCGGATGGCGGTCGCCCCGCACGTGACTGGATCCAGGCGATGTGGCGCGGCTTCCGCGGCCGGTGTCCACACTGCAACGAAGGCAAGATCTTCCGCGCTTTCATCAAGGTCGACGACCATTGTGCCAATTGCGGCGAGGTTTTGCGCCATCACCGCGCGGACGACCTGCCGGCCTACATCGTCGTATTCATCGTCGGCCACGTTGTGGTGGCAGCCTTTATGGGCGTGGAAACCGTTGGCAACCTTGCCCTTTGGCAACATCTGGCGATCTGGATACCCGTGACGATCATCGCCTGCGTGGTTTTGCTGCAGCCGATCAAGGGTGCGGTGGTGGGCCTGCAATGGGCCCTGTACATGCATGGCTTTGGCGGTCATGAGGAGGAGCTCGAGACCCATCCGGAGATCGAGCCGAGGGGAGGAACGGGAAGATGACGACGCTTGAGGGCATGAGCCGGGCTGAGCTCGACAAGAAGGAAGCCGGTGATTTCGCCCTCGGCAAAGGTCCGCTCCGCCCTCGCGATGCGGCGACGTTGATCCTTCTCGACCGCAGCGGCAGGGAGCCACGCGTGCTGATGGGCAAGCGTGCCAGCCGGCACGCCTTTATGCCGGGCAAGTTCGTGTTTCCCGGCGGACGGACCGACCCAACCGATTCGCGCGTTCCCGTGGCCGCCTCGCTCCACCCCGACGTCGAGCGCCGCTTGATGGGCTTGGGGCGCAAGGCCACTCCGGCACGCGCCCGCGCGATTGCGCTGTCGGCCATCCGCGAAACCTATGAAGAAGCCGGCCTGCTGATTGGCGACAAAACCGAGTTTGCCACCGCCAAGGACGGGTGGCAGGCTTTCTCCGAACACTCGGTTGCGCCGAACCTGTCCAAGCTCCGCTTCGTGGCTCGCGCGATCACGCCGCCCGGACGCGTGCGCCGCTTCGACACGCGCTTTCTTACCGCTTGGCGCGATGACGTGGCTGTTGCCCTTCCTGAGGGCCCCACCCTCGAGCTCGAGGAACTCTCATGGTTGACCTTTGCAGAAGCCAGGAAGGCCGATCTGCCCTCGATCACGATGACCATCCTCGCTGATCTCGAGAAGCGGCTGCAGGACGATCCGGAGCTTTCGCCCGAACAGCCCACGCCCTTTTACCGCATGCTTCACAACCGCTTTCAGCGCCAGTTGATCTAGTCCGTTGGCTCCGATGCACGTCGGAACGATCGATGCGGCTGATTCTGCCGCGCGCATCCGCTGGCGATCGGTGTTCGCCGCAATCGCCGCCATCAGCGTGGTTGGCACGGCAATGGGCCTCGGCGCGCCCCTTCTCAGCGTGATCCTGGAAGAACGGGGTCATTCGGCAAGCGCGATCGGTTTGAACACGGCCACCGCTGGGTTGGCGTCCATTGCGGCTGCGCCGCTTGCAACGCCGCTTGCCACCCGCTTCGGCGTGGTACCAACCATGCTCGGCATGATCCTGCTCGGCGCCCTCTCGATCTTCGGCTTCTTTCTGGCAGAGCCCTTCTGGGTCTGGTTTCCGCTGCGCATCACGCTCCACGTTGCGCTGACAACGCTCTTCATCCTGTCTGAATTCTGGATCAGCACCTCGGCCCCGCCGGAAAGGCGCGGCTTCATTCTCGGACTTTATGCGACCGTCCTGTCGCTGGGGTTTGCGCTGGGTCCGATCGTTTTCAGTTTTGTCGGCAGCGGTGGTTTCCTGCCCTTCGCCATTGCCATGGGCCTGATCGCACTGGCCGCTTTCCCGGTCTGGGCTGCCCGACGCGAAGCGCCACACCTAACGCGCGGCGACACGGCTGAAGAGCGCAGCTTCGTTCGCTACATCTGGCTCGTACCGGCAGCCACAGCAGCGGTTCTGGTTTACGGGGCCGTGGAAACAGGCAGCTACGCGCTTTTTCCTGTTTACGGCACACGCGTCGGCTATGAACTTGCAGAAATGGCAGGTCTCCTGGCGATGATCGGGCTCGGCAACGTGTTGCTGCAAATCCCGATCGGGATGCTCAGCGATCGCGTTTCAGATCGCCGCATCATCCTCCTCGCTTGTGCCGCGGTTGGGCTCATTGGCATGTTGACGCTGATGCTGGTGGAAGGGTCCTGGTTGCTTGTAGCGGCCACCCTGTTCGTCTGGGGCGGCGTTGTGGCGGGGCTCTACACCGTCGGCCTTGCGCATCTTGGTTCGCGCCTAGCCGGGCATGAACTCGCGTCCGCCAATGCAGCCTTCGTGTTTTGCTATGGCGTCGGCATGCTGCTCGGGCCGCAGGTGATCGGGCTGTTCATGGATCTCTTCGGGCCGCGCGGTTTCAGCCTCGCAATGTCGCTCTTCTTTGTTGGCTTTATCGTTCTGGTGACGATCCGGATGAGGCGGCGGTCGGCGCCGGGTTGACTTTCAGGCCGCAGTTGGTATCAGACGCCAACCTTGCGCTGCGGGACCTTGCGGCGCGCGCGCTCCATTCGAACGGATAGAACCATGGCAAAAGCCGCAAACATCAAGATCAAGCTTCTGTCGACGGCCGACACCGGCTTCTTCTACGTCACGAGCAAGAACAGCCGCACCAAGACCGACAAGCTCTCCTTCCGCAAGTACGATCCGATTGCGAAGAAGCACGTCGATTTCAAGGAAACCAAGATCAAGTAAGATCCTGGCAGATTGAACGTGCAAAGGCCGCCCTCGGGGCGGCTTTTTTGTTTTGCGAAAAGTCAAGGTGGTGGGGGCCGACCGGCAATCTGGCAGCGGTACGAGGAGGCCACTGTGTGCCAGCGCCGGTCGGCCGACCCCACGAACCCAGGAGATGCGGCGGACCTGAGCATCATGGGGTTTCTCCAAGAACATGTTCCGCCGAACCCATAGACGGTGCATGTCCTTGCACTGGAGATTTGCTCATTCAGGCGGGAAAAAGCAACGTTTTGTTAGGGATAGCCGCTGTCAACCTGTCGTTAAGGTTAAACCGACTCTTGACACGCGTGCGTTAGATGGGTGATCAGGCAGCTGATTCGGAAGAGGTTGGGCGGTCAGGCGGCCGCTGCGACAACTCGATTCCGCCCCGATGTCTTGGCATCATAGAGCGCGATATCGGCGCGCTTCATGAGAACGGCCGGCGTGTCGCCAAGCTGCATTTGCGCCACGCCAACGCTGACGGTCACCTCATGCGGGACGCCATCGCGACCAACGGCAAACGGTCGGGCAGCAACCTCGCCGCGGATTCGTTCGGCAACACTGTGGGCGACATCGGCACTCGTATCGGGCATCACCACCACGAACTCTTCGCCACCAAACCGGCACGCAAGGTCGATGCCGCGGACATTCTTGCGCAGCCGTCGTGCAAACTCGCGTAAAACATCGTCGCCGCCATCATGGCCGAAGCGATCGTTGATGCTTTTGAAGCGGTCGAGATCGGTGATCAGCACGGCAAGCGAGCGCCCCCGCCCCTGCGCCCGTTCCAGGAGCGTTGAAAGATGCGTGTCGAGGTAGCGGCGGTTGTGGAGGCCGGTGAGCGGATCGGTCACGGCCATGACGATCGTTTGCGTGACGCTCGCGCGCAGCTCATCGTTGTAGCGCTTGCGCTTCACCTGGGTGCGCAGCCGCGCCAGCAGCTCCTGGCGATCCACGGGTCGGATCAGGAAATCGTTCACGCCGATCTCAAGCGCCCGGAAGATCGTGCTGTCATCCGCCGCATCTGCCAGCAGGATGATCGGGATGTTGCGGGTGCGGTCCAGCGAACGCAGCTGGGCACACAAGCGCAGCGGATCGAAGTTTGCGAAGTTCGCGGACACGAGAATGCACTCGTAGGGCTTTTCGGCCGCCTGGAAGAGGCCCGCCTGCGGCTCCACGGCGAGATCCGCCGCGCCCGCTTCTTCCAATATCGGCATCAGCCGCGTGTAGGACGATGGCCGTTCGTCGATCAGGAGCACCAGCGGCATGTGATCTTCTTGCGGCGTCTTGCGCCCAAGCAGGATTTCCAGGCCGATATCGCGCGTGGTGGCTGAACGGAGCCGCAATTCGTCGGTTAAAGCCTTCAACCGCACCAGCGAGCGCACACGCGTCATCAGTTGCAGATCGTCGACAGGCTTGGTGAGGAAATCATCCGCGCCGGCATCCAGACCGCGAATGCGATCCGAAACCTGGTCCAGCGCCGTGATCATCACGACGGGGATGTGAGCGGTGCGCGGATCGGCTTTCAGCGTCTCGCACACCTCGAACCCGTCCATGCCGGGCATCATGACGTCGAGCAGCACCAGGTCTACTTTGTCCGTGCGGCAGATGGCCAGCGCATCAGCGCCATTGCTGGCCGTCACCACCTCGAAATACTCGGCGGTAAGCCGCGCTTCCAGCAGCTTCACATTGGCGGGAACGTCGTCAACAACAAGAAGTCGAGCAGTCATGGTCGCAGCACGCTCCGGTTTCTCAGGCGTCGCCGAGATAGGACTTGATGGTCTCTATGAATTTGCCGACGGAAATGGGCTTTGAAATATACGCCTCGCACCCGCCCTGCCGGATCCGCTCCTCGTCGCCCTTCATGGCGAAAGCCGTCACCGCGATCACCGGGATCGTGTGGAGGTCGTCATCTTCCTTGAGCCATTTCGTGACCTCCAGCCCCGAAACCTCGGGCAGCTGAATATCCATCAGGATCAGGTCCGGCCGGTGCTCGCGGGCGAGTTCAAGCGCTTCGAGGCCATTGCGGGTCCGAACGGTTTCGTAGCCGCTGGCTTCGATCAGGTCGCGGAAGAGCTTCATGTTGAGCTCGTTGTCCTCGACGATCATCACCTTTTTCGACATGCTGTCTCCGTTCCTCGTGGCGTTGGGGAAGCAGCCCTGGCGACCACGGGCTTGCACTATAGCTATAAACTCATTGATGAAACGCAAACCGCGGCCGGCGCTTTGCAGCCATCCCGGTTGCGCGCGGCTACCGTGCGGCTTATGCGCTTCTCTTGGAAAAGATGGAAACGCGCGTGACTCGCGACAAACAGACGGCCGAAACGATCGCGATCCAGGCGCTGAGCTTTATTGCTTCCGACGTCGACCTCATGAACCGCTTCGTTGGCGTGACGGGGATCGAGCCGAGCCAGATCCGGTCGGCAGCACGAGCACCCGGGTTTCTCGCTGGCGTTCTGGATTTCATCCTGGCGCATGAACCCACGTTGATTGCGTTTTCACAGGCAGCAGACCTCGATCCCGCAAATGTTGAGCGGGCGCGCCAGGCGCTGCCGAACGGCTCCGATGATTATGACAGGTCCATATGAGTGACGATCCCGAAACCGCCCGGCAGATTGCCGAACTGGCAGCCGACACGCGTCCCCTGCTGGTTCTGGACGTGGACGACGTGCTGCTGGAGTTCCTGCGCGTGTTCCCTAACTTCCTAGATCAGCAAGGCTTCGAACTGAAGCTCAGGACCTTCAAGCTCACAGGCAACATCATCGACAAGGTGACGCGCGAGGAAGCGCCTGTGGCGAAGGTGCGCGAGATGATCGACGACTTCTTCGGCAACCAGGCGGATTGGCAGCCCTTGACCGAGGGTGCGGCCGACGCACTGGCAAGCTTTGGCGATGCCGCCGAGATCGTGCTCCTCACCGCCATGCCGCACAAGCATCGCGATGCCCGCCGCCTCCATCTGGATGCGCTGGGGCTGCCTTATCCCCTGCTGACCACCGAAGCCCCCAAGGGTCCCGCCGTGCGGCGGCTGCGGGGGCAAACAGACCGCGCGGTCGCTTTCGTGGACGATATCCCACACAACCTCGTTTCCGTGCGGCGGGCGGTGCCCGACGCCCATGTCTTCCACATGATGGGAGACGACGAGGTTCGCGCGCTGCTCGATCCGCTGGAGGAAGGCATGCACCATGTGGCGAGTTGGGCGGATGCCGCGCCCCGCATCGCCGAGGCATTGGGGATCCCCCGCGGCAACTAGGGCATCCGCCCTTGCGGGAACGGACCTTGCCCGCTACGGTGACGATGTTCCATTTACGTTCCGCGCCATGGCTGCTGCCGTCAACAATCCCGAACACGGATTCTGCCGCGATTGTCTTTCGCAACAGCGCACCGCCGGGCGTCGCTGCGACGCATGCGGGAGCCCGCGCGTGCTTCGCCACACTGAACTTTACCGGCTGTCGCTCGCGCATATCGACTGCGATGCCTTCTATGCCGCGGTAGAAAAGCGCGACAATCCCGAGTTGCGCGACAAGCCGGTGATCATCGGCGGCGGCAAGCGCGGCGTAGTATCTACCGCTTGTTATATCGCGCGAATCCATGGCGTGCGCTCGGCCATGCCGATGTTCAAGGCGCTCGCCGCCTGTCCTGACGCGGTGATCGTGAAGCCGGACATGGAAAGATATGCGCGTGTCGGCCGGCAGGTTAGAACGATGATGCAGGACCTCACGCCGCTGGTGCAGCCGATCTCCATCGACGAAGCGTTTCTTGATCTCGCCGGAACGGAAGCGCTCCATCGAGAACCGCCCGCACGGGTTCTAGCGGGCTTTGCAAAACGGGTGGAAAGCGAAGTCGGCATCACCGTCTCGGTTGGGCTTTCCTACTGCAAGTTCCTCGCCAAGGTGGCGTCGGACTTCGACAAGCCGCGCGGCTTTTCGGTGATTGGGGAAACCGAAGCGGTGTCGTTTCTGCGGGACCAGCCGGTGACGCTGATCTGGGGCGTTGGGCAGTCTTTCGCATCCGTTCTGGAGCGCGACGGCTTGCGCACCATCGGCCAGATCCAGGCCCTTGATCGCGGCGAGCTCATGAAGCGCTATGGCGGAATGGGAGACCGCCTGTTCCACCTGTCGCGCGGCGAAGACACGCGCAGGGTTTCCCCGGAGCGCGAGGCGAAAAGCGTTTCGGCCGAAACGACGTTCAACAGCGATCTCAGCGCCAAGGAGGATCTCGTGCCCATCCTGCGGGCGCTATCCGAGCGTGTGTCGGAACGCCTGAAAAGGAGTGGCATTGCCGGACGAACCGTGGTGCTGAAACTCAAGACCCGTGATTTCAAGAGCCGGACGCGCAACAAGCAGCTGTCCGATCCGACCCGGCTTGCCGACCGTATCTTCGAGACCGGCCTGAAACTTCTGCAACGCGAAATGGACGGAACCCGCTATCGCCTGCTCGGCATCGGTGTGTCCGATCTGAGCGACGACGCGCGGGCCGATCCTGCGGATCTCGTTGATAGCAGCGCGCGCAAAAGGGCCCTGGCGGAAGGCGCCATGGATTCGCTGCGCGAAAAGTTCGGAAAGACGGCTGTGGAAACCGGCTACACCTTTGGCCGCGTTAAGCGGCGACCCATCATCCAGGAACTGGAAGAAGACTGATCACAGGATCCGGCACGCCCTGAGAAGTTTCACCAGCCGAAGCAGCGCCGGCAGCCTGTTGAAGGCAACGTAAACCAGCCGCTGCTCGCCGCCGTAGATGTCCTTGTGCTGCGAAAGCGAGCGAACCGGGTAGAACCAGCGGTTGGTGAGCTCATTCGTGTAGAAGAAGCGAAAAGCGCGCCGCGTCACCCAGTTCTTGTTGAACTCCTTGTCCTCGATCTTGTGGAACGGCGACAAGCCAAGGTGGAGGTCACGCACGCCTTCGTCTTGGAACGTTTCGATTGCCGCGCGCATCAGGAGGTAGCCGGCAAGCGGGTCAGTGCCCGGCAGCCAGCGGCGCGTTGCGGAAAGGTAGCCTACCGCTTTGCTGTCTTCGAAGATCGGATCAAAGAAAGCGAACCCTTCCGCATCTCCCGCGGCGTTGAAAAGGACGAATTTGCGCACGCCTGGCTCGTCGGCAAGAACCACCGGACGAACAAGGAAGCGAAGCTCGCGGTTCTTCGTGGCCTTGGATTTTCGCCAGCCCTCCGAGATCGCCTGCAGCTGCTCCGATACCGTGCTGTCGATCACGACCTCCCGCACCACGTGCCCTGATGACGCGAAGCGGTTCACGGCCGTCCGGAAACTGCGCCGCGCCGGTCCCGCAAAGGTGAAGCGCTGGAGATCCACAACGGTTTCCGTTCCGAGCGCGTTCACGAAGAAACCCCGCTCGTTCAGAAGTGCAGCGGTTGCGCGCGAAATTTGCCAGAAGCTGACGTCCTTGTGCCGGGCAAGGAAGGCGTCGATCAGGTCAGCGCGGTGCTCGGGTGGGGCAATCGGGTCAGCCAGCACAAAGGCTGTTCCGCCCACCACCGTGTAGGCGAGGAAGCCCCTCTCGTCCCCGAAGCGCAGCAGATCTTGCTGAAAGGCTGCGGAATAGGCGATCGGAAAGGAGCCATGCCGTTGAAGAAGGGCGTGGCGGGTGGCTGATGCGAATTCCGTGATTCTCAAACCAGTTCGACTTCCACCACGCCGGGGACGGCCTTGATGGCGGACGCCATGCGTTGCTCGATACGGTAGCGGTTGGGCAGTTCGATCTCGATTTCACCTCGCCCACCTTCCTTGATGACAACAAAGCTGACCTGCCCTTCCCCGCGCGTGGTCAGCTGTGTCGAAACAACCTGGATGGGCGCAGCATCGCGCACGAACACGCGCAGCGCTTTCTGCACGCGGCTCGCTTCCTCGTCGAGCGACTGCACGGTCTGGATGCGCAGGTTGACGCCCTCCGGTCGATCCTCCGCAGCGACGGTGATCACGACAGACGTACCGGGCTCCAGCATGTCGCGATATTGCGCCAGGGTTTCGGAAAACATCACCGCTTCATACTGACCGGATGCGTCCGAGAGCATAATGATGCCCATCTTGTTGCCGGTGCGGGTGCGGCGCTCCTGCTTGGACGTGACGGTGCCTGCCAGCCGTCCTGCCGTTGCGCCCTTCTTCACGGCTGCCTGGAAGTCACTCCAGTTCTGCACTCGCATCTTTTCGAGCACCTTGCGGTATTCGTCCAAGGGGTGAGCGGAAAGGTAGAAGCCGATGGCCTGGAATTCGCGCTGCAACCGGTCTGCCGGCAGCCATGGGTCCGC
Source organism: Tianweitania sediminis (assembly GCF_017813335.1). Lineage (GTDB taxonomy): Bacteria > Pseudomonadota > Alphaproteobacteria > Rhizobiales > Rhizobiaceae > Tianweitania > Tianweitania sediminis. Next base: position 84,118 of record NZ_JAGIYY010000009.1, on the reverse strand, counting down.
TTGCGGCAGGTAAAGCTTCTCCGGTTGCGCAGCGGCACCCATCCCGAAGATGTCGCCCTGGCCGCTCGCAGCGTTTTCTGCGGCACGGGCTGCCATTCCCATCATGCGTTCGATGCCCGCCATCAGGGAAGCCCTGTCATAGCCGAAGCAGTCGAACGCCCCGGCCTGGATCAGGCTTTCGAAAACGCGCTTGCCGACGATCTTGCAGTCGATACGCGTGCAGAAATCTTCCAGCGAACTGAACTGTCTATCAGCCCGAACCGCCACGATGTGCTCCACCGCCGCCTCGCCGACACCCTTGATGGCCGAAAGCGAGTAGAAGATCTTGTTGTCGCCCACCTCGAAGATCCGGTGCGAGGTCTTCACCGAAGGGGGAACCACCTCGATCCCGAGCCGCATCGCATCCTGCCGGAAGTCCGACAGCTTTTCCGTGTTGTTCATGTCGAGCGTCATGGACGCCGCCAGGAACTCCACGGGGTAATGCGCCTTAAGATACGCCGTCTGGTAGGAAACGATGGCGTAGGCCGCGGCATGCGACTTGTTGAAGCCGTAGTCCGCAAACTTCGCAAGAAGGTCGAAGATGAAGTCGGCCTGCGGCTTGGTGAGCCCGTTCTTCATCGCGCCTTCAACGAAGCGCACGCGCTGCACTTCCATTTCAGCGCGGATCTTCTTACCCATTGCGCGGCGCAAGAGATCGGCTTCGCCCAGTGTATAGCCCGACAGGACCTGGGCGATCTGCATCACCTGTTCCTGGTAGACGATGACGCCCTGCGTTTCCTTCACCAGGTGGTCGATCATCGGATGGATCGACGCGATTTCCTCTTCGCCGTGCTTGCGGGCATTGTAGGTCGGGATGTTTTCCATCGGACCCGGGCGATACAACGCCACGAGTGCAATGATGTCCTCGATGCGGTCGGGCTTCATGCCGATCAGCGCCTTGCGCATGCCGGCCGATTCCACCTGGAACACGCCGACGACCTCTCCGCGCGACAGCATCTCGTAGGTCTTCTGATCGTCCAGCGGCAGGCGCGGCAGATCAATGTCGACGCCGCGCCGCTTGATGAGGCGTACAGCGTTTTCCAACGTGGTCAGCGTCTTCAGCCCGAGGAAGTCGAACTTCACCAAGCCCGCCTGCTCGACATACTTCATGTTGAACTGCGTGACCGGCATGTCAGAGCGCGGATCGCGATACATCGGCACGAGTTCCGACAGCGGGCGGTCACCGATCACGATGCCGGCGGCATGCGTCGAGGCGTGACGGTAAAGACCTTCCAGCTTCTGGGCTATGTCGAGCAGCGTTTGCACGATGGGCTCGCGGTCGATCTCTTCCTGGAAGCGCGGCTCGCCTTCGATCGCCTTGGCCAGCGTCACCGGATTGGCGGGGTTGGCCGGCACCATCTTGCAAAGACGGTCCACCTGGCCATAGGGCATCTGGAGGACGCGACCGACGTCGCGCAGCACCGCGCGCGCCTGCAGCGTTCCAAAGGTGATGATCTGGCCGACCTGGTCGCGGCCATACTTCGCCTGAACATAGCGGATCACCTCTTCACGCCGATCCTGGCAGAAGTCGATGTCGAAGTCGGGCATCGAAACGCGGTCGGGATTGAGGAAGCGCTCGAACAGCAGCGAAAACCGCAGCGGATCGACGTCCGTAATGGTCAGCGCATACGCCACGAGCGAGCCTGCACCCGAACCACGGCCCGGACCGACCGGGATGTCGTGCGCCTTAGCCCACTTGATGAAGTCCGCCACGATCAGGAAGTACCCAGGGAACTTCATGCGCTCGATGATGCCGAGCTCGAATTCCAGCCGCTCGGAATACTGCTCGGGCGTGTAGCCGGGCGTGATGCCGAAATGCTCGAGCCGGTAAGCCAGACCTTCGCGTGCCTGCCGTTTCAACTCGTCGGCTTCCGCCTTCACGGCTTCTTCGGCATCGGCCACGTCGCCGCCTGTGAAGCGCGGCAGGATTGGTTTGCGGTTCTGCGGGTAATACGAACATCGCATGGCGATCTCGACCGTGGAGTCGATCGCTTCCGGCAGGTCGGCGAAAAGCCGGCTCATCTCGGCCTGGCTCTTGAGGTAGTGGTCGGCCGTCAGCCGCCGGCGATTGTCTTCGGCCACCACAGAGCCTTCGGCGATCGCCACCAGAGCATCATGCGCGTCATAATCGTCACGCTTGGGGAAGAAGGCTTCGTTGGTGGCGACAAGCGGCAGGTCATGCGCATAGGCGAGATCGATTAGGCCGGCCTCGACATGGCGGTTGTAGCCTTGTTGTCGCTGCAGTTCGACGTAAAGCCGATCGCCGAAGATAGCCTTGAGCTTCTGGATGCGCGTGTCCGCAAGCGGGCGCTTGTCGGCAGCGAGCATCGCACCCACTGCACCCATCGGGCCGCCGGTGAGGCAGATGATGCCGCCAGCAAGCTCTTCCACCCAGTCCATCAGAACATGCGGGGAAACCACGTCGGGGTGGTTGAGATAGGAGCGGCTGACGAGCCTGACCAAGTTGGCGTAGCCCGCTTCCGTCGCCGAGATCAGGATCAAAGGATAATAGGTCGGTCCTGTTCGCCGGGCCGAACGCGAGGTGTCGGCTTCCTCGTCGTCGAAGCACAGGTCGAGTTGGCAGCCGACGATGGGCTGCACGCCTTCCTTGGTTGCCTTTTGCGCGAACTCCAGCGCACCAAACAGGTTGTTGGTGTCGGTGATTGCGATTGCCGGCGCATTGTCCTTGACGGCATGGCCAACGATCTTGCCCACCGGCAGCGCGCCCTCCAGCAGGGAGTAGGCCGAATGAACGCGCAGATGCACGAAAGGCCGCGCCGGCGCTTCCGGCTGGCCGGCCTTGATGGCTGCTTCACGCAGAAGCGGATCGCGGGGAAGTTTGTCGCTCATGATGTAAACGGCTCAGCCGGCAGGACTCAGATGTCGTGGCGGCATTGTCCGGGATCAAGAGACGGGAAGCGAGTCAAAACCGCTTGCAGTTCACAGATGCCATCAGGCGAACTCCATGATCACAGCATCCACCGCAAGGCTGTCGCCAGCCTTGGCATTGACCTTGGAGATCGTGAGGTCGCGCTCCGCCCGCAACACGTTTTCCATCTTCATGGCTTCGACCACGGCGAGCGTTTCACCGGCCTTGACCTCCTGGCCTTCCTCGACCGAGATCGAGACAACCAGGCCAGGCATCGGGCACAGCAGCATCTTCGACGTGTCCGGCGGCAGCTTCACCGGCATCAGCTTTTCGAGCTGGGCCGTTTGCGGCAGCATAACCTTGGCAATCACGGCTTTGCCGTTCCAGGCAATGCGGCTGCCGTTGAGAACGGGGCGGATCTGCGCAGAAACAGGCCTGCCGCCGACTTCGCCTTTCCAAACAGGTTCGCCCGGGCGCCAGTCCGACGTCACGGTGACGGGCTTTGCGCCCGCAATGGCAACATCAACCTCGATGGGTGCCGAGATCATGCCTTCAATGATCGACGCATTAATGTAATCGTCACCGATGCGAACAACCCACTCCTGCTTCATGACACCGGAATGCGGCGCAAGGCGGCCCGTGTGGCGGTCGAGCCGGTCGCGACGAAGGAGTTCCACCGCCAGCGCCACAGCGGCGATTACCTTCTGCTCTTCCGCATCCGGCTGACGCGGAGCAAAGCCATCGGGATATTCCTCGGCAATGAAGCCAGTCGACAAGCGGCCCTCACGCCAGCGCGGATGCTGCATCAGAGCTGCGAGGAAGGGGATGTTGTGCTCGATGCCGTCTACCACGAACTCGTCCAGGGCAACTGACATCGCATCGATCGCCTCGATACGCGTGGGCGCCCAGGTGCAGAGCTTGGCGATCATCGGGTCATAGAACATCGAAATCTCAGATCCCTCCGTCACGCCTGTGTCGTTGCGCACGATGATGTCGCCGGACTGGCCTTCCTCCGGAGGGCGATAACGCGTCAAGCGGCCGATCGACGGCAGGAAGTTACGGTATGGGTCCTCGGCATAAAGCCGGCTTTCCACCGCCCATCCGTTCAGTGTCACGTCGTCCTGCCTGATCGACAGCTTCTCGCCAAAGGCGACGCGGATCATCTGCTCGACGAGGTCCACGCCGGTTACGAGTTCCGTCACCGGATGCTCGACCTGCAGGCGGGTGTTCATCTCGAGGAAATAAAAGTTCTTGTCCTTGTCGACGATGAACTCGACCGTGCCGGCGCTCTGGTAGTCCACGGCCTTCGCAAGCGCGACCGACTGCTCGCCCATGGCGCGCCGCGTTTCCTCGTCCAGGAACGGCGACGGCGCTTCTTCCACGACCTTCTGGTTGCGGCGCTGGATCGAGCATTCGCGTTCGCCGAGATAGATCACGTTGCCGTGGCTGTCGCCCAAGACCTGGATCTCGATGTGGCGGGGATCGACCACGAACTTTTCGATGAAGATGCGGTCGTCGCCGAACGAGCTCTTGGCTTCGTTGCGCGAGGACTGGAAGCCTTCGCGGGTTTCGGCCTCGTTCCAGGCGATACGCATGCCCTTGCCGCCGCCGCCGGCGGATGCCTTGATCATCACCGGATAGCCGATCTCCCCGGCGATTTCGACCGCATGATCGGCATCGCGGATTTCGCCGAGATAGCCCGGCACCGTGCTGACCTTCGCGGCATTGGCAAATTTCTTGGATTCGATCTTGTCGCCCATGGCCTCAATGGCCTTCGGCTTGGGACCGATAAAGGTGATGCCTTCCTTTTCCAGCGCCGCACAAAAAGAAGCGCGCTCGGACAGGAAGCCGTAGCCCGGATGCACGGCTTGCGCGCCCGTTTGCTTGCAGGCTTCAATGATTTTCTCTGCGACGAGATAGCTTTGCGCGGCCGGCGCCGGGCCAATGTGGACGGCTTCATCCGCCATCTCGACATGCATCGCATCGCGATCGGCGTCGGAATACACCGCCACGGTCTTGATGCCCATCTTCCTGGCGGACTTGATGACGCGGCAGGCGATTTCGCCACGGTTGGCGATCAATATCTTGTCGAACACTTGTTAGGTCCTCGTGAGCACGCCCCTTTTATGATCTCTGGCGCAAGCGTCAAGCGAGCCGAACGAATGTTTGCTTTGGAAGTGGCTGCCGGCGGAGGTCGCGACCGAACGCGTCCACTCCGACGGAGAGATTTCTAGCGGTCGTACGACCGTCTCACGCTCGATCCCTCAGGAGGAAGCGGATCAATTCAGCTTTTCAGGTTCGCGGTAAGCCCGTTCCGTGGCTGCGTCCTGCGCCACGTGTTCGCGAGCCGTCAACCGTCGCCGGCGCAGAACCGCGAACAGGATGACGCAAAAAAGAACGATCGGTCCGAGTATCACGGTCAGCGACCAGAATCCGGAAAAGCCTTCCCCTTCCATCGAAATCTCCTTGAACACCTTCCCAAGGGAACCCACCAACGCCCCCGAAGTTCCGAGGCTACAGTCCGGCTCCTTTCAACGCTTCGCGCAGGGTGGGCAGGAGATGGGCGTGGGCAAGCGCCGTGATGAAGGGGAGGCCCTTGCGCCTTGCAGTCCAGCCGACAACCGCCAATTGCTCCGCCGTGTTCGGCTCCAGACGCTGCATCAGCGCCCAACTGCGGCAATCACAGGCGCAGATATCCGCCTGCCCCCCGGCAACCGCACGCATTGAAAAGCGGTGGCCGCCGGTTTCGAGCCGGTCGGAAAAGATGGAAAGATCCTGCCCTACCGATGCTAAGTCCTGCTCGAGGGCGAGCTGGCCAGACATCGAGTCCGCTGAATTAAACGCAAGGCGACGCCCCCGCAGAGCATTCAAGGGAATGATCGCCTCGCCACCCTCCGGTGCTGCGACCGGTGGATGCTCGCCGCGCCGCATCAAGACTGCGCTCGAATAAAGTGGCCCGGCTCCACCCTCCACATCGGAATAATCGGGCTGCCCAACAACCAGAACGCGATCCTGCAGCCCCTGGCTCATGGGACCCCAGCAAGTCTGCGCGAGGAGAAGCTGGGGGTGGTGCCACAAGGAATGGAGGTTGAGATCGTCAGCCCGCAGCGTCGCCGGATCCGGTGCAAGCAGTTGTCCCGAGGCATCACGGATGCCGCCGGGCACCCCCGGCAGATCGCGGTTTGTTCGAACCAGCCGCGCGGGCGCATCGATCCCGGCGTCGCTGAGGTGATGATGAAGTTGCTGCCAAACCGCATCGGTGTCGGCAGCAACTTCCGGCCAGTCATACATCGGCAAGGCCGCGATAAAGGCGCTCATTCCTTGGGTGGCTGTGCCGGAACGGGAACGGATCCCGCGCCATTCATGCTGCGTGAGAAAACGCGTGGGCGGAAAGCGCGTCCGAGTTCCGGCGCGCGGCGCAAAAATGGGTGCACCACCGGCTCCTTGGCCTTGAACGCATATGCTTTCAGCAAGGCGAGGTAGTTCGGAAAGACATAGCCGTTGTTCATCTGCTGCCACTCCGCTCGACGCGCCTTGTAAAGCGCAGGCAGGTGGTACCACGCAACGGTCGGGTTCTTGTGGTGCACGAGGTGCAGGTTGTTGTTGAGAAACAGGAACGACAGCGGGGAGCGCTCGATGATTACCGTGCGTCCATCAGGCCGTTCGGACCATTGATGCTCGGCAAAAGTCCGGATCGCGATAAAGGACTGCCCAAGCCAGACCGGCACCAGCACGTATAGCCAGAGCGGCAGGCCGAAGCCGAAGTGGATCACCGGCAACACAACCGCAAGACCGAGCGCGTGATGCTTCCAGGCCTTCTGCACCGCCTTGTCGCCGCTTCGGATTAGCTTGAGATCCGTTGCCAGGAAGGCGACGTTCGCCAGTACGGGCCCGATTACGAACCGACCGACCATCGTGTTGTTGACCGCAAGAAGCGTTTGCAGCCAGGCTGGGAGAGTGCGGTGCTGCCAAAGCGCCCGATAGTAGCTTTCCGGATCATCGAAAGGGTCGGTCAGGTTCTCGTCCGCATGGTGCTGCAGATGCAGCTTCTTGAAGCGGCGAAACGGGTAAACGAGGCCGATCGGGAGACCGACCAGGATCTCGTTCACGAGCGCCTTGCGGGTAGGGTGGCCATGGCTCGCCTCATGCATCAGCGATGACTGCATCGCCACAGCCAGCGACAGGGCGAGAAGGCAGAGAAGTGGAGTGCTCGGCCAGAGCATCAGACCCGCAAGAAGCCAGCCGCCATAGCAGGCTGCGATCAAGACCAGAGTCGGCCATTCGATGGAAGGCGCACGTCTCCCCGACGCGCGGATGCGTTGATTCATAAGTGCCTCTGGTTGCCCCGCAGGAGTCCCCCGACTCCCTGACACAATGCTGTCAGGAGGAGCTTAGCCAAGCAATGAGACAACGCGCACAGAATGTTTAACTTGCGCTGCAAACACCGCGCGTGTTGTGTATTGTGAACGCAAGTGGTGCGGGGTGAGCTAATGGACAAAAGAGATCTTTCGCAGGTTTTCCGCGAGCGGCTGCGCCTCCTGTTACAGCGGTCCGGCTATCATCAGGCCGCCTTTGCGGCCCGTGTGGGCATCGATCGGTCTGCGCTCTCCCAACTGATGTCAGGCGCGACCACCCGGCTTCCCCGTGCTGAAACGCTGCTCAACATCGCAGCCGACCAGCAGGTCTCGCTCGATTGGCTGCTTGGCCTCAGTCAGGACGAAGGGCTCACAGGCGAGTTGCGCCCGATCCTCGAAATGGAGGAAGGCGGCGAAAACCCTGCCCTGCTCGCGCGCTGGCACACGGAAGCGAGCGGCACCAAAGTCCGCTATGTTCCAGCCGGTATCCCCGACCTTCTGCGCAGCAACGAACTGATCGCCTACGAGTCGGAGCGATCGAACCGCAACAGCGTCATCCAGATTGATGAAACGCATTCGCGCATCGGCTACAGCCGCCGCCCCGAAAGCGACATGGAGATCTGCATGCCGTGGCACACGCTGGAAATCTTCGCCCATGGCCTCGGCATCTGGTCCGACTTCCCTGCTGAAGCGCGCAAACGCCAGCTCGCGCACATGGCGCAACTCCTGGATGATCTTTACCCATCCCTCCGCCTTTTTCTTTACGACGGCCGCGAGCGCTTTTCCGTGCCCTACACGATCTTCGGTTCCATGCGGGCCGCGATCTACGTGGGTGACATGTATCTGGTCTTGAATGCGACGGAGCCGGTGCGCACCCTCACCCGCCACTTTGATACCCTGATCCGCAGCGCCGTGGTTCATGCTCACGAAGCGGCCTCGCACGCCATCAAGCTGCAGAACAGCGCCTCAACTTGACCGCACATAAAGACTTCTTTATGCGTTGATGGCATTTCAGCTAAAGGAACATCATGATGGCAACTCCGCTCGAGGCACTGCTCGCGGAAAAGGGCGTTCTGCTTGCCGACGGTGCAACCGGCACAAACCTCTTCAACATGGGTCTCGCGTCTGGCGAGGCCCCAGAACTTTGGAACGAGGATCAGCCAGAAAAGATCGCTGCGTTGCATCAGGGCTTCGTGGATGCGGGCGCCGACATCATCCTCACGAATTCCTTTGGCGGCACCCGGCACCGCCTGAAGCTCCATCATGCGCAGGATCGCGTTCACGAGCTCAACGAGAAGGCCGCCCGGATCGCCCGCGGCGTGGCCGACAAGGCCGGGCGCAAGGTCATCGTCGCAGGATCGGTTGGTCCGACCGGTGAACTGCTGGAACCGCTCGGCGCCCTCACCTACGACCAAGCCGTGGAAGCTTTCGTCGAGCAGATGGAGGGCTTGAAGGCCGGCGGCGTCGATGTCGCCTGGATCGAGACCATGTCCGCGCCCGCTGAAGCACGCGCCGCCGCCGAAGCGGCCGTGAAGGTCGGGCTTCCTTATACCTATACCGTGTCCTTTGACACGGCCGGCCGCTCCATGATGGGGCTCCATCCGCGCGACATCTATGAGGTTGCCGACGGACTGCCCCAGGCACCGCAGGCCGTGGGGGCGAATTGCGGTGTCGGTGCATCCGACATCCTGTCTTCTCTGCTGGACATGACGGCTGCCAAGCCCGACGCTACCGTGATCGTCAAAGGCAATTGCGGCATTCCGGAATTCCGTGGCACCGATATCCATTATTCCGGGACACCCGAGCTCATGGCCGATTACGCCCGGCTAGCGATCGACAGTGGCGCAAAGATTATCGGCGGTTGCTGCGGCACCTCCTTCGCTCATCTCAAGGCGATGCGCGACGCCATCGACGGGCATGCCAAGTCGGAACGACCAACCATCGAAACGGTGGTCGAGCGGATCGGTCCCTTGCGCAACAAGCAGGCCGACGAGAGTGGTGCGGGCTCCGGTGAAGGTGGCAGCGGCCGGAGACGCCGCCGCAGCTGATCGCCTTCGGGAACCGTCATCTTCTTTGCTCGTTGCAGCCTCAACGTTTAAGAGGTGACGCATATGCAAAACACGGCTTCGGTGCCCGTCCATGCTGCAAGACCATGGGTGCGCCCCATGGCAAAGGCTGGTTACGCCGCACGCGGCCTGGTCTACCTCGTGATCGGATGGCTTACCTTCCTGTCCGGCATCCGTGGGCACGAGAGCCAAGCCGCGGACTCCAAGGGCGCCGTGCAGACCCTGATGGGAAGCGGGCCCGGCTCTGCCATCGCCGTGATTCTGATCCTAGGTCTGCTTTCCTACGCGTTGTGGCGCTTGATCCAAGCTACCCTCGATCCCGATGATCACGGAACCTCAGCCAAGGGAGCAGCGATCCGCGCCGGACTGTTCGCCTCCGGCATCACCTATATCGGCTTGACCGCCTACACCTTCTCCTTGTGGCGCGGATCGGCCTCGCAAAGCGAAGGCGCCGGCGCATTCTCGCAGTGGGTCACGAGCATTATCGGTGGGCAGGTAGCTGCTTATCTGCTCGCCCTGATCCTAGCGGGCGTGGCGATTGCCCACTTCATCAAGGCTTGGCGCCGCGGCTACGAAAAGTACATGGAACTTGACGAAGAAACAAAGAAGGTCATCGCACCGGTGGCCATGACGGGGCTCATCGCCCGCGGCGCGATCTTCCTCGTTCTTGCAATCCTTCTGTTCTACGGCGGCACCCTGGCTGGCGGGCAGCCGGGCACCGATGACGCGCTGAGCTTTATCCGCGACCTGCCGGCCGGCCGCATTCTCCTGATCTTGACGGCACTCGGCCTTCTTGCCTTCGCGCTTTATTCATTCGCTGAAGCACGCTGGCGGCGCGTGGAAGTCACCTGAACCCTGCAACTTTAGCAGAGATCATCGCGCGCAAGATCATTTCGGTTCGGAGAAGGCACTTCTCCAAACGTCGTGGTGGATCATGTTGGCCACTTTAGCCCGGCCTGACTCGGGCTCCTTTCAAGTGAAGGCGTCGGGCATCGACTCCTTCTTCTTGGCGATGAAGTCCTTCAAGCCGTCTGCAATGCCGGCATCCAGAGCTGGAGCCTCGTAGCTTTCCAGCCAGCGGCGCGCGAGCTCGTTTGCCCGTTGCGGAGCGGTCTTTTCGCCTTCGGCCAGCCACTGCTCGTAGGAATTGTTGTCGGCAATGCTAGACCGGTAGAACGCCGTCTGGAAATTCGCCTGCGTGTGGTCGCAGCCAAGGAAGTGACTGCCGGGGCCAACCTGACGGATGGCATCCATCGCCTGACCGTTTTCACTGAGGTCAACGCCTTCGGCCAGCTTCTGCGCCATGCCGAGCTGGTCCACATCCATCATGAACTTTTCATAACAGGATGCGAGGCCACCCTCGAGCCAGCCAGCCGAATGGAGCACGAAGTTGGTGCCGGCGAGCAGCGTCGAGTTCAAGGTATTGGCGCTTTCATAGGCTGCCTGCGCGTCCGGCACCTTGGAAGCGCAAAGCGATCCGCCGGTGCGGAACGGCAGGCCCAGACGGCGGGCAAGCTGTGCTGCGCCATAGGACACGAGCGACGGTTCCGGCGTTCCGAAGGTCGGCGCACCCGATTGCATGGAGATCGATGAGGCGAATGTGCCGAACAGCACCGGCGCACCGGGGCGCACAAGCTGCGTGAAGGAAGCACCGGCGAGCACCTCGGCCAGCACTTGCGTCAGCGTGCCCGCTACCGTGACCGGGCTCATCGCACCGGCCAGGATGAAGGGGGTGACGATGCAGGCCTGGTTGTTGCGTGCATAAACCTTGAGCGCGCCCAGCATGGTCTCGTCGAACACCATCGGCGAGTTGGCGTTGATCAGGTTGATGATCACCGTGTTGTTCTCAACGAACTCGTCGCCGAACAGGATCTTCGCCATGGCGACCGTGTCCTCGGCACGCTCAGGCGCCGTAACCGATCCCATGAACGGCTTGTCCGAAAGCGTCATATGCGCGTGGATCATGTCCAGGTGACGCTTGTTCACCGGAACGTCCACCGGCTCGCAAACCGTGCCACCGGAATGGTGGATGGACGGCGCCATGTAGGCGAGCTTCACGAAATTGCGGAAGTCCTCGATGGTCGCGTAGCGGCGATTGCCTTCCAGGTCGCGGACAAAAGGCGGTCCGTAAACCGGTGCAAAAACGGTGGCCTTGCCGCCGATCTGCACGGAGCGCTCCGGATTGCGGGCATGCTGCGTGAACTGCGAAGGTGCGGTCTTCAGAAGCGAGCGGCAGAGCCCGCGCGGGAAGTGCACTCTTTCGCCTTTGACGTCGGCGCCGGCATCCTTCCACATCGCAAGCGCTTCAGCATCGTCGCGAAAGTCGATGCCGATTTCTTCCAGCACCGTTTCAGCATTCTTTTCGATCAACGCCAGGCCTTCTTCGTTGAGGACCTCGAACACATTGATCTGGCGCTTGATGTAGGTGAGTTGCGTGCCCGGTCCGCCGCCCGTGCGTGCCGCCCGCCGCGCGGCAGCGCCGCCGCTGGCGCCCCGCCCACGACGCCCACCGCCGGGTGCTTCCTGCTCGATCGCAACTGAATCGCTCATCGTCTTTGTCTTTCCTGTCTGCGTCCTTGCTTGACGCCTTGAACCGGAGAGTAGTCAAGCACCTTCTCGGAAACGGTTTCCCAGCGCCAGCAGGTGTCGCAAAATCGACAAGGTAGTGATGCAGCCTTCAGTCGCTTTTCTTCTCGCCTGACGTCGCAAAATGGCTATGCCGTCGCGGCACTTTGAGGAATAAGCTAGCAGCGTTGCGCGTTGCTGATGGAGCAGCCGCAATTTGGGAGCCCCGCATGTCCGACGATGAAATCATCCTTTCAGAACTGTCCGACGATGAACTCGTCCAGCAGATGCATGACGACCTTTACGATGGCCTCAAGGAGGAAATCGAGGAAGGCACGAACATCCTGCTTGAGCGGGGCTGGGAGCCTTACAGAGTCCTGACCGAGGCGCTCGTGGAAGGCATGCGCATCGTTGGCGAAGACTTTCGCGACGGCATTCTCTTTGTTCCGGAAGTGCTGCTTTCAGCGAATGCCATGAAGGCCGGCATGTTCATCCTGCGGCCGCTTCTCGCCGCCACCAACGCGCCGAAGCAGGGCAAGATGGTGATCGGCACGGTGAAGGGCGACATCCACGACATCGGCAAGAACCTCGTCGGCATGATGATGGAAGGCGCCGGCTTCGACGTGATCGATCTCGGCATCAACAATCCGGTTGAGAATTACCTGAACGCGATCGAGGAGCATCAGCCTGACATCATCGGCATGTCGGCGCTGCTCACCACCACGATGCCCTACATGAAAGTCGTGATCGACACGATGAAGGAAAAGGGCATCCGCGACGACTACGTGGTTCTGGTGGGCGGTGCCCCGCTCAACGAGGAGTTCGGCAAGGCGGTTGGCGCAGACGCTTATTGTCGTGATGCCGCGGTCGCTGTTGAAACAGCGAAGGACTACATGAAACGCCGTCACAACGTCCACGCGTCTGCGTGAACGGGACCGCCAGGAAACGAAACAAAGGCCGCGACATCCATCGCGGCCTTTGTTTTAGTTGAACTGGCGGCGGCGGATCGCGGCGTCCAGTTCGCGCTTTCGTGTGTTCCTACTGGGCAGCCTTCGCAACGTTGGCACCGGCAGACTGCGTAGCGTTGACGGTATTTGCCGTGTCGGCACCAACGCCGCGGATCGTGTTGGCGCAAGCGGCGGAAAGAAGGGCAGCGCCCAAAACGGCGACGGTGGCAATACGCGAGTAGGTCATTGTTTGTCCCTCGAGTTGTTTTCGCTCCCACAACGGAAAGGTGCTACGATAGTTCCCATGCGGAAGCGTCGAACTGCAGAGAAAGAAGAAGCGGTCTCGACCACGGTCGATGGGAGCGCCGCGCCAACTGCTGACCGGCTGTTGGTGATCGCCTGCGGTGCGATTGCGCGGGAGGTGCTCGCGGTTCGTCAAACCAACGCCTTGGATCACGTGGACCTCACCTGCCTTCCTGCGATCTGGCACGTACAGCCAAACAAGATTGCGCCGGCGATACGTGAAGAGATCCGCAAGGCCCGAGAAAAGGGCTATCGCCGGATCTTCATCGGTTATGCGGAATGCGGAACACAAGGCGAGCTCGACAAGATCTGCGCGGAAGAAGGTGTCGAGCGCATAGCGGGTCCGCACTGCTATGCCTTCTTCACCGGCAACGACACCTTCATGGCGCGCATCGACGAAGAATTCACTGCCTTTTACCTGACCGATCTGATCACGCGCCAGTTCGAAGCCTTCGTCATCGAGCCGCTGAAACTCGAACAACATCCCGAGTTGCGTGACATGATCTTCGGAAACTACACGAAGGTGGTCTACCTCGCGCAAACCGAAGATGCCGAACTCCAGGCGAAAGCCCGGTGGGCGGCCGATTATCTGAAGCTCGACTACGAGTATCGCTTCACCGGTTATGGCGATCTCGTTCCGGCTTTGCAACGCGCCGCGGGTATCTGACCATCAAACAACCGGAATTCGCATATTCGACATCGAGGGATGCGAACAACCGCTGCCGGGCTGCGTTACAACCGTCATCTTAGCTTAACCGGCGGCGGCTAACACGGCGCGAGGGCAATTATCCATGATTGAAGACCGCGCTTTAAAGCCAGGCGTTCTTGGAACCGCTTCCGCTCCGGATGAGAACGAGCCGATGCGGCTGTCGCAGGTGTTTCGACGCCTGGCGGAAGAAGCCGAGCAGGACGTATCTGTGGAACGCATTCGCGACGCCCTGGGCGATCGCAGCTTTGCGGCCCTGCTCCTGTTTTTCGCTGCCGTAAACCTCCTCCCCCTGCCTCCCGGGACAACGTTGGTGCTGGGTTTGCCCCTGGTGATCGTGTCTGCCCAGATGGTTTGGGGCACAAAAATTGTTTGGCTCCCCCGCAGCATCCTGTCGCGCTCCGTGGGTGCGGAGCAGTTCCGGCAATTGGCGGAGCGCTTTATCCCTCGGCTGGTTTGGGTAGAGCGCTGGATCAAGCCACGCTATTGGCCGATGCCTGATCGCTACGACGAGCGTTTGATCGGTCTGCTCGCGCTGATCATGGGAACGCTGGTCACCCTCCCCATTCCGCTCGGCAACTGGTTTCCGGCCCTGACGATTGCTTTGTCGGCTCTGGCCTTGTCGGAACGCGATGGCGTTCTGTTGGGTCTGTCGCTGGTGATCGGCGTGTTTGCGGTTGTGCTTCTCGTCGCCCTGGCCGGAACGGTGACGGTCGCGCTGCAGGCCCTCGCCGGCTACATTTGGTAAGCCGCTTGACGCGCGTCGTTTTTGAATGCGGGCGCGTCGTCGCATAACAAGCAGCCGCCCCCCGCTTCCTGCAACGTCCGACCCAGTTCGGAGGACGCGGCATGGCCGATCTGGTGGTGGTTTACTGGCGGGACATTCCCGCCCAGGTGATTGTGAAAAAGGGGCGGCAAACCGCCAAGCGCGAGCTTTCCCTGCGCTTCACGGAAGCCATCGACATGTGCGCCATGCGCACCGGCGCCGGCGAAACGGACGCCTACCTCGCGGAATGGCGTCGCGGAACGCCGGAACCGGTTTCCGATGATCTAGAAGCGGAAGCCGACAAGGCTGCAGCCCACCTTGAAGCAGATTGGACCCGCGAACGCTTGGTCACGCTGGTGAAGGCCGGCGGCCGCGTTGACGCCATGGAGAACACACAATGAGCCGCCTGCCCGCTTCCATCGAAGTCGCTCCCAAGCAAGCAATCGAGTCTGCTGACCTCCCGGGACTGCTTCCGGCTGGCACCCGCGTGTACATCACCGACATCGGCACCGATCCAGCGGATGTACTGACCGCTGCCGCGCGCCGTGTTCATGATCTCGGCTACAAGCCGGTGCCGCACTTCGCGTCTCGCCGGTTGACGACACGAGCCGCGTTGGAAGACCGGGTGAAGCGTGCCACATCGGAAGCCGGTGTCACTGACGTGCTGGTGATCGGCGGCGGGCTTGATGCTCCGGCGGGCGAGTTCACATCGACGATGGACGTCTTGAACACGGGCGTTTTCGAAAGGCACGGCATCACCGCAATGGGCGTGGCGGGCCATCCTGAAGGCAGCCCAGACTTTTCGGAGCACACTGCAATTGAAGCGCTGCGGGAAAAGCAGGCTTTTGCGCGCCGCTCAGGCATCGATGTTCGCATCGTGACCCAGTTCGGCTTTGATGCGGATCGCTTTGCAGATTGGGCGGAGGGGCTCAAGAACAACGGCATCGACCTGCCCGTGCACATCGGCGTCGCAGGCCCTGCCAAGATCCCGACCCTCATCAAATACGCAGCCATGTGCGGCGTTGGTAATTCCATCCAGTTCCTGAAGAAGAATGCGATGTCGCTCACCGCGCTGGCGGTCGGCCATTCCCCCGAAGAGATCGTGAGTCCGCTCGAAAGGCGCGCGGCGCGCCCGCAGTCCCCGATCAGCCATATCCATGTCTTTCCCTTCGGCGGCTTGAAGAAGTCAGCCGAATGGCTTGCGGAGCGTGGCTCACTGGATATAAAGACATCTGCATATGCTTCTGCCTAAGATCATCGTCATCGCTCCGTCTCGAAAGCAAGGCTTCTCCTCATGACCCGCACGATCGTGGCCTCGGCTACCCGCGAAATCGTTATCGGCTTCGACCAGCCCTTCTGCGTGATTGGCGAGCGCATCAACCCGACGGGGCGCAAGAAGCTTGCAGCCGAGATGGTCGCCGGCAACTTCGAAACGGTGATCAAGGATGCGCTCGAGCAGGCAGCGGCTGGTGCAACCATACTCGACGTCAATGCCGGCGTCACAGCCGTTGACCCGAATGCCACCGAGCCGGCCTTGCTCGTGCAGACCCTTGAGATCGTCCAGGGTCTGGTGGACCTGCCGATCTCGATCGACAGTTCCGTGACGGCGGCAATCGAGGCCGCACTCAAGGTCGCCAAGGGCCGTCCGCTGGTCAACTCGGTAACCGGCGAGGAAGAAAAGCTCGAAGCCATTCTTCCGCTCGTGAAGAAGTACAATGTGCCGGTGGTCGCCATTTCCAACGACGAAACCGGCATCTCCATGGATCCCGATGTGCGCTTCGCTGTCGCCAAGAAGATCGTGGAGCGCTGCGCCGACCATGGCATCCCGGCTCACGACGTCGTTGTGGATCCGCTGGTCATGCCGATCGGCGCCCTCGGTGATGCCGGCCGCCAGGTTTTTGCCTTGCTGCGCCGGCTGCGCGAGGAGCTGAAAGTCAACACGACCTGCGGCTTGTCCAACATTTCCTTCGGCCTGCCGCACCGCCATGGCATCAATGCCGCATTCATCCCGATGGTGATCGGCGCAGGCATGACCTCCGCCATCATGAACCCCTGCCGTCCGCAGGAAATGGAAGCGGTGCGTGGCGCAAACGTCCTCGCGGGAACGGACGAGAACTGCACCACCTGGATCAAGACCTACAAGGACTACAAGCCCGGCGAACATGCGGCACCGGCGCCTGTTGCCGTGAATGCACCGGGTGAAGCCGCAGGTGGCGGCCGCCGCCGCGGCGGACGCGAGGCACGGATGAGCCGAGGATAACGCTCTTACGTTCCACATTCTTCGGCCCTCTCCAGGCACAGCCTGTAGAGGGCTTTCTTGCTTTGAAGTGACGCTGCCATGACCGCTTCCGATCCCCTCGTCCTGTTTATGCCCTCAGGCAAGCGCGGGAACTTTCCCCTCGGCACTCCGGTGATCGAAGCGGCACGCCAGCTCGGCGTGTATGTGGAGAGCGTTTGCGGTGGGCGCGCCACCTGCGGCCGGTGTCAGGTGGTCGTGCAGGAAGGCCATTTCGCCAAGCACAAGATCACCTCGTCCAACAGCCATATTTCGCCCAAGGGGCCGAAGGAAGAGCGCTACGAGCGGGTGCGCGGCTTGCTGGCGGATGGCCGCCGCTTGTCCTGCTCGGCCACGGTCCAGGGCGATCTGGTGATCGACATCCCACAGGAAACGGTGATCAACGCGCAGGTCATCCGCAAGGCCGCCGTGAACCGCATCATCGAGCGCAACCCTGCGGTTCAGCTCTGCTACGTGGAAGTTGATCAGCCCGACATGCACAAGCCGCTGGGCGATCTCGATCGCCTGAAAGTGGTGCTGGAAGCCGATTGGGGCTGGAAAGATCTTCTGGTGTCGCAGCACCTCCTGCCGGACGTCCAGAAGATCCTGCGCAAGGGCGAATGGGGCGTGACCGCCGCCATCCACCGCGACCTCGAAACCTCGCGCCCGACACTTATCGCGCTGTGGCCTGGTCTCAAGAACGAGGCCTATGGCATAGCCTGCGACATCGGCTCGACCACCATTGCCATGCATCTCGTTTCGCTGCTTTCGGGTCGCGTGGTTGCCTCGTCGGGAACGTCGAACCCCCAGATCCGCTTCGGCGAAGATCTGATGAGCCGTGTTTCCTATGTGATGATGAACCCGGACGGCCGTGAGGCGATGACCAAGGCAGTTCGCCAGGCAGTGAACGAGCTGACGGCCCAGGTCTGTGCCGAAAGTGGCGTCGACCGGCACGACATCCTCGATACGGTGTTCGTGGCAAACCCGATCATGCACCACCTGTTCCTGGGCATCGACCCGACCGAGCTGGGCCAGGCGCCCTTTGCGCTGGCGGTTTCGGGCGAAGTTCATACCTGGGCCAGCGAAATCAACCTCGATGTGAATGTGGGCGCGCGCGTTTACATCCTGCCTTGCATCGCGGGCCATGTGGGCGCGGACGCGGCAGGGGCGACCTTGTCCGAAGGTCCATATCGCCAGGACAAGATGATGCTGCTGGTGGACGTCGGCACCAACGCGGAGATCGTGCTCGGCAATCGCCAGCGGGTGGTTGCTGCGTCGTCGCCAACAGGTCCAGCCTTTGAAGGCGCGGAGATCTCATCCGGGCAGCGTGCCGCGCCCGGCGCCATCGAACGCGTGCGGATCGACCCAGCAACGCTGGAGCCAAAGATCAGGGTGATTGGATCCGACAAGTGGTCAGACGAAGAGGGGTTCGCCGAATCGGTGGCGGCCACCGGGGTCACCGGCATCTGCGGTTCTGCCATCATCGAAGTGGTGGCAGAAATGTTCCTGTCCGGCATCATCTCCGAAGATGGCGTGGTGGATGGCGCCCTTGTGGAGCGCAGCGCCCGCATTCTGTCGAATGGCCGCACCTTCTCCTACCTGCTGCATGACGGCAGCCCCCGCATAACCGTTACCCAGAACGACATCCGGGCAATCCAGCTGGCGAAATCCGCGCTTTACGCGGGCGTGAAACTCCTGATGGAAAAGCAGGGGGTGGACCATGTCGACACGATCCGCTTTGCCGGCGCGTTCGGGTCGTTCATCGATCCGAAATACGCAATGGTTCTTGGCCTGATCCCGGATTGCGATCTGGCAGAGGTGAAGGCGGTTGGGAATGCGGCTGGCACCGGGGCTCTGATGGCGCTTTTGAATCGAGATCACCGCCGCGAGATTGAATCTACTGTGAAGCAGATCGAGAAGATCGAAACGGCGCTTGAGCCGAAGTTCCAGGAGCACTTCGTTTACGCCATGGCGCTGCCGAACAAGGTTGATAGCTTTCCAAAGCTTGCCGAGCAGGTCCAGCTTCCGCCACGCAAGGTGCTTGCCGAGGCAGGCGCTGGTGAGGGTGGCGGGCGCCGTCGTGGCCGCGAGGGCCGGCGCGGCAGAGAAGGCTAGGCAGCCGTCCCGCTGCTCCCGATTGCCTTCCGTCGCGACGCAGCGCGACGGCTGGCGCAATGCCGTTCCCTTGCATCAAACAAGCGCCGTGGTTAGCACACCCGGGTGCGTCCAAGCCTTGAAAGCGCTGCCATGAACATCTTGTCGATTCAATCCTGGGTATCTTACGGCCACGCGGGCAATGCTTCGGCGGTTTTTCCAATGCAGCGGATGGGCATTGAGGTCTGGGCCGTCAACACGGTGCAGTTTTCCAACCACACCGGCTATGGCGCGTGGCGCGGCCAGGTTTACACCGGCGACAGCGTGCGCGAACTGGTGGACGGCATCGAGGAGCGTGGCGCGCTTTCTCGCTGCGATGGTGTGTTGTCAGGCTACATGGGCGATGCCGGCATCGGTGAAGCCGTGCTTCATGCCGTGGCGCGCACCCGGCTCGCCAACCCCGGAACCCTTTATTGCTGCGATCCGGTGATTGGCGACGTGGAGCCGGGCATCTTCGTCAGGGCGGGAATCCCTGAATTCATGCGCGAGCGCGCAGTTCCGGCGGCAGACATTGTCACCCCCAACCAGTTCGAGCTTGAGCTTCTCACGCAGCTCCCCGTTCGGAACTCACGCGATCTCGCTCGTGCGGTTTCCGCGCTCCACAAGATGGGGCCCAAGATCGTGATGGTCACCAGCGTGCAGCTCGATGATACCCCTAACGACGCGGTGGATATCGTTGTATCGGCCGGTGATGCACCGATGCGGGTGCGCACGCCCCGGCTGCCGATCAGCCCCAACGGCGCCGGAGATGCGGTCGCGGCACTCTTTTTCGCGAAGTTCCTCAAGGAGAGGTCTGCGGAAGCAGCTCTCGCCCATGCGGCCGCAGCCACCTACGGCCTGCTCAAGAAAACCGTGGAAGCCGGCTCTTACGAAATCCTGACCGTGGCGGCTCAGGACGAGTTTGTAGCTCCGACCCAGCACTTTCCGGTCGAGCACCTTTCGGCCTGAGATCAGAACTTCCCCGTTTCACGAAACATCTCGAATGTCGCACGGATGTGGTCGGCTGCGGCACGCACGGGCGCAGACGCGTCGGGAACGAGCATCATCGCAAGGTTGTAATGGGACAGCTCCGGCAGTCCGTCCCTGGTGCCGAGCGCAACGATCTCGTCACCGATGAACGATTTGGGCAACGGAGCGACGGCCAGATCAGATAGGATCGCCGCCCGCTGGCCCGCCGTATGCGCGCTCATATACGCAACGCGGTAGTTGCGGCCGGCCTTCCCCAGCGCGTCCAGGGCATCGGCGCGCCACACACACCCTTCTTCCCACAAGGAAACAGGAAGCGGATCGCGAAGATGCGCGGTGCCACCTCGCGCACCGCCCCAGATGATCGGCTCGGTCAGCAGGATCTCTGCGCCCGCGGGTGCGTCACGGCACACGGTGAACAAGGTGATGTCCAGTTGCCGCTCCGCCATGCGCCGCTTCAGGTTCGAAGACATGTCGATCGTCACATCCACCGCAACGGAGGGATGCGACTGGGCAAAGCGCTTCAAGACCTGCGGCAGCACACGTTCGCCGTAGTCGTCGGGTGAACCGAGCCTCACAACGCCGCTGATGTCAGGCATCACGAACTTGGCGATCGCTTCACGATTCAATGCCAACAAGCGTCGCGCATAGCCAAGCAGCATCTCGCCATCGGCAGTGAGCGAGACCGAGCGGGCGTCGCGATTAAAAACCTGCCGCCCCAGGATGTCTTCCAGCTTCTTGATCTGCATCGACACGGCCGAAGGTGTCCGGAACACCGCATTGGCCGCAAGCGTGAAGCTGCCTGTCTCAGAGATTGCAACGAAGGTCCGCAGGATATCGAGTTCAAGCAAAGGCAGAGGATGGTTCAAGGGGGCATTCATCGATCAGATTTCCTGAACTGAAACATCATGTGAATTCGTTAGATTGAACACCAACCGCGCTCTACAGTCAATCTCATGAAGCCGATGGTGGTTTCAATTGAAGAAGGAAAACGACAATGCGCTTCTTTGAAGAAGCTTTTCGCGCCTACCAGCGCTATCGCCGTCAAGCCCGCACCGAACGGCTGATCGGCGCGATGCCTTTGGAAATCCGCAAGGACATCGGATGGCCGGATCGCAACGAACGGATCAAGATCCGGCACAACCAAGAGTATTGAGATTGAACACCGCGTCGAAGTAAACTCCGCCCTCTCCGGCGGGGTTTCTCTTAGTGGCAGTGCCTCTCTCGTGGGGCACAACAAGCTTGACGTGCTTTGTCGGCGCGGATCGGAGGCTCAAGGAGCGGCTTCAAGGAGGTTGCCAGAACGCGACAAGATCCATGTCGCATTTGCTGCGTCGCACTTCGCTTTCGCCGCTGCAAAACAGGCAGCGGATGCCTATATCGAGGGCATCGACGGCCTGCCGGCCTGCCCGAACCAAAGTCAGCAACGGCACACCGTGTAATCACGCATGGAACAAGTGTCATGAAGCTCATCAGCCGCATCTTCGCCAATCGTCGTCATCGCAACATGGTCACCGTGATGGAGCGCGAACGCTTCAACCGCACCATGCCGGGCCAAACGGCCGCCATGGTCGGCGCGAGGCTTGGCTTCCTCGTTTAAGCAACGAGGCACTCCAACAAGACCGTAAATTCCGCTCGGCAGCGGCGGTTGCGCTTGTCTTTTCAAGCACGACGTCCATCTGCCGACCACATCAGTGGTGCTCATGGTTCCGCCATGATTTTGCGGTTGACGTGAGGGAACAACGGCCCCCTAATGGCCTCCACAGCAAGCGTTGAGACTTGCGGGGGAACTTAGCGGCATCTGCGGGAGACTACCTACGTGTCGGCAAAACAGGCGATCAAGCGTTCGATTGTCTTCTTTCTGGTGCCCGATTTTACGATGATCGCCTTTGCGACGGCCGTTGAGCCGTTGCGGTCGGCGAACCGGATGCTCGGCTACGAGGCCTATAAGTGGCGTCTTGCCAGCGCTGACGGCAAGCCCGTGCGCGGCTCGAACTACGTTGAAATCGCCGTCGATACGTCGCTCGAAGACGAGCGCAAGAAGATGGCAGGCCCGGATCGTCCATCGATGGTGATCGTTTGCAGCGGCATCAACATCGAGACCTACCAGAACAGGTCTGCCTTCGCCTGGCTGCGGGAAGAATACAATCGCGGCGTGGCGATCGGTGGGCTTTGCACCGGCGCTCATGTTCTTGCCTCCGCTGGGCTCCTTGCCAACAAGCGTTGCGCAATTCACTGGGAAAACCTGCCGGGCTTCTCCGAAGCGTTTCCGAAGGCCAATGTTTTCGCCGATCTCTTCGAGGTCGACGGCAACATCTATACTTGCGCGGGCGGAACAGCCGCGCTGGACATGATGCTGAAGCTCATCGGCGACGATTTCGATGAGACGCTGGTCAACCGCATCTGCGAGCAGGTGCTGACGGATCGCGTACGCAGCCCGACGGATCGCCAGCGCTTGCCGCTCCGGGCACGCCTTGGCGTCCAGAATGCCAAGGTTCTTTCCATCATCGAACTCATGGAAGCGAACCTGTCGGAGCCTCTGTCGCTGATCGAGATCGCCGACGACGTCGACCTGTCGCGCCGCCAGATCGAGCGTCTGTTCCGCCAGGAAATGGGCCGCTCCCCTGCCCGCTATTACCTCGAGATCCGGCTCGACCGAGCGCGCCACCTCTTGATCCAATCGTCGCTCCCCGTGGTGGAAGTCGCCGTGGCCTGCGGGTTCGTGTCGGCGTCGCATTTCTCGAAATGCTATCGCGAGCTTTACGCCCGTTCTCCGCAACAGGAGCGCGCCGATCGCAAGCAGTTGCTGGCGGCTTGAACCGCCGGCAAAGGCGTCACGGCGTGGTCCAGTTCCAGCGCCGGCTGTTCCACTGCTTTTCGCCGATCAGGCAATCATAAGGCTGTTCGCCTGCGGCCAGCACCAGGGGCAAGTCGCCTCCTTCCGGCCTGCGTCCCGCGAGTTCCAGAACCAGCTTGCGCCGAATTGCCTCGGGAAACTGCGTCCAATCATTCACCGGGACCATAAAGGCACCCGGCCCGCCGATCACGCACTCCCGATAATAGAGGTCGAGGTTGGCAATGTCGAAACCGCCGCTGAAGCCGCTGGAGGTCATCAAGGGTAAGCCGTTGATTGTGATCCCATCCGCGGTTAGCGCATCCCGGACCGAGACAACAGGAACGCCCTGGTTGTTCGGCCCATCCCCCGAGATGTCGATCACGCGCTTCAAGCCTTTGAAATCGCTTTCCGCAAAAAGATCTGCAGCGAAGGCTAGCGCTCCGGAGATGGAGGTGCGGCGCGCGCTGTAAGGCGGGCGCGCTGTAAGCCGCGCGACGAAGGCCCTTGCATCCTCTTTCGAAGCAATCACCGTCCACGGAACGATCACGCGTTGCGTGGTGTCGCCCGCCCACTCGAAATAGGTGACGGCAATGCGGCCGTGCACGCCATCGCGGATCGCCTGCAGCACAGCGTCGTGAGTCAGCGCTTCCACATAGCCGCGACGCTGGATGTCGAGTTCCATCGGCGACATGGACAACGAGACATCCACGGCCAGAACCAGTTCGACATCCACGGGTTCTGCCGCAGCAACCGGGAAACACGAAAAGATCCCGGCAGCGAAGGCTGCGAAAAGCTTTGTCACTCCCGATCGCGCAACCGGCCAACACCGCATGACGGCAATGATACGCCGCTTGCGTCGATGCGAAAGCCGAGAAGATGGCAGTGCCGCTCACGTTCCCGCGAGCGGCGCGGGGCTTCAGCTGCGCGGTTTCAGGTTCTCCGGGTCGTACAGCGCCTTGTAGCCAACCGCCGCCACTTCGACCGGATAGGTTTCACCGAAATACTCGACACTCAGTTTGCGGCCTTCCTGCGCATAGGCATGCGGCAGGTAAGCAAGCGCAATGTTCTTGCCCAGTGTTGGGCCGTAGGCCACTGAAGTGGTGAAGGAGCGCCGTCCGAGCTCGTCCACCAAAACCTCGCCAGTGTCCGGATCCATTACTGGCATGATGCCGACGGGATAACGTGCAACGCCCTTGGCGTCGGTGTTCTCCGTCATCACCAGCGTGCAAAGCATGGCCGGCTGATGATCGCGGGAGCGATATTCGAGATGCTTTGCCTTGCCCACGAAGTCCGCTTCCTTGACCTTCGGACGGGCAAGATCGGCTTCCAACAGGTTGTATTCGGTCAGGAGATCCGCGTTCTGCAGGCGCAGGCTTTTTTCCATGCGGCGCGTGTTGGCATAGGTCTCGACACCGAACGGCATCACGCCGGTGGAGCGCAGCGCGTCCCAAACGGCCAAGCCGTCGTCGTAGCGCATGTGCAGTTCCCAGCCCTGCTCCCCGACATAGGAGATGCGGAAGGCGGTGACGTCCACGCCGCCGATCTTGATCGGCTTGATGGCGGCAAAGGCAAAGTTCTCCGGCTCCAGACCGGCCGGATCCTCAACGACCTTCTGCAAGGTCGTGCGGGCGTTAGGCCCCCAGATGCCGATCGTGACGAACTTCTCCGTGACGTCGGTGATGGTGACGTCGAAGCCCTTATCCTGGGCGACACGCTTCATGTAGTTGAAGTCGCGCGGACCGGCATCGGCACCGTCCACCAGTCGGCAGCGATCCGCCATGCGGATCACCGTGAAGTCGGCGCGCACCATGCCTTCCTCATCGAGGAAGTGCGTGTAGATGCCCTTGCCGATGTTGTTGTCGCCACCGATCTTGGCTGCACACAGATATTCCAGCAGCGCCACGTGATCCGGCCCTTCGATGTCATACATCGAAAAATGCGACAGGTTCACGATGCCGACATCCTCGCTCATGGCGAGATGTTCGGCATTGGACACACGGTGAAAGTGGCGGTTGTCCCATTCGTTCTCGCGAACGGGAACGCGGTTGCCGTACTTTTCCAGGAGAGGCTCGTTGGCGGCATAGCCGTGGGCGCGCTCCCAGCCGCCGAGTTCCATAAAGTAGCCGCCGAGTTCCACTTCCCGCTCGTAAAACGGCGAGCGCCGAACACCGCGCCCTTTGGAGAACGGCTCACGGGGATGAACGGCCGGATTGTAGACCTTCATCGCCGTTTCGGTGCAGCGATCCCAGATATACTGTTCCTGCGTCTGGTGCGGGTAGAAGCGGGCGTAGTCGATCTGGTGATGGTCGATTTCCGTGCGGCCGTCCGTCATCCAGTCAGCGATGAGCTTGCCCATGCCCGGGCCGTCCTTGACCCAGATGCCAACGGCATACCAGAGCCCGCGCACCTTCTGGCTTTCGCCCATGGACGCGCCGCCATCGGTCGACACCTGAAGGAGGCCGTTGAAGGAATGGCTTTCGTTGTAGCCGAGTTCTGCCAGGATCGGCGTAAGCTCCATGGCGCGTTCGAGCGGCGCCATGATCTGTTCCATGTCAAGGTCGCGCTGCGAAGGCGAAAGCCGCGACTCCTTCTTCGACAGGATGTCGCGCGGATGAACGAGGCGCGGATTGTGCTCCTCGTAGTAGCCCCATTCGATCTGCCCGCCTTCAGCGGTTTTCGGATCGCCCGTGTCGCGCATGTAAGCGGAATTGCCCTGATCGCGCATCAGCGGCCAGCCGATCTCCTTCCCGGTGCCGGCAAACTCGTTGTACGGCCCGAAGAAGGTGAGCGGATGGTCGATCGGCATGATCGGCAGGTCTTCGCCCGCCAGCGCGGCGGTCAAGCGACCCCAGATGCCGGTGCAGACCACGACATGATCAGCCATAATCGTGCCGCGGCTCGTCACCACGCCCTTGATGCGGCCGTTCTCGATCACGAGGTCGGTGCATTCGGTGTTGGCGAAGGCGTGCAGCTTTCCCGCCGCCACGCCTTGGTCGACAAGCTTGCCGGCAACCGTCTGGCTGCGCGGAATAACGAGCCCTGCATCCGGGTCCCACAAGCCGCCCTGAACAAGGCTTTCCTCGATGAGTGGGAACTTTTCCTTAATCTCGGCAGGCTCCATCAGCCGCGCCCGGGTGCCGAACGCCTTGCCGGAGGCCACTTTGCGCCTGATCTCGTCCATGCGCGCGTCGTCGCCGACACGCGCCACCTCGATGCCGCCGACGCGGGCGTAGTGGCCCATCTTTTCGTAGAAATCGACGGAATAAAGCGTTGTCCAGCACGACAGGAAATCGTGGCTCGTCGCGTAACAGAAGTCGGAAGCATGGGCGGTGGAGCCAACATCGGTGGGAATGCCGGACATGTCGATGCCGACGATGTCGTCCCAGCCGCGCTCGATCAAGTGGTGCGCGATAGACGCACCCACGATACCGCCCAACCCGATGATGACGACCTTCGCCTTCGCCGGAAACGCTGCCATTGCCTGTACCCCACCACTGATTTGCGGCGCAGACTATAGAGCCGCAGGGGCGATTTGCAGCCTGTTTGCGACACCGCAAAAACGCGCCGCGACGGATGCAACGCCACCTGCCAGAATTGACAGCACGACGCGCAGCGGCAAGCCACGCGTCGTGCAACAAATCAGGGCTGAGTTCCCTGGTACGTCAGCCCATCTGGCTTTTCACGAAGTCTTTGACGATCGCCACGATGCCGCGGCCAAGCAGGTCGTCTAGCGTGGCGATGAAGGTGTCGACATGCTCTGCGGTGCAGATCAGTGGCGGTTCAAGACGAATGACGTTGCGGTTGTATTCAGTGAAAGCAACCAGCACGTCGTAATCGCGCAGGAGCAGCGCTCCGACAAACCCCGACAGGGAGCCCTTCAGCTTGTCGTCCAGCATGGCAACCATGGGCCGCAGCACCATCGGCAGCGTTTGGCTGAAGTCCTGGAATTCAAGGCCAACCATAAGGCCCTGCCCGCGAACTTCCTTGATGATCTTGGGGTATTTGGCTTGCAGCGTTTGCAGCCGCTCCAGGAGATACGCGCCCGTTGAAGCCGCGTTGTCGATCAGGCCTTCGTCGTAAAGCACGTTCAGTGCCTCGATCGAGGTGACGCAGGCTTCTCCCATGCCGCCAAACGTCGCCGGCGCATGGATCATCGCCGTTTTTGGTGTGCCGTAAGCCTTGGTGAAGACCTCGCGGCGGGCGATCATCGCGCCCATGGCTGTCTTGCCGCCGCCGAGCGACTTCGCCAGTGCGGTGACATCCGGCACCACGCCATGATGCTCGAAGGCATAGAAGCGGCCGGTGCGGCCATAACCGCACTGCACTTCGTCCGCGACCCATAGCACGCCGTATTTGTCGCAAAGCGCGCGCAGCTTCCGCCAGAACTCGGTAGGGGCCGTGATGATGCCGCCGCCGCCCTGGACGGTCTCCAGCACGATGGTGCCGATTGCCGGATCCGAGCGGAAGGCGTGCTCGATAGCATCAATGTCGCCGAACGGCACCCGCACCGTGTTTTCCACCAACCGGAACTCGCCCCGGTAAAGCGAGCCATCGGTGATGGAAAGAACGCCCTTAGTTTTGCCGTGGAAGGAATTTTCGGCATACACAACCTTCGGCTTGCGCGGTCCGGCAGCGCGCTCGGCAACCTTGACGGCCGCCTCCATCGCTTCCGAACCGGACGAGCCCAAGAACACCATGTCGAGATCGCCCGGCGAGCACGCCGCCAGGTTGTGCGTGAACGCCGCCTGATACTGCGACATGAAGGCGATAGCGATCTCGTGGCGCTTTTCTTCCTGGAAGCGCTTGCGGGCTTCAAGAAGGCGCGGATGGTTGTGACCGAAAGCCAGCGACCCGAAGCCGCCAAAGAAGTCGAGGATCTTTCGGCCGTTCTGGTCGATGTAATGCATGCCTTCGGCACGCTCGACCTTGATCTTGTGGAAGCCGAGCAGCTTCATGAAGTGCAGCTGGCCCGGGTTCATATGCGCCTTGAACAGGTCGGTCATGCGGGCGACATCCATCGCCTTGGCTTCTTCCACCGTGATCATGTTCGGCTTTGGCAGCGCCTGCGGGGCCAGTGTCGGCGCGTCAATGAAGGCGCGCGTCGGTGTTGCGGGCGTGATTGGTTCAGG
Source organism: Tianweitania sediminis (assembly GCF_017813335.1). Taxonomy (GTDB): domain Bacteria; phylum Pseudomonadota; class Alphaproteobacteria; order Rhizobiales; family Rhizobiaceae; genus Tianweitania; species Tianweitania sediminis. The sequence continues at coordinate 56,142 of NZ_JAGIYY010000009.1, read as the reverse complement.
ACGAGTCATGACGTTCATGGAACTTTCCTATTCCGCCGGCACATGTTCGGCATGGGAGACGGCTTGGCCGTCCTTCTTGGCGCGGTATTCGCGGTAAGCGGCGATCAGCATGTCCTCGTCCCGATACTGCGGCACCCAGCCGAGGTCGCGCTTGCCTTTGGACACGTCGAGCACGCATTCCTCATCCGCGATGAGGTATTGTTCAGGATCCATCAGCGGCTTGTTCAGGGCATCAAGGAAGTCGAGCGTCCGCTTCACGGCCCAGCCCGGCGTCGGCACCAGGATGGACTTCGAGCCGGCATGCTTGATCAGGTCTCCGAGCAGCCTGCGAACCGGCGGCGGGTTGAGCGAGCCGAGATTGTAGGCCTCGTTCGGAACGCCGGCCTTCCAGGCCAATCGCGCGGCTTCGGCGCAGTCAAAGACGGAAATAAACTGGTAGGGGTTCTTGCCCGAGCCGATCATCGGCACCGGCAGGTTGGCGTCGATCAGCTTGAACAGCTTTTCCAGGATTCCGAGACGTCCTGGGCCAATAATCAGGCGCGGACGGAACAAGGAGATCCGCATGCCGCGCTTGCGCCATTCGGCGGCCAGTTCCTCCGTCTTCCACTTGGACAGGCCGTATTCACCGAGCGGTGCGACGGGATGATCTTCGGTCATCGGCGTCGTCACCGTATGGCCGTAGATCATGTCGGTGGTGAAATGCACGAGCTTCGGCGCACCGGCCCGATCCATAGCCTCGATGATGTTTTCCGCCCCGTGGTAATTCACTGGAAAAAAGAAGTCGTGGCGCTTGGCGCGCACCTGGATCGGCGACAGCATCTTGGCCGACAGGTTGTAGACCATGTCGTCGGCCGTGACGCCGACCGCGGCAACGGAGGCCTTGTCGGTGACGTCGCAGTGGATGTGACGAACGGCGCCGTAATGCCCCAGCGGACTCCGGGCAATGTCGGCGACGATCACCTCCTCGCCTTCCGCCACGAGTTTCGGTGCAAGGTGGCGGCCGACGAATCCGTCGCCGCCGAAGATGATGTGTCTCATCGGGCTAGCTCGCTTGTCTTGATATCGGAAGATGGGATGGGCTCGGCGACAACTTCATGGCCGCTGCCGCCTTGAGCGATCAGGATGGTACCGACGCAGATCGCGGCAATGCCGGCGATGCGCCAGGCGTTCAGGTCCTCGCGAAACACGAAGTAGGCGAAGATGGCCACGGCGACATAGGCCAAGCTGAGAAACGGATACGCAAAGGAAAGCTCCACCTTCGACAACACGAAGAGATGCGAGGCCATGGAGATCACGAAGGTGCAAAGGCCGAGAAACACCCAGGGACTGAACACGATCTGCAGGATCTTGAAGATCGGGTTCACGCCTGCAAACGACAGCGGTCCGAGCGTCATCATGCCGTGCTTCAGCATAAGCTGTGCCGCCGCGTTGGTCAGAACCGTAAAGAGAATGAACCCGATATATTTCATGCACCCACTCCGAAGGGAGTTTCTGTCCTACACCAACCGCCGAAACCTTCAGTGAAGCGGCTCGTGATAATTGAACCAATTCGGTTAGTTATTCTGCCAACCTGATTCTGAGCGTCAGGCAGCCGCGGCCCACTGCCCCGGCTCCAGCGCAAGCGCCGTGCGCCGCCAGAAGTCAGACAGAAAGGCGGGATCACGCTCTGCTTCCAGTTGGCGCCAGTGGGGAAAGGATCGCTCAAACGTCGCAGCGCTCATGCGCGCGTCCTTGTAAGGGTTCACCGCGCCACCTGCGCCGACCGTGATGGCGTCCAACCGATCAAACAGCGCGAGCGTGGATGCTCCGGCGTTTGGAAAGTCCAGGGTCAGCGTGTAGCCGGGGCGCGGAAACGACAGCACGCCCGGTGACTTGCGCGGACCGAAGCGCTTCAACACGGTCAGGAACGACGCATGCGCGGCATCCCGTCCTGCCTGGAGCAAAGCGGGGACGGCCTCCCGCGCGGCCTCTTCCGGCACCACGCTCTGGTGCTGGAGCAATCCGCGGGGACCATACAGGCGGTTCCAGTTGCGCACGCCGTCGAGCGGAAAGAAATAGCTCTGATAGCTCACGCGGGAGTGGGTCTTGCGCGCCTGCATCCAGCCATAGGCCGCGTTGAAGGCGGAGATGAAGGGCCGGTTGAGGACGCTGAATGGCGGTTGCACCGGCACGCCGAGCGTTCGGCCGTGTTCGCTGGTTGCGAAATCACCGTCGTTCGCATGGTTTCCGGCAAGAAGCACGCCACGTCCCGCCTGCTTGCCGCGCGCAAGCTGATCGATCCATGCCACCGCATAAGTGTTATTGCGGTCCGCTTCGGCAGCCAGATCGAAATAGTGGTCGAGACCGGAAAAACGCGTGGCGGTTTGCTCAACACCGAGCGAGCGCACCCGCATCAGCCGGATCGTGGCCGAAAGGATCAGGCCGGTCAGCCCCATGCCGCCTATTGTCGCCTTGAAGAGCTCGCCATTGGCTGTCGCGCTGCATTCGCGGATCACTCCGTCCGAGCGCAACAACGTGAAGCTCTCGACGTGGCAGCCGAATGTGCCGCTGCCGTGGTGGTTCTTGCCGTGGATGTCGTTTGCGATCGCGCCGCCCAAAGTGACGAACTGTGTACCCGGCACCACAGGCGGGAACCACCCGGATCCGGCACAATGCGCAATGACGTCGCTCAGGAGAACGCCGGCTTCCGCTTGGAACAGGCCAATTTCGGGGTCAAACCGGAGGATCCGGTTTGCCGCCTGCATATCGACCAGCGTGCCACGATCATTCAGGCAACTGTCTCCATAAGAACGGCCATTGCCGAAGGCCAGCAGGCTTCCGTTGGCGACCTGCCCTCCCTTGAGGCGGGCCACTGCCTGTGGTGGCAGGATGGTGCTGCGCGGTTGGTCGGAAGGCAGCCCGAAGCTGCGCAAGCGCTCGCTCATGGCAAAACAACCGCGATCAGGATCAGGATCAGGCCAAGGGCCGCCATCAGCTGGGAGCGCCAGTCGGTGATGATGAACACCACAGGATCGTCATGCATCTCATCGCGACGGGCCAGGATCCAGATGCGCATGATCATGTAAAGCACGATGGGCGCCAGCGGCCACATGACGTAGGGATGGTTGTACTGCTCGCTGACCGCGCTGCTGTCGATATAAAGCGCCATCACCACCACGGCGGCAAAGGCAGCGCCCATTCCTGCCTGCGCAATTACGTCCTGGTCCTCGGGGCGATAGCCGCGCCCGGCAATCCGCTGCTTGGCGTCGGAAACGGTCGACCGCAATTCGACGTAGCGCTTCACCAGCGCCAGGGACAAGAAGAAGAAGATGGAAAACGCCAGGAGCCAGAAGGACGGCTCGATGTCCGTGGCCGCCTGTCCGGCCAAAACCCTGATCGTGTAAAGGCCCGCCAGCGTCAGGACGTCGATCAGCAGCATGCGCTTGATGGAAAACGTATAGGCCGTGGTGGTCACCAGATACGTGCCGATCACCAGCCAGAACAGGGGCGGCAGAAAGGCCGCCGTGACAACGCTGATCACCAGAAGGAGCCCGGAACAGGCAAAGCCGAACGGCATGGACAGAAGGCCGCTTGCAAACGGCCGATGCCGTTTCGTCCTATGCTGACGGTCGAGCGCGAGATCGAAAAAGTCGTTGATGATGTAGATGGCCGACGCAGCCGCGCTGAACGACACGAAGGCGATCACGCAGGCAAGCACAGCGCGCGGGTTCTGGTATTCATGCGCCAGAAGCAGCGGCACGAAGATCAGCCCGTTCTTTAGCCACTGATGCACCCGCAGCATTTTCAGGACGGTCTTCGCGGTTGGTTTGGGTGTGTCAATCAGCTCGCAACCATGGGCAAGCTGCCAGCGCGACGCGTGGCGATCCGGTGCAATCACGATTGCCTGCCGCGCGGCGTCAAAAAGCGCAACGTCGTGGCGGCTGTTGCCAATATAATCGAAGCCCCCGTCCCCATAGGTCGCGGTCAGGGCTGCCACCTTGTTCTTGGACGTCAGGTTGTGCAGCCCCTCGGTGGCCAGAACGGCATCGAAAAGGCCGAGATGCTCTGCGATGGCAGTGGCAAACTTCTTGGGGGTTCCTGTCGCAAGAACGACGCGCCGACCCGCTGCCTGTTCGCGTGCGATCCGCTCAAGCACTTCCGGACGGTAGGGCAGAGACGCGGGGTCGATTTCGACGCGCTTGGCAATCTCATGCTTCAAGCGGGCGGGTCCGGCAAAAACCCAGAACGGCACCAGGAACAAGTAAAGGGGGTTCTTCCGCAAAAGAAGGAACAAGCCCTCCCAAAGTAGATCGGTCGCGATCAGCGTTCCGTCTAGATCGACTGCCAGCGGAATGGCGGAAACATCGGAACGTACATCCATCCTGAGCCTGCCCTGCGACTTCGCTTGCTTGATAGGCATCAGCATTAAGCAGCAAAGTGGTGGCGGAGCGTTAAGACAGCGCCGAAAGTCGACCTCCGGCCGCGCGTTGTTGCTCGCAGGCTTAACAGCCCGTAACCGCGTTCAGCGGCATTTTATCTGATCGAGTACCAGGTGGCGGGAAGCGGCCGCGCCGGTCACTCCACGAAGGTGACCCATTCCTCCAAAGGCGCCCGCTCCGTCCGGAAGTTGTTTTCCGGCCGCGTTTCGTCCTCATAGCCCAAGGCCATTCCGCAAACGAGGATCTCCTCGTCCGGAATTCCGAGAATCGGTCGGATCGCGGCGTGATACGGAGCGAAAGCAGCCTGCGGGCAGGTGTGAAGGCCCCGTGCCCGCGCGGCGATCATCACGGTCTGCAGCATCATGCCGTGGTCGAGCCAGGAACCCTGGTTCAGGCGACGGTCGATCGTGAAGAGAATGCCAACGGGAGCGTCGAAAAACACGAAGTTGCGGTCATGCTGTGCCCGCATCTTTTCCACTTCCCGCCGTTCGATGCCCAGCGCATTGTAAAGCGCGAAGCCAACGGTTCTGCGCCGCGTCAGGTAGGGCTCGAAGAATTTGTCTGGATAATAGCGATATTCTTCCCACTTGATCTTTTCTGCCCGAACGCCGGAATTCTCGATCGCGTCGGCAATGGCAGCCTTTGTCTTGCCTTGAACCACATAGGCCTTCCACGGCTGCATGTTGGTTCCTGACGGCGCGCGGGCGCCTAGTTCCAGGATCTCCCGGATCAAGTGCGGTTCAACGGGTCTGGGCAGGAAAGCGCGCACGGAGCGCCGCGAGCGAATTGCTTCGTCGATCAGGTCCGTTTCGGAGCGATCATCATTCTGCAGATTGGGCGCAAGCATCGCCTTGTCTCCCGCGATTCGTCTTGCCGATCCTCGTGGCGCTGAAAGGCTCGCTTCGCATAGAAGGCCAAAGCAGGCAATGAAGCACCTTGTTCATCGCACTGCTTCTGCTCGCACTTTTCGTGACAGAGCTGAAATCTTGAGTGGCTGGTGACTGCCGTTGCTCGGGGCAAAGAAGGTCACCGGCAGGCAGGAAGCGCGGCCTGTGCCGCGCTTCGCAATGCCTTAAACGGCAGCGACGATGATGATCTCGACCTTGTAATCGGGTGTGGCAAGCTTGGCTTCGCCCGTGGCGCGCGCCGGTGCGTCCTTGCCGCCGATCCATGCGTCCCAAACGGCGTTCATCTCGGCGAAATCGGCCATGTCGGCCAGCCAGATCTGGGCTGAAAGGAGCTTCGACTTGTCGCTGCCGGCGTCCTTCAGAAGCGCCTCGATCGAGCGCAGGATCGCCTGAGTCTGGGCCGTTACGCTTTCGCCCGGCGCGCCGACCTGGCCCGCCAGGTAAACGGTGTTGTTGTAGATCACCGCCTGGCTCATGCGAGGCCCGGCTTCGATGCGGCGAATGGTCATGAAGAACTCCTGCGTTGATGCAACAGAAGGCTCCTTACCCAATCAACCGCCCCTGCGATACCGCTCTCCGATCAATCGCGGTCAGGAAAATAAAGGTTCCAGCTTTCGCAGGTGTAGCCTACGAGACATCGTTTGTCGGCGGTGTCGGTATAGGCCGGGTGCAACTCGTCTTCGCCGGCGTCGCAGAAGCGCTTGTCGCTGACGAAGCGCTGGTAGGTCCTCGGGCCCGTGGTCGCGACCACCGCACCGGCTTCCGCGACGAGGCGCTGGGCCTGCTGACAACTCATCCGCGTGACATCAGGGCGCTGTGCTGCTGCAGCCGCTGTTGAGATCAAGGCCAGCCCCGCGATTATCACGGTGCGGCAGCCTGTAACTTTGGTTCCCATGAGGATGGCTCCCATCTTCAACTGGTCACCCAACCAGCGAAACGGCCCAAGGATCCAGGAATTAGACGCGAAGGTCGCGAAACACCCAAAGCCTGGAAAGAAGGAAGGTGATGGCGGGAACGCTGCCCACCGCCAGCCCAAGCACCAGCCAGTCCGACCCATCAGTCAATCGGGTGAGAACAAGAAGAATAGCCTGCCCGATCAGAAAACCTGTTGCGGCTGTCACGGCAAAGCGCGGCAAGCGCTGTCGGTGCCGCCGGTGTTCGCCTTTGACCTGGAAGGTGAAATGCACATGTCCGCCATACGATACGAAAAAGGCGACGATGAAGCCGACCGGATTGGCCCAGGTGACGGGAAGAGACTGCGCCGCCAGAAGCGCAACGCAGTAATGGGTGAGCGTTGCCGCAAGGCCCACGGCAGCGAAGGCCAGCATCTGCCGCGGCAGGCTTGACGAAGCCAAGGCGTTGCTCACGACTGCGCATCCTTTTCTGGCGCGAAGCCGTACAGCGCTGCCGTCAGGTAGATGGGCCGGTGCTTGGTTTCGGAATAGATGCGCCCGAGATATTCGCCCATGATGCCGAGCCCCATCAACTGCATGCCGCCCAGAAACAGCATCACGGTCAGCTGCGACGCGTAGCCTGGCACTTCAATGCCAAAGATCAGGGTCTGCCCGATGATGATCAGGCCGTAGATAAAGGAAACGGTCGCAACGAAAACGCCGAAATAGCTCCAGATTCGCAGCGGAAGCGTGGAAAACGAGGTGATCCCGTCGAGCGCGAAGTTCCACAACCGCCAGTAATTGAACTTGGTAGTGCCGGCCTGCCGCACCGGTCGCTCGTAGTCCACGGTAGCGGTCGGGAAGCCGACCCAGGCAAACAGCCCTTTCATAAAGCGGACGCGCTCCGGCAGCTGCTGCAGCGCAGCCACGACGCGTTTGTCCATCAAGCGGAAGTCGCCCACGTCCGCCGGGATCTTGGATGGGCTGATGCTGTTGAACACGCGGTAGAACTGTCCGGCCGAAACCCTTTTGATGGCCGTGTCGTCGAAGCGCGACACGCGCCGCGCCACCACGACATCATAGCCCTGCCGCCACAGATCAACCATCTCGCCCAGAAGCTCCGGCGGATCCTGCAGGTCGACATCCATCACCGCGACCATGTCGCCGCGTGCATGGTCGAGCCCGGCCGTCATGGCCGCTTCCTTGCCGAAGTTGCGGGTGAGATCCACCACCTTGGCGCGGCGGTCGGCGCGATGCATTTCCAGGAGCTTTGCCAGGGTGCGGTCGGAGCTTCCATCGTTCACGAACACAATTTCCCAGCGCACGAGGAGCGTTTCGAGAAACGGCACGATCGTGGTCCAGAAATGACCGAGCGCATCGTCCTCGTTGAAGCACGGCACCACGATGGACAAGGTTGGCGGTTCGGTTCCGACCGCTCTTGGAAGCAAGGCCTGCTGCACGTTGCCCCGATAACAAGGTTGCCGATGCGGACTGCTGCAAAGGTTGCGCTGCCCGGTTCTCCCTAGCATCTGGCACCCGACGGGTGAAGATTGCCGTAACAAAAAGGACCGGATCGTTCACTCTTGCCGTGACTGAAGCGGCAGGGATCGCAGAGTTCGGGTTCCGCTAATCCGCTGTACCCGGAAAAGGTTCATCCCGCGGAGCGCACGCTGGAGCGGCCGATCATCGATGATGCTTGAAACCGGCTGGTGGCGGAGAGGAAGGGATTCGAACCCTCGAGAAGCTTTCACCTCTACGCCCTTAGCAGGGGCGCGCCTTCGACCACTCGGCCACCTCTCCGTCGATTGCCCGCATAAAGAAAACGCCGGCTACAATCAATGGAGAAGGCGCCCTTTTCTCCACTTATCCGGCGATGACCCCCCTGGAGCATGGGTCAGAAGACAAGGCAGCCAGCAGGCAAACAGGTTTGCGAGGCGGAACGAGAGGCAAGCAGCGCCTGTCGACGGCTTCAAGCACTTACAACCCGGCGCTCCACCATCAGGTGAAGTCGCCAAGCTGGCCGATCTTCAACCTTCCGGACGTGAGACGGCCAGCGGCAAGGCCGCTGCCTCTGCTTTCTTCCGCAACAGAACGAACGCCACAGTCACCACCCCAGCTGCAATCGCAACCCAGCTCGTGGAAATCAGAAGCAGGCCGGCAATTGTCAGTGCGATCTTTTCCCACCAGACCAGCGGCCGGCGGAACCAGCCGATATAGGCGGCGGACAGGGCAAGAATACCCAGGCACCCCGATAGAATCGCCACGATGAACTCGGACAAGGAGAAGTTCACGAAAAGAAGGCTCGGCGCGTAGATGAACATGAACGGCACCAGCGCCTTGCCCATGGACAAGCGGAAGGCCGTCATGCCCGTGCTCATCGGATCCGACCGTGCCAGTCCCGCGGCGGCATAGGCGGCCAGGGCAACAGGCGGCGTGACATCCGCCAGAACGCCGAAATAGAACACGAAGAAATGCGTGGCGATCAGCGGGATGTCGAACTCGAGCAGGGCCGGAGCCGCAATTGACGCCAGGATGATGTAGGTCGGCGTCGTGGGAATGCCCGCGCCCATCAGAATGCAGGCAATCGCGATAAACACCAGCGCGCAGAACAGCGCGACCCCCTGCTCCGACAAGAGCCCGGTGAAGTCGAGGCTGGAAATCACCCCTGCCGTATCATGCGCCAGTTCTACCACTGCAGCCGAGAACTTGAAGCCGAGGCCGGTCAGCGTGGTCATGCCCAGAAGGAAGCCGACGCAAGCACAGGCCGCACCAATGGCCAGTGCAAACTTCGCACCGTCCTCGAAACCTTGGACGAGCCGCGGCGGCGTCAAAACGGTGGACGTGTCCATGCTGGTGTTGCCGAACGCTCGCATGATCAGCGGCACATAGGAAAAGACGATGGTCAGGATGATGCCCCAAAACGCCGCCAGGAAGGGCGTGTATTGCATCAAGAGAAGCGCCACCATGACGCCGAGCGGAATGAACAGGTGCCAGGAACGGGCAAGCACGGCGCGAAACTGCGGGATGCGGTCGCTCGGCATCCCTTCGAGGCCAAGGCGCTTGGCTTCAAGATGCACCATCAGGAGGATCGCGAGATAATGGAAGGCGGCCGGAACGATGGCGATCAGGATGATCTCGTTGTAGGGCACGCCAAGCATTTCCGTCATCACGAAGGCTGACGCTCCCATCACCGGCGGCGTGACCTGCCCTCCACATGAGGAGGAGGCTTCCACCGCGCCGGCGAAACGGCTGGAAAAGCCGCTTTTCTTCATCAAGGGGATGGTAAACGCGCCAGTGGTCACCGTGTTGGCGATCGGCGAACCGGAGATCATGCCGAAGAAGCCGGACGACACGACCGACACCTTGGCGGAGCCGCCGGAGGCGCGCCCGGCAACAATGGTGGCCAGGTCGATGAAGAGCTGCCCGAGGCCGCTCATCTGCGCGAGGATGCCGAACAAGACGAAGTGGAACACGTAGGTCGCGACCACGCCGACGGCGACGCCGTAGATGCCTTCGGTTCCAACATAAAGATGGTTGATGATGCGGGTGATGCTGTAGCCGCGGTGCGCGAGGATGCCCGGCAGGTAGGGTCCGAGCAGCGCATAGATCAGGCAGGCCGCGCCAATGTAGGCGAGCGTCGAGCCCATAGTCCGGCGCGTGGCTTCCATGGTCATGATCACGGCGATCAGGCCCATCATGTAAACCTGCGGCGAAGGGCTCCCGACATTGATGATGAAGACATCTTCAAAGAAGAACACCAGGTAGGCTGAAAATCCCGCCCCCAGCGCGGCAAAGATCCAGTCGCGAAGGGCTACCCTGCCCGGCTCGGCGCCCGGGCGGTTCACCGGCAGCGTCAACAGCACGAGAACTACCATAGCTGCCACGAACGCGGTCTTGGTGCCCGACGCCGGTAGCGAAAGCGCCAGTTGGTAAAGAAGGTAAAGGTAGAAGCCGGCGAACAGCAGCGAGTCGACCCAAAGCCGACGGGTCGGTTGCGCGCGCTTGCGCGGAAACACCAGGAAGATCAACCCGATCACAAAGGCGAGGTGGATGGTGCGATGGCTGACTTCGTTGAAGAGGCCGTAGCCTGCCGTATAAACGTGGAAGATCGAAAGGATCACGGAAGCGACGGTGACCAGAAGCGCGGTGGCGCCGGCTAGCCTGCGGAAATTGGATTCGGAGTCGTATTCCCGAACGAGGGCTTCCAGTTCATCCGCGGTCAATTCGCGATCTTCGGGCGCGGCAGGCGTTCGGTCGGCAATCACGGGTTGGTCTCCGCAGAACAGGGGGCGAGGATCAGCGCAGGGGCGCCAAGCTTCTCAAGAGGAAGAGTGATGTCGGGCGTGTGCAGTGTGTTGCGGTAGGCGGGCTGCACGCGCAAGTGGATCGGGCCCAACACACGATGCATTTCCACCACGAAGTGATCGCCTTCGCGGCGCCAGCCAGTCACGCCGACATCATCGGGAAACGAAGGAAGTCCGGCGCCATGCGCCTGGAACACTTCCGCGGTCTGGATGATCTCGTTGCCGTGGATCCGGTAAATGTCGGTCACGGGCGTTTGGGAAACGGAATGGATAAAGGACAAGGAGAACCCACCGTCGGGTCCGGTGGCCACGCGGACGACCTCGCCCTGCTCACGCGAAGGCGTCAAGCAAAGCAGTGCCGCCGCATGCGCCGGAAAGGGAAGAAGAGGGCCGGCACTTGCCGCCAGCCCCAAGGCAGCCAGAAGGCTGCCGCGCCATCTCACTTCGAAATGCCTTTTTCGTCGTAGTACTTCTGGGCGCCGGGATGGACCGGGACGGACACGCTTTCCAGAGCCTTGTCAGCCGAGATCTGCTTGCCCATCGGATGCACCTGGCCAAGCGTTTCCGTGTTCTCGTAGAGCGCCTTGGTCACGGCATAGATGATCTCGTCCGGCACTTCGGCGTGTGTCGCCCAGATGGCGCGAACCGCCAGCGTTTCGACATCCTGGTCGACGCCTTCATAGCTGCCGGCCGGGATCACAGCGTTGGCGTAGTAGGGCTGTGCTTCCTGAAGCTTGGCGATGCTGGGACCAGACAGCGGCACGACGCGGATGGCATGGCCGTTGGCGAGGTCGGTCACGGAGGAGGTCGGCAGGCCGGCCGTGATCAGCGACGCATGCAGGTTGCCGTCCTTGATCTTTTCCACCGACTGGGCGAACGACGAATAGTCTTCCGTCACGTCTTCGCGCTTCATGCCGTGAGCGGCAAGAAGGTCGCCGAGCAGCTGCCACTGGCCCGAGCCCGGCGAACCGGAAGAGATCGACTTGCCCTTGAGGTCTTCGAACTTCTCGATGCCGCTGTCGGCGCGAACCACGAGCTGCACAGTTTCTGGATAAAGCGCACCGATGGCGCGGATGTTTTCGACCTTGCCGTCCGAAAACTGGTTGATGCCCTTGTAGGCAGCGTCGAGGATGTCCGCGGCGATAAAGGCGGACTCGATTTCCGAGCGGCCGAGCAGCTGCGCGTTTGCCACCGATGCGTTGCCCGTTTCAGCCGTTGCCGAAAGCTTGGTGTCCGGCAATTCCGCCGTATTGGAGATCAGCTGGGCCAGCATGCCGCCGAGCGGATAATAGGTGCCGCCCGTGCCGCCGGTCGCGATGCCGAAAAAGGCGCGCGACTGAGCAAAGGAATAGCCGCCGGACGCAGCAATCAAAGCAGCGGAAGAGGCAGCAGCCAGGAATGAGCGACGAGTGATCAACATAGGCAAACTCCATTATGCGGTGATAACATCAGAAGATGTCATGCCCTCCTGCGGGCGCATGGGCTCGCTGTCAACCCGACTCCGCTTGGCAGAAGGCGGCTAAGAACATTCTTCCTTTCCAAGCCAGTGCGTGTCGCCCTGCTGGCGCCTTTGCTCTGTGGTCGCCTTTCGTGTGTTGGCCGCGCTGGACTCCACAGGCATCGTGCCGGCGGCGGTGGCGTTCGCTGCGTCGAAGCATCGCGCTGGGCTTTGCTGGTCGGCATCGTCGCGGAGGGCATGAAGGCGCCGCCTCGTCGCCAAAGGCCGCGACGCTGCGGTCCTGATCGTCCCCGAACCTTGTTTATCGGGCTCTTTATTCTGCTTGGCATCTTCCACCTGGACCACGCCTGACTGGCGCAGCATCAAGTTCACTGCTGCGGGAAGGAGCGGAGATCCGAAAACTCTTCCACGTCGCGCGCAATCTGGATCGGACTGGCGACATAGTTCAGCAAGAGCTCGCCAACCGAGGTCAGCGCATCGAGATGGATGCGCTCGTAGCCATGCGAAGCATCTACGCCGAAGGTCACCAGCGCCGTGCGGATGTCGTGCCCCGCTTCCAGCGCGGACGCCGAGTCGGACCGGTAATAGCGAAACACGTCCCGCTGGTGATCGATGCCATTCGCCTGGCACAGCTCGATCAACTGGCGCGTCAGATGGTAGTCGAACGGGCCAGACTGGTCTGCCATGCAGATCGTCACTCCGGTTTCGGCGGAGTTCTGCAGCGGTGCCGTCGTGCCGTTGTCCACGGCAACAAGCGACGCCACATCCGGCATGATCACGGAAGACGCGCCGACGCCGACTTCCTCAGCGATGGTGAACAGCCAGTGGATGTCCACAGGGGCGACCATGCCTGCGCGCTCAAACGCTTCGATCGTGGCAAGGATGATTGCCACGCCGGCTTTGTCGTCGAGATGGCGCGAGTTGATGAAGCCGGTTTTGCTGAAATCCGGCTGCGGGTCGACGGCAACAATGTCGCCAACTGCAACGCCCAGCGCTTCGGTCTCCTCTTTGCTCGAAGTCGCTGCGTCGATGCGCAATTCCACGAAGTCCCAGCCGGTTGGCTGCTTGTCCACTTCGTCGTTGAAGGTGTGGCCCGACGCCTTGAGCGGCAGGATCGTCCCCCGCAGCATCGTTTCGTAGCCATAGATCGTCACGCGCGCGCCTTCGGCGAAGCGCGCTGACCAATGCCCGATTGGAACCAGCGCAAGCCGTCCATTAGGCCGGATCGCCTTCACCTGCGCGCCAAGCGTGTCGACATGGGCAACGATCGCGCGGGCGCCCTGCCGTTTTCCGCCCTGGCTGATGGCGCGGATCGCCCCGCGCCGCGTGAGCTCGGGCGTCAGCCCAAGTCGCTCCAGCTCGCGGCTGACATAGCGTACGGCCTTGTCGGTGTAGCCCATTGGACTGTCGATGGCTAAAAGCGCCTTCAACTGTGCCACGAGGTAATCGGGATTGATCCTTGGCTGTTTCAAGCTGTTTCGGTCCTGGCAACAGTCTTGGGGAACTGCCGCGCCCTTGATTGCGGGAACAAAAGATCCACGAAGCGCTCGGCCGTTGGCTGCGGCTCGTGGTTGGCAAGTCCCGGACGTTCGTTGGCTTCGATGAAAACGTAATCCGGCTCAGACGGAGATTTCACCATGAAGTCGATGCCCGTCACGGGAATATTGATGGCGCGCGATGCGCGGCAGGCGGCTTCCACAAGCTGTGGGTGAACGCTGTCCGTCACGTCATGGATCGATCCGCCCGTGTGCAGGTTGGCGGTCTTGCGAACAAGCACCTCCTGGCCAGCAGCAGGCACGGTTTCGAGGTCCATGCCGGCTGCGGCAAGGCAGCGGCGCGTTTCATCATCGATCGGGATCCTGCTTTCGCCGCCCGTGGCAGCGGCGCGACGGCCCGATTGCTGCTCGATCAGAGCTTGCAGGGTCTTTTGACCGTCCCCGATCACGCTAGGCGGTCGACGGATCGCGGCCGCAACAACATGGTGGTCGATCACGAGCAGCCGCAAATCCTGCCCTTCGAAACAGTCTTCCACGAGAACGCGCTCGCTGATCTCCCGCGCTTCCGCCACTGCGCGCTGCACATCGTCCATCGTGCGCAAGCCAACGGACACGCCCCGCCCCTGTTCGCCGCGGGCTGGTTTAACCACAACGGATCCCTGCGTTTGGAGGAATCGCGCCACGGCCTCCTCATCGTCGGCAAGGATCTGCTCCGGCACCTTGAGACCGGCCGCAGAAATGATCCGCCGCGTCACGGCCTTGTCGTCGCAGATTGAAACTGCAACGCCGGAGGTCAGCTCCGACAGGCTTTCGCGGCAATGAATGGTGCGGCCACCATAGGACAACCGGAAAAACCCGGCAGCTGCGTCGGTGATTTCCGCGCGCACGCCGCGCCGCCGCGCTTCGTCCACGATGATGCGGGCATAGGGGTTGAGCGCGTCGTACTCGGCTAACGGCGCGGCAAACAGCTTCTCGTTGATCGGGTTCTTGCGCTTCACGGCGAAAGCATGGATGCGGCGGAAGCCGAGCTTCTCGTAAAGCCCTATCGCGCCGCTGTTGTCATGCAGCACCGAAAGGTCGAGATGCGCCGCACCGCGCGCCTGCATGTGTTCAGCCAAACGGCGAACAAGCATTTCGCCGATGCCCGGATGGCGCGAATGCGTGTCCACCGCCAAACACCACAGCGAGGAACCCTGCTCGGGATCTCCGAACAGCTTTCCATGATCCACGCCGGTCACCGTGCCGATGATGTCGCCAGTGCCTTCTTCCTCCGCAACGAGGTAGGTGAGCGAACGGCTGTCGCGATTGGCCCAGAAGAAGTCGGGCGACACCGGCACCATGCCGCGGGACGCATAGATGGCGTTCACCGCCTTTGCATCCGCTTCCGAGCTGAGGCGGCGAACAAAGAAGCCGTTCGGCCGGCGGCGCCCGACGCGATAGGTCGGAAGGTCGAGGCGATAGGTGTGGGAGGGATCCAGAAAGGTTTCCTGCGGCGCCAGCGTCAACAACACATGCGGGTCGCGAACATAAAAGGCGATGTCGCGCTGCCCAGGCTGTTCCTGCCGCAGCGCATCAACGATTTCCTCGTTGGACCCAAAGGTCTGCGCGAAGATCAGGCGCCCCCAGCCGCAATCCAGCACCACCGAGCCGCGCGACGGCTGCCCCTGCTCCGGATAGCCCTCCGGCATGGGGTTCATGGAATAACCGCGCAGCCGTTTCAGCCGATGGTCGAGCGCCCGTTCGCTGCGCCCGGCGCTGCTCCTCTTGGCCATCGCTCAAGCCTCCTCAACCGATGGCATGGGTTTGGAGCCACATCTCAAGCAGCCCCACCTGCCAAAGCTCCGAACCCTGCAGCGGCGTGATATGTTCGGTTGGTCGCGCAAAAAGGTCGTCCAGGTATTCCTGCCGGAACAGGCCGCGCTGGCGCGCGGCATCCGAGGTCAGGGCGTTTCGCACCATGTCGAGATAAGCGCCGTCGACATATTTCAGCTGCGGAACGGGGAAATAGCCCTTCTTGCGGTCGATCACCTCGTGCGGCACGATCTGCCGCGCCGCCGCCTTGAGAACGCCCTTGCCGTCGTCCTTGAGCTTTTCCTCAGGCGGAATGCGGGCCGCGAGTTCCACCAGCTCGTGGTCGAGGAATGGCACGCGCGCTTCCAGTCCCCAGGCCATGGTCATGTTGTCGACCCGCTTCACGGGGTCATCCACCAGCATGACGTTGGTGTCGAGCCGAAGCGCGCGGTCCACGGGCGTTTCTGCCCCGCCGCGGGTGAGTTCCGCTTCCACCAGCGCTCGGCTGTGGTCTTCACCGTTGATCCAGTCCGCACCCAGCTGCCGCTTCAGGACTTCATGGGAGCGGTCGAAAAACACCGAAGCATAGTCGCCGACGACGTCGGTTGACCGGGCAAGCGGGGGATACCAGTGATAGCCGCCGAACACTTCGTCCGCGCCTTGGCCCGACTGCACCACCTTGATGTGCTTGGACACCTCCTGCGACAGAAGGTAGAAGCCGACATTGTCGTAGGACACCATCGGTTCGGACATGGCGGCAAAGGTGCCGGGCAGCGCGTCCATCAGACGGTCCGACTGAACAAAGATCTTGTGGTGGTCCGTGCCGAACTCGCGCGCGATCAGGTCGGAATAAACGAACTCGTCGCCCTTCTCGCCATTGGCTTCCTCGAAGCCGACGGAAAAGCTCATCAGCCCGGTTTGGCCGGCCTCGGCCAGAAGCGCGACGATCATGCTGGAATCGACGCCGCCGGACAGCAGGACACCCACTGGCACGTCGGCCACCATGCGCCGCTTCACGGCGAGCCGCAGCGCTTGGAGGACACGGTCCCGCCATTCCTCGCTCGACACCCCGCGATCGGCAGGATCGCGCTGGTACGGTGGATCCCAGTAGCGGCGATCCACGGTTTCACCGTCCGGATGGATCACCCGCAGCGTGGCCGGCGGCAGCTTGCGTACGCCATTCAGGATCGTGCGCGGCGGCGGCACCACCGCGTGGAACGTCATGTAGTGGTGCAGGGCCACGCGATCGATGCTGGTGTCGACCCCGCCGGCTTTCACAAGGGCCGGCAGCGAGGAAGCAAAGCGAAGCGTCTTGCCGTTCTCCGCCAGGTAAAGTGGCTTGATGCCGAAGCGGTCCCGCGCCATGGCGATGCGGCCGCTGTCACGTTCCTGGATCACAAAGGCGAACATGCCGTGGAATCGCTCCACACAGCGCTCGCCCCAGCAGTGCCAGGCCTTGAGGATCACCTCCGTGTCGCCGTGGGAAAAAAACGTGTAGCCCTTCCCTTCCAACTCCGAGCGAAGCTCTTCGTAATTGTAGATGCAACCGTTGAAGGCGATGGTCAGTCCGAGCTGCGGATCCACCATCGGCTGCTGCGCTTTTTCCGAAAGGTCGATGATGCGCAGGCGCTGGTGTCCGAAACCGGCATTGCCATGGACAACCACGCCGGAACCGTCTGGCCCACGCGGAGCCAGCGTTTCCATCATCTTCGAAATGGCTGCAACGGACGGAGCGCCGCTGTCGAATCGTATCTCACCACATATGCCGCACATGGGCGGTTCAATTCCTTGCTGTCGGTTGCTGAAAGTCGGTGAGTGACTACATAGTAAGACATCAAATGATTTGAACCCTGATGGATACAGAAATTTTCTCTTTACCCGCCGAAGCGGGTATGTCGCCCGCTGAAACCCGGAACCTGCTGAAGTCGATCCGCCGCATCGCGCGCGCCAGCGACCTGCAGTCGCGCGCATTGGCGCGCACGAACGGGCTCACGGGTCCGCAGCTTGTGATCTTGATGGCGGTGGCGGAGCTGGGCGAGGTCACAACCAAGTCGCTGGCGGACCATGCGGATCTAAGCTCCGCAACGGTGGTGACCGTCCTCGACAATCTGGAACAGCGCGCCATCGTCGAGCGCTATCGATCCGGCGCCGACCGCCGCATCGTGTACACGAAGCTCACCGCCAAAGGGCAGCAGATGATGTCGAGCGCGCCGCATGTCTTCGGCAACGATTTCGCGCGCCGCTTTTCCGAGCTGCCGGCATCCGAACGCCAGGCGCTGGTTTCAAGCATTGCCGTGTTGGCAGATCTTCTCAGCGCTCGCTGAGCGCCCATTGGTCAACGCGGGGCAGAAAAGCGGTCAAGCGCGTTGCGGGTGATCTGCTCCGTGAAGGGATCGCTGCGCGTCAGGCCCATTATCCATTCGCAGGAGCCGGCAGTGAGCACTTCGCCACGCCCCCGCTTCATGCCCACCACCATGCCCGAGCCATATTGGAACTTGCGCCGCGCGGTCGGGAAATCATCCGCGGCCAGTTCGGCAAGGCCGTTGAGGTCGCTGTCGCGCACGTAATAGCGCACGCCCTCGCCCTCGTGCTCGTATTCGAACAGCACGGCGGGGCTCATCGCCAGGATGTCGATGTCGGCAGGAACGCCCGGTGCTTCGACCGGGTAAGGCAGCCCCTGCCGGAAGGTGTAGTCGAGGCCATCGACCTCATATCCGAAGATGCCGGCTTCCGCACCGAAGATGTCGGCGTAGCGCAGATCCGTACCCTTGAAGGCCCAATGTTCGGGCCGGTACACGGTGAAGCCGCGAGAGCCGCGCGGCGCAAACCCGCCCCAGCTCGCATACATCCCATGGCATCCGTTCACACCGACGGTGGAAGCGCCCGGCCAGTTGACGCCGCCGCTTTCCCAGGATGCCGTCAGAAGGTGCTTGCGCTCCGGATCATCGCGCACGGGGTCCATTGTGGGCGCCTTGAACTTCCAGCAGTGCTGCTCGCTGCCGTTGTCTTCCAGCCGGATCTGCCAAAGGAAGTTGCCGCCGAAGCGCGAAAAGCCCCCGCCCCGCTCAACAAACCCTTCCACCGTTTTGCGCATGTCGTAGGACCAGTATTCGTCATGCCCGACAGTTACGAGGCAGCTGTAATCATCGAGAATTTCGGGGCGATAATGCAGGTCCGTTTGCGTGATGATGTCGAAGTCGTAGCCTTCCCGTTCGGCCCAAACCGCAAAATGACGGTCGAACTGCGCCCAGCCGGCCGCCGCGTAGTATTGCCCCCAGCCGCCGGAATAGCCCCACTCCTTGGACGGAAAGCGGGGCGCGTCGTTCATGTCGGGTAGCGGTGCCGTCATGATGCGCGCCGCGCCCTTCGGCAGCCAAAGCATGCCGCGCGTCCACGGACGCTTGAGGCTCAGGATGGGCGAACCCTCGTTCTTGTTAGGACCCCAGGTGCCGAAATAATGGTTGGCACCGCCCCAATCGTTGTAGGCCGTCCAGGTGCCGGTAGCGAGCATGAACAGGATGCGGCCGCGGTGTGTTTCTGCGGTCGGGCGCACAACAACGAAGTGATGCTGCACGAAACGCTCGCCATTGGCGCGCTGGCAGGTGGACACAACGCGATAAAAGCCGGAGCGCAAGGTCGGCGGGATCTCCCAACGATGCAGGACGGGCCAGTCGCATCCGTCTGAATACGCCGTTTCGGATGTCTTGGTGAAGCTGCCCGGCAGATCGAAGCTTTCATGCACCATCTCGGGTTTGGACCCGTCGCGGTAGATCTGGATCGACCATGTATCAGCCGTTGTGGAACCCCGGAATTCCACCGTCTCGCCGGGATCAAAGGACATCCGGTCGGTGTAAACAAACACCTCCGCCAGTTCGCGATCTTCCCGAGGAAACTGGAACCGGTAGTCCGACAGAAAATGCTCGTCGGCATAACCCTTGCGCACTGTGCGGGGCAGGATAGCGTGTGGACCGACTTCCGGGAACTTGAATGGGTCGTTGGCCATGGTCGCTGACAGCTCCGCTTTTCGCCATAAAAGGATCCCGCGACACTGCACGTGTCAAGAGCAACCGCAGAGTTAGTGATAGGAACTTCGGGATTCTTCGGGACGAGGTGCGGGCGAAACACCTGTTCTGGGGAGACGTTGTGCAGCCTCTCACAGGCAGTAATCAAAATCCTTGAGGTTAAGGATATATCGTGTAGCGTGAACTCTGCTCATCCTTTTCGCTTGAACTGAAGACATGGAGCCAAACATGCCTCAAGCCGCCAGCCCACACAGCAAGGGTGCTCTGATCGAGATCCGGGGGCTGGGAAAGCGGTTTGGCAGCGTTGTGGCGGTGGATGATGTGTCGCTCACCATCGACGCCGGCGAGTTTGTTGCCCTGCTGGGACCGAGTGGCTCGGGGAAATCAACGGTTCTGATGAGCGTGGCAGGCTTCGAGCGGCCCACCGCAGGTCAGATCCTGATCGACGGCGTGGACTGCACTGGCTTGCCGCCCAACAAGCGCAACATCGGCATGGTGTTTCAGCATTACACGCTGTTTCCGCATCTAAGCGTCGGCGACAATGTCGCCTTTCCCCTGAAGATGCGAGGGATCGGCAAGGCTGAACGCAGGCGCCAGGCCGAGCAGGCTTTGGAGGTGGTACGCCTTTCCGGCTACGCGGAACGCATGCCGAAACAGCTGTCGGGCGGCCAGCAGCAGCGCGTCGCGCTGGCCAGGGCGATCGTCTACAACCCGCGCGTTCTCCTCATGGACGAACCCTTGTCCGCGCTCGACAAGAACCTGCGCGAAGAAATGCAGATCGAGATCAAGCGGCTGCATGCCGAACTCGGCTTCACCGTCGTGTTTGTGACGCATGATCAGGGCGAAGCGCTGACGATGGCCGATCGCATCGCCATCCTGAAGGCCGGCCGCTTGCAGCAGGTTTCGCCCGCCCGCTCGCTTTACGAGCGCCCGTCGAACCTGTTCGCCGCCGGCTTCATTGGCGAGATGAACATCCTGCCGGTGACATGGGACGGCGAGAAGGCCACCTTCTCCAACAACCAGGACATTCGCCTGCCAGCCGAAGCCCTGATCGAGCCGATCCGCCCGGGTGCTGCCGTTCTGGCCGTGCGTCCGGAACGCCTTTCCGTGGCCGCTCCAGGCGAAGCGGGCACCTGGAAAGCCACTGTGCGCGATGTTGTTTACGCAGGCGCTGGCAGCCTGCTGATCACGCATCTGGATGACGGCAGCGAAGTGCGGCTGCGAATGCCAAGCGCCGGCCAAGCGAACGTGCGCTCGGGCGACACAATTGGCATACGGATGCCTCCCGAAGCAGTCCTGCTTTATCCATCCGGAGATGCCGCATGAAGGGGCCGGGCTTCTTCGAAGCGGATGGGCGCCAGATGTCCAAGGGCGCCATTCTGCTGCTGATGGGACCCTTTTTCCTGCTGGTGTTCGTGGCCTTTCTTTATCCGCTCGGCAACCTGCTTTCCATTTCCGTCCTCGAGCCGACGCCGACACTGGCAAACTACGAGCGCGTTTTCGACAATCCGATCTACGCCACCGTCCTCCTGCGCACGTTCCGGATTGCTTTGCTGGTCAGCATCTTGTCGCTCGTGTTGTCGCTGCCGGTTGCCGTGCTGATGGCAAACTCCCGCGGCCCGAAAGCCGTCCTGATCACCGCCTGCATCCTTTTGCCGTTCTGGTCGTCGGTGCTGGTGAGAACGGCGGCTTGGGCCATCCTTCTTCAGCGCAACGGCATGGTGAACGGCTTCCTGCAGGCAATCGGCCTCACCTCGGAGCCCCTGCGCCTTCTTTACACGCAAGGAGCCGTCGTGGTCGCCATGACCCACGTGCTGATGCCCTTCATGGTGCTGCCGATCTATGGCGCATTGCGCAACATCCCGCCGGCCTACAATCGCGCCGCCGCCATCTGCGGAGCCGGTCCGCTGCGCACCTTCTGGGAAGTGACCCTGCCTCTTGCCATGCCGGGCATCATCGGCGGCTTCATTCTCGTGTTCCTGACCGCCCTCGGCTATTTCATCACGCCGTCGCTCCTGGGGTCACCCCAGGAAATGATGATCGCCACGCTGATCTCCCAGCAGATGCGCGAAAACCTTGATTGGCCATTCGCGGCAGCCTTGGTGGGTGTTCTCACGCTGATCGTGACGGTGATCACGCTAATCTTCAGCAAGGTCTTCCAGTTCGATCGCATGATGGGAGGACGCGCATGAACCCGCGCTCCCTTCTCCTGCATGCCTACGTCTACGCCGTCTTGGTTTTCATTCTGCTGCCGATCCTCGTGATCCTGCCGATGGCGTTCAGCGAAACCACCTACCTCACCTTCCCCCCGCAGGGGCTGACGCTAAGCTGGTTTGGCGATTTCTTCACCGACTCGCGCTGGATGGCCTCGACCTGGTTCAGCGTGAAAATCGCGGTGCTGACGGCGATCACCACCGCCGTGGTCGGAACCATGGCCACCTACGCGCTCGTGCGAGGCGCAAATGCCATGGGCACGCTGTTCCAGGCTTTTCTGATCGGGCCCATCGTCGTGCCGCATATCGCGCTCGCGGTGGCCTTGTACCTGTTCTTCCAGAACGCAGGCCTGTCCGGCACCACGCTCGGCTATGTTCTGGCGCACTCGGTGATTGCCATGCCATTTACCGTGTTCACGGTGGCAGCCGCGTTGACCAGCGTCGACCCGGCCTTGGAAGATGCCGCCATGAGCTGCGGCGCCAGCCGCTTCAACGCGTTCCGGCTCGTGACCCTGCCGATCATCCTGCCGAACGTGATTTCCGGCGCTTTGTTTGCCTTTATCATCTCGTTCGACGAGCCGGTGATCGCCTTTTTCCTTGCCGGCATTCGCGACAAGACGCTGCCGCGCATGATGTTTGACGATATCGAGCAGAACCTCACGCCCATCATCCCGGCCATTGCGGTTCTGCTGACGCTCTTGTCCATTCTCGTTCTTCTGGCGGCGGCCGTGCTCAAGCACATGGCCGACCGCAACAAGGGCGCGGAAGGGCAATGATCCTGAACCATAAGGGAACTCAGCAAAGGAGGCTGAACATGAAAAACAGGAAGCACTTCGGAAGCTTGCTCGCAGCGGCGTTGCTTGCCACCACCGCCTCGCAGGCCGTGGCCGACGAGATCGTCATTGCCACAACCGGTGGCCTCATGCGCAACACGCTTGAGGAACACATGTACAAGCCTTTCCAGGAGGCGACCGGAACGGAAGTCATTCCCTTTGACATCGAAGTCCCCGATCAATGGGCACGCGCGGAAGGCATGGTGCGCAGCGGCAATGTCGAGTTCGACATCGTGACGGCAACCGGCCCCGACCTCATCGAAAAGGCTGATATCCTTCTCACCATCCCCTGCGCAGAGCTGGAAAACGTCCAGAAGTTCGCCTTGGAAGGTGCCTGCACGGACAAGGGCGTGGCGCGGACCACCGGCGGCATGGTTCTGACCTACAACAAGGAAGCCTTTGGCGGGAAAGAGCCGAAGAACTGGGCCGATTTCTGGAACGTGCAAGAGTTCCCCGGACCGCGTGGCCTGCCGGATACGGGTGACCGCGACTGGTGGGTGCCGGCCGTGGCGCTTCTCGCCGATGGCGTCGCCCGCGAAGACCTGTTCCCGATGGATCTCGACCGCGCTTACAAGAAGCTCGACGAGATCCGGCCGCATGTCGCCGTCTGGTGGAAAACGGGCAACCAGGTGCAGCAGATCATGCGCGACAAGGAAGTCGTGATGGCGATGTCCTATTCCGGCCGTTCACTGGCAACCATCAAGGATGGCGCGCCGCTTGGGATGGCCTGGGAGGGCGCCATTCGCGATACCGGCTACATGTCCATCCTGAAGGATGCGCCGAACTCGGAAGGGGCGCTGAAATACATCGACTTCTTTTATGGCAACTCAGAAGGGCACCCGCCCTTCATCCAGACGGTCGGCTACGCGACGTCCTCTTCGGCGGGCCTCCAGAAGCTGCCTGAAGAAGAACAGAAGCTGTATGCCACCTACCCCGCGAACTACGAGGTCCTGGTGGACCCGGACTTCGAGTGGATTGGCGCCAACCGTGCGGCCCTGCGCGAGCGCTGGACTGCCTGGCTCGCCCAGTAATCCCCGGCTTTCCGCTCGTAAAAAGGCCGGCTCAGCCGGCCTTTTTAGTTGCTGTTTCAGGTCAGGCCGAGGAAGCGCGCGACAAGGCGCGGCTGCGGTTGCATCATGGCCAACCCGGGCACGACCCTCGCGCCACGCCGCTCCGCCTCGTGGAGGAGCGATGTGATTGCCGGCTTCATGATGACCTCGGCCACCACCGAGCCAGAGCCGATCCAAGTCGGCGGAAGCGGCAACGGATCGTCGGCATGCATGCCCACGGAAGTCGCGTTGATGATGAGATCGAAGCGCGTGTTCTGCAGCGCATCGCGATCCGCGACGGCGGCGATCTCGATCTGCGGCGCCTGGCGAGCGACGGCCTCCACCAGATCTCGAGCCTTCGTCTCGTCGCGGTTGAGAAGATGGATCGACGCCACGCCGGCGTCGGCCAACGCAAAGGCGATGGCCCGCCCGACCCCGCCTGCCCCAGCTTGCAGCACCCGCGCACCCACGGGTGTGACGCCATGAACTGCGAGACCAGCCAGAAATCCCTCACCATCGATGTTATGCCCGGTCAAACTCCCATCCGCCTCGCGGCGCACGAAGTTCACGGCCCCAATCGCGCGGGCTGCGTCCGTCAGGTGATTGACCAGGGGAACAACTGACATCTTATGCGGGATGGTGACACCGAAGCCTGCGACGTTGCGCAGGCTGCGGATCATCTCGAGGCTGCGCGGCAGATCCTCCGGCGCAACCGACAAAGGCGAAACCGCCACGTCGAGCTCCATGGCCGCGAACGCCTCGTTCAGCACATGCGAGCCGACAATATGATCAACCGCATCCGCCAGGATGAACATGATACGGGTTTTGCCGGTGATCCGCATCGATCACTCCGGCATGGCGGCGGTGCCGTAGTTGCCATAGCGGCGGTGCACTTCAACCATGTCTTCGTCGCTCAGCATCACCGGGTCACCCGCCTGGCAGGCCAGGATGTATTGCCGCGCGAGGGTCTCCAGCTTCACCGTCAGATCAAGCGCATGCTGCAGGCTGCGACCCGTGACGATCATGCCGTGATTGGCGAGCAGACACGCATAGTGTCCTTCGATCGCTTCCACAGCTGCCTCCGCGAGGGCCTTGGACCCGAACGGCTCATAGCGCGAAACAGGGATGGCGTTGCCGCCGAAACTCGCCACCATGTAATGAAAGGCCGGGATCGGCTTGCGCAAACAGCTGAGCGCCACGCAGCAGTCCGCATGAGTGTGCACCACCGCTTGTGCTTCGGGGCGACGACCGAGGATCCCGGTATGGAACCGCCATTCGCTTGACGGGATGCCATCGCCCTGCACGGTTCCGTCCAGCGATAAACGGACGATATCCTTTGGCTTCAGCCAGCTGCCGCGGCCGCCTGTGGGCGTGATCAGCAGATGGTCACCGAGGCGGAGACTGACATTGCCGGCGCTGCCGTGGTTGAGCCCCTTTTCTTCAAGGAAAAGGACGGCCTCCACGATCCGCTCCCGCGCCTGCTGCTCATCCATGGTCCACCCCCCTCTATTTCTCCAAAGCTAGTCGAAACTTCGAGAAACCTCAACGGATCGGTGGGATATCTCTGTAAAACTTCCCGTGCTTATGTCAGGAAGGTCGAAAAGATTGTCATCTTTGGGTGGGCATATGCTCGGGATCATTGCGGATGATTTCACAGGCGGGCTGATGATTGCCGGCTACATCGAAGGGGCCGGCATTCGGTGCCCTGTGTTGTTTGACAGCGCGGAAGTGGCGTCGCTCGAACCCTGCGAAGTCTTCGTGGTGGGGACGCGCACGCGGTTGGCCCCGGCGACGGAAGCGGTTGCCGACGTGGAAGCGATCGCGGAGCGGTTCGATGCTGCCGGCTGCACCCGGATCGCCTATAAGGTCTGCGCCAGCTTCGATTCCACCGATGATGGCAATATCGGCCCTGTTGCTGATCTTCTGGCCCGCCGCTATCGCCAAAGGCCGCTTCTGTTGAGCGCCGGTTTCCCGCGTTTCGGAACCACCGTGCACCAGGGCTATCTGTTTTACAGAGCAAGGCTGGTGTCGGAATCGATCAAGCGGTTCGATCCGCTTACCCCCATGAGTGATCCTGATCTCGTGCGGACTCTGTCGCGCCAAACGCGAGCACGCGTCGGGTTGTTGCCGCACAGCGCCTTGCATGCCGGCCAGGGTCCCGCTGACGCACACCTGGCAGAACTGGCTGCCGAAGGCTTCGACTACATCATGATGGATTGTTCCGACGACACGGATGCCGCGGTTGGGGCGCAGATCGCCAGCCGCGACCGCACCACAATCGGCAGCGACGCGCACATCATCGCTTTGGCCAAGGCTTGCGCAAAAGGGGCTGATGGCGCTGGGATCTCCGCTCCTGTTGAGGCCACCGGACCGGCAGCCGTACTGGTGGGAAGCGTCGGGCCGGTTGCCCTGGCGCAACTAGCCGCTTTCCACCAGCATCATCCGGTTCTTACCATCGACATCCTCGATGAACGCCCAGAAGACGCATTGGTCTCAAACGCGCTGCGGTGGGCCGACCTCCATATCGGGGCCCAGCCTCTGGCGATCACCACGGCCACAGAACAGGTCCGCGTCGACGAGGCGCAGCTTGCCTTGGGCTCCGTGGCGGCCGCGAAAAAGGCGGAAAGGCTGCTTGCCAGGATCGCCAAGGGCCTCGTGGAGCGTGGCGTCCGCCGCTTGGCTGTTGCGGGCGGCGAAACCTCCGGTGCCGTGGTGGAAGCCCTTGGCATCAGCCGCGTCCGTGCCTTGCCGGAGTCCGCCCTGGGCACTGGCTTCTGTATTGCCGAAACGCCGCTGCCCCTATCGCTCTACCTCAAACCCGGTAAACTCGGCTCGGACGACATCCTGCTGCGCGCTGTTGAGGCAATGGCCGGCGGATCTAACGCTTAGAAAAGGAACCCTGCGCGTTTTGACGGAAGCAACGGCGCCCCGAACAGATCTTCTTCCTTCGCGCCAGATGCGGCGGCGGGGCCTCGAGCGGTACAACACCCTGCTAGATGCCACGGAACAGCTTCTGGCGGAAAACAGCGACGAGGACATCAGCCTCGCCCAGATCGCCGAAGCAGCCGGCATTCCGCTCGCGTCGGTTTATCACTTCTTTCCCAACCGTAACGCCGCCTTCGTCGCCCTTGCCTTGCGCTTCAACGAAGAGATCTACCGGCTTTCCATCGAGCCGCTGGCGGATCCGGAACCGCAAAGCTGGCAGGACATGCTGCATATGAAGCACGCGCGCGCCGCGGCCTTCCAGAACAGCCGTCCCGCAGCACTGCGCCTTTTTCTTGGAGCCGGCGTGAGCGTCGCCGTGCGCAATGCGGATCTTTCCGGCAATGCACGGATCGCGCGCAGCCGAGAGCGCCTGTTCGAGGCCTATTTCTACATGCCGCACATCCCCGACTTCGTGGATCGGCTGGAAATCGCCGGCGCCAGCATGGACGGGATCTGGGCGCTGTCATATGGCCGCCACGGCTTCATAACGGAAGATTTCCGCAAGGAAGCGACAGCCGGCGCGATCGATTACCTGCGCCGCTTCCTGCCTGAGTTCCTGCCGCGCAAGCCGCTCACGCAAAAGGCGATCGATCGGCTCTACATTCCGTTGGAACAGATGGCGAGCAACCCGTTTGCGCGCGAAACATGAGGCTCAGGTAACGGTCGCCACTAGCCGGTCAGCGGGAAGTGGCAAGCCGCCCTTGTGCCGCCTGCCTTGCCCTCGAGCGGCGGCTCTTTTTCCGCGCAAAGCGGCTGCGCCCGTGGGCAGCGGGTACGAAAACGGCAGCCCGAAGGCGGATTGCTGGGGCTCGGCGCGTCGCCTTGCAACACGACGCGCTGGCGCGCGCGCTCCTTTTGGGGATCAGCCAGAGGAACGGCTGACAGCAGCGCGTTCGTGTAGGGGTGGCTCGGCGCCGCATACAAGCGGTCGCGTTCGCCGATCTCCACGATCTTGCCGAGATACATCACCGCGATGCGATCGCAGAGGTGATGCACAACCGAAAGGTCGTGCGCGATAAAGAGATACGACAAGCGAAACTGGTCCTGAAGGTCCTTCAGGAGATTGAGCACGCCGGCTTGGATGGAAACGTCCAGGGCAGACACAGGCTCATCAAGGATGATCAGCTCCGGTTGCAGCGCCAACGCCCGTGCGATGCCGATGCGTTGTCTTTGACCGCCGGAAAACTCATGCGGATAGCGATTGGCATGACCCGGGTCGAGCTTCACCAGGTCGAGGAGCTCTGCCACGCGCTGGCGCTTGCTCTCCTTGGAGCCGCCTTCCATGCGCAACGGTTCGGCGATGATGTCGCCGGTTTTCATGCGCGGATGAAGCGAGGCGTGCGGGTCCTGGAACACGAACTGGATCCGCTTGCGCAGCGCACGCATGTCCTTGTGCCCAAGCGGAGCAAGGTCGATCCCGTCGAAAACGATCTCACCGGAGGTCGGTTGCAGCAAGCGGGCGATGCAGCGCGCGAGGGTGGATTTTCCACAGCCGGACTCGCCTACAAGGCCGAGGGTTTCACCATGCCCGATGTCGAAGCTGACCTCTGACAAGGCGCGCACGGCGCCGGACGACGCGTGGAACCATCCTCCGGATATCGGAAACTCCTTCACAAGCTTCCGGACGGATAGGAGCGGACGGGGCTGCGGCTCCACGGTGGCGTCAGGCATCCTGCCTCGCACGGCTTTCGGCGGCAACATGCTCCGCCCGATGGCAGGCAGCCTCCACCGGCCCCACAGGGCGTAGGGGTGGTCGTTCCACAAGACACCGCTCGATCGCATAGGAACAGCGGGGATGAAAGGCGCAGCCGGATGGCCGTGCGCTGATCGGCGGCGGCGCGCCGGCAATTGCGCGCAGGCGCTCGACCCGTTGATCCATCTGCGGCAGGCTGTCGAGAAGACCTCGTGTGTAGGGGTGATGGGGGGCGGCGAACACGTCGTCCACCAGCCCTCGCTCCACGATCCGGCCGGCATACATGATGGACAGGCTCTTCGCGACACCGGCGACCACGCCGAGATCATGGGTGACAAGGACGATGCCCACTCCCTTTTCCCGCCGAAGGCGGTCGAGCAGTTCCATGATCTGCGCCTGAATGGTGACGTCCAGGGCGGTTGTCGGCTCGTCTGCGATCAGGAGGTCGGGCTCGTTCGCCATCGCCATGGCGATCACCGCGCGCTGTCGCATGCCGCCCGAAAACTCATGCGGATATTGCTCGGCGCGCTTTTCGGGCATCGGGATCGCCACTAGGCGCAAAAGCTCCACGGCGCGCTGTTTCGCCTCGCTTCGGCTAGCCTCCGGCTTGTGGATGCGCACCGCTTCCGAGATCTGCTGCCCTACCGTCAGGAGCGGGTTCAGCGCAGTCATGGGGTCCTGAAAGATGTAGCCGATGCGCGCGCCGCGGATCTTTCGCATCTGCCGATCGGACAGCCCGGTGAGTTCCTGGCCGTCGAGCTTGATGGATCCGGCAATGGCCGCGCTTGGCGAAAGGAGTTGCATCACGGCCAGCATGGTGACGCTTTTGCCGGAACCGGACTCGCCCACGATGCCCTGAACTTCGCCCGCCCGCACGGTGAGGTCGACGCCACTCACCGCTTGGAACGCGGCACCGGAGCGGTTTCCGAAGGAGACGGTCAGGTCTTCGATCTGGAGCAGCGGTGCTGTCATTTCGCTCTCGGATCCAGGAAGTCGCGCAGCCCGTCGCCAAGAAAGTTCGACGCGAGCACAACCGTCAGGATCGCAAGGCCGGGTCCGAGTGCGATCCACCAGCGGTAGAATTGAAGGGCACCATCGGAAATCATCTGGCCCCATTCCGGCGTTGGCGGCACGGCGCCGAGACCGATAAACGAAAGGCTCGCAGCCAAAAGCACGACCTGCCCAAAATCCATGGTGGCGTTGACGATGATGGGGCTCCAGCACAGGGGCAGGATGTGCTTTATCAGAACGCGGGGACGGGTGGCACCGGATGCAACTGCGGCTTCCACGTGCTCGCGGTTTCGCACGGAAAGCACCTGCGCGCGCATCAGGCGGGCATAGATCGGCCACCACACGATCACCATTGCGATGGCGGCGTTGCCAAGCCCCGGCCCCAGCGATGCCGTCACCGCCATGGCAAGCAGGATGGCCGGAAACGACAAGGTGACATCCACGAGGCGCATCAGCACGCTGTCGAGGAGACCGCCGACATAGCCCGCGATGGCCCCCACCGTGCAGCCGATCACAAGCGCGCAGCCGATCACGACAACGGCGATCGGAAACGAATGGCGCACGCCGTAAAGCGTGCGCGTGAACACATCGCGGCCGAGCGCATCGGTGCCGAGCCAATGTTCCGCGCTTGGCGGCTGGAACCGCATGCCGGCGAGGCTCACCGGGTCATAGGGCGCCCACAAGGGGATCGTGAAACCGATGATCACCCACAACAGGATGATCACGCCGCCGCCGACAAGCGGCAGCGTGGCCCAGGCCGGAACCACGGACCGCCATCGCCTTTGCGTGGGCACGACAACGCTCATGCGCCCGCTCGCCCGCCGAGCTTCACGCGGGGATCCACGAACGCATAGGCAAGATCGGTCAAAAGGTTGGAAATCAGAAACGCCGCTCCGCCGACGATGGTCACGCCGATGATCGCGGGGTGATCGAGGCCGCGCGCAGCCGCCACGGCATAGGACCCGATGCCGGGCCAGGCAAAGATGGCCTCCGTCAACACCGCGCCGGTGATCAGGTAGGCAAAGGAAAAGCCGATGATGGTGAGGGTTGGCAGCATGGCGTTGCGCAGCGCATGGTGTAGCAGCACGCGGACCGGGCTCGCGCCTTTTGCCCGTGCTGCAAGGATGTATTCCTGGCTGAGAACATCGAGCATGGAAGCCCGCACCATGCGGGAAACGATGCCTGTCACCGTCCACCCGAGAACAGAAGCGGGCAGGATCAGATGCAGCAGCACGCTGCGAAAGCCCGCCCAATCTCCTGCAAGCAGCGTATCGACCGTGAAGAAGCCGGTGACAAAGGGCGGAGCCACAGCACGACTGTCGATGCGCCCGGGTCCGGGCAGCCAGCCGAGCTGCACCGAAAACACAAACAGAACCACCAGTCCCGACCAGAACACCGGCGCCGATGCGCCGACAAGCGCGAACAGGCGGGCCAGGTTGTCGATCATGCCATCGCGGAAGCGGGCCGCCAGAACCCCGAGTGTCACCCCGAAAAACGTGCCGAGCAGCATCGCGGAGATCACCAGTTCCAGCGTCGCCGGCAGGCGCAGGAGAAGGTCGTGCGCGACGGGCTGGCGCGTCCGAAACGAGGTTCCGAAATCGCCGGTGACGAGATTGCCAAGATAGATGGCGTATTGTTCGGGGAGAGACTGGTCGAGCCCCCAGCGTTCACGCGCAGCCTGAACCACCTGCGGGTTGTTCATTTGCCGCTCCCCGATGATCGAGGTGAGCGGATCGGCAGCCGTGAAGTGGGTCAGAAGAAAGGCGACCGTGATCACGCCCAGAAGCAGGAAGGGCATCGCGATGAGCCGTTTTGCGACATAGGCAAACATCGTGACGCCCTGCTTCTGCCTGCCTTATTTCCTGCTGAGCTCAGCGAGGGGAAGGTTGCAGCAGGCGCTGTAGCGAACGCCTTCCACAGTGTTGCGGTAAGCAAGCACGAGGTTCGGGCTAACCACCGGCACGATGATCCGGTCGTTGATCATCTCCAGCGCGATTTCGCGATAAAGCCGGGCAACATCGTCGCCGGAGGCTGCGAGTGCCTGCTGCAGGAGATCCACTTCCTTCTGGTTCACCAGGTCGACCTTGCCCTTCTGGCTGGCATTGCGTTCCCACCAGGAGCCGGGGATCATTCCGAAGAACTGCACATACTGCGCCGAGCCGTAGTAGTCCGGAGCGTAGAAGCGCGCGCTGAACGGAATGCCGGGATCGGTGATCTGCTGGCGCCAAACCGCCGAAGCGACCGGCTGGATGTTGAGCGTGACGTTGATGCGCGCGAGGTCCTGCTGGATCTTCTGCATCAGCATGGCGAGATCCACGCCGTAGACGTTCATGGCGGCAACGGTGGCGTCGACCGAGAAACCGTCCTGTAGACCCTTCGCCGCCAGCAGCTCCTTGGCCTTTTCGAGGTTCTCTTCCGGCATCGGCAGGTCGTCGGTGCCGGGGAAGCCGTTCGGGATCGGCGACGCCTGCAACGCGCCATTGCCCCCGACGGTGAAGTCGATCGCACCCTGGTAGTCGATCGCGTAGGCCAGCGCCTGGCGCACCTCGCGGTCGAGCGGCACCTGGTTGCCCGCAGCCCCCGGCGAGAACACGACATAGATGAAGTTGTAGGACGGCACGGTTTCGATCGTGATGTCCGGGGAGTTGATGGTTTCAGCGGTATCTGGATCGACCTGCATCGCAATGTCGGCAGCGCCGCTTTGCAGCATCTGCGCCTGCGAAACGGCATCCGCCGACTGGTCGATCACGATCTCCTTGATCGGCGGAGCCTTGCCCCAGAACTTGTCGTTGGCACGGAAGCGCAGTTCGTCATCCGCGCGATAGGTGTCGAGGACATAGGGTCCGCTGCCGGCGGAATTGGACAGGAACCAGGTTTCCGCCTGATCCGTCGTTGCGGCATCCGCACCGGCCACTGCGCCATTCTCGCTCGCCACGTCGCTGTTGATGATGCCGGTATAGGGCGCCGCCAGGATCCCGATGAACTCGGAATTTGGCTTCTCCATGTTGACGATGACCGTCTTCGGGTCCGGCGTCTCGATGGAGGTCACGCCGCTCATCATGAAGGACGGGTCGGCTTGGATGTTTTTCAAGCGCTCGAAGGTCCACTTCACATCCTTGGCTTCCACCGGCGACCCGTCGGAAAAAACGGCGTCCGGAGCAAGCTTGAAGGTGAACTGCGTTTGATCCTCGTTTGCGGTCCATTCAGTGGCAAGCGAAGGCTCGACGGAGCGGTCGTCGGCGGCGAGCTTTACCAACCCTTGGTAGGTGGAGCTGAGATAAATCTGGCAGGTGTCGCAAAAAGCCCGGTGCGGATCGAGCGAGTTGATCTCGAGGTTACGGGCAATCACCAGCGGCTGCTCCTGGGCAGCGGCCGGCGGTGTCGCCCCTAAGGCTGCGAGAACGGCAAGGGCCGTGCTCCCGGATGCAAGAATTCGCGCGATGGTCGTCATCACAGTCTCCCATTGTCCATCATGTGTTTCAGCGCCCGTGGTCCTTGTTCGACTTCTTCGGCCGCGTTGCGTTCAGTTAATCTCTTTCAGAAGCCCATTAGCAACATCCGTTACGCCGTCGGCGTCGAGCTTGTAATGCGCGTACAAGGCAGCCGGAGGTCCGATCAGCGAAAACTCGTCCAGAATGCCATGACGGCGGAACGGCTTGCGCTCTTCGCTGACCAGCACCTCGGCCACCGCCGAGCCCAGGCCACCGATGACGTTGTGTTCTTCCACCGTCAGGATCGCCTTGGTTTCCCGTGCGGCAGCACGGATTGCCTGCTCATCCAGAGGCTTGATCGTATGCATGTCGAGCACGCGAACACTTCGGCCCTGTTCGGCGAGCCGGTCTGCCGCCGCCAGCGATGCATGCACCTGCGAACCCGTAGCAATGATGGTCAGGTCGCGCCCGTCCCGCAGCTGCGTAGCCCTGCCGAAAGCGAAGTCGTCGGGAACAGTCGAGTAGACTTCCGCGTCCCTGCCGCGGCCGAGCCGGATATACATCGCGCCAGGATGATCCACCGAGGCCCGCAGGATGGCGCGCAACTGGTTGGCATCCGCCGCGCACACGACGGTGAGATCCGCGATCGGCCGCATCATGCCCAGATCTTCCGTGGAATGATGGCTCGTCCCGTAGAAGCCCATCGAGATGCCGGAATGGTGGCCGATCACGCGGACCGGCATGCGCGGATAAGCGCAATCCGTTTTGATGGCCTCGGCAGCCAGGATGCCGGCGAAGGACGCAAACGTCGCGACATAAGGAACGAGCCCGCAGGATGCCATGCCGGCCGCAGCCGTGATCATGTTCCGCTCGGCAATGCCGAAATCGATGAAGCGATCCGGATGCCGGTTGGCGAAGTCGCGCGTGCGACTGGAATTCGCGAGGTCTGCCGTTGCAACGACGATCCGCGGATCATGATCGGCAAGGTCCGCCAGCTCTTCACCCAAAATGAAGGCGGGCATGGTGCGTGCCGGCGTGCCGCGAACCGACTTCGCATCCTTGAGGCGCAGTTCTGCATCATCGCCGCGGAAAAGCGTGCTTTGGTCCTGTCCAGCCGCACCCATCACGCGTCTTCCTTTTCCATCGGCTGCAAACCAGCTTCGATCTCCGCCCAGGCGTCGTCGTAATCGGCGCCAACCAGGTTGCCGACGTGCCAGTCGAGCGAAAGCTCCATGTACTTGACACCCTTGCCCTTGACCGTGTCGGCAATGATCATCTGCGGCCGCCCAGTGCCTGCAGGCTTGAGGCCCGACAAGGTGTTCATGATGGCGGAAAGATCGTGGCCATCGATCCGCGTGACGTCCCAGCCAAAGGCCGTGAACCGGTCCGCGAGCGGCTCCACCGACATCACCTTCTCCGTCGGGCCGTCGATGGAAAGCTGGTTGCGGTCGATGATCCCGACGAGGCCCTGGAGCTGGAAATGACCGGCCGCCATGGCGGCTTCCCAGATCTGCCCTTCGTTGAGCTCTCCATCGCCGAGCATGCAATAGGTGCGGTAATCGCGCTTGCCCATGCGTCCTGCGAGCGCCATTCCCAGCGCCACCGAAAGCCCATGGCCAAGTGAGCCCGACGAGAAGTCGATGCCCGGGATCTTTTTCATGTCGGGGTGATCGCCAAACGCGCTGCCGAGGCGCGTGAAGTCATCGAGCTTCGAAGGCGAGTAGAAGCCGAGATCCGCAAGAACGGGATAAAGCCCGATTGCCGCGTGCCCCTTGCTGAGCACAAAGCGGTCCCGATCCTCCCACTTCGGGTTTTGCGGATCTAGGCGCAAATGACTGTAATAAAGCGCAGCAAACAGTTCAGCGGCCGAAAACGTGCTGGAATAGTGTCCGGCACCCGCGATGCGGGTCAGCCGCAGCGTTTCCAGCCGAACGAACTTCGCGCGATCCGCCAGATAATCTTCGGAAAAGTTGCGGCGGTCTTGCGCTTCACTCATCGATCTTCCTCCTCAAGCGTCCCGTTCAGGCGATGGCCTTGAACACCTCGTCGGTGATCTCCAGCGTTTCGTCGATCACCGCATCCGTGTGCGCCACGGACAGGAACATCGTGTGGGTTGGGTGGAAATAAACGCCGCGGGCAAGCGCTTCGAGACAGAAGCGGTTGCCGAGGCTGCGGTCCCCATCGCCGTCAAACAGGAACACCGGCATCTGCGCCGGCCCACTTTGTTTCAGCGGCAGCCCGTATTTGTCGGCTTGCGCCTGCAAGCCCTTCCGCAGCCGTTCACCCGCGCCCCACATTTTAGCAACGCCGTCCACATGCCTGAGCTTCGTGATGGTGGCGATGGATGCAGCCATGGCAACACCAGCCGTCCAGAACGAGCCGGTGGTGTAGATCTTGGTTGCCGCCTCGCGGAATCGATCGTTGCCAGTCACCATGGCGAGCGCGCGGCCATTGGCAATCGCCTTGCTCCATGCCGACAGGTCGGGGCGCACGCCCACCACTTCCCAGCTGCCGCCGAGGTCGAGTCGAAAACCTGCACGCACGTCGTCCACGATCAGCGCGGCGTCATGCGCATCCGCGATGCGGCGTGCCGCCTGCGCGAAAGCGCTGGTTGGCAGCACATGCTCCTTGCCGAGATCGTGCTTGAAGGCGGAAACCAGAATTGCTGCCAGGTCGCCCTTCACGCTTTCCGCAGCGGCCTCCAGGCTCTCGACATCGTTGTAATCGTAGGGCACCAGGTGCGCGCGGTCTTCTTCCGTCACGCCGGCCACGGACGGCGTGCACCAGGGGATGGCTCCATGGTAAGCGCCACGCGCCACGAGCACCTTGCGGCGCCCCGTGCCCGCCCTTGCGGTTGTCACACAGGCGGTGGTGGCATCGGTACCGTTTTTGCTGAACAGCGCCCAGTCCGCGTGAGGAACGACGTCGACAACAAGCTCAGCCAGTTCAACGAGGCGCGGCGTTGGGCCATTGAAACCATCGCCCTCGGCGCGCTGGCGCGCCGCAGCTTCTTCCACATCCGGATCGGCATAGCCGAGGATCATGGGCCCCCAGGCGCACATATAGTCGATGTAGCTGCGACCATTGGCGTCGCGGCTCCGGCACCCCTCGCCGCCCGAGAAAAACTGCGGATATCCGGCAGGCAAGCGCGCGCTGTTCTGGTGTCCCCACATTCCGCCTGGGATCACCCTGACGGCGCGCTCCTTCAAGGCTGCATCGGCATCGAAAGCTTGGCTGTCCATCGCTCCAACCCACTATCTCGCGTTCCATTTTGATATATCATGTATCCAGGAGCAGCAAGTGCTTTCTGGTGGCATCCTTTTCTGGAAACTGCTGCAAGGGGGAGCCGAGAACGAGTTGCGGAAGGATCAATGCAGGCAGTGATGGACATCCAGTCCCAAAGTCTTTCCGCGCAGATCTATGAACAGCTGCGTTACCAGCTGATGGCTGCGCGTCTTCAACCCGGTGCCCGACTGAAGATCCGTGAACTGGCGCAGACCCTCGGAACCAGCGAAACGCCGGTGCGCGAAGCGCTGCTGCAGCTCGTGCGAGACGGCGCGCTGGAAATGAAGCCGGGCTACTACATACGCGTTCGGCGCCTGACCTTGCGCGAATACCTCGAGTTGCGGGACATTCGGCTTCTGCTGGAGCCGGAAGCGGCAAGAAAGGCGCTTGCAAACATCGACGACGCGTTCATCGGAAAATTGGAAGAGGTGCACGAGGCGCTGATTCGTGCAGAACTCGAAAAGGACTATCCGGCCGCCCTCCTGGCGAACTACGAGTTCCACTTCTCCGTTTACCGCCGATCCGAGATGCCGCAACTGATCGAGATCCTGGAGCGCCTTTGGATCCAGATCGGCCCGTTGCTGAATTTTCTCTACCCGTTTGGACATCCGAGCTACGACGGTCCCCACCAGCACCTAAACGTGCTTGCGGCTCTGCGGTCGCGTGATGCGGAGGGCTTGGCAAGGGCTTTTCGCGACGACCTCACGGAAGGTGGGCGGTCCTTCGTGCGCTATCTCGAAAGCGTGGAAACGGCCCCCGCCGCAACTGCGGCCACCCCGGCGAAACGGAGTGCCTTTTCCTAGTTTGTTTGCGGGAGGAACTGGCGGGTCTTGGCGGCTGCGCCGCGTCCGAACCCAAGGTTTATTGGTCGGCGGCGACTTCAGCGGCCGTGGTGATTGGCTGGCTGCTTTCCATGCTGCCGCCCGCTGAGAAAGCGGCAACAATGGTTCCGAAAATTGCGGCGACGGCTAGAAGCGTTCGGCGCCAGGGCATGAAGGACATCTTGTTCATGCTCCTACAACGTGCTGGTTTTCTTCCGGTTCCCGACACCGCTGGTTGCGGCAATGGTCCGCTTCCTTAACCTCCTCGGTGCTTTGTCCGAGCCACGGGAACATTTGGTGTGCACGCGGATTTGGCGCTCGAAGGCATTTGCCTCGAGCATTTCGCTGCGTGGCGAGGACAACATCACAATGAAGGGTGCCCATCGTCCCGAATTGGCGCTGCCCTGGCAGCCGCGCCAGCAATCAAGCTATGGCGTTTGTCTTCACTGGTGCCAAACCAAACATGGTCACCTCGAAACAGAGCCCAGTTGGGCCGGTGATGCGCTCGCTCACAACAGGGACCGGCCGACGCCCTCCAGCGGAAGCGCGCCCTCATGACGTGATGACGGGCCACAGCTGATCGCGGTTCTGCCCGCGAGCAGGCCGCCGCCGCTGGACGGCTTACTCGTCGCCCTCATCACCCTGTAGAGCGACGTAAAGATCAATTGCCGTTGCGGCGAGCACAAACGCCAGCGCTGCCGATGCCGTGGCGCGGTTTGGATTGCTTCTTGCCATTGCCGGCATGAGCGTGAAAAGGTCGGCGAGGTCTCCAGCTACGCGCCCCCACACCATCCGTACGGGCCGATCGGACCGCAGGATCCCAACGCCAGCGCCGATTTCGCGCAACCCGAAAGCGCTCACCACCCCCTTCGGCCCGGGAATTCCGATTTTGCGCTTCAGGGTGCCGGGCGCCACGAGTTCCACAAGCCCCAGCGCGATGGAAAACCAGCCAAGCAGGCGGGCGGCACGGCTCGCACTCATTGTGCTGTGCTCCGCTCGATAATGACGCATCGCATTCTCCCTTTTCCGCAGGTCAACGTTCTACGCCGCCCGTAGCGCTAGCTGCCCCCGGCTCCGGAGGGCACGATCAAAAGCTCCTGGTCCGGCGAGGAATATTGCCAGCCGAAAAAGAAGACGAGAACTATCAGGCCAAACAAAAGCAGCCAAACAAGAGGAGGCGACCAGCGCGGCTTGGTTTTGCGTTCCATGGGTTAGCAATTCCTGCCAACCCCCGCGTAGTCAGCCGAGCATGCTTGCCACCGCGACGATCACCAGCAGCGCCACAACCACACCAATGGCATAGGTCATGAGCGGAACGACGGACTTGTTGGGCTTGGCTGCGTCGTCAAACGGGCGCATCGCCGTGCCGTGGTCACTCGCGTTTGCATTCGGCAGGCTCGTGCTGCGGGGTGGAACAGGCTGCGAGGCGCCGTGGGTCGGCGCACCGCCAGCCTCGGCATCGGTTTCCAGCGGAACGGTCGCCGGATCGAAACCCGCGACCTTTTCACCTGTTTCGCCGCGATCGATCTCACCACGAACGGTTGCCGTTGGTTCCGCCTGGTCATCTGTTCTGGAACTGACACTCATCTGCCCGGCCCTTTCGTGGCTGCTTCAGCCATCAAGTTCTTCACGCCCGGGGAAGTTCCAAAGAGAAGCTCCGCTGCTTATGAGGATTTTGTGCGGCCGACCTGCCGCGCAAGTTCGGAAAAGGGCTGCAGGGATGTTTCAGACTGCCCGGCATTGGCGGTTTGCAGCAAGCGAACCGGAAAACAAACGGCATCCCGGTGGGATGGGGAAAGGTCTTCATAAAGCCGCTCGTCGGACAACAGAGAGGCTTCCACGCCACGCAAGGCCGCATCCACTTCATCCACATTGAGCAAGCCCTTGCGCACAAGTGCCTGGTTGACCGCAGCGACGGCCATGATCAGGCCTTCGAGCTGGAGATTGGCGACGTTCATGATGCTGGTTCCTTTGTTGTGGTCGTGGCCGCAACGCACAGCACGCTTCTTCTGATCCATTCGTCGTGAACGGGGGAACAGCTTGCCAACGCGTACGTTCGGGGCAGCAGGAAACGTCGCGGAAGTATCGCCGGAATGAAGTACGAAGACCTCGTTGTTGTCATCACCGGCGCCTCAAGCGGCATCGGCCAGGCCACGGCCGAAGCGTTTTCGCGCCTCCGCTCACGAATTGTGATCGCTTCGCGCAACGGAGAAGCGCTTGAAGATGTGGCGCAAAACTGCCGTCAGCTCGGCGGCACGATCAGCGTGTTCCCCACCGACGTGACGGACGAAAGCGCGGTGCAGCGTCTGGCAGCCCACGCGGTGGAACAGTTCGGAGGCGTCGATGTCTGGGTCAGCAATGTCGGCATCGGTACCGTCGGACGCTTCGAACAGACCCCGATGGAAGCGCACCGCCAGGTGATCCTGGCAAGCCTGATCGGTCACATGCATGACATGCATGCCGTGTTGCCGATCTTCCTGAAGCAGAGCCGCGGCATCTTCATCAACATGATTTCGCTTGGCAGCTATACCGCGCTGCCGTTTGCCGCGTCCTACACCGCAAGCAAATTCGGCCTGCGCGGCTTTTCCGAAGCGCTGCGGGCAGAACTGGCTGACCGCCCGGGCATCCACATCTGCGATGTTCACCCCGCTTTTGTGGACACGCCGGCCATCGGCCACGCCGGGAACTATGTCGGCAAGGAGCTCACCATGCCACCGCCGCTCCTGGATCCACGCGTCGTTGCGGCGGCCGTGGTGCGCCTCGTCAAGCATCCGCGAGCGACCACGATGGTCGGGTGGTCCGGCGTTGCCGTACGGGCGGCGCACAGCCTCGCGCCCGATTTCGTTGCGCGAAGCATGGCTGGCGTCATGAAGCGATACTTCGCGCGCGCAAAGACCATCATGGTCCGGAACGGCAACCTGTATGAACCGCCGGCCATTCCGGGCGGCATCGACGGGGGCCTGCGGTCGCCGGGCGGCCGCGCCACGCTTCTTGTTGGTCTCGGGATCGTCGGCGCCCTCCTCGCCTTGTTTGCGATTGGGCGAAGCACCGGGTTCGGCAGGCCGATTCGTCGCCGCAAGCGACGCCTGTTCTCCCGATAGGAACCGCGGTCACGAACATTGTTTGGCGCGTAAGCAGCGCCACAAGTCAAAGGAGCCAACATGAGCCAGGACCCGAACACGGACGCATTGCAGCCGCCTCACCCGCGTCAACAACAACCCATGCCCGGCACCACGGACGCCATGGATCCGCGGCCCGATCACGGCGAAACGAGCTACAAGGGAAGCGGCAAGCTGACTGGGCGTGCGGCCATCATCACCGGCGGCGACTCGGGCATTGGCCGCGCAGTCGCGATCGCCTTTGCCCGCGAGGGGGCCGACGTGCTCGTGAGCTATCTGTCGGAACATGACGACGCCAAGGAAACAGCAAGGCTGGTGGAAGAAGCCGGTCGAAAAATCGTCCTGATGCCCGGCGACGTTTCGGATGAAGGCCACTGCAAGGCAATCGTCGAGAAGGCCGTTTCCGAGTTCGGTCGCCTCGACATCCTCGTCAACAACGCTGCCCATCAGGCAACGATCGACAGGATCGAGGATGTGAGCTCCGAGGAGTGGGACAAAACGATCCGCACCAATCTTTACAGCCAGTTTTACCTGTCGAAGGCTGCCATCCCGCACATGAAGCCCGGCGCTTCGATCATCAACACGGCGTCCATCCAGGCGGCAGATCCCTCGCCACAGCTGCTGTCCTATGCCACCACGAAGGGCGCCATCGTCAACTTCACGCAAGGGCTTGCGCAGATGGTTGCGTCGCGCGGCATTCGCGTCAACGCGGTCGCTCCCGGGCCAATCTGGACGCCTCTGATCCCGTCCACCATGCCGCCGGAAAAGGTGGAGAAGTTCGGACAAAACACTCCAATTGGCAGGCCGGGCCATCCAGCCGAGCTGGCGGGCGCCTATGTTCTCCTCGCCTCGGACGAAGGCAGCTACATCGCCGGTGCGGTTCTTCCGGTCACGGGCGGGCGCCCAATGTAACCGGAACGGTCGCCATCCCGCTTTGCAAGGGAACCGGTCAGGCGGGAAGTCCAGCTCGACGGTGCGCGGTGGCGGTCGGCTGGGCAGCGAAAATCATTTGCAACCTTTGCCTTTCTCCTGCCTTTTAGTCGGAACACCTTGGGTAAATGGCGGCGGGACCGAGGAGAGAACCATGGCCACACTCCCCCTTGCATTGGGGATCGCGGATGCGATTCTGTCTGCCGCGCGTCGACATGTCGGTCTCGACGTCAGCGCCACGGCGGACGAACTGCTTCGCGCTTTTCCAGTCGACGGCGTGACCTATGACGACGTTGCCGATACCTTGCGCGAAGAAGCCCGCTTTGCTGGGCTCTGCGCGGAAGCCGCCTGCTGAAGCACCACCGAAGCGGGTTAACAAATTAGCGGGTAAAAATTGCTGTTCGTGTGGGTTGCGCCCCGCGGCAACAATGGCTAAGAACGCCCCACTCGCGGGGCACCTGGTGCCTCAGCGACGGTCGGGTGCGTAGCTCAGTTGGTAGAGCAGCTGACTCTTAATCAGCGGGTCACAGGTTCGATCCCTGTCGCACCCACCACCTACCCCTTGCAGCGCAAGGGTTTGTGGTTTTCCGATCATCAGACCAAAGGCCACAAGGCCACCGCAGGGCCACTGCGGCGACTTCAGCCCCTGCTGGGGTGGGTCAACAAACTTGTTTCCGTGGCGTGGCCCGGAGGCCCTCTCGCTGCGTGGCCGTAGTGAAGCCAACTGGCTCTAGCTCACAAACGCGCGCATGCAATTTCCGACGGACCGCAGGCTCGACGGGAGCGCACTCCGTCCGGCGCGGTCGGCGGGCGCCGCTGCTTCGAGGACTTTCCGCTCCCACTTGTCCGACGGAAGCGTGACCCTAACGCGTACAGAAGCCTTCGACGATCTGGACGCAGGGCGCTGCAACATTCTAGCGTGACCTCATGCTTGACCCCGTCCTCCGCGAGAAGATCGAAGCCGAGCGCGCAGCCGGCTTCCCCGATCCGGCGGCTGCCGTCGCCCTGCTGTTCGAGGCTGTAGGCGAGACGCTTGATCCGGACGTGCCGCTCGTCGACGAGGCGGACGCGTGGTGGATCGGCTGCGTCGAGCTGACGATAGGCCGGATGCTCGCAGGTCAGGAAGTCAACGCGAAGCTGGGCGAGATCGCCTTGTGGGTCGACGAGTGGTGGGACGAGCTGCGGGTGAAGCTGTGAGGAATAGGGAGGCCCGAAGACCTCCCTGGTTGCACCTACAGTGCGGTCTGGCCGGGCGACACCCACCACCCGGCGAAGCGTCCCTTGGGACGTGACACCGCTGGGATACCGATCCTGTCGTCCGGACGACGCAGGCTGGATCGGCAGCGCTGGCGGATATGAAGCGCATTTAGACTCCCCCGGAGTGTGCCATGCGAGACCATCGTGCCGCCACCGGGAGAGTAAGACGACACCATGCGGCGGCGGCGGGAGGGCGTCAAACGCTTGACGCCCGCAACGGGGGCATCCAGGCTCGCGATGTCAAAGGAGACCGCCGTGAAGCCCGGCTATTTCGATCCGAAGGAACGCGCCCGCGAGAAGCAGGCATCGCGGGACCGTGACGAAGAGCGTCCAGCGACAGAGCCGCTCCGACTTCCTCTCGATCCTGTGGCCCGCGTTGCGCAGCTGCCGAGAAGCTGGTCGAATCCTACGGCGTGGCGCCGTGAGCGGTCCCTGCCGCCATCGCCCCGCCACGCGTCGAGCGCGAGCGAATAGGCCGCCCCGTACAGTCCGGAAGTCGCCTCGCGCAGCGGGGCCTTCTCGACCGGGACCCGGACCGCCTTCGGCCGCGCTGCCGCCCGCATCTCCTCAGGCAGGAGCAGCTCGAGCCTGCCTGCCTCCGTGGCCAGGGCAACGGAAACGGGATCGCTGGCAGTCCCGGAAACGCCGTTCTGGCTGGCCTGGAAGGCAAGCGAGAAGCTGCCTCGCACTCCTCGAGCGGAAGCCCTCCCCCCCCGGCCGTGTGGCCGAACGCCAGCCCCGCCTCCTAGGGAGTGACCTTCAGCCGGACGGCGCGACCCCGCGCTGCCTGCTGCGCTAAGGCGTCTTGAACCTTCGCCGACGCGCGGGACTCGATCTGGCGCACGCGCTCGCCGGTGAGGCCGAACTCCGTACCCAGTTCCTGCAGCGTCACTGGACAGTCCGTCCGTCGCCTCGCCTCAAGGGTGCGGCGTTCGCGGTCGTCCAGGCTACCGGCGAATGACCCTAGAGCTGCCGGGCCGCCGGGCCGATCCGTCGCCGAACATCAGCGGATCTTTCGGGCCATTCGAGGCGAAGGATCTGGATCGCGCGGAGGCTCTCATGCGAATCGAAGCGACATACGATGAAACGAGTTCACCCTTTCGTCAGGACGGTGCTTGGACAGGCCATGGGCGTAGATACGCAGCGTTCTCCCCACAGCGCTACGCATCAGCGAAAACGATTGCCGCCGTCGATGTCGACAACGGTCCCGCTGATATAGCTCGCCGCCGA
Source organism: Tianweitania sediminis (assembly GCF_017813335.1). Lineage (GTDB taxonomy): Bacteria > Pseudomonadota > Alphaproteobacteria > Rhizobiales > Rhizobiaceae > Tianweitania > Tianweitania sediminis. The sequence continues at coordinate 12,994 of NZ_JAGIYY010000009.1, read as the reverse complement.
AGATGACAGGAAGACCGCCACTGCGGCGATCTCGTCGGGAGTCACCATGCGTGCGAACGGCAGATCGAGGTCATTCCACCCGGCGGACAGCGATCCGTAGGGTTCTGCTCCCTGTCGCCCCGGTATCAGTCTGCGTACTCGGTCCGTGAGCGTCATTCCAGGGTTTATGCCGCACACCCGTACGCCGTCCCGCGTGCTAGCACCGCCGACCGCTTCCGTGAACGCGATCAATGCCGCATTCCCGGCAGTTCCGCATATATAGTCCGGTCTCGGTGCACGACCGGCCATGCCGATTATGTTCACGATGCACCCTGCCTTCCGTTGCTGCATCGCGGCGAGGAAAAGCTTGGTCAGGTGAATGTAGCCGAACACCTTGAGCTCCCAGGCTTCGCGCCAGCGGTCCATCGACATGGCTGACAGGCTTCCTCCCGGGATGGCGCCGGCATTGTTGATCAGCACATCGGCATCGGGAAAGGCCTCGAACAGGGCTTCACGATCATCGTGGCGACCGAGATCGGCGGCATGGACGACTGCGTTGGCCGAGCCGAGCTTGTTCAAAGCGGTCTTGAGCCGGTCAGTGCCTCTGGACACCAGCACGACGCGAGCACCTTCCTGAGCAAAGCGATTCGCGCACGCGAGCCCGATACCGGCGGATGCGCCGGTTACGATGATGGACTTGCCGTCGAGATCCAGGTCCACCTAAAGTTCCTCCCCGTCTTGCGGCATCGTTGGTCGCCGACTTCTTCGAACAGTTCGCCCATTTCGGTTCGGGAACATGGCACCGAACTCGTCGCCGGTCACTCCGCTACCACCTCGGTGTTCGCCAGCTCACGATGCAAACAGATGCTGCAGGTCCTCGCGCAGGAGGTTTTTCTGCACCTTAGCCATCGTATTGCGCGGAAGCTCTTCAACAACCACTACACGCTTAGGAAGCTTGTAGGCAGCGATCTTCTGGCGAAGTGCTGCAATAAGCTCTGTTTCAGCAACCGTCCTCCCCCGTTCCGGAACAACAACGGCAACGACCGCTTCGCCGAAATCAGGATGGGGAATGCCGATCACCGCACTTTCGGCGACGCCGTCAAGAAGATCGAGCTCCTCCTCGACCTCCTTGGGATAGACATTGTAGCCGCCGGAGATCACCAGATCTTTGGCGCGTCCGAGGATCCAGACGTAGCCGGCCTCGTCGATCTTGCCGAGATCGCCGGTGATGAACCATCCATCAGCGCGAAACTCCGAAGCCGTCTTTTCCGGCATCTGCCAATATCCCTTGAAGACGTTCGGGCCCTTCAGCTCGATCACGCCAATCTCGTTGGTTCCGAGAATTTCCCCGGTTTCGGGCTCGGCAACGCGGACCGAAGTGCCTTTTAGCGGTAGGCCCACCGATCCCGGTAGGCGAGCGCCGTCATAGGGGTTGGACGTGTTCATGCTGGTTTCTGTCATGCCATAGCGCTCAAGGATCGCGTGACCAGTCCGATCTTTGAAGGCCTCGTGCGTTTCTGCAAGCAACGGTGCGGAGCCGGAGATGAAGACACGCATTCTGGATGCCACATCACGGTCTAGACGATCTTCTGCTAGGAGGCGCGTGTAGAAGGTCGGCACGCCCATCATGGCTGTGGCCTGCGGCATCCAGCGCAGCACCTCTGCCGGTTCGAACTTCGGCAGAAAGATCATCGCGGCCCCCGCCATCAGGGTCACGTTGCTCGCGACGAAAAGTCCGTGCGCATGGAAGATCGGCAATGCGTGGATTAGGATGTCTTCGCTGGTCCACCGCCACGTCTCTACCAAGACAGCGGCGTTAGAACGCAGATTCTCATGCGTCAGCATTGCCCCTTTAGAGCGGCCGGTGGTACCGGATGTGTAAAGGATTGCAGCAAGATCATCAGCGCCGCGCGGCACATCCTGCCAAATGCCTCCATCGTTTCGCATCAGGCTAGGCAGAGTGCCGTCACCGGACCTACCCAGTGTCTCGATCGCCTGGACGCCGGCCGAAGACGCGACAGGGGCGAGTTCCTCGTGTGCTTCCGGACGGCCAACAAACAGCGCTGGTTCCGCATCGCGCAAGAAGTAACCTACCTCATGCGAGGTATAAGCGGTGTTCAGCGGAAGGAAGACTGCGCCCGCTCGAACGCAGGCGAGGTATAGCAGCAGCGCCTCTAAAGATTTGTCGACTTGAACCGCAACACGGTCGCCGGTTCCAACTCTAAGCTGTACAAGCGCACGGGCATAGCGCGCTGAGCCTTCGATGATCGCTGCGTAATCGATTATCGACCCGCCGGGTCGCGTGACGCAGGTTTTCGAAAGATCCCGTCCTGCAGGAAAGAGCGCGTCGAAGAGGTGGTTCATAAAGCTAATCTCGCGCAATCTCAGGGAGCCAGGTCGCAATCTCGGGCACACCTATGAGCACAAGCGTGAAAAGGATGATCGCGACAAAGAAGGGCATGTTGGCCTTGAAGACCTCGACCTGATCGCATTTTGCGATCTTCGCTGAGATGATTACTGCAATCGCCATCGGCGGAGTGAGTTGCCCAATCACCACCGCCATCACCATCAGCACGCCAAAATGCACGAGATCAATCTCGAAGGCGAGCAGCGTCGGCAGGATGATGGGCACCAACACTGGGATCAGCGGATCCAGGAACATACCGGCAATGATCGCGAGGATCATCAGAGCCACAAGTCGCATATACATGCTATCGCCGACCGCCAGAAATTCGATAATCGGCGTCGTTGACTGCGGCACCTGCGCGCTGGAGAGCGCCGAGCCAAGCGCCACCGATAAAGCGACGATCAACAGCAATTCACCAGTGATCTGAACTGATGCAGCGGTTGCGCGGTAGAGGCTGCGCAGATTGATCGTCCGATAGAGGAAAGCCGAGAGGAAGACAGCATAGACGGCGGCGAAGGCGCCACCTTCGGAGGGCGTAAAGACGCCTAGTACTAGGCCGCCGACGATAATGCCTGGCATACCGAAGGCCAGCAGTGCGCGCTTGCCGCTCTCCCAAACGGATGCCCATCGGAACAACTTTTCGGACGTCCAACCGTGGCGACGCGCCAGGATGGCAACCACTGCCATAAACACTAGGCCAAGAAGAAGGCCCGGTATAAGCCCGGCAAGGAATAACGCGCCCAGCGAGGTCCCCGTAACCGCAGAATAAAGTATCAGCGGCGAGCTTGGGGGGATCAGCGGACCAATGCCGGACGAAGAAGCACTGACGGCTGCCGAGAAGTCTGCGGGATAGCCTTCGCGCTTCATGGCGGGAATCAGTACTGAGCCTGATCCCGCTAAATCAGCAGTCGAGGAGCCAATCATGCCACCAAAAAAGATCGAGGTTAATACATTGACCTGCGGCAGTCCGCCTCGCATCCAGCCCACCAGCGAGCGAGCGAACTCAAAAAGGCGGCCAGAGATGCCGCCGATATTCATGATTGTACCAGCGAGCACAAACATGGGCAGCGAGATCAGGGTGAATGTGCTGATGCCCGAGATCATGGTTTGCGGCACCATTAGCGGCCACTGACCGGCGAATACAACGTTGATAAAAACGGCGATCAGCAACCCCGCAACCATCGGCACGCCGATTGCAAGAAGCAACAACAGCGTCATGATCGAGAAAAGCGCAACGATCATGACGGTTGCGCTCGCGAGCCACCGCGATCGCGCCAAGTGATGAATGCCTGAACCAGGAAGACTAGCGAGGAGGCGATGGATCCGATCAACAGGGCGGAAGTGAACCAGCCATCCCTTATGCGCAGATAAGGAGAGAGATCGGAACCGAAGAGTTGGAGAAGCTGCAAGCTGTAGAAGGCGAGGTAAGTGAAGGCGATCGCCGACAGAAGCGAAGTGAAGGTTTGGGTCGCGGGTCGCAGTGAAGGCGGCAGGCGATAGAAGAAGTATTCAATGCGAATAACAGAGCCTCGACGTACCGAAAGGAATAGTCCGGTCATCGTTAGCCAGGGCATGAGCGCGATCACAAGCTCATCAGCCCATACCAGCGGCATTCCCATCGTGTAGCGACCGGTGGCATTTGCAAAGATGAGCAGTGTGATGACCACCATGATCGCCACGCCTGCGCCCTCCGCGATTCTGTCGACGACGCGAAGAATACGTGGCGTCGACGGATCGTATTGGTGGAGATCTGCGTCGCGCGTCGCCTCCTCAAAATCGTACGCGAGGCTTCGCAGGCGCGTTTCCTCGACCTGTTCGACCATCGCGGTTCCTCCACAGCCAATCCGGTTTACTTGGTAGCCGCTTCGATGACTTTCGCAGCGATTTCTTCGCCAGCTACCGCAGAGATCTGCGTCCAGATGTCCTTGGACGCAGCCTGGAAAGCAGCGAGGTCGATGTCGTCCACCGTCATCACGCTTCGAAATTCATCGATGATCTTGGCATCCGCAGCACGGCCCTGTTCGCGCGAAACCTGGGCGGCTTCCTTGGCGGCCTCCTTGACGGCGACCTTCTGATCATCGCTTAGCGCGTCGAACTTTGCCCCATTCATAACGAAGGTCACCGGCGTATAAACGTGGTTAGAAAGCGACATGAACTTTTGGACTTCTTGCAGGGAGGAGCCCTTGATCAGAGCAACCGGGTTTTCCTGCCCGTCAACAGTGCCATTCTGAAGCGCCAGGTAGAGTTCGCCGAAGTTCATGGTGACAGGCGAGGCGCCGAGTTCGGTAAAGGCGAGGATGCGGGTTTCGCTGCCTGGCACACGCAGCCGGATGCCGGCCAGATCCTGGGGCTTGATAACGGGGCGAGTGTTATTGGTGATCTGCCGGAACCCCACTTCACCAAACGCTAGAACTTCGAGATCCGCTATCTTGCGCATCGAAGCGGCGAGTTCAGCGCCCACCTCGCCGTCTAGCAGCGTGTAGACCTGCTCACGATCCTTGAACAGGAAGGGCATGTCGAAGACTGCCCAGGCAGGGTCGAGGGCGACAGCATCCGAACCCATTGGGTAAACGTCTAGCTGGCCCGTGCGGATCATCTGCATATGGACGGTTTCATCACCCAACTGGCGGGTGTCGAACATTTCGTAGTTCGAGTCCGGCAGTTTGGTCTTCAGCGCGTCGCCAAAGGCGCGGGCCATGATCGGCAGCGGGCTGGAAGCCGGATCTTCGCTCGACATTCGCAGCTTCAGCGCTTCCTGGGCAAAGGCGGCTGGCAATGAGAGTGTGAGTGCGAGCAGTGCCGAGCCTGCTGCGATAGTCATGGTCCTGAGCATGGCGTTTCCTCCCGTTATGGTTTCGCGCGGCTCCTCAACCGCCCGGTCTTCGTCTATTTCTTCATGCGTTCTTCAGCTTTTGCGACAATCGCATCTGCCTCTGCGAAGGCACGCGCGTGCCGTCCCTTGCCGATCTTGCCGCCCTCGTCTTCCGCCCAAACATCGAACCAGAACAGCGCCCCCTCGCGACCGGCAAATTTGCCAAAGGCGCGAACCATGGCGCCCACCGGTGTAGGCGCAAAATGCGCTACTTCAACCTTGGCGCCCACCGAAAGCGTGCCAAGCGCGCAGAGCGGCGCCATCAAGGAAGCGCAAGCGCGCTCCATCGCGCCGATCATGAAGGGCGTGGCGAGAACATCCGGAAAGCTTTCGTCTTCGCCTTGCGCGAACACGGCGGCAGTCATCGTCGGGTCGACCGTGATTGCAACCTCGCCGATGCTGCCGACTTCCAGCTCTCCAATAGGTTCAGCCATGGTTCTTTTCCTGTTGCTGAAACACGCGACGCTCGGTCATTCCAGCAACCTCATCTGCAGAATAGCCTATTTCGCGCGCGACATCTTCATTGTGCTGGCCGAACAGCGGCGCACCACGAAAAACACCAGATGGCGTTTTCGAGAACTTGATCGGGCAGCCGATCGTCTCCACCTCGCCACCGGCCGGATGTGGGGCGGCAACAACCATATCTCGCGCTCGCGTTTGCGGATGATCTAGCATTTCCGGCACCGTGTTTACCGGACCGGACGGCACGCCCTGCGCGTCGAGCTCCGCGAGGATCTCGGCACGTTGTCGCTTAAGGAAGGCTGGTGCCATTGTTTCAGCCAGCAGGGCACGGTTGGCCAGCCTCATCGCATTACTTTCGAAGCGCGGGTCACTTGCGAGTCCTGGCATGCCAAGAACACTGACAATGCGGCCGAAGTTGAGGTTGTTCGGCGCCCCCACGACGAGCCAACCGTCTGCGCACTCAAAAGCTTGATAGGGTGAGCTTAATGGATGTGCTGAGCCGAGTGGATGCGGCGTCTCGCCAGTCGCCAGCGTGATCGCCGATTGCCAGTAGCTGTGCGTGATTGCCGCCTCGATGAGCGACGTGTCAACATGTTGCCCTTCGCCGGTCTTCAGCACATGCGCGTACGCTGCTGTGACGCCGAGCGCCAGCAACATACCGGCAGTGGTGTCGCTAACCGGAGCACCGACCTTGACCGGTGGTCGCCCCGGCCCCTCCCCAGTCACGCTCATCAGCCCGCTAAAGGCTTGGGCAATGAGATCGAGGCCCGCGCGTTTGGACTCCGGACCCGTCAGACCGTAGCCGCTGATCGTGCCATAAACGAGGCTTGGCTTACGGACGGCAAGCTCGGCATAGCCAAGGCCGAGGCGATCAAGCGTGCCCGGTCTGAAGTTTTCGATCACGATATCAGCCGAAAGGCAGAGGTCCTGCAGGACTTTCAATCCTTCCGGAGACTTCGCATCAACCGCGATGCCCCGCTTGTTGCGGTTCATCATCAGGAAGGCGGCCGCCTCGCCGTTGATTTCGGGTGGGCGAAAACGGCGGGTGTCGTCGCCTTCCGGTACCCGCTCGACCTTGATCACGTCGGCCCCGAGATCAGCTAACATAATGCCGCATGTAGGGCCGGCCATGAACATCGATAGTTCGACGACTTTAACGCCTTTAAGAGGACCCGTAGGAGAGGGGGTGGTCAAGGGTTCGTTCATGGTTCAGCGTCCGGTGAAAGTCGGTTTCGACTTGTTCAGGAAAGCGCTGTAGCCGGTCAGGAAATCCTGGGTGTCGAAGCATTCGAAAGCTTCGGCACGATCTGCGGCGCTCAGAGGTTCCGGCTGCATCAGCCGGCGTATGAATTTCTTGTGCCAGCGCGCGGAAAGGGGTGCGCCGGCCGAGATTGTCGCCGCCAGCTTCATCGCTTCAGACTCGACTTCGCCATCGGCGACGACTCGGTTGACTAGGCGAAACCGGTCGCGCGCTTCATCCGCTCCGAAGATGCGGCCCTCCAGCAGGATCTCGAGCGTGTTCACCGCGCCCGCAACATCGAAGATCGGCTTGAGTTCGGGGTAGGCGAGGACGAGCCCCAGATTTTTTAGCGGCATGCCAAACCGGCTCTTCGTGCTGGCGATGCGCATGTCGGCCAAGCAGGCCAGTTCCAATCCCCCACCCACGCATATACCGTCGATCGCGGCAATGATCGGATGCGGGCAGTCGATGATCGCGTTCCACGTGTCAGCCACATGATTGCCGTAGACGACGGCCTGTTCACGCGTCTTGCGAACGGTTTCGAACTCGATGATGTCTGCGCCACTGCTAAAGGCTTTGCCCCCCCTTCCGAAGATGATGATGCAGCGTACGGTCTCGTCGCCCGCAAGCGTCCGGAATGTGTCGGCTAGACTTGCCCAGGCGGCATGGTCGAGAGCGTTATGACGATGCGGTCGATTTAGGGTGACGGTAGCGATGAACTCAGATGGTCGCGCCATGAGGATCGATGGGCTTTCCGCCGCGGACGTAGCTCTGTCCATGATCACAACTCCCTAACAGGCGCCGTTGCCCGCTTCATCGGTGGGGAAAGCATAGGGAAGGTCGGGAAAGGCTGGAAATATCGCTTTGGAAGACCCCTATAAGTTTGACTTATATCGCGGCTCAAACAGTTAGAGTCGCAGCTTTCCAGCTGCCGGACATTATCAACTGGCGCGTCTCGCTGAGAATGATGTCGTGGACGACTGCGCCTGCCCTAGTCAGCGGCGTAGTGGCGGAGTGGCAGAGGTACATGCGACGCACGACCTTCGGCTCAGCAATTCTGTAGGCGCTGACCCTCGCTCCAGGGCTGTGCTTCACCGCTGCCCACGGCAGAACCGCACCAGCCAGACCTTCGGCCACGCCGCCAATAATTGAAGACAGCGCGTCAATCTCGGCAATGATGTTTGGAACTTCGCCTATCGCCTCAAAGGATACCGACAGCCGTTTCGAGATGCTATTCGGCGGCCCGGGGATCATCAAGGGTTGGCGAGCGATCGCGCGGAGCGTGATTTCGGGAAGATCGCCGTCCGGCTGGTCGCCAGCGGTAAAGTAGACAAGCTCCTCATCAATGAGCGGCTCGGTGCTGAGCTCGGGGCCGAGCACGTCGTCGAAGATGATGCCGAGATCGATCCGGCCCTGTCGAATCATGTCTACTACCAGCTGGCTAGGCGTAGCGTTGATCTGAAGGCGGATACCAGTCTGGCGCGCGCGGGTTTCCTTAACAATCGGCAGCGAAAGCAGCGCTGCGTTGGAAACCGGCAAGCCGATCACGATCGTGCCTTCAAGGTGGCTGTCCGCGCGGCGTACATCCTCTACCGCGCGTTCCAATTGCTTGGTGATCTGCACGGCATGACGGTAGAGCGTTCCACCAGCCTCCGTCGGAACAACGCCAGTGCTGGAGCGGTTAAGAAGCTTGAGACCAAGGTAGGCCTCGAGAGAGGCAATGGACTGGCTGAGCGCCGGCTGCGCAACACCTAGATTCGCTGCCGCCTTGTTGAGGCTGCCGGTTTCAACGATCGCGAGAAAATAACGAAGCCGCTTGAGGTCGAGCACAGTCGTTCCAGGTTAACGTTGCGGATGCCCGGGCACGGGACAAGAGAGTTTAGTCGTCCGAAACAGCATCACGTGGCAATCTGCTCATCAGGTGTGCTGCACGCCAATCTTGGACAAGTTGGATCCATTGTAATGCCGAGTAGCTTAAGTCACGCCGAAACCTTTCCTGAGATTGGGGAGTAGCTCACCAGACCATTCAAAGCGGCCTGCCCCTGCTGATCGGTTTCGATGCTGGTGAAGTAGACCACAGCGGGCGGCTGTCCGCCATGGGCGCCGTGTGGCGGCTGGTGAATCGGGATGTTAACACCGCCGAGCTGGTTAGGTCTGACACGCCTCGCCCCGTCCCCGAGCGTCGGCGTTCACTTTATGATCCAAGCCTTTTAGCGCTGCCGGTACAGACATCATGCCAAGCAATTCCATTCACTAGCTCAGCAAAATTGCGGACATTGAAGGCTCAGTCTCAGTTGAGAACAGCGCGTTGCATGGTCGGACTGCTCCCAACGTGCTCGCGGTAGGCCATCGAACAGTGAGAGGTAGACGTAAACTCGGATGCCATTGCAATTTCGGTGATCGCCTGTTCTGGAGCGCGCCCTTTTTGGACCGGACAGGCGGCATAACTGATAAGGCATAGGCACACGCCTATGAGTAAGACCATGTCCAAGCCTCTGACGTTCCGTTCAGCAGGGTCGAAATCATCACCTGATTGCGGCGGCCGTCGAGCGCCGCTTCCAGACCCTTAAAGTCCCGCACCGGCTTGAATGGCTGTCGGATAATGGCAGCGCCTACTCGCCAGGCAGACCGCACAGGTCGCCGCGGCACTGGCCATAACGTTGTCAGCTTCTAAGAACGCCTTTGCCAACCAGCGCCCTCAGTTAGACGATTGGGATCGTAACCTGCTCTTCACTCCGGTTCGAAGCCCAAAGAGCAACGGGATGTCCGAAGGTTTCGTCAAAACACTGAAGCGGGAGGCTTCAACCGTCATCCTCCCAGACGCCGACACCATCATGGCCTTGATGGCTAGCTGGATCGACGACTACTGTGAAGTTCACCCGCACTCCGGTCTCAGGTTTCGCTCACCACGCGAGTTCCTGCGCTCAGTGCCTAAACCCAGCCGCCGACTGTCCGGCGAAACCGGGTCTCCTCCATGTTCCGACTGCAGAATGAGATTGCGAGCACGCTGAAGTCGTAACTCCATCATAGAGTGCTTGGGGGGAAGGTTCAGGTGCCGTTCAAACTTTCGTTGGAGCTGACGCGTCGAAACGCCTAACAGGGTCGCTATCACGAGGCTCCTGATTGGCTCTCCGAAATGCTCCCCGATGATCCAAATAACATTTGCCCGGCGGACGTTCCAAGCCCCGAGGAAGTGAGCACGATTGTCAAATTGTGCGCAGCCCGTCGGGTGCCGATGATTCCCTTTGGTGTCGGCGGCTCTCCCTTGAAGGCCAGGTAAACGCGCCAGCTGGTGGAATCACCATCAACACCAGCTGCATAAACAAAGGCGCTTTCCGTTGATTCGGACGACCTGGATTGCACGATTAAGCCCGGCCTGACGCGCGAAGAACTCAGCGTCCATCTGCGGGACACCGGCCTTTTCTTTCCGATCGACCCGGGCGCGAATGCATCGCTAGGCGGCATGGCGGCCACACGCGCTTCCGGCACCAACGCCGTGCGCTACGGCACGATGCGCGACAATGTGCTGGCGCTGGAAGTCGTGATGGCTGACGGCACGATCGTGAAAACCGCCATGCGCGCAAAGAAAACCAGCGCAGGCTACGACCTCACCCGGCTCATGGTGGGATCAGAAGGCACACTGGGCATCATCACGGCGCTGACGCTCAAGCTGTATGGAATCCCGCAGGCGATATCCGGCGGGATCTGCACCTTCCCGACGCTGGACGCCGCCTGCCGCACGGTGATCTCCACCGTACAGAATGGGCATTCCCGTGGCGCGCATCCAACTCGTCAACGCGCTGCAGATGCAGGCGATCAACCGCTACAACAAGACGGATTATCCCGAGCAGCCTTGCTTGTTCCTTGAGTTCCATGGTTCTGAAACAGGCGTGGCCGAGCAGGCGGAACTTTCTACCGAGATTGCGGCTGATCTGGAGGGCCTTTCCGCTGGACCAAGGTTGCCGAGGAGCGCGCCAAGCTTTGGAAGGCGCGGCACAACGCCTATCATGCGGCCGAAGCCTTGGCGCCGGGCAGGTTCGGGCCGAGCGCCTTGTTCGAAAGTGCCGGGGTCCAGTTGGCGATTCCGCCCTGATTGTCCAGGGTGCGCTGCCGCCTGAATTCCAGGCGCGCGAGTTGGTCGCGGTGCACCTCGTCCGGTCCATCGGCCAAGCGCAGCAGACGGGCATTGGCATAGGCTGCCGCAATGCCGAAGTCGTTGTTGGTGCCACCACCTCCAAAAATCTGGATCGCCCAGTCGGTGATGGTGCAGGCCATGTTCGGCACGGCGATCTTGATCATCGCGATCTCCGCCTTGGCCTCCTTGTTGCCGACCGTGTCCATCATGTGCGCAGCCCGCATGGTGAGGAGGCGCGACTGCTCGATCATGATGCGGGCTTCGGCCACCCGTTCGCGTGTCACCGATTGTTCGGCGACTGGCTTGCCAAAGGCCACGCGCTGCTCGGCGCGGCGACACATCTTCGACAAGGTGCGCTCCGCCAAGCCGATCAGGCGCATGCAGTGATGAATCCGCCCTGGTCCAAGCCGTCCCTGCGCGATCTCAAAGCCGCGTCCCTCGCCAAGCAGCATGTTCGAAGCCGGCACGCGGACGTTCTCGAAGGTCACTTCGGATGCGCGGTCCGGCACGCCGTAGTAGCCGAAGATCGGCAGGGAGCGGATCACGGTTACCCCAGGCGTGTCCTTGTGCACCAGGATCAGCGACTGCTGCCGATAGGTGTCGGCGCCAGGATCCGTCTTGCCCATGAAGATCAAAATCTTGCAGCGCGGGTCGGTTGCGCCGGTCGTGTACCACTTACGGCCGTGGATGACGTAGTCGTCGCCGTCGCGGACGATGGCGCTTTCGATGTTGCGGGCATCGGACGACGCCACGTCCGGCTCCGTCATGGCAAAGGACGAGCGGATTTGGCCGGCAAGCAATGGCTTGAGCCACTGGTCCTGCTGTTCCGGCGTCCCGTAGCGTGCCAGCACCTCCATGTTGCCGGTATCCGGCGCGGCACAGTTGAAGACCTCCGGAGCAAGGAATGACCGGCCCATGATCTCGCAAAGCGGCGCATACTCGATGTTCTTGAGTCCCGCACCATGTGCGGACTCCGGCAGGAACAGGTTCCACAGTCCCGCCGCCTTTGCCCTCGGCTTCAGTTCCTCGACAATCGGGTAGATGCACCATGGGCCCAGGTCTTCGGCTTCGCGAAGGTGGCGAGCTTCGTTGGGGTAGATGTGCTCTTCCATAAAGGAGAGCAACTTATCTTCTCCCGGTTCGCCAGCCGGAGGGGCTCCGTGACGAGGGACAGAGAAAGAAGCGGAAATCCCTCACCAATTACGATGGCAACCAGCTTCATGTTCGCTCAGGTCATCTCATGATTCACTGAGATCATCCGCAAACCAGATGAGGTCGCAAGCATAAACTGAGGGGAAGCGGGCCAGCACTCTCGAAAGTGTGTGGCCGCCGGCATAACGCAGGACATTTCGAAGGTGCTAGACGTGCTTGCCGAAAAGACCAGAGCCGCTGGTTTTGAGCGCTATTGCGGGCCTACTCGTCTTCCATGCTCGAGCAGGGGTGAGTGCTTCCGACCCCTGCGACCGGCAACGGCAGCTAACTTTCCAGCCTGCGCGGGCGCGTCATTGACGAGGATGCGCGGCAGCTCCGGGTGAACTACGCTCTGGTCGAAAGGTTTGGCCTCGCCCAAATTTCGCCGTCGAAACCGGTTCTGCCGATCCCGGCGGAGGCACTACCCCGGCTCGAGGCTGCTCTCGTGGAAATAACCGGCTGACCTCCGAACGCCGACTTCGACAAGGACCGACATGCCCGACTTCCCGCAGCTCGCCCTCTACACTGCGGCCGCATTCCTGCTGGCAATCACGCCCGGCCCCGGCATCTTCTATGTCGCGGCACGCACCCTTGCTGGCGGACGCGCCGAAGGCATCTCGTCCAGCTTCGGTAACGGGCTTGGCGGATTAGTCCACGTCCTCGCCGGGAGCCTCGGTGTTTCAGCCATCGTTCTGGCTAGCGCGGAAG
>NZ_JAGIYY010000008.1 GCF_017813335.1 Tianweitania sediminis | reverse complement strand
ATCGACGACTACTGTGAAGTCCACCCGCACTCCGGTCTCAAGTTCCGCTCACCACGCGAGTTCCTGCGCCTCAGTGCTTAAACCAACCGCCGCCTGTCCGGTGAAACGGGGTCAACTCCAGCTAATTTGTGCGAGCCACCGAAGTGCTTGCGACACAACGGCGGCTCTAACCACAGCGACGATTGGAGCGTCATCATGGCTAAATCAGCACTACAGAAAGGTCATCTATTTGGGCAAGTTGCTGCCGACGAAGAATGGCGGTCGGCTGTTGGCTACGAGGGCTTCTATGAAGTCTCGTCGTTTGGTCGCGTCCGAAGCGTGGACCGCGTTGTTACAAGGACGGTAGGCGGTGTGCCCCGGCCTTATCGTTGTAAAGGTCGCATCCGATCCTTAGCTCGGGACGCTACCGGGCGCCTGTCCCTTAACATTTGCGTCGACGGTCAGGACGAAACTAGAAGGGTGCACACATTAGTAGCGGAGGCCTTTCTTGGCCCCCGCCCTGTGGGGCTCGTGACATGCCACTGCGATGGCGATCTTGACAACAACAGCGTCCGAAACCTGCGGTATGACACACCCGCTGGGAACAGCCACGACGCGCTCGAACACGACACTTTTCAGCGGGGTTCGCGGCACTACAAGACTACTTTTTCGGATGATGACGTTCGCGAGATCCGGCGCCTCTCAGAAAATGTTCCTCAAAGCGAACTTGCCGACCGCTTCAACTGCCGGCAATCCACTGTAAGCCGCATCATTCATGGAAAGCGGTGGGGTCACCTCGCTTGAGCGCCGTCATCGGGCTCTCCTGTATAGATCTGCGATGTTGCAAAGCGCCTTGCCCAAGGGCGGGATGGGCGTGACGAAGCCCCGCCAGAACGACGGTTGCTTGCAGTTCAAGATTTCAGGTGATGACGCTCAGGCCTGCTGCTGCGGCCAGTAAGCGTCGTCGGTGTAGTCGGCCGGGATAGGATCGGCATCCTTCAGCGCGCGGGCTGCAAAGACGTGATCGCTTTCCCAATTCGCTGCTGCTTGCCCGAAGGCGAACACGGTTTGTGCATCCATGGTCACGGTGCTGTTGTCGGCTGCAATCCAGCAGAAGTCGGCGCTGCCACCGTGCCACCGCAGATCGCCGGCGAGCGCGCCGTTCATCATGGCCCCTAGCGCCAGTGTGCCAGCGCCTGAAATGCGTTTCTGATCTTCAGGGCGAGCCTGAAAAAGCTTGCCGTTGAAGGTGAAGCCTGCCGAGATGCGGCGGTCGCGTTCTAGGTCGACGTCTGTGATGGTTGGCGGTCTCGCCGCACGACTAGACTCGAATTCCGCCAATTCGGATGGCGTCATGGCGACCACAGAAGTTGCGCCGGTCGCGAAGTCAAAGACCGTCCGCTGCATCAGCGTTTTTCCACCGTTTTTCCACATAGATCGTTCCGGCATCAAAGTTGCCGCTCGACCAAGCCAGCCTCAAGGCAACGATCGGGAGCATCGGCTTGACGCCGCCGCCGTATGACGATTGGGAGATGTTCGGCGCCGAGCCTCCGGTGATCACCGCGCGGCCGATCTTCAACCCCGTCAGAAAGAAGACACTGTTCAGGGCAGATGCCGCTGTCGTGTTCCCTGAGAGGGAACCCCAAGAAACGAACGCCGAACCATCTGTGCTGTAGGACAGACCAAGATTGGCGTTCGACCCGCTGTCATGCGAGACGCCATCCAAGGTAAGGATTAGGTCATCGCAATCGATGCCAAGAATGTCGACGGCCGCGCCGACCGCTGTGACAGGCGCGCTGGACACATAAAGGCCAGTGACCGGCACTTGTGCGGCAGGAACCTTGCCATCTTCATCGAGGCTGGCGTAACCGCCCGGTTGTCCCTTCTCTGAAGCCGGCTGTCGCGTTCCCACATCCGCAGTTAGGGCTACGATGTTCTCATCGGTTCCGGCGGCATTCCCGACGATCTCCGCAATTGCCTGCTGCGCCGTGGTGGCATCCAGCCCGCTGACTGGAGCTAGGGTAACAAGGTTGGCGACCACGCCGCCAGCCTGAATGGCCGCAAGCTGGTCGCCGGCTGCCGCAATCTCATCTTGTAACGCCTGGATCTCGGCCTGCAAGTCGGTAAGCTGCGGAACGACGCTGTCGTTCAGCCGGCCTTCTGCAAGCGCGATCGCCTCATCCCCAACCGCGTCCTCGAAGCCTTCCGCCGCAGCCTCTACGGCTTGCAGGCGCCCATGCAGACTATCAAGGACAGCCTGCATGAACTCTACGGAGAGCCGGTCTGTCGGCCCTACTGGATAGCCATCTTCAGACGGGTTCTGCGACAATGGCATCGGCGCCGTGCTCCTTCGCGATCTGTGTCAGCATTTCGCCGGTCATCCTCAGGTCGTCGCGCGGCAGGTACTGGAAAGGCCCAACGTTGATCGGGCGCGTCACGCGCACTTTGTACTCGGTGCCGGCGTCAAAAACCGGCACCGTCTTCTTGGCCTTCGCCATGGCGCTATCCTCAGTAGAAGTTGGCTTGCACGTCCTGGATGAACGGCATGTCGACGACGTTGTCGCTGTTCATGTCCCACCGGTAGCGGGCCACACCCGTAGACGGCACGGTGAAGTTCGCCGTCACCTTCCGCCGCTTCGGCTTGATCGGGTCTACCACCACAGCCGTGCTTGACGGCGTGTAGACGGTGCTGCCAATCATGATCTTCGGCGCGAAGGTGTGGTGCGCTGGGTCGAAGTTGTCGACGTTAGTCACCGTTTGCAGGGTTGTTGTGGTGAACCCAAGCGTGAACTCGTCCGACAACGCCTGCATGTCGGGGCGGCAGCGGCCGGTCAGCTGCTTCGTGTACTGATCCATGACGATCATCGGCGCGAGGTCCTGCGTGCCGATCATCACCAGCCGCAGGCGGACCAGCGGCGGAAGATTGGCAAGCGGGTTCGGGTCGCGGTCGTCGAGGTCAATCCACTCGTCGGTGCCGTATGGCTGGATCTGCCACACGCGGGCAGTGCCCGCGGGCTCCCAGCCTTCATAAACGAGCTCAATTTCGGTCATGCCGTCGGCGAGCTGGAGCGCATCCATCTCGATCTCGACACGCGATTTCGCGAACTTCGCGGCGTAGAGCCGGAACGAGAAGTCCTCCGTCGTCGAGCCTTGGCTCCACACACCATCCGAAGACGAGAACAGCGTGCCGCCCGTGAACTGGTTGCCGCTGTTCTTCGCGATCTGGTGGTTGCCAGTCGTAACCGTGAACCAGGCGTAGCGCTTGCCCGGCT
Organism: Tianweitania sediminis; assembly: GCF_017813335.1. GTDB lineage: Bacteria > Pseudomonadota > Alphaproteobacteria > Rhizobiales > Rhizobiaceae > Tianweitania > Tianweitania sediminis. The sequence goes on along the minus strand of NZ_JAGIYY010000008.1, from coordinate 187,951 downwards.
CAAGAAGCGCCGGGCTGAAGGTAAATTTGTTCCAGCCGTTGGCGATCTGCCCGACCGGCTTATTAACCGTCGTAATGATCTCGTCGTAGTTCGGCGTGCCATCCGGGTTGATCTCGCACAGAGCGAGCCGGACATCGCCGGTGGCGCCAACCCGCGTGAAGTAGAGGTCGATCGACGACAGGACCATCATCTGCGCGTTGAGGAAGGTCTGCGCGAAGATGGCGCCGTTCAGGCCGAACTCTTCCGTGGTGTAGTAGGTGTAGGTCGTGGTGATCGTGTCGCGAATGACGCTGCGCACACCGTACTGCGCGTGACCATTCTGCCCGAGCTCCGTCTGATTCCACGGGTTGCTGGTCTGGCCTGTGGAGACATATTCGCGCCCCGACACGCTGAAGATTTCGCCGGCGCGGCGGTTGCCGATGCTTTCCCAGCCTGCTGTGTTCTCACAAACATTGACGGTTGAGCCGTAGCGCACCAGCGTCGTTGAACGCCGCCCGGTGTGCGCTGTCCTCACGGTGTGAACCGTGTTCGAAATATCCTGCCGGCCCGCGCCGACGGGGCTTTCAAGCCGCAGCGTCTCGGTGAAGGCGGGAAGAACGAACTTGTCCTCGATGATCCGGATGTCCGGATTGGTCGGGTTGACGATTTCCATCGTCTGGAGGAATTGTTGCGCATACTGGAAGCGCACGCCCTCGCGGATGCGGGCGATGGAATCGACGTGTCCAAGGTCCCAATCGTCGGGCACAAGCGCCTGGTTGAACCAGTAGTTGCGCGCGGCCGCTGGGAAGTTCAGCTGCTGCCGCACCATGCTGACGTCATTGGTCAGCTGGCTGATGAGTTCGCGCGGTGGAACGAGCTTTACCGCGGCGGCCACAGCAGCCAAGTTGGTCGTGATGGCCTCGATCTCCTTGAAGATCGTGGAAATCTGCAACTCGACGACGCGCAGGCGACCTTCGATTTCGAAGACCGATTTAACGCGGCTCGCCTCGTTGGAGACGATCTCGACAATGCCGGTTGTCTTCAAGCGTACAAAGGCAATGCAGCAGTCGTCTTCCGCAATCGTCGGCACAACGGCGGGCGCCGGAGAGATCGGACCCTGCTGTGTCACGACCGACATGACGCGGCGGACGTATTTCGGAGTCGACTGATTGACCGGAACGCTTTCCGTCAGTGGCTCTTCGCCGGTTTCGAAGGCCCGCGTTGCCTGCACCACCTGTTCCGCGCCGCGCAGGATTAGAGCCATCCAGCGTTCGTCCGACACAATGGTTGGCTTGAAGCTTTGCAGATTGACGGTCAGCACTTCCTTCGAGGAGTAGACCGCATCGCCTTCGTAGTAGTCGCCGGACGAAACGGTGACGACATCGCTCGACGAGTTGGAAACCGTAATGCGCGCCCAATGGGCAGGCCAGCCAAGGGCGGCCTGGTCGCGCGCGTCGAATGCTTCGCGCGAGAACTCACCAATGGCGGTCAGGTCAGCCGGGGAAACAATCTCGGCTTCCGTAAAATTCACAACATCCATGGCGATCTCACAAAGTGGTTCGGTCGACATACCCGCCGAAGGGCAGGTCATCTCCCAATGGAATGGCATCGCCGAACGTCGCCGGGCGGCGCCAGGCGAAGGTGACGAGGTATTCGGTTTCGGGCGCCTTGCTCACTTGCAGGGCGAATTTGGCGCGACGGATTGGTTCAAGATCGACGGTGCGCAGCGCGCCCTGGGCAAGAGCACTGCGGCCCAGCACGAAAGCGTTCAGCGGCTTCTTGAGGTGAACCTTGACCAGGTAGCGCGCCTTGAAGGCGGGGTGGTTCAGCGGCGTAAAGGTTGGCGACGACAAGCCCAGCACGAAGCGCGCCGGATAGGCGCGGCGGTCGATGACTTCGGCGTCCACATACCCAAGGAAGCGAACTGCCGCCTCGTGCGTGCCTTTGATCTTCGCGAGCGCCGGCGCTTCCGCAATCATTGCGCGCTGCCGGTCGTCGCTCCAGTCGTCGTACCAAAGGTCGACGCTTTCGTGCGCGGCCAATTGCGGCTTGAAGCGCGCCGGTGTGGTGGCTGGGTCAAGGATCTCGGCGAAGGGGACGGCTAGGTCATCGGAAAGGCCGAGAGCCAGCGCCCGCTCGAAAGGACCGCTGTTGGATGGCAGAATGTCCGGAACGAGTGTGGCCGGCCCGTAGGGGCTGCCGAAGTTGACCGGGTTGCCGTCTTCGTCCGTGAGCCAGATCTGGTTGGAGAAGAGCGGTTCAGTCGTCATCTTGACCCCACCCGCTGCCCCAGCCCTGCTCCAGATCGTATTCTTGACTCTCGTTCAGGTCGCCATCACCGTGCTGGACATGCGAGAGAAAATTGAGAGCTTCGGCGAAACGGGCCGCGAACCCATCTGGCAGGCTGCCGGTTTCATTATGTCCGAGTTCCAGAAGGTTGAAATGATCTTGCGCGGGCTGTTCGCTCGCCTTCTGGATGGCGACGACAACGTCACACTGGCCATCTACGACACGGCCCCTGCTTTGAGCGGTCGTATCGAATTGACCATGAACGCAGCACGAAGCCTTACAGCCAGCCGCCTCCAGAAATGCAGCGTTGAGGCAGATGAAATAAAGGATGCTCTCAACCTGGTCAGAAAAGCAGCCGAGAAGCGCAATCTCGTGGCGCATGGCGTGGCGACGCACGTAACCCAACTGCCCACCGGCGGGTTTCGCGGATGCTGGCTTCAGGTCAGCAACAAGGGCAGAACCTATTACATGACCGCTGACGAGGTGATTGCGTGCGTGGTCCCTATCCGCACTGCGCATGAAGCGATCCGTCCTATTCTCGACAAACTCCAAGCCTGATTGAGGCGCCCCGCTCACCCCCGCACCTCCACCGTAATGTTGATGTTCGTCAGCACCGGCACGGTGTACGGGTCCGGCTCAATCACCACCGGCGACAAGTCACGAACCTTGATGACGTTCGGCCCGTAGGCGGCTCCCGGGATGAAATCGTCCGGAACCTCGCCGCCGATGAGCGTGCGCTCGATTCCAGCAGCGCGTACACGCGCAACAGCTTCAGCCTGCACCACACTGGCATCCGGGCCGGGTGCGATCTCAATGACGAGGTTGGCTTCGTATTCGGCGCGCGTGGCGTTCAGGACGGCCACGGAAACCGCTTCTGGCTTCACATGCGGGCTTCGCACGGCAGCGCTGACAGCAGCGCGCTCTTCCGATGTTGGCAACCGGCCAAACGGCCCGATGATGACCACGTCGGTGTCACCGCGGCGACCGTGAACGTCGAAACCGTTGACGCGCGCATCCCACAATCCGAGCGTCTTGTCTTCGCTCTGCGGCCAAACCTTGTTGGCCTCATACAAGTAGCGGTCAGCACTGCCCGCGGACGCCATGTCGAACGACAACAGGTAGCGCCGGAGCAGCGCCGCGTCCGACTCCATCACCGCCGGCGCATCTGCCGTTGCGGCGCGCACCACAAGGCGCTGGACGTTCTGGCGGGCGACGAGGTTGTCGAGATCCGATCCCGTGGCCAGCGGCGCCAGGAGCGCCTTGATCGCGTCGTTGACGCGCTGGTGGTCGAGAAGTCTGATGTACGAGAAAGCGCGCGCGCCAACCCGAGCAGCCGGATTTGCTTCTAACCCGCCGACGTCCCAAACCGGCAATGATGGGTCAATGCCGCGCTCGACGTCCCACTGTTCGCCGAAGCGAAAGATGAACTCCTGCCGAAACCGTTCGTGCGTCAGCCCCTCGATGACCGCCGGGGGCGCGATGCGGGTCAGGTCGATGGTGGTGGGCGCATAGGTCATGCTGCAAGCCTCTGCACTCTGCCGCCAAACCAGCCGAAGGTTTGCACGCGCTCGACTGTTGGATCCCCGAGGTGACCGCGCGGGCGCCAATCAACCTCAATCGCGAATCCAGCCTTGCCCATCCGGATCTCATCAACCGTGCCGGTCAGGGCGATGCGACGAACCCGGAAGCGCGGTTCCCAAAGGTCGATCCCGGCAGCCAAAAGGAGCCGAAACGTATCGATTGTCTTCAAGGTCAGAGCCCGGCCGAGCACTTCCAGAGCACCGCCGCCGAACTCACGAAGCGTCACCATCTCACCGATGCGAGTGGAGAAGATGATTTCCACCGACTGCAAGGCAGACTGGTAGTTATCGATCACCTGACCTGTGCGGCGATCGATGTCCGCCATGGATCAGCGCCTCTTGCGGGGCTCGGGAGTGGCGTCCGGCTCGGGCGCCGGAAGCACAGGCTGTTCTTCCTGCACCACTTCGGCCGCCTCTTCCTTCAGCTGGATCCGGCCCTGTGCCAGATCGAACATCGCTTCCTTGGCGGTCAGCTTGATCTCGCGGTTCTCAGGCACGGGTGCGCCGTTGACCCAATCCACACCAGGAAGGGCCGTGTAGGTCTTGCTCATGGTCGTCTCCTAGTTGGCCGGCGGATCGGTATTCGCGCCGCCGCGCAGAATTCCGGAATGGACATGGTTAGAGCCGATGTTCTTGCCGTCGTGCTCGACGCGCCCACCGGTGATTGAAAGGCCAGCCCCGGAAAGGTTGAAGGTGACGCCACCTACCGTGATGACCAAAGCGCCGTCGGCAACTTCAATCCGGACGCCGGCATCTTCGAAGACGTTGGCAGCCATGTTCTCGTTTGGCGATTTGTGCTCGCCGGAATAGCCGCCGCGGAACACCAAGCCTTGGCGCATGTCGCCGGACGGATTTACCACGCCGACGATCTGCCCCTTCTTCAGGGGGATCGACGTCTTGCCCGTCTCCGGGTGCGGATACCAGGGCGAGAGGAACGGACCATCAGAGCCCTCGCCCAGCTTCAGTCGGTAGCCCTTCTTGGCGTCGATCATCTCGACCGGGCCAATGCGGATGCTGTTGCCGAACGCCGTTTTCAGCATCTCCAGATCGGCTTTCATGTCGATCAGCGCGGCATACATCAGCCTGAAACCTCACCAGTGCCGACACCCTCGACCTCGTAAGCACCAGTCGTAAACTCAGGCGTCTCGCGCGGCTCATCCTGAGCTACCGGGCCCCGGCCGAGAGCCAAGAGTTCCGCAGCCGTCATTCCGTGCCGGCGCTGCAGCACCTTCCAATCGGGATCGTTGCCTCCCACGAGGCCCTGCATGGTGGTTGCCTGCGCTTGGTAGATCGCATCTCCACTTGCCTGCATGGCCGCGAAGAACATCCCCAAAGGGCTATCTGGCTCGATCGGCTCGCCGCGCACCGGATCCTGAATCAAGTCGAGGGTTATGCGCGTCTGATGGCCGGCGAGCCGCTGGCCGTCATCGGTGTTGCGCTTCCCGCCCACCTCGATCTTCGTGACGCGGTAATGCAACGAGCGGTAGATTTCCGCCCATGCGTTGTCGGGGTCGTTCAGAGCATCCATGACCTGGCGCTGAACTACGTCGAGATGAAATTCGAACCCAGCGTCCGAAGCCGGGATGCCTATCCCCAACAGGGTCGTTGTGCCGGTTTCCTTGTTGAGCTCTGTCATTGCCTGACTGATGCCGGCTTCAATGACCAGGACGCAGGACCCGTTCTCAATCAGGCTTCGGCCGGTGATGTCGTCCGCTGAGCCAGCGTCCGTGAAGACGGCCACGAATGGCTTCTCGTCGATCCCGATGCGAAGCTCGCCATCAGCTTGAACATCAAGAGCCCCGTTGGGTGTATCGAGAACGTGCTCGCCAACCAGCGTGCGGCCCTTGATGGCTTCCACCGCAGCGATGCGCAGTGCAATGCGGGCGAGGCTCATACTTCACCGAGCTCAAGAACCAAGCGCGTCTCACCGCGATCATCTACGCGCAGCACTTCGAACCAAGGCTTGTGAACACGAGACAGCGCCCTTACTCGGTCGCCCGTCTTAATCGTCGGTCCTTGGTAGGTCGCCGCGTCGATGTGCAGTTCCGCCTTGCCTGCCGCCAGTTGCGTCCGCCACGTCGAAGCATAGCCACCCGAGACGTTTGTTTCTTCGCCCCCGCCAACGCGGAGAATGGCTTCGATTTCAATGGCGGGCCGAGTAGCGTCGACCTGACCACTCTTCAGAAACGAGAGCCTGACTATCTCAATCATCCGCCTGCTGGGTCCAGACATCGCGATCCGGTGCAGATCCTGAAGGCTGCTCGCTACAGGCATATTTCGCCTCCAGGTGGTGGAGAGGCCGGCGAACCGGCCTGCCCCTTACTTGCTTTCCAAGGACTTGATGATGTCGGCCTTCGTGTCCGAAGCCTTCACCTCGACGCCGCGCTTGCCAGCTTCGGCAACGAGCTCGTCCTTGGTCATCTTGTCGAGATCGGCAGGCTGTTCCCCGCCGTTCTCCATCACGATGTCGTCCGACTGCGGCCCGCTATGGAACTGGCCAGCCTTGCGGAACTTGCCGTCATAGAAGCCGGCTTTCGTCACCATCTCGCCCATTATGAAGCCCTCGCGGTTTGAAGCATTTCGGGACGCGTGCAGATGAACAGCGGATAGCTGTAGATCTCCACTCGATCCCAAGCGTCGCGGCCGGACGTATCGGCCAGGATGAGGCCGTAGTATTCGCGGGCACGTTGATTGAGGAACGGCTTGAACTCGTTGGCCGGCGAGAAACCGACTTTAAAGGCGCCACGCATACCGACCGGGAAGAACCGCGCCTTATCGGTCGCGATGTTGATGGTCGAACCATCGTCAGTGCCACGGAAGTTGATGAAGGTGATCCCTTCGAAATCAACCGCGCTGAAGCCCTCGATGTTTTCCAGGCTTGATGCCTGGTCCGTTCCGAGCTTCGTTTCCTTGTACTGCGGGTGGTTCACAAGGGCATCGAAGAACGTGTCGCCACACAGAGCAACGACACGGGCGCCAGGATTCCAAGCACCCCGTGCGGCCTTCATCATCGCCCGCTTCACGTCACGACATTTCTTCCGAATGTCGGTCCCTGCCGTCGTCAGCGCGAAGTTGATCTCGGTCGGCTCTTCGATACCCCAGAAGTCGTACCAGTCGATGATGGTCGTGCCATCTGCGTCCAGAACCTTGCCCTGAATGGCACCGAAGCGCATGTGCTCCCAGGTCATCTCCAGATCGACCAGGATCTGCTGGGTACGATCCGACACTTCCTGAGTGACATCGCGGGTCTGCACGTCAAACGGCAGCGCAGCGACGCCGGCGAGTTCGGCTGCGTAGATGGTCGAGCCCTTGGCAAGGCGCGACGTGTTGAAGGTGCGGAGCTTCGAACCCTCGGGGGTCAGCTCTTCCGGCGGTGCGCCCATTTCGGACGTGGGGATCATGGTCATGGTGCGATCGCGTTCGGCGATAGCGATGGTCCGCGAGCGCGAATAGATTGGCTCGAAGATGTTCAGGTTGCCGAGAAGCTGCGGACGGAATTCAGTCCGCTCGATGACATCCTCTTGGAAGTCAACCATTCCCCAGGCATTACCATTGAAGATGTCTGTGACGAGTGCCATCAGGTCAGCCCTCCTTATCGGCCGATGATGCCGGAGCTCGCCAGATCGGTCAGAGCATCGGTCTTGTGTTGGTCGGTGGTGACACCCGCACCCCATGCGAGCACGTCGGCATGGACTTCAGTGTCCCGCACGGTGGCGGTGCGCCGCACGTCTTCGCTAGTGGCGTCACAGCCTTCCCAGAGGATCGCCGCTGCCGTTTCGGTGCCGTTGGCACCAGCAGGGTTGTAGACGCTGTACTTGCCCGACGCGGTGATCTTGCCGAGCACAGTGCCGGGCTTCAGGACGCCGGAACCACTGGCGATGACCACCTGCTCACGCGAGCGGTACATGCCGTTGGCTTCGGAAACGATGTAATGAGCCGCCCCAGAAAAGCGGTCTTCGGTCAGTGTAGCAGGCATCGAAGCTCTCTCCTCTTAGCGGCGCTTGTTGGTGCGAGCGACGGCATCGGCCAGAACCGACTTGTCACCCTTGGCGGACGGCTTGCCGCCGCCGGTAAGGCCCTGACCATTGAGGCGGGTCGGCTCACGCTCTTCCTCGCCAGCCTTGGCGGAAGCGGCCAGGATGCCCTTGGCAACGGCAGCAGCAACGCCGGCTTCAGCCAGAGCTTTTGCCTGCGGTTCGCGGCCCTTGGTCTCCTCCAGCGCCATGATGGCGTCGGTGTTTTCGCGGGCGGCCTTCTCTGCGCGGAGCGCCTCCAGCTCTTCCTGCATCGCGGCAGTGGCGTCGGCGTCCTTGCTCGACTTCATCTGCGCCTTCAGTTCTGCGATTTCGGCGGCCAATTGGTCCGCACGTTCTTTGTCCGTCATGGATTTCTCCTCTTGTTGACGGGGTTGAGCGGCGGACTTTGCCGCGGCACTGGCATCGGGGAGACGCCAATTCTTCTTGCTCGCGAGGGCCTTCAGCCGCTGCGGAGCGTGCGCATAGGCGCGATAGTCGAAGGCTGCGAAAGCCTTTGCTTCGGTATTGCTGGTGGCATCAGCGAAGCCTTCCGAAACTGCCTCGTCAGGTGCGTACCAGCGTTCAGCCTTCATGATCGCGCGGCACTCATCGGCTGACTTGCCGGACTTCCCCGCATAGACACGAGCATATGAGGTGGCGAGCGCCTCTAAGTACTCGATGCTCTTGGCGTGATCGTCAGAGTTCCCGATCGAAATGTTTGCGGGATCATGGATCATCATCACCGATCCGGCGGACATGGTGACGGTGTCTCCGGCCATCGCGATCAGGGACGCGGCCGATGCGGCAACACCATCAACAATGATGTCCGTCTTCCCGGCGCGACGGGAAAGCAGAGCGTGAATGGCGGCGCCTTCAGAGGCATAGCCGCCGCCTGAATTCAGATGGATGACTAGCGCGGCACTGTCATCGACCTGTGCCAAGGCGACCACCACGTCAGAGTGACTGAAGCCGTCGCCAAACCAATCATCCCCGACATCGCCGGAGAGCGTCAGCTCCCCGCCGTTCAAAATGCAGGCCATGCAGCCTCCTGTTTAGTAAGGTCGCGCCCGTGCCAACTTGGCGTAGCGCACGCGCTTCGGCGTTTCGCCGCGAGAAATCTGGCAGTTCCGGATCGCTTCGTTCTTGGCGCGCTTCACTTGGTCGAGCGATGCGCTAGAGAACCGAGTCATATCGGCGCCGAACCTCGCTTCCGTGATCATGTCGCCGGTCAGCATCGCCATCTCGACCTCGACCAGCTTGGCCGCGCGGGCGCACCAGTCGATCGACGTGGGATCGTCGGGGTTTTGCAACATCAGGCAGCTTCCTGCGCGGGCTCGCGCCGGCCTTCAGCGGCGGCGCCATTCGGGCCACCGCCGCCGCCTTGCGTCCTGCCAAACGGCACAGGGATGCCGGCTGCCTGCATCATCTTGATCTCACGGGCGATCTGCACCAGCAACTCCTGCGGGTTCTTGCCGCGAGCGATCGCTTCGTCAGCGTGAGAAGCGAGGCCAAGCTCCATCAGGATCTTGGAGGCAAGTGCATCCTTGTACGGGTCAGCGGACGGGCGTTCGGGACCTTGGAACTCTGCCTGGAAGACCGCTTCCGGATCGCGCTGGAAAGCGGCATAGCCGCCCTTGAACGGCACTCGACCCTCGCGAATGGCTTCTTCAAGCCAGTTCTCGAAGATCGTCTGAATGAACGGCACCACGATGCGCTGCCGACGGCGCATCACCACGGGCCAGATACTGGCAACGGCCATCCGGACAGACGAGTAGTTCGCGTTCGAGTGATCACCGGTGTACGATTCGAAGGTCACACCAAGGCAGCGAGCGATCTCGCGCTGCAGGTTCTGAGCGAACGCAACGTAGTTGCTCTGCGGCGCGGACGCCGTGACCATTTCCAGATCTTCGCCGGGACCGAGGTGCGCGATCCGCGCCGGGTCCGTGAGAGACACGCTCCCGTTCTTCAGCGCATCGAACCGCTGCGACCAAACCTCCACCAAATCAGCGCGCACGCTCGAAAGCAGCGTGGCCCAATCCGCGGCGTCATAGCCTTCCGGCACATCAAGACCGTCCAAGGACTCGATCGCTTGGAATGCTTCGTTGCTTGCCTCGGGGCTCTTGATGATCGCAGCGAATGCCTGCTGCATCAACGCAACCGCCAACGTAGCGTCGGCCAGCTGGTCATATTGCGCCGCGACCTTCAGGATTGGCGCCATCGGCGAAATGCCGCGCGTGGCGTTCAGATGCTCGCCACGGTCCATGACATGGACGACATCCCGAGCAGATACGTCGTGATCGATTTCCAACCCGCCTTCGCGGATGCGGAAGCGATACACGACAGGCCGGCGGATCTCATTGCGGAAGATGCCGCCTTCCAAGCCCTCAAACTCGCGCGTGGTGCGCGGGCAGCGGTGTGGAGCAACGAGCGAGACCTTCAGCCCGGTACGAACGCTATACTGGCGGCGCCGACGCACGGTGAGATGGTCAAGGACGCCAAAGCCCTCGCCATAGGCAAGATAGCTGCGGAGAATGGCATCGCACATCTCGGCGATCGTCATCTCACCAGCGAGGTCGCATTCTTTCGGATTCCACGCCCATTGCTGCCATGCAGCCTCGACTTCCCGGCACCATGCATCGGCCTGCTTGTCAGTATAGCCGAACGACTTGAGCCGAGCCCGGCAGTTGAGCTTGAGCTCGACGCCGATGGTGTCGCATACGATCTGCGACACAGCACCGGACAAACCACCGCTGTTGTGGATGAAGTCCAGCGCAAGGGCGGACGCTCGCTCCGCTGCTTCGAACACGTCCAGCTTCGCGTCACGCGTGATCGCGCGGCGCATGTTTAGCAGGCCCTGCTTGTCTTGGCGCAGATACCGCGCCGTTGGCTGGGAGCGCTTCGGCTGCGCGGCAGGGAGCGCTGCGGCTCCCGCCTTCACGCGAACCCGAGGCTTCTCAGCGATCATTCATCATCCTCAACGATATGCACCCCAGCGTCCGCGGCTTGCACGCTGCGGTCGGGAAGCGATGACTTGCTGCACGGCGGCTGCACCCGAGGGGGTGGTTTCCGTCTGATCCGGTTCGGGGTCGGCACGTTCTGGTTCAACCACCCGAGCCGGCGCCCTCGCCTTCAACTTGTTCGGCAGCGACAGCCTGGCCGCCAAGCCGTAGACGAAGCAGTCGAGCGCCTCGTTCCGGATGCCTTCGGCTTTCGGCCGCCAGACACGATATTCCCGCCCGGCTTGGAACACCGAGACCGCCTTCTCAGCTGTCAGTTGGTCGAAATAGTCAGCGCTCAGCCCCTCATGGGGAAAGTGGATGGCGAACGGCGTTGGATCACCGGCCTCATCGGGTTGAATGACTAAGCGGGAGGCCAACGCATCCTTCGCCGTGTCCACGCCAACGATGTAGAGCCGGTCACCGCTGTTCTTCGTCCTTGAGGGCGTCTTCGGCCAGATCAGCTTCGACCCGCGGGGATCATTGCCCTGCCCTTTCACTGCGTAGATCCGGCGCCGAACCCGAGCCCGGCAGAAGGCGTGGACCATCTCGCCGCGGTGGCCTTGGCTGTCGATGCAGCCAGCTTGCGGGATGAGCTTGCGCTCATCTTCAGTTTGGAACGGCTCTTTCACCAACTCGTCGAGTTGGTCCCACACCGGCTTCTTCGCCGTGTCGCCGAGCAAAACCTCGTGCTTCAGTACCCAGCATTCCTCGTCGGCGCCCCAGCCTTGGAACGTGACTTCGATGCGATCATCTTGGGTATCTGCGCCCCAAGTGATGATCTGGACAGCGGCCGGCACAGCCTCCGCGCTGTAGGGCTCGACACGTTCGGCTAGGGCTTTCGGATCGAGCCTCTCGACCTTTTCCTTCCAAACCTCGGCCAACGCCGTGTTCACGAACTTCCGAAGCTTCTCTTTGCTCTTGTGGGCTCCGAGCCATTCCCGCACCACGGCGGAAAGGTCGTGCCTAGTAGAGTAGAGTTTTGAGACCTGAAAGCTGGCGTGGCCGCCATACATCGACGGCTTGCCGCATTCCGTGCAGAGCGACCGACCACGGTCATTCCAAAGCGTCGGATCCTGCTCAACGCCGCAACATTTGAACTTCTTGGTCTGCCGCCAGCCTTTGTCGGGTCGATCGACCAGCGCCCTGATTGCCTGAACCCGTTCGGCTTCAGACCAACCTGCGCCACAGCCACGGCAGTGATAGCGCACCGTTTCCGGTAGATGGTTGCCGTCCGCGTCCTTGTCCCAAAGCACCGTCTCGGCAGACCAGACCAGTGTTTGCTCATCGCCACAGTGCGGACAGGCGACGAAGCACTTGCGTTGATCGCCGGCCAGGTATTCCTGCCACACGATCGAGGACGTCTCGTCCGAAGGCGAACAGGCCCGCAGGTTCTTGCGCCGCTTCTTGAACGTCGAGGACCGCTCCTCGGCCAGTTGCAGCGGCGGGCCCATGCCGCTCGCGTCCGCCGGATAAAGGTCGATCTCGTCGCAGATCGTTATCCGCTTTGGCCTAGACGCGAGATCAACGGCCGAGTTTGCCCCGACGAAATCGAGCATCCCGCCCGGATATTCCTTGTGCGTGATCGTCACGCCACTGTCTCGCGACTTCGGCTCAGCGATCAAAGCCGCAATCGCCGGAGTCACCTCGCGCGTCGGTGCAAACCGCTCTTTCGAGAACGATTCCGCGAGCTTCTGCGTTGGTTGCACGAACAGGATCGAGGATGGATCCTGATGGATGAAATACAATGCGGTGGTGAGAAGCCATTCCGACTTCACCAGCTGCGTGCAGGCCATCAGGGTTATGGTTTGAGTGTCCGGCTCCGTGACTGCCAACATCGGACCATAGGCCACCGGCACCCGGGATGTCCGCCACCTCCCTGGGTTAGCGCTATTCTGCTTGGCGACGACGCGATACTCGTCCGCCCATTCAACGACGTTTAGCTTCGGCGGCGGCCTCAGTGCCTCCGCTCTCGCCCTCTTGAGCCGGGTCCTCAGACGCGAACTCGCTGTCTGCTGATAGCTCATTCAGAATTTCCGAAACCTTTGTGGCGAGAAGCTCTTCGATCTCTGACGCCTGGAGATGCTCCAAGTCGCCGGCGATATCGCCAGGCATGGACGAGAAGTTCGCCCGAATCGTTGCATACTCGCTTTCGACCACAGCGCCGACTTCATCGACCAGCACATACTCGCCGCGCTTGATTGCGAGTTCCATCTCAGCCAGCGCCGCTTCAGCAGCCGTCTTGCGACGCCGCGCCTCTTCCATGTCCATCGCGTTCGTGTCGCCGGTCGCGGCCAACGCTGCCTGCTCTTCGCGCCACCGCATCACGTCTGCGGTGTTGTAAGCCGAAGCCTTCCCGGCGCTGCCTTTCGAATGGATCGGGCAGCCCTTCCGCTCCCAGACCCTGATCGTGGTGGTCTTGACCCCACAAAGCTGTGCCAGCTCCACCTGGCTGACCAACCGGCCATTTGTCCTGTCGGCCATGCCTTGCTCTCCTTGGCCTTGGCAGGCCCTGCAAATAACCAGCTAGGCCAGCTTTGGCGATGCTGCACCTAGACGCATTTCGGGCGGTCGCCGCCGCTTAGGGTCAGCCCCTAGGGGTACGGTCCCTGAACCGGGGGGTGTGGCCGTTCTGCCACATATGCCGATCCTGCCCCTCGCATCAGCTCAGCACGCCCTTGGCGACGAGCTTGACGTGCCGCAGCACCTTCTCCTGCAGCTTGGCCTGGCCGACCCGCTCGAATGTCCGAGCCGTTGCGTCCTTCACCATCTCGTTGGGGATGACGACGCCTGACTTCACCTTGTTGATCGGAAAGCGGGACATGCTGGCGCGCTCGAAGACGTGACCGCCGCGGCCGATGTCGACGCGGTTGGGGAACTGCCCGCCCTTGATGAAGGCACCAGAGAAAACCTTGCGCTTGTTGAACGGTGCAGCGGACGTACCCTTTCGGGTCTCACGCGCTCCGAAGTATTTGAGGGCGATGTCGCCACCGGTGCCGGTCAGCTTGTACTCAAGTGTGGCAGGTGATGCCCTGGTGATCCGCAGAGCCTTCCGTGTCACCTTGACCTTCAGGCCTGTCTGCTGTGCCAATGCCCGTTGAGTCGGTGTCTTGGTGTCGCGACCAGCGTCGTTGACGGCTCGGCTGTATGCCTTTCGCGCCCTGACCTCACCCAATGCCTCGACAGCATCGGAGAAGCGGACCAGGCCGCTACCTTGGATCCGAACAGAGAGCGCCATTTAACCAGCGGTCCTTCTCAGGATCGCGAGAAGATCAACTCCGGCCGCCAACGCGAACGCCTGCAACGCCAGTGCAGCTGCTTCTTCGCGATGCCAGTGCGGCCAGTACCGGTTGCGGGAAACACCATGTAGCGTAGGACTTCTGTCCAGCCCAAGCCAGTGGGCGAGTAGGTGATGACTGGCTTCGTGGTCCCGGCTCATTGCGACCAAGTGCTGCCACGTAAGCTGCGAGACATCCTGAGCATACCCGAGCGAAACGGCGCGTGCCCTGTCTTCCTGTCGATCGCCGGGCCAAGCCTTCACGACGCCACCATCGCGGAACGTGGTCACAGACAGGCCACTCGGCTCCATGGTCACGGCAGCGTCGGCAAGGCGGAAGGTTTCGGTCACTCCTGCCAGACCCCATCATCAACAACGGTGATGTGGACCTTGCGAATGGTGTAGCCCTTGGCCTTCCACTGCGGATCTGTCCGGTCTGCATAAACGCGAACTTCGCGCTCTTTCTCGAACACACTGCCGAGATCAATGCCGCGCTTGTCGACAAGTGCGAAGGCTGTTTGGAGCTTCATGCTCTGCTCCCTCAACACGAAAACGGCCGCCGAAGCAGCCTGTATGGTTTCAGACCAGATCCAACACATCCGCAACGTCGCGGTATCGACACCGGAGCAGAGCAGCGATCTGGGTACAGCCCAAGCCCTTAGCGGAAAGGCGCTGGATCTCTGCCACCGGTACAACCGGCGCAGCAGTTTCACTGCGGGCTTGGACAGGATCAGCGCGTCGCACAATCCTTGCCGCCACGCCTCGGGTCACGTTCCGCCGAACAGCCAGGGTGCGGGGATAGTTTGTTGGGACGCCATATGTCGCGGCAATGACCGAGATCTTCTCGCCGGTGCGATACATTCGAAGGATGCCTTCGCGTTCTTCTTCGGTGAGACGGTGGGTTCGCTTCTTGTCCAGCGACATAGCTTCGCCAAGGCGGGGAGCGACGATCTCATCCCCTAAGGCCCGGCGAGTATTCCTCCCGTTGATGATCGGGAGTCCGCAATCTGAACAGCCAACATTCGTCTGTGCGGTGATATCCACCGTTTCCAACACATTGCAAGCCCTATTGGTTACCAACATCACCAAGCCGTCTCCAGGTCTTGGGTGAGGAACTCGGCCTGTACCGGGGTAAGGGACTGGAGCGTCGCGACCATCACCTTGACCAATCCACGGCCAGTGACGGAAACGACACGACCGTGGAAACCGTGGAGGATGTGTCGTGGGTTCTCGATCCGAATAGGCAATCCAGCAGGGAACTTCATCATGATCGTTTCCCGCTCCGTTCTGCCCTCCTCTTCCCGCTTGATCCTGGCTGACTTGGTGTCGTCGAATAGCTCGTCCTGCTCAGCCTGCTGGAACCGGGTGACCACAGCGGCGGGAACAGGCCAAGGGCGGCCATCAGTCTTCACCCCCATCAGCTCGGCAACACCGTCGCAATCTCTAGCGCTGACGGGGCCCGAGGTAATGCGATCAACGAACAAATAGCCGGTGAAGAGGGGAAACTCGCGGGTTATCAAAACCCTAGTGCGGTGATGGATGATGTCCTTCCGCATCTTGGGGAAATAGACGGTGAACCCGCAATCTCGAAGGCTGCGCTCAGCAATGGTCTCGTTATGGCGCCACTCGGGGAGGCCGATACGGTGCCTGGCTGTACGGCTCGCGCCGGGTTTCAACCTGGCGACGTACCATGGTGGCGGTGTGGAAACTTCTGGCACTTAAGGGCTCCCGGCTCTTGGCTGACCGGGGACCGCTGCGGACTGGTGAAGAGTAGGTGATTTGGAGCCGGACGGGAAGCGTTGCCGGATGGGTTGTCCACGTTTGCGGGAATCTTTCCCAAATTCCCGAGGGTCTTATACCTGTCACTCAAAAAGGGGCAAAATCGAAGGGGGTAAGGGAAAGATTGGAAAGATTATATCTTCTATATCTACATCCTTGTTTTCGTTGCCTTTTTCGCGGTCAAATCTTTCCCAAAACAGCAGGGAAAGATTCGGGAAAGATTGGGAAGAATTCGCCTTGGAGGCACAAAAAAGCGAATCTTTCCCGCGGAAAGATTCGCTGTTTGGGAAAGATTTCGGGAAAGATTCGAAGCAGTCTCAGCCGCGCAAATAGCGGTATACGAGAGCGCTGTTTGTTCGGGTTGGAGCCCGCGCCTCGATGATGCAATGAGCCTCCTGAAGCAGTTGGATCGCGTCCTTCAAATCCCGTGCGCTGATGTGCCGGATCCTGCGAAGCAGCTCTGACCGAGTTATCTCTTTCCTAGCTCGAATGAGGTTCAACACGGCGGCCCGGTTCGCCTCAACCTGGTTCTCGACCATATCCCTGCGGACCATGAGCACGAACTGGCTGAGGCTGTATGTGACGAGCTCGCGGGCGAATTTCATCGCTGAGGCATCCAGAACGGCTCTACTGAGATCTTCCGGATTGCGCCCACATGCCGTGATCAAGGCTACTCGTTTGATCTGCTCGGCGTACCGGCCGTATAGGCTGAGGGTGGGGTCATCGTCCGCACCGCGCATGAAGCGCTTCTGCTCCGCCTTGTTCTCCTCATCCATGGCCGCAGCTTCCGCGTTCATGGGCACCATAACCGGATTATGGGGGAACCCGTCTCCCCTGACCGCCATGGTGGCTTGGAGTGGGTCGGGAAGGCAGTTGTAGAGCCATTGGAGGCGCTGGCGGAGTGATGCGGGAAGGGTCATGATCCCTTCCGGATCCGCCCCATGCTCGACCTGATCGAATCGGGGAAGGATAAGGAAGCGGTTCAGCAGTCCCGACGTGACATCCTTTGACACGAGGGATCGGGTGAAGTCCCGGATCGTGGCGGATCCGTAGAAGCTCATGTTAGGCCGGTGGATCTTCACGTCGCCGCGGGTGATCGAAACGTCCGGGGTATAGCTGCCGATGTTTGTTCCCCACAGAGACCTAAGGCCTTCGGAGATGGCCGACTGAGACGTGGAGGCGTTTTTGTGGCGGATCCCGACCAGTTTGTCTGCAAACTCATCCGCCACCATCACCTTGGATGCGTTATCCATCAATGCCATGGCAATGGCTGGGAGGGATACGTTCCATCCCGTATGACCGCGGCCAGATCCCATGATTTCGTCTAGGACGAGCTTGATCGCATTCTGTGGGTGCTGCTTGCCCATGCCTGAGGGGGCGACTGCTCCGATATACAACGCGGTGCAGGTGGGGCGTTTCTGTGTGTAAACCTTCCTGCCCACCAGAGCCCCGACAATGACGAGAGCGGCGCCGAGGGCGTGGATCCTGACAGGCTCGCCGGTCCATTCGCAGATCCAGTCCGTCAGGTCCTGAACTACTCCGCCGGGGCGCATGAGCGTTTCGGGGAGATCGAAGTGGTCGTGTGCGCCGCCGAGGTCTTCGTCGTCCTCCTCATTGTGAACATCGTCCTCAGCCGCCGACGCTGCCGCAATCTTGTTCATTGCGGATTTCAGGATGGCGTCCGCAATTTTCTTGGCCTCAACGGGATCATACCAAGAAGGCGCTGGCATCCCTCTATGTCGGATCGCGATATCCGATAGGTCAGCACCACCACGGCGGGCGTAGTCAGCGATCGTGGCGGAGGTTATGCCCGACCGCTTTCCGAATGACTTCCACTTCTGCGCCATCTCCCTGTTGTTTTTATATTTCCGACCCCTCGACGACCACTCATCTGCCATGGCAAGGCCCGATCCGGACCCACCCGTCGCGTCATGAATGGCGGCAAGGATCTGGACCCATTCGTCATAGGGGAGATCCGGGTCGACGTAGGTCAGGAGCTCCGCGATCTCCTCTTCCTCCGCACCTTGCAGCGTGTATGTGATGGGGGATGATGATGCGGCGGCGTGGTGGAGGTCTTGACCCTGCTCATGGCTGGCACCAATCACCCGGCCTGCGGCCTCTAGAAAGTCGGTGATTTCCGCCTCCGACACGGTGGGAAGATCCTGCACCACCACCTCCCCCAGAGAGGGTTCAGACCAAAGGAGTTCAGCGCCAGACGGGTGGAAGCCATAGGCGACGAACTGCTGCCCCTGCCCTAGAACCTCCACCTTGGCCGGCTTCCCGTCTTGGTTTCGGATCGTTGCGGAAGTGACAGACCTCTTCCTTGGCTCTCCTTCAGCAGCCCGGTACACGATCGTCCTACGCGCACTGTTCCCCCTGTACCGCTCGGGTGCGGTGCCGAGAAAATCTCTGGCCAGATGCGTGATCTCTCGAGCTGCGTCAGGATCGTCGACGTCCACATCCACGACCCTGAGACCGTCGCAGAGGATCCCGGTGTTCATCGCCTTCGTCGACAAAGCAGGCAGGTGCCCTGCCTTCGCCATCTCGTTCCACGCCTTCCCTTCCGGCTGCTTTCCCGGCGAGTTGCAGAAGTGGTAGTCGATGCTGAAGACGGGAACGGGCTTGTACCCACGGTCTAATAGGGTGCGGCGCAGCTGTTGGACGTCGTTGAGGGTCATGGTGTCGGACATCAGAACGGCGCCTCCCCGGAAATCTCAGCCTTAAGGCACTGGCGGTACCCGGCGATCCCGCTGCGAACAGCATCAAGCCACTCTTCCCATTCCATTCCCTCGAAGACTTGGGCTTTACCCAACTCCTCCAACCTCTGCCCCATAGCTTCCGCACCACGCGCCGCCGCAATGGCCTCGAGGCGGTCGAACGTGTCTTGTTTCATCTGATATGTCCTTGTTGCCAAGCTGAGGCATTCGGGATCATCGCACACCCACAGGGGTGGGAGCTTAGACCTGGGAGGGGCATAGCCGAGGCCGACAGTGCCGCGGCCGCAGATGCCGCAGAGAGCAGGGTCGTGGCGGTCTGTCATGATCGCCGCCTCGGTGCCCTGACGGGCTGCTTCAGGGAGTGGAAGATGGTGCTGTGGTCGCGATTGAAGATCCTGCCAATTTCCGGAAGGCTCATGTGCGGATTGGCAGTTCTGACGGCGCGGATCGCCGCGTGTCGCGCATCGACAATGTTTCGCTGCCGTTTGTCAGATACAACCTCAGAAAAGGTGCAGCCGTAGAGCTCCGCCACCTCTGCAATCATCTGGCGCGTAGCCATCGCCGGTGTTCGGATCGGCGTGACCTTGGGCCTATCAGGCAAGCGTGTGGCAGGTGGAGCGTCCACCTCCACCGGCGCGGGTGGCGGTGCGGGCTGCGACAAGGGTATCTCCCGATCCTCTCGGCGACGCCGTGCCTCAATCCCTGCTTGGGTGTGTCTTCCATATGCGACGAACATCACTCGGCCGCCTCCACCATGAGGGCGACGCGCTCCGCTTGCCGTTCCTCCACTAAGCGAGCCACGATGCCTGCCAAGCCTTCAGGTCTGCCTTGAGCGTCGGCGGTGATGGCGCGTCCGATGATCTTTGCTGAACAACCGTATTGGAGGAGAAGCGACATCAGGACGGCTGTGTCGCGTGCCGCTACGTCGACGGCCGATCCGGCTTTGCGGGTGGATAGGAAAACCTCAGCTACCCTGCCATCGTCATAGTAGCCGAAGCTGACGGAGACTTGGGTGCCGGCAAAGGCGATCTCCTCGTTTTCGGAAGCTCGACGCTGAGGAATGATCTCGCGGGTCATGCTGCTTTCTCCCTCTGCTCACGAGGCAGGAACGAACGCCCGGTGATGTCGAAGTACCGGCCGTTAGGTTTGACGGAGATCGTTTGCGGGATCTGGATCTCGTGGCGACGAGCTAGGGCTTCATCGACGGTCTTGGGGAATGGCAGAAGGCCCTGGTGTTCGATCCAACGCTGCTGAGCCTTCTGCCGGGCATACCCCTGGCGCTCGAATGCCCACCACTCGCGGTATTGCTGCAGGCCGGCCATGAAGGTGACCCTCAAGCTTGGTGGGGACCCCTCCTTTTCATGCCGATCGAGGCGCCAGTCGACGACGGGGAGCATCTGTGGTGGAACCCGTTCTGTTGACAGGATGCCGAGATCAGACTGAGCCTCGGCTTCGTGCTTCGGTTTTTCCTCCACGATCCATTCATGCCCGCAAACCTTACACTCTCTCGCATTGAGGGCTGCCAAGGCTTGGCAATCGGGGCATTCCTTCGCCCGCACCGTGTCTGGGTGGGGTGCGTCTTTTTCCCCCTTAGCGCCACCCCTTGATGGCCCAACCGACACAGCATCGACGGGGCCATGCATTGAGATGACCTTGGCGAAGTCGAGGATCAGTGCGTTCTCTTTGTTGGGTGCAGTTCGGAATGCCCGACCGACCTGCTGGATGTACAACCCCGTCGATTTTGTGGGGCGCATCAAAGCCACCATGTCGACGTGAGGGACGTTGAAGCCGATCGACAGGACGTTGACTGAGGTCAAGGCTCTGAGGTCGCCTCGTTTAAATGCGACGATGATCCCGTCCCGTTCCCCCTTCGACATTCCGCCATCAACGGATTCAGCCGGGATACCTTGTTCCCTGAGTGCATCCCTGACTGCTTCGGCATGGCGAACTGAGGCGCAGAAGACGAGCCAGGCCCGTCGGTCATTGGCGAGGTCCGCCATTTCGGCAACAGCCCGGTGGACGAGGTCGCCTTCCATCGCAGCCCGTTCGACCTGAGCCGGGATGAACTCGCCGGCCCGGGTCCCAATTCCGGCAAGGTCCATTCGGGCCAAGCTGGCTTTGGAGATAAGGGGGGACAAATACCCCTGCTCAATCAGATCCGTCACCTTCGCCTCATAGACGATGGTGTCGAAAAGTGACCCCCTTCCTTCATCCAGGCGGCCCGAGTCCAACCGGTACGGCGTGGCGGTTAGGCCAGCGATCCGCATGTCCGGCTGCATGGCACGAAGGCCGTCGATGAACTTGCCGTACATCGTGTCTGAGCTGCGGGGGATGAGATGGGCTTCATCGACCAGGAGGAGGTCGATCTGGCCGATCTCCTTCGTCCTGGCGAACACGGACTGGACACCACAGAACAGAATCTTCGACCGCGTGTCCCGACGACCTACACCTGCTGAATAAATCCCAGCTGGCGCATCGGGCCAGATCTTGATCAGTTCCTGGAAGTTCTGGACGATCAATTCCCGGCTGTGTGTCACGCACGCGATCCTCATCGCGGGGTAGTTGTGGAGGATCCTGCGCATGATCTCAGCCACCACCAGCGATTTACCGGCGCCGGTTGGGAGGACGATGAGGCCGTTACCTCCGCCCTGCCCCCAATACTGGAACAGGGCGTCGATGGCGGCGGATTGGTAGGGTCGGAGGGTGATCATGCGACCAAGCCCTCCAACAAGTCACCTCCGAATGCCGTGTCCGACATATGCGAGAGGTTCTTCACTGCCTGGCGAAAATACCCCTCCTTCAGCTCAAACCCGACGAAACGGCGCTTGCACTTCAATGCGCCCCAGCCCTCGGATCCGATACCCATGAACGGGGACAGCACGGTGTCACCTTCATTACTCCACAGGCGGATGGCTCGCTCGATCAGGTCTAGCTGAAGGGGGCAAAGGTGCTTTTCGTCCTTCGGGTCCTTCTCGGGACGCGCGTTGAGAACATTAGTTTGGTTGATGTCCATCCACACCGGGCTGGCCCACTGCTGCCACAGCGACACGGGGAACAGGTTACGGTCTTTCCCGACTGGCACCGCCTGCTTCTCATCCGCCGGTGTTTTGCGGAAGATCAGGAGATAATCGGGGAGGCCTTGGCGGCACCGCGACGTGTCTTTCTGGAACGTCTTGTAAAGCAGGCCGTGGGTCTTGGTGCGCTGCATCTCCACGACCGGATCCTTCCAGATCGTGACGCGGGAATGGTAGACCCACCCAGCCTGCTTGTGCGCCTCGATAATCGCCCCCGGCATGTCCCAAAGTCCGATCTCCCCATGCATCGACTTGGTGCGAGGCATGTCGGTGCAATGCACCGCGGTCAGCCGGCCGGGGATTGTGACGCGGTGAAGGTCACGGAGGAGGAAGCTGTAGTGCTCGAGGAATTCGTCGTCAGAGGACGCATTCCCCATATCCCGCTCGCTGTCGCTGTAGATGAACAGATGCGAGAAGGGCGGGCTGTAGATCGAGAACCCGACCGACCCATCCGGCAGCTCGCGAACGCCCTCAACGCAGTCGGCGTGGTAGGCGCTGAAATTGTCGCCGTGGTGAACATCCATGACTTTCATGCGATCATCCAGGCAGGCAGCCCGGCCTCCTTTTTGGGGGTGTATGCTGCTTTCCTGACGGACAATTGGTGAGCGGCTCGCATTGCGAGCTGCATTTCGCGCTTCATCGCTGCGTGGTCGCCGGCTTTGCGATCGATCACGCGCTTGATCGCGGCCTCGGTGTCGGCCATTGCAATATGGACCTGGACCGGCCTGCTTTGACCAAACCGCCAGCACCGCCGAACGGCTTGGTAGTAGTTCTCGTAAGAGAAGCTCAGGCCTGCAAAGGCCATGCGAGCGCACTGTTGCCAGTTGAGACCGTATCCGGCGATCGAGGGCTTCGTAACCAGCACCCTTAGGTCGCCGCGACTGAACGCATCCAGCCTCGCTTCCTTCTGCAACGCAGTGTGACTGCCCCTTACCTCCTCGGCACCGGAGACCCGCGCGAGGACAGCTTCGGCCTCATAGTCGGTGTCGCACCAGACCAGCCACTGCTCTTCGGGATCGCTGTCGATGCACTCCGCAACTAGGTCGGCCCGGTCATCTACGGTGAGGCGCTTCTCCTTGTGGATTGCAGTTGCGGACGTGTCGGGGATCCGGAACAAACACTGCTGACCCTGGAACTTCCCTCTGCCTTCCTCGCCAGCGTCAATGGTTCTGTCTGCCTCGACGATGTGCTCCTTCACCACGATAGGAGGGAGAATGTAGTTGCCGTTGTCGAAGCCGAGATCCGATGGAAGGGACACGCATCGGGCCCAGGACGCGACCCAGCGCCAGAAGTCTTCAACGGCATGGCCCTTGATCCGCCACGTGCCGGTGTCGGCGCTGTCATGGAGGAACCAACGCGGCAACATTTCATCCCGGCGCATCACCCCGAGAAACTCTGCGTGGGTGCCGAGCTCGGTATGGTCATTGGGCGCCGGGGTAGCGGTGCAGCAAAGCCGGTAGGGTGTTTTCGAGAAGGTCTCGATCAGCTTCTTGGTTGTGGCACCTGAGAAGGATTTCAGAATGCTGGACTCATCCAAGATGACCCCGGCAAACTTGGCAGCCACGAAGTTATCAAGACGCTCATAGTTCGTGATGTAGATCCTGGCGTCCGTTACTTCAGCGCCGTCACGGACATAGATCGCATCGATCCCAAACCTGGCGGCTTCGCGCTGGTGCTGCGGCCCGACTGCCAACGGGGCGAGCATCAAAACGGGGCGACCAGTCGCCTCCACGACATACCTGCCCCATTCCAACGCGCAGAATGATTTGCCCAGCCCTGTGTCGAGGAACATGGCCGAGCAACCGGCGTGGAGGGAAAACTCGGTCACGGCGCGTTGGTGGGGGTAGAGGTCGGGGTGAAGATCGAAGGGGCCGTCGAACCCCTTCGGAACGAACGCCACTGCCTTGCGGGCGATCAGGTCCTCATAGGTGGCTACAGCACTCATGCCGCCACCTCCCCAATCAGGGCAGGGTCGGACTCTTGTCTGCTGCGCAACTGAGCGCAGACGGCCTGTTCAATTTCCGTCCCAGTCAAGCGGTGAAGGATGGTATCGATCAACACCGAGCGGTTTGTCCTGCTCGGAACCCTGATCCCGCGCTCGGCACAGACTGCCTTTATCTCCTCCGCTGATAGGAGGCGGAGCATCTTCCACGGCCATGGGTAGTGGATCCGCACTGGCAGGCGCCAGACGGGGAATGCGGCTTGCGGTTCAGGGTATTGCCACAGCTGCGTTGTCGTCCCTGAGGCCTCCAACACTTTGCGAGCGTCGCAGTTCGGGTATCCGGCCGCGGTGGCTCGGCCGCACCACTTCTCATCAGCCACAACCACCAGGCCGTGGCAGACCGGATGGAAGGTGCGGATCTGGTTTGCCAGCCGCCCCAGTGTGTCCTTCGAGGACTTCAGCTCGAAGAGGAAGATTTGCAACTCGGTCACGGCAGCAATGTCAGCGCGACAATGACCCTCGTCGACGTTCAGCTCGTGGATGATGCGAGCATCGGGAAGGAGTGTGCGAATGCGATCGACCGTCGCGGTTCGGATTTGGTTCTCTTCTTTGGAAACGAACGGGTTCATGCCGCAACCCTCCCGCCATCTTGCCATTGGGAGCCGTCCCTCATGGTGTAGGTCACGGTCTCGGACTGTTCGTCGGCGTCGATCTGTTCGCCTGGGACCAGGCTGGGGATATAGAGGTGATTGGGGCAGCCACCGGCCTGCTCCTCGCGCAACAGCGCCCGCTTATGCCGATGGCAGAACCAGTTCGCGTTCTCGATCGGCTCCGACCACAGACACGTCCGGCAATTGCGGAGCGCGAATGCGCCGCCATGACAGACTTGGTAGCTGCTGCAGTTGAACGCCTTGCAGAGGAAGTACTCGGGATCGTCACTGACCCTGGCGGGTGCCTCTTTGGCCGCCCGGACACGCTCAGCCTTCGCAACCAAGGCAGCGCCGTGGATGGGGTCATAATGGATCCGCTCAGACCAATACTCGTCCGTGTCCTTGCTCTTCGCCAGGTAGAAGGCGCGGGTCAGCCCTTGGAGGTGCATGTAGACCTGCATTTGAGCCATGTGGTCCGGCTTGGCCGCCTCGACCCCCATCGACTTCAATTGCGCGAACGACTTCGCATTGTGGGTCTTGCACTCAAGCAGGTGCGGCGTCTTCGGAGCTTCCAACAAGCCCTCAACGATCCCGTCGAGGTGCCCCTGGAAGTGGCCGTCGCAGGCCTCCACCTCCCATTGGTCTCTGGTCTTGGGATCGCGGTCCTGGACCTGGATCCCAGCATTGCGGAGATCCATGACCATCCTAGCCTCGTCTCGGTGGCCCGTTTGGAATAGGCGGAGCATCCGACCAGTGAAGGTCTCGGGCTGATGCGCCCAGCGGAACCGGTAGAACAGGGCCCGCTCGCACTGGTGGCCGATGGCGGAACCGCGAATGAAGGGGTAGTGTCTGATCTCCTGCTTGCGCTCGTGCCAGGCGTCGATCGCGGCGATCGTGGGGGATGGAAGTTCTGGCATCGCTACCATCACGCCTCCTCCACCACCCGAGCCTCAACTCGGATCGACAAGACCGTCACATCTGGTTTGCGGAATGAAGCGGGGTCTAGCCCCTGTTTCTTCAGAAGGGCCTCGTCGATCCCGCCCTTGCGGGTCGAAAGCACCTGCTTGGCGACGTATTCGTCACCGCCCAGCGTGTCTTTGGAGCCCATCTGGGCAGACACGATCTGTTTCAGGTCGGCTTCTTGTTCCTGCAGTTCCTTTATCCGCGTGCGTACAATGGCAAGGCGGTCAACGGGATGCCTGTTGCTCAGGCGTGCATCATCTGTCATCGCTCAGATCCTTTTCGAGCAACGTGAAAACGAGTTCGGAATGGAAGTGCCCGGTGGTGGCGTGTGTCGGCTAAACCTCGATCACCACCGGGCCGCTACATCAGGCGGACTTCTTCCAGGGGAGTGACCCGCCGCCGTTCGCTGCAGCAGGTGCCTTGCCGGCCGTTCCGGACGCCGCGCCCGAGTTCATGGGCTTCACAGCCTTGATCTCGTTGTACTGCGGGTTCTTCTTCTGAGGCCCGACTGTGACGAGGCATGGGATGTGAAGCAGAACGTCGGTGTCGGTTACGACCTTGCCAACCCCGACGGTTGCTTCGCGAACCGCGGCGAACTGCTGATTGGCAATGTCGCGGGCCTGCTGAGTGACCTCTTCGTCGGACTTGCCCGGCTTCTGCGACTTGAAGTTCTCTGCCCAGAGGCTCAGGCGCTGCCAAGTCATCTGGCCATCATGCTGCCCGCCGCTGACCTGCCAAGTGAGCTTCAAGCACCCACCTTTGTCCTCGGATTTAGAGATGTCCTCAACCTCAGCTTCCACGATCTTCATCGTGTAAGTACCGGCTGGGAGCTGCTCAAATTGGCTCGGCTGCGCTTCCTGATTATATGATGGGAGGGCGACCATTACGCGGCTTCCTTCTGTTCGACCCGGACCTCGCCGGCGTCAATGTGGGGGAAATATTGAGAGAGGGCCGCGTAGCCTTCACCCTTGGTGTAGCGCATCTCGCCTGGGATGCCGTACCGGTTCTTGGCCGTGTAGGCAGGCTTCCCGATGGAATGGATCATCACCAGACCGCCGCCAGTTGCCCGGGCGCGTTCCTTGTTGAACCCCTGCTCTTCGGTCTTCACCACCACCGGCTGCTTCAAGAGCAGGATGGCGTCCATCTCGCGCTCGAACATGCCGCGCATGTCGCTGTTTGCTTTGTCCGAGGATCGCAAGGCGATCTCGTACCGGTCATAGCTGACCGTCTCGGGGTCATCGAACCGGCTGACAGTCGAGTGGGCGATCAGGATGATACCCAAGCCCTTATCGTTCCGGAGGAGGTTGAGACCCTCAACGAACTCCTGAGCCACGCGCATGGCGTAGACGTAGCCCTTGCCGTAGCCAAAGTCCTCAATGTTGGCCTTGGCGTTGCCCTTCTCGTCGCCACGGCGACAGGTCTCAGCAAAGATCAGGCGCTGCAGCTCGGTAATGGAGTCGATCACGACATACCGGAATGTATGATCCTCCTGGTAAAGGGACTGGAGCGCGTCCATCACCTCACCAAATGTGTCGAGCTTGCCGAAGGAAACGATTTCCGCATCACCGGGCGTCCCGTCCTCGATCTGGAGGAAGACAGCGTCGGGAAACTCGGCCGCCAAGGTCGTCTTGCCGATCCCTGGAGGGCCGTAAAAGAGAAGGCGTGGAGGCTTATCCGCCTTCACCTTCCGCAATCGATCAAACATGTTCATTATAATCACCATAGGTGTGAGATGGCGCTTCGATAATCCACGCGCCGCCTGCGCCGTTATGCGTGGCGTGGAATGTGGCCGTGATGGTTTGATCGCTGTTCGCGACCACCGGCCAGATCTGGATATGTGCCGATCGATTGGTCGGCGGGAGCTTTGAGAACAGCCCCGCTGGGATCAGGCTGTCATCTTGGATGATGCCTAAGTCGACCAGCAGGTCGTTCATTGCCTTCAATCGGTTGTCGGCGTCTGCCCGGACAAGGTCGATCTCGAATGCCATGTTGATGACGACATGACCTTTGATTTTGGGGACGCCCTGGCGGCGGATCGCTGCCGCAGCCATGAGGCGCCAATCTTCGTACGCCTGGGTCTTGGCTCGGCCATGCTTCGTGTTCTTGAACATGGCATTGACCGACGGCGGCACGGGGCAAGTAAAGGTGACCGGAGCGGGCAAATCGGCCAAGACGCCCGCCCCGGTGCTGTCACGGTTGACGCTGTCCGCAGCGGTCCCCGCAAAAGGTGGGCGCGCGCCAGAGGCAACAGGGGGGCGGACCCCTGGCGCGCTAGAACCATCACGAGGGAGGATTGTCGCGATGGTCATTGCTGGTTGAAATCCCGGGCGCGATCCAGCGCGCGAACTTGGCGGCTCGAAGAAGGATCTTCAGAGCTTTCGCCCGCAACTTCTCGGATTTGAAAATCAGCCGATCCGAACGCCAACGCGCGTAGCGCTGCACGATGTTGGATAAAGAATTCCGCATCGTTCGCCTCCATCCTGTCGAGAGTGTTTGAGATGTGGGTGACGAACTCGTTATGCTTAGCCCTCGCCGCTTCCTGCTCCAGCCGTTTCGCTCTCTCAACCTCAGCAACGAACTCCAATTCGCGGACTTCACGCCAATCAATCCTGGCTGCTTCACGGTGCCAAAGAGCGCGGACACGGCGACGGGTCCAGGGCGACTTCGGGAACGCGTGGGTCACGACGTCGAAAACGCGGTCGACCATATCGCCGCGACCACGCCAGGCATGACCGGCAATATCCTTGACCAGCGCATGTGCGCGGTCTGTGGAGTTAAAAACGGGGGCGTCTACGGCAGACATTTCACGCTCCGAGTTCTTGGGCAAATGATCCATGATCAGGATTTCCGTCTCGCTTAGATTTATGGGCGAGACGGACGCAGCCCTTGGCGGGGCGGCGAACTGAGAGACCCGAGCGGTTGGCGCCGCGCGAAGTCAGGACTTGGCTAGATGAGAGACGAGCAACGCCGGTGGAGGGTTTGGCGACCCACACACGGCGCGTTTCGTTTTGATGACGAAAGATCATGCTGCCTCCGGTGCAGAGGCAATCAAGACGAAGTCTTCGATCTTGATAACGATGTCTCGGTCAGCAGCACTCTTTATGATAGCCGCCCAATGGCGCTGGGGGATTTCCCCGCGGATCTTCCATCCTTGGACCGTCGAAACCGGCGAACCAAGAGCGCGGGCCAGTTGCGACAATCCGCCGAAGGCTTCGATCACTCGTTCTGCTGGTGTTTTCAAGGGTTCGCCCGCTGCGTTGTCCAAGTCTTACGCATGTATATACGCATCACGCGTACATTGTCAACGTGGAATGCGTAAACGTGTTTCGCGTAAATGCACGTATGGCAAGCAGTGAGTGGGTTACTTCTGAATTTCGTGCGCTTCGCGAGCGCGCTGGCTTCTCTCTTGATGGGTTAGCGCAGGCGATGGGCTATGCTCGTGCGTCAAGCATTCAGCGGTATGAGGACCCCGGGGCTTACAAGAAGGAGTTCTTGGACAGGGCTTTTGTTGCCAAGCTACTGAAGCCCCTGACGGGCAAGGGTGAGCCAGCGATCTCGGCAAACGAGGTTTGGGCTTTGGCTGGCCCTGAGTTCAGCGCGATGTCGCGACGAGCTCCGGATGCCGCCCCGGATCCACACAAAGACACCGTTCTCGAATTGGACACCAAAGCAGGCGCCGGCGGCGGAGGCTTGGTCGATCTGATCAATGTCACCGATAACGGCGGGAACCAGATCTCAGCCGAAGTCGTCAAAGATTACTGGCGCATCCCCGAATCCTACCTTCGCGGGGAGCTCCGCATCGAGGCTTCACGGGCGTTGATCGTGGAGGTGACGGGCGACTCTGGCTATGATCCCGCACATCCGCATGCGCCTGGCTCTATATTCCCCGGTGATCGTGTGATCGTGGATGCTCGGGACACGCGACCGTCCCCGCCTGGCCCGTTCCTCGTTTATGACGGTACCGGTCTTGTGGTGAAGCTTTGCGAGCCGGTGCATGGCTCCGATCCGCCGACCATTCGGCTTCTCAGCCGCAATCCGACGTATTCGCCCTATACGATCAGCCTAGACGAAGGTCACGTGATTGTCGGACGGGTGCGCGGTCGCATCTCGGCGATGTAATGACCTCCACCTCCGCCTTCATCTCCGGGCCTGGTGACCGCGCATGATGGATATCTGGCGCGAGTTTAACACGCTGCTTGGCCCTCTTATCGCGATGGCAGCCGGCGGCATTGTCTGGTTCGCGTATTACCATCCGGACAGCTACTATCGCGTGTCTCTTTGGGTCTACTTTGCGCTTCTGGCCATTTACCTCGTCCTGCTTGGGGGTGAGATCGGATACTCACTTGGCGCGGAGGCAGTGCTTGAGCACATCGCGGCGGGCGGGCAGGCCGAAAGCTTCGACAAAACGCCGTTCGGCGCAAATCTGCTTTGGTTCCTGCTGGTATGGGCGGTCATGATCGCCCTTCGCTTCATCCACCGTCTACGAGATGATAAGCCCGATGATCGCACTTAAGAACTTGCTGATGATGGTGCACGTGCCGCCGGCAAGAATGCCGAACACGACCGACTGCGGCACGGGGCGCAACGACCAGAACCAGACCTTGAATGTTCGCGCAGTCAGCATGCCAAGATCCTATCAGGCGCGGAGGCCGGCGTGAATCCTACTGCCGCCTTCATCTCCAAGCCTGGTGATCGCGCATGAAGCTCACCCTCGACCTTTCCACGGAAACCTCAGTTGGCCTGCGCCGGCTGGCGAACGAACAGGATCTCGACCTCGAAACAGCGGCAGCAATCGCGCTGCGCGAGGTACCCGGATGCCCTGAGCGCATCCGCAATCAGGCCTCGAGCTTCACGCAATGCAGTGTGCCAATCATCGCGACTTCCGTCCCTATCGAGAGCATCAAGGTACGTTGTGAGTGCAGCTTCTGCTGAGGCGCGATTTTTCGCTGAGACATCTGGTGGGGGCATACTATCCTGCGGCCACCTTCATGCGTCGGAGTTTTGGCGCAGCCTTGCGCGAAGCGCCGTTAGCCCGCTCTTCCCGCATCGTATAGAGGATTGCGGCTTGAAGCTTCTCAGGCAGCGGCGCCAGCTTGGCGGGACGTGCAAATCGCTTCTCAGTTGATGCGAAGTTGGAGACGGTCTGCGCGAGTTGCCGGCCGATAGCGCAGGCAAGCGCAGGCGGAACCGAGTTTCCTACGAGCCGATATTGGTCAACAGCTCTGACCGGCCAAACGTAATCGGCAGGATAGGTTTGCAGAACGTGATTTACGCGACTAGCGTAAAAATCGTTTGACTTCTTACGCACGATGCGTAATCTCAGGTCATCCACAAACACGGGATGACCGCCCAGATGGCAACCCTCCAAGTTCAGATCCAATGCCCGAAGACCGGTGCATGGTCGGGCCTCACCACCTTCCGGTATGACGAAGGCATCAACCGGGACATAAACCGGCGCCACGCAATCCAAAGCGCTCGGCTCTCAGCCAGCAACTGGACGCGCAACTACGACACGTTCGCGGCCATGAAGACCAGGATCGTGGAGACTGTGATTGGTCGCGGTGCTGAGGTTCTGTCATGAACCGCGCCCCTATCACGATGGACGGGGTTCACAACTTCATCCCCGAACCCACCGGTGCCCTCGCCTGGCTGGCCCGAAGGTCACCAGTTCTGATGCTCCTCGTCAGCCTCTGGATTGCCACTCTGCTGTGGAGTGCGCTGGCATGAACCCGGTAGAGCGCATCTCCCTCACCGAAGTCCGTACCCGGATCCGGTTGCTCGAGCGCACCCTTTGCCGGCCAAAGCCGCAGGGCGAACGCATGGATGTACGCAGCGAGTACTTGATGCTGCGCGACATCGAGGATGCGATGACGGAGGTGAAGGCGGCATGACCACGGCCCTCATCATACTCCTATTCGCGGGCGCCGCGGGTGCGATTCTGAACGCGGCAGTCGGTGGCGGGAAAAGCGGAGAACCGCTGTGACCCTCCTTATCGGCCTGATCATCTACGTCATCCTCGCTTACGCCGTTCTGACGTGGTGCTTGCTGCGCGCCGTGGGTGGCCTGTTTCCGCCCCGCGCCCCTCTCCCCCGTCGTCACATCGCAACCGGTGAGGTGATCCGGTGAGCGCTCCAGCAGCCTACTACAACGAGTTTGACCCCTACGCGGCGCAATGGCTCCGCAACCTGATCGAAGCCGGCCATATCGCGCCCGGCGACGTGGACGAGCGGAGCATTGTCGATGTCCAGCCAGACGACTTACGCGGCTATTCTCAGTGCCATTTCTTCGCGGGCATTGGCGGATGGTCGTATGCAGCTCGACTGGCTGGATGGCCTGACAGCCGGTTACTCTGGACCGGAAGCTGCCCCTGCCAGCCATTCTCCGTCGCAGGCAAAGGCGAAGGCCAGAACGACGAACGCCATCTCTGGCCCGTCTTCTTCGATCTCATCCGAGCCTGTCGGCCCGATGTCGTCATGGGAGAGCAGGTTGCGGCAGCGGTTGGAAAGGATTGGCTCGACGGAGTGTCGGCTGACCTGGAAGGCATCGGTTACGCCTGCGGGGCGACCGTTGTCCCGGCTTGTGCCGTCGATGCGCCCCATCGAAGAGATCGCCTGTGGTTTGTGGCCGACGCCCAAGTGCGGGCACGAGGAATCGCCGGAAAGCTGGCTGAGACGAAAGCAGACAGAATACGAGAAGTATCCCGGGAAGGGGCTTGGATCGGCGCCCTTGGCAACGAGGGTGGCGCTAGACGCGGCAATGTGGCCCACGCCTACGAGCCTAGCGCCAGCGCGCAACGGGAACAACGAAGCGGGAAACTCAGCCGGACTGGTAGCCATCCGTGGGCATGTCATAGCTGGCTCCCAGGATCCGACGGAAAAGCCCGGCGCGTTGGATCCAACCTTCGTAGCGTGGTTGATGGGCTTCCCGAAAGCTTGGATGGATTGTGCGCCGACTTCTATGCCGAAGCGGCCGAAGAGGTAGGGCAATATGCCAAGGCAACGGAACGCCGATCCCGAGAAGTCCTGCGAGCGCTGCGGGATCAAGTTGCAGCGCAAACGGTATGGCAAGAACCTCGAGGATTTTTCGGCATTCGTGAAGCGGAGATATTGCTCCCTTACTTGTGCGAACTCGAAAGGCGCTTTGACGACGGCCGGGTATCGAGCGCAGTCGCGAAAGTTGCGCGGGATGGTCTGCGAGGCCTGCGGGTACACGATGGATCTCCATGCCCATCACAAAGACGGGGATCTGACGAACAACACGCCGGAGAACATCCAGACGCTCTGCACGTATTGTCACAACTACTGGCACGCTCTGCTCGACAGGCTTTTGAAGCCGTCTCAGGCGATGCCCCACCTCTTCGATTGCTCGCCCACGGAGTAGAGGCGCGGGTCGGGAAGCTCAGAGCTCTTGGCAATGCCATTGTCCCGCAAGTCGCGGCGGAAGTAATCGCTGCATATCTCGACGCCGAACTTCTGGAGGCAGCCGCATGACCCCTGCCAACCCCGACATGACCGTCACAGATGAAGCGGTGGAGGCGGCGCTCCAAGCATGGTTCAAAGACATGCCCCCAATGGCCGAGGTGGAATCCTTGGGTGGATACATGGGGACGGCAGTCGAGGATCATCGCTCGGACATGCGCGCCGCCCTCGGAGCCGCTGCCCCCTTCCTCCGCGCTGAGAGTGGGCAGAGCGTGAAGGCGCGGCCACTGGACGAATGGCACGAGGATTTCGGCCATGCCGTTTGGTGGGCGTGGCTAGACGGGCAATGGCTGGGCGAGCCTGCCTATATCGGCAGCCCCCTTTGCGACGATTGGCCTGACTACCACACCCATTGGACGTCGCACCCAAGCTTTCCGCCCGCACCAGAGGAGGCCTGAGCTATGGGAAAGCTATTCGGCCCCGACTTCATCACGCAAAAGTATCTGCAGCAATACCCAAACAGCGCACGCGCCCGATCATGGGCTGGCGTGGGCGTCCACATAGAGACCGAGAACGGCGTCTGGCGCATCGGCGGCAACGGCTACACATGGGCTGGGAAGCCTGATGCTTGGGTACTGCCGTTCGAGCAAGCGGTTCGCAAGATCGCCCACTGCGGCCCTGAAAAGCGAGGCCGCTTCCTCCGCGCCGCCCGTTCAGCCCTTCAGGAGAAACCCCATGACGATTGAGACCGTGGCGCGGGAACAGCAGGTACACGACGCGATCAAGAGCAAGCTGAAGGTTCGCTTCTACCCTTACGGTGTGTGGACAGGCCGTGTGGAGTGGGAGGGCATCGAAGAAGCAGCCCGCGCCGCCATTGCCGCCATGGAAGGCGAGGCGGGGGGTCTCTGCCCTCAGTGCGGTGGCATGGGGTACGCTTGCACAGGTTGTGGAGGAACGGGACTCGCCCACCCCCAGCTTGGCGAGCGCTCCCCCGCCAGTGAGCCCGAGCCTGCCCCCGGCGCCGGTGAGATCTGCCAGACCTGTCAGGGCAACGGTGAAGTCGTCACGAATTGGGAGCGCTACTTGCACGGCGAACCCGGAGACGCAGGCGATGAAGGCACTGCGGATTGCCCTGACTGCGATGGTATCGGTCGCGCGGATGGCGCTGGTGAGGATGCCGAGCGCGAGGCGGGGTTGGTTGAGCGGTTGCGAAAGCCGTGGCGCGAGTATCAAGGCGGCGCAGAATACCTTGCAGTGGCTGCTATGCTCGAAGCAGCGGATCGGCTCGAAGCCCGCACCCGTCAGCCAACAGAACCAAAGCCCTCGCAGGCTGGTGAGCCGAAGCAGGATGCGGCGCGGTACATTGCGCTGCTTCAAAACTGCAATACGCTTGAAGAGCAGATCAACGTACTGGCAGCCAAGCTCCGCTCCCGCCAACTCGCACCCGATGCCGGACCGCCGTTTCACTTCGACAGGTATGTGAATGGCGTCCTCATGGCCGAAGGCGTCATCATCGAACGGCAGAAGACGCTTGAAGCTGCATGTGTCGAAGCCGCACGTCTGGCATCAAAGGGGCCGAACGGTGAACCCCCGGTGCTTGTTCTTCGCCAACTCGCACCCGATGCAGATGCACAGAGGGAGGCGCTGGAAGAGACGCTACGCGGGCTTACCACGCGGATCGATAATCACTTGGCCGATTTGGACAAGTGCGGGATCAAGGACGGCAAGAAGCTGAACCGTGTGGCGGATCTTCTCAACAAGATCGATGAGGCCAACTTCAATGCGAAGGCTGTTCTCTCCCAGCCAGGAGCGGGCCGATGAACGCGCAAGAGCATTTGCTGACGTGCCTGGCTGAAGAGTGCGCCGAAGTCGCGCAGGAGGTCGCGAAGGCTCTCCGCTTCGGTTTGGACGACAAAAAGCCGGGACAGGATCGAACCAACGCTGAGCGAATCGCGTCAGAGATGGGCGACCTGCTGGCCGTCTACAACATGCTTGAGCATGAAGGTTTGCTGCCAACAGTAACGACCTGCTTCGCACCGAAGCAAATGAAGGTTGAGCAGTATATGGCCTACGCGAGAACGCGAGGTACGCTTTCGCCTGCCCGCACCGCTCTCCAGTCCGACAACCAGGAAGGAGAAGGCCGTGGTTGAGCGCCTGAACCGATCTGCCATTGAAAAGCTGACACCCTCCGAAGTGGAGGCTTTGGCGATCTTTGCTGCCCGTATGATCCGGGAATGCTGGGAAGGATGCGAAGGTGGGGAGTTCATTCAGGAGCAAGCGGAAGAACTTGGGCTAACTGAGCGCACCGTTTTTGACCCGTCCAAACACAAAGACCCGATGGGTTATGCCGATGCCGGCGACGTTTGGTTCGTCTTCACTCCATGGCTTGCGCGCGCCTTAGCTAAACCTCAGGAGGCTGGCCGTGGTTGAGCGCGAGAGACTGATTGAGCGACTGGCTGCGCTGACCGGGCCGGATCGTGCCGTAGATCTGGAAATCCTCGCGCGTGTTGGTCAGTCTGGTGAATGGTCTGAGGACGATATCGCGTATGCCCTAACAGACATCGAGGGCACAACGATGCCTCCCGCCTACACGGCGTCCATCGATGCGGCTGTGGCGCTGTGCGAGAGCGTTATCGCTTTGCAAGGTCGGAAGGTGATCTGCTTCTTTTGTGCTGGCGGGCAGCTTACCCCGTACAACGCGATTGAAGGATTACCAGACTACCACCCGCTTGCGAAGATCGACAACGGCGTCACAGTCGGCTGGATGGCGCATGTCGCGTTCTACAATGCAGACGGAAGCGCTACCGGGCCTGAACGATACAGCCATGGCCGGACTGCCGCCATTGCCGTTTGCATTGCGCTATTGCGAGCCCTCCAATCTCAGGAGCCCCGCTGATGCTCGCACCTTGGACGAAGATCCTGCCTCACTTCATCGTCGTCTGGATGGCAAAGCGCCAATGCGAACGCATGACGCTCTCCTTCGGCTGGCTGTCTGCTTCTGCCTACCAGGACGAGATCATTTCGTGGCCTATCGATGAGGAGCCCCGCTGATGGACATCATCCTTACCGGCTGGGAAACGAACACTGCAGACTTCGCCGCAGCCATTGCCGAATTCGAGGCAGCCCTGCCCGGCTTCTGGTGGAGCGTGGGGCAGTGTTCCGTCGGCGCCCATGCTTCATGTGCTGTGGACGGCAACGGATCGCAGGCTGCGCTCCTGGTGGGTGTCAAGGCAGGCGAGCCGCTAGATGACGGCTTCCATTGCGATACGCATGGAGGAAGCCCGGCCGAAGCATTGCGAGACGTGATGCGCCAGGCTGTAGCTTACCTCGCCGGGGAAAGGCCGGAAGACACGGAGGGGCAAGCCGATGATTAAGCTGTTCTGGGGAGCGCCAGCCAATCCCGGTCAAATGCGGTTCCACACTGGAACGCTGCTTTCCAAGCCCATAGGCGAGACGCGGCGCATGGCTCGCAAACACTTCGCCACCAATGAGATCACCGCGCTTTACGGCTTACAAGTCGGCAAGTCTTTCGTCGGACGCATCGCCATGGGCAGACGCGGTTTTGAGAATGGCGCCTACGAGCCGGAAGACACGGAGGGGCGGGATGCTTGAGGTCCTGCAATTCATCTTTTCATCGTTCTGGACCTTTGCCGGGACGGTCATCCTTATCGCCGCCATAGGGCAAGCCTTGGCAGTCATCATCGGTGTTGCGAAGGTGGGGCCATGACGCGCGTTCTCGTTTGCGGCGGTCGCGACTACGATAATCGTGACTACGTTCACCAGATCTTGGATGCGCTCGATAGTGTCGAGGTCATCATCGAAGGCGGTGCGACCGGTGCCGACTTGGCGGCAGCGAGTTGGGCGACCTTCTCCAGGAAGCACATAGAGACATTCCCCGCCGACTGGAAAACCCACGGCAAAGCGGCTGGCCCGATCCGCAACCAGCGCATGATCGATGAAGGCAAGCCGGATCTGGTGATTGCCTTCCCCGGAGGTCGCGGAACGGCTGACATGATCCGCCGCGCCGAAGCCGCCAGCATCCCTGTCAGGCGCGAAGGAGGTGGGGGATGACGCGCCGTCTCTATGCTGTTCGGCTGAAAGAAGACAAACAGATCGTATCTCTAACTCTGGTGGACGATCTCTTTGGCGAGCCGCATCTCGCTTATCAGGTCGATGAGTTCTGCACGGTTCGTGACTGTGAATATGCAGAGCTCGAAACGTTCAATATCGGGTGGCCAGATACCGCTGCCGCTTGGAGCAAGTGGGTGACTGGCTCCGGCGAGGGCGAGCGAACAGCCCCATCTTTCAGTGAACTGATGCTCCGGGCCGACGAAGACTTAGAGTGGACGCCAT
The DNA here is from genome assembly GCF_017813335.1 of Tianweitania sediminis. Classification (GTDB taxonomy): domain Bacteria; phylum Pseudomonadota; class Alphaproteobacteria; order Rhizobiales; family Rhizobiaceae; genus Tianweitania; species Tianweitania sediminis. The sequence continues at coordinate 150,918 of NZ_JAGIYY010000008.1, read as the reverse complement.
TCAATAGCGGTTGGGTCTATTTCTTTGTCTGCGATGGTGCCGTGAAGATTGGCTTTAGCCGGGACGTCGCTTCTCGCCTGAAGACACTTCAAACCGCCAGTGCCAAGAAGATCGAGTTTTTCGGCGCTCGACCAGGATCGATGGCTGACGAAGCCGCGCTGCATGAGCGGTTCTCAGAATACCGGATCAACGGGGAGTGGTTCCAGTATTCTGAAATCTGCGGGGATCTACTGAGGCTAAGGCGCTCTGGTTACTTGAGCACCGAGTTACCGGGCATCAGCCGTCCAGCAGTCATGGAGGCGAAATACTGATGGCAAACCTTCGCCCCGATCCGCTTTCCTATCCGCCCCGCGGCTTGAGCCGGGAAGAGGCCGCGCGCTATGTCGGTGTCAGCGCCGCGAAGTTCGATCAGATGGTGGCTGACCGTAGGATGCCGCGAGCCAAGCGCATCGATGGCCGTGTGATCTGGGATCGCATGGCGCTGGACATGGCTTTCACCGACCTGCCATCAGCAGAGAACATGATCGATGCAGCCTTGTCAGGGCGCGGTCAAGCGGCGTAGCGTCCGCGCATCATGACGGCAGAGTATCCGAACGCCTCACAGTACAAGGACCGCCACGGGGTAACTCGCTGGCGGTTTCGCCGTAACGGGAAGCAGCGTTCCCTCCCCGGACAGCCGGGCGACCCTGACTTCGAAAGGGCTTATGAGGACGCTGCCGCAGGCTTCGGGGGCAAGAAGACCGAGATCGTTCCACTGCCCGGCGCATCGTTACCAGAGAGCTTCGGGGCGGCGTGGAAAGGCGTTGTAACCACATCGGCCTGGAAAGCACACGATGCCGCCACCAAGTCAAAGAACACGTACCTGGCCGAGATGTGGCTGCACTCGCAGGTAGCGCCCGGAGTGGCCGCGCTCTGGAAAGACATGCCGGTTCGCGACATGCGGCGCCGGCATCTAAAAGCTCTGATTTCGCAGTATTCGGATACCCCGCACAAGGCGAAGCATCTGGTCGTCACCATCCGCAAGATGCTGGAGTACGCGCTTGACCAGGAGTGGATCGAAATCGATCCATCCTACAAGCTGAAGCATCGGCCAGACTATAAGGGATGGCGGGCTTGGAAGGTGGGGGAGATCGAGAAGTTCGAGGAACGGTGGCCGATAGGAACGACGCCCCGCCTCGCCTACTCCATAGCCCTTTGGCTCGGTAACAGACGCGAAGACGTGGCCACTCTCCGATGGGATCAGCAGTGCGTCCGCACCATCATCCAGAACGGCGAAGCGCGCCGCGTGGAGGGGTTTACCGTCGAGCAGGGCAAAGGGGACGGCGGGGAGTTGTTCTTGCCGATCTCGCCCATGCTTGCGGAAGTGCTGGATGCCACGGAGCGGCGCGGCGAAACGGTGTTGGTCAATGCCTACGGCAATCCGTTTTCCATCAAGTCCATGACCGGCATGATGGCGCACTGGACGAAGATGGCCGGCATGGGCCCGGGCTGTACCCTTCACGGGCTAAGGAAGACACTTGGCAAGCTGATGGCGGAAGGTGGAGCCACCACGCGGCAGCTTATGAAGGTGCTTGGCCATGAGAACATCGAGCATGCGGAACTCTATTCCCGCGAAGCTGAGCAGGCGTTGCTGGCCACCGAGGGAATGGACAAGGTGACGACGTTGATGAGTGGCCGAAAGAAGCGTGGCTAACCGGGTTGGCGAACCTGTGGCGACCTGTCCTATAGCACTTTGATTTTGCTGACATGAGGCAGGCCCTCCGGGCCCACCAAACTCTCAAGTCCTTGATGCGCAAAGATGCGGGTGCGGCTACACGGCTCCTGTATCTCGGCTCAGCCCATGCCTTGGAGTGATGCGCCATCGGCAGATCATCTCCTCTGTCTTGGATTTCCAAGGCGGAACCTTTCGGCGGGCTTCAGGTTAGCTCGCCATGCAGACACGCTATCTAGCCGCCGGCTTTCTCGGTTTGGTTGGCCTCGTGCTGGCCATTATCGCCTATGCAGGACCGCTTGGTAACACCGGCGTCGACGGCACTCTTGGTGCCTTGCTGGCGTTGATCGGGGCACTGGTGACGTGCTTGGGCGCGGGGCTGCTTGCTTTTCGCAAATTGCCGAGCCGGCCAGTGGTGATCGCTGTTCTGGTTGTTGCGGCGGTCCTGACCGCAATTGCCGGTTACTTCCTGATGCAGTTCGCCTTGGCCGTTGTGATGGCGGCAGCAGCGCTGGCCCTTGTCGCCGCTCCTTTCCTCAGTTCCCACCGGAGGGCCGTATGATCGCGCGCCGATGCGTTGCCGCCTTGCTCTCTTCTTGCTTGCTGGCTGCCACGGGAAGTGCCAGCGCGCAGCAGTCGGAATGGACCGCATTCCACGGCGACGTGGGCTCCACGAAGTTCTCCAACGTCCAGAGCTTGACCCCGGACACAGTCGGCAACCTCGAGCGTGCCTGGGAATTCCACACCGGCGACGTGTCCGACGGTTCCGGCGAGATTCCGGAAACGGTTTGGTCCGCAACCCCGATCTACGCAAACGAGACACTCTACCTCGGCACGCCGTTTTACCGCGTCGTTGCGCTCGACCCTGCGACTGGTCTTCAGCGCTGGTCGTATTCCAGCGACTCCCGTCTCGAGGCGCTGACGCAGCCGGCGCTCAAGAACCGGGGGGTCGCGTATTGGGAGAGCGGCCAGGCGGGCAGGTGCGAGAAGCGCGTCTTCCTAGGCACGATGGATGCCGAACTGCACGCGATCGATGCCGATACGGGCCAGCGGTGTGAGGGATTTGGCGACGGTGGCGTCCTGAACGTCAACCAGTGGAACACCGTCAATGACGTGTTTCCGTTTTCACTGCTGCAGCCGCCGCTTGTCGTAGGTGATATCCTGCTGCTCGGATGGGCCGGCAAGGACTGGGCCTTCAGCGTTGCCCCTCCGGGCAATCTTATGGCCATTGATGCACGCACCGGCAAACTTTTGTGGGAAACCAGCTTCATTCCCGAAGAACTGATCCCCCGCACCGGCACCGCCAACATCTGGACAGCGATGACTGCTGATCCGGAGCTGGGCATGGTCTATGCCCCTGTCTCGTCGCCCAGCCCCAATTACTGGGGAGGAGCGCGCAAAGAGCCCATCCCGATGGCAACGTCGGTGAGCGCCATTGATCTGCGGACCGGCGAGGTCGTGTGGAGCTTCCAGCATGTCAATCACGATATCTGGGACTATGACACACCGTCGGCACCGAGCCTCGTCAACATCGTGCGGAACGGGCAGTCGATTCCTGCCTTGGTGCAGGCGACCAAGCAGGGCTTTCTGTTCGTGCTCGACCGCCGCACCGGCGAGCCGCTGTTTGAGATCGAAGAGCGCGCGACGCCGCCAAGCACTGCGGAGGGCGAGGCTGCGGCGCCCACCCAACCATTCGCCATGACCCCGCGCCCGGTTGGTAACCCGCTCGAACTTCCCGGCGTCTGGTGGATCGCCGATCTGGTCAGCTTCGGCCAGTGCTCACGCGATCGCGAGAAATACCTCTACCAGGGCATGTTCACGCCCCCCTCGGAACAGGGAACCTTGTTTTTTCCAGGCACGGCCGGAGCGACCAATTGGGGGGGCGTGGCCGTCGACCCGCGCAACGCCACGCTTTATGTGAATGCCTCGCGCATCGTGCAGTTGATCCGTCTGATCCCGCGCGCAGAATACGAACAGATCCAGGGCCCCGAAGGAGGCAATGAAGAAGGCTATTCGCCCCAGAAAGGAGCACCCTACGGCATCCACCTGACGGATTGGAGCAACTGGGCCGGCATGCCGTGCTGGGAACCGCCCTTCGGCACGTTCTCAGCATACGACTTGAACACAGGCGAGTTGCTTTACGAGACGCCTTTCGGACGAGCGCAGCTTAAAGGCTTCTATGGGCTCCAATCCTGGGGTTCACCGACTCTGGGCGGACCGGTGGTTACCGCTGGCGGCGTCGTTTTCCTGGGAGCATCCGTGGACTCCCGCGTGCGGGCCCTCGACGCGCGCACAGGGCAGGAACTGTGGTCGGATCTGGTGGAAGCCCCTGCGGTATCGATACCGGCCGTGTTCACGCATAACGGAGTGGACTATGTTGTGTTCGCCGTGGGCGGCAATTCCATCCTGAAGCCCGAAGTTTCAGACCAGGTCGTCGCTTATCGGCTTCCCCAATAACGCGAACGGCCATCGGCATTCCCCGTTCAAGCTGCTCGGTTCGCGATCCTCGTTCTGGCTGCCCTGGCTTCTGCGGCCGCCCTCATGGTCGGCCGGATGCGCTTCGTCGGGCTCCCGCCCTATCGGGCGCGTGGTGTTTGCCCCAACCGAACAGCCAGCCGCCGTCCGGGCCATTCTGATCGGCTTTTTGCTCGCCCTCTTTGCCACCCGGTGTCGGCGGACCCCGGTGCAGCAAGGCGAAAGCAGCTTGCAATTCGGCTGTTTTTTGCAAAAACCACGCACCAAAGCTCAGGGATCACACAATGCGTTTATCGGAAGCCGACCTGGCCGCGTTCACCCGCGCCTGGGCGATCAAGCTGACGGAGTTCGGCAGTGTCAGCGGCAGCGTGGGCGAAGCGGCGCTCGGCCCCTGGCTTGCCACCGAATTGGCGGCCGACGAAGCTTTCGGGGACAGCCGTTGCTGGAGCTTTCCAGTGGCCCTCGGCGATCCCCGCCACTGTGTTGCCATGCTTGTGCGGGGGAGCGGGCGCAAAACAGTGATCCTGACTGGCCACTACGACACTGTGACCACGGAAGACTATGGGGCGCTTGAGCCTGTCGCAACACGTCCCGAACGGTTGAAGGAACAATTGCTTGAGCGCCTCAGCAGCGGCGGCGCGCAAACCGCAGCGGAACAGCGCGCGCTCGCTGACCTCCAGAGCGGCAACTTCCTTCCCGGGCGCGGGTTGCTCGACATGAAGGCAGGGCTCGCGGCCGGGCTTGCCGCTTGCGCATCGTTTGCGGCCGATGAACAGAGGGGGGGCAACCTCCTGTTTCTCGCGGTTCCAGACGAAGAGGTGAATTCCGTCGGCGCTCGCGCCGCCGCATCGCTTCTTCCAGGGATTGCACAGGATCTCGCCCTCGACTTCGTGGGCGCCATCAATCTCGACGCGATCGCAGATGACCAGCCGGATGGCGCCAACGGCCGCATCATTGCGCTCGGCACCATCGGCAAGGTGCTGCCGACCGCTCTTGTGGTAGGCGTCCACGCCCATAGCGGCTTTCCGCTCGCAGGCATCAATGCCGGCGCCATTGCAGGCGCCATTGCAGCACGCGTCGAATGGGCGCCGGAGCTCACGGACACGGATGAAAACGGATTGCCCGGCACGCAGCCGAGCCTTCTCAGCTTGCGCGACAGCAAGACCGGCTACGACGTGACGACGCCGGCACTCGCCTTCCTGACCTTCAACGTGCTGAGTTCGACGCAATCGCCGGCCGACGTGCTCGACCGCTTCGAAACACTCTGTGGACAAGCGGCCGACGCGCTTGTTGCCACGTTGCGCGACCGCTCAAAGGCGTCCCGCAAGCCCACAGTGTTGCATCAGCCCATCGCCCTCCACCGGTTCGAAGCCGTTTACACCGCAGCGTGCCAGGCGGACGAGCAGAACACAGCCTTGCTCAAGGCACGCGCTGAAGAGCTTGCGGCCAGCACCCTGCCCTTGCCGGACCAGTGTCGGGAGCTGACGGCCCTTGCCTGGAACCTGAGCGGCCTTTCGGGCCCTGCCATCGTTGTGGGGTTCGGTTCGGTTCCTTATCTGCCGACCCGTTTGTCGGCTGGGCCCGCCGCCCAGAGGCTCCTTGCATCGGCGCAAGATCTCGCGGCAGAGGCCGAAGCCACCTACGGGACGCAGCTCACCGCAACCGCGGTTTTCGCGGGTATTTCCGATATGAGCTTCCTTGGCGAAGCGGAAGAAGCAGCGCTCGGCATCGTTGCCCGCAATACGCCGTTGTGGGACGCGGGGGTGCGCTGGCCGGCAGACGGCGGCATTGCCGACATCCCGATCGTCAATCTCGGTCCGTGGGGGCGCGACTATCACACGCCGCTCGAACGCCTGCACGAGCCCTATGCGTTCGACGTCCTGCCGCGGCTCTTGATTGACCTCAGCAAGCGCCTTCTCGGGTGAGCACGTCGCTCAGGCAACGGCCGCCATGTCGTCGGACAAAGCTCGCTCAAGCATAGCCTCGGCAGTCATCAGCCACATGTGCCGTTCATCGGACGGGAGAGTCGACCAATCCGCAGGCATGCCCCGGCGCAGGCAGTTCAGTTCATATCCCTGCCTGGCGATTTCGATCCGACGCTCTGCATAGGCGCGGCTTTCGATAGGAAGTCCGTAAGCATCAAGCATCGCAGAAATCCAGCCTTGCATGATCAACAACAAGACCGATCATAGGTTGCAAGGCTTGCTCGAAGATTTCCGTTTCTGATCTGGATGGCTGCTCTGCAAACAAACAGACCGCCGGTCGGTCAGCCATGCAAGATCCAGTCTGCTCCGTTCAGATGGTCAAAGCTGGTGTCCGTGAAAAGAATGCTGGAATCGCTGCCTGTGACCAGGACAATGCCGTCGTCCGTTTGATGCAGCGCTCCCTTCGCGTCGGAAACGGATTCGAACAATCCTGCTTCGAAGATCAGCGCCTCACCTTTGCGAAACTCTGCCAGCGTGTCGTGGCCATGGTTGGTTTCAAACACATACGTGTCCTTGCTGTCCCCGCCCTTGAGCCAGTCGTCGCCTGCGCCGCCTCGCAAGATGTCGCGTCCGCCATTGCCCCACAGGATGTCGCCGCCAGAAGCGCCGTTCAGGACATCGTCTCCGCCCTGACCCCTGATCGTGTCGTCGCCGCCTGAGCCAGCGAGGGTTTCATTTCGCGCTGTGCCCGACAAGGTCTGTCCGGGCGCGTCGCTCTCGCCGTCTCCCTTGCTGGGCAGCGAAGGAACCGGCATGTGGGGGCCAGGCACTTCCGGCAGCGGGTGACCGTTTCCAGGCGATGTCGGAAGCGCATCTGCCTTCCAGCCGCCAAGTCCGCCATCCACGGCGTGACTGAAGTCAAGGCCGGTAAAGGCAACCTGCGCCGTTCCGCTTCCCTGCGTGTCATTGACGCCGAGATACGCGCCTGCCTTGAAGTAGAAGGTGTCCTCCTGCCAGACCTTGTTGATGCTGGTTTCAGAACTGTAGACTTGGCCATCGGCGAAGATCTCCACAATCAGACGATCGCCACGTGCGTCGATCTTGTAGGAAAAGCTTTCACCCAGGCTGACGTTTGGCTGAGCGCCCTCGTGATTGCGCAGATCGAAGCGAAGCTCCTTGTCGCCGGATCCGGCTCGATCGTTCTTGAAGTAGATTTCGCCGTTTTCCCAATAAAGCCGGACCAGTTCATGGTCATCACCGTGAATTTGCCCGACGATCACACGCCCAGCTTCCCCGTCAACGGACGGGGCGTTTTCGATTCGGAGCGTGGCGGTCATGGTGCCGCCTTCCTTTAGCGTCCAAGCGGCCCGCTCGGTGCCGTTCATTTCGCGAAGTTCGCTGCGGGCATATTTCGAGCCACTCGTTGTAGCCCCTCCGACGTGCGCGCGGAAAACCATCGCGCCATCATCCGCATCGAAGAAGTGGCTGCTGTTCTCATAGCCGAAGAGATTTTTCACCTCCACCGCTGTGCCGGAAGACCCGCCTTTTGCGTCCGTCGGAAGGGTCAACTTCCAGTTGCTCAAGTCGAAACGATCCGAGTTCGTCACCATTGCTTGCTCCAATGATCTTTCGCCCCAAAGATCTAGGTTGCGCCGCGCCGCCCGCGCGACAAGAAAAGGTCATTCTCGAAAGGCCCGGCTCATGCTGTCCGTCACCGGCTTCGTCAGGTACTGCAGAAAAGTCCGGTCGCCGGTCAGGATCATCGCTTCCGCCGGCATTCCTGGATGAAGGTCTCCGCTCGCGATGCCAGCACTCCGGCCTTTCTCGAAGCTCAACCGTGCCACGTAATAGGGACGGTTCGTTTCCACATCGAGCAGGCGATCGGCAGACAGGTACGTGACCGTTGCCTCGATCGTCGGGGTTGTTCTCTGGTTCAAAGCTGGAAAGCGCAGACGCGCCGCTTGCCCGATCTTCACGACATCCACATCCTGCGGCGCGACCCGGGCTTCAACAACAAGCTCGTCGCTGGTGGGAAGAAGTTCAAGAAGCGTTTCAGCCGGCTTCACGACGCTGCCGATGCTGTTGAAGCCGAGCTTCAGCACGAGGCCGTCGGTCGGGGCTCGAACAATCGTTCGATCCGCCACAGCCGCCGCAGTCACAAGATGCTCGCGCGTGTCGGCAATCGTCGCGCGCAATTGGTTCAACTCGGTCAACGCCGATTCAACACGCTGCGTTTCGAGGCGCGCGATCTGTTCACGCGATTCGGCGATCTGCGTCCGTGCCGTCAGGATCGCGGCTTTCGCCTGCCCTTGCTGGCCAAGCAGCTCGGCCTCGCTGCGAAGCAGGGCAGTGTATTCCGCCCTGTCCGTCAGACCTTTGGCGAGCAGGCCCCGCTTGCGGGCAGCTTCTGCCCGGACAACCTGAAGCTGCCGCGCGACGGCAGCTTCTTGCGCGACCATGCCCTGCGATTGTTCATGCAACGCCGTGACGCCCTGCTGGAGGATTGCACGCTCCTGCTGGTGGCGTTTGAGGCGGGTCTCGAACTCGCTTGCTTGTTCCGCCAGAACGTCTTGTTGCGAAAGCGCGCGTGCCCGCTGCTCGACGTCGCGTGAGAAGCGGAGTTGCATTTCCCCGTCGCTTCGTTCTGCGGTCAAGCGCGCTGCCTGCGCTTCCAACCCGAGAAGTAGCTTGTTCAGGCGGCTGCGGTTTGCCGCGGCTTCCGTGGGGTCGAGTTCGAAAAGCGGCTGACCTTTCCGGACGCGTTCACCTTCCCGCACAAGGATGCGTTGAATAATGCCCCCTTCCAGATGCTGGACACGCTGGTTCTGCCCCGAGACGGCGACATATCCGGCAGCCACGGCCGCCCCCGACAAGGGTGCGAACATCGCCCAGGCGGTGAAGGCGAGCACGATACCGGCACAAGCCGCGCCCCCGATCACACTGGCTTGCGGCACATCTGCATCGAGTTTGCTCGTCCAGTCACCCTCCCTTGAGGAAGGCTCCATCTTTTTCGTGGCTGGGGAAGAAGATGGGGACCGGGAGCGCTTGCTTGCCATCATCAAGCCGCCTGCGCCTGTGGCATGCGCTGTCGAAAAACATCCAAACGGGGTCCGAACTGCTCGATCGCGCCGTCTTCAAGAACCAGGATGTAATCCACTTCGTCGATCACCGAGCGTCTTTGCGTCACGATCACGACAGTCACCCCCTCGCGCCTGGCACGCGCCAGCACGTCCCCGAGTGCGGCGTCACCGCCGCTGTCCAGATGCGCGTTCGGCTCGTCCATAATCAGGAGGCGCGGCTCGCCATAAAGCGCACGCGCCAAACCCATGCGCTGGCGCTGCCCGCCCGACAGTTGCCAGCCACCCGGCCCGAGCACCGTGTCATAGCCGGATGGCAAGCGTTGGATGAAGTCGTGGATGCCGGCGCGCTCGGCTGCTTCCAGAACAGCAAAATCATCCTTGGCCGGATCAAACCGCGCGATGTTTTCACCGACAGTGCCAGGGTAAAGGTCAACATCCTGGGCAACATAGCCGATGTGCCGGCCCAGTTCCTCCCGGTTCCAGTGCCTTGTATCAGAGCCATCGATCCGCACAGCGCCGGCCCGGAGATCCACGGCTCCGATCAAGACGCGCATCAAGGTGGATTTCCCAGCGCCTGATCGTCCCACAACCGCAAGGCTGCTGCCCGCCGGGAGATCAAAGCTCACGCGCTTCAGCAGCGGCTTGTCGGTTCCCGGACGCAGCGTCACGGCGTCTTCCACGCTCAAGGCGCCCCGTGGTGCGGGCAAGCGCGTTCTGGCGACCGGCTCGTTGGCGGCCCGGCCGATGATATGGAGCCGGGTCCAGGCCCCTGCGACATCGGTCAAACTCTTCCAAGCGCCGATCACCTGATCAATGGGCTGCAGGGCTCGACCGGAAATCAGGGAAGCGGCGAAGATCATCCCTGCTGTCAGCTGGCCGTCCAGAACAAGGAAGCTTCCATACCCGAGGATAGCCATCTGCAGCGCCAGCCGAAGGGCTCGCGCCGCTCCAGAAAACACGGCGTTGATGCTGTTCAGCCGGTCGCCGGCGCGAACAGCACGAAGCTCGTCGCGCCCCCAGGCGTTTGCAGCGCTCCCCGCCATGCCCATCGCCTGAATCGCTTCCGCGCCACGTGTGAAAGCTTGCGCCAATCGGAACGCCTGCATCTGGGCCGTCGCCGCTTCTCGGGCCGCGCCCTTGCTCCACCAGTGGTTCACCAGGGTCAGCCCCCCGAGGGTGCAGGCACCCAGAAGCGTCAGCCAGAAGAAGTGCGGGTGGATCAGAAACAGCGCCCCTACGAACAGGGGCACGAAGGGCAGGTCGAGCAGTGCCATCGCACCGCGTCCTGCCGTGAAACTCCGGATTGCCTGGAGATCTCGGAGCGGCTGGCAATCACCCGATGCGACGCTCCCACGCGCCAGGGCCTCGTTGAAGGAGGTTATGGCGAAAAGCTTTTCGAGCTGCACGGACAGGCGACCGGCTGCAAGGGCGCGCAACATGTCCACCAGCCCCAGAAGGCATACAGCGAGTGCGGCGGCGATCGAAAGAAACAGCAGGGTTTCCAACGAACCGGACGTCAGCACCCGATCGTAGATCTGGAGCATATAAAGGGGCTGCACCAGGACCAGCGCGTTGATCATGATGCTGGTCCCGACCAGGAACCCGAACCCAACCCGCGCGGAACGTGGCCACCGGTCCATCATCGATCCTGCATCGTGCAACAGCATCCCCTGCACTAGCGGTGGTGATCTGGGCTTGATTCTCTCGCGGCGATGATGCTTCCAACAACCTTAAGGTGCAAGATATAATTGTCTACAACCTTAACCAAACAGCCAGAGGTTGTCGGTTGCCGAACCGTCGAAGCCTGCAAAATGAGCGGCTGTCAGCTTCAGGCCGCTGTTGATCGAGGCAAATGCCACCGCCTCCTGTGCCCCCGAACCGTCCATGTCATACAGGAGCTTGCCTGCGGATTGATCGTAGATGATGCGGTGCTCGGTCGTGGTTGCCTGTTTGCCCAAAACAAACTGATCGATGCCGAGGCCACCCACAGCGACGTCGAAGATCGCCATGGAAAGCAGGATCTGGTCGTTGGAAGCACTGAAATCCTTGATCTGATCGACATTGCCTCCATCAAGTGCGGTGTCGAACACGAAGCGATCGGCACCGTTTCCGCCTTTCAGCGAATCCTTCCCCAACCCGCCCGACAGGATGTCGTCACCCCCATTGCCGGTCAGCGTGTTGTCTGCTTCGTTGCCGATCAGGAGGTTGGCCAGATTGTTGCCCGTCAGGCTGACTTTTGAGGCGCCCATGGCTTCCACAATCTCCAGCGCGCTGCTCGCCGCGATCGTGAAGGTGGAGGTCGTGTAAACCTTGTCGATGCCCTCACCGGCCAGTTCCACCACTTTGTCGCCCGACGTATCGACGTGGTAGGTGTCGTCGCCGGCCTTGCCGGTCATGGTGTCCTTGCCGGATAAGCCATCGATGACATCATTCCCGACGGTTCCGACGAGCTTGTCCGAGCCCGATGTTCCACGAATGGTCCCACCCGCCGGCGGGACATCTGCAGCTTCCACCTTGATCGTGAAAACGGCATCGGTGCTTCGAAGCCCTGTGTCGTCGACCACGCGGTAGCTGAAGGCCACATCGCCCTTGAAACCAGCCGACGGAGCGAAATCGAAGCTGCCATCCGGGCGCAACGTAAGGCCGCTAACCGCACCCGCCAGTTCGTAGCTCAGGATCGATCCTGCATCGGGATCCGAACCAGCCGGCAGACGCCCGGAGATCGTTGCGTCCATCGGACCGGAGACCACGTTCTCGGTAGTCGACGCGAACGGCGCATCAGCCACGGCCGCGATGGTGAAAGTGAACGTCTGACCGGCGCTTTTAGCCCCGACGCTGTCCACCGCACGATAATCAAAGCTGAACGTGCCGTTGCTGTTGGCCGCCGGCGTAAAACGGTATGTCCCGTCCCCGTTGAGCACCAGGCCGGCAAGCGTTGTCGCCGCCTCATAGGTCAGAGGCAGGTCGCCCTCCGGATCGGAACCCGCCGGCAACTGCCCCACGACAGCCTCATCTTCCAGGCCGCTGGCGGTATTACCATCAGCAGCGGTCACCGGCGGCTGGTTCGAGGGATCGCCTGTTCCGCCCCCGAAGCTGTAGTCCGTGGCGTGAAGCGTCGATGAGCCCTGGATCTTGAAGGTTTCTGATGTTGCACCGTCATCGATGCGGAAGCTGCCGTTGCCGAGAGCGATCACGGTGGCGCCTGCACCGAAGCCAGTGAACAGGATCGCGTCACCCGGGTTGGCACCCCTGCCCTGGAAATCCTTCAGGACGTCGCCGTTCACTTCGCCCTTGCGGAGAACGAAAACGTCATCGCCGCCACCGCCATAAAGTTGATCGGCACCGCCACCCCCATCAAGCCGATCCGAACCACCATAGCCGTAAAGCGTGTTGTTTGCGCTGTTGCCGATGACGGTGTTGTCGCCGTTGTTGCCCTTGAGCGTCAGTTTGGATGTGCCTGCACCTTGCAGCACTTCCACTTCGCTGTCGGCGGCAAGTGTGAAGCTCGAGGACGCGATGACCGTATCGAGCCCCCCGCCGGCGGCTTCCACCACCTTGTCCTTGGAGCTATCGACATAATAGGTGTCGCTGCCGGCCAATCCCCGCATCAGGTCGGCGCCCGCTTTGCCGTCGATCACGTCATCGCCCGGCGTGCCGTCGAGCGTGTCGGCTGCAGAGGTTCCGATGATCGGTCCGCTTGCAGGCTTGGCTTGAAGCGTCAGCGTGAAGAGCTGCGGCGCACTGGAAGCCCCCTGTGCGTCCACGACGACGTACGAAAAGGCGACGTCGCCCGACACATCTGGTGCCGGCGTGAAAACAAAGTTCCCGGATGGAGCCAGCACCAGGCCGGGGACCTCCCCTTGCAGAAGGTAGGTCAGCGCATCTCCCTCAACATCCGACCCTGCGGGAAGCTGCCCGCTGACTGGGTTGCCTTGAATACCGCTGGCCGCATTGCCGGACGCGCTGGCAAGTGGCGCGTCATTCACGGGATTGACCGTGATGGTGAAGACCTGTGCGGGACTGGAAGCGCCGAGGCTGTCCCGCACCACATAGCTGAAGTTGAACGCGCCGAATGTGTTTGGCGGAGGTGTAAACGTGAAGCTGCCATTCTCCTGGAGGCTCAAGCCCTCGAGGCCGGCCGTCAGGTGGTAAGTCAAAGCGGTATTCCCATCGGGATCAGAGCCCGCAGGAACCTGGCCGACAAGAGTGGTGTCTTCGGCGCTTGTTGCTTCGTTGCCATCCGCCGCAGGCTGCGGTGCAGCATTCTCGGTTGGCTCAGGGACGCCGTTGAAGCCGTAATCCGACGATGTCAGAACCACGACACCCGCCGGTCCCTTGACGCGGAACGCTTCTTCAAGCCCGCCGTCCACCACCTTGAAATTGCCGCTGCCCAGCGAAACGAGGGTCGCGCTTGTTGTGAACCCGACTATGTTGATCTTGTCGCTGCCCGAAACGAAGTCTTCGATCACCGTTCCGCCGAGTTCGCCCTTGCGAAGAACGAACAGGTCGTTGCCGCCGTCGCCATAAAGACTGTCGGCGCCACCCCCGCCCTCCAGCGTGTCGGCTCCACCGCCACCGCGTAGGATGTTGACGCTTGTGTTGCCTGTGATGCGGTTGTCGGCGTCGTTGCCTGTGCCGTCGCGCGGCGCTTCCCCGAGAAGGATCAGGTTTTCCAGGTCGTTGCCGAGCGTGTAGGTGAGCGTGCTGAAGACCGTGTCATTGCCGCCGCCGGGCGCTTCCGCCACGACGTCGCCGGTGTGATCCACGAAGTAGACGTCATCGCCGCCGGCGCCCTCCATGACGTCAGCGCCGCCTAAACCGTTCAGCTCATTTGCGCCGGCATTGCCCGTCAGCTTGTTGGCGCCGGCATTTCCGGTGGCATTCAGGTCGGCGGTGCCCACCAGGACCAGATGCTCCACTTCCGCTGCAAGCGTGTAGCTGACGGATGCATAAACCGTGTCATAGCCGCCAAGGCCGGCATGGTCCTTTTCAACGATGAAGTCGCCGGCATCGTCGACATAGTAGGTGTCGTCGCCGTCCCCGCCGTCCATCTTGTCGGCGCCTGCACCGCCGTCCAGCACGTCCTTGCCGCCGAGACCTTCCAGCTCGTTGGCCACGCTGTTGCCGGTGATCCTGTTGTCGAGCGCGTTGCCCGTGCCGCGTATCGCCGTGCCCGTAAGGACAAGATTTTCGATGTTGGCGCCGAGCGTGTGGTTCAGCGTTGCGATTACCGTGTCGTTGCCCGCATCCGGTGCTTCGGTGATCGTGTCCTGGCTGTGGTTGACATGGTAGGTGTCGTTGCCGCCCTTGCCGGCAAAAACATCGCCGCCACCGGTTCCCATGAAGACGTCATCGCCCTCGGTCGCGGAGTGCGGCGGAATGGAATATTGGCCGGCAAGCGAGCCATTGACCTCGTTGCCGGACACCACAGTGCCCGAAGGGGCACCGGCCGCGGAGTTGGTGGACTCTTCGCGAATGCCGTAGCGGCTGCGGATTGCACCATCCGCATAGATCACGTTGTCGGTGATGGTCGTCCCGGTGGAGTAATAGGTACGCGGTGGGTTTACGACCTCGTCCAGTCGCAAGCGGATGTTGACCTCGTCATAAGCGTTGTTGCCGACCTGCGAGTTGTTGAAGATCGTGTTTTCATCGATCAGCGTTTGTGTCGCCCCTTCGACACGAATGCCTTGGCGCCCGTTGTCATGGATGCTGGCCCCCTGGATGGTGATTTCGTCGGACAGCTTGATCAACATGCCTTCGGATGCGTTGGCATAATACTCGCCGCCGATGATCTGGATACGCGCCGGCCAATCGATATCGTTTTGACCATCCGGAAAGATGTCGCCGCGCTGGATAACCAAGCCTGTTGAGCCGTTGTGGTGCGAAACATTGTTCTTCAGCACGATATCCGTGCTGCTCGTTGTCATGTTGAAGCCATGACGATCATTGTTGTGGGACAGGTTGTTCTCAACAACCGCATTGACCACGAAGTCCAGGGTGAACCCGTCATAGCCATTGTGGTGAGCCACGCAGTTGGTGATCACCATGTTGTAGGTGATCTCGTGCGGGTCGATGCCGTAGGAGGTGCAGTTCATCACCTCGACCTTGTCGAGCGTGATGCCGGTGTGGATGCGACCGTTGGTGTTTTCCTTCACACCCGAGATGAAGCCAGCCTGGTGCCCGGTGTTGTGGGCACGATTGCCATCGATGGTCAGGTCGCGAATTTCAACGTTGGAGGCGCTTTCATAAACGGGCGTGCGCACGATCCCGTTGATGCGCGCATCGAAGCCATCCGCGAGCTTGAGGACCGTTTCGCCCATGCCTGCGCCTGTGAGCGTGACGTTGCTGCGCACCTCCACAGCACCGGCGCTGGGATTGTTGGGATTGCCGCTGACAATGAAAGTGCCGGCTGGGATGATGACCGTACCGCCGCCTGCTTCGTAAGCAGCATTGATGGCGGCCTGAATCGCTTTGCTGTCATCCGACAGGTCATTGGCCGTGGCGCCAAAATCAACCACGTTGAACGTCTTCATGGGCCGCCCCCGCTTCAGCCGGCCTATGCGCCGACCATGCAGCAATAAAGGGGACGATCTTCCTGTTATATGATTTGGATTTACTAAGACTTAACTTTTTACTCAGGCGCCGATCTACTGTGTCTTTGTAGCAGCCGCTGCGATCACCTTGCGCGCGTCGGCAGGCGAGAAGGCGTCCTTCTTCGTGATCGCGCTCATGGCAAGTGGATATCCCTTGCTTGCCGCCAATGAGAGATAGGCGCGTGCCAGTTCTCGTTTCGGCTCCCCGGTTTCGCCGGCCAGCAAGGCGACCGCCAAGCGGTATTGTGCCTGCGGATCGCCATCCTGCGCCGCCAAGCTGAGATGATCGACCGCTTGTTGTGAATGGCCCGCCGTCTCCCAGGGTTGATAGTTCTGCGCGTCCGCCAAGCTTAGCCGCGCGGCTGCGGAGCCCTCCGACGCCCGCTGTTCGAGCATGTCTCGCACCGCCGATGCCCCCGGCTGCAGGGTTGCGTCTTCAACAAGCAGGGCAACAAGCATCCGGCTGGCGCGTGGCTCGTTTTGTTCCGCCGCAAGGAGCAGCCAGCGTGCCGCTTCCAGCCGCCGCTCGCCGCCTGGCTCCAGAAGCATGCGTTCGCCCAAGGCCAGTGCTGCCCGTGGATTGCCCTTCTTGGCGGCCGCTTCAAGCCATTCGCGCACCAAGGGTGCTGCTTTCGGATCTGCGGAAGCCAATCTCTCATAAAGCTCGCTTGCCTGAACGGACGAAGCCGTTTCCAAGGAGGCCGCGCGGCGGACCCACTGCAAGGCTGCTTCGGGCTCTTCGCGGCCCGGTTGCAGCAGGGCCTCACTGATGCGGATCATCTGGCGCGCGCGTGCGGGACGGTCCAGCTTCGCCAGGAGCTGAAGGGCTCGCTTGTTGTCCCGGCGCACGCCCCAACCAAGTGCGTAGGTGATGGCTGCCTGGCGGGATGCTCGAGCATTGCCGCGCCGCGCGCCGCGCGCCAGCCAGCCTGGCGCTTCTCGCGCATCCCTCGGTCCGCCAATCCCATGCTGCAGCATCAAAGCATAGGCCGTTGCAGAAGCGCTCGACCCGCGCAAAGCTTCTTGGCGCAGGCGCGGTCGCAGCGCGGATGCGTTGGCAATCTGACGAGGTCCAAGGGCCACGAACGCCTTGGCCACCGATCGGATGGCCTGGCGATCGCCGCGCACGGCAGCCGGGGTCAGCCGCTTCAAGGTTGCGGCTGGTCCTTGCTGTGCCACAGCCGGAGACAGAGCCGCGGCAGCGACGATCAGGCTCGCTGCAAGGAGGACGGACTTCATCCCCCTGCTGGTGAAGACACTCAGGGCAACGCGCTCGATGCTATTCCACATAACCATGCTCACGCGCTTTCTTGTGCCAATCCGTTGCCGCAGCATGATCGGGGGTCACGCCAAAGCCGAGATCCAGTGCCAGCGCATATTGGAACATGGCTTCCGCATCCCCTTTCTCAGCGGCTGCGCGGGTCCAGCGGGTGCTTTCATCCGCCGAAGCCTGGCCGGACAATCCGGATGCATAAAGGCGGCTGAGCGCCTTCATGGCCGCGATGTTTCCGGCTTCGGCTGATTGACGCATGAAGGACAGGCCCTCGTCGCGACGCTCGGCGTCCGTCATGGCCAGCGCGGAGCCCAGGCCAAGCATCGCGTCCGCATTGCCTGCGCCGGCTGCAGCCTGAAGTGCCACCAACGCGGCCTCTCGCAAGGGGGAACCCGCGTCGAGACCAAGCGCCAGAAGATGGTCCACCGCCCTCTTGTCGCCTTGCACTGCGGCTGTGCGGAGGAGGTCGAGGGCGACATCGTCTTTCTTCCCGGGATTGTGCGTCAACCACACATCCGCCAGCAGAACCTTGGCCCGGACATGCTTCGCGGCCACGGCCTGCGCGAGCAAACGGGCGGAGCGCTCCGGGTCTGGCTGCAGGGTCGTTGTTCCTGTTGCCAAAGCGCGGCCGAGGCGAACCTGGTCGGCGACCCGCTCGGCTGCCACCTCTTCTGCCTGAGCGAGAAGCGCGCTTGCCCTGGCTGCGCCGTCCGGGTTGTTTTCTCCCTGATGGAGCGCGGCTACAAAATACATTGCCAGGGGATCGCAGATGACACGATCGCCAAGCGTCTTCAGCAAAGCCGCGGAGCCCTGGCCTGCGGCAACCACCTGTTGCAGCGCTTCGGCGTCTCCCCATTCAGCAGCGCGTACGTGCCATCGCTGCGCCCCTTCCGGATCACGTCCGGCCAGCTCCTTGGCGAGAATCCGCATGGCGACGGGATTGCCCGTCTCCGCGGCGTTTTCCAGCCGCTCCAGGGCCGCGGTGCGGGAAGCATCATTCCCCTTCAGCGCCTGCTTGGCCCATTCGGTATCAACCGTTGCGTCCGTCCCGGCACTTACGTTTTCGAGTTGCGCCAGAGCTTCGGCTTCCCCGCCCGGCAGGTCGCTCCGCAGCAGCGCCTGGGCCACCGCCAGACGTCCTGCAACAACACCTTCCCCGTTGGCCAGGGCTTGCTGACGCAGCCGTGCAGCGTCCGCTGCGGCATCCGGTTCGGTGGAGGCCTGTTTCAGGATGGCCAGGTCCACCATGGCGATGCGATCGTTCAGATCTGCACTTCGCTGAAGAAGCGTGGCGGCTTCCTCGAGCTTGCCCGCTTCCCAGGCACGGCGGGCAAGGCGACGCAGGCTTTCCCCAACCCCCGCATCCGCCGCTTGTTGTTCCCACTGCGTTGCTTGCGCCGCCGATCCAAGCCCGGGAACGCAGCGAAGCATGGTGGCCAGTTCGGCCATGGCAGGTGGGTTTCCGGCCTCCGCGGCGCGGCGGAAATGCTTCTCGGCTTTCAAACGGTCGCGGCCGACCTGAATGAGATAGCGCCCGGCTTCAAGATGGGCTTCGGGCGTATCTGCGTCGGCTACGTTTCGCATGATGGCGGCTGCACGAGCCTCGCTGCGTTCAACGCCCTGGCCTGTGCGGAAGGCATAAGCAAGATCCGCAAGCAAAGCGGGCGGTGCGGCGGGCAGTTCGCTTGCTTCGAGAAGCACGGACGCCATGGCGGAGAAATCCGGCGTGCCGGTGAAATCTCCGCGATAAAAGCGCGCCAGAAGCGCGTAAGCATTCATGTCTCGGTCGATGCGCGCTTGTTCGAGCATCTTGACCGCCTTGGGAAGATCCCGGCCGCTCGTCAGGTAAACGCGCGCTGCAGCTGTGTTGGCGTCGATCGAACCATGCGCCGCAGCCTCGTCCAGAAGCTCCAGCGCTTTCGTTTCATTCTTAACGACGCCGTTGCCTGACAACATCAAGCGCGCCAGCTTCAGTTCAGATGCCGCATGCTCGAGTGCCGCACCTGTGGCGAACCACTCACCGGCAATCGCAGCACCCGCTGCGTCACCTTGATTGAGGTAGAAGTCACCGACATCGGCCAGCAACGTACAATCACCGTTCACCAAGGCTGTTTGGACGCTGATCATCGCCAGCATGTGGAAATGCTCTGCCGCACCAGGCATCGGCAGCACCGTGTCCGGCCGGCGGTAAAGGTCCGCCAGTTCAAGCGCGGCCCGGGGGTCGCCGGTTGCCGCAGCCAAGGTCAGAAGCCGCGAAGCAGCGGATGCATCGGGCGGCACAAGAATGCCGTCGCGGTAAAGGCGGCCGAGCGACAAGGCAGCACCGGGCACGCGTGCTGTGATCGCCTCGTTCAGCAGGTGTTCGGCCCTTGAGGGATCGAGCGGACCGGCCTCGGGGTCCAGCAGGAGAAGCGCCAGGCGCCGCTTGGCCAGGGAAGCCGAAAGATTGGGCGTAACTACGAGATGTTCGAGCATCGAGCGCGCAAGCGGCTTGTTGCGCGCCACGTCCTTGCCGCCTTCTGCATAACGCTGTGCATCGGCGAGCATCTGTTCCGGAACGACAGCCGCGCCTTGCCCGTCCCATTCTACCCAGTCCTGCGCCAAAGGTTCATTGCCGTCGAAGCGACAAAGCTTCTTGTAGTTCAGCTTGGGAGGGTGCCGCAGCAGGTCCGGCACGGAGATCGTTGGTGCCGTCGCCTCGCTGTTCTGCGCATGGGACGGCAAAGCGCCCAGGCAAACGCCGGCGAGCAGCAAGGCGGTCGCCAGGCCCAAGCGCCCAAAGGAGGAAGGAGCTGCTTTCAGGATATGCTTTGCCATGGCCATGACCCTTAAACGGAGTGGTTAGTCGGCGTCGTTCTTGACGTCGGACAAGGTGGCGTCGGGTGAGCGTTGCAGTGTTTGCGCTGTTCGTGCGGCGAGGAGGTTGCCGACCTCGGCCGAGCGGGTGAACCACTTGATCGCTTCAGCGCGATCTTGCGGAACGCCATCGCCCTGCAGGTAAAGAAGACCGAGCTGGTAGGCCGCGCTCGGGTGGTCGAGCTCGGCAGCGCGGCGCAGCCAGACAGCGCTTTCCTTGTTGTCTATGGTGCCCAAGGCGCCGAGCGCGTAAACACGTGAAAGATCGTACATCGCGGCGATGTTGCCGGCGGCCGCCGCTTGTTGCAGCTTTTGAACGCCTTGATCCGGATCCGCGCTCATGCCGACGCCGTTCATGAGCATATGTCCCAAGGCGGCGATCGCTTCCTTGTCACCGGCTTGCGCGGCGCGGCGAAGATGCACAGAGGCGAGGTCTGCATCGATGCGCGTGCCGAAGCCATTGACATACGACAAGCCGAGTTCCCGTGCGGCGGCACTCGAGCCCCGCTGCATTTGCGTTTGCAGAAGGCTTGCCGAGCGGCTGGGATCGCGCCGTTCTTCCGAAAAGATCAACCAGTCCGCTTCCAAAAGGCTCGCCTGCGGATCGGCGCTGTTTTCCGCCAGAACCTGCTTCACCAGCTTGGCGGCTTTTTCAGCGTCGCGCGAAACGCCGTGACCTCGCAGGTAGGCATCCGACAAGAGGAGGCGGGCAGGCGTGCTTTTCGGTCGCGACGCGAGCACCTCATGGAGAAGCGCCACAGCCTCCCCCTGGTGTTCACGAAAGCGCATCCGGGTGAGATACAGGCTGGCCAGAGCCAGTTTGGCTTCCACCGCCCCCAGGGCGGCAGCGCGCTGCAGCAAGGCCATGCCCCGTCTAGGATCGCCCGCGCTGTTGCCGGCTGCCAACTGCATCCGCGCTTCCAGAACCAGCGCGACGGGATCGGACGCTTGCTTGACCGCGGGCGCCAGGATGCGGCGCGCCGCATCGAAGCTTTTCGCGGATCCTTCCATGACCAACGCCTTCACCAGCTCGTAGCGATCCTCCGGCAGCGAAGCGGCCTGTTCGGCGCGCAACAACGTCCGGGGGTCCAGCGCGCCGGCTGCGAGTTGCATGCGCACAAGGGCCGTGCCGGCGCGCGCTTCCCCCTCGTTCAGTCGCGCGTTGAAGAAGGTCGTTGCTTCCTTTCGCGCCGCAGGATCCCGGCTGCGCCCTTGCAGCTCGGCCAGTTCCCAGGCCGCAGCTTCGACGCGGTTGCCTGCGGCCAGGCGGTACCAGCGGGTTGCAAAGGCGTCGCTTTGTGCAAAGCCATCTCCATATGCGTACATCTGGGCGATCCGCAGCATGGCCTGGCCGACATGGGCGTCCGCGGCACGAAACAGAAACGCGACCGCTTCCTCGCGGGAAATCTCCGCCACCGGCAGGCGATCGTCCAGCGCGAGGTCTGCCAAGGCGAAGGTGGCGTAGCCAACATTGGCAGCGATGGACCGACGCAAGCTTCCCACCAGGGCGGATGCAGCATCGTCGGGGATCGGCAGGCCGCTGGCGCGCAACCAGCTGTCGTAGGCGAGACCTGCCGTCACATCTCCGCCGAGCGTCGCCTTGTGCAGCATTGGCAACAACACCGGCTCGATCAGCGCGGCGTCACGGGGTGCCCAGGGGCGGTTGGCCAGCGCGGTCAGCGCTTCGGGATCCTCGGCGACCGGGGCAAGCGCGTTCTGCAATCGCGTTTCGCGCTCCTTGGCGGGGAGTGACGCTGCCAAGGCACCGCGCAGATCGAGCGCCACCAGATGCGGCGCAGCTGCGCGTTCACCAATCGACAGGGCTCGTGCCAGCCACAAGCGCCCTTCCGCCGCCGAAACCTGCATCGGTCCGCTCGTTGCCGCGTCGATGCCGAGAAGAAGTGCGGCCTGACGGCTTCCCTGCTCGGCGGCTTGGCTCAACAGGAGGTGCGCCCGCTCAAAACCGGCCACGTCCGTTTCGTCCAGGAGATGGCTGGCGAGTTCGACCTTTGCTTCCGTGGACGCTGTGGAGACTGCCTTTTCAAGCCACGCGCGCGCTTTGCTCCGGTCGGCAGCCATGAGGCCGTTTCCGCCATGGAGCCGTGCCAGCGCGATCATCGCGTCGACCGCGCCGGAGACCGCGCGGGCCTGAAGCTTGGCTAAGGCGACGCTCTGGACCGTTTCCCCCAGAACCGCGCTGCGCGCGCTTTCAAGGATGGCGCTGACATTGCCCAGCACGATGGCTGACTGCAGCAGCCGTTCCTTTTCGTCCGGCATGCCCAGCACATTCAGCTCGGCTGCCAAAGCCAGAACATAGGCGGCATCGCCGCTGCCCTTGAACACGGCGGCGCGCAGTTCGCCTTCCAGCTCCCGAAGCGCCAGCAGATGCCGCTCGGTTCGCGTGTCGTCCAACCGTGACAGCAAGAGCTTCACGAGACGGACCAGCGTGGCTTCGCTGCGGTCCCCCGCCGCCCGCGCGGCACGATAAGCGGCAATGGCTCCGATCCGATCCGGCCGGCGCAGCGGGTTGTCGGGAGAAGCGATCAGGCCCTCGGTCAGCAAGTCGCCGAGCGCGCGCTGATCGGCGGCCGAGCGGCTGTCCCGCAGGGTTTGCAACCGCTTTTGCTCCGCCGCGAAGTCTGACGAGGAGACGGTCGAGGCGAGCGCCTCCTGGTCCGCTTGGGCGCGGCCGGGCTCCGGAGAGCCGAAAAGCACGGTTGAGCAAAGCAGCGTTGCGAGCACAAGCCGGGTCATGGCTGCCACCAGAAGCAGGTTGCATTGCCGCCAATGAAGTCGTCGATCAGCGGACGCTCGGATCGAAGCTCGCGGTCAAACAGACCCGCCAGGCGTTGATAAGAAAGGTCAGCGCCCCGCATCTGCGCCGCCTCGGCCCAAGCCATGTAATGGCGGTTGTGACCGCGTTGATCGAGAAAGCTGCGGTCGAGCAGGCGAAAATCCTTTTCCGGGCCCGGGATGTGGTTCTCGGATGCATAGGCAGCCACAAGCAAAGGTGACTGGAGACCGTTGAGGAGGGCGCCGAGCAGCGTGGCGAAGCTGCGGCCATCCTCCGTTTCCCGGCTGTAAAGGTCCTGCCCTTGGCCACGCGCCGCTTCTGCGATCACCACAAGGCTGGACAGGGTTTGCCGCTGATACCAAAGAGCGCGCGCGCCGCGGCGTGCTTCCAGCGGCAGCGTCCCGTCCGGGCGCATTTCCTCAAGAACCAGCTCGAAGCGCGCGATGCCTTGCGACACAAGGGCCTGGTCCCCGATCGTGGCGCCCCACAAAGCCAGCACGCTGTCGGCCAGAATCCGATGGTTGTTGCGGTCGACCTCCCGATCGAAGCGCGCATCGATGCGCCGAACGAGAGTGTCGATCCATTGCCGCGCCAGGGCGCGCTCCTCGTCGCTCCACCGCGGTTCCACCACGCCGTAAGCGACGATCACCGGCAAAAGCAGCCGCTTCAGCGCATAATATGGATCGTAGCCTTCTTCCGTTTGGAGAAAGGCCTCAGCCTTGCTCCACTTCAAAAGCAGCTTTCCCAGGCGGCTTTCTGCGTCCCGATCTCCACCCAGGCCAGCACTCGCGAGCGCCATCACAGTCCAGGAAAAATCTTCTGCCGAATTGTCGGATCCGTAGCCTTCAGTCGACTTCAGCGCCTTGATTGGTTCGGCCGCAAGCACCTTCGCGTTGTAGGGAACAGACAGGCAAGCAGACCGCACCTGCTTCATGTTCGCGTCCCGCAGCGCCGATTTTCGCGCGGCCATGTCGAACAGGCCCTGAAATCGCTCTTCAGAGGCGGCTGCCGGAAAAACGAGAGAGACCCCGATCAGCAGCGGAACGACCTTGCGCAAGCGGCTAGCCATTGCTCTTCTCCACCATGGCAGCGTTCTGCGCCGGGATCGGATCGCAGGCGGCGGCATTCTCCATGCCAGGCACCGGTGACGCCTTGGCGATCTTGTTGAAGGTACAGACGCCGTGGGCTGTGGGTTCCGGCTGTGCGCAGGTCCGGCTGACGCTGAGCGATCCCTGGTGACCGAGTTGCAGGAGATACGGCGATAGTGCCCGGAAGTCGCCGCTATAAACGCGGTTGCGCTGGTCCTCGAACTGGTTGCGGTCCAGCACCACCGCTCCGGCACCATCGACATTGACGCCAGTCCCGTTGCCCTTGAACCTGTTGGCCATAAGAGCAGCGGTGGTCAGCGGCTCATATGGGTCTAGGACGAAGTTGCGCGATTGCCCTTCCGGCGAATTGCGGAGGTCGGCGACATAGATGTCGACGCCGCTTTCCTGGTTTTCCTGCACGCCATTGGCTTGCAGCGTCACATCGGTGCTGTTGCGGATCTTGATCCCGGCGCGAGCATTGTTTGCCAGGTGATTGGCGGCCGCAAGATTGCAGCCGCTTTCATAAAAGGTGAGACCATCGCCGCCGTTGTCGATGGAGGTGTTGGCATAGATCAGGTTGCGCTGGCTCAATCGGTCGAGCATCAGCCCGGACCCTGCATTGCGCAGCGACACGTTGCCGATGATGAAACTGTCGTCGACTTCGCGCGAAACGATGATGCCGTGCTTCTTGGCGGCGCCATAAGACGTGTTGAGGGCAATTACCAGGCGCCGGGATCGATCATGCGGATCGATGCCGTAGACGATGTTGTCGCGGTACTCGTTGCCGATCAGCGCAACATCATC
This sequence comes from Tianweitania sediminis, assembly GCF_017813335.1. Taxonomy (GTDB): domain Bacteria; phylum Pseudomonadota; class Alphaproteobacteria; order Rhizobiales; family Rhizobiaceae; genus Tianweitania; species Tianweitania sediminis. The sequence goes on along the minus strand of NZ_JAGIYY010000008.1, from coordinate 126,319 downwards.
TGCCTCGTAGCTGTAATAGCCATAGCGGAGATTTTCGAAGCTGTTGTCGACGATCTCGCCCCTCGGTCGGCCGCTGCCGAGGTTATAAAGCGACTGGACCGCAGCGCCGCTCGACTGGGTCAGGCCGTAAGCCTTGCCGGAGTCATAGCCGAGCATCGCGATGCGGCTGCCGCCGATCTTCAGGTTCGAGCCACCCCACGCGGTGATGAAGGGGCGGAACGCCGCCTTGTCCGCCTCCGTCGCGAAGGCCGGTGCGTTCAGGTTTTCATCGAAGCCAAGAACTTCGGTGTCCTGGATGCGCAGGTCTCCGGCAACAGCGATGAAGCTGCCGGATTGCGCACTCAGGCGATAAGACCCAAATTCAGCACCGCTCATCAAAAGCGTGGCACCCGGCAGAACGATGATCGGGGCCCGGATCAGCAGAGCGTCGCCCGAGGGCTCAAGGAAGCGACGCTTCCGTGTTTCAGGTAAATCGCGCAGCAGTTGGCCCAAGGTCACCGTGCCGCTCTTGATCGCGATGTAATGGGGCCAAGTCAGATTTTGGGACACCTGCACCTGGTGAGCGGCTGCGTTGCCGCTGCTGGTGAGCTTGAAGGCTTCCAGGCCGAAAGGGCTGAAGCCAAGGATTGCCACCTGCCCTTCTCCGCCGATCGGAGCAGGCGTGGTTTCCCGCAGGCTTGCCGCCGTTAATGCAAGACTGGCGGGGATCTGCAGTGCTTCCGGTGCGGTTACGGAGGAGACCGGCGCTTGCAGCCGATGGCCACCCAACACGAAATCGGCAGCTCGTGAGGTTTCAGCCGGCGGAACAACGATTGGATCGGATTTTAAGTTCTGCAGAAGGCCCTTGCGGTCCAATCGTGCCGCTTCCTTTTCGCTCATGCGACGCAGGATCGCGACGCGGGTCCGGAAGTCGAGCGGCTGCAGGTCATCCACCAGACGCGCAGCGTTCTCATGCTGTTGCCAGGCTGCGAAAGCGAGCTCCCCGAGGAGCGTGGAGCGATTTGTTTCGGCGAGACGCTGCGCCCGCTCCCGCGCCGCTTCGTGGTCCCCCTGTCGCAAGGCCGAGAGCGCGATGGCTTCGAACGCAGCTTCACGCTCGCCGTCGTCGGCAATCCCAGCTGCCGCACGATCCGCGCGATCAAAAGCGCCACGCTCTGCAAACGCTGAGGCGACATCCTTCAGAGCAACAGCCGCTTCAGCCTCATTGGCCGCCTGCGCCTCTTTCTGGATCTCTTCCAGTTCAGCGGTGGCAGACGCCGCATCGACTTGGTTGGCAAGTTCCAGCTTTGCATCGACACGCTGGTCGAAGCTCTGGATCTGCTCGATTGCCGTGCGCGCTTCCTTCAGCCCGCCTTTCCGTGCGGATGCGGTCGCTACAGCAGACAACACGCGGTCACGATCGGCTCCAGACCGCAGATCGGCGAGTTCTACCAGCGCGGCATCGATCTGGCCGGCCTGCGCCCTCGCTCGTGCTATGCCGCTGCGGGCAAACGAGCGGTCATCCTCCGCTTCCACCTTCTGGAGGAGCCGGTCCGCAGCTTCGACATTTCCGTCATCGCTCAAGCGCTTTGCTAGCCGTGAAAAGGCGAAGGATCGTTCAGGTCCGGCGGGAAGGCGTTCGGCTAGTGCGAGAGCCTGCGCATGCGCGCCGATGTCGGCCAAGCCGACGCTAAGCTTGGCCAAGGCATCAGGAAGAAGCGGTGCGGGGTCTATTTCCAGAAGCGTTTCGCGTGCCGCCGTGGCGTAGCCTTGCTCGTCCAACTCCTTGGCAATGGCCACGGTTGCCTTGATCCGGGCGCTGGGCTTGATCATCAGCGGCGCGACCTCCAATGCCCGCAACGGCCTTTGCCGCTGGAGATGCGCATCAATGATGGTGCCGAAAGCCTCATCCTGCGCCTTGTTCGAAGCCATGGTCTTCGCCGCTTCGAGAGCTGTTCGGTTGTCGAGAGCTGCAATCGAACGGTCAAGAACCCGCGCCAGAAGCGCATCCTTGCGTGGGTGCTTTCGGTCGAGAGCCTGCGCCAAGCGCAAGGCCGCCGTTCTTTCACCAGCGCTGATTGCGCCTTCGACCTCGGCCAGGAGAGCATCGGCTTCCAGCGACCCTTTCGACCCTTCCCGCTCGAGCCGCGCGAGAACGCGATAGGTTCCCTCGCGTGCGTCGGCATCGCTCATCGCATCGGTTGCGACCTCTACGACAAGCGAACGCTGCGTGCCTTTCAGCGCCAGAACGGCGGCGCGCAAGGCCCCGTCCCGGGTTTCAGCGCGGTCGATCTTCTTGGCTTCGCCAATGGCGCGCGCAACGAGGCGTTCGGCTTCACCGGCTTTTCCGCGCTCCTGTTCCAAGTGGGCCAGAAGCGTCCAGCCAGCGGTGCTGTAGGCAGGATTCGTGATCGCAAGCAGGACTGCCCGTGCCTCGTCCGCGGCATCGGCACCGTCCCCCGTGCTCAGATCCTCCACGAGCGCCAGGCGCAAGCCGTCGAGATCAACAGCCTGCGAGCGGAGGGCCCGTTGCACGTCCGCAGCTTCGCCGCCGCTGTCTGCGCCTGGCGCGGCAGCAATTACGCCCATCGCTTCGATTGCGGAGCGCAGCAAGTGTTGCCGCTGCACCCGGTCCTTGGTCGTGGCCAGCTTCAGCACGCTTTCCTCGACCATCCGGTGAGCGAGCAGAAGCTCCTCGTGAAGGCCTGCATGCGCGCGACCACCTGTCGTGCCCAGCGCCAGGCCCGCAACGCACATCAACCGCAGTGCACGGGAGAAGCTTTTTGCAATTCCTTTCATCGTGCGGACGCAGTTTCTTCGGCCGGCTTGCCTGCAGCCATGGCAGACAAGGGACCGGCAACCGAATGCACGAGCCGGCCGACCAAGCTGTCGGAAAACAGATCAAAGGTGACTTCCACCGGCTGCCCCATCATGTGGGCGCTCAGTTCACGACGCGGATCGAGCACGACGGTCAGGTCGCTGCGCGGCAGGTCTCCGCGCGCGTTGTCTTGTCCGGGCAACCAGAGGATGCCGGCATCATCGACGCGACGTCCATCGGCGTACACGATGCTGGCCTTCTGGAGACCGTAGAGGCTCATCAGGCGATCAGGCGGCACGAGGGCCGACACAACCATGGGCGCGTCCACGCGCATCAGCTTGACCACCGTGTCGCCGGTCTTCACGAAGTCGCCGCCGCTGAACTCCTGACGCACCTGGCGGCAATCGCAAGGCGACTGAACGGTGATGGGATCGCCCGCCGTAGGGGTCACGGTCATCAGCGGCTCGCCAAGGGCGACCTGGGCATTCTCGTTCAGGAAGCCGACACGACCAACAGCGGGCGACGCAACGTTGACGACCTTGGCCGACACACTCGCGGCCTGCGCCCGGACAACATACACTTCCTCATAAACGTTGGCCCATAGATACGCTCCGAGGGCACCGATGATGGTGAGCACGGCCGCACCCGAAGCCAATCGTCGGCCGCCGCGCGCCAGGCTCTGCCAGCCGCTTTCGGACACCTGGCCGGGCAACCCACGCGACCGTCCTGTTCCCTGCCGGCCCGCCACGTCGACGATATCGCCGGCCGCAACGAGTTCACCCGCAACAAGCGCGTCGGCCACGTAGCGCAGCAGGCTCGCCTGGGGATCTTCCAGGTCCACAAAGGCAAAGCCCACCCGCTTGGCGTCATCGGCAACATAGCGGACCTCGGCGCTGACCTTGATGCTGAGGTCATACCCGTTCATGGGCACGATCAAGCCGGCGCGGACGACCTCCCCTTTGGTGAAGTCGGAGCCGCTCTGCAAAGCGAACCCGCCCAGGGACCAGTCGACCACATCGTAGAAGCGTCCTTTCACGCCCGCGCGCATCGGCAAACGGTAGCGCGGATGCTGCCGCTGTGTTTCTGCTTCGTGCTTGATCGAGGCCATCGTTGCTGCTCCAGCAAAAGTTCTGGTGGTTTCAGTTGAGGACATGGGTGACGCCGATCATCCAGGAGCAAAGCGCAACAAGCGCGAGCAGGCTGGCGGCGTGATACACGGCGGATTCCAGGTTGATGGCGCGTTGAACCAAGCCTCCCCCGCCGCCCGCGAGCGTGGTTTTCTGCCGGGTCCACTTCTGGCGGTTCATGCGAAAGAAGATGAAGGTCTTCATGGCCGCGCCGAAAACCTGGTTGAAGTAGAGAAGAAAGGGATACGCGACCGAGACCTGGCGGCGCGCCGAAAGCAGCAGCAGCGTCAGGACGTAGCGCGACACGAGGATCCACACGGCATAAACCAGGATCGTGAAGGGCGACACGAAAAGGGTTGCCAGTATGGCGCTGGTGAGCCCCACGAGGCAGGTCCACATGGACAGGCGCTGGTCGAGCACGGCCCACCAGGTGAAGAAGCCGATCCGCCGCGGTCCAAGCGCCAGCGCGCGTCCGTTGGTGCGCAGCATGTTGCCATACCAGCGGATCATCAAGGCGGACGCCGAGCCGACAAAGCTGCTTGACGGAGGATCTTCCACCGTCTCGACCTTCAGGTCCGGAAGGTAGAGCATATGGTAGCCGTGCTTCAGCAGCCAGAACCAGCTCGACTTGTCATCCCCCGTCAGGAACTTGAAACGGCCGAAGCGCGGATGCTCGATCGAGTCCGTTTCCACCTGCGCGATGAACTTGGGGTCGCAGATGATGGAAGCGCGAAACATCGACATGCGTCCCGTGAGGGTCAGCACGCGCCGAGACAAGCCCATGGACGACATCAGGATCTGACGCTGGGCGAAGCGCAGATCGTACCATTGCTTGAAGAGCGCGGAACCGCGAACGCGGGCAAACTCATCCGTCGTCAGCGCGCCCACAACGGGGTCGTGGAAGAAGGGCGCGCAACGGATCACGAGATCGTCCGGCACGATGCTGTCGCCATCGATCACCGCGACCATCGCGTCGGGCGGCGGCAACAGGCGTGAGATCGCACGGAAGCCGAAGGCCAGCGCATCCCGCTTGCCCGTGCCGTCGATCCGCACCAGCACAAGCTCGACACGGTCATTGGCGCCAACCATCTGGTGGAACAGCTGCTTGATCAAGCGCTGGTCCGCAAGTTCCACAATCGAAGCAACAATGGTGGCGCGACCGGGCGCGGCAAGCGCAGCGCGGATGGCGGCGCGGTAAACTTCGATCGTCACCTCGGTCGGGATGCGGAAGCTGGTGACGAGTAGATAAACCGGCTTTCCCTGTTCTGCCGAGGCTTCGGCCTGGCGCTTCAGGCGCGGGTAAACCACCGCGCGATAAAGGATGCTTCGGATGAAATGCAGCGCACCCCAGCCATAGCGCCACAGTCCGATCAAGCCGATCGCCAGCCCCGTCCGCGAGTCGATGATGGCATAGGCCTGACTCGGCAAAGATGTTGCGAGCCAGGCGACCATCAGGATGAAGAGGAGGTGGGCCGCTGGTGTTTCCGCAAACTCACCAGCAGATGCCATGGTAGTTCCCCTGGCTGCGCCGCCCCGCCTCAAGACGAACAAGGTCGATGATCGGCACACCCGCCGGAACCCGGCTCAGCGCTCCGTTCATCTCGGCCCGATTCCCAACAACGATGATGTCGGAATCCTCGAGAACGGGCCCGATGTCCTCATTGAGAAGGTCTGCCAGGTGCGGCAAGCGCGAGCGCACGAAGCTCTCGTTGGCGCCCGTCAGCCGGTTCATCCGAATATTCGGATCAAAGATGCGGATCTGAAACCCGCGGCCATAAAGGCGCTCCGCCAGCTCAACCAAGGGGCTTTCACGCAGATCGTCCGTTCCCGGCTTAAAGCTCAGCCCGACAAAGCCGACCTTGCGCTGGCCGTGCTGGGCAATCATGGAATAAGCGCGGTTGATCTGGATCTCGTTGGCCGAAAGCGTCGCCTCAAGCAGCGGCACCGGCAGACCTTGCCGCCGGGACATGCTGATCAGCGCACGAAGATCCTTCGGCAGGCACGATCCCCCGAAGGCAAAGCCCGGCTTCATGTAGGCTGGCGAGATATTGAGCCGCTTGTCTGCACAAAGGATTTCAAAAGCAACATGGCTGTCGATGCCGGCGTTGCTGAGGATGTTTCCAACTTCGTTGGCGAAGCTGATCTTCAGCGCGTGCCAGGCATTGTTGGTGTATTTGATGCCTTCCGCCGTTTTGATGTCGACCTCAAACTTCGGCCGATCGAGATGGCCGTGCATCTCGCGCAGGCGGTGCAGCGTCATTTCGTCCTTGAAGCCAAAGACGATCACGCCCGGATCGTAGTAGTCCTCAATCGCAGTACTCTCGCGTAGGAATTCCGGCAGATAGGCGATGCCGAACCCTTCGCCCGCCTTCATGCCCGATGCCGCTTCAAGAGCCGGGATCACAACGGCTTCCGTTGTTCCGGGAAGGCAAGTGGAACGAACAACCACGGAATGGAAGCTCGACTTCAGCTTCAGCGTGGCGCCAATTTCGCGGGCGACACGATCAAGATATTGCGTGTTGAGGCTGCCATCCGGGAGCGAGGGGGTGCCGACGCAGATGAGCGACAAGTCGCTGCCCAGAACCGCGCGCTCCACATCGGAGGTTGCGTCAAGGCGGCCGCTCTTGATGCCGCCCTGGATGAGGTCCTCCAGACCAGGCTCGACGATCGGCGATTTGCCTTCAAGCAGCGGCTTGATCTTGTTCTGGTCGGGATCAACCGCAACCACGTGGTGACCGTCGCTTGCCAGGCAGCTGGCGGACACTGCGCCTACATAGCCTGCGCCAAATACGCTGATCTTCATTGCCGGCAGTCCTTCTTAACCGAACATTAACTGCCTTATCTTTAACGGCGCCCGGATCCTTGTTCGTTAATCCCCATCAATATTCGAAAGAATTACTCGCGTTCTCCTGGGAGAAGAAGGACCATAGGCAAGCAAAAGCCGCCGACGATCTTCGCGGCGATTTTCGCAACCTCAGATTGTTTTTCTAGTCAGGCGGCGCAAGTTATCTCGCTTGCGATCACCTGGAGCGAACGGGGGTTCGTCACAAACAAGCGGCCCCTTTGCGTGGCGAGGATGCCAAGCCGGCAGAACTCGCTCACGATGCGATTGAAGTGAATGTGCGTCACGCCCACCGCATCGGCCAGCAGCGCCTGGGTGATCGGTATAACAACAGGCATGACCTGCGCTTCGCTGACGCGCAAACGCATCACCAGTTCCCACAACAGAAGCGCGACACGAATCCGCGCATCGCAGCGGCCGAGCCCCATGATGCGATCGCGCATCACCGCGGTTTGCTGATCCGCCATCGACCAAAGCGCCTGGTTCACCTCTGGAACCTTTTTCAAGAGAACCAGCATCGAGTCATGCGGGATCTGTTCCAGTCGAACCGGCGTAACGGCCGCAATGGCGTGATCCATGGGCGTCGCATTGAAAAGATTGGGATTACAAGCGTCGCCCGGCAGAAGAAACATGAAGATCTGGCGGCCGCCATCCGGCAAAAGGCGGTAGCGCATCGCAATCCCCTCGCCGATCGCCAGGACCCTCCTTTCCGTCGACCCGAGCGGGACAATATCGCGGCCACGTGCGATCAGGCTGGTGGATAGCACCACATCGCCCAATGCCCCGATCCGCGGATCCGAGGGGTGGATCATCTTGCGCAACTGCTTCAGGAACGCGGAAGACGGAGTGCTCATCGATGTTGCCCTGCCAAAAGGCAAGCGCGATTACACCGGCTCATCACCGCGCGCGCCTGCTGCCGTCACAGAATTCCTAGAAACAAAACCGAGTGCATGCGCGCGTCCCTCGTGTCCGCCGCCCGGCCACCTCGCGCACTTCTCCAACCCCTCGCCCGCCGTTGGCTTCTGCCAACCGCAATGCAACCTAGGGTCGAGCCATAGAAGCTTACTTCCCGCTTCCGCACAAGAGAAAAATTAAGACCCAGTAAGAATAGTTTACTCTCCTTAAAGGATGTTAATCTGTGATAACGTCCCGTTTCGAAACAAATGCTTTCTTCCGGAAAGTTGCGGTCGGAGGTTGGGGCGGCTTTGCATGTTCAGTTTTATGTTCGGCAGGAGCGGACGGCGCGCGGAAGCCTCCCTACAGCCTCAGCCTCTGCCTCCTGAAGCAGACCTCGGCCCTGCCCTTTGTTCTGCCGCCGACAACCTGCGCAAGCATCTCTTCGAGGAGATCCTTCCGCTATGGTCCACAGTCGGGCTTGACCATGCGCGCGGCGGTTACGTGGAAGCGCTGCCGCCGGTTGGTGCGGCCAAAAGAGGCCCAAGGCGCGTGCGGGTGACGGCGCGCCAGGTTTATTCCTTTTGCGAAGCCGCGCAGCTCGGCTGGAACCGCGCAGCCGCCGTTGCCTGCGTCCGACACGGTCACCGCTTCCTTCTGACCAATTCCGGACCGGACGGGCTACTCTACAACCTGCTCGACGAGGACAACGACGTCCAGGAGTCCGGCTACCAGCTTGTGGATCAGGCCTTTCTTCTCCTGGCCTACGCCCGCGCCTATCATCTTCTCGGCGATGAAGACATTGCGTTGCGTGCACGACGCCTTCACCAGGTCATTGTCGGTCAGTTCTCGCACGGAGATGATGGGTATCGCGACGGCTCAAACCAGCCGTTTCCGCTGCGTTCCACACCGCACATGCATCTGCTCGAAGCAGCGCTTTCCTGGATTGCGCTTTCTCCGGACACGATCTGGACAAAGCTCGCCGAGGACATGGTGGCGCTGCTGAAGTCCCGCCTGCTGGACCCGGAAACGGCCCTTGTTTTCAGCGCCTTCGACCCGCAATGGCGGCCGCTTAAGGAAGGCCGCATGCACCGGTTCGAACCCGGACTGACATTTGAATGGGCGTGGCTCATGATGCGGTGGGAGGAACTCACCGGAGGCGACACCGCTGGATATCCAGACCGCATGGTTCAGGCCGCCGAACGGCTGGGACATGATGTGGAACGGAATGTCACCGTAAACGCCATCTGGTCCAATGGTGCCGTCAGCGATGCCGCCGCACGGTTGTGGCCGCAAACAGAGCGCTTGAAGGCCTGGCTCGCCCTCTCCGACCGGCATTTCGGGCGTGAAGCGTGGACTGCGGAAAAGCGGGCACTCGAGGCGGCTGCGTCCGTGCAAGCCTATGTTGCCAACCACGCCAATGGGCTTTGGCGCGACACGATGCTGAACGACGGCAGCTTCCTGCCCGGTGAAGCACCGGCAAGCTCGCTTTACCACATCATCTGCGCCATCGGCGAGTTCACCCGCTATGCGCGCCGTCGCCGCGAAAGCCTGCCCTTCCTGTCCTTTGCCGAAGCCGAACCTGCTTGAACGGGCCCTTTGCGCTTCCCGCGCTAGATCAAGAGACGAGGCGGCAAACACCGCCCGATCATGATCGAAGCGGAGGTGGTCGCAAGCGTGTACACGCATTTCATTCTCATGGGCGTTGCGGGTTCAGGAAAAACCCTGATCGGCGAAAGGCTCGCCGCCCGGCTTGGTTTTGATTTCATCGACGGAGATGATCTGCATTCGCCAAGCAACATCGCGAAAATGGCACGCGGCGAACCGCTGACGGACGACGACCGCGCACCCTGGCTGAAGGAAGTGGGCCTTGCGCTGCGGCATCACGAGAAACCGTTGATCATTGGGTGTTCCGCTTTGAAACGTCGCTACCGCGATCAAATCCGAGCCGCGGCCGGTCGCCCCCTCGCCATCCTTTATCTGGAAGGAGACCGCGCGCTCATTGCCGATCGCATGGCAAAGCGTCAGCGTCACTTCATGCCCGTGACGCTGATCGACAGCCAGTTCGCCGCTCTGGAACCACCTGGGCAGGACGAGGCCGCGATCCGCGTCAGCATCGACAACGAACCGGAAACGATTGTTCGCGAGCTGGCAAACGCCATCGACGCGGCGAACACGGCCTGAACACGTTGTTGGCGGAAGCCGGCACCAGCCTTTATGCTGCAAAAAAGCCTGGCCCAAATCGCGTTGTTTGTCTTCAGCAGGAGGCGATCGCATCCAACCAGAAGCGGGCCTGATCAAGCTCGTCTGCGAACGATCGTTCAAGAAAGATGAACGATCCTTCGTGAAACTGCCTACTTCCGCAAACAACCCACAGGTCGCATCTTTGGATGATCGTTGAACGCGATCAACCAACGGGATGGATTGCCGTGCGTGAATTGACCTCTTCCTCGACACCGATGCGCATCGGCAAGGTTTCGCTGACGGTGCGCGACTTGCCCCTCGTATCGGGTTTCTACCAGCGCGTGCTTGGCATGAAGGTCGTTCAGACCAACGGCAGCACCGTGGCGCTTGGGGCAGGTAACCACGCACTGCTGGAACTGGTGAGCGAACCGGATGCCGACTTGTCGTCGCGCAACGATGCAGGGCTGTTCCACACCGCCTTTCTCCTGCCCGTACGCGCCGATCTCGGCCGCTGGATCAATTTCGCCGCTGAAAATCGCGTTGCGATCGGCGGCGCTTCCGACCATGCCGTCAGCGAAGCGCTTTACCTGAACGATCCGGAAGGCAACGGAATTGAAATTTATGTCGATCGCCCCGCTTCCGACTGGCCTTACGTGGATGGCTCCTTGCAGATGGTGACTGAGGCGCTCGACATCGGCAGCCTGCGGGCGGCAGCGGGTTCAAAGCCTTGGGACGGCTTGCCGGTCGGCTCCGTGATCGGCCATGTCCACTTGCGCGTGGGCGACATTCCGACTGCCGAAGTCTTCTACAGCGATACGCTGGGCTTCGACATCACCGCCCGTTATCCCGGTGCGAGCTTCTATGGGTCCGGTGGCTACCATCATCATCTGGCCGGCAACATCTGGAACAGCCGTGGTGCACAGCCTCGCGAAACGAATGCGACGGGTCTGCGCGATGTGGAGATCCTCGTTCGAGACGACGCACTTCTGGATGCAACGCGATCGCGACTGGGGCATGCCAACGCTGTCACCCATGCGGATAGCAGTTTTACCGTCCGAGATCGCTGGAACGCTGCACTGACCTTCAGGCGCGGCTGAGCGCCACGAAGCGCTCAGCGTATCGCCTCACGTGACCCGGCGTTTCTCCAGCTTCCGCGCAAGGGTGCGCCGGTGCATGCCAAGCCGCCGCGCGGTTTCGGAAATGTTGAAGCCCGTATCCACCAGTGTTTCGTGGATGCGCTCCCATTCCAGGTTCTTGAGCGAGGTCGGGCGCTCGGTCAGGGGAACCGCTGTGTCGCCTCCGGTTCGATCGAACGCTTCCTCGATGTCATCGGTGTTGGCTGGCTTGGCAAGATAGTGCAGGGCGCCCAGCTTGATGGCTTCCACGGCCGTTGCGATGCTGGCAAAGCCCGTCAGAACAACGATCTTCGTTTCGGGGTCATGCTCGTGCAGCGCTTTCACGCATTCCAGGCCCGAACCACCGACCAGCTTCAGATCCACCACTGCGAAGGACAGTTGGACGTTCCGAAGCAGAGCCTTCAGCCCTTCCACGCTGTCGCACAGATGGACCGTGTAGTCCCTTCGCTCAAACGAGCGCTTCAGGGTCTTGGCGAAGGTTTCGTCGTCCTCGACGATCACCAGCGTACGATTATCCGCCATCGCCCACTCCAATGGACAAGGAAGGAAGTGGCAAGCTGAGCGTCACGCTCGCTCCGCCATCCGGCCGGTTGTAGGCCGAGACCGTGCCCCCGAGCTTACGCGCCACATTCACAACTAGAAAGAGACCGAGCCCGCCGCCAGGACGCCCCTTGCTCGAGCGGTAAGGGCGGCCGAGTTCATGGAGCATATCTTGGGCGAAACCCTGGCCGCGATCCTCCACCACCAGGCGGAGGCTGTCCCCTTCCCGTGCAGCAGCCACGCGCACCCATCCGGGCGATGCTTCAAGCGCATTGTCGAAGATGTTGAAGATGACCTGCTTCAAGGAAATGTCGGAAACGATCCCGGCATCTGGCGAAAAGTCGTTCTCGTAAATCAAGCGCTGCGGCGAGCGGCTTTGGCGCCATTCGGCAACGAGATCATCCAGAAAGCGGGTGGCGGTGGTCCGCATAAGGCCTTCGCCCCTGGCCTCCCCGGACGACATCAGGATGCCGGATACGATGGCCTTGCAGCGGTTCAGCTGGTTCTGCATGTCGTCGATCTCTTCGGCCACCTCCGGGTTGCTGCGAAACAACGGCATGCGCTTCCAGTCGTTGAGGATCACCGACATCGTGGCCATTGGCGTGCCCAGTTCATGGGCGGCACCCGATGCCAGCAGACCCATGCGCACGATGTGGTTTTCTTCGGCCGACTGCTGGCGCATGTCGGCGAGATGGGCGTCGCGCGCGCGCAAATTGCTGTTGGCCCGGATCAGGAACAGCACCACGAGTCCGGCCGTGAGCACAAAGCAGATGAACATGCCCTGCACATGAAGGCTGAACAAACCGCCGTTCAGGTGGTGAGTTGGCAGATCGAGCGGCAAGAAAGAAAAGATCAGGCCGATAAAGCAGGCACTTGTCACGCCAACCAGAACCCAACTCGACCAGGGTCGCAGAAGCACGGCGCCGAGTGTCACCTGCAGCAGGTAAAGAGAGATGAAGGGGTTCGTGGCACCTCCGCTGAGATAAAGCTGCGCCGTCAACGCGGCGACATCCACGAGGAGCTGGAGGAGAAGCTCCGTGTCCGTCACGGTGTGGCCGCCGCGGGCGCGCACGACGCTCATGCCGTTCACGGCGATCAGCCCCGCCAGGACCAGGGCCATCGGAGTCAAGGGCAGATCGACATCCATTCCGAGGCTGACCACCACGATCGTCAGGATCTGCCCCCCGACGGCGAGCCAGCGAAGCTGCACAAGAAGAAGCAGGTTGCGCTTGTTCGTGACGTCCGGGCTTGCCGCGTGCGACCACCCGCCGAGCCGGCGCAGTTCCTGCCAGATGTTTGTCGCGCCGGTTTCCCCTGCCATCACCGCTGTGTCCGCCTCAATCGCCGTTCATCCCGGATGAGGTAGGCTGCCGCGGCCAGCGCCATCAAGGCCAGGCCGAACCAGGTCAGCGCATATACAAGGTGGTTGTTGTTGAAGCTCACGACCGTCAGCCCTCCCAGCGGCGACCCTTCCGGTGCATCCGGAACCGCTTCGGCATCGATGAAATAGGGCGCCACGCTCGAAAGCCCCTGCGCCTCGCTGATCGCAGCCACATCGCGGGAGAACCAACGTCCACCCGCCGGATCGTTGCTGCGCAGAAAGCCACCACCCGGCTCAGACAAGCGCAGGAGACCGGTGACGCTTGTTTCGACGGGTTCATCGCTGTTCTGCAGCGCCGCCCGCTGGGCGCTCGAAACGAAGCCGCGGTTGACGAGGATCGTGAAGCCTTCGGCTGTTTGCAGGGGCGTCACCACCCAAAAGCCCCCACCTCGGCTCGTCACCGCCTGCACGAACACGGTGCGCTCGGCCATAAAGCGCCCGTTTGCCTCCACACGACGATATTCAAAGCCAGCTCGATCGATGCTGTTCCACTCCGCGGGCGGTGGCACGGCAACCGGCGGAGCGTTGATGCGTGCTTCCACCCGCTCGATCAGGTCGAGTTTCCAGGCCCGCCGTTCGACCTGCCAGATTCCCAGTGCGCAAAAGAAGGCGACCAGGATTGCGGCACATCCAAGCAGCAGAAGCAGCACCCAGATCCGGCGCGGGGTGCGCTGCCCTTCAAGCTCTTTGGAACCGTGTTCCACCAATCCCTCTGTTCGCCGATGCCGGCGCTTATTGCAGCAGTTGGCTCATTTCCATGTCGGGCATCATGTTGCTGTTGAGGTGGTACATGACCCAAAGCGATCCGCTGAGCACGATCACCACGACAATCAAGGTGAAGCCGAGCGCCATGATGTTCCAGCCTTCTTCCGAACGCGGATCCATATGGAGGAAGAACACCATGTGGACGACGATCTGGACCACAGCCATCCCAACGACGATGACGGCCGTCAGCTGCGTGCTCAGCGTACCGGTCATCACGAGCCAAAACGGGATTGCCGTCAGCACAACCGAAAGAAGGAACCCGGTGAGATAGCTGCGCATGCTGCCATGCGCCTGGCCTTCTTCGTGAACAGCTTCCGCGTGGCCCTCGACATGCTGCTCGGCCGACGTCACGGGGTTGTTGTGGGCGGCGTCTGCGTGCGTACTCAACGGAGCATCCCCATCAGGTAAACGAAGGTGAAAACCCCGATCCAGATCACGTCGAGGAAGTGCCAGAACATGGATAGGCACATCAGCCGGCGGCGGTTCGCGGGGATCAGGCCGCGCATCTTGACCTGCGCCATGAGCGTCACCAGCCAGATAATGCCGAAAGTGACATGGAGGCCGTGGGTGCCCACCAGCACAAAGAACGATGACAGGAAAGCACTGCGCTGCGGCGTCGCGCCCATCTCGATCAGATGGTGGAATTCGAAGAGCTCGATGCCAAGAAACGCCAGACCGAACAGGCCGGTCACCGCAAGCCAGGCCAGCGTCGCGCCTTGCCGGTTCTTTTCCGCCGCCAGCATGGCAAAGCCATAGGTGATAGACGAAAAGAGGAGCATCGCCGTGTTGATGGCGACCAGTTCCAGGTCGAACAGGTCCTGCGGCCCCGGCCCGGCGGCATAGTTGCCGCCGAGCACGCCATAGATCGCAAAGAGGATCGCGAAGATGAGGCAATCGCTCATCAGGTAGATCCAGAAGCCCAACGCCGTGCTCGAGCCTTCGGCGTGATGCTCCTCGTCCCTGACGTAGAAGACGAGGTCCTCGGTGTTTTGCGCCTGCTGGATGGCAGCCGTCATGATCAGCGCCCCCCATTCATGAGTTGCGACCGGGCATCTTCCGTTCTCACCACCTCGTTCGCCGGGATGTAGAAATCCCGTTGGTAGTTGAAGGTGTGGGCGATCGCGACGGTGATGATGCCAAGGAAGCTCAGGGCAGCCAGCCACCACATGTACCAGATCAGACCGAAGGCACAGGCAACGCTAAGCGCACTGAGGAAAACGCCCGTGCCGGTGTTGCTGGGCATGTGAATGGCACGAAAGCCCTCCAGCGGCCGCTTGTAGCCACGCTTCTTCATGTCCGACCAGGCGTCGTTGTCATGGATCACGGGCGTGAAAGCGAAGTTGTAAACCGGCGGCGGAGACGAGGTCGCCCATTCCAACGTGCGGCCGTTCCAGGGATCGCCCGTGTGTTCACGCAAGGCTTCGCGCCGCCAAATGCTGACAGCCATCTGGATGATGAAGGTTGCAATGCCGAGCGCGATGATGAAGGCGCCGATGCCTGCGATGATGAACCAGATCTGCAGCGACGGATCCTCGAAGGTCCGCAACCGCCGCGTCACGCCCATCAGGCCAAGCACGTAAAGTGGGGTAAAGGCGACCCAGAAGCCGACAACCCAGAACCAGAAGGACAAGGTGCCCCAGAAGGTGTCGAGCTTGAAGCCGAACGCTTTCGGCCACCAGTAGTTGATGCCGGCAAAAAGACCGAACAGCACGCCGCCGATGATGACGTTGTGGAAGTGCGCCACCAGGAACAGCGAGTTGTGGAGCACGAAGTCAGCCGGCGGAACAGCCAGAAGCACACCCGTCATGCCGCCGATCACGAAGGTCAGCATGAAGGCCACGGTCCACATCATCGGCAGCTCGAAGCGGATGCGGCCCCGATACATCGTGAACAGCCAGTTGAAGATCTTCGCGCCCGTGGGGATCGAAATGATCATGGTCGTGATGCCGAAGAAGGAATTCACGCTGGCGCCCGACCCCATCGTGAAGAAGTGGTGCAGCCAGACCAGGTAAGACAGGATGGTGATGACCACCGTGGCGTAAACCATCGACGTGTAACCAAACAGTCGCTTGCCGGAGAAGGTCGACACGACTTCGGAGAAGATCCCGAAGGCGGGCAGGATCAGGATGTAGACCTCGGGATGGCCCCAGATCCAGATCAGGTTCACGTACATCATCGGATTGCCGCCGAGATCGTTCGTGAAGAAGTTGGTGCCGACATAGCGGTCGAGCGACAGAAGCACGAGCACGGCGGTCAGGACCGGGAACGTCGCGACAATCAAGACGTTGGTGCACAGCGAGGTCCAGGTGAAGACCGGCATCTTCATCATGGTCATGCCGGGCGCGCGCATCTTCACGATGGTGACGAGCAGGTTGATGCCTGACAGGGTTGTGCCCACGCCTGCGACCTGCAGCGCCCAGATATAATAATCGACACCCACGCCTGGACTGTAGGAAATGCCGGACAGCGGCGGATAAGCCAGCCAGCCGGTTTGCGCGAATTCGCCAATGAACAACGACATCATGACGACGACGGCGCCACCGGCTGTCATCCAGAACGAAAAGTTGTTCAGGAACGGGAACGACACATCGCGCGCGCCGATCTGCAGCGGCACGATGTAGTTCATCAGGCCCGTCACCAGTGGCATGGCGACGAAGAAGATCATGATCACGCCATGCGCGGTGAAGATCTGATCGTAGTGATGGGCGTTGAGGTAGCCTTCCGAACCATTGAAGGCGATGGACTGCTGGATGCGCATCATGATCGCGTCGGCAAAGCCGCGCAGGAGCATGATGATGCCCAGCACCATATACATGATGCCAATCTTCTTGTGATCGACCGTGGTGAACCACTCACGCCACAGGTAGCCCCACAGCCGGTATCGATAAAGAAGGTAAAGCAGGGCCATTCCGCCGAGAGCAACGACGGCGAAAGTCCCTATGAGGATCGGCTCATGGAGTGGGATCGACTCGAAGGTCAACCGCCCGAAGATGGCTTGGATGAGGGGTGATGTTTCAGGCATGATGGTTTCAGATGTTGGACGGCTGGAGCGCGCCGAAAGGTGATGAAAACGAGGGGAAGCTGATCCGGGTCGGGCGCGGCAAGCCGGCGCCAGTCAAGGGCGCACCGCCCGTCACGCGACGATCCTGCGCCGGATCAGGCTGGCCGGCCGCCAAGGCTTCCTCGACCGTGCAGATGCTGGCGACAAAGGTGGGCTTTGGCCCGAAAACCGCGCCGCGGCGGATGTTCTTGTCATAGGTCAGCGGCAGCAGGTTGCTCAAACCCGCGAGCCCAGCGCCACCGCCGCGGTCGATCATGGCCATTTCGCTCATGCACATCTTGCCGGGATCAACGCACATGTTGAGGATCGCGCGGAACAGGAGCGGGTCCACGGTCGCGAAATACTGCACCGGTTCCTTTTCGCTCGGGCGCTCGAGTTCGAGATAGTCCTGCCGCTGCAAGGCACCGCCCTCGGCCCGTGCGTTTTCGATCCACTCGTCGAAGCCCGCTTCATCGACGCCATGGAAGCGGAAGCGCATGTTCGAGAAGCCATGGCCCGAGTAATTGGCGGAAAAGCCTTCATAAACGCCGGGATTGTTGATCACGGCATGCAGCTTCGTTTCCATGCCGGGCATGGCGTAGATCATGCCCGCCAGGGCGGGCACATAGAAGGAGTTCATTACCGAGGACGAGGTGATGTTGAAGCGGATCGGCCGGTCAACCGGTGCTGCGACTTCGTTGACGGATGCAATGGCGTATTCCGGGTAGATGAAGAGCCACTTCCAATCGAGCGCCACCACGTTGATGTCGAGCGGCTGCGTGTTCGCTTCCACGGGCCTGCCTTCCGCCAGCCGGTCGAGCGGACGGTAGGGGTCGAGCAGATGCGTTCCCATCCACGTCACCGCACCCAGGCAGATGATGATCAGAAGCGGAACGGCCCAGATGACCAGCTCGAGCTGCGTGGAATGATCCCAATCGGGATCATAGGGCGCATCCTTGTTGGACTGCCTGTATCGCCACGCAAACAATACCGTGAGCGCCATCACCGGAAGAATGATGATGAGCATCAGGACCGTTGAGATGATGATCAGGTCGCGCTGCTGTGCAGCGATATCTCCCGACGGAGACATGACCACCCAATTGCAGCCACTCAGGAGAAGGAACAGCGGCAGCAGCAGGAAGGGGGTAAAGCGGCGTAAGGATCGGAACATCGGCATGACACTTGCTTTTCTGTCCGTCACCTAAGCTGATCGCGGACGGAGCCCCATTGGACAATTTGCCCAATGCCGGATTCGCTGGGAGCGCGTCAGAAGGGCAGCCGGCGGGATCGCATTAACAAGGCCATCCGCGCAGAAGACAAAAAGCCAGCGGAAGAACCCATGTCTGAGACAACAGCAGACGCCGAACGCGACGCACGCCTTGTCAACACGCGGCACGAGGACGTCAATCCGAACGACATCGCCATCGGGGTGATCATCGGCCGGACCTCGGAAGCCTTCGACTTCTTTGTCTACGCCATTGCTTCAGTCATTGTTTTCCCGCGCCTGTTCTTTCCCTTTGTGGATCCGCTCACCGGCACCTTCTTTTCCTTTGTGATCTTTGCGCTTGCCTTTGTTGCCCGGCCCTTCGGCACCGTGATCTTCACCGCCATCGACCGCAGCTACGGCAAGAGCGTCAAACTGACATCGGCCTTGTTTTTGCTGGGCACATCCACCGTCGCGGTGGCGTTCATCCCCAGCTACGAGACCATCGGCGCGGCTTCCATCTGGGTTCTTTGCTTGTTTCGCATCGGCCAGGGCCTTGCGCTTGCCGGGACCTGGGACGGCCTGGCTTCCCTGCTGGCGCTGAATGCGCCGAAGCACCACCGCGGCTGGTATGCGATGATCCCGCAGTTGGGTGCACCGCTGGGCCTGATCGTCGCCAGCGCTCTGTTCGCGTTCTTTGTCGGCAATCTCAACGCCACCGACTTCTATGCATGGGGTTGGCGATATCCGTTCTACGTGGCCTTTGCGATCAATGTGGTGGCGCTGTTTGCCCGACTACGAATCGTGTCAACGCCGGAATACACGAACCTTTTTCAAAGCCGCGAGCTCCAGCCTTCGGCGGTGCTGCCAACGCTGCGGACGCAAGGGGCAGCGATTGCACTTGGCGCCTTTGCGCCCCTGGCAAGCTTTGCGCTGTTCCACATGGTCACAGTGTTTCCGCTGTCGTGGGTCTTTCTTTACACGGACGAGGGTCCGGCCCGGTTCCTTCTCATTGAAGCCGTCAGCGCCGCCTTTGGGCTCGTTGCCATCGTGATCTCCGGTTACCTGGCAGATCGCTTCGGACGGCGAACGCTTCTGGCAGCCACCGCCGTGGCGATTGCGGCCTTCAGCGGTTTTGCGCCGCAACTCCTGGACGGCGGACCGGCCGGTGAAACCGTTTTCATGATCCTCGGCTTCATCTTGCTGGGCTTGTCGTTCGGCCAATCCTCTGGCGCTCTGGCGGGCCATTTCGAGAAGTCCTACCGCTACACGGCTTCAGCCCTCACCAGCGACTTTGCGTGGTTGTTTGGTGCCGGCTTCGCGCCCCTGGCCGCCTTGTTGCTGGCAGCAAATTTCGGCCTGATCTCGGCGGGAGGGTATCTTCTGTCGGGCGCGGCGGTGACCTTGCTGGCGCTTTATTTCAGCCAGTGGGAGAAATAGGTCGACCACCCTGCCCTTCTGCGCGTCAGTGATGCCGGCTGCGGTCGTGGCCGATCGCCGGCTCTGCGCTCGGGGCGGCGCGCCTAGGTGGGCGCGGTTCCATTTACAAGATCCTCAGCGCGCCTTCGCCTTTCAGGAGCGATGAAAAAGCTGAAACGCAATGTCAACAAAACAGAACGCCAATCCTCTGGCGCTTCGCCGGCTAGGTTCCTACCTGCACTGTGCGGCCGCGATTACGGTCCGCATTTTTGATAGTTCAAGGAATATAGCTATGTTTAACAAGACAGTTTCTGCCGCACTCCTCGCTCTCGCTGTAACCGCTTCTGCTGCTTCCGCCCAGGCTGTGAAGACTGAAGCTGGTGCCGGCGCTTTTGACCAGGGCGGCATCTTCTTCGATCAAACGCATGCTGCGACCTCGAGCGCGCCCGGCACGTCACGTGATTATGTGCCGGTTGATCGTTCCACGACGGCTTCCATCTCGCAGTCCGGTGCTACTCGTACTCAGGCTCAGGAAGCATCGAGCGTGCCGGCCGACAACGCTCGCAACGAGCGCGGCCTCGGCTTGTTTGATCGCGTCAACAACTAAAAGGGCTTAATACCCCATGAAGGCGGCGGGTCTTTTGGCCCGCCGTTTTTTTGCCCGATCAGCTCTCCTGCATTCTTTTCGACTGCGCTACGAAGGCTGAGAGTGGGACCATGCGCTGTTTCTATTTGATAACGCTAAAGAAGTAGAGCCTGTGGACACTGCCTCTACGCGAATGATCCTCTACTTGTGGATAGTAGGCAAATCCATTATTCGACTATCCAGTGTTTTAAGGAGGTTTATCAATGAGCAATGGCGTAGAGCAACTAGATAACAACGATTTGGCAGAATTGACCGCGGACATCGTGTCCGCCTATGTTTCGAAAAATGCGGTTAGATCCAACGATTTACCGACTCTGATCAGTGAAGTGCATCAGGCACTTGTTGGTCTTCGTCAGGAGCCGAAAGCCCCGGAACCGGTGGAACCGCTCAAGCCGGCCGTTCCGATCAAGAAGTCGATCACGCCGGATTACCTGATCAGCCTGGAGAACGGGCAGAAGTTCCGCTCTTTGAAGCGGCACCTCATGACCAGCTATGGCATGACGCCCGACGATTACCGGGCGAAGTGGGGCCTGCCTGCCGATTATCCGATGGTTGCGCCCAACTACGCCGCGCAACGCTCCGAACTCGCGAAGAGCCTGGGCCTTGGTCGCAAGAGCGATGTCGTTGCCGAGCCAGAGCCTGCTCCTGCACCGGCGCCTGCCAAGCGCGGCCGCAAGCCGAAAGCTGCAAAGGCTGCCGAGTAAGACGACTGCATTTCCCCACGAAAAAAGCGGGCGCACGCCCGCTTTTTGTTTGCCTCGACATCCCAAGCTTTAGCGGGTCGGCAACTGATCCTGCTGAAGATCGATGGTTGCCGGATCAGCGCCCGCCTCGCCCGGCAACGGGATGGGGGGAGGATTGGGCTGGTCGATGATGCTTTGCGGCGGCGTTGGTGTGGAGGCAGTAATCCCGCTGTCCACGCCGATCGTATTGTTTGACAGCCCTTGTTGGGTTTCGGTCAGGCTGGTGTTTCCGGGGGTGCGAACGGGCTGGCCCGACGCGCCCGGATTCGAACGCGTTGTGTTCGGCAAAACGGGATTGCCGGGCGCCGGCGATTGGTTGCCGGGTGATACCGTGCCGCTGCCGCCCAGCGTAGTGCCGCCAACAGACCCGCTCCCACCAATGGTTCCACTGCCGCTGATCGAGCCACCACCCACTTGTGCGGCGGCTGAACCCGCCAACATTGCCGCTACGGCAGCAACGGCGACTGTGCGCTTGTAAGGCATCCTGCATCCTTTCATGAAGAGATCGCTTCGGGGACCAACGGAAGCAGCGGCATTCCGTTCGATCACGATTTGCGTGCATGCTCCGGCGGTGCGGCAGTCACAAACATGTTGCGTATAGTTCCCCGGGCGCACTTCAGCAGGGCTTTTCAAAACGTGTGGCGCGTAGTTTATATGCGGTTCCACAGGGCCGCGCACCTGACGCAGGCCCGAACCGACATCAAGGGGAGTGCTCGATGTTAAAGAAAATGACCTTCGCGGCCGCGCTGGCAGCTGCAACGATCCTGAGCGGCGCTGCAAACGCGAAAACGTTTGTGTATTGCTCCGAAGGATCTCCGGAAGGCTTCGATCCCGGCCTTTACACCGCTGGAACCACCTTCGATGCCGCCGCGCACACGGTTTACAACCGGCTGCTCGAGTTCAAGAAGGGCACCACCGAAACCGAACCGGGCTTGGCGGAAAGCTATGAAGTTTCCGACGACGGGCTCGAATATACGTTCAAGCTGCGTCCTGGCGTCAAGTTCCAGACCACCGACTTCTTTACGCCAACCCGTGAACTCAATGCCGACGACGTGATCTTCTCGTTCGATCGGCAGATGAATTCAGAAAACCCCTGGAACCAGTATGTCGCGGGCGGCTCCTGGGAGTATTTCGCAGGCATGGGCTTCCCGGAACTGATCGAGTCGATCGAAAAGGTCGACGACATGACCGTGAAGTTCAAGCTGAAGCGCAAGGAAGCGCCGTTCCTCGCCAATGTGGCAATGCCTTTCGCTTCCGTTATGTCGAAGGAATACGCCGACAAGCTGGAAGCTGACGGCAATATGGCGCAGTTGAACCAGAAGCCGCTGGGCACCGGCCCCTTCCAGTTCGTGGCCTACCAGCAGGACGCCGCGATCCGCTACAAGGCGCATCCGGACTATTGGAACGGCAAGCAGCCGATCGATGATCTCGTTTTCGCCATTACCACCGATGCGGCCGTTCGTTACCAGAAGCTGCAGGCCGGCGAATGCCACCTGATGCCTTACCCGAACGCTGCCGACGTGGAAGCCATGAAGGCCAATGACGACCTCAAGGTCATGGAACAGCCGGGCCTCAACGTTGCCTACCTCGCCTTCAACACGACGCAGGCTCCGTTCGACAAGGTCGAGGTGCGCAAGGCGCTGTCGATGGCCGTAAACAAGCAGGCCATCGTGGATGCCGTGTTCCAAGGCGCCGCAACGCCGGCAAAGAACCCGATCCCGCCGACGATGTGGTCCTACAACGAGTCCATCCAGGACGATCCGTACGATCCGGAAGCAGCGAAGAAGATGCTGGAAGATGCCGGCGTCACCGATCTTTCCATGAAGATCTGGGCTATGCCGGTTGCTCGCCCGTACATGCTCAACGCCCGCCGCGCCGCGGAGTTGATGCAGGAAGACTTCGCCAAGATCGGCGTGGATGTCGAGATCGTGTCCTATGAATGGGCCGAATATCTCGACCGGTCCAAGGCAAAGGATCGCGACGGCGCGGTGATGCTTGGCTGGACCGGCGACAACGGCGATCCGGACAACTTCCTGGACACGCTGCTCGGCTGTGATGCGGTCGGCGGCAACAACCGCGCCCAATGGTGCAACCAGGAATATGATGACCTGGTCACCAAGGCGAAGGAAACAACGGACCAGGCCGAGCGCACCAAGCTCTACGAAGAGGCGCAGGTCATCTTCAAGCGTGAGGCACCGTGGGTCACGATCGACCACTCGCTGTCCGTCGTGCCGATGCGCAAGGAAGTGACCGGCTTCGTGCAGAGCCCTCTGGGTGACTTCGCATTTGACGGCGTCGATTTGGCCGAGTAAGCGCTCCTCATCCTAGCGAACGGGAGCGTCCGGAACTCGGCCGCTCCCGTTTTTTGTTGCTTCCGTCGGCCTCGCCGGCGGCCACTTCTTTCGGAGCCGACATGGTCCGCTTCCTTCTTGGGCGCCTCGCGGTGCTCATCCCGACCTTTATTGGCGTTTCCATCATCGCCTTCTCTTTCATCCGGCTGCTGCCGGGCGATCCGGTTGCGCTGCTTTCGGGCGAGCGTGTCATGTCGCCGGAACGGCATGCCCAGATCTCCGCGCAGCTTGGCTTCGACCGCCCAATCGTGGTGCAGTATCTCGACTACATTTGGGGCATTCTGCAGGGCGACTTCGGAACCTCAATCGTCACCAAGCGGCCGATCCTGGACCAGTTTTCCGCGCTGTTCCCCGCAACGCTCGAGCTGGCGACCTGCGCGATCATCTTTGCGGTGGTATTGGGCATTCCGGCCGGCATCTTCGCAGCCATCAAGCGCGGCTCGTTTTTCGACCAGACGATCATGGGAACCGCACTCGTCGGTTATTCCATGCCGATCTTCTGGTGGGGCCTGCTGCTGATCATCTTCTTTTCAGGCACGCTGCAATGGACGCCGGTTTCCGGGCGCATCTCGCTGCTGTACTTTTTCCCGCCCGTCACCGGCTTCATGCTGATCGACAGCCTGCTTTCCGGCCAGGCCGGCGCCTTCAAGTCGGCAGCCAGCCACCTGATCCTGCCCACCATTGTCCTGGGCACAATCCCGCTCGCGGTGATCGCCAGGCAGACCCGCTCCGCGATGCTGGAAGTCTTGTCGGAGGACTATGTCCGCACCGCACGCGCCAAGGGCCTGTCGCCGTTCCGCGTGGTCGGCATCCATGCCCTGCGCAACGCCATGATCCCGGTGATCACCACCATCGGTCTGCAGGTTGGCGTGATGCTGGCCGGCGCCATCCTGACCGAGACGATCTTTTCCTGGCCAGGGATCGGCAAATGGATGGTGGATTCAGTGTTCCGCCGCGATTACCCCGTGATCCAGGGCGGGCTGCTGCTGATTGCGGCCATTATCATGATCGTGAACCTGATCGTTGACCTGCTGTATGGTCTGATCAATCCGCGCATTCGGCACTGAGGAACGCGCCATGGCCAACAACGCCGTCAACGCCACCACCAGCGCCGAGCCAAGCACCCGTTCGCGCCGTGCTGCCGAGTTCTGGTTCTATTTCTCCGAAAACAAGGGCGCCGTTATCGGCCTCTTTGTTTTCCTGCTGCTCGTTGTGGTGGCCCTGCTGGCGCCGCTGATTGCCCCACACGATCCCACCCAGCAATATCGAGACTCCATTCTCGTGCCGCCGTTCTGGCAGGAAGGTGGCAGCGCGAGCTTCCTTCTGGGCAGCGACCAGGTCGGGCGCGACATCCTTTCTCGCCTCATCTATGGCGCACAATATTCGTTGTTCATCGGTGTCATCGTCACTCTGCTCGCACTCGTTGGCGGCATCGTCATCGGCGTGATTGCCGGTTATGCGCGTGGTTGGGTCGATACCGTCATCATGCGCGTGATGGACATCATCCTCGCTTTTCCTTCGCTGCTGCTGGCACTTGTGCTGGTGGCGGTGCTTGGACCCGGCCTGACCAACGCCATGATCGCCATCGCGCTGGTGCTGCAGCCGCACTTCGTGCGTCTCACGCGCGCAGCAGTGATGGCGGAAAAGACGCGCGACTATGTCACCGCGGCCAAGGTCGCCGGCGCCGGACATTTCCGCCTGATGTTCGTGACCATCCTCCCGAACTGCATGGCACCCCTGATCGTGCAAGCGACCCTTTCCTTCTCCAATGCAATCCTCGACGCGGCAGCCCTGGGCTTCCTTGGCATGGGCGCTCAACCGCCCACGCCGGAATGGGGCACGATGCTGGCCGAAGCGCGCGAGTTCATCCTCCGCGCATGGTGGGTCGTCACCTTCCCTGGCCTTGCGATCCTCGTCACCGTACTTGCGATCAATCTGGTTGGCGACGGGCTGCGCGATGCGCTTGATCCGAAGCTGAAGCGGAGCTGAGCCATGCCCCTTCTCGCAATCAAGAACCTTTCGGTGTCGTTTCTAACCAGCACGGGACCGTTCATGGCGGTGAACGGCATCGACATCACCGTTGATGCCCGCGAAGTGCTCGCCATTGTGGGTGAAAGCGGATCCGGAAAATCGGTCTCGATGCTTGCCGTGATGGGCCTTCTGCCCGACAGCGCAACAGTCAAGGCCGACAGCATGGTGTTTGACGGCATCGACCTTCTCCGTTTGGAGCCGAAGGAACGCCGCCGCATCATAGGACGCGACGTGGCCATGATCTTTCAGGAGCCGATGGCGAGCCTCAATCCGTGCTTTACCGTCGGCTTCCAGATCGAGGAAGTTCTGCGCGTCCACATGAACATGGATCGCAGCCAGCGCCGCAAGCGGGCGATCGAGCTGTTGACGGCCGTTGGCATCCCCGATCCCGCTGATCGGCTGAAGTCCTATCCACATCAGATGTCGGGCGGGCAGTGCCAGCGCGTGATGATCGCCATCGCCATCGCCTGCAATCCCAAGCTCCTGATCGCCGACGAGCCGACCACGGCACTCGACGTGACCATCCAGAAGCAGATCCTCGATCTTCTCGTGGGGCTGCAACAGGAACATGGAATGGGCATGATCATGATCACCCACAACATGGGCGTCGTGGCGGAAACGGCCGATCGCGTGGTGGTGCAATACAAGGGCCGCAAGATGGAGGAAGCCGACGTGCTCAGCCTCTTCGAAAACCCGCAAAGCAACTACACGAAGGCGCTGCTTGCCGCGTTGCCGGAGAACGCCACCGGTGATCGGCTGCCGACGGTCGGCGACTACCAGATGGAAGTTGAAGACAGCACCGCGGTGAAGACGCCGCCCCTGGAGGCGCCGCTATGAGCGAGACTGTTCTTTCCGTCCAAAACATCAAGCGCGATTACCACGTGAGCGGCGGGCTTTTTTCCAAGGCGCGCACGGTTCATGCGGTGAAGGGCGTCAGCTTCTCCGTGGAGAAGGGAAAGACGCTCGCGATTGTTGGAGAAAGTGGCTGCGGCAAGTCCACGCTCGCACGCATCATCACCCTGATCGATGCGCCGACATCCGGTTCGCTGCAGATCGATGGACAAACCGTCGACATTGCCCAGAATGGCTTGACGTCGGATCTTCGCCGCAAGGTGCAGATCGTGTTCCAGAACCCGTATGGTTCGCTTAACCCGCGACAAAAGATCGGCGACGTGTTGGGCGAACCTTTGAAGATCAACACGGATACGCCGGCTTCCGAACGGCGGGACCGGGCCATGGCCATGTTGAAGAAGGTCGGGCTCAGCGAAGAACACTTCAACCGCTACCCGCACATGTTTTCCGGCGGCCAGCGGCAGCGCATCGCGATTGCCCGCGCGCTGATGCTCAACCCGAAGCTTCTGGTGCTCGACGAACCCGTTTCAGCCCTGGATCTTTCGGTGCAGGCGCAGGTCCTCAACCTGCTCGCCGACCTGCAGGACGAGTTTCAGCTGACCTACGTCTTTATCAGCCATGATCTGTCAGTTGTGCGCTACATCGCCGACGAGGTGATGGTGATGTATTTCGGCGAAGCCGTGGAATATGGGACGCGCGACGAGGTGTTCGCGAACCCGAAGCACAGCTACACGCAAACGCTGTTTGCCGCTACGCCGCGCGCCGATGTTGAAAGCATCCGCGCCCGCGTCGCAAAGAAGCGCGCCGCCGCTTAGCCGCTTTGGCTCACCCGCCCGCTCTAGCGGGTGGGGCGGGCGAGCTGCACCTTCTCACCATTCTTCCTGCCAGCGCCTGAAAAGAAGGGGAACCATCGGGCCGGACACCAGTTTCGAGTTTGGATCCCAACCAAACCCGAGCCGAGGTTTCGCCTGATGTTTCAGACGCAGCAGTTCTTGTTTCGGCATTGCCGGACCGGCAATTGCGCCCATGTTTCTTTGTGCGCGCGATTGCAAGGGGACCGATCATGAGCGAAGCCAGCAGGTCCGTGGAGGCCAGCGGGAAGCCTAGTCTTCAAGGCAGCCCGTCCTCACTTGAACGTCTGAATGCACTGGCTGCGCAGCGGATCGCAATTGAAGCCATCGATCCGGAGATTGATGGCGGGCGCTTTCCGGCAAAGACGGTGGTTGGCGAAACGCTGATTGTTGAAGCCGACATCTTCGGCGATGGCCACGAAACCTTCGACGCCGCCATCCTTTACCGCGATGGTCACGACGGCGAATGGCTCGAAGCGCCCATGGAGTATGTGATCAACGATCGTTGGCGCGGGGAGATCCTATTCTCGGTCAACGGCCCCGCCCAGTTCACCCTCATCGCGTGGCGCGATCTTTTCGCCCAATGGGCGAAGGAAATCCGCAAGAAGATCGCCGCCGGCCAGAATGTTTCGCTTGAAATCACCGAAGGCAAGAACCTCGTTCAGGCCGCCCTTGACGATCCGCGTGATGGGGCGTTGTCGCGCACTATGGCCGATGCGTTGAGCAATGCCGCCGACGAAGAGGCGCTGCTTGCTCTTCTTCTTTCGGAAGATACGGCGGGTTGGATGAAACGTGCGGCACCACGCACCAATCTTACCCGTTACGACAAGGATCTCCCCGTCTGGGTTGACCGCAAGGCTGCGGCCTTCAGCGCGTGGTACGAGTTGATGCCGCGCTCCATCACCAATGACGAGAACCGTCACGGTACGTTTCGCGATGTCATCGAGCGCCTGCCTTATGTGCAGGATCTCGGCTTTGACGTGCTTTACTTCACGCCGATCCACCCGATCGGCAAAACCAACCGCAAGGGCCGCAACAACACGCTCACGCCCGGTCCGGACGATGTCGGCAGCCCCTACGCGATCGGCTCGGCCGATGGCGGGCATGATGCCGTTCATCCCGAACTCGGCACGATCGAGGATTTCGATGCGCTGGTGGCCGCCGCGCACCAGCACGGGCTGGAGATCGCGCTCGATTTCGCCATCCAGTGTTCACCCGACCATCCCTGGATCAAGGAACACCCGGAATGGTTCGACTGGCGGCCGGACGGCACAATCAAGTTCGCCGAAAACCCGCCGAAGAAGTATGAGGACATCGTCAACGTCCACTTCTACCGCGGAGCAATCCCCGACCTCTGGTATGCGCTGCGCGACGTGGTGCTTTATTGGGTGGATCACGGCGTCAAGATCTTCCGCGTAGACAACCCGCACACCAAACCGTTTCCCTTCTGGGAATGGATGATCGACGAGGTGCATCGCGAGCACCCGGACGTGATCTTCCTTGCGGAAGCCTTCACCCGGCCCAAGGTTATGAAGCGCCTGGCAAAGGTCGGCTACAGCCAGTCCTATTCCTATTTCACCTGGCGCAACCTGAAATGGGAGCTGGAGCAGTACCTCACGGAGCTCACCACGGAAGAATGCCGGCATTACATGCGGGTGAACTTCTTTGCCAACACGCCGGACATCAACCCGGTTTACCTGCAAACATCGGGACGTCCGGGCTTTCGGACGCGGCTGGTTCTCGCCGCAACTTTGGCTGGCAATTACGGCCTGTATAACGGCTATGAGATCTGCGACGCCGCGCCGGTGCCGGGCAAGGAGGAATATCTCGACTCCGAGAAGTACCAGATCCGGATCTGGGACATGGACCAGCCCGGCCACATCAAGGACGACATCCGGCTGGTGAACCGCCTGCGGCGAGAGAACCCTGCCCTGCAGCGGTTCCTGTCGCTGAAGTTCTTCTACGCCAGCAACGCGAACATCCTTTATTACGGGAAGTTCGACCCGGCTACGTCGAACTACCTCCTGTTCCACGTCAATCTCGATCCGCACAACGTTCAGTCGTGCCAGTTCGAGGTGCCGCTCTGGGAGTTCGGCCTTTCAGACCACGCGTCCGTGGAAGTGGAAGACCTTTTGCAGGGCAACCGCTTCACCTGGCACGGCAAGACCCACAATCTCGAACTCGATCCCCAAACGAGGCCATATGCAATCTGGCGCCTTTATCCGCCGGGGGCCCCTCGCCCATGAATGACATGCCCATGAATGACACTGCCCAGGAAACACAGGCTGAAGCAAAGCTCGATGGCCTGATCGATCGATCCCAAACCGAATGGTACAAGGACGCGATCATCTACCAGCTGCATGTGAAGGCCTTCCAGGACTCCAACGACGACGGCATGGGCGATTTCGCCGGCTTGATGCGGCGGCTGGACCATGTGCAGCAGCTCGGCGCCACGGCGATCTGGCTCCTGCCGTTCTACCCGTCGCCCCTTCGCGACGACGGCTATGACATCGCCGACTACACGTCGATCAATCCCTCCTATGGCACCATGACGGACTTCCGCGGCTTCGTCGACGAAGCGCACCGACGTGGGCTGCGGGTCATCACGGAACTGGTGATCAACCACACCTCCGACCAGCATCCGTGGTTCCAGGAAGCCCGCCATTCGCCCGCGGGTTCGCCAGCGCGCGACATGTATGTTTGGAGCGACACGGACACCAAATTCCCTGAAACGCGGATCATCTTCACCGATACGGAGAAGTCGAACTGGACGTGGGATTCGGTTGCCGGCGCTTACTTCTGGCACCGTTTTTACTCCCACCAGCCGGACCTGAACTTCGACAATCCGCGCGTGCTGGAAGAAGTCATTCGCGTGATGAACTACTGGCTCGAGATGGGCGTGGACGGGCTTCGTCTCGACGCCATCCCCTATCTCATCGAGCGCGAGGGCACGAACAACGAGAACCTGCCCGAGACGCATGTCGTTTTGAAGAAGATCCGGGCGGAACTCGACAAGAACTATTCCGATCGCATGCTGCTTGCCGAAGCCAATCAGTGGCCGGAAGACACCCGCCCCTATTTCGGCGATGGTGACGAATGCCACATGGGCTTCCACTTCCCGCTGATGCCGCGCATGTACATGGCGGTTGCGCAGGAAGACCGGCACCCGCTCACCGACATCATCCGGCAAACACCTGACATTCCCGAGAACTGCCAGTGGGGCATCTTCCTGCGCAACCATGACGAGCTGACGCTCGAAATGGTGACCGACCAGGAACGCGATTACCTCTGGCGCACCTATGCCGAAGACAGCCGCGCGCGCATCAACCTCGGCATCCGCCGCCGCTTGGCGCCTTTGATGCAGAACGACCGGCGCAAGATCGAGCTGATGAACTCGCTGCTTTTGTCGATGCCTGGAACGCCCATCTTGTATTACGGCGATGAAATCGGCATGGGCGACAACTATTATCTGGGCGATCGCGATGGCGTACGCACGCCCATGCAGTGGTCGCTCGACCGCAACAGCGGCTTTTCCCGCGCCAATCCGCAGCAGCTTTACCTGCCGCTGATCCAGGATCCGAACTACGGCTACCAGACAATCAACGTTGAAAGCCAGGATCGGGATTCGTCCTCGCTGCTGAACTGGATGCGTCGCATCGTGGCGGTGCGCAAGGAGCATGCCGCCTTTGGGCGCGGCGCCATGGTTCTGCTTTATCCCGGCAATCGCAAGATCCTGGCCTATGTCCGCGAGCACGAGGGCGAGGCCATTCTGTGCGTGGCGAACCTGTCCCGCGCGGCGCAGGCGGTTGAGCTCGATCTTTCCCGCTGGAAGGGGACCGTTCCCGTCGAGATGATGGGCCGCACCGCGTTTCCGCCGGTGGGCGACCTTCCTTATCTCGTGACGCTGCCGGCTTACGGATTCTACTGGTTCGTTCTGGCGAGCGAAGCGCAGGCGCCGCATTGGCACCAGGCACTGCCGGAGATCCTGCCGGAGTTCATTACGCTGACGACGCGCGACGGCCGGGTAGACACCGCCATTGCTGGCCGCGACAAGCGCGTCTTTGACGGCGATGTCCTGCCGCATTTCCTGACCTTGCAGCGGTGGTTCGGGGCAAAGGATCGCAAGGTGCGGCAAGCCAATGTGCAGCCTGTCGGGCAGTTGGGAGACGGGCAGCACCTGCTCGCAATCATCGATGTGGATCTCGGCGAAGGTGAGCCGCAGCGCTATTTCCTTCCGATGTCGGCGCGCTGGGGCGAGGAGAACATCACGCATGGCGCGGCGAAACTGTCCTACACCATCGCCAAGCTGCGCCGAACCAACAAGGTCGGTGCTCTGATCGATGGAGCCGTGGATGAGGATCTGGCCAGCCGCCTGATGCAGGGGCTGCGCGATGGCTCCACGCTGGAAAACAGCGATGGTGGCCGGGTGGTGTTCTCGTCCGGCTCGCTCCTTGCGCAAACCGAGACAGCCGGTGACATCCGTCCGCTGGCGGTGGAGCAAAGCAACTTCTCCATCGCCTTCGGCGACGCAGCGGTTTTGAAGATCTACCGTCGCCTCCGGTCCGGCCTGCAGCCGGATGTGGAAGTGGCGCGCTTCCTGACCGATGTCGCCCATTTCGAGAACACGCCGGCCTATCTTGGCGCGGTGGAGTTCCAGCCGGCAGACGGTGAAGCGACGACCCTTGCCTCCGCCTTTGCCTTCGTGCGCAACCAGGGCGATGCCTGGGCTGTGGTCACGGAAGCGCTGCGGCGCGAGGTAGAGGACGGCTCCAACTACGAGCACCAGCAAGGCGCGCCACTGGAAGCTGCTCCTTACATCTTCCCGCTGGCAATCGGCGAGGTGCTGGGCCAGCGCACGGCTGAGTTGCACTGTGCGCTGGCCACGCAAACCGATGACCCGGCCTTTGCTGTCGAGCCGATCAAGAAGGACGACCTCGAAGGCTGGGTGCGTGAAGCACAGGAAGAAGCCGAGGTAGTTCTCGGGCGGCTGCAAAACGCCGTTCGCGACCTGGAAGGTGAGGCAGCATCTGCCGCTCACGCTTTGCTCGACAAGCGTGATGCGTTGTTTGCCCGCATCGCCAAGGCTGCCAGCTACGAGCCGTCCGGCGCTCGGTCGCGCATTCATGGCGATTACCATCTGGGGCAACTGCTTGTTGCGAAGAACGACCTCATCATCATCGACTTCGAGGGTGAGCCTCGCCGCTCGGTGGAAGAGCGCAGAGGCAAGTTCTCGCCGTTGCGTGATGTGGCCGGCATGCTGCGTTCACTAGACTACGCCGCGTTCAGCGTTGCTCGCGAAAGCGCTCCCGAGCGACGCGACCAGGCGTTGCGCAATGCGCGGCGCTGGCGCGACACCACAAGTGCCGAATTTCTTGGCGCTTACTTCGCAGGCGTGGCCGACTGCCAAACCGCCATCAAGGACGAGGCGTTCGCGCAGGCGATGCTCGACCTCTTCTTGATCCAGAAGGCGGTCTACGAAGTCGGCTATGAGCTCGCCAACCGCCCGGGCTGGATCAGTGTTCCACTGCTCGGCCTGCTTGAACTCTTCGGATCGGAGGACGCGTGAGCGACAAACCGGCAGCCTACCCCTCGGACATCGAGGCCATCATCCGTGGCCGCCACGGAAATCCCTTTGTTGTGCTGGGCATGCTCGGCGGCAATGGCGAACCCGTCGCGGTCAATGTCTTTGCGCCGCAAGCCGCCACGGTGACGCTGGTTGGCGAGGATGGGAAAGAAATCGCCGAGCTGGAAAGGGTGCATCGCGAAGGCTTCTTTTCCAGCTACATCAAGGGTCGGACGGAGCGTTTCCGCTATTGGCTGAAGATGACGGCTGGCGAGCACGAATGGATTGCCGAAGATCCCTACCGATTCCCGCCGGTGCTGGGCGAGCTGGACGAGTATCTTCTTGGTGAAGGCCGTCACCTCGACCTTTACTCACGCCTTGGCGCCCATCCGATGACGCTGGACGGGGTGGAAGGAACCAACTTCTGCGTTTGGGCTCCCAATGCCCGCCGCGTCAGTGTGGTCGGCCACTTCAACGCCTGGGACGGCCGGCGCATGCCGATGCGCAAGCGCTGGGGCATCGGCATTTGGGAACTGTTCGTGCCGGGCATCGGCAAGGGCGAAATCTACAAATACGAGATCGTCGGCGTTTCCGGAGAGGTGCTGCCGTTGAAGGCAGACCCGGTGGGCTTCTACGCCGAGAATCCGCCTGCCACGGCATCCATCGTTTCCGGTGCGGTGGAGCACGACTGGGCCGACGCGAGCTGGATGACCCGGCGCAAGGAGGCGCAGGACAAGTCCAAGCCGATCTCGGTTTACGAACTGCACCTCGGCTCCTGGCGCCGCGGCGGCGACAACGAAATGCTCGATTATGACGAGCTCGCCGAGCAGCTAGTGCCATACGTCACGGATATGGGCTTCACGCATGTGGAGCTCATGCCGGTGACGGAGCATCCGTTTTCCGGGTCATGGGGTTACCAGCCGATCGGACTTTTTGCGCCAACGAGCCGGTTCGGCACGCCGGAAGGGTTCGCGCGTCTGGTTGATCGCCTGCATCAGGCGGGCATCGGCGTCATCACGGATTGGGTTCCGGCGCATTTCCCGTCCGACGCCCACGGGCTGATGCGGTTCGACGGCACCGCGCTTTACGAGCACGAGGACCCGCGGCTCGGCTTCCATCGTGACTGGAACACCCTGATCTACAATTTCGGCCGCCTGGAAGTTGCGAACTTCCTTCAGGCGAGCGCGCTCTACTGGGTTGATCGCTTTCACATCGACGCGCTGCGCGTGGATGCGGTAGCTTCCATGCTTTACCTCGACTACAGCCGCAACCCCGGCGAATGGATCCCCAACCGCTATGGTGGGCGCGAGAACCTGGATGCCGTGGCCTTCCTGCAGCAGACCAACCAGCGCATCGACGAGCGCTTTCCGGGCGCCATCACGATCGCCGAGGAATCAACGGCGTGGCCGAATGTCAGCCGCCCCGTAGAGGATGGCGGGCTGGGCTTCTCCTTCAAGTGGAACATGGGGTGGATGAACGACACCCTGCGTTACATGCACGAGGACCCGATCAATCGGCGCTACCATCACCATCTGATGACCTTCGGCATGGTGTATGCCTATTCCGAAAATTTCGTGCTGCCGCTCAGCCACGACGAAGTGGTGCACGGGAAAGGTTCGCTCCTGAACAAGATGCCGGGCGACCGCTGGCAGCGGTTTGCGAACCTGCGCGCGTATCTCGCCTTCATGTGGGGGCATCCCGGCAAGAAGCTGCTCTTCATGGGCGGTGAAATCGCCCAGGAGCGGGAATGGAACCACGACTACTCCATCGACTGGCACCTCCTCGATGATCCCTCGCATCGCGGCATGCAGGACCTCGTGCGCACCTTGAACCATCTTTATCGGGACACTCCGGCTCTGCACGAGCTGGATTGCGATCCGCGCGGCTTCGAATGGATCGATGCCAATGATGGCGAAAACAGCGTGTTTTCCTTCCTGCGGAAAGGCGAAGAAGGCACAAAACCGGTGCTTGTGATCTCCAACATGACGCCGGTGGTGCGTCAGGACTTCCGCGTGGGCGTGCCGCTGATCGGCAGCTGGACGGAAATCTTTAATTCGGACTCGGAACACTTTGGCGGCTCCGGCGTAAGTAGCGGCGGGAATTTGATGGCAGAAGAGGTGAGCTGGCATGGTCGGCCGGCCTCGATCACCCTCACCGTTCCGCCTCTGGCGACCATATTCCTAACTTCCGAATAGCGAGCTCCCATGCCGAAGGCCCACCGCCGCGTTACCCACGGATCCCCTACTCACCTTGGCGCGCGATGGGATGGTACAGGAACCAACTTCGCCCTGTTTTCCGCACATGCGACGAAGGTGGAACTGTGCCTGTTCGACAGCAACGGACGGCGCGAGATCGAACGCGTCGAGCTTCCCGAATACACGCATGAAGTGTTTCACGGCTATCTGCCGGAAGTCCGGCCGGGGCAGCTTTACGGTTATCGCGTCCATGGCCCGTATGCTCCGGAAGCGGGCCATCGCTTCAATCCCAACAAGCTCCTGATTGACCCTTACGCGCTGGAACTGCGCGGCGAAATGCGCTGGCATGATGCGGCCTTCGGGTATCGCATCGGCAGCAACCGCGCGGATCTTTCCTTTGATCGTCGCGACTCCGCGTCGATCATGCCGAAATGCGTCGTGGTGGATCCTGCAGTGACCTGGGGCGACGACATCCGCCCCAACACTGCCTGGCAGGACACGATCGTTTATGAGGCGCATGTGAAGGGCATGACGGCGCTGCGCGAAGACCTGCCGCCGCAGTTGCGAGGCACCTTCGCCGGCCTGGCCGACCCCAATGTGATCGATCACCTGGTTAAGCTCGGCGTCACCGCCATTGAGCTCCTGCCGGCGCAGTCGTTCTTCAACGATCGCCATCTGGTGGAACGCGGCCTCACCAACTACTGGGGCTACAACACCGTCAACTTCTTTTCGCCCGCGACCCGCTACATCTCGCCTGGCGCCGGCATCCACGAATTCAAGCTGATGGTACGCCGGTTGCACCAGGCAGGCATCGAGGTCATCCTCGATGTGGTCTACAACCACACGGCGGAAGGCAACCAGATGGGGCCGACGCTGTCATTCCGCGGCATCGACAACGCCAGCTACTATGTCTTGGCTGACGACCCGCGCTATTATTACGACACCACTGGCACCGGCAACAACGTGAACCTCAAGAACGAGCGCGTGTTGCAGATGGTCATGGATTCTCTGCGCTACTGGGTGCAGGAATGCCATGTCGACGGCTTCCGCTTCGACCTTGCCTCAACCCTCGGGCGCGACCGCGATACGTTCGATCCCAGCGCCGTGTTCTTCGACACGATCCGCCAGGACCCTGTTCTTTCCGCTGTGAAGATGATCGCCGAGCCGTGGGATACGGGTCCGGGCGGTTATCAGGTCGGCAACTATCCGCCGCTTTGGGCGGAATGGAACGACAAGTACCGCGACACGGTGCGTGGCTTCTGGAAAGGTGACGATGGCTTAGCGGGTGATCTTGCCAGCAACCTGTTGGGCGCCGCCAATCTCTTCGAGAAGCGTGGTCGCAAGCCCTGGGCCTGCGTGTCCTTTGTGACGGCCCATGACGGCTTCACGCTGATGGACGTCGTTTCCTACAACGACAAGCACAACGAGGCGAACGGTGAAAACAACAATGACGGCCATTCGCACAACCTGAGCTGGAACTGCGGCGCTGAAGGCGAAACCGACGACCCCGAAATCCTCGACCTGCGCGACCGCATGCGCCGCAATCTGATTGCCACCATGCTGCTGTCGCAGGGCACGCCTATGGTTCTGATGGGCGACGAGAACGGGCGCACGCAAGGCGGCAACAACAATTCCTACTGCCAGGATGACGAGATGAACTGGCTGAAGTGGGACAATGTCGGCGAGCGGGACCAGGCGTTTCAGACCTTCGTCAGCAACCTTATCCGTATCCGAAAGACACGCTCGCTGCTTGGCCAGCGCAAGTTCCTCCATGCCGAGGAAGTGGACGAGACGGGTACGCGCGACGTGCAATGGTTCCGGCCGAACGGCGAGCCGA
The DNA here is from genome assembly GCF_017813335.1 of Tianweitania sediminis. GTDB lineage: Bacteria > Pseudomonadota > Alphaproteobacteria > Rhizobiales > Rhizobiaceae > Tianweitania > Tianweitania sediminis. The sequence goes on along the minus strand of NZ_JAGIYY010000008.1, from coordinate 89,921 downwards.
TGGAGCACGGCGATTGGGATAACGGACTGACGCGCTCCATGACCATGATGCTGGCGAACGCGGAAGAGCGCCTCGCAATCTTCATCAACGCGCACTACGAGCCGATCGAGTTCACCCTGCCTGCCGGCTTCGAGGATGGCTGGACGGTTCTTGTGGACACGGCCACCGGCGTTGCAGCGCCACGGCGCGGCAAGTCGGCCGAAGGCAACTACGCCGTTGAAGGACGCGCTTTGGTGCTCCTGGAGAGCCTCAAATGACGACAAACAGCGGAAAGCCTTGGGGCCCCGTTTGGCACGATGACGGCACCGTGGAGTTCCGCGTTTGGGCGCCGGGTACGGAAATCCTTTCCTTGCGCCTTGCCGGCAACGACCAGCCAATGCGTCGTTCAAGCGACGGCTGGTTCACCTCCACCGTCCAAGATGCTGCCCCCGGAACGCCCTACAGTTTCGTGTTTCCCGACGGCTTTTCCGTGCCGGATCCCGCGTCACGCGCGCAGGAAGGCGAAGTGCATGGCTCCTCACTTCTCGCGAAGCCCGGCACTTATCGTTGGCAGCAGCCCAACTGGAACGGTCGGCCGTGGGAAGAGGTCGTTTATTACGAACTCCATGTCGGCACCTTCACCCCTGAAGGGACGTTCAGGGCCGTCATAGACCGCCTGCCTCATCTGGTTTCGCTCGGCATCACGGCGATCGAACTGCTGCCCGTCGCGCAGTTCGCCGGGAATCGCGGCTGGGGCTATGACGGTGTTCTGCTTTATGCTCCGCACAACGCGTATGGCACGCCGGACGACCTCAAGGCGCTGATCGACGCCGCCCATGGTCACGGCCTGATGGTGGTGCTCGACGTCGTTTACAACCACTTCGGACCGGACGGAAACTACCTCCCGAAGCTCGCGCCTGACTTCTTTCATCCCGAGCGGCATACGCCCTGGGGTGGCGCGATCGCCTACGAAAAGCCGGAGGTGCGCTCCTTCTTTATCGACAATGCGCTTTACTGGCTCGACGAGTTCAAGTTCGACGGCTTACGGCTTGACGCGGTCGATCATGTGCATGACGAGCAGTCCGATCCCGAGATCCTGATCGAGATCGCGCAGCGCATCCGTCAGGTCTTCCCCCAGCGCCACATCCACACCACCACAGAAGACAATCGCAACATCACAGCGCTTCATGAGCGCGGGCCCCGTGGCGAGATCGTGCTGCACAGCGGCGAATGGAACGACGATTTCCATAATGCCGCCCATGTGATCGCGTCCGGCGAAACGGAAGGCTATTACGAGGACTTCGCAGACAAGCCGCTGAAGCACGTCGCGCGCATCCTTGCGGAAGGTTTCGCTTATCAGGGCGAACCAGCCCCGCACAACGACAACAAGCCACGCGGAAAGCCAAGCACCCATCTGCCGCCCACGGCTTTCGTGGACTTTCTTCAGAACCACGATCAGGTTGGAAACCGTGCGCTTGGCGAACGCCTGGTCAGCCTGTCCGACGAGAAGACGCTGAGGGCGCTGGCAGCCGTGCACCTTCTGTCGCCCCACATTCCGCTCTTGTTCATGGGCGAGGAATGGGGTGAAACGAACCCCTTCTTCTTTTTCACCGATTTCCACGGCGAACTGGCAGATGCCGTTCGCAACGGACGGCGCAAGGAGTTCGCGAAGTTCGCGCATTTCAGGGATGAGGAAAAGCAGAAGCAGATCCCGGATCCCAATGCGGAGGCAACCTTCACTCGCTCCAAAATCGACTGGAACAAGGCGGGTGACGCCAGTTGGCTGCCGTTCTACAAAGAGCTGCTGAAGCTGCGGCAGGAAGCAATCGTGCCACTTCTTCGGGAAGCAAAAGGCAATTCCGGCAAGATCGTGAGCGATGAGAACGGGATCCTTGCAGTCGACTGGACCTTTGGCGCCAAGCAGTTGTCGCTGCGCGCCAACCTTGGATCGGCGTCCGCCAAAGTCCCTGCCGCTTCCGGCACAGTGATCTTCGCCGAGCCCAAGACCGCAGCTGACGCTGCGACAGCGGACGGAACACTGCCGCCCTCTTCCATGTTCTACGCAGTGGACGGATAGGCGGGAACAAGTTTTGACCAAAACCACAAGTCTGGATGAGCTCGCGCGCCTGCAGGGCATCGGGCTGCAACACAATGCGCCCGACGGCAAAGTGCTCGACATCTCCGATGACACGAAGCGTGCCATCCTGACGGCGCTGGGGCTTGCCTGCGCCGACGAAAGTCAGGTCGAGGAAAGCCTTGCCGCTTCCCGTTCGATCGAGCCGCCGGTGATGCACGCTGTGCCGGGGCGTGCATGCGCCCTGCCGGATTGGCTGCAGGAGCGTCCGACCTGGGGCATTTCGTTGATGCTCTACGAGCTGCGGTCTGGCCGCAACTGGGGCATCGGCGATTTTGCCGATCTGGCAGCTGTCGCCCAAATCGCTGCGCTGGCCGGCGCCGAGTTCGTCGGCGTCAATCCGCTGCACGCCCAGTTCCTTTCCGATCCGGCGCGCTGCAGTCCGTTCTCGCCGTCCAACCGCTTGTTCCTGAACCCGCTTTACATCGCGGTGGACCGTGTGCCGGGCTTCGAACAAGGTGACAGCGATCCCGCCGCCATCGAGCAACTGCGCGCCACCGATACCGTGGATTATGCGGGCGTCACGGCGGCCAAGCTCCATGCGCTTCGCCGGATCTGGGAGCGCTGGCAAGGCGAGTGGCCCAACCAGGGGGGCTACGCCAACGAGGCGTTCGAAGCCTTTCGTCACGAAGGCGGCGACGCGCTACGCGGCCATGCGTTGTTTGAAGCCTTGTCGGCTTCCATGGTGGCGGCCGGCCACGGCGCTGGCTGGAAAAGCTGGCCGGGATCGTTTCAGGACGTCGGCTCGCAGGCGGTTGCCGCTTTCGAGCAGGAAGAGCACGAGCGCGTGGCCTTCCACATCTGGCTGCAGTGGCTGGCGGACTTGCAGCTTGCAGAAGCCGCAAAGGCGGCACGGGACGCCGGCATGCGGATCGGCCTTTATCTCGACTTTGCCGTTGGCGAGTCGCCGGATGGCTCCGCGACGTGGAGTACGCCCGATCTTGTGCTGCCTGGCATGACGATCGGCGCGCCGCCGGATTTCTTCACCGCCGAGGGTCAGGAATGGGGCCTCGCCCCGCCCTCGCCCACCACCATGCGGCGCACCGGCTTTGAGCAATATCGCAACACAATGCAGGCGCTGACCCGCCATGCCGGTGCCCTGCGCATCGACCACGCCATGGCGCTGTGGCAGCTGTTTCTCGTGCCGGGCGGCGGCAAGGCGTCCGACGGCGCTTACCTGCACTATCCCATCGAGGATATGCTGCGCATTCTGACGGACGTGTCGCAAAAGAACGGCACCGTGATCATCGGTGAAGATCTCGGCTATGTTCCTGATGGCTTCCGCGACGTGATGCAGGCGAGCCAGATCCTGTCCTACAGGATCCTGTATTTCGAGCAGAACGAGAAGGGTTTCGTTACGCCTGCGGATTACCCGCGCCTGGCGCTCGCATGTTTGTCCACGCACGATCTGCCGACCTTGCGCGGTTGGTGGGACGGCGACGATGTTGACTTGCGTCTCAAGCATGGCCTGATCGACGAAACGGCTGCCGAGCAGCAGCGGGAAGAACGAGCCCGGTCCCGCAAGCAACTGGTGGAAAGCCTGGTGCAGCTCGATCTGCTTGCTGCGGAGGACCGCGAAGGCGCCCGTCAGGCGGCTGAAATCTCTGCATCGCAGCTGCCGGATGCCGTGATGGTTGCCACCCACCGGATGGTCGCGCGAACGCCCTCGCTGCTGGCGGGCGTCCGGCTGGCCGACCTCACCGGCGAGGAAAAACCAACCAACCTGCCCGGCACGGTCGATGATTACCCGAACTGGCGGCTGAAGAACTCGACCCCAGTCGACGGCCTGACCGAAGCGCCATTTTTCAAGTCCATCTGCGCTGCCATGCGCACGGAGCGCCCGAAATCCTGATGCTGCCGATCGCCACTTACCGCCTGCAATTCCGCAACGGCTTCACTTTCGACGATGCCGTTGCCATCGTGCCGTATCTGAAGACGCTCGGCATCAGCCATGTTTACGCGTCGCCGATCTTCACGGCGACTTCCGGCTCCACGCATGGCTATGACGTCACGGACCACAACGAGATCGATCCAGCGATCGGCGGCCGCGACGGCTTCGACCGGCTCAGCGCTTCTCTCAAGGAAGCAAATCTCGGTCTGATCCTCGACATCGTGCCGAACCATATGGCGGCGTCGCTCGAAAATCCGTGGTGGCACAGCGTCACCGAACACGGGCAGGACAGCCCCTATGCCAGGCATTTCGATATCGACTGGCGCGAACGGTTGACGCTTCCCACGCTTGGCAAGCCTTTCGAGCAAGCTGTTGCGGACGGTGAAATTACGCTCAAGGTCAACAACGGCAAACCTGTACTCGCCTATTTCGACAATCTCTTTCCGCTCAAGCCCGACACGGTTGCAGGTATGGCGGAAGAAACAATCGCAAACACGGCGAGTGACGCGTCCCTGCTCGAGGCGCTGCACGACAAGCAGCCTTACCGGCTCACTTTCTGGAAGGAAGCCCGGCGTCACTTGAGCTACCGCCGCTTCTTCGAGGTCACCGGTCTGGTTGGCGTGCGGGTTGAAGACCCCGCCGTGTTCGACGACGTCCACCGCCTGATCCTCGACCTCGTCCGCTCCGGTCAGGTGGATGGCCTGCGCGTCGACCATGTCGATGGCCTCGCCGATCCCAAGGCCTATCTCAACCAGCTGCGCGAGGCCATCGGGCCGGACACTTACCTCGTGGTGGAAAAGATCCTGAACGGCGAGGAGATCCTGCCGCAGGACTGGGCCGTGGAGGGCACCACGGGTTACGAGTTTATTGCGTCAATGGCCGATCTGCTCACCGACAACCGCGAAGCGGCCGCACTTGACCAGGCGTATCACGACGTCCTTGGCGCAGAAGTCGATCTCGAAGCCGAGCGCCACAAAGCCAAGCGCGTCATGGTCACGGAAAACTTCGAAACTGAGCTCACCGGGCTCGTGCGGCTGGTGCAGCAAGCCGCAACCGGCAGCTTCTCGGATGACGCAGTCCGCGACGCGCTGGCAGCCATCGTCGTACAGTTCCCGGTATACCGCACCTATGTCGACGCGAACGGGGTCCGCGCGGAAGACCGCTCCCTGCTTCGGGACGTCGGCACAAGCGCCAAGTCCGCCGGTTCTGCCGATCCCGCGGCAATCGATCATGTGCTGGAGCTGATGCTTGCCGATAAGCCGAGCGATTGGACAGCCGAGTTCCGCACTCGCTTTCAGCAACTCACCGGGCCTGTCACGGCGAAATCCGTTGAGGACACGCTCTTCTACCGCTTCAACAAGCTGATCGCGCTCAACGAAGTTGGCTGCGATCCCGCAGAGCCAGTTGGCTCGGTGGAGCGCTTCCACGAAAAGATGCAGGCGCGCGTTTCCGAACAACCGCACGGTCTTCTCGGAACCTCGACGCATGACACCAAGCGCGGCGAAGATGCCCGTGCGCGGCTCTACGCCATTTCGGAAGAGCCGGAAGCCTGGGCTGCCGCGGTCGGGCGGTGGCGCGAAATGCATGCGGATCGTGTGCAGCAGTTGGATGACGGCCCCGCGCCCGAACCGGACACGGAATGGCTGCTTTATCAGGCGCTCGCCGGCATCTGGACCGGTGAAACCAGCGCTGAAGCCTTGAGCGGCCTCAAGGAGCGTTTCCTGCCATATGTCGAGAAATCGCTGCGCGAAGCAAAGCGCCGCACGGACTGGACAGACAGCAACGAGGCCTATGAAGCGGCGGTGAAAGCCTATGCGGAGCGTTTGTTTGCTCCCGACAACCGCGCCTTTCATCAGGATTTCGCCACCGCTGTGAAGCCGTTGATGGCGGCAGGCCGGATCAACAGCCTGACGCAGACACTGATCAAGCTGACGGCACCGGGCATTCCCGACATCTACCAGGGCTCGGAAGGCGACGACCTCAGCCTTGTTGATCCGGACAACCGCCTGCCGATCGATTTCGAGCGGCGCCAGGCCTGGCTGGAAGCGCCGGCCTCCAGCTGGTCGGACGCGATCAGGCGAGGCAGTGCCAAGCAAAGGCTCATCAAGGAAACTTTGGCGCTACGGCAGTCAGAACCGCAGCTTTTTGCATCCGGCGATTACCAGCCTCTCACGGTCCGCGGCTCGAAAGGCGACCATGCGGTGGCGTTCGCCCGGATGTGGAAGGACCAGTGGGCGATTGCGATTGCTCCCCGTCTCCCGCTCAGCTTCACTGGAGATTTGGAGCAGCGCGATTGGCTGATGGCGTGGGGCGATACTCGGATCGAGCTTCCAGCCGAACTCCACGGCCGCACGCTGACGCAGTGTCTGACAGGCGCAGAGATCCAGGTCGGCGAGACGATCCGCCTCGCCGACGTGCTGAAACATTGCCCCGTCGCCCTGTTGAGGGGCTGACGGCTCAGGCGGTTTTCGGCGTCGATTTGCGGGCCGCGGCAGGCTTGGCTGCTTCGGCTTTCGCGGATTTCGTGGTGGTAGATTTCGCCTTTGCAGCGCCGGCGCCGGACTTCACATTGCCACCAGCGGCGGTTTTCCCCGCCGACGCTCCGGCGTCGCTCTTGATCATGGTGTCGTTCGGCATGCCCGCGTCGTCCATCATCGGCGTCGCATCCGACGTCTTGGCTGCACCTGTCGACTTCTTGGCGGCCGTTGACGAGGTCTTTCGCGTGGTGGCTTTTTTGGGCGACGCGTGACTGCCCTCCTCGTCGGAGATTTCGCGTTCAGCTTCGGCCCAATGGCGATCGTGCCAGCCGTGGGCTTCGCCCTCCTTCTGCCACTTCTCGTAGGCGCGCTGGCGGATGCGTTCTTCCTTGTCGCTCATGATCTCTGCCTTCCCATCTCTCAGGAACCCATTGGGCCTTACGCTGCTGCCTGCGGCCGCGTCTGCCAAGATAGGGCGTAAAAACAGGTTGTCGCTAGGCAGAAGTGCGCCTTTCTGTGAAGCAAGCGCACATTTGCGCCAGTAACGTCCCTGGCGATACTGTTTGCTGCCGCCTCGTGCAGCGTTCTGCACTTGGGCGGCCCGGAACCTGCGCTACCGCTCCACGTTATTTAAACAGCAGGAGGATCCGATGAACCATCCGCCTCAGCCAATGCCGGAGCCCTTGCCTGGGCCAGTGCCGATCCCTCGCCCGGCGCCTGATCCTGCGCCAGACCCAACGCCGCGGCCGGAGCCGCGGCCAATTCCCATCATACGGCGGCAGTCATGAGCGATCCCAAGCGTCCGCTTCCCGATCCCCTGCCGCCCGATCCGGAGCCAATTCCGCAGAAAGAGCCGCCCTCGCCTGACATTGAGCGGGCGCCGCCGCCCGGTCCGGACCAGGCGCCGCCCGAGTTTCCCGGTCGCGAACCCGGACGCAACGAGCCCGGCGAGTCCTTTAGGAGCGGCCGGCCAAGTCAGGTGCGATTGGGCATCGGCTCGGGGTTTTCGCGTTCGAACTCGCGCGCAATTCCCATGAAGCGGCGGAAAAAGCCTTCCATCCGATCAAGTCCTTCCTCGAACTCTTCTTCCGAGCTGTTGAGGGTTTTGCCGGCGCTTGCCTGTTCCAGAGCTTCCACGCGGCGCTCGAGCTGGCGCAGGCGATAGGCCGCGCGACCTGATCCCTCACCTGCGCTTTCTTCCACGGCAGACCGGCACACGAGCTGGCTTTGCCGATCTTCGCAAATGGACATCGCGCCCGTTTCGAGATCCAGCCGCACATAGCCGCGATCAGTTTTCTCAAGCTGATAGCGCTGCGTGTCCTGTGCCGTCGCGCCGGATGCGAGGAGGCAGAAAGCAAAAGCCGGTATCACTCTGTTGAACATGGATCGTCTCCTTTGGTGCAGCAAACGCGCGCTTTGCGCCGGAATTGCGTTGCAGGCCCCTTGCGGTGGTTTATAGGGGCGTCATGACCATTTTTAAGATCGTTCCCACCGCGCTGTGGCAGGCCGCTGAAGAACAGGGGGCTTTCACCGGGGCACCCGTCGACACCGCGGATGGGTTTATCCACTTTTCCACGGCCGAGCAGGTGCGGGAAACCGCGGCGAAACATTTCGCCCATCGCGACGATCTTCTGCTGGTTTCCGTGGATGAAACCACGCTCGGGCCCACGTTGAAGTTCGAACCATCGCGCGGCGGCGACCTGTTCCCGCATCTTTACGGGCCGCTGCCGTTGTCAGCCGTCCAATGGGTGCACCCGCTGCCGCTCGGCGCGGATGGACGGCACGACTTCTCCGACCTCGTCGCGGGCTGATCCATGCGCGCAGGCACAATCGCCCAGAAACTCCTGTTCGGCTTGCCGCCGGAAACCGCCCACGGCGTGTCGATCACGGCGCTCCGGTCGGGCCTGGTGCCGCCTTTTTCCTTTCGCGACGATCGCCTTGCGGTCACCGCAGCCGGCCTCACCTTTCCCAATCCGCTCGGCATGGCCGCCGGTTATGACAAGAACGCCGAAGTCCCGGACGCGCTTCTGCGGCTTGGCTTCGGGTTCGCCGAAGTCGGAACCGTCACCCCCCTGCGCCAGCCCGGCAACCAGAAGCCGCGCATCTTCCGCCTGGAAGACGATGCCGCCGTGATCAACCGGCTCGGCTTCAACAATGCCGGCCATGATGTCGTTTTCCAGCGTCTGGTAGCTCGCCGATCTCCTGGGATCGTCGGGGTCAACATCGGAGCCAACAAAGAAAGCCCGGACCGCATTGCCGATTACCGGCTGGGAGTTGGGCGGTTTGCAGCGCTTGCGAGCTACATCACCGTCAACATCTCGTCACCCAACACGCCCGGCCTTCGGGGGCTTCAGGACCCTGACGCGCTGCACCGTCTTCTCACAGCCGTCACCGAAGAGCGCTCAAGACAGGCGAAGCAACCGCCAATCTTCCTGAAGATTGCGCCCGATCTCGACGATAGCGCGCTCGAAGCGATTGCCGCTTCGGTTCTGCAAAGCGGGATCGAGGGAATGATCATTTCCAACACCACCATTGCGCGGCCGCCATTGAAGAACAGGCAGGCGAGCGAAACCGGTGGCCTGTCGGGCAAGCCTCTGTTTCACCCGTCCACCGTGGTGCTGGCCAAGATGCGTCGCCTTGTGGGGCCTGAGCTCACTTTGATCGGCGTGGGTGGCGTCGACACGGCAGAAACCGCCCTGGACAAGATCCAGGCCGGTGCCGACCTCGTGCAGCTTTACACCGGCATGATCTACCGCGGCGCCGGCATCGCTGAACAGATCCTGCGCGGTCTGCAGTTCGAGTTGCAGCGGAGCGGCGCTCCGAACCTGCGCCATCTTCGCGACAGCCGCACCGAATTCTGGGCAAGCGGCGGCATCTGACCGCTGGCCGCTCCGCTCGGCGCGGCCTATCTCCCGAAGCAATGCGCCTGCCGATTGTTCATCATCCCGATTACGACGCCCGCTTCGAGCCCGGCCACCGCTTTCCCATGGGCAAGTACAGCGCCCTGATGCGTGAACTGGACGCGCGGGGGCTAGTCGGTTCCGACAATCTGTACCAGCCCGATCTGCTGCATCCCTCGCTGCTCAAGCTCGCCCACAGCCCGCTTTACGTGGATCAGGTCGTCGCCTGTGCCGTGCCGCCTGCCATCGAGCGGGACATCGGCTTTCCCGTGAGCGCGCGCGTGTCGCGTCGCGCGCAGCTCGCCACGGCCGGCACGCTGCTTGCCGCCCGGCTGGCGCTCCAAACCGGCCTGGCGTGCAACACGGCCGGTGGCAGTCACCATGCCCGCCACGCGCAAGGCGCCGGCTTCTGCACCCTCAATGACGTGGCGGTCGCCAGCCTCGTTCTCCTTGCGCACAGGGAGGTCGACCGAATTTTGATTGTTGATCTCGATGTCCACCAGGGTGACGGCACGGCCGACATCCTGGCCGATGAACCGCGCGCCTTTACCTTTTCCATGCATGGCGAGCGCAACTACCCAATTCAAAAGGCTCGGTCGGATCGTGACGTTCCCTTGCCGGACGGCACCGGAGATGACGCTTATCTGGACGTGCTCTCACGGCACCTTCCCGAGCTGATCACGGAACTCCGCCCCGATCTCGTTTTCTTTAACGCGGGTGTCGACCCTCACCATGACGACCGCCTTGGACGCCTTTCCTTGAGCAGCGATGGTCTGCGCCGCCGCGACCTTGCCGTTCTGCAAACCTGCCGCGACCGTTCCGTCCCGGTTTGCGGCGTCATCGGCGGCGGCTATTCCCGGGACATCGACGCTGTAGCAACGCGTCACGCGATTCTGTTTGAAACCGCCGCCAGTCTGGTTTGACGGGCTAGCGGCGCCAGTTCAGCAAGCGCAAAAGCAGGAAAACCGGGACCACGATAGCGGCGCCGAGCAGGAGATAACCCACAAAGCGATCCACGGCGAAGAAGCCCATGTTCCAGATGGCGTAGAAGACGTCGGTGATCTGCCCGATGATGTCCATCGGGGTCCAGTCGAACGCAGCCATGAGGATGCCGACCAGAAAGGAGACCACGACGAGCTTGATCAGGATCCGCAGCGGGCTGTCGCCCAGAAAACGCGTCAGAGTTCCCGACATGGATGGTTTGCCCTTCTTCGGCCCGTGCCGCCGGTTTGCGGCCCTTCGGCAGAGCAGATAAACATGCAGTCCGGCAGCATCAAGGCGCCACTTCTCAAGCGCTCAGGCAGCCTTCCACGTTGCGACGCACCCGCCGCCATGCTAGCAGTTTTACCTGCGCGGGTATGATGTAATGGTAGCCTGTCAGCTTCCCAAGCTGAACGCGCGGGTTCGATTCCCGCTACCCGCTCCAAAGCCCCTCCCAGACTCCAGGTCGAACGCATCAACGCCTGCCTGCGCATGCATAAATTAGGCGGCGTGTTCCGATGCTTCGCGCACCTTCACCCCTGTCTCGTCTTCAGCGGAACAGTGCTCTATCTTGTATAGACAAATACCCTTTCTCAACTTCAATGCCGCCGGAGACGACATGGACGCGATCAACTTCACCTTCCTCAATCGTTCCACCGTCGAACAGGCGGCCTTGAGCGACGATGAGATTCTTGCGGCCGTGGAAGCCGGCCTGAAGGCGCAGGGCGAGGGAGAAACGGTCATTGAGCCGCGGATGCACCTCGTCCCCGAAGACTCTGCCAAGGGCCACTTCAACGTCCTGCGCGGCTATGTGAAGCCGCTCGGCTATGCCGGCGTGAAGATCGTCGGGGACTTCGTGGACAACTACAAGCGCGGCCTGCCTTCCGAACTTGCGGTGCTCAATCTGTTTGATCCCGAAACTGGCGTTCTGCGCGCCATGCTTGACGCGACCTCCATCACGGACATGCGGACCGGCGCGATGACGGCCCTCGGCGCGCGCTATCTTGCCCGCAAGAACAGCAAGGTGCTTGGCCATATCGGTGCGCGCGGCACGGCGTACTGGAACGTGCGCCTTCTCAACCACCTCTACGACTTCGACGAGATCCGTGTTCATTCGCGGCGCCCAGAAAGCCGTGAAGCCTTTGCCCGCAAGCTCGAAGCCGATCTTGGCAAGCGCATCGTCGTGACCGACGATTGGGAAAGCTGCGTGCGCGACGCCGATATCGTGGTGGAAGCGTCGCGCCTGCCGGAACCGACGCCGCTGCTCAAGACCGAATGGATCAAGCCCGCCGCTTTTGTCGTGCCTTACGGGACGATGAGTGCCGTGGAACTGTCGCTCACCGACATCATGGACAAGATGGTGGTGGATGACTGGGGCCAGTGCCGCAAGGGCCTGCCCTACGGCGCCCTGCGCCCGCATGTGGAATCCGACCAGCTCACGGAAGACAACCTCCATGCCGAACTCGGCCAGATCGTTGCCGGCAAGAGGCCGGGCCGTGAAAACGACGAAGAAACCATCCTGTTCTGGCATCGCGGCCTGAGCCTCAGCGACATCGCGCTCGGCGATGCCCTGCTGAAGAAAGCGGCGCGCATGGGCCTCGGTCAGGAAATCAACTTCGCCTGAGGCGGCGTAGCGGGACGAGTACACGCGGGCGTTTTTTTGGGTCCCACTGTCTCGCTCCATCCCCTTCTCCCACATGAACTGAAACTGACAGGCCCATTCAGCGTTGGCTTAGCTCACGGCGCGTAAATGGAACCCATGACGCTGCCATTCGGTTTTGCGGGCTATTAGAGAAGAGGTTCTTATGAAGAAGACAATCTTGGGTGCGGCTGTTGTTCTGGCCGCGGCTGGCTTGCCCGGCATCGCTTCCGCCGCTTCAACGGCGATCGCCACAACAAACGTCAACCTGCGCGCTGGTCCGTCCACCGCTTACCCGGCCGTGAATGTCGTAGCGGCCGGCGATGATGTGCGCGTGTTCGGCTGCCTCAGCAACCGCTCCTGGTGCGACGTGGCTTATGGCCGCCAGCGCGGCTGGATGTCGTCCAACTATCTTGCCTACGTGGAAGCCGGTCGTCGTTACACCGGTCCGCGCGTGGTGACCCGAATTGGCGCCCCCACCATCAGCTTTTCGGTGGGCAACTATTGGGACAACCATTACCGCGGCCGCTCCTTTTATCGTGATCGTGCCCGGTGGGACCGCGATGATCGCCGCGAATGGCGCCAGGAGCGCCGGGAAGACCGTCGCGAGGCCCGTCAGGATCGTCGAGAAGACCGCCGCGAATGGCGCCAAGATCGGCGTGACGCCGAACGCGGCGACCGTTTCGAGGACCGTCGGGACCGCCGCGATCGCGACGAGGTCATCCGCCGCTACTAATCGGCCTCTGCTGAAAGGAAAAAGCGGGCTTCGGCCCGCTTTTCTTTTGTCCGTCAGCCACTTCTCCCGGCAGGGTTCAGCGTGGGATGCCTGAGCTTGCCCCCCCTCATCACCGGAAGTGCTTAGAAAGCTTCAAGCCTTGCGCCTGGTAGTTCGACTTCAGGTCGGCGCCGTAAAGCGCATCGGGACGCGATTGCATGTGCTCGTAAACGAGCCTCCCGACGATCTGGCCATGTTCGAGGATAAAGGGCACTTCGTGGCTGCGCACTTCCAGCACCGCGCGACTGCCGGTTCCGCCCGCCGCCGAATGGCCGAAGCCCGGATCGAAGAAGCCCGCGTAGTGGACGCGAAATTCGCCCACCAGCGGGTCGAAGGGCGTCATTTCGGCGGCGAACTCAGGCGGCACATGCACCGCTTCGCGGGATACCAGAATATAGAACTCGTCGGGATCCAGGATGAGTTCGCCGTGACCGCGATCATTGAGCGGTTCCCAGAAGTCGGCGGCGTCCTGTGCCCCGCGCTTGTCGACGTCCACGACCCCCGTGTGGTGCTTGCCGCGATAGCCGATCACACCGCCGCCGCTGCCTCGAAGATCGATCGACAGCGCGATGCCGCCACCCGTCACGTTGGGCACGTCGGACGCCACCAGCGTTTCGCGCGCATGGAGGTCGAGAAGCGCGGCGCCATCCAGAAGCGCGGCGCCGGTGCGGAAGCGGATCTGCGACAAACGTGACCCCGTGCGTACCACGATCGGAAAGGTGCGCGGGCTGACTTCGAGATAAAGCGGTCCGTTGTAGCCAGCCGGGATCTTGTCGAATTCCTGGCCGTGATCGGTCATCACGCGCGTGAAGATGTCGAGCCGGCCGGTTGAACTTTTCGGGTTTGCGGATGCGGCGACGTCGTTTGGCAGCGCCAGCACTTCCAGGAGCGGCACGATGTAGACGCAGCCGGTTTCCAGCACCGCGCCCGATCCGAGGTCGATCTCGTGCAGTTTCAGCCGCTCGAGCTTGGCTGCAACCGTATGGTCGCGGCCTGGAAGGAAGCTCGCCCGCACGCGATAGGCCCTCGCGCCGAGGCGCAGGTCCAGGCTTGCCGGCTGGATCTGGTCGGCGTCCAGCGCACGACCGCTCACCAGCGCGCCAGACTGAAACAAGGCAGCGATCTGCCGGTCTGGAAGGATACCTGGCCGCAACGTCCCTACTCCCGCGCACCGCGCGCGCGACAGGTCATTGCATGTGGTTGACGCAAACTGCAAGCTGGGTCTAAAGGAACACATCCCGTGGTGATTTGGCCGGTCGGCTTGCAGCCACGTTAAACAAGTCGCTAAAGGGCCGTGGGGGCGTTCAGCCTTTGGGACCGGTTGCGATCATGCGGCCGGTTTTTTTGTGTTTGGGAACGACGATGACGAACAGAAACTGGAAGCCCGCAACCACGCTCGTGCATGGCGGCACCAACCGATCGCAGTTCGGCGAAACCTCCGAAGCGATCTACCTGACGCAGGGCTTTGTTTATGACAGCGCGGAACAAGCGGAAGCCCGTTTCAAGGGCGAGGACGCGGGCTTCGTTTATTCGCGCTACGCAAATCCCACCAACGACACGTTCGAAAAGCGCATGTGCGCGCTGGAAGGGGCAGAGGACGCCCGGGCGACCGCATCGGGCATGGCGGCCGTCGCGGCCGCACTCCTGTGCAGCGTGAAAGCGGGCGACCATGTTGTTGCGGCTCAAGCCTTGTTCGGCTCCTGCCGTTGGATCGTGGAAACACTGATGCCGCGCTACGGGATTGAAACAACGCTGGTGGATGGCCGAGACCTTCAGGCGTGGGAACAGGCCGTGCGCCCCAACACGAAGCTGTTCTTCCTTGAAAGCCCGACCAATCCAACGCTGGAAGTCGTGGACATCGCGGCTGTTGCCAAGATTGCCAATGGCGCCGGTGCCCGCGTGGTGGTGGACAATGTTTTTGCCACCCCGCTGCAGCAAAAGCCGCTGGAGCTCGGCGCCCATGTGGTGGTCTATTCCGCAACCAAGCACATAGACGGCCAGGGGCGCTGTCTTGGTGGCATCGTGTTGTCGGACAAGAAGTGGATCGACGAAAACCTGCATGACTATTTCCGGCACACCGGGCCCAGCCTGTCGCCGTTCAACGCCTGGACGCTTCTGAAGGGGCTTGAAACGCTGCCGTTGCGGGTCAAGCAGCAAACGGAAAGCGCGGCCAAGATCGCAGACTTCCTGGCCGACCATCCGAAAGTTGCGAAGGTGCTTTACCCCGGCCGCAAGGATCACCCGCAGGCCGACATCATTGCGCGCCAGATGAAGGGCGGCTCAACGCTGGTTTGTCTGGAGCTGAAGGGCGGCAAGGGATCGGCCTTTAACCTGTCCAACGCCCTGGACATCATCCTGATTTCCAACAATCTCGGCGACGCGAAGAGCCTGATCACCCATCCGGCAACGACCACGCACAAGAACATGACAGCGGAAGCGCGGGCGCAAGTCGGCATCACCGATGGAACGCTGCGCTTGTCAGTGGGCTTGGAAGATCCAGTCGACCTCGTCGCCGATCTCGACCAGGCGCTCGCGCAAGCCTGATCCCGTTCAGCGAAAGGCGCGGGTCGCCAGAACGATCCGCGCCACCGTGGTATAAACCGTGACGGCCGCAAAGCCGTACGCCAGCACCGGGAACCAGCGCGGAAAAAGGCACATTGCCAGGAAAATCGCGATGGTTTCGGTGGCTTCAGCAAGGCCGGTGGTGAAGAACAGCGATTTTGGTCCGCGGGCGTCGCTCGCGAGCCCGCGCTTTTCATCCATGATCGCATAGGCCAGGAAACTGGCCCCATTCGCATAGAAGGCCGCGAGCAGAACGGCACCGGCCACACCATTCGCCTGTTGGTCTGCAACAACGAAGCCGAGCGGGATCAGCCCGTAAAAGGCGAAATCCAGCGTGATATCAAGAAAGCCGCCAAGGTCGGTCCGGCCGCGCCGCTTCGCCACGGCGCCATCGAGCCCGTCGCCCAGCCGGCTGATCAGCAGGAAAACTGCACCAGCCAGGAACCATCCATGCGCAACCGCGAGCGCCGCAGCCGCACCGACCGCAAAAGCGCCCCAGGTCACAGCGTTCGCGCTGACGCCAGCCCTTACCAGCCGGGCTGCCATTGCATCCAGAGCCGGGTCGATCTTCCTGCGCGCCCAGCCATCAAGCATGTCGCGCGCCACCGATTTCCGGCATCAGACCTTTGCCACGCCTGTCGAGGTTGAAGCCGCAGCACCCGAGGCCTAGCTCCCTTACCATGTACCGCGCCATCACCTTCGACATCGAAGTCACCGTAGAGCCTTTTTTCCTCGCCGATCGCTCTGATCCGGCGGCGAGCCAGTATGTATGGGCCTACCGAGTCACGATCGACAACCAGTCCGATCGGTGGGTCAAGCTTTTGGCGCGGCATTGGGAGATCACCGATGCGCGCGGCAAGGTGAACACCGTCGACGGGCCTGGCGTGATGGGCGAGCAACCGGAACTCGAGCCCGGCGACAGCTTCCAGTATACGTCGGGATGCCCGTTGACGACGCCATCCGGCTTCATGGTCGGGCGCTATGACATGCGCACGGCCGACGGCACGCTGTTCAGCGTCGACATCCCCGCCTTCTCGCTCGACATGCCAACGCCAGCAGGCCGGACGGTGAACTAGTTCTTGGCGACGAACTCCGCCGGGTCGAAATCGTAGCGCGTGGAGCAGAACTCGCAGCTCACATGGATGCGGCCGTCCGGCTCCGTGCTTTCCAGGATCTCTTCCGCAGAAAAGCCTTCGAGGATGCCGCGGATCTTGTCTGACGAACAGGAACAATCGTCGCGCACTTCGACGCTTTCGAACACGCGCACGCCATGTTCATTGAACAGGCGGAATAAAAGGCGCTCCGCGCCGACGGTCGGGTCAAACAATTCGTCGGGCTCGATTGTTTCCATCAGCGCCACGAGTTCAAGCCAGGCATTGTCTTCCGGCCCTTCGGCAATCTCCGTTTCCGTATCGCCGTCGCCACCCGGCAGGTCGCGAACCCTCAGCCGCTCCGGTGCCTGCGGCAGGAACTGCGCCAGCATGCCGCCGGCGCGCCAGCGCTCCTCCGCGCCGCCATCCCCCGGGATGATCTGCTTGGCCACGGCCAGCCGCACCTCGGTGGGGATTTGTTCGGATTGCCGGAAATAGATGCGGGCGACATCCTCGAACGAGGTGTTTTCCAACTGCACGATGCCCTGGTAGCGCTGCATGTGCATGCCCTGGTCGATTGTCAGGGCAAGAACGCCGCTGCCTAGGAGCTCGGCCGTGCTCGTGGTGTTTTCGGCGGTTGCCGCGGCCAGCCGCTCGTCATCGAAGCGGGCATAGCCTCGCACGGATGATGGGGAGGCGAAATCCGCGACAATCAGGTCGACGGGGCCATCCGTACGGGTTTGCAGGATGAACTTGCCTTCGAACTTCAGTGAGGTGCCGATTAGAACGGTCAGGACGATGGCTTCCGCCAGCAGCCGCGACACGACCTCGGGATAATCATGCCGCGCCAGGATGCTATCGATCATGGGGCCGAGCTGAACGGTACGGCCGCGCACGTCGAGCGGCGCTACCTCGAAGGGCACGACATGATCGTCCCCTGCGACGTCGAACTCACCCAATCGCGGAATCCTGTCAGCCAACTGGCTTTCCTTCCGCAGCAGCATCGAGGCCAAAGCACCAAGCCAGAACAGCCTTTTGCGCATGGAGCCGGTTTTCGGCTTCGTCAAAAACCACGGAATGCGGACCGTCGATCACCTCGTCCGTGACTTCTTCGCCGCGATGGGCCGGCAAGCAGTGCATGAACAAGGCTTCAGGACGCGCGCGGTCCATCAAGGCCTTGTTGACCTGATAGGGCAGAAACACGTTGTGCCCCCGCGCCTTGTCTTCGAAGCCCATCGACACCCAGGTGTCGGTCAGCACGCAATCCGCGCCGTCGACGGCTTCTTCCGCCGTTTTGGTGAAGGTGACCCGCCCGCCATTCGCATTCGCCCATTGCGTAAAGCGATCTACGGGCTCGCTGCCTGCGGGCACCGCCACGTTGAGGCGGAACTCGAAGCGCGCCGAAGCCTCGATCAGGGAATGCAGCACATTGTTGCCGTCGCCCGTCCAGGCAAACAGCTTGTCCTTCACGGACCCGCGATGTTCCTCATAGGTCATCACATCCGCCATCAGCTGGCATGGATGCGTTTCATCCGTCAAACCGTTGATCACCGGGATCGTCGCGTTTTCCGTCAGTTCCACGAGGCGGGCATGATCGGTGGTGCGGATCATGATGGCATCCACGTAGCGCGACAGGACCTTTGCGGTATCGGCAATCGTTTCGGAGCGGCCAAGCTGCATCTCCGTGCCCGTCAGCATGATGGTTTCACCGCCGAGCTGGCGCATGCCAACATCAAACGAAACGCGCGTACGCGTCGACGGCTTGTCGAAGATCATGGCCAGCGCCTTGCCCTCGAGCGGACGAGACCGCTCGCCCGCCTTCAGCTGCCGTTTGCGTGTTTCCGCATCCTGGAGAATGGCGCGCAGCGTTGCCGGTGCCATTGTGGCCAGGTCGGTAAAGTGCCTGACGCTCATGCTGCGGTTCCATGCGTGGCGTGCAGCTCTTCGGCCGCAGCGCGGATGCGTCCCAGCCCGTCGCGAATTTCCTCATCGCTCACCGTCAAGGGCGGCAGCAGGCGCACCACGTTGTCGCCGGCCGGAACGGCCAGGAACTTGTGGTCGCGCAATGCCGCATTCACTGTGCCGTTCGGCATGCGACACTTCAAGCCGAGCATGAGGCCGGAGCCGCGGATCCCTTCCACGACCTCGGGAAAGGTGTCGGCAATCTCGGCCAGACCCTGCTTCATGAGGTTGGCCTTGCGCGTGACCTCATCGAGGAAACCGTCTTCGAGAACCACGTCCAGCACCGCGTTGCCCACAGCCATGGCCAGCGGGTTGCCGCCGAAGGTGGTTCCATGCACGCCCGGCGTCATGCCCGATGCGGCGTCTTCGGTCGCGAGGCAGGCACCCACAGGGAAGCCGCCGCCGATGCCTTTGGCGATGGCCATCAGGTCCGGCGCGACACCGGACCATTCATAAGCGAACAGCTTGCCGGTGCGCCCAATGCCGCACTGGACCTCGTCGAAGATCAGCAGCAGGCCGTGCTCGTCGCACAGCGCGCGCAACTGGCTGAGATATTGCGCGCTTGCCGGCCGCAAGCCGCCTTCCCCCTGAACGGGCTCGATCAGGATCGCTGCCGTTTCCGGCGTGATGGCTGCCCGAACAGCCTCGATGTCGTCCCACCCCACCTGGTCGAAGCCCTCAACCTTGGGTCCGAAGCCTTCCAGATATTTTTCCTGGCCGCCGGCGGCAATGGTTGCCAACGTCCGGCCGTGGAACGCGCCCTGGAAGGTCAGGATGCGGAACCGGTCCGGCTGTCCTTTGACGAAGTGGTAGCGGCGAGCCGTTTTGATGGCGCATTCCAGCGCTTCGGCGCCTGAGTTGGTGAAGAAAACCTTGTCCGCGAACGTTGCCGCCACGAGCCGCTCGGCCAGACGCTCCTGCCCCGGTATCTGGTAAAGATTGGACGTATGCCAAAGCTTGCCCGCCTGCTCGTTCAGCGCCTGAACGAGATGCGGATGGGCGTGCCCGAGCGAATTCACGGCGATGCCGCCGGCGAAATCCAGGTAGCGCTCGCCATCCACCGTGATCAGCCAGGTGCCCTCGCCGCGGTCAAAAGCGAGAGGCGCCCGTGAAAAGGTCTGGTAAAGCGCCGATCCGGTCATAATCCCCATCCCCTGCCCGACTGTCGGGACTGCTCAAGGTGGCTTGCTGCAAAATCAAAAAGCCGCCCCAGGGCGGCTTGTTTGCGGCTATATTGGGTCTTTCCAAAATGATGTCAACGCGACGGCGCCTCAAGGAAAGCGACTCGCATGCTCGCGCGAACGAGTGCGCAACGAGGATTGCGCGAAGCTTGCAGCCGCGTCGGGCAAGTTGGGGAAAACTTCGAAAAGCGATTCGCTCGCCGCCGGGGACTCTTGTCACCGAGTCACGCGGTCATTAGTTTGTGCTTACGAGACAACTAGATTTCGTGCGGCGAACCTAGTCACCCGAATAGATGTAGTACATTCAACCGGTCAGATCGACTGGATGGATGATGGATTCGGCTTGCCGCACCGTCGGAACGGAGCGTGGAAACATGTGGACAGACGAGCGAGTTGAACTCCTCAAGAAGCTTTGGACTGAAGGTTTGAGCGCAAGCCAGATCGCGGCTCAGCTGGGAAGCGTCAGCCGTAACGCCGTGATCGGCAAGGTTCACCGGCTGAAATTGTCGAGCCGCGGCCGGGCAACGGCTGCTGCACCAGCGGCCAAGAAGAAGACGGTTGCGACCGCACCGGTCCAGAAGTCGGTTACAACGATGCGCTCGGTTGCCCAGCCGCAGCGGATCGTCACCGCTTCGGTCGGCGCCACCGCCCTTCAGGTTCAGTTCGACATGGAGCCGGCTGCGCAGCAGGTGATGCGCCCGACAAGCGATGTGGTGGTGCCGATTTCGCGCCGTTTGCATCTGGTGGAGCTCAGCGAGCGCACCTGCAAATGGCCAAACGGCGACCCTCTTTCCGAAGAGTTCAATTTCTGCGGCAATGACGCGAAGGACAGCAGCCCATACTGCGCCTATCACGCACGCGTCGCCTTCCAGCCCGTTGCCGAGCGTCGCCGCGCCCGCTAGGCGCGCTTTGAGCGCAAGCAGTCTCAGTTTGTGTTGCTGCGCTCCTTGTCTTCCTTCTTGAGATCGTTCCAGGCATTCTGCTGCGCCAGCATCTGGCGCAGGTAAGCCACGTTGGCTTGTGCCTGGTCAGCGGAAAGCTCCTGCTGCGCCAGGGCTTCGGCTTCCTGGAAACGCCCCTGCAAACCCACCACCAGCGCCAGGTTCTGGCGCACGCGGCTATCGGCGCCGGGCGCCGCGGCCGCTTCGCGCATGTGGGTTTCAGCGCTCTTCAGATCACCGTCCAGCACATAGGACATGCCGAGGTTGGAAAGCACGGACGCCTCGTTGGGCTTCAGCTCCAGGGCGCGGCGGTAAAGGCTGCGTGCTTCCTTGCGTTGACCGAGCTGGTCGAGGATGGCCGCTTCGGCACTCAACAGCCGCCAATCCGGATATTCCGGCGTTTGGGCGCGGCGCACAGCCTGCAAGGCGGGTTCGAACTGCCCATCGGCGGCCAGGGCCTTGCCATAGGCCGCAAGCACGTCCCGGTCCTTGGGATGATCAATCGCGGACTTGCGCATCACAGCAAGCGCTTGATCGGAGCTGCCATTCATCTGCAACACGGCAGCATAGCGCAACGCGGTTGCCTTGTCCGAGGGCTTCTTGCTGTAGGCCTGGCCGAGCTTAAGCGCGACGCGCTCCAGCTCGCTGCTGGACATCTGGGCGATCGGCTTCGCATTGCGATCCACCGAGCCGGTTGTTTCGCGGCTGACCGACGAGCACGACGCCACGCCGGCTGCCAGCGCCAGCGCCAGACCGACCCTGCTCCAGCGATTGCGGATTGAAATTGCGCGGCGATTCATGAACATCGGCAGCGGCCCCGTTTCGATGGTCCGGCCCCCGCCGGCTCCCGTCACCTGCCAGCAGTAATCCGTTAACCCTAACGGATCGTTAAACGAGAGCGGGGCGAACAAGCCCGCCGCGTTCAGGAGAGGATCATCCCACCCATGCCCGTCGAACTCGCCAGCAAGCGTTCTAGAGCCGCCCTGCCCGTCTACCTCGTGGGCCGGGGATCGGATCAGGATGTGCCCGAACTGACGCGCGACTGGGCTCGGTTGAACGATTTCACCGGCGAAGCGGGGCGGGTGTTGCTGATCCCCGGTGATCACGGGCGGCTTGTTGGCGCCTTGTGCGGCGTTGGCAGCTTGGAGGACGGCGGTTTGACCGCGCTGTCGACCGGTGCCCTTTCCCGCGCTCTTCCCGAAGGGGACTGGTATCTTGCACCCAACGACACGGCCGATATCGGCCTTGCCACGCTCGGCGTTCTGCTTGGCGGCTATGCCTTCACGCGCTACGGCAAGAAACCGGGCCGCACGATCAACCTTTTTGCCGGAGGCGCGGACCGCGTCCAGCTCAACCGCATTGCCGACGGGGTGTTTCTGGCGCGTGACCTGATCAACACGCCAGCCAACGACATGGGGCCGGCCGAGCTCGAAGACGCAGCACAAGCGCTTGCGAAGCGCTTCCGGGCCAAGGTGGAGGTCACCAAGGGGGATGCACTCCTGAAGGCGAACTTCCCGATGATCCATGCCGTCGGGCGCGCTTCTGCACAGGCGCCCCGCTTGATCGACCTCAGCTGGGGCAAGAGAACCGCGCCGAAGGTCACTTTGGTGGGGAAGGGCGTATGCTTCGATACTGGCGGCCTCGACCTCAAGCCCGCCAGCAACATGCTCCTGATGAAAAAGGACATGGGGGGCGCGGCCAATGTGCTCGGCCTCGCGTCCATGCTGATGGCCGCCAAGTTGAACATTCGCCTGCGCGTCCTGATCCCCGCCGTGGAAAATGCAGTTTCAGCCAATGCCTTCCGCCCGAGCGACGTGCTGCAAAGCCGCAAAGGCATCAGCGTGGAAGTCGGAAACACGGACGCGGAAGGTCGCCTCGTTCTGGCGGATGCATTGGCCTTGGCGGATGAAGAAAGTCCCGACCTCCTGATCGACATGGCAACGCTCACCGGTGCGGCGCGCGTGGCGCTTGGGCCCGAGGTGCCGCCGTTCTTCACCGACGACACGACGCTTGCTTTCAACCTCGCCTCCGCCGCGGAAGCCGTCGCAGATCCGTTGTGGCGCCTGCCGCTCTACAAGCCCTACGCTTCGCGGCTTTCTTCCAAAATCGCCGACACAAACAACGTCAATGCCGATGGCATGGCCGGTGCGGTCACGGCGGCTTTGTTCCTGAAAAAGTTCGTCGAAAAGGCCCATTGCTGGGCTCATTTCGACATCTATGGCTGGTGCCCGAGCGACAAGCCCCATTGCCCGACGGGCGGTGAAGCGCAGGGCATCCGCGCCCTGGAACATTACCTGACACGTCGCTTCGGCTCCGCGTGACCGCTTGCCGACACCGCTCACCTTCGCTACTTGATACGGAACCGTAACGACCGAGATTGTTCTGCATGCCGGTCACGCTCCGTCCAGGTCAGGCGCTCGGCCTTTGGCGTGAAGTCACGCTGGCGCAGGTCGTGGACGATGCACCGGATCTGACCATCCGGCAGTTGGCGATCCTGCTCACCGTCTACCTTGAGCCGCCGCCGCACACGATCCGCGGTCTGGCCGCGCGGCTGCAGGTCACAAAACCGGTGATCACCCGGGCGCTGGATACGATGGGCGCCATGAAGCTCGTGGCACGCCACCGCGACGAAGCCGACAAGCGCAACGTTCTCGTGCGTCGTACCGTTGAGGGTTCACTGTTCGTTGAAAAGATTGGCGACACCATCATCGCCAAAGCACGGGAATTGCCGACATGACCGCCTTGGACCGCCGCCTCCACGCTTTTCGACCCGATCTGGCGGATACCCGCCTGCAGGGGCAGGTGGAGGCCGACGCTTTCGTGGAAGGGCAGCCGGCGCGCATCGTTGTTCCCGTTGCCGATCTTTTGCGCGAACCCCAGTTGGAAGCAGGGCTGGACACGCAGGTCCTGCATGGCGAAGACGTGCGGGTATTTGAACAGCGCGACGGCTTTGCCTGGGTGCAGGCGCAGGACGGCTATGTCGGCTACCTAGAGGCGGAGGCACTGGCGCCGGTGCTGGGAACGCCCACCCATGTCGTCGCTGCACCGCGCACCTTCGTTTATGCGGGACCGGACTTGCGGTTTCCCCGCCGGCGCGCCTTGTCGCTCGGCAGCGTCGTCCAGGTGACGGAGGAAGCCGAAACCCGCGGAACGGAATATTCGCTGCTTGAAACCGGCGAAGCTCTCATCACAAAGCACTTGCAACCGCTTCCCTACGCCGTGCTCGATTATGTGGATGTGGCCGAAAGCCTTCTGAACACTCCTTATCTCTGGGGCGGCGCATCGGCGTTCGGCATCGACTGCTCAGGCCTCGTCCAGCTCGCCATGCGGATGGCCGGCATGTTTGCATTGCGCGACACCGACATGCAGGCCAGCACGATCGGGGAGCCGATTGGACCCGGACCCGACTACTCGCTCCTCAAGCGCGGAGACCTCGTGTTCTGGAAAGGCCATGTGGCGATCGTTGCCGGTCCGGACGAGATTGTGCATGCAAGCGGGCACACAATGTGCGTGACCCGCGAATCCCTCGCTGGTGCGGTACAGCGTATCGGCTACCTTTACGGTGCGCCGACTGCATTCCGGCGGCCTGGCTAGCCGCGCACACAGCTTCCCCAATCCTTTAGTTAGCCGGGCGCGCTGCTTCGCCTGAGCCGAACCGCTCGGATACCTGGATCCCGGCAGGCCCAAGGATCACGCCGAACAGAACCGGCAGGAAGAACAGGATCATCGGAACGGTAAGCTTCGGCGGCAGCGCGGCGGCCTTTTTTTCGGCCGCGTTCATGCGCAACTCGCGGCTTTCCTGCGCCAGCACGCGCAGCGCGTGTGACACGGGCGTTCCGTAGCGTTCCGCCTGGATCAACGCCTGGCTGACGCTCTTCACCGACTCCAATCCCGTGCGGTTCGCCAGGTTTTCATAGGCCTGGCGCCGTTCCTGCAGGAAGGACAACTCGGCGTTGGTCAGCACGAATTCTTCCGCGAGCTCGTGCGACTGCACGCCGATCTCGTCGGCGACCTTGCGGAACGCGGCTTCGATCGACATGCCGGATTCCACACAGATCAGCATCAGGTCGAGCGCGTCCGGCCACGCTGTCTGGATCGACGTCTTGCGCTTGGACGCGCGGTTGGTGACGTAAAGCACCGGCAGGTAAAAGCCGGCATAGGCGGACAGGATGCAAACAAACAGCTTGATGAAGAAGGGCTTTTCGGCGAGCCCGCCCATGACGAAGATGTAGAACAGCGCCAAGGCAAGTCCGACAAACGGCAGCACAAGGCGGAAAAACAGGAACCGCGTCATCGGGTTCTGACCGCGAAAACCCGCCATGCGCAGCGAGTTCATGGTGCCTTCGTCGGCCAAGGCGCGGCGCAGGTCGAGCCGGTCCACCACCGCGCGCATGCCGACCGATTGTTCTTCGCGCAGCGACCCGGCGGCCGCGCCTGTGCGGCGGCGACGATCCGATTCTGCGGCAAGGCGGGCACGCTGCCGGGCGCGCAACTCGTCACGCTCCAGGGCAACCGACTTCATGCGCTGCTTCAGCGGGGAGCCGCTGAACGCCGGCAGGGCTGTGTAAATGGTGGCGAAAACCGCCAGCGATACGAGCAGCGCAATGGCAACCGCGGGATCTTCGACAATGGAATAGATCGCATCCAGCATGGCGTACGCCTCACACTTCGAAGTTGATCATGTTGCGCATCACCAGAAGCCCGATGGACATCCAGACCCCGGAAACAAGCAGGATGAGATTGCCTGTGCTCGTTGTAAAGAGCGGCATGATGTAGGCCGGGCTCGAGATATAAACGAGAAAGGCAACGATAAAGGGCAGCGCGCCGATGATGGCCGCTGATGCCTTTGCTTCCATCGACAAAGCCTGCACCTTGGCTTTCATGCGCTTGCGGTCACGAATGACGCGGGACAGGTTGCCGAGCGCTTCCGACAGGTTGCCGCCCGCCTGGCTTTGGATCTGGATCACGATGCCGAAGAAGTTGGCTTCCGGGCACGGCATGGTTTCGCCCATGCGCATGGAGGCTTCCGGGATCGACATGCCGAGCTGCTGCGCTTCCACAATCCGGCGGAACTCGCCTTTCACCGGCTCGCGCGCTTCATGGGCAATCAGGCGAATGCCGTCGTTGAGCGGCAAGCCGGATTTCACCGCGCGCACGATCACGTCGAGGGCATTGGGGAACTCGTTGAGGAAGGCCTTCACGCGGCGCTTGCGCTTGAAGGACACGTACCAGCGCGGGATGCCAAGCCCGCCCACAAGAAGCGCGCCTGGGACAACATAAAGCGGCGCACCGAGCACAAAGGCGGCGACGGCGAGAACGACACCGGTCAGCGCGGAATACAGATAGAACTGCTGCATGGAAACCGTCATGCCCGCCTGACGGATCTGGATCTTCAGCGGCGGCTTCTTGGTGTTGGCGTCGCGGATTTTCTGCTTCTCGTCGAGGTCCTTCAGCGAGTCCTGCACGGACTTACGCCGCTTGGCGACCTCCTGCTGGCGGTCGCGCGTCGCCTTGATCGCGGCACGCGTGGTTTCGGCCGCCTTGACCGTTTCCAGTCGCTTGCCTGCGTTTCGTTCATCCGCGATGCGGTTGAACAGGAAAACATACGCCAGCAGGCCGGCGCTCAGGCCAGCCAGCAAAATGAAGAGCAGGATTGGAGCATCCATCGTCGCGGCCTATCTGCGGCCTCAAGCGGCCCGCTTCTCCATGGCTTCCAGCGCAGCGGCAAGCCGCGCTTCCTCGCCGTAATATCGCGCACGATCCCAGAAGGCGGGACGCCCGATGCCCGTCGACACGTGCTCGCCGATCAAGCGGCCGTTCTGGTCTTCGCCCTTGATGTTGTAGAGGATCAGATCCTGGGTGATCACGACGTCGCCTTCCATGCCCACCACCTCGGTGACATGGGTGATGCGGCGGGACCCGTCGCGCAGGCGCGCGGCCTGGATGATCACGTCCACCGAGCCGACCACGATTTCGCGCACCGTCTTTTGCGGCAGCGAGTAACCGCCCATCGCGATCATGGACTCGATACGGTTCAGGCATTCGCGCGGCGAGTTGGAGTGGATTGTGCCCATGGAGCCGTCATGGCCCGTGTTCATCGCCTGCAGGAGGTCGAATACCTCCGGTCCGCGCACTTCGCCGACGATGATGCGTTCAGGCCGCATGCGCAGGCAGTTCTTCACGAGGTCGCGCATGGTGATCTCGCCCTCGCCTTCCAGGTTCGGCGGACGGGTTTCGAGACGCACCGTATGCGGCTGTTGCAGCTGCAATTCGGCGGAGTCTTCGCAGGTGATGATGCGCTCGTCGCGGTCGATGTAGTTGGTGAGGCAGTTGAGCAGCGTCGTCTTGCCTGAACCGGTACCGCCGGAAATCACCACATTGCAGCGGACGCGGCCGATGATCTTCAGGACCTCCGCGCCTTCCGGCGAAATGGCGCCGAAGCGGACGAGCTGGTCGAGTGTCAGCTTGTCCTTCTTGAACTTGCGGATGGTGAGCGCAGTGCCGTCGATGGCAAGCGGCGGAGCAATCACGTTAACACGCGAGCCGTCCGGCAGGCGCGCATCGCAGATCGGGGAGCTTTCGTCCACGCGGCGGCCGACTTGGCTCACGATGCGCTGGCAGATGTTGAGCAGCTGCTGGTTGTCGCGGAAGCGGATGCCGGTCTGCTCGACCTTGCCGTTGACTTCGATGAAGACCTGCTTGGCGCCGTTGACCATGATGTCGGCGATGTCGTCGCGCGCCAGAAGCGGCTCGAGCGGGCCGTAACCAAGCACGTCGTTGCAAATGTCTTCGAGCAGTTCTTCCTGCTCGGCGATCGACATCGCGAAGTTCTTGATCGCGATAATGTCGTTGACGATGTCGCGGATTTCTTCGCGGGCCGAATCCGGGTCGAGCTTGGCGAGTTGCGACAGATCGATGGTGTCGATCAGCGCAGAAAACACCTGGCTCTTGGTGTCGTAGTAGCTTTCCGAACGTTCGCGATTGCCGCGGCGCGGCGCTTCCGGCACCATCGGCGGGGCTTCCACCACCCGTCGTGGCGCGGCGGCGGCGGCCGGCGCGGCTGGCGCAGCGGTGGCGGCAGCGCCGTCCCCTTCCGGCTCGCGCGGGGCTGCCGGAACCGGCGTGCTTGCGGGTGGCCGAAAAGCTGGGAGCTCTTTCGTTCCGCTGTCGCTGCCTCTTCTACCGAACATCGGCTGCTACTCCTGCACGCCTATTTCTTGGAACTCTTGGACGATTTCAGGCGCCCGAACAGGTCGCCGAGGCCGGAGCGCTTCCGCGCTTTCACTTCGCTGCGCCCCGTCAGAACATGGGCGATCTCGTTGATCGTCTGCACAATCACGTGCTTGGGATCCATTTCGCCCAGCATGCGACCGTTGTTGGCGGCCGTTCCGAAGAAGTGCGGATCGAACGGGATCACCGCCATCGGCGTCAAACCGAGCGGATCGGCGAAATCGGCCGCGCTGATTTCCGGGCGCTTGGGCATGCCTGCCTGGTTGATGATCAGCTTGGGCGGCGCGTCGTTGGGGCGCAGCTTCTTCAGCGTGTCCACAATGTTCTTGGTGTTGCGGAGATTGGCGAGCTCCGGAGTCGCCGTGATCACCACGTCATCCGCCTGCATCAGCGTGGTTTTTGTCCAGCCGTTCCAAACATGCGGCAGGTCGAGCACCAGCATGGGTGCGCTGCGCTGCGCCGTTTCGATGATCTGCTGGAAGGCGTCGGGCTCGAAGTCATAGGTGCGATCGAGGGTCGAGGGTGCTGCGAGGAGCGACAGCTTTTCGGCGCATTGTGCCAGCAGGCGATCAAGATAAACCTCGTCGATCCGCTCCGGCGCAAACACCGCTTCGGCAATGCCTTGGGCCGGGTCCTGGTCGAAATTGATGTTCGCCGTGCCGAATGCCAGGTCCATGTCGGCAATCACGGTCTCGGAGCCGAACAGCTTGGATTGCGTCCAGGCAAAATTGTGCGCCAGCGTCGACGACCCGACGCCACCCTTGGCGCCAAGGAAGGCGATGGATTTGCCGAGCGGCTCGGCTTCCGGATCCACAAAGATCGAGGCGATCACGGCCAGAATGTCGGCCATGGAGATCGGCGCCACGACATATTCGGAGATGCCGGAGCGGATCAGTTCGCGGTATAGCCAGACGTCGTTGTAGTGGCCGACGACGATAACTTTGGTGCTCGGGTCGCAAACCTCGGAAAGCTGATGCAGGGATGCGAGCAGTTCTTTGGGCTCGTGGCGCGACTCCAGGATGATCAGGTTCGGCGTCGGCGCGCTCTGGTAAAGGTCGAGCGCGCTGGCGATCCCGCCCATGTGGACTTTGACGTGGGCCCGAGCCATCCGGCGATCGTCTGCCGCCCGGTCGATTGGGCCAGCGACGGAGTCCGTTTCGCAGAAAGCTTGGATGGAAATGCGCGGGATCGGCCGCAGGTTCTGGAGCGCCACGAGTTCGTGATCCAGATCGCCTTGGCTGCTCTCGTAAGCAAGATTTGTCATTGGTGACGTATCCCGTGGACGCTGATCAGTTCGCGTCGTAGTCGATGGTGGGTTCGAAGCCGATGTCCTTGGCCTTGTAGTCACCGATCGCTACGCCGCGATTTTCTGCATCGATCGGCCCTTGCTTGCGGGGTCCGAGAAGGTCCGCAGGGTTGGCGATCTGGGCTGCAAGGTTGTTTTGGTAGGAACAGCCGAAATTCGCCCAATGCTTGTTGTCGGTGGTGTCGCCGATGTCTTCCGGCCAGCGGCCGCAAGGCTTGGTATAGGCCTTCATCGCCATCGTAGACACGCGGATCGGCGCCGCTGTTTCGCCAGGGCGGGCACGGTAAGCCGCCGTGGCGATGCGGTGCGGTGGCACACCATTGCGGGTCATCACGGTCATCAACTCGTGGGCAGCATTGGAGGCGGCGAGTTCGTTGGCCGAACCGACTGGAACAATGATGGTCACCGGCGGCTGCGCGGCTGTGTCGTAGTCTGCGAGGAAGCCTTCAAGCGCAATCTTCTGAGTCGGCGTCATGCCGCGATCTGCCATGCCGACCGGCAGGTCGATCTTGCGTTCCTTTTCGCCGATCATGATTGGATGGTTCGTGCGGTAGTCATCCGGCACCGAACCGACGATCACCGAGTCGGGCTTGTTGGTTGAGCAGCCTGCAGCAAAAGCAATGGTTGCAAGAGCAACCGCCGCCAGAAGCTTGCCGGGCATTCGGGAGATCTTGTTCTGCATGGTGGCGCCCCCGCTCACTTGTAGATGTAGCCGACGACGCCGTGATAACGGCCGTTCGGGAGATCGGTCTTCATCGTGCCGTAGACACGGTTGACCTTGTTCAAAATGAAGCTTCCGCCGTCAGACGCCGGGTTGAAGTTGTCGTCCGGCTTTGCGAGTTCGTTGCGCGCAACCGGGCGGGACAGATAAGGCGTGACGATAATCACGAGCTCGGTTTCGTTGCGCACAAAGTCCTTGCTTCGGAACAGAGCGCCGAGAACCGGGATCTTGGAGAGGCCCGGCAACCCAGCGGCAACCTGCCGGACATCATCGCGAACGAGTCCTGCGATCATCATGGAACCGCCAGACGGCAACTCGATCGTCGTGTCTGCGAGACGCTTGCGAATGGAGATCATGTTTGTCCCCATCATATTCACCCGCGGATCGAGGTAGGACTCGAACCTGCCGGGGCGCCGGGAAGGCCCCGCCTCGAGATTGACCGATCCTTCGCTTGTCGGCTCGGAAACCGACGTGCGCACCTTCAAGCTGATGCGACCTGGAGAAAGGACGGTCGGCTTGAACTCTAACCCGATTCCATACTCGATCTTTTCTATTTCGTATGTCGTTTGACCTGTTTGGTTGTCGAGGGAGACCGTGCTGTCGCGACCATTGACGATGTTGAACTCGCCACCCACGCGGAACGTCGCCTGCTCACCGGAAACAGCCGTAAGCGTGGGCTCCGCCAGCGTCTTCATAACGCCCGCTTGTTCCATGGCCTGTATATAGCCATCGATCAGAGAGGTTCCGAAGCCCACGCCGCTGGGCGAAAGCTGTTTACCCAGTCCATAGCTGGACTCCGAAAGTGCGCCCCAGGTGAAGCCGTTTGAGTTATCTCCAGCCAGCAGGTTCACACCAAGCTGCTTCATGACTGACCGGCTGACCTCAGCCACCGTCACCTTCAGCGTAACCTGATCTTCGCCGACAATCTGGATCAGGTTGACGATCCGGCTCTGCTGGCGCTCCGAGTCCGGATTGTTGATATCCACCCCACCACCGTCGCTCGCAGCCGCTGCGGTTTGCGCGTATTGGCCGGTGGTGGCTTCACCGCCCGTGACGAAGATCTGCGCCAATTGCGCTGCCCGTGCGGCATCCAGCGGCGTATCCACAGTGCCGGTCAGCACCACGTTGTCGTTGAGAAGTTCGACCGTGATGTCCGAGCCCGGAATGAAGCGCTCGAGATAGCCCTCGAGGCCGGCAACGTCGCGCTCCACCGCAATGTCGTAATTGCCGATCTGCTCGCCATTCGGGCCGAACACGATCACGTTGGTTTGGCCGACCGACTTGCCGAACAGGTAGATGCGTCGTGCGGTGCGGGTCACGGCATCGGCAACGGCCGGGTTCGCGACCAAGATATCATAGGCATCTGAAGGGAGTTCAAGCACAAAGGACTTGTTCAGCCCAAGCTTGATCACGTCCCCGCGACTTGCATAGCCGGTGCCGACGAATTTACCGGATTGTGCGAGCGCGGCACCCGGTCCCACCGGCATCGCCATCGTCGCGGCGAGGAGCGCCACGGTGGTGTTCAAGCCGAAACGACGCATGGCACTCTTGCGATTCATGATCTTCGCCTTCGACGCCGGCATCAGCGCGCCCCCTGTTCCGAAAATTCGCCCGACTTGATCAGGCGGATCGTGCCGCGCTTGCCTTGCCCGTTGACGAGGTAGTCTGCTTCGGCGAGATCCTGATCCTGCGTATCTGTGATGGAGCGCAGCGATAAAGTGAGCCGGTCTGCCATCTGCTGGGCGACCGTTATGATTTCCGCCTGCTGCGGCGTCAGCTCCAGGGTGGCCGTCTGGCCCACCCGCACGCGCTTGCCTTCCTCGTCTTCCTGAATTGCCTGGTCGATCGCCAGCACGCGGATATTCTGCAGGATCGTTTCCGTAACGAAACCTTCACCGGCGCCCGCACCCTGCTCCGTGGCGCGGCGCGTCATGATCACGTCGACGGTGTCGTTCGGAAGGATGAAGCCGCCTGCGGAGGTATCGGCAGCGATTTGAGTTGCAACCGCGCGCTTTCCGCTAGGCAGGATCGACGACATGAAGCTTTGCCCTTGGCCGATCAGCTTGGACCGGCGCAGTGGCTCACCCGTGTAAATGGCATCGCGTGCGATCGACCCTTTCAAGGTTTCCATCGCATCCGGTTCTGCCGAGCGGGTGATGAACCCCTCGCTCACGGCGTCCGCCGGCCAGGGCTGCCATTTCAGCTGGTCCTCGATGGCCGCACCCATCGGCAGGTTGGCGTTCAGCACCAGCACATCTTCGAGTTGGATCTGCGGCGCATCGGGCTGCTGCTGGACCGCGACCACCTGCGGCGGCTGGGCTGCCATGCGTTTGGCCACATAGCCTGCGCCCGCCGCGGCAGCCACGGCGACCCCAAGAATAATGACACGGGATGCGTTCATCTTACGGACCTTCAAACAGGACGCAATCTCTGCGCTGGTCCGGATACTGCCCGTCGAATGGTCAAATTACGGTTAACGGGCAGCTTAGAAACGTGCTTAATTTAATCTTTAGTCAATTAGGCCCGATCTCTGGGGTCGAGCTGTTCACCTTGTACCTAGTACCCAAAGCGCCAGTGCAGAGTTTGGGAACGCCAGAAGACCTGCGATGCCGAGGGCGATTCCATAGGGGATGCCGGCTTTGCTATCAGCCAGGTGGCGCAAAAACAGGTTGTTGCTCGCGTAAATGGCAAATGGGGAATAGCGGAAAGCAAGGATGCCGATCGTCAGCAATCCGCCAACCATCCCGCTCCAGACGACATATTGCGCCAGCGGAAGACCCAGCCCCATCCACACGGAGGTGGCAGCGAGCAGTTTGGCATCGCCACCACCCATCGCACCGATCGCAAACAGTCCGAAGGTCACGGCAAGAACAAGCCCGCCTGCTGCGAAGTGCATGCCGTAGGTTTGCCAGTCCATGCCAGTGAGCGGTGCAAGAGCAGCAAATGTCACAACGAGAAGGATCGACACACGATTGGCAATCGTCATCGTGACCATGTCGGACACAGCGGCATACACCATGCAGAACGGAAAGATCACGAAGATGGCTGCGCTGAGCATGGCGAGACTCCGTCGGGTGTGACCGCCACTTACGGTCGAGAGCGGCCTTTAAGATCTATTTCGATAGTTCAGGAAAAAGAAAAGGCCGCCTCCGGGGAGACGGCCTTTTGATGAAGCCGCTGGTCTGGCTTACTGGGAGTTTGCCAGTTCGCTGGCAACGAAGTTGAACTGCTCGCTCAGGCCTTCACCCAGCGTGGTAGCGCCGGCAACGATAGCGAGGGCGATCAAAGCGGCGATCAGGCCGTACTCGATAGCGGTAGCGCCGGATTCATTCTTGGCAAAACGTGCAAAAAGCTTGGACATGTTTTGAGCTCCTACTCAACGCGGTTACAGCAAGTCCGTCAACGTTTCTGCTGTGTCGATCGGATGAGTGGAAACTAACCTGAAGCTGTTGCAATCGGCTTAAAGGACGCGCTTAATCAATCCTTACTTTTCCTCAAGCAGTGGCGTAGTTAACACACGCTTGCCTTGCGCAAGGTTGCGAGCGCCACAAGCTGTTTCCTGCTCTGTTGTTCCCGCGGATCTTGGAAGCGCCGTTTTTATGGTTACGAAAGTCCTAATCGTGTCGCCTTAGGGGCCACTGGTGAGACTTAACGCTTGTTTCACCAATCTCCTTCATGTTCCGTGAAGAACTCGCTTCCGGAGATCACCATGCGCCTTTTTCAGTTCGCCGCCGCGCCGATGTTTTTGGCAGCCGCTTTGTGGGCTGTGCCGGCCAACGCCCAGGCGGAGGGAATAGAGGTGGTGATGAACCAGGCCAAGATTGTGAAGGTTGCACGCCCGATCGACACCATTGTCATCGGCAACTCGGCCATCGTGGACGCCTCGGTTCAGGACTCGCAGACGATCGTGCTGACCGGCAAGGGCTTCGGCAGAACCAATGTGGTGGTGCTGGACCAGCAGGGCTCCCCGATCGTGGACCAGCAGGTCACCGTCTCGCGCCAGGAAGCGGGCTCAATCCGGGTTTATCGCCGCGCCCAGGTGCAAACACTGTCTTGCACCCCGTTCTGCGAGGGCGCCTATAAGAATGACGCGGAACGGCAATCAGAAAGCGAAATCAGCAGTCAGTAATCCGTCGAGGCCTTCGGTTAACGGATCCTTTTTTCGCAGCTTTGAATCCAATCTACTTTCAAAACGGGACAGCAAGGCGCTCCGTGTAGGGTGTCAGCATCAATCCAGCCACGGCTGAGGATCATCGATGCAACCCTTCCAACCTCGCAAGAGGCTCGATCACACCACACCGGCCCCTCGCTGCACGAGCTTGCGCGGCTTGTTTCGGTCTTTTCGCCAGCACCGGGGCGGCAGCACGGCCATCGAGTTCGTGGCGCTGGCCATTCCGTTTTCGTTGCTTGTTTTTGCGATCCTGGAAAGCTGCCTTTCGTTTGCTGGGCAGCAGATGCTTTCCAACACGGCCGACGACATCGCCCGTGAGTTGCGCACCGGCCAACTGCGTCCGGCCCAGGTCTCTGGCACCAAGCTGGAAGACATGATCTGCGAGCGTATGGGCGTCATCGCTCCCGGCGATTGTAAAGCCAACCTCGAAGTCGATCTGCGGCAGTTCACGAGCTTCGCCGATGCCGCGGCGGTTCGCATCCGTCTGACGGCCGACGACGATATTGACACATCCGGCTTCGCCATCAATCCCGGCGCTTCGGGCACCATCAACATGCTGCGCGTGTTCTACCGCTGGCCTGTGATCACCGATCTCATGCGCCGCTCCATGTCCAATCTCAAGGGCGGAAACACACTGCAATTCGCCACCGCCACCTGGCAGAATGAGCCGTTCGATGACTGACCTCGCTTCCGGAGTTTTCGCCATGCTTCCGAACAGGGCTTTCAAAGTCGCGCGCAGTTTCCTGCACGACAAGCGCGGCGTCGCGGCCATTGAGTTCGCTTTCATCGCGCCGATCCTCCTGTGCATGTACCTCGTCACCATGGAAGTTTCGCAGGGCATCGAGGCCAACAAGAAGCTTGGCCGCGCCGGCAGCATGGTGGGCGACCTGATTGCCCAGCAGCCCGAAATCACGCGCAGCGAAGTGCAGGCAATCATGCGCATCGGCGATTCCCTGCTGCAGCCCTATAACCGCAGCCAGCCGATCATCAACGTCACCGCCATCCGCATCAGCGACGAAACCACACCGAAGGCAACCGTGGCCTGGTCGCGCAAGATGGCGGGCGGGAGCTTCACTGCCGGCCTGGCGAAGAATGCGACCGTCACGGTGCCCGCCGCATTGCGTACTCCCAACACCTTCCTGATCCGAGTGGACAGCGGCCTCGCCTATGAGCCCGTGATTACCTACACGGCGGGCCAGAAGCAGGCGCTCGGGCTGCAAGCAGCGTTTGACGGGATCTCCATGAACGAGACCTATTACCTGCGGCCGCGCATGAGTGCCGAGATCCCCTGCAACGACTGCTGATCTCCCGGCGTTGGAGAAAGCGCGCCGGCAGTTTATCTGTTGCGTGTTGCAAGGGACCTGGCATGGCGCGCGCTTTCCTATTCGTTCTTGATTCCTTTGGCGTCGGCTGCGCGCCCGACGCGGATCGCTACGGCGATCTCGGCGCCGACACCTTCGGCAACATCCGCGCTGCCTGCGCCGACGGACGGGGCAACGCGGAGGGCCTGCGGCGGGGGCCGCTGCTTTTGCCCAACATGCAAGCGCTGGGACTGCTGCACGCATCCGCGTTGTCCCACAACGCGTCCCTTCCACCACCTTCCACCATCGGGTTTTTTGGCGCGGCAACGGAGATCTCGAGCGGCAAAGACACGCCATCCGGTCATTGGGAGCTCGCGTCCTTTCCCGTGTCGACAGACTGGGGCTATTTCCCGGACACCATTCCGAGCTTCCCCCCCGCTTTAACCCGGGCCATGATTGAGGAAGCCGCCTTGCCGGGCATCCTCGGAAACTGCCATGGCTCCGGCACGGGCGTTCTGGAGGCATTCGGCGAAGAACATATCCGAACCGGCAAGCCCATCTGCTACACATCGGTAGACTCCGTGCTCCAGATTGCAGCGCATGAGGAGCATTTCGGATTGGAGCGGCTTTACGCGCTGTGCCAAACAGTGCGCCGCCTCGTGGATCCCCTGAACATCGGTCGCGTCATTGCTCGTCCCTTTCTTGGCGAAACGGCGGGAACATTCCAGCGCACGCCCAACCGGCGCGACTTCGCCACGCCTCCGCCCGGACCGACTTTGCTGGACCGTTTGACCGAACGAGGCCGCCGCGTGATCGGGATCGGCAAGATCGGTGACATCTTTGCCCATCGCGGCGTGACGGAAACGCGCAAGGGTGCCGGAAACATGGCCATGTTCGACAAGGCCCTGAGCGCCATGGACGATGCCGCAGATGGCGACCTCGTTTTTGCCAACTTCGTGGATTTCGACACCAATTTCGGCCATCGCCGCGATGTGCCCGGCTATGCTGCTGCCTTGGAAGCGTTTGATGCAAGGTTGCCTGAGGCGCTGGACCGACTTCGTGCGGGCGACATGTTGATCCTCACCGCCGATCACGGTTGCGACCCGACCTTCCGGGGCACCGACCATACGCGTGAACGCGTGCCCATCCTCGGCGCGGGACCGGGCCTCCAGCCTGTGTCAGTTGGCATCCGCGCAACCTATTCCGACGTCGGGGAAACGGTTGCCGCGCATCTTGGGCTGGAACCCGTTGGTCCCGGAACGTCCTTCCTGCCGCAGATCAGGGGTCCTCGTGCCTGAGCTGCCGGAAGTCGAAACCGTTCGACGCGGCTTGCAGCCCCTGATGGAAGGCGCCTCGATCACGCGGCTCGATCTGCGTCGACCGGATTTGCGGTTCCCGTTTCCCCCGGATTTCGCGATGCGTCTCCAGGGGCGTCGCATCGATGCTCTCGCGCGGCGCGCGAAATACCTCTTGATGCATCTCGACGACGGGTCCGTTGTGATCGCCCATCTCGGCATGTCGGGTTCGTTTCGAATCGAGCAAGAAAGCGAGACCGATCAGCCCGGCGCTTTTCACCACCCGCGGTCCAAGGACCAAAAGCACGATCACGTCGTGTTCCACCTTTCGCGGCCGGAAGGAGAAGCGCAGGTCATCTTCAACGATCCGCGCCGCTTCGGCTTCATGCTTCTGGCCGAAGCGGATACCTTGACGGCCCACCCGCTGCTGGCTGATCTCGGCGTCGAGCCAACCGGCAACGCGCTTGACGGCGCGCTCCTGTCCGACATGCTGCGCAACAAGAAGACGCCGCTGAAGTCGGCGTTGCTTGACCAGCACCTGATTGCCGGCCTCGGCAACATCTATGTCTGCGAAGCACTGTGGCGGGCAGCCTTGTCGCCCAAGCGGCTGGCCGGAACGATTGCGGGTAAGCCAGGCAAGGAAACCGTGCGCAGCCGGCGTTTGGCCGAAGCAATCCGAACCGTTATCGCCGATGCCGTTGCGGCTGGCGGATCCACCCTGCGGGACCACCGGCAGGCCGATGGGTCGCTCGGTTACTTCCAGCACTCCTTTCAGGTCTACGACCAGGAGGGATCGCCCTGCGCTCGCCTGTCGTGCACAGGCGTTGTGCAGCGTATCGTGCAGGCGGGACGGTCCACTTTCTATTGCCCCCGCTGTCAGCGCTGATATTGGTCGCGCTGATGAAGCGCTGAGCGGACCAACTGGAGGACACCATGGCCTACGAAACGATCCTGACTGAAACCCGTGGCAAGGTCGGGCTGATCACGTTGAACCGACCGCAAGCGCTGAATGCAATCAACAGCGGCCTGACGCGGGACGTATTGGCCGCTCTCCAGGCCTTTGAAGCGGACACCACGATCGGCTGCATCGTCATCACGGGTTCGGAAAAGGCGTTTGCAGCCGGTGCGGACATCAAGGAGATGCAGAGCCGGAGCTTCGTCCAATCTTATCTCGACGACTTCTTCGCCGAATGGGATGCCATGCTGCGGGTGCGCAAGCCGATCATCGCAGCGGTTTCCGGTTATGCGCTGGGCGGCGGCTGCGAGCTCGCCATGGCCTGTGACTTCATTATCGCTTCTGACACCGCCAAGTTCGGCCAGCCGGAGATTACGCTCGGCGTCATGCCCGGCATGGGCGGCTCGCAGCGCCTGACCCGCTTCGTGGGCAAGTCGAAGGCCATGGATATGTGCCTGACGGGCCGCATGATGGATGCAGCGGAAGCCGAGCGCAGCGGACTGGTTTCGCGCGTCGTTCCAGCGGGCGAGCTTCTGGAAGAAGCCCTCAAAGCCGCCGACAAGATCGCCAGCTTCTCCTTGCCGGCCGTGATGATGAACAAGGAAGCGGTGAACCGCTCCTATGAGGTCAGCCTTTCGGAAGGGCTGCGGTTCGAGCGTCGCGTTTTCCATTCCATGTTCGCGCTGGAAGACCAGAAGGAAGGCATGTCCGCCTTTTCCGAGAAGCGGAAGCCGTCCTTCAACAATCGCTGAGCCTTTGCGGCGCGGCAAAGGGCGGAAAGGCATTGACGCTTTGCCAATCTCTGCCTATAAGCCGCGCCACGTGTGGTGGCCTCGTGGCTGCCGCTTTGTTTTTTGTGCGGCCTCGTGCCTGCACCCCCTGACGGTTAATAGAGAGGCATTATGGCCAATACAACTTCGGCCAAGAAGGCGGCGCGTAAGATCGCCCGCCGCACCGCGGTCAACAAGACGCGTCGTTCGCGTGTTCGTACTTTCGTGCGCAAGGTCGAGGAAGCATTGCTGGCAGGCGACAAGGAAGCCGCAGCCGTGGCCTTCAAGGCTGCCGAGCCTGAACTGATGCGTGCAGCCGGCAAGGGCGTGATTCACCGCAACACGGCGTCGCGCAAAGTTTCGCGCTTGGCTTCGCGGCTGAAGACGCTTTCCGCGTCCGCCTAAGCGACTTTCCAGTTCCATCTTGAAACCTGGCCTGAGGCCAGGTTTTTGTTTGCCGACTCGCAGGCTCCAAACGGAGCCGCGAGGCGGTTTTTTGCGTTTGCTGTTTCAGCCCGCCTGACAACTTCGGCTAAGCATTTGAAAATGCTGTTGTAGCAGCTATTCTTTTCCGGATGGCCATCGTCAAAAACGTTGTATAAACAGCATTTTGCCGGACGTTATCCACAGGCTTCCCACAAGCAGGACGACCGGTCTTGGAGGCGTGAGAGTCAAGCAATTTCTTTGAAAATTTTTATTCTGTGACCGTACAGAACCGGCCGTCGCGAAAAGCTCTAGATTCCGAAAGGGCTTACAAGATTAACGCGCTTTCGGAGTGCTGCCAAAGTCCGCCGATCGCTCAATAAACGTTAAAATTCGATGAAGTGGGCGCTTGTCTGGCGTCGTTGGGAAACGGTAAAGTCCTTCTCAGCCAAAGGGGTCGGACGGGGGTCTTTAACCCAACTCGGACATGCAGGGTCGCTGCGTCGGCAGTTTTGCCGATGAACGGACGTTGTATACTTTTGCGCTGGTTTCGACAGGTGCCAACCCACAACAGCCGTTGTGAAGCGAGGATGGTGGATTCGCCAGCCACGCCGGAGGTTTGCCCATCGACAAGGAGATCTTGAACCGGTCCGCTGAAGACCGGAGCAGAGTTGACGGGCTGTGTCTTTGCTTACGAGGAGCGAAGGCGCAACAAAATGCGGGCTTCGCAATCCTTGCGAGCCCTGACAAGAACGGACGAGGGACGGCATAGAATGCAAAGCGGCGTTGCAGCACGAATTGACTACAGCCATCCGGCGCAGATCGAACTTCATGAGGGGCAAATGGACATTGGCGGCGGAGCCGGCGAACTGGTTTTCGAGCGCGTAAAAGTCCAACTGCGCACTCGGCTCGGTGCTGAAGTGTTCAACAGCTGGTTCGGCCGTATGAAACTCGCCGAAGCGTCCCGCGGTATCGTCCGCTTGTCGGTTCCAACTGCGTTTTTGCGCTCTTGGATCAACAACCACTACATCAAGACGATCGACGAGTTGTGGAAGGCTGAAGAACCTTCGACGCTCAAGGTCGAGGTAATCGTTCGCTCCGCCACGCGATCCACTTCCGCCGCCGCACCAGCCGAAACCACGAAGGAGCCGCGTCGCTCCACCAAGTCTACGGGAAGCGCTGCCACGGCTGCGAAGTCTTCCGCGCCCGCCAACTCCAGCGCTCCCCTTCCGCGCAACGCGGCGCCGGTCGAGATCGAAGCGCGCGGATCCAGTGTCGGGTCGCCGCTCGACCACCGCTACACCTTTGAATCCTTCGTTGAAGGCCCCTCCAATCGGGTTGCCTTCGCTGCCGCCAAGGCCGTGGCTGAAACCGCGCCAAACGCCGTTCGCTTCAATCCGCTATACATCCATTCCTCCGTGGGCCTGGGCAAGACCCACCTCCTCCAGGCAATCGCCGCCGAAGCCATTCGCAACCGGCCGGGCTCGCGGGTTGTTTACCTGACCGCCGAGTACTTCATGTGGCGCTTCGCTTCCGCGATCCGCGACAACAGTGCGCTGGCTCTCAAGGAGCATCTGCGCGACATCGACCTCCTGATCATCGACGACATGCAGTTCCTGCAGGGCAAGTCGATCCAGCACGAGTTCTGCCATCTCATCAACATGCTGCTCGACAGCGCCAAGCAGGTGGTGGTTGCGGCCGACCGTCCAGCGGCCGACCTGGAGTCGCTGGAGCCCCGTGTGCGGTCCCGCTTGACCGGCGGTGTGTCCCTGGAAATGGCGGCGCCGGACTTCTCGATGCGCTTGTCCATGCTGCGCGGGCGGCTCCTGGCCGCGCAGGCCGAGGATCCGACGATCGAGATCTCGGATGAAATCCTCAACCACATCGCCCATGCGGTTCCAGGCAGCGGCCGCGAAGTGGAAGGTGCCTTCAACCAGGTGCTGTTTCGCCGCTCGTTTGAACCGCAGCTCGATATCGAGCG
This sequence comes from Tianweitania sediminis, assembly GCF_017813335.1. Lineage (GTDB taxonomy): Bacteria > Pseudomonadota > Alphaproteobacteria > Rhizobiales > Rhizobiaceae > Tianweitania > Tianweitania sediminis. The sequence continues at coordinate 49,255 of NZ_JAGIYY010000008.1, read as the reverse complement.
CATCGACGAGATGCTCGCCCACATCTTCCGTTCCGGCGAACCGAAGCGCGTGCGCATCGAGGAGATCCAGCGCATTGTTGCGCGGCACTATAACGTGTCGAAAACGGAACTCCTGTCGAACCGTCGTACCCGCACGATCGTCAAGCCGCGCCAGGTTGCGATGTATCTGTCCAAGGTACTGACGCCCCGCTCCCTTCCCGAGATCGGCCGTCGCTTCGGCGGGCGCGACCACACCACGGTTCTTCATGCCGTGCGCAAGATCGAGGATTTGTCGACGTCCGACACCAAGCTTGCCCAGGAAATCGAGTTCCTGCGCCGCCTCATCAACGAGGCGCAATAACGGCGCGATCAGCCCTGTTGATCGGGCCTGTTCACACAGGCCGAAAAACTTGCTTTCGCGGCGGAATTGTTGTCAGTCTGCCGCGATTCCGACCCAGGTTCCTCCTTGGTCGGCGGGACAAGCGGACCCTTCTCCGTGCACCCTGTCCCGTTTCTTTTCTGTCGGGACAGTGTCATGCGCGTAGTTCTGGAACGCTCGAACCTTCTCAAGTCGCTCAACCACGTCCACCGCGTGGTGGAACGCCGCAACACCATTCCGATCCTGTCCAACGTGCTTTTGGCAGCCGACGGCGCGGATTTGTCCTTGAAGGCGACCGACCTCGACCTCGAAGTCACCGAAACCATTGCTGCCATGGTGGAGCGCGCCGGCTCCACCACCGTTCCGGCGCATCTTCTTTACGACATCGTGCGCAAGCTGCCCGACGGCTCGGAGGTGATGCTGAAGCTCGACGAGGACGGCAACGCCATGACGGTGATGGCCGGGCGCTCCAGCTTTCGGCTCCAGTGCCTGCCGCAGTCCGATTTCCCGCAACTCACCGCCGGCACCTTCACCCATATCTTCCAGATTCCGGCGCCCAACCTGAAGGGTTTGATCGACAAAACCCAGTTCGCGATCTCCACGGAAGAAACGCGCTATTATCTCAACGGCATTTTCCTGCACACGCATGGCGACGGGGCGGACCTGAAGCTGCGCGCGGTTGCAACCGATGGCCATCGCCTGGCGCGATCGGAAACGGCTGCCCCTTCGGGTTCGGAGGGAATGCCTGGGATCATCGTGCCGCGCAAAACGGTCAGCGAGTTGCAGAAGCTCCTCGACAACCCGGAAACAACCGTCACCGTGGAACTCTCGGACACAAAGATCCGCTTCACGATCGGACCGGTGGTTCTCACCTCCAAGCTGATCGACGGCACTTTCCCGGACTATCAGCGCGTGATCCCCACCGGCAACGACCGCAGGCTCATCATAGACCGGCAAAGCTTCGCCTCCGCCGTGGATCGCGTTTCCACCATTTCCTCGGAGCGTGGCCGGGCGGTGAAGCTTTCGATCGCCAGCGGTCAGGTGGTGCTTGCCGTCAACAATCCCGATTCGGGCAGCGCGACCGAGGAACTGGCAGCGGACTACGATTCGGATCCGATCGAGATCGGCTTCAACGCCCGCTACCTCCTCGACGTCGCGGGGCAGCTATCAGGCGGCGATGCGCGTTTCATGCTGGCCGATGCGGGTTCGCCGACCTTGATCAACGACATGGCGGATGACAACACGCTTTATGTCCTCATGCCGATGCGCGTCTAGAACGCGCTTCAGCATCCGTCGTCTTGGCCGAACCCAGCTTCATTCAGAAGTTCCAGCTCGCGAACTTCCGCAACTACGCGCAGCTGTCGGTTCGCTTCCAGCCCGGCGCCGTGGTGTTCTTTGGCGCCAACGGGGCCGGCAAGACCAACCTTCTTGAAGCGCTTTCTTTCCTATCACCCGGCCGTGGCCTACGCCGCGCGAGCTACGGCGACATTGCGCGCGCCGGGTCCGAGGATGGCTTTTCGATCTTCGCTGAAGTTTCCGGCGCGGCCGGTGATGCCGCGATTGGCACCGGAACGGGCGCGGCCGGCATTCAGGAGGCAGCCGATGGCGGCCGTCGCGTGCGCATCAACGGCGCGCCGGCGAAAGGAGCCGATGATCTTCTGGAATGGCTGCGGGTGATCTGGCTGACACCGGCCATGGATACGCTGTTTACCGGCCCAGCGGCAGACCGACGGCGCTTTGTCGACCGGCTGGTGCTGGCGATCGATCCGCAGCATGGACGTCGCGCACTCGACTACGAGAAGGCCATGCGCGGTCGCAATCGCCTGCTTGCGGAAGAGAGCCGTGACACGGCCTGGCTCGATGCTATCGAGATGCAGATGGCCGAAACCGGCACCGCGATTGCCGTCGCCCGCGTCGAGCTCGTGCGTCTGCTCACCAGCCTCATCGACGGCATGCCGGATGGTGCCGCGTTTCCCCGCGCCGGCATCGCACTGTCCGGCTTTGTGGAAGACCAGGTCGCCACGCGGCCGGCAGTGGACATCGAGGAAAGCTTCCGCGCCGCCTTGCGCGACAACCGCTTCCGCGATCGCGTGTCGGGCCGCACGCTGGATGGCCCGCATCGCGCCGATTTCCTTGTTCATTACCGCGAAAAGGACATGCCGGCAGCCCTTTGCTCTACCGGCGAGCAGAAGGCGCTTCTGATTGGCCTGATCCTGTCGCATGCCCGGCTCACCTCGGCCATCACAGGGCTCGTGCCAATCCTGCTCCTCGACGAGATCGCCGCCCATCTCGACGAAGGACGGCGGGCCGCGCTGTTTTCCATTCTCGAGGAGATCGGCTGCCAAACCTTCATGACCGGCACCGAGCGGGCGCTGTTTGCCAGCCTGGAAGGCCGAGCCCAATTCCTCCATGTTTCGGATGCCGCAGTTCAGGCGGGCTGAGTTGCTGACAGGCGCGGGGCGGACGCCTATGCTTTCCCCATGAGTGCTGTTTCCCCTCCCCTTTCCCCCGACGAACTCGCCCGATATGCGCGCCACATCGTGTTGCCGGAGGTCGGTGGGGCCGGGCAACAAAAGCTGAAGCGCGCACGGGTTCTTGTGGTGGGTGCGGGCGGCCTTGGTGCCCCGGTGCTCGCCTACCTGGCCGCAGCCGGCGTGGGCACGCTGGGCATTCTCGACGACGACACCGTGTCGCTTTCCAATCTGCAGCGGCAGGTGATCCACACCACGGCCGCCGTGGGCGAGGCCAAGACCGTTAGCGCCGCGCGAGCCGTGCAGGCCGTCAACCTCCATGTCGTCGTGGAACTTCATCCGGTGCGGCTGGGTGCCGCCAATGCGGAAGCGCTTGTTGGCGCTTACGATCTTGTGGTGGACGGCTCCGATAATTTCGAGACGCGTTACCTCGTGGCTGATGCCTGCGCTGCGACCCGCAAACCCCTGGTGCACGCGGCGATCGGACGGTTCGACGGGTCCCTGACGGTGCTGATGCCTTACGCCGAAGGACCGAACGGGCAGCTCCTGCCTTCCTATCGCGACCTGTTCCCCGAACCGCCACCGGAAGGACTGGTGCCGTCCTGCGCGCAGGCTGGCGTTATCGGTGCCTTGGCCGGCGTGATCGGCACGCTGCAGGCCATGGAGGCGATCAAGCTGATCACCGGGATCGGGGAGCCTTTAGTGGGCCGGCTTCTGCTTTACGATGCGCTCGCCGCCCGCTTCGACACGATCACCTACAAGCGTCGCAAACCGGCATTTCAGGTGGCGCAACTTCCCGCAACGTTCGGTGCCTGGGGCGATCTCCTTGCCCTGATCCGTCGCGCTTATGCGCCCATGGATGGCGTGATCGATCCCCCGTCCTCCACCCTTGACGTCACGCCGCAGGACTTGCAGCAGAAGGCCGCGCGCGAGACCGTCTTCGTCGCTGAACAGGGCGGCCGCTTAATCGGATGCGTGTTTCTCCACGATCAGGGCGATCACCTTTACCTCGGCCGGCTTGCCGTCGATCCTGCCTTGCACGGGCAAGGCGTGGGTGGCGCCCTCATCACGAAGGCCATCGATCACGCAAAGGCGCTGGGCCGCGAAGCCATCGAGCTGCAAGCGCGCGTTGAACTGACGAAGAACCACGCGATCTTCAGCCGCTTCGGCTTCAAGGAGACCGAGCGTACCAGCCATCCGGGCTATGATCGCCCAACCTCCATCACCTTCCGGAAGCAGCTATGAGCCTGATGCTCACGGCCGAGGAGCAGGCTGTCGCTTCCGGCACGGATGGTGCCGCGGTGGCCATGCGCCTCGTGGCCGAAAGCGCCCGCCTCCTCGGCGCCCCACGGCTCCTTCCCATTGCCTCTGCCCACATCGACGGCGCGCTTTATCATGGCGATTCCGGCACCTTGTTTGCCGAGCGGCTGGTGAACGGTGGCGCCAAAGCGAGTGTGCGCGCCACGCTCAATGTCGGCGCGCTCGACCTTACCGGATCCTGCCGCGTCAGGCTTGCGGACCACCCGCGGGAGATGGCGCGGCGGATGATGCGAGCGTATCGTGCGCTTGGCTGCGAGCCGAGTTGGACCTGCGCGCCCTACCAGGCGGGCCACCGCCCCACCTTCGGCACCGATGTGGCCTGGGGCGAGTCCAACGCCGTTGTGTTCTGCAACTCCGTGCTGGGCGCGCGGACCAACCGCTACGGCGACTTTCTCGACATCGCCTGCGCCGTCACCGGCCGCGCACCCGACACAGGGCTGCACCGGCCGGAAAACCGCCGCGCCACCCTTGTGTTCGACGTTTCGGCGCTGCCGCGCCGTTTCCTCGAATCAGATGTGGCGTGGCCGATTCTCGGATCGCTTTACGGCCGAACGGTTGGAGACGCTGTTGGCGTGGTGATGGGGATCGCCGCCCATCCCGGCGAGGATGCACTGAAGGCGTTCGGCGCCGCCGCAGCCTCTTCCGGGGCAGTGGGCCTGTTCCACATCGTCGGCGTAACGCCGGAAGCACCAAATCTTTCCTCCGTGCTCGCTGATGGTCCCGTCGAGTCCGTCACGGTTGATACGGCGTTGATACGATCCGCGCAGGCGGCCTTATCCACCGCACAAGCCGGCGACCAACTGGACGCTGTGGCCATCGGCAGTCCGCATCTTTCGCTGGACGAATGCCGATCGCTTCTGCGGCTGCTCGACGGACGAAAGGTGCGCGTTCCCTTCTACGCCTGCACCGGCCGCCATGTGGTGGCGGAGCTTGAGCGGCTCGGCCTCCATCAGGACCTGCAAAGCGCCGGTATCACCCTCGTGGTGGATACGTGCGTGGTGGTCACGCCGATCATGGACACGCTGCCTTCCGGTGTCCTCATGACCAATTCCGGCAAGTTCGCGCATTACGCGCCCGGCAACACCGGCTATTCCGTGCTTTACGCAGCGCTTGCCGATTGCATCGAGAGTGCCGTTGTGGGCCGCCCCGTTTACGGGAGCCTGCCAGCATGAGCAGTCAGGCCAAGGTGCTGGTGCCCGGCCAGGCTGGTTGCGGCCCGGCACTGGTGTTTGAGGCGCCGATCAGCTTCTGGGGCGGCATTGATCCGGCGACTGGTCGTGTCAGCGATGTGCGCCATCCCCAATGCGGCGAATGCATCTCTGGCAAGGTGATCTTCCTGCCGGGCACGATCGGATCGTCGTCAGCATCCGCCGTGCTTCTGGAACTGGTGCATGCGGGGCATGCGCCGGCAGCCGTTGTTCTGGATGCTCCGGATGCAATCCTGCTGCTCGGCCTGCTTGTTGCCCGGGAGATGGGCTGGCCCACGCCCGTCGCGGTGCAGATGGCGGCCGCAGAGCAACCGGCTTTCGCCAGCCGGATCGTCACGGTAGCCGCGGACGGCCGGATCAGCGCACGCTAGATCCGGTTCGGCAGAACGCGGTCCGGCGGACGATGGCCGTCAAAGAAGGTGCGGATGTTGATGATCACCTTCTCGCCCATGTCGATGCGGCTTTCGATGGTGGCGGAGGCCATATGCGGCAAAAGCACCACCTTCCCCTGCCTGGCGAGCTTCACCAGCTTGGGGTTCACCACCGGCTCCTGTTCAAAGACGTCGAGCCCCGCGCCCGCCAGTCTGCCCTCCTGAATCATCGCAATCAGCGCCGCTTCATCGACGATATCGCCGCGCGCCGTATTCACGAGATAAGCGGAAGGCTGCATCAGAGCCAGGCGTCGCGCCGAAAGCAGATGGAAAGTCGCCGGCGTCGAGGGACAGTTCACCGAAATGAAGTCCATGCGCGCCAGCATTTGGTCGAGGCTTTCCCAGTAGGTTGCCTCCAGATCATCTTCCACTGCGGCCGAAACGCGCTTGCGGTTGTGATAGTGGATGGACAGGCCAAACGCCTTGGCGCGCCTGGCCACGGCCGTTCCGATGCGACCCATGCCGACGATGCCCAGGCGCTTGCCGGAAATGCGGCGGCCGAGCATCCAGGTCGGCGACCAGCCAGCCCATTTACCCTGCGTTTGCAGGATTTCCGCACCCTCGGCCAGGCGCCGGGGGACGGACAGGATCAGCGCCATGGTCATGTCGGCGGTATCCTGGTTGAGGACGTTGGGCGTGTTCGTGACGGTGATGCCCTTGGCAGCCGCTGCGGCGACATCGACATTGTCGACGCCATTGCCGTAGTTGGCGATCAGCTTCAACTCTGGACCGGCCTGCGCAATGACCGCGGCATCGATGCGATCGGCAACTGTTGGCACCAGAACCTGCGCTTCACGCACAGCCGCCACCAGTTCCGGCTGCGTCATGATGTGGTCGTCTTCGTTCAACCGCGCGTCGAACAGTTCGCGCATCCGGGTTTCCACCGGATCCGGCAATTTGCGCGACAAGACCACGAGCGGTCGCTTGCGGTTCACCATGGTGCTGCGCACTCCCCGCGCGGGTCTGTTGAGACCTCTTTAACCAAGATTTGGGAGACTTCGAACTGTCTCCGCACCTGACAGGTCCTACCAAGCGCCTTTGCGGAAGACAAAGGGAAAAGGCGGGCTGTCCGCCACCACGATCGGGAAAAGACACCATGAAAGGCCGCCTTCTGCGTTGTTCCGCTGCAGCCGCTTTCCTGGCCTTCGCGCTGCTTGCGCCGGAGGGTCCTGCGAGTGCGCAAACCACATCGGCCCTCGAGCAAACAACGCCACGCGGTACAGGTCTGCCGCTGCCCCGTTTCGTCAGCCTGAAATCCGGACGCGTCAACTCCCGCATCGGGCCAGGCCTCAACTATCCGGTTGATTGGATGTACCTGAAGGCTGGCATGCCGATGGAGATCATCCAGGAATTCGACAACTGGCGGCGCGTGCGGGATGCCGACGGCGCGGAAGGGTGGATCAACCAGTCGCTCCTATCGGGTCGACGCACCGGGATCGTCACGCCCTGGCAGCGCGGCAAGGAAACGTTGATTTCAGTTCTCGGCGAACCGTCCAGGGAAGCCCGCGTTGTGGCACAGGTCGAGCCTGGCGTGATCGGAACGATCAAGACCTGCAATGGCGAGTGGTGCGAGGTCAATTTCGCAGGCCATGAAGGCTGGGTCAGTCAGGCGCTTTTGTGGGGCGCGTATCCCGGCGAAACCGTCAAGGACTGAGGCGGCGCCTCGGTCCACTTCGGAGGGCCTCAGCCGCGCTTCGGCCGCAAGCGGATCACCACGTCGATGTTGGCGATTTCCATGCCTTCGGGAGGCTGTGGCAGTTTCACGAACTGAACGGGACCGTCGCAGATATCCACCACGCGGTTTTCGCCTTCGACGTAGAAATGGTGGTGGTCGGAGGTGTTGGTGTCGAAATAGGTTTTCGCACCCTCCACAGCCAGGATCCGCAACATCCCAGATTCCGTGAACTGGTGGAGCGCGTTGTAAACGGTTGCAAGCGACACCGGCACCCCGGCAAGGCATGCTTCCTCGTGCAGCTCTTCGGCCGACAGATGACGATCACCCTTGGCGAAAATCAGGTGTGCAAGCGCAACGCGCTGGCGCGTCGGACGCAGGCCGGCATCGCGAACGCGCCGTTCCACCGCTTCCAGACACACTGCTGTTTCTGCCGTCTCGCTCATCGTTCTCCAAACGCAGTTCGGCCGTGATGTGGCCATCTGGCGCTGCTTTGCATATATTCTGAAGCGACAAACCGATCAAGAGCGGCACGTTGACCCGCCCTCTCAGGCGGGCTAATCGCGAGAATCTGCGCCGTTCAACGGTGCGAAACAAGAACAGGATCAAAACCGGCCTGTCCGCTGCGGACATCCGGAGGGAGAAGCAAGCAGCATGGCCGACCGCAAAACGAGCTTCGATTACGAGGATCTGCTGGCCTGCGCCCGCGGCGAACTGTTCGGGCCGGGTAATGCGCAACTGCCCGCTCCCCCCATGCTGATGTTCGACCGCATCACCGACATCAGCGAAACAGGCGGCGAGTTCGACAAGGGATACATCCGGGCTGAGTTCGCGATCCACCCCGACCTTTGGTTCTTTCCCTGCCACTTCCCGGGAAATCCGATCATGCCCGGCTGTCTAGGCCTCGATGCCATGTGGCAGCTGACCGGCTTTTATCTCGGCTGGCTGGGCGAACCCGGCAAGGGCATGGCGCTTTCCACCGGTGAAGTGAAGTTCAAGGGCATGGTCACGCCGTCGGTCAAGAAGGTCGAATACGGCGTCGACTTCAAGCGCGTCATGCGCGGCCGCCTTGTGCTTGGCATTGCCGATGGCTGGCTGAAAGCCGATGGCGAGCCCATCTACAAGGCAACCGACCTGAAAGTCGGTTTGTCGAAGCAGGAAGCGGTCGGAACCGCCGTTTAACGGCAACCAGACGCGCCAACATACCGGAGCAAACCATGAGACGTGTCGTTGTAAGCGGCCTGGGCATCGTGTCCTCGATCGGAAACGATGCCGGAGAGGTCGCCGCCTCCCTGCGCGATGCCCGGTCCGGCATCACGTTTTCGAACTCCTTTGCCGAGCATGGCTTCAAGTGCCAGGTTTGGGGCTCGCCGACGATCGATGCCGCCGCACAGGTGGACCGCCGTGCCGCCCGCTTCCTGTCTCAGGGCGGCATGTGGAACCACATCGCGATGAAGCAGGCGATCGCCGACTCCGGCCTCGGTGAAGGCGATATCACCAACGAGCGCACCGGCATCATCATGGGCTCGGGCGGACCATCCACCCGCACCATCGTGGAAGCCGCCGACATCACCGAAAAGAACACCAGCCCCAAGCGCATCGGGCCGTTCGCCGTGCCGAAAGCGATGTCATCCACAGCCTCGGCGACGTTGGCCACCTGGTTCAAGATCCACGGTGTCAATTACTCCATCTCGTCCGCCTGCTCGACTTCGGCGCATTGCATCGGCAACGCCGCGGAAATGATCCAATGGGGCAAGCAGGACGTCATGTTCGCCGGCGGCCACGAGGATCTCGACTGGACCATGTCGAACCTGTTCGACGCGATGGGCGCCATGTCGTCCAAGTACAACGACCGCGCGCCGGTGGCCTCGCGCGCTTATGACGTGGACCGCGATGGGTTCGTGATCGCGGGCGGCGCAGGCGTTCTGGTTCTGGAAGAGCTCGAGCACGCCAAGGCGCGCGGCGCCAAGATCTATTGCGAGCTTGTGGGCTATGGCGCGACGTCGGACGGCTATGACATGGTTGCCCCGTCCGGCGAAGGTGCCGTGCGTTGCATGCGCCAGGCGCTGTCCACAGTGAACGGCAAGGTCGACTACATCAACACGCATGGCACTTCGACGCCGGTGGGTGACTCGAAGGAAATGGGCGCCATTCGCGAGGTGTTCGGCACGGAGATGCCACACATTACCTCCACCAAATCGCTGACGGGCCACAGCCTCGGGGCCGCGGGCGTGCAGGAGTCCATCTATTCGATCTTGATGATGCAGGATCGCTTCATCGGCAAGAGTGCTCATATCGAGACGCTTGATCCGGAATTCGAGGGCATGCCGATCGTGCGCGAACGCATCGACAACGCCACCATCGACACCGTGCTGTCGAACTCCTTCGGCTTTGGCGGCACCAACGCGACGCTGGTGTTCCAGCGCTACGCCGGCTGAGCGCAGAGGCGGTCATGGAAGGTTTGATGCAGGGCAAGCGCGGCGTCATCATGGGCGTCGCCAACGACCATTCGATTGCCTGGGGTATTGCGCAGCAACTGCACAAGCACGGCGCCGAGATGGCCTTCACCTACCAGGGCGAAGCGCTCGGCAAGCGCGTGAAGCCGCTGGCCGAGAAGGTCGGCTCCGCGCTGACCATCCCCTGCGACGTGGAGGATTCTGCTTCCATCGAGTCTGCATTCGATGAGATCGCGGCGACTTGGCCGAAGATCGACTTCCTCGTGCATGCCATCGGGTTTTCCGACAAGAGCGAGCTGAAGGGTCTTTACGCCGACACCAGCAAGGCGAACTTCGTCCGCACCATGGTGATCTCCTGCTTCTCCTTCACGGAGGTTGCGCGCAAGGCAGCCACCATGATGGATGGCGCGGGTTCCATGATCACGCTGACCTATGGCGCTTCCATGCGCACCATGCCGAACTACAACGTCATGGGCGTGGCTAAGGCAGGCTTGGAAGCCTCGGTGCGTTACCTCGCGTCCGACTACGGCCCGCGCGGGATCCGCGTCAACGGTTTGTCGGCCGGGCCGGTGCGCACGCTTGCCGGTGCAGGCATTTCGGATGCGCGCCAGATGTTTGCTTTCCAGCAGCGCAACGCACCGCTGCGGCGACCGGTTTCGCTCGATGACATCGGGGGCTCCGCGCTTTATCTCCTGTCGGACCTGTCGAACGGCGTCACCGGTGAAATCCACTACGTGGATGCCGGCTACAACAGCGTTCTGATGCCGCGTTTGGCGGAACTGAAGAACGTAGGCGAAGCAGACTGACGGCCACGCACCCTCCTACAGGGAGCTCTAAAACAGAGTTCCTTGTTGGAAACGCATTATAAGGCTTTTGCGGGTTAGCTTGCGGCGTCGTTGGAATGACCGCATGTCAGAACTCAACCCGTCCCGGACGCCGCTTTTCCGCGTGATCACCGTTGCTGCGGCCGGTCTTGGCAGCTTCGTGCTTGCTTTTTGGGCGCTTCATGTTGGGCTCGGCGGGAATATTTCTGCGCTTTCGGCTCAGACACTGGCGTTTGTGATCGCCGCTCTCGGTGCCGCTGCCGCAGGCGCTGCGGCCCTGTCGTTCTTTGCCGGCGTCGATGAATCCGTCAACTACGTGTTCCGGGAAACGCAGGTCGACAAGCTGACCGGCATGCACGCACGCACGGCCATGATCGGCAAAACGGCCGAAGCCGCGGCCCAGTCGGTGAAAACCGGCGAACCGACCTTCCTGATCGACATCGACATCGATCGCTTCAAGCAGATCAACGATGCCATCGGCTACCAAACCGGCGATCGCCTGATCAAGCATTTCGCCAAGCGGCTCAAGGGGTACTTTCCGGCCGGCGTGGAGATCGGCCGGCTGGGCGCCGGAGAGTTCGGCGTCCTTTTGCCCGACCGCGCGGAAGTGGATGACATTGACCGCCTGATCGAAGGCCTGGTGGAAACCATGGCGGCGCCGTACCAGCTCGGAACGCATCTTCAGTCGGTCAACATTTCGGTTGGCGTTGTTGCCATTCCAAAGGACGGTGTCGACCCGATCCGCCTGCTGCGCCGCTCGAACCTTGCGCTTCAGCACGCACCGGCGGTATGGGAAGCTGGGCTGCCTATCATCCTGATATGGGCCAGGTCGCGGATTACCGGCAGTGGATCGAGTCCGAGCTGTCGATCGCCTTTGAACGCGGCGACTTCCACCTGCATTACCAGCCGCAGATCGACCTCAACACCAAGGCTGTGGTCGGCTACGAAGCCCTGATCCGCTGGCAGCACCCGGAACGCGGCACCATCCCGCCGATGGAGTTCATTCCGATCGCGGAAGAGACCGGCATGATCGTGCCGATCGGGGAATGGGTGTTGCGGACCGCCTGCCAGGACGCCTTGCGGCTGCCCGACACCTGCTTCGTTGCCGTCAACATCTCTCCCGTGCAGTTCATGGCACGCGATTTCGTTGACCTTGTGCGCAGTGCCTTGCACGACAGCGGCCTCGCACCACAGCGTCTTGAACTCGAAGTGACCGAAACGGCCATGATGCAGGACAAGACGCGCGCTGCGGCCATCATGAGCGAAGTGGTTGATATGGGCATCACGGTTGCCGTCGACGATTTCGGCACCGGATACTCAAACCTCAGCTATCTCATCGACTTCTCGTTCCAGAAGCTCAAGATCGACCGGTCCTTCGTCAGCCGTCTCGAAGCCGACGAAAACAGCGGCGCCGTGATTTCGACCATCGTCGGACTGTCCCGCGCGCTTGGCGTTGATACGATTGCTGAAGGCGTGGAAACCGAACATCAGGCGACGCTGCTGCGCGCTGCGGGCTGCCGCGTGGTACAAGGCTATCTGTTCGGGCGCCCTGAGCCCCTCCCGGAGCAGATCACGATCAAGGCCCTGCGCCTCGTTTCCTGACGCTCTTCTTAGCGGGTTCGTGGCCCTGCGCCCCACAAGACCTTGAAGCTGTCGTTGCGCGCCGTTTCGCCGGAAGCCGCAAAGACGCCCGCCAGGGCACGCTCGTAAGGCAGGGCTCGGTTCGCCACGAGAACAAGCCGGCCGTGCCCCTTCAAGGCCAGCGCAGCAGCCCGGATCATGGTGGCACCAAGATCCGGCTCCGCCTTCTGGCTTGACGCATGGAACGGCGGGTTCATTACAATCGCGTCGTAGCGACGGGTCACCGTCTCACTCGCCAGGTCATGCCAAAAGAAGCTGAACGGCCTGCGGGATCCGGCAAGTGCTTCTTTCGCCGCCTCCAGAGCCGCGTGGTCGGCTTCATAAAGGTCGATGCTCCGAATGGGGTCGCGGGTTTCCAGCGCAGCTGCCAGGTAGCCCCAGCCCGCACAGAAATCAGCCACATCACCTTTGAGGTCCGCCGGCAGGTGTTCGGCCAGAAACTGCGAGCCTGCGTCCGCATGCCCGTGCGAAAACATGCCAGGACGCGTCTGAAAGCGGTTATCCACCAGCACCGGCTCCGGCAGCGGCATTGTTTGGCCGCCAGCCTGCAGCCAGAACACCGTGCCATGGTGCTTTGCGGCATGGTTCTGAACGGCCAGTTGATTGGTCATGCGCTTGCGCAGGCTGTCCGCACCGTCCTTTTTGGAAGCAGCCACCACGATCAGCCCGCCGGCTTTTGCGCGCCTCAGCGCTTCCGCGATCCACCCCTCGTTTTGACCTCGATGCTTGCTGCCTTGCACGAGCACCAAATCGTAGTTGTCGCCGTCCGGCTCCGGGACAACAGCCCTTCCCTGTCGCTTCAGCATCAGGAAGTCCGGCCGAAACCCTTGCACGCAGGTGAGCTCAGCTCCAAAGCCGTCCGGCAGTCGAAAGCCTGGCCGCGCGCCAAGGAAAAGCACACGCTCGCTCGGCCCCGGGACGGGCAAGTCACCGGCTTCAAAGGGGTGGAATAGGGTGCGCCAGGTTTGGTCGGCTTGCATGGTCGATCTTTGGTAAGAGAAAGGCGCGCTCCTTGCGAAGCGCGCCTGTTCTTGGGTCAGAGCACTGGAAAAGCTCAGGCGGCGTCTTCGTCGCCTTCCTTCTTCTTTTCCTTGGCCGTTTCCTTGCCGGTGGACTGGTCCACGACCTTCATCGACAAGCGAACCTTGCCGCGCTCATCGAAGCCCATCAGCTTGACGTAGACCTTCTGCCCTTCCTTCACGACGTCCGTGGTCTTGGCCACGCGCTCGTCGGACAGCTGCGAGATGTGCACCAGGCCGTCACGCGGGCCGAAGAAGTTCACGAAAGCGCCGAAGTCGGCGGTCTTCACGACCGTGCCTTCGTAGATCTCGCCCACTTCCGGCTCGGCCACGATGGTGTGGATCCACTTGCGGGCCGCCTCGATCTCCTTGGCGGAAGACGACGCGATCTTCACCGTGCCGTCATCCTCGATGTTGATCTTGGCGCCGGTCTTTTCGACGATCTCGCGGATCACCTTGCCGCCCGAACCAATGACATCCCGGATCTTGTCCGTCGGGATCTGCATGACTTCAATGCGCGGCGCGAACTCGCCGAGTTCGGACCGGCCTTCCGTCAGCGCCTTTGCCATCTCGCCGAGGATGTGGATACGGCCATCCTTGGCCTGGCCAAGTGCCACCTGCATGATCTCCTCGGTGATGCCATCGATCTTGATGTCCATCTGCAGCGAGGTGATGCCGTTTTCCGTGCCCGCGACCTTGAAGTCCATGTCGCCGAGGTGATCTTCGTCACCCAGGATGTCCGACAGAACTGCGAAGCGATCGCCTTCCTTGATCAGGCCCATGGCGATGCCGGCCACCGGACGCTGCAGCGGAACGCCTGCATCCATGAGGGCCAGCGAGGTGCCGCAAACGGTTGCCATGGACGACGAGCCGTTCGATTCGGTAATCTCGGACACCGCCCGCAGCGTGTAAGGGAACTGTTCGGCAGTCGGCAGCATCGGACGGATGGCGCGCCAGGCGAGCTTGCCGTGGCCGATTTCGCGGCGGCCGGGCGAACCCATGCGGCCGGTTTCGCCAACCGAATAGGGCGGGAAGTTGTAGTGAAGGAGGAACCGCTCCTTGTACATGCCCGTCAGGCTGTCGACATACTGCTCGTCTTCGCCGGTGCCGAGCGTGGCAACAACCAGCGCCTGGGTTTCACCACGCGTGAACAGCGCCGAACCGTGCGTGCGCGGCAGAACACCGACTTCCGAAACAATGGCGCGAACCGTCTTGAGGTCGCGGCCATCGATGCGGCTGCCGGTGTCGAGGATGTTCCAGCGAACGATCTTGGCCTGGAGTTCCTTGAACACCGCGCCAACGTCTTCGGCAGAATACTCGCCCTCGCCATCTTCCGGCAGGAGAGCAGCCTTTACCTTCGCCTTGGCAGCATCAACGGCGGTGTAGCGGTCCTGCTTGTCGATGATCTTGTAGGCCGCGCGGAGATCCTGCTCGGCAATTTCGAGGATCTTGGCTTCGAGTGCGGAGTGATCGGCAACGGAGTGCTCGCGCGGCTCGTTGGCAGCCACTTCGGCGAGCTTGATGATGGCGTCCAGAACCGGCTTGAAGCCCTTCTGGCCAAACACCACAGCGCCGAGCATGACGTCTTCCGGCAGTTCCTGGGCTTCCGATTCCACCATCAGAACGGCGTCGGCGGTGCCGGCCACAACGAGGTCGAGCTTGGATTCCGGCATCTCGTCCAGATGCGGGTTCAAGATGTATTCGCCGTTGACGTAGCCAACGCGTGCGCCGCCGATCGGGCCCATGAAAGGCACGCCCGAGATGGTCAGCGCAGCAGAAGCCGCAACCATCGACAGGATGTCTGGATTGTTCTCGAGGTCATGCTGGAGAACGGTGACGATCACCTGCGTGTCGTTCTTGTAGCCTTCCGCGAAAAGGGGGCGAATCGGCCGGTCGATCAGGCGCGAGACCAGCGTCTCGTTTTCGGACGGACGGCCTTCACGCTTGAAGTAGCCGCCCGGGATCTTGCCGGCGGCAAATGTCTTTTCCTGATAGTTGACGGTCAGCGGAAAGAAGTCCTGACCCGGCTTCGGCGCCTTTGCCGACACGACGGTCGCCAGAACGACCGTTTCGCCATAGGTAGCGAGAACCGCGCCGTCAGCCTGACGCGCGATCTTGCCGGTTTCGAGGGTCAGCGGACGCCCACCCCATTCGATTTCAACTTTGTGGTGCTTGAACATATCTCGTCCTCTTTGTGCCGGCCGTTCGCGCATCTGTCGGCGCGAAACCCTATCCGGCTCCTACGGGCGAACCCGCCACGGGCAAGACAACGGGAAGCTCGGTTGAGAGCCACCTGCAATCCTGCCCCATGACCGGTTCAGGAGGGTTCCTTCCGGCGATCTGCCCTAGGGAACCTCAGGATCGACCATCGATCCTTACGCGATCGGCCGGCGACCCGCTGGGGATCGCCGGCTGACCAGATTAAGCCGTCACGAATGCAGCGCCATGGGGCTGCGCGAGACGATCAACGACGCAGGCCGAGCTTTTCGATCAGCGTCTGATAGCGCCCGCTGTCCTTGCCATTAAGATAGTCAAGGAGACGGCGGCGCTGCGACACGAGCTTCAGGAGGCCACGACGGGAGTGGTTGTCCTTCTTGTGGTCCTTGAAGTGCTCGGTCAGGTTGCGGATCCGCTCGGAAAGGATCGCCACCTGGACTTCCGGAGACCCGGTGTCGCCCTTGGCGGTCGCGTATTCCTGCAGCAATTCCTGTTTGCGCTCGGCAGTGATCGACATCGGATGTTCCTTTCTAAAGGGAGGAAGGGGACGCCTGCGGCCGGGATGTCGTCCAGCGGAGGCCTTGAAAGCCTGCGGCCAATTGCCGAAAGCTGGCGCGCATATAAGGGAAGTGCCGGTGTTTTACCAGCCTTTTGTTAGGCGCGCTCCGCGCCGGACTCCGCTGGTGCGTCCTGTTCCAGCCGGGCGAGCGGGATCACGAACACCCATTCCAAACCGTCCTCATGCATGGTGCGGGTGATTTCCGCGTCAAGTGCGCGCCCAACCATGCGCTCGATCACCTCCGTCCCGAACCCGCGTCGTTCGGCAGGCTTTTCCAATCCGGCAACCGTTTCGCGCCAGCGCAAGGTGAGCTGTTCCGCCGAAAGCGTCCAGTTGACATCAATCCGGCCGCTCCCACCAGCGAAAGCGCCATATTTTGCGGCATTCGTTGCCAGCTCATGGAAAGCCATGCCGAGCGTCTGGGCCGTGTGGTGCCCCAGGCGGAACACCGGACCCGTGATGGACAAGCGGCTCGCGCTGTCGGGGCGAAACGGCTCGAGTTGCGCGCAAACGAGATCGCGCAGTTCCACGCCGCCGACGCCACCAGCAATCAGGAGGTCGGTAGATCGGGCGAGGCCCTGGATGCGCTTTTGGAAACTCTCCTGGAAGTCAGGAAAGGACGTCGCGTTGCGCGCCGACTGCTTGGCGATGGAAGACACCACCGTCAGCTGGTTCTTCGAGCGGTGCGCAACCTCCCGCATCAGGAAACGGATCTCGTTTTCCGCCGATTGCCGCTCCCGTGACGCGTCTGCCAAAGCCTGCGCCACGACGTTGACTTCCGCCACTGGATAGGTGCGCATCTCTACGAGCTCGCCGGTTCCCAGGCGTTTGGCATCCAGTGCAAGGCCCCGCACCGAACGCGCTATCTGGCGCGCGAGGTAGAGAGCCGCCAGCATCACCACCGCAATCACGATCCCGCCGCCGACCAGGAGAAGCAGCAACGCGCGCCTTGTTGATCGCGATGCATCCTGGCTCGAGATCCAGGACACGACCCACCATCCCGAAGACGGGGAAGGACTAATCACGACCTCGTAGTCGCGCTCGCCGACGGTTTTCCAAAAGTGCTCTGGATCGGTGTGGCTTTGGAGGTCGAGATCAAGAAAGAAGGGCTGCGCGATTTCCGTGCTTCCGCTGGTGGAGGCGAGCACCTTTCCTCCGCGATCAAGCAAGGCCGTGCTCCAGCCGTTGCCGCTCCTGCCCTGCTGCAGGAGGCGCTGCAGGTTCTCGGCGTTCTGCGTCAGAATCAACGCCGGCACCCGCCCCTCCTCCGGCACGGGCATCACCACGTTGAAGACCCAAGTTTGCGCGGTGCGCCCGAAAAAGATGTCGGAGATCACAGGCTGTCGGCTGTCGACTGCGTGTTGCACAGCGGCCGGGTTGGACGTCTGACCCAACGCCTGCCCGATCGGCACGCGCGTGTTGAAGATCTGGTTGAAATCGGGATCCACAAGAATCAGGTGGCCGCCACTTCCCGCAAGCGAAGAGCGCGCCCAATCGTAGAGTTCGCGGATGCGCCCTTCGCGCAGCGAAGGTGCGGTGGAAATCACCCGCAGCGTGGTGATCATGCCCGTGATTTCGCGCTCTACCGACTCGGCGATCGAATTGGTTGCCGCTTCCGCCAGCGTATCCACGACTTCCATCTGCGCGCGGGCGTTGCTTTGCAGCAGAACGATGCTGAAGGCGAGGATCGGTGCGATGGCGATGGCCACAAGCAGCACGAGCAGCGCCGAAATGGTTCTTCGCGGATGCACGCCGGCAAGCGTCAGCCTGCCGCGGCTTTCCGCGGGAACCCCATCAGGAAGCCCGGTGTTTTCCGCCAAGAACCCGCTCTTCCCCTCGGAACGACGGCAGCAGGCCAGGCGCCTGAACCGGTATTGCAGTCATACCCCGTCTATAGCGCCTAAAGCCAGCGACGCCAACGAAAGTAGGCGACGAGCAGGATCGCAACCAAGCCCATCACCCCCAAAGCAAAGGGATAGCCATAATACCATTGCAGTTCCGGCATGTTCCAGGGCGACACCTCGGGATCGAAGTTCATACCCCAGATGCCGGCCAGGAAGGTCAGAGGGATGAAGATCGTGGACACGATGGTCAGGAGGTTGATCACGTCATTCGTGCGTGCCTGGGCAATCGACATGTGCATCTCGATCAAGTTCGTCACCGTGTCGCGATAGGTTTCCGCGAGGCTCAGTTGCGTGGTGACATGGTCCAGCGTGTCATTCAGGTAAAGCTTGGTTTCCGCCGTCACGTAGCGCGCGTCCGAACGGGTCAAACCGGCCACGGCATCGCGCAAGGGAGAAAGCCACCGCTTCATCGTGGTAGTATCGCGCCGCAGTTGGTGAAGCTGCGACATCTGTTGTTTGTCCCAGTTCCCAAAGACGTCCTCTTCAAGCGCCTCGACCGCGGTTCCCGCCGCTTCAAGGGAAGGGAAGTAGCTGTCGATGATTGTGTCCATCAGCGCATAAGCCAGATAATCGCCTTTCCGCGTTCTGAGGCGGTTCGGCCCTTCGGTTTCCAGACGCTTGCGCACGGGATCGAACGGATCGCCGGAGCGCTCCTGGAAAGTCACCACGAAGCTTTCGCCGAAAAAAACCGAGATCTGCTCGAAGCGGTTTGAGGGTTGATCGTCGGTGGCGTGGAGCACAACAAAGGCATGCTCGTCGTAGAAGTCGGTTTTCGGCCGCTGCCCGGTATTGACGGTATCTTCCAGCGCCAGGGGATGAAGATCGAAGATCTTCCCCAGTTCGGAGATCAGCGCCACATCCGCCAGGCCCACGCAATCAACCCAGATCAGCGGCCACTCGCCTTTTAGTGCCTTCACCTCGGCGAGGCTCACGCGCGACACGGCCTTGTACCCGTCAGGGGCAATCACGGTCACGGAAAGGGCGGGCTCAATCGCGGTCGGATCGGCAATCAGGGTTCCCGGCGGCGCGCCGACCGGCGACCGCCTTTTCTGCCGCTTCTTGCCGATATGCATGCACGCCGTTCCCATCCCGCAAGCACCATAATCTAGGCGTGAGGGAGAGGCCGTCCAGCATTGGTCTCAGGCGGTAAACACCCGTTTTGGCTTGAATTGTCCGGCTTCGACGCTGCCGATCGCCACGAGCTTTCCCCGCGCGGTGGCACAAGCCTCGTCGGCTTCCACGGGCGCGTCGCGGCCTCGAACAATCACAGGATTGCCGAGCCGGACCCGCGCCGCCGCATCGTCGGTTAGCGCCACCTGTGGCAGGCAGTCCAGCGCTGCCGCCGTTTCGACGAGGTAGTCGTCAAGCGCGGAAAAATCCGGTGCGGTTTCTTCATCGCCGATTGCGGGCCGCGCTTCCTGCAGTTCTTCCACCGTGACGAAATCGTCTTGGGTGAAGGGATCCACGATCAAACGCCTCAAAGTGGCAATGTGCCCGAAGCAGCCCAGGTCGCGGCCAAGATCGCGAGCGAGGGAGCGCACATAGGTGCCCTTGCCGCACTCCACCTCGAGCTCGGTTGCTCCGTTGCTGTGGCTGACGATTTCCAGCCGGTCGATCTCGACTTCGCGCGCTGGTATCTCGATCGCTTCGCCGCCGCGGGCGAGATCATAAGCGCGCTCGCCGGCAATCTTGATCGCCGAGAAGGCCGGCGGAACCTGGCTGATCACCCCAAGATAATTCGGCAGAAGCGCTTCGACCTGATCCCGGGTGGGACGCTGATCCGATGTTTGCGTCGGCACGCCTTCCAGATCGTCTGTGTTGCGTTCCTCGCCCCAAGCCACCGTAAACCGGTAGATCTTGGTGCCATCCATGACATAAGGCACAGTCTTGGTGGCCTCGCCCAGCGCGATTGGCAGCATCCCGGACGCGAGAGGATCAAGTGTTCCGGCGTGCCCCGCCTTGTCGGCGTTGAACAGCCACTTCACCTTGGCCACCGCTTCCGTGGAGCCCATGCCGACCGGCTTGTCGAGCACGACCCAACCAGAAACCGGCCGGCCCTTCTTTTTACCGCGACGACCCATCAGTTCTGATCCTCGTCGCCATCCTCATCGAGGTCGCGCGCCACTTCCGGCGAGCGCAGAAGGGCGTCGATCTTGGCGTAGTTGTCGAAGCTGGTGTCCAGCCGAAAGCGGACCTCCGGCATGTATTTCATCTGGCGGAGCGCATGGCTGATGCGGCCGCGCACGAACTTGGCGTTGTGGTTAAGCGCGGCGATCACCGCCTCATCGTCCTTGGCGCCCAGCGGCGACACAAAGGCGGTAGCGATCTTCAGGTCCGGCGACATGCGCACTTCAGAGACCGAGATCACCGTCGTTTCCACCACGTCGTCGCGTATTTCCCCCCGCTGCAACACGTCGGAAATGGCGTGGCGAACTTGTTCGCCGACGCGCAACTGTCGCTGGGAAGGTCCTTTGGAACCGCTTGCGGCCATGGTTCTACGAAACTCCAAGTGAAGAAAAGCGCGCCGTCAGCGCGGATCAAGTTCTTGCGGTAACCGACGTCTGGCCTTTGCCACAGCATCCACCATCTGCAGGCCCCACACATTCATTTCGTCCAGGTCGGCAAAGGCGCCGATCGGAACGATGATGGTTTCGCGCTTGCGCTGCAGAAAAACATGCTGCGGCCCGAACAGAACATCCGAGATGCTCGTCAGGGGAATCTCGCGGCGGATGTCGCCGCTCGTTTCCACCAGATGGGTCTCGTGGACTTCCAGGATCGTTTCACCCTCCGGCGCCACGACCCGATCGGCACGCCTGCGCACCCGCCACGTCGGGATCATGATCCCCGCCATCAAGGCCAGCAGCAACAGGCCGATGGTGGTGATCCACCAGAGCGTCAGGTCCATGGTGGGCGGCAGGCTTGCGATGATTAAACCGACGGCCCCGATCATGAGCGTCAAGCCCGCCTTGAGCGGGAAATCCAGCTTCGCCGTTTGGAACTCGCAAGCCACGAGATCATCGCGGCTGAGCCTGTAGCTCAGCCGCCGGGTCGCATGGCCTGCAGAGTTGTCCATCGCGGCCCTCCCCGGGCGCTCGCCCGAGGATGGCGAGGATGTCGGTCGATCAAAGCGAACGCGTTACCATTTCGACGCGGAAGCACTCGATGACGTCGCCCTGGCGAATGTCCTCGTAGTTCTGGAAGGCCATGCCGCATTCCTGGCCGACCGGCACTTCGCCGACTTCGTCCTTAAAGCGCTTCAGGGTCTTCAGCGTGCCTTCGTGGATCACGACGTTGTCGCGGATCAGGCGAACGCCTGCGCCACGCTCCACCTTGCCTTCGGTGACACGGCAACCCGCGACCTTGCCGGTCTTCGTGATGTTGAAGACTTCGAGGATCTCGGCATTGCCAATGAAGGTTTCGCGACGCTCCGGCGACAGGAGACCTGACATCGCCTGCTTCACGTCATCCACGAGGTTGTAGATGATGTTGTAGTAGCGAACCTCAATGCCTTCCTGGTCGGCGGCCGTACGCGCCTGCTTGTTGGCACGCACGTTGAAGCCGATGATCACGGCATTCGATGTTTCGGCCAGCGACACGTCGCTTTCGGTGATAGCACCGGCACCCACATGAACGATGCGCGCGCGCACTTCGTCCGTGCCGAGCTTTTCCAGCGCCGCCACGATGGCTTCGGCCGAGCCCTGAACGTCGGCCTTGATGACCAGCGGGAACTCCTTCAGGCCGGTGTTCTGCAGCTGCGACATCATCTGCTCGAGCGAACCACGCTGGCCGGACTGCCGCGCAACCGCCTTGTCGCGTGCAACACGCTGGCGGTACTCGGAGATCTCGCGCGCCCGGGCCTCGGTCTCGACAACGGCGAAGCGGTCACCCGCCGACGGCGTGCCGGAAAGACCCAGCACCTCGACTGGCATGGAAGGCGGCGCCAGCTGCACGGTCTTGCCCTGGTCGTTCACCAAAGCGCGCACTTTGCCGTAGACGTTGCCGGCAACAAGGATGTCGCCCGTTTTCAGCGTTCCGGTTTGCACCAGGATCGTCGCCACCGGGCCGCGGCCCTTGTCGAGCTGGGCTTCGATCACCACGCCTTCGGCCGTCCGGTTCGGATTGGCCTTCAGGTCGAGGATTTCGGTTTGCAGCAGGATCGCCTCGAGCAGGTTGTCGAGACCAGCGCCCGTTTTCGCGGACACCTCGACGTCGAGCACTTCACCGCCCATCGATTCCACGAAAACTTCGTGCTGCAGAAGCTGGGTGCGAACGCGCTGCGCGTCAGCCGACGGCTTGTCGATCTTGTTGATCGCCACGATGATCGGCACACCGGCCGCCTTGGCATGGCTGATCGATTCAATGGTTTGCGGCATCACGCTGTCGTCGGCCGCCACCACCAGAATGGCGATGTCGGTTGCCTGCGCGCCACGGGCACGCATGGCCGTGAAGGCTTCGTGGCCCGGTGTGTCCAGGAAGGTGATCTTCTGGCCGTTCTTTTCGACCTGGTATGCGCCGATGTGCTGGGTGATGCCACCGGCCTCACCCTTCACGACGTTTGCACTGCGGATCGCATCCAGAAGCGACGTCTTGCCGTGATCGACGTGGCCCATGATGGTGACCACGGGCGACCGGGTTTCCTGCGTGTCTTCTTCGTCGCGGATGTTGAACAGGCCTTCCTCGATGTCGGAATCCGCCACACGGCGAACGGTGTGACCGAATTCGCTCGCGATGAGTTCCGCCGTGTCGGCGTCCAGCACGCTGCCTGGGGTCATCATCTGACCCTGCTTCATGAAATACTTGATCAGATCCACGGCGCGCTCGGACATGCGGCTGGCCAGTTCCTGAACCGTGATCGTTTCCGGCAGGACCACTTCCCGCGAGATCTTTTCGCGCTCGCCCTGCTGCATGGCGCGCTTGAACTTCTCCTGGCGGCGACGCATCGACGAAAGCGAGCGCGACCGACCATCGCCGTCAGCGGTTGCTGAGGTCAGCGTCAGCTTGCCGCGACGGCGATCCTCTTCCCCCTTGGTCTTGGTGGGCTTGGCCGGCGCGACTTCGGGCTTCAACGGAGCGCGACGGATATCGCCAAGTCCGACACCTGGCGCACGGGGAGCAGCGGCCGGGGCAGCGGTTGGCGTGCGCGACTTCGGCGCAGGCGCTTCTTCCTCATCGTCGGCCACTTCGGGCTGGCGACGGCGCGCTTCTTCTTCCGCACGACGACGGGCTTCGGCTTCGGCCTGCAAGCGGGCTTCTTCTTCAGCCTGGCGGCGCGCGGATTCCACGCGCTCGCGCTGCCGGCGTTCTTCTTCCTCGGCGCGACGCTTGGCGTCCTCAACGGCGCGGGCACGCTCTTCCACTTCGCGAACCTTGGCGTCCTCGAGCGCACGACGGCGCGCATCCATTTCGCCACGCGAGAGCGAATTCAGCACGACGCCGCCACGATCAACGGGGGCCGGGCGTGGGCGCTGTTCGACATTCGGCGGTGGCGCGACGGTCAGTGTCGGCTTCGGCGCGGATGGCGTGATCACAGGCGCAGCTTCGCGCTCGCCGGGCGACGAGAACTTGCGCTTCTTTGTTTCGACGACCACCGACTTGGTGCGGCCGTGGCTGAAGTTCTGACGCACGGTGCCCTGTTCGATCCCTGGGCGCTTGAGCGTCAGCGTCTTCTTCGGCGTCACCGTCAGTGTCTTGTCGTCTTTCGTATCGGTCATTCCGTATCCTCAGCGGTGTCGCCCTCGACTACCGCACCTGTTAGCGGGCCATCGGGGAAACCGCCCCGAAATCGTTCGAGCGCCACCACGCGCTTCGCAGCCGCTTGCCCCGCGTCTCCCGCGAGGACGGCAGCATGTATCACATTTGTGCCCCCCAATGCCAAACTCATTTCGGCTTCCGAAAAGAGTTTGTAGGCCTCGATCGAGGGGCCTCCCAGATGAACCGTCGCGCGACGCGCGTTGGCGATCTTGCGGATGCCGTCATCAGAGGCTTCGGTGGCATGCAGCACCAGCAGCGCCTCGCCGCTGCGGACCGCGCTGTCGACCTTTGCCGATCCCAGCGCGATCTTGCCGGCCTTGCGAGCCAGGCCGATTGCTCCCAACGCCGACTTCGCCATCAGCGCGTCGACATTTGCACCCAGTTCCGGTGCCGCCTGCACCTCTGCTTTCAGCGCGCGGCGGAACAGGTTCTTCTTGGCCGCCTGGTCGACATGGGCTCGGTCAGCGGTGACCCAGCATCCACGGCCAGGCAGCTTGCGCTTCAGATCGGGAACAACGGACATGTCGGGACCGGCGACGAAGCGAAGCAAACTGCCCGCGTCGCCCGCACGCCGTGTCACTATACATGTGCGTTCTTGCGTTTGTTTCAAGCGTTTCCGCTCCCGATCCCAGTCTCATGATCAGGCCGACGCCGTCTCGGCTTCCTCTTCGGAAGCCTCGACCTCGTCTTCGGTGATCCAGCCAGCCTTGCGGCGGGCTTCCACGATCATGGCTTCGGCTTCCGCGCGCGACACTTCGAAGTCGGCCAGAACGCCCGGGAAAAACTTGGTTTCGCCGTCCTTGCGTTCCTTCCAGCCCGTCAAGTCGTCAACCGCATAGCCGGCAAAGTCTTCAATCGTCTTCACGCCGTCTTCGCCGAGCTTGACCATGATGGCGGTGGTGATGCCGGTGATCTCGCGCAACTCGTCCTCGACACCGAGCGCGCGGCGCTTCTCGTCGTGCTCGCCTTCGATGCGCTCGAGATATTCGCGCGCCCGTGCCTGGATTTCGCTGGCGGTGTCCTCGTCAAAGCCGTCGATCGAAGCGATCTCGTCCTGCTCGACATAAGCCACTTCTTCCACCGTGGTGAAGCCTTCGGAGGCGAGCACCTGGCCCACCATCTCGTCGACGTTGAGGGCTTCCATGAACAGGTTGGAACGCTCCACGAATTCCTTCTGGCGGCGCTCGCTTTCCTCCTGTTCGGTCAGGATGTCGATGTCCCAGCCGGTCAGCTGCGAGGCAAGGCGCACGTTCTGTCCGCGACGGCCGATCGCCAGCGAAAGCTGGTCGTTCGGCACCACGACCTCGATGCGCTCGGCATCCTCATCAAGCACCACCTTGGCGACTTCCGCCGGCTGAAGGGCGTTGACGATGAAGGAAGCGGCATCCTGCGACCAGGGAATGATGTCGATCTTTTCGCCCTGCAGTTCCCCAACCACGGCCTGCACGCGCGAGCCACGCATACCGACGCAGGCGCCAACCGGATCGATGGACGAGTCGCGGCTGATAACAGCGATCTTGGCGCGCGAGCCGGGGTCGCGGGCGACCGACTTGATCTCGATGATGCCTTCATAGATTTCCGGCACTTCCATGGTGAAGAGCTTTGCCATGAACTGCGGATGGGTGCGCGACAGGAAGATCTGCGGTCCGCGCTGTTCGCGGCGCACGTCGTAGACATAAGCGCGCACGCGGTCGCCGTATTTGTAGTTTTCGCGCGGGATCAGCTCGTCGCGGCGGATGATGGCTTCGCCACGGCCGAGATCCACGATCACATTGCCGTATTCGACGCGCTTCACCGTGCCGTTGACGATCTCGCTGATGCGGTCCTTGTATTCGTCGAACTGGCGGTCACGCTCGGCTTCGCGCACCTTTTGCACGATCACCTGCTTGGCCGACTGCGCCGCGATGCGGCCAAACTCCATCGGCGGCAGCTGTTCGGCCAGGAAATCGCCGACCTGCGCATCCGGATTGCGCTCGCGCGCCGTAAGAAGCGCGACTTCCTTATCGTAGTCCTCGACGGTTTCCACGACTTCCATCAGGCGCTGCAGCTTCATCTCGCCGGTTTGCGGATTGATGTCGGCGCGGATGTTGGTTTCCTGACCGTAGCGGGCGCGTGCCGCCTTCTGGATGGCATCCGCCATGGCAGCGATAACGATCGACTTGTCGATCGACTTTTCGCGCGCAACCGCATCGGCGATTTGCAGCAGTTCCAGCCTGTTTGCACTTACAGCCATTGTTTTGTCTCCCGATCATCCGGCGTCACGGACGCCCTGGATGCTGTCAAACTTCGGTTTCGTCGTCGCCTTCTGCGTCGACGTCCGTTTCGTCCTGATCATCGGCCTCGCCCTTGCGGGCTGCCTTTTTCTCGCGGTTATCCTTGCTCAGTGCATCCCGGATCAGAGCATCCGTGAGCACAAGCCGCGCATCCGCCAGAACATCGAAGGGGATGCGCACGAGCGGCTCGTCGCCGTAGCTCGACAGGTCGCGTTCCAGATCAAAGCCTGTATCGTCCGCAGCCGATATCTTGCCCTTGAAGCGCTTCTTGTCGCCGACCATCACCGAGGTCTCCACCTTCACGAGGTGGCCAACAGCCGCGGCAAAATCCGACGCCCGAACAAGAGGACGGTCGATCCCCGGGGACGAGACCTCGAGATGGTAGGCCTTTTCAACCGGATCTTCGACATCAAGGGCCGGCGAGATCGCGCGGCTCACTTCCTCGCAATCTTCCACGGTCATGGTGCCGTCGACCCGTTCGGCCATGATCTGCAGCGTCAGCCCGTTTTGACCGAACAAGCGGACTCGCACGAGGCGGAACCCCATGTCGTTCAGGATCGGAATAATGATCGCAGCAACGCGGGCATCCGTGCCCGTCTCGCGGATCAGGCGATCGTCGTTCAACGGTGTCTCGTGGCTTGGCGCGTCGGCCATCCCAGCTCCAAGTAACAAAAAAGAGCGGGACCGGGTGGACCCACTCTTCGTCATATCGACCAAGAATTTGAGGCTCATGTAGCTGAAAGAGCCGGTTTTATCAAGCCCCATGGGAGAATGGGCTTTACTGCCCGTTAACCGGCCGCGCGCCTCACGCATGGCACCTTTGCAACTTCGGATCTCGCAACTGCGAACTCCACCACCTATTTATGTTGCATCGCAACAACCAGCTACGTGAAAGACCATGTCCAAGAATCAGCCCCGTTCCACTGTTAACGCCCTGTTCGGCATGATCGGCAGCGCGATTGCGGTCGCCGCTGCTGAGGAAAACGGTCGCACCGCCCGCACGCAGGACCTGCGACGCCTGGGCATCGACCCGGTTGCTTTCCGCAAGATTCGCCGCTTCTAAGCCGCGCTAAACTGCACGTCACGAAGCCGGAGCGGCAGCGCCCCGGCTTTTTGTCTTTTGCGCAGCCTCAATCCTCGTCGCCGGCCATGGCGGCCAGCATCTTGCCCTTGCCGCGGGCTCGCAGGATCATCGGTACAACCACGGCCGCGATCGCCAAGCCGATGAGCGTCACGGAGATCCACGAGTCCACCAACACTGTCGGATCACCTTGGCCGATCTGCAGCGCCTGGCGGAGGCTCCGTTCCGCCATCGGTCCGAGGATCAACCCGACCACCACCGGCGCAATGGGATAGCCAAACCGGCGCAGCAAATAGCCGAGCAGGCCGAACAACAACAGAAGGCCGAGTTCAAACGACGTCGGGATCCCGAACACCACGAAAGTGGAAGCGCTGGCACCGATCGTGCCAAGCGTCGCAAAAATGAGAATGCCGGCATAAAGCCAGGGGCGCGGAATCATCAGCAGGCGGACCCACAGCCCGATCAGCGGCAGGTTGAGCACGAGCAGCATCAGGTTTGCAACGAGGAGGCTTGCGATGAGGCCCCAAACCAGCGGCGCATTGGTGACGAACAGGAGCGGCCCGGGCTGCAAACCGAACTGCTGGAACCCTGCCAGCATGATTGCGGCCGTGGCCGTGGTGGGAAGCCCCAGCGTCAGCAAGGGCACCAAGGTGCCTGCGGCAGACGCGTTGTTGGCCGCTTCCGGACCCGCCACGCCCTCGATCGCGCCTTGGCCGAACTCTTCCGGATGCTTGGAAAACTGCTTTTCGGCCGAGTAGGACAGGAAGCTCGCAACATCGGCACCGCCCGCCGGCATTGCGCCGATCGGAAAGCCGATCGCGGTGCCACGCAGCCACGATTTCCAGGAGCGCGCCCAATCTTCGCGCGACATCCAGACAGACCCTTTCACCGCCTGGATCCGATCGTCCATCGCCGTGCGGCTCGCAACCACGGCAATCGTTTCGCCGATGGCAAACAGCGCCACCGCAAGGGTTGTCACCGAGATCCCGTCAAACAGATTGGGCGTGTTCATGGCCAGGCGCGTTTGCCCGGTCAGTTGGTCAATGCCGATCAGCCCCAGCGCCAACCCGATAAACAAGGCGGTCAGGCCGCGCAGGGTGCTTTCCCCGAAGGCCGCCGACACGGTCATGAAGGCCAGCAGCATCAGCGCGAAATATTCGGACGGTCCGAAGGACAGGGCGAACTTCACCACCGATGGCGCGATAAAGGCGAGGCCCAGGGTCGCCACAAGCCCGGCAATGAAGGAGCCGATGGCGGCAGTTGCCAGAGCCGGTCCGCCCCTGCCCTTGCGCGCCATCTTGTTGCCCTCGAGCGCCGTGACAATGGACGCGCTTTCGCCCGGCGTGTTCAGGAGAATGGAGGTTGTGGACCCGCCATACATGCCGCCGTAGTAGATGCCGGCAAACATGATCAGCGAACCGGCGGGGTCAAGTCGGTACGTCACCGGCAGAAGCAGGGCCACCGTCAGTGCGGGCCCGATTCCGGGCAGGACCCCAACGGCCGTGCCGAGCGTCACGCCAATCAGGGCGTAAAGCAGATTGCCCCATTGAAACGCGGTCAGGAGACCGGCACCCAGCAGCTCGAATGTGTTCATCGCCGTTGCCTAAACCAAGCGTTCCAGCCAGCCGGCCGGAAGCGACAGTTGCAAGCCCCGCGCGAATATGAACCAGACGGCAAAGCTGAACACGATTCCGAAAGGCAGCGTGAGCCACAGCCGGCGTTCGTTGAACGCAAAAGCGGTGGCGGCAAACAACAGCCCGGTGGCAAGCGAGAACCCGATCGTCTTGATGGTCAGCATCTGCACGATCAGGCCACCCACAACCCAAAGGATCGGTGCGGTCTGCTGCTCTTCGCGCTCGGGGAAATTGCCGCGCCAGGCTTCCACGGCCGTCCAAAGGGCCAGACCGATGAGGCAGGCCGCGACGATGAAGGGGACCGTCTTTGGCCCAACCGGCGTGTAGGCCGCCACACCGCCGGCCTGCAGTGTGCTCCAGCCGATCGCCAGGCCCACCACGGCGAGCACCAGTGCAATAAGAAGCGCCGCCCGGTCAGGGCGGCGCGCAACGGGTTGTTCGGCCTCGAGGCTCATTTGACCAGGCCAATCTCCTTGAGAATGCCCGCCGTTGCTGCCGTATCTTTCTTCAGCTGTGCGTCGAAAGCGTCGCCAGCGAGATAGGTATCAGCCCAGCCCTTGTCAGCGACGGCTTTCTGCCAGCTTTCCGACTTCACCATCTTCTCGATGTCGGCCGTGATTGCCGCCTTTTGTTCCGCGGAAATATCCGGGGCAGCCGCCACCATGCGCCAGTTCTGGATTGAAACGTCGATGCCGGCATCCTTGAAGGTCGGCGCGTCGATGCCTTCCACCGGCTCGTCGCTTGAAATGCCGATCACGCGCAGCGTTCCCGCTTTCACCTGTTCGGCAAATTCTCCGTATCCGGAAATGCCCACGGTCACCTGGTTCCCAAGGATCGCAGCCAGCGCTTCTCCGCCGCCGGAAAAGGCGATGTAGTTGACCTTGGTGGGATCCACGCCGGCCGCTTTTGCCACCAGGCCGGCCGTGATGTGGTCCGTTCCGCCGGCCGAACCGCCGCCCCAAGAGACAGCGCCCGGATCTTCCTTCAGCTTGGCCACCAGCCCCGCCATGTCCTGGATGTCGGAGCCTGCCGGGACGACGATCGCTTCATATTCGCCCGTCAACCGTGCAATCGGCGTCACCTGGTCGAGCGTCACCGGCGAAGCGTTGGTGAGGATCGCACCCACCATCACATAACCACCGACGATGAGCGCTTCCGGATTGCCGCTGGACTGGTTCACAAACTGCGCCAGGCCGATGGTTCCACCGGCGCCGGGCACGTTGATCACCTGCACGTTGGAAGAGATGCCTTCGTCCTGAAGGGCGGCCTGCATGGTGCGGGCCGTCTGGTCCCAGCCGCCGCCCGGTGCTGCCGGCGCCATGATCGTATAATCTGCCGCGAACGCCGGCGCAGCCAAAAGCAGGCTGCCTGCGGCAAGGGCCGCAAGAAGGTAGTGACGCATAAGGAACCTCCCGAGGTTTTGCAGTGCTCGTTTTGCGGCCACTAAGTTCCTCCGCAGCCCCGTTGTCAATAAGGCCTTGCGGAGATCAAGACGGCTCTAGTGGCGGCGAAAGGTGAGGTAGGCCGGCGTCCGGCCTTCGCGCAACGCCTTGCTTTCATAGCGCGTCGAGCACCAGTGCGGATAAGGCTCGCGCCAATCGCCCGCATGTTGCGCCAACCATGTGAAGTCGCCCTGCGCGCGAACATGAAGCAACGTCCAGTTCACGTAATGCGGAATGTCGGAGGCGAACCGGAACAAGCCGCCGGGCTTCACCACGCGGGCAAAGCGCGCAAGGTTGGCGCTGCTCACGAAGCGTCGCTTCCAGTGCTTCTTTTTTGGCCACGGGTCGGGATAAAGCAGATCGAGTTCGCTGATGCTGTTGGCCGGCAGCCAGTCGAGGACACGCGTCGCATCGTCGTTGTAGACGCGGATATTGCCGAGCGGTTCCCCGTCGAGCGCCTGCAGGAGCTTGGCCATCCCGCCAACAAACGGTTCCACGCCGATGAAGCCGGAGCCTCTTTCGCGCCGCGCTTCCGCCAGAAGATGCTCGCCGCCGCCAAACCCGATTTCCAGCCTGACGTCGCCGACTGAGTCCGCAAAAAGAGAGCGCAGATCGGCGGGCGCCGGCTCATCGAGCTCCAGCATCACGCGCGGCGCTTGGCGGGCGACTGCATCGGCGGCAAGCGGGCTCACCGGCCGGCCGTGACGACGCCCATAAAACGCTTCGGTGGACCGCGAGCGACGCGGTTCCCTGTCCGGCGCGTCGCCTGGAGGCGAGCTCGTCACCGCCATCACCCCGTCACGCCGCAAGAGCTTGCTTCAGCGCTTTCACCAGATCCGTCTTTTCCCAGGAAAAAGATCCGTCGCGCCCGGCCTTGCGGCCGAAATGGCCATAGGCCGCGGTTTTGGCATAGATCGGCTTGTTGAGGTCGAGGTGGCGCCGGATGCCGGAAGGCGACAGGTCCATCACCTCGCGCAGGACGCTTTCGAGCTTCGCTTCGTCGATTTTTCCGGTGCCGTGCAGGTTCACATAAACCGACAGCGGCTGAGCGACGCCAATCGCATAGGAAAGCTGGATGGTACAGCGATCGGCTAGCTTTGCGGCCACCACGTTCTTGGCGAGATAGCGCGCGGCATAGGCGGCCGAACGATCGACCTTGGTCGTGTCCTTGCCCGAGAATGCGCCGCCACCATGCGGGGCAGCGCCGCCATAGGTGTCCACGATGATCTTGCGGCCTGTCAGGCCCGCATCCCCGTCAGGGCCACCGATCACGAACTTGCCCGTGGGATTGATGTACCAGTTGCAGGAGTCCGAAATCTTCAGGTCGCCGAGCGCTTCACGAATGAAGGGTTCCACAACGGTTCGGACTTTGGCCGAGTCCCATCCGTCGTCCAGGTGCTGCGTGGACAAGACGATGGAAGTCACTTCGCTAGCTACACCGTCCTTGTAGCGCACGGTGACCTGGCTTTTGGCATCGGGTCCCAGCTTGCCGGGATCGCCTTCGCCGGCATGGCGGGCAGCAGCCAGCAGCTCGAGGATCTTATGGCTGTAATAAAGCGGCGCCGGCATGAGGTCCGGCGTTTCCGTGCAGGCATAGCCGAACATGATGCCCTGGTCGCCCGCGCCTTCCGCGTTGGCGTCCGCGGCTCGGTCAACGCCTTGTGCGATGTCAGCCGATTGTGCGTGAAGAAGCACGTCGATCCGGGCGGTCTTCCAGTGGAAGCCGTCTTGTTCATAGCCGATTTCGCGGATCGCCTTGCGCGCCGCAGCCTTGAACTTCGCGGGGTTGATCACCGGATGCCCCTTGGCATCGGCGACTGGCTGGCCGTCCTTGTTCTTCTTCAACAGCGTATGCGGCACGCGCACCTCGCCTGCGATCACCACGCGATTGGTGGTGGCCATCGCTTCGCATGCAACCCGAACGTCCCACGGGTTCATGCCGGACTTCTTGGCTTCGCGGTAAACGAGATCCACGATCTCGTCCGAAATCCGGTCGCAGACCTTGTCCGGGTGACCTTCTGAAACGGATTCGCTGGTGAAAAGGTAGTTCGAACGTGCCACGGGTGTCCCCTCTGGAAAGCAAAATCCGGCCACCGGCCGGATAATGCGGCACTGTTAACGAAGCGCTAGGCTTGGCGTCAAGAACAGCCGATCTCCCGTTGCCGGGGACACGGCGAACTATTCTTCCTCGGCAGCGAGAACCTTGATGAGGTCGAGTACCCGGCGCCGGACCTTGGGATCGGTGATCTTTGTGAAGGACCGAAAAAGCTGGATGCCTTCCGTGGTGCTCAGGAAGTCGGTTTCAAAGCTCGGAGCCGGCGGTTCTCCGAATTCAGGGCCGCCCGCGCCGTCCCGCGGCGCATCCTCGAAGAAGTAGGAAACCGGGACGTTCATGATCCCGCCGATCGCCTGGAGACGGCTGGCGCCCACGCGGTTCGTACCTTTTTCGTATTTCTGGATCTGCTGGAACGTGATGCCGAGCTGCTCGCCGAGCTTTTCCTGGCTCATCCCGATCATGTTGCGCCGCAGCCTGATGCGGGACCCGACGTGGATGTCGATCGGGTTCGGCCGTTTCTTGTTTTCCGTCATCATGCCCTCGTCACCTGCTGATTGCCTGTGCCCCCACCGGAACAATCAGCAGTCATCCATCCGTCAGTATCGTCATCCCGAAGGCCTAATCATGGCCGTTATGCGTCAGGCCTGCGGGCACGGATGGTTCCGATGAGCCCTGCGCAAGCAAGAACCCCCACGATCAACCAGCCAACCGCTGAAGGATCCACCCAGCGGCTTTCTAGCGCTTTGCCGAGCGGAACTGCAACATCCAACGTGCCGACCGCGTCGATCCCGAAAGCGTCATTGACCCGACCATAGGCGTCCACGACCCCGGAGATCCCGTTGTTGGCAGCCCGGATCAACGGCAGTCCCGTTTCCACCGCGCGCAGCTGGGCTTGTCTAAAGTGCTGGTATGGCCCAGCCGTATCGCCGAACCAGGCGTCGTTTGTGACGTTGATCAGAACGTCCATGTCTTGGGCGTCGCGGCGCACCACTTCATCGAAGATGATTTCGTAGCAGATAAAGGCTGCTGCCTTGAGGCCGCCGGGCAGCGTCAGGGTTCCCCTGCTTTTGGAGGCAGAGAAGTCTTCCGGCAGCGCCACGATCTTGCTGACACCAAATCGCTCCAGAAGCGACGAAAAGGGCACGTATTCCCCAAAGGGAACAAGGTGGACCTTGTCGACCGCGTCGAGGATCTGGCCGGCGTCGCCGATCGCTGTCACCGCGTTGTAGTAGCGGGTTTGCGTGCCATTCACTTCGGACCGGATTGTTCCGGCCAGGAGTTGCTGACCATCGGTCAGCAGGTCGCCCAGCGTGGACAAGGCGTCCGGACGGTCATTGAGAATGAAGGGAACGGCGGTTTCCGGCCAGATGATCAGCTGGGGCGCGGGCGCGCCGGCCGCTGGCGGCACCGCCGACATCTCGAGATAGGTGCCGAAGATCTTGTCGCGCTCCGCCCGATCCCATTTGGCGCTTTGAAGTATGGAAGGCTGCACCAGCCGCACCGGCATGGTGGTTTCCGCCGGCACGGCAGCCGAAAGGCGTGCGTAGCCGAAGCCAACATGCGCCGCGACAATCAAGAGCCCCAGAATGAACCCGGCACGTCGCCCTTTGCGCGACGCTGCCATGGCGGGCATAGCGAAAACAAAAACCGTCAGCGCGGTGATGCCCGTTACCGAAACAACGACGGCGCTTTGCATGAGAAGCGGCACGGGCATCGCGGCATAACCGATCGCGTTCCAGGGAAAGCCCGTGAAAAGGAAGCCACGCAGCCATTCCGCGAGCGCGAAGGCCGCGGCAAGCATGGCGATCCGGCCGAGCGCCTCGCTCCAGAACAGGCGAGCGAAAACGGCAGCCAGTCCCCAAAAGATGGCCAGCACGGCGGGAAGCGCGACAACCGCAAAAGGCAAGGCCCAGGCGAACGCCTCCGCTTCCACAAGAAGGGCATTGCCGATCCACCACAGGCCGGCCACGAAGTAACCGAAGCCAAACCACCACCCGACGCCGAGGGCCGGACGCAAGCGCGTGAACCAGCCACCTGCCTCGTCGCTTGTGGCGCCGTCCAGCAGCCAAACCAGAATGGGAAAGGAGATGAAGCCGACGGCGAAGAAGTCGTATGGCGCCTGCGCCAAGACCAGCAACGCACCGGACAAGGCTGCAAGAACAGCCCGGCGCCAGCCATCGATCAGGACGATCCGGCTCCATAGACGCTGCATGCTTCAGCCCGCACAAAGAATCACGAGGGAAGCTGTATCAGGCTGTCGTGCGCCGTCCAACCTCGCGCGTTCAAGCTGATCGCGCGATTGCCGGTTCCCCAGAAAGGATCTGCCCGTTTGCTTGGTGCACTAGGCGAACCTTGCGGACACGCCGCGGATCGGCTTCCAGAACCTGGATCTCGAACTCCGGAATAACGTGGATCACCTCCCCGCGCACCGGAACTCTTCCGATTGCGCCGAAGATCAGGCCGCTCAACGTGTCGACGTCTTCACCCAGTTCACCAGCTTCAAAGCCGGGGATGGCGCGGGCCACATCTTCAAGGTCGGCGCGCGCATTGACGATGTAGATCCCGTCTTCCAGGCGCTGCACGGCATCTTCTTCATCGTCATGCTCGTCCTCGATGTCGCCCACAATCATCTCGACGATGTCTTCCAGCGACACGAGGCCATCGGTGCCACCGTATTCGTCAATCACCAGTGCCATCTGCGTATGAGACGCTTGCATGCGCGCCATCAGTTCGGATGCTTGCATGGAGGGCGGGACGAACAGAACGGAGCGGATGAGGTCGAACTCGCCGATCGTGCGCGTCAGGTCGAGATTGCCGAGATAAGACGCTTCCACCGTCTTCGACGGCGTGGGCGCGCCCGGCTCAACGGTGGTTGCCAGGGCGGCACGCGTGATGTGGTTCAGAACATCGCGGATGTGAACCATGCCGCGCGGATCATCGAGCGATTCCGAGTAAACCGGCATACGGGAATGGCCGCTTTCCTGGAAAGCCCGCAGGAGATCGCCGAGCGAAGTGGTGATGTCCACACCATCGATGTCGGCGCGCGGCACCATGACGTCTTCCACGCGCACGTCGCGAAGCGACAGCACGTTGTTGAGCATCGCCCTTTCCAGCGGCGTGAACGCCGCGTCGCCGGTCTCATCCTCGGTCTCAGCAAGGGCATCCGTCAGATCTTCGCGCAGCGAAGACGTGCCGTTCCTCGGACGAAAGAAGCTGACGATATGGTCAATCAAGGGCCGCCTGAGACTTGTGGTCTCGGCCTGACTACTCGGCCCGTCTTCCTTCTGGTCGGGCGATCCGCTGCTCGGCTCGTGGCCAGCGACGGCTATGTCTTTATCGTTCATCATCTTCCGGCCAATCGCCGGTCCGTGTTGATCGCGAGGTCTTCAAGTAGCCATAGGGATCGGGAATGGCAAGGCTTGAGAGAATCCGCACCTCTAAACCTTCCATCTCCTCCGCTTGTTCCTCGTCTTCGTGATCATATCCGAGGAGGTGAAGAACACCGTGAACAAGAAGATGCGTCATATGGTGGTCGAAGGGCTTGTTCTCGTCGCGCGCTTCGGCGGCAACCGTTTCGCACCCAAGCACGATGTCGCCCAGCATCGGCGGAAGCGGATCGCCCGGTGCCACAGGAAAGGCGGGAAAGGACAGGACGTTGGTTGGCTTGTCCTTGCCGCGCCATTCCCGGTTGAGGTCTTGAACGGCGTCGTCGTCGGTGAAAAGGAGCGAAATCTCGCTTTCGCCGCCATTGGTGGCGAGCGCGCTGAAGGTGGCAGTCACGGCGCTTGCCGCAACCTTTCTGAGCGCTGCTTCATCGCCCCAGTCGCCGGCCTCGACCTGAAGCTCGACCGCAATCTCCGGCAGGCTCAAACCGCTGGACCACCATTGCCGGCGCGGTCGTAAGCCCGCACGATCTCTGCAACCAAAGGATGGCGCACGACGTCCTTGTCCTCGAACCGGACCTTCACGATGCCTGGAACGTCGTCCAGGACCTTCAAGGCTTCCACGAGCCCGGACTTCGTATGCGGTGGAAGGTCGATCTGGGAGGGATCGCCGGTGACGATCATGCGGCTGTTTTCACCCAGGCGCGTCAGAAACATCTTCATCTGCATCTGCGTGGTGTTCTGGGCTTCGTCCAGGATCACCGCGGAATGCGCCAGCGTGCGGCCACGCATGAAGGCAAGCGGCGCGATCTCGATCACCTCGGCGGCAATTGCCCGCTCGACCTTGTCAGCCGGCATCATATCGTACAACGCGTCGTAAAGCGGCCGCAGATACGGATCGACCTTTTCCTTCATGTCGCCGGGGAGGAAGCCCAGGCGCTCGCCCGCTTCCACGGCCGGGCGCGACAGGATGATGCGCTCCACCAGGCCTCGTTCAAGCAGCATCGCGGCATGGGCTACGGCGAGGTACGTTTTACCGGTGCCAGCCGGACCGATGCCGAAAACCAGCTCCGACCGCTCCAGCGCGCGCATATAAGCGTCCTGGTTGGCCGAGCGGGCATAGATCGTCTTCTTGCGGGTGGAAATCTGCGCGGCCGACATCCGCCCCTTCTTTTCAAGCGTGGGCAGGCTCAGCTGGTCGTCCGTCGCCATCGCCATGCGAATTGCGCCATCCACATCGGACTGGCCGATCTCCGCGCCCTTTTGCAGCATGCCATAAAGTTGGTCGAGCGCACGACGCGCTTGTTCAGCGGCCGTCGGCTCACCCCGGATCGACAACTGGTTGCCCTTGGAGCGCAGGTCCACTCCGAGCTTTTGCTCGAAGCGGGCCAGGTTCTCATCGAACTGGCCATAGAGCGCGCTGGCAAAACGGTTGTTGTCGAAGGTTAAAACGATGTGCGCCATATCGGAAGCGCCGGCCGGGCTCGTCTTGACGTCTGCCTTTGCGGTCAACCGCGTCTCCTTCTCGAAGGCCACTGGCGGCCCGGAGCTTAAATAGGGTCGGCAAACAGGCTGTTGTAGCCCGTGCCGTGTACCCGCACATCGATAATGTCACCGATTCGCCCGGCACTTTCATCAACAATCGTTGGCTGCAGCCAGGGAGAACGGCCCACGATCTGCCCCGCTTGCCGACCGGGCTTCTCGATCAGAACGGAGATCGTCTTGCCGATCAAGCTGTTGACGAATTTCGCCTGCTCCTCGGCCAGCGCTGCTTGAAGCCGCACCAGGCGTTCGGTCTTCACCGCTTCATCCACATGATCCTTCATGGATGCACCTGGGGTGCCTGGCCGCGGCGAGTATTTGAACGAAAATGCCAGCGCGTAGCCGACCTCGCGCACCAGTTGGAGCGTGTCGGCAAAGTCTTCTTCCGTTTCTCCGGGGAAGCCGACAATGAAATCGCCCGACAAGGCGATATCAGGCCGCGCAGTCCGAATACGGTCCATCAGGTGAAGATAATCGGCCGCCGTATGCCGACGGTTCATTGCCTTGAGAATGCGGTCGGAGCCCGATTGCACCGGCAGATGCAGGTAGGGCATCAGCTGCGGCAGGTCGCGATGGGCGGCAATCAGCGCGTCGTCCATGTCCCGCGGATGGCTGGTTGTGTAGCGCAGGCGTGCGATGCCGGGGATCTCAGCGAGGCGGAACAGGAGTTGCCCCAGGCCCCAGTCGCGGCCATCCGGGCCTTCGCCGTGCCAGGCATTGACGTTCTGGCCGAGCAGCGTCACTTCGCGAACACCCGCCCCTGCCAATTGCTCGGCTTCGGCCACGATCTGCGCCACGGAGCGCGAAGTTTCGGATCCGCGCGTATACGGCACCACGCAGAAGGTGCAGAACTTGTCGCAGCCTTCCTGAACGGTCAGGAAGGCTGTCACCCCGCGACTTTGAACGACCTTACGCGCCGGTGCCGGCAAATGCTCGAACTTGTCTTCGAGCGCGTATTCCGTCTCGACGACCTTGCCGCCGGCGCGAACGCGCCGGATCGCGTCGGGCAGGCGATGGTAGGTTTGCGGTCCGATCACGAGATCCACTGCGGGAGCGCGGCGGATGATTTCCTCGCCTTCCGCCTGGGCAACGCACCCGGCCACGCCGATCACGAGATTGCGGCCTTCGGCACGGCGCTCATTCTTCAGGTCGCGGATGCGGCCGAGCTCGGAATATACTTTTTCGGCCGCTTTTTCACGGATGTGGCAGGTGTTGAGGAGCACAAGGTCGGCATCTTCCATGACCTCGGTGCCGACATACCCGTCTGCCGCCAGCGCATCGCTCATGCGCTGCGAGTCGTAAACGTTCATCTGGCAGCCATAGGTCTTCACGAACACCTTCTTGGGCGTCGGGAGCGGCTCGGCGTCAGCGGTGATGATCGGGGCGACCTGGTTCATGGGCGGCTTCTACTGGTTTTCCGACCCCGCCTCAACCGCGCGATGATGGCACAGGCGTGGCAAGCGCGGCAGCAAACATCGCGCGGACGCGTTGTTCCACCTCGCGGCTCGCCGTTTTCCGATCGGTCGTCGCAGTGAACGCAACCGGTTCACCCCAATGCACCTCCACGTCGATCGGCGGCAGCCGCAGAAGCGTGGTCAGATGGGGCAGCAGTTCTTCATCGCCGGTCCAGGCACACAGCCCCCGCAAACGCCGCCCCATCGGCAAGCCGCCTGTCCGCGTGTAGGCAATTGCCACCGGCTGGATCAGAACCTCTGGCGCACCGGCCTCCGTGACGGCAGTCTTTGCCGCTCCGAACAGCGTCGTCTTGAAGGGCAGGATGTTGGTGCCATCCGATGTCGTGCCTTCCGCAAACAGGAGCATGGCGCGCCCTCCGGCGAGCTTGCCGGCAAGTTCGCTCACCTGGCTGCCCGAACTGCGCTTGTTTTGGCGGTCCACAAGCACCGTTCCTTGCAGCTGCGCCAGAAAACCGACCACAGGCCAGCGGCCCACTTCTCCCTTGGCGATGAAACTGCCCTTGAAGATCGATCCCAGCACGATCACATCGGTCCAGGAACTGTGATTGGCGGCGATCAGCAAAGGCCGCCCTTCTTCCACGCGGCCAAAGGTGTGGATGCGCAACCGCAGGATCCGTGCAGCACAGCGATACCACAGTCGTGGCGCTGCAGTTGGGTCCATCCATCCCGTCCAATGGGCCAGGGCTTGGTAGGGCGCAAGAAGAAGCGTCAGCAGGATGACCGCTGCGATCGTCCAGCAGAAGCGGAGCTTTTCGTTCAAGCGGGTCTGGTCCGGCGCA
The DNA here is from genome assembly GCF_017813335.1 of Tianweitania sediminis. GTDB lineage: Bacteria > Pseudomonadota > Alphaproteobacteria > Rhizobiales > Rhizobiaceae > Tianweitania > Tianweitania sediminis. Next base: position 9,759 of record NZ_JAGIYY010000008.1, on the reverse strand, counting down.
GATCGCGGCGCATCACCACGGCGTCCGTGCGCCGGCGGCCTTCATGCTCGTAGTAACCTGGCCGACGCGCGACTTCCTTGAAGCTAAGGCGCTTGTAAAGCGCGATCGCCGGTGCGTTGGTTTCGTCCACTTCAAGAAACAGTTCTTCGGCGCGCTCGCTGTGGAGCTTCCGCAAAACTGCGTCCATCAAGGCGCGGCCAAGGCCGACCCCGCGATGAGAGCGTGCCACCGCGACGGTCAGGATCTCACCCTCCCCCGCCGCCAATCGCGCCAGCACGAAGCCGACAAGACCGAGGCGGGGATTGCCGATCTCGCGGGCAGAAAAACCGAACACAGTATCCTGCGCCAGCAGCGCCTCGAACTCCTCGGCTGACCAGGGGCGGCCAAAATCCTCCGCATGCAGCCTGGCAATGGCAGCGCAATCGTCGGCTTCCAAGTCGAGGATGGCATGCTCGCGACGAAGAAACGGCAACCGCATGGCGCGTGTTCAGCCTTCCCGGCTCGGCAAAACAAAGCTTGCCTGCGGCTTTGCATCGGCGCCGCGCAGGTAAAGCGGCTTTGGCTTTTCCGCGACTACGGCTTTGGCTGCGGCCAACCGCGCGTAGGTGTCGATGGAAGCCGTGGCCCCCGATCCAAGACCCGAGTGGCCGAGCCGATCGGCAAAAACGGATGCTCCGGAGCCGGTCAGCACGAGATCCCCTGCCGGCAAACGGCTTGTTGTGTTCTCAATGTCCAGAACCGCGGGCCGCAGCAGCTCGGAGCCGTGTTCATCATAAAGCGCGGAATAGAACTGGTCTCGGCGCGCATCGATCACCGCCAGCGTCGGGTGGGCAGCTCCAGCTGCACGCGCTTCTGCCGCCAATGCTTCGAGCGTGGTGACACCCACTGCCGGGATGCTCAGCGCCAGCGCGAGGCCGCGTGCGCTGGAAACGCCGACCCGAACGCCGGTGAACGATCCGGGGCCGATCACCACGCCGATCCGGCTGAGGTCCCCGTAAGTTGCTTCTGCTTGCGCCAGCACCTCATCGATCATGCCCATGAGGTGCTCGGCATGACCCGTGCCGATGTCCTCCGTGATGCTCGCGAGCGCAGCATTGCCTTCCCACACGCAGACGGCGCAGAGATTCGCTGATGTGTCGATCGCGAGCAGCATCGTTCAGGTCAGGATTTGCCCGCCGCCTTCAGCTCCAGTCGCCGGCGATGCAGAACCGGCTCGGTATAGCCGTTCGGCTGTTCGGTGCCCTTGAACACGAGGTCGCATGCGGCCTGGAAGGCGATCGACGCGTCGAAGTTCTTCGCCATCGGCTGGTAAAGCGGATCGCCTTCGTTCTGGCGATCCACCACCGCGGCCATGCGCTTCATGGTTTCGGTCACCTGTTCCTCACTGACCACCTTGTGGCGCAGCCAGTTCGCCATGTGCTGAGAGGAAATGCGGCAGGTCGCGCGGTCCTCCATCAGGCCGATGTCGTTGATATCCGGCACCTTGGAACAGCCGACGCCCTGGTCGACCCAGCGCACGACGTAGCCAAGGATGCCTTGAGCGTTGTTGTCGAGTTCCTTCTGAATGTCATCAGGCGTCCAGTTCGGCCGTGTTGCGACAGGCACGGACAGGATGTCCTCCAGCTTGGCGCGCTCGCGGTTCCTGATCTGCTTTTGCACGGAGCGGACATCGACCGTGTGGTAGTGGGTCGCGTGAAGGGTCGCAGCAGTGGGGGAAGGCACCCAGGCGGTGTTTGCGCCGGCCTTGGGATGACCAATCTTTTGTTCCAGCATCGCTGCCATGAGGTCGGGCATCGCCCACATGCCCTTGCCGATCTGCGCGTGGCCAGCGAGACCGCAGGCGAGGCCGACATCAACGTTCCAGTTTTCATAGGCCTGGATCCAGGCAGCCTGCTTCATGTCGCCCTTGCGGATCATCGGACCCGCTTCCATCGAGGTGTGCATTTCGTCGCCGGTGCGATCGAGGAAGCCGGTATTGATGAAAACGACGCGATCCCGTGCCGCGCGAATGCATTCCTTGAGGTTGACGGTGGTGCGCCGTTCCTCATCCATGATGCCCATCTTGATGGTGTTCGGCTCCAAGCCGAGCAGGTCCTCGACACGGGCGAAGATTTCCACGGCAAAGGCCACTTCTTCGGGCCCATGCATCTTCGGCTTCACGACATAGATCGAGCCTTCCGGCGAATTCCAATGCCTGCCGTCCGGACCGATGTCGTGCAGCGCGATCATCGCCGTCATTACGGCGTCCATGATGCCTTCCGGCACTTCCGAACCGTCAGCCAAGAGGATCGCAGGATTTGTCATGAGGTGGCCGACATTGCGCACCAGCATCAAGGAGCGGCGACGCACCGGAAGGTTGCCGCCATCGGGCGCAATGAAGTCCTCGTCCGGGTTGAGCTTGCGGGTAAAGGTCTTGCCTGACTTGGTCACTTCTTCCGCCAGGTCAGCCTTCATCAGGCCGAGCCAGTTGCGGTACACGGTGATCTTGTCTTCGGCATCCACGGCGGCGACGGAATCCTCGCAGTCCATGATGGTGGTCAGCGCGGACTCCAGATGAACATCGGAAATGCCTGCCTTGTCCGATCGGCCGATTTCCGTTTGGGGATCAATCAGGATCTCGATGTGCAAGCCGTTTTTGACCAGCAAGATGCGCTCGGGACGCGCGGGCTCGCCGAGATAGCCGACAAACTGGCCGGGATCTTCGAGGCCGGCCGGCTGGATATCGGTGCCGACCGTCAGCACGCCATCGGTGATCGTGAGCTTGGTGGCGTCATTCCAGGACACATGCTCAAGCGGCACGGCGCGATCCAGGAAATCGCGCACCCAGTTGATGACCTTTTCGCCGCGCTTGAGATTGTAGCCCCGCCCTTTTTCCGCGCCGTCTTCTTCAGAAACGGCATCGGTGCCGTAGAGGGCGTCATAGAGTGAGCCCCAGCGGGCATTGGCGGCGTTCAACGCATAACGGGCGTTCATCACCGGAACAACGAGCTGCGGGCCCGCGACGCTGGCGATTTCGGGGTCAACATTCTCCGTGGCGACGGAAAAGTCTTCACCTTCGGGGAGAAGATAGCCGATCTCGCGCAGAAAAGCCTGGTAAGCGGCCATGTCGGACGGCGCACCCTTGTCGCGATGCCACTGGTCGATCTTGGCCTGAAGCTCGTCGCGCTTTGCAAGCAGCGCGTGGTTCTTCGGCGCGAGATCGGCAAGAAGGTTCGCAAAGCCGGTCCAGAACGCATCTTCCTCAACACCGGTGCCCGGCAGCGCTTCGTCGCGAACGAAAGCCGCAAGCGCCGCATCCACCTTCAAGCCGTGGATTTCCAAACGATCTGCCACCAGCGTTCCTCCCTTGCAAAAGCGCCCTTCGCCGCTTTGACCATCTTCGCCGGGGACGGTCAATTCACCGTCGCTTCAAACGGCAATCCGCGGGCGGCCGCTTGCGGTCGCCGTGATGATCGCCTCGATAAAGGTGCGCTGATCCTCAACAGTGGCAGCGCTCACGTCGTGGTTGATCGTGATCTGCGGGTCCTGAGCGCCCGCTTGCCCTGCGCGTTCAACGGCGATCAAGCGCGCATAATCCTCGGCTGCAGCCATAGCCGGTGCTTCCGCGTTGAAATCGGCCTGCCGTTCCCCAAGGCTGGCGCGAAACAGGCCTTCCTTGGGTTGGCTAACGCGGATTTCCACCGACACGCGAACCTGGCCGACCACGGCACCGAGCGCATTGGCGACGTCCGTATCTTCCGGCACCACGCAGCCTTGGTTGAGCAGATCCGGCAGTGTTGCGTAATGCAACGGGGCGGACGCGCCCAAACCAATCACGGGGCGATCCACCGCAAGGCTCATCCCGGCAATCCCTCCGCGTCCGTTCAAGGCGTTCTGGACCAGCGGGTGGGCGACCGTTGCGGGACCGTCGAGGCCGTCTTCCGCGAAGGCTGTTTCGAGGATCACTTCTGCGGAGCGACGGGTGAGTGCCGCCAGCACGCGGCCAGACAGGGTTTCGGCATCGGGCGCGACCGGCTGGCCACGGCCGCTTTTGCGTCGGGCAAAGAGTTTCCCGCCAAGATCCGCAGCGCCATGATCCCAGTTCGACTGAAGCCGGAGCACATGCGCGGCGTCCGACGGGGTAAAGCCGCTGACGTGGATCAGGCCTCGCCCGACCAGACGGTTGAGGGTGGCGACCTGCGCGGTGGAGGTGAGCAGGCGATCAAGCGGCTGGGGGGTCGCGGTGATCGCGTCGTAAAGCCTGGCCTCTGGGGCAGTCAGGCCAGCGGCCAAATGGTCGGGCACGCCGGTGCGCAAGGCAAAACGACCATCCATCCGGCCGGGATTGGGCGTTCGCAACTGCCGTTCCAGCGCTTCATGCACGAGAGGGCCATGTGCCTGGCCGAGCAGCGACAGCGGCACAAGCCGGCGCGGACCCAGCTTGATGCCGAGCGCGAGGCCGTCATCGTCGAGCGCCACTTCCGAGTCGCCGCCCAAACCGAAGGTGCGCATGGCGACCGCTTCAACCATCGTGCGGAACCCGCCAACCGTTGCACCCTCCGGGTCAAGGCGCGGACGGCCCTTGTCGAGCACGGCAACATCTGTCGTGGTGCCGCCGATATCCGACACCAGCGCATCGTCGAGGCCGGTCATGTGGCGCGCGCCAACCAGGCTGGCGGCCGGGCCGGACAGGATGGTTTCGATGGGCCGGTTTCGAGCGAAGGAGGCAGATACCAGGGCGCCATCGCCGCGCACCACCATCAGCGGGGCGCGAATGCCCTGCTGATCGAGCCAGCCTTCGGTGGCGGCGACCAGGCGGTCGATCATGGCAATCAAGCGGGCGTTGAGGAGCGTGGTGAGCGCACGGCGGGGACCACCGAGCTTTGAGGTGAGCTCATGGCTGGTTGTCACCGGCAGGCCCGTGCGGGCCCGGATCAGGTCGCGCACCGCGAGTTCATGGGCGGGGTTGCGGGTGGCGAAATAAGCGCACACGGCCACACCCGAAACGCTTTGCGCCAGGTCCGGGAGCGCCGTTTCCAGCGCGCTTGTGTCCAGCGGCGTGGGGTTGCCGTGGACATCGTGGCCGCCGGGCAGGAAAAGAATGGGATCAGACCCCAGCGCCTCCTTCAGTCCGTCGCGAGCAAGATCGACTTCCCCGAAGCCCACCATCACCAGAAGCACGCGGCCGCCCTGGCCTTCAACGAGCGCGTTGGTGGCGAGCGTGGTGGACATGGACACCAGCTTGATTTCGCCCGGCGCAACTTCCGCGGCTTGCAACACCCGGCCGGCCGCACCCGCAATGCCTTCTGCCAGATCGTGGCGGGTGGTGAGCGCCTTGGCCTTGGCGATCACGGTGCCCTTGTTCCCGCCCTCCGGCGTCCAAAGAACGGCGTCGGTGTAGGTGCCGCCCGTGTCGATGCCCAGGAACAACGGGCCAGAAACGAGCGGGGCGGCGGAGGGATCAGGCATGAACGGGGAACCGGATGAGGAAGGCTGAGCCCCGCTTTAGTGCATCGCTTCGCCCGCTCCAAGGTCAGCTTTTCGCCGCATCCTCCCCGCGCAGGTGACGCACCGGACGCGGAGCATCGGCGCCGCGTTTTTTCGGCCAGCCCTCGCGCTGCTTGCCGCGGATACCGTCGTCTTCGTCGGTCTGGTCGTGAACCAGCATGACCTGCGTTTCAAACGGCATGTCGATGCCGGCCGCACCCGCAATGCCTTCTGCCAGATCGTGGCGGGTGGTGAGCGCCTTGGCCTTGGCGATCACGGTGCCCTTGTTCCCGCCCTCCGGCGTCCAAAGAACGGCGTCGGTGTAGGTGCCGCCCGTGTCGATGCCCAGGAACAACGGGCCAGAAAAGAGCGGGGCGGCGGAGGGATCAGGCATGAACGGGGAACCGGATGAGGAAGGCCGAGCCCCGCTTTAGTGCATCGCTTCGCCCGCTCCAAGGTCAGCTTTTCGCCGCATCCTCCCCGCGCAGGTGACGCACCGGACGCGGAGCATCGGCGCCGCGTTTTTTCGGCCAGCCCTCGCGCTGCTTGCCGCGGATACCGTCGTCTTCGTCGGTCTGGTCGTGAACCAGCATGACCTGCGTTTCAAACGGCATGTCGATGCCAGCCGCATCGAGCGCCTTCTTGATCGCTTCCAGCACCTGCGCCTTCACATGCACCACATCGGTGCGCACCGAATTGGTCCACCAGCGCACGCGCAGGTTCACCGTGGACGCCGCAAGATCCCAGACCAGGGCTTCCGGTGCCGGATTGGCTTCCACGCCGTCGATGCCACTGACGGCTTCGAGAATGGCCGCGCGGGCTTCATCGATGCTGTCGCCATAGCCGATCCCGACATCATAATCGGAGCGGCGGGTCTGGTGGGCGGTGTTGACGATCACCGCGTTGGAATACACGTCGGCATTGGGGATGATTGCCGAACGGCCGTCGTAGGTCTTGATGATCGTGGCGCGGGTTTCGATGCGCTGCACCGTGCCTTCATAATCCTTCACCACGATCTGGTCGCCGGGACGAAACGGCTGGCGGATCAGGAGCAGGAGGCCGGCCAGCCAGTTCTGCAGGATGTCCTTGAAGGCAAAGCCGATTGCCACCGAACCGATGCCCAGACCCGCCACGAGGTCGCCGGGTTTCAAGGACGGGATCACGATGGTGAGCGCAATCAGCGTGCCGGCGGCCACGATGATCCAGCGCAAAAACGAGCCCAGCACATCGCCGAGATTGTCGCGGTCGTGCAGCGCGGCCCAGCGCAGAAACGAGCGGCGGACCAGCCAGCCCACGAGGAAAAACAGCGCAAACACCACCAGCGCCACCGCGATGTTGGGCAGCAGGCGCTGGAACCCCACCACCCAGCTTTCCACCTTGTCGAGCATGTAAGCGGGGTCGAGGTTCACCGCCTGGTCGACCGTTTCCGGCGCATCCGGCGGCGGGGTCGTGGCGGTGACGGGGGCCGCCGGGCCGGCGACGCCACCCGCAGCGGGCGCGGTTTCCTGGGCAAAGGCTTGCATGGGCGGCGCGGTTTCCTTTCACGAGCAACACCGCGCCCTCCTTCCCGTCGAGCACGATTTGTTGCCTGCGCAACGCCGCCTCCTGCTGCCAAGTTCCGGCTGACGCGTCTGCGCCGCCCCTACCCCTCGTTTTCGCTTCGCCTTTCGCGCAGGAGCGCCCAGGTGGCGGCGTCGCGCACCAGCCGCTTTTCCTCCACGAGACGGAAACGCTCGCTTGCATCGCAGCAGGGCGGAACCGCATCGTCGTCACCCGCCATCCAGCCCATGCAGCGCCGGTCGCGCCGGCAGCGCCCGCGGTCGCAGGTTTGCCAGAAGCCCGCTTCATCCACGACCACCAGGGTGCGCAAGCCCGGCGGCGTGTCCACCATCCAGTCGATCGCGTTGAGCTGGCGCTTGGTGAACCATTGCGCGTTCGACCAGCGCCGGCAGCGGCGAAACGGGCGCAACACGCCACCCGGGTTTGCGGGGCTGCCCCATTGGTAGGCCGCCCAGGTGGCCGGGCCGTTGTCTTGTTCCCACCTTTTGATCCACGCCGCGCAATCCATGCCCGCGCTTCCTTTCTTGCCGTTTCGAGGGGTTTCTCGGTGGTTGTCGCCCGCGCAGAGGGCAGCGCCCCGCGGGCTTTTTGCCGGCGGGTTCCACCATCATGGGTCCGGGAAACGGGCGGTCGCGGGATCGCTCGTTGAGGTTTTGTTTGCGATCTCGCGACCGCCCGTTCAGCGCTGGGAGTGAAACGCCGCGTCCGCTTCGCCGCGGGGTTTGTGGCCCCCTGGCTTAAGTGGCCTTCGCGCCACGCCCCCGCTGCCTTAGCGGGAAGGGGATAGCCGCGACCTTGGTCTCACGCCCGCTCCGGTTCCGGCCCACGTCAGGCCGGCGCCGAAACGCCGGTTCTTCCTCGCCAACCACCGTCATGATCGGCGATCCCGGCTGGAAGAACGGGGTGAGCATAGGACGGGAGCCAAGGGGCGTGGACCGAATTTTGGGGCGCGGCGGGTTCACGCGGGGTTGGCCTGCCTTTCCGTCCACCGGCTCGCGCTGTCACACGATGTGATCCGCGCCCAGGCATCCTTCCGCGACGCTTCAACGTTGCTGCAGCAGCTTGGCCTTCGTGCCAACCGCAACAGGAGAAGTTTTATGAAGCACGTCATCCTCGGCGCCCTGGCGCTTGTGATCGCGTCGGCGGTGCCCAGCCTCGCGCAAACCTATCGTACAGAAGCGCGGGAATACCGGCAGGAGCACCGCATCCTCCGCGGCGCGGTGCGCGGCGACCTGACCCGCCAGGAGATGCGCCAGATCGAGCGGCAACAGCGCCGCATCGACCGCTCGCAATGGCGCGCTGCCCGCGACGGCTACATCACCCCACGCGAACGCCGCCGCATCGAGCGCCAACAGGACCGCGCCTCGCGCAACATCGCGCGGAAGGTGCGTAACGGCCGGTATGTGTACTAGGGTCGGATGACGGGATCAGGAAGAGGTGGAGCCCCGCTGGAGACGGCGGGGTTTTTTATTTGAGGTGAACGACCCGACGCTCGGGTTTGCGGGGACTGATTACCTCCAGATCGCGCTACCGTTTGCGCAACCAACCCGGACACCGCTGCCCTCCCCTTCCCCGGTGCGCACCAGAGTTCCCGTGAGAGCGATAAGTGGAGGATAGGCGGGGAAGGTAGGGGCGTGGATGGATTGGGTGGAGGATTTTCTTTGCGCCCCCATGAGGGAAGAGCTACCAGGCGTATAATATCGTTTGTAAACGAGTAGCCTTGTTGAGCTTTTTTCAACGCACCGAGCCGAACAACAATCACTCTAGATTAACGATTGCGAGCACACCATCCCAATCAAGATAGACCGAGCTTGATTCCTTATGCGTGGCAGCATCGCCGTCTGGCATGACACTTTTCCGATCGATGCAGCCGGTTACGCGCCTCGTGCCGAGGTACACATAAATATTTGGCGAAACGGGCAGCGTAAAAAGCACAAACACTTTGACTTGTTTGACATCGGATTTCGTTTTGAAGAGTTGCGAGCTCTACGTTCCCTGTCAATCAGCTTACCATTCGTTGCTGAACCAGAGCAGGTAAATGACTTGTTTGAGGTGATGCATGATACGTCGACTTTATCAGCGATCTTCAACCAAACCCTTATACCCGGGAGCATGGTAGATGGCGGAAAATGCTTTGAGGCCTCCGAACCAGAGAGCAAGCGAGTTCAGTTTTTTGTTTGGCGATGCTCAGATGATGAACTTCAGTATTCGACTATCGATGGGGATGGCGAAACAGGTACTATAATCAATATTAGCGACAAATTTTTCAATCGCATGAGGCAGAACGTAGGCGACCACTACTTTAGAATAAGGATCAAAGTTCCCATTGGAGTTGAAAATGGCTTTGTTTCTGCCATCAACCCAAAAGACTCAGCCTTTTTAAGCACAATCTCTACCAGCGAAATCATCGAGTTTCGTCTAAATGAGAGACGTAATTTTTCACCTGCCATCCGAGAGCGATTGCAAGCCAAAGATTGCACATTGATCGACATTTCTGCGGTTCATTATTTTCTGATCCGCGACATGGGTGTCGAGATGACACAATCGCATACAAGCTTCCGGAAAATGAGGCGACTTGAACCGATCATCTGGAACCGCTACCTAGCAGACAGCTGGAGTTGACCCCGTTTCACCGGACAGGCGGCGGTTGGTTTAAGCACTGAGGCGCAGGAACTCGCGTGGTGAGCGGAACTTGAGACCGGAGTGCGGGTGGACTTCACAGTAGTCGTCGAT
>NZ_JAGIYY010000007.1 GCF_017813335.1 Tianweitania sediminis | reverse complement strand
GAGCACCGGCCGCACACGAGCCTGCGCGGCCTCACCCCGAACGAGTTTGCAACCCGGTCCAGATCGGACCACAAGGAGAACAGAGTCCAGTTATGAACGAGGGCTGATCGGGGGCAACGTCACGCCCGTCGCAACGATCACTTCGCTGGCGACGATTATACTTCCGTCGTCTAGCTGTGCCTCAAAACTCTCCCCGTCAGTTTTCGACAGGCGACTCACCTGCCGGCCAAGTGTGATCGGCAGCCGTAGCCGCGCCGCGTAGCTTTCGAGATACTCTGCAAACTCATCGCGCGTGGCATAAAGCTCCCGGTTGCCCACGAGCTCCAGGCCCGGCAGCGCACTGAACTGCCGCGGCGTGAAGAGCGTGAGTGAGTCATAGCGCGTCCGCCAGCTGTCGCCGACTCGGTGATGGCTGTCGACGATTTGAAACGGTACGCCGGCAGCCCGCAGATGGTACCCGGCAGCAAGTCCGGCCTGTCCGGCGCCGATCACAAGGACGTGTCTTTCCATCAGATGACGACGACTTGAGCTCCGACCGGCACCCGTTCGTAGAGATCCTGCACGTGTTCGTTCACCATTCTGATGCAGCCGTTCGAGACAGCCTTACCGATGGTCCACGGTTCATTCGTTCCGTGGATACGGTAGAGCGTGTCCCGGCCGTTGCGGTAGAGGTAGAGCGCCCGGGAGCCCAAAGGATTGTTCGGCCCACCAGGCACGCCACCCGCATAGCGGGCGTACTTTTTGGGATCGCGACGGATCATGTTGTCGGTGGGTCGCCAGGACGGCCATTTCGCTTTGCGTCCGATGAGCGCCGAACCCGTAAACGCCAGACCTGCCTTGCCAACGCCGATGCCGTAGCGCCGCGCCCTCCCATCTCCCGTGACGAGGTAAAGATACTTGTCGCGTGGAACCACGACGATCGTTCCTGCCGGGTAGTCGTATGGCGACACTATGCGCTGCGGAAGGAAACGTTCCTCGAGCTTGAACGTGCGCTTGGTCCCTTGGGCAAGTGCTTGCCCAGGCACTGCCAGCAAGCCAACCGCGCCAATCAAAAATGCCCGTCGTCCGATCCCGATGGGCGACGCTACGCCAGAATTGTTGTCGACATCAGTGCTCATGACCATCCTCCTCGCCCTGCGGTGGCGCTACGTCAGGAACCAGCTTCTCTACCTTCGCGCCGGCCTTGAGCTCGGCAATAATTCGTCTTTCCTCCGTTGCTTCCAGGGATTGTCGAATCTGCGGTGCGACGGTTTCGAACGCCGGGGCTGGCCGGTTTCGTGTTTCCTCGAGCAGGACGACGTGGAAGCCGAACGCACTGGCAACTGGCGTCTGCGTGAACTCCCCGGGCTGCAATTTCGCCGCGGCGACATCGATCTCAGGGACGACTTGTCCATCGGCCACGAAGCCGAGATCTCCGCCGTTGACGTTGGACACCTCATCGGCCGAGCGTTCCTGCGCGAGTTCCGCGAAAGATTTACCCCCTTTCAGCGCGTCGATGACGGCGAGGGCATCGGTCTCGCTGCGAAGCAGTATATGTCGGAGCCGACGTTCAAGAACGGGCGGAATCTTTGCCGCCTGCTCATCATAAGCGGCCCTGACGGACGCATCGGTTATCGCCTCTCCCACGCGCTGCTCCAGGAACAGGGAGCGGAGCGTCTGATCCTCGAAGAATGCGAGCTGTCTTTTGTAGGCTTCCTGCTCGGGCACGTTTGCCGCGCGCGCCGCCTCGGCCACGATCCTGAGGTCAATCAGGGCATCGACCAGAAGGGAACGTTTGGCATCGGCGGGCATTTGGCCGAGCTGCTGCGAATACATCTGCTCGGCAATGGCAAGGTCGTCTGCGGTAATGTCCTTGCCATTGACGCGGCCGACGACGCCGGCGTCCTGCGCGAGGCCGGCCGAGACAAGCGGCAACGACAGCGAAAGGATTGTCGTGCCGACGAGCAGGCCGGCTTTCCATCGGTTCTTGATCCTGGTGGTCATCGGAACCTCCCTACTGCTTGGCCGCGGCAACCAGCGGATCGATGATCTCGCTGAAGCGTTCGATGCTGAGGGCGCCCTTCTGCATCTGCCCATTGATGAAGAATGTCGGTGTGGAATCGACACCGAACGATCTGCCGCCTTCGGCAACAGCCGTGACCTTCTCAAGAAGAGCCTGATCCTGGAGGCATTTTTCGAAGTCGGCGGTGCTCATTCCCGTCATGCCCATGGTCGACTTCAGAGCTGCCGTCCCGTCGGGCACGCGAGCCCAGTTGTCCTGGGTCCGGTAGAGCAGGTCGATCGTCGGATACCATTTGTCGTCGCTCACGCAGCGCGCCAGCATGAAGCCGGCGGATGAACGCGGATCGAAGGGGAACTCGCGCATGATGAACCGGACCTGGCCTGTATCGACATACTTCTTCTTGAGGTCCGGCCACACATTGACGTGAAAGGTACGGCAATGAGGACACGTTAGAGATGCGTATTCGATGATCGTCACCGGTGCATCGTCAGGTCCAAAGCTTTTCTCAGGGAGAGCACCGGGTGCCAGCAGTGCCTCGGGCGTCGGCTGCGCCGACAGTAGCGCCGGATAGGTGACGACCACACCAGTGGCGGCCATGCCGAAGATCAGATTGCGTCGTTTCATGTCGAGGTCCTTTCGTGAGGACAAGGTTGTGCAAGCTCTAGCCCCTTGAGAGGCAAGCGGCTTCTGTCAGACAAATGAACGGGTGCCGCCGCGAACGACGATGGGAGTAGGCGTGGCGACACGGTCATACAGGTCAATGATGTCCTGGTTCATCAACCGGACGCAGCCACTTGAGACCGCCTTGCCGATGGTCCAGTACTCAGGCGTGCCGTGCAGCCGGTAGAGCGTGTCTTCGCCGTTCTGGAAAATGTAGAGCGCCCTCGCACCGAGCGGATTAGTGAGCCCTGGTGGCTGGCCGCCGTTTTCAGCACTCCACTTCGCAAGTTCGGGCTGACGCGCGATCATTTCCGCCGGCGGCGTCCACTTCGGCCAGCGCTGTTTCCACTGGATGACGCCTTCGCCCGACCATTCGAATCCCTGGCGGCCCAGACCAACGCCATAGCGCATCGCCTTGCCACCTGGGCGGACGAGATAAAGATAGAAGTTTCTCGTATCCACGACGATCGTGCCTGGACGTTCACCGGTCGGATCGTCGACAAGCCGCCTGTAGAAGCGCTTGTCGACCTTGGACAGATCGACGGCCGGGATCGGAAAATCCTCCTCCGGCATGGCCCGGTACATGGAGATATAGGATGGATCTTCCGCTGGTTTGACCGGCGCAGGTTCCGCAGGCAGGTTCCCGGTGGTTGAGCAGGCTGACAAAATCAACCCGCTGGTGGCGGTGGCACCAAGGCTCAGGATTTGTCGACGGGAAAACTGTACTTGTTTGTTTTTTTGGGTCACTGTTACGCTCGCAATAAGGTCATCGGGAACCGGCGTCTGCGTGCAAACAGTGCCGGTGTGGAGCAACGACCTATCGAGCGCATCATGTCTGGCAGAACTGCCAACAGTGCGACGGCGATCGGTCTCGCCTCTTCTGACGTTATCGGGGCGGTGGGACGACTGAAGGAAATATCCCCGGAGGGAGGGTACGGACGAGTCTATTCGGGGAAGAGAGATGCGCCTCACGAACTACAGGCACATGCCATTCGGCAAGCCAGCTGCAGCTGTCATGACATTTGGCAGTGGCCTCAGGCGAAGGAGCATCACCACTACCAGTGTCAGCGCCTTCGTCCCCAAGGACAGAGACGAGTTGAGCTGGCTCCTCGCCGGCTGCAGCGGCAGGCAATGCGGCATGCAGACTGACGAAGCAGAGGAGGAGAAGAGCAAGCAGCGTCCGGACCATCGCGGTTTACTCGTCTGGCGAGTGCGGGTCGGCTATCGCCGCATCCGGACGGCTAACTGGAACGGAAGATAGCGAGGTCCGCTTCGCCAACGCGGATTGGCCGCTACGCTCGAGCAGCCTACGAAAACTCGGATGCATGCCACCGTCGGCGTAAGCGTGGGCCGAAAGCACAGTGCCAGCCGTAAGGAGTTCTTCCATCGCAACGCGATCGGACTGCGTCCTGGCGGCGACCAAAGCGTCCGGCGTGTTCAGCGCAGGAGGACATGGAGCAAGCACGTCGCGCGGCTCACCTCCACCGAACTCCTTGTCGAAGACGTAGCGTCCTTCGCAATAGGACACTTTCGGCTGACGCCGGGTGACCTCGAAGATGTCATATCCCTGCTTGAGATCGGACCAAAACGTGAAGTTCGGATCGTTCCGGTTCTTCGCCATGTTTTGAGGGGTCATCCGGAAGGGAAACGCCTGGACCTGGAATGACCCTTGACCGCCCTTCAGGGCCTCGCGCGCAACAGCATAAATCTCGGCTACTCCTTCATCGGTCAGCGCGAAACACCCGGAGGACGAGCATGCGCCATGCACCATGAGCGCCTCACCTGTGTAGCCGAGGGCCGCTTCAAGCTTGTTCGGATAGCCGAGATTGAAGGACAGGTAATATTGGGAATTGGGGTTCAGCATCCCGGCGGAGACGTGGTAGAAGCCTTCGGGAGCCTGACGATCGCCGTTTTGCTTTTTCGGCCCCAGCTTTCCGGACCAGCGACACATCGGGTAAGTCTTGAGCAAGGCGAACCTGCCGCTTCGGTCGCGCTTCCAGATCTCCAGCTCGCTTTCCTGCTTGAAGATTCGCACGAGGATAGGCGCCGAAGGCGACATCGATTTGCGCGACATCTCCGCCGTAACCGCGGTGGGAATCGGCTGCGTCGCCTTGCCGTCAACCTCGAGGACGGTAGAGACGCATGCGCTCAACAAGAGCGTAAGCGCTGCAATCCCTCCGATCCTGACGGCCGTTAGCATCATTGAAAACCATTTCGTTGGCGCGCACCCTCTCCGGCGGCTCCTCGCACAGTTCGCCTATCATAGTTAAAATGGCGTTTCCGCCCACAAATTCGCGAGCGTCAAAGAACCGCAGCCGCAAAAAGCCTCAATTTGTTAGGCCGGCGCTGAGTTACGGAGACAAGGGGTCCAATCAGGAAAGAAGGCAATGCGACGAGTGATGTGTCTATTCGTTGCCGTGAGGACCAGGTAGAGCTTGGATCCTATTCCGCAATAGAGTGCATGCCAAAGCTGTTGTCAGCATTCAATTGCCTTTCAATCCGGAAACCTGAATATGCTAGCGCCATTAGGCATGTCCGAACGGCTGGCGTGGCCAAAACTGATGCCGGCGGGCCCGTGGTGACTACGGTTTCATTGAGGTAGAACCTCGTGTCCAGGGCGACAGCCTTACCTGCGAACAAAAGCTGTTCCCAAGCGCAAGCGTCAAAGAACCGCAGAACCAACCGTATGCTGCGATATCGAAGATCATCTAGGTAAGAAGCTGACCAAGGCTCGAATGGAAGAAAGACCCAACCACGCCATGCCGGAAGGATCGGAACACCTTACCCTTGAAGAATCCAAGACGCTTGCCCGCCGCAGACGGCGCATGAATTGGATGATCTGCGCGCTCCTGGTAGCGTTTGTCGTAACCGTTTACTGGATCAGCTTCAGCCACGTCCGCACTGAGACGAACGAAACGCAATCGCGCTACGAGGTCGATAACGTCGCAATCACCCACGCTTGAGTGGCAGATCGACCTTCTCGGTGTGAAGGTGGACCGGCTTGAAACCGTATCGGTCCACCTCTTGATGATTTTGCGTTTGGCATGCTTTGCGTTGGTTGCGCCTATTGCCTATCTGGCATTGGCCACGCTCTTCAGTTTGGTATGCATCGGTCTCGGGCATAACACCATGGAAATGCTGTACGGAGGAACCGCTGTCTATCTCCTGACACTCGCAGCAGCAGTGGAGGGTGCCTGGCTCCTGCCTGAGGACATCAGGAGCTCTTCCTCGTTTATGAGGCTGACCCAGCGATTCAGGTCTTCTCCAGACTGACGCTTCAGATAGTAGATTTCCGTGTCCTTCCAGAGGAGCACTTTCTGTTCGAGGTTGTCGAGAACGAAGTCGCCCAGATCTGTCACCACGGTCAGGACTGCGTGCCCGCCGCCTTTTGCATCACGAGCGACAGTCAACAGAAGTGCTCCCAGGGGATAGCCCATTTCGTTCAGCCGCTTGCGCTTTAGAAGAGCGTAATCCTCGCAATCTCCGACAGTCGTCGGGTATTCCCACCGCTCCTCAACTCCGAAGATTTCCATATCGGTTAGCGGCGCAATCGCCGTATTCACTTCGGCGTTGACCGATACGATTTCTCGCCAGCTGGGCTCGGTCAACTTGATCATCGTGCCTTCTGGTCCGCGCGCGCACTCGCCGCGATAACGACGGCAATAATCATAATAGCCCACCGGCATTGTTGTTGCGCCGTAAGTGAGCATGTTCCGTGCAGTTGTCGGCTGGGTCGGATTGAAGTGAAAGGCGTTGGCCGAAGCCACCACACAAGAAATTCCAAGCACCAAAGCACTGAGAACAAAACGCATCATTGATCGTCTCCCCGTCGTGTTGGGAAACAGATACAAGGCAAGCCTCAAAATGACGCAAAATCAGTGGGTTAAATTAAGGTCGAATTCTCGACGAATTTTAGTCCGCAATTCAAGGACACATTTACCAACACGTTAGCCGCGCAACCATCAGTCGATGGCAACATCTCCCTGGCCATGGTGATGTATCGTCAGTTGTTTGCGAAACTGCAAGGTATCGGCTGCGACTACCATTTCCTGTCCGCCTTCGAACACCAGAACAAAACTGCTTGCAGCCATGGGGTCCGAGCGCGCCACGGGCTCTTCCAGAAGCAGGCGAGTGCCATTGGGTCGCATCGTAAGTTCCGCATGCCCCGGCACCGGGACGACTCCTTCTACAGGCCTCACGTCGGGCATGTCCGAATCGATTTCGCTTCTGACGATCGAAATTTTGGCGAACGCATCGCTTCGGATGGCCTCCAGACCTACCTGCTGGCCGGTTCCGTTCCAGATCGTGAGGTAGCCCTCAGCGCGCTCCCCCTCATCGTCTGACATCAAGACTTCCGCGTGCTCCACCGTCAAACGCTGAGGCGAGTTTGCGTGATCAACCCTGCCATCGGATGCCTCTAACGGTGTGGCCATGACCAAAGTGGCAAGCGCGGCTGACGCAAGAGATGCACTGTTCACGAGCATTTGTCCCCTCCCGAATGCCTCCTTGATTAAGCACAATCTGGGCGATCCTGTGATTATCGATCCAACGGAATGCGGCAATTAAACACGTTTGCAGGAAGAAATCGTACGACATAATAGCTATAGAAACTGGAGGGAGAGATGCTGACAATCGGAGAGCTGTCACGCGCAACGGGCGTCAAGATTCCTACGATTCGGTATTATGAGCAGATGGGATTGATGGCCGCGGCCGAACGATCCGAAGGCAACCAGCGGCGATACGAATCCCGGGATCGAGAACGCCTGTCATTCATCAGGCATGCCCGCGACCTTGGATTCACAATCGAGGCCATTCGCGAGCTTCTGGAGCTAAGTGCTCATCCCGAACGTCCATGTGCCGACGCGGATCAGATCGCGGTGCGACAGCTCGAAATTGTGCGTGACAAAATTGCGAAGCTCCGGCCACTCGAAAAGGAGCTCGAGCGTATAACGGCTCGCTGCCACGGTGATCATATCAAGGATTGCTATGTTCTGCAGTCGCTGGCGAACCACGACTTGTGCGCGAGTGAGCACTAGAAAGCTGCCGGCCAGAACCGCAATTCCAGCAATCGCTTGAAGGCTAGTGCGTTCCTGACGAGCGCGGGTTCGTGTCCTGGTTGGGCAGATCGACGTGAGTGTCCAGCACGCTCTGCAATTGCCGCCACTGCGGTAATCAATGGAAGTGGGGCGGGTCGACCGATCTGCCTGCCAGTTTGAAGCCCATTCAAAAACAGCACGTGAGACAGGGTCTGTTGCAGCGCAGGCCATGGCAGCGCTCACCTTGCCAACGTTTCGCCAATGCAGTAATTGCAAATAAGATGCAACTGCAAAAGAATGAGCGAGAAATGACCGACCCGACATCGGATGGCGTCACCGGCTGGAAGCGCAGATCGTCCGTCCCCTCGATGTCGGATGTGCATCGATCGGTGGCCGTCAAGGGGATGAGTTCTTCATGGCGCCGCGCCGCCGCCTTCATCGGGCCGGGCTATCTTGTGGCCGTGGGGTACATGGACCCGGGCAACTGGGCGACGTCGATCGCAGGCGGCTCGCGCTTCGGATATACGCTGCTGGTGGTGGCCCTGATCTCCAACATCATGGCGATCATTCTGCAGTCGCTTTGCGCCCGGCTCGCCATCGCTTCCGGACGGGACCTAGCGCAAGCCTGCAAGGATGCTTACCCAAAGGCAGTCTCGCGCACGCTCTGGGCGCTCGCCGAGGTCGCGATCATCGCCACCGACATCGCCGAGGTCATCGGAACTGCCATCGGCCTGAACCTGCTGTTCGGGATCCCGCTCGAAATAGGCGTCGTGATCACGGCGTTAGACGTGTTCCTTATCCTCTATCTGCAAAGGCTTGGCTTCCGTTGGGTCGAAGCCCTGGTAATCGTGATGCTCGCGGTGATCGCCGTCTGCTTCGTGCTTCAAATCGCCCTGGCGGATCCGAACTGGGGCGACGTCATTCGCGGCTTCGCGCCAACCACCGAGATCGTCACCAATCCTGAAATGCTCTATCTCGCCCTGGGCATCCTTGGCGCGACGGTGATGCCGCACAACCTCTACCTCCATTCCGGCATCGTCCAGACCAGAAACTATGGCGACAGCCTGCCGGAAAAACGTGAAGCCCTGAAGTTCGCCACGATCGACTCGACGGTCGCCCTCATGTTCGCGCTTTGCGTGAACGCGTCCATCCTCATCCTCGCCGCGGCCACCTTCAACACGACCGGCCGGACCGAAATTGCCGAACTGGGGGAAGCGCACAGCCTGCTGGCTCCGATGCTCGGCGCGGCCATAGCGCCGACATTGTTCGGGATCGCGCTCCTGTGCTGCGGCATAAACTCGACGGTGACCGCAACCCTGGCAGGCCAGATCGTCATGGAAGGGTTCCTCGACATCAAGCTGCCCCCCTGGCTCCGCCGGCTCATCACCCGGGCGATCGCCATCATCCCGGCCGCGGCAATCACCATCTGGTACGGTGAAAGCGGTACGGCCCAGCTGCTGATCCTGACACAGGTGATCCTCAGCCTTCAGCTGTCATTCGCGGTGTTTCCGTTGGTGATGTTCACGGCCGACCGACGCAAGATGGGAGACCTCGTGGCGCCCCGCGCGCTGGTAGCGTTCGCCTTTTTCATCGCGTTCGTCATCGCCGCCCTGAACATCAAGCTGCTGTTCGACTTTCTTGCTGCAGCGGCCTGATCGGGATGCCCTTAGGCTTCGCTGTCGTCCTCAAACCGGCAGAAGTAGGATACCCTGTCGGCCGCGCCGTTCGACGAAGGAACATTGCGCAGGATGACCGTGATCACTGAGCTGTCGGCAGGCGCGACGATTGTCCCCTCTATCGTGACAGTTGGATGGTCATCCGGGACGAGTTCAAAAAGGATTTCGTCTCCACGGGTCTCGCCGAACCGCAGCGTCCCGGCATCGTAATCGCCTTCCGCAGCATAGGTGGGCTCCATCCTGCTTTGATCAAGGAACAGGTAGAATTCCACGTCCGAACCAAACGGCGCGCGGCCCCAAAGCCATGCCTCGGCCTTTTCGCGGGAGGGCCTCGTAAACCGCACGAGAGCGTCGCAATCCGCAGAGGAAGGCACTACCCCTCGCTCTGGAAACCATAGGAAGACACCGGTCGGCACTTTTGCCGCAGCCGGTGCAATGCTGGAAAGGGATGCCCCAAGAAGGAAGCCGAACAACTGCCATAGCGAGGCTCGTCTGGTCCGCTCAATCCCAAGCATCTGTTCCTCTTGCCTCCAATCCTGACCGGGGGCCAAGCCTATGGAAGTGTCAGCCTCGCAATCACGGGAAGGTGATTTGAGCCGAACGTCGGTCCCATCGCCAGTCTATCCAGACCCACGGCCGGCGACAGTACGATGCGGTCGATCGGCGTCCCAAGCTGCGTCAACGATCCAAACCTCATACTGAAGCGAGTGGGTCGAGGCCACCAACGGGATTCAGTCGTCCTGTATCCTGTAGAGGACAACAGGTCTTTGAAGAAGGGCGACCACGACGGCGTGTTCCAGTCACCCGCGACCACAACCGGCGTATCATGCTGTTCGGATCTGATCGCCTGTGCGAGGTCGCGCAGATAGGCCGCCCGCTCGCGCCACATGCGCGGACTCCTCGGTGTCTGCGGGTGAACCGCGTACACGATCAGAGTCCGGTCGCCCACGGCCAACTCATACCGCATTGCATACCGGCCGCCCGTGTCGCTGCTTTCGGGCGAGATGGTTCTCGCGGCCAGGATCGGGAATCGGCTGAACAGCTTCATGTCGGTGTTGGCATGAAGGGCGCGACTGCTTTCGAACGACCACCGGCCGCTCGCAGCCAATGCGTCCTGCCATCGCGGGGTCATCTCCTGCAGCACCAGGATTTCTGCATCCGCTACGACCGGAAGAGCTAGGAAATCCGCCGGATCGGGATTGTCGACATAGACGTTGGCGCTTACGACCGTGAAAGGTACACCGCCTTGTGTGGAAGCGGGTACCGGCAAGAAAAGGAAGGGGGATAGAGCGCTCAACATCGCAAATGCCCCAAAGGCCGCTGTAGCGAGGTGGTGGAAGAGCAAGCTCAATATGAAAAGGCACGTAGCAAGGAGCAGCAGGTGTGGTCGCAAGAAATTTGCCAGGTCCGCGGTCCATAGAGTTGTCGAGAGAACCATCGATCCTAACGATGCCACGGAAAAGCCTGCACACAAGGCTACCACGACGACGTTCCCGACCGCGCGAAATTTAGCTTTTAGAGGCGCATCGAGCATTCTTCGGCCGCAAGACAGTCGGAACATGCCAATGAATAGTCCGTCTTCCTTGCTCGTGCCACTGAGTCAAACTAACGCGGGGCGGGGTCTCTGAGCGCTCTTGAACCTCTAGCCCCTTGAGATTGTACACTATTCGGCGGAGCCGCATCGAGCGGCTGACATTGGAAGTACAAGGGTAGTACCCGTGTGCTTCAACAGCGATCGAAAAGGCCCGGATGTGTCGGCCGATGTTGTGAACGGACATATTCTGGTGGTTGACGATCATCAGGACATTCGAGACCTGGTAGCAGGGTTGCTCGCCAAGGAAGGATATCGCGTCAGCGCCGCCGCGAACGGGCGGCAGATGCGTCGCCACCTGATCGAGAGTAGCGTCGATCTTGTCGTTCTGGATCTTATGTTGCCAGGTGAGGACGGACTCACACTTTGCCGCGATCTCAGAGCCACGACCAACATTCCAGTCGTGATGCTCACAGCCAAAGGCGACGAATTTGACCGTGTGCTTGGTCTTGAGATGGGCGCCGACGACTATCTGACAAAGCCATTCGGGGGCAGGGAACTCGTTGCCAGAATTCGCGCGGTTCTTAGAAGGACTCGTTCGGTGCCAATGGGTACTCGAGGCCAAACAGCGTGCGTGTGGCGGTTCGGCCGCTGGACCTTCGATACGTCGACACGCTCCCTGAAGTCGACAACCGACGCGCTTCTGTCTCTAAGCACTGCCGAATTCAACCTACTGAGGGTGTTCGTTGAGCGACCGCAGATCGTTCTGACCCGTGACCAACTGCTGGATTTGACCCGCGGCCGGGAGTCCGAATTCATTGATCGGAGCATCGACACCAGAATCAGCAGATTACGCCGGAAAATAGAACAGGATCCACAAAAGCCTCAAATCCTCAAGACGGTCTGGGGCGACGGCTATGTCTTTGCGGCCGACGTGTCTCGTGGATGATCGGGTTGCTGCCGAAAACCCTTAGCGGTCGGACCGTCGTCTTACTCGTGTCCGGCCTAGTTGCGACGCATATCGTGACCCTGCTCGTGCTGTCGGAAGATCGGGTAGAGTCGCTGACGCGCACCGAAGAGCAGCACATCGCGCAACATATCGCATCCATTGCGAATATCGTTTCAAATGTGCCAAATGAATGGAGGGATCGCATCGTTCGGTCTTCCGATGGCCATCTGTTCAACGTCAGAATAACAGAGACAGGTAGCAGAAAGACGCTTCAATCCACCGGCACCAATACCAGCACGCTGGGCGACCTCTTGCTACGACAAGTTCGACCGAGCACGAACGAGCCGATATCGGTGGACATAAGTGACGCTGATCCCGGCAACATGACGCCTGGACGGGATAGCTGGCGTCGCTGGCTGGAATCTCGCCTTAGCCGCCTCGCCTACGGGCACGACCGCGACCAAGCTGTCCTGGTCTCCATTCCGCTCTCGGAAGGTCAAAGGCTCAGCTTCTCGACCTCGATGCCCATGGCTTCGGCGCCTGGATGGGAGCGACAGCTGGCAGTTACCGGGGCGTTCCTGGTTATCGTATTGATGCTTTCCCTGTGGGCCATCAGGAAGATGTCGAGTCCACTTGCGCTGTTTGCGAACGCCGCCACGACCTTTGCACGGAACGTGTACGCACCATCCTTGCCCGAAACAGGGCCGAGTGAGGTCCGTGAAGCAGCTCGGGCATTCAACAACATGCAGAAGCGGGTGCTCCAGATGATCGAAGGGCGCGCCTACATGCTGGGAGCCATCTCCCACGACTTGCGCACGCCGCTGACGACAATTCGTCTTAGGGCCGAGGATTTGGCCGATTCGGAAGCACGGCGTCGGATCCTCGCCTCGATAGAGGAGATGGACACGATGCTCGCTTCTACGTTGACATTCGCCCGCGAGGGCACGGCGCAGGAAGAGCTCCAGGCGACAGACATCGGGTCCCTTCTGGAGGCGATCTGCAGCGACTTTTCGGACACCGGACATGACGTCACTTTGGCCGTCAGTAGCACCATCGTTGCTGCCTGCCGCCCGTTAGCGTTGAAGCGAGCTCTTTCCAACCTTATCGACAACGCTCTCAAGTATGGAGAGCGCGCTGATGTCGCCGCCAACGTCACGGGCGGATTGGTCGACATCACCATCACGGACCAAGGTCCTGGTGTTCCAAATGAGGAACTGGAGCGCATATTTCAGCCGTTCTACCGCCTTGAGAACTCAAGGAACCGCAATACCGGCGGAATGGGCCTGGGGCTGGCTATTGCCCAGATGGCCGTACACATGCATGGCGGATCTATCCAGCTGGAGAATCGAGCAGAGACCTCCGGTCTATGCGTAAGGCTCATGCTGCCGATAGGAACTTGCGGCAACAACGACGAGTCTTCCCGGAACCACCGATCACATTAGCCCGACCGCAATCCCTCGCCGGCGGCCATGCCGAAACGATCGGCAGCGTCTCCTGCCGAGTGACGCCAGCCGGTAGAGTTTGACCGCAAGGGCTGCGCGGCTCCTTCGAAAATTGTTGCGAAATGTGTCAGGGCGACCGTCATGAAAGAACTCGCCATACCACAGCGGGTTTGCGACGAACTCCGGTAAATTCTGTCGTGTACGTGCCACTCAGCACCGTGTTTCTCCGTTGAGCAGTCTCTGTGGGAGGATAGCCACCGGACGGTCTTCGACGCTGGGGTTCGTCCTGCCTGGCCCGACCCGTCCAACGAGCATTGCGGTGGCCCAGACTTGTTCCTTGTCGCGAGAGCGGAGAACGATGGATCGAAAAGAGCGCACCGTATTCGTTACGATACTCATCAATGGGCTCCTGATCCTGTTCAAGTTCTGGCTGTCGACAGCCTCAGGAAGCCTGGCTCTTCGGACAAGCGCTATTCATTCCCTGGCTGATCTGGCGATCGGCATATTCGTGCTGATCGGTCTGTTCCTGAGCCGAACAAAACTGGCAGCAGCAGCTCGATACGGGGCTCGCGCCGTAGAAAACTGGGTAGCGCTCCTCGTTTCGGCAGCGATCTTATATGTCGGTCTCGACATTGTCGGAGAGGTCCTAGGGGGCGAACCACCCGAACTGAGAAATCTCGGGCCAATTACGCTGGCTTCCGTGGTCACCGTCATCGTCGCTTACGTCATCGCCCGCTACAAGCTCTACGTGGGTCGCCAGACGGATTCCCCCGCGCTCGTAGCCAGCGGATATCATTCCCAGGTCGACATCTACGCGTCGATCGTCGTCGTTGCTGGCTTGGGAGGTGCCGCTCTTGGCCTAGAAAACCTGGACACCGCAGCCGCGGCCATCGTCGTCGTCATGATTTTTCTGTCCGGCTTCGAGATCGCGGCGGCGGCGATCACCGCGTTACGAAATCGCGAGCAGCTGCAGGTGGAAGGTCAAGACACACACCGCCATGTCCACAGTCACAGTTGGTTGCGCGTTTATGCGCCTGTCTCAGCACTCGCCCTGGTCGGGCTCTATTTCCTCACCGGCATGTACACAGTCCAACCGGGAGAGGTGGCGGTGGTAAGGCGCTTCGGAAAGGTGATCGAAGAAGCCGGACCAGGTATGCACTATCGCTGGCCGAACCCGGTCGAATCCGTCGACATGGTCGCCCTCGACCTGGTGCGGCGGATCGAGACCGGCCCTCTCCAGATGCTGACGGGAGACGAGAACCTTATCTCTGTGCGGGCCAGCCTTCGGTTCGCGGTCGATGACGCCTCTGCATTCGTCCTGAATGTATCTGCGCCTAACGATCTCATCCTGCAGGCCGGTGTGGCGGCGTTGCGTCAGAGCGTCGGGGGGGAAGCGGTTGACGCAGTTCTCACGGTGGACAAAAGCGCGATACAGGACAAGGCCATAGTTGCCACACAGGCGTCGCTTGACCGCAGCAACTCGGGTATCCGCGTTGTCGGCGTGCAGTTGCTCGAAAGTGCGCCACCTCCGCAGGTGGCAGACGCATTTCGCGACGTGGCAAGCGCCCGGGAAGATCGCAACACGTTCGTCAACGAGGCGCTTGCCTATCGCAACGAGGTTCTTCCCACCGCGCGCGGCGATGCCGACATCATGCGGCAGACGGCACAAGCATACGCAGTCGAAAAGCTCGCTGCATCCGCAGGAGACGCGGCGAACTTCGAGGCGCGGCGACAGGCCTACGCAGCGGCGCCGGATATCACCCGCCAGCGCCTCTACCTAGAAGCCGTCGAGAAGTCGCTGGCAGGCGCGAAGAAATTCGTGATGGACCCAACGATCACATTACAGTCAACCGATCTATGGATACCACAACCGGGCAAGGCTCAATTGCTCCCCCCCAATACAATAGTGACGGGCGCGAGGACGAACATTCCATGAAACCACTTCGAATTGCCGCCTTGGGCATCTTGGGCCTTGGCTTCCTGGCAGCAACCTTGACGCTCTATCAGGTCGATACCACCGAGTATGCGATCGTGACGCAATTCGGCCGGCCCGTCCGGGTTCTGGAAGATCCCGGTCTCTATATCAAGGCACCCGATCCCATTCAAAGTGTCCTGAAGATCAGCAAGCAGATCCAAGTCTACAACCTCCTAAAAACGGAGTTCCTGAGTAGTGACAAAAAGAACATTATGGTGGAGGCCTACGCAACATGGCAAGTGACTGACGCACTGGCGTTTCTCAAGAACGTCAACAATCTGCGCGGCGCGGGCACACAGCTGAACGATATCATCAAGGCAGAGCTCGGAGCTGCGCTGGGCCAGGTCGAACTTAGCAGTCTTGTCACGGTCGATGCGTCACAGGCGAGACTCTCAGATACTTTGAACACCGTGAAAGAAAGAGCCGCAGCACGCACTGGAGCATATGGCTTCACCGTCACGGACGTCCAGCTTAAGGAGCTCACCTTTCCGGAAGCCAACCTGACAAGCGTCTTCCAGCGCATGCGCTCGGAGCGCGAGGCGATCGCCCGACAATTTCGCTCGGAAGGTGCGGAAGAAGCAGCACGAATACGAGCGGAAGCCGACACAGAGAAAGCGAAGATTCTCGCTGCGGCGAACCGCGAATCCTCAGAGACGCGTGGAACGGCCGACGCAGAAGCTATCGCGATCTATGCGAGTTCCTTCGGCAAGGACAAGGATTTCTACCGCTTTTCCCGGACGCTCGAAGCGTACGATAAGTTTATTGATGAAGGCACGACGTTGATCTTGCCCGCCGACTCCGAGCTGCTTCAATATCTCGATCCACGAAATGCTCTGAGACTGCCTTCATCTGCAACTGCGACCGCCCGATCATTGGCTAGCCCGCCCGAGATCGCCATCGGATCGGAGTTCGAAAAATGAAGGACGAGGAGGTCCCCGCATCATCCAGATCAAAATCGACGGACGACGATGGAGTCCGCAGAGTTTTTCGCAACATCACGACCAAATCGATGCTGCTCGCTCGCGCACTCGCCGAAGGTGGGCGTTTCGCCCTGACCGACCTCAAGGTATCTCTTGGCCACTTACGACCAGGCCTCCTGCTGGTTGGCGCCTTGACGCTGATCGGCATCGGCTATGCCTTGACGGGTGTCTATTCCGTTGCGCCCGGCGAAGCTGCGGTGGTGCGCCGATTTGGTGCAATCATCCAACCCAGCGTTGAGCCGGGACTCCACTACCGGATTCCGTGGCCGGTAGATCGCGTGGATATCGTTGATGTAACCAGCGTGCGTCGTGAACAAGTCGGGATCAGCGTCCCCGAGGCAGAGCACATACATCCGGAACCTCCGACGAAGCTACAAGCGCTCTCCGGTGATACCAATGTGGTTGATGTAGAAGTCATCGTTCAATACCAGGTTAGCGTGCCCGCCGACTACGTCACAAACGTCGAGTATGCCCCCTATCGCATTGTGCGGGACGCCCTGCGGGCGTCTGTAACCAGGCTCGTAACGCGGTTGCCAGTCGATGCGTTGCTGACCAGCGGGCGGCAGTCTCTACAACAAGCTATCCGCGAGGAGACGCAATCCCGCCTGGACCAATACCGTACCGGCCTCGTTATCGTCGGCGTCGACCTGCAGAAAGCGTTCCCTCCGTCCAACGTGGCGGACGCCTTTACAGCGGTCAACACAGCACGCGAGGAAAAGGCCCGGCTGATCAATGAAGCGCGGGGCTATGCCAACAGCCGCCTACCGGAAGCCAGGGGTCAAGCACAGCAAGTGCGGGCGGAGGCCTCCGCCTACAGATCCAGAATTCTCGCAAGCGCGAGCGGGACCGCACGCGCATTCGACCTTCTTTGGGACGAATATCGAAAGAACGCAGAAGCGTACGGCGAAGACATAACCCGATATCGGATGTATCTGGAAAGCATCGAAAGAATCATGCCACGTGTTCAGGTCTATGCACTGGACAATGCCAAAGGTGGCACGTTCAACCTGAGGCTCTATGGCGCACAGAATGGAACGACCGAAGAGGCATCGCGCTAGCCATGGCGGATGGGTGGCGGCAGAGTTGGTCCGACTTCCTCGACAGCATCCGAGGAAAGCCATCGCGCCAAACCAGCGAACCCGCAACTGAACCGCAGTCGGAATCGGTGACAAATCCGATCTCGGCCGTACCAGGTTCGCCCGTTCCCATCACGTCACCAGAGCCAATCGCAGCTGACGCATTTGCGGCAGCTACTCACGCCGAAGTCACCGGGCTCACTTCCCATTCCGGGGACGATATCCCGTCAGAGACAAACGGGAAAATCGAGACAGCCCCATCGCAGCCGAACCCGAGGAGACGACCGACCCCAGGGCAGTATGCGGCCAGCGTTCTCGCGATCATGGCCATTCCCGGCACGTTACTGTTCGCTTCGTCTGACTATTTCGCCGACATGGCGCTTCCGTCCCCCCCGGCACCAAACGTTGTCGCGACCTTCGAAGGCGGTCAGATAACCCTCGAAGACATCGAATCTCATCTGGACGTGCTCTTGTCGTCCAATGCCAGTCAAGGCACCATGTCGCAGGACATGCTCCTGGAAACGGTGGAAGACCTCGTATCTGATCAACTCATTCTCCGGTGGGCAGCAAATCGCAAGCCCGAAGCCGAAGAAAGCTTCCAACATGCGGTCAGGCACATAAATGAGAATCTAAACCTTGAATCTTTCGCGGACCAACTCCACACCGAAAGCATTTCAATCTCGGAAAGCAGCATCCGCGAATACTTTGACAAGAACAAAGGGCGCTACGAAGGACGCAGCTTTTCCGACGTCCGCGACGAAATACGGCAGGCCCTGATCGCTGAACAGGAACCCGCCTTTGTTGAAGACTATATACAGAAACTGCGGACCAACGCCTCGATCGCTCGCAGTTTCGAATTGCTTGATGTGCCTTCTCCCACGCAGGAGGAGCTTGAGAACTACTACCGGGAGAATGTTGATCGGTTTAAGCTCCCACGCCGTGCCATCGTCGATGAGTTGGAGTTTTCTGAATCGGAATTCGGCCCGAAGGCCCAACAGGAGGCTGCCAATGCCTTGCTGAGCCTCCAAGGCGGTACAACATTTCCTGCGACAGCCGCGCGGTTCTCCAATGCGCGTTTCTCACCTAGCGCGGAAGTAGCCGAAGGCAGTAGGAATTCTGACTGGGACAAAAGCGTCTTCACATTGGTTCCCGGGGAACTGGGAACGGTGTTTCAGGCGGGCAGGTCCTATTTCGTCGTTCGCCTCCGGCAAGTCGTGCCCGCCGGCGCGACGAGCTTTGCGGAAGTCCGCTCGGAAATCATCACGGCCGTCAGTGCGGAAAAGGAACAGCGATGGTTTGCCGACAACGGCGAAATGACGCTCTTCACGATCAAAGGGCAGCGCTACACTCTGCGTCAATTTTACAAGGAGTATGAGGAAGCTGCCCTTCGCGGCCAATTCGCTGGAGCCGAAGGCATGAAACGCTTGGCGAACGCGTTGATCGATCGAATGCTACTCGTATCGGACACCTATGACAGGTTGCTCGATGTCGCAAACAAGCCGTTAGCCGACGAGACCAGACTCCGGCTGCTACGCCAAATGATGGAGCAGGAGGAAGTAGACGACCGCATCGATGTTACCGAAGAGCAGATAGAAGCTCTGTACTCAGAGAGCCGCGATCGCCTTGTCAGCCCACCGAAATCAAGGATCCGGTACATCCGCATCGGCCTTGGATCAAACGAGGATGAGGCAAATCGCTCGCGCGAACGCGCAGATGAAGCATATGGAAAACTGACGGGAGCCGACACAGCAGCAGCGGAGTTCGCCTCAGTGGCGCAAGAATATTCCGAGGATGTCGAAACATCTTCAAATGGAGGGGAATTTCCGGAGTGGATCGGCGAAAGCGGGGATCCGTTCGGCGAATTGATGAGCCATCCGTTCCATGAAGCGATTCAAGGCATACAGCCCGGAAAACTTGGCACGCCTTTCGAGTTGGGAGGCAGCATCTACATCGTGGAGGTGATGGAGCGGACCGCGCCCCAAAAGCTCTCGATTGACGAGGCCAGACCGTATATCGAGGAGTACCTGACCAACCAACAGCATCGTAGCATGGCCGAGGAGATGCAGAGACGCCAACTGCAAGAGGCAAAAGTCCAACTGTATCCCCAGGTTCTGGAAGAATATCTAGAGCGCACTGCCTCAAACGATTAGCTGAGCTAGCCTCTCGCATTCTTCCCCTTGCTCCGAGCCCGGCGTGTATGAGCGTGCACGCATTTCACTGCATTCTCAGCGAACAACGTTGCGGTAGCGAAGATTTTCACAAAGGCCCTTGACCCTCTAGCTACTACAGGTTCTAGCTTCCTGTCCCTGCGAGACAGGAGACACCAATGACCGCTGCAGGGCGTCGCACCCGCTTTCGGGTTGAGGGCATGGATTGCGCAAGTTGCGCCGCAAAGATCGACAAGGCGGTTCGACGCATACCGGACGTCACAGACGTCAATGTGTCAGTCGTCGCCGGTACGATGAGCGTTCAACATGGTGACAAGCTCGATCTCGATTTACTGACCCAGAAGGTGAGCCGACTAGGCTATAAAGCAACCAAGCTCGGGGCGGTCAAGGGTAGGAAGCCAATGGCGCTGGTGCAAAGCTCGCACCGCGAGCAAGATCATGCCGACGCCCACGCGGGACACGATCATTCGAACCAGGCGCATGCCGGACATGTACACGGCCCGGACTGCAAGCATGATGATGCTGACCACGACCACGCGGGACACGATCATTCAGACCATGACCATGCCGGACATGTACACGGCCCGGACTGCAAGCATGATCATGGTGACCACGACCACGCCAGGCATGATCATTCAAGCCATGACCATGCCGCGCCAAATGGCATTAAGAACCAAGCGCTGGCAGCCCAGAATCAGACTCGTTTTCGCATTACCGGGATGGATTGCGCCAGCTGTGCGTCAAAAATCGACACCGCAGTGCGACGGATGCCGGACGTCACCGACGTAAAGGTGTCGGTTGTTGCCGGAACAATGACCGTCACTCACGGACGCCAGACCGACATTGACGGGCTTGCCCGAAAGGTGGCCAGCCTTGGTTATAAGGCGGCGCCGATAGTTGCCGATGGACAGGCGACGTCCGCCCTGGCGGCGCGCGACGGCCATGGACCGGACCGCAGGCACGCCCCGGATTCCGAAAAAAGTGACATGGCGTTCAGCCCGCCTGATGCCTTGGAGGGGATGCACGGACATGATCACGGACCGCAGGACGGACCGTGGTGGAAAACATCCAAAGCGCAATTGACCATCGTCTGCGGCCTCGCCTTGGCGGTCGCCTTCGGCCTTTCGCAGTTCTTTCCGCAGACTCAACCCTGGGGCTTCATTGTCGCCATGGCGGTGGGCCTCATACCGATCGCGCGGCGCGCATTGTTCGGTGCGATGAACGGAAGCCCGTTCACAATCGAGACGTTGATGACAATCGCGGCCATCGGAGCCGTCATCATCAACGCGGCCGAAGAAGCCGCCGTAGTCGTCTTCCTGTTCCTCGTCGGCGAGCTGCTCGAGGGAATAGCTACAGGTCGCGCCCGCGCCAGCATTCGTGCCTTGGCAGCACTAATGCCCAAAACGGCGCTTGTCGAACGCAATGGAACTACCGAGACCGTGCCCGCCGACAGCCTTGCTGTCGATATGATAGTCCTTGTCCGGCCCGGCGACAGAGTGCCTGCCGATGGCGTCATCGTTTCCGGGGAAAGCGCCGTCGACGAGGCGCCGGTGACTGGCGAGTCGGTGCCGAAACGCAAGGAGACGGGCGACAACGTCTTTGCGGGCACGGTGAATCAGGAGGGCGTGCTCAAGGTGCGCGTTGCGGCAACCGCCGCCGACAACACGATCTCCCGCATTATCGCATTGGTCGAGGAGGCTCAGGAATCGAAGGCGCCGACGGAGCGCTTCATCGATCGCTTCTCGAAATATTACACGCCGGGGGTGATGGTCGTCGCCGCTCTGATTGCGATCCTGCCGCCGTTACTCGCCGGCGCCGAATGGAACACCTGGATCTACCGCGGGCTCGCGGTCCTTCTGATCGGCTGCCCCTGCGCTCTCGTCATTTCGACACCCGCCGCGATCGCCGCCGCGCTGTCCGCAGGCGCGCGCCGTGGTCTCCTCATGAAAGGCGGCGCGGTGCTGGAGAATCTGGGCAAAGTGAACTACGTCGCCCTCGACAAGACGGGAACGCTGACCGAAGGCAAGCCGAAGGTCACCGACATCATCGGTGTCGCTCGGGACAACCGCGAAGTGTTGAGGCTCGCTGCCGCGCTCGAGGCAGGATCGAGCCATCCGCTAGCAGTTGCAATCTTGGCAAAAGCCGCCGACGAAAAAGTATCAATTGCCCAGGCCAGCAACGCCGGTGCCGTCGGAGGCAAAGGTGTCGTTGGCACGGTGGATGGCTTGAGACTATATCTTGCTTCGCCGCGCGCGGCGGCTGATGAGGTCTCATTGGACCAGGCGCTGTTGGCGGAGATTGCCGCACTGAACGATCACGGGAAGACCGTTTCTGTCCTGCTCGTGGGCAAGGAAGTGGCTGGGCTAGTCGCTATACGCGACGAACCGCGCGAGGATGCAAGGCAGGGAATAGCGGCCCTGCACGACCTGGGCGCCGAAACGGTCATGCTAACCGGCGACAACCAGCGGACGGCAAAGGCGATTGCGTCCTCGCTCGGCATGGAGGCGCGCGCAGAACTCATGCCGCAAGACAAGCAGAAGATCGTCGGCGAAATGCGCGCGAAGGGCAAGTTCGTGGCCAAAGTCGGTGACGGGATCAATGACGCGCCAGCGCTCGCCGCCGCCGACATTGGCATCGCCATGGGCAGCGGTACGGACGTCGCTCTGGAAACGGCCGATGCGGCCGTCTTGCACGGTCGTGTGAAGGACGTTGCCAACATGGTGGTACTGTCACGTCTCACCATGCGCAATATCTTCCAGAATATCACCATCTCGCTCGGCCTGAAGGCCGTGTTCCTCGTCACCACTGTCCTTGGCGTGACCGGCCTGTGGCCCGCCATCCTCGCCGATACCGGCGCAACGGTGTTGGTCACCGCCAACGCCATGCGCCTGCTCGCCTGGAAGGGACTTAGTGAAACATGAAATCAAGCCTCTATGCGGCGAAGTGCGTAGTGGTTCGCATGGCACGAAACGACGATAAAGGCGCGAAGATAAAACAGTTGGAGGAGACGTGTTGTCTTCCGGGTTGAAGCTGACGGTGAAGCTCACTTGTATATTGGCTGCGGCGGTGCTTTCTACATCAGCTTTTGCGCACCAATTTTCGCAAGGTGATATCAAGATTGGCCATCCGTGGTCACGCGTCTCGCCTTCGACTGCTCCGGTTGCCGGAGCCTATTTGACGGTGACAAATTCAGGGACGGAGCCCGACAGACTGACTGGCGGCTCGACTCCGATTGCTGATCGGATCGAAGTCCATCAGATGACGCTGGATGACGGAATAGCCCGCATGCGTCCACTTCCCGATGGAATCGAGGTCGCTCCAGGAGCCTCGGTCGAATTGGCGCCGGGCGGCATCCACCTCATGCTCATCAAACCCAACCAGCAACTGATCGAAGGGAGCAGCTTCAAGGCGACACTAGAGTTCGCCCGGGCCGGGACCGTAGAAATCGAGTTTGTCGTGCAAAGAAACCCCGCGGTGGAAACGGGCAGCGGCAACGAGCATGGCGGTCATGGGCAGTGAGCGGACTGCGGGCTTTCCGGTTCATGGTGTGGGCCGGCATCGTGGTGCTCGGCGTGTTCGTGATCGGGTCGACGCCACTATCCGGCGGTAGTCCCACCGACGAGGTTTCGAGTGGCACCGCGAAAGTCGGCGGGTCCTTCTCCTTAGTGTCGCACGGGGGTGAACGCGTCGACAATCAGTCATTGGTCGGCCGAGCCTATCTGGTCTTCTTCGGGTTCACCTACTGTCCCGACATCTGTCCGACGACGCTGTTCGAGCTAACGGACCTCATGACGGAGCTCGGCCCCGTGGCCGACCGCTTCAAGGTTCTATTCATCACGGTCGATCCAGAGCGCGACACCCAAGAAGCTTTGGCAAGTTACATGACGTCGTTCGACAGCCGCATCGCGGCGCTTCGCGGCACGGCTGCCGAGACAGACGCAGCGCTGAAGGCATTTTCCGCCTACGCGAAGAGGGTTCCCTTGGAATCCGGCGAGTACACGATGGATCACACCGCCGGCGTGTTCCTCATGAAAGCGGATGGAGGTTTTGGTGGAATGATGGACATGCACGAACCCCGCGAAACACGATTGGAAAAGCTTCGTCGCTTGGCGAAGGGGCAAGTAACAAGCTCTTGACCGATGCTCAATAAATTATCCAACGATGCGATCGATGAGCACAATAGCTGGTGGCTCCTATTTGCCTGGATGATCGCAGTAGCGGCAACGCTCACTGCCTTGTTCATTGGCGAGATTGTGGGTCAAACGCCCTGCAATCTCTGCTGGTTTCAGAGAATATTCATGTTTCCGCTCGCGATCATCTTGGGAATCGCAGCGTTTCGGTCTGATTCCGGCGTCAGGTTCTACGCTCTTCCGTTGGTCGGGATTGGAGCGGCGATCGCCGCCCTCCATACACTGATTTACTTCGGCCTTGTCGAAGAAGCGATAACCCCTTGCACGCGCACCGGACCATCTTGTGCTGGAGAGGCCATGACAATTCTCGGCAGCGTGCCCTTGCCACTCGCCTCGCTGCTTGCCTTCGTGGCAATCGGCGGGCTCCTTTTCCTGTGCCGCCCGGGGGTCTACCGATGAACCGTCGACAGTTGATAGTCGTATCCGCCGCCGTCGCCTCTGCCATCCTCTTCGCAGGGTCCGCACTCTACTACGACCGTGCCGGTGAAAGTGGGGCCGAGGCGATCTCCGAGGACGCCAGCCTCATCAGGGACTACTCGCCAGTCATCGGACCGGCCAGTGCCCGTGTTACGATCGTGGAATTCTTCGATCCGTCGTGCGAAGCCTGCCGCGCCTTTTATCCTATCGTAAAGAACATCCTTGCACAGTATCCGCAGGACGTCCGACTCGTCCTTCGATACGCCGCGTTCCACGACGGTTCGGACCAGGCAGTCGGGATCCTTGAAGCTGCACGGAAGCAAAATCTTTTCGAACCCGTTTTGGAAGCTTTGTTGGCTGCACAGCCCGAATGGGCCCCACATAGCGGGCCGGTCATTGACAAGGCATGGCAGGCCGCTGCCACGGCCGGATTGGACCTTGGACGCGCACGGCAAGACGCCTCTTCGGACGAAGTCGCCAAGGTGCTCGATCAGGAATCGAAGGACATCGATACGTGGCGCGTCGAGCAGACCCCAACGTTCTTCGTCAACGGCAAGAGCATGCAAACCTTTGGGCCGCAACAGCTCGTCGACCTTGTCGAGAGTGAAGTGAAACTCGCTCAAGGGACTCAATGAGCCGCGCGCCCAGAGCACTGCGTGCCAGTGGTTAAGGGACCAAGGCGCCGTGCCCGAGAACCTGCGGATCCACCGCGCACAGGCGAGACGAAGACATTGGCCCGCGGCCAGCGCATCGTAGCGATAGACATCGCACGAGGACTGGCGATTGGGGGCGTCGTCCTGTTCCATATTGTGTGGGATTTTGAATTCACCGGTATCATCAGCGGTGTAGCACGACATCCGCTCTGGCTTGCTTTCGGACGAAGCCTTGCCGGAACATTCATGTTTCTCGTGGGGGTCAGCCTGGTGCTAGCGCATAACGAAACCATCAACGTGGGAGCTTTCGTCCGCCGTCTGCTCACCATCACTGCATACGCGTTGGCCATTTCGCTGGTCACATGGTTCGTTTTCCCGGAAAGTTTCATCTATTTCGGGATTCTCCACGCAATCGCGGTCGCCACACTTCTTGGCGTGCCGTTTTTACGCGCTAGCGCTGCGGTTTGTTTGAGCGCGGCCGCATTTGTGCTGATTCTGCCATTTGTTATGGATGCACCGGCATTCAATACGCGGTGGCTGGCTTGGATCGGATTTGCAGAACGTCCTCCACCGAGCGACGATTTCGTCCCCATTTTCCCGTGGGTCGGCATAACCCTACTCGGTATGGTAGCGGCGAAGTTGTTCCCATTCCGAAAGGTTGGAATCTCCGCCACGACAAGCGGGCCACGAAGTCGACCCGCCAGGGTGCTGGTCTGGATGGGAAGTCGGAGTCTGCCAATCTACCTCTTGCACCAGCCTATTCTTTTGAGCGTCATCGTGCCCCTGTCCTGGGTTCTTTCCACGCAGCGCTGAGATATCGCGCTAGCAGCGCGTTCGACGTCTCGACGGCCAACGATCATTGTCAGGCGTGATGATGCTCGTGAGCCTCAATCGAAAACGGGGCGACAAGCGACAACCTTCTCGACGAGGCTCATAGCGCGACGATGCCGTCCATTCCGATCGGCCACACATTCCCACTTCTATTCAATCCTGGTTAAGAGGAGACCGAACATGCAGCGTTCATGGAAAATGTGGCAATCGTGGCATCTCGCCATCAGTGATCCTCCAGATCCAGGCGTCGACATCCGGCCGTGAAGAAATCATCTCATTCAACGCGTCTTCGTAGCCGCCCTCAGCCGACGACGGGACGATGTACAGGCCGACCGGTCTGCTTCCAGTCTGGAGCATCGCCACGGCACTCGGCTTGCCAGGCGGCAGATTGTAACGCAATGCCTTCACGCTGCGGGCCCTGACCTTCGCCAACGCATCGACCAGCCGCTTCTCGTAGAGGGTATCGTAAGGCACCCAATTATCCGCGACCACCATCAGCGCGATCTCCTCGATCATAGCGAGGCCAGACGGTGCGATGCCGAAGGTGGCGATCATTGTGAGATGCGATTGTTTGTCCGCATCCCACAAGGCAAGCTCGTTCTCGAAATGAACCAGCAGCCGACGGTGAAGGGTTTCGTCGAGCATCAACGGAAAATCCGGCATGTGCTTGACGACCAGACGATGCCCGCTGCGCGCCGGCGCGACATCCTTGACCTCGCCGACAAGGATCATCAATTTCCGCGGCCCGCTTCTGGGTTGCAAGGCCGGCGCCAGAGCCGCTGCCCGCCTCTGCTCGATCGCCGTCTTTTCCGTGACGCGAAACGGCTCGGGCACGAACAGCACATCGCTCAGCATGCCGCCCTTCACCGTCATCTGGCGAGCCGCTTCGATCAGATGCCATCGGATGGTGAACCAATGCCGCTTTCCCGACCAGCGAGACGTCCACGCCGTCAGTTCCGCCTGGTGCCAGAGATAGTGGAGCAGACTGCGCAAGGAAAGTTTTCGCGCATCGCTTGTGACGCTCTCCACGATACCCGCACCAGCGACTGGAGCTGCCCGGGATCCGAGTTTCGTCAGGCTGAACCCGACCTTGAGAGCCGACAGGCCGGTCTCGGGATCGATCTGAATGGCGTTTCCCATCAATACGCCGAGGCCGGACAGCTCATCAGGGGGGTCGTAAGATGAACACGTCACATCGTGCGCGCTACCTGACAACGGCATTCGCTTGACGATGTACTGATCTCCGACCTGCGCAATATACATGGCAAGACCAGCTTCCTTGCAAAGGCAAAGGGGACGAATGCGGCGACGATACGCATCGGCCAGCGCATCCTGCAGATCGGGTGAGGATTCCTCAATCTCGCGATCACCAAGTCTGAAACGTCGCATCGCCTCCATCGCTCCGGAGGCCACGGCATCCCCCTCTTGTCATTGATTCACGGTTTCCTCGACGACGCAACGGGATGGCTCCATCCCTAAACCATCAAACAGACCTGCCGCTCCCTGAATGCCGTACCGGCACGTGAAATCCCCCCCGAGGAATACGGCGCGAACCTGAAGCTCCGCAGGCCCTTATGTCAGCAGCCGGAGGTCGTTTCCTCTAAGCAGTTTACAGCGCGTCTTTGGCGCCCGTGGTAACGCGTCGATGGCGCTGCGGCTGGCCGCGGCGGCTCGCTCCGTTGGCACACGGCGCTGCCGGCAGAGGGAGAGAGCGGGCGGGGGGCGGGCGGCGGGTAAAGGTCCGGGAGAGAGGCTCCCGGCGCCCGTCGCGGAGCAAGACCATGACCCATATGGAGATTCAGGCGCCTGCGCGCAACGCGCGCAACGGCTACAGGGTTGATGCCAGCCGCGGCCAGCGCATCGGCCGCGTGTCCTCGGAATGGTTCAACCGGCCAGATGACGAACGCTACCTGTGCCTCACTGACCTCAACAATGCAGTGAAGCGGCGGTCCGAACACAGCAAGACCCGGATCGTCGAAAGTGGGGCGATCCGTGTCGAAGCCTCTCGAGACAATCCCGAACGGCTGACACTGATGCTGCCGGACGCTCCCGCGCCTGTCGCTCCGACACACTGGAGTTTTGGCCAACTCGCGAGCCTGGTCGGGGCGCCAGCAACCTATCTGCGTCAGCTGCCGGCAGCGCTCGCCGGGATCAATCTGCAGTACGGGCTTTCCACACACCGGGCCGAGCAGGTGAAAACGTTGGAGATCGAAAACGGCCGCCTCGAGCTCCGGGCGGTGACAGGACCGGACTACGGCAGGATTTTCGACCACGAACTGGTCGATGCAGTGCAGAAGATCGCCGGCAACGGCACGGGCGACACACGCTGGAAAGTGCCCGGTGTGCTCGACTGGTCGACCAGCATCTACAATCCCAATGTCGATATCTCGAAGGACACGACGACGCTTTATGCCTCGGACCGCGACATCTTCGTATTCCTGGTCGACGATCTCAACCCCATCGAAGCCGGCCGTCTCCCAAACGGCGAACCGGATCTGTACTTCCGCGGGTTCTACGCCTGGAACAGCGAGGTCGGCTCGAAAACGCTAGGAATTGCAAGCTTTTACCTGCGTGCAGTGTGCCAAAATCGCAATCTGTGGGGCGTGG
This sequence comes from Tianweitania sediminis, assembly GCF_017813335.1. Taxonomy (GTDB): domain Bacteria; phylum Pseudomonadota; class Alphaproteobacteria; order Rhizobiales; family Rhizobiaceae; genus Tianweitania; species Tianweitania sediminis. The sequence continues at coordinate 167,817 of NZ_JAGIYY010000007.1, read as the reverse complement.
AGGATTTCCAGGAAATCACCATCCGGCACTCCAAATACGCCGCCTCGCGCTTCGCCCTCGAGGCCGAACCCGCGCTGATCCAGTTCGCGGAATCCTCGCCGATGCCGTTCATCAACGGCATCAAGGCGGCACGCGAGCGGATCGTCGCACGTGATGATGACGATCGCACTGCATTCCTTCGCAAACGCGGCTTCTCGAAGGGCGAGACCGGGAAGATCATCGATGCCGTGCTTGCCGACGAGGGGCATCCACCGGCGTCGGTCTTCGATTTCGTGCAGGGCATCACACGCGTCGCTCGCGACAAGCAGCACCAGGATGACCGGCTGGAGATGGAAGGCAAGGCGAAAAAACTCCTCGACCTCGCTCACTGATCTCCACTCAGACCAGCGACCCTAGAGCACACACTGCCAGTTCGCGGTTCCCCGTCAGTGCAAGGCGCCGTCCTCCCAGCCAGGAGGACGGCGCCTTTCGTCGTGACGAGTCACGAGGTCGCACAAGCCTTGCGGCCGCCCGTCGCGGAGCAAACCGATGAACAAATCTTCCCAAACTTCCATGCCCTTGCTGACACCTAACCAGCACGTGCAGCTTCTCGCCAACAGCCGCCAGCCGGGCCTCGACCACGTTCCGGTCTTAGAATTCTTCAACCCGGTTGGCATCGGCACATGGCTTGCGACCGAGCTCGATATGAACGGCGACACCCTATACGGATTGGCGCAGCTCAACGACGCACCTGAACTCGGATCCTTCAGCTTGGCTGAACTTGCCACGCTGGTGCTGCCGTTCGGCATGCATATCGAGCGCGATCTCTTCTTCAGAGGCGCCTTCCCGATCTCGGCCTACGCCGAAGCCGCCCGGGAGACGGGCAGCATCAACGAGGCAATCAGTGTCCGTGCCGACGCCGCAAGGGCCACACGAGGGGAGTGCGCGTGATGCGCTTCCGTGCCTGGCCAAAGCCCGAACCCTATCGTGACACATCGCGCAAGCGCGCGGCCTTCAAGCGCAAGCAGCGCCTCGAACGCGAGGCGCTGCCGCTCTTTTCGGAGATGATCGCTGCCGGCCAGCACAGCGTCGACGAAGAAATGGCCCGCCGCCACATCTGGTGGGACGAGCGTGAACGCGAGCAACGTAGCCTGCGCGCCGGCCGGTGGCGCGAAGCCCGTGGCCGGCTGTTCTCATTGCCCGCTGAACTTCGCAGCACAATCCGAAACCTTTGGCGCGGTTGCCCCTATCCGGCGGATCCCACCTATCTGCTCGATCTCCTTCACCAGATTAAGGTCGGCCGCGTCGATCCACATCGGCCTCCCTGGGTTTTCGACGGCAAATTGACAGGACCACGCCGAACCCCGAAAAATTCGATGAAGCCTTTCGCCAGATCGGCCATCGAAAAATCGGCGGTGGCCCGAAGACCACGCCCGCTGACGAGTTCCTGTTCTGCGGCAATCTCGGTTCAGGCATCCTGTTCCTGCGCACCCGCGTGCGCCTCAACGACCCGCATGAGAGCTATTACACTTCATCCAGCCACCGGCTGCGCGACTCTCATGTCGGCCGCGCCGGTCACTGGATCGATCTCGAAGTGCGCGGCGACTGTTCGGATTCCGAACTCGAGCTGATCCGCCGTCTCGCACAGGACGCCGACACACGCCCCGTCGTCGTACGCCGCGTCGATACGATGGCACCCACGCGCGGCGAGGCAGCGCCATGACCACGTCCCTGGTCCCCACTCGCCGTCTTCTCGTTCTCGCCTGCTCGGCCATGAAACGACAGGACCGCGACTACATGCCGTCCCGCCTGCGCTACGACGGCCCGCTCTGGCGCACCCTTCGATCGGTTGATCCGGACGGCACCCGTGCCAAGGTCGCGTTCCTGTCGGCGCATTATGGATTCCGCGATGCCGAAACCCCGATCGCATATTACGATGCGCGGCTGACCCCGGATCTTGCCGAACGCATGATCGCCGGCGGCATGACCACACGCTGGCCGCGTCCCCGCCGTCGCAACGGTCCCGACAACGCCGGTATGCATCCTGGCACCGAGATCGCATCGATGGCGCGCTATGGCCGCGAGCCGTTCGACGATGTCGCACTTGTCGGCGCAGCCTCTATCTCGCGGTGATGCGCGCCATGCTGACCGGCTTCCAACGCATGGGGTGCGTCGTCGACGACGCATCGGTCACCACCATCAACGGCCCGATCGGCCGCATGCGGAAGGATCTGCGCCGATGGCTGCTCATGACTGCGGATGGAAGGGGAGATGCGCCATGATGAGCCATCATGAAGCGCGCCAAACGCTCTCGTGCATGGAAACTCGCCTGCGCGAGACACGGCATAATCTCCACGAACTCGAACGGTCGCTGCGGGAGAAAGCGGAGGCGGCAGCAATCGAGTCACGGCCGAAGGTGCGCCGCTACAACCGGCGCATGTCCAACTGAACCGGGCTGGATGAGGAAACCTATCTTAGGTTGCTCGACCGGCTGATCGACAATGCCGCGCCGGACCTCGATCGATTGCGCCGCAAGATCGACCGTCAGGACGCAGCGATCGAGGCGCTTCGTCGAAAATACCGCGTCAATGCGGAGCGCCCGGTCTACACGCCACTGGAGACGACAACTCCACCTCAGCGACCCCGCCACGGATATCTTCAGCCATCCCTTCGACCGAGGGGGTGGCTTTCACCGTGACGGCTTTCCCGGTCGGGACTTCTCCCGCGGCCGTCACGGAGAAAACCATCATGCTGAAGCCAGCCTGTTCCACCGACTATTCTGCCGACATAGAATCCGCGCTTGCGACCGAAGGAGGCCACCTCTCCATCGGCCGTGGCGGCTTCACGCTTCACTATCGCAATGGCGCGATGCTTTCCGGCTATGATTGCGAGGCGATCAAGGCCCACTGCATCGCGGCCGGGCTCCCTATCATCGACAGCCGGTGCGTGGCGTTCGATGTCGTCGTTCAGCTCACGCTCGGCGTACCGCTGGTCGCAGTTGGCCGTAAGCCCGAGCCCGCCCCCTGGCATGGCCTCTCCTATGCGCCGTTGCACGTGGTCGCCGCGCGTTACGCTGCGGCCGGCGCCGAAATCTGGAACATCCCCGGCGTCGAGCCGATGCCTATGTCAGGCGAACGGAGAATCGGATCATGAGCGGGCGACCTCTCCTCCATCTCTATACCACTCTTGCCGAGTTCGAGACCATGCACGAGCGGCACGATCGGACACGCAGCACCAGCAAGACGGTCACCGTGGACCGGCGAGCGCTGATCCACATCCTCATGGATCATTCCCGCATGCTGGAGGCGCTGCGCAAAGCCGGTCGCGTCGACATTGCCGAACCGGACGGATAGCGCGCTATTCTGGAAGATCGAACCGCTCGATCGTCACGACCCGCTCCGTGTCCATTGTGATCTCGAGCACTTCATTCCATGCCTCTTCGCCATCCAGTTCCGAAAGTGCGAGGCCAAAGAGCCTCATCTGAAGATCGAGGCTCATCAATCCCGGCGCCGTGTTGAACGCAACCAGACCGACATGCAGGTGCTCGCGGCTATAAAGCCCACGAAAGTCCGCGGTGTTGTGGGTGACCAGAACGTAGCCATCATCGACCGCACGCCTGGTCACCACATGATCCTTCGTGCCGGCAAGTCCGAGCCAGCGCACATGGCTGGATTCCGGATACCCACTGTCTCGCGCGAGCTTCGCAAGATCCGGGCTCAGACATTCGTCGATCAGGAACTTCACGAAGCCGCCGGCAGATCGTCCACATCGACTGTGCGCGACGACTTCGCTGGCGCCGCCCGCCAGACTGGTTTGACCGGTGGTCGCCCACGGCGCGGATAGGCCACCACGTAGTCGGCGGCGAGGCCGATCTGGTCGAAGGTCAACTGCGGATAGGCGGAGTGGATTGCCTCGACCGCATCGCCATTGGCAAGCATGTCGGCGACGTCATGAACCGGCACACGCGTTCCGGCAAAGACCGGATGGCCGCCGTGAACGTCGGCATCACATGTCACCATCGCCTTAGCCTTGCGAAGGCGGGTAAGACCGATCTTCACCTCCGCAGCGATCGGCTTGAGGTCTATCTTCAAGGGGTCCGCGGCAACCACCGATGCGGCGTCGGTTGCAATCGCGCGCTCGACGATGCGCCGCCTTGCCATTGGCGTCAGCATGTCGGCCGTCAACCAGGCCAGGCGCAGTCCGACCAGCCCCGTCCCGACGATGACGCGGCTGCCGCGACGCATCTCGACACGGCCACGCAGCAAGCCGGCATCGATGATGCGATGCACCTGCTTGAGCGGCACGCGCGTAACCGACGCCGCCTCGTTGGCGGTTAGCACCTCGGTGTTGATGCCTGCCATGACATTAATCCTTCCACGGTTGTGGAAGATATATAGCGATCCCTCGCAGCACAGTCCAGCATCCTGTCGCGGCCGGCCGCGGACGGTGCGCGGCCGCCAGAGCGGGAGGGGGGCGGGAGGTTTCCTGACGGGTTTGGAGGTCCGGGGAGAGGCCCCGGGCCGCCCGTCATGGAGAACCTGACCATGGCAAAGAGCGCCATTCAGAAGATCACCCTCAATCAGGCGGAGAACATACCCTTCGACAAGCTGTTCCTCTCGCAGAGAAACGTCCGGCGGATCAAGAACGGCGTCTCCGTCGAAGACCTCGCCGATGACATCGCGCGCCGCGGGCTGCTTCAGAGCCTCAACGTCCGGCCCGAGCTGAAGGATGGCGAGGAGACGGGCCGCTACGAAGTCCCCGCCGGCGGCCGTCGTTTCAGCGCGCTCCAACTTCTGGTCAAGCGCAAGGAAATGGCGAAGACCGCGTCGACGCCCTGCATCGTCAACCGCTCCGCCGCGACCAGCATGGAGGATGACTCGCTCGCCGAGAACATCCATCGAGAGAACCTGCATCCGCTCGACCAGTTCCGGGCCTTCAAGGCGCTCAGCGACCAGGGCCTCGGCGTCGAGGAGATCGCAGCCCGCTATCTCGTATCGGTGAACACGGTCAACCACCGTCTGAAGCTCACCGAGGTCTCTCCGGAGCTGCTCGCCCTCTATGAAAAGGGCGAGATCAAGCTCGAACAGCTCAATGTCTTCGCTATTTCTCCCGATCACAAGCGTCAGGAGCAGGTGTGGAAGCGTGTCGCCGGCACGAACATGGAGGACGCCTACTATATCAGGCGCCTTCTGACGGAGACCACGGTTCGATCGGACGATCGCCGTGCCGTTTATGTCGGCGCCGAGGCCTACGAAGCCGCTGGCGGTGTCGTATTGCGCGACTTGGTCGAGCCTGAACACGGTAGCTGGTTCCAGGATGCGGCTCTTCTCGAACAGCTGGTCTTCGACAAGCTGAAGGTGGATGCCGAGGCCGTTCGCGCCGACGGATGGAAATGGGTCAAGGCTGACCTCAGCTTCCCTTACGGCCACACCTCCGGCATGCGGCGGGTCTATGCCGAGCCGGCGGAGATGACCGACGAGGAGATCGCGCGGTATGACGCGGTGAAGGCGGAGTACGATGCGCTTGACGCCGAATATGCCGAGATGGAAGACGCCGACGAGGCCATCGAAGACAAGCTTGAGCAGCTCAGCGCCGAACTGAGTGTGTTCGACGATCGACCCAACGTCTATCCCCCGGCGCTGAAGGCCATCGCCGGAGCGTTCATAACACTCGCCACCAACGGCACGCTTCAGATCGACGCTGGCTTCGTCCGTCCTGAAGACGAACCGCAGGTCGAGTCGGACAATGAGGAAGAGGCCGACGGCGAGGAAATCGACGAGCAACAGGAAGAAGATGACGACGCGGGCTCCGTCGTCGTAAACGGCCGGCCGGTCAACGGCGCTTCCGAAACCGCCGATGAGGCCGAGGAGGAGGGCATCAAGCCGCTGCCCGAGCGCCTCGTCTTCGACCTCACGGCACAGAAGACCCTCGCGCTGCGCAACGTCGTTGCCGGTGACGTGGATATCGCCTTCGTCGCAGTTCTGCACGCCCTCGTGCTGCAGGTGTTCTATCGCTACGCCAAGGACAGCTGCCTCGAACTCACGTTGGTGAGCAACAATTTCGGCCAGGTGCAGGGTCTCGCCGAAACGCCCTGGGCGAAGGAGATCGCCGAACGTCACGAAGCCTGGGACAGGGATATGCCGGACAGTCCCGACCTCTGGAACTTCCTGCTCGGTCTTGACGAAGCGAGCCGCAAGGCGCTGTTCGCGCACTGCGCGGCGCTTTCGCTCAACGCCGTCGTCGAGCCATGGAACAGGCGTCCGGGCGCGCTTGCCCATGCCGATGCGCTTGCGGCCACGCTTCAATTCGACATGGTCGAGGCAGGATGGTCGCCGACGGTGGACAACTATCTTGGCCGCGTGACCAAGGCCAGGATCGTCCAGGCGGTGCGTGAAGCCCGCGGCGAGGATTCCGCTCAGCTGATCGACCACATGAAGAAGGACTTGATGGCGCGCGAGGCCGCCCGGCTTCTCACGGACTCCGGCTGGCTGCCGGAACCGCTCCGACTGGAGGTGGACGACATCGCTGCCGAGGCGGTGGAGACCAGCTCTGGCGACATGTCCGACGAAGCGGCTCTCGCCGACGACAGCGCCGAACTTCCGGCCTTCCTCGCCGAGAGCGTCGACGACGAGCCTGAATCCCTCGCCGCCGCCGAATAGGCCAGCTCTCTCCCGTCGATACACCAAGGCCCGGCAATCATGCCGGGCCTTTCCAGTTGCCACCAACGCCGCCCAAAGCGTGCAACCAAGGACAGTTTCATGATCCCAAGACCCTCAAACACCGCGCCGCTGCTGGACGGCGCCGACAGTGACTCCAAAACCGGCACGCGGCTGACCGGCACGGTCCGGACGATCCCGGGGAGCCTCATTTACGATCTCCCAATCGGAACCCTGATCCGGTTCAGCGACCACATTCCCGAGCCGCCAGCCAATCGGCAGGGCGACCTCGCCGTTTGGCGGCTGTTCAACGGTATCGGCCGTCTCGCCAGAAGAGATCCGCCGCCACATTTCTCGCCTCTCGCGCACCCTGCGAGCATCACCATCCGAACGGCCGATTTCGGCGAGCGCGGCGCGGTCGCGTTCACCTTCGCGCTTGGCGAACCATCCACTGCGGCCATGCGCTTCGAGGTGCTCCAACTCCCACCGGTGGGCTCGGTTCGCATCCTTGCCCGGGACGGGAACAATGCCGAGTTGCTGCATCTCGCTGAAGATGAGGGCGCGGCTGTCGCATGGCTCGCCCGACACGCCGTTCCGGCCGCGATCTTCGATCCCGTCACAGCCGATGAGATTGCTGCGATGTTGGTCGAGGGACGGTGAGCTAACGATTGACGCTACCTACTCCGAAATCCAAACCATCGCTGGCGGTGGGACAGCTTCACGCTGCTCCTTCTGATCAGCCGCTGGCTCGACACGAACGACCTCTCCTAAGGTCTGATCGCCCATCTCGGCGAGCTCGCCGCCGAGGAAGAAGATTTCGACCCCCCATGCGGCGTTTGAGCCGCATCATCCCTTCAACCGCGCGGTCCGACACCACAAGGAGTTCGGGCCGTCGCCATTTTTGAGGACCATGAAAATGTTCGACTGGAGCAAATCCTGTTCATATGACGATGCGCAGAAGCGCCGGTTCCACTCTACTGCCCGTTCCCGCCTGAAGAAACTGGCGGCTGAGCTCCATCTCCCGGCCGGATCCTACGACATCAGATCGAACAGGGCGGGCATCGCGGTCAGCGGTGAAGTCACGCTGCATCACGACGGCGCCTATATCCAGGTCGGTCAATTCGGCCTGACCTCGCATCACGGGATCCTGATCCGCACCTGCAAAGGACGCCGCGACTATACCGGCGGCCGCAACCATTTCCTCGACCTGGACAAGCTCGACGATATCCCCGCGCTCGCCGCAGCTGTCCACGCCATCACCGGCGTCGGCCAGGTTGGCCAGACCGCAGCCCGCGACCGCGCCGCCTGAACCGCTGCCCGTCGCTGTGCCCGACGTCCCGGTGCGCCGACCTCGATCAGAACCATCCACCAGATCGCCAACATGAAAGGAAATCATCATGGCCAATTACAAGAGCGGCCCATCGTCACTTGCAGAGGCCCGCCGCGCCATGGGCTCGGCATATCCAAACCTGCCTTTTGCCGATCCAGAACGCGAGGCGAGCGCTCGACTGTTCGCCCTAGCGCCGGCGATGCTGCAATCGCTGAAAGGCGTTGTCCGCATTCTCGTTGCCGTACGCTACACGGTCGGCTTGGCAGGATCACAGCTTACTCGCCTCACAGAGGCACAGGAGCTTATCGCCAGCGCGGAGGGCAGGCCATGAGCTTCGGCGCCACCACCCTCACCGAGCGGGATCTGTCCCGTCTCGCGCCGATCGAGCAAAAGCTGGCGAAGGCCTTTGCCACCGAACTCGGCAAGACCCTGCCCGTCGCACGGCCCAAGATCCCCGAACACGATTGCATTGGCATCGATCTCGGTGTTTCCGACCCTGGCGGGATGATCCGTCTCAACCTCGAAAAACTGCTCGATGGACGTCTTCTCGTGCAGGGCACGTCGGGCGCCGGCAAGAGCTGGACTCTGCGGCGACTTCTCGAACAGACGCACGGCCTCGTGCAGCAGATCGTCATCGATCCCGAAGGCGAGTTCGTGTCGCTGGCGCGGCATTTCGACTATCCCATCGTCGACGGCTCCCGCCTCGATACGGCCGCGCTTGCCATCGCAGCCTCTCGCGCCCGCGAGCACCGCCTGTCGGTCCTTCTCGACCTGTCGCAGATCGATCGCGAGGCCCAGATGCAGGCCGTGACCGCTTTTGTCGGCGCCTTGATCGCCGCACCCCGGGAGTACTGGCATCCCGCTTTGATCGCCATTGACGAGGCGCACATCTTCGCACCGTTCGGCGGCGCCGGACTCGCGGCGACCTCGGTCCGGCAGGCGGCGACCCATACGCTCACCGATTTGATGAGCCGCGGCCGCAAGCGTGGCCTTGCCGGCGTGCTTGCGACCCAGCGCATCGCTCGCCTGGCGAAGTCGGTTTCGTCCGAGGCGTTGAACTTCCTGATTGGGCTCAACACGCTGGATATCGACATCCGCCGCGCGGCCGAAACGATCGGCTGGGATGCCAGCAAGGCGTTCGACCGCCTCCCGATCCTTCAACCAGGAGACTTCGTCGCGTCGGGTCCTGCCTTTTCGCTGGCGCCGGCGACACTGCGTGTCGGTCCCGTTGAAACCCGGCATATCGGGGCGCGTCCCGAGATGATCGCACCGACGGCGATCAGCGCGGCGGATGCCGCATCGCTCCTCGACCTCGATGAACTGCAGACGGCCTCGCAGGCCGATGAAGACGTCAGATCGGAACAAAGCCTTCCCGTCGGAATGAAGGCCGTGCGATCCTTCATCCGGGAACCGGCATTCGCCGATGCCGGCAAGATACTGGAGGTGTTGACGCCCCTTTCGCCGCAGGGTGCAGCGGTGTCAGATCTCGCCGACTATCTGTCGATCGACGGGTCGCGCGTCGCAGCTGCCCTCGCGCTGCTCGACACCTATGGCGCGGTCGACATCGACGATGTCGGCGAGGGCCGCGCCGTCCGATTGGCGAAGGGGCTGACGCTATGAGCCTCAATCCCGTCTCCTTCGACAGGCCGCTCGCTCACGAACCGCGTCTTTCCGCACCCTACGTTCCAGGAAAGCGCGACAAGCGTTTCTGGACGGACGCCGAATGCGACATCATCCGGCGGTACTTCCCGCTGGGCGGTGCGGCCGCCTGCCTGCTCCGTCTTCCCGACCACCGCACGCCGCAAGGCGTGTATTGCCAGGCGAAGAAGCTCGGCGTGAAGATCCAGGGCGCGCCGTCTGCACGGCAACGACACCGCGCCACGCCGGAACTCGACGAGAGGATCCGTGACGGCTGGCGTCAGATGGATGCCGGCCGCAAGGGCGCCGTAGCCGAGCTTGCCGACCGCCTTAACATTCCTCGCTGGTGGCTCACCAAGCGCATGACCGTCCTCGGCTTGACGCTTCGCCACAAGAAGGAACCGCGCTGGACGGCGGCGGAGGATGCGCTGATGCGCGAAGTCCCCCTTCACCGTCCCGACCTGGCGGCAAGGGTCTTCCGCGAACACGGATTCCGGCGCTCGCCGATGGCCATCGTAGTCAGGGCGAAGCGCCTCGATCTGTCGCGCCGCGCCAGCCGGCCCGACCTTTCCGCCACGAAGGCGGCGTCGATCCTCGGCGTCGACTCCAAATATGTCACCGGCCGCATCCTCACCGGTGAGCTGCCGGCCCGGAAAACGTGACGACCGGCGGCTTGCCCAGCAGGGTGGCAGCTCGTGGGACATAGAACCTGCCGATCTGCGCCGGTGGATCATCGACAACATCGACGTCGTCGACCTGCGCAAGGTCGACAAGGTCCCCTTCATTGCACTGATCTCCGGAGAACCGTCATGAGATACGCTATCAAGGTCCGTAAGAGCGATACGAAGAAATGGGGCTTCCTGACGCCGAGAGGCGGCGTCACGCATCTCAAGATCCACGCCGCGCGCTGGCCGGCCAAAGACGCCTGTGAACAGCTGATCGCCGACAATGCGCCGGACAATCCCGACTGGCAGTTCAAGGTGGTCGATATGACCACAGGCGCAGGCAAGACACTCAAAACCTAGCCCGCCAGGCGCGGCCCGGCCCCGCATAGCGAGCGCGACCGGGCCTGGGCGACGCATCCAGCGCCTGGCGCAGGCCACGCGCCTCCGATCCACCATCACCCATTGCCCACGAAAAGCCCGGCCACCGCGCCGGGCTTTCGCGTTTCCAACCCAGAAATCGAGAGGATCGTCATGCCTGTCTATCGGCTTGGCTCGAGCGAGCTCATCCACGCACCCGGGGTCATCGCCTGGGCCATCAACGGCTACGCCTTCAAACGCGATCGCACGGTTCTGCGCCGCGTCATCGTCGATGGTTGGCCCGGCGTTTCCGCCGCTGCCGCCCATCAGCTGTTGTCCGGTTCGGTCCCCCACACGGTCGAGGGCGACACCGTAGTGTTCACAGTCGAGGACGCCAGCGCGGATCAGCCGGCGAGGAACGAGCCATGAAAGACTATGTCGTCAAGCTCCGCTTCTGGCTCCGCGCCTATGACAGCACCGAAATATCGGCCGCCACGGACGCCGAGGCTTTCCACCTCGCGAAGGCGGCGGCATGCCACATGATGTATTGGCATGGGCACCCCGAGGAGATCGACATGGAGGAGCGCCACGAAGGCCTGATCTCCTATGTCGACACGATGGGAGTCGCCCGATCGGAACTGGTGGAGGGTATCGCCTTCGACGGCGATCGGCCGCTGCATCCCGAGGCGCGGCGGCTGGTCCAAAAGCTGGCCGTGCTCGATCCCAACGTTGATGCGGCACAGGCGCAGGAGTTGTTGCGCACCCTGATCGCCGAAGCGCGCTCTGTCCCTACGGACGCCGTTGCACTCCTATCCGATCCTCCCGTTCAGTCGAGGCCATGGTCTGTCGATCAAACCTACGAGTATCGGGGCAGGCCGGAAGGGTTCAGGGTCGACGTCGTCGACGAGGCCGGCATTGTCCATATGCTCGATCCTCGCCTCGACCTGAACAAACACAGCCCGACGGGCTTTTCGTGGGGCTATTCCGGCTCAGGGCCGGCCCAGCTCTCCCTCGCCATTCTCTGCCATGCGCTGCACTCCGACGAACGCGCCGAAGACCTCTATCAGGAGTTCAAGGACGCCGTCGTCTCGCGGTTCGACCAGAACCAGCCCTGGCGCCTGACTACTGACGACGTGCTCGGCTGGGTGCTGAAACATCCAAGCGTCACCGGACTCGCCGTCGACGCCTGATCCCGATCCTCCAAAACCTCACTCGGACAGACGGTACGGGCGACCGGCCGCGACAGCTCGATTGCCTGACCCGATCCTCAACATCCTGCAAGGAGAAACGACCCATGATCCAATATCGAAACGTGGCGATCTCGCCCCACGAGCGCGACATGATCCTCGCCGCGCTGCGCCTCTACCAGCAGGTCCACGACCAGACCGATGGCGATTTGCCGGACGACATCGTCGACATCGCAACCGATAGCGAGTCCCATGAGGCGATCGATCTCGAAGCCATCGACGACCTTTGCGAAAGGATCAATGTGTGATGATCGAGATTACCATCTTCCCGATGAAGAACACGCCCAATGGGAGTGCCACACTGTGTGAACCTCCTGATGATCCCGATTCCTATGATGTTCTGGTCCGTGATGACGGTGACGTCGTCGCCGAGACAGAAGATCTCGCCACCTATGGCGAGGCAGTCAAGATCGCCGAGAAATACCTCGCGCAGTTTCCGGATGCCGAGATCGATTATGGCGACTGAGCGTCACCCTCAAATCGAATAGCCACGCAGTTCGCTAGAGCGTTGCAATTCCGGCGATCCGGATTCGTGCCGGTTCCGACCAATCGAACCGACTCAGCCCGTCAGCATCCGACGGCTGAATAGCTCGCTGTTCAACGACAAATTCGAAAGGTTTTAATATGCGCCAGTTTCTCGTTTCCCTTACCGTCCAACATCCGTCTCAGCTACCAGTGCCGATAGCTGACGTCGTTCAGCAAGCCCTTCTCGAAGGCATGGCGTCCGGCGATGATGACAGCCAGCCCGTCTCCCATATAGCCGTCGAGGAAATCGACCGGAATAGTCCCAACGGCACTGTCGATACTCTTGAAAGCGCCGAGAGCTTCATCGCCGGTTTTGAGGATGACGACATTCAGGAAGGCATCGACGATCTTCTGGAATCCCTGCACGGCGCGATCGTGCGTGAGCGAGCTCGCCCCGTGCTACTCGATTCCCTGAAGGGGCTGCGCGCCGCAGCAACTGGTTTCAGGGATGACGCCTATCGGCGTGAACCACATCTGCGGATCGGCAGCGAGGCAACGAACATGCTCAGCGCGTTCCTTCTCGATGCCGAACGCAGCATCGCGCTGGCGGAGGGTCGCAGCCATGGCTGATCTCTCGGGCGATTTGTGCGCCGGATACTACATGGCAACCTCGACCGTGCACACAGGTCGGCGCAATCTGTTCTCCCTGGAGCCCGGCGGCGAGCACCATATCGGCACATTGGTGAGCGGTTCCAAGACCCAGCTTCACCGCTTCGACATGGACTGCGACAAGATCGTCCGCGGTCTCGCCTTGCTGGCCGCCGAAGCCGATCTACCGACGGTGCTTCAGGTCATGGCCACATTGCCGGTCAACGGATCGTGGTCGCCAGCCGAAGTTGAGGCACGCGATCTTGCTCTCGCCCTCATCGCAAGGATCGACCGGCGGATCATCCGCTAAGCCGAGGAATCCGCCAGCATCGCCAAACTGAATGTCCTGGCCGCCGAGGCCTGAACACCCTCGATCGTCACTATCAATCCAGTCCGTTCTGCCGGCTTCACGCGGGTGGAGACGACCATGTTGTCTAAGCAAAAGGATTCAAGACAATGCACGCAGCATTTATCCGGTTCGGCCACGGCTATGAGCAGAGCGACCGCGGCCGTTGTGAGGCATTTGACGGCTTCGAGGTTATCGCGTCGCCGCTCGGCGGCTTCGATGAGCCGTCGCGTGAGCGTCGCGTCTTTCGCCGTACCTCCGGCAATGCAACCACCTATGCTAGCCATGCGATCAAGCTGGCAAGACGCGGGACGCCGTCATCGGGACTATACATCCTGATGCATCATGGCGGCGGCCGGGAAGTTCTTGCCGTTCCCTCATTCTACGACGGCGGCGATCTGGAGGCAGCAATCCTCGCCATGCCCGATCGCCTCCAATACGCGCTGCTCTACACGATCTGGAAGACGGCGAAGCACGCACGCGACGAGGCGCAGGCAGAAACCGCCCGTGACTGGGCCAAGGCCTATGTCGACAAGCGAATCCGCCGCCGTCGTGCAACGAAGACGCGCGGCCCACGCGTCGAAATCATCCCGCAATGGGAAATAGATCTCAAGGCGATGGCCTCTCAGTCTTCCCGCGGCAAATGAAGCCGCGCGCTCTGATCCGGGATCGCCTCGATCCGAGAGGGAGAGGCGGGCGGGAGGCGGTGGGCCGCTGGATTCCGGGAGAGGGTTCCTCGCGGCCGCCCGGCGCGGCACGCGAGCGTGCCGACGCCGATCCGCGATCATTCATCCAGCCCGGCCACCCCGCCAACGGTCAGCCCGGCTCAGCCTCATCAGGAGCACCTTCATGACATCCCATTTCTCCTTCAATGCGCAGGTTTCGCCCGAGGCCATCGGAAAGGTTGGACGCCTGTTCAACGCCTCGATCGGAGACATTCTCAACGAACTTCTACAGAATGCGCGCCGGGCCGCCGCCACGAAGGTCGTGATCGACCAGATTGATGATCCCCGCTTCGGCAAGGCGGTCCGTATTGTCGATGATGGGGCCGGCATCGCCGATCCGAGATCGCTCTTTTCGCTCGGCCACAGCGGCTGGTCCAAAACCCTGACCCAGTCCGAGGATGCCGCCGGCATGGGTTTCTTCGCTCTCGCCAATCGCGGCGCAGTTCTTGTCGCGCAGCAGAAAGGCACCGCAGAGTCCTGGCGCATCGAAGCGACGCCAGATGCTTTTCACGGCAAGCAGCCAATCGATGTGGCTCCCGGACCTGCAGGTCATGCCGGCGTGACCATCGTCTTTCCCGAAACAGACCACGACCATCTCGCCGGCGCTGTTCCTGGCGCCGCAAAATTCTTCCCACTTCCGGTCATCTTCAACGGCCAGGAAATGCAACGCGTGGATTTCCTCGCGGAGGCGGAACATGTCGAAGAATGGCGCGGCGTCCGCATCGGAGTATTCCAACGCGACAGCCTCTACAAAGACATTGCGAATGCAAACTTCCACGGCGTGACGCTCAGGATGCCGTTGCCGACCCTGTCGCAACATTGGCATCGCAACTATTGGGCTGGGATCGATGTCGTCGACTGCGCCCATCTCAAACTGGTGCTTCCAGCCCGCAAGGAGGTCGTGCGCAATGATATGTTCGAGGCCCTCGTAGAGGAAATCCAGCGTGTGTATTTCCGACTGGTATCCGCACACGACGCACACAGCCTTTCCTTCGAGGACTATCGGCGAGGGCGCGCCCTCGGCATTGATTTGAAAGAAGCCGAACCACAGCTGGCGCCGTTCGCGCCGTCATGCGCCGATTCCGATCGGTTTGGGCTTCACGCCCCGTTGCCGGTATCGCCGGATGCCCTTCTCTACGCTGGCGAGGGACCCCTCGAGGAACAGAATGTTGCACGAGCGTTTGCGCGAACCCAGGAATCTCTCCCGATGTTCGAGCCGCACGATGCCTTCGCCGGCTATGGATGGTACGACGGCCTGCGGCGGATTACCCTTCGATCATACAGGATGCACACGGCCTCCAACTATCAGAAGATCGAACCGTTCGACGTCTTCGAAGGTCAGGGACGGCCGGATATCCTTGAGGTCGACGTCAATGTCAGCGACGGCAAGTCCGCATGCGGCTGGCTCCTTCCGACAGATCTGATCGTCGCAGGTCCAGATTATGGTGCGCTTGACGAGGTCGATATCCGCGTCACCCACCAATCAGAAATCACGCCGCACGAGTTAGAGACATTCCTGACCGACGCGCTGTTCTGCCCCTCCGATGATGTCGATGCCGGCTCGTATGAGCAACAGCAGCAATGGTTCGGTGACGAAGCCGAGGACGTGTGCATCCGTCTGCTTCAGTCGGAGTCGGACGCCGACCTGAACGCGATCATCCGCACGGTTCGTCGTGAACTTGTCTGGCGCATGCCAAAGAAGGGCTCTTTCCTCATACATATCGAAGACGGCGAGGTTTCGATCGGCGGCCTGCCGCCGGCTTCGAACACGGACGCCGCGACGCCAGCTTGACCTTGCTGACCTGAAGCCGGACGTCGTCGCCGACGGCCTAGGCTACATCTCCGGCTGAAACATTCACCGGCGACCGTGAGGCCCTGCCGTTCGCATCAGCCGAACATTCGCCCCAGCAACCTGCGCCGAACCGCTCTCCGGGAACGACCGACTGGAGCGGCTTGCCATTGCGTTCATCCATAGGGAGAACCCCCATGTTCAAGTCCGACCATCTCACGCCAATGCAGCGCGGCCGCCTGAATGCGGCTCTCGATAAGCATTATAACTACAACGGCGCGATCAAGCCGCTTCGTCAACACATCGAATCGTTGGCCGCCGCCGGTCCCCTCGAACTCAGCGACGGAGACGGCATGATCGACTACTCGCGGCGGCATTTTAATCGCCTCGGCTCCCTGAAAGAGCAGGATGCCTACATCGCGGGCCTCAAGGCCAAACGCTACTATTGGGTCAACGACTGGAAGATCCCCAAACTGGTCCACGATGCGCTCGCGCAGAGCCTCATCGAAAGCTCCGATCGTCAACGGCCCACCCCGTCAGCAATAGAGACCTCTCGATGAAGATCACGCGCCAATTCGCACCCGCGGATCGCTACCTCTACGATTTCGGTCCCTGTTCATACGCCAATGGTTTTGCCCAGATCGATACGGCGCAGGACGCCTCCTATTTTGGGACCTGGGCCAATCCGACGACGCTTGCGATTTTCACCTACTGCGAAGGCGACACGACCCACCAGCAATGCGGTTCCATCGAGGAATTTGTCGCCGAGCTTCGTCGCATCGACTCGTGGAATATCGAGAACGGACATGGGCCGGCCCGCATCGACCCGGGCCTCGATCCGGCCATGAAGGATGCATTCCAGCAGATCGGTCTCGCCGATCTGCTGCATTAGTGCTCGGCGTCTGCACCAGGCTCGGCCACGCTCGCCTCAGATCAACCTATAGACAGGAGACATCCAGATGACCCGCACGACAAGGGAGCAGCGCCGCGCCATCCATCGAAAATGGCGACAGGCAGATCAGGGCCTTCCCTATCGATCTTTCCGCAGGCTCGCCGCGTCGGTCCCCGCCGGCGATGGAGCCATCGCCCTGCCGTGGTGCGGGATGTGGCTGTGTATCGAGGCCGACGGCTACACCCACAGCTAGGACCATTCCCGCCGCTCGACCGCACCGAGGTCCAGTCATCCTGCCCGGCGATTCCGCCGGGCTTTTGTTATCCGGGATCACAACGACGGAGGCTCCAATGCCGCTCACCCACCGGCAACGGCACCAGTTGCGCGCCAAACTTGGCGGCCGCCTTCTCGCCGTCTGCTATGGCGCGGGGGTCGATTCAACCGCCATGCTGGTTGCCCTGAAACTTGCGGGCTTACGTCCCCGCATCATTACCTGCGCCGATCTTAACGCCGAAAAGCAGCTTACCCTGGATCACCTCGACCAGATGAAGCTTGTCCTGGCGCGATGGGACTGGCCACCGATCACCATGTGCCGGAAGAAGACGCTTCCCGACACCGGCTATGACGACCTCTACGGAAACTGCATCGCCAACGAGACGCTGCCGAGCCTCGCTTTCGGCATGAAATCCTGCAGTATCAAATGGAAGCAGAAGCCGCAGGATGCCGCCATCAAGGGCGCCAGGTCCGGCCCCAACGCGGCGCCACCCCATCCGATCTGGCTCGAAGCCCAGCGAACCGGCCGGCGCATCGTCAAGCTGATCGGATACGATTGCAGCCCCGCGGACATTCGCCGGTCGCGCAACCTGCCGGAGGCCGATGCGGACTTCGACTATGAGTACCCCCTGCAGATCCTCGGTTGGGCACGCCCGAACTGCGTCGACATCATCACCGAAGTGCTCGGCGCAGACCATGTGCCGGTCAAATCGGCCTGCTTCTTCTGCCCGGCGACGAAACTATGGGAGCTGTTCTGGCTGGCGGCCCATCAGCCAGATCTTCTGGAGCGCGCCCTCTATCTGGAGCGCAACGCGCTCAGCGGCCGGCACAGCCGTTTCGATGAGGTCGAGTTCGGCGCGTCGTGGGAAGAACTGGTCCACAACGCCGACAGGTTCCCGAGTTCCAACACCACGGTCGGGCTCGGCCGAAACTTCGCGTGGAACCAGTGGGCGCGCGTCAATGGCGTCGTCGACGACAATTTCCGCGTCAAACGCGGCGCTGCCGATCGCGACCGCTTCCTGATCATGTCGAACCGCCTGAGAGGCGACGACAACGCGCGCGACGCACGCTCCGTGGCCTGAAGTCGCCAACGCTTCCACCGCCCATCGGGCCAGCATCCTCAACAAAGCCATGCGGTTGCAACGACGCGGCTCACGCCGCGCGCGGTTGAACCGCGCCCAGGAGAACCCCATGACCGCACATCCGCCTTTCCGCAAGGTGCTCGACGGCGTTGCCACACGCGAGCAAATGTTCCGATTGTTCGACCATCACAAGGATAACCCCGACTTCGACCCACTCTCCGGCAAGCCCTATTCGGGAGAATGGTTCGAGATCGAAGCCGCCAGCTACCACTTCATGCTCGGCCTCCTCCCGCCGCTGTTCCAGCGGACCGGCATGTTCGGCATGTCCGAATACCGGGCCGGCAACGTCACCAGCGTCTTTTTCTCGGTCAGGATTCGCGGCCGCGAACGCTGGTTCCACGGTTTCTGCGACCTGACCGACAGGCACAGCCCTGAAGCCATGCGGGCAGCCATCATCGCCCATGAGACGGGCGCGGCCGACAGCATGACGCGAGAGGAAAAGCTCGAAGCGATCTGGAACGCCACCCATCCGGATTTCCGAGGGATCGCCGGCGAATCCAATCCGGACGCCTGGCCCGAGGGCGACAAAGGCAAGCGCACGATCGTCGTCGGCGATCGTGGTGCCGCCGTCCTCAAACTTCTCGAGCACCTGACCGACGACGAGATCGATGCCAGGATGCCGGCCATCCTCGCCCGGCGCACCAGAAGGGGAGGCAGCAACGATGCGGACCCTTCGTAGAAAGCAAGCGGCCGCGACCCCACACAGCTATGAAGCGCGCTCTACCTATACGGCCAATCTCGGCGTTCCCGATCGCCGCCAATACCGGCGCACGTTGCCCGGCGCGCCGACTGTCGCCGACCTCGTGCGCCCCGGAGACACGGTCGCGACCTCCTACAGCACGGGAGGCGTCGTGATCGAAGTTAAGGAATATTTCTGCAAGGCGCCCACCGACGAAACGTTGTCGCACTTCACCATCGTCTACGTGCCGCCCGATCGCGCGCGAGGATACCGCGATAGCGATCGCCATTGGATCAACGAATGTGTCGCCGTCGGTGACCGCATCCTGATGCTCTTCGAGGCCAATAGCGACGAAGTCTTCGTCGTCGGCCGCATTCGGCCGGCTGATGCCGTGCGTCACAGGAGCATCCTGATCACATAGCCTCCGCCGATCCAAAGCTCACCAGATATTCCGTCCCGACAGAATGTCGGGGCCATCCCAACTGAAGGAGAAACCCATGACGATTTCAGGTTGCATGCGTGCAGTCAGGCAGAATATCGACTCCTACGGACAGCACCTGTTCCAGATCTTCGGAGACGGATCAGATCCCGGCTTTACCTATACGATCGGCAATGTCGATCGCGGTCTGCCGGAGCTTCTGCTGATCGGCGACTTCCCCTCCCACATCGCCGCGGGACTGCTCAATGAACTCGGCGCCAAGATGCGCGAAGACGGCAAGCCGCTTGTTACCGGCCTTGTCGATATCGGCTGGACGGTGCCGGTGAAGGTCCGCCAGGCCGGTCCGCTGGCACGCTCCCGCTACACCATCCAGGTCGATCAATATCTGGGCCACGACAGCTACGACGTTCTGCAGATCATGGTCTGCGATGAGAACGGCCGCTATCCCGGCGATGTCGGTTGCGCCCCACGCTACGACGTTCAGCGACCCTGATCGATGTCGTTGCCGGCCTACCGGCAAAATCTCTCCTCACCCCCATTCGCTCCGACCGCCGTCATCCCGCGAACGCAGCTGTGCGACTTGTTTGAGAAAGGAAATCGCCATGGCCAGAAAGGCCTTCTTCGCAGCCTTCATCATCGACGAAGGCGCCTATACCCCCGAGCCAGGACCCGTCGACAATCACTTCATTGCGGCAGACCTGGCGCAGTCGAATTTCGGCACGCAGTCCGGCGTGTCACACATCGTCGTCTGGGACTCAGCGGACGGTCTGATCGCCGAGCATCAGCAACGCGGTCCGATCACGGTTGATTATTTGCTCGAGGATGGGTCCAGGCACGATCAAGCGTTCCCGCACACGCCCGAAGCCTGCCCCTCCAGACACTGGAATCGCGGCGACGACATCTGTGCCGACTGCGGTGCCGACCTCAACGTGCTCACACCTGATGCGGTGACACCGACCCGGGCACCAAGTTTTTCGTTTCGCGACCACCTTTCACCCACAATGCGGGACACGCTCGCCTTCGAATATTACGAGGTGAGGCCGTGTCTCGAACGCGATCATCAGGTGCGGTCCTTCCGCGATGAGGACGCCTTCAATGTCGAACTCTCCATCGCTCAGAAGGAAGGCAGAGAGTTTCGCGTGTTCTGGTCGCTCTATGGCGTGGATCGAAACACCGCCACGGCAATCGGCGACTTCGTGTCGAAGGACGCCGCACATGAGACCATGAACGCAATCCTCGCGATCCCGGCCGGGGTCCGCAACGCACTTCAGGACCAGGAGTCCGTCAAGAACGCGAACTGCGAGCGGCTGACGCGGACGGCGCGCGTCGCTGCCGAATGGCTCGACGACATGATCAACCAATCCTCCAACCACCAGCGGATCTGACGCCGCGTCTGAGCCGCCACCTTTCCAGAAAGAACCGATCAAAGCCCGGCTCGCCGGGCTTTCGCATCTTCCGGGCCTGCCCAAGCAGCCTCCAACCCGATCCAATCAGGAGAAGCACCATGATCATGCATGACTGGCGATTGAATGACGGAATCTCTCTCAACGTCGACGCAAGGACGTGGGATGTCCAGGCCAAGGAGGCAACGCCCACAAGCTATCGCATCGAAGCGACCTGTCCCGACGGGACCGAACGTCAGCTCTGGCTCGAAATCCAGGACGGCAACCTTGTCGTCCATGCTTACGATCCGGAACACGAGGAGCCGATGAACCTGCGCATCACCATGAGCGACATCAGCGTCGACACGGAACGCGAAGGACAGGCTCCGCAGGTCGCCGACAGGAAACGCTGCGACGCAATGCAGGAATTCGTCCGGCAAATAGCAACCGTGTCGCTTCCCGAGGAAGAGACCACTGGCGATCTCGACGAGTTCATCGCCGATCTCGATGAAGAGCGCCTCTTTGGAGAGTACCACACCTTCATGGACGTGGTCCGATCAGCACGGGAGATCGTACGATAACCATGGTCGCCGGCTTCGCCATCACCAATGTCGATGCCACCATCGAGGATGAGCGATCTGTGTCGAACTGGCGCCCGCGCGCCGGCGCTGGGGTTTGGCGCGCAGGGCGCCGCCCGAGAGCCAGAGGCGGGCCGGGAGGGGCCGGTGTCTGGGACCGGAAAGGGTGTCCCACATCGTCGACCACGAGCATCAACGACGGAGCCTGCCATGAAAGCCTATATCGCCACTGTCGATCTTGTCATCCGCGCCGGATCGTGGGCCGAGGCCTGTGATGGCCTGAACTGCCTTCTGACCGCAAGCGGTATCCATGACGATACCGATCCGGTTCTTTTCGACTGGGCCTATGTGCCTGAACAGAAGTTTCCCCAAGATTGGCCGAAGGAAATCGAGCTGCCGGACGGATGGATCGATCTGCCAGGGGAGGAAAGCAACGTTGCGCAGCTCTTCCCCAATCGCGAACATATCGAGCCGATGCTGGTGATCAGCACCGCCCATCTCGACGCACAGGCCCGCATGTTCCTCGAATCCGGCAAGGGCATCGTCATCCCCTACGAGCACGGCTGGATCGTCTACGCGAAGATGCAGCACGATGGTCCGCTCACGCCCCTGCTCGATTACGCGCTCTCACACGCTTGCCTGTGGATCAAATTCGACGGCGCCGGTCCGCTGATCGATGACCTGCCGGTCTTCGACTGGTGATCGTCCTGGGGATCACGGGAGCAGGACCAATGTGCAGAGTTCTCAACAAACATGTGGACGGGATCCCGAAGGGCGCCCGTTACATTGGCCGTGGGTCAAAATGGGGCAATCGCTTCATCATCGGCCGCGACGGCGATCGGGCGACCGTTATCGCCAAATACGAACGATGGCTTGCGGACCAGCATGACCTGCTTCGCGCGCTCGATGAGCTACGGGGCTGTGACCTGGTCTGCTTCTGCGCGCCAAGGCCCTGCCACGGCCACCTGCTGCACCGGCTGGCGAACGCGACGCGTCAGGAACGCATCGCCTGGTGGCACGGGATGAAGGCTGCAGCGTAAGCGACGGCCGCGCCAAGGGGAATGAGCCAGTCGAACCCGGCCGCCCATACAGCCAATACCACTGACATCCGTACCCGGCCCGGCCTTCGCGCCGGGCTTTGTCGTTTCAAGACAGGAGCAGAACCATGCCCATCTTCACCATCGAAACAACCTATCGCATACCATACTACCGGCAGCACACATTCGAAGCCGCAACCCCCGAGCAGGCATGCCGTCTGGCCGTCGAGGATGAAGACTGGTCGGGCGAACTGCCCGACTACGAATGCGTCGGTCCCACCTATGTTACCGGGATCTGGAAGGGTCAGGATGCCGCCTACGAAGGCGAGGAAATCGACGTGCCGTCGCATTTCGACGCAACGGCGCACCGCATGGTCACCCACTTTCACGAGCTGCTTGAACAGCTCGCCTCCATCGCCCAGCCGATCGGTCTGCCGGCATCGGAATTCGACCGCTGGCTGCCGAAAGCGAGGGCCGCGGTCGACAAGGCGCACGCCATCATCGCCGGGCGATGCGATCCGGATCAGCCATCCGCAGCTGGCGTGCCGGCGGCACCATGACGATCCGCCGCGCCGGGCTTGGCGCGGGAGGTAGAGGCTGGCCGGGAGGCGCGGCCGTTTGGAGCCGGAGAGAGCGCACTTCATCCGGGCAGGTTCCTCTCGCGCTCCATGGAGAACTTCCCATGCGACATGTCGTTCATCAACGCCTGCAGATCGCCGACGCCATCGAGAAATGCGACTGGTCGGGTTGTCCCATCGGCAACAAGGAAATCCTGAAAGCGGCCGTGATCGCCCTACGGTCATTCCCCGTGCATGCCGATCTCGCAACCGACCTGGATGAGGTTCGCAAGGAGGTGTTCGGCGATGTCGGCGACGAACCTAACGTTTTTGCCGACTATGACCGGGCGTGCGAACTGTCGGGAAAGTTGCAGAACGCGATCTCCATCCTGCGGGGCGACGGCAATGCCTAAGCAATGCTGGATCATCGACTGGCAGATCGAAGGCACGGTTGAAATCGAGGCCGAGGACGCGAACGACGCGCAGCAGATATTCGACAAACGCTTCGGCTCCAGGAATTTCCTCGACCCGCCCTACCGCGTCCAGGCTCGCCGCCAAGAATAACGCCGATCCCGCCCTCCCACCGAACATCGTCGAACTGGTTCTCGAGACGGCAACGCCGTCTCGGATGCGCCGTCGTCGATCCTTCCCGACGCTCGAACAAGAACAGGAATTCACGAATGACACGCACACGAGAAGTAAACGCCGCCAATCACGCTCGCGAGGAAAGCCTGCCGAAGACATCTGCCGCGACGGTCTCGGCCATGCTGTCGGAGCTTATCGAAACACACATCGTCAAGTGTGACGAGGCATTTCCCCACCCCGACGACTGCCCCGCGCATGTCATCAGCAATGTCCACAAGACCGCAGCCCGGATCCAGAGCATCCGGACTAGCAGGACAGGTGCCTGTCATCTGATCGAACTGGCGCTGGACGACGGCACATCGTTCACCATTCGCGTGGAGGAAGTCTGATGTTGCGCAAGGTGGAAGGCTTCAAGCTGATCACGGACGGCAGCAGGGTGTACCGCACGCGGCCAGACGGGACCGGCCGGCTCAATGTGTATGTCAAAATAACCCGATGCGTGAACGACGTGTATGACGCGGTCTACTGGCAGCGCATCCCCGATGGCCCGCGCGCACGCGCGGTCATTGCCAAGATGGAGGAAGCCTGATGTCGCCTCCGAATGAATCCTGAATTACGCAGAGCAACGGCGCCAGGTTGCTGTGCGCCGCCTATCCCGAGCAGGTCTCCCGAACTCCTGTGGTCGATGCCAGGATAGGGAGATCGCTATCGAACGGTCGATAAAGTCTATGAAGACCCCGCCGATGTCCTCGGCGCGATCGTCTGGGCCGTGCTTGGCAGACAGGAGCTAGGCATCGTGCCACCGGACCGCTGAATGCCGCAACGCCGTCCCGGTGGGCGCCTCGCGAGCGGCCCCAGCGTCGACTGCCGCCGGATGCGCCACCAGCGGTCGTCGGCGGCGCGAGAGGGAGAGTGGGGCCGGAAGGGGCGTGGCCCGGAGGCGCGGAGAGAGCGCCGCCGGCGCCTTTCCTCACAAGACAGGGATCTCCCATGAACATCGTCACAACACCTTCGGCCGCTGCCGTGACGGCCGGCCCTCTCGCCACGTCTGGCCATAGGCCCGCGCAACGCGCGGCCGCTATCCTCTCGGCCGCGGGCCACCGCCTCCACGATCTGGAGCGTGGCCAGTCGATCGACGCTTCCGCGCTGCGCAGCGCGATGACCGAGGCGTTCGGCGGCACCGATGCCCAAGGCCACTGGAACTGGAAAGACGCCTATGAGGCGACCGAGGTGGCGCAGGTGCTGTTCCTGCGCAAGTTCGGCGCCGCCATCACCGCACAATCGCCATCACCGCAGGCAGCGCTTGCCATGCTGATGAAGGTCGCCGAACGTGTTCCGAGCCATACGCGTCGTTCCGAGGAGAGCCAGGCACTTCAGCAGCTCTCGACGCCGATGCCGCTTGCCTTCGTCGCCTCCCGCGCCGCCGGCGTGATGGCCGACGATGTCGTGCTGGAACCCTCCGCCGGCACCGGTCTGATGGCAATCTGGGCCGAGCTCGCACGCGCCCGACTTTCCCTCAATGAATACGCGCCGGTTCGCCATGCGCTTCTCGCGGAACTGTTCCCCCGCGCGACGGTGACGCGGCACGATGCCGCCCACATCGATGACTATCTCGACCGGCCGATCCGCCCGACCGTCGTGCTGATGAATCCGCCCTTCTCGGCGGGCATCCATGTCGAGGGGGTCGTGGCAGACGCGGCCTGGCGTCACCTGTCCTCCGCCTTCGCGCGCCTCGCGCCCGGCGGCCGGCTGGTCGCCATCACAGGCGCGGGCCTGTCTCCTGACAATCCGAAATGGCGCACCGCCTTCCTGCGCCTGCAGGAACACGGCACGGTCCTGTTCAGCGCCGGAATTGACGGTGCCGTCTACGCGCGGCACGGCACGACGGTCGAAACGCGGCTGACCGTCATCGACAAGATCGCCACGGCCGATCCGAAGCAGCTGGTCACCTCGATGGGCGTCGCGCCCGACCTTCAAACCCTGCTCCGCTGGATCGGCGATCTGCCGCCACGTTCGCCGTCGACGTCGGCGGCGTCGATCGGCGCGCTGGCGAACGGCGTCCTGCGCGATGTCGCGGCGAAGATGGCCGCCAGGAAGGCAGCCGACGCCAGACGTCCGGCTGCGGTGATCGCCCCATCCGGCCGGAAGACGGCGCCTGTCCCCAATCCACGCCCCCTCGCGCTGCGCGCCACTCCAGCCCCCTCCGAAGACGAGATCGTCGAACTCTCCTACGAGTTGCGCGATGCGCCGGCCGGCGATCACGCCGCCGCGGCCGACGGCATCTATGAGCCCTACCGGGTCCAGTCGATCCACGTCCCCGACGCCAAACCCCATCCCGACAAATTGGTCGAGTCGGTCGCAATGGCTTCGGTCGCCCCGCCGAAACCCAGCTATCGCCCGCATCTGCCCAAGCGCATCATCGCCAATGGCGACCTGTCCGACGCCCAGCTCGAGAGTGTCATCTATGCCGGCCAAGCGCATTCCGGCCATCTCGCCGGTTTCTGGTCCACCGACGCCACCTTTGACAATCTCAAGGCGGTGGCGCCCGATGCCGAAGGCGCCGTCCGGTTCCGGCGCGGCTGGTTCCTCGGCGATGGCACCGGCGTCGGCAAGGGCCGCCAGATCGCCGGCATCCTCCTCGACAACTGGCTGAAGGGCCGCCGCCGGCATGTCTGGATCTCCAAATCCGACAAGCTGATCGAGGACGCCCAGCGCGACTGGAGCGCGCTTGGCCAGGAGAAACTGCTGATCACGCCGCTCTCGCGGTTTCGGCAGGGCAAGCCGATCAAGCTCAAGGAGGGCATCCTCTTCACCACCTTCGCCACCTTGCGGACCGACGAGCGCGAGGGCAAACGGTCCCGCGTCCAGCAGATCGTCGACTGGCTCACCGGCGCCGATGAACCGGACCTTTACCCGACCGACGAAACGCACATCTTCGATGGCGTGATCGTCTTCGACGAGGGCCACGCCCTGGCCAATGCGGTCGGCGGCAAATCCGACCATGGCGCCAAGGCGCCCTCGCAGCAGGGCAGGGCGGGCCTTCGTCTCCAGCGCGCCGTTCCCGATGCCCGCATTGTCTATGATTCCGCCACCGGCGCGGCAGACGTGGAATCCCTCGGCTATGCCGAGCGGCTCGGCCTGTGGGGCAGCACCGATCTCCCCTTCGTGACACGGTCGGAGTTTATCTCGGCAGTCGAAGACGGCGGCGTCGCCGCCATGGAGGTGCTCGCCCGCGATCTCAAGGCGATGGGCCTTTACGCAGCGCGATCCCTGTCGTTCGAAGGTGTCGAATACGACATCCTCGAACACGAGCTGACACCCGAACAGATCCGCATCTACGATTCCTACGCCGAGGCCTTCCAGGTCATCCATGCCCATCTCGACGCCGCGCTCGAAGCGGCCGGGATCACCAGCAAGGACGGGACGCGCAACAAGCAGGCCAAGGCGGCAGCCCGCTCTGCCTTCGAAAGCTCCAAGCAGCGTTTCTTCAATCATCTGCTGACCTCCATGAAGACGCCGGCCCTGATCGCCGCGACGAACCGCGATCTGGACGATGGTCTTGCAGCCGTCATCCAGATCGTGTCCACCGGCGCGGCGCTGACCGAACGGCGGCTGGCCCAGATCCCCACCGAGGAATGGGCCGACATCCAGGTCGACGTGACGCCGCGCGAATACGTCATCGACTATTTGATGCACTCGTTTCCGGTGCAGCTCTTCGAGGAATATTCCGACGAGAAGGGCGACATCTTCTCGCGGCCTGTCTACGATGACGCCGGAAATCCGGTGATCTGCCGTGATGCCGAGCGGCGGCGCGACGACCTGGTGGAACGGCTCGGCAGCCTGCCAGCCGTCCCCACGGCGCTGGACCAGATCGTCCAGACCTTTGGCACGGAGCGGGTCGCCGAGATCACCGGGCGGTCGCGCCGAATTGTCCGGCGCGCCGACAGCGGGCCGATCGCCCGCTTCGCCGTCGAGAACCGGCCGGGCAGCGCCAATCTCGATGAAGCTCGCGCCTTCATGGACGACGAGAAAGGCATTCTCGTCTTCAGCGACGCCGGCGGTACCGGGCGCTCCTACCATGCCGATCTTGGCGCCAGGAACCAGCGCCGGCGTCGGCACAATCTGCTGGAAGCCGGTTTCCGCGCCTATGTCGCCATCCAGGGTCTCGGCCGCTCCCATCGCACCAACCAGAAGCAACCGCCATGGTTCCGCATGATCGCGACCAACGTCAAGGCCGAACGGCGGTTCCTGTCGACGATCGCGCGGCGCCTCGACACGCTCGGGGCGATCACCCGCGGACAGCGGCAGACCGGCGGGCAGGGCATGTTCCGCGCCGAGGACAATCTTGAATCGCAATATGCCCATGATGCGCTGCGCCAATTCTATGGCCTGCTCCATCAGGGCAAGATCGACGGCTGTTCATTGACGCGCTTCGAGGCGATCACCGGCCTGTCGCTGACCACCGAGGAGGGCGGATTGCGCGACGAACTGCCGCCGATGCACACCTTCCTCAACCGGATGCTGGCGCTCACCATCTCCATGCAGAACCTTCTGTTCGAATCCTTCGAGCAGCTGCTCGCCGCGCGCATCGAAGGCGCGATCGCCGCCGGCGTCTACGACCAGGGTCTGGAAACGCTGTCGGCCGAACGCATGACAGTCAAGGAACGTCGCCTGATCCACACCCATCCGGCCACCGGCGCGCAGTCGCACCTTTTGACCATCGAGCGCCTGATCCGGAACCGGCCGATGACGCTCAAGGAGGCCTTGTCGATGGCCTCCTTCGATCCCCGCGCCAGATTCATGGTCAATGGCAAGTCCGCTCGCGCGGCCGTGATGGTCCCGACCCGCTCGATTATGCTCGAAGACGGGACCGTGGTGCCGCGGGTCTCTCTCCACAGGCCGATGGGCGATATCCGTTTCGAAACGCACCAACTCGAGGAGACGAACTGGGAAGAGGCAGACAAGCGGGTCTTCGCTGAAGCCTGGGAGGCTGAGCTGACGACGATTCCCGAGTTCACGACCTCGACCCTGCATGTCGTGACCGGTCTGCTCCTGCCGATCTGGAAGCTCCTGCCACGCGACCACTGCAAGGTGTTCCGCCTGCAAATCGATGGTGGCGCACCGATCGTCGGCCGGATGATCGCGCCGTCCGAGCTGGCGCGGCTTTGCCGCAACTTCGGGATCGATCAGACGCAAATCATCAGCGCCGATCAGGCGTGGAAAGCCGTTCTCGCCGGATCGTCGATCATCGGCCTTGCAGGCGATATGACGCTGCGCCGGGTCCGTGTGATGAACGACTATCGCATCGAACTGGCTGGATTCAGCGAGGGCATGCGCGACTGGCTGAAATCCATCGGCCTGTTCTCCGAGCTGATCAACTGGAAGCTGCGCTTCTTCGTCCCGACCGGCGAGGAAGGGCCCGCCATCCTGGCCAGGCTTCTGCAGCGCCATCGCCTGATCGACATTACCGGCAGCTGAGCGCGGAGGACATCCATGTCATCCGCATCGGACCTGGCGCGGCGGCTCGGCCAATATGCCGAGGCCGTGTGCCGCGCGTACCTTTCCAACGGCCGTCGCTCGGGCAATCACTGGATTGTCGGCGACGTCCGCAATGCAAGCGGCCGGTCCATGCATGTCCGGCTGAAGGACAGCCCGAAGGGCCCGGCCGGAAAGTGGGTCGATGAGGCGACCGGCGAATATGGTGATCTGCTCGATGTGATCGAGCTCAGTTGCGGCCTCGCCGAATTCCGCGAGGTCGCCGACGAAGCCCGCCGGTTCCTGAACGAACCGCATCCGGAACCGGCCGCTCCAGCCCCTGGTGCGCAGCGCCAGCCGGCCGCCCAACGCGGCTCTCCCGACGCCGCCCGTCGCCTGTTCGCCATGTCGGAGCCGATCGCCGGCACGCTTGCCGCACGCTATCTTGCCGCGCGGGGCATCCTCTTGCCCGCGCGCGAGCGCGCCCTGCGTTTCCACCCCGGCTGCTACTACCGCGATCTCGTGACGGGCGAGACGTCCGCCTTGCCCGCGTTGATCGCGGCCGTGACCGATCCCGACGGGCGCGTCACAGGCATCCAGCGCACATGGCTCGATCCAGCGGGTGCAGGGAAGGCGCATCTCGACGACCCCCGCCGCTCTCTTGGTCATCTGCTGGGCAACGGCATCTGGCTCGGCCTTTGTCCCGGTGCGCCCATCCCGGTCATGGCCGCCGGCGAGGGTTTGGAGACGATGGCCTCGCTGCGCACGGTGATGCCGGTCCTGCCGGTGGCTGCCGCCACTTCGGCCAGCCACCTCTCGAGCCTGACCTTTCCGGCCGGCTGTCGACGCCTCTACATCGCGGCCGATGCGGACGCCGCCGGCCGGCACGGTATTCGGCGTCTCAGCCAGCGCGCAGGTGAGGCCGGCATCCTCACCATGGTGCTGCGCCCGCAGCTCGGGGATTTCAACGACGATCTGCGCCAACTCGGCCCGGCGCATCTCGCGGCGTCGCTCGCCGATCAGCTCGTTCCCGAGGATGCCCGCTCTTTCCTGCCGTCCGGATGACCCGCCCAGACCGGCAATCTGGCCGGCACGCAGGGAGGGGCGCGGCGTCATTGGAAAGGTCGCAGGCATGCCGGCTGACCGGCGGAGAGGCCGCGCCCGCGGCCTGCCTGAGAGGCGATCCCTGCCACCCCCCGGTCACGGCCGCAACGGCTGCGCCGTCCTCCACTGCGTTCCGGCCTTCGGTGCGGCCGCGCCCGGGGCGCGGCCGGGTTTCGCTGTCAGGCCGCGATGGGCGCGGCCACAACCGACGGAGACACGCCATGACCTACGAGCTTCCTTTCGACGACGCCTACGAGCCCTATCACGCCTCCTCGCCGACCGACCGCGTCATCCTCGAACTGCAGATGTACGGCCATCGTCCGCATCAGGACGAGCCCGATCCCCGACCGCTGCCCGACGACGGGGTGATCCGGGCCGGTCTCGCCGGGATCGTCGAGACCTTCACCGGCATGCTCGGCGAAACCAGGCTCGAACCCGACCTCGACGACCTGCTCTGGTCCTTCACCAACGTGTTTCACCGTGCGGCCGAGCGCGTCGCCCGCAACCTCGACCGCAACGAGGAAGCACAGCGGTCGAGCCAGAACGAGCAGGACGGTTCGGAGGTGAAGTCCGTCGAACTGGAACGGCTGACCGCCGAAGGCATCACCTATGTCGAGCGCCGCAACGTGCTCGAAATCATGCGCGACGAGGCCGCCGACCTCTACGAGGCGCAGACCGGCTCGGCGTGGCGTCCGCGCACCGGCTCCAAGGTCAGCCACCAGGCGATGACGTCGGCGGTGATCGACAGCCGGGACTTTCTTGCCGCACGCCGCCGCGCCGAAACCGAGGTTCTGGTCCCGGCCGGCACCAAGATCGCCTTCGCCGGCGGCCTCGACTGCAACGATCACGACCGGATCTGGGACGCGCTCGACAAGGCCCGCGAGAAGCACACCGACATGGTGCTGCTACACGGCGGCAGCCCGCGCGGCGCCGAGCGCATCGCCGCCTGCTGGGCTGAAAATCGCAAGGTCAAGCAGATCGCCTTCAAGCCGGACTGGAACCGGCACGCCAAGGCCGCCCCGTTCCGGCGCAACGACCAACTGCTGTCGGTCATGCCCTACGGGCTGATCGTGTTTCCGGGCTCCGGCATCACCGAGAATCTGGCTGACAAAGCACGCCGGCTCGGCATTCCGGTCTGGCGGTTCACGGAGGGTGGCGCATGAGCGCCACTTTTCCCGCATCTGGAGCGCGCTGCCATCATGTCGACGAACCCGACCCTGCGGCGTCGGGTTCGTCGAACGCCGACAAGTCGCGCTCCGCTATCGCGCCATCCAGCAGACAGCGTTTCTTGCGAATATGGGAAATCTGGATATTATGGAGATCACCAAGGAGACATGGCTATGCGGCAATTCACGACAGGCGATCTCAACAAGCAGGTTGGCGACGTCACCGATGCGGCCAGCCGCGAACCGATTGTGCTCACAAAGCACCGCAAGCCGCGTTTTGTGCTAATGAGCTACGAACATTACGAGCGGATGCGCACCGGCCGCGATCCGCGTCGCGTCTATCATACCGCCGACATGCCGGAGGAGCACCAGAAACTGTTCGCTGCCGAATTAGAGCGGTTGGCGCGCGGCGAAGGCTATGACGATGAGCCATGAATTCCTGCCCGGCCTGGTCATCGCCTATCCCTATCTCTGGGCATGGCAGCAGGAGCGCGGCGAGACCGAAGGCCGCAAGGTCCGCCCGACCTGTGTCGTCATCGCCATGCGCAGCGACGGTGGATTCACTCACCTGGCGTTGCTGGCGATAACCACACAACCGCCGCGTCCGGGTCGAACGGCGCTGGATATCCCGGAGATCGAACGTAAGCGCGCGGGTC
This sequence comes from Tianweitania sediminis, assembly GCF_017813335.1. Lineage (GTDB taxonomy): Bacteria > Pseudomonadota > Alphaproteobacteria > Rhizobiales > Rhizobiaceae > Tianweitania > Tianweitania sediminis. The sequence goes on along the minus strand of NZ_JAGIYY010000007.1, from coordinate 136,007 downwards.
TCGGCGATCTCAAGCAGTGCTGGATCGTTGTCGACGAGTATAATTATGATGTCGTTGAGCGCTCCTGGTACATTGAGCCTGGCAGCAACACCCTCGGCCGCTTCAGCAAAACATTCGTCGCCAGGATCGCCAGCGCCTTCATCGAGGCACGACAGTCGGGGCAGCGCGTCAGCCGTCTGGATTGACGCCTTCCGGCAGCCGACACGTTGTCCGCTTCCGAAGCATTGTGACATCAACAGCGACGCGAGCCGGCTTTGGGCCGGCCGGGCTCTTGGCGCGGCGTGCGGCCGCGCCCGTCTCACCACGTCTCGCCCCCAAAGGGGGCGGCTTTGCCTGCGGCGGTATCCGGCGCGCGTGAGAGGGAGGGGAGGGCCGGCGCCGGGAAGCTTTGTTCCAGAGAAAGGAGAGCGACCATGGCGATGATATTCCTCGGAGGCTCACGCGACATAATCGAACTGCCACCCCCGGCCGTCGAGCGGATTGGCGCGATCGTCGCACAAGAGCATGGCGTCCTGATCGGCGATGCGCCGGGCGCCGATGCCGAAATGCAGGGCCTGCTCGCAGGGTATAGCTACGAGCATGTCGGCGTCTTCCATGCCGGGGCCGAACCACGCAACAATCTCGGCGACTGGGCCGCCTATCACATACCGCCGCCTGATGGCGCAAAGGACTTCGCCGTCCATGCCGAGAAGGACCGCGAGATGGCCCGCCGCGCCGATTTCGGCCTGATGGTCTGGGACGGCGCGTCGCCCGGCACCTGCCTCAATATCTTGCGCCTCACGGGAATCGGCAGCCCTTGCGTCGTCTACGACATGATGCGCGGCAAGGCCGCCACTGTCCACACCATTGCGGATGCACGGGCCATGCTCGCCAGCGCCGGCGACGAGGTCCGCCGCGCCGTCGCAGCCCGCATGAGCGATGACGAGCGTTTGGCCCTGTCCGAATGATCGCCGCTGGCGCTGTCCGACCGGGCGGCGCAAGCCGCCCGCCTTAACCCGGCCGAAGGCCGACCTATGGCGTTTCCGACGATCGCAACGAACGTTCACCTGCCCCTTGCGGGCCATCCTCAGCCGCTGCTCCGGGCCTCTCCGAGGAACAGGCTGCCTGTCCGTCGCGCCAGAGACGGGAGCGAGGTTGCAGATCAGGCAGCGCATGCCGGTTCCTGCAGCTTGACCGAGATGACCGCGCCGGCGTTGGAGTCGGGCACCACCAGTCGGCTCCAATCCGGAAGCCGGGCGCGTGACGCAAGATGGGGCAGGGGATTTCGCGCGGGCGGTTGGCACGGAACGGTGCTGCAGGGGCAGTTCCGCAGGGCGGCAAAACGCTTAACCGCAACCGTCGCGCTGCGTGTGATGGATCTGCGATGGTGGCCGGAGGCATCGCCTGCGCTCACATCCGCACCATTCCCGTGTTTATGTCGCCTTTGTAGGAGACCGCCTGCTTTTGCGGTCAACCCCCGTTGGGGGTACGCTCGACACAAATTCAGGAAAATTCGATTTCGGTCTTTTGTTCGCGGGCCAGGCACTTTCCTTCCCGCAAGCGGGGCCCTTTGAAAGTGCGGCCCGCTGTCTGCGGCAAATAGAATTTTCCAGAATTTGTTGCCGAGTGACCGCAGCAGGACGGTCCCCTCCTTTGGCGCCATCGGGAATGGTCCCGATACAACCGAAGGAGAAGTACCATGGCCACCACGATCGCAAACCTCACCGCCAAGGCAGACGGCTCGATGGAAGGCGTGTTCGCCACGCTCAGGGTCAACGCCCCGATCACCCTGATCCCGAACGCCAACAAGTCCCGCGAGGATGCTCCCGACTACCGCATCGTCAACAAGCGCACGGGCTTCGAGATCGGAGCCGGCTGGCACCGCATCTCCCAGCGTTCGGGCGAGGAATACCTCTCGGTCAAGCTCGAAGCCCCCGAGATCGGCGTGATCTTCGGCAACCTCGCGCCCGCCCCGGGCGGCGAAGAGAACAAGAAGGTGATCCTCTGGAACAACCCGCAGTGAACCGCAGCGAGCCGGCCCCGCAAGGGGCCGGCTCTCTTTTTGCTCTCATCGAACAGGAGGCTTCCATGAGCCGCTACATCATCACCGTCACCAGCAGCGACGGCCGCTCCGACGCCGATGCCACGATCGGCTACGATCCGCCGCTGCGCACCTTCTTCCTGCAGGCATTCCCGGACGAGGCCGGCGACGATCTCGCCCTGTGGCTCGGCACTGCTGACCGTGAATATGAAACGATCGACACCCTGCACGCAGCCGCGCAATCACGCGGGTTCGACTTCATGCCGCTGCCCGCCGAAATCGCCGCGGACCTTATCGCCGACCTCGCCGCCGAGGCCGATCGCCCAGCGCAAGACGGGCCGCTGGCCGCGTTGCTCCGGCATCTTCAATCGGAGTAGCCAGAATCAATAAAGCCCGCGCCGGACGACCGTCCGCCGCGGGCTTTTTTGTGTCATGACATTTCGACATCTCCGCCATCATCGCTCACGCGATACATCACGATAACCGCGCTGGCGCTTGACGCGCGACAATGCCTCACACGCCGCGCATGCCTCCTCGAAGGATGCATAGAGATCAATCCGCATCCGGCCGGTTCGGCCGATCCTGCCCCACTCACGCACGAGGCAGACATCGCCGAACAGGCCCGGCATGGACGAGAGACGATAGTAGCGTGCCATGTTGCGCGCAGGATCGATGCGGTGGAGATGGATCGCGTCGTCAATGTTCATGAGACAAGTGTTGTGGATGGAAGCCTTCACGTCCAACGCGTTCTCTGAATCGGTCGGGCGCAACCGATTCAAAATGGTGATGGATGGGATGCAGAGGCCCGGTTTGGGCGAGCCGGCCTGCGGCCGACCGCGCTCTACTCGCGTCGCTGGCGCGCCGCTCACGGAGCCTGCAAAGCAGTCTCCGCCTGCGGTAACGATCGCCTCTCGCGGGGCATCGAGGACCGGATCGACCGGCCCCCGACGCCACGAGGGGCAACCCCTCGCACACCCCACCGGCTGGTCGCCGGACAGCGACGCATCCCCTGGCGGGGATGCGGGGTCTATCTCTCTGACGTCCCAGTCTACTGGCCGCTCCCATCGCCTCAAGGACTGCGCGGCCCCTCCAATTTTCAGGCCCGACCCTGACGGGCCGGACCAGAAAATCGGCACCTCCGCTTGCCGCCTCCGGCGGTCGCTTCGCGCTCCTTGACCCGATGCTCGACTTGCCCGTCGCCGGGCCTCCGTCATCAAGATGAAGGAGACCATGTCATGGCACACAACACGCTCATGCTTATCGCGCAGCTCTCCGGTTTGCGCATCAACGTCCTTGCCAATCGCCTCGGATGCGACACAGAACTGGCGCGCACCGCGCACGACACCCTCGCGGCCAAGCTCGCAACAATGATCGACGCGCAGCGTAAGATCCTCGCCGCAGAGCAGGCACGTGTCGCAGCACGCGGCACCGAGGACGAGCAGGACGCATTCTTCGACATGCATCACTACCAGACAGCCTGGTATGAGACGTGGCTGGTGGAGCCGGTCGCGCTTCTCGACAATTATCTGGTCGACGATCTCTCAAGCGAATATTTCGACTTCCGCACCGGTGAATGGCATCATCGGGACGGGGAAGTGCCGATCGCGGTGCCGGTCCCGACCGAGAAGCTGTGCGGTCTCGCTCCGATCATCGCCGAGGTCGAGGATATCACCGGCGCGCGGTTCAGCATCCAGAACGTCTACTACAGCGAGGCCGAAGCCGAGGCCGCATGGTGGCAAAACACCGGGCAGGATCCGGAAACGTTCTTCGCAAGGATGGATACCGGCTGCGACTGACGCCGGGATCGGGGCGCAAGCCGCCTCGATCCTTTGATGTGTCAGACGAGTCGCGCCACGGAGGCGGCGCCGCCTGCCTCCCGTCTTCCTTCCAGACGGTCAGGCGTCCCGCCGCTTCTTCGGGTCTTCCGAGGTCCCGTCATCCGGGGCGTCAGGCGCCAGTTCCTCGACAAGCAAGAGCAGGTTCTGCGCGGTCGCAGGTGGCAGGTCGAGGATGCGCTTGACGAGCTTGTTCTTGACCGCCGCCTCTTCCTCGCTGTCGCCCAGAAACTGCGGCGCTGCCGCATAGATCGCCTCGAAGGGCGAAAATCCCAAAAGTTCGGCCAGATGCAGCAATCGCGTAACCCGCAGCTTGGCGTCAGCCCGCTCGTGGCGCGCATAGATCTCGTGATGAATCCCGATCATCATGCCAACCTGCTCACGATTGAGGTTGAGAGCGTCACGCCGTTCGCGCAGGTAACGGCTCAACCCCTTTTCCATGTCGAGCAGACTGCGAACGCCGCCGTAACCCGGCTTGCGCCAGATCGGCTTGTCGACCTCGGAATCTTCGGTCTCGACGAGGCCGTGCTTGTCGATGAAAGTCTGGATGTCCTTGATGGCCATCTGGATGTAGCAGCCTGCCGTTGCCCGTCTATACCAAATTGGTGGCGAAATTTCCACCAACCCCGCGTGAATGTCTAAAATCCACGCTAAATCGACCTCGCTCCTAGCAGGGATTCGCGCTCCGTTTCAACTCACCTGCCCAACGATACCGCATTTCCTTTCGTTCAATAGCCATTGCCGTCAAGATATTGCCGGATCGCCTTCTCCATGATCGCCTGCATGGATGTGTCCGCATTGAAAGAGGCCAGCTTGAGCCGCCGCTTGGTCTCGCGGTCGAGATTGACATTGACGAAATGGCTCGACCCCTTCATGCGCTCGCGCTTCACCCGCCGCAGCGCCTTTTTCGCCTCACTGGACGTTTGCCCCTTGTCTACGACCGCCGGGATATCCGGTTCGGCGACGGTTTCCACGGCGGCCGACGCTTCGCTCCCGATGCGCACGGACGCAGTCCCCGTTGCCGATCTCGCCCTGTGCGGGGCGGTGGCGAATTCATCCAGAGAGAGTTTGTCCCGGCCGCTCATGCCACATATCCCGCCGCCGGTTCATCGCCGAGCAGCGCGTCGACTTCCGCGACCAGCGCCAGTGTCTCACGCCGCGCCTTGGCGATCGCCTCCGTCACCTCCTGCATTTGCAGCGTGCCGATGCCGTTATGGATGTCCTTGTAGACGTTGCGCTCCAGCACCTCGGTGCGGAACAGATACGTGCCGACCTTGTCCTCGATGATCGGCCGGACCTTGCGGTAGAGTTCCGTGTGGCGCACCGTCACCGTGATCCGGGTCCGCAGCACCCCATGCTTGCAGTTTCGGCCACTGGCCTCGTTGACGCGCAGCACACTCTCGAAACAGTCGATCGCTCCGGTTACTTCGCGTTTTGACGGCTGGACCGGCGAAATCACCAGATCGGCCGCCGCGATCACAGGGTCGACGATCGACGTGTCCTCGCCGGGCGTATCGATCAGCACATAGTCGAACGCATCGGCATGCTCTTCCATCCAGCGGCCAAGCCCGCGCGCCGTCTTGTGGCTATAGACGTCAATGCCTTCGGGCTGGAAATCCTTCTCCTGACAATCCGTCCACCATTTCATCAGATTGTTGCGCGCGTCCATGTCGATCATGGCGACGCGTCCGCCACGCAGGGCATACTCGCCGGCGATGTTCATCAGCGCAGTGGTCTTGCCAGCGCCTCCCTTGCCATTGATGGCGGCGATCACGACGGTCATCGGCTCATCTCCCACGAAAATGTGTTTCTACTCACACACGAACCCATTTCCGTGTGGTCGTGGATTCACATCGATATAGGAACACACGAACATGCAAAAACACAACCATATTGATATGGAAAATGGCATCAGATGCGCAAAAATCGCGAAAAACACTATCGAAAAGAGTTGGCAGGATACGGAAAAATGTGATACATTTTTCCTGACGATCGAGGGACAAGCCCTCGATCCGCGGCCTGCGGCCGCAACCACCACTATCAAGGGTGCGTATGTCGATGGCCGGCAGCCAATCAGATGCGTCGAAACGGAAGGACAGGGTGGCGCATGTCCGCTTCTCGCCGGCTGAGTTCGAAGCCCTGGAGGTGGCTGCGAATGCTGCCGGGATGACCGTTTCCGCGTTTGTCCGATCGCTGTCGATGGAAGGCGCCGGCGTGCGGCCGTTCCTGGCAGAGGGGGATCGTGCCGTTCTCGGTCTTCTTGCCGATGGCATGCGGGCGATCGGCGGCAATCTCAATCAGATCGCTCGTGCCATCAACACCGGTAAGAAGACGGTGGCCGATGGAGACGTGGCCGGCAGCATCCGCGACGCGCATGGGGTGGCGACGGCTCTCGCGGTCGAGCTTGGAGAGATGACCAGGCGGTCTTCCGCCGTCAGACGCGGGGAGGATGGCTGATGGAAATCCTTCCCGGCGCCTTCGAACGGGAGTGGGAACGCCGCCGCGCCGTTCTGATGCATGAAATGCAGCTTGGCCAGGTCGATAAGGGCGATTGGGAAGAGCCGCGAAGGGGAGGGGTGGCGCGGCTTCCTGAGGTGGGCGCTGGCGGCTTTGGCCGGGGGCCGCGACGGGGCGATGCCGGCAATATGCGGGGCGGGCGGGGTGGCCGCTCGATGCGGACACGGTTCTCGGCGCTGGCGCGCGGCAGTCAGCCGGCGGTGGTCAAGCTCGCGTCCTATGGCGGCGGCTCGCGCGCCGGAGCGATGATGAGCTACACGTCGCGGGGAGGCGAAATTGCTGTCGAAAACGAGCGCGGCGAGCGTATTCTCGGCAAGGACGCGCTCGCCGAACAGCGTGCAGGATGGGAGCATCTGTTCGACAATCGCACGGCCAGCCGCGATCTTGGCGTGTTCCACGTTTCGGTCGATGCGAGTTCGCTGCGCGACGATGTCGATCAGGACGATCAACTGCGCGAAATCCTGCGTTCCGGATTCGGTGACCGGCGGTTCGTCTATGCATCTCGGGAGCGGGGTGCTGGCGAGCTCCATGTGAGTGGCGTTGTCGTTCTGCGGTCGGGGGATGGCGAGCGCCTGACCGGTGACCGTAAAGCTGCCGAGATCGTCCAGCAACGCTTCGATATTTCCGATTCCGGTCGAGACGTTGAAGCGCGGTTCCGCTTCCACGGCTATGGCAATGGCGTGGAATGGGGCACGGCGCGTGTGCGCGAGCTGGTCGCCGGAACCGACGGTGAGGTTCGCGACGACACCGGCCGGTTGATCGGTGACGCCACGCAGGCCGGTGATCTGCTCCAGAAGGATTGGCGCAGCGAACTGCACAGCCGAAAGGGCAGGGACATCATGCACCTGATCGTGTCGGCGCGCGCCGGAACGGACGGGGCAGCCTTCGAAGGAGCGGTGCGGGAGTTCTTGGGCGAGCAGTTTGCCGGACATCGCTACATTTTTGCCGTCCACGATCCGGCGCTCGATCCGAAAGAGATGGCCGAGGGTGGCAAGCGTCCGCATATCCACGCCCATGCCATAGTCACCATGCGCTCGGAGACTCGCGAGCGCATCGTCACGAGCCCGCAGACATTCAGGGAATGGCGCTCCCTGATGGCCGAAAAAGCCCGGGAGCAAGGGATCGACATGGAGCTGACCGACCGTCGCGACTTCGCCAACGCGCCGGCCTACACGCGCAACCAGGTTCGTCCGGTCAGCTATCGCGGCCGGACAGAACACGAGGGAACGAGCGCGGCGGCGCACTCCCGCTATCGAGCGAAACGGACGAACGAGATCAAGCTCGCAACCACCAACCGAAGCCGGCAGTACGCAGCGCAGGCGGCGCGGGCCTGGAACGATTTGGCGAGCGAGACTCCCGACGCCCAGGAAGGCAATTTCGCGGCACTTCAGATAACCCGTCTCGAAGGCGTTTGCCATAGCAATCAAAATGACATTGTTTTTAGAGATCAGAAGCAGAGGACTGTCGAAAATGCAGCTAATATGATAGAGTTGAACCAGATCGTGAATGGTGAGGATGGACAGATGTGGGAGATGACGCGTCCGGAATTCGAAGCCTACGAAAAGCGGGTCGAGGGCGTCCTCGACAGGGTCGGCAGTTCGATCGACGAGGTGGACCGGAAGGATTTTGAGGAGGTCGCCGCCGCCGCACTCGAGGTCGTAGGCATTCGGCGTGAGTATCTGGAGCTGTCGGAACGGCAGGCTGGTGTTGGCGAAGCCCCGCATGATCGTCAGATTTTGCGCGATAGTGGTGTGCATGAGGGAGTCGTGCCGGTCGAAGTCGAGGCGACCGAGGCCCAGCAAGGCATCCGCGCGACCCATGAGGGTGAAAACCGCGTCGAATCCGTCAGGGAAATCAGCCCAACGCTGACAGCGCTGCACCAGCGCTATTTCAACGAGAATCTCGACAATGCCGCGCGCGACAGGGCAGGGGCTCAACAGCTCATGGACCATGTGGTCGAGAGCTATCCGAAGGACCAGCTCAGGGACGACACTGACCTTGGAGAAGTCGCCGATCACTATGTTCGAGAGCACTTCCCCAACGAAACGCCGGCGCGTCAGAATGAAATTGCTGCTCGCATCGAAGAAGCCAATGAAATTCGGCAGGGCTATTACTCGACATGGCGCGAATTGGAGGCTGAGGCTGCAGCTGGCGATCCAGACGTCCTCGGCTGGCAGGCCGAAATGGCTTTCGAGCGGAAACAGGACGAGGAGCGCGACGCCGCATATAATGAGGGGTTTGAGGGAAGGCCGATCCCGGACATAGCGAAGGGTAATGGTGACCTCCTCGCGAAATACGAGCAAGGGCTAAGGGCGCTCGAAATGGAGATCGCCGTGACCGATGTGGAAAATGGGATCGGGTCCGTGGGCTGGGGCCGGGTCGACGGCTCCTGGACCAGGCAGGATTCGGAAGCTGCATGGGAGAACTACAACCGGCGAAGCAGCGAACTTCAGGCGTTTCTGGCCGAACAAGAGCAGAGGGCACAGAGGCGAGAAGGTCCGGCGACTGCGGCAGAGTCGGCCAGCGACGATCGAGCACAGGAACGCCATCGTGATGATGAGCGCGCCTCGCCGCCTGAGCCTGACGAGATTGCGCGTGAGCGCGACGGCAATCTGTCAGGTCCGGAGAGGCAGCAGGTGTCGCCAGCGGTCGTTCGGGACGGTCCCGAGCGCACGGCGGACGCCGCACGGTCCGATCCACCGCAGCAGCACGTTCCACGCTTGCAAGAGCTGGAGCGCGAGATCGAGGAGCGTCGCGAACGGGATCGCGATGACCGTGAACGCTAGGTGCGACCGATGAAACGCCCTTGGGACATAAACCCGCTTCCCCCGCCGGATGGTTCGGACGACAAAGGCCCCGATCCCATCTCGACGTTCCTGCTGCTGGCGTTCGTCGTCGTCGGCCCGCTGATCTATTTCGGGCCGCAGTTGCGCACGATCGAGACCTGGCTCGTCAGCGCCTATGGCACTGTCGAAAGCTGGCTCATTCCGATCAGGGACTGGTTCCTCGGCCTGATGGGATAACACACGCCTGGATCGTGGACCGTTCGATGCAACAGATGACCCGGCCCGAGTTCGAAGCTTACGAAAGACGCGTCGAAAGCGCCCTTTCCAGCATGGAGCGGTCGCTGGACGAATCCGAGCGGGCGAGCTTCGAGGAAATCGCGGCCGCCGCGCGTGAGGTGATCGGCATTCGTCGCGAGCATGTCGAGCTGTCGGAACGCAAGCAGCTGGAGGAAGCGGAGAGGCGTGGCATCACGCCGGAATATTATCTGGTCAGCGAGGAGCAGGCGGCAAGGTTCGGCGTGCACGATGCTGCGATAGCTCATGGCACCTACACCCTGTTGATGGACATTTCCCAGGAACTCGAATTTGCCCGACGCGAGGATCGGGACACAGCCGCGCTTGAACGGGAAGAGGCCGATGCCATCAGGATCGCAGGCGAACTCGCAGCTTCAGGCAACCAATCGCTGCGCGACGACGCTGATCGTTGGCCGGAACTTCGTGAGGCGATCCATGTGGCGGAGGCGAGGCAAGTCATCGACGAGCTCGCGACGGCGCGTCAGGTGGTCGATGACGCCAGGCGGGAGATGAACGACACCGACCTCGTCGACGAAGATCTTGCGATGGCTCTGAGTAAGGGCGTGGAGCTCGCGCTGAACGGCAACCAGCACATCCGTGACTATGCCGAAGGCGATCCGCAACTGAACGAGTGGATCGATCGAGGACTGCGAGAGTCGGCCGACCGTATGGCTTCACAGGAAGCCGAGGGTCCTCATGGGGAGCCGGTGAAAGCGCTGGATGAGCAGCGGGACGACGCCACAGCATCTCGGGACCTTGCCCGCGCCAAGGCGCAGGAACTGCTGGTCGAGATCGCCGCGGCTCGCGACTTGGCCCCCACCGCTCCTGCTGGCGAACTTTCCGAGCTGAAGGCGATGAAGCACCAGATCCAGCTCGAAAAACATCAAAGTCAGCTGGATAGTGCCCTATGGAAGGCGGCCGTGCTGACCGTGAACAAGGCAAACCAATATCTGCGCGAGGCTGCGGAGAAGGATCAGGTCCTTCACGACCGCATCGCCCACCTCGAAAAGCGGGACGCATCCCTGATCGCCGGCAGGGATGGTCTGCCTGTACCGGATGTCGCCAGAGGCGACGCGGAGATGTTGGGCGCTTACGAGCTTGGCCTCGCAAAGTTCAAATCGGATCTCGTCAAAGGGGAATCGGGCGACACAGCCCACGGTCGTGCCAGCGGGACATCCGAGACGGCCTGGGCTGAATTCGGGCAGCTGGAACAGGCGCTTCGAACAGCGCGAGAGCCATTTGCCAGGAGGGAGAATGACGGCAGTTCGCCTCACGAGAAAGCTCTGCTCGGCTATGCGAATATGGCGGCCGCCCTCTCGCCGGACAATAGCTTCGCCGAGGCCATCACGCGTCATGGCGAGCAGGCCGTGCGCGAAGGCAACAAGATCCTGGCAGATCTTGATGTAGCCGATGCCGCATTCTCCTACGCCACTAACGAGGTCAGCCGAGCAGGGTGGAGCATCGTTCGGGAACGGACAACCGATGAATATCGCGATGTCGTAGGAGCGGTGTATCGCGATACGCTGGAGCAATATGAGGGCGTGATGACGCGCTATGCACGGGCCGCACTCGATGGAAACACGTATCTCTACGAGCTCTCAAAGAGCGAAGAGAATTTGCATGTAGCTATTCGCGATGAGGTCCAAAGCCGTCAGGTTCGCTATCCGAACCTGCGCTTTCGGGACGATCATTCCGCCGAGCGTCATGGCGAGGACGCGGTCCACTCGGCGAAGGAGCTATTCGCACAGATCGACGATGCCGCCGGCGCCGTTCGCGATCTCTACCAGGTCCGGGAGGAGCGTCAGTCAGGTTCCCCGAACTATGGGAGCAACCAGGCAGAATACGATGCGCGGGTCGCGAAACTGGATGAGGCCGAGAGCCGGCATGACGCGCTGCTCCAGCGCGCGGCCAGGGAGGCGCTGGACAGCAATTCCTACATGATGGAAGCGAGAAATGTCATGCCCGACCTCAACAACGAGATTCACATGGAGAGCCGACGCCGCGAGGAAGCACAGTTGGCTCGCGGTGACGATGCGCAGGGTGTTCCCAGGCAGTCTGACCGGACCGGGCACGCCGCCGCCAGGTCGAACGACGAGTATCGGGCAGATCCGCCTCAGCAGCGGATGCCTCGCCTCCGCCAGATCGAGCTGGAGCTTCAGGAGCGGCGAGATCGAGAACGCGATGCTCGCGAACGGTAGGCACCGGCCAGCTGGGAGAACGCCCATGCCGGAATTACTGCCGCCCTTTGGTCTATTCCGGACGGGGAAGAGATGAGACCTACCAGGGAGGAGCTCTACAAGCTCGTTTGGTCCAAGCCGATGACCGATATTGCCGGGCAATTCGGCGTCCGCAGCCAACTAGTGGCCAAGGCGTGTGACGGCGCCGAAATCGCGCGCCCTCGAGCAGGCCATTGGCAAAAGATCGAGCACGGAAAATCCGTATCGCAGTCCGCGCTTAATAATGATCGCTTTGCTGCGGGCGACGTCGTTGTGATCGATGCATCGGGCTGGTCGATTTTGCGAACCTAGCTGAACGTTCGCGGGCTGCTTCCTGCTGCTACGGTTGTCGCTCTGTGGACAGAGCGCGCACCAACGTCCTGACCGCGGCACGAACCCTCCGATCCTCGATTCCAGCAAGCGCCTGGGCCAGCCTGGCGTCGCGTCCATACAGCGTTGGTCGCTCGGGTTCCTGTCGCTGCGGCCCTATGCCTTCCAGGAAGAAGGACAGCGGTGCGTCGAGAACCGCGGCCGCACGTACAAGCGTCGTGACCGCAATGCGATTCATGCCGCGCTCATACTTCTGAATCTGCTGAAAGGTGACGCCCAGAGTCTCTCCCAATTTCCTCTGGCTCAAACCTAGAGATTGGCGGCGGGTTCGCAGTCGGTGTCCGACGAGAACGTCAACAGGATCAGGACCGTTTTCGTTTCCGCGCGGGCGCCTCCGGGATCGGCGGAGGTGGGTCGATGAAGAAGTCGGTCGGGGCAATATCGAGAATCTCAGCCAACTTCTCCAGCATGTCGACGGTCGGAGAATGAACTTCACGCTCCAGGCGGCCGACATAGGTGCGATACAGGCCCGCTTGCGCAGCCAATTCCTCCTGCGACATCCCTTTGATGTGGCGCATCCGCCGCAGGTTCTGCGCCACCACCGTCCTCAGCTTCATAACCGAAGACGGAACAGAATACGCAGTAAACAGCGACGCAGTATAATGCGTGTTTAAGAGAAATCCAGAGTTAGCCGCCTGTTTGTCAGCGCTCCAGGTTTCACGAACTGGTGCTGGGTTTCGCGAACTCGTTCCAGGTCCTTTGACCTGGAGAGGCGGACAAAACGTTGAGCAGCGATCTCTGTCGTAGTCGGGAGATGAGATGATTAGGTTGTCAGATTCCAGATTGATTGGTTGTTTCAGGGTTCAGGAGTCGAGGGTGTAGGCACTCGTTGGAGCGTGAGGCTGAGTGTTAGCCATGAACTGGGCGGCTCCGGCCAAGCCGATCGATCCGGCCGCCATCATCGTCGGGCATGTCAAGGCCAGCAAGGAAAGAGCCTTCAGCGTGCGGCCATCTCTGTGCCCGGCCGTTGAAGAAGGGGCTGCCGCACGACCACAAGACCAGGCTCTATTGGGTCAGGCGGTCGCCTTCCTGCGGCTATGATTCGCCGGCGGTGGCGCCGGAGCCGGCGGCTCCGGTTGCTTCGGCTTGCGACCGAGCCCATGGTCTTGGCCAATGCGGAACGGGCGGCGGCATAGATCGGCGCCACCTGCGCGTCCAGGCCCCATTCGGCCCGATATTCGCCCGGGGTCAGCCCGTAACGGGTAGGCAGACGCTGCTCAGCGACTTGAACTTCTTTCCGTCTCCGAGACAGATGATGAAGTCGTCGGTGATCGATTTCCTGATCGAAACCGCAGGCTTGGCAGGCTCGGGCGCAGATTCGGCCAAGCCGCCGCGGACACGCTCAAGCGCTGCTCAGAAAGAGCTTGGTCGGCAGGACCGGCCTTGAGGCGCCAATCAAGCCGAGCGCCACGAACAGCAGGCCGGCGGCGAGATAGACGCCGCGCAGGACAGGGTCGCCGTGCAGGTCGGACCTGTCGATCACGATCGTTTCACAGCCTGATCGCCTCCGGCCGGAAACCGATGCCGATCAATCGGCCTGTCAGATGCGGCAAGAGCCGCGAGCGGGCGATGAAGCGCATGAAGGCCGGCGGTCCGGAGGAAGGCTGTCCGCCCTGCGGCTTGCGCTTGCGCCGCATCATGAGCTGAACCTTCTGCGTCGCCTTGGTCGGGAAGCTCCTGCGTTTCTGGACGGCGCGCAGATGCGCGTCCGTCAACGTGTCTCCCCGGAGTGGTCCCGCGAGGATGTTGGCGGCCGCGATCGCGTCCTGAATGGCGAGGTTCACGCCGACGCCGCCGATCGGCGACATGGCGTGCGCCGCATCGCCGATGCACAACACGCCGGGCTTCCACCACTGCCTGAGCCTATCCATCCGAACCTTCAGCAGATGCACCTGCTCCCAGCCCGCTAGCTCGTCGAAACGCTCGGAAGGGAGAGGGGCGACGGAAGCGAGCTTGGCACGCAACGCAGCGATGCCGTCCTGCTTGACCTGCCTGTAGCTCCCCTTGGCGATCACGTAGCCGATCTGCCAGAAATCGCCGCGATCGATCATCACCAGCCCTTGGTTGGGGCCGGCATGGCTCATCGGCTGCGCCGGATCAGCGGCACGACGCGACAGCTTCATCCAGAGAACGTCGACCGAAGATCCCAAATCCTCGACCTGAAGGCCTGCCAATCGGCGCACGTCGGAATCTCGGCCGTCCGCGCCTACCACTAGCGAAGACTGGATGTCGTGTTCCGTACCATCGGCGCCCCGGACGATGACGCCGTGAACTACGCCATCCCGTTCGGCTAGGCCGGTGGCCGTCGTGCCCATCTGCAGCCGGAAGCCGGGCAAGGCGCTCGCCTTGCCGGCGATGAAGTCGAGAAAATCCCATTGCGGCATGAAGGCGATATATTTGCAGCGCGTCGGCAGACGCGAGAAGTCGGCGATCGTCGCCGTCCTGCCGCCGATCTCGGCGTGAAGCGCAGGGGCCTTCTGGTGCGGCAGCGCCAGAAATTCGTCGAGATAGCCGAGCTGGTCCATGACCTCGAGTGTCGAGGGATGGATGGTGTCGCCGCGGAAATCGCGCAGGAAGTCGTCGTGCTTCTCGATGACGGTGACGTTGACTCCCGCGCGGGCAAGCAAGAGCGCCAGCATCAGGCCGGCAGGTCCGGCTCCCACGATAATGCAATCCTGTTTCAACATGCGCATCCTTCGGTTCTACGGCTGAGTGATACCGCGATCGCCTGCCGGGTGGGTCCGAACTTGCCGGGATGTACCTGGACGATGGGCATGAACTGTCCTGAATGTGAGTCCTGCGAGCGTCAGCCTTCGTTCACGAGCCGTTTCAATTTGGCCAGCATCACATCCGCCGCTTCTTCATAGGCCATTGTGCCGAAAAATTTGCCCTGCCCATCCATGAGCAACACCGATGCGGTGTGGTCCATGGTATAGTCGCCATTCTCAAGCGGGACCTTCGCGTAGTAGATTTTGAATGCCTTTGCGGCAGCGTCGATTTGCTCAACGGTACCCGTCAGCCCAATAATCCGGTTGTCGAAAGCGGATATGTACTGCTTCATCTCCTCTGGACCGTCACGTTCCGGGTCGACCGAGATAAACACGAAATTTAGCTTGTCCGCATCCGAACCAAGTTGCTCAGCGAGCGCGGTCAGTTCGAACAATGTCGTCGGACAAACCTCCGGGCAAAAGGTGAAGCCGAAGAATATTGCGCTCGGTTTCCCCAGAAGATCCTTCTCCGTCACCGTCTTCCCGTCGGTTGCCGTCAACGTGAACGGACCACCAACGGTAGCGACCCCGGTGCTGCGAGGCTGTCCTGGGCCAACCTGATTGGACCCAGTGACGATGGTAAAGCCTACCACGGTCAGCAGCAGAGCAAGGATGGCAGCCGCCAGAAGTCCTATCGTGCGGCCATTCATCAGTTGCCGCCTGCGGGGCGAATAGATTTAAGCATTTGATATCTCTCCATCGATTTGTTCTGCGTCGGGGACGCGCGCGTGCGTGTGCCCCGACGAGGTGGCTGTCAGAGGGAGAGGCTTGGAGGGCCGCGAGGTTCAGGGATGACACCGGGTTCACGCGGAGGCGCCTGCTGCATCCCGAGTTGGAACAGCTTTGCGCTGAGCACCAACGGAAAGACGAGATCCACCGCCCAGCGGGTGGGCTCGATCAAAGGTCCAACGGTGCTGGCGGCCTCGCAAAGAGCAGAACAACACTTTCCAGCTATGCGCTCGAGCGGAGAATCGAGGGGCTGTTCGGTCTTGCCGGAAGGCGAGCAAATAACAAAGTTCGGACCGAACTGGTCGGTCGCCATCAGTGTCCGGGCATAGGCAGCTGCCAGTCCCTGCAGCAAGAAGACGTAAGCAAGCAGAAATGGCAGGACGAAGCCCGCTATCCCTGTAGCTCGCCGCTTCCCGAGACTGCGCATAGCAGATTCATTATCTTGGGCGCGGCTTTTGTCACTGCGACAAATCCGTCTCCTCACCCAGATTCCATGGTCTGGCAGTGTGAAGGGATTGTCAGTCCGGACAATCCCTTTGGAAAGGGAGTGATTGTCGCGGTCGCCCACTGTCGCACTATCATTGCTGACGAGCATCCGTACGTTTGGGTAGCCGTTGGCTCCGCCGGATAAACACGTAGGGAATCGCACCAACCAGGAACACGGCGGCGAAAGTCGTGTAGACGGCCCAGTCGTATTGCGCAGCCAGCAGCAGCGACGTAACAATGCCAAGCACCGCTGTCGGAGGGATGTTTCCGATTGACGGCAGCCGAAATGGCCGAGCGAGGTTCGGTTGGGTATAGCGGAGCACGATGACGGCGCTGTTGATTGCGGCGAATACGAGCGTGACACCGAGCGAGGAAAGGCTCGCGACGAACTCGATCTCGCCGACGGCAGCGAAACCGCATGCCACAGCCAGAAACGCAAGCGCGCCTACCCACGGACTTTTATTGGTCCCTCGCGTCCGCGCAAGTAGTCTTGGCAGGTCACCATCTCGAGCCATCCCGAACAGCAATCGGCTTCCGGAGAGCGATGCGCTCAGCACTGCGTTGGCTGTCGCCATCAAAGCCGCGGCGACAATTATTATGCCGAACGAACCACCCAACTGCCTCGCAGCATCCGCTAGTGGGGACTCGGAGCGAGCGAGGCTGTCGGCGTTGACCAGACTCAGCACACCCAGAATGACAAGCAGATAGATGACTGTAGTGGCGACGAGGGCGATCATGAAGGCACGCCACAGGTCACGGTCTGGACGCTTCGCTTCTTCGGATAGGGAGGCCATATGTTCATAGCCGGAGTAGATGAAGAAGAGTATGGCAGCACCTTGGAGCATACCGTCGAGATTGTCTGACCAGGCTGTGATGTCGGGAAGGCCCCGGTTGCCAGATGAAATCGCGATTGCTGCAAACCCGATCAAACACGCGACCTGGACTATCGTGAGACCCGCGCTGACGAACGAAGCCTTTCCTATCCCGGCGACATTGACTGCCGTCGCAACGCCCATGAGTGTCAGCGCGACGATGACCGCGGAGAACGGCAGGAACGGTTGTGCATAGTTGCCGAAGGTTAGCGCCACGGTTGCCAAGGTGGCGGCGCCATGCACTGCGATGAACAGTCCTACGGTGAAGGCCAGGGCAGGAATGGCAGGAAAGGTCTTTCGCAGGAAATTGTGCTCTGCACCAGCACCCGGCAGCGCCGAGGCGATCTCGGCATAAGAGAGGCCTGAAAATGCGGAAATGACTGCGGCAACTAGGAAGCTTAGCCAAATGCTATCGCCAGCCGCGGCTGCCGCAGGCCCAATTACGGAGTAAATCCCGGCACCGATGATGGTTCCGACACCATAGAGACACAACCGCACCAGCCCGAGTGACTTGGCGAGCCCCCCATTGAGATCGGCATTGTTCGTAGTCATTCGAATAGAACCACCGCAACCATCTCCTGCCTTTTCAGTTGATGTGCCAATTTCTGGTTGCTTCACAAATTTCAATGCACAGCGGCAACGCCCTTTCAAGCGTACAACCTCCACCTAGTGGAGATTCAAGCTCCGATTAGACGGGGGCTTTAGAATCGCGCATCTCGCGGCCGGCTTCCAGCAGCCGTTCCAGCAAGGCCTCTCCCATGGCGACGGTGTCTCCCTATATCGAGCGACAGCATCGTCCTTGGACAAATCCTGATATGTCGCTTCAGCTGCCCGCTCGGATGAACGGGCAGTCCTGCCGGAGGCGGGCTTTCCCGCTGCGCTTGCCACCTCCGCAACAAGCGTTTCGATTCCAGGATTTTCCTCCGGGCGCCAAATCGCTCCAGTTCCAAGCAGATCAGCGCGCAACGGATCAAATCTCGACCAAGCGGCCTCAGAAAATTCCTCGGTCCAATATTCGGCAGCAGGACCCCAGCCACCGATGGCCGTTCCCGGCTTCGGCCGTCTGCGCACGGTATGTGGCGACTACCTCAGCAGATCGCACATCCTGTTTGAATTGAGCGTGCTCGCCGGCAGCCTGTTGCTCCGTGATTTCCAGCCGCCGCGGCCACTTCCCCGAAATCTTCCAAGTCCGCCTCGTTGATCGAGTTGTCGATCCTGGTCTGAACGTCCTCGACACGCTTCTCATACGCTTCGAATTCGCTGACGCGTCATCGTTCGCATCTGTCCCTCCTCAACTCTTGTCGGCCCGGCGCTCATGGTCCATTTCGAGAGGGCTACACCCCTTAGCCGGCGCCAGCCTCCACGATCTCCATCGCGTCGGGCACGGTTTCATCGAATATCCGGGACCAATCGATGTCCCTGACACTGGTCTTGGCCGCTTTGGCCCGTGCGTGAACAAGCGTACGCAGCTTGCGCGCCGCCGGGACGAAGCGGGCCTCAATGGAATCGGGAGATGTCCTTGCGGCTGGAGTAGGATGCGCTTCGCCAATGTCGCTCTCCGCTCTCCGCTTGGCAGGCCTTTTTCGCTGCACCCCGCTATCGGTCTCCAAACCTCGAATAGAGACTTTCTTTGTCTGTGCGCTCTTCGTCGGCTCTTCCGACGCTCGGGTGTCGTCGGCCTCGCCTAAATAGCCCAAGGTGATTGCCGGTACCGGTCGCGGTGGGAGGAACTCGGTCGCCGGCACGTCGGGCAAATGACTCCTCGAAAATCTCTCCATCTCCTTGAACGGCATCGTCCGGAAGAACCGCAGCTTGTCCGCGAACACCGGCCCCTGCCCTTCAGCGAGAATGATCATCTTGTCGCCTGACATTTGCCGGACCTCCTGCGGCATCATCAGGTCACGCTCACGAAGTTGCTCTACCTTGGTGCGACGATGCAGGCCCATCAGCTCGATCGTGCGGGATTCGGTCTTGTAGCGGACGGTACGCTTGCCCAGTCCCTTCGAGATAGCTTCCGCTGTCACCTGGTCATTGGCGCCGAGGACGAGTTGATAGCCGCAGTTGCCCATCAATGAATGGCGGGAGGTCTCGCCATAGATTTCGTCCAGGTTCTTCAGATCCTGGACTACGAAGGCCATCTTCACATTGTAGCCGGCCACATAGGGCAGCTTTGTCGTGATCTCGGTCATTTTCTTCAGCTGCCGGAATTCGTCGAGCAGGAAGTACACGGGAACCGAACGCTCCGAGTGCTCCAGCATGAGCGTATCGAGCGTTTGCTGCACGAACAGCGCCAGCAGCGGCCGCAGAAGGGTGATGTCGGTGACGTTGGGAGCGAGGTAGATAGAGATCGGACGATGCTTCAGCGCACGCAGGTCCATGTCGGTGACCGACGTCGCCGCGACCACGCGTTCATTGCGGAATGGCCGCAGAGCTTTCTGGATGTCGAGCAGCGCGGATGCGGCGGCGCGTTCTGACAAGGCGATATAGGCGTTGAAGCTTTCGACGGTGAACCGGGACAGGTAAGGCTCACGCTCTTTGATCAGCGTCATCATTGCCTGAAGATTCACGCCGCTGTTGAAAAAGGAGGTCACCTCACCGAGGGTGCGATGTCCCTCATAGTAGATGCTTTCGTTGATGTAGCTGATCGCGCCGGCGATCACCTGCTGGGCGGTGGCCTGCCAGATCGAATTCTCAGACTCTGTCACTTCCGGAACGAGGATCGCGGCAATATTCTGGATGTCGGTGGTGCGGTCGCCGCGATCCATGCGGATGAAGTCGAGGGGATTGTAGCGATGCGACCTCTCCGATCCCGGCGCGAACAGAAAGACCTGGCTGCCCTTCGATTTCCGGTAACCGGCGGTGCTGCGGAAGATCTCTCCCTTGAGGTCGGTGACGATCATCGAACCTTCGTGGGAAAGCGCATTGGGAACGACGTAGCACGCCCCTTTCCCCGAACGTGTCGGCCCGATGATGAGGTGATGCCGATCGTCGTTGACGCGAAGGACCTGCCGCCCGAACCGGCCAAGGATTTTTCCCTTTTTCTTGAACCAGCCGTCTCGTCGAAGCGACATTGCACTCTGGAAATGGGCATCGCCGAGGGGGCTCGTATTTGCCCGAAGGCCTGCATAGGCGACGATGCCAGCGACGAGGGCGGCAGGCAGCAGCGCTCCAAGCGCCACGACACGAAGGATGCCACTGTCGCCATAGGCGACGAGTTGTTGAAACGGGGCGAATGGGTTCGTGGTGATGGTGGCCTGCAGGATCCGGCCGTCACCATAAAGCAGTTGCAGTCCGAGACCGTAGGCCAGCAACCAGACGGCGAAGGCAACGGCCAGGCAAAAACCGAGATAGAAGATGCGCAGCGACCCGGTCATGGCGCGCCCATCCGTTCCCGCGCGAAGAAGATTTCCGACACGCCGCGGCGGCCCCCTTCCCTGCGCAGCTGTACGACGATCGGGATGACACTCTGGATATAGGAGATGAGGTCGACCTTGGGATAGGCGGCCGACAAGCCAGACTGCATGACCATCATGGCGAGCTGCTCATAGGCGCCGAGGGGCGTGTCGGCGTGGACCGTCGACATGGACCCCGGGTGACCGGTATTGATCGCGCGCAAGAAGGCGAAGGCCTCAGCTCCCCTTACCTCGCCGACGAAGAGACGATCCGGTCGCATGCGCAACGATGCCTCGAGCAAGGACTGTATCGTGACGCTGGCCGTTCCCTGGTCGCCGCGTGATGCCAACAGATGGACTGCGTTCTTCTGGGGTGGAAAGAGCTCGCGTGTGTCTTCCAGCGTAATAATGCGCTCAGCCGGATCAACTGACTTGAGACAGGCGTTCAGAAACGTCGTCTTTCCGCTGGAGGTGCCGCCGCTGATCAGGATCGAGACGCGATTGACGATCGCAGTGCGGATGAAACCATAGATATCCCGGGACGCGAGCTGATCGATCAACATCTGCTCGGTCTCGCTGAGCCCGCCGACAGCAACCGTCACCTGGTCGAGCGCCCCTTGGTCGCGATAGTCTTCCAGGGTGAAATTGCTGATGACCTGCTTGCGGATGGACAGTGTGCCGCCCTCCGGCGCGGCCGGTGGCAGGACGACTTGGATGCGCTCGCCTGTCGGCAGTGCCGCGCTGAGGATCGGATTGGCCGGGCTGACGAACTGGTTGGTGCTCGCCGCCACACGCTCTCCGATATTGATGATCTCTGCAGTAGTGAGCACCGAACTCTCATGGCACTCCATATGGGCGCAGCCCAGTCGTTCGACGTAGATCTGTCCCGGCCGATTGACCGAGATCTCGACAACCTCACTGTCCTCGAGGAACGGCTTCAGCGGAGCTAGCGCCCGATAGAGAAAGTAGTGCCGATTGTCGGAGGCAAGTTCAGGGGAGGCCGCGTTCACGCCGGATCTCCCTAAGTGCTTCGGTGACGGGATCCTCGTACATGGCGGAGAAGTCGAGGTCCTGCCGCACGAAGACGAAGATGCGTGTGCCCTGGCTGACGCTGATCGTGGGTGGGATACGCAGGGAATCCCCCAACGCCTGATTGGCCATATCGGAAAAAGTCTGGGCGAGAGTTTCGCGGGCGAGTTCCTCAGCGTTCTGCGCATCGTCGTTGTCACCGCTCGCCGTCTGGCTACCGTATCCTGTCAGGTAGCTCGCGCCAGCGCCGACGACCGAAAGCAGGATGGCCGCGCCGAACCGTTCACGGAACTTCTTGTCGACGCGTCCAGCCAGGCCGGCACGGCCGAGACTATCGGCTCCGATCGAGTTCAGCCGCACCGAGACGCCGTCATCGCGCAGCATGCGGGTCCAGACCACAAAAATTCGCGTCTGGCCGCGCGTGATTTCGGACTGGTACTCGCCGATGAGCCTTGTACCAGTGGGAACGAGGATGCGCCGACCGTCGAAGGAATAGACGTCCTGCGACACGATCGCCCTCACCTGTCCTGGCAGATCACTGACGATGGCCGTCTCCAGGATACCGGGTATCAGCGTGCCCTCGGGAACAAGGGCGTCGATGCGCTCGATCTTCCGAGCTTTGGAGCTGCGGTCGCCAATGCTCGACGCCGCGGCCAAGAACCTGCTGCTACGGTCTTCACCGGCGACGGTGAGCCCCTCGCCCTCGCCACCCGAGAGACCCCCCGGCCCGCCTGATGCCGGATTGTCGATTACGACGAGGTTCGACCGGAAACGAGCGGGGAATTCCTCCGGTGGCGTCTCAACCGCCCCAGGCGGTGGTGGTGTCGCGCCCGGCACCGGCGGGGGCGGCACCTCGAACTCGGTCGTGTCGACCTCTTCGGTGGCAGGTGGTGGCGGAGGAGGGGGTGGTATCTGGACGATTTCAGGCGCGGGCGGTTCTGGTTCCGGCTCACCCTCGCGCACGAAGGATGGGGGACGGAAGGTTGTGGTGGTGAACTCCTCGTCTCCGTCGAGCATGTCGCGGACCGGCGGCTGCCTGCTGGCGAGAACCATGTAACCGGCAACCAGACCGAGGAGGACGAGAATAGCGCCGCCGACGAGCTGTTTCCTCCGAACGGCGTTGTCGGCAATGACGGGATCGTCAGCCTGACCGAGGGCCTCGAGTTCGGGCGTACGCTTCATCAGTTTCCGCTCCGACGCCGGCGTTTGGCTAGGTCGTCCTCAACCGGTCCCAGAATTGCAGGGTCGGGTGCGGCGAAATCCGGCTTTCTCAGATTGAAGATGCAGATCCACTGATCGCCGTCGCGTAGCGTGAATTGCGTCGCCGTGCCGTCAACAACGAGGTACTCCCCTTCCCTCCTGAAATTTCGGAGCGTTTCGGAGAAGTCCGAGTTGACGGCGAAGATCGCGGGAACCCGACGGTCGAACTTGAAGAAGGTCTTGTTGCCGTCATCGAAGACCATCAGCGGCTTCAAACGTGCGTCTCCTGAGAAGGAATAGTCGATATTGACGTTGGCCTTGTCGATACCGGAGATGTTCGGCCAGGCAGCACGCTGCTCCGCCTCCTGCCGTAATGCGGCGTTGAGGTTCTTTTCGGGGTATTGGAAGCGGATCCCGAAGACCTTGCGCCCTGCCTCGGGTGCGAAATCGTGCAGTTCGAGATAGTAGATGCGCTTGTCGGTGACGACATTCATATTGGTCGTCACGTCCCTGGCGATCGGCTTGACGAAGAGGATATTGCCCTTCTCGGCCGGCACGACCTGCCAGCTCTCGGTGTCGCCCAGCGAGATCGTCTCGAATTTTTCTTCCTCGTCGAAGATGATCATCGTCGAGATGCCATAGGTGGCGAAGACCTGGACGACGTTGTTTTCCTGATAGGTGACGCTGGTCACGCGCGAATCGAGAGAACCGCCCTTGGGCGTCTGGGCCGCATGCCCTGGCCCTAGGAATCCGACGAGCACAAAGGCGGCGGCAAACGCGCTTTTCCTCATCGGCCGTCCCCTGGCGTAACGGTCTCCTGGTCGCGCCGATAGGAATAAACCTGGAAGCCGAGCGGGTTCTCGAAGCGCCATTCGTTGCGGGTCGGCGTGTCGGTGTAGCGGAAACGGACGACGGAGATCCAATGGCGGACGATCGATTCCGTATCGCTGCGTTCGTTGGTGGAGAACCTGACGATCGCGGTGCTGGTGTTGGGAAAGGTGACGGATTTGATGTCGACCAGGACCCGCTTTAGTCGCCCATAGACCTTGGTGGGGTTCTGGGCGTTCGCCGAGCTGAACAGGCTCTGCAACTCGCGGGCCGCTTCGTCTGCGGACAGCAGCGCCGCGATGCCGAAATTCTCGGTGATGGCGTATGGATCGTAGCCTTCGCGAGCGCGGATGTAGCGCACGACGTTCGCCTGGGTGATCGCCTGCTGCTCGGTAAGGTTGGCGGGCCGCGTCAGGCCCGACTTTACCTCGATGTAGCCCGTGGTCTGGTCGACGGTAACGACATAGGGCTCGAAACTCTTCAGCGGCAGCATCAGCACCACGGCAAGCAGGCTGAGCAGGGCAATCCCGGCAAAGACGATCGAGAAGAACCAAGCGACGCGCGCCGAACGCTTCGCCCGCTTGATGATCTCCTGTTCCCAGATGTCGCCCTGCTGGAAATAAGACCGCAGAGCGGTTTCGGACTTGTCTGCCATCCCTGCCCTTATCTTGTCGTTCTGAATCCCGCATCACCTTGCCGATCAGGGTTGTCGCGGATTTCCGTTGGATGTTATCGCTCGCTGCATGGAGGCGCCCGCGGTATTCTGCGATGGTGAGTGAAGTCGCGCCTGAACCCGATGCACAGCGGCCTGTGTCTGGCGGGCGGATGCACCGATAGCGCGGCGGCCCCAAAAAATGCCCCTACCAGTGAGGTGCCTCGACCGCGGGCCAACCGGCGTCGCCAAGCCACCTGCGATACCCTGCGCGAGTGATTGCACCTGCAGAAGAACGAAGCTGCCGGCGAGGCAAAGCATGATGAATGCAGCGAAATCGCTGAGCTTGAGCTCGCGATTGCCGGAGATGCTGTCGATACTGGTGAGTTCCGGCTCCATCGCCGCGATCAGGAACGCGGCGATCACGTAGACGAACAGCGGAATGATTGCGTAGAGCAGCGACTGATTGAGCCAGCCCATCGAATAGCTGCGGGTCGCATCGAAAAAGAAGCAGGCAATGAAGATGGGCGCGGTCCCCAGCAACACCCACAGCACGACCTTGGCGAGCACCAGAATGCCGAGCGCGATCGCGACAAACAACCCGGCGAAGACCATAATGATCATGCCGATCAAAGCGGGCAGGACGGAGAGATAACCAGCCTGCTCCGAGAACGCCGCGGCGGCGACGTTAGCGGTTTCCCAGATTTGCGACAGCCCGTTGGTGGGTTCGGTCACGCCCGTGCCGGACGCCGCCAGAATGGCGCGGCCGGCCGCTTCCGGCACTGTGGTCAGCCAATCATAGACAAGATCGTTGAAGTTCGACCAGGTGCCGACAAGCACGAGAATGACGAAAACACGCACCAGCCGGCCGATGATCTCGGCAACGCTGAGGCGTGACGTCCCGAGGAAAAGCTGCACCCCATAGAACAGGACCGCAAGGACGAAGAGCAAGCGAAGCAGCGGCTCTAGGTCTTGGCTCAGCGCCTCATAGGCGCTTTGAGAAAAATTCTGTCCCGAAGCATCAATCCGGTCCAGCAGTTCGCCAATGAAGTCGTCCACTGCCCTGCCCTATTCTTCATCCTCGGTCGCCAGTTCCTGGATCGCGGCCAATGCCGCTACCCTGTCGGGATTTATCGACCGCATCGGCCCGCAATCGTCACCCGTGCTGGCATAGCTCGTGAGATTCGCCGGTCGCTTGCACGGAGCGGTCTTCTCGCGGGGCGTGCCGCATCCACTGGCCAGGACGGCCAGCATGAGCACCAGGACGCCCGCGCTCCCTCGCCCGCTGTTCATTCGTACCGCAGTGCCTTCTTAGTGTTCGACATGTCGGTGAGCTTGCGCTGGTTTTCCGCATGCAGCGATTGCACCCCGGCGTTCAGCACACCGATCATCTCGTTGAGCGTCAGGCCGGTCTGGACCTGCAGCTGCGTGTTCTGGTCGATCGACCCCTTGATGTCCTCGGCCTTGCCAATTTCGCCGCCTGCGCTTTCAAGCGCGGAGCGGCGCGTCTCGACCGCCTGTTGCGAGCCGGTGATCAAGGCCGAGACACCCATGACCGTCTTCATGAGTTCCTCATAGGATTTGTCGCTGGCAATCGAACTGTTCTCCTTGCCGGACAGGGAACGCACGAGTTGAAGACCGTTGATGAACAGCGTGGCCACTTCCACGACCTTCGGATCGAGCGATCCGAAATCGGCGATCCCGCTTTTGAGGATATTGTCGAAAGAAGGCATCGACGAAACGCTGAAGCCGTTGCCGATCGCGATATCCTTCAACGGGCCGGCATCGCTCCCGCGATCCCCTGTTACCGCCTTGAGGGTTTCCTCGACGGTGGTGAGGATTTCCTTGTTCGTGTCGAGGATCTTGCCGGTCTTTTCCGCAGTGTCGCGCGCGACGGCGTAGTTGGTCTTGTCGATGACAGGAATGTCGGCCGCGGCCGGCGCTACGCCCGCGCCGATCAAAGTTAGGATTGCCAATGAATGCTTCATGAGCATCTCCATCATTGTGTCTCGAGGAGCAGTTCGGCCTGAGCATCAATGCGCTGGACACATGCCTTCGCGTCGGCATCCCAGACCGAGCCTTCCCGCCCATCGCAGAAGCCCGCCACCGGCCGGTCGTCCTCTCGTCCGCTTGTGTCGTAGCGGGTCGAACGGTTCGATCCGGAAATATCACCAAGCGTGATGGCATTGCTGGAATTGGCGAGGTCGGCGAAAGCCGTGCCGAGCAGGATCAGCCGGTTCATCAACTCCATGTTCGCATTGCGCGCCCCGGAATTGTGATCCCAGCTGTCCTGGATCGTGCCGGAGCCGAGTCCTCCGAACTGAGTGAGCCAGGACATGACATCGCCGGACCCTTCCCCCATTGCAGCGGTGAGGCCCATCGCATTCATCGTGCTGGTCCG
Source organism: Tianweitania sediminis (assembly GCF_017813335.1). Taxonomy (GTDB): domain Bacteria; phylum Pseudomonadota; class Alphaproteobacteria; order Rhizobiales; family Rhizobiaceae; genus Tianweitania; species Tianweitania sediminis. The sequence continues at coordinate 109,592 of NZ_JAGIYY010000007.1, read as the reverse complement.
GGCGCCTTCGTAGGCACCGCCACCGCCATAATTGAGGGGCATGCCAGACTTGTCGGAGCCGCCAAACGCAGGAAGCCATTTCTGGGTTATGTTGGCGACGTACCCTTGCGTCTCCTTGAAGGGCGGGATGCCGCCATATTTGTTCACGTTGCCTGAGCCGGCGTTGTAGGCGGCGAGCGCCAGGGAGACGTTGCCGTTGTATTTTCGCAGTTGCTGCTTGTAGTAGCGCGCACCGCCGCGCAGGTTCTGCTCGATATTGTAGGGATCAACGCCGAGATCGCCGGCCGTATCGGGCATCAACTGGGCAAGGCCGATCGCACCCGCAGGCGAATTGGCGCAGGGGTTGAAACGGCTTTCCTGATAGACGAGCGCCAGAAACTGGTTCTCGTTGACCCCCTCCTCCCGCGCAATTCTACGGACCAGACCGGCGATTGCCGGATTGGCGTTCGCCGCGCCGACGGGGTCTTCTTTTCGCCCCGGCCGGTACATCGAACAGGTGACACTCTGGTTGTTGACGTAGCGGTCCTCGTCGACCTTTTCGATCTCGCCGGTTTTCTGATCACGCTCCTCGCGTTCATCGAGCACGGTCCCATCGATCGTCGGGATATCGGCAAACGCCGGCGATGCCGCACAGACCAAGAGGATTGAAAGGCGTTTGATCATGTCGCTCGCTCCCAACCGCAGAACACAGGCAACCACTTTGCCGGATCGTCGCCATGCTGCGCGCGTAGCGCTGCACATTGCTCGATCGTGTCCTTACGACCGGACATCACGCGGACAAGGTCCGGCATGGTCGAGAGATCGAGCCTGGCGATGACGGAGTCGTTGCCGTGCTTGATGAGGAAGGTCCGCCGTTCTGGCGGCGTGTTGCGGATGAAGGAATATTCCTTGGTGGTGAGACCAAAGCGCCGGATATAGCTTTCTTCGTCCGCACGCGGGTTTGGGAAATGCAGATTGGTCGCGGATTGCTCGATCAGCGTATGCGACTGCGGCGAGCGCGCGATATCCGCTGCCGACTGGGTCCCAAACCCGACGATCCCGTTGAGCTTGCGGATCGTCTTCATCTTGTCGACGATATAGTTGGAAAAGACTGGGTCCTGCAGGAGTTTCCAGCCTTCATCCATGAAAATGAGCACCGGCTCGCCGTTGAGAAGCTCGTCAAGGCGGTGATAGAGGTACATCAGCGCTGGCGTCCGGACGTCCTGATTGTCGAGGATATGGGTCATATCGAAGCCGAAGATCCTCCGGCCGGAGAACGACAAAACGTCCTGCGGGGCGTTGAAGAGCCAAGCCTTTTCCCCCTCGTACCAAGGGCGTAGACGTGACTGGAGATCGTTGGCGTCGGATCGCGCCCTGCCCATCAGCAGCCCGGACAGGTTGGCGAGCGTGCGTTGCTCGACCGGTTCCTGGGCGATCCGGCCGATAGCCCGCTAGAGCGTGTCATCCTCTTCCTGGGAGAAACCTCTGCCATCAGCCGGATCGAGCATGGCCTTGAGGAGACGATGCAGGAACTCGCGGTTGGTCGCGTTGTTCTCCAGCTGCAGTGGATTGAAGCCGGTGGCGACGCCCGGCTGCAACACTTCATAGTCACCGCCGACGGCGCGGATGAAGATCTCGGCGCCCCGGTCCTTGTCGAAGAACACCGCGCGCGGTTCCGGGGAGATCCGGAATGCCTGCGCCAGCAGGAAGGTTAGCGCCACGGTCTTGCCCGACCCGGTCGGGCCGGTCACGAGAAAATGACCGATGTCGCGCTGATGGAAATTGAACCAATACGGTGTCTGCGATGTGGTCTCCAGAATCGAAATCGGCAGGCCCCAGTGGACGTCGGAAGCCTTCCCGGTCGCGAAATTATGGAGTGACGAGAACCCAGAGAAGTTTGCGCTGGACAGCATGCAAGAGCGCGCGATGTAGGCGTGGTTGCCCGGGAGTTGCGCCCAGAACGAGGCTTCCATGTTGAGGTCCTCGCGCAGCCAGTTGATGTTCATGTCGGTGAGACAGGAACCGAGCTCTGCGACGGCCTTGTCGAGGCCGGCGAGATCACGCGACAAGCACAGCAGGCTGAAATGGTGGTAGCCGAAGACGGCTTCCTGATTGAGCAGGCTGTTCAATGCGAAATCGATATCGGTCTCGACCGTGCTGCCGGACTCATCCGACGCGTGGATCTGGCGCTGCAGGCGTGAAATGCGTTCCTGTGCGATCGGCTTGTCGGCAAGGGTAAAGGACTGGGTGCAGATGAACTCGTGGTTCATCTGCAGGAGCCCGTCCAACATCCCCGGTCCCGAGAAAGGCGGGTATTCCTTGATCGACAGCATGGCGCCGAAACGGCTTTCGGCCTCGCTCGGACCTTGGGCCTGCAAAGTTCGTTTCGAGAAGTGCAGGCGCGATGAGCCCACATAGCTGCGGATACCCATGCGCGGCAGGCGCATGTCCCGCGAAATGCCGCAGGTCAGCAGTGTGTTGAAGAAGGAGCAAGGCTCCGAATAGGGCTCGTTGTCCCGGTAGACGATGCCCAACGGCCGGGCGCCGTACTTCTGCAGCTCACGCGTGATGTTGCCGAGGATCTCCTCGAGCTCGTTGACACGTTCATGCAGGCGCTGCTCGATGACCTCTTTTCCGGAAGAACGGTCGAGCAGTCGCGAGAACCCTTCGGCGGCTCCGAGTGCGCCGCGCATGCCGGAGCGGACGATCGTGAGATAGAGTTCGTTGGTGAACATGCGCTTCTCGCGCAGCGATGCCATGTAGCGCGTGTTCAAAAGATCGCAGAGCGAATCTGAGTAGGTGCCACCGATGGCGGGCTTCACCTCCTTGCGGATCACCGTCGACCATAGCGAATAGCGGCTCGAGCCGAGCGCCCGGATCATCGTATTCTGCACGGCGCCGCGCATGTTGAGCTCCGCCTGGTCTTCGGTCTGGAAGAACAAACCGTCGAGCTTGATCACCGACAGAATCGCCCCGCTCTCGAGGCCGATGACCGTGTCAGACACATGGCGCAGATAGGGGATATGGGTTGCCATCGCGCGCTCGCGCCGGCGTTCGCGCCCAAACCCAAGTTCTTCTACGACGACGTTCAGCATGGTCATGGTCCGTAGGAGTTGGTTCGCCAGAACAGCCGGTTCGGCGTCCGCGGTGTGCGGCGGCCGACGACCTGCGCAAGGTCGAGGATTCGAATGTCGCGGCTGCAGAGGGCGAAGAGGGCGAGATAGATGAGAGGTGCGATCAGGACCGACCAGAAGCTCGAACTCACGAGGAACGCGATCAGCGTGACGCCGACGATGACGTAGAAGGCGTTGAGGGGAATGCCCCACATCATTGGCGGCCGGGTCAGGCCAATCACCAGCGGAGTCAACCGCGGCTTCTCATCGGTGAACTCAACCATCACTCAGTTCCCTACGGCCGAGATCATCTCGTCAACGATCGCTGGCGCGCCAAAGACGAGACCTATGCCGAGGACGACCGCGCCGGCCGTGAACCAGGAAAGACGCCCCGCGAAGGCCAGGAAACCTAGGGCGATGACCGCAATGATCGCCAGCAGGCGTCCAAACGGCCCTGTGATGAAATCGACGATCATCTGAACAGCCGTTTCGAGCGGTGCGAAGGCGCCCGACGACTGAGCAAAGGCCGGCTCGGCCAGCGTGGAACAGATGAAGGCGACCGCGATCAACTTAACAATGGTGGCTGTGGAGCAATCTTGAGATGGGCTATTCATGTCGTCCTCCGGCTAGAAATGCATGACGCCGCCAAGCCATTGGCGACGCTCGCGCACCGTGATGACCCCGCTGACATTGGAAGAGAGCTCAGCAGCGTCGGGTGCGCGGCGCTGCTTGCTTGCGCTGCTCCCGTCGAGACCCAGCTGGATATTGAGGATCTCGGCGATGTAGCCGAGCGTTTCCTTGAACGGAGGGATTCCTCCATGCGCGCGCACGCTCCCCTCGCCGGCATTGTAGGCGGCAGCGACCAGGAGTGGATTGCGGAATTCGTCTGTCAGCTCGCGCAGGTAGCGGACACCACCGTCGATGTTCTCTTCCGGATCGCAAATATCTGCGACGCCAAACCGGCCGGCCGTTTGCGGCATGAGCTGCATCGGCCCCCGGGCGCCTCTGGGGGAATTGCGGAGTCGGTCGAGACGGCTTTCGGCGGTAACGACCGCGACAGCGAAGCCGACATCAACCTTGTGCCGCTGCGCCGCCTCGATAACGAGGCGGGTGATCTCCTCTGGAGGCAAGGGTGAGGGCCCGCACTTGGGGGCGTCTTGCGAGGCACCACCACTAAAATGATTGTCAATTGGCTTCGGTTCGCCAGTACTGCCTTCCGGCACGCCGGTAGTCGCGAGGGCCTTGCGCTGAGGAACGATTTGACCGCCCTCCCCCAGCACAAAGTCGTCGGGAAGACGCGCCCAGCGTTCTTCGGCCACGCTGTCTGCGGCTGATCGAGTGCCATCCTGTTGCCGACTTTCGGCTGTCCGAACTGGCTGCAGCGCCATGCGCGAGGACAGGTCGGACGCCATGCCTGGCCCAAAGGGAGTGACACATATGCACGTGAGGATTGTCACCGCCAGAAGCGGACGTATCGTCGGTGTTGTAGCGTGCATCGCCATCGGTCCGCATCCAAAGCCTTGTAACGCTGGATTTCGGAATGGTTAGGCGAGTCAAAAAACAATGTCAATTTGATTGTGATTTTTCTTGCAATAGCGAAGGAGGCAGGTCAATGTCGAGCAAGATGACAACCTGGAGGCGACAGCCGATGAGACGAGCAGCGGTCTGCCTGGTCGCGATCACTGCGTCCCTGCCAGCCCATGCGGCCGGGCCAATCGACGAGGCATATATCCGTTCGCTCGCCGCGCCGGGAAAGACCGTGCTGGTCATGGAGTACTACGACGGGCAGCAGAAAGTGACCGGTCAGAAAGGCTTCGCCTCGGCTTCCGGCTTCCGCGCGATCTCTGCGACCGATTTCCGCGTCGATGCCAATCTGACTGTCCATCTCTACGGGATCGAACCCTGCAAAGGGGACATGGTGAACCTCAAGGAGGATTTTACCGGCTCCTGCGAAGACTACGCTCGCCAGGGTCTGGCGACGCTCCTGCAGTCTCCCCGCGTGATCTATTGCCGGGCCTTTGTCAGTGAGACCGGTGCTCAGGCGCAGGATGCGACGTGCTACGGCTACTACAACTATCCGGGCAGCCTCGACTCGATCGACATGTTCGAGGAGCAGCTGGTTTCGCTGGGCACCCACCGCATCGCCAAGAAGCCCGACGGAACGCTGGCTCGTACCGATCTGAACGAGGCCGAGGCCATCGGTCGCAAAGGCTACGGCATGTGGGCAGATCCAAGGATTGCAGCGCAATGAGGTCCCCTGCCCTTCTCCTGGCGCTGGTACTCGCACCTATGCCGGCGACGGCGGCGCCACCGGAGGGCTACTTCGAACTGAAACCGGGAATGACGCTGGAAAGCGGCGATAGCTGGCGTGACGGTGAAGGCCACTTTCGGCTCTTCGGTGTTCAGGCGTGTCTGCGCGGGACGTTCTATACCGACAAGGCGGGCTCTCGACGCGACTGTGGTGAGGCCTCGCTGGCCGTGCTTGCAGCCTATATAAAGGATACGACGCCCGTGTGTGCGCGGGTTGCACGATCGGCCGAAACAGTCTTCGTGTCCTGCTATGCTACGATCGGTGCGGATCGCCTGGATCTCGCAAATTTGATGATTTCCTCTGGCTTTGGTTTCGCCTCCCTCGACGGTCGCGGTCTGCCCCATCACGCTCCTTATGCGGTGGTCGAGCAAGCTGCGCGGGAAAAGAAGGTCGGTCTCTGGCAATTCGAGGATGTCCAGCATCCTGCGATCCTGCTTGGCCAGAGCGCAAACGGCGGATGGACATCGCCATGAAGCCGGCTATCGTCACGTCGACCGTGGTCGCCTTGGCAATGACCGCCCTGCCCCATCCGGTTCAGTCTGCGGATGCCCTGCGTAACCAGCAACGTTCTCCCATGGAGAGTAAACCGGCCCCCTACGCAACTTCCTTGACCAAAATCTCCGGCCGAACCACCGTCATCGATGGCCAGACACTTTGGTTCCCAAAGGGCGGATACAAGGTCCGGCTCGCCTCCATCGACGCCTGCGAACTGCCGCAATGGTCCTACGATCCGCGTCGCCACGGCGAAAGCATGATCCCCAAGCCAGTGCCGTGCGGGCCGCTTGCGAAGGCATGGTTGAAGCGAACGGTCGGTAGCGCCAAGGTCAACTGCCAGGTCCATGCCTACGACGCCGACGGTGCGCTGCTTGGCCGATGCGCCGTGAGGAGTCGAGACCTCGCGCTGGAGATGTTGAAGGTTGGCTGGGCCCGGGCGAACGTGGCTGCGCCTGCCGAGTACCTGACTTGGCAGAAATACGCCATGTCCGCGCGTTACGGCATGTGGGCGACTTACGTGCTCGATATGCCGGAATGGCGCGCCAAGGCCGTCGACCGAACGCTGTCGCGTCGACCGATCGCCGATTTCAACCTGCTTGCCGAACGTGAAAGCGAGATCTCGCCGCCGTTCGAAGATGCGCGACAGCGCCCGAAGCGGACTGATCGATAGACGGATGGGAGGAGAAGTTCCATGAATCTTGTCAAGCTGACCGGGATCGCAACGATTTTGTCCGCTGCGGGTTGGCTGTCGCTCGCTAACAATGCTGACGCAAGTGAGTGGGGTTGTGAGGTTCTTCTTTGCGCTTCGTCGTCCAACCCATCATGGCGCGGCGTTCCGGCGTGCCAGCCACCTATGAAACGGCTTATTTCAGCAATGCGAGGCTGGAATTTCTCGTGGCCGACCTGCCCCGAGGCTGGCACCGGAAAGCCGGGTTATGAGCGCTACGCTGATTGTCCGAGCGGCTGGAATGTCGATTACAGCGAACAAGATCGGGGAGGCTCCCAAGCGGACATTTGTGTGCAGGTGCGGAACACCTGCCCGCGGGGATTTGGAGCAGAGGAGGATTGCCGGCAAACAGTCACCATGCCTCGGCCGGCTCGGGAAGATCCTTACTATTTCGACATCCGAAGCGACGATGGGAATGTTGCCCGGCATTGGTTCAACCTGAAGCGATAATCACCCCCACCGAAAGTGCCAAAGAGTCAACGCTCGGCAGATGATTCGTACACTCAATTCTGACGAGCGGGCTCACCCTTTGGGCCGTTGAAGGTAATCAACCAACGTTGCTTGATGTGGGCGAAGTGTCCCGATTACTTGGTCGAGAAAGGCCACACTGGGGATGGTCCGATCTGCCACCACGAGCGCTATACAATAGAGAGCCTTCCTCTTAGCGTCTTCCGGCCCTTCGGGGCATTTCGACGCTAGCCGCCGAAGCGCGCGCATCTCCATCCACCTGGCAACACAGGCGAACGGGTAAACTAAAATTGACCAAGTGGCTGACGGGCGACTTTCGAGTTTCAGCCGTATCGCACGGGTGCCCTTATGCCGCGCAATATTGTCGTCCAACGAAGTACGGAACAGTCTGAAATATCCTCGCATCTCCCTTTTCCCAAGGATTCTCGGGGGTTAGGCCTCCCGGTGCCTGTTACTCCTCGATGTCATCGCTTTCTGCCATCGGACGCCAACAACCGAAAGTGACGGTTGCGTCCCGTTTTGAGGGGGATGGCACCATCCCTATGAACCCGGTTCTGTTTGGGTTTCTATATAGTTCAACGGCAATTCCGGGGGGAGGCACCAGGTCAGGCTCGGAGTCGACCATGCGCCGTGCACTGGTAATAGAAGATCAAGACCTGATGCGTCAGGCCCTGATAGTCGAACTGAAGGACAGTCTCGGCGATTGCATTATCGCCGGCGCGCAAACTTACGCCCTCGCCCAGAGTGCGCTGGCGGATGAAATGTTCGACGTCGTCCTGATCGATCCTGGCTTACCCGGCTTCGACCCAACATCATCCGATCAACGCCTCAGAGTGGTCGAGGCGATTGTCCGAGCCGCACCCTCCGCCGTTCACATCGTCATCACTGGCTCGGACAACGACAAAGAAGCAGCTGCATGTCGTGAACTGGGGGTGGCAGCCTATCTCGGAAAGACCGGCCTTCCGCGGGGAGGACTCGGCAAAGTGCTGGAGCAAGTGGCGCGCGATGAATTCTCGCTGCGCTACTCCTCTGCCAACGCGCAAGCAACCGAAGTCCACATCTCTGGCCTCACACCTCGTGAAAGTCGCATCACCGAACTCATGATGCAACGCCGGCCCGGAGAACGGCGCAAAGACGTCTTTGTAAAGATGGCCGAAGAATTGAGAATAGAGCCAAACAGCGCGGAGAGATACTTCAAGCAGGCGCGCGCAAAGCTCTTGAAATATGGTCGATTGCCCCGGGGTTTGTAACCATGAAAACGTTGAACGTGCATGGCGTTGAGGTACCACTATGCTCAAATGAGGTCTCACCTGAAATTTGGGCAGCGCTCCAGAACGGACGCTACGAGGCAAACGAAGCAAGAAGGATCGCCAGAGCAGTCCGCCGTGGTGATCGGGTCCTCGAGCTCGGCGCTGGGATCGGCGTGATCACGTCGATTATTGCGTCGATCGAGTCTGTTCGGGTGTGGAGTTTTGAAGCTGATCCTCGCACAGCTTGCTTGGCGCAGCGCGTTATCGATCAGAATTGCGCCGGCAATGTGATTCTTTCAAATGGGATACTCGCCGCAGGCCCCTCGGCGAAAGTGACATTCTATCGGCGAGCCGACTTCTGGATGTCCTCGAAGTTCCCAGAACAAGGCCCTTATGAGGGCAAAGTCGAACTAATGTCCCTCGACATCGATGAGTTCATCGAGACGCATCGAATAAACGTTTTGGTTATGGACATCGAGGGTGCGGAGCTCGAGATACTACAGCGAGCTCGACTTCCCGGGGTGGAGCGCGTCTTTCTGGAGCTTCATGACCATTTGTACGGTCTGTCTGGCATCCAGGAGATTACGAGAGCGATGTCGCGCAAGGGGCTCATCTATGATCCCAGAGGTTCCAGTGGACCATGCGTTCTCTACTCGCTCGACGATGGAGAAAGAGAATTCGATGCGGAGGTCGCCCATGCTGTTTAGAGCAATCGCCCTTTTGTTGTCTGTGCTGCTACTGCCGAACAACGCAACTTTCGCCGCGCTTAGCGATCCCACGATTCTCACTATCGAAGACGAGCAGCACCAGGCGCCCGACAAATATCCCGTCGATATGTTGCGTTCGAGATACGAAAATGTCGAGATTCAGACACGAACACCTTGGTCCAAGGCGGGGGACGTCGTCACGTTTCGAGGGCCGAGGATCGGCGATGTGCTCCGCGAACATGGACTCAGCACAGGCAAATCCGTGCAGTTCATCGCCTATGATAACTTCACGTCGGAAATCACGCTAAAGGAAATTGAGGCCTACAACCCAATTTTCGCGATCGATCGGGCGTGCGTCGAGGCAGACAAGGCATCCGGCAGATGCACCCCTCAGCAAGACTTCACGCCCCTGTCGCCAGAGGAGCAGGGTCCGATATTTCTGGTGTGGCCTTACGACGACCTCCCGAGCGCGTATATCCCTGCTCGCAATTCGATATGGGTCTGGTTCGTTGTCGCCGTCCGACAATCACTATGATGCCCATTGCCGCGCTTTCAAGGACCGCCCTGCCCTTCATTTGTTTGGGAATCGCGCTGGTCCTGTGTGGCTGGGCGTTCATCCGTTCGGAACATTACCGCGCAGAATCAGATCTAAAATTCGGCCAGACTTACGAAATACAGTGGCGGACGACTCAGATCCGTGAACGGCTGGCGCGGATTCATGGCGACCTCCGCCTGGCGAAGGTCACGGGAACAATCGAAGAGCGTCTCAGCCGTGAGATATTTCTGCTCCAAGCGAATGTCGGTCAGCTCCTCAATCTGGAATATGCCCCGGAATTTTTGCGGCAACGTGATATCGAGTTGGTCGAAGGCCTACAAACGATCGCCGAAACTAGTCTTAGGCCAGTTCTTGAAGACTTATCGAGGATTGAGGAAGCTCTTGCGGACATGCCGGATTTGGAACAGCGCATGTTTGAGGTTTCAGGAACTGCGGTTGCACACGCCGAGACGTTGAACACTACGCTACATATTGCGGCATCCGCCTCCAGAAACCGCTTTCTGTTCGCTACCGCACTGGCTCTTGCTGCACTTGGTTACACCATCATTCATTTTCGGAATGTTTTTGCGCGCAGGCGGGACCAACAGATGCGGTCTTTCTCCACACTTTACGCCCACATGACGCGGTCGCGGGTCACTGCTCTCAGGCTCTTCCTCGACTATCAAGATGAGGCAAGCGTGCGCCACCCGGAGATGCTTTCTTCCGCGAAGGAAGCTGTTCAGCAGCTTGAGACCATTACGATTGGGCTGAACTCAATAGCGTCCGCAGACAGCGATACTCCACGCGAGCCGCTCTCGAAAGTACTTGCAGCGCTTGCAGCTGAACGATTTGTCCAGCCGGCGGTGCTCGCAGACGAGGAAGTGGGCGCGACACCGGTACCATCTATGCAGGTTCGCCTGTTGATCGACGAGCTCCTGCAGAATGCAGAGGCTGCTGTAAAAGACATCCCAAATGCGCGCATCGAAATCTCAGCGCGGCTGACGAAAGCGGCGATGAGCGGGAAGGCCAAGCTGTCGTTGGAAGTAGCCGACAATGGTCCCGGCATGACACCGGAAGTGCTAGCCAGGGCAGTTGCTCCGTTCTTCTCAACGAAGGCTGGCTCCCATACAGGGTTGGGCCTAACGGGCTGCGCGCAGATGGTTGCGGCCCTCAAGGGGAAAATCAGTATTGCCTCGCAGCCTGGTAAGGGCACGTCTGTTCAGATCGTGCTACCTATTCAGAGCGCGTAAGTCGCGCCTGCCTATAAACGAAATTGCGCCTTCCGCGGTCGCAATACAACAGAACTACGATCAAAGTGGCGAATCGGTCTGTCGTTCCTATTGTGCAGAACACGTGCGGTTAACTCTGGTCGTTCGTCCTTTGAGCTTATAGATCTATCTGGTGCCGGGCGCGACACCCATGTGAGCGTACGGAGCTAAGGCTCGGAAATCGTGCGCAAAAGATCGCCCTGGTGACACCGTGAGTCTAGCGCCTAAGATTTCGTTAACCAAAAATGGCTGGACGGGGTGCGAGAATCGTGGCCTACAGTTTGTCGGGCCGAGGCCGCCAAAGCGCCGACAGCCCGCCAATAGAAAAGCAGGGCGACAATGTCTGGTCCGGTCCTTATCACTCCAGTGGTCGAAGACGCTGCGGCGAAGATCGTCCGCCACTCGGAAACTCTCTCTACTCAGCTTCAGTCTATTCGGCAGAGGCTCTATATGCCGGAAGGCCACAAGGAGCTCAGACCATTCTCAACGAAAGAGGTTTCGGATCTGACATCAATCCCCGAGTCGACCTTGAAATTGTTGTCTAGCCAAGGAAAGGGCCCAAAACCAGCCCGTTTGGACAACAACCATCGCTCCTACACCCTCACCCAAATCAATGAGCTTCGCGCTCTCATGGCTGAACAGAAGCCCACGGAGGCGCTCCGATATCTGCCACATAGACGCATGAACGAGCACCTTCAGGTGCTTGCAATGGTCAATTTCAAAGGCGGGAGTGCGAAGACCACAACCAGTGTTCACCTCTCTCACTATCTCGGTTTGCATGGCTATAGGGTGCTGGTCATAGATCTTGATCCACAGGCTTCGCTATCGGCCTTGTTTGGCGCTCAACCAGAAACTGAGGTGGGTCCCAACGAGACCATTTATGCGGCTCTGAGATATGATGATTTGCGTCGACCTCTTCGTGACGTAGTCAGGAAAACGTATTTTCCAGGGGTGGACCTAGTCCCCTCGAATATTGAGATCATGGAGTATGAGCATCAGACGCCGATGGTGCTCGCGAACAAGCTTATTGGGATCGAGGATATTTTCTTCGAGCGTCTCAGATTGGCGATCGAGGAAGTAAAAGCCGACTACGATGTTGTGATCCTCGACACGCCGCCGTCGCTCGGCTACCTCACACTCGGTGCCGTATATGCGGCAACAGGAATGGTTTTCACGGTTCACCCCGCGATGCTAGATGTCGCTTCGATGAGCCAGTTTCTCCGAATGATGAGCGACCTGGTTGATCAACTGACGGAGGTTGGCGCCTCACTCAGGAAGGATTTTATTCGCTACCTTTTCACGCGCCATGATCCCAACGATCAACCGCAGGCTCAGATCGTGGCGATGCTTCGGCAGCTGTTCGAGAATGATGTGCTTGTGCCCACTGTTCTAGAAAGCACCGCGGTCGAAGCAGCGGGCCTGGCAAAACGCAGTTTGTATGAACTCGAACGTGGCCAGGTCGGTGCCGACACGGTTCGTCGTGCGCGTGAGTCTATGGACGCGGTGAATGCACAGATCGTCGAACTTATGAGACATAGTTGGGGGCGGTCATGACCAAGCGGCCGTCTAAATCCATTACCGCTGCGTTCGGGCTAGCGAACACCGTTCCATTAAGGCCTGACGAACAAAGGGCGACGGAAGGAAAGGAAAGCCCCCTCCCCGCCCCTATCGGTCAGAGATCGATGTTGACGCCGGGTGTAATTCAAGCTTCCCAAAAGTCGATTTCGGACCTTCGCCAAGAGCGTGATCGTTTGAAGGCATTGGTGGAACAGGGCGGCACAGGCCAGGATCTCGATCCTGATCTGATCGATCCGTCACCATTCCGAGATCGATTGCCTGACGATGACGGGCAAGAGTTTCAGGCTTTCAAGGAGGAGTTCGTAAGCGAAGGGCAGAAACTTCCTATTCTTGTGCGAGTGGACCCGGAGAACCCAGAGCGCTATCAGACCGCGTTCGGGCACCGTCGGACGAGAGCGGCACGTGAGGCTGGTATTCGCGTTCGGGCTGTAGTTGCGGAGCTTTCGGATCGCGACCTCGCTATCGCACAGGGTGTTGAAAATGATGGGCGCAGGCAACGGCTATCCTGGATCGAAAGGGCCCGCTTTGCTGCGGACATGGAGGCTAAAGGTCTTAAGGCGCGAGACATTCGAGCAGCCCTGTCTGTTGATGACCCCGAACTCACGCGATTTCGCGCAGTCATTGGGGCTCTTTCCATGGAAGTGGTCGAGAAGATTGGTCGAGCACCAAAGGCGGGACGACCCAAGTGGGTCTCTTTGGGAAAGCTCGTTGCAGACTCGCCTGAAGCAGGACGTGTAGTCGACGAAACCTTGGCAGTTGCCAAGGTTTCCTCGCTTTCGTCCGATGAGCGCCTCGACAGCTTGATCAAGGCCCTGAGATTGCCAGGCACATCCCGCCGCACGGATCATGATCTCGATGATGGCAAGGGCAATCGCATTGGGACAGCTGTCTTCGGTCAAGGAACAATCAAGCTTTCCCTCGCGCCAAAATGTCACGATTTTTCGGAGTTTTTGAAAGACGAGATGCCTGACCTGATTGAAAGGTATTTCTCACAGCGTAGAGCGGAGTGATCCCTCTGGGTCAAAAACCTTGGCAGCTGCCAAGTTTTTTCAGCCCGGAGGTTCGGTAGATTAAGGTCGCAAAAACGGCCCCAGGCTTTGAAGAGCAACCAACCAGGAAAGGGGATAGCGGACAAAAAGAAAAGGCCCCCAGACGGCGAACCGACGTGAGAGCCTTCGTTTTCTTTGTGGCGAAGATACGAATAAGCCTCACCGAATCACTTGTCAACGCAAATTGCGCCGTTCGGGCGAGCGATATCGTATTGTCTGAATCCAGATAGACCAATCATGATTACGCATCTCGCAACGACGCCCTTCGGGGCGCGGCCGATGTCGCTTGGCTTAATTTCAAGCCAGCTCACGGCTAAGGAAGTCAAAAAAGACGCTACAGTCTCTAAGTGGCGCGTGTTCGGGGACATCCGGGAAGCTAAGGACGCACTTGGTGCAACGGATCGCGCACTGGCGATTCTCGACGCGCTGCTTTCGTTCCATCGGGGAGATGAGCTAACCGCCCAGGGCGGCTTGGTGGTCTTTCCGTCGAACAAGCTGCTAATCCGACGCGCAAATGGCATGTCGCCGGCGACGCTGCGTCGGCACCTGGCCGTACTGGTGACATGCGGCTTGGTAATCCGGCGCGACAGCCCGAACGGCAAGCGTTATGCTCGTAAGGGCCAAAATGGAGAGATCGAGCAGGCTTATGGGTTCGATCTGTCGCCGATCGTCGCGCGGGCCGAAGAGTTCGAGAACCTTGCGGCCGCTGCTCAGGCCGAGCAAAAAGCTTTCAAGCTGGCCAAGGAACGCCTGACCATCTGTCGCCGAGACATCGTCAAGATGATCGATGCCGGCATCAACGAAAGTGTTCCTGGCAACTGGCGGGGCTTTCTGACGCGCTACGAGACAATCGTCAGCCGACTACCGCGCACACCGCCACGACAAGTTCTCGACGCTATCGTCGCAGAGCTGGAGGAGCTTTGGGCTGATGTGCATGAGACGCTGGAAACATTCGTTAAATCAGAAGATTCGAACGCCAATGAGTCTCATTCTGATCGCCACATACAAAATTCAAACCCAGACTTTAATTCTACCGATGAATCTGAACATCGCTATGGAAAAATAAATGAAGCGAGCGGCAGCGCCGAGAAAACCGACAACGTACGCAACCTGCCAAAACGCGAACTGACCCTTGGGGTGGTGCTGAACGCCTGCCCGGAAATCGCCAATTTTAGCCGCAGCGGCCCAATTCGGATGTGGCGAGATCTTGCCGCCGCCGCCGATGTGGCTAGGCCGACCATGGGCATCAGCCCGAGCGCCTGGCAAGAAGCCGTCGAGGTCATGGGGCCGGACAAGGCTGCGGTCACCGTTGCCGCAATCCTGCAGCGGGCTGACCAGATCAACAGCAAGGGCGGTTATCTCCGAACCCTGACTGAACGGGCCCGAAACGACCAATTCTCGGTCTGGCCTATGGTGATGGCGCTGCTGAACGCCAGGATGGAGAGGATGGGAAGCGCGGCCGGAGCCGTCGAGATGCCCGAGCGCGGGCAGGGCGGATCTGATGGGGGCGGTGCGGGACATGAAAAGCCCACTTCGATCGAAATCAGCAGTGCCCTCGCCAAAACGATGAAGGGTAAGGGGTGGAAATGATGGCCGGCGGCGCGCTCGCAGTGAGCGCCGCCAGTCCCATCGGTCCTGCTGAAGGTCTGCCGAGGTACTGCTTTCGATCTAACTGTTTGATCTGGCCTATAATTTTTGGTGCTTGTCGATTCTGCGTTTCATTCGAGTCCTTCACTCCAGGGAAAACAAAGCCATGCTAAATGCAGCGCTCAAAATTGAGGCCGAACCGCAAGCGCGCCATCGGGAAGCACCGAGCAACATCGAGGCCGAGCAGGCGCTGCTCGGCGCGATCCTGGTCAACAACGACGCATTTTACCGGGTTTCGGATTTCCTGAAACCGGACCACTTCTACGAGCCGCTTCACCGGAGGATCTTTGAGGTGCTGGGCGACCTGATCCGGATGGGCCGGGTGGCCAGCCCGGTGACCATGCGAACATTCTTGCCGGCGGAACAGAAGGTCGGCGACATCACGATCGGCCACTATCTCGTGCGTCTCGCGGCGGAAGCTGTCACCGTCATCAATTCTGTCGACTACGGCCACGCGATCCATGACCTTGCTACCCGACGCATGCTGATCGGCATCGGCGAGGACATGGTTAACATCGCCTACGATGCACCCGTAGATATGTCGCCGGCCGACCAGGTTGAGGCGGTCGAACGGCGTTTGTTCGAAGTTGCTGAAACCGGACGCTACGATGGCGGTTTCGAGAAATTCGACGATGCGGTTCAGAGCGCGATAGACATGGCGAATGCCGCCTTCATGCGCGACGGACATTTGTCGGGTATCGCAACCGGGCTGCGTGACCTCGATCACCGTATGGGCGGTCTACAGCCCTCGGACCTCATCATTGTCGCAGGGCGGCCGGGCATGGGCAAGACGTCGCTCGCTACCAACATTGCCTTTAGTATAGCGGACGCCCATGAGCCCGACCAGCAGTTCGACGGCGCAGCGAAGGCCGCGAAGGGAGGGGTAGTAGGGTTTTTCTCACTCGAAATGTCGGCGGAGCAGCTCGCCACACGCATCATCTCCGAGCAGATCGAGATTTCATCGTCACGCATTCGCCGAGGCGAGATCTCCGAAGCCGATTTCGAGAAGCTGGTGTCTTGTTCTCAGACGATGCGAAAAATCCCGCTCTACATCGACCAGACCGGCGGCATCTCCATCGCCCAGCTCGCTACCCGAGCCAGGCGCCTCAAACGCCAGCGCGGCCTCGATGTACTGGTCATCGACTACATCCAGCTCATGCAGGGCTCCACCCAGCGGTCGTCACAGAGCCGCGTCCAGGAGGTGACCGAGATCACGACTGGCCTCAAGGCCTTGGCCAAGGAACTTGCCGTGCCGATCATCGCGCTTTCCCAGCTCTCTCGCGACGTGGAGAAGCGCGATGACAAACGGCCCCAACTGTCCGATTTGCGCGAATCCGGCTCGATCGAGCAGGACGCCGATGTGGTGCTGTTCGTCTATCGCGACGAGTACTATCTCACCGGCAAGGAGCCGGCACCCGGTACGGACGAACACCTGACGTGGGAGGCCACCATGGCGCGGGCTCGTGGAAAGGCCGATGTGATTATTGCCAAGCAGCGGCACGGACCGACGGGCACCGTGCAACTCGGATTCCAGGGCGAGTTTACCCGCTTCTTCGACCTGGCCGACGGCGATCGCCTGCCGGAACGGTTCGAGTGACCATTTCCCTTGCCGCTTACATCAAGTGAGACTATATTTTGTCTCAGTTGAGAAGGAGATTGGACCATGCTGGCAATCGCAAACGTCGCCGACGTGCTGGGCCTGCCCGGCAAGGAAGGGATGAGGTCGCCATTCGGGCTCATCACCCGGATCGAAGATGGGCTTCCGGTCGATGCGCTCGAGCGCATAGCGCGGCTCCTCGCACCTGCCGACGGTCAGTTCAAGTATCGCCTCGTGCCAAGGGCGACTTATGAGCGCCGCAAGCGCGGAGCCGTTAGACTTTCGTCGGAGGAGGGCATGCGTGTGGCCCGGCTGGCGCGGGTCTGGAATCTGGCCGTCGAGGTCTGGGGCAGTGCGGACGAGGCACGCGACTTCCTGTTCAGGCCGCACGCTATGCTCGAGGATCGGCGGCCTGTCGACGTCGTAATCCAGAACGAGATCGGCGCCGAGATGGTACTCGATATCCTCCAGGGCCTAAAATACGGCGGCGCTGTGTGACAGCGCAGACCCTCGACCGTACACTGTCGGCCTATCGCATCGGGGATCCGGCTGGAGCCTATCCGATCTTCGACGCGACCGGCTCAACGATCGCGCCAGGACGCTGGAATACGCCTGGAAGCCCGGTCATCTACGCCTCGGAGCGCTATTCGACCGCGTTGCTCGAAAAGCTGGTTCACGGCAGCGGCCGGCTGCCTCCCAACCAGCACTATGTCGAAATCACCATCCCGCGTGGGCTGAGCTACGAGATGTTCTCGCCGGCCGCGCTGCCGGGCTGGGACGTGATGCCGGCGACCGTCAGCAGGCAATTCGGCGAGGCTTGGTGTGTCGGGCGCCGAAGCGTTATCCTGATCGTTCCGAGCGTCGTCGCTCGGCTCGACAGCAACATCCTCATCAATCCCCATCACCCGGAATTCCCGTCGATCACCGCGAGCCTGCACCGGCCCGTCTATTGGGACCGCAGGCTGTTCGGGACATAGGTCGGCAAGGACCGGGAAACGTCTATGTGATCAGCCGCGCCGCGCGACCCAATTGCCGCTCGGCGTCGTTGTAGTAGCGCGAGGCCTGGCTGATCGACTTGTGCTGCGACTGCTGCATGGCTTCGGGGAGGGGAATGCCACGTCGTCCGGTTTCAGTAAGGTAGCCCGAACGCAGACCGTGGGCGGAGAACAGTTTTGGGTCGAGCCCGGCCCTGGCGATGCGCCTCTTCACGATTAGGTTGACCGACTGCGGCGTGAGCGCCTTTCGCTCGAGATGGCCCCAGCGATCGACACCGCGGAAGATCGCACCTTCACTGATCCCGCCTCGCTCCAGCCATTCCTGGAGTGCCAGCACGGGTCGGCCGATCAGTAGCACGGAGTTGTCGTCGTCGGCCTCGGTGGTCTTGGTGCGGCCGAGGCGGATTTCGAGACAGGGCAGCGTTGCGCCATCCGGATCCCTGGGGTCGACCGGAACGGGATCCTGCTCGATCAGCTGCTCGACGCGCAGCGACGCCACCTCGCTGCGACGACGTCCGCCGGAGGCAAAGGCCGTGAGCAGCAGAGCGCGGTCGCGAACGTCGACCAGGCGCTCGCCGGCGCAGGCCTGCAGGAGGGCGGCGAGTACATCGGCCGTCACCGCCTTGGGGCTTTTGCGGCCGCGCGGCCGGGCGCTGGCCCGCGTAGCGAGTTTCAGGGCTTGGCGCAGGCCGGGCGCATTGAACTTGCCCTTGAGATTGCGCCACCCGGTCAGCGTCGACCAGCTCGACAGCCGACGTCGCACAGTGCTCGGCGCATGCGGCCCATCGGCGCGCAGCAGTTCCGCGTCTCGGAGCGACGCCGCCACATCCTCGGGCATGCCGTGGCTTGGATCGGTCTCACGCTTGACGGGATCCCACAGATGATGCGCCACGAATTTCAGCAGCAGCGGCTCAGGCGCCGGCCAGGGCAGGGGTGATCCGGTCGCGGCGCGGCACCAGGCCTCGAGATAGCCGAGGTCGGAGGCGAGCGCCCGCAAAGAATTCTCGCCCATGCCTTCAGTCGCCAGATGGCGCAGCGTGGCGACATCGTCGTCGGTAAGCAGCTCGGCCAGGAAATCGCGCCGATCGAAGGGCAACACCGAATCCAGCGCGTCGAGCGCCTCGGCGCGGCGGTGTCTTGCATCGGAAAGGGGTTTTGGCAGTCTGGCATCCATGGCGGCGGCTCAGAACAAGTATCGCTCGGCAGCCCAGTCGAGCAGAACCGCGGCATCGCGATCAGCCAGCCGCACGCGGCCGGTACGCAAGCCCTTGGCAATCGCGTCACCGACGTCCGGATCGACCCAATGGCCGTGTGTCATCAGGAAAAACCAGGCGAAGGACAGGCCGATCTCGGCGTCGATCGCCTCGATACGCTCCATCAGCCGGTGGACGGAGATTCCCTCTTCGGCGAGAAGCCGTTCGGCCGGCATCTTGAGCGGCCGCGGGATGAAGCTCAGATGGCGCTCGCCCCGCTCCTCGTAATCCTTGATGTCGCAGGCCCAATGATCGAGGATCCGTGTTGCCGATGCGCTCGACCGTTCCCAATCCGCGAAAAAACGGTTCTCGCGCGGCACGAACGAGAACCAGTCCGGATTGCGCTCTAGGAACGGCGTCTCCTTCACGTAGTCGCGGCCGACCTCGCGGATGACGCGCGCCTCGATCTCAGGCCGCTGCGCCTCGCGGTGCTCGCGTTCGAGGCGCTTGCGGGTGGCGAGAAAGCTGCGCATGTGGACGAGGCCGCTGCGCCGCTGCAGGCGATAGACCGGGCCGGCGAGCACTGGTGCGTCGGTGACAGGCTCGCGCTTGACCCAGGACGGCTCCAAAAGGTCGTCGGCGCTCCAGGGGCGGTAGCCGGGATCAACCACCGGGCCGGCTAACACCTCGATCTCGCGGCCGAGCGAAAGCTGAACGAAATCGGCGACGCCCGGGCCGGTCGGTGCAAAGGCATAGACGGTCGTGCCTCGCCATTCGGCAAAGCCGAATCCGCTGGTGCGGTGCCGATTCCAGAATGCTGTGAGATCGCCCCCCACGGTGGCCAGTTCTCGTTTGGCCCACGTCTCGTGATTGCCAAGGCGTGCCCCTTCGGCACCAATCACCGTGCGATCGGCGCTGTGCCAGTAAAAGTCGTCGACAGGTGCGGCCGTGAAACTGAAACCGGGAAACGCGGCCGAAAGGGCAGGGGCGAGATCCACGTCTGCCGACGCCGGATCGAGGCTCTGTAGCACGGCTTCGACCGTGGCGGCATCGGGCAGGCGGATCGGTGTTTCGGACATGCGCAACGCCTCGTTCGGCCGGGAAGGGCCGTCTGGCGCGGGATTCCACGGCGCCGGCGGCGATGATCAGCGCGATTCTGAACGATTTGGGTGCTCAAATCAATCACTATCGATAAGAGGTCATTATCGATAGTTAAAAGATTCGCTAGAGAAGCAGCCTGTTGGTCAAGTGAGATGGCGACTAGCTTGACATTCGCAAATCAGCTACTATGAAAACAATGGCTTACGACATCGGCAAGCTGCCTCTCGAAACCCTCATTGGCCCGGTCGCGAAGGCGACCGAGTGTCGGTTTTACTTCCCGACTTCAATTGAAGCGCTAAGGTAAAAATCCCACCCTCCCGAGCCACTATCCGGCGGCCGAAAACGGGGGAGGGGAGGGGGCTTTTTACAGCCCCGAGGCCTTCGTGAGGTTTACCCGGAAGCGGTCGCGCCGCCGCTGATACTTGCGGGTCATCTCTGCGCTCGAGTGGCCGAGCTGCTTCTGGACATAGCGCTCATCGACCTCGGCCGAGGACGCAAGGCCGGCGCGAAGCGAATGGCCGGCAAACATCATTCCGCGTTGGCCTTCGGGCAGATCTCCGCGCACGCCAGCCGCCAGTGCGGTCCGTTTTACCAGGCGGGCGACCTCCTGGTCGTTGAGCCGATTGGCGCCGACCGTCTTGCCCTGGCCGGTGACACGCCGGAAGAGGGGGCCGTGGGCGATGCGCGCGAGCTTGAGCCAGGCTTCAAGCGCCACAACCGGGCAGGTCGCATCGGACGAGCCGCGCCCGACCTCGACCTCGCGCCAGCCGGTCTTGCCGCGCAGCCGCAACAGCATGCCCTTGTCGAGGATCTCCACCCAGCCGGACGAATCCTCGGTCTGGTCACGGCCGCAGTCGAGGCCGACGACTTCGGATCGGCGCAGGCCGCCAGCAAAGCCGAGCAGCAGCATGGCCCGGTCGCGCAGCCCGCGCAGCGTCCCGCGGTCGAGCGTTTCCAACATGGCGATCAAGTCCTCGGGCAAGACCGCCTCTTTCTGGCGGGGCGGGGCGGCATGCTTGTTGCGGATGCCGGCCATGACGGTGGCGATGTGGCGGTCCTTCCTGTCGAGCGGCTGGCCACGCTGCGCATAATTCCACGTCAACGCAGAGAGGCGGCGTTCGATCGTCGACACTGAATTGGGCGTCTTGTCGCCGGTCGCCTTTCCCGAGGCGCAGGCGGTGATGTAGAGGCCGACCACCTGGGGATCCGGCGGCAACATCTCGACGCCCTGACGCCGGCACCAGCTCGCAAACTGCTTCCAGTCCGAAGCGTAGGCGCGGCGCGTGTTGGCCGAGCTCGCCGCCTCGACATAATCGCGGGCCCGGTCGGCCAGCGCGTCGAGGTGCGCCGGCAGGCGTGGGTTCGAGACGACCGGAAGAGGAGGGGAGGGGGCTCCGGCGTCCGCCGGCGGCTCTTCCGGCACGCGGCCCATCTCCAGGACGACATCGATGATGTCGGGCAGGTCGTCGGCGATCCGCTCATCGTGCTCGGTCGGGCCAGCCGCCGCGGTCTGGTCGACACCCGGGGGCGTCTCCTCTGATCGAGCGGAGCCGAGCGGAGTACGATTTTCGAGGTTTTGGTCGACGATTCGGGCCATTCTCTATATAAAGAGCAATACGAACGATAATGCAACATTATCATTCGTTTTGAGTTGGCGACAAGCGCGGCGGTTAGAGGGCGAAAGCATTGCTAAAAGCGCCGCAATGATTCATCCTGTCTCGCGATGATTCTCCGTCCCAAATCTTCTCCACGCCATCACAGCACGCTCACCGGCGTCGCCCCGCTCACTCAGGTGTCGGCGGTGCCGACTTGGATACGCAGGGACATCCCGAATGCGCAAAGCCTTGCGGGAAAAGACGTCGAGGACGTGGCGCTCGCCGCGGGCGCCGCCATCGGCGCGCTCGACGCGGTGGTCCGCCGGAAGGAGCGGTGGGCTGGCGCCTGGCGTCAGCAGCAGGCGCTTTTGGCGGCCGCAGTAACGGCCAAGCAGGCCGGCCGCGTCGAGGATGAAAGCGCGCTGCGCGACGCCCTGCTGTTGACGAAACCCGGCGATGATGTCGGGCCCGCCGGCCGCATGCTTCTTGCGTGGCGTCGACTGGCAGCACGGCCCGCTGAGGAGCTGCTGACGAAGAAAAGCCTCACCTGCGTTCGCGAAGAGTTAGGTTGCGCCCCGGATGAGGAGGGGGTCAGTGACCTGGTGGATGATCTCCGGCAACTCAGTGCCGACACCGGAACGGTCGGCATGCTGACCGGCGTGTTCATCACTGCGGAACGACATGGTTTTGGGCGCGCCCTTGGAGCTTGGCTTGCCGACGCCCTACTGGCGCAGCGGCTGGGTTGGGTCCACGCGGTGCCGCTGTTCGGCGCCGAGGCAGCCTTGGGAACAAGCGCTCGCTCGCGTCGATTGGCAGCCGCCTCTGTGGCGACAAGCGTTGGGTCAGATGCTGAGCGTATCAAAAATCTGCTTGCCGCGCAGGCGCGTGCTGCGTTGCGCGCCGTCGATCTGTCAGCCGAGCTCGGGCGTCGCGCGGATCGACTGCTCGCGGTTTCGCCAAAACTCAGGGCCAAGGCGGCCGATACCGTCGTCGACAAGCTTTTGTCCGATGACGCCATCGTTGCGTCCGAGAAAATCGCTGGCATGAGCGACCGCGGCCTGCGTCGCCTGTTCGATCGGCTGGTCGAACTCGGCGCTGTGCGCGAGCTGTCGGGTCGGCCGACCTTTCGAATTTACGGCTTGTAACGGCGATGGCGGAGGCGGCGCGTAAACGACGGGGCAGGGCGGACGAAGATGCCCTGTTCGATCGAGAGTTGGATCATCTGCCGCCGGAGGCGCGCTGGCGCGAATGGATGCATCGGGTCGAGGCCACGATCTTTGCCGCACAAGAACCGGTCGGCCGCGAGACACTGGCGAGGATCGTCGGCAAAGGCTGCGCCATCGAGCTTTTGATCGACGACATTCGCGAGGAACTGCGTGGCCGGCCATACGATCTGGTCGCAGTCGCCGGCGGCTGGAAGCACCTGACCCGCCCCGCCTATGCCGACGCGATCCGGGCGGCGGTCGGCGGCAGTGAGACGAAAGCCGACCTTACGCAGTCCGAAGTTCTGGTGTTGATGTGCATCGCCTACTTCCAGCCGATTACCCGTGCAGAACTTTCTTCCTTCTTTGGCAAGGAAGTGTCGCGCGACCTGATCGGCCGTCTGCGCGGCGCCAAGCTGATCGCCTCCGGGCCGCGCAGTCCCACGCCTGGTGCGCCCTATACCTACGTTACGACAAAAGAATTCTTGCTCGAGTTCGGCCTCGCCACGCTGCGCGACCTGCCGGATTTCGAGGCGCTTGAAGATGCAGGCCTGTTGAGCAAGGAGAAACTGCTGACAGGGGATATTCCGGTCGGGTTATTGGGCCAGGAGGGTGACGAAGAAGAAGCAAAGATCGATATCGTTGGAGACGAGACGTTCTGAATGATAGCGACGACCAAACTGGCGGGCATCGAGATGGTTCAAATGTCCCTCAAACGGCTGAAATTTGCAGCGCTGCCACCCAAGCCGGGTAAACCCGGGTGGACGTCTGCTGCGCCAACCCGGGAACGTCGGGAATACACTTTGTTGCGACGCTAGTTAGAAAGCCGCAGATGCGCTGCGTTCGGCGCCGTCTCGATCGATCCGTGATCCCGCCCTGCGTTCGCTGGTGTGTGGCGCTTACGGCGCCGGATACCTGAGCCCGGAATATCCCAACCTGATGGGGGCTGTCAGTGGCTCGCCCTCCGTCACGATCGATTTTAGCTGTTGATATCGACGTCCTTCGTTTCCGATCAGGAGCGAGATGAGGGTCAGCACAGCCATGGCCGAAAGGTAGATGCCTACCCAGAACGGGCTGCCGCCACCGGCGCTCCAGAGCGCCACGGCGATGAAGGGCGCAACCGCTGCTCCGAGGATCGAGGAGACGTTGTAGGAGATGCCGGAACCCGTATAGCGGACATTTGCCGGAAACAGCTCCGGCAGCAGCGCGCCCATCGGGCCGAAGGTCATGCCCATCAGCGCAAAGCCGATGATGAGCCAGGCCATGACGCCGACGTTTCCGGCTGCGAGCATGGGCACCCAGAGCAGACCGAACACGAAGATCCCGAGAGTGATCCAGATAAGCGTCCTGCGGCGGCCCCAGCGATCGGCCCAGGGGCCGGAAACCAGCGTGAAGATGCCGAAGAACACAACGCCGATAATCATCATCAGCACGAAGGTGGTGTAGTCGTATCCGAGACCCGGAACCGCGCCCGCAGGAGAGGCGCGGCCATAGCTCAGCGAAAAGGTCGTCATCAGGTAAAACAGCACATAGGTGGCAAGCATGTAGAAAGTGCCGAGGATGAGCTGTTTCCAATGGCTCTTCAATACCGACCCCAATGGCAATTTCCTGATCTGTCCTTTCCTTACGGTATTCTCGAACGCTGCGCTCTCGACGAGACTGAGGCGCACCCAAAGTCCGATGGCCACCATGATGATCGAGAAAAGGAAGGGTATGCGCCATCCCCACGCCAGAAACGCAAGCGATGGGCGCGACGGGTCGTCCGAGGGCAGTGCGGCGGCGATCACCAGGAACAGCCCGTTTGCGATGATGAAACCGATGGGCGCGCCGAGTTGCGGGAATGTGCCGTAGACAGCGCGCTTGCCTTTTGGCGCATTCTCTGTCGCGACCAGCGCAGCACCGCTCCATTCTCCACCGAGAGCAAAGCCTTGCGCCAGGCGCAGCACCACCAGCATGGCCGGCGCGAGCCAGCCTGCGGTCGGATATGTTGGCAACAACCCGATCAGGAAGGTGGCGACGCCCATGGTGAGGAGCGCGCCGACCAGCGTGATCTTGCGGCCGCGCCTGTCACCGAGATGCCCGAAGAAGATTGCGCCGAGCGGGCGCGCCAACATGGCCGCGCCGAACACGGCGAAGGATGCCAGCAGCGCGGTCGTATCGTTGCCTGCCGGGAAGAACAGATGCGGGAAAACCAGCACTGCCGCCGTGGCGTAGACATAGAAATCGTAGAACTCGATGGTGGTGCCGATCAGGCTCGCAAGAACGACGCGGGAACGCGGATTGGCGGGAGTAGCCCCCGCCGGGGCCGATGCAACTATGGATGACATTTCAAGGGATACCCGAGCAGGAATATGACGGCAGAGGCCTGACCGCCAGTGGCGGCCAGGCATTGATTTTCAAAGATGCTAGCTCTTCGGCAGCGCGTAGGCCACGATGTAATCGCCGCGATCGGGAGATTGGCGCGCGCCCCCGGCGGACACCACCACGAACTGTCGCCCGCTCTCCGGCGATACGTAGGTCATCGGTGTCGCCTGCGCGCCGACCGGAAGCCTTCCCTTCCACAGTTCTTCGCCGGTTTTCACGTCAAGCGCGCGCAGATAATAATCCTGCGTGCCGGCATAGAACACGAGGCCGCCCGCCGTGGTGGTCGGCCCTCCGAGCGAAGGCATTCCGATCGGAATCTGCAGCCCGGTCTTGATGCCGAGCGGACCCGTATCCTGAAGCGTTCCGGCCGGAACCTGCCAGACGATCTGGCGCGACTTAAGGTCGATGCCGGTGATCGTGCCGTAAGGAGGCTGGTGGCATGGCACGCCGAGCGGTGACATGAAGCCGTTCTTCAGTGCGCCGTAAGGCGTGCCGAGCTGTGTTCCGAGTCCGTCATGGGCAGCCGATGGACCGTAATTGTCGGCCTGCTCGCGAGGCAGCAGGATGACGAACTGCGGCATGCGGATGCCGCAGAAGACCCCGTCGCGTAATCGATGTAGGACACGGCGGCGCGCATCGGGCGCTGCCCGGTTCCGCTCAGATACATGGCCCCGCTCAGCGCCTGCCCCATTCCGTCAAAGCCGACCCGGTTGCGGTCGTTGCCGGAATAGGCAAAAGCCGAGATCGTTGTCAGGATGATGTCCCTGCGCAGGTGCTTCAGGCTCTCATAGTCGAGGCCGAGCTTGTTCAGCGATTTGTAGGGCAGGTTGATCACCACCACGTCGCTGGTTGCAATCAGCCTTTCAAGTATCTCGCGTCCGGCTGGCCGCTTGAAATCGAGCGTCAGCGATTTCTTGTTGCGGTTCACCTGCATATAGAGGCTGCCGCGACCCGGCGTGCCGATCGGCATCACGTCGCGGTCTGATGCGCCCTGCGGGGCCTCCACCCGGATGACTTCCGCGCCCTGATCCGCCAGCATAGCAGCGCAAAGCGGCGCTGCGATGTAGCGGCCCAGATCCACAACGCGGATTCCCGAAAGCCCTCCGGGTCCGTGAACGAGCTGGCAGATTTGATGAATTCCTGGAGGAGTAGACAGATGAGCGAGCTTTTCTTCACCGAGGAGCAGGAGGAATTCAGGCAGACGGCGCAGCGCTTTGCGCGCGAACGTCTCCAGTCAGGCTATATCCAGCGAGCCAAGCTCCATATTATGGACCGCGCGCTGATGAAGGAGATGGGCGCGCTGGGGCTGATCGGCGTGGACCTTCCGGTCGAGTTCGGCGGGCTGGGTGCAGGGTCGGTCACGTCGGGGCTGGTCATGGAGGAAATCGCCTATGCCGATTTCAACATGAGCTATGTGCTTCTTCTGGCCTCGCTGATGGCGGGCATGGTGGCGAAATATGCTTCGCCCGACATTGCGCGCGAATGGGCGCCACAGGTCATTTCCGGCGACAAGATCATCGCTCTTGGGCTGACCGAGCCCGGCGGTGGATCGGATGCAGCCAACCTGCAATTGCGCGCCGAAAAGGCACCGGACGGCTGGCGGCTGAACGGCGAGAAAACCTCGATCAGCTTTTCCACGCAGGCCGACGCCGCCGTGGTCTTTGCGCGCAGCGGCGATCCTGCGGGGGGATCGCGGGGCGTCAGCGCCTTCTTCGTCGACCTCAATTCCAAGGGCGTCACCCGAACGCATCTCGATGATATCGGCACGCGGCCAGTCGGGCGCGGCTCGCTGTTCTTCGACGACGTGCATGTGCCTGCGGAATGCATCATGGCCGAGCAGGATCGCGCCTTCGGGACGATCATGGCCGGTTTCGACTACAGCCGCGCGTTGATCGGGCTGGAATGCGTCGGGCCGGGTCAGGCATCTGTGGATGAGAGCTGGGCCTATACGCAGGAGCGGCAGGCGTTCGGCGCGCCGATCATCCAGTATCAGGGGGTGAGCTTTCCGCTCGCCGAAGCCGAAACGCAACTGACGATGATGCGCCAGCTCTGCTACCATACGCTTGCGCTGCGCGACGCCGGGCGCCCGCACACGGCGGAAGCGGCAATGTGCAAATGGTATGTGCCGAAGGTAACATGCGAGATCATCCACCAATGCCTGCTGCTGCATGGTCACTTTGCCTATACGAATGGCCTTCCGTTCCATCAGCGCTACAATGATGTCCTGGGACTTCAGATCGGCGACGGGACAGCGCAGATCCAGAAGCTCGTCATCGCCCGCGAAAAGGTGGGACGCGTGGCGCTGCAATATGCCGCTCGCCGGGCAGCCGCCAAATGAGCGCACCCGTTATCATACAGGTCCAGGACGGCATCGGGATCATGTCGCTGAACCGTCCCGACAAGTTCAACTGCCTGTCCTTTGCCGCCCATGAAGCCATCCAGGAAGCGTGCAGCACGCTTGAGGCTGACGCCTCGGTTCGAGCGATCCTGATCCGGGCCGAGGGAGAGCATTTCTGCACTGGTGCGGACTTGCAGGAAATTACCGGCATAATGGACGACGCTGCGGCGGTCGAACGATTCATGAGCTTCGGCCATAAGACAATGACGCGGATTGAAGAAAGTCCGCTGCCGGTCGTCGTCGCGGTTCAGGGCTTATGCCTCGCTGGCGGTCTGGAACTGATGCTCACCGCGGATGTCTGCTTCGCGGCCGAAGGAGCACGGTTCGGCGACCAGCACTCAAGGTTCGGCCTGCTGCCGGGATGGGGCGCCAGCCAGCGGCTGCCGCGCCTCATCGGTATGCGCCGCGCGCTCGACCTGATGTACTCAGGCCGCTGGCTGGGAGCCGAGGAGGCGCGGCTCATCGGTCTCGTCAACTATGTGATATCCGACGCGGCTCTGAGCGAAGAAGCGATGAAATATTGCCTCGAACTTGGCGTGCGTGCGCGCAGCGGCCTGTCGGAAATGAAGCGGCTGGCCCGCACGGGCGCCGAAATGCCGCTGACTGATGCCTTGCAGCTCGAATGCGATGCGGTGGTGCATCATCTGCAAGGAACGGACGCTGCCGAGGGCATCGCTGCCTTTCGGGAGCGGCGCAAGCCATCCTTCAAGTAAGTCGCGGGCGCGCCGGCAGTGTGTCTGCTATGGAATGCTGACGGCACGCTACGAATTGGCGGCCATGCACCGGCCACCCGGCGCCGAACGAATCCGAACGGCCTCCCTGAAATCCGATGAGATCGGGTTTTCAGGTCACTTGACATCAACTTGATTTTGAACAATCGTTAGAATCTAAGTTGACTGGCGCTGTGACGCACAGCACCCGGTCGCCGGTGCAGAGACATAAGGTTCGCTTGCTCTTTCCCAGCCTTCACATGCCACCCATGCCGGGCGGGATGTTGGGCTGCTTGCTGCGAACCCGGGAGGAAGAATTTTCATGACCGACTACACCGTCGGAGACCTTGTCGCCGAGTTCCTGGAAGGCTGCGATGTTGATGTCGCGTTTGGCATTGTTTCCGTACACAACATTCCGATGCTCGATGCCATCGGCAGGCGCAGCCGCATCCGCTTCGTGATGGCGCGCGCGGAGGTTGGCGCGAGCCACATGGCCGATGGTTACGGACGCGCCAGCGGCAGGCTTGCCGTGCTCATATCCAGCACCGGGCCGGGGGCGGCGAATGCCGTGCCGGGGCTGCTGGAGGCCCAATTTGCAGGCACGCCGCTGCTGCACATAACGGGCCAGAGCCCAAGCCGCTTTACCGACCGCAACAACGGCATGGTGCATGATGCGCGCGACCAGCTCGGCATGCTCAAGTCCGTGTCCAAATCGGCCTATCGCATCCGTTCGCCGGAAGAGGCGCTTGGCGTGCTGACGCGGGCGGCGGTGGACGCGCTTACCGCGCCGTTCGGGCCGGTCAGCGTCGAGGTTCCGATCGATATTCAGAAGGCGAAGCTGGCGCGCCCGGAAACGCTGGACGGTTTCCGCCTGCCGCTGACACCGCCGCGCACTGCAACCGGCTTTGAACTCGACGCGCTGGCGGACCGGGTCGCCAAGGCGCACAGGCCGATGCTTTGGTTGGGCAACGGCGCGCGTGAAGCCGGCGACGTCGCGGAGAAGTTTATCGATCTGGGCTTCGGCATGGTTTCGAGCCTGGCCGGGCGCGGCATCGTTCCCGAAGACAACCCGATGAACCTCGGTCCGCTCAGCGGTCACGGCATTCCGATTGTCAACGACTTCTACCAAAGCGTCGATCTCATGCTGGTGGTGGGTTCACGTTTGCGCGGCCACGAAACGGGCGAGTTTGCAATCAAGCTGCCGGAGAACCTCGTTCACATCGACGTCGATCCGCTCGCGAACGGGCGCACCTATTCCAACAAGCTTTTCGTGTGCGCCGACGCTTCCGACACCCTCGGCCAGCTCTACGGACGCATCGCCAACCGGATCGCGGTGGAGCCTGCCTTCAAGCAGGATTTCACCGAGCTGAAAACGTCCGCCCGCCGCATCTTCCGCAAGTCACTGGGACCCTACGCGGATTTCGCTGAGCAGCTCCGCCAAGTGACGCCGCGCGACGCGCTGTGGGTTCGCGACATCACTATCAGCAATACGACCTGGGGCAACAGATTGTTCGAGGTGCTTGCTGCCCGAAGCAGCATCCATCCCGTCAGCGCAGGCATCGGGGAGGGGCTTTCGCTCGGCGTCGGCGCAGCCGTTGGCGCGAACGGACGCAAAACGGTCATTATGACAGGCGACGGCGGCTTCTTCTTCAACGTCAGCGAGCTGTGGAGCGCGATCCAAGAGAAGCTCGACATCACCATTATCGTCATGAACGACAATGGCTACGGCGTCATCAAACACATCCAGGACACCACGGCGAAGGGCCGCAGATATTACACCGACCTCGTCGCGCCGCCGCTTTCCGAAGTGGCGGGCCTTGCGAAGATTCCCTACTGGCGCGTCGATGATCCAGCCCGCTTCGGGGCAATCGCCGGAGAGGCGATAGGCCAGCGCGGACCGAACATGGTGGAGGTGGACATGCAGGCGATAGGCACGCCTCCACCCTACTATCCGTTCGCTCCGGCGCCGACCGAGTAGATTCAAACACACACGTGCTGCGCAGACGTGCGGTCGGCAGCAACAATCGGAGGAAGACACGATGCGTATCGTCCGCTTTGTCAGCGCGACCACGACAACCCCGTCCTACGGTCTGGTCGAGGGCGATCAGGTTCGCACCGCGGAAGGCTCGCCCTTCGATGGCGAACTGCAGCCGACGGGAACCCTGACGCCGCTTTCGCAGGTGACGTTG
The DNA here is from genome assembly GCF_017813335.1 of Tianweitania sediminis. Lineage (GTDB taxonomy): Bacteria > Pseudomonadota > Alphaproteobacteria > Rhizobiales > Rhizobiaceae > Tianweitania > Tianweitania sediminis. Next base: position 79,121 of record NZ_JAGIYY010000007.1, on the reverse strand, counting down.
CTTGCCCCGTGCGAGCCGACCAAGATCGTCGCCGGCGGCATCAGCTACCGTTCGCACGCCAACGAAATGAAGCTGCAAATTCCCGATGAGCCGGTCTTCTTCCTGAAGCCTGCGACCTGCATGACGGGGCACAACGCGGAGATCGACTATCCGCGCCAGTCGGAGCGGCTGGAATATGAAGCCGAGCTCGCCGTCATCATCAGGAAGAAGACCTACAAGGCCTCGCCCGAGGAGGCCAAGGCCAACATCCTTGGCTACGCCTGCGCCAATGACGTGACGGCGCGCGATATCCAGGCCAGGGGCGGCAACATGGTGCAGCTGTGCCACTCCAAGGCATTCGACACCTTCTGCCCGGTCGGACCGTGGATCGAAACCGAACTGGACGCGAACAATGTCGATGTGAGCCTGACCGTCAACGGCGAGACGCGCCAGCAGGGCAACACCTCCGACATGATCTTCACGATCGAGGAGATGGTTAGCTTCTTCTCTCACATCATGACGCTCCTGCCGGGCGACGTGGTCTTGACCGGCACGCCCTACGGCGTCGGCGAAATCAAGTCTGGCGATGTGGTCAATGTGACGGTGCAGGGCATCGGAACGCTGAGCAACAGGGTCGGGTTCAAGAGCTAGGCTCCGGCTGACGGGCCACGGATTCAGGGAGACATCGATGAACGGCCAATCGACACAAACAGCTATCGTCACCGGCGCGGGTTCAGGGATCGGTCGCGCCATCGCGATTCGCTTTCTGGGCGGCGGGTGGCGCGTCCTCGCAGCCGAAAAGGACAGTGCCGGCCTCAAATCCCTTCTGGACGAGCAGGCAGGCGCGGGCGAGCGTCTCGCCGGATTCGAATGCGACGTCGCTGCCGAAGGTGCTGCGGACAGGATATTCGACAAATGCGAGAGCGCATTCGGAAAGGCGGACTGCCTTGTGAACAATGCCGGCAAAGGCAATGCCAAGGAAGCGACCTCCACCTCCGACGCTGACTTCCAGTTCTTCGTCGATCTGAATCTCGGCAGCGTGTTTCGGCTGAGCCGCACCGCGGTGGATCGCCTCGCGCCGCAGGGGAATGTCGTCAACATCGCCTCGGTGTTCGGCATGACGGGGTTCAGGGGCAGCGCGCCCTATTCAGCCGCGAAGGCGGGGGTAATCGGCCTGACCAAGCAGATGGCGTCGGACTATGGCCGCAAGGGCATCCGGTTCAATGCGGTCTGCCCGGGCATCACCGTGACAGCCGGGACCGCCGAGCGCATCCAGAGCAACAAATGGCTGATCGAAGCCATGGTTGGAACGGCCCCGCTAGGCCGGCTGGGACAGCCGGAAGACATTGCGGAAGCCGTCTTCTTCCTTGGATCGAAGGCAGCGTCCTATGTGTCCGGCGTCGTGCTGCCCGTCGATGGCGGCTGGACCGGCACGCACTATTACCCCGACCTTGCGTGACCGGAGTCGAGACATGACATCTCTCAATGGAATCAGCGCAATCGTCACCGGCGGTGCATCCGGCATCGGTGCTGCGATCTGCCGACATTTCGTCACGCAAGGCGCAAATGTCGTCGTGGCCGATCTGCAGGAAGACCGTGGTCAGGAACTTGCGCGGGAACTCGGCGCGGCGGCGGCGTTCGTGCGCGTCGATCATACCTCGCTTGAGGACAACAAGGCGGCGGTCGATTTCGCCGTCGAGCGGTTCGGAAAGCTCGATGTGCTTTGCAATAACGCGGGCTTGCTGGTCGAGGGCAACATACTCGACCTGAGCGCCGATCAGGTCGAACGGGTCATCCGCACGAATCTCGTCGGACCCTATCTGATGACGCAGGCGGCCTTGCCCGCCCTGCGAGCTAACGCGGCGTCGAACGACCGTTCCATCCTTTTCACAGGCTCCGTGCAGTCTTCGAAGGGAAGGCCGCGCTTCACGGCATACGCGTTGACCAAGCATGGCATTGCCGGATTTGTGAAGGCGCTTGCGCTTGAACTGGCCCCTGAAGGAATCCGTGTGAACGGCGTGGCGCCCGGCCCGACGGACACGCCGCTATTTCGCGAGGCGGTTGCTGCCGCTGAATCGCCGGAAGCGTTTCATGACCGGTTTCGGACCGGAATACCCCTGCAGCGGCTGATCCAGCCGGACGAAGTCGCCAGCGTTGCGGCCTTTCTGGTCTCGCGAGGAGCGAGCGCGGTCACGGGGGCGATGTTCTCCGTCGACGGAGGCGTTTGCGCGGGCTGAGGCCGTTACAGGCAGGCGACGAAATGAGGCGCAGGGAGGAACAGGCGCATGGCTAAAGCATACATCGTGGCGCAGGTCGATCACGCCGATCCGGACGCGATCGCGGAATACCGGGAAAGGGCCCCGCTCTCCGTCGGCCGGTTCGGCGGACGCATGCTCGTGCGTGGCGGTCGCCAGGAGTCGCTGGAGGGCGCGGAGCCCCGCAGCCGGGTCGTCCTGATCGAGTTCCCGTCCTTCGACAGGGCCAAGGAATGGTACGATTCGGAAGAATATACCGCTCTGCGCGCAATCAGGATGGCGGCCTGCGACGGCGACCTGTTTGTCGTCGAAGCGCTCGAAAAGCCCGTTCCTTAGCCCGCTCAATACCTTCCTCTCATGCCCTGGATTTCAGCCGATGGCGCGATACGAGAAAGCACATTGCATTGAGGATTTCAGGCGGATTGCGCAATCCAGCCTGCCTAAAATGGTGTTCGATTTCATCGATGGCGGATCGGGAATGGAAGCCACCCTGCGCGAGAATCGCGCCGCGCTGGACAGGGTCAAGCTGGTAGCCTCGGCTCCGGTCAATGTGGCTACGCGCGATCAGTCGGTGACGCTTTTCGGCCAGACCTACGCTATGCCGCTCATCATCGGGCCCACCGGCCTCGTCAGCGTGGCGTGGCCGCAGGGCGAACTGGTGCTGGCGCGCGCGGCCGGCAAGGCGGGGATACCCTATGTCATGAGCACCGCCGCCTCGGCCACCATGGAAGACGTGGCGCGCGCGGGTGACGGTCGCAAGTGGTTCCAGCTCTATGCGTTTCGCGATCGCGAAATCAGCAAGGCAATGGTCCGCAAAGCCGCCTCGCTGGATTTCGAGGTTATAGAAATTGCGGTCGACAATCCGATTCCGGGAACCCGGCTGCGCGACAGCCGCAACGGTTTCTCCATTCCCTTCAAGTGGACGCCGGGCAAGCTGTGGAACGTCGCGACAAGGCCGGGATGGCTGTGGCGGATGATGCGCAACGGCGCTCCCAAGATGGAGCTTCTGAGCGAGGCGTTCGGTCTTCAGGAAGCGCCGACCATCGCAGCCGTTCTCCAGAAACAGCTCGATCCGGGCGTGGACTGGGATTACATCCGGGAGTTGCGGGACCTCTGGCCGCGCGCCTTCGTGGTCAAGGGAATGCTCGATCCTTCCCATGTCGAAGCTGCGGTTGCGAGCGGCGTCGACGGCGTCGTGATCAGCAATCATGGCGGGCGTCAGCTCGACGGCGCAGCGTCCTCCATCGAGATGCTTCCCGAATTCGTCGCGGCTGCCGCCGGAAGGCTGACCATGCTGATCGACAGCGGGTTCCGCACCGGGACGGACATTGTGAAGGCATTGGCGCTGGGCGCGCATTCGGTCCAGGTCGGTCGGCCGACCCTGTTCGCCGCTGCGTCCGGGGGACAACCGGCGGTCGAGCGCGCGCTGGCGGTTCTACGCAACGAGATCGACATTGCGCAGGCGCTGCTCGGAGCCGCCGCAATCTCCGATCTAAACCCATCACACGTTAGATTCCGGTAGATGGCTTGGAATGTCGTCGGCTTGTGAAGGCAAGCTGACAGCTTGCGAACGTATTGGAATTCATGGAGAAAATATCATGGTTGGTGGGTTTGGAATGGGGATTCGAATCCGCTTGAATAAAATCTAACATCTGTTAGTTATGGGGGGACACCGCGGGAAGATAGGGCTTCCGACGCGGTCGCCGTCATCACAACTTCTGGGAGGAATCGACATGGCTCGCTCGTCAAGACTCAATCTCAACAGGCGAACGCTCTTGCAGGCCGCCGGCGCCGGCGCGCTCACTCTGGCAGCACCCGGAATTTTGCGGGCGCAATCCAAGCGGCCGGCTGAAGTGCATATCGGATCGCTGTTTTCGTTGACCGGCCCTGCCGCGGCTTTCGGAAATTCGGGCAAGAACACGTTCGAGCTCAGCATCAATGAAATCAACAACGCCGGTGGCATCTGGGGCGACGGGACGGGCATCATCAAGATGACGTTCGCGGACGACCAGAGCAAGGCGGAGGTCGGCGTTGCCGAGATCGCGCGGCTTTCCCGCGACCCGGCGATCGTCACCCTGCCGTGTCTTGTCGCGGGCCCCTCGATCCTTCAATCGACCATCGAGGCCGAGCGCCAGAAAATCTCCATCATCAACATGGCGTCGACGCCGCCGGAGATCAACGAGCGTGGGCTGAAGTACACCTTCAGCACCTGCAACAACGCTGACGGCATGGTGAAGGCCTATCTCGAGTTCACGAAAGGCATCATCGACAAGTCGGGCGTGAAGCCGAACAAGGTGGCGTTCGTCTTCGAGAACAAGTTCGGCGGGCCGTCCTATCATCGCGCCTTCCAGAAGTTCGCCCCGACCACGGTCGACTGGAATATCGTGGAGAGCTACCCTTACGATCCGGTCGCTTCTGATTTCGGTCCGCTCATCTCGCGCCTGAAGGCAGACGAGATCGATTTTCCGATTGTTATTTCATTCCCGCAGGACGCGGTGCTTATCGTGCGCGCCATGATGGAGCAGGACTACAATCCGCTCGGCATTTCGTCGGTCTATGGCGCGATGCCGAACCTCGAATTCATTCAGGCGCTCGGCAAGGCGGCGGACTACATCATGGGCCAGTCGCCCTTCCTGCACGACCTCAATGTTCCGGCGAGCCAGAACTTCGTCAAGCTGTTCAAGGAGAAGACCGGCCGGCTGCCCGATCCGCTGGCAGGCGTCAGCTACAACGGCTTCAATGGCGTCATTGCCGCCATCCGCGCCGCCGAAGATCCGAACGACCGCGACTCGGTGCGCGACGCGCTGGCCGCGCTCGACATCAAGGTCGGCGATCAGGGCGTCGTCATTCCCGATGGCATCAAGATCAGCGAGAACGGAGCCAATCCCGTCAGCCGTGGTGCCTATTACCAGATCCGCGACGGTCTGCACCGTGCGGTGCTGCCGGCTGAATTTGCGACGACCGAGGTTGTCTATCCGCGTCCGAAGTGGGACGAGATCATGAAGGGCTAGCCTTCGGGCCGGCCTGCCAACCGTCGATCGTCATTCGCAAGGACTGATCCAATATGCAGCTGTTTCTTCAGGCCCTGGCCTCGGGGCTGGTTGTCGGCGCAATGTATGCGCTGATAGCCGTGGGCTTCTCGCTTGTGCTGGGAACCTTGAAGGTGGTCGACTTCGCCTATGGTGCTTATGTGGTGCTTGCCGGGTTCATCACCTACTGGGCGAGCACCAACATCTTCACCGGGCAGACCGTGTTCGACGCCATCGCCTGCATCGTGCTGGCGATGGCGGTGTCGGCCTGCCTTGGCGGGTTCGTGTGGGGTGTGCTGCTGCGCAAGCTGCTGGAGCGGGATCACCTGCCGCAGCTTGTCGGGACGATTGGCATCTCCGTCATCATCGGCGGCGCGCTGCTGACCAAGTTCGGCTCGGACATTGTGCTGTCGCACTTCCCGTTCGCTCAGTCGACGGTCAGGCTCGGGCCGACCTATCTGAGTTCCGGGCGAATTTCGGCCGGCATCGTCGGCATCGCGACGTTGATCCTGTTCATGTACATGCTGAACACCCGCTACGGCCAGATGATCCGGGCCACCGCAGCCGATCCGAAAGGCGCGGCGCTTGTGGGCGTCAGGGTGTTCCGCGTGCGCATCGCGACGGTGTCGATTGCCGCGGCGCTCGGCGGACTGGCGGGCGGTCTGCTTGTCCTGTTCATGCCGCTGGCTCCGGCGGATTCCAACAAATACATCCTGATCGCGTTTTTTACGATTGCGGTCGGCGGTCTGGGCAGCCTGCGCGGCGCGATGATCGCGGCCTTCCTCGTGGCGCTCGTTGAGATATTCTCGCAGACCTACATGCCGAACATGATCAAGAACGCCGTGCCATACCTGTTCGTCGGCCTGTTCATTGCCTTCGTGCCGCAGGGCCTTGGCAACCTCAAGCTCAACCTCGGTCTTGGAAAGAGGGCATGACGATGACGCCTGCGTCCAATCCTTTCCTCGGCACTGCCGCGATCATCGTCGTCGGCATCGTTTGCCTGCTCGCGCCGTCACTGAACCTGACGACCATCGATTTCCTCATCGGCTTTGCCGTTTACGCAGCGCTTGCCGTCAGCTGGAACTGGGTCTGCGGGCTTGGCGGGCTGATCAACATGGCGCATATCGCGTTCTACGCGATCGGGGCATACAGCTGCGCCATTGCCGTCGCCAAGCTCGGCCTCCATCCGATTGTCGGCATCGTTGCAGGTGTCGTCATCACCGCGTCCCTCGCCGGCATCGTGAGCTATCTGAGCTTCCGCCTGCAGGTGTCGGAGCTTTACTTCGCTCTGCTCACCCTGATGCTCGCGGACGGCATCGGCGCGCTCAGCCGGGGCTTCGAGAACGAGTATTCGCTCGGCGGCGTCTACCTTCCGTTCGTGAACGACCCGCTGCGCTTCGCGTTCCTCGACAAGGTCTATTATTACTACGCCCTCATTGCTCTGGTCATCGCGCTGTTGCTGCTCCAGCATTGGGTCACCCGGAGCAAATGGGGCCTGCTCATCGCTGCCGCCAAGGACAGCGAGCGCGCCGCTTCTTCGCTCGGCGTGCCGGTGGTCAGGATCCTGACATCGGTAGCGGTGGCAAGCGCGATTCCGCCCGCCATCGTCGGCTCCATCTTTGCTTTGAGTTCGCTGTACGTAACGGCTGACAACGTCTTCCTGTTTGAGCTGCTTCTGGCGACGGTCATCGCAACGGTCATCGGCGGGCTGGGCACGCTCTGGGGGCCGTTCCTCGGAGCGCTTGCCATCACGCTGATCCACGAACTTATCCGCAGCGGCGTGGGCGTGACCGACGTGGTCGGCCTGACGGACATGGTCTACGGCGCTATCCTGGTGTGCATCGTCGTGCTCTTCCCTGGTGGCCTGATCGGCGCGTTCAGGTTCGTTCGTGACCTCTTCTCCCCGAAACCCCGAAACGCTGTTCTTGATGAGAAACACTCCGATGCCTGAAGCGCCTGTTTTCGTTGCTGAGAATGTCAGCAAACGGTTCGGCGGTCTGATCGCTGTCGATAAGGTTTCGCTCGAAGCGCACGCCGGTGAGATCCTTGGCATCATGGGTCAGAACGGCGCCGGCAAGACCTCGCTGTTCAACACCTTCGCCGGCATCTATGTCGCGGACGGTGGGCGCATGACGCTCAACGATGTGGATGTGACCGCACTTCCGGCGTGGCGCCGGTCGATTGCGGGCATCGCGCGCACCTTCCAGATCCCGCAGCCGATCTGGTCCCTGTCGGTCTGTGAAAACGTGCAGGTCGGCCTGATCGCGCATGGCAAGTCCAAGGCAGAATCGGCCGAGATCGCGGAAGAGACGCTTGTCGGTCTCGGCCTGCAGGCGAAGTTGAAAAGCGATCCGGGCGATTTGACACCGGGGCAGTTGCGCCTGCTCGAATTTGCGCGCGCGGCGTCGCTGCGGCCGAAACTGCTGCTTCTGGACGAGGTCTTCGCGGGTCTTAGCCTTCCCGAGCAGCAAAGCACCGCGGATGTGGTGCGCAAGCTGCGGGACAGCGGAATCGCAATCATCTGGATCGAACACAATGTTCGCCTGATGATGGAACTCGCCGACCGTATCGTGGCGATGGATCACGGCCACAAGATCGGAGCCGGCACACCTTTGGAAGTGGCGAGGAACCCTGATGTCATCCGCGTCTATCTTGGTCGCCAGGCTGCAGATGGAAAGAAGTCATGATTGAACTAAAAGGGGTTTCCTCGGGCTATTCGGTCGTCACCGTCCTTCAGGACATCAACCTCGCTTTTTCCAGCGGCGACCGGGTGGGCCTGATCGGTCCGAACGGGGCGGGCAAGACCACGCTCCTTGAGACAATCGCAGGCTTCGTGGCCCGTCGCAGCGGCACCATCACCTTCGACGGGCGCGACGTCAGCAGCCTGAAGCCGGAACAGCGCGCCGAGCTTGGCATCGTACTCGTCACCGAGAAGCGGAACCTGTTCACCGACATGACCACGGCGGAAAATTTGAAGCTCGGCAGATGCGCTGCGCCGGCCAATCTGCGATGGGACCGCGCCAAGGTCGATGAAGTGACGGAGCGCGTGCTGACGCTGTTTCCCAAGCTCAAGGTTCTTCACAACCGTCCGGTCGGCGTGCTGTCCGGCGGTGAGCAGCAGATGGTGGCAATTGGCCGGGCGCTGATGGCCGAGCCCAAGCTCCTGATGCTCGATGAACCTTCGCAGGGGCTGGCGCCGCAGATCGTGGAAGCCGTCTACAACGCAATCGACTCCATCAGCACGGACATGACCGTTCTGCTTGTCGAGCAGGATCTTCAGATCGTCGCGAAGACAACGCGAAATGTCTACATCATGATCAATGGACGAATTCGCCGGATATCTGATTCGGAGATCGACGACGAAGCCCTGATGACCCGAGAAATATTCGGAATAGAGTAGACCCGCCTAAAAGACAAAAAGCCCGCAGATCCTGCGGGCTTTGTTTTTCGCGGTGCAGTTTCTCACATTTCGCTTATCGACTTCGTGTGCAGGAATGCGTCGAGACCTTCGATGCCGCCCTCGTGACCGTAGCCGCTTTCCTTCACGCCGCCGAACGGTGCTTCGGGTGTCGAGATCAGCAGCGTGTTGAGGCCGATCATGCCCGCTTCCACCGCTTCGCCCAGGATGATCGTGTTCGACGTGGACCGGGTGAACGCATAGGCGGCGAGCCCGTAAGGCAACCTGTTCGCCTGTGCGATGGCATCGTCAATGTCGCTGAACGGATTAACGACCGCCACCGGGCCAAAAGGTTCGGTGTTCATGATCGCCGCGCCGGTGTCCACATCGCTGATGACAGTGGGCTGCCAGAAATTCCCCTGATTGCCGATCCGCGCACCGCCGGTGCGCACCTTCGCACCGCGTGACGAGGCGTCGGAAACGAGTTCGTCCATGGCCTGGATGCGCCGTGGATTTGCGACCGGTCCCATTTGCGTGCCGGTGTCCAGGCCATTGCCGACGGCCAGTTGCGATGCGGCGTTGGCGAATGCGTCCGCAAATCGCTCATGCGCGGTTTCCTGCACGTAGAAGCGGGTGGGGGAGATGCAGACCTGACCGGCATTGCGATACTTGCCGGCCACTACCGTCTTCACCACCTGATCGATATCCACGTCGTCGAAAACCAGCACGGGAGCGTGGCCGCCGAGTTCCATCGTGTTGCGCTTGACGCCCTCCGCAGCAAGCTTGGCGAGTTGCTTGCCGACAGCGGTGGAGCCCGTAAAGGTGATCTTGGCGATGATCGGCGAAGCGATCAGATGCGTCGAGATTTGCGACGGAACGCCGAACACCATCGACAGCACGCCGGCGGGCAGACCTGCCTGTTCCAGCGCTTCCGCAATCGCAATTGCGGTCATCGGAACTTCTTCGGACGGCTTGACGATGCAGGAGCATCCGGCGGCGAGGGCGGCTGCGATTTTGCGCGCCGGGCCCATCGCGGGGAAGTTCCAGGGGGCGAAGGCGGCAACAGGTCCGACCGGCTGGCGGATCGTCAGTTGCCGCTGGTTCTGGTTGCGCGCGGGGATGACGCGGCCATAGGCGCGGCGGCCCTCTTCGGCAAACCAGTCGAATGTATCGGCTGCAACGGCAACCTCGATGCGCGATTCCGGAAGCGGCTTGCCCTGTTCCCTGGTCATCAGCGTTGCGATGGCTTCCGCCTTGCTGCGGATGATGTCGGCTGCCTTGCGCAGCACCTTCGAGCGCTCGAAAGCCGTAACGCGGCGCCAGACTTCAAAACCGTTCTTCGCCGCTTCCAGCGCATCGTCCAGATCCTGCACCGTTGCGTAAGGGACAAGCGCGATGGTCTCGCCCGTTGCCGGATTGATCACGGGTTCCAGATGTCGGCCTTCGTTGCGCCATTCGCCCGCGACGAAGAGCGAGAGGTTGGTCGGAGTGGTGGTCATGGCATTTCCTCGGTTCGTTTGTTGTTCTGTGGGCCGGTCAGAGGCGTTCAGGGATCAGCTTTCCGGGGTTCATGATGTTGCCCGGATCAATCGCTTCCTTGATCGTCCGCATCAGCTCGATGGCGGCGTCCCCATGTTCCTCGAGCATGTATTTGCGTTTCATCTGCCCGATGCCGTGCTCGCCCGAGCATGTTCCTTCCATCTCGAGCGCGCGCTCCACCAGCCGGTGGAGGAAGCCTTCGACGGCGGCGAGTTCCGCTTCGCTGTCCATATCGACCAGCGGCACGACGTGGAAGTTCCCGTCGCCCACATGGCCCGCGATCGTGGCGATCAGCCCGGTTTCGCGAATGTCGCGCTGCGTAGCCTCGACGCATTCCGCAAGGCGCGACAACGGCACGCAGACATCTGTCGCAACGGTTTTGGCCCCCGGCCGCAGCACATTGCATGCCCAGAAGGCGTCATGACGGGCGGTCCAGAGCCGGTTGCGATCTTCCGCAGCGGTGGCCCATTCGAACCGTCCGCCGCCCAGACCGGCGACGATTTCGCCAAAGCGTTCTGCCTGCTCGACGACGCCCTTGTCCGTGCCCTGGAATTCGACGAACAGCATCGGCACTTCGGGCAAGTCCAGCTTCGAGTAGATGTTGCAGCCCTTGACCTGCATCTCGTCCATCAGTTCGACGCGCGCGATGGGGATGCCCGACTGGATCGTCTGGATCGCCGCATCGCAGGCCGACCTGACATCGGGAAAGGAGCAATAGCCCGCGGAGATTGCCTCGGGGATGCCGTGCAGCCTCAATGTAATTTCCGTCACGATGCCGAGCGTGCCTTCCGAGCCGATGAACAGCCGCGTGAGGTCGAACCCGGCCGAGCTCTTCTTGGCCCTCGATCCGGTCCGCACGACCTCGCCATTGGGCAGGACCAAGCGCAGTGAAAGCACATTGTCCTTCATGGTGCCGTAGCGAACCGCATTGGTGCCGGACGCCCGCGTGCCGACCATGCCGCCGATGGACGCATCCGCTCCGGGGTCAATCGGAAAGAACAGGCCCTTGTCGCGCAGATATTCGTTGAGTTCCTTTCGGGTTACGCCGGGCTGGACGACACAATCCAGATCCTCGTCATGAACCGCCACAATGGTCTTCATCCGCGACGTGTCGACCGATACGCCGCCCAGCGGGGCGTTGATCTGGCCTTCGAAAGAGCTGCCGGCGCCAAACGGAATGATCGGTATGCCGTACTCACTGCAGATGCGCACGATGTCCACGACCTCCTGCTCGCTCTCCGGGAACGCGACCGCATCGGGCGGCTGGCTGACGGCCCAGGCGATGCTGTTGGCGTGCTGGCGGCGCAGCGAGTCGTTTGTGGTGAAACGCGCGTCAAGCATGTCGGACAAGGCTTTGAATGCCTGCTCGAACGAGGGCTTTGGGCGTTTGTCAAAAGCGGTGACGGCCATTTCGATATCCAATACACGGCAAGCCAAGTGATGGCGGGCGAGATTATCTAACATTTGTTCGAATGCAAGAGCGACGAAAATTTTCGGGTCGGTGAGAAAGGCGCTTGCAATTTTCTAACAAAAGTTAGAATTTGCCGACGCTGGAGGAGCCAATGCCCTGCGAGGAGGATGCATTCAATCATTGCGACGCCAATGCGCATCGGGCGCCAGCGCCGCCGCGAAGGGCGCGCTAAGTTTTTCTGGAAAGGAAATGGACGCATGAGAGTTCTGGTTCCCGTCAAGCGGGTTGTCGATTTCAATGTGAAGATCCGCGTCAAGCCGGATGGCTCCGGCGTCGATCTGGCAAATGTCAAGATGTCCATGAATCCGTTCGACGAGATCGCGGTGGAAGAGGCGATCCGGCTGAAGGAAGCCGGCAAGGCGAGCGAGATCGTCGTCGTTTCGATTGGCCCGGGGCAGGCGGCGGAAACGCTGCGCACCGCGCTTGCCATGGGTGCTGACCGCGCCCTGCTGATCAAGACGGATGCGGTGGTGGAGCCGCTGGCGGTGGCCAAGCTGCTCAAGGCGGTCGTTGCCGAGGAGAAGCCGGAACTGGTCATACTCGGCAAGCAGGCAATCGACGACGACGCCAACCAGACGGGGCAGTCGCTGGCCGCGCTGCTGGGCTGGGCGCAGGCGACCTTCGCGTCGCAACTCGAGCTTGAGGGCGGTTCCGCAAAGGTCACGCGTGAGGTCGATGGCGGTCTCCAGGACATCGAGGTTAAGCTGCCGGCCGTGTTGACCGTGGACCTGCGCCTCAACCAGCCGCGCTATGCATCCTTGCCGAACATCATGAAAGCGAAGAAGAAGCCGCTGGACGAAAAGGCGGTTGAGGATTTCGGCATCGACGTCAAGCCACGGCTTGCGGTGCTGAAAACCGAGGAGCCTGCATCGCGCAAGGCGGGCGTCAAGGTCAAGGATGTTGCGGAACTGGTTTCCAGCCTGAAGTCCGCAGGCGTCCTGTAAGGAAGAAAGGAAAATTCGAATGGCTATTCTTCTTGTTGCCGAACATGACAATGCCTCGCTGTCCGACCAGACCGGCAAGGCCCTTTCAGCAGCCCTGAAAATCGGCTCCGATGTCGATGTGCTGGTTGCGGGCAAGGACGCCAAATCGGCTGCCGATGCGGCTGCGCGGCTGGCGGGCGTTCGCAAGGTCCTGCTGGCCGAGGCCGGCGAACTGGCCGAGCGGCTGGCGGAGCCGACCGCGGCGCTGATCGTCGGGCTTGCCGCGAACTACGACACCGTGATTGCGGCGGCGACAAGCACGGGCAAGAACGTGCTGCCGCGCGTTGCCGCACTTCTGGACGTGGCGCAGGTCTCGGAGGTCATCGAGATCGTCGCGCCCGACACGTTCAAGCGCCCGATCTATGCGGGCAACGCCATCCAGACCGTGCAGACGAGCGATGCAAAAAAGGTCATCACGGTGCGCACCGCTTCCTTCGCGGCGGCGGCTGAAGGCGGCTCCGCAAAGGTCGAAAGCATTCCGGCGGTTGCCAACCCCGGCCTGTCGAGCTTTGTCGAGAACAGATTCTCCAAGAGCGAGCGCCCGGAACTCAATTCCGCGAAGATCATCATTTCGGGTGGCCGCGCACTCGGTTCAGCGGAAAAGTTCAACGAGGTCATCCTGCCCGTCGCAGACAAGCTCGGCGCGGCGGTCGGCGCAAGCCGTGCTGCCGTCGATGCCGGCTATGCGCCGAATGACTGGCAGGTGGGACAGACCGGCAAGGTCGTCGCGCCGCAGCTTTACATCGCGGCAGGCATTTCCGGCGCGATCCAGCACCTTGCGGGCATGAAGGATTCACGCATCATCGTGGCGATCAACAAGGACGAGGAAGCGCCGATTTTCCAGGTGGCAGACTACGGCCTCGTCGGCGATCTCTTCACCGTGCTTCCCGAACTTGAAAAGGCTCTGTAACATGACAGGCGCTCTCGCCGGGGTGCGCGTCATTGACCTGACGCAGATGCTTGCCGGTCCTTACTGCACCATGATGCTCGCGGATCAGGGCGCAGAAGTTATCAAGATCGAGCCGCTGGGTGGCGATCCCACCCGGCATTTCGGTCCGTTCCGCGAGGATGATAAGGACCATCATTTCGGCGGCTATTTTCAGAGCACCAATCGCAACAAGCTCAGCGTTGCGCTTGATCTGAAATCGCCGCAGGGCAAGCAGGTTTTCGTTCGTCTGGCGAGCGGCGCAGATATTGTCGTGGAGAATTTTCGCGCCGGCGTCATGGACCGGCTGAAGGTCGGCTACGAAACGCTTGCCGCTGAAAATCCGCGTCTGGTCTATGCCGCAATTCGCGGCTTTGGCGATCCGCGAACGGGTGCCAGCCCGCATGTGGACCGGCCAGCATTCGATGTGGTGGCACAGGCGATGGGCGGCGCGATGGGCATTACCGGTCCCGATGCGAATACACCACTGAAAATCGGGCCGGGCATTGGCGACATATTCCCGGCGGCACTTGCATCGTTCGGCATTCTCGCCGCCTTTCATCACGCGCAGCGAACCGGGCAGGGCCAGTTTGTCGATGTCTCCATGTATGACGGCATCGTCTCGCTGTGCGAGCGCATCATCTATCAATATTCCTACACCGGAAAGTCGCCCGTTCCGGAAGGCAACCAGCATCCGATCCTTTGCCCGTTCGGCACCTATCCGGCTCTCGACGGTCAGGTGACGATCGGGTGTCCGCGCGATTCCTTCTGGGTTGAACTGACCGCAATCATGGGCAGGCCGGAACTTGCCACCGATCCACGTTTCCGCACGAACAATGATCGGCTGGCGCATCGCGCCGAGACGGTGGGCATCGTCCAGGAATGGACGAGCAGCCGCACCAAGGCGGAGATTGAGGCAGAACTCGGGCTGCGCGTGCCGTTCGGTCCGGTCAACACCGCTGCCGATATTTACGCCGATCCGCATATGGCTGCACGCCAGATGCTGGCCGAGGTCGAGCATCCCGGTTCTGCAACGCCCGTGACGATTGCGTCCACGCCGATCCGCATGACTGCGACACCCGGCGGCGTGCATAGCCGTGCGCCGCTTGCGGGCGAGCATACCGATCTGGTGCTGCGCTCCGTCGGCTACAGCGATGCGGAAATCTCGGCACTCAAGGCTTCCGGCGCAGTCGCGTAACGCTGCTCTTTGCTGTCATTGCCGAGCTATCCCTTATCGTTTCGGCGATGCGGAAGGCCGGAGCCTCCCGCATCGCAGCGCCTGGGAGGATGCGCTTCGGATATTCAGCGGATTGGTGAGAACTTCGTCGGAAGCAGGATTTCCGTTTCCATTTTCTGGATCAGCGGCGTCGCCTTGGGCGCGAAGGCGATCCATCTCGGATCGGCATAGAGGCGGGCGCGCTTTTCATCACGCTCGGCCATGCTGGCATAGCCCCACAGGCTAACCGCCTGATTGAGCATGCCGATATCTGTGGTGAAATAGCCGATCAGCGGCAGGTAGCTGGTGTGAACCTCAAAGGCTTCCTTCTCGTACAGCGTCAGAAATTCCGCCAGCTTGCCCGGATGGAAGGTGTAAGTGCGCTTTTCTACGATCATTGGAATTCCCCTGTGCTGAGCATAATACAGCCGCGTGATCTCAAAATCAAACAATTGTTCGAAATTATTGCCTCTATCGGATAACATGTTAGAGAGGTGGCTGAACACGGCGGCGGCGGCGATCGCCGGAAGGCATTCAGGGAGAAGATCGTGATCGAGCGGACATTGTTTTCTGAGGAACATGAGATTTTCAGGGCGTCTGTGAGACGCTTCATGGAGGAGGAACTCGCTCCTCATCATGAGGGATGGGAAGAAAAGGGCGAGGTGCCGCGCTGGGCGTGGAAGCGGGCGGGTGAACTGGGCTTTTTGTGCACAGCTATACCCGCCGAATCCGGCGGTGTGGGCGCGGATCGCCGCTATGCCATCATCCTCATGGAAGAACAGGCGCGTTTGAACCTGACCGGCCTCGGCTTTGCGCTGCATTCAGATATCGTCGCGCCCTATATCGATCATTACGGCACGCCGGAGCAGCAGCAGCGCTGGCTGCCGAAAATGGCCAGCGGCGATTATATTTCCGGTATCGCCATGACGGAGCCGGGTGGCGGTTCGGACTTGCAAGCCATCCGCACGACAGCGGTGCGCGAGGGCGACGAATATGTAATTTCCGGCCAGAAAACATTCATCACCAATGGCCAGACGGCGGACCTGTTTCTTGTCGCCTGCAAGACCGATCGTGCGCAGGGCGCGAAGGGCATCAGCCTGATCGTGGTCGAAGCGGACAGGCCGGGCTTCGAGCGCGGGCGTCGCCTGAAAAAGCTCGGAACCAAGGCGCAGGATACATCCGAACTCTTCTTCAACGAGGTTCGTGTGCCTGTTTCGAACCTGATCGGTGAAGAAGGCAAGGGCTTCGGCTATATGATGCGAGAGCTTGCATGGGAGCGAATGCATGTCGGCATCCAGGCGGTTTCCTGCTGTGAGGCCGCACTTGACTGGACGATTGAATATACCCGCAACCGTCATGCTTTCGGCAAGCCGGTTATCGATTTCCAGAACTCGCGCTTCACGCTGGCGGAGATGAAGACGGAAGTGCAGGTCGGGCGCATCTTCCTCGACCGCTGCCTTGAACTCGTGCTGGAAAACAAGCTCGACACTACCACTGCGGCGATGGTCAAGCTGTGGACCAGCGAGATGCAGGGCAAGGTTCTGGACGCACTGCTACAGCTTCACGGCGGCTACGGCTTCATGTGGGAGTATCCGATTACCCGCGCCTATGCCGACGCCCGCGTGCAGCGCATCTATGCTGGAACCAATGAGATCATGAAGGAACTGATTGGGCGGACTTTGTAGGCATATCGGCTCCCATCGGCCGTCATCCTTGGGACAAGCCCGAGGGTGACGGCCGAGAGGGTGATCTTACCCAGCGGCCGGAAGTTCGCCGAGCCGTGTGGTTGCGAAGTCGCGCCAGTCTATCGGCTTGCGACCGATGAGCGTCTCCACATTGTCGAAGGTTGCGCCAGCCTCTGCAAATTCGCCTGACTCGATGGCCGCTATGCCTTCAGCAAGGCTTTTCGCATAATTTGCTTCCGCACCCTGTCTCTGCATCACCGGGAAAAGCTCCGCAGCCGGGCGCGGCATATATGTAACCTGTCTGCCGGTGACTTCCGACAAGACGGCAGCTAGCTCATTGAAAGTCACCGCTTCGACTGCGAGCGGATAGGATTTGCCCTTGTGAGCCTGCGGATTGCGCAGCGCTTCGGCAGCAACCGCTGCCATATCGTCGGATGACACGAAGGATGCGCGGCGATCACCGATGAAATGGACGAGTCGGTCCGGGCGGCGAGCGAATCCGTTCCAGACGGTGTCCATGAAGAAGTTCGGATGCAGATGCGTCCAATCGAAGCCCATTGCTTCGGTCGCGCGCTCGATAAGCTGATGCCATGCGAAATGCGCGTGCGGCGTGTCGGGCGCGGCGAATGCACCCAGATGCACGATATGGCGCACGCCTTCGGCCTTGGCTGCATCCAGCAGACGCTTGGCCTGCACCAGCATATCCACCGAATAACCAGTGAGCAGGAATACCGAATCGACGCCTTTCAGCGCCGGGCGCAAGGTGGAAACATCGTCGAAATCGAAGCTGACCGGCGCAAATCCGGCGTCACGCAGCTTGTCTGCGCCTTCTGAACTGCGCGCCGCTCCAAGCAACTCGACCTTGCCCGCTTCGGCATCGGCCTTGAGGGCGCGCAAAGTGGCCCCGCCCACCGTTCCGGTGGCTCCTGTAATCAGAATACGATGTGCCAAAGCGTCCTCCCTGCTTGACTGGAGATAAATTCTAACGAATGTTCGTTTCTATACGGGGAGGAGCTATCATGTCCAGTGGCACAGCGACGGTGCAGCGTTTCGGCAAGCCGGGCGCGACTGAGTTTATACTGCTTGGCGTTCTCAGTACCGCCTGGGGTTCATCCTATATGTTCACCAAGGTTGCGGTGGCCGAGTTCTCGCCGATATCGCTGGTTGCGATTCGGATATTCATCGCCGCCATCATCATGTGCTGCATACTAACAGCCCGAAATGGCTGGCCTCGTCTTACCCGTAGGGATTTGGCAGCGTTTGCATTTTTGGGTTTTATCGCCAATGCCTTGCCGCTGACCCTGATCGCCACTTCCGTGTCCTATGTGGACTCTTCGGTGCCAGCCGTGACAATGGCGCTTGTGCCACTGATTACCGCGTGCTTCGGGATATTGCGCAAGGAATATCCCGACTGGCGCAACGTGCTTGGCATAATCGTCGGGCTGGCAGGAATTTTGGCGCTCTTTGGCCCGGATGCATTCACCTCGTTCGGTTCGAGTGCGAAGGGGCTGCTTGCCGCCAGCAGTGCGGCCGTTGTGTTTGCGGCATCCTTGTTTGGCATGGCCTTGGTGCGCCATCATAATTCCTTCACCACCACGACACTCATCCTGATTTTCGCAACGTTCTGGATGATTCCGGTTGCGTTGTTGGTGGATGGATTACCGCCACATTTACCCACACATGCGGTGATGGGCGCTGTGCTCGTGCTGGCGACCCTGAACACGGCGATGGGAAATCTTTTGTTGTTCGCTCTGGTCAGCCGCGCCGGTCCAGCCTTCACATCCTACAATAATTATCTCGCGCCCGTCGCCGCCGTAACCTGCGGCGTCGCGTTTCTCGGTGAAGCGCTAACCTTGCGAGCGGTCGTAGGTATCATTCTTGTCTTGCTGGGCGTCGCCATATCCACACTTCGCCGCCGCGCCGGAGCGTGAAAAACTGCAAGTTTGAAGCGGGAGACATCAATTTCGCACTTGCACGATTTTCGAACGGGTGTTAGGTTTTATTTGATCGAGGCCCACCTCAGGCAGGGCCGCCTTGCGTCAGCGAGGGGAGGAGGAGAGAGTAAAATGCTTCGTCTGGAAGGGAAGAATGCCGTCGTTACTGGCGCGGCAAACGGTATTGGGCGCGCTTCCGCGCTGCGCTTTGCCTCTGAAGGCGCGAATCTTGCCATTCTCGACCTCGACTCTGATGGGTTGGAAGCGGTGGCCGAGGAAGCCCGCGCGAAGGGCGCGAAGGGCGCGAAGGTACTGACAATTGCCGGCGACTGCACGGCAGAAGCGTTTATCACCGACTCGTTCGGCAAAATCTATCAAGAGTTCGGTTTCGTCGATGTGCTGATGAACAATGTCGGCCAAAGCGCGCGTGAGCGCGCGTCGGAATTCTACAATTCGAAGCCTGAGGTCTGGAGCTTCGTCCTGAACGTTTCGCTGTTCTCGACACTGCTTGCCTCACGGCAGGTTGTCCCTTCGATGCGTGAGGCCGGCAAGGGCAAAATCGTCAATGTCGCATCCAATGCCGGTTTGGCTGGCGAAGTTGGCATCAGCGAATATGCCGCGGCCAAGATGGGCGTAATCGGTTTCACCCGGTCGCTTGCCCGCGAACTGGCGCCTTTCAAGGTCAATGTGAATGCAGTCTGCCCCGGCGTTACCAAGACGCGGGTGATCGACCGCATTCCTGAAGACATTCTCGAGAAGATTCGGGTTTCGATACCGCTCGGCTTCTTTGCTGAGCCGGAGGATATCGCGGCGGCTGCCGCTTTTCTGGCCAGCGATGACGCCCGCTACATGACCGGTCAGTCGGTCGTTGTGGATGGCGGACGCTGGATGATCTGATCCGCTCCCACGGATCGAAGGCAACAAATAAGAGGTCAGGTTAGAAACAATGTCGGAATTGCTTGCAAACAAGGTTGCGCTCGTCACCGGCGCAGGTCGCGGAATTGGCCGCGAAATCGCTTTGATGATGGCCGCCCACGGCGCAAAGGTCGTCGTGAACGATCCCGGCGTTTCGCTGACCGGCGATGACGAAACCGACGGCCCGGCAAATGAAACCGTGCGCGACATCAAGGCCGCAGGCGGCGAAGCGGTTGCCGATTACGGCAGCGTGTCGGATTCCGCTGCGGCGAAAGGCATGGTGCAGCGTGCGGTAGACACGTTCGGCAAGATCGACATCGTGGTGAACAATGCTGGCATCCTGCGCGATGTGATCTTCCACAAGATGACCGAAGACGATTGGGATTCGGTAATCAAGGTTCACCTCTACGGTTCATTCTATGTCGCCCGCGCAGCCGCCGAGCATTTCCGCAAGCAGGAAAGCGGTGCTTTCGTCAACATGACCTCGACGTCGGGTCTTGTCGGCAATCCGGGACAGGCGAATTATTCGGCGGCGAAGATGGGCATTGTCGGCCTGTCGAAATCGCTGGCCATCGACATGGCCAAGTTCAACGTTCGCTCCAACTGCATTTCGCCCTTCGCATGGAGCCGCATGGTTGGCTCGATCCCGAACACGCCGGATCAGGAAGAGCGTCTTGCGGGCCTGCGCATGCTGACGCCGGACAAGATCGCGCCGGTCGCGGTGTTCCTCGCCAGTGACGATGCGAAGGAAGTCAATGGCCAGATCTTTGCTGTGCGCGGTAATGAAATCTTCCTGATGAGCCAGCCACGCCCGCTGCGTTCGATCCATCGCTCGGAAGGCTGGACGCCGGAAACGCTGCGTGACCATGCGATCCCTGCGCTGAAATCGTCCTTCGTGCCGGTTCACCTGTCGCGCGACGTATTCTCCTGGACGCCGGTCTGACACATGAACTACCGGCGATATGATGAGGTGGTGGTCGGCGATGTTTTCCCTGCCGACCCGCTCCGCTTCGAGGTCACGCAGGCTGTCGTGGATAGCTTTCTTGAGGCGACCGGAAATGAACGCCGTGGCAAAGACGCGCCGTCAATGCTCGCAAGCGTTTATCTGGTCGATCTGCTGAGTGCGCGTCAAAGCCCTCCGGGTGGTATTCACGCCAAGCAGTCCATCCGGTTTTTCAGATCGCTCAAGGTCGGCGAAACGATCTCGATTCAGGCGCGGGTGGTCGAGAAATATATTCGCAAGGAACGGCCCTATGTTGTCTCGGATTTCGAGGCGAAGGGCGAGGACGGCACGTCGGTTTCGTCGGGCCGCATCACCTCGATATGGGGTAAGGATCAATGAGCGCGGATATCAGCAAGGGTGCGGGTCAGTTGTCCGCAAAGCTGCCGGTTATCGTGCGCCCCGTCGATCAGGCGCGCATCGACCGCTATGCGGCAGCCTCGCATGATTTCAACCCGATTCATGTCGATCCGGAGTTCTCGAAGACCGGGCCGTTCGGTCGCCCCATCGGCCACGGGCTAATGACCCTGGCGTTTGTGTCACAGATGCTGAACGAGTGGAGTGATGGCGCCTTCGACGCTTGTGGTGAAATCGACATCACCTTCATCGCGCCGGTGTTTGCTGGCGATGTGGTGGAAGTTACCGGCGAGATCGAGGGCAAGGTTGAGCGCGATGGCGAAGATTGCCTGCGCGTGAAGCTGTTGGTCAGCGCAGGCGGTCGCCAGATCCTCGCAGGATATGCAATTCAGCCGGTGGGAGCGTAAGCATGGCGCGTGAAGCAGTAATCGTCGGCGTTGGCGACGTTCCGCTGGAAGGTGGCAAGGTGGTGGGCGGCGGCTCCGTCTTGCAGGTGCAGGCGCGCGCTGCAAAGGCCGCGCTCGACGATGCCCGTCTATCGATGCGCGATGTGGACGGCCTGCTTGTCGCTGGCCTTTGGGGCGTGCCGGGTCCGGGGCAATTGCCGTCGGTAACGCTTGGCGAATATCTCGGCATTCATCCGCGCTTTGCTGACAGCACGAATATTGGCGGCTCGGCATTCGAGGCACATGTCGCGCACGCGGCAATGGCCATCGAAAAGGGCTATTGTGACGTTGCGCTCATCTCTTACGGCTCCATGCAGAAGAGTGAACGCAGCCGCACGCTGGGCGGGCGTCCGTCGATTCTCACCATGCAGTTCGAGAATGTGTGGGGCATTCCGCAGCCGGTCGGTGGCTACGCGCTTGCCGCGCAGCGCCACATGCATGAGTTTGGCACCACTGAAGAACAGCTTGCCGAAATCGCGGTCGCCACGCGCAAATGGGCGAGCATGAACCCGGCAGCGACGATGCGCGATCCGCTGACCATCGATGACGTGATGAATTCGACGCGCATTGCCGATCCGCTCAAGCTCCTCGACTGCTGTCTGGTGACTGATGGTGCTGGCGCAATCGTGATGACCACGGCAGAGAATGCCCGCGCTCATGGTTCGAAGCCGATCCACATTCGCGGCTATGGCGAGGCGCATACGCATTGGTCGATTGGCGCAATGCCCGACCTCGCTCGCCTCACGGCGGCGGAAATGGCCTCGAAGCGCGCATTCGAAATGGCGGGCATCAGCCATGACGCCATTGATCTGGTAGAGTGCTACGACTCCTTCACCATCACCGTGATGATGACACTCGAAGCTCTGGGCTTTTGCAAGCCGGGCGAGGGTGGCGCGTTCGTCTCCGGTCAGCGCACGGCACCGGGCGGGGCATTCCCGCTCAACACCAATGGCGGCGGGCTGTCATATTGCCACCCCGGCATGTACGGCATCTTCCTTCTCGTTGAGGCTGTGCGCCAGCTTCGCGGTGAGGCGGGCGCAAGGCAGGTGGCGGATGTTGCGACCGCACTGGTGCATGGCACTGGTGGCACGCTGTCATCCGGCTCAACCGTCATTCTGGCGAACAACTAAGCGAGGGGCGAGCAAATGAGCGAGACCTACGAAAAGCCCCAGCCCGTCATCGATCCCGGCACCAAGCCGTTCTGGGACGCCGCGCGTGAACACAGGCTGCTGCTGCCGCGTTGCCGTTCTTGCGGAGAGCACCATTTCTATCCGCGCGAGCTTTGCCCGCATTGCTATTCCGACGATCTCGAATGGGTCGATGCGTCGGGCGATGGTGAAGTTTATTCCTACACGATTGCGCGCAAGCCTGCTGGTCCGACATTTGCGGCCGACGTGCCCTATGTGATTGCCATGATAAAGCTGGATGAAGGGCCGCGTATGCTGACCAACATCATCACGAGCGATGTCGAAAGCGTGCGCATCGGTGCGCGGGTCAAGGTCAGCTTCGACGATGTGACGCCGGAACTAACGCTGCCGAAATTCAAGCTTGAGAGTGAATGAGATGAACAGGTCGCTGGTCCCCGAAGAAATCATTCAGATCGGTGATAGCCTGATCCGTTTCGTCGAGCAGGAAGTGGTGCCGTTGGAAAGTGCCAACAAGGCTCTGCTTGCATCGGATCGCACGATTTACGATGAGGAAGGCCGCTTCACGCCTGAAGTGCAGGAACTGCGCCGTCAGGTTCGGATGAAATCGTCGGAGGCCGGTTTCTACACTATGTTCGGACCGGGAGAGCTTGGCGGCGGCGGGCTGGGTCCGGTTGCTTCGGTCTATCTCAATTGGCAATTGTCTGCGCATTGCGGGCCTGAGCGCACGCTCATCCATCCTGTTGTCATCCCCTCGCCCTTCACCAATGGCCTGTCGCCGGTGCTCACGGTTCTGGATGAAGGTCTGCGCGATCAATACCTGCCCTTACTGGCCAGCGGCGAAAAGACATTGTGCTTCGGATTGTCGGAGCCGGATGCCGGTTCCGACGTATTCAACTTGAAAACCACCGCTATCCGCGATGGTGACGACTGGGTAATTTCCGGTTCCAAGCAGTGGATCACCAACGGACCCTATGCCGACTATGCGATGATCTTCGCCATAACCGATCCGGCGCTCGTTGCGCAGCGCAAGGGCGGCATCACTGGCTTTTTCGTGGAAACCGGCTGGAAGGGCTTCAAGGCGGTTTCGACCATCCCGATCATGGGCCATCTCGGTGCGGAAATCGGCATTCTGGCATTCGATGAATTGCGCGTGCCTGACCGCTATCGCCTTGGTGCGGTTAATGACGGCCTGAAGGTCGCGCTGCGCGGCGTTAATCTGGGCCGTCTCGGCCTGTCGGCCACCTGTGTCGGTCTGGCGCGCTGGGCGCTGGTGCGGGCGGTGGAATATTCCAAGATGCGCAAGACCTTCGGGCAGCCAATCGGCGAGCACCAGGCCGTGCAGATGCTGCTGGCGGAAAGCGCGACCGAAATCTATGCCGCCGAATCCATCCTGCTCGATTGCGCGATGAAGCTGGAGCGTGGCGAAAAGGCTTTGGCCGAAACCTCGATGGTCAAGCAGTTCTGCACCGACTCGTCGAACCGCGTTTTCGACCGCTGCATGCAGGTGCATGGCGGCATGGGCCTGACCAACGAATTGCGGCTTGAGGCCGGGTACAGATTTGTTCGCTCGATGCGCATTCCCGATGGCACCAGCGAAATCCAGAAGCGCACTGTTGCGCGCGATCTCTTGTCGAAGGGCGTGAATTTCTGAGATGAACAGCCAGCCTGTCGCTTCCCGGCTTGATAATCTTTTCCGCCCGCGTTCGGTGGCGATCTTCGGCGCGTCGGACGATGCCACGCGTATTTCCGGTCGCCCGCTGCGCTATCTGCTGGAAGGCGGGTTCGCGGGGCCGATCTATCCGATCAACCCGAAGCGCGACACGGTTCAGGGCGTGAAATCATATGCCAGCCTCGCCGATGTTCCCGAAGTGCCAGACGTGGCGCTGGTCGCGGTTCCGGCGGCGCTGACCGAACAGGCCCTGCGCGACTGCGTTGCAAAGGGCGTCTCGGCGGCGGTTATCTTCTCGGCTGGCTATGCCGAAAGCGGCGACGAAGGCCGTGCGATCCAGCAGAAGCTGGTCGATATTGCCAAGGCGGGCGGTCTGCGCCTGCTCGGTCCCAATTGTCTCGGACTGTTCAATCCGCAGATCGGGTTTTACGGCACTTTCACCCAGTCGCTGGACAAGGAAATGCCTTCCGCCGGTCCACTCGGCATTGTCAGCCAGTCGGGAGCGTATGGTTCGCACATCGCCTATCTTGCCCGTCAGAAGGGTCTGGGGATCAATTACTGGATCACCACCGGCAACGAGTCCGACATCGACGTCGCCGAATGCCTTGAGTGGATGGCGGTGCAGGACGATATCAAGGTCATCATGGCCTATGTCGAAGGCGTTCGGGACGGACAGCGGTTCCGCCGCGCGCTGGAGCTCGCCCGCCAGAACCGCAAGCCCATCGTCATGATGAAGGTCGGGCGCTCGGAAATCGGCGCGAAGGCCGCTTCGTCGCACACCGCTTCACTGGCCGGGTCCGACGCGATTTACGATGCGCTGTTCCGGCAATATGGCGTACATCGCGCCGACACGACCAGCGAACAGATCAACGTCGCCTATGCCTGCACACGCGGCATTTTCCCGGAACACAACAAGCTCGGCGTGGTCACGCTTTCCGGCGGCGCTGGCGTGCTTATCTCCGATGCAGCCGAACGCTTCGGGCTGGATGTAGCCCCGATGCCTGACGCGGCGCAGGAAGTGCTGCGCGAACTGCTTCCCTTTGCAACCGTGACCAATCCGGTAGACACCACCGCGCAGGCGCTCAACGAGATGAGTCTGCTGGCGCGCAATATCGAGGTGATGCTGGATCAGGGCGGCTATGACGCGCTGCTTGGCTTCTTCTCGACCGTGCCGAACACGCGCACCCTTTCAGGACCGTTGCGTGGAGCGATTGAGAAAGGCTGCGAGCGGTTTCCCGACCGCCTGATCGCACTGGAAATGGTGGCGGCCCCGGAAGTGGTTCGCGCCTATGAAGATGCGGGCTTCCTCGTGTTTGAGGATGCATCCGATGCGGTGGCCTCGCTGGGCGCTCTTGCGCGTTTCGGCAAGGCTTTCCGTGAAGGCGGAGTGACGCGGCCCGTGCCGCAGGCTGTTCCGATAAGCGTGGCGGCGCTGTCGGAACACGCTGCCAAGCAGCTTCTTTCGAAGGCGGGGGTGCCCTTTCTCGACGAGCGGCTTGCCGGCAGCGCGGATGATGCAGGCACCGCGGCCGACGCCATCGGCTATCCGGTGGTGATGAAGATCGTCTCCCCGCAGATTGAACACAAGACCGAGATCGGCGGCGTCATTCTTGGTGTTGCGGACCGCGCTGCGGTCGAGGCAGCTTATGTCACGCTGATCGAACGCGCGGCGCATCACTGCCCCGACGCGACGATTGAAGGCGTTCTGGTCGCGCCGATGGCGGGTAAGGGTATCGAAGTCATCATCGGCGTGTCACGCGATCCGGTATTCGGTCCTGCGGTGATGTTCGGCCTTGGCGGCGTGCATGTCGAAGTGTTGAAGGATGTGACCTTCCGGCTGGCACCATTCGACCGCGAAGAGGCGCACCGCATGATCGACCAGATCAGGGGCCGCGCGCTGCTGTCGGGTGTGCGTGGCGCGCCGCCTGCCGATGTGGATGCACTCGCCGATCTGCTCGTCAATATATCGAACTTTGCCGCTGCTCACCGCGACGACATCGAAACCATCGACCTCAACCCCGTAATCGCTCGTGCGAAGGGGGAAGGCGTGATCGCGCTCGATGCTCTGGTGGTGCCGCGTTCCGTTGCGGAATGATCTGGCTCAACGGGTTTTCGTTGCAGTCGTTTCATTTTCGAACTATTGTTAGAATATGAGTGGCCAACCTAAGCGGCCGCGATGGAGGAACCTCATGGACGTCGATTATTCAGGTTACAGATATTTCCTGTTCGAGAAGGAAGGCCGCACTCTTACGGTGACGATGAATCGTCCCGATCAGCTCAACGCGATGACCGGGGAGATGCATGAGGAAACCTCGAGGTTGTTCTACGATCTGGGCATGGATTACTCCATCGACGTGGTGATCCTGACGGGTGCCGGTCGTGCCTTTTCGGCTGGCGGCGACATTGCCGGCATGCGCGAGATGTATGAAAAGCCTGAACTGTTCGACTTCTCCATCCATGAAGCCAAGAAGGTCGTGTTCGGCATTCTCGATTGCGAGAAGATCATCATCGCCAAGGTCAACGGCGATGCGGTTGGCCTCGGGGCGACGATTGCGCTGTTCTGCGATGTTATCTTCGCTGCGGATCATGCCCGCTTCGGCGATCCGCACGTCAAGGTTGGCCTTGCGGCTGGCGACGGTGGCGCGGTGATCTGGCCGCAGGCAATTGGCTATGCGCGCGCCAAGGAATATCTTTTGACCGGCGATCTGATCAACGCCAAGGATGCGGCTGCGATGGGGCTCATCAACCACGCCGTTCCAGCCGATGAGCTGGATGCACGCGTCGATGCCTTCGCCAAGAAGATCGGCTCGGGCGCAATGAAGTCGATCAAGTACAGCAAGATGGCCATCAATATCGGCCTCAAGCAGCTTGCGCATTCGATGATGGATAGCTGCATCACCTATGAGGCGCTGACCAATCACAGCGAGGACCACGGCGAAGCGATCACGGCGTTCGAGGAAAAACGCAAGCCGAAGTTTACCGGACGCTGAACTCCAAGAATTGGCCTCAGAAGGAACGTAGGGATGGATTTCGGCGAGCCAGAACACATTACCATGTTGCGCGAGAGCATCCGCCGGATGCTCGACCGTCATGCGACGCGCGAGATGATGGCCAAGTGGGACGAGGAGGACAGGGTTCCGCGTTCGCTCATGGAGCACATCACCGCGCTCGGCGTCTGTGGCATGACCATACCGGAGGAATATGGCGGCACAGGTCGCGATATTCTGGCGACGATGGTTACGGTCGAGGAGCTTTCGCGCCGTTCCATGGTCATCGGCACGCTCTACCTGATGAATGCCTGCTATGGTGCGATGAACATTCTGGCATCGGGCAGCGAAGCGCAGAAGCGCGACCTTCTCCCGAAACTGGCGAATGGCGAATTGCTGTTTGCCTACGGCCTGTCGGAGCCTGATGTCGGCTCCGATCTCGCCAGCGTCAAGACACGCGCCGAGCGCAAGGGCGACAAGGTCATCATCAACGGCTACAAGCGCTGGTGCTCGGGTGCAGAAAGTGCGGATTACATCTATGCGCTGGTGCGTTCCGGCGATCCCGACCAGCGTTACAAGAACCTTTCGCTTGTGCTCATTCCGCCGACCGCCAAGGGTGTCACGCTCACGCACATTCCGGCGATGGGCGCGCGCGGCCTGAACACCAACGACGTATCATTGGACAATGTCGAAGTGCCGTTTGAAAACGTCATCGGCGGTGAAGATGGCTGGAACAATGGCTGGACTCGCCTTGCCGGCCCGGCGCTCGAAGTCGAAAAGCTGGAAGTCGGCGCGATGGCTATGGGCATCGCCGCGCAGGCTGTCGATGATGCTTGGGAATATTCCCAGACGCGCAGCCAGTTCGGCAAGCGCATCTGCTCGCATCAGTCGATCCGCCACATGCTGGCCGACGTGCAGACCAAGCTGGCGGCAGCGCGGATGATGCTTTATCGCGGGTGCTGGTATGCGGACAACAATTTGCCCTGTTCGGTCGAAACCTCAATGGCGAAGATGTTCGTCTGCGAGACCGGGCTGGACATTGTGCTGACCTGTCAGAAAGTCATGGGCGCATATGGTTATGCCCGCGGTTTCGACATGGAACGCCATGTGCGCGACATGCTGCTGATGCCGATCATCGGCGGCTCGACAGCAATTCAGAAGAACAACATAGCAAACCGGATGGGCCTTCCGAAGGCTTGAACCGGAGGTGGGGGAGGACGTAAATGATTGATACGCTTGGCGATTTTCTGCGCAACAACGCCTACAAGTTCCCGAACGAAACTGCCTACACGTTTGAAGGCGAGCATGTCACGTTTGCCAAGTATTTCGAGCGCGGTAATCGGCTGGCTTCGGCGCTGTGGAAGCGCGGCATCCGCCGTCAGGACCGAATATCCATTTTCTCCCAGAATTCGCTCGAGTTTATGGAAGCCTATGCGGCCTGTGAGCTTGCCGGCTACGTTGCTGCGACGGTGAACTGGCGACTGGCTGCGCCGGAGATCGAATGGATACTCGGAAACTCTTCGCCACGCGTGCTGGTGTTTGAGGCACAATATGCCGAAACCGTAGACAAGATCCGCGACCAGCTGGATTTTGTAGAACTGTTTCTGTGCGTTGGCGGCACAACTCCCTCATGGGCGGAAGACTATCATGCCTTCCGCGATTCCGGTGATAAGGAAGGCGCGCCGACGCGGCCGCAGCCCGACGAGATCATGCATCTGATCTACACGTCCGGCACGACCGGGCGTCCCAAGGGAGCCATGCGCACCCATCGCGCGGAAATCGCGGTCGGCATATTGATGGCGACCGAGCTTGGCCTGATCGTTTCCGACAGGCTGCAACTCATAATGCCGGTGTTCCATGTCGGGGCGCGCTTCCTGCAATTGGCGGTGCATATGCGCGGCGGCAGCGTCGTGCTGCATCGCAGCTTCAATCCCGCCGAAGTGCTGGACGCTATTGAACGCGAGCGCGTAACCATGACGCACATGGCGCCGACCATGGTGCAGATGATGCTGGAGCAACCTGGCATCGAAACGCGCGATCTGAAATCGCTGCACACCATCTGCTATTCCGCAGCGCCCATGCCGGTGCCGGTTCTCAAGCGTGGGCTTGAGCTTCTTGGACCTGTGTTCCTGCAACTTTACGGGATGACCGAGGGCGGCGGCACGACGCTGCACAAGCGCCAGCACAAGCTCGACGGCACCGCGGAAGATCTGAAGCGTCTCGGCTCAATCGGGCAGGCCGCGCCGAATGTCGATGTGAAGATCATCGATGAGGAAGGCAACGAAATGCCGGTCGGTCAGCCGGGCGAAATCCTTACCCGCACCGAAACACATATGGCCGGCTACTGGAACAACTCCGCCGCCACGCTGTCTGCGCTGCGCGAGGGATGGTACTACACCGGCGATCTTGGCTATGTGGACGAGGAAGGTTTCGTCTATCTGGTCGATCGCAAGAAGGACATGATCGTGTCCGGTGGCGAGAACATCTATTCCCGCGAGGTCGAGGAAGCGCTCGCTACACATTCCGCCGTTTCGGATGTGGCGGTTATTGGCGTCAAAGACGACCATTGGGGCGAAACGGTGCGGGCAATTACCGTGCTGCGCGCGGGCAAGTCCGTTTCGGAAGCCGATTTGATCGAGCACTGCAAGACGCAGATCGCCAGCTACAAGAAGCCGAAATCGATCATTTTCGTGGATGAACTTCCGCGCTTGCCGAGCGGCAAGATCAACAAGGTCACCCTGCGCCAGATGTATGGCGCGACGGTTGTGAAGGCTTGAACGAAATGGCGCGCGAGGCGCATAACACTCCGGTAACGCGCTGGCTTGCCGAGCGCGCATCGAACATCCAGCGCGGCGACCTGCCGTCAGATGCGGTGACGGTTGCGCGTCAATGCATATTGGATTGGTACGCTGTCACCATTCCCGGCGCCAGCGAACCGGCGGTAACGCTTCTGGCCGACGAATTGCTGGAAGATGGGGCGGCACCCCTAGCCTCGCTGGTCGGTCTTGAGGGCCGGACATCGCCGCTCAATGCCGCACTTATCAATGGCACCGCCTCGCACGCTCTAGACTTCGATGACGTGAACCTCGCCATTCTTGGCCATCCGACCGTGGCGTTGCTGCCGGGTCTGCTGGCACTGGCCGAACAGACTGGCGCGACACAGGATGACATTCTGACCGCGTTCACAGCGGGCTATGAGGTGGTCTGCCGGGTTGGGCTTCTGACCAGCCCCAGCCATTATAATCACGGCTTTCATGCGACTTCGACCGTGGGCAGCATCGGTGCTGCTGCAGCCTGCGCGCGGCTTCTCGGCCTCGATGCGGAACAGACGGCGACCGCCCTTGGCATTGCCGCGACCAAGGCGTCCGGCCTGAAATCCATGTTCGGAACCATGTGCAAGCCGCTTCATGCAGGCATGGCCGCGCAGAACGGCTTGATGGCCGCGCGGCTTGCCGCTCGCGGCTACACAAGCCGCGCCGATGCGCTGGAATGTGCGCAAGGTTTTGCCGCTACGCAGAGCGTGGATTTCAACGCAGATGCGGCGATGGAAGGCCAGCCGCTGGACTTCCACCTGAAGAACAATCTCTTCAAATATCATGCTTCCTGCTATCTCACCCACGGCGCTATCGAGGCAGCGCTGGCGATCCGTGAGAAGAACGGCCTCGAAACGGCATCGATCCGCACGATCACCATCAGCGTGCCGCCGATCACCGACCGGGTTTGCAACCTTGCACGTCCAACCACCGGGCTTGAGGCGAAGTTCTCGCTGCGCCTGACCGTTGCCATGGCGCTTTCGGGCCGCAACACATCCGGCATCGAAACCTACACCGATGAGCTGACGCAGGAGCCGGAATTATTGCGACTGCGCGATCTGGCGACAATCGATTTTGTCGAAGGTTATCCGCAGGCAAAGGCCGACGTCGAGGTAACGCTGGACGATGGCCGCAGCTTCAAGGCCAGCCATGATGCGGGCCTGCCCGACGCTGATCTTGCGCGCCAAGGTCGGAAGCTGGAACAGAAGTTCGACGCGATGATCGAGCCGCTACTTGGCGCTCGAACCTCGCAGTTGCGTGTGGCACTTGCCGGTTTCGGCGGTGGTGACAGTCTGGCGGAAATTTCTGAAATGGCGCGAGGCGCGCAATGACCGACGCGAAAGAAACCGCACTCATCACCGGCGCGGCAAAGGGCATCGGCAAGGGCATAGCCGAACGCCTTGCCGCCGATGGCTATCGTGTCGTCGCCATGGACATTCTGCCCGCTGTCGACCAGGTGGCGGCGGACCTGCGAGCGCGGGGCCATGATGTCAGTGCTGAGGTTCTGGACATACGCGACCGCGCTGCTGTCGCTGAAATGCTGGAGCGTTACGCGCCGTTCGATGTGATTGTGAACAATGCGGCTATCACCGCATCCTATCCGTTTGACGAGCAGAAAGAAGAATACTTCCGCGAAACCTTCGACATCAATGTGGTTGGCACGTTCATCGTTGCGCAGGAAGGCGCGCGGCGTATGCGTAATGGCGGGCGCATCGTCAACTTCACCTCGCGCTCCTTCGCCGGCGCGCCGAACATGGCGCATTATGTTGCCTCCAAAACGGCGGTGATCGGCCTCACGCGAGCGATGGCAATCGACCTTTCTCCGCGTGACATCAAGGTCAATGCAATTGCGCCCGGCGTGGTCAATACGGACATGCTGCACGACCTGACGCAGGAACAGCAGGCACTTATGCTGTCGCGCCAGTTGCTCGGTCGCATCGGCGAGCCGGAAGACATTGCGCGCGCCGTCGCCTTTCTGACCTCGGCTGAAAATCGCTACATAACGGGACAGGTGCTGATTGTGGACGGTGGCCGTTCGCTTGGTCAGGGCCAACTCCCGCCAGAGGAGTCTCCTTATGACTGAGCTTACAGAAGAGCAGCGTCTCATCCAGGAATCCGCGCGTACCTTTACGCGCGAAGTGGTGCGCCCGCTTGCCGACAAGCTCGATCCGGTCAAGGGCGAAATTCCGCGTGAACTGATCGAGCAGATGGCCGAACTCGGCTATTTCGGCATTCTCATTCCGGAAGAATATGGCGGGCTTGGCCTTGGCGCGCTCGAATATTGCCTTGTTGCGGAAGAGCTAGCGCGTGGCTGGATGAGTGTTGCCTCGATGATCGCGCGCGGCAATGCCCTGATCGGTTCGCTCAAGGCGATGACGCCGGAACAGAAGAGCGTCTATCTCCCGCGCATGGCGCAGGGTGATTTTCTCGGCGCGTTCTCGCTGTCGGAGCCGGATGCCGGTTCGGATGTGGCGAACATTTCCTGCCGCGCCAAGCGCGTCGGTGACGAGTGGGAAATCACCGGCAACAAATATTGGTGCACCTTCGCCGATGGCGCGGATTTCATCATGGTATTCGCCCGCACCGGCGCGGAGGTCGATCCCAAGGCGCGCCATAAGGGCATTTCCGCCTTCATGGTCGAAAAGCCACGTGGACAGTTGCCGCAAGGCGTGTCGGGTTCGCCTATCCCGAAGATCGGCTATTTCGGCTGGACGACGTGGGAACTTGCGTTGGACAAGTGCCGTGTGCCTGCCGCCAATCTGATCGGTGAGGAAGGCAAGGGCTTCTATCTCGCAACGGCGGGTCTGGAGACAGCGCGCGCTCACACAGCGGCGCGCTCCATCGGTCTTGCTCAGGCGGGCTTGGATGACGCCATCGCCTATTCCAAGGAGCGCCGCCAGTTCGGCCAGCAAATCGCTTCGTTTCAGGCCATCCGCTTCAAGATCGCTTCCATGGCGACCGAGATCGAAGCCGCGCGCGCGCTGATGTACTCCGTGTGCAGCAAGATCGACAGTGGCGTGCGCTGTGACAAGGAAGCTTCGATGGTCAAATTGTTCGCTTCCGAAATGTCGGAGCGCGTGACCAGCGAAGCGTTGCAGGTTCTTGGCGGCGGCGGCTACACCACGCTCAATCAGGTTGAGCGCCATTGGCGCGATGCTCGCCTGACAAAGATTTTCGAGGGCACATCCGAAATCCAGATGCGGATCATTTCCGATCATCTGCTTGGACGCGGCTGATCTGTCCGAGCTTGCGGCGGGAGGGCATGACATGACCTTACATGCGCTTGAGAATGTCCGTGTCGCGTTCGACGGTCATGTGTCAATTGTCACGCTCGCCCGCCCGCCGGTCAACGCGCAATCTCCTCAATTTCAGGAGGAGATTGCCTACGCGTTCGACTATCTTTCCGATCTCGATGAGGTGCGCGCGATTGTGCTTACCGGTGCTGGTAAGGTGTTCTGCGCGGGCGTCGATCTGAAGGAGCGCGCAGGCAAGCAGTGGGCACCTGCTGAGCGTCGCAACACCTTGCGAAGCGCTCGTGAGAGCTATCATGCGATCATGGAATGCACCAAGCCGGTCATCGGTGCCATCAATGGTGCCGCACTTGGTGCCGGGCTGGCGCTTGTCGCCTCCTGCGACATATTGATTGCGTCGGAGGATGCATCGCTCGGCCTGCCGGAAGTGACAGTCGGGCTGATGGGCGGCGCACGCCATGCCATGCAATTGTTTCCGCGCTCGCGCCTGCGTCGCATGATGCTGACCGGCGACCGTGTCGACGGGGCGGAGCTTTACCGGTTAGGTATCGTGGAAGCCTGCGTGCCGGCCGCTGAACTTATGACGTCTGCGATGGCAATGGCCCAACGCATTGCGGGTCACAGCCCGGTTGCTACGCGGCTGGCAAAGCACTCGCTGAACGCAATTGAAAACATGAGTTTGCGCGACGGTTACCGCTTCGAGCAGGACATGACGATGCGACTGGCCGAATCGGCGGATAGCCGCGAGGCGATGCTGGCGTTCAAGGAAAAGCGCGCACCTGTTTTCAAGGGAAAATAGTTACACCACGCGGCTAGGTGCCTGGGCGCGCATTTTCGGCTTCACTGGCGAAACCGCGCTATCCGCAGCGGACTTGTCCGACAAGCCATCGAGAATGAGGTCGGTGAACTCACTAGCAACTTCCTCAATTGAGCGACCGCCCGGCTTGAACCATTCGACCGTCCAGTTCAGCGCTCCCAGCACGAACAAACGCACAAGCGACATGTTGGCCGAAGCGCGGAACTCGCCACCCGCCTGCGCGCCCTTGAGAATATCCTGCCAGATCGCCGCGTAGCTGTCACGCAGCCGCATGTTCTGGTTGCGGATGGATTCCGGTACCTGTCCGATGACGCGCCGCGAGGAAAGCGTGTAGTCGCCATTGGTCAGGATCGAGGAAAGGTGGGCATGCATCGCTGCCTGCACCCGGTCGCGTCCGCTTGCTCCTTCGGGCAAAGCAGCCAGCGCGCCCTTCACGTCGTCGATAAGCAGCCGGATACTGAGATCGAGAACGGCGGAAATCAGCTCGTCCTTGGACTTGTAGTGATAGTAGATACTGCCCGCCTTCAGATCGGCCTCATCGGCGATGGTGCGCATCGTGGTTCCGGCATAGCCGTAGTCGCGGAATATTCTGGCGGCAGCGTCGAGAACGCGTTTCTGTGACACTGCGGATTTAGCGAGCTTCTTTGCCATACAGGCGTTCTCTCCCCCTATTAGTCATAACGGCACGCCGGGCCGGTCATCTGCTCAATACCACATGCCGGGACAAATTCTAACAGTTAGTGACGGTTAAGGCAATTTTCGAACTAGCGTTTGATTTTGTGTTGCGCTAGGGTTTCATCGTAAGCGTGCTTGAGGAGGAGCAGGTGGGTCTGATCGATATCGAACGTCATCCGCGCGGCATTGTGCGTGTCGTGATGAACCACGCCGAGGCGCGCAATGCGATGGGCGAGGCGCTTCGCGGTGAACTGCTTCCAACCTTCATTGATTTGCTCAATGCGCCCGATTGCCGGGTGATTATTATCGCGTCCGGGCTGAAGGATTTTTCCGTCGGCGGCGATTTGTCGAGAATGGATGAGCTTTCCGATCCAAAGGCCGCGCGGGCCCGCATGGCCGCCGCACACCGCCTGGCGCGTTTGCTCCTGACCGCCGATAAGCCGATGATTGCCGAATTTCGCGGCTATGCGATGGGTGCAGGCGCTGGCCTTGCGCTGTGTTGCGACACGGTTGTGATGGGCGAAAGCGCGGCAATGGGCTTTCCATTCCCGAAGGTCGGGTTGGTGCCGGATTTCGGCATTGCCTCCACGCTGGTGCGGCGCATCGGCGAGGCGCGCACGCGGCAGGCACTGCTTTATGCGCGCACCTACAAGGCAGTCGATGCGCTGGCCGCGGGGCTTGCCGATGAAGTGACCGCCGATGACGCGCTTGCGACGCGCGCGATGGAACTGGCGATGGAACTGGCGGAATTGCCTTCACATGCGCTGGCCCTGACCAAGCACATGCTGGGCCACAACGCCGACATTGAGGCAGCACTTGATCTTGAACTGACATCGCAGGTTGCCTGCTTCACCGGCGAAGATTTCCGCGAAGGGGTTGCTGCATTCAAGGAAAAGCGCAAGCCGCTTTTCGACGGAGACGTAAAGTGAGGCATGCGTCCGCGCGGCCATTGATTACGGTGCCGCAAACCCTCGCCGATATGCTGGATAACAATGCCTGGAAATATCCTGACCAGACGGCATTCGTCTGGCAGAACCAGCAGGTCACCCATGCACAGCATCATGTGCGCGCCTCGAAGCTGGCCAATGCGCTTTACCGCCTTGGGTTGAAGCGGCAAGACCGGATAGGCATTCTCAGCCAGAACCGGCAGGAATTTCTGGAAATCTACAGCGCGTGTGAGCTGACCGGCTTCATCTGCTCCACCGTTAACTGGCGGCTCGCCGTGCCGGAAATGCAGTTCATCATCAATGACAGCGCGCCTAAGGTGTTCATCTTCGAGGCGTCCTACGCGCATGCCGTGCTGGCCATGCGCCCGCATCTGACATCGGTGCAGCATTATGTCTGCATCGGCGGAAAGGGCGTGCCGGGTCTGGAGTTCGCGCTCGACTTCGACGAGCTTCTCGCTTCTGGCGATGAAGCGGGCGCGCCATTGCGTCCAAAGCCGGAAGATATCGCTTTCCTCATCTATACGTCCGGCACGACAGGTCGCCCGAAGGGCGTGATGCTGACGCAGGGCGGTCAGGTCGCGGCAGCGGAAATACTCGGTTCGGATCAACGAAATTCACCAGCCGACCGCCTGCTTATCATGATGCCGCTGTTCCATATCGGCGCGAAGATAATCCAGCTTGCGCAGCACTGGCGCGCTGGCACCGTGTTCCTGCAAAACGGCTTCGATCCGCAAAAGATACTCGCTTCCATCGAGCAGGACCGCATCACCGTCACGCATATGGCGCCGACGATGATCCAGAGTTTGCTCGATGCGCCGGGTGTGGAGGAGGCGGACTTCTCCAGCCTTCGCATGGTGGTCTATGCCGCGGCACCCATGCCATTGCCGGTTTTGCGCAAGGGGCTGCGCCTGATCGGTCCGGTGTTCCAGCAACAGTTCGGTCAGACGGAAGGCATCGGCACCACGCTTCTGGCGCACCAGCACAGGTTGGACGGCACCGAACGCGACCGTGAAATACTCACTTCGGTCGGGCAGGTGTCGCCGCGCGTCAACGTCCGCATCGTGGATGACAATGGCGCTGATCTGCCGGTCGGCGAAGTTGGCGAGATATTGCTGTCCAGCCCCGGCGTGATGAAGGGCTATTGGAACAACAGTGGTGCGACCATCGACACGCTGCGCGACGGCTGGGTGCATACCGGCGATATGGGCCGTCTCGATACGGAAGGCTTCCTCTATCTGGTCGATCGCAAGAAAGACATGATCATCTCCGGCGGCGAGAACATCTATTCGCGCGAGGTCGAGGAGGCTGTCGTCACGCATGACGCGGTGTCCGAAGTCGCGGTGATCGGCAAGCCAGATGAAAAATGGGGCGAGGCGGTGATGGCCGTTGTGGTGCTGAAGCCGGGGGCTTCGGCCAGCGAGCAGGTGTTGATAGATCACTGCCGCACGCTGATCGCAAGCTACAAGAAACCGCGCCATGTGGTTTTCACGGACGAGATCGTCAAGCTGCCGAGCGGCAAGATCGATAAGGTGCGCCTGCGAAAACTGTACGGCGCATGAGGGAGGAACCCATGCTGGAAATGTTTTCACTCAAGGGCAAGGTTGCCATCGTCACCGGCGCGTCGGGTGCGCTGGGTCGTGAGGTCGCGCGTGGCCTTGCAGGCGCAGGCGCGGAAGTGGTCCTCGTTGGCCGCAATCTCACGGCACTTGAAACCCTGAAAGCCGACATCGAAACCGCGAATGGCAAGGCTCGCACGCTTCAACTCGACCTCACCGATGAAGCGGCCGTGGTCGCGGCTATCGGACAGGTGGTACAGGACTGCGGCCAGATCAACATTCTGGCTAATATCGCCGGTATCATCGAATGGAAGCCGTTGGAGCAGAGCACGGAGGCGGATCTTACGCGCGTGCTCGACACCAATCTGCGCGCCACCTTCGTGATTTCGCGCGAATGCTCCAAGGCCATGATCGAACGCGGGCAGGGCGGGCGCATCATCACCACCTCTTCTGTGCTTGGCCCGCTTGGTCGCGCCAACCTTCATGCGTACAGCGCTTCAAAGTCCGGCCTTATCGGCCTGACGCGGGCGATGGCCGCCGAACTCGGCAAGTCCGGTATCACCGCAAACTGCGTTGCACCGGGATATTTCGAAACCGAAATGACCGCGCCGCTGCGGGACAAGCCGGATTTCGCTGCCGCAATCGAAGGCGTGACGCCGTTGGAGAGATGGGGTCGGGCCGAAGAGATCGTTGGCGCGTTCATCTTCCTCGCCTCGCAGGCTTCGAGCTATGTCACCGGACAGGTGCTGTATGTCGATGGCGGCCTGACCGCTTCCTTCAAGTTTCAGCTTGCAGCGTGAGGCAAGAGACATGACACGACGCTTTTCCCTTGAAGGACAGGTTGCCATCGTCACCGGCGCTTCGCGCGGGCTTGGCTTTGAAATGGCCCGCGCCATCGCAGAATCTGGCGCACGGGTTTGGATCACGGCGCGGGGTGCTGCACAACTCAACGCGGCAGCGGAAACGCTGCGCGGTGAAGGGCTGGATGTGTGCGCTCATGCCTTTGACCTGGCCGATACCAGCGCCTGTGCCGCCGCAATAGAAACGATTGCCGAACAGGAAGGCAGGCTCGATATTCTGGTGAACAATGCTGGCATCAATGTCTGGCAACCGTTGACGCAAGCCACCACTTCGTCATGGGACAACGTGATGAACACCAATGTGCGCGGTCCTTACATGCTATGCCGCGAGGCAGCGAAGCATATGGTCGAGGCCGGTTATGGGCGCATCGTCAATGTCGGCTCGGCGCTGGCCGCGGTCGGGCGCGAAAACGTATCGTCCTATGTGGCGAGCAAGCACGGGCTGGCTGGCATGACGCGCTCGCTTGCCGCAGAACTTGGCCCGAAGGGCATCACCGTCAACATGATGGCGCCGGGCTATTTCCTGACCGAGATCAACACCGAGATTCTTGCGCGACCCGGATATGAGCGAGGCGTTTCCGCGCGCATTCCGCTTGGCCGCTGGGGCGATCCGGAAGAAGCGGGCGGTGTCGTAGCCTTCATGGTTTCCAAGGCATCGGGCTATATGAACGGCCATGTGTTGATGGTCGATGGTGGTCTAACGGAAACATTCGTCCTGCCGGTGGACGCGTAACAGGGACAGAGCATCATGCAGGAAAAAGAGATCGCCATTGTCACCGGAGCCGGTCGCGGCATCGGCCTCGCCGCCGCGAAGCGGCTGGTTGAGGACGGGTTCCATGTCGTCATGGTCGATGTGAAGGCTGATCCGCTGGCAGAAAATGCAGAGGCTTTGAAACAGTCGGGCGCTTCGGTTGAACATCACGTGTTGTCGATTACCGATCGCGAGGCGGTTGCCGCGTTCATTGCCGCACTGCCGAGGTTGGATGTTCTGGTCAATAATGCCGCCGTGTTCTGGGACGGCAAGTTCGATGAAATCACCGAAGACGATTTCCGCACCATGTACGATGTCAACGTGGTGGGAACCTTCGTTATCTCGCAGGAAGCGGCGAAGCGCATGGAGCGCGGGGCGCGCATCGTCAATGTCGCTTCCCGCGCATATCTCGCAGGTTATGCGCACGCGCCATACATCACCTCCAAGGCCGGAACCATCGGGCTTACGCGCGCCATGGCTATTGACCTCGCGGCGCGTGGCATATTGGTCAACGCGATTGCACCGGGATTGATCGAGACGGAGATGTTCCGTTCGCTGACGCCTGAGCGCCAGCAGCAACTCATCGCCTTGCAACCGACGCGCGATGTCGGCCAACCGGAAGATATTGCCAACGGCATCGCCTTTTTCGCCAGCCCGCGCACGAAAAACGTCACCGGCCAGATCCTGACGCTCGACGGTGGCCGCTCGATGGGCATTTCACTGTATTGATGAGGCGGGCGGCGCTATCGCCCTCGCTCACCCCTCAACACGCGCCTTTGCGAGCACCTTGCGGGCGATGTGAAGGTGCAGCAGTTCGACCATCTTGCCATTTATCGAAATGACGCCCTTGCCGGCATTTTCCGGTTGCGCGAAAGCCTCGATCACCGCCTTGGCCTCAGCCACCGCAGCTTCAGAGGGCGAGAACGCCGCGTTTGCCGGGGTGATCTGCGCGGGATGGATCAGCGTCTTGCCATCGAAGCCGAGCAACGCGCCCGACCTGCATTCGGCGGAAAAGCCTTCTTCATTTCGGAAGTCGTTGTAGACGCCGTCCACAACATCGATGCCGAAGGCGCGGCCATGCAACACCAGCGAGGCGAGCCAATGCTCCATCGTCTTGCGCCCTTCCGGTAGAGGCAGGCC
Source organism: Tianweitania sediminis (assembly GCF_017813335.1). Lineage (GTDB taxonomy): Bacteria > Pseudomonadota > Alphaproteobacteria > Rhizobiales > Rhizobiaceae > Tianweitania > Tianweitania sediminis. The sequence goes on along the minus strand of NZ_JAGIYY010000007.1, from coordinate 39,376 downwards.
GGTTTCCTTGGCGATGTCATTCGTTCCCGCAACAAAACAATCCAGCCCGATTGCGGCACTTGCACCGAATGATGACAACGGCCGCAGATCGACAATGCCGCGCGGCGTTTCGATCATCGCCCACAGGCGAATCATGGCGTCGGTCCGTTCGGTGAGCATGTCGCGGGCGGCGGCCAGCATGTCGGTGTTTTCAAGCTTCGGCAAAAGCATGGCGTGCGGCTTGCACGCTACGACTGTATCAACGTCTTCCGGGCTCAAACCGCCCGGCGTCGTGTTGATGCGAATGACCCACTCCTGCGACGCGGGCGGCTGGTTGACCGCGAAAAAGTCGATCAGGTTCTGCCGTCCTTCGCCCTTTGCTTCGGGCGCAACCGCATCTTCGAGATCGAAGATAATCGCATCGCAGTCGAGCGACGCGACCTTCGACATGGCCTTGGTGTTGGTTGCCGGTACGTAGAGAACCGAACGGCGGCTTCTGGTCTGGGTCATGGTGCTCTCCGGTTCACGCAACGGCTTTGTAAATCATCTTGCCGGGCTGTTCCGACACATTGGCGACCAGCCCTTCGCGGATCAAATAATTCACATGCGCCAGCGCCTCGCCGAATGCAAAGCCGAGATTGTCGACGCCTTGAACCTTGGGGAACATGGCGCGGATCAGGCTGTATCCGGTGCGTGGTTCTTTCAACAATTCCAGCGTCATGTCGAGCCGTTCCCGATGGTGATCGCGCAGCTCGGTTATACGGCGGCGAATGCCACGATAGGGCAGGCCGTGCGACGGCAACACCAGAACATCATCCGGCACATGGTCGAATTTCGAGAATGAGACGAGGAAATCGCGCAGCGGATCGCCATGCGGAACCATCTCGTAAACCGCGACGACCGGGCTGATTTTCGACAACAGATGATCGCCCGCGATGAGGATATTTTCTTCTCTGTTGAAGAAGCACATATGCTCGAAGGAATGACCGCTGGTCTGGATCGCCTGCCAGTCGCGCCCGCCCATGCTCACGGTATCTCCGTCACGAATCTCGTGAAGGCTTCCCGGCAGCGGTGTGGCAAGATCGAGAAAGCGGTCGCGGCTTTCGAGAAATTCGCGTGCTTCCTGCTCGCTGAAACCGTTGCTCATAAGGTGAGTGTATTGCGCGTCAGCAGCGCCGGGAATGCCCTTGATGTGGCTGATGCGCGCCCATATCCACTCGCCGAAGCTGCCCCAAAACTCCGCATCGAAGCGCTCATGCAACCAGCCTGAAAGGCCGATATGATCGACATGGCCATGCGTTGCGACAACGCGGTCAATCTTGCGACCTTGCATAGGTCCGGCAAAAAGCGTTTCCCATGCGTTGCGAACGTCAGGCGTGTCGCAACCCGTGTCGATGCAGGTCCAGCCTTCGCCTTCATCGAGCAGCCAGCTATGAACGTGATTGAGCCTGAACGGCAGGGGATGCCGCGCCCAAAGCAGGCCCGGCGCGATTTCGATGGTTTGCCCCGGAACTGGTGCGTTGGCCCAAGGAAATTCCAGCTCTCCCGAAATATTTGACATGGCGGCCCCCTATCGCGTTGCGCGGGGCATCAGCACCCAATAATCGAGATCGAGCAGGATGGAGCTCTCATTCGGCCCGCCAGTTTGCGGGAAGTCCGCGCAGGGCAGATCCTTCGTGGCGATGGTGCGCAAGCGCAGTGCGCCGACGTCGGCGCGCTGTTCATATTTTTCCAGAACACTCGACCAGCAATAGATCGTATTGCCGCCCGCTGCCGGATTGACGTGACGTCCACCATTGATGGCCGCGACAAACCCCGCATTGGCAAGACCGTTGAAGGACAGCGAACGCGCAAGCGAAATTACATGACCACCATAGACAATGCGGCGACCGAAGCGGCTTTCGCGTTGCAGGCGCTCGTCGAAATGGCCCTTGGCGGTGTTCTGGTAGAGCCGCGTGGCGATCTGGTGCTCGGCTTCCTCAATCGTCATGCCGTCGATGTGGTCGATGCGCTCACCTACTTCGTAATCATCGAAAAAATATGGGCTGCCAGCAACTGCACGATCATAGGCTGAGAAAGCCAATCCTTCCGGCAAGGCGAGCGCTTCCGGCGCAACGCGCTCTGGAAGTTCAGGCACGAACGTTTCGGGTGCGGGGGCTGCAAGGTCGCGCTTGGCGACCATAACCCAGCGCACATAGCTCAGGACTTCCTCGCCGTGCTGATTGAAGCCGGTCGACCGCACATAGACGATACCGGTCTTGCCGTTGGCGTTTTCGCGCAAACCGATCACCTTCGAGCGTGCGGTGAAGCTGTCGCCGGGATAGGCCGAACGAATCATGCGGCAATCGGCATAGCCAAGATTGGCGACGGCATTCAGCGAAATGTCCGGTACGGTCTTGCCGAAGATCACATGAAACAACAGCAGATCGTCAATCGGTGCGCGTTCCAGTCCGACCGATTGCGCAAAGGCGTCGGATGACTGAACCGGGAAACGCATTCCGTAAAGCGCGGAGTAAAGCGCCGTGTCGCCGGTCGTGATGGTGCGCGGAACGGCGTGGACGATCTCCTGTCCAAGCCGGAAATCCTCGAAGAAATTGCCTGAGCTGGATTTTGCCATCTTCTAAAGCCCCGCCGATGGCTTGATGCCGAAAAGCTCTGCCTCGTCGAGAATGCGTTGAACGAGGCGTACGGTGGCGACATCGACCATCTGGCCGTCGACCTGAATTGCACCCAGACCCTGCGCCTGTGCTTCACGATAGGCGGCGACGGCCTTGTAGGCGCGATCAACCTCCGACTGTGCGGGGCTGAAAACTTCTTGTGAGATTGCGACTTGGCTTGGATGAATGGCCCATTTGCCGACCGCGCCAAGCTGCTTTGCTCGAACGCATTCGGTGCGATACCAGTCGCCATCGCGGAAGTTGACGAAGGGTCCGTCCACCGCATCCAGCCCGTAAGTGCGCGCGGCGACAATCATCTTGTAGCGGCCATAGTGCCAGATGTCGCCGGGATAGCCGCTATCGCCTGCGATGGCGCGCGGGTCGATTCCTTGAGAGGCAGAATAGTCGCCCATGCCGAAGATCAGCGCTTCGAGACGCGGCGATGCGCCTGCGATTTCCTCGACGCGCATCATTGCTTCGGCTTCCTCGATCAGCACTTCGATGCCGATCTTTCTTTCCAGGCCGAGCTTGGTTTCGATCTGCGTCAACAGGCGATCCACGAAGCGAACGTCGAACGCGTTGCGAACCTTTGGCACCAGTATCGTGTCCAGGTTTTTACCCGCGCCTTCAACGACGGTGATGATGTCCTCATAGGCATAGTGCGTGTCGAGGTCGTTGATGCGCACACAGCGCACCGAATTGCCGAAATCCAGCGTGTTGAGTGCATTGACGATCTGCGCGCGCGCGCCGACTTTTGCATTCGGTGCAACCGCATCCTCAAGATCGAGAAAGACGTGATCGACCTCCATCCCCGCGGCCTTGGCCATCATCTTGTCGCTCGATCCGGGAACGGCAAGCTGGCAGCGCCGGGGTCTCCTCACCTTACTGGCCATAATTTCCTCCGTGTTTCGTACGTCCCTTCCGGGTCCGATACGATTCTTTTCGATCTTCCTCGTAACGGCCTTTGACAGAGCGCGTCACCATCGATAATCTAACTATCGTTCGAAAGTGATGCGGTCAATTCCGAATCTGATTTACGGTCATTGCTGTGACGCCATAGCGGCGACGTTGCAAGCCCGGAAAGACAGGCGGAAACAGGCGCGGGCGACGGTGAAGCGATGCCCTGACACCTGAAAGCGAGATTCGCGCTGTCATCGCCATGATGCAACCGAGCGGTATGAATGCCAGGGAGGAAGACATGGCCAATGTTCTGGTAGAGCGCGCAGGGACCGATGTGGTTCTGCTGCGCTTGAACCGTCCTGAAGCCCGCAATGCGCTTTCGCCTGAATTGCGCGAGGAATTGCGCGACCTGTTTCTGGCACTCGATAGGGATGAAAGCTGTCGCGCTATTGTTATCACCGGTGACATGCGCGCTTTCGCTGCGGGCGCGGATATCAAGGCGATGGCAGAGGCCACGCCTGCCGAAATGATGGAGCGCGACGACGAGACGAATTGGGCCGCGATTCGCAATTGCCGGAAGCCGGTGATAGCTGCGGTTAACGGTTATGCGTTGGGCGGCGGCTGCGAACTGGCGATGCATTGCGACATCATAATTGCGGGCAAATCTGCGCGTTTCGGCCAGCCGGAAGTCAAGCTCGGCATTATGCCGGGAGCGGGCGGAACGCAACGCCTGACCCGCGCAATCGGCAAGTTTCGCGCCATGCAGCTTTTGCTGACGGGCGATTTCCTGTCGGCTGAGGAAGCGCATGTCGCAGGTCTGGTCAGCAGCGTTTCCGAAGATGACGCCGTGGTGGGTGACGCTCTCGCGCTTGCAGCAAGAATCGCCGCCCTGCCGCCCTTGGCGGTCGAAGAGATCAAGCGGGTGGTGCTGACCGGCATGGACATGCCGCTGGAAGCCGCGTTGAAGCTGGAAATGCGCTCAGCCTATCTGTTGTTCGGAACCGCGGACAAGGGTGAGGCCATGCGCGCCTTCGTGGAAAAGCGTCCGGCTGTTTTCACCGGAAAATGATCACAATCGCGGCATCGAATAATTCGACAATGACACACTTTCGAACGCTGGTTAGATATTGTATAAGAGGTTCTGGAGCATCCCGGTTCGCCGGGATTGTGGGAGGAAGTGACATGCAGGTGAACGAAGGCGCGCGTTCGCGCGGCTCTTCAGGTCCGGGGCGTCGCTGATGCTGCGGGTCGAAAATGTTCAGCTTTCCTTCGGCGGGGTCCATGCCCTGTCGGGTGTCAGCGTTCATGCAAAGAAGGGTGAGATAACGTCGGTCATCGGGCCGAACGGCGCGGGCAAGACGAGCCTCTTCAACGTGATTTCAGGTTTCTACAAGCCGCAATCCGGCACGGTCATGCTCGATGGCGAGGATGTTTCCTCGCTCAAGCCGCATGCGCGCGCTTATCGCGGCATGTCGCGTACCTTCCAGAATATAGCGCTGTTCCACGGCATGACCGTTCTCGACAATATCAAGCTTGGCGCGCACACCAATCTGCGCAGTGGCGTTCTGTCGGCTGGTTTCGGCCTCTCGCTGACTCGGCGCGAGGAAGACGAACTCGACCAGCGGGTCCGCCGCGATGTCGTCGAGGCGCTGGAACTCGATACTGTTCAGAACCACTATGTCGAGGATTTGGCTTACGGCTTGCAAAAGCGCATCGAACTTGCCCGCGCGCTTGTGATGAAGCCGAAAATCCTTTTGTTGGACGAGCCGGTCGCGGGCATGAACCGCGAGGAAAAGCAGGAAATGGGGCGCTTCGTTCGCGGCGTTCGGGACAATTGGAATACGACCGTGCTGCTCATCGAGCATGACATGGGCATGGTCATGAAGATTTCCGACCATGTTGCGGTGCTGTCTTTCGGCAAGCCGATTGCATCGGGAACGCCCGATGAAGTGCGCGCCAATCCCGCAGTAATCAAGGCATATCTCGGCGCGTCCGATGATGCCGTGACTGAGAAGGCGTGAGGAGGCACCCTTGAGCCCGCTGCAACTTTTCATCGAATATTCTGTCGTAGGCATCGCCGCAGGCGGTGTCTATGCGCTGATTGCGCTCGGCATAATCGTCATCTTCAAGGCGTCGCATACCTTCAATTTCGCCATGGGCGAAATGATGATGCTGTCTGCCTATTTCTTTTATGCGGCCAGCGTCACCTTCGCGCTGGGACCGTGGCTTGGCCTCGGTGTCGCGCTTCTTAGCTCGGTGGTTGTCGGCCTGATCATTGAACGTGTTGCAATCCGTCCGATGCTGGGCCGCCCGTTCATCGCCGTGGTCATGGTAACCTTTGGTATTGGCGCGATCATTCGCGGCATTGTCGGTCTGGTCTGGGGGCCGAACGAGCTTCAGATACCTGCCATTCTGGCGCGCACCCCGGTCATGCTGGGCGACATCTTCGTGCCGGGGCGCACCGCCCGTGCTTTTGCGATTGCGGTTGTCATCGTTGTCGGCCTCATCCTTTACCTGCGCTATTCGCGCGCTGGCGTGGCGCTGCGCGCCGCTGCGGCCGATGCCGTTACGGCCTATTCGATGGGCATAGACGTTCGCCGTATCGTCGCCTTTAGCTGGGTCATCGCGGCCATTACCGGCTGCATCAGTGGTGTTCTCATGGCCAGCGTCAATACGCTGACCCCGCATCTGGGCGTCGTAGCCATGAACGTGCTGGCAGTCATTATTCTAGGCGGCCTGAACTCCATCGGCGGCGTTCTGGTGGCCGGCCTCATCATTGGCTGGCTGGAGGCTGTCACTGGCATGTTCCTGCCCACCTCCTTCCGCGAAATCACGCCGTATATCCTGACGCTGATCGTGCTTCTGATCCGCCCGAACGGCCTCTTTGGCGCACGCCAGGTCGAGAGGATCTGACAAATGAGTGCTGCTGAAACCACTTCGCTTGCGCCAGCCGCCAAGGGCAAGATCATGCAACGGATCTGGCTGATTGTGTTGCTTGTAGCGCTGCTCGCGCTGCCGCAGGTCGCGCCGGGACACTGGGTCTATTTCGCGGGTTTGCTGGGCATCAACATCATCGCCACGCAGGGCCTCAACCTGATGATGGGATATGCCGGGCTGTTGTCGCTCGGCCATGCCGCCTTCGTCGGCGTTGGTGCCTACACGGCTGCACTTCTGCAGATCCATCTTGGGCTTCCCTTCTGGATCACATTGCCTGCTGCCGGCATCATGTCCGCGTTGGTCGGTGCGGTGTTCGGCCTGCCGTCGCTGCGCATTCGCGGGCTTTATCTCATCATCGCTACGCTGGCCGCGCAGTTCATCCTGCACTTCATCTTCGTGGGCTGGCAGTCGGTGACGAATGGCGATGTCGGCCTGACGGTCGCGGCAGCTTCGATCTTCGGCTATCCGCTGAACAACGAGGTCCGCATCTACTACCTCATTCTCGTGGTAGCGATTTTGGCGACGATATTTGCGCGCAATGTGGTGCGCTCACGTGTCGGACGTGCCTTCGTTGCCATTCGCGAACGCGATCTCACCGCGCAGGTGCTTGGTGTCGAGACCATCCGTTATAAATTCATCGCCTTTGCGCTCGGCTCTTTCTACGCAGGCGTTGCCGGTGCGCTGCTGGCCTATTTCAACCGCTATGTGAATCCCGAACAGTTCACCCTGCTTCTTTCGGTGTTTTTCCTGTCCGCCGTCATTGTCGGAGGAATGGGGTCGATCCTCGGTGCCATTCTGGGCGCGACCTTCATGACCTTGCTTCCCGAAATCCTGCGCGAGGGCCTCATACCTTTGGCGGGAATGATCGGCTTCGATCTGTCGGCGGTGATGACGCCGCTACGCGAGGTCGTGTTCGGCCTGCTGATTGTCGGCTTCCTGCTTCTTGAGCCGCGCGGGCTGGCGCAGTTGTGGAAGCGGGCGAAACGAAAATTCTCACGCTGAACGGCGTGCGAACTTCCTTCGCCGGCAGTTCCGGCAAGGACATCCAAACCGCGATCCAACGGATCGCACAACGTGGAGGAAATTATGCTCAACAGACGTAAGCTACTGAAAGGTGCTGCCGTGGCGGCGGTGCTGGCTCCGCTCGGCTTTCCCGGCGCAGCATTTGCGCAGGAAAGCCTGAACTGGTTTGTGAACGCCGACCTCAGCGGCCCGGCGGCCTATTCGAGCGCGGCTGAAGCCGAAGGCATTCAGGATTTCGTCGCTTGGAAGAATGCGCAGGGCGGTATCCGTGACCGCAAGATCAACGTCACGGTGATGGATACCGGCTTCCAGCCATCGGTCAGCGTTGCCAACTTCAACAAGGCCGTGGCCGGTGGTCGTCTCGACTTCGTTTACGCCGACAGCACGGGCATGGTGCAGGGCGTGACGCCGGAGAACAACAGCACCTACAAGATTTATATGGGTGGCGGTTCGCAGGCTTCGGAATTGGCGGACCCTTCCAAATATCCGTACTACTTCATCAACGGCGCGACCTATGGGCAGCAGATGCTGGCTCTGGTTCGCTACATCGACCAGAACCGCAAGGGCGATGAAAAGCCGAAGCTGGCCATCGTGCATTCCAGCGCGGCTTTCGGTCGTGACGGCATCGAGCTTGCGCAGAAGGAAGCAGAAAAGCTCGGCATCGAGGTCGTGCTGCTGCAGCAGACGAAGATGACCGAATCCGACGTTTCCGCTTTCGCTCTCGCAGTTCGTCAGGCAGCACCGACGCATGTGATCTTCCACGGCTATGCAATGGGCGTGTGGCCGGAAGTGATGCGTCTCGTGCGTGATTACGGCATGGATGACGTACAGTTCATGGGCACGGTCTGGCAGAACGAGCGTGAGAAGATCATGGAACTCGGCGACGTTGCCGATGGCCTGATCGGCGTGGCGATGTACAACATCAAGACGGAAGGCAGCGATGGCGAGATGATGAAGGTCATCGACGAAATCCATCGCAAGAAGAAGCCGAACTATGATGGCTATGTGACCATCGGTTATCTGGACGGCTGGCTTGACGCGATGATGGCTTCCGTGGCGACTGAAAAGCTTATCGATGAAGGCAAGGAGATCAACGGCGATAATCTCGTTGCCGCGGTCAACAGCCTGAAGGATTGGGATACGGGCGGCATCATCGAATCGCCGGTCACGTTCAAGAACAACGCGATCGGTCTCGCCCGCATCTTCAAGTGGGACATGAAGAACAACTGGAATCCAGAGCCAATCTCCGACTGGATGTACGTAGAGTAGGATTGACCGGCCGTGCTTGAGATCAAAGGTTTGGAAGTTATCTATCAGGGCGTGATCCAGGGTCTCTCGGATCTCAGCCTGAAGGTTCCTCAGGGTTCGATTGTCGCACTGCTTGGCGCCAATGGCGCTGGCAAGACGACGACCCTGAAGGCAATTTCGAACTTCCTGCCGCTTGAGGACGGTCGCGTCACCAAAGGCACCATCACGCTTGAAGGTGACAACATACTCAAGCTCGCGCCGCACGAAATCGTGCGGCGCGGCGTCTTCCATGTCCGCGAAGGCCGTTACGTATTTTCGGATATGACCGTTGAGGAAAACCTCATTGCCGCGACCTTCGCCAAGAAGGGCAGTCAATCGCGGCAAGCCGCCTTCGACGAGGTCTATACCTATTTCCCGATTCTGTCGCAGCGCCGCCGCCAGATGGCCGGATATCTTTCAGGCGGCGAACAGCAGATGCTGGCAATCGGTCGCGCGTTGGTCGCCGATCCGCGCGTCATCCTGCTTGACGAGCCGTCGCTCGGTCTGGCGCCGCTGATCGTCAACGAGATTTTCGAGATCATCGCCCGGATCAACCGGGAGAAGAAAGTCTCGATCCTGCTGGTTGAACAGAATGCCATGATCGCGCTGAAATACGCGTCCTATGGCTATGTGCTGGAAAGCGGCCATTCGGTACTTGAGGGAACGACTCAGGACCTTGCCGCAAACAAGGACATTCAGAAGTTCTATCTAGGCCGTGTGGACGAATTTGAGCAAGCATAGGCCGGCAGCGAAGCTGACGATCGAGCGGAAATTCCGTGCGGTCTTTTCGCATCGCAGAGCGACGCGCTTGAAGCGCTTGAGCCGCCCGAAGCCTTGCTCGATACGAGCCGCGCCTTGTAGGGGTCGGAACAAGAGCAGTGCGAAATCGTACGCTAAGGACGAACGAAGCGGGAACTCATGCGGCCCGCCGCAGGCCGACTGGAAGGCGAAGTTTCCGGAAACCTTCAGGCATATGCTGCTCGCTATCCCAGGTGTAGATGCCGGTCAGGTTGATATGCTCCCAGCTCAGCGGCGAGATGTGCTTGAGCAGATGATCCGGAATCTCGCGACGCGCGTTGCGTAAGTGGGTGACGGCCCGTTCGATATAGACTGTGTTCCAATGGACGATCGCGCTGACGACGAGATTAAGACCGGACGCGCGGAACGCCTGGCTTTCGAACGATCGGTCCCGGATTTCGCCACGCTCGTGGAAAAAGACAGCGCGCTTCAGCTTATGAGCGGCCTCGCCCTTGTTGAGGCCGGCCTGGCAGCGTCTGCGCAATACCGGACTCGAGTACCACTCGATCATGAACAGCGATCGCTCGATCCGACCAAGCTCCCGTAGCGCCCTTGCGAGCTGGCTTTCCTTCGGTGACGCCGACAGCTTCTTCAGGATCGTGGACGGCACCACGGATCGAGTCGTGATCGACGCCGCCAGATGGAGCAGATCATTCCAATGATCGAGGATCAGGGTGGCGTTGATCGGTGCCCCGATATGGTTCGACAGCGCCGGGTATGCATCGCTTTTCTCGAACGTGTGGAACTTCCGATCTTTGAGGTTGCGCAGCCGCGGTGCGAACCGCTTGCCGATCAGCGCGAACAATCCGAAGACGTGATCGCTGGCGCCGCCGGTATCGGTAAAGTGTTCCTGGATGTCGAGGATCGTGTCTTGGTCGAACAGCCCATCAAGCACATAGGCAGCCTCGCTTTCGGTCGGGCTGATGGGCAGAATGCTGAAGTAGCCGTACTGATCCGACAGATGGCTATAGAACTTCGAACCTGGCTCGCTGCCGTAGTGTAGATTGACGTCGCCGCGCTTAGCGGCGCGATCACTGGCGCGAAAGAACTGCCCGTCCGACGACGCGGTCGTTCCGTTGCCCCACAGCCGAGAATGCGGATGGCGGGTGTGTGCGTCCGTCACGCAGGCCTGCGCCGCCCGATAGGTCTCCGATCTTGCATGGAAGGTGCGCATCCAGCCAATTTGGTGAGCACTGATCCCCTTGGACGCACTCGCCATCCGCTTCGGACCGAGGTTGGTTGCATCCGCCAGCACGCCGGCCAGCATGGCCGAGACATTTCTGGGAACGTCACCGGTGCGGACATGCGTGAAGTAATCGGCGAAGCCAGTCCAATCGTGCACTTCTCTCAACAGGTCTGGCACCTCAACCATTGGATATATATCGCTGATCTCGGCATTCAGTTCTTCGGCGGCGGCAGGCACTTCGCCGACGGTCGGTGTGACGATCAACGTTCCGGCTTCAAGACGAACACCTTCGAGCTTCCCGGACCGTGCTCTGTGAGCCAGACGCTTCAGGTTGAAATCGAGCATCTGCCGCGCTTCGGCAAGCCACGCCGCGCCATCGCCTTGGACGCCCAGTCCGAGGCGGTTCTCTTCCTTCATGGCGTCGAACGTTGAACGCGGCATGAGATGCTCGTCGATCGGCCGGAAGGATCTGCTGCCGTCGACCCAAATGTCTGCAGATCTAAGCCGATCTCGCAAAGCCGCGAGCGTGGCGATCTCGTAGAGCCGGCGATCAGGCTTTCCTTGTTCGAAGATGAGCCGTCGATCAGTTTGGCTGAGGTGGGTGACCGGGACGCGCTCCGGGAGTGTCCGACGCTTCTCGGCATACATGCGCTTCAAAAGCGAGATTGCCGCCAGAAGCGGATCGTGCCGCCGACCCGATTGGAACGTGAACGCCCGCAGGAATGCACCCGCAAATTTACTGACGGTCGCATACTGCTCACCCGCCACGACCAAGGGCGACGCCTCGTTGTCCTCGACCATCGACTCGAGCTCTGGCTTCATGCGGAGCAGCCGATGCCAGCCGACTTTCTGATCGAGAACCTCCAAAGCGTTGCGACCATACTCATTGGCGGATTGCAGGGCTGTGATCGTATCGAGGAACATGCGCAGTGCCTTGGCGGTATCTGGCCTGCAATCCATGTGCCGCTGCTTCTTGCGGTTGTTGGCTTGCGAGAACAACCGACCCATCAGCTTGATGAACATCGTCACGGCATCGTCGGTGAGCTTCTGTGCGAGTTTGATGACCTGCGCCACGATCAGAGCGTGCCGGCGGCTGGAGTTGAAGTCGCTGGCCAGCCAGGCCGGTGTGGCGTTCCCCTCGCGGATCATCTGGTCCCACCGACCCGAGGAAATCCGCATCTGCAATTTCGGGTCGATTTCCAGCTTGCGCAGGAATGCGATCCGTTCTGTCAGCCCGACAAGGTTCGACGCACCCGGCGCTTCCGGCGCCGACCGCAACCAATGGAAGCGGGTCTTACCGATCGACGGGTCGACATCTAGCAGCCTATCCAATGATTGGAGCGTACCGAGAGAGATGTCTTCAATTAGATTTCTCTCCGCCCGCCGGCGGGCTATCGCGCGCCCGGCAAGGCCGATGCGTTCGATCGTGTCGACTGCTGGCAGAAGGGACCCGCGTTCTCGAAACGTCGCGACAATGGAGCTGACTATCGCGGCACCGTCGTCGGACATCGTCGCCGCTTGGACTGCGGCCAATAATGCCGCTCGACGATCTTCCGCCGTCGCGCTTTTTATATCCAGATATACCAATAGGCGCGCGGCGTGATCGCGGCGGGTTTCTTCACGGCGCGAGTAGAGCGCAAATGATGCTTGGTCAGCACCGATTTGGTCAGCAACATATTTGAGCATCGCGCGAGGCGGGGCCTCTTCTGCTCCCAGCACTCGGCCAGGATATCGCATCAGACATAGCTGAATGGCAAAGCCGAGCCGATTATGGTCACGCCTCCGCAGTTCGACCTCCAGCCGATCCGCCGGTGACAACGAATAGTGTCGGATCAGGCTGTCCTCATCGACCGGTATGTCGAAAAGCTTCCGTCGATCTTGCTCTTTGAGAAGCTTCCGCTTTGCCATCTTCCGTCCCTATACACGGCCATCTGGCTGAAGCGTTGTCGAGTCGGGCAGATGAGGAAATCAAAACCGACGCGTCGCGATGACAATCCACAGGATCCGGCGCTGCTCATCCATCGCCGTTCATGGTGCGTTCGACCTAAGCGTACGATTTCGAACTCCTCTTGTTCTGACCCCTTCCTGCTCGAGTTCGGGCTCGACACCTTGCGCGATCTTCCCGACCGCGAGGCCCTGGAGGACGCAGGACTGCTTAGCAAAGAGAAACTGCTGGCGGGCGACATCATACCGGGGTTTGCAGATATCGAAGATAGTGGTGCCGGCGTCCCGCTCGACGAATAGATGATGCCTGTTAGGACCGGAGGACCCAAGCGACCTCGCCGCTCGTCAGATAGACAATCGCGCCGCGTAGGGCGCCTGTCGCGGACAGATAGTCATGCAGTTGCTGTAAATGTGCCTCGCGCATAGCGGGTGTAGGGTTTACGTCAGATTTCCAATCGATCGCAGCGTCAATGCGTTCTTCGATGACCGCCAAGGCGTCTGCCCGCCCGGCGATAAGACCAGCCTCGTCGTGGCCCCAGATTGCGACCTCGGGCATGAGATAGGGCCGCAATTCGGCAATCTGTGGCAAAGAGAGGCCGCGAATTGCCACTGCGGCCATCTCTTTGGGATCGGGTCGAGGCTCGTCGACGTCGACGATCAGTTGATCGAGCAGTTCACGAGCACGCGAAACGCCCGCGTCCAACTCTTCCGCAAGCTCGCCGGTCAGAAGCTCTTCCATCAGCTTGTGAAGGATGACACCGCGGCGAGCTCCGGCGCCGACCACGTCGAGATGTTCAATATGGTTCTCCGAAATCACGACGCCATCGAGAGGGTCGCCGCGCCGATCGGCATCATGCTCGCTGGGCCGGCGCCAGACGACCAGCGGCGCGCTCTCCTCGACGGATCGCTGCTCAGCGGCAAAAATGTCGGACGACTGTTCGTTTGGCCGAGACGCCGGTTCCGGCCTTCTTTGAAGCGCAAAGGACGACAGATCCAACTCGGGAACGTCGTGCTGATGCAGGTCTATCGAGCTGAACCAGGAGTCTTTGGACGCCTGGGGGATGTGCGGGAGGATCAGGAGATCCCGCGCCCGCGTGCAGGCCACATACCAGATCCGTTCTCGTTGATTGGCGTCTTCAAGGCTTTCGGCGGCACGCGCGGCGGCGAGCTCCGGCGGCGCGACGCCGCCGAGCATCCAGTGTAGGCTGTTGTCGGATTGCCGGTGCACGAACTGATCGGGCCGGTAGAGTTCGGTCGTGGAATTGACCGGAATCACGACAGGCCACTCCAATCCCTTGGCGCTATGAATGGTCACGATTTCGATGGCGTCCGAGGCGGCGTCGATGCGGCCTTCCTGCGCTCGCGCCTTGCGCTCCCAGTCAGACTGGAGATCGGCAATGAATGCCCGCAGCCCTGCGACCGAATAGCCGCGCGCTCTCTCGATCAAGGCATCGAGATTGGCGAGCGCGCGGGCGTTGCGGTTGCCATGACGCGCCGCCATGATCACGCGGACGTTCAAGCGCTCGATGGCGTCCGCGAGGATGAGACTTGGCGTCATGATCGACGTCCGTCGCCGAAGCTGTTGCAGCTCGACGAGGATATGCCTTGCCACCTGATGCTGCACTAGTTCGGGATCCGTCCGGACCGTGAAGAAACTTTGGCCCTCCTCGCTCTCGGGAAGGGCTGCTGTGATGTCGAGGAGTTCCTGTTCGCTTAGGCCAACCAGGGGGCCTCGCATCAAAGCACCGAAGGCCAAGGTGTCGGAGGAGTCGGCCAAGACCCGCAGCAGGGCGAGAATGTCCTGCGTTTCCTGCCGTCGCATCAGTGTCTGGCCTGCTTGCGAGGATACCGCGACCCCGCGCTGCTCGAGCGCTCGCTCGTAGCGCCATAGTTCCGTATGTCCCGGTGAGAGTAGGGCGATGTCGCCGGCCTGGAACGGCGTGCATGTCTTGTCGGGGCGTTGTATCGACACGTTGCCGATCAAGGCGGCGCAAAGGTCGGCAACCCGCTCCGCCTCGGCTTCTCGGAACATTTCCGCGTAGATGCGGCCCTCGGTCGCCACCTCGACGGTGAAGCGCGCCACGCAAGGAAGCGAATGTGACGCCTCGAAGAGCGTGGGTGCGAGCGCGACGTATCGGGGCTGCGAGGGCTTGGCAAAGACCGGCTCGAAGCAGGCGTTCACATGCTCGATGATTGGGCTCAGCGATCGGAAATTGGCGGTGATCTCGAGCACGGCGCCATGATCCTGGCGGTCGATCAACTGGCGACAGAGTTCATATGCTTCGATGTCGGCGCCGCGGAAACGATAGATCGCCTGTTTCGGATCGCCGACGAGGAAGAGCGCTCCGCGCTGCAGTTCTGACTTCTCCCATTGTCCCGGCCGTGGTTCGGTCGCGGCGATCGAGAACAAGATCTCGTTCTGGATGCCGTCCGTGTCCTGGAACTCATCGACCAGGACATAGCGATAGCGTTGGCTGATGGCCTGACGCACCTCTTCGTGGTCGCGGACAAGGGTACGAACGTGGATCAGCAGGTCGTCGAAATCCAGGACGGCGGCAGCCCGCTTGCGTGTCTGATAGCTTTCCAGCAACTGGTCGAGGGAGACCGACAGCGAGCATACCAGCGTGCTGGCGATATGACCTACGAGTTCGCTCCAGGCGATGACGACGGTTTCGTAGAGCGTCCGGCCGTCACCGGGACCAGCGTCATTGCGGTGAGCGCCGAAGCCCCGCGCCGCCTCATCGTAGGTTTTCAGCTGCAGGCCCTTGCGCTCAAAGAGGCGGCCGGTTCCCGGCTCGCAGAGCCGCCACAGGGATCGGAAATCCGCTTTGCCTGCGAGACAATCCTGATAGCGCTCTTGAAGCCGGCGCAATTCGTGCGCGATGTCGGAAAGCCATTTGTCGGGTTCCCCACTCGCGTGCCACCGGTCGAAATCGTCGACCGCCTGAACGAAATCGATGTCGGGCCGTGCGTCGAGCGACGGAGGAATCGGTTGGGCATCGGGGTGCTTGCGCCGAAGGCTCGCGAGTTCGCGAATGAGGTTGACGACCTGAAGGGGAATTTCCTCGGCGAGGACCACGATTGGGTCGCCTTCCACCGCGTCAGCCGCGAGCCGTTGGGAAAACCAGGCCGACAGCTCGGCCATGAACAGATTGTCGGCGACCGTCGCGTCGACCACACGGGCGCCAGGGTCGAGGCCGGCCTGCACACCATGGCTGCGGATGATTGCCTGGCAAAACCCGTGAATGGTGGTCGCTGTCAGCTCATCAAGCTGGGGAGAGGCAGTGATCAGCGCTTTGCGCTGTTGCTCCGAAAGCCCCTGCGGAAGAACCGTCTCAAGGAATGCGGGAACATCCCCCGACAGCAGCGTGTCGACTGTCTCCCTGATTCGGCGCGCGAGTTGGCTCGCCGCAAGCTCCGTGAAGGTGATGGCGGCGATCTCACCAGGCCGGCGGCCGTCCGCCAGCATCATCGCCACGCGACCGGCCATCAGTGAGGTCTTACCGGTTCCCGCAGCCGCCTCGACCAGCAGAATCGAGGAAAAATCGGTCATTGCCCGACAACGGGCATCCTGATCGACGAGCGTCATGTCGAGGCGCTCCAGAGCCTGTTGAGCGACTGATTGGCCACCCGGAACTCGGAAGCCTTTCGGCGCAGATAACTCTCGCGATCGGCCGGCATCGCGAGGCGCATATCGTCATAGTCGGCGTCCTGCTCCCAACGCGGCGCGATCCGACCGCTGCGTAGAATCATCATGGCAGCCGACAGATAGCCGGCCGCCTCGGTTACCACCTGATCGAGTTCGTCGCCCTTGAGCTCGAAGGTCGCCGGATCGTCGGCGAGATAGACCAAGCGCGCCACGACGGTCCTGACTTCAGGCAGCAGCGCACGGGCTGCAATTGCATATAGCACACGCTGCAGCTCGCGACCCTGGCCCAATGCGATGCGTTGATGTCTCGGAGGTGGCTTGGCGCTCTTGTAATCGGTAATCCGCGCGGCGTCGCCGGTGGCGCGGATATCGAGCCGATCCATGCGGCCGCCGAACACCAGGCCGGTCTGCTCGATCGACACCGCGATCGTCGTGTCCCACGGCGCATCTTCCTCTGCAGCACTGCCTTGCCCAAATGGCACCTCAGTCCAACTTCGCGTATCAGATCTGACCTGATCGTCGGCGGCGAGACCCTTGGCAGTGCGATGTGCAGCCTCGCTCACTGTATGTCGCCACAGGATGGGTGGTGGAACCGACCGCTGCAGCGGCCACGCGTTCAGGATAGCCGTCGAAGCATCCATGATCGCAGCTTCGATCTCGCTAGCGTTCGCACGCGCAAATCCCGGCGCTGGTTCGAGCATCGCGATCGCGCCGCTGATCAACTCATGCACCAGCTCGCCGAAAACAACCGGGCCGAGTTGCAACGCGTCGGACTGGAACCGGATTGGGCGCCAGCCCAGAGCGTAGCGCCAGACGAAGCCGAGCGGATCCCGCAGCAGTCGCTGCAGTGATGTCGTCGACTGAACCCGCGACAAGGCTCTCTCAATTGCCGGATGATTGGCGCCTGAAAACCCGTCATGTGGCGTTAGATCCGAGGGCCGATGCCAATCGCGCCAGCAAAGCTGGCTTTGCCGGACATGGGCGAGTTGACCGGCATCGCGTGGCCGGGCCAGCAGCCTGTCCGCCTCGCTGAAAGCGTGCTCGGGAATGCGATCGCGCTTATGCACGATCTCCGCCGAAGGCCAAAGCGAACTGGTTGAAAGAACCCCACCCTTGCCGTTGCGCAGCGAGCGCGACAGAACGAGTTCTTCGCTTGTGTGCGCCTGGATGATCTCGAAATGGCGTCGGTCGCGCTCGGCGACTCCCATGGGATGAAGCCTGCGGCGGTCTAGCAAATGGTGCGGCAGCAGCGGATCGTCGTTTTCTGAGCGCGGCCAGGACCGGCTGGTAAGGCCAAGCAGGCGGGTGAACGGCCGCGGACACGCCGCCAACTGCGATGCCGGGCACCAGACGACGCTGTTGGCCGGGTCACGCCGATCGGCGACACGCAACGATTGCAATGACAGGCCGATGGCTTGCGCCGGCGCGCTTCGCAGCGCCTCCTCCCACATCGCCAAACTGGCGCCGCTCAGCAACCGCGTGCCCGCCTCTCCGCCCACCTCTGCCCCGCGCGCGAGAAGCTCGAGAATTGGGAACAAAATCTGCTCGCCAAGCTCGCCATCGCTTCGGTACGGCCCCGCTGCCGCCAAGACTTCTCGCCACTGGTCGAGGCTACGCAAGCCAGCGTTGCGCGGGATCGCGGCGAACCAGTCCGGCGGAAGCTGGCTGGTGAACGGGTGCGCGGGCAGCCGCCGGATCAAGCGCCAGACCCGTTCCTGATTGAGCCCGTTTGTGAGAATGTCGGCCAGTGCGGCACAGGCTTGGCCCTCCGGCGTGCTCAAGGCAGGGACGCCGTGAGAGAAATGCAATGGCACCCCAGCGCTTCGCGCATAGGCCAGGAAATGATCGTCCCAGTCCTGCGTCGACGTCGCGGCGATGGCGATGTGCTCAGCTTGCACCTTGCCAGTCGCCAGCAGCTGCCGGGTCCAGCGTAGCGCCTCGACGACCTCCGACTTGGGGTCCGCGCTCGCCTCGGCGGACCTGCGCGACGGGGCGGTCACCGCCTTTTGCTTGATCTCACCTTCGAACCATGGTTGCTCGACGGGCGCCGGCAATTCCCAGGTGAGGTCGGTGACGCGCGCAAGATCGTTGAGAAGCGGCCGCCAGAGCGGATCGACGTCCACCAGTCCCGACAGCGTCACTGAACCCAGGAGGCCACGCGCAAGTTCGACCCGCTTGCCAGCTGCGTCTCGAAGATCGCGCGGCAGCATGTGCGCGGGCGGAATGTGATCGCGGATAAAGGCCTCGATGAGATGAAGGTCACCGAACCGCGGCGTCTCGCCCGCCAATAAGGATAGATCGAGATCCGCCCGCCAGACGCAATCCAATGCGTGGAGAACGGCGCGCGGCATACCAGGCAATCCGGCGACCGTTCCGATGTCGCCAAAGCTCTCGGAAGCGAGCGCGGCCTGAATTGCGGGATAGAGAACGTCAGTACCGGCCGGCGTGGCAAAACCGCCGACCAAGCGCGCGGCGAGCAGGGGCAAGGTGACGATCTCACGACCGATTGCTCCGCCTCGCGCCGCTGCGGCGCGAGCGCTGCGCAGCGCTAGCATTCCATCGACGACGTGAGTAGTGCGAATAAGCATCGGGTTTCGTGTTGTTCGTCCAACAGGGCACTGTGATCGCCCAAAATCACCGGCTATTGAAGCTCAGGCAAAGAAAAAGATCAGGCGTCGGGGACGGAAATGCATCTAAGCAAGTTGAAGATCAGCAATTTCAGGAACTTCCAGTCGATCGACGTCGCCCTGGCCGGCAATGTAGTGCTCCTTGGCGAGAACCGGGTCGGCAAGAGCAATCTGCTTTTCGCGATCCAGCTCATCCTCGACCCGACATTGCCCGATTCGGCCCGGCAGCTGAAGCTCACCGACTTCTGGGACGGTGGGCCGACCGACTATAGCGCGCCCATCGAGGTGCATCTGGAGCTCTCGGATTTCGCGGCGGACATGGCGCTTACCGCGCTCCTGACCGATTTCCGGTCGCCTCATGATCCGGCGACTGCACAGCTAAGCTATGTCTTCCGCAAGAAGTCGGATGTCGCCGGCGCGCCGCAGTCGGGCGCAGATTGCGAGTTTCTGGTCTTCGGCGGTGGCGACGAAACGCGTTCACTGCCGGCGAAGGTTCGTCGCCGCATCGCGATCGATCTGCTGGATGCCTTGCGTGACGCCGAGGGCCAGCTCGGCAGTTGGAAGGCGTCGCCGCTCCGCCATTTGCTGGAGGAGGCCGTATCCGGCATCAGCCGCACGGATCTCGACGCCGTAGCTGCCGAACTCGACAAGGCGAGCAAGGCGCTTGAGGCGTTTCCGACCATCAAGACGTTGGAAGATGAACTGCGCACCGGCATAGCCCACCTGTCCGGAAAAGCGCATGACATAGACGCGCGCCTCAGATTCGCGCCGGCCGACCCGCTTCGTCTCTTCCGGGCCATCGCGATGTTCATCGATGATGGCAAGCGCGGCATTGCGGAGGCCAGCCTCGGATCGGCGAACGTTGCGCTGCTCGCACTGAAGCTCGCGGAATTTGCATGGCGCCGCAAGAAGAACGAACGCAACTTCTCGCTGCTGTGCATTGAGGAGCCGGAAGCGCATCTCCACCCGCACCTGCAGCGATCGGTTTTTTCCAAGCTGCTTGGCAATGCCGAGGCTTCCCAAGCCATGATTGTCACAAGCCACTCGCCCACTTTGGCCGCCGTGGCGCCTTTGCGGTCGATCGTCCAGCTGAAGAGACAAGGAGGCGCGACACAGGCATTCTCACTGGCGACGTTGCCGGTGACATCCGACGAGCTTGACGATCTCGAAAACTACCTCGACGCAACCCGCGCCGAACTGCTGTTTGCGCGTGGCGCCATCTTCGTCGAAGGCGACGCGGAGGAGGCGCTCATGCCCATCTTCGCTGCGTCGCTCGGCTATTCGCTCGACGATCTCGGCATAACCGTCTGCAATGTTGCCGGCACGAATTTCCGTCCCTACGTCAAGCTCGCCGAGGCGCTGAAACTGCCCTATTGCGTCATCACCGACTGGGATCCGCTCGACGGGAGCAAGCCTCCTCTCGGCAAAAAGCGAACCATGGATCTTTGGGCGGACATGCTCACCATTCGCGGCAAGCCGCCACTGACGCCGGCGCAGCTGGCGGAGTGGGAGGGAAAGGACTATGCGGCATTCAGTGCCGGTGCGATGAAGACCAGGGTCTTCCTCAACGAACGGACCTTCGAAGTCTCCGTCGCCAACACGCCCGCCCTGTTGGAACCCCTGCTCGACATCCTCAGCGAACAGGATTTCGGATCGGTCAGGACCAACCGCATCGCCAACTGGCGTGCAGGCGCGGCAGTCGATGCCGAACAGCTGCTGGCGATGGTCGCGAGTGTCGGTAAAGGCCGGCTCGGCGCCCGCCTGGCGAAGAAAGCCGTCGGCATTCGGCCGCCCACCTATATCGAAAACGCCATCGCCGCTCTTGTCGCGTTGGTCGCCAATGCTTAGCGACCGGGCCCTTGTTCGGGCCTTGGCCGAGCTCCAGGGCAACCCTGAGCAGGCGGCCGCCGTGGTCGAGAAAGGTCATTGCGTGGTGCTCGCCGGCCCGGGAAGTGGCAAGACCAAGACGCTGACGATCGCTATGGCACGTGCCCTGATCCAGGACGTGCCCGATCCTCGCGGCGTTGCCTGCATCACCTACAACAACGACTGCGCGATCGAACTCGAAACACGCCTCGCCCGCTTGGGCATCACGCCGGGCGACCGCGCTTTCATCGGCACCGTGCACAGCTTTGCGCTCAGCCAGGTCATCGGCCCATACGCGCGCTGCGTACCTGTAGGGCTTCCCGCGGATTTCAAGGTCGCAAGCAAATCGCAGATGCGGGCCGCGGTGGAAGTGGCGCACGGGATCTCGATCGGCGGTTACGGCAACCCGCACGACCGATGGAAGTTCGCTTCGGAAAAGCGCGTGCGTGACGTTGATCGCACGCGGCCCGAATGGCGGGGGTGCAATCCCGAGCTGGCGGATTTCGTTGAAGCCTACGAGGCGGAGCTGCGCCGACAAGGGCTGATCGACTTCGACGACATGCCGCTGATCGCCTATCGCATGATCAAGGAAAACCTCTGGATTCGCGATGCTGTTCGAGCTCGTTTCCCCGTGTTGTTTGTCGACGAATACCAGGATCTCGGTCATGCGCTGCACGAACTCGTCCTCCTGCTTTGCTTCGAAGGTGACATTCGTCTGTTCGCTGTCGGCGATACTGACCAGTCGATCTACGGCTTCACCGGCGCCAACCCTGAGCTGCTGGAAAGCTTGACCCGCCGTTCCGATGTCCGAACGATCAGGCTTCGCTTCAACTATCGTTCCGGCGCGAAGATCATCCGAGCTTCGCTCGGCGCTCTCGGCGAGGAGCGCGACTACCACGGCATCGATGGCGCTCCCGACGGCGATCTCAGCTTCTGGCCTGTTCCGTACGGACACGACAATCAGGCTGAGGCCGTCGCCAAAACGATCATCCCGAAGCTTGTCGAACAAGGGTTCGAACTGGGGCAAATTGCGGTTCTCTATCGGGCCGCCTGGCTCGGCGACAAGGTGGCCACCGCTTTGAAAGAGGCGGCAATCCCCTTTTTCCGAACCGACACGAACGCGCTGGTCAAGAGAAGTTCCCGCCTTGCGCGCTTCATCGAGGAATGTGCCCGCTGGATCGCAGGCGGTTGGCGCGATGCCGAGCCACCATATGCGCGGCTCTTGTCGCAAGCGAAGACACTTGTGTACGGTCGCCACGCCAGCGAACGCGAGGAACAGGAACTATCCGCCCAGCTCATGGGATTTCTCACCGCCTCGCTCGGAACGAGCGAAACCACCCATGCCTGGCTGCAACGGGTCGCACGAGGACTCATCACGCCATGGCGCACGATCGCTCGCAATTCGGAACAGGAGTGGGATGTCTGCGACGAGATGATTTCCAACACCGATCCGGCCCGGGATCTGGACATGCCATTGGCGCATTTCGCTGGACGGACGGAAGGCTCTGGACGCGTCAACCTCAGCACCCTTCACAGTGCCAAGGGACGGGAATTCGATGCGGTCATCATGTACGGCGTGAACGCTTCCGACATGCCAAGCACGCGCGATAAGAGCAGCCCCGGAAGCCTTCGCGAGGCCAGGCGCTTGTTCTATGTCGGAGTGACGCGCCCGAAAAAACACCTCAGCCTGGTTTATCAGGAGCACCACCACTCACCGTGGGTCTTCGAACTGTATCAGCGCAGTCAGCAGAATTGACCCTTCTGTCGACAATCACGCACCTCTTGTCGTCGCTCTCACCAATCTGGTGTTGGTGTCGATACTCTACGTGATCTCGCTGGGCGCGGACGCCTTCAACGCACATAACCCGCAAGTAGGCCTCGAATAGTGCAGCTCGATCGGCTCCCGCAGGAGAAGAGCGCTTCGGTCGCGGCGATTCCTGATGCTTCTCCAGGAGATTTGCGAAGCGAGCGATCAAGGGCTCATGACCGCCTGCAACAAGAATAGCCCACCGGCGGTATGCGGTGGCAGCATCGGTGTTGCCGGCCAGCCAATCTGGAGAATCTGCCGCGAGCTGCTCGAAGCAGCGAACGCGCGCCGACGTCGAGAGGGTAGTGAGCGTCTTTGCAAAGGAAATGCCGGCGCTGACCGGCGCTCGCAGCAAACGTGCAATCAGATCTTTGGCTGTTCGCGAACCCGTGGGTAATTCCAGCCGGCATAAGTCCGCAACAGAGCGGTCCAATTGCCGCGCCGCTACCGAAATCGAGGCTTTTGGTGCAGCCCGCAGATCGAAGCCGCATTTGGCGCAATAGTGTTGAGGGAGCAGTTCGGTCTGGTTGAAGGTGGCAATTCCGCTCCGGCAGGCCGGGCATCGATCCCGAAGACCACAACGGTGCTCGAAACAGGAAACGCGGGAGGCGATACGCCACTTCCTGCGAAAATACGGCATCGCGTCACCGGCAAGGCACGAAGGGCAATACTGCATCCAGGTCGAACGGTTTCGGCGCGCGTTCTCGCGGAGCGGAAGTAGAAGCGGAGCCAGTGCGCCGCCGGTCATCGTCATCTTTAGGATCGTATCATGCGCGATCGCCGTCCGATGGCCAAGCAATACGGCGACGTGGCGCGGAAGCGCCAGGTCGAGCCGGGACGACCACATCCCGACGCCGAGCCCGAGGACACTTGCGAACGACCTCGGCGCGATGCCGTTCGCGATCGCAAGACGATGGAGCCAGCTTGATAGCAGCTCGTCCGGAAGAGGATCTATAGAGACGGGCCATCGATCGCTGACGAGATTCCCGTATCGCTCGCGCAGCTCGATGTTGAAGCCCGCGCCGGTCACTTGGCCGTTCACAGCAGATTGCTGCGCACGGGCGGCCGGCGGCGCTTCGAAACCGGAATGTAGTGCAATTCCTCGATCCCGAATTTCGTGATCCGCTCCACTCCAGATCTTGCTGCTGCTACGGCCGCCGCGATGACGACCGCCACGACCTCACCGATCAATCCCTCCGAGAGCTGGAAAATCGTTCGCGCCAAGGGCTCATCCGAAAGATCGGACGCAAAGGCGAGAGGTAGTGCGCCTTCCAGGCTGTCGAGCAGCGCAAGGAACTCCTCGCCATATTGCCAACGCGGCACGGCATGCAGGTCGAACCGGGTCGCCATTTCGGCGGTCTGGTTGATGAAGTCGTAGACGGCGACCTCGCCGATCAAAACAGGCGAGATGTCGAACTGGCGACCGATCCTCCGCAGGAAGGCAAGCACGGCTTCGACGTCGCGCGCCCGACCGCGCAGAGCATTGTGGAACTCATCGAAGATCAGGATTCTGGGCTTCAGCCTGTCGAGCAGATGATCGACCTGCTCGGCCTTGCGGCCAATGTCGCGGCTGCTACCGGTCGGAGCGCGCAACGCCTGCAGAATGCTGCCATAGAAATGGGCAAGACCTGCGCCCTCGCGCGTCTGCACCACCCACACCCGCTGCTGTTCGGCTGTTCTCAGATGTCCGACGGCGAAACGTTCGGCGATCATGGTCTTGCCGTTGGCATAGGGTCCGACGAGCATCAGTCCTCGGGTCCGCAGCGATGGCGGCCGCCACAAAAGCTCGGCGAGACGTTCGTGCGCTGTGAGCGCCACCTGATGTCCGATCCACCGCGGCGCCTGGATGTAGGCGATCCGCTCTTCCGTGCTGCGGTCAAGGTGCGGGCGAACGTGATCAAGCAGATGGTCCGCCACGTCACCAATCCTCCACCGGAAGGCGGCGCTTCGGGCGAACCGGATGATCGGCAGGCACCGGCGTTGCCGGTTGCATCGCGTCATAGGGCTTGGGCGCGTCTGCGGCGTGAGATTTGCGCACGACATTGCGCAGCTCTGCCTTCGACGGCTTCGGTCCGCTTGCGATCTCCGCGATTTGGCGGCGCAGCATCACCTTCTCGACGTCCGTGCGTGCATTCGCGGTGCGTCGCGATAGCCGGTCGGCTTCGTGCTCCCACAACGTCATCGGCGCAAGCATGCCGTCGCGCCGCTCCACCGATCGAAACTCCCTGGTCTCGGGATCGCGGGCATAAATGCGGCTGATGTCGCGCGGGTCGTATCGAAGATCGAGCTTGCCCAGCCGATCCCGCTGCGGAACCAACTCACCTAGCCAAGGTGATAGTCGAGCGCAAACATACTGACGCCCTGCGGGGAGATGCGCCGCTCCGTTCCGGGCATGAATGCCAGCAGGACCCGCATGGGATCATCGTCGAAGCGTGCAAGTTCATGTGCCTGCCTATCCCATTCTGATGCCGGCACCCTCAGGATCCTGGCGTTTTGCTGCAGGTTATGGTCGATCACCGTGAGCGCGACGCATCGCTCGAGATCTGTGAAGCTGAGACGCGCCCGTCGCTCGGCAGGATATTGGTCGCGGTCCGCCACGGATCGGCCCGTCGAGCCAGGCTGCGTTGCAAGAACCCCGTTGAGCTTCCCAAGCAGCCTTTCGACCACGCCACCCTGATGCACGCGGCCGCGATCCCGGTAGCGGATACGAATGCCGTAGTCCTCGCACCCGCGCTGAAAGGCATTCCCCTTAAACTCCTTGGCGGAGTCGGTAACCAGCAATCGGGGTCGACCGAACATCGGCCACCCATGCGCGATACTGCGCGCAACCAGCCATTCGTCCTTCGGACACATTGCCTGCGCCAGGCACAAGGCGACCGACAGCGCCGACGGCTTTTCGAGCGTGAGGCAGAATCCTAGTATGCAGCGCGTCGCCACGTCGGTGACGATCGTCAGGTAGGCCCGGCCGACGAACGTTCTGCCGCCCTCGATGACCTCGACGAAATTGATGTCGGTCGGCGTGTGATCGATCTGGCAGACATCCATCGGGTGCGCCGCGTGGATGTATCCGGGCCTGGCCCTGAGCCGATGGAGGTGTTTCGGGTTCGCGGATCGCTTCTTTGCGATCTCCTCCGGGCTAAACAGTGCCGGTATCCGACGAGCGACAGTTAAATAGGACGGAGGAGCCAGGCCTGACTCCTCGCAGCGGGCCCTGATCTCGGCCACGACCGGAGCAAGGGGTGGAGCCTCCAGCACCAACCACTGCTCTCGCAGTGTCGTCGCGATGATCTCCTCGATGCCCGGCTGAAGGCGCTTCTTTCGGGTCTTGTCTCCGCCGCGCAAGAGTAACGTCACCGTCCGATCGACACGGTAGCGAGCCAGCAGATTGTAGACGTGTCGCGTCGAGAGGCGCAGCTCGGCGGCTGCTCGAACTATCGCTGCCCGTCGGGGACCCGAGCTGTCCAGAATCCTGTCGAGCTCGCGCGCTATGCGGCGCGCCGTCGACCACGCTTCCTCGGAATGCGACGGAGCCGGCGCCAGTTTAAGGATATGCAATCGGTTCGGCAAAATGAGCGGTCAGTGAAATCGTTAGCGAAAAATCGTGCCCTTAGTAGCGCCCAAACCTAAACAGCACATGTCTCTTTCGCGATTGAAATCGGGAAGTGAAAGCGACACCGAGGCTCTGGTGCGCCTCGACGAGCGCCTGGCCTGCTCACCGGTGTGTGAGGGCTGGATCGAGCGATCGCACTTCCACGACGCGGCTGCCGCGCTCTGGGTCGAGGGCGAGCTCGTGCATGTCGAGGACCTGGTGTTCCATGATGCCAATATGGACCTGCGCACGCCCACCCACGAACTCACCCGCGCGCACGCGGTGCTGCGCATGCGTCGGCGGATCCTCGCGCAGCATCGCGATTGGGCGCTCGGCCGGGAGGGGATGCGGGAACTCACCGGGCGTGGCCGAGCGGCGCTGGCAGCGGTGGTCGGCCGGGAAGGGAAGGGGACTTCTGCTGGGGAGGATGCGGCGGATGGGTGGGATGAACCTGAAGAGGATCGCTTGGCCGAGGAGTTCGCCGAGATCGATGCCGTGCTCGCGCGGTCGTCGAAGGTGCTCGCCGGCGCCGAGGTGCCGGCGAAGGCTCCGCGGTCGGACGAGCGGCCGGAGCTAATCTACGATCTCGATTGGGACGAGGACGCCCGGCTCGCCGAGTGGCAGGCCGTCGCCGCCGACACGCGCGGCCTTCCGTCGATCCTGCGCGCCGGACTTCTACTCGACGCCTGGCAGGACATCGAGGTGCTGCAGCGGGGCGGCTGGATCGGACCGCTGCTTGTGGCAGCCTTACTCCGACAGGAACGCGCTGCCGACTATCATCTTGCATGTCTGCATCTCGGCGCGCAGAAGATCGCGCGGGAGCGCCGCCGCGCCCGCGGCCGGACTGAGCGCGTGCTGGCCTTCATCGATGCGATCGGCGAGGCGGCGGGGTTCGGGCTCAAGGAGCACGACCGGCTGCTAATGGCGAAGACCCAGATGGAGCGCGTGCTGCGCGGCCGGCGCGCGAACTCGAAGCTCCCGGCGCTGATTGATCTCGTCATGTCCCGTCCGGTCATCTCCACCGGCATGATCCAGTCCGCGCTGAAGGTGTCGCGACAGGGCGCGCTCGACCTGGTGGGCGCGTTCAACCTGCGCGAGATGACCGGCCGAGGACGATACAAAGGCTGGGGGATCATCTAGCCAGACTCATTGTCAGCGCATTGTTCGCGCAGAGCACGGGTGCGAAACTGTCGGGAACCGGCAGGAGAAGTCGCAATTTACAAGTGGACCATTCGCCTGCGAGGTGCGGCATGCTGGTCTGTTAAGAAAATCTGTCTATAAACTGGCCGCAGGCGCTGATTTGCCATGGTCGCGCGGGCCGGGTTGGGAAGGTAATTGCAATGGCATCGGCTCAACAACTGATCGGGCTCGTGAAGAGCCACGCTGAAGGCGACGCGCAGCGCTTCTTCGACCTTGCCATGCAGCTTGCCGCTGCGGAGGAGCAAAAGGGTCACGCTCGTCTGGCCGAACAGCTACGGCAGTGGGCCGAGGCAGGCCAGCAACCGCAAAGGCCGACGCGTGTCGCGCCCACGCCGATCGCTGCTCCACGCGGTGACCTGGCAGGATTCTTGAGCGCCAGCTACCCGACCACGCGGCTCAACGACCTGATCCTCCCGGCCCACATCGAGGACGAGCTGTCCCACATCGTCACCGAAACCCGCATGACGGAGCGGCTCGAGGAGAAGGGCTTGCGGCCCCGGCGCCGGCTGTTGCTTGCCGGTCCGCCGGGGACGGGCAAGACGCTGACGGCCGAGGCGCTCGCCGGCGAACTGAAGTTCCCGCTGTTCACAGTTCTCCTCCACGGCCTGATTACCAAGTTCATGGGCGAAACCGCGCAGAAGCTGCGGATGATATTCGACGCGGTTCGGACGAACCGCGGCGTTTACCTGTTCGATGAG
The DNA here is from genome assembly GCF_017813335.1 of Tianweitania sediminis. Taxonomy (GTDB): domain Bacteria; phylum Pseudomonadota; class Alphaproteobacteria; order Rhizobiales; family Rhizobiaceae; genus Tianweitania; species Tianweitania sediminis. The sequence goes on along the minus strand of NZ_JAGIYY010000007.1, from coordinate 11,229 downwards.
ATCGATGCGCTCGCGGCATCGCGCGGATCGGAGTACGACATCGGTGAAGCCCGTCGGATTCTGAACTCGTTCCTGCAATTCCTCGACGAGGACACGGGACCGTCGATCGTCGTGGCGACCACAAATCTGCCGGAAATCCTCGATCGCGCGGTTCTTCGCCGCTTCGATCTGGTGCTGCCCTATCAGCTGCCGGATGCCGATGCGATCGGAAAGGCCATGCGCCGACGATTGCGCGGCTTTGGCGTGGAGTCGGTGAATTGGAAAGACGTAGTGCACCACGCAGAAGGGCTGTCGACGGCTGATGTGGTGGCTGCAGGGGAGGATGCGGCGAGACGGGCGGTCCTGGGCAATTCGAGCGAGATCAGGACGGTGGCAATCGTTGCGTCCCTCGAGCGCCGCCGGTCGCTGCACAGCATAGGGGCGGGAACGTATGCCGAGGGACCGAAGACACTTCATTCTCAACGAAATCTCAGCCGCAAACCCGTTCAAGCCAAAGGGCGGCGGATCCGCAAAGCATCCAAATGACGTAGCCAACAGAGCGGCCCACGCCCAGTCCCTCCTTCAAGCATTGGATCATTTGCCTGACGTAAGCGCCGCTGCGCTTCCAGGTGTTTACTTGGAGGTCGAGGGCAGGGCGGGCGAGCCGATGATCACTGCGGGCCTCAACGCCAGCGATCTGACCCTTCTTCGCGTCGAGCCATCGCGGCCCGCTGCGAATCAGCCAGCTCGCGCCACGGTGTTCGCGACGGAGGAGGGGGTCGCGAAACTTCGCCGGAAGGTCGAAGACTTCGCTGGCAAGGACAGGAAATCCGGCCGACCCTACAATGCCGATCTGGTCCAGAGCATCGGCACCATTGTCGAAGCCGGCCTGCGGGCATTGTGGCGCAGTCCGCCTCAACGGTTCCCTGCCCAGGAAGGCGCCGTACCGTGGGAGGTCTGGCTCGACAGGGGCCAGGCGCAAGCGTTTGTCGCCGGTGCGCCTGAACTCGGTGTCGTCATCGGCGCCGATCGGCTCGAGTTCCCCGAAGACCTCGTGATCATCGTCACAGCAACACGTGATGCGCTTGCGTTGGCGGTTCGGCGGCTGGCCGGCGTGCGGGCCCTCGCCGCGCCGACGATCACGGCCGACTATTTTGATGCGATGAACCCCGACGAGCAGGCCGATTGGGTCGACAACCTGTTCGACCGGACAACCTTTGAGGCCATTGAGGACCCGAACTATGTGACCCTGCTCGACCGCGGGGTTAGCCGGGCCCATCCGCTGATCGAGCCGGCGCTCGCCGCCGCTGATCGACACGCCGCCGATCCTGCCTGGGGGGTCGAGGATATGGTCGGTCATGGCACGCAACTCGCAGGGCTTTCCCTGTTCGGCGATCTGACGCCGGCGCTCCAGTCCATGCTGCCGATCCGGCTTCGCCATCGGCTGGAATCGGCAAAGATCATTCCCGACGCAGGTCACAATCCTCATCACCTTCTCGGAGCAATGACGAGGGCTGGCATCAACGCTGCCGAGACGGCAGGCGCTCGTCGCCGGACGTTTGCGCTGGCCAGCACCACCGAGGACGACACGCCGCATGACGGCGCACCGACCTCATGGTCCAGCGAACTGGACCAGCTGGCGGCCGGCGTGTCCGGTATCGTCGCGACACCGCGCCTCGTGCTGGTGTCTGCCGGAAACAGCGACCAGAACAGATTTGGCAACAACGAGTATCTGGCTACCTGCGACCATGCCGACAATGAGATAGAGTCTCCTGCACAGGCGTGGAATGCGATTTCCGTCGGTGCCTACACGGAAAAGAATGTTCTCCCGGCCGGCGAGCCCGGTACGCCTCTTGCTCCGATCGGTGATCTCGCGCCGTCTTCGAGAACCGCGAGTTGGTCAACGCACTGGCCGATCAAGCCGGACGTGGTGATGGAGGGTGGGAACTGGATCGTGAACGGCCCACCACCGCCGATGAAACATCCCGCACTTTCGCTGCTGACAACCGACCGTCAGTACCCGATGCGGGCCTTTACGACCGTCGGAGAAACCAGTGCCGCGACCGCACTTGCCGCTCGCGCCATCACTGAATTGTGGTCCGACTACCCGGAGCTTTGGCCCGAGACGATTCGCGCCCTTTTCGTCTCCTCGGCGCGTTGGACTGCCCGGATGCGGTCGCATCTGCCGGCAAGTCCGGGAAAGGGGCACTATGGTCCGCTGTTCAAACGCTATGGCTATGGCGTGCCGGACATGGAGCGCGCCCGGCGCAGTGCTTCTAATGCATTGACGTTGATCGTGCAGGACAGGATCACTCCCTATCGCGAAAGCGACACAGGCGGTGCGGATCATGTTCACAACGAAATGCGTCTGTTCGAGCTACCCTGGCCAGTCGAGGCATTGCGCGCGCTGGTCGCCCACCCCGTCAGGTTGAGGGTTGCTCTCAGCACCTTCATCGCGCCAAATCCCTCCGAGCCTGCTCGCGGCTCGAAATTCCGATACGCATCTCACAATCTGCGGTTCAAACTGAACAGGCCCAATGAGGACAGGGCTGCATTCATTGCTCGCATAAGCAAGGTCGAAGACGAGCCCGAGGGGCCGGCCATCGATGAAAATGACGGCTGGACGTTCGGTCGCAATCGTCGGGACGTCGGCTCGCTTCAGATCGACGAGCTGATCTGCCCGGCTTCCGATCTTGCTCGCCGCAACCTGCTAGCCGTTCATCCGGTGGCAGGATGGTGGAAGACGCGAGCGGTTTTGAATCCGAATGAGAGATCGGTTCGGTTCGCTCTGATCGTCGAGATCGATGCGGGAGAGGTCGAGTCCGAACTCTACGCCGAGGTGCAGTCTGCGATAGAAGTTCTCAACCTCGCCGAGATCGCTGTCTAGCTTGGTGGAGCCGTCGAGCCGTGCTTACATCTATAGTTCGACATCCCGATACCAACGCCAGGCGATCGTCACGGCGATCCTGAACTAATGAACCCCGATCAGTGCCCGAGGATCTGGCTGAGAAACAATTTGGTCCGTTCGCTGCGGGGCGACGAGAAGAAGGCGACAGGCTCGTTCTCTTCGATGATCTGGCCGCCGTCCATGAAGACTACTCGATCGGCGACCGCTTGCGCGAAGCCCATCTCATGCGTCACGCACACCATCGTCATGCCCTCGTTCGCCAGTTCGATCATCGTGTCGAGCACCTCTTTGATCATCTCCGGATCGAGAGCGGAGGTTGGCTCGTCAAACAGCATGATCCGGGGTTTCATGCACAGGGCGCGAGCGATGGCAACGCGCTGCTGCTGGCCGCCCGAAAGTTGCCCCGGATACTTGTCCGCCTGTTCGGGTATGCGAACCTTGCGCAGGAAATGCATTGCGATCTCCTCAGCCTCCTCCCGCGGCAACTTGCGCACCCAGATGGGTGCGAGCGTGCAGTTCTCAAGGATCGTCAGGTGAGGAAAAAGGTTGAAATGCTGGAACACCATGCCGACTTCGGAGCGGATCTTCTCGATCCCCTTGAGGTCGTTGGTCAGTTCGGTACCTCCACCACGATCCGCCCGGACTGATGCTGCTCCAGCCGGTTTATCGACCGGATGAGCGTGGACTTGCCGGAACCGGATGGACCACAGACGACGATCTTTTCGCCTTGGCAAACCGTCAGGTTAACGTTCCGCAACACCTGAAAGTCGCCGAAGGACTTCCCGAGGTTCTCGATCCTGATCGCCGGAGCGCGATCACTCAGTTTTTCACCATCGTTCATCCACGCTTCTCCGCACCGCTGCGTTCCAGGAAGTCTGCAAACCGCGCGAACGAAAAGGCGAGCGCGAAATAGATCAAGCCAATGAAGAGGAACGTCTCGGTGGACGGAGCCGGCCATGCCGGATCGGAGAGCGCGGCTTTGCCCGAACTGATGAGGTCGAAGAGGCCGACCACCAGCACGAGGCTCGTGTTCTTGATCATCACGATGATCGTGTTGGTCAGCGCAGGAATCACGATCCGGATGGCCTGCGGCAGGATGATCAGCCTTTGCGTACTCCAATAGTTCAGGCCGAGAGCCTCGGCTGCTTCCGACTGGCCGCCCGGTATGGCCTGGAGTCCTCCGCGGAGGACTTCCGCGAGATAAGCTGCGGCAAAGATGGTCAGGGCAAGCAGGGCGCGCACGAACTTGTCCGGAAGGAGCGATTCCGGCAGGAACAGCGGCAGCAGGATCGACGCGACGAAAAGCAGGCTCAGAAGAGGCAGCCCCCTTATCGTCTCGATGAAGAGCACGCTCAGAGTACGAACGACCGGGAGGCTCGACCTGCGACCGAGCGCGAGGAGGATGGCGGCCGGAAAGCCGAGCCCAATGGCAAAGACGGTGAGAATGAGCGTTACAGGCAGCCCGCCCCATGAGCTTGTCGGAACCGAGACAAGGCCGAAGCCGCCGCCCATCAGCCAAAGGACGATCGCCATCATACCCACCCAAATCGCCGCCAGCCCGGGGCGCCATGCGGACGGGCGAGCGGATGCTAAGAGCGTCATGATGATGAGGATGCACACCAGCCCAGCGCGCCATCTTTCCGCCGGCGGAAAGATGCCGAAAAGGATCTGACCGGACTTTGCGATCACGAAGCTCCAGCATGCCCCGGTCGCGGCGGCGCAAGTTTCCGGTTCTGCAGGGAACAGGGCTGCGTTGAGGATAGCCCAGTCCACGAGCAGCGACCCGAGCCGGACCATCAGCCAAAGCAGGATCAGGGTCAGCGCAGCATTCAGCGGCGTGCCGAAGAACGGCGCGAGACGACGAAGCAATGAACGCGCGTCGGGCGCGGCGGCACGTGCAGTCGTATTGGACGCTGTATCGGCCATGTCTCAGCGCTCCACGATTGCAATGCGGCGATTGTAGGCGTTGAGCAGCGCGGACAATGCCAGGTTCACGGCTAGAAAGACCCCCAGGATGATTGCCACGCCCTCGATCGCATGGCTGGTCTTGTTGATCATGGTGCTGACCACTGTCATGAAATCCTGGTAGCCCACGACGATTGCCAACGTGGAGTTCTTGACCACGTTGATGTACTGGCTGTTCAGCGGCGGAACGATGCTGCGCAGCGCCAGCGGCACGACCACGAGCCGATAAGTCTGGCCTCGCGACAGCCCCAGCGCCGTTGCTGCCTCCCACTGGCCTTTGCGAACGGCGAGGATGCCGCCGCGCACGATCTCGCCGATAAAACCCGCAGTGTAGAAGGTGAGCCCGATCAGGATGGTGGTCAGTTCCGGGGTTAGCGACCAGCCGCCGGCAAAATTCGCCCGGCGAAATTCCGGAATGTCCAGGGAAATGACGTCACGATAAGCGAACAGAAAGATCCCGGCGGCGACCGCAACGAAAAGCCACGCGGCGCTCACATAGGCAGGGCGGCTTCCTGTCTCGATTTGCCGCCGCCGCGCAGCATACGAGGCGCCGGCTAGAATTACGGCACTCACGCCGACGAACGCTACCGGTGCAAATGTCGAAGTCGACCAGCCGAGCGCGGGCATCGACAGGCCTCGGACAGATATGTGCGTTCCGGGCGCGAGTTTCCATGCTTCGGTTGCGAGCGGCAGGATCTCCCACCACAGCGCGTAGTTGAAAATCAGCAGGACCACCAACGGCGTGTTTCGCGCCACCTCCACCCAGACACGGCATAGGCCGCTCACCAGCGGATTGGAGCTGAGGCGGCCAATTCCGATGAATAGGCCGATCACACTTGCGAGCAGGATCACGAGGACGGAAATGAATAGGCTGTTAGAAAGGCCGACCACAGCGGCCCACCAGTTTGGATCGGAAGACGAATAAGGCAGGATCGTCTCGGCGATCTGGAAATTTGCCGGCCGCCAGAGAAACCCGAAACCAAGCGGAATTCCACGAAGCTCGAGGTTTCGCGCCGTAGCTGTGAAGAGCATGAATCCGAGCGCTGCGATCCCTGCAAGAAGGGCGATCTGAACGATGATCGCGCGAAATCGTACATCCTGCAGCATCTCTGTCTCCTCACCCATTTGGCCGTCCGACCTTCGCCGGACGGCCCGTTAGCGCTTACTTGAATGGTATGGGGAACAGTATTCCGCCGTCCCGGGGAAGCGCGTTGAAGCGCCGTTCAGCCTTTAAGGGGCTGTCTTCGCCGAGATTGCGCGCGAAGATTTCACCATAGTTGCCGACTTGCTTGATCACATTGTAGATCCACTTGTCGTCGAGCTTGAGAGGCTCGCCAATACCCGGATCCACACCAAGCGCCTTACGGGTTTCGCCGTCCGTCGCGCTTGCGGCGATTTCATCGACATTTTGCGACGTGATGCCCCGATCTTCCGCCCACACCATGGCATTGAACGCGTAGCGGACGATATCGAACCAGCGGTCGTCCCCACGTGGTATAGCCAATGCGAGCGGCTCCGTAGTCGCACCGCTCTGGAAGATCGCGTGTTCGTCGGGATTGCCGGCGACAGCTGCTCGCTGTCCAGCGATCGCGAAACCGTCGCTCATATAGCCGTCGCAACGTCCGCCGAAGTAAGCGTCGCGCGCCAGGATCGTGGAATCGAAATAGACACGCTCCACCTTCACCTGATTGCTTTGCTCAATAATGTCGAGTGCATTCTCAACGAGGCTGCCGCCGCCTTGAAGGCAGATTGTGAGCCCGTCGAGGTCGGCTGCTTTCGCCACGTTCAACGCCTTGCGCAACATTATCGCGTCGCCATCGACGAGATTGATGGCAACAAATCGGACAGCGACGTCGCGGGTATAAGTCCAGGTCGTTGTGCGTGACAGTACGTCGACCTCGCCGGTCTGGACTGCGGGTATTCGCTGGGCCGCATTCAGCGGCACGAATTGGGCCTTCTGGCTGTCGCCAAAAAAGGCAGCGGCGACCGCGCGGCAGCTGTCCACGTCGAACCCTGTCCAGACACCCTTGTCGTCAGGACGGGAAAGCCCGGGCACTCCCTGACTGGCACCGCAACTGACATAACCGCGTTCACGGACTTTGTCCGCGATGGATTGCGCATTGGCCGATCCGGCCCCAATCATCGCCGTGGCCATGGCGGCGGCAAACTGAATTGCAAGTTTCATCTGCGTTATCACTCCTCTTTTTGTAGTTCCCTCTGATGAACAACACGCTCCTGCGCGCCAGGCACGGTGCCCGCGGATAAGCTCATGAGAGCCGCTTCGATGTCCGCCTGCAGATCCTCGACGGGCTCAAGCCCGATAGAAAAGCGGATGAATTTTCCTGGTGTGGAGCCAGGTGCGGCGGTCAACCTGAACGCGGATTGGGGGGTCACGATGCTGTGAGTGCTGCCCCAGCTCGCCCCAATGCGGAAAACCCTGAGAGCATCCACGAACACTGAAGTGCAGTCCTGATATTGCGGCGCCAGCTCAACAGAAAAGAGGCCGCTCGCACCCTGAAAATCGCGTTGCCAGAGGATGTGCCCCGGATCGCCTGGTAAGGCCGGGTGGAGTACCCGAGCGACTTCCGGGCGAGCAGCAAGCCAGTGCGCCAGGGTTAGCGCAGAGGTTCCCTCCCGCTCCAGGCGAAGAGGCATCGTCTGAAGGCCACGCAGAACCAAACTTGCGTCATCGGCGGACACCCCGAGTCCCATCAGTCGGCTAACGTCCTTCAATCGTCGAAAAAGCACCTCGTCGCGAGTAACGAGAGCGCCAATGAGCACGTCTGCATGTCCCCCCGCATGTTTGGACAACGCCTCCATGACTATGTCAGCGCCGAGATCGAGCGGGTTGCAGTGCAGAGCGGAGGCCCAGGTGTTGTCGGCCAACACTCGTCCTCCCGACGCATGTGCCGCTTGCACGATAGCGGGGATGTCCTGGATCTCCATCGTGTTCGAGCCCGGTGACTCAACCACGACCACGCGAGTGCGATCGTCAATGAGAGCGCCTATGCCAGAGGCGATGGTGGGGTCGTAGAGCGCAACCTCGACACCAAATGATGCGAGCACTTCAGTACAGAAGGTACGGGTCGACCCATAGGCAGAGGTTGGCACCAGCACGCGATCTCCGGCTTTCAGGAGGGCGCTCAAGGCGAGCGCTGTCGCAGACTGCCCCGACGGCAGGCAAAGGCAATATTCCGCTGCATAGAGTTCAGAAATGCGCGCCTCAAGCGTGCGGCTGGTAGGCGTGCCGTAAAGCCCATAGGTATAGCCGTCGTAGAACTGCTCATACCGCCGTTCAAAGGCGTCACATGTGGGGAAGACGATCGTCGAAGCCCGGGTCACCGGAACCGCGAGGCTGCTGAAGCCTTTGTCGTTTGCGGGTTCAGCGCGCAGCAATCTGGTTTCTGTCTTCAAGGTCACTCTCCTGTGCGAGAGTTGTAGCGCAGCGCGCCTATGTGCAATAATGTTCTTGAGAGGTATACGTTATGCGTTGGTGTTATCATGCATCTGGGAGAACTTGAGGCATTCGATGCCGTCATGCGGATGGGCAGCACAAATCGGGCCGCCGACTTTTTGGGTATCAGCCAGCCGGCGATCAGCCGCGCTATTGGCCGGCTTGCCAAATCCACAAGGCTGACTCTGTTTCGCCAGGTTGGTGGCCGTCTTGCGCCGACGCCCGAAGCGTTGAGCCTGCACGAGGAAGTCCAGCGTGCGTTTGTTGGTTTGGACCAGTTGCGCGCGCGAGCCGCGATGATCCGCGAATTCGGCGCTGGCGGGCTTCGACTGGCTTGTTATCCCGCGCTTGGTTTGTCTTTCGCACCGAGAGCTATCCAGAGATACCGCGCCAAGGACCGGTCAGGACATGTGACCCTCCTGATCGCGGGGTCCAACGCTGTGCGCGATATGGTCGCTTCGGGTCAGGCAGATGTCGGACTCGCTGCAGATGAAATCGATGCGTCGCGCGTCTCTACGCAACCCTTCATGTCCGCGCCCGCTGTGTGTGTCATGCCGGCGGGCCACCGCCTGGCCAGCTACGAAACAGTTGCGCCGAAAGACCTTGCCGGTGAGCCGTTCATTGCTCTTTCGCCGGATGATACTGCCCGTAGGCGAGTCGAACGTATTTTCGAAGAAGCCGGCGTGCAGGCGCGCACTGTGGTCGAGACGCAATATTCCGAGGTTGTCTGCAATCTGGCACTTGAAGGCGTTGGTATCGGAATTGCCAATTCCATGACATTCAGGGCCAGCAAATTCGAGAACCGAGGCTTAATCGCTCGTCCATTCCACCCGCAGATCGCGTTTCGGGCCCTAGTCCTAACTGCAAAGGAGCGAGTAAAGTCTGCGCAGACACAGGCCCTGATTGCGGCGCTGCACGACACACGTGGTCAATTTGGAATTATGGCTGCGCCTACAGCGTCCTATGACTCGCCCAGCGGGATCTAATGGGTTTCGGTGCCCGGGAATATGGCGGTCCCCACCCTGAGACTCGCATCCCGTAATCATGCAAGCGGAATGTGCCGCCGCTTAGTACGGTGGCCGACGATCAACGCGTCATGCAGGAAGCCCATTTTCCAATGCAGCAGACAAGCATCTAAACGGCGCCGCAGTGCTGTCTGAGCTAAGGAAATAAATAATCACTACGATGCCCCAGAGGGATATCGAACCTGCCATCAATCTTGACAAGGTCGACTACTCAACGAGCATTCTACTGCAACGTAAAATCCGGTGTCACTCCCAGCATCGTTGCAGCGCGGCGAATGATGTTCGCTGCCATTGGCGCTGCGCTTACCCCCGCCGTGGCCGCGCGGCTAGATCCCTGGAGCTTTGGCTCGTCGACTATGGTCAGGATCACATACTTGGGGTCTTCGATCGGGAAAGCGGCTAGGAACACGTTGAAATTGCGATCCCTGGAATAGCGGCCACCGACGACCTTTTCGGCTGTGCCGGTTTTTCCCCCGACCCTATATCCCAGGACCGCTCCGCCCTTGCCCGACCCACCCGCCGCGGTGGCGTTAAGATTGTAAAGATAGCGCATATCATCGCTGGTCCTGGCACCGACAACGCGTTCGGAAAGAGCATTCGCTTCCTCAATCGTCCGCGGCAGAAATGTTGGCGGCATGAGACGTCCGCCGTTCATGAACGCTGCCGCCCCTACGGCTGTCTGCAGCGGAGTGGTTGAGAAGCCGTGGCCGAAGGCTGCTGTAATCGAATGTACTTTCTTCCAGACGGGCGGTTCTGTTGGCTTCGCCACCTCCGGCAGTTCCGTTCGCAGCCGGTCCAGCAGTCCCATACGTTGCAGAAAACTGCGATGCGCTTCGACGCCGACGACTTCCGCCTCGCGGGCGGACCCGATATTGGAAGAGCAGATGAACACTTCCGGGACAGTCAAAACGCGCCCTTTGCCACGGAAGTCGCGAATAGTCTGGGCACCGATCCTTATCGGCTGGCGCGCGTCGAAGGTGCTGGCAAGGGTAACCTTGCCCGAATCCAGCGCCATCGCGGTGGTGAAGCTCTTGATCGTCGATCCCATCTCGTAGAGACCCGCTGACATCCGGTTGAGCCTGTCTTTGTCCAGTGCGCTCTCGGGAAAGTTGGGGTCGTAATCTGGGACGGAGGTCATGGCGATCACCTCGCCGGTTTTTGCATTAAGGACGACGCCACCTGCTGCGATGGCGCGGAAGTTCTCCATTGCCTGCATCGCTTCATCGCGCACGATATGCTGGACGCGCAGGTCGAGTGACAGCTGCAACGGCTGCAAATCTGAAGCGAGGCCGAGCGATTGGAGATCGGTGAGGCCCTGATCGTCGAGATATTTTTCCAGGCCTGAAATTCCGCGATTGTCCCGGTCCGTCAGACCGATCACGTAGGAAGCGGTCGGGCCTGAAGGGTAGAAGCGCCGCTTCTCCTGGCGAAATCCGATCCCTGGCAAACCCAGTCCCATAATCTGGTTCTGCTGGCCTGGCGAAAGCTGCCGGCGCAACCAGACGAAGCCCTTGCCTGTTTTCAGCTTTTCGTAGACATCGCGATACTCCAGATCGGGAAAAACCGTCGAAAGCTTCTCTATGGTTTCGTCGACATCAAGGATGCGGCGGGGCTCGGCAAACAGCGAAAATGTCTTGAGGTCGGTTGCAAGCAGTTCGCCGTTGCGATCAACGATGTCCGGACGCGAAGCGACCGCAGCAACCAGAACCTGCGCACTTTTAGGGCTCGGCTGCAGACCGAGGTGGATCAAACGAGCGCCTATCGTGCCATAGATGGTGGAGTTGACCCCGTTTCACCGGACAGGCGGCGGTTGGTTTAAGCACTGAGGCGCAGGAACTCGCGTGGTGAGCGGAACTTGAGACCGGAGTGCGGGTGGACTTCACAGTAGTCGTCGATCC
>NZ_JAGIYY010000006.1 GCF_017813335.1 Tianweitania sediminis | reverse complement strand
GACACTGGAGCGGCTGACAAGCGCTGTCGCAGCAGAGGGGCTGGCTTAATCTGCGAAAGTTGCCGAGCCCGCTTCAAATGGGCTCGGCTGCGCGTCACTTTGTGAGGCTGAACGGGAGGAAGAAGCCGCAGCGGCCTTCCTCCCGTTATGTACTGCCTTTCAGGCGGTGGTTCAGCTGAGCGCCGGGAAACGACGGCTCAGTTCCAGCCCGAAATGGCCTTGGCTTCGAGGAACTCCTCGATGCCCCACACGCCGCCTTCGCGAGCGCGTCCGGACGCCTTGACGCCGCCGAATGGCGCTCCGGCTGCCCGCGCCTTGCCGTTCATCTCGACCATGCCTGCCTTGAGCTGCAGTGCGAGGCGGTGACGCCGCTCCTGGTTGCCGCTCTGGACATAGTTGGTGAGGCCGTAGGGCGTGTCGTTCGCGACCTTCACGGCTTCTTCTTCCGTGTCGAATGGCATCATCGCCAGAACAGGGCCGAAGATTTCTTCGCGTTCAATGGTCATGCCCGGCTTCACGTCGGCGAAAACCGTTGGGCGTACGTAATAGCCGCGGTTCATGCCCTCAGGGAGACCCAGGCCACCCGCGACCAGACGCGCACCTTCTTCGATCCCCTTCTGGATGTAGTTCTGGATCTGGTCCCATTGGCGCTTGTTGACGACAGGCCCGATGTGATCGCCCTTCTGATCCGCAGGGGCGACCTTGATGGTGTTTGCCACGGACGTGGCGATTTCCACCGCGCGATCATAGTAAGGGCGCTCAACGAGCATCCGCGAAGGGGCGTTACAGGACTGTCCCGAATTCTGCATCATGTGGCGAACGCCGCGCTCAACCGCACCATCATCCGCATCCGCGAAAACGAGGTTAGCGCCCTTGCCACCGAGTTCGAGCGTAACGCGCTTCAGCGTTTCGGCCGCGGTTCTTGAAATCGCACGGCCGGCGCGGGTCGATCCGGTGAAGGAGATCATCTCCACATCGGGATGCCCGGAAAGACGTGTTCCCACGCCCGCGCCGTCGCCGTTCACCAGGTTGAACACGCCAGCCGGAACGCCGGCATCGTGCACAAACTCCGCAAACAGCATGGAAGACAGTGGCGCTTCCTCCGAAGGCTTCAGCACGCAGGTGCAACCGGCGAGCATGGCCGGTACCACCTTCAAGGTGACCTGGTTCATCGGCCAGTTCCAAGGCGTGATCAAGCCGACAACGCCGATCGGTTCCTGCGCGATCATGGTGTCGCCCTTGCTGCCCATTGGCTTCAACCACTGGATCTCGTCGATGGCCACGAGGAAGTTTCGCAGGTGCCATTCAAGCGATCCGGCCTGAGAGCCGAAGGCGAGTTCGATCGGCGCGCCCATTTCGAGCGAGATTGCCTTCGCCATCTCGTCGCGACGCTTCTCAAACTGCTTCAGAATGCCTTCCACGTAGCTTTTGCGCTCGGCCACGGATGTTGCAGCCCAAGCGGGAAAAGCGGCCTTTGCAGCGGCAACCGCCGCGTCCGTATCGGCATCCGATCCCAGGCTGATGGTCGCGCAGGGTTCCTCGTTCGACGGGTTGATCACCGGATGGTCATGAGCAACCTTGGGATCCACCCAGCTTCCGTTGATGTAGAACTGGCGCTTTTCAATCATCTCAAACTTTCCTCATGCTCTGCCGCAAACAACCACCTCCAGCTCCAATCAGGAAAACTGGACATCGATCAGCATGGGCCCATTCAAGGCGAGCGCGCGTTGTAAAGCAAGATCGAGCGCGTCCAATGTGGTGACTGTTTCACTGGAAAGGCCAAACCCTTCAGCAATCGTCGCCCAGGCAATTGCCGGTCGATCCAGGCTCATCATGTCCTTCGCGGTCTGTCCCGGCCGTGCCCCGACCTTGGCGTATTCCCCCATGAGAATCGCGTAGGAGCGATTGTTGAGGAGGAGCGTGGTGATGGGCAGGTTTTCGCGCGCCTGTGTCCAGAGCCCCTGCACGGTGTAAGCCGCGGATCCATCGGCCTGGAGAGCGATGATCCGGCGATCCGGGCGCCCCATCGCCTGCGCACCAACGGCTGCGCCCGTTGCCAAGGGAATGCCGCCGCCGATTGCGCCGCCGGTCACGGTGAGCCAGTCGCAGGGCGCTGCATTGGGCATCACGGCCGGAAAACCACCGCCAAGGGTCAGAGCCTCGTCGATCACGATCGCATCTTCGGGCAAGTGCCTCGCAACAACCGCTGCAAAACCGTCCGGCGTGATCGGGCCGACGGGCAGAGGAATGCCGGACCCGCTCGGCCCCGGCACGGGCACAGGTCCGACACCCAGTTCCGCCGCAAGCGCTTGCAACGCGGCAGCCGCGTCCTGATCCTCTCGCGCCAGCGTCAGAACATCGGCGTCCGACCGGTGCATCAGGCTCGGGCGGCCGGGATAAAGGAAGAAGCCGGTTGGCGGCGGTGCATTCACGAGCACCACCACATCGAAGGGCGCAAGTGCCTTGATAGCCTGATCCACGGGGTAGGGGACCTCAGGAAAGACCATGCGCCCTTTGCCGCTCGGCAGTCTCGCGATCATCGGGCTACCCATCAGAACCGCGCCTGTTTCGGCAGCGAGACCTCCCAGGAGCGGATGCAATTCCGGAACAACCGCTGGCGTGCCGAGGATCATCACGGCCTTGCCCCCGGATCGCAGCGCCCGGGCAACCTTCTTGATGGCGACGGGATCGGGTGCCATGGGACCGCGCGGGGCAGCGGGCTTGGCATCGATGCCACCCTCGCTCCAGGAAACATCGGCCGGAAGCACCAGCGATGCGACCTGTCCGTAAGCCGATCCCGCCGCCTCAAGACCGCGTGCTGCATCCTCGCCGATCCGCGCCGGATCCGTTCCGAAGGCGTGCCATTCGGATGTTGCGCCAACCAGCGCGTCCACATCGGCCGTGAGAGGGCTGTCATGGATGACATGGGGAATGGCATGGTCGCCGACGATGTTGAGCATGCCGCTGCCGGCACGCCGGGCGTTATGGATGTTGGCGATGCCGTTGGCGTAACCGGGACCGCAATGAAGCAGGGTTGCCGCAGGCTGGCGCGTGACCCTGAAATAGCCGTCGGCCATTCCCGTTACGATGTTTTCCTGAAGACCCAGCACGCAGCGGATGCCAGGGATGCGGTCGAGCGCGGCCACGAAATGCATCTCGCTTGTGCCAGGATTAGCGAAGCATGTCTCCACCCCACCTGCGATCAATGTGCGTACGAGCGCTTCCGCTCCGGTCTGTGGGCCGGCTTGTGGCTTTTCGGACATGATCTCCGTTCCTTCCGCATCACGGCGGCGTCTGTTGTGCTGCAGAGGTCGGCGGCTGGCTCACTACACTCCGCAGCCATCGTGCTGACACTCGCTTTCCGGCGATTACTCGGCTGCGGTTTCGTTGAAGGAGCTGCGTCCCGAGAAGGCTTCAAACGTGCCCGTATCCGGATTGCGCACCATCAGCCGTCCCGTGGCGACGGCGAAATAGGCGCCGTGCAACTGAAGTCTGCCGCGCTCAACCAGGATGCGCACGCAGGGAAAGGTCATCAGGTTTCGGAGGCTGAGTTCGACGGTCGCGAACTCGAGTCGTTGCAGGTAATCCGCATCACTCAAGCTGCGCGGCCCAAGGCTTTGCGCGGCAGGCGCGATCTGCGCCATCCAGCGGCCGATAAAGTCGCCGGGCGACAGGGGCTCGATCTCGTCTGCAAAGGCACGGATGCCGCCACAGCTGGCGTGCCCCAGAACAACGATATGCTTCACCTTCAGCGCCTGAACGCCGAACTCTAGCGCCGCGCTGGTTCCGTGCTGGAACTCACGATCCGGTTCATAGGGAGGGACGATGTTCGCCACGTTGCGGACCACCAGCATTTCACCCGGCGCTGCATCAAAGATGACCTCCGGGGACACCCTCGAGTCGATGCAGCCGAAAACGAGGATTTCCGGCTTCTGTCCCGCTTCGGCCAGGCTCTGATATCTGGATCGTTCGCCGATGAAGCGACCATCGAGGAACGCCTGATAACCATCGCGAAGTCTGTCCGGGAACATCCGCCTTGCCTCCATTGGGGAACTGGAAATCAGGATCTAGCAGCTTTCTCCGGCACAGCAAGCCGGAGGAGGGGTCATCTCCCGAAGCAGGCTTTTGCACGCTGTCGGCTACTGCGCCTGGAGCCTGAGCCGCGGCACAGCGGCCACCAGCGCCTGCGCCGTCGGCGATTGCGGCGTGGCGATGATCTCTTGCGCTGACCCGTGCTCCACGATGCGGCCATCATCCAGAACGGCGACGCGATCAGCGATCGCCCGAACCACGCCGAGATCATGCGTGATGAACAGGTAAGCAACGCGTGTTTCGCGCTGCAGCCGCTTGAGAAGATGTAGGATCTCGGCGCGAACGGACACGTCCAAGGCAGAAACCGCTTCGTCCAGAACGATCAAAGTCGGCGAACTGGCCATCGCCCGCGCAATCGCCACCCTTTGGCGCTGTCCGCCCGACAGGTCGTGAATGGATCTCTCCGCAAGATCGGGGTTGAGCCGGACGCGTTCCAACAGATCGCGGACTCGCGTCCGTCGCTCGCCTTGGCTGAAGCCGGTGTGGATCTTCAGCGAATCGGCAATCGCGCGCGAAACCGTTGCCCGCGGGTTGAAGGCGGACCCCGGGTCCTGGAAGACGATCTGAAGCCTTGCCCGCATGGCGCGCATGGCCTTTGGCTTCAGCCGCAAGATGTCCTCGCCTTCAAAGAGGATCGACCCGCCATCGGGTTCGATCAACCGGGTCACAAGGCGCGCGAGCGTCGACTTCCCGCTTCCCGAGGGGCCCACCAGCGCGAGCGTTTCGGCAGGCCCGATGTCAAAGGATACATCCTGCACCGCCGGAACGCCTCTTCCGCCCCGTTTGAAGGCTTTGGTGAGCCCGGAAACCTGCAGCAACGGGCGCATCAGAAGCCTACCGCCCGATGGGCTTCGATGAGGTGGCGGGTGTAAGCCTGCCCGGGGGCAAAAATGATTTCGTCGGGTGTTCCAACCTCAACCAACCGGCCTGACCGGAACACCGCGATCCGATCGGCGAACTCGGAAACCAGAGCGATGTCGTGGCTGATGAAGATCAGGGTCATGCCCGCTGTCGTTGTCAGCGACTGGATGAGCTCAATCACCGCCGCCTGAACAACGGTATCGAGTGCACTTGTGGGCTCATCGGCAACAAGGATCTTCGGGTCACCCGCTAGGGCTGCCGCCAAGGCAACGCGTTGGCGCTGTCCGCCCGACAACTGGTGGGGATAGGCGCGGGCAATGCGTTCTGGATCGGGGAGGCGGACTTGATCCAGGAGCGTCAAGGTCATGCGCATCGCAGTGCGGCGGTCCTGGTGGCGATGGATCCGCACGACCTCCGCAATCGTGTCGCCCACCGGACGCACCGGGTTCAGGCTGCCGCCAGGATCCTGAAAAACAAAGCCTATATCCCCTCCCGGCCTGGGCTCGCTCGCCTCCCATGCCATTGTTCCAAAGCGCCGCGCATGCGATGGCAACAAGGATGCAAGCGCCAGGGCAAGCGTGGTTTTTCCCGATCCACTTTCCCCGACAAGCGCAAGTTTCTCGCCGGCGCGGATCTCCAGATCAACGGCTTCGAGAGCGAGGGCGCTGTTGTCGCCCCCTCCCTCATAGGCGACGCCGAACTCCTTCAACTGAAGCAGCCGTCTCATGCCCGGCTCCTGCGGCTCGTCGCTTCAACCAGCCCTTCACCTGCGAGATAGACGCCTAGAACGGTCAGCACGAGCGCAACGCCCGGAATGATGGAAAGAAAGGGAGCGGATCGAAGCACAGCGCGGCCTTCAGCGATCATGCCGCCCCAGGTGACGCGGTTGGGATCGCCGAGGCCAAGGAAGGAAAGCGCCGCTTCCGTCAAGATCGCGCCGGCGACGATGATCGCGGACAGCCCTAGAACTGGCGGCAGCGCGTTTGGCAGAATTTCGCGAAACGCGATCTTCAAGGGGTGCATGCCGATCGCACGCGCGCTGGCGACATAGTCCCGCTCCCGGATGGACAGGACTTCCGCACGCACCAGGCGAGCTGGCGCGGTCCAGCTTGCAAGGGCAATTGCCGTCACCACCACCATCAGCGAGGGCCCGATCGTGCTGACAAAGGCCAGCGCCATCAGAAAGCCCGGGACGGTCTGGAAGGCATCCGTTACCCGCATCAGGAGTTCGTCCAGCAAGCCGCCCGCAAAGCCCGCCAAGGTGCCGACCACAGAGCCCAGGACGATTGCAGCTGCCGCAGAAACCAGCCCCACTAGCAGCGATGTTCGAGCACCATGTACGACGCCGGCGAGCACGTCGCGCCCGAGTCGGTCCGTTCCCAGCCAGTGGGTTGCGTCCACAAACGGGCGCAGCAACGGCGTGCCCGAGATCGCCAGGGGATCTCCCGGGAAAAGCAGGGGCGCTGAAAGGGCAACCAGCATCAAGCAAATCAGGATCGTGATGCCGGCGATGGCTTCAGGAGCGCGGGAAATCCGCTGTGCAAGGCTCACGCGACACCTGTCGTGTTGGCGCCGACGCGCGGGTCGAGCCAGGCATAAAGCAGGTCGACCGCGAGATTGATCGCAATCACGAGGACCGCGCTGACAAGGATGATGCCCATCAGCAGTGACGTGTCTCTGCCGGCGACGGCTTCATAAGCGAGGCGACCCAATCCGGGAATGGCAAACACGCTTTCGATGACGATGCTGCCCCCCAACATGGCCGCCGACTGGAGGCCCAACATCGTCACGAGGGGCATCATGGCGTTGCGTGCCACATGGCCAAGCACGATACGACGGCGCGGAATGCCCCTTGCCTTGGCAGCAAGCACGAAGTCCTGGCGCCAGGCTTCGGCCATGGCCGCGCGCATCACGCGAAGATATAGTGCAAGGTAGATCAAGCTCAGCGCACCTACCGGCAAAACTAGGTGGCGCGCAATATCTGCGCCGCGCGCAAACCCCTGTTTGCCGGATGCAATGGTTTCGATGCCGCTCAGCGGCAACCAGCGGAGTTCAATGGCGAACACCACAAGAAGCACGAGCCCCAGCCAGAAACCGGGAATGGCGTAAAGCGCAAGCGAGCCGATCGACAGCAGCCGATCGCGAAAACTCCCCGGCCTTGCCCCTGCCCAGATCCCCAGAAGGGAACCGAGGCCAAAGGACAGCGCGGTCGCGGTCCCCATCAGCAGAAGCGTGTTGGGGAGGCGTTCCCTAATGATCTCGAGGTTGGGGCGCGAGAAGATCAGGGATCGGCCAAGGTCGAGATGTGCCAGGGCGTAGCCGTAGGCGAGCAAGCGCGCCCATGGCGACTGATCAAGACCCCATTGGGCCCGCAACTCAGCCGTCAGTCCTGCATCGCCTGCGCCAAGAGCGGCAGCATAGGCATCAACAGCATCGCCGGGTGCCGCTTCAAGCAGGAAGAAGGTGCCGACCACCACAAGCCCTAGCACGAACATGCTTGCAAGCAAGCGCCGCCCGATCAAGCCGAGCACGCGGTTCATGGTGCACGATCGCCTTGCAACAGGCTTTTGTGCCTTGGGCTCAGGTGTTGATCCACGTGTCGGCCCAGTTCGAAACCGCCCAGCGCGGAGTGTTGCCTATGTTCTGGACGCTTGAGCGGGCAACCGTGATGAAGCCCCATTCCGCGACGTTGATCAAAGGAAGATCCGCCTTCACCATAGCCTGGAACTGCTTGTAAAGCGCGACACGCTCACCTGGGTCGAGCGTGGTTGCAGCTTTTGCAATCAGCGCGTCCATCTCCGGGTTGCTGTAGCCACCCTGATTAGAGAAAGGCACGCCTGCGGGCAGATCGCTTTGCACGAGGATCGTTGTCGAAATCGCGGGATCGCCGCGGTAAACAGGGGGCGCGACCGCCAGATCAAAGGCATGGTCGGTATAAACGGCCTTTTGGTGGGCAGCCGCGTCGTTGTTGACAATCTCGGCATCGATTCCGACCGAAGCCAGCGCCTGGCGAAGATAAGCCCCGAACTGTCGCGTTTCGTTGAAGTACGGTGCCGGGAGGAGCTTCAGTGAAAAGCGCGTGCCGTTTGCATCCCGCTTATAGCCGGCTTCGTCGAGGAGCGTGTTCGCCCGCGCCACGTCGAACGGGTAGGTCGGGACATCTGGCGTGTAGAACTGCGGGTCGTTTGAGGGCACCGGACCGGTTGCGGGTGACGCGTAGCCGAGGAAGATGGTTTTGACGACAAAGTCCGTATCGATCGCATGGGCAATCGCCTGCCGCACCCGAAGATCGGCCAGTTCCCTGCGGCGGTGGTTGATTTCAACGACCAGCTGGTAGGTGAGGGCCTCGTACCCCTCTGGCTTGATCTCGATGTCGTCGACCTGATCGATCCTGGCCAGATCAGCCAGCGGAACCATAGAGAAGGCGGCCAGCTGGATTTCCTCGGCTTCCAGCGCGCCGGCGGCGGCAGCTCGATCCGCCAGAACGCGGTAGATGATCTCGTCCAGCTGCGGCAGGTCGTCTGCCCAATAAGCATCGTTGCGGACAAGCCGGTAGTATTCACCTGGTCTATGTTCGGCAAACTTGAACGGCCCGGTACCCACGGGCTGGAGGTTGGCCGGGTTGGAAGCGATATCGCCTTCTTCGTAGATATGCTTCGGCACCACGCTTGTGACCGCCGGCAGCGCATTTCGAATCAACTGGAAGGGGGTCGGTTGAGAAAAGCGGAAGACGGCGGTGAGGTCATCAGGGGTATCTACCGCTTCGAGATCCTTGAAGATCGTGCGGCCGAGGTTTTGAAGCGGCTTCCATAGGTTCATTGCCGAAAAAGCGACGTCCTGCGACGTAAAGGGTGCTCCGTCGTGCCAGGTTACGCCCTCCCGCAATTTGAAGGTTGCGCTCAGCCCGTCGTCTGCTCCGCTCCAAGACACGGCGAGGCGCGGCGCCAAACCATCCGGGCCTTCGAAGGAAGCTTCTGCGAGCGGTTCCACCACCTTGGAGGCAATAAAGAAGACGCCATTGGACGCAACGATCGCCGGATTGAGGTTGCGCGGTTCCGAATCGGCGGCAACGATCAGTTGACCTCCGCGCTGGGGCGCGCTTTGCGCGAACCCGAATTTCAACATTGCGCCGGACGCCAGGAGAAGCGAGGAGCCTGCGAGGAAGCGGCGGCGAGACACGGCATGGATCATCATCATCGCGAACTCTCTCCCTGTTCAATCAACGGGTCAGGTTGGCAGCGATATTGCGGCTGCCGCTGAGCGACCCTAGATGCAGGATCGCGGGAAGAAAACGGTGTTGTTGGTGGAAGATCAATATGCCTCAGCCTCGCTGCTTCCGCGTCGGCCCGGGACGAACCACCAAGTGTCGGATGATCTGAAAAGCACAGGCTCTGACTCGTCCGGCAACGGCGTGGTGGACGCGATTCCTTCCGTGGCCTCTCGGAGCCATGTCGGTGGGCGATCTCCTTGGGCCAGGCCGGGTGACTACGCCCTCAGCCGCTGGCGCGGGCAGGTGGGGCTTGGACGGCTGGTGATCCGTGACACGCTGGTGATCGGCAGTTCGGTCAACCTGCTCACCACCATCGCTTCGCTCGTTGCCTTCAGCCTGGACGCGAAAGATTGGGCGGCGATGCTGATCTTCCTGTCGCCTGTTCCGTACAACGTCTTCCTTTTCGCCTGCATCTGGCGCTTGAGCGGCCGCGTCGGCGGTTGGAAGGGCACCCTTGCCGCCGCCACGGGAGCAATCTGGGTGATCGCCGCCACGCTCTTGTGACACCTGCTTTTTCCCGCGAAAGCTGACGCGACGTCGTGCTCTATTGGCTTGCAACCGGGCTTCTGAAGGGATAGTCACCCCCGCAATGCAGCAATGTCGCACCAGCGCTGTTTGATCACGGCTGCCCTATCAATCGGGCTCCTCGCGACCTAAATATCGGTGGATTGGCTAGCCAAGGTTCCTGGATGGACGCGCTTCTTCTTTCTTACCTGCCCGTTGTGATCTTTCTCGGCGTGGCGCTTCTGGTTGGCGTGGCTCTTACTGTTGCCCCCTTCCTTGTCGCCTACCGCAACCCCGACCCCGAGAAACTTTCTGCTTATGAATGCGGCTTCAATGCGTTCGACGACGCGCGCATGAAGTTCGACGTGCGATTCTATCTCGTTGCCATCCTTTTCATCATCTTCGATCTCGAGGTCGCTTTTCTTTTTCCATGGGCGGTGTCCTTTGGGGACATCGGCATGTTTGGGTTCTGGTCGATGATGGTTTTCCTGGGCGTGCTGACGATTGGCTTCATCTATGAATGGAAGAAGGGAGCGCTCGAATGGGATTGAGCCCTACCTCCGGAACCCTGGTTGCGCCGCGTCCGCGCGGCATTCTGGATCCATCAACGGGCGAGCCCGTTGGCTCGCGTGATCCGTTTTTCAACGACATCAATTCGGAACTGTCGGACAAGGGTTTCCTTGTCACCTCGTCCGAAGCGCTGATCACCTGGGCCCGGTCTGGATCGCTGATGTTCATGACGTTCGGCCTGGCATGCTGCGCGGTGGAGATGATCCACACCTCCATGCCGCGCTACGACTCGGAGCGCTTCGGCATCGCGCCGCGTGCGTCACCGCGCCAATCGGACATCATGATCGTTGCCGGGACGCTCACCAACAAGATGGCGCCGGCGCTACGCAAGGTCTACGACCAGATGCCGGAGCCCCGCTACGTGATCTCCATGGGATCGTGCGCGAACGGCGGCGGCTACTACCACTACTCTTATTCAGTTGTGCGCGGATGCGACCGCATCGTGCCGGTCGATATCTACGTTCCCGGCTGCCCGCCCACCGCCGAAGCGCTGCTTTACGGCATTCTCATGCTGCAAAAGAAGATTCGCCGGACCGGCACGATCGAGCGCTAAGTGGAAGGCAGTTTTATCATGAGCGAAGCTCTCCACGATCTTGCGGGCTATCTCAAGGACAAGCTGGGCGGCGCGGTTGAAACGGCGGACGTTCGCTTCGGCGAACTGACGATCACGGTTCCCGCTTCGGAGATCGTTGACGTGATCGCGTTCCTGAAGCGCGACTCGCAGTGCCAGTTCTACTCGTTTCTCGACATTTCCGGCGTGGACTACCCGGCACGGCCGCTGCGCTTCGACGTGGTGTATCACCTCCTGTCGCCACGCCAGAATCAGCGGATCCGCGTCAAGGTGCAGGCCGACGAGGACATGCTCGTCCCATCCATCTGGGAGGTCTTTCCGGCGGCGATCTGGTATGAACGGGAAGCGTACGACCTGTTCGGCATCCTGTTTTCCGGCAACCCGGATCTGCGTCGTATTCTTACCGACTATGGCTTCGAAGGCCATCCACTGCGCAAAGACTTCCCCGTAACGGGCTTCGTTGAAGTTCGCTACGACGATGCCATGAAGCGGGTGATCTACGAGCCGGTGGAACTGAAGCAGGAATTTCGCAACTTCGACTTCCTGTCGCCCTGGGAAGGCACGGATTACGTGCTGCCCGGCGACGAAAAGGCGAAGGTGAACTAAGGCATACGACATGGCTGAAACCGCCGTTCGCAACTTCAACATCAATTTCGGACCGCAGCACCCGGCTGCGCACGGCGTTCTGCGCCTTGTGCTGGAGCTCGACGGCGAGGTGGTGGATCGCGTCGACCCGCATATCGGCTTGCTGCATCGCGGCACCGAGAAGCTGATCGAGACGAAGACCTATCTGCAGGGGCTTCCCTACCTTGATCGGCTCGATTATTGCGCGCCGATGAGCCAGGAGCATGCCTATTGCCTGGCCGTGGAGCGCCTGCTGGGCGTCGAGGTGCCGCGTCGTGGACAGTTGATCCGTGTTCTGTGCGCGGAACTGTCACGCATCATGTCGCATCTCCTGAACGTCACGACCCAGGCCATGGACGTGGGCGCATTGACGCCGCCGCTTTGGGGCTTCGTCGAGCGCGAAAAGACTATGGTGTTCTACGAGCGGATTTCCGGCTCGCGCATGCATGCGGCCTATTTCCGCCCGGGCGGCGTGCACCAGGACATCCCGGACCAGGTCATCGAAGACATCGGCAACTGGATCGACGGCTTCCTTAAGACCGTTCAGGATCTTGACGATCTTCTGACGGAAAACCGCATCTTCAAGCAGCGCAACGTCGATATCGGCGTCATCTCCCTGGAAGATGCATGGAACATGGGCTTTTCGGGTGTCATGATCCGCGGCTCGGGCGCTCCCTGGGATCTCCGCAAGTCTCAACCCTACGAGTGCTATGCCGAAATGGATTTCGACATTCCGATCGGCAAGAATGGCGACTGCTACGACCGCTACGTGCTGCGCATGGAGGAAATGCGCCAGTCGGCAAAGATCATGCGCCAGTGCGTCGACAAGCTGCTCGGACCTGATCGCATCGGACCGGTATCGAACACCGATGGTAAGGTCGTGCCGCCGAAGCGTGCGGCTATGAAACGCTCGATGGAAGCGCTGATCCACCACTTCAAGCTTTACACCGAAGGATACAAGGTGCCGGCAGGCGAGGTGTATGCGGCAGTGGAAGCGCCCAAGGGTGAGTTCGGCGTCTATATCGTGTCCGATGGCACGAACAAGCCGTACCGCTGCAAGTTCCGCTCTCCTGGTTTTGCACACTTGCAGGCGATGGACTTCATGTGCCGCGGGCATCTTCTGGCTGACGTCAGCGCCGTTTTGGGATCCCTCGACATCGTGTTTGGTGAGGTCGACCGCTGATGTCCGTTCGTCGTCTCGCAGAAGCCACTGTTCAGCCTGCAAGCTTCGCGTTCAGTGCCGAGAATGCAGCCTGGGCGGATCTCACGATCGCCAAATACCCGGAAGGTCGTCAGCAGTCGGCGGTGATCCCGCTGCTGATGCGCGCGCAGGAACAGGAAGGCTGGGTATCGAAGGCTGCGATCGAAACGGTCGCCGACATGCTGTCCATGCCGTATATCCGCGTGCTGGAAGTTGCGACCTTCTATACGCAGTACCAGCTCAAGCCAATGGGAACCAAGGCGCACATCCAGGTGTGCGGCACGACGCCCTGCATGATCCGCGGCGCGGAAGAGCTGATGAACGTTTGCCGTTCCAGGATCCATCACGAGCAGTTCCACACCAACGAAAGCGGTACTTTGTCGTGGGAAGAGGTGGAATGCCTCGGCGCTTGCGTGAACGCTCCGATGGTGATGGTTTTCAAGGACACTTATGAAGACCTGACGCCCGAGCGGCTGGAAGAAATCATCGACGCCTTTGAAGCCGGTCGTTCAGTTGAACCCGGTCCACAGGTGGATCGCTATTATTCGGCACCGGCAACCGGCTTCACGTCCTTGCTGGACGAGGACGCGATCAAGCGGAATGCAAGGGCTTGGCGCGACCGTCCGGCGGAGCCTGCGGCTGCCGCAGCAGTGGCCAGCCCAGCGGCACCACCGAGTGAGGCCGCTCGACCAAAAACGTCGGCCGAGGAAACCAACCCGGCGATCAAATCGCCTTCACCGGTCAAGACCGACCCCGCCGTTGAGCGCGCTGAAAGCGTTAAGGCACCGGCGGTCAACGAGGCGCAAGCTAACAAAGCCGAGCCGAGTGTTGAAGGCGACAGCGATCAACGCAAGAGCGGACCGAAGTCACCTGAGGGATCGGCTGACATGAAGGCACCCGAACTGATGAAGGGTGAGCCCGTGGGTGCGGATGGAAAAGGGCCGGCAACCGGTGCCGGTGAACCCGGCATCCAGAGCGCGGGCAAGGATACCGCGGGCCGAACTGCCGACGGATCGGATGAAACGGCACGCGGAACGAACACCGGCACGCAAGGTGGTGAGGCGAACTGATGCTTCAGGACAAGGATCGCATCTTCACGAACATCTACGGCCGCTTCGACCGCTCCCTTCGAGGCGCTATGGATCGTGGCCTGTGGGATGGCACGGACGAGATCATCGCCAAGGGCCGGGACTGGATCATCAACGAGATGAAGGCCTCGGGCCTGCGCGGCCGCGGTGGCGCTGGCTTCCCAACCGGCCTGAAATGGTCCTTCATGCCGAAGGACACCAAGGGCATGCCGGCCTATCTCGTGGTGAACGCCGATGAGTCGGAGCCGGGGACCTGCAAGGATCGCGAGATCCTGCGCCATGATCCGCACACTCTGGTTGAAGGCTGCCTGATTGCCGGTTTCGCCATGGGAGCGACCGCGGCTTACATCTACGTCCGGGGTGAGTTCATCCGCGAGCGCGAAGCGCTGCAGCGGGCGATCGACGAGGCCTATGCTGCGAACCTGATCGGCCGCGGCAACAAGAACGGCTACGACTTCGAGATCTACGTCCACCACGGCGCGGGCGCTTATATCTGCGGCGAGGAAACCGCACTGCTCGAGAGCCTTGAGGGCAAGAAGGGCCAGCCACGCCTGAAGCCGCCGTTCCCAGCCAATATGGGCCTTTACGGGGCGCCCACTACGGTCAACAACGTGGAATCAATCGCCGTTGCGCCGACGATCCTGCGTCGCGGCGCAGGCTGGTTCTCGTCCATCGGGCGCCCGAACAATGTCGGCACGAAGCTGTTCATGCTGGTTGGGCACGTCAACACGCCCTGCACCGTTGAAGAAGCGATGGGCATCACGTTCCGTGAGTTGGTGGAAAAGCATGGCGGCGGCGTACGCGGCGGCTGGGACAACCTGCTTGCCGTGATTCCCGGCGGCGCATCCTGCCCGGTCGTCAAGGCCGAGGACATCATCGACTGCCCAATGGACTTCGATGGCCTGCGCGAACGCAAGTCTTCGTTCGGAACGGCGGCCGTGATTGTCATGGACAAGTCGACCGACATCGTGAAGGCAATTGCGCGCCTGTCCTACTTCTTCAAGCATGAAAGCTGCGGCCAGTGCACGCCCTGCCGCGAAGGCACCGGCTGGATGTGGCGCGTGATGGAGCGTCTTGTGCGCGGCGAAGCGCAGAAGCGGGAAATCGACATGCTGCTGGATGTTACGAAGCAGGTGGAAGGTCATACGATCTGCGCGCTGGGTGACGCCGCTGCATGGCCGATCCAAGGCCTGATCCGGAATTTCCGGCCTGAGATCGAGCGCCGCATCGACGAGTTCTCCTATAACGCGCATCGGGTCGAGCCGGTGCTGGTTGCCGCGGAGTAGCTTGCGAAAGCAGGCGATGGATGAGTTGAGCAGCTCCGACGGAGCGGCTGCAAGGAACTGGTAGAACATGGCGAAGCTGAAGGTCGACGGGAAAGAGATCGAGGTACCCGACCACTACACGCTGCTGCAGGCGGCGGAGGAGGCCGGGGCCGAAGTGCCGCGCTTTTGTTTCCACGAGCGGCTGTCGATCGCCGGCAACTGCCGGATGTGCCTGGTTGAAGTGAAGGGTGGACCGCCGAAGCCGCAGGCGTCCTGCGCCATGGGCGTGCGCGATCTGCGTCCCGGCCCGAATGGTGAGCTGCCGGAGATGTTCACCAACACGCCGATGGTCAAGAAGGCCCGCGAAGGCGTGATGGAGTTCCTGCTGATCAACCATCCGCTGGATTGCCCGATCTGCGACCAAGGCGGCGAATGCGACCTGCAGGACCAGGCGATGGCGTTCGGCATGGACGCTTCCCGCTACAGCGAAAACAAGCGCGCCGTTGAAGACAAGTATATCGGCCCGCTCGTGAAGACGATCATGACGCGCTGCATTCATTGCACGCGCTGCGTTCGCTTCACGACGGAGGTCGCAGGCATCTCCGAACTCGGCCTGATCGGCCGCGGCGAAGACGCCGAGATTACCACCTATCTCGAGCAGGCGATGACATCGGAGCTCCAGGGCAATGTGATCGATTTGTGCCCTGTCGGCGCGCTGACGTCGCGGCCCTATGCGTTCCAGGCGCGGCCTTGGGAGCTTTCGAAGACGGAATCGATCGATGTGATGGATGCCGTGGGTTCGGCAATCCGGATCGACACCCGCGGTCGCGAAGTGATGCGGATCATGCCGCGGGTCAACGACTACGTGAACGAGGAGTGGATCTCCGACAAGACGCGCTTCGTTTGGGATGGCCTGCGCACGCAGCGCCTCGATCGGCCCTATATCCGGCGCAACGGTCGACTTCAGCCGGCGAGCTGGGGTGACGCGTTCAGCGCAATCAAGGCAGCGGTGAGTGGCAAGACGGGCGACCGGATCGGCGCAATCGCAGGCGATCTTGCGACCGTCGAGGAAATGTATGCGCTGAAGGGGCTAATGGCATCGCTTGGCTCGGCAAACATCGATTGCCGCCAGGATGGCGCTGCGCTGGATCCTTCCTTCGGTCGCAGCAGCTATATCTTCAATCCCAGCATCTTTGGCATCGAACAAGCGGACGCGGTGCTGATCATCGGCGCCAACCCACGTTGGGAGGCCTCGGTGCTGAATGCCCGCATTCGCAAGCGCTGGCGCCTCACCGACATGCCGATCGGCGTCATCGGAGATGCAGGCGACCTCCGCTACGATTATTCGGCACTCGGTGCTGGAGCGGACACGCTAACGCAACTTTCCGAAGGCAAGCTCGACTTCCTTGATACCCTGAAGAAGGCGGAACGGCCGCTGATCATCGTCGGACAGGGCGCGCTTTCGCGCGGCGATGGTGCCGCAGTTCTTTCCGCCGCGGCAAAGCTTGCACAGAGTGTTGGCGCAGTGGGTGAGGGGTGGAACGGCTTTGCCGTGCTTCACACGGCTGCCTCGCGCGTCGGCGGTCTCGACGTCGGCTTCGTGCCAGGCGAGGGCGGCAAGCCGGTTGCCGGCATGATGGGCGGTGCGCTCGACGTGTTGTTCCTCCTTGGCGCCGACGAACTGGACATGAGCCAGATCGGTCCCAGCACCTTCACCGTTTACATCGGGAGCCATGGCGACGCCGGTGCGCATCGCGCTGACGTCATCTTGCCCGGTGCGACCTATGCGGAGAAGTCGGGCCTCTTCGTGAACACGGAAGGACGCGTGCAGCTTGCGAACCGCGCCGGTTTCGCACCGGGTGAAGCACGCGAAGACTGGGCGATCCTGCGCGCGTTGTCGGAAGTCTTGGGCAAGCGCCTGCCGTTCGACTCGCTCCAGCAACTGCGCGGCAAACTGTTTGCCGAGTTCCCCCATTTGGCCGAGATCGACGAAATCGCTGTTGGCGATTTTTCCGGATTGGCGCGGCTTGCGGATGTTGCCGGCACGATGGAGCGAGGCACTTTCGTTTCTCCGATCAAGGACTTCTACCTGACAAACCCGATCGCCCGTGCATCCGCGGTGATGGCCGAGTGTTCCTCGCTCGCCCAAAGCGGCTTCAAGCAGGCGGCGGAATAAGAGATGGCGATGGAAACCTCGTTCTTCTGGCTTTACGTTTGGCCGCCGCTCGTCATCCTGTTTCAATCCGTGGTGCTGATTGTCATTTTGCTGGTGGGCGTGGCCTACCTGCTCTACGCCGACCGCAAGATCTGGGCTGCCGTGCAGCTGCGGCGTGGGCCGAACGTGGTCGGCCCATGGGGCACGCTGCAAGCCTTTGCCGACCTTCTGAAATTCGTTTTCAAGGAGCCGGTCATTCCGTCCGGCGCCAACAAGGCGGTGTTTCTTTTGGCACCTCTTGTGTCGGCGGTGCTTGCAATCGCAGCCTGGGCGGTGATTCCGGTGAGCGAAGGCTGGGCAATCGCCTCCATCAATGTGGGCGTCCTTTACATCTTCGCCATCACCTCGCTCGAAGTGTATGGCGTGATCATGGGCGGCTGGGCTTCGAATTCGAAGTACCCCTTCCTTGGCGCGCTGCGCTCCGCGGCGCAGATGGTGTCCTATGAAGTCTCCATCGGCTTCGTGATCGTCACCGTCCTGCTGACCGTTGGATCGCTCAATCTGACGGACATCGTTCTTTCGCAATACACCGGTCTCGGCACACTGCTCGGGCTGCCAAACACGTTCCTCGACTGGAACTGGTTGGCCTTGTTCCCCATGTTCGTCATCTTCTTCATTTCCGCCCTGGCAGAAACGAACCGGCCGCCCTTCGACCTCGTGGAAGCCGAGTCGGAACTCGTTGCCGGTCACATGATCGAGTACTCGTCGACGCCGTTCCTTCTTTTCTTCCTCGGAGAGTATGTGGCGATCGTGCTGATGTGCGCGCTCACCACCATCCTCTTCCTGGGCGGGTGGCTGCCGCCGTTCAACTTCGTTCCCTTCACCTGGGTTCCGGGCGTCATCTGGTTCGTGCTGAAGCTTTGCCTCGTGTTCTTCATGTTCGCCATGGTGAAGGCTTTCGTGCCGCGCTACCGCTACGACCAGTTGATGCGCCTCGGCTGGAAGGTGTTTCTGCCGATTTCGCTGGCCATGGTCGTGATCACCGCCGCCTTCCTCAAGATCACGGGGTTCGCGTGATGTCGGTGGCGGCGATCGGTGCCATCGTCGGACTGCTTATCGCGCTCGGCTTTGCCACCTTCAGCGTGGCGCTCGGCCGCCGTGTGGAATTTGACGACACCCGGAGAGCGCTGCGCGTCAGTGCGCTGGTGCAGTTGATTGTTCTTCCTGTCGCGGGCTGGTTCATCGCGCCCGCCATCTTCGGAGATTGAAGATGTCTTCCTTTGCTCAAGCGGCCAAATCGCTGCTGCTGATCGAGTTCGCCAAGGCGTTTGCGCTGTCCATGCGGCAGTTCTTTGCGCCAAAGGAAACCGTCAACTACCCACACGAGAAGGGGCCGCAGAGCCCTCGCTTCCGTGGCGAACATGCCTTGCGTCGTTACCCCAATGGTGAAGAACGCTGCATTGCCTGCAAGCTGTGCGAGGCCGTGTGTCCGGCTCAGGCGATCACGATCGAGGCCGGACCGCGCCGCAACGACGGAACGCGCCGGACCGTGCGTTATGACATCGACATGGTGAAGTGCATCTACTGCGGCTTTTGTCAGGAAGCCTGTCCGGTGGATGCGATCGTGGAAGGTCCCAACTTCGAGTTCTCCACCGAAACGCGCGAAGAACTCTATTACGACAAGGAAAAACTGCTGGCGAATGGCGACCGCTGGGAGCGTGAAATCGCCCGCAACATCGCGCTGGACGCCGCTTATCGCTGATCACAGATGCCGGCGCTCGCGCCGGATCGCACAACCTTCCGCAATTGCATCTTTCGCTTTCGCGGTCTGCCAATTAAGAGAGCCGGCATCTGCCTGAAGAGGCAGAAGGCTGGCTTGCCGCGATTTGACTGTCGCGGACCCGAGAACCGAGGACACCCATGCTGACCGGTATTGAGGCGGCTTTCTTTTATCTCTTCGCCTTTGTCGCTGTTGCGGCCGCCTTCATGGTGATCGCGGCGAGGAACCCCGTGCATTCGGTGTTGTACCTCATCCTCACCTTCTTCAACGCGGCCGGCTTGTTCCTCCTATCCGGGGCCGAGTTTCTGGCGATGATCCTGCTGGTGGTTTATGTCGGCGCCGTGGCGGTCTTGTTCCTGTTCGTGGTGATGATGCTCGACGTCGACTTCGCGGCGCTGAAAACCGGCGCCCTGCAATATGCGCCGATTGGCGCGCTGGTGGGCATCATCCTGGCAGCCGAGCTCGTGATCGTGGCTGGTGGCTATGTGTTCTCGCCGGAACTCGCTCAAACGGTGCCTATGCCAACGCCTGACATGGCGGTGCGATCCAACACGGCTGCCTTGGGCGATATCTTGTACACCAACTACGTGCACTTTTTCCAGATTTCCGGGCTGATTCTGCTGGTGGCCATGATCGGCGCCATCGTGCTGACGCTCCGCCACAAGCCGAATGTGCGCCGTCAGTCGATCTCCGCGCAGGTTGCTCGGACGCCGGCAACCGCGATGGAAATCAAGAAGGTCAAGACGGGCGAGGGGATCTGATCATGGAAGTCGGCATCTCCCATTTCCTCACCGTTTCTGCCGTTCTCTTCACGCTTGGCGTTTTTGGCATCTTCCTCAACCGGAAGAACATCATCGTCATCCTGATGTCGGTTGAACTGATCCTGCTTGCCGTGAACATCAACTTCGTGGCGTTTTCGAGCGTCCTTGGCGATCTCGTGGGCCAGGTGTTCGCGCTGTTCGTGTTGACCGTGGCCGCTGCAGAAGCAGCGATTGGACTGGCAATCCTGGTGGTCTTCTACCGCAACCGCGGGTCTATCGCGGTTGAAGACGTGAATTCGATGAGGGGCTGAGGCGGCGCCATGTATCAGGCCATTGTTTTTCTTCCCCTCATCGGCTTCCTGGTCGCCGGCCTGTTTGGCCGCTCCATTGGTGCGAAAGCTTCGGAATATGTTACCACCGGGCTGCTGATCGTTTCAGCTGTTCTGTCGTGGATTGCATTCTTCTCCGTTGCGCTCGGTCACGGCGAGCCATTCACCGTACCCATTCTCCGTTGGATCCAGGTTGGTGGTG
Source organism: Tianweitania sediminis (assembly GCF_017813335.1). GTDB lineage: Bacteria > Pseudomonadota > Alphaproteobacteria > Rhizobiales > Rhizobiaceae > Tianweitania > Tianweitania sediminis. Next base: position 196,257 of record NZ_JAGIYY010000006.1, on the reverse strand, counting down.
TCGACGTGGCGTGGTCGCTTCGCATCGACACTCTCACGGCCGTGATGCTGATCGTGGTGAACACCGTGTCGGCGCTCGTGCATGTGTATTCCATCGGCTATATGCATCACGATCCGCACCGGCCGCGCTTCTTCGCCTACCTCTCGCTTTTCACCTTCGCCATGCTGATGCTGGTGACCTCCGACAACCTGATCCAGATGTTCTTCGGTTGGGAAGGTGTGGGTCTCGCCTCCTATCTTCTGATCGGTTTCTGGTACAAGAAGCCGTCAGCCAGCGCGGCGGCCATGAAAGCCTTCATCGTCAACCGCGTTGGCGACTTCGGCTTTGCGCTCGGCATCTTCGGCGTGTTCGTGCTGTTCGGCTCGGTCAACTTCGACACGATCTTCGCCAATGCCGCGACCTTCATTCCGGCGGAAGGCGCAGAGGCCGCAGTTGGCAGTGTGGTGGCGCTCAACTTCCTCGGCTATGCCTTGTCGAACCAGGCCGCGCTTACCGTGGTCTGCCTGCTGCTCTTCATGGGCGCCATGGGCAAGTCGGCCCAGGTGCCGCTCCACACCTGGCTTCCGGACGCCATGGAAGGTCCGACACCTGTTTCCGCGCTGATCCATGCCGCCACCATGGTGACGGCCGGCGTGTTCATGCTGGCTCGCTTGTCGCCCATTTTTGAGCACAGCCATACCGCTCTGACCTTCGTCACCTTTATCGGTGCGACCACCGCGATCTTTGCGGCCACGGTTGGGCTCGTCCAGAACGACATCAAGCGCGTGATTGCGTATTCGACCTGCTCGCAGCTTGGCTACATGTTCGTGGCGCTCGGCACGGGCTTCTACAGCGCTGCCATCTTCCACCTGTTCACGCATGCTTTCTTCAAGGCGCTGCTCTTCCTCGGCTCCGGTTCGGTGATCCACGCCGTTTCGGACGAGCAGGACATGCGAAAGATGGGCGGTCTCAGGAAGCTGATACCGACCACCTACTGGATGATGGTGATCGGGACGATTGCGCTCACCGGTGTCGGCATTCCCACAACAATTCTCGGCACCGCCGGCTTCTTCTCCAAGGATGCCATCATCGAAGGTGCGTTTGCCGCACATAACCCGATGGCGGGCTACGCCTTTGTCCTCCTGGTTTTGGCTGCAGTGTTCACCAGCTTCTACTCGTGGCGCCTCATTTTCATGACTTTCCACGGGACGCCGCGGGCATCGGCCGATGTCATGCATCATGTGCATGAGTCTCCGCCTGTGATGCTTGTGCCACTCTACATCCTGGCCGCCGGTGCCCTGTTTGCCGGCGTCATCTTCCACGACTTCTTCATCGGCCACATCGAGGAATACAACGAGTTCTGGAAGGGTGCGTTGTTCACGCTGCCCGAAAACGAGATCCTCGATCATTTCCACCATGTGCCGCTGTGGGTGAAGCTTTCCCCGCTTGTTGCGATGGTCATCGGCTTTGCGCTCGCCTACCAGTTCTATATCCGGTCGCCGGAAACGCCGCAGCGGCTCGCCGCACAGCATCAGGGCTTGTACAAGTTCCTGCTCAATAAGTGGTATTTTGACGAACTCTACGACTTTCTGTTCGTGCGCCCCGCAATGCGCCTTGGCCACTTCCTGTGGAAACAAGGCGACGGTCGCGTGATCGACGGGCTCGGACCTGACGGAATCGCCGCACGCGTCGCTGACGTGACGCGTGGGGTCGTGCGGCTGCAGACCGGCTACCTCTACCACTATGCCTTCGTCATGCTGATCGGCGTTGCCGCGCTGGTCACCTGGATGATGCTCGGGAACACCTTCTGATGACTGACTGGCCAATTCTTTCCACGGTCACGTTCCTGCCGCTGGTCGGTGCGCTGTTGATCTTCCTGATCCGGGAAGATGGTCCTGCGGCGCGGCGCAACATTCGCAACGTCGCGTTGCTGACGACGGTCTTCACGTTCGTCCTGTCGCTTCTGATCTGGGTGGCCTTCGACAACCGGCAGGCCGGCTTCCAGATGATCGAGAAGACGCCGTGGCTGGACTCCGGCATCTCGTATCACATGGGCGTGGACGGCATTTCGATGCTGTTCGTGATCCTAACAACTTTCCTGATGCCGCTCTGCATCCTGGCTTCCTGGGTGTCGGTGGAAAAGCGCGTCAAGGAATACATGATCGCGTTTCTGATCCTGGAAACGCTGATGATCGGCGTGTTTTGCGCCCTCGATATCGTCTTGTTCTACACCTTCTTTGAAGCGAGCCTGATCCCGATGTTCATCATCATCGGCGTGTGGGGCGGCAAGCGTCGTGTCTACGCGAGCTTCAAGTTCTTCCTTTACACCTTGCTCGGCTCTGTTCTGATGCTGCTCGCGATGATGGCGATGTTCTGGCAGGCCGGAACAACCGATATTCCGACGCTGATGGAGTACGACTTCCCCGGCAACATGCAGGTCTGGTTGTGGCTCGCCTTCTTTGCCTCGTTCGCCGTGAAGATGCCGATGTGGCCGGTGCACACCTGGCTCCCGGATGCACACGTGGAAGCGCCGACTGCGGGTTCGGTAATCCTGGCTGGCATTCTCCTTAAGATGGGCGGCTACGGCTTCCTGCGCTTCTCCTTGCCGATGTTTCCGGAGGCGTCCGAGATGTTTGCGCCGCTCGTGTTCACGCTGTCCGTGGTGGCCATCATCTACACCTCGCTGGTGGCGCTGATGCAGGAGGACATGAAGAAGCTGATCGCCTATTCTTCCGTTGCCCACATGGGCTTCGTGACCATGGGCATCTTTGCCATGAACGCCGAGGGCGTGCAGGGCGCGATCTTCCAGATGCTGTCGCATGGCCTGATCTCAGGCGCGCTCTTCCTGTGCGTCGGCGTCGTCTACGACCGGCTGCATACGCGTGAGATCGCAGCCTACGGTGGCCTGGTCCACAACATGCCGCGCTATGCCGTGGTGTTTCTGATCTTCACCATGGGCAATGTCGGCCTGCCAGGCACCAGCGGATTCGTTGGCGAGTTCCTGACCATGATGGGTGCATTCCGCGCCAACACCTGGGTTGCCTTCTTTGCGGCAACGGGCGTGATCCTGTCAGCCGCTTATGCACTTTGGCTGTATCGCCGGATCATCTTCGGGGCGTTGACCAAGGAAAGCCTTAAGTCGATGCTCGACCTTTCGACGCGTGAGAAGGTGGTGATCTACCCGCTGGTGGTGCTGACGATCTTCTTCGGCGTGTATCCGGCCCCCGTTTTCGACGCGACAACGGCATCGGTGGATGCCCTGATCGCGCATGTTTCACAGGCGACCGGCGCGGCTGATACCGCGGCGCTCGCCAAGTAAGGACGGCTGACGCCATGATCCCGGCATTCTCAACCAGCCTGCAGCTGCTCGGACCGGAACTGATCCTCGCGGTCGGGGCGCTGGTCCTGCTCATGGTCGGCACCTTTGCGGGCGCGGCGGCGAACCGCCTCGTCACCGGCCTGGCAGTCGCGGTGCTGCTGGCGGCCCTGCTTTGGATGTGGGTCTACGGTGAGAACGGGCTGGCTTTCGGCGGCGCGTTCGTGCTGGACCCGTTCGGCCGCTTCATGAAAAGCCTGGCTTTGATCGGATCGGCGGCGACGCTGATCATGTCCGTGGGCTTTGCCAAGGACGAGCGCTTTGACAAGTTCGAGTTCCCCGTTCTGATCGTGCTTTGCTCGCTCGGCATGATGCTGATGATTGCGGCAAACGACATGCTCGGGCTTTACCTCGGCCTGGAGCTTCAATCGTTGGCGATCTATGTGCTCGCCGCTTTTAACCGCGACAGCCTGCGTTCCACCGAGGCAGGCCTGAAGTATTTTGTGCTCGGCGCCTTGTCTTCAGGCATGCTGCTTTACGGAATTTCTCTGGTCTACGGTTACACTGGCCACACCAATTTCCAGGCGATCGCGTCGCTTCTCCTTGGTGCTGAGCGGCAGCTCGGCCTTGTTTTCGGCCTTGTTTTCGTACTTGCGGGTCTCGCCTTCAAGATTTCGGCCGTGCCGTTCCATATGTGGACGCCGGACGTTTATGAGGGTGCTCCGACGCCGATCACCGCCTTCATGGCCGCAGCGCCGAAGATGGCTGCCATGGCGCTGACCGTGCGCGTCACGATGGAAGCGTTCGCGCCAATCTCGTTGGATTGGCAGCAGATCATCGTCTTCATTTCCATTGCGTCTATGCTGCTCGGTTCGTTTGCCGCAATTGGCCAGCGCAACATCAAGCGCCTCATGGCCTATTCGTCGATCGGCCATATGGGCTTTGCCCTGGTGGGGCTTGCAGCGAATTCGCAGGAAGGCGTGCGCGGCGTCGTGCTTTACATGGCGATCTACCTCGCGATGACCCTCGGCACCTTTGCGGTGATTCTTGCGATGCGCCGCAAGGAAGGGAACGCCGAGCAGATCGACGATCTCGCGGGGCTTTCCACCACGCACCCGATGATGGCGCTGGTGCTTACCATCATGATGTTCTCGCTTGCCGGCATTCCGCCGCTCGCCGGTTTCTGGGCCAAGTGGTACGTGTTCCTGGCGGCCATCGATGCCGGGCTTTACGCCCTGTCCGTGATCGGTGTGCTTGCTTCCGTGGTTGGCGCGTTCTACTACCTTCGTCTCATCAAGATCATGTGGTTCGACGAGCCCACCACAGGCTTCGTGCCCGTTGCCGGCGAGTTGCGCCTGGTGCTTGGTGTGACGGCTGCGTTCACGCTGTTCTACGTGTTGATCGGTGGGCCGCTCGGAACCATGGCGCAGGCTGCGGCTGCTTCCTTCTTCTAGATATGACGCGCTTCGCACTCGCTCCGGAAGCCGAGGCAGGTGGCTTTCGTTTGGAAGGCCACCATATGGTCGGCTCAACGAACAAGATGGCGCTGGAGCGGGCCGCGAGCGGGGATCCGGGAAATCTCTGGATCTGCGCGCTGAAGCAGGAAAGCGGACGTGGTCGCCGCGGGCGTGTTTGGGAAACCCCTGCGGGGAACCTTGCGGCGACGCTGCTGGTGGTGGCGCGCTTCGAACCGAAGCTCGCTGCGACCCTTGGTTTTGTAGCAGGCCTTTCCCTTGTTGACGCCCTGGCCGAGATCGCGCCGGACGCGGGCGTTGAGATTGCGGCCGATGGGGGCAGTGACGGCGGCGGCACGCGCTTCGCTCTTAAATGGCCGAATGACGTGCTGGGCGAGGGCGGCAAGCTTTCGGGCATCGGCCTGGAATCGAGCGTGTTGCCGGACGGCCGATTTGCAGTCGCCGTCGGGATCGGGGTCAATGTGCTGGCACATCCGGATAACACACCTTATCCCGCCACGTCGCTGCGGGCGTTGGCCGTGGAGGCGAGCGCAGAAGACGTGTTCCTTGCGCTCAGCGGGGCTTGGGCTCGCAACAGCCGGGACTGGGACAATGGGCGTGGCCTAGGCCGGATCCGGGATCGCTGGCTGCAACGGGCGGCTGGATTAGGCGGCGAGGTGGCCGTGCGCCTTGACGAAAAGGTTCTGCGCGGCCACTTCGAAACAATCGATGAAGATTGCCGGTTCGTGATCCGCCTGCCCGATGGCAGCAGGACCAGCATCGCAGCCGGTGACGTGCATTTTGGAGCCGTTGCATCCGCAGCGGCCTCGTAAAGGAACAAGATTGGCAGATAACAACAACGCCGAACTGGTTTTCGTCCCCCTCGGCGGCGTGGGCGAAATCGGCATGAACTTCGCGCTTTATGGGCTCGGTCCCCCAACTGCGCGGGAATGGATCGTGGTGGATGTTGGGGTGACGTTTCCCGGCCCCGACCTGCCAGGTGTCGACCTCGTGCTGCCGGACATCCGCTTTATCGAAGCGCAGGTGAAGACCCTGCGCGGCATCGTGATTACGCACGCTCATGAGGATCACTATGGAGCGCTGTTGGATCTTTGGCCAAGGCTGAAGGCGCCCGTCTGGATGACGCCGTTCAGCGCCGGCTTGCTTGAAGCCAAACGCGCGGCGGAAGCCAAGGCGTTGAAGATCCCGGTTGAGATCTACAAGGCGGGATCGACGTTCCAGGTTGGGCCTTTCAGCATTGAGGCGATTGCGGTCACTCACTCCATTCCTGAGCCGGTCTCGCTGGCCATCACCACACCCCTGGGCACGCTGATCCACACGGGTGACTGGAAGATCGATCCGGCGCCCACCCTGCCGCCGCTGATCAACGAGAACCGCTTCCGCGCTCTGGGTGAGGAGGGCGTGCTGGCGCTTGTCTGCGATTCCACCAATGCGCTGCGGGAAGGCGAATCGCCTTCCGAGGAAGAGGTGGGGGAGGGGATCCGCAAAGTCATCGCGGACGCACCGGGACGCGTCGCTGTGACCACGTTCTCGTCCAACGTCGGTCGTATCAAGTCAATCGCAGAAGCCGCCCTGGCAACGGATCGCCAGGTGCTGGTTCTCGGGCGCTCGCTGAAGCGCGTAATCGATGTGGCGGGGGAACTCGGCTACCTCGAAGGACTGCCTCCTTTCATCGGCGAAGACGACTTTGGCTACATCCCGCGCGACAAGGTTGTGATCCTGTGCACCGGCAGCCAGGGCGAGCCGCGCGCCGCGCTGGCCAAGCTCGCGCGTGACGAATTCCGTAATGTCGCTCTGTCGCCGGGCGACATCGTCATTTATTCGTCGCGAAGCATTCCAGGGAATGAAAAGGCGATCCTGGAAACAAAGAACCTCTTGATTGACCAGGGCATTCGGATCATCGAGGATGGTGATGGCGATGCGCTCGTCCATGTGTCGGGCCATCCCCGGCGCAACGAGCTGCGCAAGATGTATGACTGGGTGAAGCCACGCATCGCCATTCCCGTGCACGGGGAAGCGGCGCATCTTTCAGCCCACGCCAATCTGGCGCGTGACTGCGGTGTGCCGGAGGTTCCGCGCGTGCGAAACGGCGATCTTGTGCGGCTCGCTCCGGGCGACGCAATCGTGATCGACCAGGTGCCGGTCGGGCGCTTGATGAAGGATGGGCGGTTAATCGGCGGCGAGGCCGAGACCGGTGTTCGTGATCGCCGCAAGCTGTCCTTTGCCGGTCATGTCGCACTCAACGTGGTGCTTGACGAACGCTACGAGCTTTCCGGCGATCCTGATCTTGTTGCGATTGGCCTTCCCGAAAGCGATGACCGGGGGGAAGATTTCGAGGAAATGTTGTTGGACGCGGCAGTTGGCGCCTTCGACAGTATCCCGCGGCAGCGGCGCAAGGATCTGGATTTGGTATCAGAAGCCGTCCGACGCGCCGTCCGATCGGCGGCCAACGAAGTCTGGGGCAAGAAGCCGCTCGTGACTGTCTTCGTCACGCGCTGATGCCCGGTTGAAAGGAGAGCCAGCATGCTCGGTCGATTGAACCATGTGGCCATTGCGGTTCCCGATCTTGCGGCCGCGGTCGCGGTTTACCGGAACACGCTCGGGGCTCGCGTGACGGAGCCACAAGCCTTGCCAGACCATGGCGTAACCGTTGTGTTCATCGAACTTGGCAACACCAAGATCGAGCTCCTCGAACCGCTCGGCGCCGACTCCACGATCGCAGGGTTCTTGGTCAAGAACCCTGCCGGCGGTATGCATCATGTCTGTTACGAGGTCGATGACATCCTTGCGACGCGTGACCAGCTGAAGGCAGCCGGCACACGCATCTTGGGAGACGGCGAGCCTAAGATCGGCGCGCACGGCAAGCCCGTGCTCTTTCTGCATCCCAAGGACTTCCAAGGCACTCTGGTCGAGCTCGAACAAGTATGATGGGCTGGATTTCCTTTATCGCCATTTACTTCGTTCTGTGGTGGCTCGTGCTCTTCGCCGTGTTGCCGTTCGGCTTGCGCACGCAAGACGACGATGGAGACGTGACCTTGGGCACCACAGCCAGTGCGCCGCGCGGCCCTCACATGGCGCGAGCGATCCTCTGGACCACCCTCGTCACGAGCGCGCTCATCGCCATCTACTATTGGGGCACGCAGGTTATGGGCTACAGTTTCCGCGACTTGCCGCTCTTTGTACCGGCAGAACTGGCGGCCTGAACTAAACCACGCAACAGAAGACGAAAAAAAAGCAAGGCCGAAGCCTTGCTTTTAAGATACGCGTCCGATCATTAACCCAATTGGGCGGCAGCGAGTAACCGCGCCTAGATCGCATCCTCCCAAGACTTGACCGCGCCAGAGAATGACCGATTTTGTTTCTTCATTCTCTTTGTTGTTCAAAAACCTTAACGTGGTGACACATAGTTGTCACGAGGAATCTTGGCCGCAACGCCCACTTCTTGTGCTGCGCTGCACAAATCCATGGCAGCGACAGGGCCTCGAGCGCGGAAGCGTCGCTCGCGGGGCCGGGTTTCCAATTTGCCGTGAAATGGCTATGAAGCGCGACCATTCTCGCTCTCAAAGCAGCCGATTCCGGTTGCCCAATCATCCCGTGGACTCTGACAATGCGGCTATCGCGCTATTTCCTGCCCATCCTCAAGGAAACGCCGCGCGAGGCGGAGATCGTGTCGCATCGCCTCATGCTGCGGGCTGGGATGATCCGCCAACAGGGGCAGGGCAGCTTCTCCTGGCTGCCGCTGGGCAAGAAGGTGCTGGACAAGGTTTGCCAGATCATCCGCGAGGAGCAGAACCGGGCCGGTGCGCTTGAGATCATGATGCCGACGATCCAGTCGGCCGATCTTTGGCGTGAAAGCGGCCGTTATGATGCTTATGGCAAGGAGATGCTGCGCATCAAAGACCGTCATGAGCGCGACATGCTTTATGGTCCGACGAACGAGGAGATGGTGACGGACATCTTCCGGACCTATGTGAAATCCTACAAGGACCTTCCGCTCAACCTGTACCATATTCAGTGGAAGTACCGCGACGAGGTGCGGCCACGCTTCGGTGTGATGCGGTCACGCGAGTTCCTGATGAAGGACGCTTATTCTTTCGACATTGACTTCGAAGGCGCGAAAGCTGCCTATTACCGCATGTTCGTGTCTTATCTGCGCACCTTCGAGCGCGTGGGCATGAAGGCGATTCCCATGAAGGCCGATACGGGCCCGATTGGCGGGGATCTGAGCCACGAGTTCATTATCCTGGCCGATACGGGTGAAAGCGGGGTTTTCTGCCACCGCGACTATCTCACCATGGCTGTTCCCGGTGCGGACACCGACTTCACCGACGATGCGGCGATTGCGAATATCGTCCAGCATTGGACGACGCCTTACGCCGCTACCGATGAGATGCATGACGAGGCCGCGTGGAACGAAGTGCCGACCGACAGCCAGGTTGCCGCACGGGGCATTGAGGTCGGCCACATCTTCCACTTCGGTGAGAAGTACTCGAAGCCCCTGGGGGCCAAGGTTCAAGGCCCGGACGGCAAGGATCATTTCGTTTCCATGGGATCGTACGGCATCGGTCCGTCGCGGCTGATTGCAGCGATCATCGAAGCCAGCCACGACGACAACGGCATCATCTGGCCGGAAGCGGTTGCGCCCTTCGACGTCGTGATCATCAACATGAAGGCCGGCGACGCCGAATGCGACCGCGTCTGCGAAGATCTTTACGCCGCGCATGAGGCGGCCGGTCTCGACGTGCTTTATGACGACACCGACCAGCGCGCGGGCGGAAAGTTCGCCACTGCGGACCTGATTGGCATTCCCTGGCAGGTGATCGTAGGCCCCCGCGGCGTGGCCGAAGGTGCGGTGGAGGTCAAGCGGCGCGCGACCGGCGAGCGCGACGTGAAGACGATCACCGATCTCAAAGCTGCGCTGGGGAAGAAGGCTTGACCGCGGCTGCGCCAGTGCCTGGACAGACCTTGGAGCCAGCAGGCGCCGGGCCATTCTCGGTCTTTGAGAGGATGGTGGCGTGGCGATACCTCCGGGCCCGCCGTAAGGAAGCCTTCATCTCCGTGATCGCGTCCTTTTCCTTTGCCGGGATCATGCTGGGCGTTGCCACGCTCATCATCGTCATGGCGGTGATGAATGGGTTTCGCACCGAACTGCTGACGCGCATCCTCGGGATCAACGGCCACATCATCATGCAGCCGATCGATCGGCCGCTCGATGATTATGCGGAGGTTGCCCGCCGCATCGAAGGTGTCGGCGGGGTGCGGTATGCCCTGCCGCTCGTGGAGGGCCAGGTCCTCGCATCCGGCACAGTCGGTGCCGGCACGGGCGCGCTCGTGCGTGGCATTCGAGGCGAGGATCTCGCCAAGGTGGAACTCGTTTCGCGAAACATCCGACAGGGGACGCTGGAGGGCTTCGATGGGGGCGATGGGCTGGCGATCGGCACGCGCATGGCGCAAAGCCTCGGGCTTGCCCTGGGAGACCCGATCACCCTGGTGTCGCCGGAAGGCGATGTGACGCCCTTCGGCACCACTCCACGAGTGAAAAGCTACCCGATCACCGCAATCTTTGAAGTAGGCATGTCGGAATATGACGCATCCATCGTGTTCATGCCGTTGGCCGAGGCGCAGCTATACTTCAACGTGGAGGGGCTGGCTCAGACCATCGAGATCTATGTCGAAGATCCCGACAACGTCGACGCGCTGAAGATTCCAATTGAAGATGCGGCGCAGCGGCAACTGGTGCTGACCGACTGGCGCCTGCGCAACCAGACCTTCTTTTCGGCGCTGCAGGTCGAACGCAACGTCATGTTCATGATCCTGACGCTGATCGTGCTGGTGGCTGCCCTCAACATCATCTCGGGCTTGATCATGCTGGTGAAGGACAAGGGCCGCGATATCGCTATTCTGCGCACCATGGGGGCAAGTCGCGGCGCCATCATGCGCATCTTCCTGATGACCGGATCGGCAATCGGGATCAGCGGGACGATCGCGGGCGTCGTGCTGGGTGTTGTCGTTTGCCTCAATGTCGAGCGCATCCGGCAGTTCTTTTCCTGGTTGTCTGGCACAACCCTGTTCAATCCGGAACTCTACTTCCTTTCCCAGCTTCCGGCGGAAATGGACATGCAGGAAACGGTTTCCGTGGTGCTGATGGCGCTGGTGCTGTCGTTTCTTGCGACCCTGTTTCCGGCATGGCGCGCTGCACGTCTCGATCCGGTCGAGGCGCTGAGGTACGAGTGATGTCGGGGCAGATTGTGCTGGCGCTAAAGGGCGTTCAGCGTCATTACGAACAAGGCGAGAAGCGCCTGTCCATTCTGTCCGGTGCAGATTTCGTTCTGCATCGGGGTGAAATGGTTGCGCTGGTGGCACCCTCCGGCGCGGGCAAGTCCACCCTCCTGCACACGGCCGGCTTGCTGGAGCGCCCGGACGCGGGCGAGGTGGTTCTGGCTGGCCGCGATTGTGGCAAGCTAAACGACCAGGAGCGGACCGCCGTTCGCCGCAACGACATCGGCTTCGTTTACCAGTTCCACCACCTGTTGCCCGAGTTCACCGCGGTGGAAAACATCGCCATCCCGCAGATGATCAAGGGCCTTTCGCCCAGGGAAGCGACTGCGCGTGCCGAGCAGCTGCTCGACTACATGAAGATCGGCAAGCGCGGGCATCACCGTCCGGCGGAACTGTCCGGCGGTGAACAGCAGCGCGTCGCGATTGCACGTGCAGTGGCCAATGCCCCGCTGGTGCTTTTGGCAGATGAACCCACCGGTAATCTCGATCCTGTCACGGCGTCTTATGTATTTGACGCCATGGAAGCCCTTGTCCGGCAGTCCGGCCTTTGCGCCTTGATCGCTACACATAACCATGAGCTGGCAGCGCGCATGAACCGTCGCGTGACCCTGCAAGACGGCAAGATCGTCGACTTCTAGCGCATCGAGCGGCTTATCGCGCCTTGTTCTCCGACGGATCGTTTATCTTCTCTTAACCTTGGCAGGAGGATAGCGGGAGAACGCAACCGGAACACTTGCAATTTGAACAAAAGTAGAACAAAAAGGGGACATCAGAAGATCAAGGAGCTAAGCCATGACCGAGTTGTTCCAGGACGTGTTCTCCCTTGTTTCCATCAGCGCGTTTTTGGTCGGCGCTGCGTTCTGGATCGGAGCTTTCTGAGGCTGCGGTCGCACCGAATACCTCGGCGAAGCTTCGCTTGAGAGCGAGATCAAGGTCGCCCATGGCGGCGGGGATTCCCAGATCCACGAAGCTGGTGACCCCATAGCCGCTGATGCCGCAAGGCACGATGCCGGAAAAATGTTCGAGATCCGGCTCCACATTTATGGCGATGCCGTGGAAGCTCACCCAGCGGCGTAGCCGTATGCCAATCGCCGCGATCTTGTCTTCAGCCATTTCCCCTGTGGGGAGAAGCGGGCGTTCGGGGCGGCGAACCCATACGCCGACGCGGTCATCCCGCTGCTCCCCTTTAATGTTGAAGCTCGCCAGGGTACGGATGATCCATGCTTCCAAGGCGGCAACGAAGGCGCGGACGTCTTCGCGCCTCCGCTTCAGGTCGAGCATGACATAGGCCACGCGCTGGCCGGGTCCGTGATAGGTGTATTCTCCGCCGCGACCGGCGTGGAAGACGGGAAAGCGGCCGGGGGCGAGGAGGTCGCTGTCTACCGCGCTTGTGCCTGCCGTGTACAAGGGCGGATGTTCCACCAGCCAAACCAGTTCCGGGGCCTCGTGGTTGCGAATGGCCGCAACGTGCGCTTCCATGAAGGCGAGCGCGTCCTGGTATTCTGTGAGACCCGGTTCGACGCGCCATTCCACCGGAGGCGTGCTCAACTTCGGAAGAAAGGTGGGGTCGATCGCGTCGCGGTGCGTCATGGAAAACTGCTGCTCGGCAAAGAGAGTTTAGAGCCGTCTTCCATATAGTCCGCGAACGCGCAAAACGCACGTTGTGAGAGGATTGCGCGAAATGCATGGGGATGCGCTTTTTCCCGGGCTTTCGCTCTTGTGCCCTCCGAACCCTTTTGCTAGATGCGCGTGGCCGGTCGGTGACCGGATCTACCACGTGCGGTCGTGGCGGAATTGGTAGACGCGCAGCGTTGAGGTCGCTGTGCCGCAAGGCGTGGAAGTTCGAGTCTTCTCGACCGCACCATCTCTCTTACAGCAGTTGGCTTCTGCCTGGAGGCCCGCGGAAGTCGGTCTATAGATCGGTAGTTGCCGCCTATTTGGCCTCGACATCATTAGGGCCCGAACGTTCTGTGGTCGATTGAGCTTCAGCATAGCCGACCGTCTCCACCCTGTCAGCGCATGAGGGCAGCGACGGAGCGGTCGGCTTCGAGATCGCTGGCAGTGAGCCCATCGACCACACCGCGCCGATCCGCTTCGCTGCGATTCTGGCTCATCTTCATCTTGCCTTCCACTCGGGTGATTCTAAACCGCAGGCCGACGATACCCTTGAGTTGGCCCTGGATGAACTTCTCCGGCGCGTCGGAAACAGACCATGGCTTTCGACGGGTGCCTTCGTGAAGATCCGTCAAGCGCGTGACGGCTTCGCGCAAGCGCACCTCGTCCTCAAAGAACTCGGCCTCACCATAAACATGCACGGCTGCATAGTTCCACGTCGGAACAACCCGCCCATGCTCCTGTTTGGTGGCATACCAAGAGGGCGTCACATAAGCGTTCGGTCCGGCAAAGGTGACGAGCGCCTCGCCGAGAGGTGTTGCTTTCCATTGCGGATTTGCTCTCGCAAGATGGCCGTAAAGAACTCCATGTTCTTCTTCGGAGTCCATCAGAAGCAGGGGCAGCGGCGTTGCCAGCAGGCCCTCCGTGGTTGCCGTGATCAGCGTGGCCAGACGCGCTTCGCGCATCATCTTATGCAGAATCGTCGGATCATCCTCGAGGAATGCAGGGGGCGTGTACATCTATGCGTTCCAGCTTCGACAAGAACCGATCGTTGCCAGCGAGGCTGGGCAAACTCAAGAAGTCCTCGTTGAGCCACCAGCAGGACTTGCCGATTTAGCCAACCCCAGCCACCTGCTTTGCCTGTCCGGGTGCGCCTCAACATGGCCTTACGGGTAAACGCGAACTTTAGGCGAAGTTTAATCATGAGCCTGTTGTCTGGTTCTATGCAAATCCGTTTGTCCCTCATTGCAGCACCGTTGCTTCTTGTGTTTCTCGCCGCTTGCGCGAGTGCACCGCCGAGCCGCATCAACGACGCCTGCGCCATTTTCGACCAGCGCGATAGCTTCTTCGACAACTGGCATTCGGCCGCCAAGGACGCTGAACAGGCACATGGCATTCCGATCCACGTTCTGATGGCGACCTTGCGAAAGGAGTCGGGGTTCAAAAGCCACGCCCGCCCGCCGCGCACCAAGCTGCTCGGCTTTATTCCGTGGAAGCGGCAATCAAGCGCCTTCGGATTTTCGCAAGCGCTTAACGGCACCTGGGCGCAGTACCAGCGGGAAACGGGCAGGGCACTCGCGCGGCGCAACCGTTTTGCCGATGCGGTCGATTTCGTTGGTTGGTATCACGCGAAAAGCGCAAGCACCCTGGGCATCGCGCGCAGCGATGCCGGCAACCTGTACCTTGCCTATTATCACGGGTGGGCGGGGTATTCGCGCGGCAAGCATCGCGCGAACGCTTCCATCCAGCGCTATGCCCGCGAAACAGCTGCAATGGCCGAGAAGTACCGAGCCCAACTGGCGCGCTGCGGCCGTCTCTGACTAGCTTCCCATCTCAATTGCCTGACGGCTCGGTATCAAACTGGGCCGGTAACCTCATTTCGTTTTGCCTCTGACATAGAAACTAGCTATCTGACGACCTAGCAGGCTCCAGGCCAGCTGTTCCCAATTCCGCAGGCCTGGAGGCGCACTTGGAAGATCCGCACGCCTTTGACCGCGACCCCGCCAACGGCGAAGCGTCGGACATCTATGGCGAAGACGGCGCGATCCGCTCCAGCTTCCTTCACACGATCGGCGAAATCCTGGAGACGGAGGACGCGGATCGTCTGAAGGAGGAGATCGCCGATCTCCACCAATCCGAAGTCGGTGACCTGCTGGAAGCGCTGCAGCCAGATCAGCGCGGGCACCTTGTCCGATTGTCGGGCGCCGATTTCGATTTCACGGCGCTGACGGAAGTCGACGACACGATTCGCGCCGAGATCGTCGAATCGCTTCCGAATGAACAGATCGCGCAGGCGGTGCAGGAGCTCGACTCCGATGACGCCGTATACATTCTGGAAGATCTGAATGCCGAGGATCAGGAAGAGATCCTCGCGCAGCTTCCGTTTCCCGAACGTATCCGTCTGCGCCGATCCCTCGACTATCCGGAAGAAACAGCCGGTCGTCGCATGCAAACGGAGTTCGTTGCGGTGCCGGCTTTCTGGTCGGTGGGGCAAACGATCGACTACCTGCGCGACGATCAAAACCTGCCGGAACGCTTTAGCCAGATCTTCGTGGTGGATCCTACTTTCAAGCTGGTGGGTGCGGTGGATCTCGACCAGGTGCTCCGATCAAAGCGCGGGGTGCGAATCGAAGAGGTCATGCATGAAATGCGGCATGCGCTTCCTGCCACGATGGACCAGGAAGAAGCAGCGCGGGAATTTGAGCAGTACGACCTCCTGTCTGCCGCCGTGGTGGACGAGAACGAGCGGCTCGTTGGCGTCTTGACGATTGACGACGTGGTGGACGTCATCCAGCAGGAGGCGGAAGAAGATCTTCTGCGAATGGGCGGCGTGGGCGACGAAGAATTGTCGGATTCGGTGCGCGTGACCTCGCGCCTGCGCGTGCCGTGGCTTCTCGTCAACCTTGTCACGGCCTTTGTTGCTGCCTCGGTGATCAGCCTTTTCGAAGCGACGATCGAACAGATCGTGGCGCTCGCCGTGCTGATGCCGATTGTGGCCGGCATGGGTGGCAATGCCGGCTCTCAGACCATGACGGTGACGGTTCGCGCGCTCGCAACCCGCGATCTCGACATCTACAACGCCGGACGCATCATCCGCCGTGAAATGGGGGTCGGCATCATCAATGGAGTTCTTTTCGCGGTGCTGATCGGCGCTGTCGCCGGCTTCTGGTTCGAGGATACGGATATTGGCGGCGTGATTGCCGCAGCCATGATCATCAACATGTTTGCCGCAGCGCTCGCCGGCATCTTGATCCCGCTTCTGCTTGATCGCGTCGGCGCCGACCCGGCCGTGTCTTCGTCGGTCTTTGTGACGGCCGTGACGGACATCGTCGGGTTCTTTTCCTTTCTCGGCATCGCCACCTGGTGGTTCGCGCTCAGCTAAAGGCTCGGCAAACCGTGCTCCGGTTTGACTTTTACGTAAATGCGGTGACATGCTCTGCCACCTTTTTCTGCAGAGTTGGCGAAGCGTGCGAGAGTACTACACGATCACCGAACTGACGCGGGAATTCGACGTTTCCACGCGCACCCTGCGTTTTTACGAGGACGAAGGTCTCATCCATCCTGTGAGGCGTGGCCGCACACGGTTGTTCCGGCCCAGCGACCGGCACCTTCTGAAGCAGATCCTGCGCGGCAAGCGTCTTGGCTTCTCGATCAACGAAATCCGGGAGATCGTGCAGATGTACAAGGAGCCGCCCGGAGAAGTCGGGCAGCTCAAGCTGATGATCAAGCGAATCGATGAGAAGCGCGACAGCCTCAAGCAGAAGCGCCGGGACCTCGAGGAGACACTTCAGGAACTCGATCAGGCCGAAGAGTCCTGCGTCGAGCGGCTGGTTGAACTCGGCGTCAACACCTGATGGGCGACGTTAGCGGCTAGAAGCCTCACAGAAACGCTGTCCGTCCTATGTAGTCAGTCTTCCTCGACGAAGACTTCCTCGCGCTTGCGACGCACTGATGGAAGGAACACGACCACCAAAACGGCGACGGCGATCAGCAGGAGGATAGCGCTGATCGGGCGTGTCACGAAGACGGATGGGTCACCGCGCGAGATGATCATGGCACGGCGCAGGTTTTCTTCGAGAAGCGGCCCCAGGACGAAGCCCAGCAGCAGAGGCGCGGGCTCGCAGCGCAGTTTGACGAGGCCGTAGCCAAGCAGACCAAACAACGCGACGGCATAGAGGTCGTAGGGATTGCCGTTGACGCTGTAAACGCCGATGGAGCAGAAGGCCATGATGATCGGGAAAAGGACGTAATAGGGCACTGTCAGGAGCTTCACCCAAAGGCCGATGAGCGGAAGATTCAGGATCACCAGCATCAGATTGCCGATCCACATGGACGCAATGATGCCCCAGAACAGCGCCGGCTGCTCGGTTGCGACGTTGGGACCTGGCACGATCCCCTGAATGATCATGGCACCAATCATCAGGGCCATCACGGGATTGGCAGGGATGCCAAGCGTCAGCATGGGGATAAAGGACGTTTGCGCGCCCGCATTGTTGGCAGACTCGGGCCCCGCCACGCCGGCCACTGCGCCGTGACCGAATTCCTCCGGACGTTGCGATACACGCTTCTCGACCGTGTAAGAGGCGAAAGAAGCGAGGATGGCGCCACCGCCGGGAAGGATACCAAGCGCCGAACCGATCGCGGTGCCCCGCAGCACGGGCGCTACGATCGCGCGCAACTCCTCTCGCGAGGGGAAAAGCCCCGATACCTTCGTGATCACGGCTGTGCGTGTTTTCTCGCTTTCGAGGTTGCGGAGGATCTCCGCAACGCCAAACACGCCAACCGCAACGGCGACGAAATTCAGGCCATCGGCATATTCGCGGATGCCCAGGGTGAAGCGAGGTGTGCCGCTGTAGATGTCGGTGCCGACCAGGCCTAGCAGCAGCCCGAGCACGACCATCGCCAAGGCCTTGATGATGGAGCCGTGCGCCAAGGCGATCGAGGAAACCAGGCCCACCACCATCAGCGAGAAATATTCGGCTGCACCGAATTGGAGGGCAATGGAGGTCAGCGGCGGGGCGAAGATTGCGACAAGGAACGTGGAAACCGTTCCGGCGAAAAAAGACCCGATTGCAGCAATGGCAAGGGCTGCGCCCGCTTTGCCTTTTCGCGCCATCTGGTAACCGTCGATCGCGGTCACCGCGGATGAGCTTTCGCCCGGCATGTTGATGAGGATGGCTGTGGTGGAGCCGCCATACTGGGCGCCGTAGTAGATGCCGGCCAGCATGATGAGCGACGACACGGGCTCCAGCTGAAAGGTGATCGGCAGCAGCATGGCAATCGTGGCCGTGGCGCCAATGCCCGGCAGAACGCCAATCAGCGTGCCCAGCAGAACGCCGATCAGGCAGAACAACAGGTTCCAGGGCGAAGCGGCCGTTGCGAAGCCCAGAGCCAGATTGCTGAAGAGATCCATCAGGTCAGTATCCGAGCCAAGGGCCGAAAAGGCGGAAGGGCAGCCCCAGCGCTTCAATGAACACCAGCGATGCGAAGATGGTGACGGCGGCGGCAACCAGGAGCGCCCGCAGGATGGTCATTCGCGTCGAGGCAAAGGAGGCGACCAGCGCGGTCAGGAACAACGACGGGACGAAGCCAAGCCCCCTGACGGTCAATCCGAAAACGATCGGCGCAGGCAAGATCAGGAGCATGCCGCGCCAGGCGACGGCCCCTAAAGCCTCACCCGACACCTGTGTGGCCTGGATCAAGACGATCAACCCCAAGCCGATAAGGATCACGGCCAGCACCAAAGGGAAGTAGCCCGGACCCATTCGGAAGGCCGTGCCAAGGTCGAGGCCATAGGCCTGCACGGCGAAGAACCCACCGAGGATGATGAAGAGCAGGCCAGCGAAGCCGTTCACCTTGTCGAACGACAGGGATTTCATGATGTGGTTCCGGGTAAGGGTAGGGAGCAAGGAGCGGGAGGGCGGCAAGGCCCACCCGCTCACCGCAGGATCAATCCGCGTATTGGCCGGCGGCTTCGATCACCGGCTTCCAGCGATCGATTTCACCTTCCAGCTTCGCCTTCAGCGCAGCAGGGGTTGCATCTTCCGCAGGCGACGGCTCCGTGCCGAGTTCGGCGAAACGATCAATCACGTTCTGGTCGGCCAGGGCCGCCTGCAGCGACTTGGACAAGCGGTCAACCACCTCGGACGGCGTGCCCTTCGGGGCATACAAACCATGCCAGATCGAGACGTCGAACTCCTTCAGCCCAGCTTCGCTGCCAGTCGGCACATCAGGAAGAACATCCAGGCGCTCGGGCGCAGTCACGGCGTAAGCCTTGATGGTGCCGCCCTGGATCTGCTTGGTGGTGTTGGTGGTCTGGTCGCACATGATGTCGACTTGGCCGCCGAGCAGGTCGGTCATAGCTGGACCGGTGCCCTTGTAGGGAACGGTCACCAGCGGTGTTTCGATCGCGCTCATGAACAGCATGCCGCACAGGTGCGAAGCAGCGCCGATACCAGCATTGGCAACCGTCACCGTATCCTTGTTGGCCTTCGCATATTCAATGAGCCCCTTGAGATCGGTGGGTTCCAGATCCTTCCGGGCGACAAGTGTCATCGGAACTTCCGTGACGAGGCCGATGTACTCGAAAGCGTTGAGCGTATCGAAAGGCAGCTTGCGGTAAAGCGTGGCGCTGGTGGCCATGCCGATGTGGTGGAGCAGCAGCGTGTAGCCGTCGGCTTCCGCATCAGCGACGCGGGCAGCACCAAGGGTGCCGCCGGCACCGCCAACATTTTCCACAAGGACCTGCTGGCCGAGGTCTTTCGACATTGCTTCGGCCACAAGTCGCGTCACCGTGTCGGTAGGACCGCCGGCGGAAAACGGCACGACAATGGTAATATTCCGCTCCGGAAACGACTGCGCCGAAGCGAAGCTGGTGGTGGCAAGGGTGAGTGCGGCAGCCAGTGACGCAAGAAGTGCTTTCATTGATTCCTCCTTTTCGAGAAGGCGCGACCGGTCTCCTCCCGATCACTGCTTCTGCAGCATGGTTCTTTTATTTTGCTGCTGAACGCAACCGGGCGAAGGTCCTGATCACGGACATTGGTGGCCAACACCGGTCAAACACCCTTATTCTTTCGTCGCATACGCAATGCAAAGGCTGCCTCAGCGGCCCCAGAAGCCCGGCGTGAAGATCACCAGAACCGCCAATATCTCCAGCCGCCCAAACAACATCGCCAGCGAAAGCACCCATTTCGCGGCGTCGGGAAAGGTCGTGTAGTTGCCAGCCGGACCTACGATGTCGCCCAATCCAGGGCCGACATTCGCGAGCGCTCCCACCGTTGCCGTTGTTGCTGTGGTCAGGTCCAAACCAGTGGCCGCGAGCAGCACGCTGCCGAGCAGCCAGATCATCATGAAGGCGCAGATGAAAAGCACGACGCTGCGCTGCATGACGTCATCAACAGGGCGGTCACCGTAGCGGACCGGCAAGACCACATTGGGGTAGATCAGGCGCCGCAAGCCGTTGGCCATCAGCCGGTAAAGAATAAAGAAGCGATAGGCCTTGATGCCGCCTGACGTCGATCCCGAGCATCCGCCGAGGAAGCTCGCCACGAAGAAGCAGGCGATCGCGAACGGGCCCCACAGGTTGTAGTCGTCGCTTGCGAAGCCCGTGGTGGTGATCACGGACACAAAGTTGAACGTTGAGTGGGTCAGCGCTTCCCAAAAATCCACCCCGTCGATCGTGCGGAGATAGACCGTGACGCCAAGGGACAGCACGATCGTGTAGCCGAGGAAGACGCGGATCTGCGGATCTCGAATGGCTTCGGTGCGGCCACGGATTGCAAACAAAATCAGGATCGACGAGGGCAAAGCGGCGATCGTCATGAAAACGATTGCGGTCCACAAGACCGCGTAGTTGTCGCCGTAGCGGCCGAACGAGGCGTCATGCGTGGAAAACCCCGCGGTCGAAACCGTGGACATCGCGTGGTTGATTGCGTCAAAGCCAGTCATGCCCGCGGCGGCGTAGGACACGGCGCAGGTTAGGGTCAGCAAGGAATAGATGGTGAGGAGGGCGACGGTGAAAGTCGTCAGCCGCTCGAAAGGACGGTCTTCAATGTCGGACGACTCGATCTTGAAATAGGTCACGCCGCCGATGTTCAGGTAGGGCAGGATGAAGAGTCCCAAGGCGATAACCCCGATGCCGCCCATCCACTGTATCAGGGAGCGCCAGAACAGAATGCCCGGCGGCGCGCTGTCGAGACCGGTGATCACCGTTCCCCCGGTGGTGGTGATGCCGGAAACAGACTCGAAGATTGCGTCCGTCAGGCCCATCTCGAGCGAGGATAAGAGGAAGGGAACAGATCCAGCGAGGGCTGCGGTGCCCCACAGGAGGTTCACCAGCAAAAAGCCAAAGCGCGGCGAAACGGAGGGGGCGCTGGATTGCGTCGCGAGAGCCACGGCGAGCGAAAACCCACCCGTGAGGAACGCCGAAAAGGCAAAGACCTTCCAGTCTTCGTTGCCATAATAAAGGTCGACGGCCGCCGGCAGCAGCATCGTGCCAGACAGGTAAAGTCCGAAGATGCCTGCGGCATGTACCGCGGAACGAACAGCTAGGCTTTGCAAGGAGGTGGCGATCCAAACAACAGGAAACAACGGCAATCGGCGCAACCCGCATAAGCGATGAGCGGCTTCTCGTCCATCGGAGCTCATTGCGTGCTGGTATCGCCGAGCGATCTTGCGCTGCAGCGCATGACCTGCCATATACGGCCTGCAGGCGCATGGGCCGGGTCTGCCGGCTTTCTCCTTATGGGACTGGTTGCGTCGTATTCCTCGCGTGTTCGTGAGGAATAACATTGCCTCTGTTAGGCACGGCAGCGCAACCGAACGGACTTACCTCCGTCGCCTCGTCGTTTCTCATCATCTCTGCCGCGGGGCTGCGCCCGTCGGCACATTGCGGCATGTGTCCGCAGGATAGTTCTTTTGACTGATATCGAAACCACCACCATTCCGACCATGGCCGAACTCGGCTTGTCAGGAACACTTCTTCAAAACACAGCCAATGCAGGCTTCGTCACGCCGAAGCCGATCCAGGTTGCCGCCATTCCCGTGCATCTGGAAGGTCGCGACATCGTCGCCATTGCGCAAACCGGCTCCGGCAAGACCGCTGCCTTTACGCTTCCGATCCTGTCCAAGATCGCAGCACTCGGAAGCAAGCGAACGCCGAAGACGGCGCGCGCACTGATCCTTGCGCCAACGCGTGAACTCGCGGTGCAGATCGAGGAAACGATCCGTTCCGTAACGAAGGGCATGCATATTTCGACTGCTCTCGTGCTTGGTGGCGTGTCACGCTTCAGCCAGGTCAAGAAGCTTGCGCCGGGAGTCGATCTTCTGATCGCGACGCCTGGCCGGCTCGTCGACCTCGTGCGCGAAAACGATGTGGTTCTCTCGGAAACACGCTGGCTGGTGCTGGATGAAGCCGACCGCATGCTGGACATGGGCTTCATCAACGACGTGAAGCGTCTGGCAAAGGCCACCCATCACAAGCGGCAAACGGCGCTGTTTTCAGCGACCATGCCCACTGAGATCGCCTCTTTGGCCGACACGCTGTTGAACGACCCGGTTCGCATCGAAGTTGCGCCGCAGGGCACGACCGCGAAGGAGATCCAGCAGAGCGTTCACATCGTGCCGCTGAAGCAGAAGCGGGTCTTCCTGTCCAAGCTGCTCGGCGATGAGGCGATGAGCCAGGTGATCGTTTTTGCACGCACCAAGCACGGTGCCGATCGCGTCACGCGTGATCTCGAAAAGGACGGCTTCAAGGCCGCAGTGATCCATGGCAACAAGTCCCAGAATGCGCGTCAGAAAGCTTTGCAGGGTTTCCGCGACGGTTCGGTTCGCATTCTGGTCGCGACCGACATCGCCGCGCGTGGCATCGACGTGCCGGGCATCAGCCATGTCGTGAACTTCGACTTGCCGGATGAAGCGGAAAGCTATGTCCACCGGATTGGACGCACCGGCCGCAACGGCGCCGATGGCATCGCCATCACGCTTTGCGATCCGGCTGAGGCAGCAAAGCTTCGTGCTGTGGAAAAGGTCACCCGCACCAAGCTGACCATCGTCAGCGACCTTTCAGGTGGCGTGGATCTCGATGCGGCCGCCGCTCAGCCGCAGGCGCCTCGTGGCGCGCGGGGAAATCAACGCCCGCAACACGCCCGCGGCGGCAAGCGTCCGGAAGGGCAGGGCCGTGCTGCGACCGGTGGTAATGGCGATGTCCGCGGCGGCAAGCCAGAAGGGCAAAAGCCATTCCGCGGCAAGCGTCGCGGTTGGAGCAACCGCAAGCCGGCTCCACGCGCAGCCTGATTGCAATCCCCCCATCGATCGCATAGGCGGAGCCGGGAAACCGGCTCCGTTTTTCGTTCGGGGCGGTGGGAGGTAAGCCTTGGTTGGACTCGTCGCGTTTGCGCTCGGCTACATGCTGTCGCAATTCTACCGGACCTTTCTCGCGGTTCTCACTCCGGCTCTCACCGCTGAACTCGGCGCAACAAAAGCGCAGCTGTCCCTGGCCTCCGGTGCATGGTTCGTGGCCTTCGCCCTGATGCAATTTGCCGTCGGCGTTTGGCTCGACCGCTATGGACCGCGGCGAACTACCAGCCTTCTCCTTGCCGCCGGCGGCGGTTCAGGCGCAGCGGTGTTCGCCACGGCCAACAGCCCCGAAATGATCATCGTTGCCATGGCACTCATCGGGATCGGATGTTCGGCCGCGCTGATGGGCGCTGTTTACGTATTTTCCAAAAGCTATCCGCCGGCCAAGCTGGCGCTGCTCACGTCGATGATGGTTGGGATCGGAAGTCTCGGCAACGTGGTGGGCGCCTCGCCGCTCGCCAATGCCGCGGAGATGTTTGGCTGGCGCGAAGTCATGGCGGGTCTTGGCGTTTTCACCCTTTTTGCCGCGGGCGCTGTTTTTCTTCTCGTGCGTGATCCGGAACCGACCCATATCGGGCATGCATCGGGAGCAGGCTTTCGAGGCTATATCGAGCTCCTAAAGATCCCGGCGCTTTGGGCGATCATCCCCCTGACGGCGGTGAACTACGGTCCTGTGGTGAATGTCCGAAGCCTTTGGGCCGGCACCTACCTGACGGATCTATACGGCGCGGATGCGCTGACGATTGGGCGCGTCACCCTGTTCATGGCGCTCGCTATGGTGGCAGGGAACTTCCTTTATGGACCGCTGGACACCCTGCTGCGGACCCGCAAATGGATCGCTGTCGGCGGCAATCTGATCAGCCTTGTTGTGGTTGTGATCCTCGCCAGCCAGCCTGTCACCAGCATCGCCACTGTCACTCTTCTGTTCATCGCCATGGGTCTTGCGGGGGCGAGCTACGGACTTCTCATGGCGCATGCGCGCGCTTTCTATCCGCCTCACCTGGTCGGTCGCGGTTCCACCTTGATGAACTTCTTCTCGATCGGCGGCGTGGGAGCGATGCAGTTCGCGAGCGGCGCAGTGGTGACTGCTGCCACGGTTCCAGGCGAACCGTCTGCGGCTTATTCCGCGCTGTTCTGGTTTTATGCGCTTCTGCTAGCCTTGGCCGTTCTGATCTACCTGTGGTCCACGGACGCCAAGCCCGATCGGCCCTGATCAAGCATCATGAGGGCCGTCGACCCCAACGGGTGAGACGAAAAAGAAGCGGAAACAGGATGGCGTGCGGCAAAAGGCGCACCGCCTTCATGGGCCAGGCCAGCCGGCGCGGGAACGTCACTTCGAAGCCGCCATCTTGGAGGCCGCTCGTGATCCGCTTGGCAGCGGCATCCGGTGTCATCAGGCCGGGCATGGGGAAGCGGTTCAGCCGGGTCATGGCTGTATCCACAAAGCCCGGATTGATGACCTGAATGCGGATATCCAGCGTGTGGAAGTCAAAGCGCAGGGACTCGGCCATTGCGTTTAAGGCGGCTTTCGTCGCGCCATAGGCGGCGGTGCCCGGCAGCCCGAAATAGGCGGTTAGGGAACCGACAATCGCAATTTGCCCCTTGTTGCGCGCCTTCATGCGCTCGACGACCGGCGCCATGCAGCGAACCACCCCAAACAGATTCACGTCGTAGACGCGCTCGTAAAGAGGCGGCTGGATGCGAACGCCCGTGGCTGGAAGGGAGGTTCCGGCATTCAGAACCGCCAGTGCGATCGGGCCGAGCTCCTGTTCGATGCGTTCCACTACGCTCCGCACCTTGGCTTCATCCGTGACATCGAGCGGAAAGGGCACAATGCGTCCCGGAGCAACCGCTTCCTTGGCGAGATCGTCCAAGCGATCAGCGCTTCGGGCTGAGGCCGCCACCGTATAGCCGGCGCGCGCCAGAGCGAGGGCCAGGGCATAGCCAATACCGCCGCTTGCGCCGGTGACCCATACGGTGCCGTCTTGTGGTGTGGCGCGATATTTCGTCATGAATCGGCTCTCCGGAGCGATGCTCCTAGACTGTTCGATGCGGATGCGGAACCCCGCACGTCCCTTCGAACTTCGGCTGGTCAAAGGCGTTGTTGCTGCGCGACGCCTGCCTGTTGGGAGGATGATCCTGTCTGGCCTCCCTTCTCGGAAAATGTGCGTCTTGCGTGGTGGGCCCCGCCTTCATAGGTTCGTCTCTTCACACCTACAGCGAGGAAATCATGGACCGCTCCGTAATCGACGTGATCGGCAATACGCCGCTCATCCGGCTCAAGCGCGCTTCGGAAGCCACGGGTTGCGAAATCCTTGGCAAGGCGGAATTCATGAATCCGGGCCAGTCGGTGAAGGATCGAGCCGGACTGTTCATTATCCGTGACGCCGAAGCCAAAGGATTGCTGAAGCCCGGCGGCATCATCGTGGAGGGCACGGCCGGCAACACCGGTATCGGTCTGACGCTCGTGGCCAAGACGCTTGGCTATCGCACCGTGATCGTCATTCCCGAAACGCAGAGCCAGGAGAAAAAGGATGCGCTTCGCGTCCTCGGGGCCGAACTGATCGAGGTCCCCGCGGTGCCGTACCGGAACCCCAACAACTACGTGAAACTCTCCGGACGCCTGGCCGAACAGATGGCGCAGACTGCCTCCAATGGAGCGATCTGGGCTAACCAGTTCGACAACACGGCCAATCGCGAAGGTCACATCCGCACAACGGCGCAGGAGATCTGGGAGCAGACCGGCGGCAAGATCGACGGTTTCGTGGCAGCGGTCGGCAGTGGCGGAACTTTGGCCGGTGTCGGCATCGGGCTGAAGGAGCACAACGCCGCCGTGAAGATCGCCATCGCGGATCCGCTCGGGGCTGCGCTCTACAACTTCTACACCGAAGGGGAGTTGAAATCGGAAGGTAGCTCGATCACGGAGGGCATCGGTCAAGGACGCATCACCGCCAATCTAGAGGGTTTCAAGCCCGATTTCGCTTATCAGATCGCCGACGAAGAGGCCCTGCCGATCGTGTTTGACCTCGTGCAAGAGGAGGGGCTTTGCCTCGGGGGCTCGTCTGGCATCAACATCGCCGGCGCCATCCGTCTTGCCCGCGATCTTGGGCCGGGCCACACCATCGTGACGGTCCTTTGCGACTACGGAACGCGTTATCAGTCGAAGCTTTTCAACCCGGATTTCCTGCGCTCCAAGAACCTGCCGGTGCCAGCCTGGATGGAGCAGGAAACGACGATCCAGCCGCCGTTCGAGGCTGTTCCATCTTGAAAACCATTCCTCTTTTTCGCGACGACGCTTACCTCGCCCATACGCAAGCGACCGTACAGCAGGTCGATGAGCGCGGGATCGTCCTGGATCGCACGATCTTTTACGCGACATCGGGTGGGCAGCCCGGCGACACGGGCCGCCTCATTCGCGCCGACGGCGCAGAAATCGCGATCACCGGAACGGTAACGGGCGAAACCAAGGAAGATATCTTCCACCTTGCCGCGGAAGGGGCCGACACTCTTCGCGCCGGCGACACCGTCGATTTGCTGATCGACTGGGAGCGGCGCTTGCGGCTGATGCGCATGCATACTGCTTGCCACCTTCTCACGACCTTCTGCCCATATCCGGTGACGGGAGCCGCGGTTTCGGAAGAGGATTCGCGTGTCGACTTCGACATGCCCGACGGCGGAATGAGCAAGGAAGAAGCGACGGACAGATTGATGCAACTCGTCCGCGCCGATCACCCTGTATTCGTGCGCATGATCGGCGAAGACGAACTGACCGCCAACCCCGCGCTGGTGAAGTCAAAGAACGTGCGGCCGCCCTCTGGTTCAGGTCAGATCCGGCTCGTCTGCATCGGCGGGAATGCCAGCGTCGATAGCCAGCCGTGCGGCGGCACGCATGTACGCTCGACTAGTGAAATCGGTGACATTCACATCGGGAAGATCGAGAAGAAGGGCCGGGAAAATCGCCGCTTCCGGCTGCGCTTCGGGACCTTGGGAGGATAAGAATGGCCGAGAACTTCTTTGTTTCGCAGCAGTGGCTGCTCGAAAACCTTAAGACGCCCGGCGTCTCCCTTGTAGATGCGTCTTGGTACCTGCCGGCTCAGAATCGGGATCCGAAGGCCGAGTACGACGCCGCGCATATTCCAGGCGCGGTGTTTTTCGATCACGACCTGGTGGTGGATCCGCAAAGCGAGCTTCCGCATACGCTGCCGTCTCCCCAGGATTTCGCGCGCTGGGCCGGTTCGATGGGCCTGACGGAAAACGACACCATCATTGTTTATGACGGACCGGGCGTGTTTACCGCGCCCAGAGCCTGGTGGATGTTCCGCCTGATGGGTGCCAAGGATGTCAGAATTCTGGAAGGCGGCGTCGATGGCTGGAAGGCGGCCGGCCTTCCGCTGACCGGGGAGGTCACGAAGATCGCGCCCTGCGTGTTCGATGTCGATCATCATCCCGAGCGCGTGGCAAGCTTCGGAGACATGCAGGAAGCGGTGCGCACAGGCGACCTCCAGATTGCCGATGCACGACCAGCGGGGCGCTTCAAGGGCACTGATCCTGAACCGCGTGCCGGCATGCGCGGAGGGCACATGCCTGGGGCCAGGAACGTTCCTGCTGCTGCGCTTTCGCAGGACGGGAAACTGCTTTCGCCCGAGGCCCTGCGCGAAACATTCGAAGCAGCGGGCCTCGACCTCAACAAGCCGGTGGTGACCACCTGCGGCTCCGGTGTCACCGCCGCGGTTGTCTCCCTGGCGCTGGAAACCCTCGGCTCTTCGAATCACAAGCTCTACGACGGGTCCTGGAGTGAGTGGGGCGCGCGATCCGACACCGCAGTGGAAACCAGCCAGAAATGAGCAGCCTTTCAACCGTGGCGGCAGAAGCGATTGAGGTAACCGTCACCTTCCTCGAAATGCAGCGGCCGCCGGCGCATCTACCGGCAATGCCCGTGAACAAGAAGCTCGCGCTGCTTCGCACCAAGCACATCCCGCTGCACTATTTTCGCTACCTGATGGATCGCGTCGGCCGAAAATGGCATTGGGTGAATGTGCTTCGGATGAGCGACCAGGAGCTTGGCGCTTACCTTCAGGCGCCGGGCCGTGACATCCGCGTGCTGCATCTGGACGGCGCGCCGGTGGGCTTCTTTGATCTTCACGCGCAGCTTCCCGATCAGGTGGAGCTTGCGTATTTCGGCATGACTGCTGACGGGATCGGGCAGGGGCTCGGCCGCTGGTTCCTGGGTGCGGCGATCGAGGCTGCCTGGTTCTACCAGCCACGCCGCGTGACCGTGCAAACCTGCACGCTGGATCACCCCGCAGCGCTGCCACTTTACCAGAAGCTCGGCTTTGCTCCTGTGGGGCAGGTGAGAAGCACTGTCAGGCCGCTTTCGCAGCGTGAACGGGCCTATGTACTCTTCCTGCCTTAAGGCTGCTGGAGCAGCAGGAAGAAAGAAGACGGGGCGCGCAAGCAGCGCTTGACGCCATCGGGGCCTCAACCTATTGAACCCGCCTGTGCGAGGCGCGCGTCGAGGCCTCGTGGCGGAGTGGTTACGCAGAGGACTGCAAATCCTTGCACCCCGGTTCGATTCCGGGCGAGGCCTCCATCCGCGGCTCGCACAGCCGGAAAACGTGGCTGCCTTCCAGCCACCTAGTGTCTGCAAGGTTTGCGATGAGCATCGATTTCGCCACCCAGCGTTTGAAGATGGTGGATGGTCAGGTGCGAACCACCGACGTGACCAGCGTGGAAGTGATCGACGCAATGCTGGCTGTGCCGCGTGAGGAGTTCGTGCCCTCACGCCGCCGTGCGCTCGCCTATATCGACGAAGATCTCGAGATTGCTCCGGCAACCAGCAGCAGCGAAGCCCGCTACCTGATGGAGCCGTCACCCTTCGCCAAGCTCATTCAACTCGCCGACATCCAGCCCGGCGACTATGTTCTCGACGTCGGCACCGGCACTGGCTATGGCGCTGCCGTCGTGTCCCGTTTGGCGAGCAGCGTGGTTGCCCTGGAATCGGATCCGACTCTGGCCAGCGCCGCCACACAGAGCCTTCAGCGGCTGGGCTATGACAACGTTGCTGTTGTGACCGGCGCCTTGCCAGAGGGCTACAAGGCGCAAGGTCCTTATGACGTTATCGTTCTTGAAGGCTGCGTGGACGAGGTGCCCCAGGCCCTGCTCGACCAGTTGAAGAATTATGGACGGCTGGTTGCGATCGTGGGTCGTGGCAGCACCGGAAGCGCCCGGCTCTACGTGCGCGATGGCGACACTGTTGCCGGTCGGACCGTGTTTAACGCAGCCGTTAAGCCATTGCCCGGCTTCAGCAAACCGGCTTCCTTCGTTTTCTGAACGGACTGCTTCGATAGCGCTCGGTAGCCGCTCGGTTGGCGATCAGCCGGCTTATCTTAACAATTTCTTTTACCGTGCCTTCGCTGCAACATCGCGCGATCCGCTTGCTCGCTGGGCTCTTCAATGCCGCTGATATTGTTGCGCAATGCAGCAGGAACGGTGTAGCGGTTGCGCTCGAACGGATCCTAGATCCGGATTCGATGGTCGGCCCTGTCTGGCTTCCAGCCTTGGTCGTCAATCAGCGAGGGTTCGCGTTGTCTATTTTGTCACGAAGCTTGTTTGTGGCGCTTCTCTCGTCCAGCGTCGTATTTTCTACTTCGGCCTGGAGCGAAAGCATCCTCGGAGCGCTGTCCAAAGCCTATGAATTTAACTCCCAATTGAATTCCGCCCGCGCCGGCGTTCGCGTTACGGACGAAGGCGTTGCCATTGCAAAATCAGGATATCGCCCGGTTATTGCGGGTTTTTCCAACTACACCTTGAGCAGACAAGCCGGCGTTCGCCTGCAAACGGGCGGCTTCGGGGTCTCCTTGTCCCAGAACCTGTTCGACGGCTTCCAGACGTTGAACAACGTGAGGGCCGCTGAATCGCAGGTCTTTGCGCAGCGTGAAGCTCTTCGCAATACGGAACAGAACATCCTGTTCAACGCGGCGTCCGCCTACATGGACGTGATCCGGGACCGCCGCATCGCCAGTCTCCTGCAGCAGAACCTGGCCTTCCTGGAAGAACAGGTGAGGGCGGCTAACTCGCGCTTCGAAGTGGGTGAGGGCACCCGCACCGATGTGGCGCAGGCCGATGCGACCCGCGCTTCAGCCGTGGCACAGCTTGCTGCAGCACGGGCGCAGGCGCTTGCCAGTGCGGCAACCTATCGCCAGGTGGTCGGTGACGAGCCGAACGGACTTCAAGCCGCTTCGCCGGTGACGAAGCTCCTGCCGGCGACCCTCGACCGCTCGGTTGACGTGGCGCTCTCCCAGCATCCCGCCATCAAGTCGAATCTTCATGTGGTGGATGCGCAGGCGTTCAGCGTGAAATCGGCCGAAGGCGCACTTCTTCCCCAGTTGTCGGCGGAAGCGGGTGTCCAGCGCAGTTTCCGCGAATCGAGCCTCAACTCCCAGCAAGATGGCACGAGCGACTCAGCCAGCATCGGCTTGCAGCTCAACATCCCGATCTACAATGGCGGGCGCACCACAGCCACGGTACGTCGGAACAAGGAACAGCTTGGCCAGGCGCGTATCGACGTCGATGTCAGTCGCGACCAGGTCCGTGCGGCTGTGACATCAGCCTGGACGCAATATATCGCGGCCCAGCAATCCATCGCCGCCAACCGTGAGTTGGTTTCAGCGGCTCAACTGGCCTTGAACGGCGTTCAGGAAGAGTTGAATGTCGGGCAGCGCACCACGCTGGACGTTCTGGACGCGCAAGCGGATGTGATCACCGCGCAGGTCAACCTCGCGAACTCCGAACGCGATGCGGTTGTTGCGAGCTACGCCATCCTTTCGGCGGTGGGCGCACTCAGCGCGGAGCGCCTGAACCTACGGGTCACGAAGTATGAGCCGAAGGAGCACTACAACGCCGTCAAGGACAAGTGGTACGGCTTGCGAACGCCAGACGGCCGCTGATCGCATCGACTTGCGTGAATCTTGTGCGCAAGTCGATGCATCCCGCTTTCCGGATTCTCGTGTGCTGCCGCCTCGTTTAAGCTCAAGATGTTGATTCGGCTGCTTGGAAGCGGCCGAGAGTCATGAAGCGGCGGTATGACGATGGCGCAGTCCAACAGTGTTCAGCGGGAACCTTCCATGGAAGAGATTCTCGCTTCCATTCGCAGGATCATTGAAGACAGCGACACGGTGCGTCCGAGCGGCGAGCAGCAGGATTCCCCCGGCATGCCGGTTTCGCGTCTCAACAGCGCAGACATTCGCCACTTCGATGCGTTTCGGGCAGGCATTCAGGCTCCGGTCGACACAGCCGCTGAGGAAGACACCGGCCCCAGGGGCGAGGCGGAAAGCTCAGAAGAACCCACTTCGCCGACGGCGTCGTCGTTTCACGCAATCATGGATGAGCTGCGCCCCAGCTTCACTTCCGAAGAGCTCCGTTCGCGCGACCGAGCGACCGAAGCCGAAGGCACCACTGCCGCCGAACATGGACAACCGGCTGAGGATTACGGGCTGACCCAGTCCGCTGTCGCCCTAGAAGCAGACGCCGACACATCAGCCGACTACGACGAAGCCATGCTCGGCTTTCAGGACCTGCTGGACAGCGAGTTGAAGCAAATGCCGGAATTCAGCGGAGCGAAATCAGCCCCATCGATCGTTTCGGATCGCACAGGCCGGCAGGTCGCTGCCGCCTTCGGCGAATTGTCGGAGGCATTCGCAGCCACGCGTCAGAAGTCGTTCGACGAAATGGCGGAAGCGATGATTCGCCCGATGCTGTCGGAGTGGCTGGACAACAACCTGCCCACTCTGGTGGAGCGCCTCGTCCGCGAGGAAATCGAACGCATCGCCCGCGGACCGGCTGCCTGATTGCCGCCCGGCCGCTCCGGAGACGCCTCCATCTGTTGACTTGACGAAAAGCTTGGCGCTTTAACCGCGGCACCACTCGCTGCCGCGGGCAGCCATTCTTGCAAGCCAGCAGGTTCAGATTACATGCTTGAGAAGACCTACGACTCGAAAACCGTCGAGCCGCGCATTGCGCAGAAGTGGGCAGACGCCGATGCTTTCAGGGCCGGCGCCGGTGCGGAAGAAGGGGCAGAGCCGTTCACCATCGTGATCCCGCCACCGAATGTGACGGGCTCGCTTCATATGGGTCACGCGCTCAACAACACGCTTCAGGACATCCTCGTCCGTTTCGAGCGCATGCGTGGCAAGAACGTGCTTTGGCAGCCGGGCATGGATCACGCCGGTATCGCCACGCAGATGGTGGTCGAACGTCAGCTGGCTGAGCGGCAGCAGCCGACCCGTCGCCAGATGGGGCGCGAAGCCTTTATCGACAAAGTCTGGGAATGGAAGAACGAGTCGGGCGGCACGATCTTCAACCAGTTGAAGCGCCTCGGTGCTTCCTGTGATTGGTCGCGTGAGCGGTTCACCATGGACGAGGGGCTGTCCCGAGCCGTCATCGAGGTTTTTGTTTCGCTTTACAACGAAGGGCTGATCTACCGCGGCAAGCGGCTGGTCAACTGGGATCCGAAGTTCGAAACGGCCATCTCCGACCTTGAGGTCGAAAGTCGCGAAGTCGACGGCCACATGTGGCACTTCAAGTACCCGCTCGCTGGCGGTGAAACCTACACCTATGTCGAGAAGGACGCCGACGGAAACGTCATCCTTTCAGAAGAACGAAACTACATCTCCATCGCCACAACCCGTCCGGAAACCATGCTGGGGGATGGTGCTGTTGCCGTTCATCCTTCGGACGAGCGCTATGCGCCGATCGTTGGAAAGCTCTGCGAAATTCCAGTGGGGCCGAGAGAGCACCGTCGCCTCATTCCCATTATCACGGACGAATATCCGGATCCTGATTTCGGCTCCGGTGCAGTGAAGATCACCGGCGCTCACGACTTCAATGACTACCAGGTCGCTCGGCGCAACAATATCCCGTTGTACCGGCTGATGGACGCCACCGCTTCCATGCGCAGCGATGGCGAGCCCTATGCGGTCTGCGCGGCGCAAGCGCTTGAACTTGCCAAATCGGGCGAGTTGCCGAGCGAAAACGAAGTGGACGGTATCAACCTGGTTCCCGAGGAGTATCGGGGGCTCGACCGGTTTACTGCGCGCGAGCGGATCGTCCAGGCGATCAATGCGGAAGGCCTAGCGGTCACGCGCAAGGACGACGAAGGCAACGACGTCCCTTACGTCGAATCCAAGAAGATCATGCAGCCGTTTGGCGATCGCTCGGGCGTCGTGATCGAGCCTATGCTGACCGACCAGTGGTTCGCCGATGCCAAGACGCTGGCGGAGCCCGCGATTGCCAGCGTGCGCGAGGGCCGTACCAACTTCGTGCCGAAGACTTGGGAAAAGACCTATTTCGAGTGGATGGACAACATCCAGCCGTGGTGCATTTCGCGCCAGTTGTGGTGGGGGCACCAGATCCCGGCCTGGTACGGACCGGATGGCTCCGTGTTCGTCGAGAAGGACGAAGAGACAGCGCTTGATGCTGCCGTCCAGCATTATCTTTCGCATGAGGGTCCGTGGAAGGCCTGGGTGCAGGAGCGGCTGGAGACCTTTGAGCCGGGATCGATCCTGACGCGTGACGAAGACGTGCTCGACACCTGGTTCTCGTCGGCGCTGTGGCCGTTCTCGACTTTGGGTTGGCCGGACGAAACACAGGAACTCGCGACCCACTACCAGACCGATGTTCTGGTGACCGGCTTCGACATCATCTTCTTCTGGGTGGCCCGGATGATGATGATGGGTCTCCATTTCATGGACGAGGAGCCGTTCCACACGGTTTATGTCCATGCGCTCGTTCGCGATAAGAACGGCGCCAAGATGTCAAAGTCCAAGGGCAATGTCATCGATCCCCTTGAACTGATCGACGAGTACGGCGCCGATGCCTTGCGCTTCACGCTCGCGATCATGGCGGCGCAAGGGCGCGACGTGAAGCTCGACCCGGCCCGCATCGCCGGCTACCGCAATTTCGGCACCAAGCTTTGGAACGCCACGCGTTTTGCCGAGATGAACGGGGCCAAGCGCAATGACGCGCTCTGGCTCGCTGACGCGAAGCTTCCGGTCAACCGCTGGATCCTGACCGAGCTCGCACGCACGGCACGCGAGATCACGACCGGCATCGAGACCTACCGCTTCAACGAAGCCGCGGCTTCAGCTTACCGTTTTGTTTGGAACCAGTTCTGCGACTGGTACCTCGAACTTCTGAAGCCCGTGTTCATGGGCGAGGACGAAGCCGCCAAGGCAGAAAGCCAGGCAGTGGCGGCCTTCGTGCTGGACGAGATCTACAAGCTGATGCATCCGTTCATGCCGTTCATGACGGAAGAGCTTTGGGATCATACGGCCGGTGAAACTGCGCGCAGCTCTTTGCTCTGCCATGCCGGCTGGCCAGCGCCGTCCTTCGAGGATGCGGAAGCCGCGGCGGACATCAATTGGCTCGTTGACCTCGTTAGCGGGGTGCGCTCGGTTCGTTCCGAAATGAACGTGCCGGCCGGGGCGGTTGCCCCGATTGTCGTGGTGGACGCTTCGGCAGAAAGCAGGGCCCGGTTCGCGCGCCATGAAAGTGCGATCAAGCGACTGGCGCGGGTGGGAGACATCGCGTTCGCCGATCATGCTCCTGGCCAGTCGGCGCAGATCGTGCTGGGAGAAGCGACCATCTGCCTGCCGCTGGGCTCCTTAATCGATGTGGGCGCCGAAAGCGCTCGGTTGAACAAGGAGATCGACAAGGTGTCGGCCGACATTGAGCGGATCGACAAGAAGCTTTCCAATGAGAAGTTCGTTGCCAATGCGCGCGAAGACGTGGTGGAAGCTGAACGCGACAAGAAAGCTCTGCTGGCGCAGGAACTGGAAAAGTTGACCGCAGCCCTCCGCCGGGTCCAAAACAGCTAGGAAGCGACGCGACCTCGCCCCACAAGGCGAGGTCGCAACCGCCTCTGCCCTTTTAATCCATGACCCAACCACCATCTGGGTCGTGTCAACAAACCCGGGATGGAACCATGCCTGCTTACCGCTCCCGCACAACAACGCACGGCCGCAACATGGCGGGTGCCCGCGGCCTTTGGCGCGCAACCGGAATGAAGGACAGCGACTTCGGCAAGCCCATCATTGCCGTGGTGAACTCCTTCACCCAGTTCGTGCCCGGCCACGTGCATCTGAAGGACCTCGGACAGCTTGTGGCGCGCGAAATCGAGGCGGCTGGCGGTGTCGCGAAGGAGTTCAACACGATCGCCGTCGACGACGGCATTGCGATGGGCCATGACGGAATGCTGTACTCGCTGCCGTCACGGGAGTTGATCGCCGACAGCGTGGAGTACATGGTCAATGCGCACTGCGCGGACGCCATGGTCTGCATCTCCAACTGCGACAAGATCACGCCTGGAATGCTGATGGCGGCGATGCGGCTGAACATCCCGGCCGTGTTCGTGTCCGGCGGCCCTATGGAAGCGGGCAAGGTGGTGCTGAACGGCAAGCAGCACGCGCTCGACCTCGTTGATGCGATGGTTGCGGCTGCCGACGAGAAGGTGTCCGACGAGGACGTCAAGGTCATCGAACGTTCCGCCTGCCCGACCTGCGGCTCGTGCTCCGGCATGTTTACGGCCAACTCCATGAACTGCCTGACCGAAGCGCTGGGTCTTTCGCTGCCGGGCAATGGCTCGACGCTCGCGACTCACGCTGACCGCAAGCGCCTGTTTGTGGAAGCAGGCCACCTCGTGGTGGACCTTTGCCAGCGCTACTACGAGCAGGACGATGCTAGTGTTCTGCCGCGCAACGTCGCCAACCGGCATGCCTTCGAAAACGCCATGACGCTCGACATCGCCATGGGCGGATCGACCAATACGGTGCTGCACATCCTGGCCGCCGCTTACGAAGGCGGGATCGACTTCACCATGGATGACATTGACGCTCTTTCCCGTCGGGTGCCCGTTTTGTGCAAGGTGGCTCCTGCAAAAAACGACGTGCACATGGAAGACGTGCACCGGGCTGGCGGCATCATGGCGATTCTCGGACAGTTGGAAGCCGCGGGGCTGATCCACCGCGATAGCCCGACCGTCCATAGCGGCACGATCGGCGAGGCCATCGAGCGGTGGGATATTTCCCGCAGCACGCAGGAGAATGTGCGCCAGTTCTTCAAGGCAGCACCGGGCGGCGTGCCCACGCAGGTCGCGTTCAGCCAGGCGAGCCGGTGGGAAGACCTTGATCTCGACCGGGAAAATGGGGTCATCCGCAGTGCAAAGACGCCTTTCTCGAAAGATGGCGGCCTCGCCGTTCTGAAGGGCAACATCGCGCTGGATGGTTGCGTGGTGAAGACGGCGGGCGTCGACGAGTCGATCCTGACGTTCACTGGGCCTGCCAAGGTTTACGAGAGCCAGGATGCGGCCGTGAAAGCCATCCTCGGCAACGAGGTCGTGGCAGGCGACGTCGTGGTGATCACCTACGAGGGCCCGCGTGGCGGCCCGGGCATGCAGGAGATGCTTTACCCCACAAGCTACCTGAAATCGAAGGGGCTGGGGAAGTCGTGCGCCTTGTTGACCGATGGCCGTTTTTCGGGCGGCACGTCCGGTCTGTCGATCGGCCACGTTTCACCGGAAGCCGCAGAAGGCGGCACGATCGGCCTGGTTCGCAACGGCGACTTGATTGCCATTGATATTCCCAACCGACAGATCAGCTTGCTGGTAGAAGACGCCGAACTGGCGCAGCGGCGGCTTGACCAGGACAAGCTTGGCTGGAAGCCGAGCCAGAAGCGCAAGCGCAACATCACCACCGCGCTTCGTGCCTATGCGGCTCACACAACAAGTGCGGCACGCGGCGCCGTGCGGGTCGTTCCGGAAGACTAAGCCGGCGATCAGCCAAATGGAAGAAGAAGGCGCTTCGGCGCCTTCTTTGCTTTTCAGCGCTTACCTCGCGCGAAGCAACTCGTTGCGATTCCGCAACACTCCTTTCAGGACCTTTCAGCTATAGTTGGCGCGGGGAACAGGCGCCCACATCCTGCCATAAACCCGGCGCACCCGAAGGGTACTTCGATCGTGCAAAGGGGGCTTGGCTCGATCGCGGCACGCCGCACTTTGCGGCCGGGGTGAGAATGGACGCAAGAGTAACTTCAGGGTCGCGTGTCGCGCTCGGCTCCACCTTTGCAAGTGGATGGTCGATGCCCGGTTTGGCCACATCATCTATGAGCCAGCCGCGCGGGAGCCTGAGCCAGGTCAGCCGCCTGGTTCTTTTCACGCTGGCGTTGAGCTGTGGCTTCACCGGCTTTGTCGGCAGCGCCAGGGCGCTTGACGAGAAGAAGGTGGTGGAGCCCGGCTCCAGCCCATGGGACGTCTTCAAGTTCGGCTTTTCCGCTTACAAGAGCGGTCACAAGGATCAGGCTGTCGAGGCCTACCGGTATGCGGCCGAAAAGGGCCAGATTGGCGCGCAGTGGAAGCTGGCGCGCATGTATGCCGAAGGTGACGGCGTCGGCCGCGACGATTATCAGGCGTTCCGCTTCTTCGCCGAAATTGCACGGCAGGAGATCGAGCCCGGCAGCCCTGAAGACACCTATGTGTCGGATGCGCTCGTAGCCCTGGCGCGCTATCTGCGCACCGGGATCCCGGGCAGTCCGGTAACCGCCGATCCGGCAGCGGCAAGCGATTACTACATGCGCGCGGCTGCGACCTACCGCAATCCGGACGCGCAGTTCGAAGTTGGCAAGATGTATCTGCGGGGCGAAGGCGTAAGGGCCAATGTCCGCCAGGCGGGCCGCTGGCTTCAGCTCGCTGCTGAAAAGGGCCACGCGGGCGCACAGGCGACGCTCGGCAACCTCCTGTTCCACAGCGGCAAGGCCGTGCGGGGTCTCGCCATGATGACGGCTGCGCTCGAGCGCGCGAAGCCAAGCGACCAGCCGTGGATCAGAGGCATGCAGGAAGAGGCGTTCGCGCTGGCCGGCGAAAAGGATCGGCGCAACGCCATCCTGATGGCGCAGGATCTGCTGACCAAGGGCACCAAGTAAGAGAAGCGGGCTTCAGCCCGCTTCTTGTGGCTACGCTCAGCTGTCGCCGAACACGCGCTTGAAGATCGTGTCGACCTGTTTGGTATGGTAGCCCAGGTCGAATTTCTCGCGGATCTGGTCTTCCGAAAGCGCGTTTCGGACCTCGGTATCGCCGAGCAGTTCTTCCAGGAAATCGGCACCTCGGTCCCACGTCTTCATCGCGTTGCGCTGCACGAGGCGGTAGGCATCCTCCCGGCTGACGCCAGCCTGCGTCAACGCGAGAAGAACACGCTGCGAGTGCACCAGACCTTTGAAGCGGTCGAGGTTCTTCATCATATTCTCAGGATAAACCACGAGCTTCTCGATCACGCCCGTCAGCCTTGCCAGTGCGAAATCCAGCGTCACAGTTGCATCCGGCCCGATCATCCGTTCCACAGAGGAGTGGGAAATGTCGCGCTCATGCCAGAGCACCACATTCTCCATGGCCGGCGTGACCGCCGAGCGCACGATCCGAGCTAGGCCGGTGAGGTTTTCCGTCAGCACGGGATTGCGCTTGTGGGGCATCGCTGACGAGCCTTTCTGGCCGGGGGAGAAGTACTCCTCCGCTTCCAGAACTTCCGTGCGCTGAAGGTGGCGAATCTCCGTTGCGAGCCGCTCGACGGACGACGCAACGACACCCAGAACCGCAAAAAACATTGCGTGGCGATCGCGCGGAATGACTTGGGTTGAAACGGGCTCCGGCGTCAGCCCGAGCTTCTCGGCCACATGCTCCTCGACGCGCGGATCGATGTTCGCGAAAGTGCCGACGGCGCCGGAGATCGCGCAGGTGGCGATCTCCGCGCGCGCTGCCATCATGCGGGCGCGGCAGCGCTGGAACTCTGCATAAGCCTGGGCGAGCTTCACGCCAAAGGTTGTCGGCTCGGCATGGATGCCGTGGCTCCGGCCGATGGTCACCGTGTCCTTGTGCTCGTAGGCGCGTGTCTTCAACGCAGCCAAAAGGGCGTCGAGATCGGCAATCAGCAGGTCGCTTGCCCGAACAAGCTGCACCGAAAGGGTGGTGTCCAAAACATCCGACGATGTCATCCCCTGATGCACGAAACGCGCATCCGGTCCGACGATTTCCGCCAGATGCGTCAGGAAGGCGATCACATCGTGCTTCGTTTCCCGTTCGATGGCGTCGATGCGCTCGACGTCGAAGGTCGCAGCGTTGCCCTTTTCCCAGATGGTTTGCGCCGCTTCCTTCGGGATCACGCCCAGTTCGGCAAGCGCGTCACAGGCATGGGCTTCAATCTCGAACCAGATCCGGAACTTGGTCTCCGCAGACCAGATCGAAACCATTTCTGGACGGGAATAACGCGGGATCATGGCGAGCCTTTCTTTGGGAAAGATGCGCTCTAACAGAGCGCAGCGCCGGGCTCAACGGGAAGGGTCAGCCGTAGAGATCGTGCCAGGCAGGCATTAGGTCGCCGGGAGCGGCACGTGCTGCGTAAACGCCACGTGCAATGGCGCGAGCCATGGTTGAAGCTGCTGCGGCGTAAAGATCGATCAAGCCCTCCGGAGCGCAAGGAGCCGAAAGCATCCCCGTGGAAAGGCCGAAGACGAGATCGCCATCAACGGGCGTGTGCGCCGGCCAGATCGCGCGCGAAAACCCATCATGCGCTGCAATCGCCAGGCGCTTGGCGCCGGCCTTTGGCAAGGCGGCATCGGTGGCGATGATAGCAATGGTGGTTGCTTCGAGCGGTTGCGGATCCCGGAACTTCAGGCGAACGCTTGCGGCGTCGGGCGGCAGTGGGTGAGGATGGGGCACGCGGCCGAACTCATCTCCAAGCTCGAATGGTGCTGCCCAAAAAGCGCTTGTTCCTCCCACGGTCACGCCGCCGGTCGCGTTGACGGCCACGAGCGCTGCCACTGTGTGCCCGCTCGGCGTCACCGATGATGCCGACCCGAGACCACCCTTTAGCCCCGCCGTCAGGCCGCCGATGCCGGCCCCGACCGTGCCGATCGGGAAATCTTCGCTTGCCGCATTGGCTGCCTCGTAGCCGAACTCCCGATAGGGCGGGTATCGACCCCAGTCCTTGTTGCCGCCATTGACGAGATCAAAAAGAATCGCAGCCGGAACGATTGGCACGACGGCGCCGCGTACCGCGAAACCACGCCCCTGTTCGCGCAACGCCGCCTGCGCACCTGAGGCAGCGTCGAGGCCGAAGGCGGAACCGCCGGAAAGCACCAGCGCGTTCACTGTTTCAACGGAGTTGTGCGGCTCGAGAAGATCGGTTTCGCGCGTTCCCGGCGCGCCGCCTAGCACCTGAACCGCGGCCACCGTTGGACGGTCGCAAATGACCACGGTTGTGCCGGAATTGAGTTGAAGGTCGCCAGCATGGCCCACCCGCAAGCCCGCAACGTCGGTAAGGAGGTTTCGCGGTCCGGCTATCAACGTCATGGCAGGACCTCCACGAACTCACCGGCTTCGAATCGATAGAGCCGGTAAGGGTTCACCGTCAGGTCTCCCTTTTCGTCGAACTGTATCTCACCCATTGCTGTGGAAAAGGTTCGGTCGTCCAAGATCTGAGCAAGGGGCTGGTCGGAACGCTCACGGTCGCGCAGTGCGCCTGCGGCAATCTCAATCGCGGCAAAGCTCGGGACGACGTAGCCTTCCGGCTCGATACCCGCCGCGCTCAGCTGTTGCAGCGTTTCCGGTTGTGCAGCCTGCGACCAGTCAGGCGGCGCCACCATCAGCGTTCCTTCAACGGGATCGGTGGTCAGCGTTGCGGCGCGCAAGGCTTCGCCACCTGCCAATTGCAAGGAATAGTCGATTTGCGCGGCGTCGCGCCCGATGATGGCAACATCTTCTCGATCGCCTCCAACAAAGGCGTGAGTCGCCCCTGCGCGACGCAGCCGCCCAACGAGACCCACCTGGTTTTCGAGCTGTGGCCGGTAGTTGTCGATGAACACGGGCTTCAAACCCGTGGCTTCGGCGGCTTCGCGAAAGCTTTCCGCCAACTCGCGGCCATAGATCGTGCCGTCATCGACGATTGCGAACAAGGACGATCGCCAAAGCGGAAGAAGACGATCATTGATGGCTTCCCGCTCCGCATCGTCTCGCGGCGCGAGGCGGTAGATGGGCCAGCCGGTTCTTTCCCGATCGTCCGTGAGGCTGTTCGTGCGCACGCCGGGCGTGACCACGGGGATGTTTGCAGCAGCAAGAGCAGGCAGGGCTGCCGTCAGGGCTTCCGTGCACAGAAAGCCGACAACCATGGCAACGCGCGCTTCCACAAAAGCCTGTGCTGCGGCTTGGCCGCCTGCAGCCGTGCAAAGGTCATCCTCGACCTTCAGGGTCAAGTCGTCGTTCGGGACTATGGCGAGCGCCGCGTTTGCGCCGGCACGCATCTGTTCACCCAAAAGGGCGGTCGGACCCGACAAGGGCGCCGCCAAACCGATCACCTGCGCGTGGGCCACGGTTGCAAGCAGACCTGCACCTGTGACGGCGAGCATAGCGGGAAAGAAGCGGCGGCTGAAAAGCAATGGAAAATCCAAGAGATGTTGATCCGTCTGAGGTAAAGCCTGGCGTGCCCGGGCGCAACTCGGTTATGGGCGCTTGCGTGGATAGCGGCAGCGCCTATATCCCGCGTTCAAGAGGCGGAGTGAACGTGCTGAAGCAGAACCAGGTGGAGGCGGGCGATTATCGCGAAGCCATGAGTCGGTTCGCCGGCGCCGTGCATGTGGTTGCCACGATGGGTGAAGCCGGAAAGCGGGGCACAACCGTGATCGCCGCCTGTTCGGTATCCGACAGCCCGCCGACGATCTTGGTGTGTCTCAACCGCGCCAGCGCCGGAAACGATCTGTTCGTCGCAAACGGCAACTTTTCTCTCAACACGCTCGCCTTTGATCAGATCGATGTCGCGCATGCTTTCTCCGGCCTCACTGGCTTGTCACAAGACGAGCGCTTTGCCACCGCGGCATGGGATGTGATGCAAAGTGGAGCGCCCACCTTGCGCAATGCCTTGGCCGTCTTCGATTGTCGATTGATCGAGGCGAAAGACGTCGCCACGCATCGCGTCTTGTTCGGGGAAGTGGTGGGGCTGCGGATCGGCGACACGGCCAACCCGTTGATCTACCATGCACGTGGTTATCACGGCCTGGACTAGGAGCGGAGCAGCACGATGTCAGAAGCTGCAATCGCAATGGCAGACCCGCTGGA
Source organism: Tianweitania sediminis (assembly GCF_017813335.1). Lineage (GTDB taxonomy): Bacteria > Pseudomonadota > Alphaproteobacteria > Rhizobiales > Rhizobiaceae > Tianweitania > Tianweitania sediminis. The sequence continues at coordinate 154,091 of NZ_JAGIYY010000006.1, read as the reverse complement.
GGTAGCCGCCCGTTGGATCTCCGAAGGCCGGCAGGTGGCGCTCGCGACTGTTATCGAAACATGGGGTTCTGCGCCACGACCGGCTGGCAGCCACCTTGTCATAGACGGTGACGGCCACTTCGAAGGATCGGTGTCTGGTGGGTGTGTCGAGGGCGCCGTAATCGCGGAAGCAATAGATGTTCTCCAGTCCGGAATGCCGCGTCTTTTGGAATTCGGGGTAGCCGACGAAACCGCGTGGCGTGTCGGCCTGTCCTGTGGTGGCCGCATCGCCGTGTTCTTGGAACCGGTTGCCTAGCCACCATGCACCCTGCGATCCTTCAACAGCTTCAAGCGGAGCGGCAAGCGCGGCGCGCTGCCGTTCTCGTCACGGATCTTGCAACCGGCTTGGCTGAGCTCGTGCGCGATGCGGACCGGGCGGGACATCCCTTGTCCGAGCCGTTGAGCAAGGCGCTGCAGTCCGGTGCGCCGGTGAACGTTGAGCAGGAGGGACGCTCGCTCTTCCTGAACCCATACCTGCCGCCGCTCCGCATCGTGGTGATCGGTGCGGTGCATATCAGCCAGGCGCTCGCACCCATGGCAGCGCTGGCCGGCTTTTCCGTGGAGATCATCGATCCACGAACGGCCTTTGCCACGCCTGACCGCTTTTCGACGGTGCGCCTTTATCCGGATTGGCCGGAAGCGGTGCTCCAAGAGGAACCGCTCGACCGCTATTGTGCGGTTGCCGCGCTGACCCATGATCCCAAAATCGATGACTGGCCGATTGAAGCCGCCCTGCGGGCAGAATGCTTCTATGTTGGCGCTCTGGGGAGCCGGAAAACGCATGGCAAGAGGCTGGAGCGTCTGCGAAGCGCCGGACTGACGGACGACCATCTGGAGCGAATCCGCGCGCCGATCGGCCTCCCAATCCGGGCAAGCAGCCCCGCGGAGATCGCGGTCGCTGTTTTGGCAGAGATCATCGCCGCTTGGCGGTCTCCCGAGCGCGCAGGGGCCTCAACGTGAAGTTTGGTCCTGCGCCTTTGCAGGATGCGGCGGGCGCTGTGCTCGCGCATTCACGCGAGGTCGACGGCCGCGCCTGGAAGAAGGGGCGGATCCTCAGCCAGGCCGATGTGGACGCTGCTACGGGAGTGGGAATCACCACCCTGGTGGTCGCGCGGCTTGGAAGCGACGACGTGCTGGAGAACGCCGCGGCCGCTGAGCTTGCCAACCATTTGAACACCTGGAACGTGGCGCAACGTGCGGCAATGACCGGCAGAGTCAACCTTTATGCGGAGCGGGCAGGCGTCTTTCAAGCGGACCGCAACCTCGTGTCCCGCTTGAACGCGGTAGACCCGGCCATCACCTTCGCAACCCTGCGCGAAGGCGTTGCTGTGCAAGCAGGCCAACTCGTTGCAACCGTAAAGATTATTCCTTTTGCGGTCCCGCGTGGCAGCCTGGAGGCTGCCGTGTCCATTGTGGGCGAAGGCGCCATCATCGGCGTTGAGGCGTTTCACCCACTTCGTGTCGGGTTGATCCAAACCACTTTGCCAAGCACCAGCATCAAGATGCTCGACAAAACTGCGGCGGTCACGAGGCGCCGCTTGGCTCGTTCCGGCAGCAGCTTGGTCGAAGAAATGCGGGTTGCTCATGACCAGCAGGCCCTCGAAGGTGCTCTGCGCTCCCTGCTCGAGCAATGCGAAATGGTGTTCGTTTTCGGTGCATCCGCAGTGAGTGATCCGGAAGACGTCATCCCCGCTGCCATTCGACGCGCAGGCGGCAGTGTGGAGCGCGTTGGCATGCCTGTAGATCCCGGTAACCTCCTGGTGTTGGGCGACGTCGAAGGCAAACCGGTTGTCGGCGCACCGGGTTGTGCGCGGAGCCCCAAGGAAAACGGCTTCGACTGGGTTCTGGACCGTTTGACGGCGAAAATGACCATCACCAGCAATGACATAGCAGAGCTGGGTGTGGGCGGCTTGCTGGCCGAAATCAGCAGCCGGCCTGCACCGAGAGACTCCGCATCGGCCCGTGATGATGGAGGCTCTTCAAGTGAAGCACGCCCCATTTCTGCGATCGTGCTTGCTGCGGGAAGGTCGAGCCGCATGGGTGACGATCTGAACAAGCTGCTGGCAGAGTTCGACGGGGTTCCCCTGGTGCGCCGTTCGGTCGGAGAAGTCTGCCGTTCACCCTGCAATGAGACAGTCGTTGTGGTGGGTCACCAAAGCGATGCGATCCGCCGCGCTTTGTCAGGGATGCCGGTGCGCTTCGTTGAGAACAGCAATGTGGGCGAGGGGCTGTCGGCATCGCTTAAGGCTGGGATTGCTGCCATATCCGCAAACACCCTTGGCGTTCTGGTGGTATTGGCAGACATGCCTAGGCTGACCGCGGCGGATCTTGAAGCAATGACAACGGCGTTCGCGCAGAGCGGGTTTTCGGCAATCATCCGGGCGACACATGGTGGCAAGCGGGGCAATCCGGTTCTTCTGCCCCGCGCCACTTTTGCCGAAGTCGCGGCGCTGGAAGGCGATGTCGGGGCAAGAAGCATCGTTGAAAGCGGTGCCTATGACGTGGTGGATGTCGAGATCGGTGAAGCTGCGAGTCTCGACGTGGATACGCAGGAGGCCATGCGAGCGGCTGGCGGCGTGTTCGTCCGCGGATCGGAAAGACTGACATGAAGCGCACGCTTGTTGTTCTGGCCGTTGCAGCGGCTGTCCTGAGCATTGTCCCGGCTCGTGCCGATGCGCCCTTGAAAGGCTTCAAGGACAGCCTTTTTGCTTATCCGCAGATCCTCCAGCGGTCAGACGATGGCGCCCACATCACGGTGGACTACCAGGAGATGCGCGACATCAACGGGCGCGACGCCGTACCCGAGAGACGCGTAAAGTCCGACTACATCGCCACTGGGGTTCGCGCGCAACAACGTGATCTCGTCTTGAATGGCCCGGACGGCACAAAGATCACCCATTTCGCCGTTGGCAAGCGCGACGATGCGCGGCTGATCGTGATCTACCTTCACGGACAAGGCGGCAGCCGCAAGCAGGGTGTCGACGACCTGACGTTCGGTGGGAACTTCAACCGCATCAAGAATCTGGCTGTTGCCAACAACGGGCTTTATCTCGTGCCAGACTTTCCGGGCTTCGGCGACACCGGGGCAGCGCATGTGGCTGCGCTCATTCGACACTACAGCGCGACTTCGCCAGGGGCGCCTGTGTTCGTCGCGTGCGGGTCGATGGGCGGAGCCTTGTGCTGGAATCTCGCGCAAAATCCCGAAGTGGCGCCGCTGCTTGGCGGGCTCCTTCTGCTTGGATCCCACTGGGATGACGCATTCCTCGGGAGTGCAGCCTTCAAGGCGAAGGTGCCGCTGTTCTTTGGGCATGGCAGCCGTGATCGCGTTTTCCCGGTGGAAAAGCAGGAAGCCTTCTTCCGCAGCATTCGCAACGCCCAGCCGGGCTATCCAGCTCGTTTCGTGCGTTTCGAAAGTGGATCCCACGGAACACCGATCCGCATGGTGGACTGGCGCGAAACGCTGAACTGGATGTTGTCACTGCGCTGAGTCTTGGTTGCGTTTCCAGCCCCAACCGCTAAGGACTTCCGCAACATCCAGAACATACGGCGGAGGCGAAACCATGACGGCCATCATCGACATCATTGCGCGTGAAATCCTCGACAGCCGCGGAAACCCGACGGTGGAAGTGGATGTTCACCTCGAGGATGGCGCAATCGGCCGTGCCGCCGTTCCCTCTGGCGCTTCAACCGGTGCTCATGAAGCCGTGGAGTTGCGTGACGGCGGCGACCGTTACCTTGGCAAGGGTGTTGAAAAAGCCGTCTCTGCCGTAAACGGCGAGATCTTCGAGGCCATCGGCGGCTTGGACGCTGAAAATCAGCTTCAGATCGACCGCACCATGATCGACCTCGACGGCACGCCAAACAAGGCGCGGCTGGGCGCCAATGCGATCCTGGGCGTGTCGCTCGCCGTCGCCAAGGCGGCCGCACAATCGGCAGGTCTGCCGCTGTACCGGTATGTCGGCGGCGCCAACGCCCATCTTCTCCCTGTGCCGATGATGAACATCATCAACGGCGGCGCGCATGCGGACAATCCGATCGACTTCCAGGAGTTCATGATCATGCCCGTCGGCGCAGAAACGCTGCGCGATGCGGTGCGCATGGGCGCGGAAGTGTTTCACACGCTGAAGAAGCGCCTGAAGGACGCCGGCCACAACACCAATGTGGGCGATGAAGGCGGCTTTGCGCCGAACCTGAAAAGCGCGGTGGATGCGCTCGACTTCGTCATGGCCTCGATCGAGAAGGCCGGATATCGCCCCGGCGAAGACATGTTCATCGCGCTCGACTGCGCGGCCACCGAGTTCTTCAAGGATGGCAATTACGTCTACGAGGGCGAAGGGAAAACCCGCTCGCCACAGGAGCAGGCCGAGTACCTCGCCAAGCTCGCTGCCGATTTTCCCATCATCTCCATCGAAGACGGCATGTCCGAAGATGATTGGGATGGATGGAAAGCGCTCACAGATCTTGCTGGAAAGAACGTGCAGTTGGTTGGCGACGATCTCTTCGTCACAAACACCGCACGGCTTCGGGAAGGCATCTCCAGGGGCGTCGGCAATTCAATCCTGGTGAAGGTCAACCAGATCGGCTCCCTCAGCGAAACGTTGGACGCGGTGGAAACCGCCCACAAGGCGGCCTACACGTCCGTTATGTCCCACCGCTCCGGCGAAACCGAAGACGCGACGATTGCCGATCTCGCGGTTGCAACCAATTGCGGCCAGATCAAAACCGGTTCGCTTGCCCGCTCCGACCGGCTCGCCAAGTACAACCAACTGATCCGCATCGAGCAGGAACTCGGAATCCAGGCCCGCTATGCGGGTAAAACTATCCTGCGGGGGCGGTCCGCGTAACCCGGCGTTAAGCACGTTGAGGCACATTGGCACGAGAGTATCCGGAGCGTGCCAGTGTGGACCCGTCAGCATCGTAGCCGCAATTTGGGCAGGCTTATCCTGCCAAGCGTGACGGCCCTCTTTCTATCCTATTTCGGCTTCCATGCCTGGCATGGTGAGTACGGGATCTATTCCAAGTACACTCTGGAAGAGCGAACGGCGGAGCTGCAAAAACAACTCTCGACCGTCCATCAGCAGCGGGTGGCGCTTGAAACCCGCGTGCGGCTCCTGCAGGACGGCACGCTTCATCGTGATATATTGGATGAGCAGGCGCGGCGCGCGCTCAACCTCGCGCATGCCGACGAATTGGTGATCCTGCGCGCCCCGGCGCAACAACAGTGAACCCGAGCGGCTGATCCGGTTTCCCACACCCTTTTCAACGACTTACGCGCATAGAGCCTATGCATTTTGCACATGGCCCAAGCACGGCGCACATGCTAGCGTCCGTTCGATCAGGGCTTGCAACACGACAAGCCTAGCCCATGTCCGCCAAGAGACAGCCGCCAGGGAGTCGAGCATGGCCACTGCCGCAAAGAAATCGCCGCCGAAAAAGAAGGCTGAAGACGGGGCTCTCGCCGCGCCGTCGGTCGCCAAGCTGACGGCTCCCGCGCCTTCATCCTTCTCCAAGGAGGAAGAAATGGCGGCTTATCGCGGCATGCTTCTGATCCGCCGCTTCGAGGAAAAGGCCGGCCAACTTTACGGCATGGGCTATATTGGCGGCTTCTGCCATCTTTATATCGGGCAGGAAGCGGTGGTCACCGGCATGAAGATGGCCATGGCCGAGGGCGACCAGATGATCACCGCCTACCGTGACCACGGCCATATGCTGGCCATGGACATGAGCCCGCGGGGCGTCATGGCGGAACTGACGGGGCGCCGGGGTGGCTATTCCAAGGGGAAGGGCGGCTCTATGCATATGTTCTCCAAGGAAAAAAACTTCTATGGCGGCCATGGCATCGTTGGCGCCCAGGTTTCGCTCGGAACCGGGCTGGCCTTCGCCAACCGGTATCGCGACAACAAGAATGTTTCCGTGACCTATTTCGGCGACGGCGCGGCGAACCAGGGCCAGGTCTACGAAAGCTTCAACATGGCTTCCTTGTGGAAGCTGCCGGTCATCTATGTGGTTGAAAACAATCGTTATGCCATGGGTACGTCAGTGACGCGGTCTTCGGCTGAAACCGATTTCTCGCAGCGCGGCGTTTCTTTCCGGATCCCCGGCATGCAGGTAGACGGCATGGATGTGCGTGCCGTGAAAGCGGCTGCCGAGATGGCCCTTGAGCATTGCCGTTCAGGCGCCGGCCCCATCATCCTGGAAATGCAGACTTACCGCTATCGCGGCCACTCCATGTCGGATCCAGCGAAATATCGTACAAAGGACGAAGTGCAGAAGATGCGCTCCGAGCATGACCCGATCGAGCAGGTGAAGCAGCGCCTGATCGAGGCAGGCGCCGCGAGCGAGGACGAGTTGAAGGCGATCGACAAGGAAGTGCGCGACATCGTTGCCGACGCTGCGGACTTCGCGCAATCCGATCCGGAGCCGGATGCATCCGAGCTCTATACCGACATTCTTATCTGAGGAGCGTCGGACATGCCGATCGAGATCCTGATGCCTGCCCTGTCGCCGACCATGGAAGAGGGCAACCTCGCCAAATGGCTGAAGAACGAGGGCGACAGTGTTGCGCCGGGCGACGTTATCGCCGAGATCGAAACCGACAAGGCGACGATGGAAGTGGAGGCTGTCGACGAAGGCAAGCTTGGGAAGATCCTCATCCCTGCCGGCAGCGAAGGCGTGAAGGTCAACACGCCGATCGCCCTTCTTCTCCAGGAGGGCGAAAGCACAGCCGACATGGACACGGCGAAGGCGCCGTCCAGCACTGCATCCGATGATGCGGATGCAGCGCCGGTGGCGAAGGTCGCGGAGGGGGACAAGGCAAAGGTCGCTTCTGCTGGTGACAGCGGCGAAAAAGCGCGCGTTTCGCAGGAAGAGCCGACCGCCAAGGCCGACAACGTCAAGGCGCCGGCGGCGCCTCAGGCGCAGGCGATGGCTGACCCAGACATCCCGCAAGGCACGGAAATGGTGTCCACGACGGTGCGCGAAGCGCTGCGTGATGCCATGGCGGAAGAAATGCGGCGCGACCCCAACGTCTTCATCATGGGCGAGGAAGTTGCGGAATATCAGGGCGCCTACAAGATCACGCAAGGCCTGCTTCAGGAGTTTGGCGCACGCCGCGTCGTCGACACACCAATCACTGAGCATGGCTTCGCCGGCGTCGGCGTCGGTGCGGCAATGGCCGGGTTGAAGCCGATCGTGGAGTTCATGACCTTCAACTTCGCCATGCAGGCAATCGACCAGATCGTGAACTCGGCGGCCAAGACCCTCTACATGTCCGGCGGACAGATGGGTGCGCCGATCGTCTTCCGCGGCCCGAACGGTGCCGCAGCGCGCGTGGCGGCCCAGCACAGTCAGGACTATGCGGCGTGGTACAGCCAGATCCCGGGCCTTAAGGTGGTGCAGCCCTATACGGCCGCCGATGCCAAGGGCCTCCTCAAGGCAGCGATACGCGACCCGAACCCGGTCATCTTCCTCGAAAACGAGATCCTTTACGGCCAGTCCTTCGATGTGCCGAAACTCGACGACTTTGTTCTTCCGATCGGCAAGGCGCGTATTCACAAGCAGGGCAGGGATGTCACGCTCGTTTCATTCGGGATTGGCATGACCTATGCCGTGAAAGCCGAAGCGCAGTTGCGCGAGATGGGCATCGATGCGGAGATTATCGATCTCCGCACCATTCGCCCGCTTGATTTCGACACGGTGTTGGCTTCGGTGAAGAAGACGAACCGGCTGGTCACAATCGAAGAAGGATTCCCGCAGAGTTCCGTTGGCGATCACATTGCCAGCCAGGTGATGCAGCGCGCCTTCGACCACCTCGATGCCCCGGTGATCACGATCTGCGGCAAGGATGTGCCGATGCCTTATGCTGCCAATCTTGAGAAGCTCGCTCTGCCGACCGTTGCAGAAGTGGTTGAGGCGGTCAAAGCCGTCACCTATCGGAGCTAAGGATCGTGGCCGGCAAGCAGCCCGCGACCTATGCAGACATCGAGGCGGCGCCAGAGAATCTGGTAGCCGAAATCATCAATGGCGAGTTGATGACGCATCCGCGTCCGTCGCCTCGCCATGGACTTACGGCCAGCGCGCTGGGAGTGGAGCTTGGTGGTCCGTTCCAGAAAGGGGTTGGCGGGCCGGGTGGCTGGGTGTTCGTGACCGAACCAGAGATCAAGTTCGGTAACAACATCCTTGTGCCGGACCTCGCTGCGTGGCGACAGGAACGTTTCATCGTGCCAGAACGCAACTATTTCGAAGTAGCGCCGGATTTCGTTTGCGAGATCCTTTCCGGTTTCACCGAGCGCCGCGACCGCACGATCAAGAAGCGAATCTACGCTGAAGGCGGCGTCTCTTACCTATGGATCATCGATCCGCGCCTGCAGGTGCTTGAAGCCCTCTCACTGCGGGACGGTGCTTGGATCGACGCCGGTGCCTGGAATTCCGACAACATGGTTCGTGCCGCGCCGTTTGACGCCGTAGCTTTTTCGTTGGCCGATCTCTGGCCGATGGACAAGCCGCTTGGCTTCCATGAAGACCCCACGCCCCTTTACGCCGGAGACCGATAGATGCCCATCACCATCACCATGCCGGCACTGTCTCCTACCATGGAAGAAGGCAACCTTGCCAAATGGCTGGTCAAGGAAGGCGACAAGGTTTCATCGGGCGATGTCATTGCCGAGATCGAAACCGACAAGGCGACAATGGAAGTCGAAGCCGTTGACGAGGGCACGGTTGCGAAGCTCGTGGTTCCGGCCGGAACGGAGGGTGTGAAGGTCAACTCGGTAATTGCCATCCTTGCCGCAGAGGGCGAGGACGCCAGCGCTGCTGCTGCTTCTTCTTCGAATACGCCAAACGCCAGCGCGCCTGAAAGGCAGGCGCCGGAGCCAGAACAACCCGCGAAGCCGGAAGAAAACGCCGCCGCAAAGTCCGGCTACGGCGGCAGCGCGACCCCCGTTGATGGCGCGGAGAAGCCGCAAGCGGCGGTTGCCGAGAGGCCGAGCGGCAACAGCACATCGATGGGAGCGGACAACAAGGGCGAGCGCATCTTTGCATCACCGCTGGCGCGCCGTTTGGCCAAGGAAGCAGGCGTCGACCTCAAGCAGGTAACCGGCTCGGGTCCGCGCGGACGCATCGTCAAGGCCGACATTGAAGGTGCACCGAAGGGTGAGGCGCAGAAACCGTCTCCGCAGCCTCAGGCAGGCGCTGCACCAGCGGCGGACGCGCCGCAAGCACCCAAGCCGATGACGGACGATGCGGTCCTGAAGCTGTTCGAGAAGGGTTCCTACGAACTCGTGCCGCATGATGGTATGCGCAAGACCATCGCGCGCCGTCTTGTGGAAGCCAAGTCGACTATCCCGCATTTCTATCTGACGCTCGATTGCGAACTCGACGCGCTGCTTGCTCTACGCAAGCAACTCAACGCCGCATCGCCGATGAAGAAAACGGATGCGGGGGAAGCGCCGCTCTACAAGCTGTCTGTCAACGACATGATTATCAAGGCCATGGCTCTGGCGCTGCGCGACGTGCCTGCGGCGAACGCCTCATGGACGGAAGCGAACATGGTGATGCACAAACACGCAGACGTCGGCGTCGCCGTTTCGATCCCTGGCGGATTGATCACGCCGATCATCCGGCGTGCTGAGGAGAAATCCCTTTCCACCATCTCCAATGAAATGAAGGACCTGGCTTCGCGAGCCCGGTCACGCAAGCTGAAGCCGGAAGAATATCAGGGCGGCACCACGGCCGTTTCCAATCTCGGCATGTTTGGCATCAAGGAGTTTTCCGCGGTGATCAACCCGCCGCACGCGACGATCCTGGCGATCGGTGCCGGTGAAGAGCGCGCTGTGGTCAAGGGCGGAGAGATCAAGATCGCGACCGTGATGAGCGTCACGCTGTCAACGGATCATCGCGCCGTTGATGGCGCGCTTGGTGCCGAACTGATCGGTGCCTTCAAGCGGCACATCGAGCATCCACTCGGCATGCTGGTTTGAAGCATGAAGAGCGTTTTGTGTTACGGCGATTCGCTGACCTGGGGATACGATCCGGAAGGTCGAGTCCGCCACGCCTTTGAGGATCGTTGGCCGAGCGTCTTGCAGGCTGCGTTGGGCGTGCGCGCTACGGTGATCCCGGAAGGATTGAACGGTCGCACGACGGCTCGCGACGATCACCTCGCCGCCGCGGACCGCAACGGTGCGCGGATGCTGCCGTCGGTGCTGTCCACGCATTCGCCGCTCGACCTCGTCATCTTCATGCTCGGCACCAACGACATGAAGCCGTTGATCTGCGGCAAGGCATTCGGCGCCCGGCAAGGCATGGACCGGCTTGTGGAGATCGTGCGCTACCACGCATACCCCTCTGCTGCGGATGCGCCGGATGTCCTGATCGTGGCGCCGCCGGCAATCCGTGAGACGGGGGATCCCGATTATGCAGCGATGTTTGCCGGCAGCATCGACGAGTCGCGGATGCTTGCCAGCCTGTATGCCGATCTCGCGGACCAGACCGGCTGCGGCTTCTTTGATGCCGGTTCCGTTGCGGCGACATCGCCGATCGACGGCATTCATCTCGACGCAGCGAACACACGGGCCATCGGCAAGGGCCTTGAGCCGATCACTCGCATGATGCTCGGCCTGTAAGGAACGCTTCATGAGCGACACGACCTATGACCTGATCATCATCGGCTCCGGCCCGGGCGGCTATGTCGCGGCCGTTCGTGCAGCCCAGCTCGGGCTGAAGACCGCGATTGTCGAGCGCGAGCACCTTGGCGGCATTTGCCTGAACTGGGGCTGCATTCCAACCAAGGCGCTGCTGCGTTCCGCCGAGGTGCTGCATTACGCGCAGCACGCGGACGCTTACGGACTGAAGATCGACGGCCAGGTTTCTGCCGATGTCGACGCCGTGGTCAAGCGGTCGCGCGGCGTGTCGCTGCGGCTGAACGGCGGGGTCGGATTTTTAATGAAGAAAAACAAGGTCGATGTGATTTGGGGCGAAGCCAAGATCACGAAGTCGGCCAAAGGTGAAGCGCCGGGAGAGATCGTCGTCGGCAAGTCGACGAAGAAGCCGATGGAGCCGCAGCCGCCACAGCCGAAGGGCGTTCTGGGCGAGGGCACCTACAAGGCCAGGAACATCATCGTGGCGACCGGCGCGCGGCCGCGCGTGCTGCCCGGCATCGAGCCTGATGGTGAGAAGATCTGGACCTATTTCGAGGCCATGGTTCCGCCATCCATGCCACGATCGCTGATCGTGATGGGGTCCGGGGCCATTGGCATCGAGTTCGCCAGTTTCTACCGCGCCATGGGCGCCGAAGTGACCGTGGTGGAGTTGATGAGCCAGGTCATGCCGGTGGAAGATGCCGAAGTCGCCAAGTTCGCGCAAAAGCAGCTGGAAAAGCAGGGCATCAAGTTCCTGCTCGATGCAAAGGTCGCCAAGGTCGAGAAAGCGGCTGATGGCGTGGTGGCGCATGTCGAAACCAAAGACGGCAAGGTCCAGCAACTAAAAGCCGAGAAGCTAATTTCCGCCGTCGGCGTGCAAGGCAATATCGAGAACCTCGGTTTGGATGCGCTGGGGGTCCAGTTGAACCGCGGCACCATCAAGACTGACGGGAAAGGCTCCACCAATGTGCCGGGACTTCACGCAATCGGGGACGTCGCCGGTGCGCCGATGCTTGCTCACAAGGCTGAGCATGAAGGGGTGATCTGCGTCGAGAAGATCGCCGGAATGACGGGCGTGCATCCGCTCGACCCGATGAAGATCCCCGGCTGCACCTATTGCCAGCCGCAGGTAGCGTCCGTCGGTTTGACCGAGGCGAAGGCCAAGGAAATCGGCCGTGACCTCCGCGTCGGCCGCTTTTCCTTTGCCGCCAACGGCAAAGCCATTGCGCTGGGCGAGGATCAGGGGTTCATCAAGACGATCTTCGACGCCAAGACGGGTGAGTTGCTTGGCGCGCACATGGTTGGCGCTGAAGTCACCGAACTCATCCAGGGCTTCGTCGTCGCGATGAACCTCGAAACCACCGAGGAAGAGCTCATGCACACGATCTTTCCGCATCCGACCCTGTCAGAAATGATGAAGGAAAGCGTGCTGGATGCTTATGGCCGGGCGCTAAATGCCTGATCTTGTCGGTGTCAGCGCACTGTCACGGAACCGAAATAACATCTGCTTCGTTGGACCCTTGGACGGCAAGGGTGCCGGTCCGCGGAAGCGCGCCGCGTATTTCGCGTTGGGGAAAAGGAGCGGGTAATGGAAACGAACGGCGTAGGCTGGCTTGCAGCGATCATCATCGGCGGCATCGCAGGATGGCTGGCTGAAAAAGTCATGAAGAGCGACATGGGCGTCTTCATGAACATCATCCTCGGCATTCTCGGCGCGGTCATCCTGAACGCGATCCTTGCCGCGTTGGACGTCGGCATTCTGGGCGTGGGCTGGATCGCCTACCTAATCACCGGTTTTATCGGCGCCTGCCTGCTGATCTTCATCGCGCGTTTGTTCCGTCGGCGTTAGTCCCGTAGGATTTGCAAGGCTGTCCCCCGCTCGCGTCGGCAAGGTGCGGGCGGGGTTTCCTTTTGTTGTTCGGGAGCCTACATCGGGAGAACACTGGCGCTCGCCGCATGAGCCGCCAAACACCGTGTAGGATGCGATGGTTACCGTTCTCGACACCGTTTCGCGCGCTCGTGTGCGTCATCCGGAAAAGGCTCATCGCCCTGACCAGGAGGTCGCTCGGAAACCCGACTGGATCCGGGTGAAGGCGCCGACATCCAAAGGCTATGCCGAGACCCGCTCGATCGTCAAAGAGCACAAACTCGTCACCGTGTGCGAAGAAGCGGGCTGTCCCAACATCGGAGAATGCTGGGACAAGAAGCACGCCACCTTCATGATCATGGGCGAGATCTGCACCCGGGCCTGCGCGTTCTGCAACGTGTCGACCGGTCGGCCGCTCGCGCTTGACCGTGACGAGCCGCTCAACGTCGCGAAAGCCGTGGCCCAGATGGGGCTCAACCATGTGGTGATCACCTCGGTGGATCGCGACGATCTCCCGGATGGCGGAGCACAGCACTTCGCCGAGGTCATCGGAGCCATACGCAGCGTGGCGCCGGGTACCACGATTGAGATCCTGACGCCCGATTTCCTTCGCAAGGACGGCGCGCTCGAGATCGTCGTTGCCGCCCGTCCAGATGTCTTCAATCACAATCTGGAAACGGTGCCTTCGAACTACCTGACGGTTCGCCCCGGCGCACGCTACTTCCATTCCATCCGCCTGCTGCAGCGGGTGAAGGAACTCGACGCATCCATCTTCACGAAGTCCGGCATCATGGTGGGACTGGGCGAGGAACGGAACGAGGTACTGCAGCTGATGGACGACCTCCGCAGTGCGGATGTCGATTTCATGACGATCGGGCAATATCTTCAGCCAACGAAGAAGCACCATCCGGTGAAGGCGTTTGTCACGCCCGACGAGTTCAAATCCTACGAGACCATCGCTCTTTCGAAGGGTTTTCTTGTTGTGGCAGCCAGCCCGCTGACCCGCTCCTCGCACCACGCCGGTGCGGATTTCGCACGGCTGCAAGCCGCGCGTGCCGCGCAGTTGAAAGCACAGACCCTTACAGCTGCCTGATGCCGCAGTTCACGACCATTCGCAGGGTCCGGCATGCACCGGACAAGATGTTCGCGCTTGTCGCGGACATCGAGCAATATCCGAAGTTCCTGCCGCTGTGCGAGGCGCTGACCGTTCGTTCGCGCCGGGAGCGCGACGGTCTCACCGTGCTCGTTGCTGATATGAGCGTCGGCTACAAGGCCATCCGCGAGACCTTCACCAGCCAGGTTGTCCTGAAGCGCGAAGAGAACGTCATCGACGTGAAATATCTCGACGGACCGTTTCGCTATCTGACGAATCGCTGGGAGTTCCGGCCCACGCCGGAGGGCGGCAGCGAGATTCACTTCTTCATCGATTATGAGTTCAAGAACCGCATCCTGGGCGCGATGATGGGCGCCATGTTCGACCGCGCCTTCCGCATGTTTTCTGAGGCTTTTGAGAAGCGCGCCGATGCCGTTTATGGGACGCCTGCCGCCTAACCCGCGCCGCGCAGTGCGTCGATACCATATTGCAGCGCTGTGCGGACCGTCTCGGCGCGGATGAAGTCCCGGCCATTGTTTTCGAAGATGCGCTTGATGGCGAGCGGCTTGCGGCCGGAAACGGCAATGCCGAACCACACCAGGCCTACTGGCTTGTCCTCCGTGCCACCTTCGGGACCCGCAATTCCGGTCACGGCCAGGGCGATGCCGGCATTTGACCGAAGCAGGGCACCTTCTGCCATTTCGCGGGCTGTTTGCTCCGACACTGCACCGAATTGCGCAATTGTTTCGGCGGCCACGCCGAGCATCTCGGTCTTGGCTTCGTTTGAATAGGTGACGAAGCCACGGTCGACCACGGCTGACGATCCCGGAATGCTGGTCAGGGTGGCGCTGATCAAGCCACCGGTGCAGGATTCTGCAGTGGCAGCCAGAACCTTGCGTTCCCAGCAGGCGGTGAGGAATTGGACCGCGACTTCTTCGTGTTCATTCATTCGGGCACGCTCCCGGGAAAGATGACGCTTGTGGTTGCGATGGCTGCGATGCCCTCCGCACGGCCGACGAAACCAAGTTTCTCATTGGTTGTCGCCTTGATGGAAACGCGCCCGGCATCGATGCCCAGCATCTCCGACATGATCTTCACCATCGCTTCTCGATGCGGACCGATCTTGGGTGCTTCGCAGATTAATGTCACGTCCGCATTTGCGATCCGACCGCCATTCTCCCGCACGAGCCGCGCTGCATGTTCGACAAAGCGCCTGGATGCGGCGCCACGCCATTGTGGATCGCTCGGGGGGAAATGCGTGCCGATGTCGCCGGCCCCGCAGGTGGCCAGCAGTGCGTCTGTCAGGGCGTGCAGCCCGACATCCGCGTCGGAATGTCCGGACAGCTTGCGGTCGTGCGCAATTTCCACCCCGCAAAGGATGACGGCATCTCCGTCTTGGAAAGCGTGAACATCATAACCATTGCCGGTCCGCACATCAGGGAACATCGCGTTTGATCCATATCTTGCTTCAGCCAGAGCGATGTCGCGCGCCCAAGTCAGCTTCGTGTTTTCTGCGGAACCTCGAACCACGCACACGCGCATCCCGGCCCAAGCGGCAATCGCAGCATCATCGGTGAAGGTTTGTCCGCCGGAGGCTGCCGCGCTCCGATGCGCGGCCAGGATCTCGCTGAACCGGAAGCCCTGCGGAGTTTGTGCTGCATGGAGATCATCGCGATGGACGGTTTCCAGCACGTGGCTGTTTTCGCCGATTCGCTTGATTGTGTCCGAAACTGGCATCGCAGGAACCACGGCGGCGGCCTCGTGAAGGGCCTGCAGAACGCGGTCGATCACGTCGCCTTCAAGGAAGGGGCGGGCTGCGTCATGGATCAACACGAGATCCGGAGCGCCGGCCTGAAGATGATCTAGCGCGCGCTGCGTGGATGCCTGTCGGGTCGCGCCGCCCACAACAATCTCGACGCGGGGAAGCAGGTCACCGAGTGCGGCGGTACAAAGCGCCCGATCATCGGCGTGGATTGCTACAACCAGCGGGCCGAACGCCGGGTGACCGGCAAAAGCTTCCACGGACCGCCGCAAAACGGACTTGCTTCCCAAGCTGCGGTACTGCTTGGGTCCATTTCCGTTCCCAGCGCGCTCGCCTCGTCCAGCCGCAAGGATGATTGCCGCGGTTTTCATTCGCTGCAGCCTTTGTCTGCCACAGCCTGTCCCCGCGCGGTGGTCTCGTCTCTCGAACTCCAGCAATGCTCTGCGAGGCCATTGCAGCAACTGCCAAAGCTGTTTATTGAACAAGCAATTGCAATTTGTGCTTGGTTTTTGAGCATGGGCGGGTCCGAGATTCTATTAAGACCCTTGAGTATAGGAACAGTCAGCGTCCGCAACCGTGTGTTCCTGGCGCCGATGTCCGGTATCACCGATCTGCCGATGCGTGAGCGCGCTTATGCTCATGGCGCCGGGCTGGTAGTGGCAGAGATGGTTGCCAGCGGCGAACTGATCAAGGGCAACGAAGAGTCACGACGGCGAGTGCGCCGCGCCGACGCCGGCGTTCACATGGTGCAACTCGCAGGCCGTGACGCAATGGCCATGGCGGAAGCGGCAAGGATTGCCGCGGGCGAGGGCGCCGACGTCATTGATATCAACATGGGCTGCCCAGCCAAGAAGGTCACGGGCGGCTATTGTGGCTCGGCCCTGATGCGCGATCCCGATCATGCCTTGCGCCTAATCGAAGCGGTTGTCGGTGCCGCAGGGGTGCCGGTCACGGTCAAGATGCGCTTGGGTTGGGACGACGACTGCCGCAACGCGCCTTTGCTTGCAGCACGCGCCGAACAGGCGGGCGTCTGCATGGTCACGGTCCACGGCCGCACCCGCTGTCAGTTCTACAAGGGCGCAGCCGATTGGGGCGCCGTGGCGGAGGTCAAAGCGGCGGTGGGCATCCCGGTGGTCGTGAACGGGGATATCCAGACGGCGGAGGACGCGGCACTGGCTTTGGCGCGTTCGGGAGCCGACGCGGTGATGGTCGGTCGCGGGCATTACGGGCGGCCTTGGGCTGCCGGCGAGATCCTGGGCAAGCTGCTCGGACCGACGGATATCGCTTCCTACGTCGTCGAACACTACGAGGACATGCTGTCCCTTTATGGGGTGCAGAGCGGGTTGCGGCAGGCTCGCAAGCATCTGGGTTGGTATCTCGATCGCCACCTGTCGTCGGTGTCACTGGAGGTGCGTGGAGCGATCATGACAAGCGGGGAGCCTGCCGTCGTCATCCAGGCCATCAGGAACGCCTTTGAACGGTCTTCCCCCGCGCTGGAACGCGCGGCATGAACGCGGTCGAACCAATTCCTCCGGACGCTGCAACGGTCGTCCTCAACACGATCCGGCGGCCGATCGTCATGGTCGGCCCCGAAGACCTCATCACCTTTGCCAATGCGGAAGCGGAAGACTTCTTTCGTTCAAGCGCGGCGGCACTGGCAAAGCAAACCCTGGCGAAGCTTCTGCCGTTCGGCAGTCCCTTGCTAACCCTGGTGGGGCAGGTGCGGGAACGAAACGCCCCCGTCAACGAGTATCGGGTCGATGTTTCCAGCCCTCGGCTCGGCTTGGACAAGCTGGTGGATGTTTATGTGGCGCCAGCGCCTGAAATGCCGGGTTCCGTCGTGGTGATGCTCCAGGAGCGATCGATGGCGGACAAGATCGACCGGCAAATGACGCATCGCAGCGCAGCGCGCTCCGTAACGGGCCTGGCTGCAATGCTCGCCCATGAAATCAAGAACCCGTTGTCCGGAATACGAGGTGCGGCGCAACTGCTGGAAACGGCGGTCTCCGACGAGGATCGCTCGCTGACCCGTCTCATCACGGAAGAAACCGACCGTATCGTGTCCCTTGTCGACCGTATGGAGATCTTTTCGGACGAGCGGCCGATTGAGCGTCAGCCCGTCAACATTCACGTCGTGCTCGACCGGGTGAAGGCAATCGCCGCCAACGGGTTTGCGAAGAAGATCAAGATCACGGAGATCTACGACCCGAGCCTGCCGCCGGTTTATGCCAACCGCGACCAGTTGGTGCAGATCTTCCTTAACCTCGTGAAGAATGCCGCCGAAGCGATCGGGCGCCGGGCGAACGGCGAGATCACGCTGACAACCGCCTTTCGGCCGGGCATTCGCGTTACGGCGCCTGGATCGCGCGATCGCGTTTCGCTTCCGCTGGAGTTCTGCGTCATCGACAATGGCCCAGGAGTCTCGGAAGACATCCTGCCGATCCTGTTTGATCCCTTCATCACGACAAAGACCAACGGCTCGGGCCTGGGCCTCGCGCTAGTGGCCAAGCTCGTCGGCGAACATGGCGGCGTAATCGAGTGCGATTCGTCTCCTCGCGGCACGTCCTTCCGCATTCTCATGCCAGCCTGGAAAGATGGCTTTGGCAATCCAGCTTCCGACGGAGAACAGTCTCAATGACAGTAAAGGGCAGCATTCTCGTCGCCGACGACGACGCCGCCATCCGAACCGTGCTGAACCAGGCCTTATCGCGCGTTGGCCACGAGGTGCGGGTCACCTCCAATGCAGCCACGCTTTGGCGATGGGTTTCCGCGGGCGAGGGCGACCTCGTGATCACGGATGTGGTGATGCCGGACGAGAATGCCTTCGACATGCTGCCGCGCATCAAGAAGGCGCGGCCCGAGCTGCCTGTTGTGGTGATGAGCGCACAGAACACGTTCATGACCGCCATCCGCGCATCAGAAACGGGCGCTTACGAATATCTACCCAAGCCCTTCGACCTCACTGAACTCCTGAACATCGTCAACCGTGCGCTTTCCGAACCGAAGCGCCCGCGTGCTGACCGAGACCTCGAAGAGCAGCCTGACTCGATGCCGCTCGTTGGCCGGTCGCCGGCAATGCAAGACATCTACCGTATGCTGGCGCGAATGATGCAGACGGACCTGACCGTGATGATTTCCGGCGAGTCCGGCACAGGCAAGGAACTGGTGGCGCGGGCGCTCCATGAATTTGGCCGGCGCCGCAAGGGACCGTTCGTGGCGATCAACATGGCCGCTATCCCACGCGACCTCATCGAGTCGGAACTCTTCGGGCACGAGAAAGGCGCGTTCACGGGCGCCCAGAACCGCTCGACGGGGCGCTTTGAGCAGGCAGAAGGCGGCACGCTGTTTTTGGACGAAATCGGCGACATGCCGATGGAGGCGCAAACCCGGCTGCTCCGGGTTCTGCAACAGGGCGAATACACGACCGTCGGCGGGCGCACGCCGATTAAGACCGATGTTCGAATCGTCGCGGCTACCAACAAGGACCTCCGAACCCTGATCAATCAGGGGCTGTTTCGGGAGGATCTGTTTTATCGCTTGAATGTCGTGCCGCTCCGCTTGCCGCCCCTTCGCGAGCGCAGCGAAGACATTCCGGATCTCGTCCGGCACTTCTTCAAGCAGGGAGAAGGCGAGGGGCTGCAGCAAAAGCGCATCACGTCGAGCGGCTTCGACTTGATGAAGCGCTTCCCTTGGCCCGGCAATGTGCGCGAACTGGAGAACCTCATTCGGCGGCTCGCAGCACTTTATCCACAAGATGAAATCACCGCCGAGATCATCGAACAGGAGTTGCGCACCCGGGACGCCGTATCAGCCGGAAACGGCACCGGAACACTGCCGGAAAACCTCACTATCGGGCAGGCGGTGGAGGCCTACCTGCAGCGCTATTTTGCAGAGTTCGGCGCGGATCTTCCACCTCCGGGGCTTTACCAGCGCCTTCTGGCCGAAGTGGAGTTTCCCCTGGTGCTCGCATCGATGACCGCGACCCGAGGTAATCAGATCAAAGCTGCCGAGCTCCTCGGGCTGAACCGCAACACGCTGCGCAAGAAGATCCGCGAGCTTGGCGTCAACGTGTATCGCGGCGGCAGCGGGCGGTAACGAGCCGCGCAGACCGGCATCTTTGTTGCAATCTCGCCACATTCTGTTGCATAGATGCAACGGACTCATGAGGTGATTTGCTGCAGATGACGTCCCACGCGACCGCTGCACCTGGCACGCTGCTGAGGCAAGGCAGCGGGGCCGAGAGCCGCAGGCTCCACGTTCTGCCCGGCATCATCGCCGTGGTAGGCGCTTTGGTAACGGCCGCCATTTCGTTCGTCATCCTGATGGGACTGACCCCGATCGTGCCGAATGAGAGCGCGACGCTGGCTTTGATTGGCATCAACGCGATTTTCGTGGCGACGCTGGTCGCGCTGATCGGGCGGGAAGTGCATCGCATCTATGCTGCACGCGCAGCTGGCCGTGCCGCGGCTCGCCTGCATGTGCGCATCGTCACCATGTTTGCCCTTGTGGCGGCGATCCCAGCGCTTCTTGTTGCGATCGTCGCCTCGATCTCGTTGGATGTGGGGCTCGATCGTTGGTTCGAGATCCGCACCAAGACCATTATCAACACCTCGCTTTCGATCGCCGAAGCTTATGTGCGGGAAAATGGCCGCAACCTTCAGGGTGCGACGCTTGCCATGGCGCGCGACCTCGACGCCGCGCGCACCGTTTACACGCTGGACCGCACTGGTTTCCGTGAACTGATGAGCCAGCATGTGCTTGGCCGGGCAATGGCTGGAGCGGCGTTGATCCGTGCGGACGGGTCCTTCGAGATGTCGGTTGATGGCCCGCAAAGCTTCGAGATTCCGCCCCCCCCAATCGAGGCCGTGCAAACGGCTGCAGACGGGAAGCCCGTGCTGATCGAGCCCCGCATCCGCAACATCGTGGGGGCGATCATTCGGTTGCAGGAAATACCGGACCTTTACCTCTACACCGTGCGTCTCGTGGACCCAGAGGTCATTCGCGCGCGCCAGATCGTGCGCGCAAACACCAGTGAATATCGTGGCCTCGAAAACAATCGGCGCACCACGCAGATCGCTTTCGCGCTGCTTTACCTGGGGCTGACACTGATCGTCGTCCTTTCTGCCATCTGGGCCGGAATCGCGGTTGCGGACCGGCTTGTTCGCCCAATCCGGCAGTTGATTGGGGCAGCCGACAAGGTCGCGAGCGGCAACCTCGATGCCGCCGTGCAGGTGCGCGGATCGGACGGAGATGTGGCGTCACTGGGCGACACCTTCAACAAGATGGTGCAGCAGTTGAAGTCGCAGCGCAACGACATCCTGACGGCGCGCGATGATGCCGAAGATCGACGCCGTTTTTCTGAAGCCGTGCTTGCCGGCGTGACCGCTGGCGTGATCGGCGTTGATCCCAAGGGCGAGATCCGGGTCGTGAACCGCTCGGCGCTGACCATGCTGGCGCTGCCGGTGGCTTCGGCAATCGGCAAGCGGCTGTCAGATGTTTTGCCCCACGTCGGCAAGGTTCTCGATACGGCGCGGCAGCTTGGACGCGCCGTTTACCGCGAGCAAGTGACCTTTTACCGGGCCGGTGCCGAGCGCACATTCAATGTGCAGGTCACCATCGAGGAAAGCGGAGAGGAAGCCGAGCGCTCCTATGTGGTGACGGTGGACGACATCACCGACCTTGTTCAAGCGCAGCGATCCTCCGCCTGGGCCGACGTTGCCCGGCGTATCGCGCACGAGATCAAGAACCCGCTGACGCCGATCCAGTTGTCGGCGGAGCGGATTCGCCGGCGCTACGGCAAGGTGATCACCGAGGATCGCGAGGTTTTCGACCAGTGCACCGAAACGATCATCCGCCAGGTTGGGGATATCGGGCGGATGGTCGACGAATTCTCGGCCTTTGCCCGCATGCCAAAGCCGGAGCTCAAGCTGATCGACCTGCGCGAAGCGCTGCACGAAGCATCGTTCCTGATAGAAGTGAGCAAGAGCGACATCAAGATCGAACGGGCGTTTGGATCAAGCTCCTTGTTCGGCTTCTTTGACAGCCGCCTTCTCAGCCAGGCCTTCGGCAACATCATCAAGAATGCCGCGGAAGCGATCGAAGGGGCGGAGCGAGCGGGCGGCGTCATTCGTGTCGAGGCCGAACAGACCGGCAGCACCATCCGGATCGATGTCATGGACAACGGCAAAGGCTTGCCGCGCGAAAATCGTCAGCGGCTGCTCGAGCCCTACATGACCACTCGTGAGAAGGGCACCGGCCTCGGTCTCGCGATCGTGAAAAAGATCGTCGAGGATCATGGCGGGCATCTCGAACTGCACGATGCACCGACGGATTTCCACGGCGGATGCGGCGCCTTGATCCGGATCGTGCTTCCCGCAGCAAACCGGCCGGAGCTCGACGCCGCCGGCATCTCCCAAGAACCCAAGCCTGAAAAGGTGGTCAATGGCCTCTGATATTCTCATTGTCGATGACGAAGCCGACATCCGCGACCTCGTCGCGGGGATCCTGGACGACGAAGGGCACGAGACTCGCACTGCGCATGATGCAGACAGCGCACTCGCTGCCATCAATGACCGTGCGCCTCGGCTGATCTTTCTCGACATCTGGATGCAGGGCTCGCGCCTCGATGGGTTGGAACTGCTCAACGAGATCAAGCGGCTGCATCCCAGCATTCCGGTCGTGATGATTTCGGGGCACGGCAATATCGAGACGGCGGTGACAGCGATCCGCTCCGGCGCTTATGACTTCATCGAGAAGCCGTTCAAGGCCGATCGGCTGATCCTGATTGCAGAACGGGCGCTGGAAAACTCCAAGCTGAAGCGAGAGGTTTCCGACCTGAAGAAACGGAGTGGCGACAACTTCGATCTCGTCGGCACATCGGTTGCGATGAACCAGCTGCGGCAAACGATCGAGCGGGTCGCACCCACCAACAGCCGCATCATGATCCTGGGACCTTCGGGGTCCGGAAAGGAGATGGCCGCGCGCGCCATTCACGCCCAGTCAGCGCGGAAAGCCGGTCCTTTTGTGGTTCTCAGCGCAGCGTCCATTACGCCGGACAGAATGGAAATCGAGCTTTTCGGCACGGAGTCGTCCGACGGCGGGGCGCGGAAGGTCGGAGCGCTGGAGGAAGCGCACCGGGGCATTCTTTACCTCGACGAAGTGGCCGACATGCCGCGCGAAACCCAGAACAAGATCCTCCGCGTCCTGGTGGACCAGCAGTTCGAGCGGGTCGGCGGCAACAAGCGCGTCAAGGTCGATGTTCGGATCATCTCATCGACCGCCCACAACCTTGAAAGCATGATCGCGCAAGGGCGCTTTCGTGAAGACCTTTACCACCGGCTTGCCGTTGTCCCCGTTTATGTGCCGGGGCTCGCCGAACGTCGCGAGGACATCCCTTTCCTGGTTGACGGCTTCATGCGCCAGATCGCCCAGAATGCCGGCATCCGGCCGCGCCGGATCGGCAACGATGCGCTGGCCGTTCTGCAAGCGCATAACTGGCCGGGTAACGTCCGCCAGCTCAGAAACAACATCGAGCGCCTGATGATCCTGTCCCGCGATGGCGACGAAAACGCGCCGATCACGGCGGACCTGCTTCCCGCTGAGATCGGGGACATGATGCCACGTGCGCCAAACCAGTCGGATCAGCACATCATGGCGTTGCCGTTGCGTGAAGCGCGCGAGCACTTCGAAAAGGAATATTTGATCGCGCAGATCAACCGTTTCGGCGGCAATATCTCGCGTACGGCCGAGTTCATTGGTATGGAGCGATCGGCGCTTCACCGGAAGCTGAAGTCGCTTGGCGTTTAATTGAGCTCGGATCTTCCATGAAAGTCATCATCTGCGGCGCCGGCCAGGTCGGCTACGGCATCGCGGAACGACTGGCGGCCGAACGCAACGACGTGTCGGTGATCGACGTGTCCGCGGACCTCATCCGCAACATCCGCGACACGCTAGATGTGAAGGGCTTTGTCGGGCACGGGGCACATCCCGACGTCCTGGCGCGTGCCGGCGCGCAGGACGCGGACATGCTTGTTGGCGTCACGCTTTATGATGAAGTGAACATGGTGGCGTGCCAGGTCGCGCACTCCTTGTTCAACGTACCTACCAAAATCGCGCGCATCCGTTCGCAATCCTACATGCTGCCACGCTACCAGGACTTGTTTTCTCGCGAAAACATGCCGATCGACGTGGTGATTTCTCCAGAACGCGAAGTCGGTGAAATGGTGTTGCGGCGCATCGCGCTGCCTGGTGCCACTGATGTGGTTCGCTTTGCCGACAATCGGATCGCGATGGTCGCCATTGAGTGCCTGGACGAATGCCCAGTGATCAACACGCCGCTGGCACAGCTGAGCGACCTCTTCCCCGATCTCATCGCCACCGTCGTGGGCGTCAGCCGGGAAGGGCGGTTGTTTGTGCCGCGTTCGGGGGATCAGCTGTTTGCCGGCGACCTCGCCTATGTGGTGATCGCAAAGGAGCATGTTCGCCGCACGCTCGGCCTCTTCGGGCATGACGAACAGGAGGCTACCCGCATTGTGATCGCCGGGGGCGGCAATATCGGCCTGTACGTCGCGCAAACGCTTGAAAAGGCGCAAAGCCGGACCCGAGTGAAGATCATCGAGAGCGGCCGCGAGCGCGCCAACGCGATCGCCGATGAGTTGCGGCGAACGGTGGTGCTTCACGGCAGCGCGCTCGACCACAAGCTCCTGAACGAGGCTGATATCGGCGATACCGACCTGATGGTTGCGCTCACAAATGACGATCAGGTCAACATTCTGTCGAGCGTCATGGCCAAGCGGCTTGGCTGCCGTTCAAGTCTCACGCTTATCAACAATCCCACCTACCAGGATTTTACAAATGCGCTCGGGATTGATGCGCAGGTCAACCCGCGATCAGTGACGATTTCGCGCGTCCTGCAACATGTCCGACGCGGCCGTATACGCGCCGTGCACAGCATTGGGCGAGGCGCAGCGGAAGTCACGGAAGCAGAAGCACTCGACACGTCGCCATTGGTGGGCATTGCCCTGCGCGATCTGCAACTGCCTGCCGGCCTGCGTATCGGCGCGATTTATCGTGACGGTGCGGTCCTGCGCCCGGCGGGTGACCTGCAGATCAAGTCCAAGGACCGCGTCGTGATGTTTGCGATGGCCTCCGCGGTCAAGAAGGTCGAACAAATGTTCCGGGTCAGCCTGGAATTCTTCTGAGGGGACAGCATGCCCAGGATTGCTTACGTCAACGGCCGCTATGTCGCCCATCGCGCCGCAGCGGTTCACATCGAGGACAGAGGTTACCAATTCGCCGACGGCGTTTACGAAGTGTGCGAGGTGGCACGCGGGTTCATCGTTGACAGCACGCGGCACCTGGACCGACTGGACCGATCGCTCCGCGAGCTCCAGATCGCGCAGCCCATGGCACGAAAGCCCCTGATCTCGGTCATGCGGGAGGTGATCCGGCGCAACCTGGTTACCGACGGCATGGTTTATCTCCAGGTATCCCGCGGCGTCGCACCCAGGGACCACGTGTTCCCGACTGGAATCAAGTCGGCGCTTGTGGTCACCGCCAAGCCCGTGGATCCCCGGCTCGGTGCCGCCAAGGCGGAGAAGGGGGTAAAGGTCATCACGGTCCCGGAAAATCGCTGGGAGCGCGTCGACATCAAGTCCGTTGGCCTCCTGCCCAACGTTCTGGCCAAGCAGAAAGCCAAGGAGGCTGGTGCACAGGAAGCCTGGTTCATTGATCCAGACGGGACGGTGAAGGAGGGCGCCTCGACCAACGCCTGGATCATCACCCGGGACGGTGTTCTGGTCACGCGTCCCGCCGAAACGGGCATTCTCCGGGGTGTGACCCGTACCACGCTGATCGATTTGGCCAAAAAGCTTGATCTCACCGTGGAAGAGCGCCCCTTCACGGTGGAAGAAGCCCAGGCTGCGCGTGAAGCCTTCATCACAGCGGCGACCACCTTGGTGATGCCCGTGGTGGAGATTGACGGACGACCCGTCGCGAACGGTCACCCGGGCACCGTTGCAGCATCCTTGCGCAATGCATTTTTTGACATTGCAGAAAAAATAAAGGCCTGATACCGGCTCTGCTGGCGGGAAAACGAAGTCGTCGAAAGACTGCTCCCGCAGAGCGCGTTAAGAACAAAAACCCGGCACCTCCTCAGCGAGGGATGATCGAAAGATAAGAACAATGGCGGAACGTACGCAAAACCTACAGGACCTCTTCCTGAACTCGGTTCGCAAGACCAAGAACCCGCTGACCATCTTTTTGATCAACGGTGTGAAGCTGACGGGTGTCGTGACTTCCTTCGACAACTTCTGCGTTCTTTTGCGCCGCGACGGTCATTCGCAGCTGGTTTACAAGCACGCAATCTCCACCATCATGCCGAGCCAGCCCGTCCAGATGTTCGACGGCGAGGACGGCGTCGGAAAAGCTGATTAAAGGACATCGAGCCGCTGACTGAATCAGGCTATTCGCCCCCCGGACCGGGTGAGGGAA
This sequence comes from Tianweitania sediminis, assembly GCF_017813335.1. Lineage (GTDB taxonomy): Bacteria > Pseudomonadota > Alphaproteobacteria > Rhizobiales > Rhizobiaceae > Tianweitania > Tianweitania sediminis. The sequence continues at coordinate 128,205 of NZ_JAGIYY010000006.1, read as the reverse complement.
CATCAACCGGGCGGGCCATCGTGGTTGTCCCCGTGCTGACGCGACAGACGCGCGGCGAAGATGATTTCCAAGGCCGCCCAAGGCTTGGCCGCTCGCCTGATGCTCGCTTGGAAGAAGCCGTTGGCCTGGCGCTTGCGATCGACCTGGAGCCCGTATTTACCGACGTGGTCATGCTGGCTGATCCGCGGCCGGCGACCCTGCTCGGTAGCGGCAAGGTCGATGAACTCGCGGAAGTGGTGCGCGAAGCCAACGCCGATCTCGCCATCGTGGATCATCCGCTCACGCCCGTCCAGCAGCGCAACCTGGAAAAGGCGCTGAATGCAAAGGTGCTCGACCGCACCGGCTTGATCCTGGAGATTTTCGGCCGGCGTGCCCGCACCAAGGAAGGGTCGCTGCAGGTCGAACTAGCCCACCTGAACTACCAGCGCGGACGGCTCGTGCGCAGTTGGACGCACTTGGAGCGCCAGCGCGGCGGTGCCGGCTTCCTTGGCGGTCCCGGTGAAACCCAGATCGAGGCCGACCGCCGCTTGCTGCAGGACAAGATCCTGAAGCTGAAGCGCGAGTTGGAAACAGTGCGCCGGACGCGGGATCTGCATCGAGCCAAGCGCCGCAAGGTGCCGTTCCCGATCGTCGCGATCGTCGGCTACACCAATGCCGGCAAGTCGACGCTGTTTAATCGCCTGACCGGGGCTGGCGTGCTGGCAGAAAACATGTTGTTCGCCACGCTCGATCCGACGCTCCGCCGCGTGCAGTTGCCGCATGGAACGACCATCATCCTGTCCGACACCGTGGGCTTCATTTCGGACCTGCCAACCCATTTGGTGGCTGCCTTCCGCGCCACGTTGGAAGAAGTCGTGGAGGCGGATCTCGTCATCCATCTGCGCGACATCAGCGATCCTGACACGGCCGCGCAAGCCGAGGACGTAGAGCGTATTCTGCGTGATCTCGGGATCGACGCACAAGACGAGGAGCACGTCGTCGAAGTTTGGAACAAGGTGGACCTTGTGGACGACCAGACCCGTGAGCGCCTGCTGGAGCAAGGCAAGGGGCCAGTAATCGCAGTTTCGGCTGTCACGGGCGAGGGGATCTCCCACCTTACCGAGCTCATCGAGGCGCGTATCTCCGGCAAGCTGGAAGACATGCACCTCGTGCTGGGCAGCGACCGACTCAGGCTGCTCGATGGGATCTATCACAGCGGCGAAGTGACCGAGCGGGAAGATCGTGAGGACGGATCGGTGGCGCTGACGCTCCGAACAACGCAGAACCGCAAAAACGAAATTGAAGCCTGGATGCGCGACCCCGACTAGCGCGTTTTCGCCTGCTTCCAGAGAGCTTCCATCTCGTCAAGGCTGGCGTCCTCCAGCAAGCGGCCGTCTTCCTTCAGCGCCTGTTCTACAAAATGGAAACGGCTGCGGAACTTCGTGTTTGTGCCTTGCAGCGCCGCTTCAGGATCAATGTCCAGGTGGCGCGCGAGATTGGCGAGCGAGAACAGAACGTCGCCGAACTCATCCTTTTGAGCCGCCTTGTCGTTGGCGGATAGGGCCTGGCGAAACTCTCCAATTTCTTCCTCGATCTTGGCAAGGATCGGCTCAGCCTCGCTCCAGTCGAAGCCCACCTTGGCGGCTTTTTGCTGAAGCTTCAGTGCTCTGGTCAAGGCCGGCATGCCGACGGGGACGGAGTCCAGAAAGCCTGAACCGCTGTCCTCGGCGGTGAGGCCACGAGCTAACCGCCGCGCACGTTTTTCGGCCTTTTCTTCTGCCTTGATCCGCTCCCATTGACCTTTGGCCATGGTCCCGTCGGCAGCCCGTGCGACTTCGAAAACGTGCGGATGCCGGCGGATCATCTTGGTTGTGATGGCTTCCACCACCTCGCCGAAGGTAAAGGCGCCGAGCTCCGCGGCCAGCTGGCTATGATAAACGACCTGCAGCAGCAGATCGCCAAGTTCTTCACGAAGGTCATCCAGATCGTCGCGGGCAATCGCATCCGCAACCTCATAGGCCTCTTCGACCGTGTAGGGGGCGATGGTCTCAAAGGACTGCTCCAGATCCCAAGGGCATCCGGTCTGCGGCTCGCGAAGAGCCGCCATGATCTCAAGAAGGCGGGTGATGTCACGAGAGGGCTTCATGCGGCGTGTCTAGCGTGTTCGGGCAAGCCTCGGCAATCAGCCATCCACAACACCGTGTAAAAGTCGCATAAGATATATTATGGAACTTGTCGCCATCGCTGAATGTCCGTCCAGCCATAGAAAAGGCCGCGCGAACGGATCCGCGCGGCCAGTCCTTGTGTCGTTGGCCTCAGTTGACGAGCGGGCAGCCGCTTTCCGCAGGCTTGATGAAAGCCTCGTCGCCTGGGATCGTGGCGAGCACCGTGTAGTAGTCCCAAGGCGTATCGCTTTCGCCGGGCTTCTTCACCTGCATCAGATACATGTCATGGATCATGCGGCCGTTCGGCCCGACCTTGCCACCTTGCCCGAAGACATCGTCGATCGACATTGCCTTGAGGGTCTTCGCAACCGTGTCGGCGTCGTCCGATTTCGCCTGATCAACGGCCTTCAGGTAGGAAAGCACGGCAGAGTAAGTGCCTGCGTGAACCATGTTCGGCATTGCATTCGTGCGCTCGAAGAACCGCTGCGCCCATTCCCGAGTTTCGTCGGTGCGGTTCCAGTAAAAGCCTTCCGTCAAAACGAGACCTTGAGCCGACTCGAGGCCCAGGCCGTGCACTTCGGCAAGCGTCACGAGAAGGCCCGCAAGCCGCTGGCCGCCTTCAACGATGCCGAATTCTGCCGCCTGCTTGATGGCATTCACCGTATCCTGGCCGGCATTGGCGAGGCCGACGATCTTTGCGCCCGACGCTTGAGCCTGAAGCAGGAAGCTCGAATAGTCGGTCGCTGCCAGCGGATGGCGCACGGCGCCGACCACGGATCCGCCGTTGGCCTTTACGAAGTCTCCGGTCTGCTGCTCAAGGGAGTGACCGAAAGCGTAGTCTGCGGTGATGAAGAACCAGCTGTCGCCGCCTTCCTTCACGAGCTGGCCGCCTGTGCCGACGGCGAGCGCATGTGTGTCATAAGCCCAGTGGAAACCGTAGGGTGTGCACTGCTTGCCTGTCAGTTCCGCCGTGGCAGCGCCGGTGTTGATCGTGATCTTCTTTTTCTCGGCTGCCAGCGCCTGAACAGCCAAACCGACAGACGACGTGGTCAGATCCATGATCGCGTCGACCTGTTCCGTGTCGAACCATTGGCGCGCAATATTGGCTGCGATGTCGGCCTTGTTCTGGTGGTCGGCGTTGATGAGTTCGACGGGCTTACCGGCAACGGTCCCGCCGAAATCCTCGATCGCCATCTGGGCGGCCACCACAGAGTTCTTGCCGCCAAAATCAGCGTAAACGCCGGACTGGTCGTTCAGAATACCGATCTTCACCTTGTCGTCGCTCAGTTCCTGGGCAAGCGCCGTGGAACTCCAAGCGAGGGCAAGGGTGATGGTTGCGAGCGCGAATCTTTTCATGGAGCTCCTCCCAGAGCGGGTTGATATGCAGAGATCAGCACCGTGGCCCGCCAAAGCCCGCGTGACAATACGCCAAAGGTCGGATTGATGAGATCAGTCGCAACCTTAAGCCGTATCCGCGCCGATCTCGATGATCATGCCATCGTAGGCGGGTTGCACATTCGGCGGCGTTTCCTGTTGCACGAGCTCGTAATCCAAAGGGATGTGCATGTGCGTGAGCACCGCTTGTTTCGGCTTCAGACGCTCGATCCAGCCAAGCGACTCGGAAAGGGACAAATGGCTCGGATGGCTACGATATTGAAGCGCATCGATCACGAGGCAGTCGAGCTCGTGGAGCTCGGCAGCCGTTTCATCCGGATAATGGCTGACATCGGAGCAGTAGGCCAGCCGGCCCACCTTGAGCCCCAAGGAGATGATGTCGCCATGCACCTGCGGCAGGGGCTTGAAGGTGATCGGACCGCCCTTCCCCTCGATGGTGAAATCAACGAAAGGTTCGACGCGCCTGTCGCGCAGGATCGGCGGATAACTTGAACCCGGTGGAGTCGCGTAGCAGTAGCCGAAAGCCTGCTCCACGCGGCTGAAGGTGAAGGCGTCAGAATAGACGTCGATGCGTTCGCGTGTATCAAGGAAGAAGCTGCGCAGGTCGTCGATGCCGTGGATGTGGTCGGCATGTGCATGCGTCAGGACCACCGCGTCGATGGCATCCACTTCTGCGGCGATCATCTGCTCGCGGAAGTCAGGGCCTGTGTCGATCACCACGCGGGTGATGCCCGCGTCAGCTATGCGCTCCACCAGTGCGGCGGACCGACGTCGGCGGTTCTTTGGATTGCTCGGATCGCAATTGCCCCAATCTCCGTTGGGGCGCGGAACGCCCGGCGAGGAACCACAGCCAAGAATGGTCAGGCGCAGCCGGTCCGGCATTGGTCAGGAAGCCTGCGCCGGCTTGCGGCACTTGGTGAAAAGCCTGAAGAAATTCTCGGTCGTCAGGTCTGCCATGGCTTCAGGCGACAGGGCATGAACGTCGGCAAGCACCTTCGCCGTGTTTGTCACATAGGATGGCTCGTTGCGCTGCCCACGGTACGGCTGCGGCGAGAGGAACGGTGCGTCGGTTTCAACCAGCAGCCGATCGAGCGGGGTGTCGGCTGCAATTGCTCGCAAGGCATCCGACTTCTTGAACGTAAGAATGCCGGAAAAAGAAATATAGCCGCCAAGCTCCACGCCAGCCTTTGCCAAGGCTGCACCCGAGGAAAAGCAGTGCAAGATGAAGGGGAACGGGCCCTGCCCCGTTTCTTCGCGCAGAATGGCTTCCATGTCTTCATCCGCATCGCGCGCGTGGATCACCAGCGGGAGCTGGGTCTCCCGCGCGGCCGCGATGTGGTTGCGCAGCCCAGCGGCCTGCACCTCGCGCGGCGAACGGTCGTAGAAATAGTCGAGGCCGGCTTCGCCGATTGCCACGACCTTCGGCTCCTGCGAAAGCCGGATCAGCTCTTGGACGGAGATGTCCGCTTCTTCCGCGGCGTTGTGCGGATGCGTGCCGACCGAGCACCAGACATCATCGTAGGCGTCGACAATCCGGCGGAGTCGGTCGAACTGGCGAACGCGCGTGGAGATCGTCACGAGTGTGCGCACGCCTGCGGCCCGGGCGCGGGCAACAACCGCGTCTCGCTCTTCCTCGAAGTCGGGGAAGTCGAGATGGCAATGGCTATCAACCAGCATCAGGCCTGCTTCGCCTCCGGCTCCACATAGCGCGGGAACACGCCTTGCGGCTGCGGCAACGGCGTACCGGCCCGCAAGGAGCCATGGTCGCCGACTTCCGCAAAGACGCGCTTGTCTGCCGGGATATCGAGGAGGTCGAGCAGCTTGTCGGCGGAATCCGGCATGAATGGGGTGCAAAGGATCGCAACGCGGCGGATGGTTTCAGCCGTCGTGTAGAGCACGCTTTCCATCCGCGCTGGATCCGTTTTCTTGAGCGCCCAGGGTTCCTGCCCGGCGAAATAGCGGTTGGCATCCGCAACCACGGCAAAGATGGCCGCTAGCGCATGGTGGGTCGCCTGTTCGGCCATGGCCTGTCGTGCCGTTGCCAAGGCTGCGTTAGCCTGTGCAAGGATTGCTTGATCTTCGGGCTTTAGGTCCCCAGGCGTCGGCACCCTGCCCTCGCAGTTCTTAGCGATCATGGACAAGGAACGCTGCGCGAGGTTTCCAAGGTCATTGGCCAGGTCCGCATTGGTGCGGTTGACGATCGCCTCGTGGCTGTAGTTTCCGTCTTGGCCGAACGGCACTTCGCGCAACAAGAAATAGCGGACCTGGTCCAGACCATAGGCTTCCACCAGGGAAAACGGATCGACCACGTTGCCGACCGACTTCGACATCTTCTCCCCGCGGTTGAACAGGAAGCCGTGGCTGAAGACCCTCTTCGGCAGCGGCACGACGGCCGACATCAGGAAGGCTGGCCAGTAGATCGTGTGGAAGCGGGTGATGTCCTTGCCGATGATGTGGGCGTCGGCGGGCCAATATTTCCATCGCGACGCCTGAAGATCAGGGTAGCCTGCTGCCGTGATGTAGTTGGTGAGCGCATCCACCCACACATACATCACGTGCTTCTCGTCGCCCGGAACCGGGATGCCCCAATCGAAGGTGGTGCGGGACACCGAAAGGTCTTTCAGCCCCGACTTCACAAAGCTCATGATCTCGTTGCGTTTTTCAGCTGGCCCGATGAAGCCGGGGTTCTGCTCGTAAAGCGCAAGCAATCGGTCCTGATAGGCTGAAAGCCGGAAGAAGTAGCTTTCTTCCTCAACCCATTCCACCGGCGTTCCCTGGGGGCCGTAGCGGACGTTGTCCGGCCGAACCTCGGTTTCTTCCTCCCCGTAATAGGCTTCGTCCCGCACGGAGTACCAGCCGGCGTAGCCACCCTTGTAGATGTCGCCATTGGCTTCCATGGCCTTCCAGATCGCCTGGGAAGACCTGATGTGCCGCTCCTCAGTGGTGCGGATGAAATCGTCGTTGGAGGCGTTCAGCACCTGTGCCATGCGCTGGAACTCAGCCGCATTGCGGTCGGCCAGTTCGCGCGCCGAGATGCCTTCCTTGCGGGCGGTCTGCAGCATCTTGATGCCATGCTCATCCGTTCCCGTCAGGAAGAAGACGTCCTTGCCGTCCTTGCGCTGGAAGCGCGCCATCGCATCGGTCGCGATCAGCTCATAGGCGTGGCCAATATGCGGCTTGCCGTTCGGGTAGGAAATCGCGGTGGTGATGTAATAGGTTTCGGACATTCTTGATGCGGCCAAAATGGGAAAGCCAGCGTCTAGACCATCGCTTGCGCGATGGCCAGCGCGCTATCGCGCCTGATGGTTCCGAAGCGCCCTTACCATCGCCAGGACGTGCCCCTTCTTGTCGAGATTGTAGGCCTCGAGTTCGCCGATCTGGCGGTTGGCACTGTCCCAAGCGTCGGCAACCTTGGCGGCAGCTTCACCCATGCCCTGCTGGGCGAGTTCCGCGGCGCGTTCGGAAAGCCGATCAAGCACATAGGTGTTGAAGATGGCAAACTGCATGCCGGAGTCGCGCCCGCTCACTGCATCGGCCAATCGGTGGATGCCGGCGATATCGTGCGGATTGCCGGCCACCACTTTCTCAGTTGCTTCCGCGATTTCCAGACCGCCATGCAGGGTCAACATCAGGGCCGCGCGTGGACTGCCCTTTGCACGCCGCGCAATCTCGCTTCGCGCTACCTGGTCCTGCGCTCCGGATGCTCCGAACGCGTCAAGCACCTCGAAGACTTCCGTGTCGCTGAGCGAATGCAGCTTGATGGTCTGCGCGCGCGAGCGGATCGTCGGAAGAAGCCGGCCGGGAGAGTGCGAAATCAGCAGAAACAGAACCTTGGCGGGTGGCTCCTCAAGGCTCTTCAGAAGGGCGTTGGCCGCGCTGCGGTTCATGTCATCCGCCGGGTCGATGATTACTATCCGATAGCCGTCGTCATGAGTGCGCAGCGAAAGAAAGCGGCTAACGCGTCGGATTTCGTCGGCCGTGATCACCGTTTTGAACTTCTTGGCCTTTTCGTCGAAGGGCCGCGTAAGGTGCAGAACGCCGGGATGCGCACCGCTTGCGATCTGCCGAAACAGCGGTGAGCCACCAGCGCGGCACCAGTCCCCCGCGCGACTGCTTTCTCCGAGGAGCCGGGCAGCGAGATGAAAGGCCAGCGTGGCCTTGCCGATGCCTTGCTGGCCCGTCAGCAGGATTGCGTGATGAAGCTTGTTTCCGCCGATCGCCGCATCAAGAAGCGCGCGCGCCTCATGATGGCCCACAAGCGTCATCGTTTCCGAAGGCTCAGGCACGTCATCGAGGGAGTCATGCTGCAAAGGGGCAAGCCGCTCATACATCCGAACGTCGCTCCTGGCGCTTCGTGAGACTTGGAAGCCGCTCCTCAAGCGCTCCCCAGATCAGTTCCGACGTGAGTTCCACATCCTTGGAGGCGTCGATCACCACGCACCGCTCGGGTTCAGCTTCGGCGATTGACAGAAATCCTTTTCGCCGGTCGCGGTGGATCGCGAGTGCTTCCTTTTCAAACCGGTCGGCTTGATTGCTACCGCGCCGCTGGTTGGCGCGCGTGAGGCCGAGTTTCGGGTCGAGATCCAGGACAAGCGTCAGGTCCGGTAGCATTCCGTCAACGGCTGTTGTTTCCAGTTCGCGCATGAAGTCGGCATCGAGGCCTCCGGTCATGCCCTGATACACACGGGATGAGTCGAGATAGCGGTCGCACAGCACCACCTTTCCGGCATCAACGCCCGGTCGGATCACCGTATCCACGTGATCGGCCCGCGCTGCGGCAAACAGCATGGCTTCCACTTTCGGCCCAAACGGTTCGGCTGCACCTGAGAGCAGAACATGGCGCACGGCTTCTGCGCCAGGCGAGCCTCCAGGTTCGCGTGTCACCACCACGGCCCGGCCGAGATGGCGCAGGCGCTGAGCGAGCCACTCGATCTGCGTGGACTTGCCGGCACCCTCACCGCCCTCGAACGTGATGAAAAAGCCTTGAGCCAAGAAGCGTCACCTCAGGCCGTCATCGGCCTGAGCGCTTCTTAGAAGAGCGCAAGCGTCTTCGCCAGCGCCGCTTAACGCAACCAGCCGAAGGCTAACTCCTTCAGGGCATCCGAAGCCCGGCTTTGAAGCGTACCCTTGCGAACGTCGGCCGCAGCCAAAACGGGAAAACTCTTGGCCAATGTGGTGCCGATATGAACCTCGAGACTTCCCACGACGTCGCCGGACGCAATCGGCGCCTGCAAAGGTCCGTCGTAAAGAACACGAACCTGTACGGCGTCCCGCTGCGTGTGAGGAACAAAGACGCTAATGGAAGCCGGCGTCTTGAGGGGCACCTCCGCCACGGTTCCACCAAACACCTGAGCGCTTCCGATTTCCTCGCCCGCGGCAAACAAGGGTGACTGGTCGAAGCCATTCAGCCCATAGTCGATGATCCGCCGTGCTTCTGCGGCGCGCTCGGCTTCACTAGTCATGCCGCCCAGCGCCGCGAAGACCCGCTGCCCGTTCTGCTCGGCGGAGGCAAGAATGGCGTAGCCGCTTGCTTCCGTATAGCCGGTGCCCATGCCATCCGCGCCGATCTCCAGCCGCAAAAGAGGGTTGCGGTTTCGCTGAAAGATCTTGTTCCAGGTGAAATCCGGTTGTGAGTAGATCTTGTAGAAGTCGGGATAGGTGCGCCAGATATGCTCGCCGAGCTGGGTGAGTTCACGCAAGGTGACTACCTGCCCTTCCGCCGGCAAGCCTGTGGAATTCTTGAAAACGGATCGGGTCAGCCCGATTTCGGCAGCCCGCTTGTTCATCAATTCGACGAAAGCCGCTTCCGAACCCGCGAGCCCTTCCGCGATGATGATGCACCCATCGTTGGCAGACTGGACGATAACGCCCTGGATCAGCTCATGCAGCGTGAGCTGCGACTTCAGCGCGGCGAACATGGTTGAAGTTCCGGATGGGGCGCCGCCGGTGCGCCAAGCATGTTCACTGACGGTGTAAACATCTTCCAGCCTGGCTTGGCCCGTTTTCACGGCGTGAAAGACAACCTCCATGGTCATGAGCTTCACGAGCGAAGCCGGCGGGATCAGCTTGTCGGGATCACGCGAAAAGAGCACCGTGCCGGTCGCGGCATCCACCATAAAGGCTTGCGGTGCCACCGTGTCGAAGCCCGCGGCTTCAGGTTCCGGCTTTGCTGCAAAGGCACTGCCCGCCACCGCCAAGGCAAGCAGCGTGCAACCGACCCCTGCCCCGCGCCACCCGCCGATCGACCTCATTTTTCCTCCACCTGCAGCCGAGCCTAGCGAAGAAATGCGGGGGCTCCGTCAGTCTCGTACAACGAAGGCATCGGAAGCACCATGCCGCCAAGCGGCCTGAAGAAGATCGTCCAGATCGTCCTGCCGGTTCGGCTTCAAACTCACGGCAACGCCAGCGTCGCTCACATCAAAGGCAACTTCGCCGAGCGATGCAAGGGCGCTCGTGGCGGCAATGGCTTCCGCCTTGGTACCATAGGTGCCAACGGCAACGTAACCTGCGCCCCCATTGTTCTCTTTCCAGCTTTGCGCCACGACCTTGGCCGCCACCGCTTTGGTGTCGAAGGCCCTGAAGGCGATCGCCGCCTTCTCAACCCTTTCCTGTGCGTAGGACAGAGTGGAAAGCGGGGTGTTGGCCATCTGAATGGAGGCCGGCCGATCTGGCGCCATCGGCCCAAAATCCGGCAGGGTCAGGGATGCCGTGGCGATACCCGCAAATGCCGGCAGGCTTCGGGCTGCGGCAGGCGAAGCCTGGGTGGGCGTCGAACCCATCATGGCGATCATGACGCCTGTCGGCAGGCCGTCGCTGGGGTCCATCGTCTTGCCGCCACCTGGGCGGTACGAGGCCATCAGGAAGTTGTCGTCCTTCCCGTGCAGCGGTGCCCGGCCGACATAGTCGACCTTCACCTCGGCCATGCCGGCATGGGCATAATCGAGCATTTCCGCCGCCTTGCGGGACAGGTCGATTACCCGGCCCCGTTCAAACGGCCCGCGATCATTGACGCGAACAATGACGGAGTTGCCGTTCTTCATGTTCGTGACGCGCGCGTAGCTCGGCAGCGGCATCGTTGGATGTGCGGCCGTCAGATGGGTCATGTCGTAGATTTCGCCGTTGGCCGTCAGTCGGCCGTGAAACGCGTCCCCGTACCAGGAGGCTTCCCCGACCTTTGTATAGCCCGGCTCTTCCTTGGGGTGGTACCAGCGACCCTTGACCATGTAGGGCTTGCCGACCTGATCGCGGCCGCCGCCGCGTGGCAGCTTGGTGCGCAAGTTGCTGACCCGCGGACTGGCTTTCACGCCATAAGCGGACTCAGCGAAATATTCCTTAGAGCGCTTCTTTGTTTGACCAGTCTGCTTCTGAGGTGCTGCGCAGGACGCAAGTGCAGCGGCTAGAGCAGCGATGGCAGCAAAGCGCACAACACGACCGACGCCTCGATCGGCAAATGACATGAGACCCCATTCTCCACGTACGCTACACAGGCCGTTATCCGGCTCGTGGACCCCAACCGCCCCTCTGCGGCGACTGCACTTCCTTGTTCTGCACAAAGGACCTTAGCACTGCATTAATGAAATGCGGCAGCAACATGGCCGACTCAGGACGTCCTGCCATGATGCGGCCTCCGCGGCTGCCGTTGACAAGCTCCGGCGCCTCGCTTCTAAGCCTCCGCTCAAGCCGACAGACAAGGAGTTGTTCGAGATGCGGTTAGCAAACAAGGTCGCCGTGGTGACAGGTGGCGGGTCTGGTTTCGGTGAAGGCATCGTTCGCAAATTCGTTGCCGAAGGCGCGAAAGTGCTGATCGCGGACCGCAATCTAGAGGGTGCAGAGCGTGTCGCCCGCGATTTTGGCGAGAGTGCCAAAGCTTTTGAGGCCGATGTCGCGACGCAGGGCGGGTTTGAAGCCATCTTGGAAGCGACGCGCAGTGCTTTCGGGGGGATCCACATCCTTGTCAACAATGCCGGCGTGGGGCACCTTCCCCAGCCGCTCGATACTGTCGAGGAAGACGTTTTCGACCGTGTTGCCAGTGTCAACATGAAGGCGATCTATTTCGGCGCGAAAGCGATCGTGCCGGTGTTCAAAGAACAGCGCTACGGTGCAATCCTCAACGTCGCGTCCACCGGTGGTGTGAGCCCGCGGCCGAACCTCACGTGGTACAATGCTTCCAAGGGTTGGCTGATCACCGCAACGCGCGGCATGGCAATCGAGCTGGCGCCGTTCGGGATCCGGGTGAATGCGATCAATCCGGTCGCCGGCGACACGCCCCTCCTTAAGACCTTTATGGGCGAGGACACACCCGATGTGCGGGCCAAGTTCCTGTCCACCATTCCGCTCGGCCGTTTCTCGACGCCGGAAGACATGGGCAACGCTGCCGCCTTCCTGTGTTCGGATGAAGCCAGCATGATCACCGGCGTGGCCATGGAAGTCGACGGCGGCCGCTGCATCTGATCCCCGGATCACACGGCTCGCCGCGCGGAACCTCCTTGCCTGCATCGTGTTAAAGGACACCAGGCAAGGAGATCTTCAATGCGTCGTCGTGAATTGTGGGCGTTGGTATTGGCCATCGTATTGATCGGCGCAGTTTGGATCATCCACAGCAGCCTCGACACAGCCATAGACCCTGACACGGCGCCGGTGCAGCGTAGCGACGACCAAAATACGAACACCAACGCGCCCAACGAGCAGGTCGCGCCAGCTGGCACAGAAGGTGTGCCGAACCCGCCCGCTTCGACAGACTGACGCTCAAAAGCCGGCGAGGCTTGAACCGCCGCTCGTCGCGGAAAGGTAGTCGCTCCGCAAGCGTGCGATGAGTTCGGCAGCGGGCGGACAGTCGTCAACCGCGCCGACGCCTTGCCCTGCTGCCCAGAGGTCGCGCCAGGCCTTTGCTTCGCCCGTTCCGAAATCAAGCTCGCCTGGTGGCGTCAGGTCATCGGGATCACGACCTGCCGCGGCAAGGCTCGCCCGCAAGAAGTTGCCGGGAATGCCGCTGACGGCTGGGGTGTAAACAATATCTGCCGCGCGCGCGTCGAGCAGCATCTGGCGCTGACGCTCCACCGCCAGGCTTTCCGCGGTCGCCATGAAGCGGGTCCCCATGTACACCATGTCGGCGCCCATCAATCGGGCGGCGGCGATCTGGCGGCCCGTGGAGACCGCGCCCCCCAGAAGAAGCGTTCCGCTGAAGATCTGCCGGATCTCGTGCAGGGCGGCGAAAGGACTGATCAGGCCCGCATGGCCACCGGCGCCGTATGTTACGGCGATCAAACCGTCTACACCCGCTTCAGCTGCCTTGGCGGCGAATTTCAGGTTCGTGACATCGTGAAACACCCGGCCACCATAGGCCTGCACCGCTGTGATCAGGTCACGGTTGAGCCCGAGCGAGGTGATTACGAGCGGCACCTTGTGGTCAATCGCGATGGCGAGATCGGCTTCCAATCTCGGATTGCTGCGGTGAACCACCAGGTTGACGCCAAACGGTGCCGCCTGGGGAGACAGCCGCTCCTCAATTTGCGTCAGCCAGTCGGCGAAGCCCGCCGCGGTGCGCTGGTTGAGCGCTGGGAACGAACCCACGACGCCGCTATTGCAGGTTTCAACAACAAGGTCGGGTCCTGAGATCAGGAACATGGGAGCTGCCACGACTGGCAAGCGGATACGGTCGAGCCAGTCGGCAGGGATCGCCATTTCGTCTCCAGTTTGGGATCGGAGCCCGGCCGCGGTGGCCGGGCCCCATTGCGTCAATAGTCGGTGAAATCCGTCAGCCGCTTGAAGCTCTTGTCAGCAGCGTTCAGTTGGTAGATCGCCAGCGCCGTGCCGGAAAGCTGTTGCTCATTGTCGAAGCTGATCGGCGCTGCGACGCCCTGCGTGTCGAAGTTCTTCAAGCCGCGCAGCTTTTCGATGGTGCAGTCGCGGGTCAGTTCCTGGCCGCACTGCTTCATCGCTTCGGCCAAGGCACTCAGGCCGACATAGGTCACCAGAGTATAGCGGTTGATGGCCGCCACTTCCTCTTCGCTCGCGTATTTGCGCGCCTTTTCCATGAATCGGTCGTAGTCGGGGCCATTCAGCGCCACATAGTCGGCGACGAGGTAATCGTAGCCTGCCGGCGCCGAAAGGTTCACCGAGGGTGGCATGTCCTCGCTCCAGACGCTGGCCACCTGCATGTCCATGGAAAGCTTTCGCGCTTCGCCAAGGATGTTTGCAGCGCCGGCAATGATGCCGCCGTTGGCAAGCACGTTGACCCCGGCCTGCTTCATCTGCGCCACTTCGGCTGCGAAGTTCGCGGTGCCCTTCTTGAAACGCACACGCAAGCCGTCCTTGACACCGAACTCCTCGATCGCACGCTCGTAGCCGTGCTCGATCGCCCCGCCAAAGTCGTCGTCTTGGCGGATCAAGCCGTAGACGGGGTTTTCCGGCTCAAGGTTTTCGTGGATGTACTTCAGCTGACCGTAGAAGGCATCCGAATAGCTGCCGCCGATCGTGAACACCGAGGGGCGGACCGGATCATAAACCAGCTCGTTCGGAGCGGTTGTTACAACAGTGGGAAGGTTGTTTTCCTCGATCAGCGGCATCATTGCGAGAACGTTGGCCGTTCCCGACGTCCCGTTCAGCGCAAAGATCTCGTCGACCTCGATCAGCTTCGTCAAAGCCTGGAAAGAACGCGCGGGGATATAGCCGTCGTCTTCCGTGACGATGGTGATCTTGCGGCCGTTGACGCCTCCCGCCTCGTTGATCTCGGCGGCGGCAATCTTGGAGCCGACGGCCACCGCTCGTCCGATGAAGGACGCCGGTCCCGTCATGATGTTGACGTCACCGATCTTGATCTCAGTGTCGCTGACGCCCGGGTCCGCGGCATAGCTCGCGGTGGACGCCAGCAAGCAGGCGGTCAGTGCTAGAAGCTTGTTTCTCATGGTTCTCCTCCCGAAAAGCTCGCCCCGGTTCTCAGCCGGTTAATAGGCGAGCGGCCAATTGCTCCAGTACTTGCGGATGTCACGCCAAAGACCGATGAGGCCCTCAGGCTTCAGCCGCAGGAAGGCAACGATCACGACCCCGTAGGCTATGCCGCGGATCTCGTAGACATAGGACGTGTAGAAGTTCGAGCTTGAGTCTGCGAAAGTCTCGAAAAAGAGCCTGATCACTTCCGGCAGGAACGACAGGAACAAGGCGCCGAGCACGGCCCCTGCAATGGATCCCAAACCACCCAGAATGATGATCGCCAAGGCTTCAATGGACAAGATCAGGGCAAAGACATCGATGTTCACGAAGCGGATCTGCAACGAGATCAGGCCACCGGCGATCCCGACGATGAAGGAGCTCACCATGAAGGCAAGCAACTTGTAGCGCACGAGGTCGACTCCCATCACACGCGCCGCAATATCGTGATCGCGAATTGCCATCCAGGCGCGGCCGACCCGCGAGCGCTGGATGTTGAGAGCCGCCAGCACCACGAGAACAGTCGTGCCAAGCGTCAGGTAATAGAGCGCCTTGCCGCGCTGGAGATCCACGCCGAGCACCTTCGCCCCCGACACGAAAATGCCGTTGGGTCCATGCGTCAGCGGCTCGGCATACAGGATGATGTGGTTGATGATGAACGCGAAGGCGAGAGTCGTGATGGCGAGGTAGAGGCCCTTCAGCCGCAAGGAGGGGACGCCCACCAGAATGCTGATCAAGGCTGCGACTAAGCCCCCGGCCGGCAACGACAGCCAAACGGGCCAGCCGTAGTCCATCATCAGGATGGCGTTGGTGTAGGCCCCCACCGCAAGGAAACCGGCCTGCCCCAGCGAAATCAGCCCGGTGGTGCCGGTGAGCATATTCAGCCCCACTGCGCCGATCACCGCAATCAGTGCGGAGACCATCAGCGTCACCTGATAGTTGCCGAGCAGAAACGGAGCTGCCACGCATGCTGCCAAAAGCAGGGCAACGAAGAACCAGACCACTCTGCTGTCGCTGAGCGCCACCAGTTGGCCGGTGGCTTCCTTGAAATGTCCTGTCCGCATCAGACCCGCTCGATGTCCTTGCTGCCGAACAATCCGTAGGGCCGGACCATCAGGACGATGATGATAACGATGAAGCCGGAAATCTCACGCAGGCCCTGCCCGATATAGCCCTGGAACAGGTTCTCGATGACCCCGATGATGAGCCCTGCCATGGCCGAACCGATCACGGAATCCATGCCGCCGAGGATCACGGCCGGGAAGGATTTCAGTCCCTGGAACCAGAGGTCGGGTGCCAGCTTGTAGTTCGCCGCGAAAAGCACACCCGCCACTGAAGCAATGGCGGCCGAAAGCATCCAGGCCACTGCATGGATGCGGCTGACACTGATGCCGACGAGAAGCGCAGCCGTTTCGTTGGCGGCAACCGCGCGCATGGCGATTCCCATGCGGGTGAAGCGAAGGAACGCCCAGCCAAGCAGGGTCATGACCCCGAGCGCCGCAATCAGATAAAGCTGCGCCGGATAAAAGGGGATCGATCCTAGATAAACGACATTCGTGCTGAGCCCGGCGGTGAAGTTGAAGGGATCCGGGCCCCAGATCATGATGGTGATGCCGCGCAGGATCACGGCGAGCCCCACCGTGACCATGACGATCGCGAACACTGGCTCGCCCAGCATCGGCCGGATGAACACGCGTTCCAGAACCAGGCCTATCAGCATGGAAATCGGGATCGTCACCAGCATCAACGGAAAGAAGGAAAGCTCGAAGGTCGAGTAGATCGTGAAGGAGATGTAGGCGGTCAGCATCACGAGCTCGCCTTGGGCAAAGTTCACAACGCCGGTCGACTTGAAGATCAGGGCGAAGCCCATCGCGATGAGCCCGTAGGCTGCGCCGGAAACAAGACCTGTGGAAATCAGGAGAAGCAGGAAATCCATCAGGCTGCATCTCCATAGATCGACTGGATTTCGGTGCGAAATTTGTCTTCGATGATGCGGCGGCGCACTTTCATCGTGGCGGTGAGTTCACCGTCGTCGTGGTCGAGTTCCTTTTCCAGGATCACGAATTTCCGGACGTTCTCGACCCGGGCGAACTTGTCATTTACCCGCTTGACCTCGCCCTCGATCAGGCTGCGGACCTGATCGTTTTGCGCGAGCGTCCGGTAGGTCGTGTATTGGATATTGGCGAGCTGGGCCCACTTCCCCGTTGTTTCGAGGTCGATCTGGATCAACGCCGAAAGGAAATTGCGCCCGTCACCGAGCAGAATGGCTTCGCGAATAAATGGCGAGTCCTTGAGCGCGTTTTCGATCAGGGATGGCGTGATGTTTTTGCCACCCGAAGTGATCAGGATGTCCTTTTTCCGGTCCAGAACATGGGCTTCACCGGTCGGCTCGATCTCGACGATGTCGCCCGTGTGGAGCCAACCATCGGTGAAGGCGCGCGCGCTGGCGCCTTCGTCGAAAAGGTATCCCTTGAAGACGCTGGTGCCTTTCAGCAGAAGTTCGCCGTCTGCGGCAACCTTCTGTTCCAGGCCTGCAATCAACGGTCCGGATCGTCCAAGCGTGGTGGAGCCGGGCCGCTGCGTGTGGGACACGCCCGCACTCTCCGTCATGCCGTAGATCTGGTAAAGTGGCACGCCCAGGATCCAGAAAAACAACAGCACTTCCGGCGAAACTGTCGCCCCGCCACAAAACGCATTGCGCACCCTGTTGATGCCGAGAAACGAGCGGATGCTGCGGAAGCAAATCAGCGACAGAAGCGCAAACTGGAGGCGGTCGCCCGTGCTGGCAAACGCCCCGCCGTTCGCCAGGCGGCGCTCGGCAATGGGCCGCCCGCGCTGCAGGCATGTTTCGAAGACCCGGCGCTGGAAGGGCGTCGTATCCTTGACCCTGTAAAGAACGCTTTGCTGCATCTTTTCCCAAATGCGGGGCACTCCGAGAAAGCCTTTCGGCGCGATCTCCCGGAGATTGGGCACCACGGTATCGACCGACTCCGCGAAGGAGACGACACAGCCTGTGACAAGCTGCATCTCGGTGGAAAAGCTGCGCTCCGCGACATGGCAAAGTGGCAGATAGCAAAGCACCGAATAGCTGTCCCGCGTCAGCGCATGAATGGAGACGACCTCCGCAGCGGAATGGAGCATGTTGCGGTGCGTGAGCATGGCGCCCTTGGGCATGCCCGTCGTTCCAGATGTGTAGACGATGATGGCGACGTCGTCAGGATTACCCGACGCCAGCGCCTGATCGACCACCTGACCGAGTTCCTCCTCATGGTCGCGGCCGAGCGCCAGAAGATCGTCGAACGACATGAGACCTGATCGGTCGTAGTGGCGCATGCCTTTCGTGTCGACGCAGATGATCGTTTGCAGGTCCGGCAGACCTTCGCCATTGGCCTGCGCCTCGAGAACCTTGTCCGTTTGTTCCTGATCGCCGCAGATGATGACACGCGCACGCGAATGGCGGACGATGTACTGGAGTTCAGGCCAAGGGTTTGTCGGGTAAATGCCAAGGCAGGCACCTCCGATCATCTGCGCTCCGAGGTCGGCAAAGAGCCATTGTGGCGAGTTATCACCCGCGACGGCCAAGCGGTCGCCCGGCTGAAATCCAAGCGTGAGCAGACCGATGGCAGCCAACCGGGCATTCGCGTAGTAGTCGCGCCAGCTGTAGCGGCGCCAAAGGCCTCGCGCCTTTTCCCTCAGGGCGAGCGCCGAGCCCTGCGTGTCGGCGTGGTGTTTCAGCACCTGCGGCATCGTGAGGCCGCTTATGTTGAGCCGAGCCGTCATGCCGCGCTCCGCTTGGTGCCAAGATAAGCTTCGACGACGGCCGGGTTCTGCGCGATCTCGGATGGCGTTCCTTCGGCGATCTTGCTGCCGTAGTTGACCACGCAAACACGATCGGAGATGTCCATGACGATCCCCATGTCGTGTTCAACCATGAAAACGGTCATGCCGAGTTCATCCTTCAGGTCGAGAATAAAGCGGGCGATGTCCTCGCGCTCCTCCTGGTTCATGCCCGACACCATCTCGTCCAGCAGGAGGAGTTTGGGGGAGATCGCCAGGGCGCGGCCAAGTTCCACACGCTTTTGCTGCCCGTAAGACAAGGTGCCGACCGGGTGGTCGCGGATATCCTCGATCTCAAGAAAATCGATGATTTCCTCCACGCGATCACGGGCGCGCAGTTCTTCCCGCCGCGTGCGGCCCCAGAACAAAGCCGAAGAAAACGGATCGGAGCGCAAATGCGAGTGCATGCCGACCAGCAGGTTGTTCACCACCGTCTCGTGCTTGAACACCGCCAGGTTCTGGAACGTGCGTGCAATCCCCAGCCGTGCGAGGGCATGCGTGGGCATACGGGTAAGATCCTGTCCCTGAAACAGGATGCTTCCCGAGGTTGGGCGGAAAACTGCGCTGATCAGGTTGAACAGCGTGGTCTTGCCTGCGCCGTTGGGTCCGATCAGGCTATAAATCTGCCCTTCCCGCACAGACAAGCTGACGTCGTTCACCGCGGTCAAGCCGCCGAACCGCTTTGTAACACCTTGGAGTTGCAGGAGGTCGCTCATGAAAGCCACCGTTTGCGGCGCTTGTAATGTTTGACGTCGCGCATGCTTTTGCGCTCACCGCCCGAGAAACCGAGGTAGAATTCCTGGACGTCGTCGTTGGCGCGCAGCTTTTCGGCCGGACCGTCGAGCACAATACGACCATTCTCGATGATGTAGCCATAGGCCGCTGTTTGCAGCGCGAGTTGGGCGTTCTGCTCGACAAGCAGAACCGTGAGGCCGCTGTCCTTGTTCAAGGATATGATGGCATCGAAAATCGTTTCCACGATCTGCGGCGCAAGGCCGAGCGAAGGCTCATCGAGCATCAGGAGCTTCGGGTCGCCCATCAAGGCGCGACCGATCGCAACCATCTGCTGTTCACCGCCGGAGAGATATCCGGATACCTGGCTGCGGCGCTCCTTGACCCTCGGAAACATCGCGTAAACGCGCTCCAAGCCGGCAGCGCTTTCTGATCTTGATCGCGTGAACCCGCCCATCAGGAGGTTTTCTTCCACCGACAGAGTGCCGAAAAGTGCCCTTCCCTCCGGAACCTGAACGACGCCTTTCTGAACGATGGCGCGCGGAGACGATCCGGCCAGGGCGGCTCCGTCCAACTGTATGGTCCCGCTCACGATCTCACCATCCTCTTGGTAAAGGACGCCCGACACCGCCTTCAGGATGGTGGATTTTCCTGCGCCGTTGGAACCCAGGAGAGCGACGATGGAACCGGCCGGCACCTGTAACGAGACGTCGCGAACGGCTTCGATCGCACGGTCATACAGGATCTGCAGGTTGTTCAACGCAAGCATGAGAAGCCGGTCTCTTGCAAATGAGCGGCGCTTATCAAAGTAGCTGCATCCTTCCCTGTGACCAGGAAGCGACGGCACATATCGGCTGCGACCATGCTCAATCCGCGCTCCTCCTTCCCCGCTTCACCTTCGTCCTCCCTGACGTTTGCGGTACCTGGCAAATACGCTTGCTCGGTGCAGCAAAATGATGAATGCTGTTCATTAAGAGTGGAGGGGCAACGTTTGTCAAACGGATTTTTGGCCGGATATCGAGGCATGATTGAGCCGACGGACAAGGGCGCCATTCGCCTCGACTGGCCGGCCGAAGGCATTGCGCGGGTCACGCTGTGCCGGGGCTCAGCCATGAACACGCTTACTATGGAGCTGCTGGAGGAGTTCGGGTCCGCTCTTTCCCAGCTAAGGGCGGCAAAAACACGGGTCCTGATTGTCACGGGCGAAGGCCGGGCTTTTTGCGGCGGAGCCCACATCAAGTACTTCACGGATGAGACCTCACCCTTCTTTCGCAATCCGGTTGCGATCCGCGACGACTACGTGGCGCCGATCATCCGTGTGTTCGCACAACTGAGGGACGCGCCCTTTCCCACGATCGCTGCGATCAATGGGTTCGCTTTTGGCGGCGGCTGTGAACTCGCGCTCAACTGTGATTTCCGGCTGATGGCGAGCGAAGCAAAGATCGGGTTGACCGAAACGCGTCTCGGCGCATTGGCCGGCGCCGGCGGCGTGCAGCTCCTGTCGCGGATCGTCGGGCGCACAAAGGCTTTGGAAATCGCCCTGCTCGGGGATCAACTCACCGCCCCGCAGGCGCAGGAGACAGGTCTCGTCTATGCCGTGCATGAAGCCGATCAACTTGCGGACGCCGCCGTGGCGTTCGCGCGCCGCTTTCTTCTTTGCAGTCCGATATCTGTTGCGGAAACGAAGCGCTCTCTTTACCGCTGCGAGACAGCCACGGCGGAAGAAGCGGACCGGATCGCGCTCGACGCGGTGGCCGTCGCCGCTTCGGGTCCGGAGTGGTGGGAAGGAATGTCTGCCTTTACGCAGAAGCGAAAACCAGATTTCCGGCTGGAGTCGAAATGAGCAACGCGACCGCGCGACGACAGGTCTTCCGTTTATCGAGGGAACGGCGGGTTTCCGACATCATGGCGGCCGCACGCGATGTGTTTCGAAGCAAGGGCTACGAAGACGCCCCGCTTTCGGAGATCGCCGAACGCGCGAATGTCGTGGAAGGCAGCATCTACCGCTACTTCGACAACAAGCGTGATCTGCTCGTCAAGGTGATCGAAGACTGGTATGAATCCATGCTGGCTGATTACGATCAGCAGCTATCGGGCATTCATGGCACGCGAAACCGCTTGCGCTTCATGATCTGGCGGCACCTCAAGACGATCCATGAGGAGCCCGCTCTTTGCAACCTCATGTTTCAGTTTCTGCGAACGGGTGGCGATTACAGCCATACGGCCGTTTTCGAGCTGAACCGGCAGTACACAAGGCGCACGCTCGATATCGTCAAGGAGGGTATGGCGAAGGGCGAACTGCGAGAGAATGCGGATCTGCGTCTCGTTCGCGACCTGATCTACGGATGCGTGGAACATCGCACCTGGGCCTATATCCGCGGTGAAGGGAGTTTCGATCCCGACGCCACTGCGGACGCCATCGTGGATCTCGTGTTTGGCGGACTCCAGCAGCAGCAGCCGATTGAGAGCGGGGCGGATCTTACAACCCGCTTGGAAAAGGCGGTGGAGCGCCTGGAACGGTTGAGCGTCTCCACAAGCTGACCACGACACCTTGCGCCGAAGAGAGGAGCTTCCGGATGCATGCACCAGCGAAAACCAGCGGCGTTGAAGGCAGCCGCGGCGCCATTCAAGCAGCAGGACGGCTGACAGTTTTCGAGTTGTTCCAAGCCTGCGTTCGCCGCGACCGCAACGCCGTTGCAATCCAGACGGTTTCCCGCCGCGTGACCTATGAAGAACTTAACGAGCGCGTGTTGCGCTTGGCGTCAGCGCTGCAAAGCAAGGGCGTTCAACAAGGCGACCGGGTTGCGCTGCTTTCCGAAAATCGCTTGGAATATGTGGAGCTGGAGCTGGCAGCAGCGTGCCTCGGCTGCATCATCGCGTGCCAGAACTGGCGCCTGTCCGAAGGCGAGTTGCAGCACTGCATCGATCTGGTGGATCCGATTCTGGTGGTCACATCCGAGCGGTTTCTATCAACGATCGACCGGCTCACCTTGGACACTCGGCAGGTGCTGACGCTGGAGTCCGGCTACGAGCCTATGCTGGCCAATGCGGAGCCGCTGCAGCCCCTGCCTCACGTCGATCCGGAAGACGGTCTCGTCATCCTTTATACGAGCGGCACCACCGGATTGCCGAAGGGGGCGCTGATCAGCCACCGGGCTGAGATCGCGCGCAATATGGTTCTGCGGGTCGACATGCATGCACGCGAAAGCGACGGCTTCATCGCCTGGGCTCCGATGTTCCACATGGGGTCGACCGATCAGGTGCTCGGCGCCCTCATGTCAGGCGCTACGGTGCACGTCGTTGATGGTTTTCAGGCGGAAACCATCGTGTCCATCATGGAAAATCATGACCTCGGCTGGATGCTGCTGATGCCGGGCTCCATCGAACCGGTCGTGGAACTCCTGCGCGCGAGCGGGCGGCGGCCGAAAAGCATTCGGGCGGTGGGCGCCATGGCGGACCTCGTCCCGCATCATCTCATCGTTGAACTTTCGCGGCTGACAAACGCGCCTTACCTGAACAGCTTTGGCTCCACCGAAACAGGTCTGCCACCGGCTTCGGCGCGCCTCCTTCCGGCCGGTGAAATGCCAACCAGCCTGTCGAAGCGCAAAAGCGCGCTGTGTGATCTGCGCTTGCTGGATCCGGAAGGGCGTGATGTTCCCGATGGCGAGCCCGGCGAAGTTGCCGTCCGGGGTCCCACCGTTTTTTCCGGTTATTGGAATGCGGCCGAGACGAACGCCCGCGACTTTGCCGATGGTTGGTTTCGGCTCGGCGACCTTTTCCGGCGCAACCCGGATGGCAGCTACGACTTCGTTGATCGCGCAAAGTACATGATCAAGTCGGGCGGCGAGAACATCTATCCGGCCGAGATCGAGCGCGTGCTGCTGGCAGATTCGCGTGTGAGCGACGCGATTGTGGTTCGGCAGCGCGACGATCGCTGGGGCGAAGTTCCGGTGGCGTTTATTTCCCGCAAGGATGACAGCCTGACCGCGGACATCGTGGAGCAGATGTGCCGCTCATCCCTCGCAGGCTACAAGCGGCCGAAGGGCATCCACTTCATCGCATTCGAGGATTTCCCCCGCAGTACCACGGGCAAGATCCTGCGCCATGAGATGGAGGCGCGCCTGCGCGCCCGAGCAGAACAGGCGCCGCAGGGTTAGTGCACAGCGGCGTACATGATCTTCTCTTCCGTGGCTTCCGCGGGTGAAAACTCTTCCACGACCCTGCCCGCTCGGGTCACGAGAATGCGGTCCGACAGGTTGAGGATTTCGGGAAGGTAAGAAGAGATCACGACCACGGCGAGACCTTGGTCTGCGAGCCGGTTGATGAACTGGTGGATTTCAGAAATGGCGCCGACATCCACGCCGCGCGTCGGCTCGTCGAAGATGATGATCTTCGGCTGCTGAACCAGCGACTTGGAAATCACAACCTTCTGTTGATTGCCGCCCGACAACTCAATCACGCGCGCATTGTTGTTGATGGCGCGGATGTTGAGCGTCTTCGTCCATTCCGCAGCGATTGCGCGCATTTCTCCCATGTTGACGATGTTGCCGCGGGAAAGCCCCGCCGAAAGCACGCCCATATGGAGATTTTCCGCAATCGTCATGGTTTCAAAGAAGCCCTCGACCTTGCGGTCTTCCGTAACATACACGATCCCGTCCTGCACTGCCTGCCGGGGCACGCGGTAGCGCACCGGTTCTTCGCGCAACCGGATTTCTCCGCCATTGAAGAAGTTCCGCTTCACGATGCCGGCAATGATCTTGGCAACTTCGGTTCGGCCGGAGCCGATCAGGCCAAACATGCCGGTGATCTGGCCGCTATAGATCGAAAAGGACGTATTGCGCACGATGGAGCCCATCGAAACGTTCTGGACGCTCAGCATCTTTTCGCCGACCGGCCGGGGTTCTTGTCCTGTATCGCGGCGGTAAAGCCCGTCTGACAGGCTCCTGCCGACCATGGCGCGGATGATCGTGTCCCGATTGAACGCGGCTGTTGCATCGCTCGCCACGAGCTCCCCGTCGCGCAGGATCGTGATGCGATCGGCGATTGCCAGCGCCTCCTCAATGGCATGCGAGATGAACACGATGGAAACGCCGCGTGCTTTCAGCCGCTCCACGAGAGCGAAGAAATGGCGCTTCTCTTCCGGCGTCAGCGCTGCCGTCGGCTCATCGAAGATGATGACCTCGACATTCTTGCGCACCGCGCGCGCAATCTCCACCATCTGCTTATGTGCAGCACCCAGCGACGACACAAGAGCGGTCGGATTGACGTTGAAATTGAGCGACTGGAGAAAGGTTTGGGCGGCGATGTTCAAGCCGCGGATGCGGTTGAAGAGGTTTTCATCACCAAGGTAGAGGTTCTGCGCCACGGTCATGGAAGGCACCAGGCTGGTTTCCTGGAACACCATGGCGACGCCTTCAGTGAGCGCTTCGGATGGCGTTCGAAACGCGACGGGGCGCCCCTTCAACCGGACCTCACCATGGGTTGGCTGCGTTACCCCAGACATCATCTTGGTGAGGGTTGATTTTCCCGCGCCGTTCTCACCCAGAAGCGCATGGATCTCGCCCTTCTGGAGTACGAAGTCGACCTTCGTCACGGCGGGGACACCGCGGTATTCCTTCGTGACGCCTTGCATCTCGATAAGCGGCTGCATCAGGCGAACTCCAGCTCTGGTACCGGTCGGACAGCGGCGCTTCTGGCGAGCTCGACGATGGCATCGCCACCTTTCGACGCCGCGACGAGGTGATCGCCGAAGCGCAGGCAGGTGAACACGCCGTGGCGCGTACCGTCGGCCCGGCTGTGAAAGGATCCGAGCGGCCGGAAGTCGGACGACAAGCGGACCACAAGGCCATAAGATCGTGTCGGCGCCCAAGGCTTAAGCATGCCGAGATGCTTTTGCGCGCCGCCCTGCAAGGGCTCCAGAAATGTCGCTGAAGGCTTGAGGGCGGGGGCAGCCCAGAACGCTGGATCCACATCCGCCATCATCTGCTTCAGGAATTCCGGCTCCCGCTGAACGAACTCAATGATCTGATTTCGCGGCGCGAACAAGGCTAGCCAGTACTCGCCGGTGGCTTGGTCCCTGTGGAGGCGTGCTGGATAGCCTGGCAGATCACTGAGCACCGCCTTGGGTGCCGTTCCCGATCCAACTTGCAGAAGTCGATGACGCCAGCTTTCGCTGACAATGGTCTGGCCACCGTCGCCTGGTGCAACGCCAAAAGGCCATGCAAGATCCTGCGCCAAAGCTTGGTCCTTGCCGTCGGACAGGTGCACTCGCCACACCGAACCGGTCGCCCGGCGTTCCATCACGTCGCGCTTCCATTCGGCCACCGGACGCGTGGCGGAGCCTTGCGCCACAAGCAACTGATCTTCACCGTTGAAGCAGAGTGCCGTTGTGCACACGGCTGATCGCCCCCCAAGGGTGGAAAGAACCAGCCCATCGGGTTTACCGCCGACAAGCTCGATCGTCCGATTTGCCAAGCCAACTGCGAGCGTTCCGCCGGCTGATGCCGCGATGGCGGTGACCTCAACCGGAAAACTTTTGACGAGGTCGGTGCCACCGTCCGCGCGTATCCGGCGAATCTCCGTGCCGCTGGACACGAGGAGGTCCCCGCTGCGAACCGCAAGATCGTCCGGTGCAGCGATGGCGCACAGCAAGGGTGCATCCTCCAACAGTTGGTTCGGCCGCAAAGCGCCGTCCATCGGAGGTACGGTCACCGCCGCTTCACCGCTGCCGCGGAAAGCGTCCCATCTTGCCTTCAGTGCGCTGATCATGCGGACGGTCCCCAGTAATCGTCGAAGGAGGTCCAGTTCGGGTCGGCGCCGGGGATGCGATACTTGCCGACCCGGTTGTTGTAGATGCCGCCGAGATAGAGAAAGCCCTTGTGCTCGCGGATCGAGGTGATCATCGGATGGGCCTCACCTCCAAGATCCCAAAGCACATCAAGGATGTTGCCCTGCGCGTCGAATTTGATCACGCAGCCGGTGTTCATGTTGGGATAAAGCCAGTCGTCGCGGCCGACCTTCTGGACCATGCGCTTGCGGAAGCTTGGCATCCGCAGGGCTAGATCGAAGACGGGGGAGCGCATGCCGCACAGGGCACACCAGTAGGTGCCGTCGGAGGCGCGGTTGATGTTGTCCGGATATCCCGGGAGATTGGCAACAACGATCTCCGTTTCGCCCTTTCGCGGACCATCGAAAAACCAGCGCGTGATCCGGCAGCCCCAGGTTTCGGCAAAAAGGATCGACTGCCCTTCCCGCTCGACACAGATGCCGTTCGGCAGCTGGAGGTTCGGGAGCACGGTGCGTGAGCTTTTCGATCGTGGATCGTAGCAGATGATGCGCCCGTTGCCGCGACCTTCCAGAGCGTCCACCATCCAGTCATACATCTCGTAGCGCACGGTGGCTTCGCTGAAGAAGATCCGGCCGTCCGGCGCAATGTCGAGGTCATCCGCAAGGCGCAAACGGCTGTCGTCCACCACCGAAAGCAGGCTGCGGTTGGTTTCGTCGGACAGCTTGATGACCTCGCGCTCCGGCGTGATCTTGTAGAGCCCCATGCCGCCCACGCAGGTGTGCAGGTTGCCTTCGCCATCAAAGGCAAGACCCAACGGATGGCCTCCGATATGAGCAAACACCTCCCAGCGCGTGTGATCCGGTGCAAAGAAGCGGATGATGTCGCCGTGGCGGCTGCCGCAGTAGAGGTTGTCTTCCCGGTCGAAGATGACGTCTTCAGGGCCATCCAGTTCGCCGAGGCCGATCGCTTCCACGCCGCGAAGCTTGTCGTTCAGTGCGTAATCCGATCCGGAATCGGCCGCAGTTTCGGGGAGTGGCGGGAGCTTGAAGTAGGTCGGCGAAACATAGGCTCGAGCCAGCACTTTGTGGCGGTTCTTCACCCAGCGCACATCGATCGCAACGGCGAGAAGCAGAAGTCCGCCGAGCACGAGGGAACTCGTGCCTGATGTGAGGCCCATGCGGATCAGGCTGTTCTGCACGAGCAGGATGATGAGGGCACCAAGCATCGCCTTCACGATGGAACCGCGGCCGCCGCCGAGGCTGATGCCACCCAGAACGGCGGCGGTCAGCATCGTCACTTCCAAGCCCTTGCCGACATCCGTGCCGGCACTGGAAAGGCGCGCTGCATAGAAGGTGGCAGCCAGACCCGTGAGCAGGCCCGAAAGGACATAAGTGAGACAGATGGTCCGCTTCACGCGAATACCGGCATTATAGGCCGAGCGCCGGGAACCACCCACCGCGGTGACATGCCAGCCGAAGCGCATGCGCGTAAGGACGACGTGGCCGACCAGAACGATCGCCGCTGCAACAACAAGGCTTGAAGGGACGCCGAATACGCTGCCGATCGCCATGAACTCCCAGGCCGACGAAGCGTTGAAGCCGCGGCTGATGGTTTGGCCGTAGTCCAGCAGGCCCTTGTCGACGATCGCGCGCACGATGATCAGCATCACCAACGTGGTGAGAAAGGCGCGCATCCCAAGATAGCCGATCAGCACGCCGTTGATCAGACCGACCAATCCACCCAGCAGCATGATGGCCGGGATTCCGATCGCGAGGTTGATCTCCATCGAATTGATCAGAAGAAGCGCCGCCAGGTTGCAGAGCGCGAAAACAGAGCCGACGGTCAGGTCGATCCCGCCGGCCATCATCACGAAGGTGATGCCGACGATGATGATCAGGTACTCACCATAGATCTGGGCAATGTCGGTGAGGTTCGAGCCGCCGAGAAATCCCGGCATCTGCACACTGAAGAAGGTCAGCACGCCGGAAAGGATCACCACCGGGATCAGCGTATCGATCCAGTTCTTCGCCAGAATCTCGCCGACCAGCTTGTCCGGGACATAGCGGTAGCGCCAGCGCGTCCAGGTTTCTGACGCTGCCATGTTCATCGTGCTCCGACAGTGCAAGGATGGATCCAGCGCGACAGAGCCGCGCCGGGTGAGTCATCGAACGATGGTCAGCCGCCGCTTGCCTTGAGTTGCTCAAGCGTCCAGCAGGAACTTGCGTTCATGTTGTCCTTGGTAATGACCTTAAGCGGTGTGTAGAGAGCGAAAGGTGCGCTGCCGGGCTCCGGCTCCGTCTGCAGCAGGATCTTCACGGCAGCGTTCAGATCCCGCGCCTGCCCCGGCACGTCATAGCTCACATATGCGTCGAAGCTGCCGTTCTCGATGTTGTCGCAAGCCGCGGCCTGAGCACCGCCCCCCGAAGACACCATAAAGATCTGGTCGTTCATCCCGGCCTCTCGAATGGCTGCCGCGGTTCCGCCGTCCTGGCCATCCCAGACACCCAGGATGCCGCAAAGATCCGGGTTCTGCTTCAGGATCGTTGACGTGATCGCCTGAGCCTTAGCCGGATCGAAATCCGCGGACTGCTTGGCAACAACCTGGATCTCTGGATGTTCGGCGAACACGTCGTCGAAAGCCTGGTTGCCAATCACGATGGTTGGCGTGGCGGCTTGGCCCGTGATGATCGCAATCTTGCCGTTCTTGCCCGAATCCTTTCCGCAGGCCTTCACAATTTCCTGCGCCTGCTTATAGCCAAGCTCATACCAATCGGTGCCCACAAAGGCGTCGCCGTTCGTCACCGATTTCATGTTGATCTGCACCACGTTGATGCCGGCCTTCATCGCCTTGGGAACGATGCGGTTGTAGGCCTGCTGGTCCAGCGGATGCAGGATCAGGACGTCCGGCTGATCCGAAATGAAACCGTTCGCAGCTTGCACGCCCGCTTCCACGTTCCAGTTGGGGTCGCGAATGTCGACGGTGTAGCCGAGCGCTTTCGCTTGGTTCTGCAGGCCGGCATTCCAGCCTTCCGTCAGGTCGAAGCCCATCGACAAGGGCACGAAGGCGACCTTCTTGCCCTTCAGCGCCTCATAATAGGTCTTGGATTGGCCGTCGTCATATGGCTCGGACATGGCCATGCTTGTCGCGCTGGCCAATGCGGCCACCGCGAAGATCGCCTTCAAAAGCTTCTTTCCAGTCATTTCATGTTCCTCCCAGATCATGCTTTGCTCGGTCTTGCAGGCCCGTGGATCGCGTCAGATATCCCCGTGCTGCGCGGTCTGCTCGTCGCGTGGATTGAGCAGCGTGTCGGCCACGATCGCCAGAAGCAGGATCGTGCTCTTCAAGATGCTTTGGACGGTGTAGGTGAGGTTCATGATCGTCATCCCGTTCAGCAGGATGCCGATCAGAAGCGTGCCCACCACGACGTTGCGGATGCCGCCCTTGCCTCCGGACAAGCCGATCCCGCCGAGTACCACCACGAGGATCACGTCGTAGACCATCGTGGACAGGGCGAGACGTGTGTTGATGCCGGACAACGCGGTGGCCATGACGATGCCGGCGATCAACGCGATGACCGAAATGATGATGTATTGAACCAGCATCATCGGCCGCACGGGAATGCCGGTAATTCGTGCCGTCAGCGGGTTGTCACCCATCCCGTAGATGAAGCGGCCGAGTTTGGCATACCGCAAGAAAAGGTAAGCCGCCGCGGCGACAAGCGCGAACACGATCACCGGAGTTGGGACGCCAAGCACCCGTCCGCTTCCGATGCTGTAGAACCAGGCATCCGTGCGGGTGATGTAGACGGCGTCGATCGGCGCCAGATAGGCCTTGCCGAAGCCATAGACCACGATACCCATCGCGAGCGTCGCAAAGATTGCGGGTATCTCCACATAGGCGATCAGGAAACCGTTGATGGCGCCGATAACAACCACAAGGGCAAGCGCGCACAACAGCGCGGCCCAGATGGGCATTCCGCCGTTGATCAGATTGAGCAGCCAGGCCACGGATACGGGCATGGTGGATAGGATCGAAAGATCGATGCCACGCCCGATGATGGCGATCGCCATGCCGACACCCAGAATGCCCAGGATCGAGACGTTCTGGACCAGGGAAAGAAGGTTGTCAGCGGACAGGAAGCCGTTCAGCGTCACTGAAAACAGGATAAACAATCCCGTCGCGATCATCAGAACGATGCGTTCTTGGCTCAGGCCATGCGCCATAGGTGCGGTCTCCTCCCCACCACCAGCAGCTGATCGCCATCATCAGCTTGTTAAATGAATTAAGTTCAGTCCGGCACTGATTTGTCAACGACGATATATTCGTTGGCCTAGCTATACTACGTCAGCTTGGGATAATTCCTTTCGGAAGCAATTTCCGTCCCTCGCGAACTGATAATGAGCATCGCTCATCATCCACCTCAGAGTGGATAACCCGACAGCTCTCCGTCTTCGATGCGCTCGATATACTCCGTCATGCCGTGGCCTACTTGATCACCCCAGCTGAAGCGCGTGTACCCTTCGGCAATGCGCGACACGAGAACTTCGCCGTCGCTTTTGCGGCGATTGCGTAAGGGAGCGAGGCGCAGGATTTCACCGTCGATGCGTGACTTGCGCTTGGCTGTCAGCACACCCAGGCGCACGCGGGCGGGATCCTTTTGATCGGTCCAATCCGTCGAAACGTCCAGATCGAGGATCTCCTCATACTCGCCGTCAACCAGCAGCACTCCTTCCCGGCGAACACGGCCCTGCTGATCCGTGATCTTCAGGAGCATGAAGCCATCGCCATTTGGAAAGTTGGCAATGAACAGGCGGTAGAAATAGATCACCTGCCAATAGCGCGGCCCCCAGGAATGGTCGCGCCAGCCTCGGCCGTCAATCGGCCAGGTCTCGTCACCGACGCGGATCTCGCCCTTGACCCGACCGTGCTGGTTGAAATGACCAAGCGAGAAATCGCGGCCATACATCGTTTGCACGGAATCGTCCGCGGGTTCGCCACCGTGGATGGGTGACTCGGCTTCATGAACCCAGCTGACATGGCCAGGCAGGCGCGGGCCGGTTGCGAACAGTGCCTGCGGTTCGCGCAGGGAGTTCGGATCATCCACGATGATCAGGTCGCCTGAATAGGTCATGGACACGCTGCGCAGCGGATCGATGACCTCATAAGAAAGGCCGCCGGCATCGAAGCCGTTGTTGGCGGTGATCGGCGGGCGCTTGAACTGGCAGGCAATGCGCCCATCCGGCAGGTACAAGCAGACGGAAAGTTCCGCATGACCTTCATTCACGCGGTTGCCGAGCCGCATCCAGCCGCCGACGTTGTTCTTCGTGTCGAAGCCGTTGGTGTAAACGCTTTCGTTGAAGTTGGTTGAAGTGTCCGGCTGGTGCATGAACTCATGTTCCGGCCGCATGATGAACTTGCTGCTCATTGATCCCCGCCCCTCAGTCTGTGCGTACGACGACCTTCATGCGGCCGCGCTGGATGGTTTCGGTTCGCTGGTTGACCACCTCGAAGGCGTATGTCGCGAGACCGCGGCCGGGCTTCGAGGTCGCACGAAGTTCCTCGACCGTGACGCGCGAATGGATCGTGTCGCCGATTTTCACGGCGCCGCTGAAGTCCCAACTGATGTTCACCAGTCCGATGACGCGCTCGCCGAACAGGCCGGTGTGCGTCGCCATGCCGATCGCAGTTGCCATCGTATGCGGCCCATGTGCAATGCGCGTGCCATGCGGAGTGGTTTGGGCGAACGTCTCATCGATGTGGATCGGCGTGAAATCACCGACCAACCCGGCGAAAAGGTTGACGTCACCCTCGCCGATCGTACGACCCGGTGTTGTGACGGTTTGCCCGACCTCAAGCTGTCTCATGTCCGTGGTTCTCATGCAGTGCGGGAAAGTTCGAAGCGCGCCAGCGCCTCGCGGTGGACTTCGTCCGGGCCATCGCCGATGCGCAAAAAGCGCGTTTCCGCAAAGGCTTCAGCAAGAAAGAAATCCTGTGACAGCCCTGCTCCGCCATGAACCTGGATGGCGCGGTCGATAACCGCCCCGGTCAAGGTCGGCACCACGATCTTTGCGACAGCAATCTCGTTGCGCGCTTCCTTGTTGCCGAGCCTGTCCATGGCCCAGGCAGCCTTCAGCGTCACGAGCCGAGCCTGTTCGATCTCGCAACGAGACAAGCCGATTGCCTGGCGTACGCCGCCCATGTCAGACAGGGTGGAGCCGAACGCGAACCGGTTTTTGGCGCGTGCGCACATGATTTCCAGCGCGCGCTCAGCAAGACCCACGAAGCGCATACAATGGTGGATGCGGCCTGGTCCCAGGCGCCCCTGAGCGATCTCGAAGCCGCGCCCTTCGCCAAGCAGCATGTTTTCCGCTGGCACGCGGACGTTATCGAAAACGACTTCAGCGTGGCCGAGCGGCGCATGCTCGTAACCGTAAACGCTTAGCGCCCGCTCGACCCGGACCCCCGGCGCGTTCATCGGCACCAGGATCATCGACTGCTGCTTGTGTCTGGGCGCAGTGGGATCGTTCTTGCCCATGACGATCGCCACTTTGCAGCGCTCGGACGGTGCCCCCGTCACCCACCATTTGCGACCGTTGATGATGTAATCGCTGCCATCCCGCTCGATCCGTGTCTCGATGTTGGTGGCATCCGAGGATGCGACGCGTGGTTCAGTCATCGCGAAACAGGAGCGGATTTCGCCTTCCAGCAGCGGCTTCAGCCAGTGCTGCTTTTGCTGCTCCGTGCCGTAGATCGCCAAGATCTCCATGTTGCCGACGTCAGGCGCGTTGCAGTTGAAAAGCTCCGGCGCGGCCAGGGAGCGGCCCAGAACTTCGCAAAGCTGCGAGTATTCATAGTTCGTCAGCCCCTGCCCTTCGGGCCCGTGGTTATAGAAAAGATTCCACAGTCCCTGGGCCTTCGCTTCGCGCATGAGGTCCAAGGCGAGCGGCCGTGGCGCCCAGCGCGAGCTTTCCGGAGGGGGCGCAAGCAAGGCCCGCTCGTTGGGGTAGACATGCTCGTCCATGAAACGGGCGAGGCGCTGCTTTAGCTCGCTCGCATGTGCAGGCAGTTCGGCAAACATAATGCTCAAGCCCTTTTCTGGCCGATCTTCTCGCGCTTCACCGTGATGCCGGCCTGTTCGCGATCCCAAACGCCGGCGGTCAGCGCGTCCTGCCGCAGCTTCACCTTTTCGACCTTGGAGGTTGGTGTGCGGGGCAGCGCATCGACGATGCGCACGTAGCGTGGAATCATGAAGTGGGCCATGCGAGGACGCAGGAACTCGATCAGTTCGGCCGGGTCGAAGTCCACGCCCTCCTTCAAGGCGACCACGGCCATCACTTCATCTTCGGCAATCTCGCTTTTAACCGCCACGGCCGCGGCTTCCTTCACCGCAGGATGCGCGAGCACCTCGGATTCGACCTCAAAGGACGAGATGTTTTCGCCGCGCCGCCGGATTGCGTCCTTCAGGCGGTCGACGAAGAAATAGTTGCCCGCTTCATCGCGGCGGAAGCCATCGCCGGTGTGAAACCAGCCGTTGCGCCAAGCGGCGGCGGTTGCCTCGGGATTGGCGGCATAGCCGTGGTTCAGAGCCCAGGGGCAGTCCGTACGCACCACCATTTCCCCGACCTGCCCCACCGGCACTTCGCAGTCGTTCTCGTCCACGATCCGCACCTCCACGCCCGCACGCGGCCGGCCAGCGCTGCCGAGCGCCGTCGGATTGGGTTCGGACACGATCGGCATGCAGATCTCGGTCATGTTGAAGTGGGTGTGGATGTCCGTGCCGAACCGCTCGTGGAACTGCGGTGCCGTGTCGTTGAGCGGCACATAGGTGCAGGTCCGCAGAGTGTGGTCCTTGTCGTCGCCGAGAGGCGGCCGCTTCAGGAGAAAGCCCCCCATGACTCCCAGCAGGATGACCGTTGTGATGCCGTGGCGCCGGACGGTCGGCCAGAAGCTGTCCGTGTCGAAGGCGTCGACCATGACGATGGAACCGCCATGTACGAGCATGGCGGTGACCGGCATCACCCCGCCCGAATGGAACATCGGCAGGTTCACCATGTAGCGGTCGTTTTCGTCCAGGAAGGGCGCGGCGGCAGCCATGCTGTAAAGGTGGCAGTAAGACGACATCACGCCCTTGGAAGGCCCGGTCGTTCCGGACGTGAAGATGATCGACTGCATGTCCCAGGGCGCGATTGGGCGCTCCAGGTCCGGAGGTGTCTCGTTCTCGCTTTGCATCGCATCGGATGACCGCACCGAGAGGCCCGCCACAGCCTGTGCTTTGCCGCCGAGCACCACGATCTCCTGAAGCGGCCCCAGTTCGACCTCGCCCAGCCGTTGGTGCAGGTCGGCGTGCACGATGCCGAGCCGTGCTTCCGACAGCTTCACCGCATGGCGCAGAAGATTGCCGCGATAAGAAAGGTTCAGCGGCACGAAAACAGCGCCGAGATAGTTCAAACCCATCCAGACGCGCAGGCACTCGGCGCCATTGGGCAGCCAGCACATCACGCGCTCGCCTTGCTTCACGCCGAGATCCCGCAAAGCGTTGGCCGTGCAGATGGCTTGCCGCAGCGTTTCGCGATAGGTCCATTGCTCGCCATCGGCGAAGATCGCGAAGATCTTGTCCGGCTGTTCCGCAGCCCATCGTTCCAGCATGTAGCGCTGCACGCACGCTTCAGGCGCGGGCATTCTTGGGTCGATGTTGTAGGCCATGGGCTCCTCCCCCCAAAGATGCCTGTCAGGCCTTTCGAGCCTGAACTCCGCCGCTTGCAATCTCGGCAAACGATGGTTTGCGCGTGGTTCTCATCGCGGTGCTGGCTTCGTCATGCAGATGTGCCTGGATCAGGGCGATGGCGTCCGCAGATCGAGCTTCGCCGCGCGAGGGCCAAAGCGCTGCCAGCGCGTTGCCAAGGCCGGCATCCAACTCGGCTTTGAAAGCGAGATAATCACCCGCAGTCTGGCACTTGCGGTGTGCCGGAACATCGATCGCTTTTGGCGCAACGGCCGCAATCTTCGAAAGCAGCTCGTGTTTGACTTTCACAAGCGCTGCCAGCGGCGGTGTTGCCCAATCGATACGAGGTTCGATGTTGTTCAGAAGATCAATGATCCCTACCGCCTGGCCGCGGGCATAGGGATCCTGCACATGTGGGATCACGTCGGTCCGCAGCGTCGCGATCATGCCTTCGATCAGCCGGGACAGGGGGATGTTCATGCCGCCCGCTCCATCGCTGACTCGACTTGAAGCAGCATGCGCGGGATCTGGGCGGCCATCCCAGCCATGCGCAGATCATTGAAGCCGCGGCGTGCGAAGCAGTCGGTGGCCCCGTAATGCATGACGGCGAGCTTGAACGTGCCGAACGCCTCCCAATAGGCCATGTCGCTGAGCCTGGCTTCACGGCCGGTCAGTGCGCTGTAGCGATCACGCAGTTCTTCCCGCTCGAAGAAGTGGCACATGTAAGGGGATCGTCCGCGCCAGGCTTGAAGGCACACCCAGCCGAGATCCTCCATCGGATCGCCTAGACGCACCAGTTCCCAATCCAGGATGGCCGTGATGCGGCCTTCGATTTCCAGGAAATTGCCGATGCGATAATCTCCATGGGTGATGGAGATACGCTCCGCGACCGGTGCGTTTTCGCGCAACCACAGGGCGGCCAGTTCTAGGAGTGGCACCCGTTCGGGGGACCATTGGCCGAGCAGGCCCAGCCAGTGATTGACCTGCGCAACCGCGGTTGTGCGCACGTCCCGGATGCCTTCGACGGCTGCGACGGGCGTGTCCTGCCAGGCGAAATCGTGCAGCGCTGCCAGAGCCGACACGAACTGCTTGCCGAGCACGACGCGTCTTTCCTCGTTGAACGCCGGACCGCCATCGTGGGTCCAGGGGATCGGAGCTTCGCCCGGCACGAGATCGCAGACGAAGAAGGGCGCGCCTAGCACGGTGACGTCATCGCTGTACCAGTACACCCGGGGTACAGGCACTGCGCTGCCTGCCAGGGCTTGCAGCGTCACGAATTCCGGAAAAGCGCGATAAGGTCCGAAAATTCCGTTCGGTGGTCCAACGCGAAGAATGAGTTCACGCTCCACTTTCTTGCCGCCATCGATCCAGTTCGCGCGAAAGCCGTAGGTCACCCAGGAAAAGCCAACGGTGAAGCGCTTCAACGGACCGATCGTGATCGCCTCGGCAGAATGCAAGAGGTACCCGGTTAGCCGTTCGCGCACCTGCTCTGCGTTGAAGGCGTCGAACACCGGCATGGGCTGCTCGGTCTGTTCCTGGCTTTTTGCCTGGAGCCTGGTCATACCGCGCCGCTTTCTGTGGCTCCGAGCGGGGCCGCCATCTCTTCCAGGCCAAACATCGCCCGCACGTAGTGATAAAGCGTTCGCCCCATTTGCAGCAGCATCAGGGCGACCGCGAGTGGCATGGGTACAAGCACAGGCCAAAGCGGCAGGTAGCTGGCGCCGATCTGCATGGTGCGACCCGAAGCGAAGCTCGCCCACGTGAACTTGGTAACGTACCAGAGGAAGACGGCGTATAATCCCACTTCCACGAGGGTCACGAAGGCTGCCAGAAAAGCGCGGCGGCGTGGCGGCTGCGTGTCGGCCAGTGTTTCCAGGCGAGGGAACATGCCTTCGCGGTGTGCAAGGGGCAGTCCCCAGAACACGAGAAGAGGAAAGATCACGCGCTCGACGATGTTGTAGGCGCCGGGGATCAGGTCCATGTGGAGGAAGTAGCGGCCGGCCACGCTGATCACGGTTACCATCATCATGATGAACAGCATGGATCCCGCGCCTGCGGCAGCGAGCCACCATTCCAAGACCCCAACGGATTTCCAGAAGCGCATTGCCGTCATCTCAGTTCAGGTGGCTCGGCAACCAGGTTGCGATTTCGGGAAAGGTCATCATCGCGATCACCACAACAAAGGCGGCAATGGACGAAAACACCATGCAAGGCCGAAAGACGGGACCGGCTGGGGTTCGGGCGGCCGTTGCTGCGGAAAAGGCAACAAGGCCGACTGGCGGGGTGAGCAGGCCGAGCGAGATCACGAAGCAGGTCATGACGCCGAACCAGATCACGTCCACGCCCGCCGCCTGCACCATGGGCATGATGATCGGGATCGCGAGCACGATCGTGGTGACTTCTTCCAGGAAGGTTCCTGCGATGAAGAGCCCGAGCATAAGGACAAGGATGAGCATGGTAGGGTTGGCGACCAGCGGCTCTGCGAAGTGCAACAACTCAGTCGGCAAGCGCGAGAAAGACATGAACCGCGAAAAGATCTGCGCCGCGATCATCAGGATCAGCAGCATCGCGGTGACCTTCACGGAGTCAACCAAGGCTGCCGCGATGTCCCGGAAGCCGACGCGACCCATGGCGACCATGCCGACAAAGGCTGCGAACGCTCCGAGGGCACCCGCTTCGCCGACCGTGACCACGCCACCATAGATGCCGCCGAATACGACGAACATCAGGATGATGACGAACAGGAAGGCACTCACCGCACGCGGCGTCGCGCCCTCGCCTCGTTGCTCGGCGACCGAGAGGGCAGACCGTGCGGCTGCCTCTTCATCGATGTCGCCGAGAAAATACAAGCAGCCGACGTAAACGAGCATGCACAAGACCGCCGGCCCGATTGAACCGATGAAAAGATGCCCGATGGGTACTTCCGTCAATGAGCCATAGATCATGATCAGGAGGCTCGGCGGAATGATTACGGACAAGGAACCGGCGATTGCCGTGAGCGCCACCGAGAAGGGTCGGGTGTAACCGACGCGCTGGAGTTCCGGACCGGCCAGCGTTGCCAACGCCGCTGCGCTGGCAGTTCCTGAACCGGACACCGCGCCCAGTAGCCCGCCCGTGAGAAGCGTCGCTACACCGAGCGGAAAACGACGGTACCCGGCGAGTCTGTGCCCTACGCGATAAAGGTCCACGATGACGCCGCCCTTCAGCAGCAGTTGCGCCATGAACAGGTAAAGCGGGATGATTGAAAGCGTGTAGGTAGAAGCGGTGTAGAACGCGTCCTGCGCCAGAATGCCGTTGAATACGCCGGGACCGACCCAAAGGAAGATGCCGACGATTCCGGCACCCAGAAGCACCGTGGCAACCGCCTGCCCGGCAAGCAGGAAGACGATGATCCAAAGCCCGATGGCCCAGATAATCAGATCCTTGGACACGGTTGTTTTACCTGTTCTGAAAGGAGTGAAACGAGGTCAAGTGGGCGCCGGCAGAAGCCGGCACCCGGAGAATTACTTCGCCAGGTATTCGGCGACGCCATCCGGCAGCTTGCCGCCCTCGGCCTGGATCAGCTCGGCGTAAAGCTTCGCCGTTGCGCGGGCTGGATGACCATTGGCTTCCGTCCGCTCGATCCATGCCGTCCAGGTGTCCGCCGCAGCCTTGTCGATGTGCTGCTTCATGGCTGGCGACAGGTCGTTGATCGACACGAAGGAGCCGCCATCATCCTTGATGGACGCTTCCTTCACCGTGTCGACGCGGCTTTCCCATTGTTCGGCGTTTGTGAGGGCGATCTCGCGCGCGGTCTTGTCCCAAAGCTTCTGCTGCTCTTCCGTCAGCTCGTTCCACATCGCGTCGCTGACGGCGAGGTAGCTTTCCCAATGCCCAATCGAGACATCCACGATTGAGTGCCGCATCACCTGCTGAAGCGAATAGGAAGGCCAGTCGGAGATGGCGATCACCAGCCCTTCGATCGTGCCGCGGGATGCCGCCTCGAAGGCAGCGGAACCCGGCATGGTGACAGGGGTGGAGCCAAGCTTCTCGAGCATGATGGTGTGCAGGGCCGAACCAGCGCGCAGAGGCACACCCGCAAAGTCGCCCGGCTCCTTCAGAACCTTCTTGGCCGTAGAAATCGAATAAGCCGCCGTCGCGCCGAGAGCCCAGGCGTGGATCCCTTTGCTCGAAATCTCATACTCGTAGAACGTCTTTCCGTCTTTCAACTCCTGGTCCGAATCGAGGAGCTTCTGGAAGGCACGCGTCACCATCGGCGACGTCGTTCCGTAGGTCGGAAGCTGCGTCACGTCGGAAAGGGGAAAAAGCCCCTCGTGGTAAGGTGCCAGGAGTGGCGCGGCAACCTGGATCGTCCCGCTGGTGAGGCTGTCGAGTTCGCGCCCAACGGCGCTGAGCTCGCCGGCATAGAAGCGGGTGAAGGTGATGTCGCCATTGCTGGCCTTTTCAATGGCATCAGCAAATGGGTCCATATGCGCGCCGACCCAAAGGTGCGGCTTGCCAAGCGCGGTCGAGATAATGAATTCGGCTGCTTGCACCGGCGCTGAGAACAGCGTGCCCAGCAGCGCAGTCGCGGCAACAAGAGAACGAGCGTGTTTAATCATCAGTTTCCTCCCAGGGATAGCTGAACAATTCGAGGCTGAACCTCGACGGAATGGATCAGGAAGCAGCCGGATAGGCGGCGTGGAGCGATCCTTCACCCCTTCTGCGTGGGTGCTCCTCCCGGACCGTCTCTTGAAGACCCACGCTAGCGGAAAACGCGCGCTTGTAAACAGAAATGAATCCCGACTCATAATTCATTTCGATTGCTTCATTTCGCATGCGACCGTACCCTTGCTAGTCATGAGCACTTCCCTCAAACTCGCTGCAGATGACGATACAAACCCCCCAGGGCGTAGGCCGGCGCGGCTGACGCGGGCGGAAAAGGCAGAAGCCACGCGGCAACGGTTGTTTGATGCCGCTGTGCAGACCGTGGGCGAGTCGGGGTATGCGGCTGCCTCGATTGCCGCCATCACGGCGCGAGCAAAGGTGGCGCAGGGAACGTTTTACAATTACTTCGAGTCGCGGCAGGACCTGCTCGACCAATTGCTGCCCTCGATCAGCAGGCGCTTGCACGCGCTGGTCCGCCAACGCGTGTTGGAAGCGCCGGACGATGCTATCGAGCGGGAAAAGGCACGCCTCAGCGGCTTCTTTGAGTTCCTGGAAAAGGAGCCGCACCTCTTCAAGATCCTGAGCGAAGGCACGGTGCAAGCGCCGCGCGGCTTTCGCATGCATCTGGAGATGCAGTCGGCCAGCTACCGTCGAGCTCTGGAATATGAACGCCTTCGCGGCAATCTCCTGATCGACGATCCCGTTGAGATGGACATGCTCACCCAGATGCTGATTTCAACGCGCGAGTATCTGAGTGGCCGCTTCTGCTTCGAAGACGGGCAATATGTCCGTCCGTCCGCCGGGGTCGTCGAAACTTATGTCAAGCTGCTGCAAGGGAAGATCTTCAAGTGACGGACCACCATTCCGAACGGCAGCTGGGCGACATCCAGTCGTTCTTCCACATCAATGTCAATTGCACCGACCTCGACCGGTCGCTGGCCTTCTACAACCTGCTCGGCTTCGAACTGGTGGCCGACTTCGCTGCCATGGGTGATCCTGATTTTGGCACCATAGGGCTCGCGCCGGTGCTCCGCCTCCCGGCTGACGTCGACGGACGTGCTGTCCTTCTGATGCCCAAGGGCCGGCGCGACGGAACACGGCTTGATCTGATCGAGTGGCGTTCTCCCAAGGTTGTCGGAGACGCGCGTGCGAACCTCGCCCAGCCCGGCGTTGGTCGGATCTGCCTCCGCACGCTTGATGCCGTGGCGTTGCATAAGCGGCTTGTTGAAGCCGGGTATCAGCCCTATAGCGAAGCTCTTCCGATCCGCATGGGTGGATCGGAGCTGATGGTCTTCTGCGTGGAAGATCCGGATGGGGTCGTGATCGAACTGATGGAGTTCGTCAGGCCCGCAGGCTAATCGGCCTGCTTGAAGTAGTCGGGCTTCCCAGTGGTCCAGGTCTCGCCCCAGTGCTGCGCGCCCCCATCGATCGTCAAGAGATCGCCGGTGATAAACTTGCCGGAGGGGCCACCAAGATAAACGCACGCTTCGGCAATATCCCAGGCGTCGCCGACGCGCATAGACGGGTTGGAGCTTGGATATGCCGCACGCGCTTCGGGAGCGTAGACTTTCCAGCCTTCCGTTTCGATTGCGCCCGGCGCGATGCAGTTGATGCGGATCCCGAGCGGCGCCCATTCCACGGCAAGGTTTTGGCTCAAGCTGATAACTCCGGCCCGCGCCGCAACCGAATGTGCCACGCCGTAGAGCCCGCCCGTCGTCACAACAACGATGTTGACGATGCTGCCAGCCTGCCCGGCATCGCGCCATTTGCGCGCCGCCGCTTGCATCATGAACCACGTCCCGTTGAGGTTCGTGTTGATGACGGCGTTCCAGCCCTTTACCGAATAATCAATGGCCGCTTGCGGAAACTGGCCGCCGGCAGAGTTCACCAAAATATCGAGGCGACCTTGCTCGGCCCAGACTGTGTCGAAGAATGCGGCAACCGCATCCGGATCGCGCACATCAACCGGATGGCCGCTGCATTTCAGCCCCGCCGCCTGAAGCGCGTTTGCGACAGCGTCGATCTTTTCCTGGCTTCGGCCGGATATCACGACATGAGCGCCCAATCGGGCAAACAGCCAGGCGGCTGCACGTCCGATGCCACCGGCGCCTCCAGACACCACAACCACTTTGCCATTGAAGGAGTTGGGGGCAAAAACGGTCGAACGTGTCGCGAGCGCCTCGTCGTCGAGCCCGAAGGTCCCCGCTTCTCGCGCGTCAGTCACGCTTCATGCCCTTCAGGAGCTCGCCCGAGATGATCATCTTGCGCACTTCCGTCGTGCCCGCGCCGATTTCCATCAGCTTGGTGGAGCGGAACAACCGGTTGATCTCGGACTCCCAAATGTAACCGCTGCCACCATGCACCTGCACGGCCAGATCCAGAACCTTGTGGGTGGCTTCCGCGGCATACATCACTGAAGCGGCGGTGAGCCGGTGGATGTCGCCGCGACCGCCCTCGCCAATCTCGACCTTGGCAGCCGCAGACAGGGTTCGGTAGGTGAAGGTTCGCATGGTCTCCACATGCACATACATGTCTGCCAGCATCGACTGCACCATCTGAAACGAACCGATCGGCTTGCCGAATTGCTGCCGCGTCTTGGCGAAGTCCACCGTCAGTTCGAGTGCGCGCTCGGCAAT
Organism: Tianweitania sediminis; assembly: GCF_017813335.1. Lineage (GTDB taxonomy): Bacteria > Pseudomonadota > Alphaproteobacteria > Rhizobiales > Rhizobiaceae > Tianweitania > Tianweitania sediminis. The sequence continues at coordinate 86,378 of NZ_JAGIYY010000006.1, read as the reverse complement.
GCCGAGGCACAAGGGTGAGATCATCGCGCGCTCGAGATCGAGCCCGCTCATCACGACCCTGACCCCCTCGTTTTCTTCTCCCACGCGGTTCGCCGCGGGCACCCGGCACTCTTCAAAAAGAAGCTCGGCCGTTTGGCTGCCTCGATAGCCCATCTTCACGAGCTTCTGCGCGACTTTGAAGCCTGGCATGTCCTTTTCGACAATGAAGGCTGAGATGCCGTGCGGACCCTTTTCGCGATCGGTCTTGGCGTAAACCAGAAGCACGTCGGCGACCGGTCCGTTGGTGATGTAGATCTTACTGCCGTTGAGGACGTAGTGATCGCCGTCACGCCGCGCCGTGGTGCGCATCGAGCCCAGCGCGTCGGACCCTGCACCGGGTTCGGTCAAGCCGAGAGCGCCGATTTTGCGGCCGGCGCAGAGGTCCGGCAGATAGCGCCGCCGCTGGTCTTCATTGCCGTTGCGATAGATGTTGTTGGCGCAAAGGTTGTCATGCGCAACCCAAGCAAGCGCCATTGCGTGGTTCCAGCGCGCTAGCCCTTGCAAAACAAGGCCGGCCGCGAAGAGATCAAGGCCGGCGCCACCGAACTCCTCGGGAATGGTGATGCCGAAAAGCCCGTTGTCTCCGATCTTTGGAAAAGCCTCGTCCGGCCACCATTCCTCGTTGTCCATCCTCTCGGACAAGCCATAGAGCTCATTGCGGGCAAATCGATCCGCGTTGTCCAGGATCATCTCGTGGTCGGCATCGAAGTCGAACAGGTTCGGCTTCTCGTTGCGTATCGCGTCCAAGGCGTCCTCCTCCCGTGCGTCCCGCGTCCTCTTCTCATAATGAACAGATTTCATCAACAAACAAGTCGTCGCCGAACCAGCGCTCCCTGTGGTCTAGACATTCCGGCAAAGTGACTGCCCCCTCCGCATCAGGGTTGTTGACAAGGCTGATGAATTCAAATCATTTGGTTGGGCTCACAGGTACTGGGGGAGTGATGAGCGAACCTATCAGCATTGAACGTCGTGGCGCCGTGCAATGGATCGTGATCGACCGCGAAGAGCGTCGCAACGCGCTCAATGAGAGGGTTGCGGCAGGCATCGCGACCGGATTGGATCTAGCGGAAGCCGATCGCTCCGTGCGCGCGGTGGTGCTCACCGGCGCGGGCACCAAAGCCTTTTGCGCGGGAGGCGATCTCCAGCCCGCCGCTGATGGAACCCCCTTCACCATCGATGCCGCGGATCCCCGTCACTATGTGGCCAAACTGCTCAAGCGCATGGATGCATGCCGGCTTCCGCTCATCGCGCGGATCAACGGTCATGCGCTTGCGGGCGGCTTCGGGCTGGTTTGCGCCTGCGACATGGCCGTTTGCACCGACAACGCCATGCTCGGCGTAAGCGAGGTCAAGGTCGGCCTCTTCCCGATGATGATCCTGCCTTATCTGCTGCGGATCCTTTCATACCGCCGCATGATGGAACTCTGCGTCACCGGCGAACCCATCACAGGGCGAGATGCCGTTGCAGAAGGCATCGTCAATTACGCGGTGCCTGCCGAAGACCTGGACGCGAAGCTCGATTGGCTTCTGGCACGCATCACCGACAAGTCGCCGACTGGCATCCGGCTGGGCAAACAGGCGCTCGGCAAGATCCGCGAAATGTCAACCGAAAGCGCACTTGAATACGCCCAGTTCATGCTGGCGAACATGGCACGGACGCAGGACGCCCGCGAAGGCTTCGCAGCTTTCGCCGAAAAGCGCTCGCCCCAATGGACGGCGGAGTGAGGTCGATGGGCAAAACAGTTCGCATCGGCTGCGGCGCCGGGTTTTGGGGCGACAGCCCCGAAGGACCGAAGCAATTGGTTCGCTCGGGCGCCATCGATTACCTCGTGATGGATTATCTTGCCGAGATCACCATGTCGATTCTCGCCCGGATGAAGGCCAAGCGGGCGGATATGGGCTACGCGACAGACTTCGTGACGATGGTGATGAAGCCGCTCGCGAAGGAAATCGCGGACAAGAAGATTCGCGTCGTGACCAATGCGGGGGGCGTCAATCCGGGAGCCTGTCGGGACGCGCTTCTCGCCGTCTTCAAGGAAGTCGGCGTCGATCTCAAGGTCGCAGTGGTAGAAGGTGACGATCTTTTGCCCTCGGCCGATCGCTATCGGTCAAACGGAACGCGCGAAATGTTTTCCGGCGCCCCCATGCCGGACAAGCTCGCCAGCATGAACGCTTATCTGGGTGCGTTCCCGATCGCCGCTGCCCTCGATGCAGGAGCGGATATCGTGCTGACCGGGCGTGTGGTGGACTCGGCCGTGGTGCTTGGGCCGCTGATCCATGAGTTCGGGTGGGGAGCGTCCGATTACCACCTCCTTTCCGCGGGAAGCCTTGCCGGACACATCATCGAATGCGGAACCCAGACAACCGGCGGCATCTTCACTGACTGGCGCGATGTCGAGGGCTGGGACCGGATGGGTTTCCCGATTGCGCTGTGCGAAGCCGATGGCAGCTTTGTTGTCACCAAGCCGGAAGGCACTGGAGGACAGGTTACCCCGGCCACTGTGGCCGAACAGATCGTTTACGAGGTCGGTGATCCCTGCCGCTACATCCTGCCGGATGTCTTGGCGGATTGGAGCGAGGTTGATCTCGAGCAAACGGCCGTTGATCAGGTTCGGGTCACCGGCGCTCGCGGGTCCGCACCAACCGACAGCTACAAGGTGAGCGCCACCTACGCTGATGGTTATCGTGCGGTCGCAACGATGATGATCGCCGGCCGCGAAGCGCCGGCCAAAGCCCAGGCGACCGCCCAGGCGATCCTCAAGCGTGCGTCGCGGCTGATGCAGGAAGAGGGCTTCGACGATTTTTCAGAAACGTCGTACGAGCTTCTCGGTAGCGAAACCAACTATGGCGCGCAGGCGCGTGGCGGCGCGGCCCGCGAGATCGTCTTGAAGATCGCCGTGCGCCACGCCAACCGCGACGCTCTGGCGATCTTCGCGCGTGAGATCTATCCGGCAGCCACGGCAATGGCGCAGAGCCTGACCGGCTTTGCCGGCGGTCGGCCCGAGCCGCAACCGGTGATCCGCTTGTTTTCTTTTCTGGCGCCCAAGGCCGACATCGCGGTTACTGTGCGCCTGGACGACGAGGTTCTTCCGATCGAGGTGTCGCTGCCTCCAGCACAGCCAGGTGCCTTGCCACCGCCGGACGAGCCTGAGATGCAGGTCGACGCGTCCCTGCCGCTTGGTACCGTTCCCTTGATCGCTTTGGCGCATGGCCGCAGCGGCGACAAAGGCGACATCGCCAACATCGGCATTCTCGCTCGCCATGCCGATTATCTTCCGTGGCTCCGCCGCAGCCTTTCGACGAAGGCTGTGAAGACCTACTTCGCGCATTTTGTGAACGGCGACGTCGAGCGCTTCGAATGGTCCGGACTGAACGGCCTCAACTTCCTTTTGCATGAAGGTCTCGGCGGCGGCGGCGTTGCTTCGCTTCGCCACGATCCGCAGGGAAAGGCGTTGGCGCAGATCCTGATGGACTTCCCCGTGGAGGTTCCCGCAGCCTGGCTGGAAGTCGGCGGACGGCTGGCGATGTGGAACCTGGAGGAAGCTGCATGACAGCCGCGCCGCTGTTCAAGAAAGTGCTGATCGCCAATCGCGGCGAGATCGCCTGCCGTATCATGAGGACCTTGACCGAGATGGGCATCGGCTCGGTCGCCATCCATCACCCAGTGGAAGCCCGCGCGCGTCACGTGACCATGGCCGACGAAGCCATCGAGATCACGGGCGACACCCCTGTGGCCGCGCATCTCGATATTCGGCAGATCATCGCCGCCGCGAACACCGCGGGTGCCGACGCCATTCATCCAGGCTATGGCTTCCTTTCAGAAAATGCCGCCTTTGCAGCGGCTGTGGCAGAAGCTGGCCTCACCTTTATCGGGCCAGATGCGCAAACCATCTCGCTGATGGGTGATAAGATTTCCGCCCGCAACTTCGCCGAAGCGCATGGCGTGGCGGTTGCGCCTTCCGTGATGCCGACGGACGACATCAACGACTTCATCGCCAAGGCCGGTGATATCGGCTTCCCCCTGCTGATCAAGGCTGCGGCTGGTGGTGGCGGCAAGGGCATGAACATCGTGCGGACCGCCGCAGACCTCGCCGAAGCTGCCCGCCTCGCGTCCAGCGAAGCCAAGCGGTACTTCGGCGACGGACGCGTTTACGCAGAAACCTATGTCGAGCGCCCTCGCCACATCGAGGTGCAGGTGCTGGGCGACGGACAAGGAAACGCCATCCACTTGTGGGAGCGCGAATGCTCCGTGCAGCGGCGCTTCCAGAAGATCATCGAGGAAGCACCAGCAGCAAACCTGTCCCCTGCCCTTCGCGAAGAGATCTGCGCTTCAGCGGTGCAGCTCGCACGGGCGGCCAAATACAAGAACGCCGGCACCGTCGAATACATCCTCGGCGCCGACGGCCGGTTCTTCTTTCTGGAAATGAACACGCGTTTGCAGGTGGAGCATCCGGTCACGGAGATGATCACCGGCCTGGATCTTGTGCGCGCGCAAATCGAGATTGCTGCCGGCAAGGGTCTGCCGATCGCGCAGGGCGACCTGGTGGAGAGCGGGCATGCCATCGAATGCCGGATCTGCGCTGAAAACCCTGACAACGACTTCATGCCTGAGACCGGCGTGGTGCAATATCTCGGCGTGCCTGAAGCGGACTGGCTGCGCTTCGAAAATGCGCTTCAGGAGGGCCAGAAGGTGTCGGCCGATTTCGACCCCATGCTGGCCAAACTCGTGGTGCATGGCAGCACGCGCTCGGACGCCGTTGACCGTTCTGTCGCCGCCCTGCACGACCTATCGCTCCTCGGGGTCACCACCAACATCGATTACCTCGCGCGTGTCCTGGACCATCCGGCATTCCGGGACGGAGATCTCCACACGAGCTTTGTGCAGGAGCACAAGCAGGCCCTCGCCGCGCCTCCGGCGACAGGGTTATCGCTGGTGCAGGCGCTTGCGGCTGCAGCTCTCGGTTACCGGGACTTTCAGGATCTCGCCCTTGGCACACCCGAACCTTATGCCGCGATTGGCGGCTGGAGGAACTGAATGAGCATTCGGCTTACAGTGGACGGCGTGGAGCACCATGTCACCGTCGCCCGGCGAAAACCGCATCTCGTCCTCCTGATCGACGGGGTTGAGCACGAGGTTTCGCGGACGCCGGCAATCGGCAACGGGCGCAACCTGATGGCTGTTGGTGGCCGGCGCGTTGAATTCGCCCGGGCCGAAGTCCCTGACAAGCAGCTCGTGCGGCTGGGCGGCCGGACCTTCGAGGTCGGCTTCGTCGACCCTTTCAGCACCGCGGGTGGAGGCGCAAGCGGCGCCGACGCCGTGAAGGCGCCGATGCCGGGCGCAATCGTTTCCCTGCAATGTGCGCCGGGCGATAGCGTCACGCGCGGCCAGCCTCTGGTCACGATCGAGAGCATGAAGCTGCAAACGACGCTTGCCGCGCCACGCGACGGAACAATTGCGGCCGTGCTGCGCAGCGAAGGCGACACCTTCGAGAAGGATGAGGTGATCGTCCGTCTCGAGCCCGAGAGCGAGAAGGTTTGAGGCCGCATGCGCAAGATCCAATCCATGATCAGCACCGCTTCAAGCGACTTCCGCCGCTTCGAAGCGCACAACAGGCAGGTCGTGGCTGCCTTTCGCGAACGCCAGGAAGCTGCCCGGCATGTGCGTCCGCAACGCGATCTCGACCGCCTCGCCAAGCAAGGCAAGATGCGGCCGCGCGATCGCATTGAGAAGCTGCTCGACCCCGGCACGCCTTTCCTTGAACTCTCGTCGCTTGCGGCCAACATGGCTTATGGTGGGGACAGCCCCTCGGCCAGTTCGATCGTCGGCATCGGCATCGTGTCAGGCCGCGAAGTGGTCATCCGTGCCGATGACCCGACGGTCAAGGGCGGAGCCTGGTATCCGCTGACGGCCAAGAAGATCGTGCGGGCTCTCGACATCGCCATGGAAAACAGGTTGCCGGTGATTCATCTGTGCGACTCCGCCGGCGGCTTTCTCCAGCTTCAGTCCGAGGTCTTCCCGGACAAGTACATGGCGGGCCGCATCTTCCGCAACCAGTCGATCCTTTCCAAGATGGGCGTGAAGCAGTTGGCGCTCGTTTTCGGCCATTGCACGGCGGGCGGCGCTTATATCCCCGGCTTGTCAGACTACAGCGTGATCGTGCGCGGCACTGGCGCCGTGTTCCTTGGCGGTCCGCCGCTGGTGAAGGCTGCAACCGGCGAAGAAGTCAGCGTCGAGGATCTCGGTGGAGCCGAGATGCACACCAGCGTATCCGGCACCTGCGATTACCCGGCGGCGACGGAAGACGAAGCCATCCATCTTGGCCGCGAAATCGTTGCGCAATGGGATCGGCCGAAGAAGTGGGAATGCCAGCAGGAGGCGCCGGAGGATCCGGCCTATGACCCTGCCGAGATCTACGGGATCATTCCCGATGACATCAAGAAGTCGTTCGACATGCGCGAGATCATTGCGCGCATAGTCGATGGCAGCCGGTTCCACGAATACCAGCCGAACTACGGCACGACGCTGATCTGCGGCTATGCGAATATCTGGGGCTACAAAGTCGGCATCCTCGCCAACAATGGCGTTCTCTTCAACGACTCGTCCCTGAAGGGCGGCCACTTCATCGAGCTTTGCAATCAGAACAACACGCCGCTGGTGTTTCTCCAGAACATCACCGGCTACATGATCGGCCGCGAGTACGAGCGGCGCGGCATCACCAAGGACGGCGCCAAAATGATCATGGCCCAATCCTGTTCGCGAGTGCCGAAATTCACCGTGATGTGCAACGGGTCCTTTGGGGCGGGCAACTACGGGATGTGCGGGCGCGCCTTCGACGGTCGCTTCCTGTTCACCTGGCCTAACCACCAGATCGGCGTCATGGGCGGCGACCAAGCCGCCAACACGCTCGCGGAAGTCAAGGTCAACCAGATGAAGCGCAACGGCGGCACGGTGGACGAGGCCGAGGTCAAGCGGTTGTGGGAACAAACCCGCCTCGCCTACCAGGAGCAGTTGTCGGCCTATTACTCCACCTCGGAGCTATGGGATGACGGAATCATCGACCCGCTCGACACGCGCAACGCACTCGGGATGGCGATCGCCGCATCCTTGAATGCACCTCTCGCCGAGCCCGGCTATGGCGTTTTCCGGTTCTGACATGGGCCCAATCGACTTCTTTTTCGATTTCGCTTCGCCTTACGCCTATTGCGCCGTGGACGAGATCGAACGCATCGGCGCGGAGTTCCAGCGGGAGGTTCGCTGGCAGCCCATCCTGATGTGGGCGGTGTTGAAGGCACACGGCATTCCGGCGCCCATGGATGTTCCGGCCAAGCGGCGTTACTTTCTCCACGACATGGAGCGGTCTGCCGCGTTCTACGGTTTGCCTTACCGGGAGCCGGTGAAACTGCCGTTGTCCTCGCACCTCGCCGCTCGTCTCTGGTACGTCGCGCGGGAAAGCGACCCGGATGCGGCAGCGCGCCTCGGGCGGCGTTTGTTCACCGCGTTTTTCGCGGAGCAGCGGGATATCCAATCCGAATCGGTGCTTGCCGAAGTTGCCAGCGAGTGCGGCATCCCAGCCGACGCAGTTCAGGAAGCGCTGAACGGACAGACCGGGCGCACCCTGTTGCAGGAGGCCGTCCAATGGGCGGTGGACCAAGAGGTGATCGGTTCACCCTTCTTTCTTGTCGATGGCGAAGGATTTTTCGGAGCCGACCGCCTGCCGCAGTTGCGCCGTTTCCTGGCCCAAACGACGCGCTGAGGCTTGCGCGTCGTTCTTAGCGAACGCAGAGGCAGCCAGAGGCTGCGGCGGACACGTTGACGCCGACCGGAACGCAGCTATAACCGCGCTCTGGTTGGAGGGATGGCCGAGCGGTTTAAGGCACCGGTCTTGAAAACCGGCGTGGGCGCGAGTTCACCGTGGGTTCGAATCCCACTCCCTCCGCCACTTGCCCCAGCGAAAGCGTTCTCCCGATCCGGCCGCGGCCGGATTTTTCCGTTGTTTTCGAGGGTTATGCGGGAGGGGCTGAGCCCTGGCCGCTGCGCCAAGGGGCTCGGAAGCGGTCTCTCAGGGCCGATATTCTCTGGACCTGTTGCCTTCGTCATTTCGGTGAAGTTTTTACAAGCACCTGATAAAACAAGGTTTTATCAGGTGTCCCGCTAAACACTTCAATTTCAGGGGCATTTGCCGCGTGGAACAGAAATCGAACTTTGCCGGGTGGCGACAGTGAAGAACCCGGATGAGCTACTCGCGCATGACCTTGTCCATTCGCCATGCGCAGTATGAACACATGCCCGCGTCATAGTTGAAGTCGTCTGGATTGAACTCCTCTCCGCACATTGAACATATCAGATCAGCGCCCGGGCAGAGGACGCAACCTTCTCCGTTCACCCAGCTTTCGCGATGGCATTCGGGACAGGTTGTGACTGGCGGTTCTCCGCCGTCCGTCATGGCGATGTATGCGTCGCTTGCCACAGACTCGCCGATTGCAGCCTCGAAAACATCCTCACGATCCAATGCCTCGCCGCACTCCGCGCAATCGATCTCCATTGCCTCGAAGCTCTGGTTGTCGGAATCAATCTGCCGAACCAGAGAGGATCCACAATTCGAGCACCTGAGTTCTGTGACCGCTTCAACGAGGGTCTCAAACTCCCAGTTCATGTGCCGGAACGATTCAGTGCATCTCACCTGCTGCTGATCAAAAACATCCTTATTCTCAAGAAGTGACTTCCAGACACCATCTCTGAAGAGGTGTGCGGGCTCTTCCTGAAGGTGCCCCACCAACAGCTGCTCGATGACTGGCATGGCCGAAGCAAGAGCTTCTTTCGCAATCGCAGGTTTCACCGTCATGAACAGATGCTCGACATCATTTCTGATCCGAGCAAGCTCCTGGAGCTTTGACCAGTTTAGATTGAGCCCCAGCTCCTTGAAACGCTCCTCGATCTGTTGTCGGTCAACCGTGTTCCGGTGTGGCTTCTTAGGCACCATGAGAACGCGGCCATCTATCTTTCGCGGAACAAGATCCTTGTAGATCAGTGAGCCGTCTGTTCCTGGCGGCGACTCGTTCCAAAGCACCTGTTTGCATAGCAGCAGGACGCCGGCGTAAAGGTTCCGGATGGCGGACAGCACACGACGCTCGTCGCCTGTCTGGTAGTCCTCAACTCCGAGCTCGATCGAAAGCACCGCGTTGTCGAGCAACTCCTTCATGTTCAGTAATACTCGCGAATGTAGCCGTATGCCTTCTCGAAGAGCTCGGCGTCCTGATGCAGCTTGAAGCGGAAGAGGGTCTGGCGAAGCGCCTTCTTGACTTCGCGTTCACCCGCGTGCGTGGCCTGCCAGCCATCGAAACGGACCGCACGCACGATCTCGTCGATATCGTCCACAACCCGCTTGACCATCACCGGCGTGTCGCCGTTCCGGGCTTCCTCGAACAACTCGGTCAACGCCGCCTTGCCCCGGTCAATATCCTCTTCTTCCGGCGTCTCGCGTTCGGTCTTCACCACGTCTTTTGCCAGCGCCAGAAGCTCCTTCAGGAAGTCGATCGACAGCAGAAGACCCTGCTGATGCCGGTTCTTCAGGTCCTCCAGGCGCTCGCCTAGCGCCTTGAACTTCGGATTGCCCACATGCTTCCGTAGGCGGCCCGCCAGCTTGACCGAGATTTCCTTGGCCTTCTTTTCGGGGTCCGGATTGCCGAGGACGGCCTCCAGCAGCTCGGCATCCAGAACCAGCGTGTCGAGATCATCCCGCACCGCATCGACGTGGACGTTTTCGTGGATCAGCTCGATGGTCTTGGCGCCCAGCCGATGCCAAAGCAGCCGCCCTGTGCCGCTGGAGGGTTTCAGCGACTCGTAGACCTGCGCCAGCCAGCGATAATCGTTCTCGTACTGCGTCAGCACCGGATCAGGCGACAGCGCCTCCCAGATACGCGCCAGAACGCTGAAATCGGCCGCAAAGGCGTCGCGCAGGTCGTTGTTCGGGATACATTCCTGCGCTGCGATCAGGCCCTCGTAGCCGGTCAGGCTTCGGTCTACTCCCGCGAAATAGGCGAGGCACTTCTGCAGGGCGGTCGGCAGGGCGTTGATCAACTCGGCGATGTTCGACACCGCCTTTTGCACGCCTTCCTCGTCGAACTTCAGCGCCTGCGCCACGTCGTCGAAGATGCCGAGGTAGTCGACGATCAGGCCATGCGTCTTCTGCTCGCCATAGGGACGGTTGGTCCGACAGATCGCCTGCAGCAGCGTGTGGTCGCGCAGCGGCTTGTCGAGATACATCGTCTGCAGGATCGGCGCATCGAAGCCGGTCAGCAGCTTCGACGTCACGATGATGATCTTCAGCGGGTCCTTCGGGTCGCGGAACCGGTCGAGCAGCTTCTCCTCGGCATCGCGGTCGCGCTTGAAGGCCGCATATTCGGGCTCGCCGCTGTTGACCGAGATCACCACGTCGGACACCTCGGGCGGCAGGTGGCGGTCGAGTTCCTGCTTGTATAACAGACAACTCTCACGGTCGAAGGTCACCACCTGCGCGCCAAAGCCGTTCGGGGCGACCTTCTCCTGGAAGTGCTTGGCGATGTCACCGCAAATTGCGCGGATGCGTTCGGGCGCCTTGACCAGGATCGACATCTTGGCCGCCGCCTTGCCCAGCCGATCCCGGTCCTCGTCGGTCAGACCCTGCGTCAGCTCGGCATAGGCCTCCTCGATGGCCTTCTGGTCGATGTGCAAGTCCACCAGGCGCGGCTCGAAATGCAGCTCCTTCGTCGCTCCGTCGCGGATCGAGTCGTTCAGGCCGTAGCGGCTCATGTAGCCGCCATCGTCGGTGTCGGCGCCGAAGGCGTAGAAGGTGTTCTTGTCGGCGCGGTTGATGGGCGTGCCGGTCAGGCCGAACAGGAACGCGTTCGGTAGCGCGTCGCGCATCTTGCGGCCCAGATCGCCTTCCTGCGTTCGGTGCGCCTCGTCGACCAGCACGATGATGTTGTCGCGGTCGTTCAGCACTCCATCTGCCTCGGCGAACTTGTGGATCGTGGTGATCACCACCTTCCGCGCATCCTTGACCAGCAGATCGGACAGCTCCTTGCGGCTTTCCGTGCGCACCATGTTGGCCATGTCGGCGGCATAGAAGGTGCCCGAGATCTGGCTGTCGAGGTCGATGCGGTCCACCACGATCAGCACCGTGGGGTTCTTCAGCGCCGGGTGCAGCCGCAGCTTGCGCGCGGCGAACAGCATCAGCAGCGATTTGCCCGATCCCTGGAAATGCCAGATCAGCCCCTTGCGCGGCTGGCCCGCCACGACCCGCGCGACGATCTTGTTGACGCCGTCCACCTGCTGATAGCGGGCGATGATCTTGATGCGGTGCTTGCCTTTCTGCGTGGCGAACGCGGTGAAGCTGTCGAGCATGTCGAGCACCATCGCCGGGCGCAGCATCGAGGCGGCGGCCTTTTCCACCTCGCCCAGCGATTGCTTGCCGTCGCCGTCGCGCCAGGGGCCCCACAGATCGACCGGCATCCGGATCGAGCCGTAGCGGAACTCCTTGCCCTCGGTCGCCACCGAAAAGACGTTGGGCACGAACAGTTCCGGCACGTTGCGTTCGTAATCGTCATGCACCTGCAAGGCGGCGTCGAGCCAGCTTTGGCTGGACCGTACCGGCGTCTTGGCCTCGATCAGGACCAGCGGAATGCCGTTGACCAGCAGCACCAGATCGGCGCGCTTTTCGGTCTTGCCCGCCCGGATGGTGAACTGCTGGGTGACGACAAAGCTGTTGTTTTCGATCTCGTCAAAGTCGATCAGGCGGATGGTGACGTGTTCGCCATTCGCGCCGAAGGGCATGGAGCGTTCGCCCAAGAGCCACTCGGCAAATTCCTCGTTCGCCTTCACCAGCCCGTCCGACCGTGCGCCCATGACGATGGCGCGCAGGCGATAGAGCACGTCATCGGCCCGGCCGGGGTTAGCGGCGATGTCGGAGTTCAGGCGGATCAGGGCGTCGCGCAGATGGGGCTCGACCAGCACCTCTTGCGGCTGGCGGGGAAGGTCGGCGGGGGCGACGTAATGCCAACCGAGGCCCGCGATCCTGCCGCCCGTGCGGGCAAGGCCGATGGAGAGTTGCGCCGGGCGGGCCGAGGCCGCGCCCGCGAGAAGGTCGCGCAGATGGGCTTCGACGGTGTTGGATTCGTTGAAGGTCATTCGGCACCTCCCAAACTTAGAAGTCTGGCCCTCAGTTCAGCCAATACCTGTAGCCTTCGCCGCGCTTTTTCAGCAGTCGATCTTAGGCCGTTCAATGTGCGAACATGAGCAACCTGATCCTGAAGGTCAGGGAGAGGAACCAGCAATTCTTCCACGTCAGTGGTGTTCAGGCCTCCTCTGGTCCCCCCTTGAATCGAGCCGAATATCTGACGCAAGACGAATGGTGAGATAAACCAAGCATGGAGCCATTCAGGGAGACACCGCCCCCTGTCACACGAAACTCGAATAAGGTGCTGAGAGATGATTGCGCCAGAGAGCCTATCATCTGCCAAGGCCGATTTTCCTATCGTTGCACCTTGGGCTGCGGTCAACAAATCACCTGCTTCAATAGAGTATCTGCCTGCAAGCGACTTCGCGTGACTTGCTTCGAGGTAGACCAGTTCGCTCAGGTCAAGCGCACCAAATGGTGTAATGTTATTGATTTTGGCAACAGGGACGCCGGATTCTGCGAAGTATTTGCTTGATACCGAGCCTCCGAAGGGCCCCACCTGGACAGCCTGCCGAGCTTTGCTGCCGAACTCCTTCACGCTCAGTATCGGCGTTCCATTGGGGGTTCTGTGCGCACGGCCCTTTACGATAAAGCCTTCGACATCGCCATCGAGGATTCCAACAAGGCTACGCAGAATTGGGACAATCAGAGATTCCGAAGTCTTCACCACCTGTTCAAGTTCATTTCCCGAACTATCAATCGCTGTCAGTCCTTCCACCAACCGCGCCTGCTCCTGAATCGGCGGCAGCAGGAACTCGAAGCTGGCGAGGCTTGTCCAGTTGGTGCGCGGCGACAGCGACCCGGCCGAGGTGCCGACGGCGTGATCGAAGAAGGCATCGGTCTGGCACAGGAACGGCAGCAGTTCGGGCATCAACCGGTCGTTGGCCGGTTCCAGCACATAGATGTCGCCGGAACAGACCCCTTCGAAATCCGCCACCGCCACCTTGCGCTGATAGGCGCGGCGCTTGCCGAACAGAACCTGACCGGGCTTGAACAAGGTGGTGAACGTCGTGCCATCGGCCACGTCACCCCAGCGCCGGATGCGCAGGTCGCCGGGTTCGATATGCTCTAACCCCACGACACGTTCGATCCCGGCCGCCTCGGGATCGGCCACCCGCGCTTTTGACAGGCGCACCACGTCGCCAAAGGCCACGCGCGTCCACCCCGCCTTGGAAATCGGCCGCTCAAGCATCGGCATCCTCTGCAGGCGTCAGGCCATCGAGCATGTCCACCAGCGCGTTCATGCCCGTCCAGAACTCGCGCCCCTCCTCGTCAAACGCCGCCCATGTCGCCGCCAGCGTCGCGCCTCCGCCTGCGACCGCTGCCTTGGGCCGCTTCACATACCGCGCAATCGACAGGTTGCCGTCGGCCGCCAGCACATCGGCCCCATCCGCCACCGCGGCAAAGCCGGGATCATCCGCAAAGGCGTGATAGGCCGATAAGATACGCGCCTGATGGTCGGGGCGCAGAAAGCTCTGCGCCCGTTCGCGCGCAATCTCGGCCACCGCGTCGATGAACAGGATGCGCCCCTTGCGCGCCTCGGGCTTCTGCGACCGGCAAATCACCACGCAGGCCTCCATCGGCGAGTTGTAGAACAGCCCCGGCCCGAGCCCCAGCACACATTCGACCCGGTCGGATTCGACCAGCCTGCGCCGCATCTCGGCCTCTTCATTGCGGAACAGCACGCCATGCGGAAACAAGATCGCGCAGCGCCCGGTCTTGGCGTGCATCGACGACAGGATGTGCTGGAAGAAGGCGTAATCCGCCCGCCCCTGCGGCGGGGTGCCAAGGAAGTTGCGCCCCCAGGCATCCTGTTCCCACGCGCCGCGGTTCCATTTCTTGATGGAATAGGGCGGATTGGCCAGGACCACGTCGAAGCTGCGCAGCCGGTCGCCCTGCACGAAGGCGGGCGTGGCCAGCGTGTTGCCGCTGGCGATTTGGAAATCGTCCACCCCATGGATGACCAGGTTCATCCGCGCGATAGCGGCGGTGATGGTGATCAGCTCCTGCCCGTAAAGGCCGGTGGTGCGGATATCGCCCCCGCGCCGCTTCACCTCGGCCAGGCACGAGATCAGCATGCCGCCGGTGCCGCAGGTCGGGTCATAGATGCTTTCGCCCGGCTGGGGTTCCAGCATTTGCGCCATCAGATGGACGAGGGTGCGGTTGGTGTAGAACTCCTGCGCCGTGTGGCCGCTGTCGTCGGCGAACTTCTTGATCAGGTATTCGTAGCCATTGCCAAGCTCATCCTCAGGCACGGCGGCAAGGGTCAGATCGTGCTTGGAGAAATGCTCGATCAGGTTCTTCAGCGTGCTGTCGGACGTCTGGGCCTTGTCCGTCCAGTTCGCATTGCCGAAGACGCCCTGCAGGCGCTCGGGGTTCGCGGCCTCGATGGCGAGAAAAGCCGACAGCAGCGCCCGGCCGACATCGCGCGGTGCCGTGCGCACGTTGTTCCAGTGCGCGCCTTCGGGGATCACGAAGCGGTCGTTGGCGGTGGCGGTGGCATAGCCCTCGTTGCCGGTTTCATCGAGAGCTTCCTGGTAGTCCCCATCCCAGACGTCGGACAGACGTTTGAAGAACAACAGCGGAAAGATGTACTGCTTGTAGTCGCTGGCATCGATGAGGCCGCGCAGCAAGGTGGCGGCGCCCCAGAGATAACTTTCGAGTTCGCGTTGGGTCAGCCCGCTCATTGCAGCCACCCCCCTTCGACCAGCACCTTGCGCAGGTGATCCTCGGCTGCCCGGGCGTCGGCCAGCGCGGTCTTGAACGCCTCGACGGCTTCGGGGAGCGGCGGGATGTCCTGGCCGATGGGCGGCAGGACGTAACGCGAGATGTTCAGCGTCCAGCCTTCCTTCTTGATCTCCTCCAGCGTCGCCACCTTGGCGCGATCCTCGACATCCTCGAATGCGCGGTACCAGGCGACGATCTGGCCGCTGTGCTCCTGATCGAGAAAGTTCTGCGCCCGGCCTTTGCGGAACAGGCTGGAGGCGTCGATGATCAGCACCTTGTTCTTGTGGGCTTCGGGCTTCTTGCGGCGCAGGATGACGACACATCCGGCCAGTTGCGTGCCGTAGAAAAGGTTCGGCGCAAGGCCGATGACCGCCTCGACCATGTCCATTTCAAGCAGGGCCTGCCGGATCGAGCCTTCGGCAGATTTCCGGAACAGCGCGCCCTGCGGCAGGACGACCGCCATGCGGCTGTTCCCGGTGGGCGCCATCGACGCAATCATGTGCTGGACGAAGGCGTAGTCGCCATAGCTCTCAGGCGGGATGCCGTACTGGGCCCGGCCCCAAGGGTCGGCCTCCCACAAGTCACGCCCCCATTCCTTGAGCGAAAACGGCGGGTTCGCGATGACGCAGTCGAAGGTGGCAAGGCCGCCGGTGCTGGAATCCGTGAAGGCCGGGTACCGCAACGTGTCCTCACGGGCCACCTGGAAATCCTCGATCCCGTGCAGGACAAGGTTCATCCGGGCGATCGCGGCCGTGGTCAGGTTTTTCTCCTGGCCGTAGATCTTGCCGTAGAAGGTGCGCGGATCGCCGCCCTTGCGCATGACATGCTCGATAGCCCCGAGCAGCATGCCGCCCGTGCCGCAGGCGGGGTCGTAGATGCTTTCACTTTCCTTGGGGTCGAGGATTTCGACCATCATGCGCACGACACTGCGCGGCGTGTAGAACTCGCCCGCCTTGTTGCGGCGGGTGACGTCGGCAAACTTGCCCACCAAATATTCGTAGGCGTCGCCCAGCACGTCAGTGCTGACGGTGGTGTTGCCGAGCCCAATCTCGGAGAATCCCTCGATCAAATCCTTCAGTAACTCGTCGGAAAACTTCTCCTTGTTGCCCCAGTCCGCCGAACCGAATACGCGGAACAGCGTGTCCGGATTGGCCCGCTCGATCTCCTGCATGGCCCTCTGGAGGGCCGCGCCGACGTTGGCCGGGACTTCCCTGATGTCGTTCCAGTGACAGCCCTCAGGCAGCACGAAACGGTGCACCTCCGGAAACAGGGAGGGGTCCGCTTCGCCATAGATCTCCCGAGCCTCAGCCGTCTCTTCGTCCCAGACGTCGGAGATGCGCTTGAAGAACAGCAAAGGAAGAATGTAACCCTTCCAATCCGTCCGATCGACAGCGGAGCCGCGAAGAGTATTCGCGGCGTCCCACATCGCAGATTTCAATTGCAGACCCTTGTTCAACGAATCGTTCATTCTTCACTCTGACCGCCACCAGGGGCTTTGGGTGCTGCGCCGGCCTCGATCGCCTTCAGCCGTTCATATTCCTCAACGGCCAACACGACGACGACAGTCCGCCCGTGCTTGGCCACCGCCACCGGCTCGGCTCGGGCGAGATCGATCAACCGTCCGAACCCGTACTTCGCGTCTTTTGCGCTCAGGGTCTGCATTCGAATCCTCGCCCATGCCTTCGATACTTTTGGCCAATTTGGCCCAACGAAGCAATGGCGGCAGTAACGTGAGATGTATGGACCGAGGTGATCAGGTGTTGGAGAAGGTGTTCTTCTGCTCGATCCAGCTGATCGGGAACGGGTCCATAAGTCGGCCAAGCGTAACGGCATCTGCCTGCCGTCCGTCGAGAACCGCTTCGATGATACCAGGCTCAAGTTGCGTCAGGCGCAGGACGCGCGTCATGTAGGAGGGCGCAATGTCCTCGCGCTCGGCCAGCTCGGCGATGGTGGCGAACTCGCCTGATTCCAGCATCCGCTTCCAGCGGAACGCGCGGGCGAGCGCCTTGACCAGTGTGCTGTCCGTCCTGCGCGGCTGAGCGGCCCCCTCGGGCAATTGCATCTCCTTCCGCCCGCCGCGCTTCACGACGCGGAACGGGACATGAAGCGTTACGGTGTCCGGGATCGGCGAGCCTCGGTTCATGCCGCCACGCCCATGTCGTCGCCCTGCATCTCGCGAGCCAGGCTGCCAAGGCCATCGACGCGCAGCCTGACGTTCAGGCCCTCCGTGCCGATGTCCACGCGCTCCACCAGCAGCGCCACGATGCGGGCCTGTTCGGCGGGAAAGAGTTCCTCCCACAGCGGGTCGAGCTGGTGTAGGGCGCCGCGAGCGTCGGTCTCGGTGATGTCGTCGCTCTCAGCGCGAGCAGCCTTCCAAGTCCCCGCCACGATCTCCGGCTGGCGGAACACGGCACGGAGCTGGTCAATGACGGCGGCCTCAATTTCGCCTGCTGGCACACGGCCCACGGCGCATGACCCGGAGCCATGCTTCAGCACGGTCTGGCTGACGTAGTAGCGATAGAGCCTACCGCCCTTACGTGTGTGGGTGGGCGAGAACGCGGCGCCGTCGGGGCCAAACAGCAGCCCCTTCAGCAACGCGGGCGTGTCAGCGCGGGTGCGCGCGGCGCGCTTGCGTGGGCTTTCCTGCAGGATGGCGTGAATCTTGTCCCACATCTCGCGGTCGATGATCGCATCGTGCTCTCCGGGATAGCTGTCGCCCTTGTGGACCGCCTCGCCGATGTAGGCGCGGTTGCTCAGCATGCGGTAGATGTACTTCTTGTCGATCCGGTTGCCGCGCGGGGTGCACATACCACGCGTGCCGACCTCCCGCGCCAGTTCCGTGCAGGACCCAATCTCGAGGAAGCGCTCGAAGATCCAGCGCACATTCGCGGCGCTTTCCTCGTCGACCAGCAGCTTGCGGTTCTCGACGCGATACCCGAAGGGCGGCACGCCGCCCATCCACATCCCCTTCTTGCGGCTGGCGGCGACCTTGTCGCGGATGCGTTCGGCCGTCACTTCCCGCTCGAACTGGGCAAAGCTGAGCAGGATGTTCAGCGTCAGCCGGCCCATCGAGGTGGTGGTGTTGAAGGACTGCGTGACCGAGACGAAGGTTACGCCATTGCGGTCGAACACGTCGACCAGCTTGGCGAAGTCGGCAAGCGAGCGGCTCAGACGATCGATCTTATAGACAACCACCACGTCGACCAGCCCATCTTCGATGTCAGCGACGAGCCGCTGCAGGCTTGGTCGTTCCAGTGTCCCGCCGGAGATGCCGCCGTCGTCATAGTGGTCGCGGACCAGCACCCAGCCTTCGGAGCGCTGGCTGGCGATGTAGGATTCGCAGGCCTCGCGTTGGGCGTGGAGCGAGTTGAACTCTTGCTCCAGCCCTTCCTCGGAAGATTTCCGGGTGTAGACCGCGCATCGCAGCTTCCGGACGACCTTCAATTTTTCCGCGGGCTTCGTCATGTCCGCGCCCTGTGGTTCTTGAGCCCGAAGAAGACCCAGCCGTTCCAGCGCGTGCCGGTGATTGCGCGCGCGATGGCGGACAGCGACTTGTAGGGGCGGCCCTGCCATTCGAATCCGTCGGCTGTGACGGTGACGATCTGTTCGACGCCCTGCCACTCGCGCAGCAGCCGCGTGCCCGCTATCGGTTTGAGATCGGCACGGATGCGGCGGGTGGTGATATTGCCGCCATCAAGCTGCTCGCCAAGGGCTTCAAGGCGCTTCACCGTCTCCGGCTTTAAGCCGCCGTAGGCGAGCTCCTGGATACGATACGCCAGCCTGCTCTCGAGGTAGCGACGGTTGAAGGCTGGCGGCTCGGACTCAAAGAGTTCGCGCCACTGCTGTTTCAGTTCGGGAGTCGACGTGGTCTTCAGCGCGGCCAGGCGCGCGGGGATCGGATCGAGATTGGTCATGCGTCGCTCCGCTGAGTTGCGGTTGCATGACGGCATTGGTCGGGCGGCAAGTGTAGGCAACTTTCTCCAATATCGTCAGAGACTTGCGTCTGCTCGCGCATACGCAGCCGGACGAGTCCGCGACCGAGGATCGCGCAAAGTGCTGCGCGGCGCTCAACTGGGCTCATTCGGTCCGGGGAAAGTGGATTCATGCCTTTGATTGCTCCCTCTTGGAGCCAAGGCAATCACGCAGAAGGCAGAAAGAACAGCAAAAACAGATGTTTATAGAAGCTTCTAGAAAACAAAAGCAACATCGCGAGTTGCTGCGCAGATAGCTTACGACAGTTTTGCTCTGCGCTCTTCCTCGTCAACGATCGATTCGACGATTTCGAAGTTCATTGGCGCCTGACTGATTCGCGCAACTTCGGCCGCGACACGCGCCCAATGAAGAAAAGCCCCGCCATCACCGGCGAAGCGGGCCCGGGCGGCGGCGCGTTGAGCATCATAATAGGCGGTCAGGGGATCCCGCTCTACAAGTTGGCGTGCGTCATCCCGACAAAGCCGTCTTAACTCTCGTCGTCTTTCGAGCCATTTGGAGAAGATGGAGAACATGCCAATGATCCAACGCGCAATCTTGCCGTTTATCTTTGCTGCTTTTGCGCTCGTTGCAAGTTCGGCAGACTCGCTGGTTGCGGACGAGAGCGTGCGGTCACTGGTTGGTCGCGCCTCGGTTATTGATGGCGACACGATCGAGATCGCCGGCGAGCGCATCAGGATCAACGGCATAGATGCGCCTGAATCCTCGCAGCTCTGCGAGGACGATCAGGGACGATCATACCGCTGCGGAGCGATCTCGGCTCGCGCCATCGACCAATTGCTTGCTGAGTCTCGACCCGTGCGCTGCGAGTTCGTGGAGCGGGATCAATATGGTCGGTTCGTCGGGGACTGCTTCCGCGCCGACGGGCTCGGCGTGGCAGCTGCAATGGTGCGAGCCGGAATGGCTATGGACTGGCCGCGTTATAGTGGTGGCGCCTACGCGGATGAGCAGTCGGCGGCGGCCGTCGAGAAAGCAGGAATCTGGCAGGGCGAATTTCAGCCGCCATGGGAGTGGCGGGCAGCACAACGGAATTCGTCACCTGTCGCCCCTCTGATCGCGCCGGTCACGTCGGACGGTTGCGACATCAAGGGCAACATCAGCAGGAGTGGCGAGCGGATCTATCACGTTCCAGGCATGCGCGATTATGACCGGACGCGGATCAACGAGCGTGCGGGTGAGCGCTGGTTCTGCAGGGAGGCTGAAGCGGGAGATGCTGGCTGGAGACCCGCCCAGCGATGACCTCTGAAGCCCGAGCTGCGGCCTCCGCTGACACATGCTCTCCCACTAGATCTCTCGCCCGAACCACCTGATGCGCCCGATGATCTTGATCTCCTCGGCCGTTCGCTCATAGGGGCTATAGAACGTGTTGTCCGAGATGATGCGGACCTGTGGCGGGTCGGAGTTCGGAATATGTTCCAGTCGCTTGGCGACCAGTCCCATCCCATCGAACAACACAAAGATGCCGGGTGGCGTTGGGAGAGCGCGACCGAGATCCACAAGGACGACATCTCCGTCGTGAAGGGTCGGCATCATGCTGTCGCCTTCGACGTGCATGATCCTCAAGTTCGCGGGGTTGGCGCGCAGGCTATGGGTGATCCAGGAGCTCTTGAAGTGGTAGGGCTCGCCGGTTTCCACTTCGTCGGCGACGAGTTTCCCGCCACCCATCGAGGCCGTGACCTCGACTGAGGGGATGGCAACGAACCCGTCGGGTTCCCCGCCCATGTCGGGTTCTTCGCCTTCTACCTCGCCTCTGCCGTGCAGCAGCCAGTTACGATCGACCTTCAGCACCTTGGCGATCTTGTCCAGCTTCTCCAGGTTGGGATGCTCCGACCGACCGCGCATAATGTCGTAGACGAACGACCGGTTGACGCGGGCCTGCTCTGCCACTTCGCGCGCGTTCATTGCCAACTGCTGAGCGCGTGCCCTGAGCCGTTCAGCGAGCTTCATCTGCATCTGGACCATCCAATATGTGGATAATGTGGACATAGACGGATTGATTCGTCCGCGTCAAGGAAATAGAACAAACACGGAACGAATGGTAGTGGGCGAGTCCGTGGCATGGCAGGCATCGAGAAGGAGTATTTTGCGCTCGAAGAGCTGGAGGAGCGGTGGGAACTGCCTCACCGCGACTTGGTGTACCTTGCCGAGAACGGACTGCTGAAAGTCTCGGTGCGCCTCTATGGCGTTCGCCTGGAACAGGGCTGCTACGAGGAGGTGGATAAGGGCCAGTGGTGCAGCATCCCCGAAGAACAGAGTCTATTTCACGGGCTTCAGGACCTTAGGGCTCACGACGCCTATCGTCTGTTCCACGAGGGTGCGCTGCGCGTGGAGCGCTTCGATGCATCCGCTGGCCGCTACTGCGTGGTGCTGCAGCCGGAGAGCGGCATCTTGATCAAGCAGGATGAACTGGTGGTCCGGCGAGATGAGCGGGACCGGGCTGAAGCCAAGCACGGACTGGCGGGCACGGGGCGCGGTTCCGAGATCGTCTTCGAACAAAGGGATGACTTCAGCGAGGTGGTCCTCGGAGAGCGAACCTACATGCTCGGGCAGTTCCAGGCTCGCGTCGTGAAAATCCTCCATGATGCGGCCATGAGCGGGTGCCCATGGCAGCACGGTAAGGCGGTGCTGGCGGATGCTGGCTCCTCCTGCACCCGACTGTCTGATCTATTCAAGACACAGCCGGAATGGCGCAAGCTCATCCAATCCGATCGGCGCGGCCGATATCGGCTCAACATCAAGTTCTCCTGATCCCCCACCACGAAGCCCGGTTCAGCCGGGCTTTTCGCTTTAGACGGGCCTGGCTCGTCTGACCAAATCCCCCAGCCATCCCCCGCGGCATGGGAAAATCATCCTATTTCATCCCCTGACGATCCACTTTCCGTCCCGACGACGCAGTTCTGATCCTTCGCCATCCTCTCCGCAGGTTTTCGACTGGAACCGAAGGACAGACAGATGGCTACGAAACACCTCAATCAAATTGATCTGGCTGCGCGCTGGAACATCTCGCACCGCACGCTTGAGCGGTGGCGCTGGACGGGCGAAGGCCCGCGCTTTGTCAAGCTGGGCGGCCGCGTCGTGTACCGGCTCGAGGACATCGAGGAGTACGAGCGCGAGCAGATGCGCGCGAGCACCGCCCGCACCTTCACCAATCCTGCGGCGTGAGGGGTGCGGCAATGAGAGATTCCAACCGCATTTCACTTGACGAGCTCGGGCTCATGCCGGTCGGCGACATCGCCGCTCTGCCCGCCGAGCAACTGGCGCTGCTGCAGGAGGAGGCCGGCGAACGGTTGCGCAGCGCCGAAGCGATCAGCGAGTGGCTCAACGGGGCCATTGCACTCAAATACACCGACCGGGCAGCCATGGCGCGCCTCGAGGCTGCAAAGGACACCGGCACGGTGCGCCTCGCGGACGAAGATGGCGTCGTCGTTGCCGTGACCACGCCCAAGAGGGTCGATTGGGACCAGCATATCCTAGCTGCGCTCGTCGAAAAGATCAGAGCCGCTTGCGAAGACCCTGCCGAATACGTCAGGACGAAGTTCGACATCACCGAGCGCGCTTATGCGGCCTGGCCTTCCCACATCCGCAAGATCTTCGAACCGGCTCGTACGGTCCGCACTGGCAAGATGACCTTCAGGCTCATCCGGGCCGGGGAGGAATGAAATGACCCTCCCCATCATTTCGGCCGATCAGCGGCTCGCCGAACCGCGTGGCATCAAGGGTGCAATTTTCGGCAAGTCCGGCATCGGCAAGACCAGTCTGCTGTGGACGCTCGATCCGGCCACCACGCTCTTCATCGATCTGGAGGCGGGCGACCTCGCCATAGAAGGTTGGCCCGGTGACAGCGTCCGACCGCGTACATGGGCCGAATGCCGCGACTTCGCCGTCTTCATCGGCGGGCCCAATCCGGCGCTCCGGGACGACCAGGTCTATAGCGACGCCCACCACGCTGCAGTGTGCGACCGCTTCGGCGATCCATCAGGGCTCGATGGCTACCGGACCATCTTCATCGACTCGATCACCGTTGCGGCCAGACTCTGCTTCCAGTGGTGCAAGGGTCAGCCGGAGGCCTTTTCGGAAAAGACCGGCAAGCCCGACATCCGCGGCGCATACGGACTGCACGGCCGCGAGATGATCGCGTGGCTCACCCATCTGCAGCACACGCGAGCAAAGAACGTCTGGTTCGTCGGGATCCTCGACGAGAAGCTCGACGACTTCAACCGGCGCGTCTTCTCGGCGCAGATCGACGGGTCGAAGACCGGCCTCGAGCTCCCCGGCATCGTCGATGAAGTCCTGACGATGGCCGAGATCAAGGACGAGGCGGGCACGCCCTACCGCGCCTTTGTCTGCCAGACCATCAATCCCTGGAACTTCCCGGCTAAGGACCGCTCCGGCCGGCTCCTGTCTGTCGAGGAGCCACATCTCGGCCGTCTCATGGCGAAGATTCGAGGGCCGGTGAAACCCGCTTCCGAGCGGCTCGACTATCGCAGCCCATCACCGGCCGCCGCCGCTCCGGCCACCTACACGCCCACCCAATCCGAAAACGCCTGAACGAGGAGAGCCCAGTCATGTCTGGATCCTGGAACGACTTCAACGACGCCAAGCAGAACACCAACATCATCCCCAAGGGCACGCTGGCCAAGGTCCGCCTGACGATCCGCCCGGGCGGTTTCGACGACCCGGCGCAGGGCTGGACCGGTGGATACGCCACGCGGGGAACGACCGGTTCGGTCTACCTCTCGGGCGAGTTCACGGTGCTTGAAGGGCCGTACGCCCGGCGCAAGATCTTCACCCTGATCGGGCTCTACAGCCCGAAGGGCCCGGATTGGGCAAACATGGGCCGCAGCCTGATCCGCGGCATGCTGAATTCTGCGCGCGGCATCTCGGACAAGGACCTTTCTGCACAGGCGCAGTCCGCCCGCCGCATCAGCAGCTTCGCCGATCTTGACGGGCTCGAGTTCGTTGCGAAGATCGATGTTGGCACGGACACCAATGGCGACGAGAAGAACGAGGTTCGCGCGGCGGTGACGCCGGACCACAAGGAATACGCGGCCATCATGGGCGCAGCCGGCACGGTGGCGCCGCCGCAGCCCCAGACTTTTGCTCCCCAGTCCTCGATGCCGCAGCCGGGCGTGCGCCCCTCCTGGGCACAGTGAGGAGCACGCCATGCTGCTGCGCCCTCGCCAGAAGCAGTTCGTCGAGCGCAGCGTCCGCGCGCTCGGCGAGCATGGAAACACCCTCGGCGTCGCCCCGACCGGAGCGGGCAAGACGATCATGCTCTCTGCGGTCGC
Organism: Tianweitania sediminis; assembly: GCF_017813335.1. GTDB lineage: Bacteria > Pseudomonadota > Alphaproteobacteria > Rhizobiales > Rhizobiaceae > Tianweitania > Tianweitania sediminis. Next base: position 62,120 of record NZ_JAGIYY010000006.1, on the reverse strand, counting down.
CGGGCGCATGGTCGCCGAGACCGAAGCCAAGGCCTGCGTGCTTGCCCACCGCGACGAACTGACCGTCCAGAACCGCAGCAAGTTCGGCCGGGTGAACTCGAGGATTACGACCTCGGTCGTCGATGCCAAGGAGAAATCCTGGGGCGGACAGGTCACCTTTGCGATGGTGCCGACGCTGGCACGCGCCAGCAATCTCGATCAGATCCCTGCGCTCGACCTCCTGGTGATCGACGAGGCGCATCACGCGGCGGCAGACAGCTATCGGCGCATCATCGACACCGCGCTCAAGCGCAATCCGATGTGCCGCATTTATGGCGTTACCGCCACCCCCAACCGGGTCGACAAGCGCGGGCTGCGCCCGGTGTTCTCGAACGTTGCCGATCAGATCCGGATCGGGGAGTTGATTGCCTCCGGCCACCTCGTGCCCCCGCGCACCTTCGTCATCGATGTCGGCGTCCAGGATCAGCTCACCAGGGTGCGCCGCACCGCCGACGATTTCGACATGGCCGAGGTCGACGCGATCATGAACCGCTCGCCGGTCACCGAAGCGGTCATTCGACATTGGCAGGAGAAGGCGAGCGAGCGCCAGACGGTGGTGTTCTGCTCCACCGTCGACCACGCTCGCAACGTCACTGACGCTTTCAACGCGGCGGGCATCGCTGCGGGGTTGATCTACGGCGACATGAGCGATGTGGACCGCAAGGCGACACTCGACACCTATGGCGCCGGGGAACTCAGGGTCGTTGTCAACGTCGCGGTCCTGACCGAAGGCTGGGATCACCCGCCGACCAGCTGCGTCGTGCTGCTGCGGCCGAGTTCCTACAAGTCGACCATGATCCAGATGGTCGGCCGGGGCCTGCGCACGGTCTCGCCCGAAGAGCATCCGGGCATCGTCAAGACTGACTGCATCGTGCTCGATTTCGGCACCTCGACCCTGCTGCATGGATCGCTGGAGCAGGACGTCGACCTGAACGGCCATGAGCCCTCCGGCGAGGCACCAGCAAAGGATTGCCCCGACTGCGGCGCCGTTGTGCCGCTCGCCACCACCGAATGCCCGCTGTGCGGTCATCGCTGGGAGCGCCCTGAAGGCGGCGAAGCAACCCCGCTTGGCGACTTCGTGATGTCGGAGATTGATCTCCTGAAGCGGTCGAGTTTCCGCTGGTGCGATCTCTTCGGCGATGATGCTGCGCTTGTCGCCAACGGCTTCAACGCCTGGGGCGGTGTCTTCTTTCTGGGCGGACGCTGGTATGGCGTCGGCGGCCTGCAGAAGCAGCGGCCGCATCTGCTGGCGCTGGGCGAGCGTACTGTGTGCCTCGCGGCAGCCGACGATTGGCTCAACGAGCATGAGAGCGACGAGAGCGCCCACAAGACGCGTCGCTGGCTCAATGAGCCGCCGACCAGCCGGCAACTCGCCTTCCTGCCGGCAGAATACCGGCAGGACTTCGGGCTCACCCGCTACCAGGCCTCGGCGTTGCTGTCCTTCCGCTTCAACCGCGATGCTATCCGCTCCCTCGTCTTCGGGGCGGCCGACGCTGATCCCCAGACACTGATCGGAGCGGCGGCGTGATGGAGGGTGCTCATGGTCACGTCCGTCTCCGATCGCCTGCGGCTCTGGCATCCGCGTGGGACGCTCTGCGCCGTATGTCGGCGGCCAACCCGTGGCTTTGGCTGGTCCGACCCCGTGCGGTCCAAGCAACCGCGCCCCTCGGTCTGGTTCTGCTCGATGGCTTGCCAAGGCTTCTGGACGCGCTTGGCGCGGGAGCGCTGGGCCATGGTTGACCTTACCGAACACGAGACGGCGGCGATCCGCGCCGCGATGAAACCGCTCGCCGAAATCATGGAGGAGATCGGCTGGCAAGCGCGCCTCTCCGACCTCTCCGAGGCGCAGGTGCTGACGCTCATCGAGGTCGCCGTCGGCGGCTTTCAGGACGCCATGCACGGCATCGCGGCAAGTGCCGACGCGGAGGTGCCGTTCTGATGCTCGACTACAATCACCGCGCCAGCTGCGCGGAACACATCAACACGGTCATTGACGAGGCGATCGTTGCTGAACGAGCGGCAATCCCGCCACGAACTTATCTCGGAGGCTCTCGCCTCGGACACGCCTGCGAGCGCGCCTTGCAGTTCGAGTTTGCCGGAGCTTCGAAGGACGAAGGCGCCGATTTCGGCGGGCGGACACTGCGAATCTTCGAGATCGGACACGCCCTCGAAGACCTCGCGATCCGGTGGCTGCGCGGCGCCGGGTTCGATCTCTACACCCGCAAGGGCAATCACCCGGACGGGGAGCAATTCGGCTTCTCTGCCGCCGGCGGACGTATTCGCGGGCATGTCGACGGAATCATCGCCGCCGCACCGGAGCCGCTGCAGATCAAGGTTCCGGCGCTCTGGGAATGCAAGACGATGAACGCGAAGAACTGGCGCGACACCGTAGCCAGGGGCGTCGTTCTGGCAAAGCCCATCTACGCGGCGCAGATCTCGCTCTACCAAGCCTACATGGAAGCGCAGGTGCCGGGCATGTCCGCCAATCCGGCGCTGTTCACCGCCATCAACAAGGACACCGCCGAACTCCACCACGAGCTCGTACCGTTCGACGCAGTGCTGGCCCAGCGCATGAGCGACCGCGGCGTGCGGATCCTGCAGGCAACGGACGCAGGAGAGCTGCTTCCCCGCATCGCCACGACGCGCGATTTTCACGAATGCCGAATGTGCCCGTGGGCGGATCGCTGCTGGGGGTTGTCGGCATGAGTGAGAACAAGGTCGTCTCCCTCGATGCATGGCGGGATTTCAACGATGCCGCCCCGCAAGCAGATCCCTTCGATATCGAGCCGGATCCCGAGCAGATTGCAATCTTTCTCGACGTTGTCTTCGGCTATTGCGAGGGCTGGGTGCCGCTGCGGGGCTTCGTCGACAAGGGCCAGGGCATCGACGGCCGCCCCCATAATGCCTGGATCGAGATCGGCGACAGTCTTCTCGAGAAAGCGGGGGCCTTCGCCAGCTGGGCGGCGCGCGAGGGCGCGGCCTTCTATGTGGTGCCGGGGACGGTCGCTGAGACCGGCAAGGCGAAGGCCGCCGACGTCCGGCAAATGCAGACCGTTCTGGTCGATCTCGACGCGGGCGACATCACAGCCAAGCTCGATCATCTCATCCGGCATCTCGGCGAACCGACGCTGCTCGTTGAAAGCGGCGGCCGCACGCCAGATGGCCTGGACAAGCTCCATGTCTGGTGGCGCCTGAGCGAACCGGCCGAGGGCGAGGACATTGCGCTCCTTTGCCGGCTGCGGGGCGACATTGCGGTCAAAGTCGGCGGCGACACCCATTTCCGATCGGCTCACCAGCCCATCCGTTTGGCCGGCTCGGTTTATCACAAGGGCGGTTTCAGACGGCTGGTAAACATCCGCCGCCACAGCCCTTGGGTCGAGGTCCATCTCGGCGATTTCGCCGAACTCGTCGCGGACATGCCGCCGCTCGCGGGTGTTGGTTCCGAGCCAGGACCAGCGGCCGACAAACCATCAATCGACGAGATCCTGAAGACGCCGGTCCGCGAAGGCGGCGCGGACGACTGGTCGCGCTTTCAGGGCGCAAGCGCTGCGATCGGTCACTATGTGCGGATGGCCCACGAAGGCCGCATGAGCCGGGATGAGGCCTGGGAGGCGATCTGTCAGTACAACGCCGCCCAGCTCCGTCCCAGCTGGCCGCTCGACCGACTCGCCTCGGACGCGCAGCGCCTCTGGAGACTGCACGAGGAACGCCATGGGCCGGCGCTCGAGCGGCTCTCCGCCCCACCCATGTCGGCACTGCCGGCCTTCACACTCGGCGCGCTGCTCGATGATTTGAGCCCGATGCCGGAGGACATCATCGCTCCGCGCTTGCTGACTCCGGGCGGGATGCTGGTGCTCGGCGGCGCGCCGAAGGTCGGCAAGAGCGATTTCCTCATCAGCCTGCTCGTCCATATGGCAGCGGGCGTGCCGTTCCTCGGTTTTGCGCCGAGCCGGCCGCTGCGGATCTTCTATCTGCAGGCCGAGATCCAGTACCATTATCTCCGGGAGCGTCTCCAGGCCATCCGAGTCGATCCCGCTCTCCTGGCGATGGCGCGCGATAATCTGGTCGCCACGCCCAAGGTGCGCATGCTGCTCGACGCCGGCGGGGTCGCTCTCGCCGTCGCTGCCGCTCGTGCTCATTACGGACATGGCGCACCCGACATCCTCTGCATCGATCCGATCCGCAACCTCTTCGATGGCGGCCCTGACGGAGGTGGCGAGAACGACAACACGGCGATGCTCTTCTTCCTGCAGGAGCGGGTCGAGGCATTGCGCGACGCTGTCGCGCCCGATGCCGGCGTGATCCTTTGTCACCACACGCGCAAGATCACCAAGAAGCAGTTGGTCGAGGATCCGTTCATGGCGCTCTCGGGCGCCGGATCGCTTCGCAGCTTCTACAGCTCCGGCATCATCATGCACCGGCCCGATGAGGAGCGCCCGGAGCGGATGTTGCATTTCGAGCTGCGCAATGGGCCGGGCATCGAGCCGATGGTCGTCGACAAGGCCGGTGGGCGCTGGGTCGAGATCGACCGCTCCGGCGAACGGATCGTCCGGCGTGAGTTCGGCGAAAAGCTCGATGCCGAGCGCGTCCGAAAGCACGACGTCATCCTTCAATTGCTCTTCGATGAAGCGCAGGCCGGGCGGCTCTACACGGCGCTGCAGTTTGCCGAGAGCTTCGAGAACCGCGCCGGGCTCGGCGGCAAGGACACGATCCGCGATCGGATCAGCGTGCTCGCGACCAAGGGGTTCATCAAGTTCGTGCGCGACGGCGCACCCTTTGGCCTGCCCACCTCCAAGTCGAAGTTTGGCTATCTCTGCGTCGAGGACATGGTGTTCCCGACCGGTGAAGAGGCGGCCGATCTCGAGACCGGCGAGGTCATCCCGGAGCAGATTCCGGTCCTGCCCAGCACGTACAAGTGCCCCCAAACGGGGGCCGCCCTGCCGGTCGAAAATCCCGGCATCTGGGTCTATCCGGAGGGCGCCGAATGATTGCCCTAGGTCGATCCGCATCATGCGCAGACTTGCGCAGCTTCAAGTTGGGGAAGTTGGGAAAGCGGCTTCCAACTTCCTGCGCCCCAGTCCGCACGACTGCCCCCTGTTGCGCAGCGTCAAGTTGGGAAGACCTCTTCCAACTACCTGCGCTGCTGCTCGCGCGTCCCCGATGGGCTGCGCAGGTTCAAGTTGGGGAAGCGGCGGCTCCCCAGTCCATCCCCAGCATGAAATTCCGGAACAAGAACAAGGCATTGTCTGGCCTCCCAAGTTGTGGGGGTGAAAGCCACCCCCTTCAGGGGTGGGGGAGAACGCCGCAGGCGGGTTCTCCCTCGCCCACCCCCAGGGGCTTCGCGTGCGCATGGCGTGCCGGACCTCTCATCCCCGACAGCACACGAGAAGGATCAATCCGCATGAATATGCATCCATCACCCATCCCCGTAGCCGATCTCTCTCCCGTGCACGTTGCTTCCGCTTGTGCCGGCAGCACCATCCTCGCTCTTGACCTCGGGACCACCACCGGCTGGGCGAGCCTTGTCAACGGGATCGTTCACAGTGGCACCGCGACCTTCCGGACCGGGCGCTACGACGGCGGCGGCATGCGGTATCTGCGCTTCCAGCACTGGCTCGAACAGCTGGCCGACGATAGCGGCGGGCTGGCCTCGATCTATTTCGAAGAGGTCCGCCGCCACATTGGAACCGATGCGGCCCACCTCTACGGCGGCTTCCTGGCGACGTTGACCGCGTGGTGCGAGCGCAGGGGCGTCGCCTATCAGGGCGTTCCGGTCGGCACGATCAAACGCTTCGCCACCGGCAAGGGAAACGCCGGCAAGGAAGCCGTGTTGGCCGCAATGCGCGAGCGTGGATTCCAGCCCGCCGACGATAATGAGGCCGATGCAATCGCCATCCTGCTCTGGGCGATGGAGACCCGGGGAGGTGTGCTGTGAGGTGGGCGCCACGAGGTTATGGCGGACAGCGCCGCAGCCCCGAAGAGGTCAAGCGCGAGGGCTGGCGGGAGCAGCGCGTCCTCGCGGTGTCGCTCGATGATGACCGGCTGACCTGGCCCGAACGTGAACTGATCCGGCAACTCGGCGACAAGCTCTATGGCGATCGCGATCAGGCGAAGGAGGCGCGCCGATGACCCAATGGACACCCAGCCTCGTCGAGGAACGTCTGGCTCAAGCCGCTTACGTGCTCAAGCGACTGCCCGAACCGCGGCGGCAGGGATACTTCAGCACATGGCCGGAGGTCGTCCATGACTTCGCCGACAAGGTTGGACAGCAGCCCCAGCCAATGCGCATCGTACCGTCGCCCGCCGCCATCAGTCGGATGGAGGAGACGCTCAGCTGGACGGTGGGGCTCGACCCTGTTGACGGCAAGATCATCTGGCTGCGTGCGCACGGCGAGCGTTGGAAAACCATCTGCTGGACGGTGGGACTGCAGCGGTCGGCGGCGCACGAGCGCTGGCTGTATGCGCTGTGCGTCATTGCGTTCCGGCTCAATGGTCGGCGGCTCAATCGCAGCTATTCGAAGCGCAAGGTAATTGAGCTTGCAGGCGCGGTGCGGCGGTGAGCAGCAGCGAGGAAAGTGTCCGCCGGACGGTTTTCGAACGGACATAAACAGCGGATCAGACTAGGTTTTCAGCTATCCTCGCGGGAGGCGCGCGCGCCAGGACCTCGACCGGTTCAAGACGAGTTCACGGGTCCTTCCTGGCGATATTCGTATGCTGGCGGGCGAAGCGCGGGACATCGCCAGCGACAGGGCCGGATTTTTGGGAAGCCACCCGGAAGCCGGAGCCATCTGACCCCGCGCAAACACCAATGAACGCTGGCCTTCCGACCGGACACCGCTGGTGGCCGCTGGACCCCGCCTGGAGTCCGGCGCGGCATCCGGAGTCCGGAAGCCACCGGCATCCACCCGACCGAGGAACCTTGTCCACCATGACGCTGAGCTTCGCCCCGGACGCGATCGAGACGTGGCCGCTGTCGCGCCTCCAGCCCTAAGCGAAGAACGCGAAGGCGCATGGCGCGGACCAGATCGCGAAGATCGCCGCCAGCATGGCCGAGTTCGGCTGGACCGTGCCCTGCCTCGTGAGCGAGGACGGCGAGCTGATTGCGGGCCACGGGCGCGTGCTGGCCGCGACGCAGCTCGGGCTGACCGAAGCGCCGGTGATCGTGCTCGGGCACCTGACCGAGGCGCAGCGGCGGGCCTACCGGATCGCGGACAACAAGCTGACCGAACTCGGCACCTGGGACGAGGCGCTGCTGTCTGCCGAACTGAACGACCTGCTGGCCGAGGATTTCGACCTGTCGCTGGTCGGCTTCTCGGACGGCGAACTCGACAAGCTGCTGGCCTACGTCGCGGAAGAAAACGGTGAAGAAGGTGGCGCCGGGGGCTCCGTGCCGCCGGTGACCATCCCCGAACCGCCGCGCAATCCGGCCTCGCGCACGGGCGACCTGTGGATCCTTGGCGACCATCGGCTGCTCTGCGGTGACAGCACCAGCGCGGTTGATGTGCGTCGCCTGATGAATGGCGAACGGGCGATCCTGTTCGCAACTGACCCGCCATATCTTGTGGACTACGACGGTTCGAACCATCCGACCCGCAACAAGGACTCGTCGGCGTCCTATGGCACGACCTGGGACGACAGTTCGCAAGGAGCCGAGCTTTACGACGGCTTCATTTCCGCCGCCGTGGCGGAGGCCATCGCCGAGAATGCTGCATGGTATTGCTGGCATGCCTCGCGCCGCCAGGCGATGCTCGAGGCTTGCTGGGAAAAGGCCGGGGCCTTTGTCCATCAGCAGATCATCTGGGTGAAGGACCGCGGGGTTCTTACCCGGTCGCATTATCTGTGGAAACACGAGCCCTGCTTCATGGGCTGGCGGCGTCCGAACCGCCCGCCCAAGGTCGCCGAGGAAACGCTGCCGTCGACTTGGGCGCTGCCCAGCTTCGCGAAGGACGAGCGCCCCGACCACCCGACGCCGAAACCGCTCGAAGCCTTCGGCATCCCGATGCGCCAGCACGTCGCCCGAGGCGGCCTCTGCTACGAGCCCTTTTCTGGGTCGGGTTCGCAGATCATCGCAGGCGAGGCCAACGGCCGCCGCGTCTTCGCGATGGAAATCAGCCCGGCCTACATCGATGTCGCCGTTGAACGCTGGCAGGCCGAAACCGGCAAGGACGCGATCCTCGACGGCGACGGCCGGACCTTCGCTGAGGTGAGGACCGAGCGGCTGGGCGACGACGCCGAACCACCGGCCGAGACGCCGGGCACGGACGCCGAACCCGAACCCGCGCGAAAGCGCAAGTCCGCCGCATGAAGCAGTCGCGCATCATGTCGCTGGTCGAGTCCGTCGCCAACGTGATCGTCGGCTACGGCGTCGCGGTTGGAACGCAGATCCTGATCTTTCCGGTCTTCGGGCTGCATACGACGCTGGCGCAGAACCTGAAGATGGGCGCCATCTTCACCGTCGTGTCGATCGCCCGTTCCTTCGCCTTGCGGCGGGTGTTCGAGGCGATCCGGATGCGGAGCGCCAAATGATCGACCGCCGCCCCGGAGGGACGGCGGTCATCAGCTTGTCGTTGTCCGGTGCGTCAGGCGGCAGGGAGTTTGTACACGCGCCCCCGGTTCTCGACCTTCGCCGAGGTCACCTCGAGCCCGAGCTTCTTCTTCAGCGCCCCGGCCATCGCGCCGCGCACCGTGTGCGACTGCCAGCCCGTCGCGGCCATGATCTCCCCGATGGTCGCGCCGTCCGGCGCGCGCAGCATGGCGATCAGGGTGGCCTGCTTGGTGCCCTCGCGCGGCGTGCGCGTCTTGGGCGCGGCCTTCGGTTCGTTGGGGGAGTCCGGCGCGGCCTCCTCGGTCGGCGCGTCCGTCGCGCCCGCAGGCGCGGGGTTCGCGTCCTCGGGCTCGATCCCGATGGCGGCGAGGCCTGCGTCGGTGGCGATCAGTGTGACGCCGTGGCCGTCGCCGGTTTCGCGCCACATGGGCTCGCCCTTGCGCATGTCGGTGTCGACCTCTTCGAGGAAGCCCTTCGCGAGCATCGCGCCGACCACCTTGGCGGCAGCGCCGCCGCGCAGGCTCTCGGGCAGCGGCAGGGCGATGTGCTCGGGCCGCTGGGCGGCGGCGCTCAGGATCAGGGCTTGGGTGTCGGAAAGCTTGTTCATCGTCGTCTCCCGTATCGGGGCGCGCGGGATGCGGGCCCTTCTACGAGGTCGAGCCCGCCAGTCGGCGGGCGGGACTGGGAGCGGGTCGTCTCACTCGGCGTGTTCGCCTTCGCTGAAGGCCATGTCGGTGATCTCGCGCAGCTTGGCGCGGTAGTGGTTCAGGGTGCCGACATGGCCCCAGTTGATCTCGTCTGGGCTGGTCTCGAAATGGTCCGCGCTGAGGGCGGTGAGCCGCTCCAGCATCGCGTCGATTTCGGTCTTCGCGGCGATGAAGGCGTCGGGGGCTTTCGTGTTGTCGGTCGCGCGGCGGGTCATCGGGGTGGCTCCTTGGGTCGAGTTGCATCGCTTCGTTGGAGTGACGTTCGCTCTGTCCGGCGCGCTTATCAACTCGATAAGCACATGATTTAGAATGATAATCGGAGCCGTCGATGCAGGGCATGAGCGAGCGCCGGTACGCCGCGCATGTCGGGCTGTCGCGTGGCGCGATTCAGAAGGCGAAGACCGCCGAGCGGCTGGTCCTCTATCCCGACGGCAGCATCAACGCGGCCGCGAGCGACGCCCGGCGCGCGGAGACGACGGACCCGTCCAAGACGAGAAAGCCGCCCGCGCCGAAGCTGAAGCCCGTCCCCGAGGCGGCGGTCGCCGCTGTCGGCGACACCTTGCGCGAACAGGGTCTGGCGGTGCCGGCGGTCGGCGGCGGCACGACCTTTCTGCAGGCCAAGACCGCGAACGAGGTGCTGAAGGCGCAGGAGCGGCGCATCCGTCTGCAGAAGCTGAAGGGGGAGTTGATTGAGCGGGCCCGCGCGCTGGCGCTGGTGTTCCGGCTGGCACGTGAGGAACGGGATTCATGGGTGAACTGGCCTGCGCGCGCGGCGGCGCTGATGGCGGCCGATCTCGGCGTGGAGCCTGCCGCGATGCAGAAGGTCCTGGAGAAACATGTACGCGCCCACCTCGACGAACTCGCCGAGGTCCGGCCCGACTTCCGGTGAGCATGGGGGTGATCTTGGCGGCCTGACGGAGTTCGACGGCGCGGGTGAGATCCTGCGCGCCTGGGGCAGCGGGCTGCGGCCCGACCCGGACCTGACCGTCTCGGAATGGGCGGACCGGAATCGGATGCTCTCGGGCCGCTCCTCGGCCGAACCGGGGCGATATCGCACAAGCCGCACGCCCTACATGCGCGAGATCATGGATCGGCTGTCGCCCGGCGACACGATGCAGCGGATCGTGTTCATGAAGGCCGCACAGGTTGGCGCGACCGAGGCAGGGAACAACTGGATCGGCTTCGCGATCCACCAGGCGCCGGGTCCGATGCTCGCGGTCCAGCCGACGGTGGAGCTCGCCAAGCGCAACTCGCGCCAGCGCATTGACCCGCTGATCGACGAAAGCCCGGAACTGCGGGAACGGGTGAAACCTGCGCGCTCCCGCGACGCCGGCAACACGATGCTGTCGAAGGAGTTCGCGGGCGGCATCCTGATCATGACGGGGGCGAACTCCGCGGTCGGGCTGCGCTCCACCCCAGCACGGTACATCTTCCTCGACGAGGTCGACGCTTATCCGGCCTCGGCCGACGAGGAAGGTGACCCGGTGACGCTGGCGGAAGCGCGGTCGCTGACCTTCGCCCACCGGCGCAAGCTGCTGCTGGTCTCGACTCCCACCGTCCGCGGTCTGAGCCGGATTGAGCGGGAATACGAGGCCTCGGACCAGCGCCGGTTTTTCGTGCCGTGTCCGCATTGCGGCGCGGTGCAATGGCTCAAGTTCGACCGGCTGCGCTGGCAGAAGGGGCGGCCGGAGACGGCGGAGTATCACTGCGAGGGCTGCGAGACGCCCATCGCGGAACACCACAAGACAGCCATGCTGGAGGGCGGCGAATGGCGGGCGACTGCCGTTGCCGCTGATCCGACCACGGTCGGGTATCACCTCTCGGCGCTCTATTCGCCGATTGGCTGGCTGAGCTGGGAGCGGATCGTGCGGGCATGGGATGCGGCGCAGGGTTCGGACGAGGCGATCAAGGCCTTCCGCAACACGATCCTCGGCGAGACGTGGGTCGAGACCGGCGAAGCGCCGGACTGGCAGCGGCTCTACGACCGCCGCGAGCGCTGGAAATCCAGCACGGTGCCTGCGGGCGGGTTGTTCCTGACGGCCGGGGCCGACGTACAGAAGGACCGGATCGAGGTCGATGTCTGGGCTTGGGGCCGTGGCCTTGAAAGCTGGCTCGTCGATCACGTTGTCATCGAAGGCGGGCCGGATCGGCATGACGCGTGGTCGGACCTGACGGCGCTGCTGGACCGGTCCTTCCCGCACGAACGTGGCGCGCATCTGCGCATTGCGCGGCTCGCCATCGACACCGGCTACGAGGCCCCGGCGGTCTATTCCTGGTCGCGGGCGCAGGGGTTCGCGCAGGTCTCGCCGGTCAAGGGTGTCGAGGGGTTCAACCGCTCCAGCCCGGTCTCGGGCCCAACCTTTGTCGACGCGACCGAGGGCGGCAAGCGGCTGCGGCGCGGCGCGCGGCTCTGGACCGTGGCGGTGTCGACCTTCAAGGCCGAGACATACCGCTTCCTGCGGCTGGCGCGGCCGACCGAAGAGGAGATGGCCGACGGGGCGGCGTTCCCGCCCGGCTCGGTGCACCTGCCGCATTGGGTCGAGAACGAATGGCTGAAGCAGTTCGTCGCCGAGCAGCTGGTGACCGTGCGCACTAAGCGCGGCTTCGCCCGGCTGGAATGGCAGAAGCTCCGCGAACGGAACGAGGCGCTGGACTGCCGGGTCTATGCCCGCGCCGCCGCCTGGATCGCGGGCGCGGACCGCTGGCCCGACGAGAAATGGCAAGACCTCGAGGATCAGCTCGAGGCGGCCCCCACCGACACCGATCCAGCCGGACAGATCAACCGGCAGGGACAGGCCCCGCAGGGCAAGCGCCGTTCCGACTGGCTCGGACGGCGCGGAGGATGGTTCTGAACATGACCGACTGGACGGAAACCGAGCTTTCGACGCTGCGCCGGGCCTATGCCAGCGGCACGACCCGGGTCAGCTATGACGGCAAGTCGGTCGATTACGGTTCTGCCGAAGACCTGCTGGCGCGCATCCGGACCATCGAACGCGCCATCGCGGGGACGACGCGGCCACTGCCGGTGGCAGGGCTTGCGGGCTTCTCGCGCGGGGACCGGTGATGTCGGCGACCTGGTTCGATCACGCCATCGCCACGGTGGCGCCGCGTATGGCCGCCCGCCGCGTGATGGCGCGTCAGGCCTTCGATACCCTGACGCGGGGCTATGACGGCGCGGCGCGCGGGCGGCGCACCGAGGGCTGGCGCGCGCCGGGATCCTCGGCCGACACCGAGATCGGCGTCGCCGGGGCGCTGCTGCGCGACCGGATGCGCGATCTGGTGCGCAACAATCCGCATGCGGCCAAGGCGGTGGCGGTGCTGGTGAACAACATCATCGGCGCGGGCATCATGCCGCGCGCCGCGAGCGGCGACGACAAGCTCGACCGCAAGGTCGACGCTCTCTTCGAGCGCTGGACGGCGGAGTGCGACGCCGACGGCCAACTCGACTTCTATGGGATCCAGACCCTGATCTGCCGCGAGATGGTCGAGGCCGGCGAGGTGCTGGTCCGCCGCCGCCTGCGCCGCCCGAGCGACGGTCTGCCGGTGCCGCTGCAATTGCAGGTGCTCGAGGCCGACTTCCTCGACGCCACGAAATCCGGCGCCCTTGGAGCAGGTCGCCTCGTGCAGGGGATCGAGTTCGATCCGGTCGGCAAGCGCAGGGCCTATTGGCTCCATGCCGAACATCCCGGCGACGCATATGGCGCCTTGCAGAACGGTCTGCAGAGCCGCCCGGTCCCCGCGAGCGAGATCGCGCACATCTACGAGAAGCAGCGCACGCAGGCGCGTGGCGTTCCCTGGGGCGCGCCGGTGATCCGCAGCTTGCGCGATCTTGACGATTACGAGGTGGCGGAGCTGGTCCGCAAGAAGACCGAGGCCTGCGTCACCGCCATCGTCTTCGGCGACGACGAGGCGCAGCAGGGCATCGCGCCCTCCGTGGTCGATGCCGACGGCAACCGGGTCGAGCAGTTCGAGCCGGGGCTGATCGCCTATGCCCGCGGCGGCAAGGACATCCGCTTCAACCAGCCTTCCGCGACCGGCGGCTATGGCGAATACAAGCGGGCGAGCCTGCACACCATCTCGGCCGGGTTCCGGGTGCCCTACGAGCTGCTGACCGGGGACCTGTCCCAGGTCAACTATTCCTCGATCCGGGCGGGTCTCGTTGAGTTCCGCCGCCAGATCGACGCCGTCCAGTGGCAGCTGTTCATCCCGATGTTCTGCGCGCCGGTCTGGCGCTGGTTCACCGAGGCTGCATGGGCGGCGGGGCAGATCCCGTCGCCGACGGTGCCGGTGGAATGGTCGCCGCCGAAGTTCGAGGCGGTCGATCCGCAGAAGGACGCGATGGCGAACCTGCTGTCGATCCGGTCCGGAACCATGACGCTGGCGGAGGTGATCGCCCGGCAGGGCCGCAACCCGGACGCCGTGCTGGCCGAGATCGCCGCGACCAACGCGAAACTCGACGCGCTGGGGCTGGTGCTCGACAGCGACCCGCGCCGCGTCACCAAGACCGGCAGCGCGCAGACCGGCGATCCGGCGGCCGATCCCGCCGCCGACGATCCCTCCGCTGAAGCGGATGAAACCGATCCCGCGCAGGCCGACCAACAGGACTGACCTCATGGACACGATGATCGAACTGCCGGCCATGCGCCGGTCGGCGGAGCTTGCGCCGAACACGGCCGATGCCGACAGCCGCACCGTCGAGGTGGTCTGGTCGGCCGGGGCGCGCGTCCGCCGTGCCACCTTCTTTGGCGAACCCTATGATGAGGAACTGAGCCTCGACCCGGCCCATGTCCGCCTCGACCGGCTGAATGCGGGCGCGCCTTTCCTGAAGGTGCACGACCTCGACACGCTCGACGCGGTGATCGGTTCGGTCGTGCCGGGCTCGGCCCGGATCGAGAACGGCCGGGGCATCGCGCTGGTCCGGATCAGCGAACGCGCCGATGTCGAGCCGATCTGGCGCGACATCCAGGCCGGGCACATTCGCGCGGTCTCCATCGGCTATCAGGTGCACCGCTTCGAGGTCTCCAAACCCGAGGCCGCGCGCGAGCTCTGGCGCGCGGTGGACTGGACGCCCTTCGAGGTCTCCGCCGTCGCCGTCGGCGCGGACCCCGCCGCGGGCTTCCGCGCCCGGCATCCCCTTCACGACTGCGTCCTTCACCGCCGGGACGCCCCTTCCACCACGAACTGCAAGTCCGCGACAGCGAAAGGACCCATCCCGATGACGGAGCAGACCCAGACCCCGGCGAGCGACGCCGCAACCCCCGCCACCAGCCAGCCGACCGAGCCGGTCGAAACCGAGGACACCCCCATGACCGAGCCGAAAGCGGCTGCGCCCGAACCCAAGACCGCCGCAGTCGAACCGCAGGTCCGCGCCAGCGAAACCCGCAGCCAGCCGATGACGCAGGCAACTCCCGCGCCTGACACCGAGGCGGTCGCCACCCGCGCCCGTGAGGCGGAGCGTGATCGCGTCTCCACCATCTACGATCTGGCCGGGCGCCTGAACCTCGAGCGCGGCTTTGCCGAGGATCTGGTCAAGCGCGGCGTCAGCGTCGACGAGTCCCGCCGCCTGATCCTCGATCAGGTCGCCGCCAAATCCGACGAGACCCGGACTTTCGGCCATGTCTCCGTCCCGCTCGGCGGCCGCGACGAGCGCATCACGCGGCGCGATGCCGTGGCGAACGCGCTGCTGCACCGCTACAGCCCGACGCTATTCCAGCTGGAGGACGCTGCGCGCCAGTATCGCGGCATGACGTTGCTGGAACTCGCCCGCGAAAGCCTCGGAAATGCGGGCGTCAACACCCGCGGCCTATCGCGCGACGAGGTGGCGACGCGCGCTCTGCATTCGACGTCCGACTTCCCGGAGATCCTGTCGGCGGTCACCAACAAGACGCTGCGGCAGGCCTACGATGCCTATCCTCGGACGTTCATGCTGTTTTGCCGCCAGGTGCTCGCCACCGATTTCAAGGCCATGCACCGGGTCCAGCTCGGCGAAGCCCCGCAGCTGCTGGAGGTCGGCGAGAGCGGCGAGTTCAAGCGCGGCACGCTGGGCGAGAGCAAGGAGAGCTACAAGGTCAAGACCTATGGCCGGGTGGTCGCAATCACCCGCCAGACCCTGATCAACGACGATCTCGACGCCTTCACCAGGATCCCGGCGATGTACGGCAATTCCATCGCGCAGCTGGAATCGGACGTGGTCTGGGGCATCATCACCGCCAACCCGGCGATGGCCGACGGCAACGCGCTGTTCCACACCAGCCACAAGAACCTCGCGGGCACCGGCGCGGCGCTGGCCGTCGAGGCGGTGGGCGCGGCGCGCGCGGCGATGGCCAAGCAGACCGGCCTCGACAAGAAGACGGTGCTGAACGTCCGGCCCGCCTTCCTGATCGTGCCCGCCTCGCTGGAACTGAAGGCCGAGCAGCTGGTCGCGCAGAACCTCGTGCCTGCCGCGACGTCCAGCGTGGTGCCGCAGTCGATCCGCACACTCGCACCGATCAGCGAACCCCGGCTCGATGCCGCCAGCGAGACCGCCTGGTATCTGGCGGCAAGCCCGAACCAGATCGACACCATCGAGTACGCCTACCTCGAGGGCCAACAGGGCGCCTACATCGAGACGCGCAACGGCTTCGACGTCGACGGGGTCGAGATCAAGTGCCGCCTCGACTTCGGCGCCAAGGCCATCGACTGGCGCGGCCTCTACAAGAACCCGGGCGCGTAAGGCGCACCCCATCCTGAACCCTGACACACGGGCGGTCCTCATGGGCCGCCCTTTGTCTTTCCCAAAGGATCCTCCCCATGAAAAACTACGTTCAGCCCGGCAACACCATCACCCTGACCGCGCCCTATGCCGTCGCCTCGGGCGATGGCCTGCTCGTCGGCTCCATCTTCGGCATCGCCTCGGGCGCGGCCGCGCTCGGCGAGCCCGTCGAGACCGCGCTCACCGGCGTCTTCGACATCACCAAGGTCGGCTCCCAGGCCTGGACCGTCGGCTCCAAGGTCTATTGGGACGACACCAACAAGCGCTGCACCACGGTCGCCACCGACAACACTCTTGTCGGCGTGGCCGTCGAAGCGGTGGCCAGCGGCGCGGGCGACACCATCGGGCGGGTGCGCCTGAACGCGGCGTTCTGATGAGCGCCTTCGCCGCCGCCGTTGGCGCGCTCTTCGCCGATCAGAACATCGGCCGGGACGCGGTCTACATCGCCGACGGCGGCGCGCCCGTCCTGGTGC
Organism: Tianweitania sediminis; assembly: GCF_017813335.1. GTDB lineage: Bacteria > Pseudomonadota > Alphaproteobacteria > Rhizobiales > Rhizobiaceae > Tianweitania > Tianweitania sediminis. The sequence continues at coordinate 45,605 of NZ_JAGIYY010000006.1, read as the reverse complement.
GCGTGATCGCCCGGCGTGCCGATGCGATCACGGACTTCGGCGATACGCGGCTCTGGTCCGAGACCACCCGGATCGACCTGCGCGCCGCAGAGGTGGCGAACCCGCGCCCCGGCGACCGGATCGAGATCGAGGGCGAGGCCTTCCTCATTCAGGGCGAGCCGGTCCGCGACGGCGAGCGGCTCGTCTGGACCGTCGATCTGAGGCCCGCGTGATGGCCATGAAGCTGAAGCTCGACATCGATCCCGACATCGTCGCGATGATGGCCGCCGAGGTCGCGGCGGGCGAACGCGCGGTGACCGCCGCCATGCGCGAGGCCGGGACCGGGCTGAAGACCGCATGGCGGTTGCAGATCACCGGCGCGGGGCTCGGCGCCCGGCTGGCCAACTCGATCCGGAGCCAGAACTTCCCCAAGTCGGGCGAGAGCCTCGACGCCGCGGCGCTGGTCTGGTCGAAGGCGCCGGTCATCGTCGGCGCCCACGACACCGGTCCGCTGATCCGCTCGAAGGACGGGTTCTGGCTGGCGATCCCGCTGCCCGCAGCGGGCAAGTCCCTGCGCGGCGGGCGGATCACCCCCGGCGAATGGGAGCGGCGGCGCGGCCTGCGCCTGCGCTTCGTCTATCGCCGGACGGGGCCGAGCCTGCTGGTGGCCGAAGGGCGGCTGAACACCAAGGGTCAGGCGGTGGTGTCGCGCTCGAAGACCGGGCGCGGAAAGGTCACCGCGCCGATCTTCCTGCTGGTGCCGCAGGTCAAGTTGCCGAAGCGGCTTGATCTGGCGAGGGATGCCGAGCGGGCGCACGACGCGGTACCGGGACTGATCGTGGCGAATTGGGTGGAGGCGAAACTATAGTCGGACGCGCCGGAAAAAGGATCTGGAGCCCTGACAGGCCCCGACTATCTCGGCGGCCGAGAGATCGTATTCTGGTCCTGATGCCGCCTGCACGATCCGGCGCCCGAAGCCCGGTGACCGGCGTGGCCTCACGTGGCCACCCGCAAATCGGCCCGCGCGTCGCGGATGATCGACCACGAGGATTGCAGAAACAGCCCGGCGATCACTGCCGCTACAACGAGGTCGGGCCATGCCGTGTTAGTCCAGGCGACCAGACCCGCTGCCACGACGACCGCTGCATTGCCGATGGCGTCGTTGCGCGAGAACAGCCAGACGGCCCGAACGTTGGCATCTCCGGCCCGGTGGGGCAGCAACGGCAGAACGGCAACCACGTTGACCACGAGCGCGATCACGGCGAACAGGCCCATCAGTTCAGCTTCAGGCTGCTGCTGAACCAGTACGCGGTAGGCCGTGTTGGCGAGGACCCCGAGACCGAGCGCCCCGAGAAACAAGCCTTGGATCAGAGCGGAACGGGCTCGCCAGACCAGGCTCCAGCCGATCGCCAGAACCCCAAGGAAGGTGATCAGGCCATCGCCGAGGAAATCGAGCGCATCGGCTTTCAGGGCCTGCGATCCGGAAATGAAGCCGCCAACCATCTCGATGAGGCCGTAGCCCACGTTCAGCACGATCACGATCCACAGCGCACGCCGGTAGGCCGGGGTGATATGGCTCAAGTCCTTCGGAAGATCGTCGATGTCTCCCTCGTGATCAGCTTCGGGTCCGCCCAGCCGATCCAGTCGGTAGCCGATGCCCGACACCGCACGCTCCACTTCGGGCAGCTGCAAACTCAGGTCGGATACATGCACCGTCATGATCTGCGTGGCAGTCGAGACCTTCACGTCCTCGACCCCGGCCGACCGCACCGCCTTCTCGATCTTCGCGGCGCATGACGGGCAGTCCATGCCGGTGACTCTGTAGCGCGCGTGCTCAGCGTTGCTCATTGTGGCCGTTTCGCTCATTACGATCTTCCGTGGACAGACGAGGCTATATATCATTGCAGACTGATATGTCGAGCGAGACCGGAATCCTTCAGCAGGCTGATGCTCAAGTCGTCGAGTTGCGGGCGAAGCTTTTCCGCGGCTTGGCTGACTTCTCGCGCATGTCGATTTTGGCCGCTCTGCGTGACGGCCCGCTTTCGGTTGGGGAGATCGTTGGCGCCACCGGCCTGTCGCAGTCGAACGCCTCAAACCACCTGCGGTGCCTGAGCGAATGCGGGCTGGTTGTCGGAGAACCGGACGGTCGGTTCGTCCGGTATCGGTTGAGCGATCCGCGCTTGGACGAACTGATGAGGCTGGCCGACGACCTCCTGGCCGGGACCGCTCGGGGCGTTGACTCGTGCGAGAATTTCAAAGGAACGGGCACGGTCTGATCGACGGCGGACGTCCGCCGTCGTTGGCCTACGATCAAGACCGGGCGACGACGCCCGGTGCTGTGCCATTCGGATTTTCTTCGGTGACATCATGCCCAGTACACGCGAGGCCACGCTGGCGGCGCTGCACGCACGTCTTTTGACGGTGCCTGCCACAACCCTGCGCGGCGAGGTTCTGCCCGAGCGCGTGCCCGCCGCCGGGCTCCTGATCCTGCGGGACGGCGAACCGGGCGAGCCGGAGGTGACGCTCTCGCCTCTGCGCTACCACTACCAGCACCGCGCCGAGATCGAAGCGGTCGTGCAGGGCGCCGATCGGGACGCCGACTTCGACAGGCTGACCGCCAGCATTGGCGCGGCGCTCGCCGCCGACCGCACGCTTGGCGGGCTCTGCGACTGGGTCGAGGCGGAAGCCCCGCGCCCCGTAGACCTGCCGGTCGAGGGCGCGGCCAGCCTGAAGGCCGCCGTGATCCCGGTGGTGCTGCACTATTCCACGGCCGACCAGTTGGCCTGACCCCGACAACCCGAGGAGAACACCATGGCACGAGCCCAGGGGGCGCGGGCGCTGATGGCGCTTGCGTTCGAGACGACCTATGGAACGCCGCCCGTGGGCGGCTTCACCCGCATGCCCTTCGCCAGCACCTCGCTCGGCGCAGAGCAACCGCTGCTGAACTCGGAACTGCTGGGCTACGGTCGTGATCCGCTGGCGCCGATCAAGGATGCGGTGACGGCCGACGGCGATGTCGTCGTGCCGCTCGACGCGGAGGCCTTCGGCTTCTGGCTGAAGGCGGCCTTCGGCGCGCCGACGACCACGGGCGCGGAAGCGCCGTACAGCCACGAGTTCCAGTCGGGGTCGTGGACGCTGCCCAGCATGTCGATCGAAACCGGCATGCCGGAGGTTCCGCGCTATGCGATGTATTCCGGCTGCGTGCTCGACCAGATCACCTGGCAGATGCAGCGCTCGGGCCTGCTGACCGCGACAGCGCGGCTGGTGGCGCAGGGCGAAACAGTCGGCACAAGTACCAGCGTGGGAACGCCCGCTGCGCTGGAGCTCAAGCGCTTCGGCCATTTCAACGGATCGATCACCAGGAACGGCTCCGCCCTTGGTAACGTCGTCTCGGCCGCCATCACCTACGCGAACAACCTCGATCGGATCGAGACGATCCGGGCGGACGGCCGCATCGACGGCGCGGACCCGTCCATCGCAGCATTGACCGGCTCTATCGAGGTGCGCTTCGCCGATCAGACGCTGGTGACGCAGGCGATCAATGGCGAAGCCTGCGAGCTGGAATTCGCCTACGTGCTGCCCTCGGGTGCGAGCTTCACCTTCACCGTGCATGCCGTCTACCTGCCGCGCCCACGGATCGAGATCTCGGGTCCGCAGGGCGTCCAGGCGACGTTCGACTGGCAAGCCGCGCGGGACAGCACCGTCGGCAGGATGTGCACCGCCACCCTCGTGAACGATGTGGAGACCTATTGATGCTGACTCTCGACCTGACGAACGCGCCGCGCTGGCATGATCTGGCGCCCGGCGTGCGGGTGCAGTTGCGCCCGCTGACCACTGCGCTGATGGTGGCGACGCGCAGCGATCCGGTGATTGAGGCGGTTTCGGAAGAAGCCTCCGACGAGGAGCGTGCCGTCGCCTTCGCCAAAGCGCTAGCGCGCCGGGCGGTGCTCGCCTGGGAGGGCGTGGGCGACGCCGATGGCAATGCCATCGACCCCAACCCCGAGAGCATCGACGCGCTGCTCGACATCTGGCCGATCTTCGAGGGCTTCCAGCTGACCTATGTCTCGAAGGGCTTGCTGCTGGAACAGGAAAAAAACGCCTCCGCGCTCTCGCCGATTGGTCCTTCGGTGGGGGCGAGCGCTACTGCGAAGCCTGCCCGCAAACCTGCCCGGACTGCCCGGCGCGGCTGAACCGTCCGGAAACTCCAGAGGGTTGGCAGGTCTGGGACCTCGTCGGGCGTCTCGGCGGCCAGCTGCGCGTCCTGCCGGGCGCGGTGATCGGCTGGGACATGTCGTCCGCGCTGGCGCTCGGCGACGCGCTCGGCGTGCCACCGCTTGCCATTGCCGAACTGCTGCCTGTCATCGAGGCGGTGATGGTGGTCAAGCTCAACGAACAAGTGGAACGTCCCAATGGCTGAGAAGCGTGTCTCCGTCCGGCTCGCCGCAGTCGGCGGGCGGCAAGTGCGCGCCGAGCTGGAAGGCGTGGGCGAAGCCGGATCGCGCGGCTTCGGGCGGCTCAGCCGTGAGATGGAAGCGGCGAACGCCCGGCTCGCGGCGTTTTCCCGCCGTGTGGCTGTAGCGGCTGCCGCAGCCGTGGCCGCCGCTACAGCCGCTGGCGTGGCAATGATCCGGTCTGGTCTCCAGACGGTCGATGCGCAGGCGAAGCTCGCGCAGTCGCTCGGCACCACCGTCGCTTCGATCCAGACGCTGGAGCGCGCGGGCGAGCTGGCAGGCGTCTCGATGTCCGGCATCGAACAGGCCACGAAGGATCTGACGCGGCGTCTCAGCCAGGCGGCCGCCGGAACCGGCCCGGCTGCCGACGCACTGGACCGTCTTGGGCTCTCGGCCGGCGAGCTGATCGCCCTGCCGCTGGATCAGCGCGTCGGCGCGATCAACGCCGCCATCGAGCAGTTCGTCCCCGCTGCCGAGCGTGCCGCCGTGGCTGGTCAGCTCTTCGGCGAGGAAGGCTCCATCGCCATGAGCCGGATCGACACCGCAACGCTGCGCCAGGCCACGGAGGACGTGCTCGCTTTCGGGGTCGTGGTCTCGGAGCAGGATGCGGACCAGATCGAGCGGACGAACGACGCGATTTCACGGCTCGGGCTGATCTGGCGCGGGCTGTCAAACCAGCTGGCGGTCGCCGCGGCTCCAGCGCTGGAAGCCGTCGCCAATGCCATGGCGGCGGTCGCCAGCCGCACCGGCCCGCTCGGCATCGCGATCCGCGGTCTCTTCGACAACATCGGTCGCCTGACCACCTATGCCGCCACCTTCGCGGCGTTCCTCGCGGGACGTTGGATCGCCGGCATGGCGGCTGCGGCGCTCTCGGTCCGTGGCCTGGCCACGGCGCTGGTCGTGCTGCGGGGCGCGCTGATCCGTACCGGCATCGGCGCACTCATCGTCGGCGCGGGCGAGCTTGTCTATCAGTTCACGCGCCTCGTCTCCGGCGCGGGCGGCTTCGGCGAGGCCATGTCGCTCCTGAAGGACCTCGCCGTTGAGGTCTGGGAGCGGATCAGGATGGGCGCGGCGGCGGCTGGCGCGGCCGCCACGGCGATGTTCTTCGACCTGAAGGCCGACGCCGCGTCGGGCATGCAGAGCGCCATCGAGAGTGTCGTCGGTTTCGGGAATACGGCGGCGAACACCTTCGAAGGCGCCTACGAGGCGATCAAAGCGATCTGGGGTCTGCTGCCCGCCGCCATCGGCGATCTGGCATTCCAGGCGGCCAACAGCCTGGTCGACGGCGTCGAGGCGATGCTGAACGGCGTGGTCTCGCGCATCAACGGCTTCATCGGCGGCATCAATCAGGGGCTCGAAGCCCTCGGGTCGGAGCGCCGCATCTCGCTGGTGCCCGACCTCGACCTCGGCGAGATCGAGAACCGCTTCGAGGGCGCGGCCAGCGCTGCCACGACGGCTGCGCAGGCGGCCTTCGACCGGGCCTTCGAGGACAACCCTCTGTCCGCGCCCGATCTCGGCCTGACCGAGGCGGCCGCCCGTGCGCTCGAGTCAGCGAATGTATACCGTGGGGCCGCCCGCGATCTGGCCGAAGGGGCTCGCGCCCCGCTCGAAAGCTGGCAGGCCCTGCGCGATGCGGTGCGCGGCACCGACGAGGCGAGTGCCGCTGCGCTGACCGAGGCCACCGCAGCGGCCGAGCGGCTGGAGACCGCGCTTGGCGATGCCGGGCGCGCTGCAACAGGTGCAGGCGCGGCGGCCGGAGCCGCCGCCGCTGCAGCGGAACCCGCGACCGAGGCCGCCGTCACCGGGTGGCAGGCGGTCACGGCGGCGCTGTCGGATTACGCCAGCAAGGCGCGCGACATCGGCGGCGACATTGGCCAGAGCCTCGTCGGCGCCTTCCAGTCGGCCGAGAACGCGGTCGGTCAGTTCGTGCGGACCGGCAAGTTGAACTTCCGCGATCTCGTCACCTCGCTGCTCGCCGACCTCGCCCAGTTGGCGGCGCGGCGTTTCATCCTCGGGCCGATCGCGAATGCGCTCTCCGGCGTGCTTGGTGGCGCAGGCGGCATCTTCGCCGACATCCTGCATGCGGGCGGGATGGTCGGATCGGCCGGGCCCTCGCGCATGGTCCCGGCCATGGCCTTCGCCGCAGCGCCCCGGATGCATGGTGGCGGCATGGCGGGGCTTCGCCACGACGAAGTCCCGGCGATCCTGCAGCGGGGCGAGCGGGTGTTGTCTCGGCGTGAGGCGCAGAGCTACAGCGCAGGCGGCGGGGTCAACGTCACCATCGTGGCCCGCGACGCCGAGAGCTTCCGCCAGTCCCGCACACAGGTCGCGGCGGACATCGCCCGCGCCGTCTCGCTCGGGCGGAGGGGCATGTGATGGCGTTCCACGAGGTCCGGTTTCCCGACAACATCAGTCGCGGCGCGCGCGGCGGGCCGGAACGGCGCACGCAGATCGTCGAGCTCGCCTCGGGCGACGAGGAGCGCAACGCCAGCTGGGCCAACTCGCGCCGCCGCTACGATGTCGCTTACGGCATCCGCCGCGCGGACGATCTCGCCGCCGTCGTCGCCTTCTTCGAGGCGCGCAACGGGCGACTGCATGGCTTCCGATTCAAGGATTGGGGCGACCACAAGTCTTGTCTGCCTTCGGGCACACCAGCGCCGACCGATCAGGCGGTCGGCACCGGCGACGGCACGACGACCGCCTTCCAGCTGGTCAAGCGCTACGCCTCGGGCGCGCAATCCTGGTCGCGCGCCATCGCCAAGCCGGTGGCGGGCAGCGTGCGCATCGCGCTCGGCGGGATCGAGCTGCCCTCCGGCTGGTCGGTCGATAGTGCGACGGGCCTCGTCACCTTCAGCGCCGCGCCGGGTGCGGGCGTCGCGATCACTGCGGGCTTCGAGTTCGACGTACCGGTCCGCTTCGACACCGATGCGCTCGACGTGACGCTCGACCTCGAGCGGCTCGGCTCGATCACCTCCATTCCGCTTCTGGAACTGCGCCGATGAAGACCCTCGACCCCGCCCTGCAGGCCCATCTCGACGAGGGCACGACGACGCTCGCCTGGTGCTGGCGGATCGCGCGCGCCGACGGCACGAGTTTCGGCTTCACCGATCACGACCGGACGCTCGCCTTCGACGGCACCGACTTCGAGCCCGAGAGCGGGCTCACCGCGTCAGAGGTCCGCTCTGGCTCGGACCTGTCGGTCGACGCGCAGGACGCCGAGGGCGTGCTGACATCGGACCGGATCACCGAGACCGACATCCTCGATGGCCGCTGGGACAATGCCGAGGTCGAAGTCTGGCGCGTGAACTGGGCGGACACGGGCCAGCGCGTGCTGATGCGCCGGGGCGCCATCGGGCAGATCCGGCGCGGGCGGCTGGCCTTCGTCGCCGAGGTGCGCTCGCTCGCCCACGTCCTCGGCCAGACGGTGGGGCGTACGTTCCAGGCAACCTGTGATGCCGCGCTTGGCGATGCGCGCTGCGGCGTCGACCTCGAGGATCCCGCCTACAAGGGCACGGGCGCCGTGATCGATCTGCTGCGCGACCGGGCCTTCACCGCCTCGGGGCTCGGCGGATTCACCTCCGGCTGGTTCACCTTCGGCACGCTGGACTGGACGAGCGGCGCGAACGCGGGGCGGCGCACCGAAGTGCTCGGCCACGACGTCTCGGACGGCATCGCTGTGCTGACCCTGCTCGAGGCGCCGATGCGCGCGATCGCCGAGGGTGACGGCTTCACCATCTGCGCGGGCTGCGACAAGCGCATGGAGACCTGCGGGGCTAAGTTCGCCAACACCGCCAACTTCCGAGGCTTCCCGCATATCCCCGGCCAGGACGCGGTGCTGCGCTATGCCACGAAGGATGGCGGGCACGAGGGTGGCGTGCTGTGACGCAACCTCTCGCATTCGCCGACCCCGCGCGCGTCATCGCCATTACGCGGTCCTGGATCGGCACGCCGTACCACGACCAGGCGAGCCTGCGCGGCGTCGGCTGCGACTGCCTCGGGCTGGCCCGGGGCGTCTGGCGCGAGGTCGTCGGCCCAGAGCCATTCCCGATCCCGCCCTACAGCCGCGACTGGGGCGAGACCGGCCCGCGCGAGGTTCTGGCGGACGGCGCGCGGCGGATGATGATCGAGGTCGCGCCCGCCGAGGCTGGTCCCGGCGCGCTGGTGCTCTTCCGCATGAAGCCCCGCGCCATCGCCAAGCATGTCGGGATCCTGACCGGTCCCGCCTCCTTCCTCCACGCCTACGAGCGGCTCGGCGTGATCGAGGAACCGCTCGCCCCATCCTGGCTGCGGCGCATCGCCTTCGCTTTCCTGTTCCCGCAACGCTGAGACCTCGACATGGCAACGCTTGTCCTCGGCGCGGCCGGCGCCGCCATTGGTGGTTCGATCGGCGGCGCGATCCTCGGCGTCAGCGCCGCGACCATCGGCGGTTTCATCGGCTCCAGCATCGGCTCGGTCGTCGACAGCTGGATCATCTCGTCGCTGGCGCCGACGCAGCGCATCGAGGGCGCGCGGCTCGACACGCTGCGCATCACCTCGGCTACCGAAGGTGCTGTGATCCCGCGGCTCTATGGCCGCATGCGCATGGGCGGCAACATCATCTGGGCTACGGACTTCCGCGAGGAGACGAAGACCACCACGCAGGGCGGCGGCAAGGGCGGCGGGGGCGGCAAGGTCAAGACCACCGAGTATCTGTACTATGCGAGCTTCGCGGTCGCGCTCTGCGAGGGCCCGATCACCGGCATCGGGCGCATCTGGGCCGACGGCAAGCCGATGGACCTCTCCGGCGTCACCTGGCGCTGGTATCCGGGCGACGAGACCCAAACCGCTGATCCGTTCATCGCGTCAAGGATGGGTGCCGCCAGCACGCCCGCCTATCGCGGGACGGCCTATGTGGTCTTCGAGGAGCTGGCGCTCTCGACCTATGGCAACCGTCTGCCGCAGCTGTCCTTCGAGGTGTTCCGCCCGCTTGCCGATCCCGACACCGCCGAGGGGCTCACCCGCGCCGTCACCATGATCCCGGCCTCGGGCGAGTTCACCTACGCCACGCAGGCGATCCGAAAGACCGATGGCGGCGCGACGGTGCCCGAGAACCTGAACGCGCTCGCCGACTCCACCGACATTGTGGAGGCGCTGGACCGGCTGCAAGCGATGGCGCCCTCGGTCGAGAGTGTCAGTCTCGTCGTGGCGTGGTTCGGCGACGACCTGCGCGCGGGCTCCTGCAAGGTGCGGCCCGGCGTCGAGGTCTCGGCCAAGTCGACCACGCCCGCCAGCTGGTCGGTCAATGGCGTCAGCCGCGCCAATGCCTTCCTCGTCAGCCGCGACGATCAGGATCGGCCCGTCTATGGCGGCACGCCATTCGACTTCGCCGTGGTGCAGGCGATCCAGGAGATGAAGGCGCGCGGGCTGCGCGTGACCTTCTATCCCTTCATCCTGATGGATGTGCCGCCCGGCAACACGCTGCCGAACCCGTATTCCGACAATGCCGCGGAGACCGGACAGCCTGCCTTTCCCTGGCGGGGGCGGATCACCTGCTCGCCCGCAGCGGGGTTCGCCGGGACCGTGGAAAAGACCGCCACGGCGGCAAGCCAGGTCGCGGCGCTGTTCGGCGCGGCCACGCCCGCGAGCTTCAGCGTCTCGGGCGAGAGCGTCAACTGGACCGGGCCATCGGGCGACTGGGGCCTGCGCCGCATGGTGCTGCACTACGCCCATCTCTGCGCGGCGGCGGGCGGGGTCGATGCCTTCCTGATCGGCACCGAGATGCCGGGGCTGACGACGATCCGCTCGGGCGCCAGCAGCTATCCGGCCGTGCAGGCGTATCGGGACCTCCTTGCGGATGTGCGCTTGATCCTCGGGTCCGGCACCAAGGTCGGCTATGCGGCGGACTGGTCGGAGTATTTCGGTCACCAGCCGGGTGACGGCTCAGGCGACGTGTTCTTTCATCTCGATCCGCTCTGGGCTGATCCGGAGATCGACTTCGTCGGGATCGACAACTACATGCCGCTCTCCGACTGGCGGGACGGGTTCGAGCATCTCGATGCAGCCGAGGGCTGGCCCGCGATCTACGACCGCGCCTACCTGCAAACCAATATCGCGGGCGGCGAAGGCTTCGACTGGTTCTATGCCAGTGCGGCGGATCGCACCGGGCAGGTGCGGACCCCGATCACGGATGGCGCGGCGGCCAAGCCGTGGGTCTTTCGCTACAAGGATCTTCGCGCCTGGTGGTCGAACGCACACTACGACCGCCCGGGCGGTGTGGAGAGCGCGACGCCGACGGCGTGGGCGCCGCAGTCCAAGCCCATCTGGTTCACCGAGCTCGGCTGTCCCGCCATCGACCGGGGCACCAACCAGCCGAACGTCTTCTTCGACCCGAAGTCGTCGGAGAGCTTCACGCCGCATTTCTCGCGGGGCTGGCGCGATGACGCGATCCAGCGGGCCTATCTCGAGGCGACATATCTCTGGTGGGGCGAGGCCGCGAACAACCCGGTGTCCTCGGTCTACGGCGGCCGGATGGTGCATGTGCCCGAATGCGCCGCCTGGACATGGGACGCGCGGCCCTATCCGTTCTTTCCCGCACTGACCGACGTCTGGACGGACGGCGCGAACTGGCGGCTCGGCCACTGGCTGACCGGGCGGCTCGGCGCGGTGTCGCTGGCGGCACTGGTGCGCCATCTCTGTCTGCGGGCGGGGTTGCCCGAAGATCGCATCGACGTGACCGGCCTTTGGGGTGCCGTCGAGGGCTACGCTATCGGCGCGCTCGAGTCCCCGCGCGCCTCGATCACCACGCTGTCGCGCCACTTCGGCTTCGATGCGGTGGAGACCGAGGGGGTGATCCGCTTCGTCATGCGCGGCCGGGCCTCCGTCGCCACCCTCGGGCACAACGATCTGGTCGCCGCCCGCGAGGGCGACGTGCTGGAACTGACGCGCGGCCAGGAGACCGAACTGCCGCAGGCGCTGAAATGGCAGATCGCCCGCGCCGACGAGGACTACGACGCGGCCCTCGTCGAGGCGCGGCGCATCACGGTAGACACGACCCGGATCGCCTCAGAATCCTTCCCGATGGCGGTGCCGCCCGAGGAGGCCGAGCGCCGCTGCCGCCGCGCGCTGATGGAGGCGTGGGTGGGGCGCGAGACGGCGGCATTCCGTGTGCCGCCCTCGCGGCTCGCGCTCGATCCTGCCGACGCGATCCGGCTCGCCCATGACGGGCGGCTGGTCGACCTGCGGCTCGTCTTCATCGCCGACGCGGAGGCGCGCGGCATCGAGGCGGTCCGCCAGGACCGCGCGACTTACGACCTTCCGCCCGGCGATCCTCGCGCGGCGTCGCTGACGCGTGCCGTCGTGTTCGGCGCGCCGGATGCCGTGCTGATGGACCTGCCGCAGCTGACCGAGGACCAGCCCGCGCATCGGCCGCTGGTCGCCGCCCACGCGGTTCCCTGGCCCGGCGAGATTGCGGTGTTCCGCAGCCCGTCGACGGACGGGTTTGAGTTGCTGACCACGTTCGGCAGTCGCGCGCGGATCGGGGCTCTGGTCTCCGACTTCTTCGCGGGGCCCACCTCGCGCTTCGATCTCGGCAATGCGCTGGTGGTCGATTTGCTGACCGGCACGCTGGAAAGTGTCACCGACCTGACGCTGTTCGGCGGGGCGAACGCGCTGGCCATCGAGAGCGCGCCCGGCACCTGGGAGATCGTGCAGGCGGGCGCGGCAGAGCTTCTGGCACCGGGTCGATATCGTCTGACCCGGCTCCTGCGTGGCCAGCGCGGGACCGAGGGCACCATGGGCAACCCGGCGCCTGCTGGTGCCCGCGTCGTGGTGCTCGACGACAGCCTCGCGTCGCTGCCGATCGCCGAGGCCGACCTCGGCATCCCGTGGAACTGGCGCATCGGCCCGGCCAGCCGTCCGGTCAGCGACGAGACCTATGTGGCGCAGGCCTTCACGCCGGTGGGCGTGGGGCTGCGGCCGTTCTCCGTCGCCCATGTCGAGCAGCCGTGGCGCAAGCCCCGCACCTCCGACGATCTGACCATCCGCTGGACGCGCCGGTCCCGCGCGCTTGCAGCCGACAGCTGGGGCGGGCTTGAGGTGCCGCTCGGAGAAGAGCTCGAAGCCTATGAGGTCGAGATCCTCGACGGCGCTGCCGTGAAGCGGGTGCTGAGCGCGACCACGACCAGCGCGGTCTACGCCGCCGCCCACCAGACCGCCGACTGGGGCGCGCTGCTCGGTTCCGGCGACACGCTCGACGTCCGCATCTTCCAGCTCTCCGCCCTCGTGGGGCGGGGCGCGCCGAAAAATGTCACGCTGACCTTCTGAGGACCCCATGTCCGACGCCACGACCAATCTCCTGCTGCCTTATATGCTCGCGGCACAGGCCCAGAAGCACGTCACCCACAATGAGGCGCTGCGGCTGCTTGACGGACTCGTCCAGCTCTCCGTCCTAGACCGCGACCTGACCGCACCGCCCGGCAGTCCCGCCGATGGCGACCGCTACATCGTCGGCTCCGGCGCCACGGGCGCATGGGCTGGCTGGGACCTGAACGTCGCGATCTGGACCGACGGCGCCTGGCTGCGCCTGCCACCGCGGACGGGCTGGCGCGCGTGGGTGGAGGACGAAGGTCTCCTGCTGGTTTACGACGGGTCGAGCTGGAGTGACACGACGCCTGCGGCCTTGCAGAACTTGGCGTTAGTTGGCGTGGGCACCATCGCCGACGCCGCCAATCCGTTCTCGGCGAAGCTCAACGCGGCGCTTTGGACAGCGAAAACCATAGCCGAGGGCGGTACCGGCGACCTTTTTTACACCATGAACAAGGAGGCGGCCGGCGACGATCTCGGGCTCACGCTCCAGACCGCCTATGTCACGAAAGCACTGCTCGGGCTGTTCGGCTCGGACAAGTTCAGGCTCGCGGTCTCCGCGGACGGCAGCAGTTTCTTCGACGGGTTCATTGTCGATAATGCCAGCGGCATCGTCGACCAGCCGCGCCTGCCGCGCTTCAAGGGCTACACGAACTACGACAACTACGTCGCCGTCGACGCCTGGACGAAGATCGGCATCAACAACACCGACTACAACGACCAGGGCGCCTTCGATGCCGCCAACAACCGCTTCGTGGCGCCGGTTGGCGGCACCTACCTCTTCGGCGCGACGCTTCTCTACAAGGTGAATTCCAGCACGACGGCGCGCATGCGCGGGCGGCTGGTGTTGAACGGCTCGACCGAGGTCCGAGGGTCGTTCGGCGAAAGCTCTGGGACCCACGTCTCCGAAGCGACGGCACTCTCGCTCCAGACGATGGTGCCGCTCAGCGCCGGAGACACAGTCGAGCTGCAGGGCACCTTCCGTGTCGCCGATGGCTATTTCGCCGCCGATCACACCTCGTTCTGGGGTGCGAAGGTCGGCTGATGAGCGGGAAAGGAGAGATGATGACACCACCCCGTTCCGATCAAGGCTTCATTCGCATTCCGGAGGTCGAGTTCGAGGCGATGCTGGCGCGCGCTGCCGAGGAAGGCGCAAAACGTGCGCTCGCCGACGTGGGGCTCGAGGGCAAGGAAGCCGCCCTCGACATCCGCGACATCCGCTCGTTGCTGGAATGCATCCGGCTCGTGCGGCGGACTGCCGTGCAGACTTCGGTGCGGATGATCACCACCGGGATCATGCTGGCGCTGCTCGCGGGCATCGCGATCAAGCTCAAGATCTTCGGCGGCACTCCGTAGCCGCGCCACCAACCCGATCGACCAACCGCACCCGCCCTCGAGGCGGGTTTTTCGTATTCAGCATCAAGAGGAGAACCGTCGATGAGCACGGCCAAGTTCCGGCGCTGCCATTACGTGACCAAGACGTGGGAGGGCGGATGGTCTGACCATCCCGCCGATCCTGGTGGCAAAACAATGTATGGCGTGACCGAAGCCGTGTACCACGCCTGGCTGCGCCAGCACGGCAAGCCGGCCCGCCCGGTTCGCCAGATTACCCCGGCCGAAGCCGAGCAGATCTACTTCGAACACTACTGGGTGCCCAGCGGCGGCCCGACACTCGCTGCTGGCGTCGACCTCGCCACCTACGACGCTTCCGTGAACTCCGGCGTCTCGCGCGGCCGCAAATGGCTGCTCGATTCGATCGGCGGACCGGACCATGAGACGGTCAAGCGTATCTGCGCCACCCGGCTCAGTTTCATGCGGTCGCTGAAGATCTGGAACACCTTCGGCCGCGGCTGGGCGCGTCGTGTCGCTGATATCGAAGCCAAGGGCGTGGCCTGGGCACTGACGGCCGCGAACGACAACCGCGAACTGGTCAAGCAGCAACTTGGTGACGAGGCGGACAAGGCGCGTGCTCGGGCGCGCAACCAGACCGGGGTCGCGGCCGGCGCTGGTAGCGGCGGCGCAATCTCCATCAATCAGGGAGCGCAGCTCGGCGATTGGATTCTCGCGGGCATCGCGGTCCTCGCTGTTGCGGCGCTCGTTTTTCTCATTATTCGCGCGGTGATCAACACCCACCGCGCCACCGCCTACGCCCGGGAGGCCGCAAATGCTTAGTTCTCTTGCTCCTGTTCTTGTTAGCCTCGGTGCGCCCATTCTTGGCTCGATCTTGCGCACCAATCTCGGCGGGGTCGCTGGAGAGGCTTCCGCACAGGTCGTTGAGGCGCTCGCCCAGGCCTTTGGTGCTCAGCCCACACCGGAAGCAGTGAAAGCTGCGATCGAGGCTGATCCCAAGGCCGCCACCAAGGTGCAGGCGATCGAGCGCGAACGAAGCGCCGAGTGGGTCGCCTACCTCACCATGGCAACCTCGCAGCGCGACCACATGCTGGACCGCGAAGATCAGCGTGGCAGCGTCTTCTCCTGGGGATGGCGCCCGGCCATGTCGTGGATGTTGCTGTTCCTCTGGTCGTGGAACGGCGTGATCCTGCCGGTCGCAAACGCAACTGCCGGCACATCGATCGTGCCGATCCCATGGGAGCACCTGCTTGGCTTCGCCGGCCTCTGGCTCGCAATCTATGGCGGCGGTCACACGATCAAGTCGGTACTGGGGCGGTAGAGAGAATAACTCACACCTTGTGCCAGGCGCCCTCGCGGTCAGACTGCCGAGTTTTCGCTCGCCAGCGCGATCTTGATCCGAGGAGTCAGCTCTCGCGCCGTACGCCCGGCGCCAATCAGCGTTGCGGAGGCGGCTCCCGTCCAGTTCCCATAACCCGCCAACCACAGCCTTGGTTCTTTGACAGCGCGTTGGTCGAAGACCTCGATACGCCCGTCAGGTTCGACCGCGCCGAGGGGCCGAAGGTGCTCGGTTGCAGGACGGAACCCCGTACACCATAGAACAGCGTCGATCTTCGTCTCTGTCCCTTCTCGCCAGACCACGCCTGTCTCGGTGAAACACTCGAAGGGACGGACGGAAGTTAGCACGCCCCGATCTCTCGCCTCCTTCACAGGCGGGACCATGACGATGTCGCCGAGCGTGGTGGTTGCGGCCTGATCGAAGTCTCCGCGCACCCGCGCGCTGGCGCGCTCGAAGAGCACCCGGCCGTCTATGTCGTCAGGCAGAAGGACCGGCTCCTTGAGCGTGACCCAAATGGTCTCGGCGACCTCGCTCACTTCGGCGAGAATCTGGGCCCCGGAATTGCCGCCGCCGACGATCAGCACCCGCTTTCCGGCGAAGGGCTGCGGGTTTCGGTAGTGCGCCGAATGGAGCTGAATGCCCCGGAAGAGCCCCCGTCCAGCGTAGTCGGGAATATAGGGCGCGCCCCATGTCCCGGTGGCGCTGACGACCGCGCGTGCAGTGAGGCTGCGCTGATCCTTCAGGCGGAGACGAAGCCGTTCGCCGTCGCGCTCCACGGCACGTACTTCACACGGACGCTCGATGGGAAACCCGTAGCGACGCTCGTAGCGGGACAGGTAGTCGACCACCTCGTCCCTTGTCGGAAAGCCCTTCGTCTGGCTCGACGGCATGGGCCAGCCGGGCAGCGAGCTGTAGCCCGCAGGCGAAAACAGGCGCAGCGAGTCCCATGTATGACGCCAGGCGCCGCCGGGCCGCCCCTCCGCGTCCAGCACCACGAAATCCAGACCGGCACGGCGAAGGTAGTAGGCGACCGCGAGCCCGGCCTGTCCGCCCCGATCACCACGACATCATGATCAGGGTCGCTCATGCCGAGCGCTTCTGAGACGCTGTGGCAATCGACGAGAGGTCCGCCGCCGGGTCCAAGGCCTTTCCTGCGGTCTTCCTCTCCGAGTAGCGGTCAACAAGACGCGCTGCATGGGGGCGGGTAAGGATGGTGAAGCGGACCAGCTCCTCCATCACGTCTACGATGCGGTCGTAGTAGCTCGAGGGCTTCATCCGGCCGGATCCGTCGAACTCATCATACGCCTTGGCCACGCTCGACTGGTTGGGGATGGTGATCATCCGCATCCAGCGACCCAGAAGGCGCAGCGTGTTGACTGCGTTGAAGCTCTGCGAGCCGCCCGACACCTGCATCACCGCAAGCGTGCGCCCCTGCGTCGGGCGCATCCCACCCATGTTGAGCGGCAGGTTGTCGATCTGCGCCTTCATCAGGCCGGTGATCTGGCCGTGCCGCTCGGGGCTGCACCAGACCATGCCTTCGGACCACATCGCGTGCTCGCGCAGCTCGTGGATCGCGGTGTGGTCGTCGCCCGCGATCTGATCGGGGAACGGCATGTCCGACGGATCGAAGATGCGGACCTCCGCACCGAACAGCCGCAGCAGCCGTGCCGCCTCCTCGGTCGCCAGCCGGGAATAGGAGCGTGGCCGCAGCGATCCGTAGAGCATCAGGATGCGCGGCTTGTGGTCGTCCGGGCCAAGTTCGATTGCCAGGCGCTCCTGCACGAAGCGCCTGTCGAGAGCCGGCAGGTGATCGGGGTCAGGCAGGGTACGCAAACGCATGACCGGCCTCCTACTGCTGACTTGTCGCGGCCGCCGGCACGGCGGCAGGCGGGGAACCGCTAAACCAGCGGCGGCCGAGCCAGAGAGCGACATGCACCAGCAGGATGAGCACCGGAACCTCCACCAGCGGCCCGATTACGGCGGCGAAGGCGACCGGGGAAGCGAGTCCAAATGCGGCGATCGCGACCGCGATGGCCAGCTCGAAATTGTTGCCAGCGGCAGTGAAGGCGATCGCGGTCGTGCGCGGATAGTCCCCGGCGATCAGCTTGCCCATGGCGAAGCTGATGACGAACTGCACGACGAAGTAGATCACCAGCGGCACCGCGATCAGCAGCGCGTCGAACGGCAGAAGCAGCACGTCGCCGCCCTTCAGGCTGAACATCGCCATAATGGTGAAGAGCAGCGCGACGAGGGTGATCGGGCTGATCTTCGGCAGGAAGACGTCCTGGAACCAATCGGGACCCTTTCGCGCGATCAGGATGCGCCGGGTCAGGTATCCGGCCGCGAAGGGGATGCCGAGATAGATCAGCACCGCCTCGGTGATTGTCCAGAAGCCGACATCCACGACGCTGCCCTCCAGCCCGAAGAGTGGCGGCAGGACCGAGAGAAAGAACCAGGCGTAGGTCGAAAAAAACAGGATCTGGAAGATCGAATTGAAGGCGACGAGGCCCGCGACGTACTGATTGTCGCCCTTGGCCAACTGGTTCCAGACCAGAACCATCGCGATGCAGCGCGCCAGTCCGATCAGGATCACGCCGGTCATGTATTCGGGGTAGTCGCGCAAAAAGATCGCGGCGAGCGCGAACATCAGCACCGGGCCAATGATCCAGTTCTGGACCAGCGATAGCACGAGCACGCGCTTGTCGGCGAAGACGCGATGCAGTTCCTCGTAGCGTACCTTGGCGAGCGGCGGGTACATCATCAGGATCAGGCCGATCGCAATCGGGATGTTCGTGGAACCGACCGACATCTCGTTGAGCGCCGCGGGAAGGTTCGTAAAAGCGGTTCCGAGGAACACGCCTAGCGCCATCGCCGCGAAGATCCAGACGGTCAGATAGCGGTCAAGGAAGGACAGCCGGCGTGCCGGCGCTGTTGCGTTAGACATTGGAAGTTTCCTGTCAGGCGAGACTGTTGCCCGCGGTGTCGGTGATCTTCTCGCCATCCTCCTTGGTGAAGGCACCCTTCTGGGGCGGCAGGAGGTCGAGGACAGTCTCGGAGGGGCGGCACAGCTTGACGCCCTTCGGGCTGATCACGATGGGCCGGTTGATCAGGATCGGGTGAGCCTCGATCGCATCGAGAAGTTGCTCCTCCGTCAGACCGGGGTCGTGGAGACCGAGTTCGCCGTAGGGCGTGTCCTTCTCGCGCAGGATGTCCCGGACCGAGACGCCCATCCGCTCAACGAGCAGCAGCAGCAGCGTACGCGAGGGCGGAGTCTTGAGGTACTCGATGACGTGCGGCTCGACCCCGGCATTGCGGATCATGGCCAGCGTGTTGCGCGAAGTTCCGCACTCAGGATTATGATAGATGATGACGTCGGTGTAATTCGCGCTCATGCGCCGGCACCTTCCTTAATTGTGGCGTTGCCGGACGGATCACAGACAGCTGCGCCGACCGCGCAATCGCTGGTGTCGCCGCCACAGCAGTTTTCTGTGAGATAGGCCATCAGCCCGTTCATCGCCGCAAAGTTGGCGGTGTAGATCAAAGATCGCCCCTCACGGCGGAATGTCACCAGGCTGGCATGCTTCAGCTGGGTCAGGTGAAATGACAGGGTGGCCGAGGGCAGGTTCAGCTTCTCGCCGATATGCCCGACTGCGCGTCCTTCGCTCCCGGCCTGCACCAGCAGCCGAAAGATATCGAGCCGGGTCTCCTGCGCAAGCGCGGACAAGGCAGCGATGATATCTGTTTTTTCCATATCTCCAGAATAGTGGAGATGTTTCTGGTGTCAATGCCAGGATAGCCCTGCCGATCACCTCCAGCGGTGGCTGTGGAAGTGGCGCCGGAACTGCCTCCGGCGCCATTCACCTCCTTAGTGGTTTGATCCGCGGTAGACGATGCCGTTCGGGCGGTCGCCGACCGGGACGGTCTTGACGACGTCCTGGCTCGCCACGTCGATGATCGACACGGTATCGTCGGCAATGTTGGTCACGAACACGAATGCCCCGTCAGCCGATGACGAGACGCCGTGAGCGCCACCCCCGGTGGCGATCGTTTTCACCACTTCTCCGGTCGCCGTGTCGATCACGGACACCGTGTCGTTCGGCTCCGCGTCGGTGCCCTGGTTAGCCACATAGACGTAGGCTCCGTCGGGTGTGGCGAACATCTGGATCGGGTTCGGCCCGACGTCGATCCTGTTCGTCACCTCGCGGGATGCGGTGTCGATGACGGCCACCCGGTTCTCGTCTCGAAGAGAGACGTAGACCTGATCGCCCGAGGGCGTGAACCCGACCTGGACCGGCGCTGCGCCCACCGGCATGCGCGCAAGCTCCGTCAGGTTCTGGGTGTCGATGACGGAGACCGAGCCGTCATCGACATTGGCCACATAGAGCTCGCTCTGATCCGGGCTGAGGCGCAGTCCGTGCGGAAAGGCTCCGGTCGCGATGCGCCCGATAACCTGAGCTTTTGCGAGATCAACGACTACGATCTCGTTCCCGCCGGACAGCGAAACATAGGCACGCCCGGTGCGATCGGCGACGACATGCGCAGGATGCGCCCCGACTTCCAGAGTGGCGACAGGTTGCGATAGTTGCTGTGGGTCGAGCACCACCAGAACCCCTCCGCCCGCTTCGGCCTCGGCATGTCCATCGTCCGCCGATCCGTGAGCGTGATCGGAGGCAGGGCTCCCGACCGCGAGCAGCAGATTCCCGTCCGGCGTCAGATCGACATTGTGTGGCGATACGCCGATCTGAACGGTCTCGACAGAACCGGTGCCGAGATCAATGGAGCTGATTGAATTGCCGCCCTCGTTGGCGGAGTACACGGTTCCGTCCCTCTGGATGAAGCCGGCAGGCTCCTGGCTGGCATTCGTCTCCAGCCATGCCTGCATTTCGGCGATCTCACGCTCCTGTGCTTCGATGATCTGCGCCGCCCACTCTCTCGTTTGCGGGTCATCTCCGTATTGCTGCACGATCTTCGCCATATCGATCGCACCTTGATGGTGCGGGATCATGCCCCGGACGAAGGCGACGTCCGGGTCTCCCGCCATGACGCCCTCCATCATCGGCCCGTGCATCTCGTCCATCGCATCGACATAAGCTTTGGTGAAATTTCCCGCGTCCCTATCGGCCATCGAAGGCATCTGTCCTGAAGGAGACATGGGAGCAGGGGCCCGATCCTCCTGCGCCTGCAGCGTCTCGGGGCGGTGGGCGTCATGCTCTGCCTGCTGGGCCAGAGCAGCGCCGGAAACCCCCATCAGGAGAGTGGCGGAAAGGGCAATTATTGTTCGGTACATCATTGTGCATCCTTTGGCGCCGGAGAAACGCCTCACATCCTCGGACGTGCGCTTTCCGGCTTCATCTGATCGTCGGTTGCTGGAGCAGCCGGGAACGAACAGCTCCCGGCCGTGCTTCACTATGCAATCGTGGTCAGACGCGGTGGCCTCAGGATGCCTGAAGGATTTCGGCCCAGAACACTGTGCTGAATGCGAAGGGGCGGTTCCCCGTCCAACGCTGGCAGTGCCGGCAGTGGATCGGGAAGCAGGGCAAGAAAGGTGCAGACCTGGCCGCAATCCAGATCCGGCGCTGCTTCAGGGTGACAGCATCGTTCGTCCGCAGCCTCGCTGCGGTCGTCGGAATGCTGCGAAGAGACGTCATGCTGCGCGCTGGCAACGGCCTGATCCAGGTGCGTGGCATGCGTGCTTGAACTGGCATGTGCCGTTCCAAGGACAGCGAAAGCGCTGAAGACGAGCAGCAGCAGGCCGGTCAGGAACTGGCGCGGCCAGTCCTTTTTCGACCAGAACGCCGCAGTCGAGCTCCTGCTCATGGCGTGGCTTCCTGCGCGAGGTCAGGACGGAGGCCTGTCAGGCACCAGTCGATATCCGTTCGCCCGCCGGCATCCGGACGCAGGCAGCCGAGGCTGCTCACGGGGGCAGGTTCCGCCCCGCGGGGCCCATTCTGGATGGTACTGGTGGCAGTCCGATGGGTCATGAGCAGCGTTCTTCTCAGACCTCCTGCGCGCCGCGGAACTGCCCGAAGATTTTGTGGTCGGCGGGAGTGAACAGGAACACCTCGTACGGCTCGGCAGTCATGCCCGGGAAGTCCATGCCCGGCGAGCCCGCCGGCATTCCGGGAACTGCGAGGCCCGTGGCCGCCGGGCGCTCGGTCAGGAGACGCTGGATTGCCGCGGCTGGAACGTGGCCTTCGACGACATAGCCGTCGACTTCGGCCGTGTGGCACGAGTAGAGCGCCGGGGGCACGCCGAGCCGCTGTTTGATGGCGTCCATGTTCTGGGATTCAACGATCCGCACCGGAAATCCCGCGGCCTCGATATGCTCGGCCCACCCGGTGCAGCAGCCGCAGTTCGGGTCCTTGGTAACGGTCACGAGTGGCGAGCTTGCGGCATATCCTGTCCCCGGTACTGAAAGCAGAACAGGTATCGAGCCAAGGCCTGCCAAGAAGGCGCGCCGGCTGATCGCATGGTCATTTCGCATCTCTAGTCCTAACGAACGCCGCCGACGATCTCAGCGGAAAAATACGTACTTGATCAATGCTGCGACGGTGAGGAGCGCAAGCACCAGAAGCAGGAGGCCCCAGAAGCCCATACCCCACATCATGCCGCCGGACATCATCTCGTTCATGGCGAGCTTCCTGTTGGCGATGACTGGCAGATACTAGCACAAGCTGCCGCCGCCGAACTTGAGGCGGCGCAAGGAAGGACACTTTGCTGGAGACGAACACGGCCTCGTGAGCCGTATCGGAGCCGTAGTGCTGGACAGATTCTTCGCTCACCTTGGCTCCTACAATTTCGTGGCACGCAGCCGGGACGCGTTTGCGATGACGCTCACCGACGACAGAGCCATGGCCGCCGCGGCGATGATCGGCGAGAGGAGAATGCCGAAGAACGGGTAGAGGATCCCCGCCGCCACCGGGACGCCAAGCGCATTGTAGATGAAGGCGAAGAACAGGTTCTGGCGGATGTTGCGCATCACTGCCTGCGACAGCCGCCGCGCCCGCACGATGCCGACAAGATCGCCCTTCAGCAGGGTGACGCCCGCGCTCTCCATCGCCACATCGGTCCCGGTGCCCATGGCAATGCCGACATCCGCGGCTGCCAGCGCCGGCGCATCATTGACCCCGTCGCCGGCCATCGCCACGACCTCGCCAGCCGCCTTGTGCCGCTGGACGACCTCGCTTTTCTGATCGGGCAGGACCTCCGCCTCCACCTCGTCGATGCCGAGTTGACGCGCCACGGCCTTTGCCGTCGTCCAGTTGTCGCCGGTGAGCATGACCACGCGGATGCCCTGTGCTTTCAGCGCCGCCAGCGCCTCCGGCGTCGATGCCTTGACCGGATCGGCGATTGCAAAGATCGCAGCAACCTGTCCGTCCACACCCATGAAGATCGCGGTCGCGCCGTCCTCGCGCAGCCTGTCCGCCTCCTCGGCCAGCGGCGCGACATCGACCCCCTGTTCGGCAAGGAACTTTGCATTGCCAAGCGGGATGCGCTTGCCTTCGACCACTCCTAGCGCGCCCTTGCCGGTGGGCGAGTCGAAATCCGCGACTGGCGCCGTTGTGATTCTGCGCTCCTCCGCCGCGCGCACAATGGCGAGGGCTAGTGGATGCTCGCTCGCCCGCTCCACGCTTGCGGCAAGGCGCAGCACCTCCTCCTCATTGAAGCCGGGCGCCGCAACGATGGCGGTGACGGCGGGTCGGCCCTCGGTGAGAGTACCGGTCTTGTCCACGATGATCGTGTTCACCTTCTCCATATGTTCTAGCGCCTCGGCGTTCTTGATCAGAACGCCATTTTGAGCGCCGCGCCCGACGCCGACCATGATGGACATTGGCGTCGCAAGGCCGAGAGCGCAGGGACAGGCGATGATGAGGACGGAAACGGCTGCGATAAGACCGAAGGAGAAGCGCGGCTCCGGGCCCCAGATCGACCAGGCGATGAAGGCAAGGACCGCGACGAGGATCACTGCCGGCACGAACCACCCCGATACCTGGTCGGCGAGGCGCTGGATGGGTGCGCGGCTGCGCTGCGCCTCGGCGACGAGCTGGACGATCTGCGAGAGCATGGTGTCCCGGCCGACCTTGCGCGCTTCAATCACCAGCGCGCCGGACTGGTTCATGGTGCCGCCGATCGCCCTCGAACCCACCTCCTTGGTCACCGGCATGGACTCGCCGGTCACCATCGACTCGTCGATGGCGCTGCGGCCTTCCAAGACTTCGCCGTCCACCGGCACCTTTTCGCCGGGCCGGACCCGTAGGCGGTCGCCGACATGAACGCCGTCGAGTTGAACCTCTTCCTCGGCGCCATCATCACGAATTAGCCGCGCGTTCTTGGGCGCGAGATCGAGTAGCGCCCGGATCGCGCCACTGGTGCTCTCGCGGGCGCGCAGCTCCAGCACCTGCCCGAGCAGTACCAGCACCGTGATGACCGCCGCAGCCTCGAAGTAGACCGCGACCGAGCCATCCGGTTGGCGGAAAGCATCCGGAAAAATGCCGGGCGCGAGCGTCGCCACCAGGCTGTAGACCCATGCTGCCCCTGTGCCCATGGCGATCAGGGTGAACATGTTGAGATTGCGCGTGACCAGAGATTGCCAGCCACGCTCGAAGAACGGCCATCCCGCCCAAAGGACGACGGGCGTCGCGAAGATCAGTTGCAGCCAATTGGAGGTGCGCTGGCCGATATAGTGGCTGAGCCCAAGAAAATGACCGCCCATCTCCAGGACAATTACCGGAATGGTCAGCGCCAGCCCTATCCAGAAGCGCCGCCGCATGTCGATCAGTTCAAGGTTGGGCTCAGCCTCGAGACTGACGAGCACCGGTTCCAGCCCCATTCCGCAGATGGGGCACGAACCCGGGCCGATCTGCCGGATCTCCGGGTGCATGGGGCAGGTGTAGACCGTCCCCTCGGGAACGGGCTCCGCCTTGGCCGCGGCGGCGGCCGGGTCGAGGTAGCGTTCAGGCTCGGTCAGGAACTTCGAGCGGCATCCCGCCGAGCAGAAGTAATAGGGTCGACCGGCGTGCTCTGCCTTGTGCTGCGTTGTGTGAGGATCGACCATCATGCCGCAGACCGGATCCTTCACCCGATGCGCTGTGTCGGCCGGAGCCGCAGCCGTGCCGTGTGGGTGCTCCGGTCCGTGATGGTGGCCCGAGTGGTCGGGGCCGTGTTCGTGATGATGTCCCGACCGGTGATGCTCGCCGCCGCGCGGTGAGTCATTGTCTTTTGAGGCACCCGCGGAGAGCTGGTGTTGGTCTTTGCTCATGTTGGCCATCATGTACCTCGTCCGGGAAGTGCCCGAGAATCGTCATTATTCAGCGTGCGCCTTCCCATCGCTGGAAGGTCAAGAGTAAATCGCAAGGCGGAAGCCGTTGCCGTGACGGTGACGAAGGACATTTCGCTCTTCCGGTTCTGCCTGCGCAGCGTTTCTGGACGTACCTTCGAATGTGTAGTGTCGATCTCGGCAGCGCCTTCCGCAATGCCAGGCAGTCTTCTGTCGGAGCCGCCGAAGCCTCGAGCTCCGGCGGCCGACATGCTTACTGCTGACCCGCGTTCTCCTCGACCCAGGCGGTCATCTCCTCGATCTCTTGGCGCTGAGAGTCGATGATCTCCTGTGCGAGCGCTTTCGACTGCTCGTCATCACCGTATTGGAGTTCGACCTCGGCCATGGCGATGGCGCCCGTATGATGCGCGATCATCCCGCAGTGGAAGGCGAGATCGGGGTCTTTGATGGTGTGGGTGGCCATCATCGGGCCGTTCATCTCCATCATGGCCTGCATGGAGGCCTGTTGGGCCTCGTCCATGCCTTCCATGCTTCCCATCATGCCGGACATGTCCATACCCTGCATCATGTCTGGCGCCGCGGACTGCTGGATAGCATCCCGGCAGCCCTGTGGCAGGATCGACAGGTCTGCCATCTGGCCATGCTGGCCTGTCTGGCCGTGCTGCCCGTGCATCCCTCCTTCTTGCGCGAGGGCGGCGGGAGCAGCGAGCAGGACAGCCAAGATTGCGGCTACTTCGAATTTACGCATGAGAGTTCTCCTTTGATGTAATTGGCTCTGTTGGAATCAGGCGGCCATCTTCCGGCAGCTCTCGGCGCACCGGCGACAGGCATCGACGCATTCCTGCATATCGCCGATCTGTTCACAGCTCCGGGCGCACTCCTCGCAGACTTCTGCGCAGACTGTGCAGGTGCGTTTGTGAAGGTCGGTGCCCATCAGCATGAAGTTTGCCGCGGTCCGACAGATCTCGGCGCAGGCAATCATGAGACGGAAGTGACCTGGCTCGACGTGCTGGCCGCCTGCCTCCAGGCAGTGGTTCATGGCTGTGCTGAGGCAAACGCTGTGACAGCGCAGGCATTCGTCGATGCAGCTCTGCATTTCAGGGGACATCTGGTGCATTTGGATTCTCCAATTCGGAATTTTGGGGTTGAGAAGCGGCAAGCGCCGCGCCGACGCTCACTGCTGTCGGAGACGCATGGCGTCTGCCTCGGATCGACCGATCGCTTCCCCAGCCGTATCTGGTTCGGAGACACGCTGATGCCTTGTCTCAGGTCAGGCGTGATCTCGAGGGAAGACGATCAGATCAGACCAGATCACGGTCGTGGAGGACGACGTAGCCCGTCGGGACCAAGCCCGTTCAGGAGCGAGACAAGAACATGAGATTTAGCCCCTGCGCCCCATGGCCAATCCGGGCACGGAGACTCGCTTGGCAGCAGTGCCGACAGACAGGCTTCTCCGCAGCAGGCAGGAGTCGCATCCCCTGTGCCATGCTTTTCGCTGACCATCGATGGATGTGCGTGGCTTTGCTCCGACTCGGCAGCAGCGTCGTCCGCGACAGGCGGTGCTCCGGCAGGAGCATCGGTATGGACATGTATGTGTGGCAGAAGGCCTTGGGCAGCTACCGCATGGGTCAAGAACATGGCGACCGCCAGAAGCGTAACGATGTTCGAAAGCTTCTGCCAGACTGACGCAGCTTTCGCGCTGGCGGCTGGTCGTTCCATAGCGAGGCAACGACGATGGAGAAGACTTGTTCCAGCACAACCGGTAATGTGACTACTGGTGCCCGATACTAGTTCGCCTGGCGCAGCTCGGGCCTGCTGCAAGGGAAGACGTCACGGCGTGATCGGTCCAAGCGTCGGCAGAAAAGGTTAAATGGCAGACATGGCGCAGTCCTCTGATAATACTCAGCACAGCGGAAGCTCCGGCCGTCCGTACTTGATGTTCTGGATCAACATGGCTCTCGGCCTCTTGGTCATGTATGTCGTGATGTTCTCGATGATCGATGGGCTGCACGATTTCCGGAACAACCTCAACATGTTCTATATGGCGGTGACCATGTGGGCGCCGATGGGAATCTTCATGCTGGCCACGATGCCCGGCATGTTTCCAAGGAAGGCACTCAATATCGCTCTCCACGGCCTGTTTATCGCCCTGACGATTGCGTCTTTCGCCGCCACGCGCTCACAAACGCTGATCCACGACCGCCAATTCATCGACTCGATGATCCCACATCACTCGGGCGCCATCCTCATGTGCCGAGAGGCGGCGCTGAGCGATCCAGAGTTGGTCGCTCTGTGCGAAGAGATCATCGAGGCGCAACGATCTGAAATCGAGCAAATGGAACAGATCCAAGAACGCCTCGATTGAATTGGCAGCGGCATAAGCAGGAGGATGGGGATAGGCATAGCGTGATGTCGGACGCCAACGAATTAGTCGAGGCCATCACCTGCGGGGGGCGGCGGAGGCATTGGGCCGACGGGGAGAAGCTGAGGATCGTGGTGACGCGCTGTGCTGCGACGATCCATCTCGCTCATCGAGTGGCGCTGATCCGTGCGTACTCGCGCGCCCAGAGAAGGTTGGACATCAGGCCCATTCCCTCCGCCAGTTCACCCGCTCTGCTGCCTTTTTTTGGTGACTTTTCGCGGCAAGTACCTTTCCTACGTACAAAACAGCAGACAAGTGTTGTTGTACTTGAGGCACCGCCAGCAAGCGATCACTCCCTTCGGAAGTTGCTCGCTCCAAGCCGATGGTAAAGTTCCGGAGCCACTCTGGCAATGATCAGCGCGATCAACCACCTGCCCTTCGCCCACCAGAACAGGCGACCTTCGACTATCAGTTGGTGCTCGGCGGACTAACTGCCTGCTTTCAGGCAGCAATGAACCGATCCACCCCAGTCGTGCGCTTTATGGCGGCGGACAGGGTGGGGTCGACGCTGAGATCCTCCCGGATCAAGCCATGATCCCATCGACCCCGATGGGGAGCATTCCAGGCTGGTGCGTTGACGATGGGGTAAAGGCAAACACCCACCACATGCGTCCTCGATCGTGCTACCGCATCCAGCACGTGCGCAAGCCACTCCCCCTTGTCGTTGATGCCTTTCCACCGTCGGTGATGACCCTTGTGTAGCCCGGTTTCGGAAATCATCACCGGTTTTCCGTAACGGTTGGCTGCATCGCGCAGCGAGCGGCTGATGTCGCGCTTCAGTTCATGGGGATAAACGTTCACGCCAATAACATCGGCCAGATCAGCCAGCGCGTGGGCGCCGATCTCCTGCGGACGATGGGCGGGCTCGGCCGTGATCAGGCGAACGTCCGGAAGCCCCTTGCGAAGGATCGAGACGATGGTCCGCGCTTGCTCGACCACATAGTCGAAGCCCTCCCCCGGCACCATGCGGGCATGAAAGCTGAGTTCATTGAAGCAGCACCAGAATGTCTGGTCGGGGGCGGCGATCCTGACCGCGTCTACCACGCGTTCGACATAGCCAATCGGATCGGGGTGACGCCAATAATGATTGAGGTCCCATATGACCTCCAGGTCGGCGCTCTTTGCGGCCTGTAGCCTTGCCTCGATCGGAAGCCACCAAGGCAGGCCGTCGCGGACCGTCTTTATGCCGTGGGCCTTCACGATGCGGTAGTGGTTAGCCATATCCACTTCCGGTAGGTGCCGGCTACCGCTGAGAAGGCAGAAGTTTCCCTGCCATTCCAACCGTCCGCACTCGAACCCGGCTTGAAGAAAGCTGCGGAACATTGTGAGCATATCGCCTGATACGAGAGTCCGACCAAGCGCTCAACCAGGTTCCTCAGCCTGGCTTGCGGCAGGTCGCCATCTGCATCATCCTTGACTTAGCGCGATGGCCTCCCGGATATGACCTCCACCTCCACCTCCACCTCCACCTCCACCTCCACCTCCGTCTTGATCTCCGAACTTGCGCGAGCTGCCAATGAGGTGGAGCGGCTGACAAAACCAGAGCGGGCGCAACTGATGGAACGGGCGGCCAAAGCCATCGAGGATCTGCGAGAGCAGTTCGGCTACGTGGGTGCTCCAGTGCGTAACCGGTCAGGCGACACCGTCGACCTTCTGCGCGCGATGGCACGTGCGCCCGGGGCATACGCTGCCGGAAGGGTCACGGATGCGCTGCTTGACGCAGCCAAAATCATCCCGCGCTCGCACGGCTGGTCGAGGAGAACCTGGGCGATGAGGAACCAGGCAATGGCAGGACGGAAGGTGGGATGAGAGAGAGCGGCATCGATTGACTGACTTCACAATCATCGCGACAGTTTTGTCGATGATCCTGGGCTTGTCGGTCACACGCCTCCTGCTGGCGCTGGTAACTGTGTTTCGTATCCGAACGTCCTGCCGCGTTGATTGGGTTCCGCTCGCCTGGAGCGGTGTCTTGTTTGCGATGCAGATGGAATTCTGGTGGGCGATCAATCAGCTACCGAGCCTCAAACCCTCTTTCGGGTTTCAAGAATTCCTGCTGTTGGTTTTGCTCACGCTTATGCTGTTCCTTGCCGCAGCTTTGCTGCTGCCCAGCCGCGCGGAAGACGAGGGAGGCGGGCTAAGGGCCTATTTCGAGCAGGATGGCCGGTTTGCGCTGCTTGCGTTGTCGGCATTTCTGACGCTTGGAGCGATCATCAACGTGTCAATGTTCGGCGCAGACCTCAACTCAGGTTGGGCTTGGCTGGACCTCCTCATGATACTTGTGCCTGTAGCTGCGTACTTAGCGCGATCCCGTCGCGTCTACGCTTCGCTAACAGGCCTGTACGTCCCCCTCGCCGCAGTGGATACCTGGGTGTCGATCGCAACATGAGCGGGGCATGCCTCATGGTACGTCTCACGATGGATCACTGCAGTTGATATGGCGATAGGCGCCGAACGAAGCGAGATCGACCACCGCGACCCGCCCTCACCCGGCGGGCTGTTTGTTGTGGGCGCCCGTTCCCGCGGCTATCCTCTCATCAGAGAGGAGGCTTGCATGAGCCGTTCGGCAGCTGCCGCGCTTCTCATCACCTGCATCGCGCTTCTGTTTGTCGGCCTCGTGATCTGGAGCGTGGCGACCTCCTGGTGATCAGCCCGTCTTAGGGACGTCTGCGGCGCCCGCATCCTCCTCCGGCAGGTCTTCCGCTTCCCCATCGTCTAGGCGGTCCACGGCTTCCTTCAACGTGTCTTCCGGGCTTTTGTCGCGGCGGCCAGCTTTCTCATCAAGTTGCCTGCTGCTTTCATCGTCGATGTAAATCCGCATGGCGAGGCTCCTTTCGAGACGACGAACGACCAAGGCTAAGGCGAGTTCCTCCCTTTCTGATCACAAGGCAGAACCGTGGCGATAGACGGCACTACACCACCACGGTCAGGTGGCCCGAAGCGCAACAGGTAAGAGGTTGCCTGGCAAGCATGAACTCGTTCGCACAAGACCTAAGTCCTGGTTCACCATGGACTGAAGTCCTTGATCCGGAACGAGCATGCGCCCCTTCCGCTTTCAGTGCGATCTGAGACTGTTGAGGGGTGCAGGCGCCCTTGGAAGGATTGATGCGGAAGATCGATTTTCGGAACGGCAAAAACCGCAGGAACATCTTTGTGGCAGTGATGCTCCTCATGTTGATGCTGTTGGGCGTCAGGTTTCTATTCACGTCAGTTGATTGGAGCGCTGGAGCCGCGCTTTTCATCGCGGGCGTGACGATCTTAGACGACGCAGACTCTGACGCTCCGCAGCTGCAGTAGTCTCCTCGCGAGGCTCTTTAGCTAACCACGCCAAATCACTGTCGCCAACTGGAAGGCCAGCGGCGCTCATCCGAACCGGCCATAAAGTGGAGCGGCTCACAAAGCCGGACCGCTCCAGGCTGCTTGCGCGCACTGCAGCGATACTCACCATCTACGGGATCAGGCCGGCTGATCGTGCACCGGTAACGCTTTGCGGCCGAGCCGTCAGCGCATGAGGCTCACGGTACGTCCGGCGTGGATCTTCTTGCCAGCCAATGGGTCTTCACAGCCGCTCGCTACGTCCGAGTTCCCCGTCATCTCGACGGTGTTCGCGACGATGCGAAGACAACCGCCGGAACCAGTCATGGAGTCGTTTCCAGCGTATTGCACATGAGCGGAAGGCGCGTAGAGGAAGCCCACGAACTGCGATCCCGCGCCGCCATTCAGCTTAACGTCTTGCGCATTGTCGCGTGATTGGAAGATCGTCACACCCGCGTATGGTCCAGATGTGGGAGCGCTAAGGTTGATGACTTCGTTCGCGCCGACAGTGATGGAAGCACCCTCCATAAGAAAGATCGTCACGCCAGTTCCGGAGAGTCGACCGTTGCCACCGAGGCGGATTTGACCTCCTTTTAGGATGTAGGTTCCCGGATCAAGCGTCACATCCCCGGATATGGTGCGGTCGCAGTAGGTACCGGGCTGCAGCGTCTTCTGTTTGCCACCGGGCATCGACTTGCATGTCCCGTACTCTGGAGGCTGCATGATCGCCAGGGGATCGCGCGAAATTGGCTGTCGCTCTTTTGGCAAACCGCACTCGAGTTGCGCGTTGCTAACATTTAGTCCGAGTGTGCCACCTGAGGCATAAACACAGCCGGCCGAGAGAATTGCAGAACCGCTGCGTGAAACGGCTGTGTCGGAGTTAGAGTTGGCAGCGACCACACAGCCATCGAGCCGCACCTGGGTCGACCCCTGCAACTTTATGGCTTCGGTGGCAGTACGACTGAGCGCCAAAACACAAGCTTCTTCACCCCGTGTGACGCGGACCACCGAGCTTGCAGAGACGGGCCAGTCTTCGCCCCAATCAAGTAGGCGCTTTTGTGCGGCCGTCGCTTTCACGAGAATGCGATCTTCAGACGCGCCACCTGCGTCTGGCAACAGCGCGTTTCCCCATTCGGAAGTCTCGATGGCAGTGCTGGTGCCGCTGTGGAGATAGCGGAAGCTCGCGGCCATTTCTTCTGGCACGTTCGCGCTAAATACCCGTTGGCCTAACAGGCTCAGCTCTGCCTGGCTCGTCCCCGAGAGCGATTGCATCCCGATTGCCAGAGCCGCTGCGTCTAAGGCGTTCTGCAACTGCGCCTTTCGATTGAACGCGCTCGAGTAATCAACGGCGCCTGCCACACCGCCCATCACGGGCAGCATCGCAAGCGTGAACGTGACTGCTATGTTGCCTCTTCTATCCTTCTGGAACTTCCTGAACATGCCAAGTCTCTACTAACAGCCTGCACGAACTGATGCTTCCAGTAAGCTGAGCAAACCTTACTGAAGCCATTAAAATTCGAGGTTTGGACTTAGGTCTAATTAGCGCCGATTTTGCTTGGGGATGGATCCGCCTGGTGATCGCCGCAGCCGTACGCCTGGCACGAGATCAAGCTCGTCTCATCCTGCTTCAAGGAGCCTTGCAGCGCGTCTTAACCGCCCCAGCCCTCCTGCGGCCCACTGGCGCTGCCTGCCCTTGCCATCGAGCTTCAGCACCTGAGTGGCAGGATCGATCCAGGAAGCTTGCCTCAAGCAGCGTTAGCTTCTGCGCTGCGGCCGGCAGTCCTCACACTCGAAGTGACGGCGGAGCGGATCGCATCCGGCACTTTAGATTTCAAGCAGGCTGGTCTTCCGGTAACAACGATCGAAGCGGCAAGGAAGGCAACGGCGGGGCGATGAACTCAAGCCGGTCGTGCCGTATTAGATACTGAACAATACAAAGGAGACCCAGGAGACTATTGGCATAACGCCTGCCTCAGATTGCCGCCTTCAAGGAAAGACACGCCTCCGCGAGTAGGAAATGGAAGACCTCATTCTTGTTCACGGTGCGCCCGGCGATGGCGCACTATGGCAGCCAGTCCTCTCTCGTATGCCTCACGTGACCGTTGTCGCGCCGACGCTGGCAGGTTTCGGCCCGGATCCGTCACCTGAGGCAGTCGGGCGATTTGGCACTGCCTTCCACGCAGACGAGCTTGTCGATCTTGCCAGGCAACGAGCAAAGCCCGTCGCGATCGCCGCGTGGTCCTACGCCTGCCATCCTGTTCTTGAAGCCCTCCTTAAGCAGCCGCACCTGTTTACCAGCTGCTTCCTCTATGAGCCGGGGTTTTCCACCTATCTGGAGGGCGAAGACCTTGAAGCTTTCAATGCCGATGCCGGACAGGCATTTGGGCCGATCTTCAGGGCATTGCACGAAGAGGGACCTGAAGAAGCCATGCGAGCGCTGTTTCTCAGTTCAGGCGGTTTCGGCGCCTTCGAGAGCTTGGCTCCGGATCGCCAAGCGCGCTATCTCGCGGGT
This sequence comes from Tianweitania sediminis, assembly GCF_017813335.1. Classification (GTDB taxonomy): domain Bacteria; phylum Pseudomonadota; class Alphaproteobacteria; order Rhizobiales; family Rhizobiaceae; genus Tianweitania; species Tianweitania sediminis. The sequence goes on along the minus strand of NZ_JAGIYY010000006.1, from coordinate 12,623 downwards.
GCAGGCGCCATGCCGCTTCTGCTTGGAGGCGCCCCTCCGACCACCATCAGAATGAAGGATCTCGCCACGATCAGGGTGCCCACCACCGTGGCCTTTGGAGAACAATCCAGACCCCTCTTTCAGATAGCCTCAAGGTCTGTGGCCAAGTCTATTCCCGACGCAGTTCTGGTAACCGTCCGCGGTGGAGACCACATGCTCCCCGAAAGGGATCCTGACCGTTTCGCCGCCCTCCTGCTGGAGTGGCTCGGCCGGGGTGGGGCTGCAGCTACTTGCACCCCGGCGTCACAAGCGACTTAATAGCCGCGTTGTCATCTCGGCAGATCTCAAGTTTGTGCAGCAAGGCAGAGGCGATATTTGCCTACCGGAGGAAAGAATTCTTTGCCAGATCCAGCGCCCGGCCGTTCCTTGGTCTTCACCGCCGGGCATCCGCTCTCACTCAGACCTTTCTTCACGCGTTTGAGGTCAGCTGCGGGATGAACTGAACCTTGAGCGGCCAGGCTTTTCTATTCGACAGGCGCGACGCGCTCTGCCAGAAGCCTCTAAGGACGCGACTGGCGATATCTTTAGATCGCGGTCGGGCGACCGATTGACGTCACGTTGCTGCCGCGAGATCACGCTGGCCGTCCTGCACCTATGCTCACACCTTGAACGGGGGTCTCCGTCTGCTGAGCTCTTCCTCAGACTCAGCGCCTGCGCGCTTGTCGAGCCAGGTCAGCATTCCGAGATTTCCTGCTGCTGTGCATCGATCACCTTTTAAGCCAACTCTCGGGCCCAAGGTCGCTAGACGTAGGCAGTAATCTGGATAAAGGCGACCTCATCCGCTTAAGATGTCGGTAGGAGCCGATCGCCTCGTGGCATACCTCGCCGCCGAGGCTGACTTCTTCTCTGGCTTCGATCTTAGCGGCTTCAACCGCTCTCAGGCGCGACGAGCGTCCGCTTTCTTCAATTCAGCGAGTGCCGCGTAGAGGAGGCTCCGCACTTCAGCCTCGGCCAGATGAACCGCAATGCCGCGCCCGACGAGCTGTTGCAGGAGATCCTTCGCCATGTCCCGCCAAGCTTGATTGGCTTGTTCGCCGTTCTTCTTCAGGATCTCGGTCACGCAAACAAGGGCCTCCCGCTGCCGGCACAGCGGAAAAGCGGAAACACTGGCACTCAAGATCGACCTCCCACGCGAATCAACAAGACTGATGGTCGGTGAGAACGATGAACAGTTCGTTTGCCACTAGGGATGTCTGCGCTACTTGCAGCCCCGCTACGCCGCAGCATTCTTCGTCCATGGCCGTTTTGAGCGCGTGTAGCTAGACCAGGCACTGCTCGGTTGATCGGCCCGTTTGCTCCGAGTCATTGCCTGCCGGCCACGCGGGGCGCTGCACCCGGATGCCGCTCGCGTTTCGCCCTTCAGTTTTGCCAAATGGGGACGTGCTAATATCAGCCGCCGCCGCCCATTGTGACCGACATGAAGGCGCGAAAAGCAGCGGCCTGAGGCATGATTTCACGGCCCCGCGCCCAAGCAAGGCCGACATCCATGCTGGGAACTTTGTCGTCCAGCGCACGAACTTCAATGCGCTGACCTTCCAGCGACCACGGCCGGTAGACCATGTCCGACAGAACCGTCACGCCCATGCCAGCCGCAACGAGCGAGCGCACGGCTTCCACCGAGGACGTCACGAGAACCGTTCGAGGCGAAAGGCCCGCCGATTCCCAATACCGCGACGCGGTGGTCTTTGCCTCGTCGACCGTTAGAAAGATGTAATCTTCTGCCGCGACATCGGCTAAGGTGATGGCCGGCTTCGATAGAAGATGATGGTCGGCCGGCATCCACAGGCGGCGGCGTGAGCGCACAAGCAGTTCATGGTCAATCTCAGTAACCCGCTCTAGGTTCGACACCAGCATCACAGCCATGTCGATCTCACCGTCGACGACCCCCTGCTCCAGGGCGTCGCGCGGCAGTTCCGTCGCCTCCACCTCGATCTGAGGATAAGTCTTGCGAAAACGCGCGTAATACTTCGACATGAAGTAGCCGACCACCGTATAGGTCATGCCAAGCTTCAGGCGCCCCGCGAGCCCTTTGCCCTGACGAAGCGGACTGTGAACGGCAGCAGCGACGGCGCCGGTGATGACTCGGGCATGGTCGAGAAAACGTGCGCCTTCCATCGTAAGGCGCACACCGGAATGGGTGCGATCAAACAGCCGGGCGCCGAGTTCGACCTCCAGCGCCTTGATCGCGGCGGTAACAGCAGACTGCGAGATGTTCAGCTCCACCGCGGCGTTGCTGACCTGACCGCTATCAGCGGTGGCTATGAAATAATCAAGTTGCTTCAGCGTGATAGCCAACTCTGCCTCGCAAATAGGCGATCTGATTTTTCGATATAACAATCAAAAAACTACTATTTCACAAGTGCCCATTCTCACGCCAAGACTACTGCAACGCCGCAAAAGACGGCATTCGAGGGGTTAAAGCGATGGGTGTGACGCTCAACTGTGACATGGGTGAAGGCTTCGGCTTGTACCGGATCGGCGACGATGCCGGCATCATGCCGCTGATCGATGTGGCCAACGTCGCCTGCGGTTTTCACGCTTCCGATCCCGACCACATGCGGCTCACGGTTCGCCGCGCCAAGGAAAACGGCGTCAAGGTCGGCGCGCATCCGTCTCTGCCCGACCTGGCGGGTTTCGGCCGCCGCGAGATGAAGCTGAGCCGCGAGGAAGTCGCCAATCTCGTGATCTACCAGGTGGGCGCGCTGGTCGGATTCCTAAAGGCGGAAGGAATGACCCTCAACCACATCAAGCCGCACGGCAGCCTATACGGCATGGCCGGCCGTCAGGAAGAGGTTGCGCAAGGCATTTGCGATGCAGCCGACGTGTTCGACGTTCCCTTGTTTGGCATGACCGGCACGATGCACGAGAAGATCTACCAGGCACGCGGCAAGCAGTTCATCGCCGAGTTCTACGCCGATCTGGATTATGCGCCGGGCGGAACCCTGATCGTGACGCGCGAACACGATGCCAAGGAGCCGGCCCTGATGGCCGAGCGCTGCGTCCGCGCCATTTCGGAGGGCCAGGGCACCTGCGAGGACGGCAGCTTCTTCCCCGTTCGCTGCGAAACGATCTGCGTTCATTCCGATACGCCCAACGCGCTCGAGATCACCAAGGCCGTTCGCGACGCCATCGCCCCCTGGCACTGAACCGCCTTGCCCCCGGCGCGGCGGCGTTTATCCTTTTTTGACTTGATTGATCCGGAGCTCGTCATGGCCCAAATACTTTCCCCGCTTCCTGGCACCTTCTACCGCAGCTCGTCCCCGGACAAGCCGCCCTACAAGGCGGATGGCGACACGGTGGCGGCCGGCGACGTGATCGGCCTTATCGAGGTCATGAAGTCGTTCCACGAGGTCCGCGCGGAAGTGGCGGGCTCAAACATCCGCTTCCTCGCCGACAACGAGGAGCCGGTGATGGCCGGCGCGCCGCTCGCGGACCTCGACTGAGATGCTGAAGAAGCTTCTGGTTGCCAACCGGGGCGAAATCGCAGTGCGCATCATTCGCGCGGCGAAGGATCTCGGCATCGCGACCGTGGCGGTTTATTCCGCTGCCGACGCTGACGCGCTCCATGTCCAGCTTGCCGACGAGTCCGTCAACATCGGACCTCCCGCGGCCAAGAAGTCCTATCTCAGCACCGAGGCGCTGCTGAAGGCAGCCGCGGATACGCGCTGCGACTCCGTTCATCCGGGTTATGGGTTCCTGGCCGAGAATGCCGACTTCTCCGATGCGGTGAAGAATGCCGGCCTCGTTTTCGTCGGCCCGTCCGGTGACGCCATCCGGCTGATGGGCGACAAGGTCTCGGCGCGTGTTGCTGCGGCAAGGGCCGGCGTGCCGGTGGTGCCGGGGTCGGAGGGCCGCGTCAACGGCATCGAGTCCGCCCGTGCCATTCTGGAGGAAACCGGCTTCCCGGTAATGATCAAGGCTGCCGCCGGGGGCGGCGGGCGCGGCATCCGCATAGCCAACAGCCAGGCCGAGTTCGAACAAGCGTTCCCGCAGGCGGAAGCCGAAGCGCTTGCAGCCTTCGGCGACGGTGGCCTTTACATGGAAAAGGTGATCGGCAAGGCGCGCCACATCGAAGTGCAGGTGCTGGCTGACGGCACGGACGCCATTCACTGCTACGAGCGTGAATGCTCGCTGCAACGCCGCCGACAGAAGGTCTGGGAAGAAGCACCATCGTGTGCGCTTTCGGACGCATTGCGCGAGGAACTGTGCGCGTCCGCCATCGCACTTGCCAAGGCAGTGCATTATTCGGGCGCGGGCACGGTGGAGTATCTCTATGACGACGAAGCCGATCGCTTCTACTTCATCGAGATGAACACCCGTATCCAGGTCGAGCATCCGGTGACGGAAGCTATCACCGGGATCGACCTCGTTGCGGAGATGCTGCGGATCGCCGGCGGCGAGAAGCTGCGGCTGAAGCAGTCCGACATCGCCGTGAAGGGGCACGCCATCGAAGTGCGGCTGTGCGCGGAAGATCCCGCCAAGGACTTCGCGCCATTTCCAGGCAAGGTCGACGACCTGCGCATCCCGGGCGGACCCGGCGTACGTTTCGATTCCATGCTCTTTAGCGGCTATCAGGTGCCGCCGTTCTACGACTCCCTGCTCGCCAAGCTCATTGTGCATGGCGACACGCGCGAAGCCGCAATCGACCGGCTGATCCGCGCCCTCGGCGAATTGCAGATCGGTGGACTGAAGACCACGAAGCCGCTGTTTGTTGCCCTGGCCGCCGATCCCTCGGTGCGGGCGGGCGAGGTTCACACCCGCTGGCTGGAAAGCTGGCTCACCGAAAACGCCGCAGCACTTGCGAACTGACAGGGGAACCGATGTCGATCCGTTTCAACTTCGGCGGTGACGAACACATCTTCGGGGAAGTCTCCGAAGACATGTCGCTTGCCTCCTTCTTCACCGGCCTTTCCATGACCAATGCGGTGAGGCAGGCCGGCATCAAGGGGGTCACCGAAATCTGCCCGGCCAATGCCAGCTTCCAGGTTCGATTCAACCCGGATCTGATCAAGCCACAGGACCTCCTGATGGAGCTCCAGGCCATGGAACAGGCTGCGGCGAAGTCCGACCCTGTGCTCGACACCCGCATCATCGAGCTGCCAGTATATTTCCAGGACCCCTGGACGCACGAAACGCTGCTGCGCTTCCGCGAGCGCCACCAGGACCCCTCCTCAACCGACCTGGAATATTCGGCCCGCATCAACGGCTATGCCACGGTGGAGGATTTCATTGCCGCTTATGCGGGACAACCGTGGTTCGTCTCCATGGTCGGCTTCGTGTCCGGCCTGCCTTTCCTGTACCAGATGGTGGAGCGCGCAAGGCAGATCCAGGCGCCTAAATATCTGCGTCCACGCACCGATACGCCGAAACTGACGGTCGGCCACGGCGGCTGCTTCGCGGCGATCTACTCCGTTCGTGGCGCGGGCGGTTACCAGATGTATGGCGTGACGCCGGCCCCGATCTACGATCCGCAGCGCAAGGTGCGCTATCTCACCGACGAAATGTGCCTGTTCAAGCCGGGCGACATCGTCAAGTTCAAGGCGATCAGCCGCGACGACTACGACGCGACGCTGGAAGCGATCGAGGCGAATACCTGGCAACCGGTGGTTCGTGACGCGAAGTTCAGCCTCGACAACTTCAACAAGGACATCGCCGGGACCAATGCAAAGCTGATGGAGTTGCTGAAATGACCGTCAGGGTTATCTCGCCGGGCCTCGCCACCTCGGTGCAGGATCTAGGCCGCCCCGGCTACTACCACATCGGGATTCCCGAAGGCGGCGGCATGGACCGCCTTGCCACCCGCATTGCCAACCTGCTGGTGGGCAACGAGCCGGGTGCCGCTCTCCTCGAAGCGACCTTCATGGGTCCCGAACTGGAGTTCACGCAAGCCGCGACCGTTGCCGTCACCGGCGGCGAACTGCCTCCGAAGGTCAATGGCGAGGAAAAGCCGAGCTGGGAAAGCTTTGAGGTCAAAGCAGGCGACCGGCTTTCCTTTGGCTACCTCAAGGGCGGCGCACGGGCCTATATCGCGATCTCCGGCGGCATCGACGTTCCGGTCGTGCTAGGCTCGCGCACCACTTATGTGCTTGGCGCGCTCGGCGGCTTTCAGGGTCGCGTCCTCAAGGCCGGCGACGAGCTGCCGATCGGCGAGGGTATGGGCAAAGCCGGCAAATCGCTGCCGGCCGAATATCGCCGACCAGCGCAGGCACCCGCGGAACTGCGCATGCTGCCCGGGCTCTACTGGCACCGCGTCACCGAGGCAGCGGGAAAGCGCTTCTTTGAGGAAACCTGGAAGGTTGCGCCCGAGGCCGACCGCATCGGCTACCGTTTCAAGGGCGGCACGCCGCTCGACTTTGTGCCCCGCGAGCCGCCCTTCGGCGCAGGATCAGACCCGTCGAACATCGTGGACGCCTGTTACCCCTATGGCTCCGTGCAGGTACCGAGCGGCACCGAGCCGATCGTGCTCCACCGTGACGCGGTCTCGGGCGGCGGCTACATGATGGTGGGTGTGGTGATCTCGGCCGACATGGACCAGATCGCGCAGCTCCAGCCGCATACGCCAGCCCGCTTTGTGGAAGTAACGCTCGATCAAGCGCTCGCCGCCCGCGCCGACTCGAACGCGGCGCAAAGACGCGCCGAGGATTACCTAGTCGGCTGAGGACCGGCGCGCGACTGTGATGAGATTTTCCATCGAAGTTGTGCGCAGCTGAAGTTTCCAGCTTCGCATGAGGCCGGAGGGAGGGAACGGTCGGCCAATCCGGCCTCCCGCGCGCCGATCACCAAAATCGGCGCGCGCAATGACAAGACAATGTCGGTGACGACATCAAATTGGCCACCTGAGCAGCCCGAAAGAGGCCGCCGGGACCGAAGGGGAAGACAATCAGCATCATGACGGCCTTCTGGCCGGACGTGCCGCTGCGCGCCTTTTCCTCGGGGAACAGAAAGGAATGGCGCATGAGTCATCTGAGCGCGGAGACCGTCTCGGTGGCATTCGCGGGCCTCACGGCCCTTTCGGCGGTTGACCTCCAAATCCAGCCGGGCCGCATCAGCGGGCTGATCGGGCCCAACGGCGCGGGCAAGACGACGCTGGTTAACGTGCTGACCGGCTTCCAGTCACCCACCGAGGGGGCGGTAAAGCTCGACGGCGCGTCACTTGCCGGATTGAAGCCGCACCAGGTACGCCGCAAAGGCATCGCGCGAACCTTCCAGGGCGGGCGGCTGTTCCGCGATCTGGCCGTGGTCGACAATCTCGAAGTCACAGGCGTGGGCCTCGGCATGAGCCGCCGCGCAGCCGTTGCCGAAGCGGAAGCCATGCTCGAATGGATGGGTATCGGCGTGCTTGGCGACCGGATCGCCGGGACGCTGCCCTATACGGACGAACGCCGCGTTGCCATCGGCCGCGCACTGATGGGCCGTCCCTCCTACATCCTGCTCGATGAACCCGCCGCCGGGATGAGCGGTCCGGAGGCCGCGGAACTCTCGGCGCTGATCCGACGTATCGCCCATGACCTCGGCTGCGGCGTGCTGCTGATCGAGCACAATGTCGGACTGGTTCTCGGCCTTTGCGAACATGTCGTGGTGCTGGATTCCGGCGCCATCATCGAGGAAGGCGCACCGGCTGCGATCCGCAACAGCGAAAAGGTCCGGCACGCCTATATGGGCACCGCCGCCGATACGGAACCCCCAGTGGAAGCGTTGGAGGTTGCTCAATGACGCTTCTGTCGCTCACTGACGTTTCCGTTCGATACGGCCGTCTGACCGCCGTTCGCGGCGTTTCCTTCTCGGTTGCCGAAAACGAGATCCTCTTCGTCACCGGCCCCAATGGGGCCGGCAAGTCCTCGCTGATGCGCGCCATCGCCGGCGTCACCCACTGCGCAGCCGGCAAGATCACGCTCGATGGACGCGACATCACGGCCGAGAAACCGGAAAACATCGCGCGCATGGGCTTTTCCATGGTGCCGGAAGGACGCGAGGTCTTCGGCTCGCTCACCGTCGAGGAAAACTTGATGGTCGGCACCGGCATGCATGGCGGCGCGAAGCGCGGCCGTATCGCCGATGAGCTTGCCTCCGTCTACGACACGTTCCCAATCCTGAAAGAGCGCCGCAACGGCCAGGCCGGCCTGCTTTCAGGCGGCCAGCAGCAGATGCTGGTGATCGGCCGGGCGCTGATGACACAACCGCGCCTAATCGCCATCGACGAACCGTCGCTCGGCCTCGCCCCCAACATCACTGACCAAGTCTACGAGCGGCTGATCGCCCTGCGCGCCGAGCGCGGCCTGACACTGCTCATCGTGGAGCAGAGCTCCACTCGCGCCGTGATGGTGGGAGGCCGCATGCTGCTCATGCGCGGCGGTCAGATCGTATTGGATGGCGACGCCCGCGCACTTGGCAACAGCGAGGCCATCCAGGCCGCTTATTTCGGCTACGAGGACCACTGAGATGCTGCAGATCCTGTTTGACGCACTCTCGCTCGGCTCGCTTTATGCGCTGGGGGCGCTCGGCATCGCGCTGATCTTCGGCGTGATGAGGCTGGTGAACTTCGCCCATGGCGATGTGATCGCCTTTTCGGTGTTCGCACTGCTCTGGCCCTCAACTGACGCGCTGGCGATCGTCTTCGCCGGCCAGCTGCCGTGGTACCTGCTGATCCCGTTCGTGCTGATCGTCGGCGCCCTTCTGTCGGTGCTGTGCGAAATCGTGGTGTACCGCCGCTTCCGCCATGCCAGCCCGGCAACGATGATGATCGCCTCTTTCGCGCTCGGCTTTGTCATCCGCTATTTCCTGCTGATGCTCTTCACGAGCCGGCCTAAGTCGATTTCGCTTCTGCCCGCGCTCGGCCAACCGGTAGAAATCTTCGGTGCACGCCTGCCGCTCCTGCAGCTGATCACCATTGTGGCCACCATCTGCATCCTGCTGGCGCTCACCTTATTCCTGCGCCGCACCCGCTTCGGCCTTGAAATGCGTGCTGCGGCAGAAAATTTCTCCATGGCAAGGATGCTCGGCGTGCGCGCCAACAACGTCATCATGGGCGCCTTCGCTATTTCTGGTGCGTTAGCCGGCGCCATTGCGCTCATCTTCGGCAGCCAGACCGGCACGCTCGACATCCAGATGGGCGCTTCGGTGATGCTGATGGCATTCATCGCTACCGTCATCGGCGGTCTTGGCAGTTTGCCCGGTGCGGTGCTTGCCGGCTTCCTTCTGGGTGCCGCTTCGGTGGTCATGCAAGTATTCTTGCCGATCGACGCGCGCCCCTTCCGCGACGCGTTTGTCTACGGCGCCGTCATCCTCGTCCTTTTGTTCAGTCCACAGGGCCTGATTTCAGCCCGTGGCACCAAGGAAAGGGTCTGATCGATCATGACCGCTGCCTCCCCTACCATGTCCGCCCAAGCCGTTCCGCCATCTGCCGTCGCCGAACACAAGCCGGCCCGGTTCGCGCTTGCCCGCAAAACGATCATGACGCCGATCCTGCTGTCGCTGCTCCTCGTGGCCATCGCGGTGCTGACCTATCTGACCGGCTCACGCCCCTTCAATCAAACTGTCATCGATGTTTTCGTGCGCGTCACGCTGGTGGTCGGTCTCTACATCTTCATCGGCAATTCGGGCGTTCTCAGCTTCGGCCACATCGCCTTCACCTGCCTCGGCGGCTATGCTGCGGCCTGGCTCACCATCAATCCGATCATGAAGGCGAGCGCCCTGCCCGGACTGCCACAGTTCATCCTCGACCTGCGCCTGCCTTACTGGCAATCCGCCGTGATTGCCGCGATTTTCGCCGGCGTCGCCGCACTGATCCTTGGAAAGGTCCTGATGCGGTTGTCTGGCATCGCGGCATCCATCGCCACGTTCGCGGTACTCGCCATGATCAACACGATCTATGCCAACTGGGATAGCGTGACAGGCGGCACCTCTTCAGTGGTCGGCATACCGATCATCCGCACCATCTGGCCCTACCTGATCGGTGCCATTATCGCGATCTTCCTTGCCTGGGCACATGCGATCTCGCGATCCGGGCTGGCGTTGCGCGCTGCCCGCGACGAGCCGACGGCGGCCGCCGCTTCGGGTGTCGATATCCCGAGGGAGCGGCTCGTCGCCTTCGTTGTGTCCGGAGCCGTAATGGGGCTGGGCGGCGCGCTCACCGCCCATTCGGTCGGCGTGGTGACGCCTGACACCTTCTATCTGGGCCTGACGTTTATCACGCTTTCCATGCTCGTGGTCGGCGGCATGGGCAGCTTGTCAGGTGCCGTGATCGGGGTCGTACTGCTTTCAGCGCTGATCCAGATCCTGCGCTGGATGGAAGCTGGAATCTCGATCGCCGAAACTACGATAGCCCTGCCCAAAGGCGTCCAGGAAATCGCCTTAGGCGTCATTATGATCGTCATCCTCGCACTGCGTCCATCCGGGCTGTTGGGCAACCGCGAGGTCACTTTGTTCCAAAGAAAACGCAACCGATGACCGGCGGCATGACGCCCCCGGTCAAACAAAAGGAGACGTGCATGTCCTACAAGGTAAGACTACTTGCAACCGCACTGGCCTCGGTCGGAATGGCGCTTCCGGCGCTGGCTGATGATGAGACCATCACGGTCGGCTTCGCCACCGCGCAGTCCGGCGCGATGCAGGCCTATGACAAGCCGGCCGACGAAGCGGCAATGATCCGCATCGAGGAGATCAACGCAGCCGGGGGCTTGCTTGGCAAGCAGATCCAGGTTGTTACCGCCGACACCAAGTCAGACCGCGCCGAGGGCGCCAAGGCTGGCCTGTCAGTTCTCGACCAGGGCGCCGACCTCGTCATCGTGTCGTGCGACTACGACTTCGGCGCACCAGCGGCACTCGCCGCGCAGGATGCCGGCATCGTTTCGTTCTTCTCCTGCGCCGAGTCGGTCAAGGCCGGTATCCAAGGCGTCGGACCGCTGAGCTTCTCGGGCTCGGTGCTGGCACCCGTGCAGGGCGCAGCCATGGCGGAATGGGCCTTCAAGGAGAAGGATGCCAAGACCTTCTACAAGCTCCTCGACACTTGGACGGTCTACAACAAAGGCATCTGCGACGGCTTCGACTGGATGATGCCGAAGCTCGAGGAACAGGGCGCGAAGCTCGTTGGAGAAGACACGTTCAAGAACGAAGACGCCTCGATCGCGGCCCAGATCACCCGCATCAAGGCGCTGCCGGAAGAGCCCGACGCGATCATGCTCTGCACGATGATGCCGGGCGGCGTTTCTGCGGTGAAGCAGCTTCGCGCCGCCGGAATCAACTCGATGATCCTGAACGGGTCGGGCATGGATGGCAGCTACTGGCTTTCTGCCGTACCGGACCTGTCGAACTTCTATATTCCGGTTCAGGCGTCGATTTACGGCGACGACCCAAACCCGGATGTGAAGAAGTTCAACGAAGCCTACAAGGCCAAGACCGGTGCTGATCCGTCCAGCCAGTATGTTTATCCAGGCTACGTGGCGGTGGACGTTTGGTCGAAGGCCGTCGAGCGTGCCGGGACGACTGAAGCCGAAGCGGTCGTTGCCGAACTCGAAAAGATGAAAGATGAGCCTACCCTTTTTGGACCGCGCACCTTCACCTCGGAGTTGCATCACCAGGCGAACGCACGGTACCTCGTCGTCAACGTCGACAAGGGTAAGCCGGGTGTGGTGGGCGAATGGACGCTTTCCGAGCCGGTTCCGATGGAAGCGATCCTGAAGTAGCTTTCAAAACACGGTGCCGGCTCGTCCGAAACCGATGTTGCGCAGGATCCGGTTGTCGCTCGGCAGCCGGGTTCTTTGTTGTTTGAAGTATAAGCTTTGGATAGCTACCGCAGCCCGGGGGAAGACCGCCAGACCTGACAAAAAAGGGCGGCCTTGTCGCCGCCCTGGTCTTGGTTCGGGTGGAAGGGTCTATCCTCGCGCTTTTCGATAGGAGTCCTTCAGCGAGATCAACGCGCCGTCGAAGGAAAAGATATCGCAACCGTCGACTTCCACTGTCTGGCCGCTGGTGTTGGTGCCTACGAAGCGCCAGGATGACAGACCGGTCTCGCCCATGACCGTATGGCGATCGTTTGTCCAAGTGGCCTGCGGAAACGCTTCGAACAAGGCTGTGTAGGATGCGCGCACCGCCTCGCGACCAGTATGTCGCCTGCCCTCCGCATCGGGCCCAGCCGAGCTGTTGAAAGCGCAGTTTTCGGCCATGCAGGCCATCAGCGCGTCGACATCGCGCTCGTTCCATGCAGTCATGAAACGATCGAGTACGGCCAGCCGCCGTGCGGAGAGGTCGCCACCTTCAACCACTTCGACTTCGAGGAAGGCGAGCGGCGTGTCGGCGTCGTTGATGACGTTGTGCGCAACGCCTGTACGGCGCGAATAGGGTACTCCTTGCGTGAGCTTCGCCTGCTTTCTCTTGCCATCCGGTCCCTCCAGGCCAAGGGCACCGTCTGTCAGCGGCACGATTACGTAGTCGTGGCCATGGATGTGCCACCCGGTCTCTGCACCCGGCGCGAAACGCCATTCAGTGACCTTGAACCGATCGTCGTCGATATGAACCACTGGTTCTGCGGTGACTTTGGTCATTTCAGCCCCTCTGCTGCGACAGCGCTTGTCAGCCGCTCCAGCGTG
>NZ_JAGIYY010000005.1 GCF_017813335.1 Tianweitania sediminis | reverse complement strand
GGATACCGTCCCCCCGCGAAATCACAATCGGCCCGGCTTTCTCGTGCTGGCGCAGGTTCGTGTAGGGATGCAGCGTGTTGGCGATATCCGCTGCCGCGAGCGAGTTGGAAAGCGTGTCCATGATAGCCTTCTTAGGTGCTGGAGCTGATAGTGAGTGTCTTGAGTTCGAGATATTCCTCAATCCCGTGGGTAGATCCTTCGCGTCCGAGCCCGCTTTCCTTGACCCGCCAAAGGCGAGACCGCGTTGGAGATCAAGCCTTCGTTGATGCCGATCATGCCCGTTTCCAGTGCGTCCGCGACTCTAAACATCCGGTCGATGTCGCGCGTGAAGAAATAGCCAGCGAGACCATAGGGCGTCGCATTGGCCGCCTCAATTACCTCCTCCTGGTTTTGCGCAGGTCGTCGATGGTGAGAAGCTTTTCAGTCAGGGGTATCATGATCGTAGGAGTCTCGGTCTCAAGAATGGACATCGATAACCCGACGCATCGTCGCCGCGACGTCGCGGGCGTTCGGCGGATCGGAATGAATGCAAACTGTCTGAAAATCCACCTTGCGGATGGTGCCGTCGGTTGCAACGAGCTCGCCGGCTGTCAGGGCGCGGCTCATGCGCTCTTCGGCGGCTTCTAGGTCGATGGCAGACTGTTGTCGCGGAATGATCAGGCTGCCGTCCGGAGCGTAGGTCAGGTCCGGGAAGAATTCACCGAGGAAGGGCACTTCGAGTTCGGCGGCGGCTGTCTGATGGCAGGTGCCGGCCATGCCGAAGATCGGCACGCCGAACGGCTTCACTGCAGCCGCGATGGCGCGGGCGCTGTCCATGTCGCGCGCGGCCATGCCATAGATGATCCCGTGCGGCTTCACATGTGCGAGTTCAAGCCCCTCCGCCCTGAGCAGGCCCGAGAGCGCACCGATCTGATATAGGAAGGCAGCCGTCAGCTCCTCCGGCTGCAGCTTCATTTCGCGGCGGCCAAAACCTTCGCGGTCCGGCAGGCCCGGGTGGGCGCCGATCGCCTTGCCGAGCGACTTTGCCAGCCGCACCGTCTTCAGCATCGTCCATGGGTCGGAGGCATGAAAGCCACAGGCGATGTTGGCGCAGTCGACATGCGGCATGATGCCGGCATCGTCGCCGAAGCGCCAGTTTCCATAGCTTTCACCCATGTCGCAATTGAGCGTGACCATCGTTGAATGTCCGTTGATTGTGCGGCCGGGCATCAGCCCAGCGTATTCTGCGTCCAGCTTGGCGCGATGTGCAGGTAAACGGGTTTTGGTTCGCGTCCACGCAGCAGACGCAAAACACGCGGCGGCGTGAGCGGCAGCTTGTCAACCGGCTTGCCGATGGCGTTCGCGACAGCGCATCCAATAGCCGCGCCCACGGCCAGGATCGGGACTTCGCCGGCGCCCTTGGTGCCAAGCGGTCCCATGGAAGGCGCGCCTTCGTATAGGTCGATCGCGACCGGCACGACGTCGCCTGCGAGCGGCACGCGGTAAGCTTCAAAACTGTCCTGCGCGATGCGTCCGTCGGCGGTGATCGTCACCTCTTCGTGTAGCGCATAACCGAGGCCCTGCACCACGCCTCCCTGAATTTGGCTATGGATCGCGCGCGGGTTCAAAGCGCGGCCGACATCCTGCACTACGCGATAAGCAAGCACTTCGACATGGCCGGTATCCGGGTCGACTGCAACTTCCGCCTCGTGGACAACGAAAACGGGTATATCAAGCGCGTCAACGAAATGGCCCGCGGCACAGCCGCTCATGGCCGGCGTGTTCTTGGCGGTGAATGATCCACTGCCGCTGATCGGGCCGGTGGTGGCTTGCGCATGCGCGACGACTGCGGGAATTGTGGTGCCCGAACCAGGCCGGCCGGCGATCTCGACGCGCCCGTTGGCGAGAACCAGATCCTCGGGCTTGGTTTGCAGCATCTCGCCTGCGGTCCGCAGCATCTTTTCGCGCACGTCGGCACAGGCGGCGACACTTGCGGCGCCGATTGACACCGTGGTGCGCCCGCCGCCAACCCCCGCATCAAGGCCGGCGGCGTCGGTGTCGGCTTCGCGCACGATTACCTGGTTGGGATCCAAGCCAAGCTGGCCGGCCACGATCTGCGGCAGCGCCTGCACCATGGTGCCTGAGCCGATCTCCACCCCCGACGTCACCAGCGTGGCGCTGCCATCGGCGTTGAGATTCACGGTGGCGGCCGAGGGGCCGACGAACACAAACCAGGTCCCGACCGTCGTTGCTTTGCCATAGAGCCGCCCGTCTGCAAGATGTTCGACGGTGCCGGTCTTTTCCCGAAGCGCGTCCATGCGTTGGAGCATCGGATGGAGCACATCATCTTCGAAAACCTGGCCGGTCGGACCGAGGTCGCCATCGCCCAGCACGTTCCTTTTGCGGAACTCGACGGGATCAAATCCCATCTTCGCGCAGATCTCGTCGGTGTGCCGCTCCAGCGCGAAAGTGTTGTAGACGCCGTTGCAGGCGCGGAAGGCTCCGTTGGGTGGAGTATTGGTATAAACCGCGCGGCTGACGATACGGATGGCGCCGACACGATAATTTCCGCCAAGCGTGTGCGAGGTCATCGTGGTAAGAAACACCTGCTCACCGCCATAGGCGCCGGCATCCATCAGCACAACTGCCTCGCGCCCAACGATCTCCCCATCGGGTGTCACGGCCGAGCGGATCACGATTTCGGCGTTCTCGCGGCAAAGGCAGGTCGCCATTTCTTCCTGGCGCGTGTTTTCCAGGATGACATCGCGACCAGTCATCTTGGCGAGAACGGCCGTGATCGGCTCGATTGAGGCATCGAATTTAAGGCCAAAGCCACCGCCGACGGGTGGAACCGTCACGCGGACATGGCCGGGAGGCAGCTGCATGACACGGCCGGTGACGTTGCGCACCGTCCACGGCACCTGCGTTGAGGTTTGAAGGTGAGCGCGCCCGTTCTCCCAGGAGCCGATCGCAACCCGTGGCTCGAGCGGGACATGGCTCTGGCGGCCGACACCGATGCTGCTTTCCACGACCTTTACGTCGGGACGCGCGAAGGCTGCGTCCACATCGCCCCGGCTTGATTTCGCTTCCCAGGCGATGTTACCCGAACGGGCGCCTCCCTCGAACAGCAGGTCGTAGCTGCGCCAGTCCTCATGGATCAGCCGCGCCTCGGGCGCGAGCGCATCGGCCATTGTCTGAACTGCGGGAAGCGGCTCGATCTCGATCACGATTGCCTTGAGTGCCGCGCGCGCTAACGCCTCGGTATCGGCCGCGATCGCGACGATCGGCTCGCCATGGTAGCGGATCGTATCGACAGCCAGTAAAGGATGGTCGGCGATGCCTATCCCGTAGAGGCCGGGCGCGTCCTGGCCGGTGACGACGCCTCGTACGCCCTCGCAATCCCAGACAGCAGAGACGTCCAGTTTCCTGATCCGTCCAGCAGCGAGGGTGGAGCGCAGTACCGCCGCATGCAGCGTATCTGGCCGCGCCCGGTCGACAGTGTATTTCGTGCGCCCGCGGAGCTTGTCCTGTGCATCCCGGCGCGGCAGGTTCATCACCGTTGAGGCTTCGGGTGAAAGCACGTCAGACATCGGCGAGCTCCGCTTTAGGCGCGGCACCATCCTTCAGGTGGTCCACAACGGCATCTATGATGCGCTCATAGCCGGTGCAGCGGCAGATGTTGCCGACCATCGCTGTTTTGATCGCCGTCCGATCGGCTTCAGGGTGATCGCGCACAAAGGCAGACAGCGCCATCACCATGCCGGGAAAGCACATGCCGCACTGGACGACGTCCGCCGCGGCAAAGGCTACCTGAAGCGGATGAAGCGGCTCGCGCCCGTTGCCCAGCCCTTCGATGGTGGTGACCTCGCGCCCGTCCAGGAGCCCCATCGGCTTCAGGCAGGCCATCTGCGCCTCGCCGTCGACTTGGACGGTGCAGGCACCGCAGAAGCCTTCGCGGCAGACGGGCTTGGCTCCAGTCAAAAATTTTTCGCGCCGCAAGACGTCAATCAGCGGGGTCATCGGATCGTCGTGGAAGCGGGTGGTCTGGCCGTTCAGGCGGAAGGTTACGCTCATGCGCGGGTCTCCAGCTTCGGCAAGCACGCAAACGCGCGCCGCACCAGCGCAGGCAGCACCTGGCAGCGATACCAGCCCTCCGCCTCGACGCCGTCACGCCCACTGAAATCCATGTGTTCGCGGGCGAGCTCAGCCGCCCTTTCAGGAGAAGCCGGCAGCCCGGGCAAGCGGGTCAGCGCGTTCTCAAGCGACGTCCAGCGCCGCGCCTGCTCTTCCACCGAGCCGACGGCGATGCGGATCGCACCTTCGCCGTCCACCGCCACCGACACGATAGCCACGGGGTAGTCGCCTGCCTTGCGCAGGGGTAGCCGCGCATGAGCGCTTGCAGCAACGTCGCGGCGGAGGTGAATGCGGGTGAGAATAGCAGTTCTGAGCAGCTCGCGTCGCTGCTTCAGAAATTCGGCCATGTTCAAGATCAGCGTGCGCTCCGGAGTGGCAAGTTCCACCATCGCGCCATACGCGAGGAAGGCTGGCACGAGATCGGCGGCGGAAAAGTCCGGCGTGCAGAGATTGCCGCCGACCGTGGCAACGCGGCGGATGGCAGGGTTAGCTGCCCCTTCCGCCGCGACGACTACGCCTTCGAAGCCGGCCGATCCCCTGAGGGCGTCGGCCAAGGCTTCATGGGTAACGGACGCACCTACCACGACTTCATCGGGATCGATGGCGATGTCCGTCATGCCTGACAGCCCGGAAAGCACCACGACCGCATCTGGCAAGTCGTGACCCCGACGCGGGTCGCGCATCATCCAGGTCCCACCCGCCAGCACCGCTGCTCCACTGCGTCGCGCAGACAGAGCCGCATCAATGCTGTCGGCAACGGCAAACTGCCGTTCCACGCTTTGCGACATCGATCTTCACCCTTGAAGCTGCCGTCTTGTTGCGGCACTGCAGCATCATCTTTGCTCAGCATATGACGCCTGTGAAATAGTAGTTCTGCGAATGATATATCGAAAAAACTGATAGCCTGTTCGCGACCGTGGGCGTCACGAGATCGGGCTACTCAGCTCCAATGCGCGATGGTGCGTTTCTCGTAGCTTTCGCGGAACTGCTCCGTAGTCTTTGGCAGCACTTCACCAGTCTCCCAGTCGAGAATGGTGGCGTACTGCCGAATGGCGTCGAGCGCATCGATCTCGCCAGCCTTATACCTGCGCGATACCTCTTGCGGGTCGCTCCGTGCCCAGTCTGTGCGTGCGGCGCGGATTTCCGCGCGTTTCGCCTCGGTCGCGGCTTCATCGATCTCGAAGGCGCAGAGGTCGCGGTCGATCTCCCGGATGACGACACCATAGTCCACCGCGGCTCGAGCGACGGAGACATAGTCGTCGATCACGTCCTCCATAACCTTCTTCGGATCGCGCTCCAGGGGATCGCCGAAGCCGCCGCCGCCAGCCGTCGGCCGTGCGAACTCGTCGCCGGTATGGACGGGATGGTCGGAGAAGACCGAGCCTAGCCAGGTCGGCTCATCCGAGCCGGCGCGCTTCAGCGTCAGCCCGTGCGGCATGGAGGGAAGGCCGCCCTCGACACCCCAGACGACGGCGCGCTCGCGGTCGCAGATGTAGGACATGACGGCACCCTCGGCCTCCAGCAGCAGCGAGGTCTTTTGGACGCCTACACCGCCCCGCCATTTGCCGGGCCCAGCAGAATCCTGCTTGATCTGGAACTCGGTGGTGCGGGTCGGGTTGACACGCT
The DNA here is from genome assembly GCF_017813335.1 of Tianweitania sediminis. Taxonomy (GTDB): domain Bacteria; phylum Pseudomonadota; class Alphaproteobacteria; order Rhizobiales; family Rhizobiaceae; genus Tianweitania; species Tianweitania sediminis. The sequence goes on along the minus strand of NZ_JAGIYY010000005.1, from coordinate 211,326 downwards.
CGTTGCCCTCGTTGGGCTGCGACATCAAGCCGGTCCCGAAGCAGGCTGTGGTGACGTCAGCGCCATCCTTGCCGTTGCGCCCGCCCCAGCCCCCCGGCAGCCACTCGTAGAACATGAAGATCGGCTTTTCGGGCTTACGCGCATCTCGCCCGCCGGCGAGCAGATACTCGAGGTTGAAGGCGCAGGCGATCGCGCGCTCCGGCATGATTTTCGACCACATCTCGAAGATTGCGTTCATGATCTTTTCGAAGGGCATCAGAAAGCCAGTGACAGCCACCGGCCACTCTGCACTCACCACGCTGTTCTTCGGCGCGGTCACCTTGATCATCCGGTAGAAACCGCTGTTGAGGGGCAAGTCCGGAAAGAAGGTCTTGGTGCCAGCGACGACGGCCGAGAAGGTCGCTCCGGGTGCCGAGTTGTACATCGAGCCGATAGTCGGATGGCTGCCGGTGAAGTCGTAGGTGATCTCGTCGCCCTTGATCGTCATCTTGATGCGGATCGGGATCATGCCCTCCCCGCCCGTCGGATCGCGATCGATATAGTCCACCGTCTCCCAGGTGCCGTCCGGCAGTTCGGCGATGCGTTTGCGCACCGCGCGCTCGACGTAGTCCTGCACCTCCTCCATGCCGCGCGTGACCTGGTCGCGACCATACTTCCGCACCAGCCGCAGGATCTCGCGTTCGGCCACATGCGTCGCCTGCGCCTGAGAGTGGATGTCGCCGATGATCGAGGCCGGATCGCGAGTCTGGGCTGCGATCAGGTTGGCGACGTCGGAACAGAAGCGGCCTTTGTGGAAGAGCCTGACCGGCGTGATGCGCATGCCCTCGCGGAACATATCGCGTGCCGTCACGTCGAACGAGCCCGGCACGGAACCACCAAGATCCGACCAGTGGCCGTTCGACTGTGAAAAGCCGATCAGCTTGTCCTCGTCGAAAATCGGCCTGACGAGGCGCACGTCGGAGAAATGCGTGCCGCCGGCATAGGGGTCATTGATGGCGTAAACATCGCCCGGCGCCATGTCGCCTTCGAAGTGACGGATGACCTCCTTGCAGGTGTTGTGGAGCGTTCCGACGTGAACCGCGATGTCGTAGTTGCCCTGGGCGATCGAGTTTCCCTCCGCGTCGTGCAGCGCGTTGGAAAAATCTCGGTTGTAGATGACGAAGGAATAGCAGGTGCGCAGCATCTGCTCGGCCATCTGGTCGACGGTGGTGATAAAAGAGTTCTTCAGGACCTCGAACGTCACGGGGTCGAGGCTCTTGCCGGTCTCTGGTGTCTGGTTCATGGCGTCAGCCTTTCGTCGTGATGAGGATGTTCATGAAGGCGTCAACCGACGCCGCCATGCCCGGCGGCACCACGGTGGTGGAATCAAACTGCTCGACGATCGCGGGGCCGCTGAAAGTCGCGCCCGCCTTGAGATCATCGCGCTGGTAGAGCGCCGCATCGTGCGCCCTGCCCTCGAACCAGACCTCGCGGCGGCCGACGGTCTGAGGCGTATGGGCGCTGACTTGGTGCTTCGGCAGATCGGCCTTCGGCACGATGCCAACGGCCTTGACCGCGACGCGGAAGATCGAGACCGGGGCATCCTCGCGGCGGAAGTTGAACTCGCGCTCATGCTCGGCATGGAAGGCGTCGACCAGCGCCGAGACGCTCTCGACCTTCGCTGGGGCGGGCACCGAAAGCGCGCGCCACTGACCCTGGTACATCATCTCGACGCTGCGCTGCAGCGCCATGTCGGCTTCCGCAACACCCTCATGCGTCAGCCGCTCAACGGCCTGTGCTTCCATGCGTCCAAAGGCGCCCTCCATGTCCTCCGGCGCGACACTCGAGGCATCGGCCATGAAGCTGTCGGAGAAGTCGTGCTGGACATCAACCAGCAGACAACCAAGAGCAGAGGTGACGCCCGGGTTCGGCGGTACAATCACGGTCGGGATGGACAACTCCTTCGCGACCGCCGCGCCATGCAGGGCGCCAGCACCGCCGAAGGCCACCAGCGCAAAGTCGCGTGGGTCGTAGCCGCGGCTGATCGACAGAAGTCGCACGGCATTGGCCATGTTGGCATTGGCGACAGAGACGATGGCTTCCGCCGCCTCGTGCAGTTCCATGCCGAACGGGGCTGCAACAGTGTCGTGTACCGCTTCCCTTGCCAGGGAAGGATCGAGCGTGATCTTGCCGCCGGCAAGACTGGTGCCGAGGCGGCCGAGCACGACATTGGCGTCCGTATTGGTCGCGGTCTTGTTGCCGTTCTTGTAGCAGGCAGGGCCCGGATGTGCTCCGGCCGATTGCGGACCGTTCCGTAGCGAGCCGCCCTCGTCCTGCCAAGCGAGCGAGCCGCCTCCGGCACCTATGGTCAGTACCTCGATTGACGGAAAGCGGATCGGGTAGCCGTATTCGATGTACCAGTCCTTGGTAATGCGGGGCTCACCGGCATAGGCCAGCGACACGTCGGTCGACGTGCCGCCCATATCGAAGCCGATGGAATTGGGAAAGCCGCAGAGATTACCGATAAAGCGGCTGGCAATGGCGCCAGCCGCGATGCCGGAGCCGGCGAGGCGCGCCGAGAAATCCCGGACGCTGGCGGGCGTCATCACGCCGCCGCCGGAATGAAGCAGCAGAAGATCGCGTTTATAGCCGGCATCGGCCAGCTTCTCGCCGAGACGCGAGACGTAGTTGACGACGACTGGCGCGCAGACTGCGTTCGCCATGGTCGTCGAGAAACGTTCGTGCTCGAAGATTTCTGGCATGACCTCCGACGACACCGAGACCGGCACATCCGGTAGGACCTCAGCGAGGATCTCGCGCATGCGCCGCTCGTTTGCGCCGTTGACGTAGGAATTCATGAAGCAGACTGCGACTGCCTTCACCTCGCGCTTCTTCAGCACCTCGGCGACGCGGCGGGCATCGTCTTCGTTCAGGGACTGCAAAATTGCACCGGTGGCGTCGACGCGCTCGCGCACGGTCAGCCGATCGCGGCGCGGGATATAAGGCTTCGCGACGTCCTTGTAGGTGTCCCAGAGGTCCTCCTTGTTGGCGCGGCGGATCTCCACCACGTCGCGGAAACCTTCCGTGCAGACCATGGCGGCGCGCGGCAAGCGGCGCGTGATCAGGGCGTTGGTCGCCACCGTCGTCCCATGCGAGAACATGGAAACGTCAGGGAGGTCGATCCGCCCCTGCTCGATGCCGTTCATGATCGCCTGCATCGGATCATGCGGCGTCGACGCCGTTTTCTCGATCCGGATCGCGCCGGTCTCCTCGTCCATGATGCAGATGTCGGTGAAGGTCCCCCCGACATCCACGGCCACTCTGGTCTTCGTCATGCTGTTCCTCGCAAGGTAATTCACGAGCGGACACGCGTCCGCCCTCGCCGCAAGTCCAGGTTGCGGCGTTCGTTCGGATGATCGGGTATGCGCTCTAGTGCCCGCGCCGCTGGGGCGACCTGCCCGCCCGCTCAATGGCCTGCCGCCGGGTTTCGGTGGGCGAGCAGCCGAAGCGGGTACGATAGTGCTTGCAGAATTGCGACTGGTCGGCGAACCCCCACCGATATGCGACTTCTGCGATGGTGCGGCCATCAGAGACCATCGAGAGGTCTTCCGCGCAGCGATCGAGTCGGTTGTCGCGGATGAACCCGTTGATCGACTTCTCTGCGTCCTTGAACAGCCCCTGCAAGTAGCGCAGCGAGATGCCGCACGCCTCCGCCACCGCTTGCGGATTGAGCTCGCTGTTCTTCAGGTTGTCGCAGATGAATTGCTGAGCACGCTGCAGGTGCCCGGCGCGCACCGAAGACACGCTGCTGTCCAGCACGCGGTCATCCGAGACCACTGAAAGGCAGAGCATCTCAAGGAGGTGCCGGCCCATCATTTCGCGCGCAGCATCGTCAATGGCGTCGATATGGACGATCGTGGTGCGCACCGTGTCGAGGAAGAGCGCAGCGACACCTTGCGTGGCGTCGAAGGAGAGAGCGCTCAGGCGATCGGCCGACCCGATGCGCGAGCGGACGCTGGCCGTCGGCACCTTCAGCACCCAGAGCGCGTTGGCCCGACCGTGCCAGAACTCATAAGGCGCGTCGCCACGCTCAACCAGAAACGAGCCCGGCTCACAGCGCACACTGCGCGAGCCTTGAGAAAAGTTGACCTCACTGACTTCCGGAATGGTGATCAGCAGGCTGGAATCCTGCTCGTTGAGGAAGTGCCTGCGATGGCGGCGGTAGTGCACCCCATCGCACAGCATGCGCGAGACACTGACAGTGCCCAGCGCATAGATATCCAGCGAACCGCGGAATTCATGACGGTTGCGATACTCGGTGTCGAGCGGAAAATAGGCGGCTGTGACAGCGGCTTGCCAGGCGTCTCCGCCTGTGGGGCCGCCGACCGTATCGACGACGTACTTCATTCCCCGACCTTTCTTGTTGGCTGCCAGATCGTCTTGGCGCACTCAAGGTTCTGAGGACAAGGATACAGAAATTTGCCTGCGAGTCTTGGTGGTTCTGCGCAGTAAGTCTTGTCCGTCCGCGTCACGGCGAGAGGGAGTTTCGGTGCCGTTAAACTGTAAGCGCCTCATGGAACGCGAGCACCTCGGTCGAGACCGACCTCTTCGGGTCACGCCCTTGACGGCGTCGCTGAAAGCAATTCCAAACTTGGGACGAGCTGGCTTAAGTCAACGTCCGGGAGCGCAGAGGATTTCGGCCGTGGTTATCTGCACGCACCTCACAGCCTGCTCGTTCGCCCGCTTGCGAACGCTTCTTTCGTACGTGACTAGTCCACTCGCCTGGTTCTGCAGTAATTGCTAACGGAGCATACGCCAGCCATCACGTTCAGCGCCGAGCACTCGGTTAGGAGAGACTTTTGAACCAGTCGAGGCAAATCGTAAGCAAGACGGGAGTTGCGGGACGACAGGGCGCTGTTTCAGCAGGTCGTCTGGAGAGCGCTGAGGCTGCCATGGAGATGCTTGGGCAGGGCGGTAATGCGGTAGATGCAGCTGTGGCCGCCGAGTTCGTCGCGGGCACTTAGCAACCCGCGCTAAAACTCCTAAATTATGCAGCTTATGTTCGGCTGTTCGCCGTGTACATCAGTGTCTGAGACAACAAGTTGATTAAAGAGGACTTACGGGCATGATCGCGGTTCTTCGCTCTTGGCTGGAGTTGGTCAGGCTGCCACGGTTCGGACCGAAAGCGCTAGCGGCTTCGCTCGCCCTCGGGGCTGTGGTGCTCTGGGCCACGTGGCCGACGTTGGCAACCTGGGCGCAGCCCGCTCCCCCGTTCCTCGTTCTGTCCCTGGCCGCGCCTGTGGGCTTCTGCGTTTCCATCATTCCGGCCTTGGCATCTGGCTGCATGGGCGCGTTCGTTCGCACCTCGCCAATGACGATCTTGCTCGTCGCGGCAGGCCTGCAGATCACAACATCCTCTACCTTTTGGCCATGCCCCGGATTGGGCCTGCCGAGGCAAACGTGATCGCCTACCTATGGCCGATCCTTCTTGTGCTAATCTTGTCGATCATGCACCGAATGCCGCTGGGGGGCTGGTCAGTGGAGCGGCATCCTTGCAGCCTTCGCCGGGGCTGCCCTAGCCATCGGACCGACCTTCTCACATGGTTTCGATCTGGCCGGTATTGCCATGGCTTTTCCACTGTCACCGCTTCGAAACCGCGCTTTCGAAAGAGGCGGCCGGTAGCCTGGAGGATTCTAGCTTACGGTGGCGAGACTGAACAAGCTGCCGTTTGCCCGACAAATGTCCTGAGCGATCCGCTAGTCCAGAAATCGGTATCCCACTCCCGGCTCGTTTAGGATGAACCTTGGCGCGGCCGGGTCGTCGCCGAGCTTGGCGCGAAGGCGGCCGATGAAGACGCGCAGGTACTGGAGGTCGTGTTCGTGGGCCGGTCCCCAGATGTCGGCGAGCAGTTGACGATGAGTGAGGATGCGTCCGGCGTTGCGGGCGAGCAGCGCGAGAAGGTCGAACTCCTTGCGCGTGAGCTTGAGCGGATCCCCTGCAAGCACGACCTCATGGCTGGCGAGATCGATGCAGAGGTCGCCGCGTACGATTTCCGTTTCGGGCGCCGCGCCCCCCGATGCGGATCGAAGCAGCGCCCTGACGCGTGCCAGCATTTCCGCGATGCCGAAGGGCTTAACGACGTAATCGTTGGCCCCCGCATCGAGAGCTGCGACCTTCTCCTCCTCGGCCTGGCGGACGGAGAGGATCAGAATAGGCACCTGCGACCACTCCCGAATTCTCGCGATCACCGCCTTGCCGTCCAAGTCGGGCAAACCGAGGTCGAGCACGACGAGATCGGGCTGAGCGGTCGCCGCCTTGGCGATCCCACTCCTGCCGGACGCCTCCTCCTCCATCGTGAAGCCTTGCGCCTCCAGCGCCACGCGCAGAAACTTCCGGATGCCCGGGTCGTCCTCGATCAGGAGAATACGGCCAGTCTTCATACGGGCGCGCCGGATAGTGCAGCGGTGGGAAGGGTCAAGACGATGCGCGTCCCGCTGCCATCCTTCTGCGCCGCCTCGGCGCGGATCGTTCCGCCATGCGCGTCGATGATCCCCTTGGCAATGGCAAGGCCGAGACCAGTGCCGCCCGGCTGGCCGTCGCCCGCGCGGACGCGGAAGAACATGTCGAAGACATGCGGGCGGTCGCTCTCGGGAATGCCTGGGCCTTCGTCCGTTATGGTCAGCGTGACGGCATCGCCGCTCGAGTCGGCCGACAGGGTCACCTGCGAACCCCGTGGCGCGTATTTCGCGGCATTGTCGAGAATGTTCGCTACCACCTGCTCCAGAAGGCCGGCATCGCCGGACACCTCGCGCAAGGAAGCCGGCAGGTCTCGGACAATCCGATGTCCGGCGAGATCGCGATCCAGCCGCCGCAAGGCCCGGCCCACCACCTCGCGCAGATCGACAGGTTGCCGGGCCACCTTCAGTGCACCATAGCCGAGACGGGTCATGTCGAGAAGGTTCTGGACGTAGCGGTTGAGCCGCTCGCCCTCGTCACGGATCGTCTCGGCCATGCTCCGGCGGCCGGAGGTGCCCAGCGCCTCGTCCGCGTCGACCAGCGTGGTCGCAGCGCCGATGATCGAGACCAGCGGGGTTCTCAGATCATGGCTGACGGAGGAGAGCAGTGCAGCACGCAGGCTCTCGGTCTCCGCCAGCAGGCGCGTCTGCTCCATGTCGGACGCGAGCTTGGTGCGCTCGATGGCGAGACCGACCTGGTCAACCAGGGAGTCCAGCAGCCGCCGCTCCTCCGTGTTGATGTATTGGCGCGCGCCGAACTGGACGCCCAGCAGTCCGTGAATACGGTCCGCGCTCTTCATCGGCAGAAACAGCCAGCTTGCCGACGGCAGGGTCTGCGACGACCAGCCCGCCGGCTCGCGCTTGTCCCACGCCCACTCCGCCGCGCCGCGGTCGCGCGGTTCAAGATGGTCCTCGGGCGGCATGCCCCCCACGATCGCAAGCTGGCCCGAGGCATCCGGCATGAGGATCATCGACGAGCACTGCATCGTCGATGCGACGTGGGTCACTGCCGCCCAGACCACGTCGTCCAGCGAGGCGACACTTGCGACCTTGCGCGAGAAGTCGAACAGGTTCGCCGTTCGTTTGGCGATCGCGCGCTGAGCCCGCGCCTGGTCGCGCAGGCGCGCTGCGAGATTGCCTGTCACGACCGCCACAGCCAGAAACAGGAAGAGCGTCAGCACCAGATCCTGGTTGGCGATCTCGAAGGTGAAGAACGGCTCAGTGAGGAAAAAGTTGTAGCTGAGGAAGGCCAGCCCGCTGGCGAAGATCGAGGGCCACAGACCGAAGCGGGCGGCAACCCCCAGCACAGCCACCAGGAAGAAGAGCGACAGACTTTCGACCGGAAAGACGCGATTGACGAAAATCGCAATGACGGTGGCGGCCGCGACAGCGGCAACCGACCAGAAATAGGCCTTCGGATCGCGCTCAGGAGCGAGGACGGCACCACGGATCGCAGCCTTCCTGGCTTCCCCCGGATCGGCCGAAACGATCGTCACCTCGAAATCGTCGGCCTTGCGGATGATCTCCTCGGCGACCGTCTCGCGCGTGAACCAAGCCGTGAATAGACGCGGCCGTGGGCGTCCGAGCACGATGCGCGAGACGTTGCGGCTGCGGGCGAAGGTAAGAATCTCGTCGGCGACATGGCTCTCGGCGTTGATGGTCGAGATGTCTGCTCCCAAGGACTCGGCGAGCCGCAGGGTCTCGGCGATCGAATCCTTGGCAGCATCCGAGAGGTGCTCGGATGCCGGTGTCGTAACGCACGCCGCAACCCAGTCCGTCCGCGACCGCTCGGCCATGCGTTTTGCAGCTCGGACGAGTGCCTTGGAGACGGGCGCCTCGTTGACGCAGACGAGCACCCGATCCTGCGCTGGCCACGGGCCGGGGATCGCATGGCTCTTCATGTGGGCCGTCATCTGTGCATCGACCCGATCGGCGGCGACACGCATCGCGAGTTCCCGGAGGGCAGTCAAGTTGCCCTTGGAGAAGAAATTCTGGATCGCGCGTGCAATCTGATCCTGGATGTAGACCTTGCCTTCCCGCAGCCGCTCGATGAGTTCGTCCGGCGGCAGGTCGATCAGTTCGATGTCGTCGGCGAGTTCCAGGACCTTGTCCGGGATCGTCTCCCGCACCTTCACCCGGGCGATCCGGGCGACGACGTCGTTGAGGCTTTCGAGGTGCTGAATGTTCAGCGTCGAATAGACATCGATCCCTGTTGCCAGAAGCTCTTCCACGTCCTGCCAGCGTTTTTCATGTCGGCTGCCCGGCACGTTGGTGTGGGCCAGTTCGTCCACGAGAACCAGTCGCGGGTGCCGGGCGATGATGCGATCGAGGTCCATTTCAGCGAGCAGGCGCCCGCCATAAGGAATTTGCGCCCGCGGAACGACCTCCAAGCCTGCGACAAGCCGCTCAGTCTCACTCCGGCCATGCGCCTCAACGACACCGACCACGACGTCGAGACCGTCCGCCCCACGTCGCTGCGCGGCCTCCAGCATCGCATAGGTCTTGCCGACGCCAGGGGCAGCACCCAGAAAGATCTTCAGCCGCCCGCGCCCCTCCTTCGCGGCTTCCGCCAGGAGTGCCTCGGGTTCGGGGCGGCTTTCCTTTTCCATCGTCAATCAGCGACCGGAATGCGTTCGTCAAGCGCGAGATTGAGCAGCAGCACATTGACGCGCGGCTCGCCCAGCACGCCGAGCGTCCGGTTCTCGATATGCTCGGTGACCAGCGCGCGGACCGCAGCCCGATCTGCATCTCGCGCGGCGGCGACGCGCTCGACCTGCAGGATTGCAGCCGCCGGCGAGATGTGCGGGTCGAGACCGCTGCCGGACGTGGTGACGAGATCGATGGGGACCGACGCGCCGCCGTTCGCAGCACTGACCCGCTTCGCATCTGCCGTCACACGTTCGATCAGTATCTTCGATGTCGGCCCGAGATTGCTGCCGCCGGTGGAAGCGGCATCGTAGCTGTCGGTTCCGGCAGCTGAGGGGCGTCCGTGGAAATAGGCTTCGCCCGAGAAGGACTGGCCGATTAGCGAGGAGCCGATGATCCGGCCGTCGCGCTCGACCAGGCTGCCATTCGCCTCGTTCGGGAAGAGCGCCTGCGCGGCGCCCGTCATCGCCAGCGGATAGGCTACTCCGGTGAGCAGCGTGAATAGGGCGAGAAGGGTCAGAGCGGGTCTGAGTTCGGAAAGCATTGTGTCACCTCATACGATGCCAGCGGCGTTGACAATCAGGTCGATCGCCTTGATGCCGATGAAGGGAACGATAAGGCCGCCAAGGCCATAGACGAGAAGGTTGTGGCGCAGGAGTGTTACAGCCGTCGCCGGCTGGTACTTCACGCCTCGCAGAGCCAGCGGGATCAACGCGATGATGATCAGGGCGTTGAAGATGACGGCCGACAGGATGGCGCTCCCTGGGCTGCCGAGACCCATGACGTTGAGCACGCCGAGCGCCGGATAGGCGGTCACGAACAGGGCCGGCAGGATGGCGAAATATTTCGCCACGTCGTTCGCTACGGAGAAGGTCGTCAGCGAGCCGCGGCTGATCAGCAACTGCTTGCCCACAAGCACGATCTCAATGAGCTTGGTCGGATCCGAATCGAGGTCGATCAGGTTGCCCGCTTCCTTCGCGGCGGGCGTGCCCGTGTTCATGGCCACGCCGACATCGGCCTGGGCAAGTGCGGGGGCGTCGTTCGACCCGTCGCCACACATGGCGACGAGCTTGCCCTCGGCCTGCTCCTTACGGATCAGCTCCAGTTTGCGCTCCGGCGTAGCCTCGGCGAGGAAATCGTCAACGCCGGCCTCGGCGGCGATGGCGGCCGCCGTCAGCGGATTGTCGCCCGTAACCATGACCGTGCGCACGCCCATCCTCCGCAGTTCGGCGAACCGCTCGCGGATGCCCGGCTTGACGATGTCCTTCAGCTGGATAACGCCGAGCACGCGCTTGTCGCGGGCGACCAGCAGAGGGGTGCCGCCGGATTTTGCTATGCCTTCGACGACGGCGCGGATCTGCGGGGTGGTGCCGATGCCGCACCATGCGAGGATCGCATCGGAGGCCCCCTTGCGCAGCGTCGACCCATGCTTCAGGTCGGCCCCGGAGATGCGCGTGTTGGCGGAAAAGGGAATGGCTTCCGCGACCTCGTCCGTTCCGTCCAGGGTCCGGCCGAGCTGCTTGCGTGCAAAATCCACGATCGATCGACCCTCGGGTGTCTCGTCGGCAAGGGATGCGATCAGCGCGGCCTCCGCCATCTCCTTTTGCGACACGCCCTGTAAGGGCTCGAAGGCGTCGGCCTGTCGCGCTCCGAAGGTGATCGTGCCGGTTTTGTCGAGAAGAAGCACGTCGACATCGCCGGCCGCTTCCACCGCTCGGCCCGATTTGGCGATGACGTTGGCCTTCACCAGCCGATCCATGCCGGCAATGCCGATGGCAGACAGGAGGCCGCCGATCGTGGTCGGGATGAGCGTGACGAGCAGTGCGATCAGGAAGACCACCGGCACGTACGCGCCGGAATAGATGACGAAGGGCTGAAGCGTGACGACGACGATCAGGAAGATGATCGTCATGCCCGCGAGCAGGATGTTGAGCGCAATCTCGTTCGGGGTCTTCTGGCGTTCCGCTCCCTCGACCATGGCGATCATCCTATCAAGGAAGCTCTCGCCGGGCTTTGAGGTGATCTTGACCTTGATCCAGTCCGACACGACTCGCGTGCCGCCAGTCACCGCCGACCGGTCGCCGCCCGCCTCGCGGATCACCGATGCGGATTCGCCGGTGATCGCGCTCTCGTCGACGGAGGCGATGCCCTCAATGATCTCGCCGTCGGCGGGCACGATGTCGTCGACTTTCACCAGCACCAAGTCTCCCGGCCTGAGCGACCGACTCGAAACCGTTTCAGGCGCGTCCGAATCGATCGAGGGAAGCCTGCGCGCAGGCGTCTCGGACTGAGTGGCGCGCAGTGTATCGGCGCGGGCCTTGCCACGGCCCTCAGCCATCGCTTCGGCGACATTGGCGAAGTACACGGTGAACCAGAGCCAGGCGGCGATCTGCCCGGTAAGGGCCACGTTCTCACCTCCGGCGACAAGATCGCGCAGGAACAACAAGGTGGAAAGCGCTGCCACCACCAGGGTGACGAACATGACGGGGTTCCTGGCCATCAGGCGCGGATCAAGCTTTGTGAAAGCCATTTTCGGCGCGGGACCGGTAACGCGCCAGTCGAACAGGGAGATATCGGGTTTCTTGCGCATGGGAGTGCCTCAGAAGGTTTCGCCGGCGAGCATCGAGACGTGCTCGGCTATCGGACCCAGCGCGAGCGCCGGGAAGAAGGTCAATCCGCCGAGGATCAGGATCACGGCGATCAAGAGGGTGACGAACAGCGGCCCGTGCGTGGGGAAGGTGCCGGACGATGCCGGCGCCGACTTTTTGGCCGCCAGCGACCCGGCGACCGCCAGCATCGGCACGATGTAGATGAAGCGCCCCAGCAGCATGGCGATGCCCTGCATCGTGTTGTGGTAGGGCACTCCCGCCCCCAAGCCCGCGAAGGCCGAGCCATTGTTTCCCGTTGCCGAGGAATAGGCGTAGAGGATCTCGGAAAGTCCGTGCGGGCCGGCATCCTGGAGCGAGGACAGCGAGATCGGCAGCACGGCGGCGAGCGCACCGAGCCCCAGCACGCCGAGCGGCATGACCAGGAAGGCGATGACGGCGAGCTTCACCTCACGCGCCTCGATCTTCTTGCCGAGGTATTCCGGCGTGCGCCCGACCATCAACCCGGCAAGGAACACGGTCAGCACGACGAAGGACAGCATGCCGTAGAAGCCCGACCCCACGCCGCCGAACACCACTTCGCCGATCTGCATCAGGAGCATCGGGGCGAGCGCACCGAGCGGCATGAACGAGTCGTGCATCGAATTGACCGAGCCGTTGGACGCCGCCGTCGTGGCGGTCGCCCAGAGCGTGGAATTGCCGACGCCGAAGCGGACTTCCTTGCCCTCCATGTTGCCGGCCGTTTGTTCGACCGGAAGCTGCGCGTACGCCGGATTGCCGGAGACTTCCGAACCATAGGTCAGCGCGAGAGCGCCGAGGAACAGGAGCCCCATGGCCGCGAAGATCGCCACGCCCTGGCGCGTGTCGCGCACCATTCGCCCGAACATGAAGCAGAAGGCGGCCGGGATAAGCAGGAGCGAAACCATCTCCGCAAGGTTCGAAAGCGGCGTTGGGTTTTCATAAGGCACGGACGAGTTCGCGTTCCAAAAGCCACCGCCGTTTGTGCCGAGCTGCTTGATCGCGATCTGCGAGGCAGCGGGGCCCTGGCTGATCGTTTGTTGCGCGCCTTCGACGGTCGTCGCGGTCACATAGGCCATCAGGTTCTGCGGCACGCCCTGCCAAACCAGGAACAGCGTCAGCAGGATCGACAGGGGCAGAAGCACGTAGAGAACGGAGCGGGTCAGGTCGACCCAAAAATTGCCGAGCGTCTTTTGCTCGCGGGCGAAGAAGCCACGGATGATCGCCGCACAGACCGCCATGCCAACGCCGGCTGAGACGAAGTTCTGCACCGTCAGCCCGGCCATCTGGCTGAAGTACGACATGGTCGTTTCCCCGCCATAGGCCTGCCAGTTGGTGTTGGTCGTGAATGAGATAGCCGTGTTGAAGGCGAGGTCTGGCGAAAGGGGGCCGAGCGCCTGCGGGTTGAACGGCAGCAGGTGCTGCAGTCGCAGGATCGCGTAGAGCAGCGCCCAGGAGCCGAGGCTGAGTGCGAGCACGGACAGCGAATAGCGCGTCCAGTGCTGGCCCTGGTCCGGGCGGATGCCGGCGAGCCTGTAGATGCCGCGTTCGACGGGGGCGAGGAGCGGCGATAGCCGGGTCCTACCGCCTTCATAGATGTGAGCGAGATAGAGGCCGAGCGGCCATGCGAGCGCGGTCACGAGTGCCGCATAGAGGATGAACTGCAGAATGTCGGGGGCCATGAGAATGTCCTTGCGCTGGGTCAGAACCGTTCCGGTCGAGCCAGCGCATAGCCAAGATAGACGAGGATGAGAGCGGCAACCGCGCCGCCGACGATGAGGTCGAGAGCCATGTCGGAAACCTCAGAGCCGTTCGAGCAGGCGCACAGAGGCAGCGGCGGCGACGAAGAAGCCGGCTGCCAGCGCAATGTAGAGGATGTCGGACATGGAACGCTCCGTGTTGTCGGGAGCGTCCTACCTATGGCGCGGAGGCATCAACGCGCGATGTGTCATCGAAACGATCGGTGTAAACAGCGCATAAACGCGACTGGGGAGAATCCACGCTCCGCAGCACAGAAAGTGTCCTCCGCAGCTATCGCGAAGCGTGGCGGGAGGCGTCCATATCCCTGGCAGCCGAACTCCTAGATTTCGGTGCGCTCAGCCAGCAGCAGCGCGTCCTAGACGTCGACGCCGAAATAGCGGACCGTGTTCTCGATCTTGGAGTGACCAAGCAGGATCTGGATGGCGCCGATGTTTCCGGTCGCCCTGTAGATCATCGAGGTCTTCGTGCGCCGAAGCGAGTCCGCCGACCACCTCACGGATCCTGATCTTGACCAAGTCATAGCCGCGAAGCTTCCTGTCGATTGGCAGATCGAACAACGCTCTATCCCGAACGCGTCTCTCGCGATCAAGGAAAAACGAATGGCTTGGATTTGCTTCTGGGTGAACGGAGGCTTGGTGTGCCGACCTTCTTTCCGATGTTCCAGGCAGCGCGCTCGCGACTAGCACTATCGATTTGGAATGGCGCCCATGTGAGTTCTCTCGGCCATGATTGGCCAAAGGAGATTTTGGCGAAACGCTACGGCTTGGGGCCGAACGCCAGTTGGCAGCTTACAGGAGGCGAAGCGGCTTTCCTGGACAAACCGTTCCCGCAGGGGACAGGGTTCACTTTTCCGTTCCGCCACTGCTATCCTTAGGAACGATGCCAGAGTCGCTCGGGAGAAACTCGGCGACCAAACGCGGACATTGATTGAGCCGGCTGACGAGCGGACGCGCAAAGGCGTCCGCAGCCAGGAGAGGACCCCCTCATGGCCGACGATCCCTACAATCTAAAGCGCTTCGTCGCGGCGCAGGAACCTGTCTTCGACATCGCCTTGGCGGAGCTAAAAGAAGGCAAGAAGCGAGGCCACTGGATGTGGTTCGTGTTTCCCCAGCTGCGCGGGCTTGGCTATTCTCCCACTGCGCAATTCTATGGCATCGTATCCGTCGACGAGGCCCGCGCCTATCTCCAGCATGACGTGCTGGGCTCGCGCCTGACCCTCTGCACCCAGACGGTCTTGGAGGGTCAAGCGCAGTCGTTGATCGATATTTTTGGCTCCCCCGACGACCTCAAATTCCGGTCGTCAATGACCTTGTTCGAAGCGGCCGATCCGAAGGAAGATCTTTTCGGCCGGGCGTTGGACGGCTTGTGTTCAGGGAACCGCGATGAGCGGACGCTGAATTTGGTCAAGTCGTGAGCCTTTGGTCACCGCGCCGATGACCAGCGCTCGCCGGATTCATTGATCGCGAGTTCGCCGTTGAAGCCGTATTCACGATTGCTGTGAGCGATCCCATGCGTTCGCTCTCGAGGAGCATGCCGGTCGCAGTGATAAGCGCAAATTCGGCGCGGTGATACTCAAGTCAGTTAAGCGCACCAGAAGACAAGTGCTTGGCGATCGTTGCGCGATCCAACTCGTTGTTTGCGTTGCGCGGGAGGCGCTTTCGGAAGATGATGTGCTTCGGTCGCTTGTAGGCGGCGATCCGCGAACCAACAAAGGCACGCAAGGCGTCGGGGTCGGGATGAACGCCCTCCATTAGAACAACTGCGGCGACAACCACCTCCCCCCAGCGTTCGTCCGGGGCGCCGAAAACTGCGGCGTCCGCGACTTGGGGATGCTGCTTCAGCACCTGCTCTACTTCGGCGGGATAGACGTTCTCGCCGCCGCTTTTGATCAGCGTTTTTCTCGCGCTGCGCCCCTGGTAAAAGAGCCATCCGCCTTCGAGCCGGCCAAGATCGCCTGTGTGGTGCCAGCCGTCCTGGAACGCCGCGGCGGTTTCAGCCGCCCTGTTCCAGTAGCCCTTCATCACCAACGGCCCGCGGACGAGGATTTCACCCGTTTCACCTTCTGGAAGCAGCATGCCGTCCTCGGCTCCAATCGCAACGTCGCTGAGCGGCGACGGCTGACCCGACGCGCCGGGCATAGCTTGGGCTTGGCCGAGCGAAACCAAACCGGACGTTTCCGTTTGACCGAACCCGCTCCAGAAACGGGCATTTGGCCAGTTTTTTTCTAGGCGCTCGATGGTGGCTGGTGCTTCAAGTCCGAGGCAGAACCGCAGCGTGGACAGGTCATGCCCTCCTTCTTCCGCTGCATCAAGCAGCGCTGCGAGCATGGGCGGAAAAGTTCCGGCCATCGTCACTCCGTACTTCGCAATGGCTTGCGCTGCATCAGCCGCGTCGAAGCGGGGCCGCACCACGGTTGCGCCGCCGGCAAATTGGACCGCAAACGCGAAGCTCAATGCCATGATATGGAATAGCGGCAGATTGCCGAGAAACACTGCCTTGTCGTCAAGCTTCAGGCCATAACCAAGCTGGACGGCAGACGCGATCATGTTGCCATGGGTCAGCATCACGCCACGTGGCACCCCGTCGGTGGCCGCCGTGTAGATCAAGCACAGCACAGCATCGGCATCGGGATCTGGAGAAAGTCCTGAGCCCGGCGTCGCCGGCGCCAGCGCTTTGATGGATCCGTCCGCTTGATCAAGCGTGAGGAGTTGGAGGGGACCAACACCCTCCGCGAGTGCCTCTGCCACATCACGCGTGGCTGCGTCGCACACCAACAGAACTGGCTGGCAGTCGTCGACGATGATGTTGAGTTCAGACACCTGCAGCCGCCAATTGAGCGGCACGAGAATGGCTCCGATACGGGCCGCGGCTCCCAACAGCGCGTAAAATCGTATGTGGTTTTCGGCCAAAACTGCGATGCGGTCGCCGGGTGAAACGCCAAGCTCCGCTAGTTGGGCGGTTAGGCCGAGGGCTTTGGTCAACAGGTCGCGATGGGTGAGAACACCTAGATCGCCAACAAAAGCGGCGTGCTCCGGCCGGACACGAGCGTTGCGCTCGATCACGTTCCAGACTGTGTAAGCGCGGAGAGGATTCGGCATCTCGAACTCACCTTCTGAAATGCGAACGATGTTGGGTCAGGCAAGCCAGCGCTTGCGCCGGCGGTAGTGCTTCACGGCATGGTAGTCGACGCCACTGCCACCCCCGAGATAGGCTTGCTGGATATCCGGATTGGATTTCAGAACGTCTGCTGTGCCGCTCATCACGATGCGTCCCTGCTCGATCAGGTAAGCGGATTGCGCGACATCAAGCGCGGCAACGGCATTCTGCTCGACAAGAAGCACCGCTGTGTTCTGCTCGGCATTGATGCGACGGATCGTATCGAATATCTCATCGACGAGAAAAGGAGCAAGGCCAAGGCTGGGCTCATCAAGCAGGATCAGCTTCGGCTTGGTCATCAAGGCGCGCCCGATCGCCAGCATCTGCTGCTCACCACCAGACAAGTAACCCGCCTTCGACTTGTTTCGTTCAGCCAGCCGCGGAAAGAGTTGAAACATCTGCTCGACCAGCCCTGCGACTTCAGAGCGATCCCCGTGCATAGAGGTTGCGGCCAGAAGGTTCTCTTCGGGCGTCAGGTGCTCAAAGACGCGGCGACCTTCTAGGACATGAACCAGCCCACGGCGGACCCGCTCCGGCGGATCAAGCGCCAAGATATCTGTTCCTTCGAACGTGATTTGACCGTGGCTGACGGCACCACGTTCGGGCTTTAGAAGTCCGCTGATAGACTTCAGGATCGTGCTCTTGCCGGCGCCATTCGCACCCAGAAGCGCGACGAGCCCACCTTCCGGCACCTCGATCGACACGCCCTTCACTGCCAGAAAGACGCTGTCGTAGACGACCTCGATGTTGTTCAACGCAAGCAGTGTCATTGGTGACCTGAAGCTCTGGAGGAAACCGGTACGGCCGAGCCTCAGCTCGACCGTACCTGAAGGAGCCTATTTGCCCGTCTTCTTGAACTCCTCGGAGTATTTTCGCACCTCTTCCCAAACCACATCCTGGTTTGCGGAAAAGAAGTCTGTGTCTGGCACGAACTTCGCACCGTCCCAGTGGGCTATGCGCCCCTGTCCGCCACCCTGGTGATCTTCTGGCGTAATGGTCGTTGCGGGGATCAATCCTTCCGCCGTGAAATCGGAAATGGACCGCAGGCCGGCGTTGAGCCATTCGCCCGAGATCGGACCATCCGGGTCCTTCTCGAAGGCCTTCCGCACACCCTCCACCATAATCGCGGCCAGCATCACCCCATAGTTGTAGTAGGCGGTACCAACCTTGTCTTCCGGTCCTGCACCTTTGTCGGGCTCCACGACCTCCTTCAGGATTTCCTGGATCAACTCCGGTTCGCGTCCGGAAACACAAGGCTCAACCTTCAACACGCCCGTGCATTGTTCCGCACCGACGACTTCCATGTCGGACTCTGAAATCCAGACGCTCGACGACAAGCGCGACATGTCGAGCCCATTGCGAATGGCCTCTGTCAAAGCCGTGGTTTGACCAACCCCCGCGCCCCAGAACATCACCCAGTCAGGACGCGCGCGGCGCACCTGCGGCCATATCGCCGATTGGTCGTTTCCAGGCGGCGTATAGGGGAAGGTGACGAGCTCAAAGCCTTGCTGCTCAGCCAGCTTTTGGAGGATCGGCAGCGGTTCTTTGCCGAACGGCGTGTCGATATGGACGTAACAGATCTTTTTGCCGTTCAGGTCTCCGTCCTTTTGCCGAAAGAAGTCGATCAGCAGCGCCGCCTGCGTCCAGTAGTTGGGCGAAAGCGGCAGAACATAAGGGAACGCCGTCCCGTCAGCAGCGTCGGAGCGACCCGAGAACGCGGTGATCAGGTTGATCTTGTCTTCCAGGGCGCGGGGAACAAGCGCTCGCGCTACTGGTGTCGACAGCGGGTCGATCAACACTGCGCCTTCGCTCTTCGCCCGTTCATAGGCCTCGATCGCCCGCGGAAGATCGTTGCCGTGATCCGATACGTCGGCGACGATCTGATGCCCGTTAATCCCGCCCTGCAAGTTGACGAGCGTCAGGTAGTCGCGCTGTCCTTGGCTATATTCCGCAGTCACAAAGGTATAAACCTTGGTGAAGTCCTGCGGCATTGAAAATCTGATCACCTTGTCTTGGGCAGCTGCGATGCGGATGGGCATCTGGCTCAGAACTGCGGCGGCCGCGGTAGCGGTCAGGAACTCCCGTCTTTTCATTTCCGTTCTCCTCCACATTGTTTTTGGTCGCACTCACTGCCGGGCGTGGCGGAAAGGCCAAACCAGGAAGTAGTTCCTCAGGTTCGCGTAGATCTTTGCGAGCCCCAGCGGCTCCCAAAGCAGAAACCCCACGATCATTGCGCCATAGAGCATCAGGGGGACATGACTGCGCAGATCCGTGGAGATCGTCATGCCGAGTTCGCTTGCCGCGAATCCGAAGAACTGGTTGAGCAGAATCGGCGCAAACAGGATGAGTGCTGCTCCAAAAAAGGAACCAAGCACACTCCCGAGGCCACCGACGATCACCATGGCGACCAGTTGGATCGACAGGTCGAGGTGAAACTGGTCGGGCGAAATGGCGCGATAATAACAAACGGCCAAGACTGAACCTACGACGCCGCCGATGAAGGAAGACACCCAGAAGGCAAGCAGCTTGTACCGGAACGTGTTCACGCCGATCACCGCTGCCGCATAGTCCTTTTCTCGCACGGCAGCGAGGGCGCGCCCGAAGCTCGAGCGGCGAAGGTTCAGCATGAAAAGGGTGACCAACAGGCAGATCAACAGAGCCACATAGTAAGGCGCGAGGTCGCCGGTCACTTCGACGCCAAGGAACGACACCCGCGGCACCTGTAAGGTCGCCTGAGTGCCGCCGCTGATTGCGGGAAACTGTATGATCACGAAGTCGACGATGTACTGCATGGCCAGCGTTGCCATGGCGAGGTAGAGGCCCTTGACCCGAAGGGCTGTCGCGCCAAAGATCATCCCTACGGCCGCACTCAACAAGCCGCCGCCGATCATCGCCAGTTCGAACGGCAAACCAGCCCGGACCATGTGAACGGAAGCATAGGCGCCGATTGCGATCACCGCGCCATAGCCGAGATGGATCTGCCCTGCCCCGCCCATCAGGAAGTTCAAGCCAAGCGCGGCGGTGGACCATATGACCCAAGGAAGCAGATAGCTGACCAGATACAAGCGATCGATCAGCAGCGGGGCGAAGATCGCCAGCAGGAATATTAGCAAGGCCAGCCGACGGTCGAACGGTAAGGGCCAGATCTGCCGCTCGTCCTGGTAGCGTGTATGCCGGATGCCAGCGCGACGGTAAAACATGGCTGCTAAACTCTTTCGATATGCTCGCGGCCGAACAGGCCGTGGGGTCGCAGCAACAAAGTCAGCACGATAATGACCGATGCCACGACATCGCGCGTACCCCCGCCGACGATCGGGTCAAGCACCCCTGTGGCGAGGCTTTCAGCCAGCCCCACGATGACGCCGGCGATCAGGACGCCCGGCAAAGAGTCCAGGCCTCCAAGAATGGCGATCGCCAGCGCCTTGATCAAAAGCAGCGACAAGGACCAGTCGACGCCCTGGGTTGCTCCCCAAAGCACACCGGCAGCCGTAGCCATGACGGCTGATAAGCCCCAGGCGATGGCGATGGCGCGCTCGACCTTGATGCCGACAGACCAGGCAGCGGACTGGTCGTCCGAAACCGCCCGCATGATGATGCCCAGGCGCGAGTTGAAGAAATAGATCGCGACCAGGATCAGGAGCAGTGACACCGAGCCCCCAATCAGCGTCGCCTTGTTGAGGAAGATGTCCCCGATAAAGAATGGTGTCGGCGGAATCCCGATATCGAGGCGCTTCACTGCCGAACCGAAGAAACCCGGCAATACGCCGCGCAGCATGATTTCGAGGCCGAGCGTCAGCATGATCACCATGATGATTGGCTGGCCGACCATGCGGCGGAGAGCGAACCGCTCAAGAAGCGTTCCGATCAGGAACATGGCGACAAGTGCTAAGGGAATTGCGATCCAGATCGGAAAGCCCGTGAGGGCTGAAAAAGCCCACGCAAGATAGCCGCCCATCATCGCGAGGGCACCCTGCGCGAGATTGGCAATACCCGATGTCTTGTAGATCAACACGATGCCGGCTGCCACCAGCGCATACATCAGGCCGATAAAAACACCGTTGATCGCGAGTTCCGCCAAAAGCAGCATGTCCATCAGACGAGCACCTTCCGGATCTCGAGTTCGCGGGTCAGCACACCATGCGTGCCGTCCTCGTAGGTTATGCTCGCCTCGTAAACCACCTTCTCGCTTGCGGAGTACAGCGCCTCGATCAGCGGCGCGTAGCGATCCTCGATCACGCTGCGCCTCAGCTTTCGGGTGCGCGTGATCTCGCCGTCATCGGCGTCGAAATCTTTGAAGAGGTTCACGTAGCGTCGAATCTTCAATGGCTCGGGCTGGGTCTCGTTGACATGCGCGATGACCTCGCCCACGAGGTCGCCGACTTCCGGCTTCTGTGAAAGCTCAGCATAGGATCCATAGGTGATTGCCCGACGCTCTGCCCAATGGCCCACGGCTTCATAGTCGATGCACACAATTGCGGTCAGGTCGTCGCGCCCTGCGCCGAACACCGCGACGTTTCGCACGAAGGACGCGAACTTGATCCGGTTCTCGATAAAATTGGGGATGAAGCGCTCACCAGCGGCCGTGTGAACCACTTCGCTGACGCGGCCGAGCACGACAAGATCGCCCTCGCTTTCAAGGTAGCCAGCATCGCCCGTGCGCAGCCATCCGTCCACGAAGGTTTTTGCCGTCGCGTCGGGATCATCGAGATACGCCTCGATGATCGATGGCGATTTGAGCAGAATTTCGCCATCGTCGGCGATCCTCACCGCAACACCGGGCATCGCCCTGCCGACCGTGTGGAGTCGAACACTTCCCTCCACCTGTGCGGCGGACAAGGCGCAGGTCTCGGTTTGGCCGTAGAACTGCTTCAACTGGATACCGAGACCGCGGAAAAACAGGAACGTGTCCTCGCCCATGGCCTCGCCGCCAGTGAAAGCTCGTTTCGCACGTGACAAACCGAGAAAATCCTTGATCGGCCCATAAACAAGCACTTGGCCAATACCGTCGAGAACACGATCCTTGATCCCTATGGACTTGCCCGCCAGCCTGCGGCGCTCCAGTTCGACGGCACGCGGCAGGAAAAAGTCGAACAAGCGGCGCTTCAACGGCGTCGAATCCGCCATGCCAACCTGCACTCGTGTCAGCATGTTGTCCCACGCACGCGGCGCAGCGAGGTAGAACGTCGGCGCCACTTCCCTCAGATCGTGTAGGGCCGTTTCCTGGCGTTCGGGCACGTTAATGGTGGCGACGAGAACGATACCGGCACCAAGCGTGAAGATGTAGTCTCCGACCCAAGCCGTCGGCAGGTATGCGAAGAGTTCCTCATGAAGGCGGAAATATCCGCCTTTTTCTGCGTTCAGGACACCGCTGACCACGTTGCGGTGGCGCAGCGGAATACCCTTGGGCTTGCCTGTGGTGCCGGACGAATAAAGCAGCACCGCGATGTCGTCCCCACCGGCCCGGCCAATCAGCGCTGTGCGCTTACCAGGGTCGGAGGCGAGTTGCTGGCTTCCCATGTCACGCAATCGCTCAACAGAAACGAGGCCTTCAGCCTCATACGCCGCGACGCCGCGCGGGTCGTCATAAACGATGATCTCCGGTCGACCTGTGCGCGCTCGTACATCCAGCAGCTTGTCCACTTGCTCCTGGTCCTCGGCAAGTGCGATCCGCGGCTCTCCAAATCTCATATAGGCATCGAATTCATCCACCGGCACGTCTGGGAAGACCGGCGAGGGAAATGCTCCAAGAGCATTTGCCGCAACCATGGAGAAGTAGATCGCCGCGCGGTTGTCTCCGACAACCGTCATGGCTTGGCCGGGCATGAGGCCCACGGCTTCAAAACCGGCAGCCAGTTGAAGGATCTCTTCAAGCACCTGGGCCCAGGTCCATTCGCGCCAGATGCCATGCTCGCGCTCCCGGAACCCGATGCGCTCGCCGTGTTCGAAGGCGTTGCGGGCGACAGCCGCAACCAAAGTCGCCGGGGCACCATCATCCCGCACGGGCCAGCCTGTCGCTTTGATGGTTTTTACTGCCGCGTTCAAGCCGCTGCCCCCGCCTGGCGACGGGCAGCCCGCTCGCCGATATAGGCCTTCACCACGGCGGGATCCGCAATGGCCGCGCGCGGTTCCCCTTCAGCGATGATTTCGCCATAGGACAACACCACGACGCGGTCGCAGATGGCCGTCACCACGTCCATGTGGTGCTCGATGATAAGAATTGTGGTGTTGCGCTCCTCTCGGGCATCGAGAATGAAGCGCGCGATGTACTCTTTTTCCTCCTGGTTCATCCCGGCCATTGGCTCATCCAGGATGAGGAAGCGCGGTTCGGCCACCAGCGCGCGCGCCAGTTCCACCCGCTTCTGCAGTCCGATCGGGATAACCTCCACGGGCTCATTGCGAATGTCCTCGAGTTGCATGAACTCGATCGTTTCCTCGACCACGCGACGGTGCGCGAGCTCTTCCCGTTGTGACCACCACCAATAAAAGAACGTACCGAGCGCGCTTGGCCGCATCGCGGTGTGGCGCCCAAGCATGATGTTGTCGAGCACGCTCATGCCCTTGAAGAGCGCAAGATTCTGAAAGGTTCGCGCGACGCCCAGCGATGCAATGCGATGCGGCGCGATGCCGCTGACATCCTGTCCAAACAGGGTCACGGTGCCGCTGCTGGGCGGATAAAAGCCTGTCATGACATTGACCATCGTGGTCTTGCCAGACCCATTGGGTCCCACAAGTCCGAAGATTTCGCCCTTCTCGACAGAGAGGCTGACACCCTTCAGGGCGCGGAGACCACCGAAACGACGTTCAATGTCCGCGCAGACTAGAACGGGCGCTTCGCGACCACCCTTCGACAAGCCCACAGGCCGGGCCAATGCCTCTTGTTTGTCCCACGACGTCCTAGTCGGGCGTTCGCTCATGAGCCTCCTCCCTGGCCGCAAGCGGCGCCAAGCTCATCAGCATTCGAATGAATAAGGTTCATCAAGTCAAGAGGCAGGCTGGGCCTATAGGACCTGAAGTATTTTCTAAGCGACTTTGCCAGGCAGGAGGGGGGTTACGAAACCGCTTGCTGAACGTCATTCGCAACTGTGCTGCGCAGGCGGCGGTGCTTAGAGCAGCACCCGCTGGAAGGTTGCACCTAATGCAATAGCGCATCGGAGTTGATGCAGCTTATGTTAGCCGGAACGGCTCAAAAATGGGGGCGGCTTAATAGCGTCTCGTCCCGGAGGTCTTCAAACCCGATGCCTAGTGGCCGTAGCCACATTCCCGCAGAGACTGGCTTAAGACGCGTGCTCCGGTAGGCGGCCAACAGCTAAAGCTTCGGCTTTCGAGTTTTTCGGCTATCACCCCTAGCCTTGTTCCTCCTCCTTCTCCCAGAACGCATTTCCGCCCAGCTTCTTCATTTCCTCCAGGATCTTTTCGCGCGGAATCACGCCACAGCGCTTCGCCCACGCCTCGTAGAGCGCAAGCATGTCCTTGACCCGCTCGGAATTATCCGCCGCAAGGTCGCGCATCTCGGTGCGGTCGCTTTGCATGTCGTAGAGTTCCCAGGCGCCAGGATAGTTGCGCACCAGCTTCCAGTTGCCCACGCGCACGGCGGCATTGCCCTCATGCTCCCAAAACAAGGGCTCGGTGCGCTGGTGATCTTCGGCAAAGGACTTTACGAGGCTCACGCCCTCGAGTGGAAGGATGACGTTGCCTTTGAAGGTTTCCGGATAGCGCGCTCCGCTTACTTCAAGAACAGTAGCCATCAGGTCGGGCAGTTGGCCCGGCACATGGCGGAGCGCGCCACGCTCCGCAATGCCTTTCGGCCAATGCGCGATCAACGGCGTCGCAATGCCGCCTTCGTGGATCCAGTGTTTGTAAAGGCGGAAGGGCGTGTTCGACATGTTGGCCCAGGCCACACCATAGCTTTGGTAGGTGTCCTCAGCGCCGGGCATGATGGTTGGGTCGTTGCCGAGGCGCACCGGTCGACCATCGCGGGTTTGCGCGCGGGCTATCATCAGGTCTTCGACGAGGGACTTCTCGTCCACGCCTTCCGGGATGTCTTCGGCACAAGCGCCATTGTCGGAAAGGAAGATGATCAGCGTGTTTTCGAAACGGCCTGTTTCCTCAAGCGCTTGAAGGATCCTGCCAATGCCTTGGTCCATGCGGTCGATCTGCGCGGCATAAACCTCCATGCAACGCAGCAGCCATTCCTTCTGCTCGGCATTTTCCCACGCGGGCTGTGACGGATCCCGATCGGTGAGCATCCACGACTGGTCGATGATGCCTGCGCGAACCAGGCGTTCGAGCCGCTGCTCACGCAACCTGTCCCACCCCGCGTCGAAACGCCCTTTGTACTTGGCGATGTCTTCGTCATGCGCGTGAAGCGGCCAATGGGGCGCCGTGTAGGTCACATACTGGAACAGCGGCTTGTCGGGGCTAGCAGCGTGGTGCTCATGGATGAAAGCGGCCGCTTGGTCGCTGATTGCATCGGTATAGAAGAACTCCGCGTCGTCCCTCGCCTCATGCTCTATGTTCTCGTTGCCGCGCGTCAGAGTATTTGGATAAAAGAAGCTGCCGGCGCCGATGATCGTACCGTAGAACTTGTCAAAGCCGCGCTGCATCGGCCAGGAGTCGGTTGGCTCCCTCAGGTTCTTCGCCACGTGCCACTTGCCACTCAGATAGGTGCCGTAGCCGGCCTCCCTCAGAACTTCCGCCATGGTGACGCAGCGGCGATTAAGATCGCCTGCATAGCCTTCCGGGCCCGTGTCATAGGTGAGAATGCCGATGCCTGTCTGATGCGGGTGCAGGCCTGTCATCAAAGACGCGCGCGAGGGAGAGCAGCGTGCCGTGTTGTAGAACTGCGAGTAGCGGAGCCCCCCGGTTGCGAGCCCGTCGAGGTTGGGGGTTTCCACTTCACCGCCGTAACAACCGATGTCGGAGAAACCCATGTCGTCATTGAGGATGATGAGGATGTCGGGCTTGGAAGCAGCCATGATGTTCTCTCCGGTCATTCGGTAGGCGACGAGGCTCGGCGCGTCAGCCGTATTGCAAAGCGATGTCGCTCGGGCACGTAAACCGTGCGCAGAAGCTCGAGTGGGCGATCGTCGCGATCGCGCGTCAGGCGCTCGGTGAATGTGAGCGGACTTCCCACCGCCACGTCCAGAAGCCGAGCAGCTTCTTTGTCGGCCAAGGTCGCGCTGATTGTTTGCACGGCATCCTTGATCTCGAAGTTGAGTTCCTGCTCGAAGACTGCGTAGATCGCCGCATCCGCGAGATCCCTCTTTTCAAGCTCCAGGCCGATGTCGGGTGGGTAGAAGGCCTGCTCGATTGCAACCGCGTCGCCATCGGCAAAGCGCAGCCGCTTGAGCTCGAAAACGGCGCGCTCGTTCAACATCTTGGCGATGTCTGCGTCCTGCTGATTGGTCATTCCCTGATGAAGGATGGCTCCCGTCGGCTCGAAGCCAGCCTCACGCCCGCTCTCGACGAACCCGATCAGCGCACCGCCCCAATCCTCGAGTTCCGAGGAACGCAGGAAAGTGCCCTTGCCTCGGGTGCGTTCAAACATACCCTCGTCCACAAGTGGCTGAAGCGCATTGCGGATGGTGATGCGGCTGACCCCGAAGATCTGACCGAGTTCGGCTTCCGTTTTTAGGCGGCCCTCGCCGTCCACCAAAGCTCCCACGCGGGCTTTTTCTCGGATCAGCTTTCGCACCTGCACGTGCAGCGGCACACGGCTCTGCGTGTCCACCGATGATGCAAGGCTCTGGGCTTTAGCACGCGCAAGGTTCATGCTGCCTCCAGCCGATGGCCCGAGGCTGCATCAAAGAGATGGATGTCCTTGGCATCAAACGAGATGGCAACCTGTTGTCCTTCCGCAAAGGCCAGCGGATCCGGCCCGCGAGCGCGAACCAATCCGCCATCGAAACTGAGGTCGAAGATGGCGTTGTCGCCGAGGTTCTCCACGAGGTCGACCCGGGCTGGCATGCCTTCTTCCCCGATCGTGATGGCCGATGGCCGCACACCGACCACGATCTCACCGGCTTGCTGCTTGACCCGCAGCGGCAAGGGACGACCGGCCAAGACCGGCGTTCCATTGTCGAGGCGAGCCTTCATCAGGTTCATGGGTGGGCTGCCGATGAAGCCTGCGATGTCAATCGAGTTCGGCCGCGCAAAGACTTCGGCGGGGCTCCCGATCTGACGAATTTCTCCTTCCATGAAAACCGCCATGCGGTCCGCCAAGGTCAGGGCTTCTTCCTGGTCATGCGTGACGTAAACTGCCGTCACGCCGAGCGAGCGCTGCAGCTTCTTGAGTTCCGCTCGCGTTTCCAGCCGCAGCTTGGCGTCGAGGTTCGACAGCGGCTCATCAAGCAGAAACAAACCACTTCGGCGCACGATGGCGCGCGCAAGCGCGCAACGTTGCTGCTGCCCGCCAGAAAGCTGGCCAGGGCGGCGATCGAGAAGGTGCTGGATGCTGACCTTACGGGCCGCGTCTTCCACACGCTCCGCCATTTCCGTTTTCGGCGTCTTGGCCATCTCCAGGGGAAAGGCGATGTTCTGGCGCACAGTCATGTGCGGATAAAGCGCATAACTTTGAAACACCATGGCAACGTCGCGATGTTGCGCGTCGAGCGCAGTGACATCCTTGCCATCGAACAGGATCCGACCCCGTGTCGGCTTGTCGAGCCCGGCCAACAGGCGAAGCGTGGTCGATTTGCCTGAGCCGGAAGGACCAAGCAGCGCGAAGAACTCGCCCGGACGAATGTCGAAATCCACCCCTTTCAGAGCTGCGACCTGGCCATGCAGCTTCGCGACCTTTTCTACCTTGACGTGACCACGTGCCGTCATCGCCGGCCTCCCCCTTTGACTGCGCCGACGGTTAGGCCCTTGACGATGTGTTGTTGTGCGATGACGCCGAGGACAACGACCGGCAGCATGGCGATCACCGAAACCGCGGCGAGCTGAGCCCAAAGCGTCTGCTCGACCGAAACGAAATTGAACATTGCGATCGTCACGGGCCGAACCGTGTTTCCACTAAGGACCACCGCAAACAGGAACTCGTTCCAGGCGTTCAGGAAGACGAACACAACGGTGACGGCGATGCCGCCCTTCACCTGCGGAATGATGATGCGCCACAACGTGGTCAAGCGTCCGGCGCCGTCCACGGCGGCCGCTTCCTCCATCTCGAACGGGATGTCTTCGAAGTAGGAAACCATCAGCCAGATCGCGAACGGCAGCGAAAACGATAGATAAATGATGATGATGCCCTGGTAGGTGTCCATCCAGCCAATATTCCGCAGAACCAGGAAGTACGGGATGATGATGCCGACCGGCGGCAGCATCTGGGTAGCCAGAATGTAGAAGCCTGCGCCTCGCTTACCGGGCACGCGGAGCCGCGCCAGCGCATAAGCTGCGGGAATGGCGAGGATCATCGTCAGCACGGTTGTGCCGATCGAGATTACGAAGCTGCTCCAAACGTTGGGCAGGATCGACTGCGATCCAAACAGCACTTCGCGATAGGCCGCCAAGGTCGGCTCGAAGAAGAACTTCGGGGGATAGGCGAGGATGTCCTGTTCCGTCTTGAACGAGTTCAGAACGCTCCAAAGAATGGGAAAGACCCATGCGATGATGAACACGAGAACCGCCAGGCTGATGGCGAGTGAGCGCAAGGTTTTCATGCTGCGCGCTCCCGGCGCATCAGGAACAACACTGCTGAAATGAGAAGAGTGACAATCAGCAGCGCAACAGCGAGCGCCGAACCATAACCCAGCGAAAGTTCCGTGAACGACTTTCTGTAGGCGTAGAGGTTGAGGATTTCGGTGGCCGTGCCGGGCCCACCTGCCGTCACCACATAGATCGCCGCAAAGGCGGTCAGTGCCACCATGGTGCGCATGATGATCACCATCACGATCGCAGGGCGCAGAAGCGGCAGAGTGATGCGGATGAACCGCTGCCAGGCACCGGCGCGATCAATGCGCGCGGCTTCGTAGATTTCGTCTGGCAGCGCTGCGAGGCTCGCAAGGAGCACCATGAAGGCGAACGGAGTCCACTGCCAGGTGTGGATCACGATTACTGAGATCATCGCCATGGTTGGATCACCGAGCCAATTCTGACTGCCGAGACCGGCGCTGATGGCGAGGTAATCGATGACGCCGAATTCGGGCGTTAGCATGAATGACCGCCACACCATGCCGACGATCGCCGGCGACAGAACCACCGGCAGGATGGCGATGATCCGAAACAACGTCTGACCGCGCTTCATCTTCATGAGCAGCAGCGCCAAGGCCAAGCCGATCACGACCTGCAGCACAACAGTCGAAACCGTGTAAACAAGGCTGAGCACGAGCGACCGCCAGAACCGCGGATCAGCGAGAAGCTGGCGGTAGTTGTCCACGCCCGCAAAGCCGTCCATGAACGGCATCGCGAGGTCCATGCGCTGGGTGGAAATCCAAATGAGGAACAACAGCGGAAAGGTCGTCGTGGCGATCAACGCAAGGAAAGCGGGCGCAAGCAGCGCTGTGGCGAAGCGCTTTTCCCGACGCGCCGAAATCCGGTCGTGACCAGTCAGACCGGGGAGCGCGTCAGGCTCCCCGGCGATATTTGGACCTGCAACGGGCATTATCGCATCATCGATGAAACGCGTTCCTGGGCGGCATCAAGCGCGGCTTTCGGCGTTGCCTGGCCGGCCAGGGCCGAAGCAACAGCTGTGGCAACAACGTCGCCGATGCCGGGCCACTGCGGAACGCGCGGCCGCCACTCGACATCCGTGTCTTCCCGCAATGCCGTCAGCGTCGCTTCGACAAAGTTGTCGCCGAACTTCGACACCGTCTCGATGTAGCCGGGGTCTTCCCACATCGACAAGCGGTTGACGCCGGACCTGCGGGTCGCGCCTTCGAACTTGTAGGACGTGCGGATCTGTGTTTCCGGGCTGGCAGCCCACTGGATGAAGAGCCAGGTCGCCTTCTTCTGCTCATCGGACAGCTGGGTGTTGATGGGGAAGCCCCAGTTCCAGATGGAGCTGACACGCTTACCCGAAGGTCCCTTCGGCCAACGTGCGTAGGAGATCTTGCCGATGACCTGCGACTTCTCGGGGTTGTTGATCACTGATGCAGAGGAATGTGCATCGATATAGCTGGCGAGCGTGCCCTGGGAAAACGCGTCAGCGATGTCAGGCCAGTTCCAGTTCTGGGCTGCAGCCGGTGCGTAGGTTTTCATCGTGTCGACGTACCAGGCAAGGGCAGCTTCCGCTTCCGGACCGTTCACGGTCAAGGTGCCACCCGGGAGCCACTCGCCGCCGAACGCGCGGAAGATCGAGGAGTAGATGTAAACGTTCTGCCCGGCTCCTGCGAGCCCGCGCAGGGCGGTGGCCCAAACGCGATCCTGGGGCGCATGAAGCTCCTTGGCATTGGCAAGGAAGCCCTCGAAGTCGTCAGCGGGCTTCAGCCCTTTGGCTTCATGCAGATCCTTGCGCAGCACCTGGAGGGTGACTTCCCCGTCATAGGGGATACCGTAGACCTTTCCTTCGATGCTGTTGGCAGCTAGCCAGGAAGGAACGATGTCTTCTGGCCTGAACCAGGCTTTGTCGGTAAGCGAGGCGTCATCAAGGTAAGGCGTCAGATCCTCTACCCAGCCATTGGCCTGGTAAAGCGGGTAATACATGGGATCCGCGGCATGCGTCGCGTAAGTTCCGGTGCCCGAGGTCAGGTCTAGCACCGCCTTCTGGCGGATCTGCGCAGGCGGCACTTTTTCAAAGCGCACATTGATCCCGGTCAGCTCCTGGAACTGTGGTGCAAGTGTGATGAGGTTTTCAAAGTAGCCCGCCGGGATGACCGCAACGGTGATGTTTTCACCCTCGGCCTGCCGCCAGTCGATCTTGGCGGACTGGTAGGCGGAAAGATCGCTGGCTTGGGCTTGCGCATGCCGGACCACCAGCGGTGACGCGAGTCCTACAGCAGTTGATGCTGCAAGCCCCTTAAGAACGAGACGACGATTCCAGTTTGACAATTCCATTTGAGCCTCCCTTCTCAAATTCGGATGCCACACGCTCGCGCAAATGTTCTGACATGTCAATCATGTTATGACATTTGTATTTTGAGGGACCGGACTGCGGGCTCCTAACGACGCACGGTTCGAAAACCGATATTCCCGGCCGTCGCGTCTGGCGTGTTGCGGCTACGCGCGGATACACGGTAACGGTCGCAATAGGAGGCATGGCAAAGGTAAGAGCCGCCGCGCAGAACGCGTTCCGCACCATCAGCCGGACCGGCAGGATCCTGGGTTGGCGAGACCGTGTAATACCCGGGATCGAACCAGTCCGCGCACCACTCCCAGACGTTCCCCGCCGTCTGATAAATGCCGTGCCCGTTCGGCGGAAAAGCTTTCACTGGTGCGGTGGCACGGAAACCGTCTTCGCCAGAATTGAATGTCGGGAAAACACCTTGCCAGATGTTGGCGCGATGTTCCCCGCTGGGATGCAACTCATCCCCCCAGGCGTAGCGCCGCCCGTCCAGCCCGCCGCGCGCAGCAAATTCCCATTCAGCTTCGGTTGGAAGGGCGCGGCCAGCCCAGAAACAATAAGCGCGCGCATCATCATGACTGACGTGCACGACCGGGTGGTCCAGTAGCGCTTCGCTATCTGACAGCGGTCCAAAGGGGTGGCGCCAGTCCGCCCCGCACACATCAAGCCACCACGGCATGCCAAGGTCCCCCAGCACGTCGTCCGAGCGGGCGGCCACAGCCAGATGGAATACGGCCGAAGACCCGCGCCGTTCAGCCGTAGTGACAAAGCCGGTGTCCTCGACGAATGCGGCGAACTGCTGGACGGTGACGCAGACCAGATCGATCGCGAAGGAACTAATATTTACTCGATGAAGAGGCCCCTCGCCGTCGTCCTTCCGGCCTTCTCGAAAGGCGTCGCCCATCTGGAAGATGCCGCTCAGGACGCACTCTTCATGTACCACATCAGCTTGAATGGACTGTCGCACCTCAGGCGAGCGAGTAGGTTCATCGGCTCCGCTGGAGGGGACGCAGCAAGATGGTAGGTCTCGGTTCGTCATGGGCTCCTCCTAGGCATGAGGAGAAAGCTCCTGTTTGGGGGGAATATGCAAGCGTTGCAGTCTGAGCATGAGGGGTGTCGTGCGATCCCGCGATAATCTTTCGCAGCCGAGCAGCCGTGGGGATCGCGGCTCGTGAGGATCTTCAGCTTCGGTCAACGGTGGTCGAGTTGACTGACCCTGCTGCTTGTGAACAGCCGGGCAGCTTCGTTTCTATGAGGCGCTAATTACTTCCCGAACTTGTCCTACCTATTGGGCAAAGATCAGGTGAGAAACGCAGGTTTTCTGTGGTTTGCTGCGTTCGTGTGTATCCCACTCCCTCGCCAGTGTCTTCTCCCCACCGTTGTTCTCACAAGCTTTCCCATGTTGACTGACAACTGAGTTCCCACGAAACGTGCTGGTGGCCATGAATGTCTCTTGCACTGCCTAAAGCTGACTTCTAAACTCCAGAAACTCGTGATCAGGTCTTGATGGACGGGTTGCCGGCCGATTGTTGTCGTCCGGTACGCGCTTCGGCGCGGCTTTGGGGACGAGCGGAGCAGCCATATGAAACATGCTTTCGGAACTGCGGCTTTGGTGTTGGCCTTCGCCGTTCCCTCTTCAGCGTCGGCAGTTGAAGCCTCGGCTGTGCTGGAAACCTATTCCAACATCGCTTTGGCAGGCTATCAGGACAGTTTGGAAACAGCCAAAAAACTCGACGCTGCCATCGATGAGCTCGCCGCAGATCCCACGCAGGAAACGCTCCGCGCCGCGCGGCAGGCCTGGCTCCAAGCGCGGGTGCCCTACCAACAAACGGAAGCCTTCCGTTTCGGTAATCCAATCGTGGACGAGTGGGAAGGTCGCGTAAACGCTTGGCCGCTGGATGAAGGTTTGATTGATTACGTGGATGGCAGCTACGGGGCCGAAAGCGACGCCAACGCGTTCTACTCGGTCAACGTAATCGCCAATCCAAAGATCAGCGTGGGCGGGACGGACGTTGACGCCTCCACCATCAACGCCGAGGTTCTGGAGTCGCTGCAGGAAATCGGCGGCATCGAAGCCAATGTTTCGCGGGGCTACCATGCGATCGAGTTCCTGTTGTGGGGACAGGATCTAAACGGAAGCGACGCAGGCGCAGGCGCGCGTCCGGCGACCGAATTCGATCCCGCCAACTGCACAGGCGGACATTGCGAACGGCGCGTTCAGTACCTGACCGCGGCCAGCGACCTGCTGGTGACCGATCTCCAGGAGATGGCTGCCAACTGGGAAGACGGCGGCGCCGCTCGCCTTGCCGTAGCCGAAGGAGATCCTGCAAACGGCTTGACCAAGATCCTCACAGGGCTTGGCTCCCTGTCCTATGGCGAGCTCGCCGGTGAGCGCATGAAGCTCGGCCTCATGCTCCACGACCCCGAGGAGGAGCATGACTGCTTCTCCGACAACACCCACAACTCGCATTTCTATGACGTGGTGGGTATCAACAATGTCTATCACGGCCGATACCAGCGGGTGGACGGCTCCATGGTCGAAGGAGCGAGCCTCGCGGAGCTGGTAAGGGAAACCGATCCGGGTTTGGCAGACGAGGTGGAAACCCGTTTGAAAGAAACCATGGAAGCGGCGAAGACGCTGAAGGCGCGCGCGGAAGGCGGCGAAGTCTATGACCAGATGATCGGCGAAGGCAACTCGGAAGGCAACGCCGTCGTGCAGGCGGTGATTGACGGCCTGATGGCGCAAACCCGATCTTTGGAGCGGGTGATCACAGCACTCGACCTCGGCGGCGTGACCATCGAAGGATCCGATAGCCTGGACAATCCCGGGGCAGTGTTCGAATAGCCGTCAACTCGGAACCACGGATCGGCGCGGACAAAAGCGGAATGCAACTCAAGCTCGCGCTCGCACTGGTTTTGCTCGCCGCTACGTCCGCAGCGGCAACGGCCATTCTGCGGGACGATCTCAGCGCAAAGGACCAGGCGAAGGTCGCGTCCGTGACGCGGCCAGCGACCGATTTCTCACGGCCTGAAGCTTTCGAGGCTATGCCCGCCGGCGCGGCCACGGTGCTCAAGCCCCGGGATGCCAACGCGTTGTCGCATCCGTCGGCGAACCTTTCCTTGGACGACCAGCAGCGCTTCGTGGTGGGGAACGGCTTGTTCCGCAAGGAATGGATCAGCGCGCCGTCCTCGACCCAGGCCTCGGACGGACTAGGCCCCTTGTTCAATGCCCGTGCCTGCCAGTCCTGCCATATCAAGGATGGACGCGGGCACGCGCCAGCAAATGCGGGCGACGATGCGGTTTCTTTGCTGCTGCGGATCTCGATTCCTCCAAACGGGAAACAGCAAAGCGCAATTGACGCGGGGCTGCTCACGGCGGTGCCCGAGCCGACATATGGCTCGCAGCTTCAGGATTTTGCCGTCGCCGGGCTTGCTGCGGAAGGCCAAGTCCGGATCGCTTATGAAGAGTTCCCGGCCAGCCTATCTGGCGGTGAAACCGTGATCTTGCGCAAGCCTGCCGTGACGATCGGCAATCTCGGCTTCGGACCCCTGGCGCCTGATTTCATGCTTTCGGCGCGCATTGCGCCGCCGATGGGCGGCATGGGACTGCTGGACGCAATCCATCCGGCCGATATCCTGGCGAAAGCCGATCCCGATGACGCCAATGGCGACGGCATTTCCGGACGTCCAAACATGGTGGGCGATGGACGAGGCGGTCTCACCATCGGCCGCTTTGGCTGGAAGGCCGTACAGCCAACGGTGGAACAGCAGACCGCGCATGCCTTTGCGGGCGACATGGGCTTGTCAACGCCGATCCTTGCGGATCATTGGGGGGACTGCGGCGAAGCTGAAGCAGCGTGCCGGTCGATGCCGCACGGCGCACAGGCGGACTTCGGGCCAGAAGAAGTGCCGCGCGACCTGCTGGATTTCGTTACATTCTATTCCGAGAACCTGGCCCTCCCCGCAAGACCCAACAGCGGCAACACCACAGTCCTGAACGGAAAGAAGGCCTTCTACCAGGCAGGCTGTCCATCCTGCCACGTGCCCAAATATGTGACGAGCCGAAACGCTGCCCATGAGGCGCACCGCTTCCAGCTGATCTGGCCGTATACCGATCTGCTGCTGCATGACATGGGGGCCGAACTGGCGGACAATCGGCCGGAAGGTCAAGCGACAGGCCGCGAATGGCGCACGCCGCCTCTTTGGGGCATCGGCACAGCCACCACGATCAGCGGGGAAGCGGGTTTCCTGCATGATGGGCGTGCTCGAACGCTCAAGGAGGCCATTCTTTGGCACGGCGGCGAAGCGCAGGCGGCGCGGGACTCGTTCGCGGCCATGCAACGAGATGAACGGGACGCGCTGATCCGCTTTCTGGAGTCGCTTTGATGAGAAAATTCCTTCTCTTGTTGATCCCGGCGCTTCTTTCGTGTCCGGCTGTTGCGCAGGAAGGACCCGGCGCTCAAATCTCGCTGGCATTTGCCCGGCCGGCTTTCGACGCTTTGGTGGAGGCTGCCGACCACGCCGAGACCACGATTGGGAGCTTGTGCGAAGCGCCCTCCCAACCCGCGCTCGACGCCGCGCGCGACGCTTTCGGAGGTCTTGTGACGACCTGGGGCCGCGCTTCGGTGCTGCGCTTCGGTCCTCTGGCGGCGAACAACCGCTTCGAACGCTTGTTCTTTTGGCCTGATCCGCGCGGCACAACGCTGAAGCAGGTGCAGGGTTTGTTGGTCGAGGAGAACGAGGCCGCAACAACGGCCGCAAGCCTCGCCGACGGAAGCGTCGCCCGCCAAGGCCTTCCCGCGCTCGAAGTGGTGCTGTTTGGCGCGGGCGCGGAGGAGCTTACGGCGACTGGAGGCGGCTTCCGCTGCCGCCTTGGTCACGCGATTGCCGCCACCATCGAAGACGTGGCGCAAGATGTTTTGGCGGGCTGGGCGCCGAGCCAACCCTTTGCGCAATCCTTTATTGCACCGGACGGCAGCAGCGCTCCCTACCGCTCGGCATCCGAGGTCAAAGGCGAGATCATCAAGGCGCTTACAACCGTTTTCCAGTTCGTCCATGCCGCCGAACTTCGTCCGGCACTGGGCGAAAAGCCGGATAAGGCGCGGGGCAAGCGCGCGCCGTTCTGGCGTTCCGATCTGACTTTCGAGCTTGTGGTCGCGCAACTGCAGGGGGCGCGCGATCTTCTGGAGCAAGCGGGCTTCACGGAGGCCTTGCCGAAGGATCATCGCTGGATCGCGGACTCGATCCTTTTCGAGCTGAACACGGCGCTGGGAGCGCTGCGAAGCATAGACATCCCGCCGGAGCACGCGTTCGAGGACCAGAACGCGCGCGGGAAGATCAATCTCGCGGATCTCGCGGTCGAGCACGCCGGGCAACAGGTGTCGGAACAACTCGCAGGTGCGCTGGGGCTCTCGATGGGATTCAACGCCCTGGATGGTGACTGATCCCGTGAGAAGCAGAGGCGCCCTCATCGATCGACGCACCTTCTTGGCTTTGGCAGGAGCGGCGTCGCTTGCTCCGCCCTCTGCTGCGGCGGAGAAGGACACGCTCCTTTTCCTCGGTGCCCGGCTCAACAAGGGTGGCTTCGAGGTGGTCGTCGTCGACGAACGCGGTCGCGATCGGCTTGTGCTTCCGGTGGAAGCCCGCGGCCATTCCTTCGCCATTGACGCGCCACGCCGTCGGGCCGTCGCCTTCGGACGCTCGCCTGGCCGTTATGCGGTGACCTTCAATGTCGATGGGTGTGGCGACCCCCTCGCCATTGCTCCTCCCGGAAACAGGCACTTCTTCGGCCACGGGGTATTCACCCCGGATGGTCGTCTGATGCTGTCCACGGAAAACGATTTCAACGGAGCGCGAGGCGTCATCGGTATCTATGACGTACAGGCCGGCTTTGAAAGGATCGGCGAATTTGCGAGCGGCGGCGTCGAGCCGCATGAAGCGGTGTTGTCCAGGGACGGGCGCACTTTATGCATCGCCAATGGGGGCATCCTCACACATCCTGACTATGAGCGGCTAAAGCTCAACTTGGATACGATGAAGCCGACGCTGGCTTACATCGACATTGCCACAGGCGAGATCGTGGAACAGGTGTCGCTTGCCCCCGAACTGCACCAGCTCTCGATTCGCCATCTTGCAACCGACAGAACGGGAACTGTGTGGTTCGGCTGCCAGCACCAGGGCCAGGCAACGGAACGGCCGCCTTTGGTGGGCAGGCATCGGCGGGGCCGCGAACCTGAACTCTTCCCCGGCCCGAGCGACGCCCTTCGGGCTTTTGACAATTACGTCGGCTCCATGTCGGTAGATGCCTCGGGAGACATCGTAGCGACCTCTTCTCCGCGGGGCGGTCTGGTGGCCTTCTGGGACTGCGCAACGGGCCGCTTTCTTGGCCAGCAGGCGATTCCCGACGGTTGTGGCGTGGCGCCGCTCGGATCCGGTAAGGTGCTTGCGACCAGCGGCCGCGGGGCGGTGGCCAGCATGTCGCCCGCGGCCGAAGTGATGTTGGTCGAGCCAGATCAAAGCAAGCCAGCCTGGGACAATCATCTGCGCGTTTTCGTGTAGGCACCCTTCCCCCCGCTTTGCCTTCTGCCGCGGCTTCGGTCATCATCGGGCGGATGCCACGACAAGATGGCCGGGAGGGAAACACAATGCCTGCGGAAGCAGCGCGCCGGACGCGCGAAGCGGTGGGAGATCCGGAGTTTTGGACCATGGCTGGCTCAGGCTTCGATCCTGGTGGTGGACGACGAGCCGGGAATGCGCAACTTTCTCATGCGTACGCTCGGGCCGCGCTGCAAGCAGGTCGAGGAAGCACCCAATGCCGAACAGGCGTCGAGCAAGCTCGACGCGCAGCATTTCGACGTCGTGATCCTCGACAACATCATGCCCGGCCGCAACGGGCTGGAATGGCTGGTCGAGCAGCGACGCGTTGGTCTCTTTCCCGACGTGATCCTGATGACGGCGTTTGCCGATCTCGACACGGCGATCCAGGCGTTGCGCGCCGGCGTCGTGGATTTCGTGTTGAAGCCGTTTCGATCCAATCAGCTCCTGAACTCCGTTGCACGTTGCCTGGATCGCCAGCGGCTGCGACGGGAGAATGCCGTTCTGCGCTATGAATTGAAGTCAACGTCCGACCACTTGCTCTTGCGCGATAGGCTGATCGGCAGTTCCGCAGCCATTGCGAAGGTCCGCGAAACCATTGCCCGCGTGGCTCCCTTGCCGATGAGCATTCTGTTGACCGGCCAATCCGGCACCGGCAAGGAAGTGGCCGCGCGCTCGCTCCACATCCTGTCTGATCGCGCTCAAAAGCCGTTTGTACCGGTCAACTGCGCGGCCGTTCCACCCGACATGATCGAAAGTGAGCTTTTCGGTCACCTGAAGGGCGCCTTCACAGGCGCGGAAAGCGGCAGGGAAGGCCTGTTCCTTCATGCCCAAGGCGGAACACTCTTTCTGGACGAGATCGGCGAACTGCCGCTTACCCTGCAAAGCAAGCTTCTGAGAGTGCTTGAAGATCGCCGGGTTCGCCCCGTCGGCTCCGAGCGTGAAGTTCCGGTTGATTTGCGCTTCATCTTCGCCACCAACGCCGATCTGAAAGCTGCAGTCGACAAGGGCCAGTTTCGCGCCGATCTTTATTTCCGCATCAACGTTATGCAGATCCACCTGCCGCCCCTGAAGGACCGCGACAACGACGTACAGGACCTGGCGGACCTCTTCATGGGCAAGCTGTCCCAACAGCTGGGAATGCCAGCCGTACCAATGGACGACGCGGTTCGCCGGGGCCTCGCCCGCTATGACTGGCCCGGAAACGTGCGCGAGTTGCGCAACCTTGTCGAACGCGTGCTGATTCTCGGGCGCTTTCCTGACGAATTCGATCTGCCGGAAACCCAAGACGATGGTGCGCCAAGCAGCGGCAGCCTTGCTGACATCGAGCGCCAGCACATCCTCGCCGTGTTGCGGGAAGCCAATGGCGATCGCGAGGAAGCTGCCCGCCGCCTGGGGATCTCGCGCAAGACGATCGATCGCAAGGTCGCGGCCTGGAACGCCTGACGTGGCCTTCAACCCCCATTCGGTGCGCTACCGTCTTCTGGCGATCGCGCTGTTGCCGACGCTCGTTATCCTGCCGCTGTTGCTTGGTGTCACCATCTACCGGTGGAACGACAAGTTCGATGCGACGCTGATCTCAAAGGTCAACGGCGACCTGACCATCGCCCACCAGTATCTCGCTCGCATCCTGGAAAACACCCAGGATCAGGTAAGCGCCCTGGGTGGTTCCGTGCGGTTCCGCGATGCGTCACTGCTGATCGATCAAACGGGCCTCACCGACCTGCTTGCGCTCAGCGGGCCCGATCTGGAGCTCGACTTCCTGTATGTGATCGATGCGAGCGGCAAAGTGCTGGCGTCCTCGCGGCCGACGCTTTCGCCGCAGCAAAGGTTTGACTGGCCGGTGGTCACCGCAGCCCTGGCTGGTCAGGCCCGAACCGGCATCGACATCTTCGAACCGGCTGAACTCGCCGGCATATCACCGGACCTTGCCGAGCGCGCCCGCCTTCCGCTCGTGGAAACGCCCAACGCCGTGCCCACCGATCGGTCCCATGAAACGCGCGGCATGGTGGTGCATTCGGCGAGCCCGGTGCTTCTTCCAGATGGCACTCGAGGCGCGCTCGTGGGTGGCGTGCTCCTGAACCAGAACCTGGTTTTCATCGATACGATCAACGATCTCGTTTATCGCGAAGCAAGCCTGCCGGAAGGCAGCCAAGGCACCGCCACGCTTTTTCTCGAGGATGTCCGCATCAGCACCAATGTGCGCCTGTTCGAAGGGCGGCGCGCACTCGGCACGCGTGTTTCGGCCGCCGTGCGCCAGGCTGTTCTCGGGGGTGGGCAAACCTGGCTCGACAGCGCGTTTGTCGTCAACGACTGGTACATCTCCGCCTATGAGCCGATCGTAGACAGTTTCGGCAACCGCGTCGGAATGCTTTACGTCGGGTTCCTGGAGCGGCCGTTCACACAAGCGAAATACGAAACGTTTCTCCTGATTGTGGCAGCCTTCTTCGTCGTGGCGGCAGCCAGCGTGCCGCTTTTCCTTCGGTGGGCGCGCGGCATCTTTCGGCCTTTGGAACAGATGGCTGGCACCATCGGCCAGGTTGAAGGCGGTGATCTCGGCGCCCGCACCGGCGCGCGCGAAGCCAAGGACGAGATCGGTCTGGTTGCGCTCCATCTCGACCACCTGCTGGACCAACTGCAAGCGCGTGACCGGGAGTTGCGGGCCTGGAACGAGGAACTCAACGATCGGGTGGAGGAACGCACGCGGGAACTCCAGATGGCCAACCGCCAGCTCGAAGCCACGACGCGTCAGCTCATCATGTCGGAGAAGCTCGCGACCATCGGGGAAATCACCGCCGGCGTGGCACATGAGATCAACAATCCCATCGCCGTCATGCAAGGCAACCTTGAGGTCGTGCGTGCCGTGATGGGGACCGACGCGATCAAGGCCGACACAGAGTTTCGCCTGCTGGATGAGCAGGTTCATCGCATCCACCAGATCGTAACCAAGCTGCTGCAGTTCGCGAAGCCGGAAGAATATGCCGGCTATGTCGAACGTCACGCCCTGCCGGACGTGGTCACCGATACACTTCCCCTCGTGCAGCACCTCCTGCACAAGGCCGCCATCACCATCGGGCGCGATGATCAGGCAACGCGCCTCGTGCTGATGAACCGAACGGAACTCCAGCAGGTGCTGGTCAACCTGATCGTCAATGCCGTGCATGCCATGCCGCGCGGCGGCGGCCTTCATCTGCGAACGCGCGATACCGAGCATGAAGGGAGGGCGGGCGTGACAGTCGAGGTCGAGGACACCGGCACTGGCATGGCGGCGGATGTGCTTGAAAAAGTGTTCGATCCGTTCTTTTCGACCAAAAAAAGCGAGGGCACCGGTCTTGGTTTGTCGATCAGCCAGACCTTGATCACGCGTCAGGGCGGACGGATCACGGTTCGCAGCGAGCTGGGCAAGGGTACCACCTTCGAGATCTGGCTGCCGGAAGTAAGCTAACGCTCCCGAAAAGGCGGACAATCTGTCTGCCGCCGTTGGACAAACTGTCCATCCAGAACCTCTATCAGCTGATCGAAACCAGCGATCCCGCAGTTCCTTTGCTTGGCATGCCGGTTGCTTAACAGACCGTGCATCTGGAGGAGATCACCCGGCCTCGCGCCGGGTTTTGGGAGGAACTAATGTCAGCAGCAACGGACGTCATAGGCGGCGTGGGACAGGTCGGGCTTCTCGACCGCGAACGCATCGTCGCCAA
Source organism: Tianweitania sediminis (assembly GCF_017813335.1). Classification (GTDB taxonomy): domain Bacteria; phylum Pseudomonadota; class Alphaproteobacteria; order Rhizobiales; family Rhizobiaceae; genus Tianweitania; species Tianweitania sediminis. The sequence continues at coordinate 170,356 of NZ_JAGIYY010000005.1, read as the reverse complement.
ACCTGGCTTCAACCGGTGGCTCGTGCCTCCGGCGGCTCTCGCCATTCATCTTTGCATCGGCATGGCCTACGGCTTCAGCGTGTTCTGGCTGCCGCTATCCCAGGCGCTGGGCACAACCGGCGCCGAAGCCTGCGGAAGTTTGGGAGCGGCTCTGTTTTCCACGAACTGCAACTGGCGCGTTGCCGATCTTGGCTGGATCTACACGCTGTTTTTCGTGCTTCTCGGCTGTTCGGCAGCAATCTGGGGCGGGTGGCTGGAACGATCCGGCCCACGAAAGGCAGGCGTTGTATCGGCGGTCTGCTGGTGCGGCGGCATGCTGATCGCCGCGCTCGGCATCTACACGCATCAGCTCTGGGTGATGTGGCTGGGTGCTGGCGTGATTGGCGGCATCGGTCTGGGCCTCGGCTACATTTCGCCCGTGTCCACCCTCATCAAGTGGTTCCCGGACCGGCGCGGCATGGCGACCGGCATGGCCATCATGGGCTTTGGCGGCGGCGCCATGATCGGCGCTCCACTTGCCAATCTCCTGATGGGCTACTTCCGGACACCGGATTCCGTCGGTGTCTGGCAGACCTTCGTCGTAATGGCGATCATCTACTTCGCGTTCATGATGTCCGGCGCGTTCGGGTATCGCATTCCCCCGGCGGGCTGGCGCCCGGAAGGATGGAGTCCGCCTGCAGGCTCCAGCACCAGCATGATCACCACGCGCCATGTCCATCTGCGTGACGCCCACAAGACCAAGCAGTTCTGGATGATCTGGATCGTGCTTTGCATGAATGTGTCGGCGGGCATCGGCGTCATCGGCATGGCTTCGCCGATGCTGCAGGAGATCTTCGGCGGCCGCCTTATCGGTTTGCCGGACCTCACCTTCAATGAGTTGTCCGTCGAGCAGAAGGCCGGGATTGCGGCGATCGCAGCAGGCTTCGCCGGCCTGCTTTCGTTGTTCAACATCGGCGGCCGCTTCTTCTGGGCGTCCTTGTCCGACAAGATCGGACGAAAGAATACCTACTTCACCTTCTTTGTCCTGGGCATTGTTCTTTATGCGCTGGCGCCAACCGCAGCAGGCATGGGCAATCAGGTGCTGTTCGTCCTGATCTTCGGCATCATCCTGTCGATGTATGGCGGCGGCTTCGCGACCATTCCGGCTTACCTGGCGGACATCTTCGGGACGCAGTTCGTTGGCGCAATCCACGGTCGCCTGCTGACGGCCTGGGCAACCGCCGGCATCCTTGGTCCGGTTGTGGTGAACTATATTCGCGAGTTCCAGCTCCAGGCGGGCGTACCGCGCGAACAGGTCTATGACTTCACCATGTACATCTTGGCTGGAATGCTGGTGATCGGCCTGATAGCCAACATGCTGGTGAAGCCGCTCGACCAGAAGTGGTTCATGTCGGACGAGGAAGTCGCATCGCTTCAGGCGAAAACAGCGGCTACCGGCTACCAGGGTTCGCATGGCTCGTTCGGCATCGGCCGGGGAAGCTTCGATGGCCGGGCCCTTCTGGCCTGGCTTGCCGTAGGCATCCCGATCCTTTGGGGCGTGTGGGTGACTCTGAAAAGCACGGCCGCATTGTTCTAGCGCCGTCGCCACGAAGAACCGGCACCTGAGGGTGCCGGTTTCTTCTGCCTCATCTTCGCCACGGCTGGTCGACAAGACGGCCAAGGCGCCCTGCCCGCGGGTTCGATGTGCTGGCAGCTGACGAGCGGCTCCCCATGCGGGGTAATCAGTTCTTTAGCGATCGGTAGGATTCACGCTTTAACCTCCGCCCGGAAAAGGACGGGCAAAGGCGCCTCGACCCTGCCGTTGTGATGGCAGCGTTTAGCGGAGCGAGACCATGTGGCGGTTTGTTGATGCGCAGATCGGCAGGAAGCCGCAGTCTTCACCATCGCATGACGGACAGAAGACGTCCGTGACCTCTTCCAGCCAGCAGTTGCTGGAGCGCTTCCTCAGCAATCCGGTTGTCATGGCGCAGGTGGAGCAGCTTCTGTCCGGCCGCACGCGCGACATCCACTTGAAGGGCGAGATAAGAAGAGCGTTCGAGCAGCGCAGTTGGCGAAGCGCAGCGAGCATCATCCGGTCGTGGATGGTTTTCGTGATCCTCCTTGATCTCCTTCTGCTGGCTCTCAGCTTTTTCCTGCTGTCGCGCGACACCGCACTTGCGATCACGGCACCAAGCCTCGTGATCATCCCTGCCGCTCTGGGCGTGCGGCAAATCTGGAAAAAGAGGCGTCCGGACCGCGCCCTAGGCTCAGCCCTGCTGGGTGGAATGGCCGTTATACTCCTTTGCGTCTGCTGGATGGGCGTGGCGGCGGGCGGACCGCTGCTCAACCGCTACCTCCACGTAATGTTGTCGGTTGCGATCACCGGCGTTGTCATCTTCAGCATCCCGTTCCGGCAGACGGTGGCCATCGCCGCATTCGCCGTTTCGCTCTTCTTTGCAACCCAGATCGCCTTCAGCACCGAGAGCGTCGGAATGATCTTGTTCGGCGTGCTTTTCTTCGGCAGCGGCATGGCAGCGACCGTGCTTGGCCGAAGGACCATGAACAAGCTCGCCTATAAGGCCTTTCTCCTAGAATTGCGCGATCGGCAGCGTCTGTCCGACCTCGCGCGTTCCAATCGCCGTCTGGAGCAGCTGTCCAAGATCGACGGGTTGACGGGCGTGGCAAACCGCCACCTTTTACGGGAACGCTTGGAAGACCTGCGCCAAGCGGGCGGCACAGTCGCGATCCTCATGTGCGACATCGATGATTTCAAGGCGTTGAACGATCATCTGGGACATCTGGATGGCGACAGATGCCTCGTCGATGTTGCGCGCATCCTGACAAATTTCACCCGCTCCGAATTGGACTGCGTTGCCCGCTTTGGCGGCGAAGAGTTTCTGGTCCTTCTGCCCGGGGTCACAGAAGCCGACGCGATGGCGGTTGCGGAAAGAATACGAGCCGCCGTAGCAGCGGCCGCGCATCCCAATCCCCTGTCTCGCGTGACGCCAGTGGTCACGATCAGCATCGGAGTTGCCGTCGGATCGACCACGCTTCCCGACAACGTCCTCCAGAAGCGGGCCGACGTTGCGCTTTATGACGCGAAGCGAACCGGTCGCAACCAGGTCCGGCTGTGGATCCCCGCCCTGGACAGCCGGAACGCCTTGTACAACGTCGCCTGACTGCATCGGCTTGCAGCCAGCCTCTGGCCGGCAGCCGCAGTCACACGATTCGTTTGTGACCTAGCCGGCTTGGCGGTGGCGAGCCTTGCCGGCTCCAAAAGGTTGCAGCGCCCCGTTCGTCAACGCAGTTTTGAGAAGCCCGAGCGCCGACACGCACCGGGAACAGCGAAGTCGCACCCCACAGAGCGCGACCTCGCCCAATCCCTTACTTCTTCAACAAGCTGCAGGTGCTGTTTTCCGGCTTCAAATAGGCGTCCTCACCCGGAATCTCGGAAAGAATGGTGGCGAAGTCCCAATCACGCTTGGATTCCTCGGGCGCTTTCACCTTTGCAAGATACATGGTGTGAATCATGCGGCCATCCTCGCGGATGTAGCCATCCTTAGCGAAGAAGTCGTTGATCTTGTTTTCGCCCATCCACTTGCGGACGGTTGCAGAATCGTCCGTGCCGGTTGCCTCGACGCCCTTGAGATAGTGCGTTACGGCCGAATAGAAGCCCGCCTGAATCATCGTGGGCATCGCATTGTGACGTTCAAAGAAGCGCTCGGCGAATGCCCGCGTTTCGTCGTTAAGATCCCAGTAAAAACCGGTCGTGAACGTCAGCCCCTGCGCGGTTTCAAGACCCAGCGCTTTGATATCCGTCAGGAAGACGAGCATGCCGGCGATTTGCTGACCGGCTTGAACAATACCGAACTCGGCGGCCTGTTTTACGGCGTTGGAGAAATCGGCGCCTGCGTTGGCCAGACCAACGACTTTCGAACCGGAAGACTGTGCCTGAAGCAGGAAGGACGAAAAGTCAGCAGTCCCGAGCGGATGCCGCGCAGCACCAAGGATGGTCCCACCTCCTTGGGTGACCGCGTTGCCTGTGTCACGCTCCAGCGAGTGACCGAAGGCGTAATCTGCCGTGACGAAGTACCAGCTGTCGCCACCTTCACGCAGGATCGCGTTGCCGGTGCCATTTGCCAAGGCATAGGTATCATACACGTAGTGGATGCCAAGCGGCGTACAGGCGTCGTTGGTCAAGGCCGTGGTGGCAGAACCTGCCGCGATGGTGAGACGATTGCGATCCTTTCCGAGCGCCTGGATGGCGAGCGCCGACGCAGAGTCGGTCGACTCGATCACCATGTCGACATTGTCGTTGTCGATCCAACTGCGCACGATGGTGTTCGTGACGTCCACCTTGTTCTGGTAGTTGGAAGACAGGAGCCGGATCGGCTTGCCAAGCACCGTGCCGCCGAAGTCATCGATCGCCATCTGCGCGCCGACCACGGCTCCCTGGCCGCCATTTGCCGAGTAGACGCCAGACATATCGACGATCGCACCGATCGTGACCTCATCGCCTGACACGGTCTGAGCACTTGATGCGGTGAGAGCGGAAAGGCTCACGCAGGCCGCCAGCGCCATCGTTGTTAGAGTTTTTTTCATCATGATAACCTCCCGTTTGATGCGGTCGTCGCAACATGTGACGCTCTGCAAGCCTCGTGCCACTTCTTGGAGCGCAACGAGGCCCAGAAACTTGGCCAATGCAAGCATTTGCTCGCCTTCAGCCTGTCCTCAATACCGACACAATCGCGTTGAGCTGTCTGGCGCACGGTCAGCCCATTCAGAGTGATCGAGATCGTGTCGTGCCAGCAATGTGAATGATCACGCCCGCAACGATCATCAGGCTGCCAGCGATTTCAGATGTTGTAAGCCTTTCGCCAAAGATGAGAGCCCCCGCGGCCAAGCCCAGGATCGGGATCAGCAATGAGAATGGCGCAACAGTTCCGGCGTCGAACAAGGACAAGGCTCGCACCCACAAGACATAGGCAACGATGGTGCCCAGAATACCGAGATAGAGCCCTGCCAGAACAGCCGAACCGCTGGCTTCCCACGATAGGCCGGGATCCTCCCCCGACGCCCAAGCAAGAACAACAAAAGGGCCAACAGCAACAAAGCTCGCCCACACCACCAGCGAAAGCGGCTTGTAAGAATAGCCTTTCCGCACACCGAAGCGAACAACCACGTTGGACATAGCCCAGCACAGGGCGGCGCTGACGCCCAGAAGAACCGCCGCGATACCACCGTGATCGCCTTCGGCACTGGAGATGATGACCGCAAGCCCAGCGAGGCTCAGCCCCAAGGCGCTGGCTGTGTAACGCGTGAAGTTCTCTTTAAGCAGAAGCAAAGCGAGCAACGGCGTGAAGACGGCCTGCAACTGGAGCAACAGAGATGCGATGCCGGACGCTAAGCCCCACGTCATCCCGATAAACAGAAAGGTGAATTGGGCGACGCCGAACAGAAGGCCGTAGCTGAGCAGGAATGGGAGCGGCACCGGGGGCCGCTCAACGAACCAAAGCAACGGCAACGACGCTGTCGCAAATCGCAGCGCAGCCAGCGTGAACGGCCCAACATGGGCCACCCCGACACGGATAACTGCGAAATTCAGTCCCCAGATCACGACGACCGGCAGCGTCAGCGAGAGGAGCGATGAGAGCCTGCTGTTCATGACCATGGATGACGCGATAGCAGGGCGTGCAAGGCGCCCGATCTCATGAACGAGACCGATCCTGCTTCGCTTCAATAAGGGCACGACCAGACTGCGCACGTCGGCGCAGCCACTGGGAGGCGCGATAGCGATCGTCTCCGTAGGCGGACTGCAGCGCGCCCAGGCCAGCGAGGATGCGGCTCGGACCCACAGCATCTCCCCAGGAAAGCGGTCCGCGTGGGTAGTTCACGCCCAATGTCATCGCCTTGTCGATGTCATCAGCTGATGCCACGCCCTGAAGAACAGCCTCGGCCGCCTCGTTGACCAGCATCGCGAGGGTCCGAAAAACCACCAAGCCGGGAACGTCGTCCACAACGCTCACTGTTTTTCCGGCCGCCCTTAACAATCCGACTGCCGCAGGCAGGCATTCGCCCGATGCTTGGTCCGCTACCGCAATGCACATGCGCGGGGACACCCGGTAATCGAGAGCGAGATCGAACAGAACCAGGTCGCCCGGCTCGCCTGCAGCAACTCTAGCAGTGGCCGTGCGTCCATCGGTCAGTGCAAGCCGTACACCCTGGCTCGTGATAGAAGCTGCCGACCCTTCTTTGCGCGTGACCTTCACACCGGCCGCTTTCAAGCTGTCCACGAGCGGCTCTGCGGGGCCCAAATCTCCTTCGACGGTGACGCTGTCACAGGACGCCGACGCGGAAGCGTCCTCTGGTTCCGCGCGGGACGAAGGGTCCCTGTAGTCATAAAAGCCGCGACCGCTTTTTCGGCCAAGCCAGCCGGCCGACACGAGTTCCTGTTGAACCAGGGAGGGTCTGAATCGAGGATCATAGAAATAGGCCTCGAACACCGAGCGCGTGACCGCCGCGTTCACGTCGTGGCCGATCAGATCCATCAACTCGAAAGGCCCCATCCGGAAGCCACCCGTGTCGCGTATGATGGCATCGATGGTGGCGCAGCCAGTCGCTCCTTCCTCGAGAAGCCGAAGTGCCTCCGCGTAAAACGGCCGTGCCACGCGATTGACGATGAAGCCCGGCGTGGACGTTACATGGACAGGCGCCTTGCCCCAGTCGCGGGCCGTGGCTTCCAGCACCTCCAGCACCCCCTTGTCCGAAGCGAGGCCGGCGACGATCTCCACCAGCTTCATCACAGGCGCAGGGTTGAAGAAGTGCAGCCCCGCCACTCGGTTCGGATGCTGCAGACCGGCCGCAATGGCGGTTACGGAAAGGGACGACGTGTTGGTGGCGAGAACGGTGTCAGCTCCGACGATTTCCTCCAAGGCGGCGAAGACCTGCCGCTTCACATCGAGCTTCTCTACGATGGCTTCGATCACCAGTTGTGCGGGCGCAAGAGAGTGGACCGATTGCGCGACGATCAGCCGGGATGCGACCGCGTCTCGCTCAACGGATGAAAGGCGGCTCTTCTCGACCAGCCGGTCCAGCGCAGCCAGTATCGAGGCCCGCCCCTTCGTGGCCGCGCCTTCGGCGGCGTCGAACAAAAGCACCTCATGCCCTGCCTGGGCGGCAACTTGCGCGATACCGGCGCCCATAGCGCCCGCCCCGACGACCGCGACAACAGCATTCTTTTTAAGGCCAGGCATTGTTCTTCCAACTCCTCAAGAGCACAAGATGAAGCCACCGGATTCCTTCAGAAGAAGGCGGCCGCTCGGCTATTTGACGGGTCATTCACCGCAGCCATGTCCGTGCTTGGTCAGACGGATGTTGCCGCCGTGTACAGGATGGCCGCATGGGCGACATGACTTTCGAAAAAATGGAGTGCACCCACTTCTTTGGCCAAACGCGATGCAAGCCTGGTGCCAAGGAGCACGCTTTTCTCGTCTTCGATAAACAAGGACTGCCGCCAGCGGTTCGGGCTTGACTGCTCACGCTCAGGCAAACAACATCTTCCGCAGAACGGTTAAACCCCGTCCCTTCAAACACTACCCCTTCCAGATGCAGGGTCATGTTCCGCCTTTACGCTTTGAAGTATGCCGAACTGACGGGCCGGAAGCGGTCCGACGTGTTTCTCACCGCCGATCCCCATGACGGCCATATCGACATGGCCTATTACATCTGGGTCGCCGTTCGGGATGATGGCGAGGCGGTTGTGATCGATACCGGCTTCACGCCTGAGACAGCCGCCAAGCGGGGACGGGTCTTCCTCGAACATCCGACCCAGCTCTTCGCGAGGATCGACGTCGATCCGACCAAGGTCCGAAACGTCATCGTCACGCATCTGCATTACGATCATGCCGGAAACTTCTCCTTGTTTCCCAACGCGCGCTTTCACATCCAGGACGACGAGATGGCGTTCGCCACGGGGCGCGACATGGGCCATCCAGCCCTTCGCGCGCCGTTCGAAGTCGAAGACGTCGTGGAGATGGTTCGAGCGGTCTATGGCGAACGGGTCATCTTCCACAACGGTGATGCCAGCCCGATGCCCGGGATCGAGCTGTTCAAGGTCGGTGGTCATTCACGCGGGCTGCAGTTCGTTCGGGTGGCAACGGCCCGTGGACCGGTCGTGGTCGCCTCTGACGCTGCCCATTATTATGAAAGCTTCGAAGAGGATCGGCTGTTCGGCATTGTTGACAGCCTCGGCGCGATGGTGACGGGGTTCAGGCGCCTGCGGGAGATCGGAGGCGAAGCGTCTCGGATCGTGCCGGGGCACGACCCTGAGGTTCTTCTGCGCTACCCCGCGCCAAGGGAAAAGGACGATGGCTTCGTGGCAGCCTTGCACCTGCCGCCTTCGCGCTAGATGCTGGAGCGGTGCAAAAGCCATAGTGAACCGTTCTAACCCTTCCGTCTGATCGTGTCCGCCAGAAACTGGTGCATTGCGGTGTGATCCGCTTCTGGTCCCAGCGCTTCCGAGGCTTCGCGCCACATCCTTGCCATCAGAGCCAGTTCGGCCACCTGGAGGTCCAGGTCGGCAGCAAGGTCAGCGGCGATGCCGATGTCCTTGGCCATAAGATTCATGGCGAAGCCGGAATTGAAAGCCTGCGACACCATGAACGGCAGCGCCTTTCGCTCAGTGGTATTGTTGCGCCCCGTAGAGGCGTTCAGCGCTTCCACGATGGTTTCAGGGTTCAGGCCGAACTGAGTTCCGACGTGCAGCGCTTCGCTGACGGCAACGAGGCCGGCGGCTGAAACATAGTTGTTGAGCGCTTTCATGCAGTGCGCTGAACCGGTTTTCCCGGTGTGGATGATGGACGCCCCCATAGCCGTGAGGACAGGCCGCACGCGTTCAACTTCGGCTTCCTCACCGCCAACTAGGATCGCCAGTGTGCCATCGACAGCCTTTGCAACGCCACCGGATACTGGCGCATCGAGCAGCGTCACGCCTTGGCGGTTCAGCGTTCCGGCGAGGCTTGTCGTGTCCGTTGGAGCCGATGAGCTCATGTCGATCACGAGCGTACCCGGACGCAGGGCAGCGGCAAAACCAGGCTCTTCAAGCAGCGCCTGGCGCACGATCTTGCCCGTGGGCAGCATCGTGATGAGAAGGTCGGCGTTGCCGGCCACGTCGGCCACTGTTTGGCCGACCTGCCCGCCTGCCTGCGCGAATGAATGGCGGGCAGCTTCGCTCATGTCGAAGCCGACAACCTCAAAGCGCGCCTTCGTCAAGTTGCGCGCCATAGGATGTCCCATGCGCCCAAGCCCAATGAACCCGATCTTGCTGAACATTCAGGCGCCACCGTCTATTTCGTCGAACACGGATTGAGCGACCCGGAAGCTGTCAATGGCAGCCGGAACACCGCAGTAAATGGCGACTTGAAGCAGGATTTCCCGAATCTCCTCGCGGCTCAGGCCGTTGTTCAACGCACCCCGGATATGAAGCTTCAGCTCATGCGGCCGGTTCAACGCGGAAATCATGCCAAGGTTGAGGATGGAGCGACTGCGGCGGTCTAGACCCGGACGGTTCCAGATCTCATCCCAACAATATTCGGTCACCAGCTGCTGCATGGGCCAGTTGAAGTCAGTGGCCGCGCCGACGCTCTTGTCGACATAGTCAGTGCCCAGAACCTCTCGCCTGGTCTTCAAACCCTTCTCGAACTTTTCCGATCGCTGTCTTTCGGAAGCCATTGTAGAGATCCTTATCTGCTGGTGTTGTGTCTGTTGCGGCGCGCAATCTGCGTCGCCTTCCTCGTTCCGAAGCCGTCAAAGCGGCCGGCGCAGCCTTTTGGCGATCAGGCCCACGACGCCTTCGCGGAACAGGAGCACCGCGATCACGAAGATGAAGCCCTGGATGATGGTGACCCAGGCGCCGAGGCTCGCGAGGTAGTTCTGCATGGTGACGATGATCGCGGCGCCCACAAGCGGCCCGAACACCGTGCCCATGCCACCGATCAGCGTCATCAACACCGCCTCGCCCGACATCGACCAGTGGACGTCGGTGAGTGAAGCCAGCTGGAACACGATCGCCTTGGTGGCGCCGGCAAGACCGGCGAGAGCGGCGGACAACACGAACACGGTCAGCTTGTAGTTGTTGACACGGTAGCCAAGCGAGATGGCGCGCGGTTCGTTTTCGCGGATTGCCTTCAGCACCTGCCCGAACGGCGAATGGATGATCCGGTAGATCGCAAGCAGACCGCCAAACACAATGGCCAGCACCATGAAGTAGAGCGACATGTCGGAGTTCAGGCTGATCACGCCGAACAGGTCGCCGCGCGGGACGTTCTGGATGCCGTCTTCGCCGCCCGTGAAGGGCATCTGCAGCGCCGCAAAATAGACCATCTGCGCAAAGGCGAGCGTCACCATGGCGAAGTAGATGCCCTGCCGCCGAATGGCAAAGCTGCCGATCACCAGGCCAAGCAGCGCGCCGCTCAAGGTGCCAAGGATGATCGCGACCTCCGGCGTCAGGCCCCAGACCTTGGCGGCATGGGCCGACACATAGGCCGCACCGCCGAAAAAGGCAGCATGCCCGAACGACAGAAGGCCGCCGAAGCCCAGCAGCAGGTTCAAGGCGCAGGCAAACAGCGCAAAGCACATCACCTTCATCAGGAACACCGGATAAAGGAAGAAGGGGGCGATCAAGGCTAGCCCGAGCAGCAGGGCAAAGATGGCGATGTGGTAGCCGGGCATTGCACCGGTGGTGCGTTCTTCCGGAAGGCGCATCGTGTTGGGTTCAGCAACAACGGACATCAAGCAGTTCTCCCGAACAGACCCGCAGGTTTCACAAGCAGCACGAGGGCCATGATCACAAAGATCACGACGGCCGATCCTTCGGGGTAAAAGACGCGGGTCAGCCCCTCAACAAGGCCGAGCCCGAAGCCGGTGAGAATAGAGCCCAGGATCGACCCCATGCCGCCGATCACCACCACGGCAAACACCACGATGATCAGGTCCGCGCCCATGTTGGGATTGACCGAATAGATCGGCGCGGCAAGCACGCCGGCAAAGGCGGCAAGCGCAACACCGAAGCCGTAGGTCAGGGTGATCATGCGTGGCACGTTGATGCCGAACGCGCCAACAAGCGACGGGTTTTCCGTTGCCGCGCGCAGGTAAGCGCCGAGCTTGGTTTTTTCGATCACGAACCAGGTGGTGATGCAAACCGCCAGCGAGGCAACGACGACCCAGCCGCGGTAGTTCGGCAGGAACATGAAGCCGAGGTTCTGGCCGCCTGCAAGCTGGCTGGGGATCGTATAAGGCAGCCCCGAGATGCCGTAATAGTTGCGCGCAAAGCCCTGGATGATCAGCGCGAGGCCGAAGGTCAGGAGCAGCCCGTAAAGATGATCGAGGTGGTAAAGCCGCGAGATCAGGACGCGCTCAAGCACCACCCCGGTGAAGCCCACGATGATCGGCACGAGCAACAGCGCCCACCAGTAGTTGATGCCGAGGTAGTTCAAGAGCATCCAGGACACCAGCGCACCCAGCATGTACTGCGCGCCATGGGCGAAATTGATGATGTTGAGAAGACCGAAGATGATGGCCAGCCCCAGCGACAGGATCGCATAAAAGGCGCCGTTGATAAGGCCGAGCAGCAACTGCCCGAACAAGGCTTGGGGCGGAATCCCGAGAAGGTCGATCATTCTTCAAACCCCCAGATAGGCGTGCAATTTGTCCATGTTCGCATCGAGTTCGCTGTTTTCGATCATGTCCACCGTGCGGCCTTGTTCGACGATGTAGTGCCGGTCAGCAACCGACGATGCGAAGTGGAAATTCTGCTCCACAAGCACGATCGTGAAGCCCTCTTTCTTCAGCCGTGCGATCGTGTGGCCGATCTGCTGCACGATCACCGGTGCCAGCCCTTCCGTGGGCTCGTCCAGGAGCAACAGGTTGGCGCCCGTGCGCAGGATGCGGCCGATCGCCAGCATCTGTTGTTCGCCGCCCGAAAGCTTGGTGCCCTGGCTCGACAGCCGCTCCTTGAGGTTCGGGAAAAGCTCGAAGATCTGCGGGACGGAAAGGCCGCCGTCGCGCACTTTCGGCGGCAGCATCAGGTTTTCCTGCACGGACAAGGAGGCGAAAACACCGCGTTCTTCCGGGCAGATCGCGATGCCTGCCTTGGCGATGTGGCGCGCCGGCAGGTGCATCAGTTCCTTGCCCTCGAACACAACCGAGCCCTTGCGCTTGGGCAGCATGCCCATGATCGACTTCAGCGTGGTGGTTTTGCCTGCGCCGTTGCGGCCAAGCAGGGTCACAACTTCGCCGGAGCGCACATCAAGGTCGATGCCATGCAAGACGTGACTTTCGCCATACCAGGCTTCAAGCCCGCGCACGGTGAGCAGCGGCGCTGCCGAAGCGGCGGTGGCGGGACGTTCGGTGGCGAGTGCAGCTTCAGCCATGACCGGCTCCAATATAAGCTTCAACCACGCGCGGATCCTGGGACACGGTGGCGTAATCGCCTTCGGCCAGAACCTTGCCGCGTGCCAGAACCGTGATCGTGTCGGACAAGGTCGCCACGACCGACAGGTTGTGTTCCACCATCAGGATGGTGCGGTTGGCCGAAATGCGCTTGATCAAGGCGGTGATGCGCTCGACATCGGCTTGCGCCATGCCGGCCATCGGTTCGTCCAGAAGCAGCATGTCGGGGTTCAGCGCGAGCGTCGTGGCGATCTCCAGCGCACGCTTGCGGCCGTAAGACAGTTCAGTGGCCTCGTGGTGGGCGAACTCGGCCAGGCCCACTTCCTCAAGCAGCGCCAGCGCTTCGTTGTCGAAGCGCGACAGGATCTTTTGCGAGCGCCAGAAGTCAAAACTGTCGCCGCGCTTGCGCTGCAAGGCGATGCGGACATTTTCCAGCGCCGTCAGATGCGGAAACACCGCCGAGATCTGGAACGAGCGCACCAGCCCGAGCCGCGCAATATCCGCGGACAAGAGGTTGGTGATGTCCTTGCCGGCATAGGTGATCTTGCCCCTGGTGGGCTGCAGGAACTTGGTCAAAAGGTTGAAGCAGGTGGTCTTGCCAGCCCCGTTCGGCCCAATCAGGGCATGGATCTGCCCCCGGCGCACGGAAAGATTGACGCCATCGACCGCTACAAAACCCCTGAACTCCTTGGTCAGGTTCTCGGCCGCTAGAATGATGTCGTGATCCGATTTTCCTCCCATCCCGGTTCACCTTTCCGTCGTGGAAAGGACGATCTTGCCTTTGGCCCGACCTTCCGCCAATGCGGATAGGGCCTCGCCAAATTGCTCGAGGGGAAGGACCTTTGAGATGTGAGGGTCGAGTTTCCCCGCCTGCCAGAGTGCGAAGATCGCTTCTTGTGCCTGCGCCACCTTCTCAGGGCTGCGGTCGCGGTAGTCTGACCACTGCAGGCCTGAAACCGTGATGTTTTTCACCAGAAGATAGTTCGAGCGAATTGCCGGAATGTCCCCACCGGCAAAGCCCACGATCACCATGCGCCCACACCATGCCATCGCGCGCATAGCAGCGGCATGGGCCTCACCCCCAACCGGATCCACGACGACATCTGCCCCGTGGCCGTTGGTAACGGCAGAAACTTCGGTCCGTAGCGCCTCGCGAAGGTCGCTTCTGTTGGTGTCGATGACATGATCGGCGCCCATCGACCGCGCCACTTGCGCCCCTTCGGGACCACGCGTGCAGGCGATCACGAGCGATGCTCCCATTGCTTTTGCAAGCTGGACGGCAGCGGAGCCGACGCCGCCTGAAGCGCCGAGCACGAGAACGGTTTCGCCGGGCTGGAACTGACAGCGTTCGAGGAGCGCGAAGTAGGACGTCTGGTAAACCAGCCCAAGCGCCGCCGCGGTTTCGAACGTCATTCCGTCCGGAATCCGAAAGCAGCTTTCGTCCCGTGCAAGGAGCTTCTCTGCGTAAGCGCCATATTCCACCTGCGCGGCAACCTTGTCGCCCACAGCGAGACGGGTCACGCCCTCGCCTAACGCGGAAACAACGCCGGCAGCAGCCTTGCCCGGTGAGAAAGGCAGCGGCGGCTTTACCTGGTAGCGCCCTTCCATCACGAGGATGTCTGGATAATTGGCTTCTGCCGCGGCAACATCGACGAGCACCTCTCCCCGGCCCGGGGAGGGATCAGCCACGTCGACCAAACGGGCCTCCTGAAACGGCGCAAATCTCTCGACGAGAACAGCCTTCATTCCGCTTCGGGCCCCAGCAATTCCCGCGTGTGTTCGCCCAAACGTGGCGCGCGGCTGGCCGCGGTTCCCTCACCTCGTGCCGAAGCGGCGATCGGCGTTGGCAGTGCAGCCATCTCTTGTCCATGATCGTTCGTCAGCGGCCTTGCGAAAAGCCCGCGTTGGGCGAAGTGAGGATCAGCCATCGCATCGTTTAAGGAGCGCACGATACTGCAGCAGCAATCAGCTGCGGCCAGAACCGGCTGCAGCTCGCGCGCCGTGCGCGCAGCGATGATCTCGCTGATGCGCCGCGTCGTGCGCTCCGGCGAGACCGTGTCATCAACCAGTTCCTGTTCGAGGCCAATCGCCGCGCAGAAGGCCAACCAGAACTTCTGTTCCAAGGGAGCTACGGCCACAAAGTGCCCGTCGGCGGTGGCATACAGCCGGTAGCGCGGCGAACCGCCCGACACCTGCGCATCGCTGTTGCCCGGCCACGTACCCGTCGCCTGCCCCTGCCCAAACGCCCAATACATGAAGGGGAACAGGTTATCTGCCATGGCGACGTCGAGATAGGCGCCACTGCCGGTCTTATCGCGCTGGCGCAGAGCCAGCAGAATGTTGAGAACAGCAGGATAGCTGCCACCTGCGATATCCGCGATCAGCGCCGGCGGCACAACGGGGCTCTCGGTTGTCCCGCAGCTCAACGCCAGAAGCCCTGTGTCGCCGATATAGTTGAGATCATGACCGGCCTGAGCCGCGCGCGGTCCTGTCTGACCGTAGCCTGTTATGGAGCAGTAGATAACATCCGGCCGAACTTCCCGTATGTCGTCATAGCCCAGCCCGAGACGGGCCATCACGCCTGGTCGGAACTGTTCCACAACGATGTCCGCCTTCTCGATAAGCGGGCGTAGCCGCTCCCGAGACGCGGGGTCCTTGAGGTCCACCGCTATGCTCTTCTTGCCGCGATTGAGCATCGCGAAATTGATGCTGTCGCTCCCCCATTTGGGCTCGTAGCTGCGCATCTCCTCGCCACGCCCGGGCCGCTCAACCTTGATGACGTCGGCGCCTGCCTCTGCCAGGAACAGCGTCGCCATCGGTCCTGGCAAGAGCGTGCTGAAGTCAAGCACGGTCACGCCCGATAGCGCCCCTGGCATCATTGCCGATCTTCCCGCGCCCGGGCAACAACCGCCCGCCGCGCCGGCATGTAGGAGGGCAGACCCGTCATGTCGAAGATTGCTCTTGAAATGTCGCAGTGCCGTGCAAGACCACCCCTTTCAACGCGCTCGATCGGGCCGTCAGGATATCCAAGGCCCATGCGGCAGGTCATATCCATTGCCTCGGCCGTTGCCAGTCCCTCATCAAGGAAGCGCAGGGCGGCGTTGTATTTGGGGCGAACCAGCCGGTCGATGATGCGGCCCGGCTGATCTGCGCAGACAACGACCGAGAAGCCGGCTGCTTCAAACATCAGGGTTGCGGCCGAAATCGCCTCCGGATCGCTAGCCGGTTGGCGCACGAGTTCGATGAGGTTGGTGGGCGCATCGTTGCCATTGCGATAGCGCGCGAAGCCCAAGACTTGGGACCCTTCGCGTCCGGACATTTCGCCCGTGTGGACACCCAGGCACTCAGTATCCAACTCGACAAGGATTGCTGCCTTCGAAGCATCCTCCGGCAATTGTTCGCCGGATCCGCCGAGAAGCACAAGGACGTCAGCGGCATCACTCGCACCCGCGAGAAAAGCGTCACCTTCTGCGAAGGAGCGGCTGGGGCCGTTCTGCAGGATCATGTAGTCGCGCATCGCATCCGCCTCCTACTGCTGTTCGTAGTTGTAGAATCCGCCGCCGGATTTTTTGCCCAGGCGACCCGCCGCCACCATCCGGCGCAGCAAAGGCGGAGCGGAAGCTCTCGGATCAAGCGTGACCGGGTAGAAGGCTTCGCAAAGCCGTACCTGCGTATCGAGTCCGATCAGGTCGAGCAGTTCGCAGGGGCCCATCTTGTAGCCAAGCCCCACCTTGATGGCGGTGTCGATTTCGGCCGGAGTGGTCAACCCTGCTTCGATGGCCCGGATGACGTCGTTGTTGAAGGGCACAAGCAAAGCATTGAGGATGAAGCCAGGCTTGTCCTGTGTTTCCACGGGCTTCTGGCCAGCGGCAAGCGTAAACCCCCAAGCCGTCTCGAACGTCGCATCGGATGTGTTGATCCCCCGCGACATCTCGATCAGCTTCATCATCTCGGCTGGCAAACAGAAATGCATGCCGACAACACGGTCTTCACGCCCGCAGCCGGAGGCGATTTCCGTAATCGACAGGGTCGAAGTATTGGAAGCGAAGATCGCCTGGGGGGCACACACGGCGTCGAGCTTGGCAAACAGCGTTTGCTTGGCTTCAAGGCTTTCGAAGATCGCCTCGATCACCAGGTCCGCTTCGGCCAGCGCACCAAGATCCGTCGTGTCCACGAGATTAGCCAGCGCGCTTTCGCGGTCTTCCGCGGTCATCTTGCCACGCTCGACCGACTTGCTGAAAAAGCGTTCGGCGCGCTTGCGAGCGCCCGCGAGGCTTGCGTCCTGAGTATCATAGCACAACGTGCGGAAACCGGCGCGGGCGGCCACAAGGGCAATACCAGCTCCCATCGTGCCGCCTGCCCCGCAGACCGCCACAACCTTGATCGACGTCGTCATGATGTTCTGAAGCTCCGTCCGATGAGCTGGCGATGGACCTGGTTGGTGCCTTCCCAGATCTGGGTGATCTTGGCATCACGCATGAGGCGCTCGGCTCGGTAGTCGCTGCAATAGCCGTAGCCGCCCAGGAACTGCACGCATTCAGTGCTCATCCGCATGGCGAGATCAGACGCTCGCAGCTTGGCCAACGAGGCCTCGACGCCGAAGTCCGCCACGTCGTCGTCTACCAGGGCCGCGACATAGTCGATCCACTGCTCGATCAACGCCAGCTCGGATGCAAGGTCGGCGAGCGTGAATTGGTTGGCCTGGAACTCGATGATTCTCTTGCCGGATTGGCTGCGCTGATTGGAATAGGCGACCATGTCCTTTAGGGCCGCGCGGGCGATGCCCCGCGCATGCGCTGCCACGGAGGGCCGCGACTTGTTCAGCGAAGCCAACAAGATCGACAGCCCCTCGCCCGGTTCGCCCAGCAGGTTGGCGCGCGGGACGCGCATATTCTCGAACGAAAGTGCGCAAGTGGAGGAAGCGCGGTGCCCCATCTTCCGTTCCTTGCTGACGACGGAGAAGCCCGGCGTGTCTTTTTCCAGAACCAGAGCGGAGATGGATTTCTTTGGGTCGTCGATCTCAGACCATTTGCCGAACACGAGCATTAGATCGGCGACGTCGCCGTTGGTAATGAAGACCTTGCCTCCATTGACCACGATGTCGTCGCCATCTGGAGTGAAGCGCGTCTTCATCCCTGTGGCGTCCGAGCCCGCCGTTAGCTCGGTGATAGCCAGCGCGCCGAGGCCGCCCTCGGCGATCCGGGGCAGCAAGCGCTCGCGCTGATCTTGGCTGCCAAAGTCGATCAGCGGCTTCATGCCGTGGCAGTTCGTTGCGTAAATGATGCCGGTTGAAGCGCAAGCCTCGGAAAGCAGCGACACGACCTCAAGATACAACCGAAACGGCATCGGCGTGCCGCCAAATGCAGCCGGAACGAACAGGCCGTTGAGGCCCAGTTCATTGATCGCCTCGATGTTTTCCCAGGGAAACTCGCCGCTTTCATCATAACGGGCTGCATTTGGCGCCACGACGGTATCGACCACGCGCTGAACCGCATCCAGAATCATGCGCTCGTCATCGCTCCACATGCGGCGACGGTCGATTTGCTCAAGCAATTTCATCAGTGGTTCATCCCCTGTCCGCCGTCGATGTAGATGGTTTCGCCGGTCAGAAAGCCGATGCGCTCGGCGAAAACCGCGCCTACGAGGCGCGCAACTTCCTCGGAACTGCCCGGCCGTTTCACGGGTATCCGTGTTTCCATCCAGCGGCGCACTTTTTCGCGGGCGAGGAAGTCACGATTAAGATCCGTCTCGATGTAGCCCGGTGCAATATTGACGACCGAAATGCCGTCGTCTGCCCATTCCACTGCCATGCAGCGGGTCATCGCGGCAACCGCTGCCTTTGAAGCGCAGTAAGCCAGGTTGTCCGGCACGCCCAGCTTGTCGAAGAACGAGCCGATGTTGATGATCATGCCGCCGTGCGCCTTCAGGTGTGGATAGACCTCCCGCGCCGCCACCATCACGGCCGTGGCGTTCAACGCCATGACCTTTTCGAACTCAGCCGTTTGAAGGGTTGCGGTCGAGCCACCCAGATGAACGCCGGCGTTGTTGACCAGTCCAACCAGCCTGCTCCCCGACGCAATCTTCGCGAAGGTTTCTTTGACGGCGGTTTCGTCGGTCATGTCACAGGCATATCCGCTTCCAACGGAAGCGGACCCCGACCGGGACAAGCAGGCGAGGTCGTAGCCGCGCTTTGCCAGGTCGGCTGCGATTGCTGCGCCGATGCCCTTGCTCGCTCCTGTGACGATGATTGTCCCTTCAGGCATCACGGAACTCCGGCTTGCGTTTCTGTTCGAAGGCTTCCATGCCCTCCTCCGCATCCGCGGTGCGGTAGGCGAGTGTCGAGAGTTCCGCTTCCACCCGCAGGCCTTCATGCAAGGGCAAGTCGTGAGCCCGCTGCACTGCTCGACGCGCGAAGTTCAAAACCGGCAGACTGTAGCGCGTGAAGGTCGATGCGAACGCCTTGCCGGCCTCCAGAAGATCATCCTCGATCAGCTTGTTGACGAGGTTCATCCGCTCCGCCTCCCCTGCGTCGACAGTTCGGCCGCTCAGGATCATCTCCAGAGCCCGTCCTTCGCCGACGAGGCGCGGCAAGCGTTGGGTGCCGCCATAACCCGGAATGAGGCCGAGCTTGACCTCAGGCAAGCCGAATTTCGCATTCGCAGACGCGAGCCGGAATGTGCAAGCGAGCGCCAGTTCCATTCCGCCGCCGAATGCATAGCCGTTCACAAGCGCGACCGAAGCGATCGGCAGATCGTCCAGCTTCGCAAACACGCGCTGACCGAGTTCGGCACCGCGCTTCTGGTCGACCAGGGAACGGCTGCGCAGCTCCTTGATATCCGCTCCGGCGCAGAAGGCTTTGTCGCCCGCTCCCGTAATCAGCAGGGCCCGTGCTGTTCTGTCTTCGGCGACGGCATCCAGCGCTTCGCCGATCTGCCCGATGATGGCGAACGACAATGCGTTGAGTGCTTCCGGACGATCAAGGGTGAGGACGGCAAAATCGCCGTCGCGTTTCAAGGTCACCGCCATCACGCATGTTCCTTACGAGCCACATACCGCACCGGCTGCGGCGTCAGTTCACTGCGCTGAACCATCGCTATCAGCTCGCGCTTCAGGATCTTGCCACTCGGTGTCAGCGGAAGCGCATCCATACGCAGGAACCATTCCGGCATGTCGAACTTCGACAGCCCCTCGGCTGCCAGATGCGCCAGCACCTCGTCAGCCTCCGCTGTTCCCAGGATGGCGAGGCACACCTTTTCGCCCAGTCGTTCATCCGCAACCGGAAAGGCCGCTGCCTTTGCCACCTTGACGTGCGACACGGCCAAAGCTTCGATTCGGGACGGATAGATGTTGTGGCCGCCTCTGATGATGAGGTCCTTCAGCCGCCCTTCGATTTTCAGGTGGCCTCGGTCGTCCATCGATCCAAGATCGCCGGACATGAACCAGCCCTGACGGTTGAAGCTTTTTTCGGTGGCAGACTGGTTGTCGAAGTAGCCGAGCATCAGCGCGGCGCCTCGTCCTCCGATCTGTCCTGTTTCACCGGGGCCAAGCCGGCGCTCCTCGTTTTCAGGATCGAAGATGGCAACTTCGTAGGCGGGGCCGCCACGCCCGCAGGTCGAAACCCAGATATCCTGGGCATCATCGGGATGGGTGTATTGGTGAGAGGAATTTTCAGTCATCCCGTAGATGTTCTGCGGCGTCACGCCTTGAAGAACGAAAGCTTCTGCGACAACGGAGGGGATCGGAGAGCCCGCCATGTAGAACATCTCGACCTTGCCGAGCTTAGTGATGCCCCGCTTCTTTTGTTCCTCCAGGATGTCCATGGCATGTGTTGGGACGCCCAGCACATAGGTCGCCCCTGTTTCCAGGATCCAGTCGAGGCGACTCATGCCCGGACGTGGATCATCCGTGACAAACAGGCCGCCACTGGTCAGCCATTGACCGACCCCCACCCAGGCGATGTGATGCGAGAGCGGGCTCAGCGACAGGATCACCGCGTCTTCACCAACAGACCAGTCACGCACCAGGTCACGCGCGTTCGCCAGCAAGGTGTTGGCAGAATGCATGACGCATTTCGGCTTGCCGGTCGTACCGGATGTGAAAGCCAGATACCCGACGGTATCCGGATTGGCGTGCGGAGGACCAGACGGTTCCCGCCCGGTGCGCGGAAGGTCCGCGATGTCGTAGACCCGCTTCATGAAAGGAAGCGCACTGAGCATCGCCTGGAGATCGTGGTTCCCGCGATCGGCGCCCCACCCTTCTTCGGTGATCAGCGCGGCGCTGCCAAGCCGTGTCACCAGTTCGACGATCTCACCGCAGGTATACGTGCGATGGAGCGACGGATTGCAAGCAATACCGACGCGGGAACAGGCGAGGAAAGCCACGTGCACGTGAAGGCGGTTCGATAGCCATAATGACACCCGGTCTCCTGCCACCAGCCCGAGATCCTCGAAGTCGGCAGCAAGCGCGTCGACGCGCTGCTTGAGCTCGGCCCAACTGAGCGCTTCATGCCCGTCCCGCAGGGCGATCGCATCCGGTCGCCTTGCGGCATGATCGGCCATGAGGGAATAGAAGGTGTCGCTCGTCCAAAGGCCGGCTTCGTACCAGGCTGCCGCGCGCGCGGGATCGTGGAGGGTCAGAAAAGGCCGCATTACGTTACCGTCAGTGGCCGAACTTCGAAGCGTCGGGTTTACGCTTTCCGGCAAAGCTTTCCTTCAGTTCCTCTGCTTCTTCGGTGCCGAGATATTGCGACAAAAGGAGATCATGGGTGACGCGCGACAGGCCGCTGACGCCGCCGTGACGGGCATTGAAGGCGCCCTTGATGGAAGCGAGCGCAAACGCGCCGCGATCAGCAACTTCGAGGGCGAACTCGCGAGTCCGCTCTGCCAGTTCCGCATCGGGAACCACCCGATTGATGAGGCCCATCTCTTTGGCTTCCGCCGCGCTGATCTTCGGGTTCGCGTACCACATTTCCTTGGCGCGCTTTTTTCCGACGAGGTCTTCCAGGTACCAGGTGCCATAGCCGGCATCGAATGACCCCATCATCGGGCCCACCTGTCGAAACACGGCGCTCTGCTTTGCAATGGTGAGGTCGCAAACCATCTGAAGGACGTTTCCGCCGCCCACGGCAAAACCATTGACGCTGGCGATCACAGGCTTCTGTAGCCGGTCGATCGCCTCATACATCTCCAGTGTCGGCAGAACCCCCGCATAAAGCTTGGTCTTCTCCATGCCGTCCTTTTGGCCGCCGATGCAGAAGAAGCGATCGCCGGCGCCGGTCAGTACCAACACGCGGGTTCGCGTTTCGCGACGCACCTTCTCGATGCAATCGCGGATCTCATGGCACATGGTCTCCGTGAACATGTTGCCGTTGTCGGGTCGATTGAGCGTCAGCGTCCCGATCGGGCCGTCTTCAACGTACAATATCTCGCTGTATGTCATGATCTGTTCCTCCATACTTTTTCCGACCCGGCGTGCTGCCGGTGCAAATCTACCGCAGCAGTTCCGCGGAGTGTTGCCCCAACCCGGGAGGAGCCGACCGCGCCCTGCCAGGGTCACCATCGATGTGGATACCAAGCCCTACCTGTGGAACCAGGCGACCATTGTCGTCCAGCGCGTAGAAGAGGCCGCGCTGCTGCAGTTCGACGTCCGCAGCCACTGCATCGGCGCCATTGATCGGCCCCGCAGGGACACGTGCTTCGGCGAAAAGCGAGAGCCAATGCGCGCGTGGTGCGGTTTTCAAGATCGATTGTATGCGCTCAACGATCGCCGCCCGATGCTGGCGCCGCAACGCATTGCTCGCAAACTCTGGTCGCGCTGCATAGTCTGGCTCGCCCAATGCGCTCCAAAAACGCTGCCAGATCGCATTGTTGCCCAGGCCAAGCGTGAGCGGCTCGTCCGCAGTTTCGAAAACCTGGTAGATGGCAATAACGCTGTCGGTACCGCCGGATCGAGTAGGAACCTCGCCAGAGCCGAGATAAGGGACAATCCGGCACGACAGGAAGCGTGTCATGCTTTCCACAAGCGAAACATCGATGCGGCGGCCCGTTCCGGTTCGCGCGCGATCATAAAGAGCGGCCATGGTTGCCATTGCAGCATCCTGCCCCGCCAGCATGTCGGCTGCCGGTGCGCCGATCTTTTGTGCTGTACCACCAGCTTCACCCGTCAGATCCATGATCCCGGAATAGCCTTCCGCAATCAGATCATAGCAGGTCAGGTCGGCACGCGGCCCATCCAGTCCGAAGCCGGTGATCGAGGTAAAGATGATGTCCTCTCGCATCGCGGTGATGGAGGCGTGATCAAGCCCCAGCTTCTTCTGAACCGAGGGGGGTTGGTTTGTAATGAACACGTCCGCGGAGGCGACGAGTTTTTTCAAACGAGCGCGATCCCCGTCCTGGCCGAGATCAAGCACCACGCTCTTCTTGTTGCGGTTCACGGCTGCGAACCACAGAGATTCTCCGTTTAAAAACGGCGGCCCCCAGCCTCTGGCATCGTCTCCTTCCGGCCGCTCGACCTTGATGACCTCGGCCCCGAAGTCAGCCAGCAACATCGATGCGTAGGGACCGGCAATGGAGGTTGTGAGGTCAACCACCTTGACGCCGTTCAGCAGCTTGACGCCTTCAGCCGGCTTGACAACCGGCAAGGTAGCCAAAGGCAGCTGGCTTGTATCATGGAGGTCGGCAGAGTGGTTGCTAAGGGGCATGCTGGTCACTTGCTTGCGAGTACACAGACCACTCAGCAAGTCCTATGCCAACAGGCTATACCGCTGCCTCCCGTGCTACAGTTTGCGAAGGACCGCTTTCGGTGTATCCCTCCGCTGCACTGAAAGGCTTTCCATGTCCACCAAGACTACACCTGCTGGCCAGCCGACGCTGCCGGCATCCCTTCTTGTCCTGAACTCGGCTGGCGAGATCGTCTACGCCACGGGTTCGGGTAACGACGCCGTGGTTCGCCGCCTCGCGACGGATCGGGACTGGATCGCTGAAATCGAACGCAAGCGCCTAGGCGTGCTTTCGTTGAAGGATCGCAAGCTGACCGTCCTGTGGCGGAAGGTGGAGGACGGTGCACTTCTCCTGCTTTATGAAGGTGCCGGTGACGTCGTTTTCGATTTCATCGCGGCGGTCGACTTCGCCTTCGACATCTTCGAGCACCTTCTGAGCAATCCTTTTGATGGAATGACCGTTGTCGACCATGAAGCCATCCTGCGCTTCATCTCGCCCATCCACGAGCAGTTCTTCAACCATCGACGCGGCGAAGCGCTCGGCCTGCCCGTTCAGAAGGTGATCGAGAACACGAGGCTGCACACGATCGTCCAAAGCGGGAAAGCGGAGGTTGGACACATCCAGAAAATGCAGGGGAATGATCGGGTGGTCAGCCGGACGCCGATCTTTCGCGACGGACGAGTTGTTGGTGCCATTGGCCGCGTGATGTTCAAGGGTCCTCGACAATTGGATGAGCTCAACCAGCGCATCAATTCGCTCGAGAACGAGGTCGCGTTCTACAAGCGGGAAGCCGAAGCGATGCGTCGGCAAGACTACAGCCTCGACAGCATCATCGGTCAAAGCAGCCAGATGATCCACCTCAAGAAGGACATCGTGCGCGTCGCTCCTTTGGACGTGCCGGTGCTCATTGTCGGCGAAAGCGGCGTGGGCAAGGAACTCGTCGCGCAGGCCATTCACCGGCTGAGCGCTCGCCGCATGAAGACCATGGTGATGATCAACGCAGCCGCCCTTCCTGCGACCTTGGTAGAAAGCGAGCTGTTCGGCTATTCGGCCGGCGCGTTTACCGGTGCAAACCAGAAGGGGCATCTGGGCAAGTTTGAGCAGGCGAATGGCGGCACGCTCTTTCTCGATGAGATCGGCGACATGCCCCTGGATGTGCAGGCAAAACTGCTGCGCGTGCTTCAAGACGGTTCCGTGGAAAAGCTTGGCGGGACCAAGCCCATCAAGGTGGATTTCCGGCTCGTGTCGGCCACAAACCGCGACCTGGAGGACATGATCCCCCAGAACCAGTTCAGGCTGGATCTTTTCTATCGCATCAGCCCGGTGGTTCTGCGCGTCCCGCCCTTGCGCGAACGTCTTGATGACATTCCCCTCTTGAGCGAACAGTTCCTGACGGATTTCGCAAGGCGGCACGATCGGGACGTCTGCAAGCTTCCAACAGAATCAGTCCAGTATCTGCAGACCGGGACCTGGCCCGGCAACATCCGCCAATTGAAACATCAGCTGGAACGAGCGGCGATCTTCAATTCCACCGGGTTTATTGCACCAGCAGACCTCAAGATCGACCATCGGGATCAAGACGATTTTCCTACCGCGGACATTTCGTCTTCGTTCGTGCCAAGTGGAGAGGGGAACACGCTGGCCGACCAGATCGCTCAGCTTGAACGCAACACTATCGCGGCCGCGTTGAAGAAGTTCAACGGCAACAAGAAGCAGGTTGCGCGCGAACTCGATATCTCGAGATCCTATCTCTACAAGCGACTGGCGGATTTCGGCCTGCAGTAGCGCTGGGCGAAGCCGCCTGAAGTGCTAGGAGGCGATGAGTTGCAGGATCTGCTGACCGGCGTATCGAGCCTCAGTCGCTTTGCGGTGGCGTATTCTTCAAAACCGTGATGATGGCGTCCGCACCTTGTCGTAGGTCGCGCCGCATGGCTTCAGCTGCGGCAGAAGCGTCGTTCTTTTTGAAAGCTGCGATCACGGCTCGATGGTTTTCGTAACCGACAAGACGACGACGGTACTCGTGCGAGAGCCGTGTTCTGGTCGGTCCAATTTGAAGCCAGAGGGTGTCGATTAAACGCCGCAGCACGGCAGAGCCAGCAGCATCGTAGATGGTCAGGTGGAAATCCGAGTCGAGCCTTAAACCCGCGTCGAAATCTTCTGCCTTGATCCTCTGCTTCAGATCCTCGTTGATCTGTTCCAGTTGCTCCACGAAGTCACTCGCCGCTGCTTCCACGGCCATCTGGGTCGCCATAGGCTCGAGTTGGATCCTGATGCGCGTAATCTCTTCATATTGCTGCCAATCCAGCTCGGGTATGGAGTACATCCGCGTGTCCGAGACATGGATCGCTCCTTCATTGGCCAGATAGGCAATGGCCTCCCGACTGGGCGTAAGGCTCACCCCCAGCGAGCGGCTGAGGGAACGCGCAGATATCTTGTCCCCCGGCTTCCAATCGCCTCGCAGCAGCCCGTTGCGGAGTTGCAAATAGACCTGCTCCGTCAGCGTTGCGCCACGGCTAACGCCTTCGGGAGGTATCTCTTTGGGTCCGCTCATGAAGACACTGCCGCTAGGATTCTGGCCGCAGGGTATGCTGCCACGGCGCACGAAACGCAACTTGTTGGTGCTTCATCCGGGCCTGCGCAGATCAATCCTTGCCAGTCCAGTGGACGATCGAAGTCTCGATCAGAAGAAATAAGCGATCCAGCCCATAGCCGAGCAGCGCCATGATCAACACCGCGACGAGAACCACATTGGTCATAAGATATTCGGCGGCGGTGAGAGCCATCCACGCGATCCCGTCTGACGTCGCCGTGAGCTCTGCTCCTACGAGCATGGTAACACCGATTGAGATCGAGACTCTGATCCCAGTGAAAATTCCAGGCAGACTTGCCGGAAGCAAGATGCGCCTGAAGATGGTGAAGCGGGAGGCGCCAAGAGACTGAGCCGCTTGGATCTTCTTGGCGCTCACAGATCGCACGGCCTGCATGGAGCTTATCGCGATAAGCGGGAAAACTGGCGCGGCGATTACGATGATCTTCGACAGGTTGCCGATGCCAAACCAGATCAAGAACAGCGGCAGCAAGGCGAGCTTCGGGATGGGACGAATGGCTTGGATCGGCGGTTCCACCACGGCGCGGATGCGACGGCTCGTGCCCATCAGAAGCCCGACAGGAACTCCGACCAAGATACAGATGAGGAAAGCCGTTGCGAATCTGTAGAGGCTCACCGCAACGTGGTGTGCCAAAGATCTTCCCTGATAACCGGTTTGAAGGAGCTGCCAAAACGTTTCAGCCACAGCGACCGGGGACGGCAGGAACATTGGACGGATCAGCGGCTCCCATAGACCCGACCCGGTGACAGCGGTCCAAACGCCAAGTATCGCGGCGAAGGTCAGGAACGTCAGGCGACGATCTCGTCGACCCAGGATGTGCTGCACCGTTACATCATCAAGTTCGGCGAGCTTGTGGGTGGCCGCAGTCATGGCACCTCCTCCATTTGCTGCGCCTGCTTCGCTTCTCCGCGAAGCAACTGAAAGATGGTTCGCTTGGCAGCAGCGAACTCCATCGAGGACGCCACATGAGGATCGCTGCTCCTCGCGAAGGGCGAAACAAAGGATGCCTTTGTTCTGCCAGGACGAGCCGTCATGACGATGATGTGCGTTGCGAGGAGCAGAGCCTCCTCAATGGAATGCGTGATCCACAAAATCGTCTTGTTGGTTCGCTGCCAGATCGAGCGTATCTCCTCTTGAAGAAGTTCCCTCGTTTGCTGGTCAAGGGCGGCGAATGGTTCGTCCATCAGCAGCATCTGCGGGTTATTTGCCAATGCACGCGCAATACCGACCCGCTGCTGCATGCCACCCGAAAGCTGGTACGGGTACTTCTTGGCGAAAGCGGATAGTCCGACAAGTTCGAGGAGCTCCATTGCCTTCTGCCGCGCGACAGATTGCGAGAAGCCAGTTGAACGAGGTCCGAAAGCGACATTGTCTAGGATGGTCATCCAGTTGAACAGTGCGCCTTGTTGGAACACGACTCCGCGGTCGGCGCCTGGACCAGTCACAGGTTTGCCATCAACATAGACGGAACCGGATGTTGGGCTCTCGAAACCCGCCACGATGTTGAGCAAGGTTGTCTTGCCACACCCCGACGGTCCAACCACGCAAAGGAAATCCCCAGCCTCAACGGAGAGGTCAAAAGGAGCCAGCGCTTGCACGGAGCCCGATGAACTGCCGAATGACTTGGAGAGTTGTTCCACCTGTAGCTTGGGTGGTGTCCCATGCCGTGGCTGACGTAAGTCGATCGGCTCAATCATCATCACAGGGCTCCTCGGTCAGTCCCTCGAAAGCGTAGTGGGGCCGCTTTTCGCAGCCCCGACGAGAGGATGGAGACAGCTTAGCTGACCATCTTCTGAACGAAGGAGCTGTCGATGAACTTGGCCAGATTCGAAGGCGGGTTCGGCATCTGTCCAGTGTCAACCATGAACTGAACCTGCTTCTTCAATGCGGTGATGACGCCGGATTCATCGGAGCCTGGCTGACCCAACCATTCAGAAGTGAGCATCTCCTCCGGAGTGATCGTGTGCGTGGTTCGTGCGACCAGGAGCGCCGTTTCTCGCGGGATCTGCAGGAAGGGCGCCATCGTATCCGCGATCTCCTCAGGCTTACTGCGGTAGATCTCGTTGATGCGGGCGAGTTCCTTCAAGTAGGCGAGAACGAGGTCGGGATGCTCCTCCTTGAACGCATTGCGACACACGATGGCATCGAAGATGAGGATCCCCTGGGATGCAAGATCTCCAGTCTCGAAGATGACAGAGCCCCCCTCGGATTGCAGCGTTCCCAACACAGGGTGCCAGATGTAGGCTGCATCGATCGCGTTCTGCTGCCAGGCTGCCAGCGTGGCGTCTGGGCGAAGATTGATAAGCTCAACATCAGCTGGGGTCAGGTTCACGCTCTGAAGGGCGGCGATCAGCGCGAAATGAACTGATGTGTTGAAGGGGCAGCCGATCTTGCGGCCCTTCAAGTCTTCCAAAGTGGAAATACCTGATCCTTCACGAACGACGAGCGCCTCGCCGTCTTTCACAATCTTGTGGACGTAGACCATCGAGACCGGAAGCCCCTGCGCGAAGCCGACCAGCATCGGGCTGGAGCCCATATTGCACAAGTCCATGCTGTCAGCGGCCATGGCGGTCAGGATCTGGGGACCCGCACTGACACCAACGAAATCAACCGCCACGTCGGAGCCCATAGCAGCCTGCATTGAGCCTGTCGCTTTGGCATAGTTCTGCTGGTTTGCGGATGCGAAATGACCGAGAACGACGCGCTTCTCCTGCGCGGTCGCCACGGAAGTTGCGCCGAGCGACAGCGCGAAGCTAGCGATCCCCAGATTTGCACTCGCACGCAGAAGATCGCGTCGCGAGATACTGCCGTTCTTCATGTTTGCGTTCTCCTCTTATCATCTTTTGATTGGAAGAAGACATCTTGTTCAAAGCGCTTCTTCGTTTGTCTTGCTGCGGCTTTCGCATCGAGCTGCTGCTTGTTGAGAAAGCGTTCCGGAAGTGAGCTCGCCTCAAGCCTTAGTGAGCGATGATATATCGGATAGTGCGTTTGGCAAGCTGCTTACGAATTGAGATGGATCTGTTCCCCAGTCGAAGACCATCCTTCGCGCTAAGTCGCCTTGAGGCCGCTGACGAAGCAGTGCAGGTGTCTGGCTGGGGACGGCGTACGTCAGTGTCGCTACCTGTCTGCCCTGGGTTCGCAGCGCAGGGCCTCTACTCCCACGCGCGTTCGCCGAACCCCTTCCGCAATCTGCTCGCGCAGGATGGAGGAAAATCCCATTCGGAAATAGCGGCAGGGCATTTTCTCGCCCTGGAAGAAGGGGGAGCCTGACTCGATCAGCACACCTTGTTCCCGCAGTTCTTCCATCAATCGGTCGGCATCCAGGCCTTCCGGCCCTTCGATCCAGAAGGACGTGCCTCGGAAGGCTGTGGACCCTGCGATCGTCAGCCCCTCCCGTTGTAGAGCTTGGGTCATGGCTATGTGCCGCTGATGGTATTCGAGGCGCATGCGATGCAAGACCGCATCATGGTGACCAAGCGCCAGGAAATAAGCCGCGGTGCGCTGGAGATGACCCGGCGGATGGCGCAGCATCAAGGCTCGCAAGGCGCGCGCTTCGCGGATCACCGGTGCCGGCGCCACGAGGTAACCCAAACGCAAGCCCGGAAACAGCGACTTGGAGAAGCTGCCGATATAGAAAACCCGGCCTGTTCGATCAAACGCCTTCAACGCCGGCGAAGGCGGCGCCACGTAGCTCATCTCGAACTCGTAGTCATCTTCCACGATCACGAAGTCGTCGCGTGCCGCGGCTTCCAAAAGCCGGGTGCGACGGTCCAGCGGCATGGTGACGCCCGTTGGGGAGTGGTGGCTAGGCGTAACAACAACGGCGTCGATGCCGGCGGGGAGCGCGTTGGGACAAAGTCCGTCCGCATCCACGTCGATGGCGGACACGCGCGCACCGCTTAAATGGAGCGTTGCGCTGATGTCGGGATGGCAAGGGTTTTCGCAGGCTGCATGGCTGCCGGTGCGCAAAAGCAGTTGGGTGACAATCCAAAGCGCGTTCTGCGCCCCCACCGTAACCAGGATCTCATCGGGACTGGCGCGAATGCCTCGGCCGGGCAGCGTCCGCGAACGGATATAGTCGATCAGCTGCATGTCGTCTGCGGCAGCGAAATCCCCCGCCATCATCTCGAAGTCACCCCTGCCGAGCGCCCGGCGCGCGCAATCGCGCCAGGCCGCGAGATCAAACAGCGAAGGGTCCATTTGGCCGTAAAGAAACGGATAGGGGTAGCGGCGCCAGTCGAGCGGCTTGCGCATCTGCTTGGCCATGATGAAGCTACGCGTAATTTTCTTGCCCCAATCGATAGGCTGCGTGGGCGAGGCAACAGCTTCCGGCTCGGCAAGACTGGTCGGCGGATTGCTGGCAATGCGAAACCCGCTGCGGCTAACCGCTTCGACGTAGCCTTGAACCACGAGTTCTCCGTAGGCGAGCGTCACCGTGATGCGGGAGATGTTTAGGTATTCTGCGAGCCGGCGAGTCGAGGGCAAGTGCATGCCGGGCAACAGCCGCCCTTCCAGAACGGCCGAAACGATCATTTCGCGGATCTGCGACTGGAGACTTCCTCCTTCGCCTCTTTTTAGAAAAAAGATCGTTTCCGAGGCAGTCAAACGCGCCATTCGTTCTTTGTACCTCCCATCCCAAACTGGATATATTCAAGTCTGCAGCTGGCTATAAAGCAATATCGATGCCTCGGCTAATCTTCCGGTCGGGCAAAGATCAGCTGAAGCTGACACGAGATCCGCAACGTCGGAGGATCATCAAAACAATGGGGAACTATGATGCTTTTTAAGGGACTGAAGGCACTTTCCTATGCAGCGGCGATTGCCGTGGGCACATTCGCCGGCAGCGCGAATGCACAAGAAACCGTGGTGGTGGGCTACCAGCAGATCGTGGGGCCGTTCATCACTGCAATCGCTGACGGCCGGTTTGATACCGCCGCCAAGGAAGCTGGCTACACCATCGACTGGCGCCAGTTTAGCTCGGCCGGCGACATCTCCACCGCGCTTGCATCCGGCGATGTTCCGATCGGCGTGCTCGGCTCCACGGGAACGGCTTCTGCCGCAAGCCGCGGCGTCGACCTCGAATTGTTCTGGATCCTCGACAACATCGGCAAGTCCGAAGCGCTTGTGGCGCGTGAAGGTTCAGGGATCGAGAAGCCTGAGGACATCAAGGGCAAGAAGGTCGGCGTTCCGTTTGTTTCGACGTCGCACTTCCATCTGCTTGTTGGTCTGGACCAGGTTTGGAAAATAGATCCGCGCGAAGTGGAAATCCTTAACATGAAGCCGCCGCAGATCGTCGCCGCTTGGCAGCGTGGCGACATCGACGCCGCTTATGTCTGGCCTCCGGCGCTCAGCGAACTCATGAAGAACGGCAAGGTTATCGCCGATTCTGAACAGATCGGAGCTGCATCGGTACCAACCTTCGACGGCCTGGTTGCGTCGAAGGACTTCGCGGAAGAAAACCCGAAGTTCATGGCAGCCTTCACGAAGGTGCTGGCCGAGTCCTACGCGGACTACAATGCCAACAAGGCTGCATGGACAGCGGACTCGCCGCAGGTTCAGGGCATCGTCAAGATGATTGGCGGCGACGGCGCAGGTGCGGTCGAGGCGCTCAACCTACTCAGCTTCCCCAATGCGGACGAGCAGGCCTCCGACGCGTGGCTCGGCGGGGGTGCGCAGCGCGCCCTGAGTGAAAGCGCCAAGTTCCTCGTTGAACAGAAGCAGATCGACACGGCGCTCGACGATTACGCGCCGTTCGTGAACACGACCTACGCCGCCGAAGCAGCGAAGTAAGTTCTGAAGCGAGCATCCAGACCTGCCTGGCCGGGCAACCGGCCAGCGATCTGGCTCGCCCTTGGATACGCTGCCGCGAAAGGCCCGAGCGATGGAAAGTCTCAAAGTCAACGATGTCAGCCTCACCTATCCGGGGCTTTATTCCGACCAGGCGGTTGTGGCGCTAAAAGGCGTCGACTTGGAAGTAGCCAAAGGCGACTTCGTGGTGGCGCTGGGTGCATCCGGATGCGGCAAGACCACGCTGCTGAACCTAATGGCCGGCTTCATGGCTCCCACCACGGGTGAGATCACGCTTGGCGGGCGCCAAGTCACCGGTCCCGGCGCCGATCGCGGCGTTGTTTTCCAGAAGCACGCGCTCCTGCCGTGGCTCAATGTGATCGACAACACCGAATTTGGTTTGAAGCTGCGCGGCGTTGATCGCGCGGAACGGCGCAAGCGCGCCGCCGACAATCTGGCGCTGGTTGGCCTTCAGGATTTTCACCGCCACATGATCTACCACCTGTCAGGCGGCATGCAGCAGCGCGTCGGCATTGCACGTGCCCTCACCTGCGATCCGGCGATGCTTTTGATGGACGAGCCGATGGCCGCCCTCGACGCGCTCACCCGCGAAACCATTCAGGAGCTTCTGCTCAAGGTCTGGAGCGTCACGAACAAGATGTTCTTCTTTATTACGCACAGTGTGGAAGAAGCCTTGTTTCTGGGCTCCCGCCTGATCGTCATGTCGCCGCGGCCGGGTCGCATCACTCACACCTATGAGCTCGACTTCAATCGACGCTTTCTCGAAAACGGCAATGCACGCGCCATCAAGTCCAGCCCCGACTTCATCGCCATGCGAGAGCAGGTACTCGGCATCATCTATGGCGACGAACTGCAGTCCGGCAACCCGGAGTTGATCCATGCTTGACCAGTTGACGCGAGCGAAAGCCTCGAAGCCTGGCAAAGTCTATGGCGCGCCGGGTGAAGGACAAAGCGGCCTCATCAGTCTCGTCACAGCCCTGGTGCTTCTGTCGTGTTGGGTACTGATCACCGAGATGGGCTGGGTAAAGCCTTTGTTTCTGCCCTCCCCTTTCACCGTCTGGAACAAATTCCTGGCGGCGATGACGGACGGCGTTTCGAACTCGACACTACTTGAACATACGCTTGCAAGCCTCGGCCGTGTTCTTGGCGCTTTCGCTCTTGCTTTGGTGACCGCGGTTCCCATCGGCATCCTGATGGGCGTCAATCGGGTCGTGCGCGGCCTGTTCGATCCGATTATCGAGTTCTACCGCCCCCTGCCTCC
Organism: Tianweitania sediminis; assembly: GCF_017813335.1. Taxonomy (GTDB): domain Bacteria; phylum Pseudomonadota; class Alphaproteobacteria; order Rhizobiales; family Rhizobiaceae; genus Tianweitania; species Tianweitania sediminis. Next base: position 137,534 of record NZ_JAGIYY010000005.1, on the reverse strand, counting down.
GCTCGCCTACCTCCCGCTGATCATCATCTGGCTCGGCATCGGCGAATTTCCAAAGGTCTTTCTGATCTATCTCGCGATTTTCGCGCCCCTGGCGATCGCTGCGCGTGCCGGCGTGCGCTCCGTGTCCACTGAACAGGTGCATGCCGCTTATGCGATGGGTGCCACACGCAGCCAGGTGATCACGCATGTGATCTTAAAAGCGGCGCTACCTGAGATCTTCACGGGCATGCGGATCGGCATCGGCGTCGGGTGGACCACTCTGGTTGCTGCCGAGATGGTGGCCGCTCACCGCGGGCTCGGCTTCATGGTGCTGAACGCGGCCGAGTTTCTGGCAAGCGAAACCGTGATCATGGGCATCATCGTGATCGGTGTGTTCGCCTTCGCCTTTGACCTCCTGATCCGCTACCTCGAGAAGATGCTCATCCCGTGGAAAGGCAAGGTCTGATGTCGGGGCGTATCCGCCAGGCCAACGCCCCGCCTCGCTGATCCGGTCTTTTCACCTCAACATAAACGCGCGCTGCAGCAGCACCTGCGGAGCCATGCCTGAAGGCGCGCGTCCGGCTCCCTCAAAACAAGGAACCCACGCCATGACCGTTAGCAACGCCACGGATCTGTCCGATCTTTTCGATGCCTTCAACCGGCACGACATCGAGGGAATCATGCGCTTCTTCGATGACGCCTGCACCTTCGATGCCATCGGCGGAGCGGAAGTTTACGGCACGCGGTTCCAAGGGAAAGACGCGATCGCCGCCGCTTTCACGGGCGTATGGACGGCCATGCCTGACGCGCAATGGGCCGATCACACGCACTTCCTCGCCGGCGATCGCGGCGTCTCAGAATGGACCTTCAAGGGAACTGCCAAGGACGGCAGCCGTGTTGAAGCCCAAGGCTGCGACCTGTTCACGCTGCAGGGCGGCAAGATCGTGCGCAAACAGGCGTTCCGGAAGAACCGGCCGGTGATCCCGGCTGCTGCAGCCTAACGCCGTCTGCGGGAGGAGGATCATGAACAGCAGCATTTCGGCAGTCCAGGCAAGGCGCCCATTTGATCCTGCCTATGATCCCCTCCATGCGCCTCACCCAGGCCACGGGAAGGAATACGCCCCGACATACTGGATCGCGACGGCCGGAACGCCTCCGGAAGACGACGGGCCGGTGTCCGCTGACATGGATGTCGACGTGGCGGTGATCGGCTCCGGCTATACCGGCCTGTCCTGCGCCATTCATCTGGCTCGTGACCATGGTATCAAAGCCACCGTTCTGGAGGCGAACGGGGTTGCATGGGGCTGCTCAACCCGCAATGGCGGCCAGGCGCAGCTTTCGTCCGGCCGCTTGAAGCGTTCTCAGTGGATCGAGCGCTGGGGCGTCGATGTCGCAAAGAAGCTGCACGTCGAGATCGTCGAAGCCTTTGATTTGTTTCGCGACCTGATCCGCGCGCCAGAAATTGACTGTGATCCGCAGGACGGCGGGCACCTTTACATCGCCCACCGTGACAAGGTGATGCCGGTTCTCGCCAAGGAAGTGGATCTCCTGAACCGGGTGTTCGGCTACAAGGCAAAGCTGGTCAGCCGTGCGGAAGTTCACGCCGACTATGTGCACGATGCTGAAGCGCAGGGTGCAATGTTTGAGCCGGACGGGATGAGCATCCATGCCGCCAAGCTCGCCTTCGGCTATCTCAAGCTTGCGCGCAAGCTTGGCGCAAAGGTCCACACGTCAAGCCCGGTGACGCAGTGCATCCGGGACAAGCAGGGCTTTCGCCTCGTCACGCCGGGCGGGATCGTTCGGGCTCGTGCCGTATGCTTCGCGACGGCCGGCTACACCTCGCCCGGTCTCCATCCGCTCACCCGCCACCGGCTGATGCCGATCCTCTCGAACTCCTTGGTGACGCGCCCGCTGACCGCTTCGGAGCGCGAGGGATTGAACTTCCGCACCATGATCCCGCTCACCGACACGCGCACGTTGCGCCATTATTATCGGCTGCTGCCCGACAACCGCGTCCAGATCGGCAGCCGCAGCGCCATCACGGGCCGAGACGCAGCCAATCGGAAACACTACGACCTTCTCCTGGCCGGACTCCACCGCAAGTTCCCGGCCCTCCGGGATATCCAGGTCGATTATTCCTGGTGGGGCTGGGTGGATGTCAGCCACGATATGATGCCACGCATCTTCCAGCCTGATCCCGCGCAACAGCTGTTCTACGCTATGGGATATGGTGGCAATGGCGTCATGTATTCGGCGCAGGCCGGACGCCGGCTTGCGCAGCTGGTTGCAGGCAAAGGTGGCGAACTCGATCTGCCGATCTTCACCTCTGCCTTGCCAGGTCATGGCCCGTTGACACCGTTCCGGCGGCTTGGCCAATGGGGAATGTACCGCTGGTACTACCTCAAGGACGAGGTCCTCTGAGGCGTGACCTCCACCGCGCCCTTGCAGCCGGGCACCGCCCCGGCCCGTTTGGCTCGGATGCGGCTAGAAGGTTTGCGCCAGCTTGCGCGATGCAGCCTGGAGCATTGGCAGATAGCGCTTTGCCGCGTCGAGCGACAATCGGGCTACCGGCGCATGGCAGGCGAGCGATGCCACCACGCGACCGTTGCGGTCGAGAACCGGCACCGCAATGGCAATCAGACCGATCATGAATTCCTCTTGGTCGGTGCTGTAGCCGTCGCGCAGGATCTGGGCAAACTCGGCTTCCAGCGCTTCGCGAGAGGTGAGCGTTGCAGGGGTCTGCGCGTCGAGCGTCAGCGTGGCGAACAGCTTGTCACGCGCCTGCTCGTCCATGTGGGCCATCAGCAGCTTGCCGCTTGCCGTGCAATGAAGCGGAACATGGGAGCCGGGCTCCAGATGGACCCGCAGCGGCCATTTCGACTCAACACGCGCCAGATAGATCGCCTCCGAGCCGCTACGGGTCACGAAGTTGCAGGTCTCGCCGGTGGCCTCCACCACTTGCCTCAGGATGACATGTCTTTGGGTGCTGACACCCTCGCCGACGATGCTCAGCCCCATCTTAATAAGACGTGGACCAGCCGAATAGTGCCGGCGACCAGGCTCGCGAAACAGAAATCCCTCCGCTGCGAGTCGGTGGCAGAGCCGGTGCAGCGTAGCCTTAGGCAGATTGCTGGTGGCTTCGAGTTCAGTGAGCTTCATGGGCCGTGCGGCCAAAGCGATCGCTTCGATGAGATTCAGGCTGCGGGTAACAGCCGACGAAGCATTCTCCGGAGCGTCTTTCATCAGAAAATCTCACCAGCTGAGATGCATCTTCCGCGACCAGTGGCATTTACCGGACTGTTTTTCAAGATGTCTCATAGAATGAGACTTTCTTCTGCAGATCCTTTGACGAGACCTGCTTTCGAATTGCCTTCTGCTGTTCGGGAGGAACGACCAGTGAATGAAGCGCAGTATGACGTCATCGTCATTGGCGCCGGCTCTGCCGGCTGTGCCGTTGCGGCCCGCTTGAGCGAAGGCGGCAAATATCGCGTTGCCCTGCTGGAAGCGGGACCGAAAGACACCAGCCCCTGGATCCATCTCCCGCTCGGCTACGGAAAAACGATGTGGGACGAGCGCGTTAACTGGAAGCTCTTCACCGAGCCGGATGCAAATATGGGCAACCGCCGCATCTACTGGCCGCGTGGCAAGGTGCTTGGTGGATCGTCCGCCATCAACGGCTTGATCGCCATTCGCGGACAAGCAGCCGATTACGACGAGTGGGCAAACTACGGGGGCGAGCAATGGAACTATCGCTCCGTGCTGCCGTACTTCAAGCGTCTGGAGCACTTCAATTCGGATGCCAACCCGGCCTTTCATGGCAAGAGTGGACCGATCAGCGTGGATGCCATCCGCCACAAGCATCCGCTGATCGAAGCCTTCATCCAATCGGCCAACGCGGTTGGCATTCCGCGCAACGACGACTTCAATGGCCCGTCACAGGAGGGAGCAGGTTATTACCACCTGACCACCCGCAAGGGCCTGCGCAGCAGCGCCGCCGTTGGATATCTGCGCCCGGCGCGCAAACGCAAGAACCTAGACATCCTGACGGATGCACGGGTCACCCGCATCCGCTTCGATGGTCGGCGCGCGACGGGGGTTGATTACCTCAGCGGCGGGCAGGCACGCAGCCTGACAGCCCGCCGCGGGGTCGTGCTGAGCGCGGGCGCGGTTCACACGCCGCAGCTCCTGATGCTCTCCGGCGTCGGGCCGGCTGGGCATCTCCAGGATCATGGGATCCCTGTTCTGAACGATCTATCGGGTGTTGGCGCCAATCTACAGGATCACCTGCAATTCCGGCTGATCTTCCGCTGCAACCGGCCGATCAGCACCAACGACCAGCTCAACAGCCTGTTCGGCAAGATGAAGATCGGGCTGCAGTGGCTGATGACGCGAACCGGTCCCTTGGCCGTGGGCATCAACCAGGGCGGGATGTTTGCTTCCGTCATGCCTGGCGCCAATCGGCCGGACGTCCAGTTCCATGTCGCAACGCTTTCGGCCGACATGGCTGGCGGCAAGGTCCACACATATTCCGGCTTCACCATGTCAGTGTGCCAGTTGCGTCCGGAAAGCACCGGCACCATTCGGTTGGCCTCGGCTGATCCTGCGGCGCAGCCCTTGATCAACGCGAACTATCTCGAAGCGGAACTCGACCGGCGGGTGGCAATAGGGGGCATCAAGCTCGCGCGCCGCATTGCGCGAACGGGGCCGCTGCGCGGCATCGTTGATGCCGAGATCCTGCCAGGCGATGCGGCGCAGGACGACGCGTCAATCCTCGAATTCGCCCGCCAAAACGGCGCAACCATCTTCCATCCGACCAGCACCTGCCGGATGGGACCGGCAGACGATGCAGGGGCTGTGGTCGATCCCAACCTGAAGGTGCGCGGACTTGAAGGACTTTGGATCGCGGATTGCTCGGTGATGCCGCGCATCGTTTCGGGCAACACCAACCTGCCGGCGATCATGATCGGGGAAAAACTAGCAGACCATCTTCGCAAGTAAACGGACATTGGGGAGGGAAACCATGTCGAACAGTGCAGAACTGGAAAGAGAGCGGGAAGTGAAGCGGGTCGTCATGGCCTCGCTGATCGGGGCGACGATTGAGTGGTATGACTTCTTCCTTTACGGCGTGATCGCCGGCATCGTTTTCAATCAGCTTTACTTCCCGGCAAGCGACCCGCTGGTGTCGATCGTCCTCGCTTACGCGACCTTTGCCGTTGGCTTCGTGGCGCGTCCACTCGGCGGCGTCGTGTTCGGGCACTTCGGAGACAAGATCGGGCGCAAGCAGATGCTTGTGCTCACCATCCTCATCATGGGTGTTGCCACTGTTCTGATCGGCTTGCTGCCTACCTATGAACAGATCGGCGTTGCCGCACCCATCCTGCTGCTCATCCTACGTATCGCGCAAGGCATCGGGATTGGCGGCGAATGGGGTGGTGCGGTCTTGATGGCTTATGAGTTCGCGCCGGAACACAAGCGCGGCTTTTATGCCTCCATTCCGCAGATCGGCCTCGCCATTGGCCTGTGCCTTTCTTCGGGCGTGGTTGCTCTGCTCAGCCTGATGCCGGACGAGGCCTTCATGGCCTGGGGCTGGCGCACGGCCTTTATTGGTTCCATCGTGCTCATCATCGTCGGCCTCTACATCCGACTGAAGGTCGCCGAAACGCCGGACTTCGTTGCGGTTAAACAGGAACGCGAAGAGGTGAAGATCCCCTTCGTCGAACTGATCCGCACCTATCCGAAAAACATCATTCTTGGCATGGGCGCGCGCTACATCGACGGCGTGTTCTTCAACGTTTTCGCCGTTTTTTCCATTCTTTACCTGTCGAAGTATGTCCAGATCGAGCGTACCACGGCGCTGGTTCTCGTTTGCGTCGCTGCGCTTGTAATGATCGCGGCCATCCCGCTTTTCGGTGCGCTGTCTGATCGCTGGGGGCGGCCGAAGACCTACGCCGTGGGTAGCCTGCTTCTGGCGCTTTCGACCTACCCGGCCTTCATGATGATGGACAGCGGCAACCTCGTTTGGGTAGCACTTGGGCTGATCGTACCATTCGGCATCATCTATGCCATGTGCTATGGCCCGGAAGCAGCGCTGTTCTCCGACCTGTTCCACGCCCGGGTTCGCTACACCGGCATCTCGTTCGTGTACCAGTTCTCCGGGATCTTCGCGAGCGGCATCACGCCAATCATCGCAACCTACCTTCTCGACTGGGGTGGCGGAGAACCGTGGCTGCTGGCCGGCTATGTCGTGTTTGCCGCGGTTGTTTCGATGGTGTCCGCGATGCTGATCAAACCCTCCACCGAGCAAGTTCGCCTTGCCCGCCACGACCGGCGTCGCCCTTCAACAGTCCCTCTGAACTGAGAACGAGACCCTACCCATGAAAATGACCACGGAAGAAGCCTTCGTCAAAGTCCTGCAGATGCATGGCATCGAACATGCCTTTGGCATCATCGGCTCGGCGATGATGCCGGTTTCCGACCTGTTCCCGAAGGCTGGGATCAGCTTCTGGGACTGCGCCCATGAAACCAATGCCGGCATGATGGCAGACGGCTACAGCCGCGCAACCGGCACCATGTCGATGGCGATCGGGCAAAATGGTCCGGGCGTCACCGGCTTTATCACCGCGATGAAGACTGCGTACTGGAACCACACGCCCTTGCTCATGGTCACACCCCAGGCGGCCAATAAGACGATCGGCCAGGGCGGTTTCCAGGAAGTGGAGCAGATGGCCATGTTCAAGGACATGGTCTGCTACCAGGAAGAGGTGCGCGACCCCTCTCGTATCGCCGAGGTGCTCAACCGGGTGATCGAAAAGGCTTGGCGCGGCAGCGCGCCGGCTCAGATCAACATCCCGCGCGATTTCTGGACACAGGTGGTCGACATCGAGCTGCCCAGGATCGTGCGGTTCGAACGTCCGGCGGGTGGACCGGAGGCGATCACGGAAGCCGCCCGGCTTTTGTCATCGGCAAAGTTCCCGGTGATCCTGAACGGTGCCGGCGTGGTGATCGGCAACGCCATTCAAGACTCGATGGCGCTTGCCGAGCGCCTGGACGCGCCGGTTTGCTGCGGTTACCAGCACAACGACGCCTTTCCTGGAACACATCCCCTGGCCGTCGGCCCGCTCGGCTACAACGGCTCCAAGGCCGCCATGGAGCTGATTGCCAAGGCCGACGTCGTGTTGGCGCTCGGTACCCGCCTCAACCCGTTCTCGACCTTGCCGGGCTATGGCATCGATTATTGGCCGAAGGACGCCGCAATCATCCAGGTCGATATCAACGCCGACCGCATCGGCCTGACAAAGAAGGTCAGCGTCGGTATCTGCGGCGACGCCAAGCAGGTTGCACAACAGATCCTGGCGCAGCTTTCGCCAGAGGCCGGCGACACCGGCCGGGAGGAGCGCAAGGCCACCATTCACCAAACGCGCTCGGCCTGGCTGCAGCTCCTGTCCTCGCTCGACCACGAGGATGACGATCCGGGCACCGAATGGAACGAAGGCGCCCGCAACCGGGAACCGAACCGCATGTCGCCGCGCCAGGCCTGGCGCGCCATCCAGGCCGCATTGCCGCGCGAAGCCATCATCTCCACCGACATCGGCAACAATTGCGCGATTGGCAACGCGTATCCAAGCTTTGACCAAGGCCGCAAATACCTGGCGCCCGGCATGTTCGGGCCTTGCGGCTACGGTTTCCCCTCCATCGTGGGCGCGAAGATCGGCTGCCCGGATGTGCCAGTGGTCGGCTTTGCCGGCGACGGCGCTTTCGGCATTTCCATGAACGAGATGGGCTCCATTGGCCGCAAGGACTGGCCAGCGATCACCATGGTGATCTTCCGCAACTATCAGTGGGGTGCGGAAAAGCGGAACACGACGCTGTGGTACTCCAACAACTTCGTTGGCACTGAACTCAACCCCAACCTCAGCTACGCCAAGGTTGCAGAAGGCTGCGGTTTGAAAGGCGTCCAGGTGGATTCCACCGAAGCGCTGACTGCAGCCCTGAGCCAAGCGATCGAGGACCAGATGAACGGTCAAACCACCTTTATCGAGGTCGTGCTGAACCAGGAACTCGGCGAACCTTTCCGCCGCGACGCCATGAAGAAGCCGGTGCCCGTTGCGGGCATCGACCGCGCCGACATGCGCCCGCAGCAGCGCGCCTGACGTTGCAGGCGCCTGGTCCAGTTGGATCGGGCGCTTGCCTCCCTGCTTCCTCTAGGATCGCCATGAGCACACCATCTAAGTCGCGCACCAGCGTTCAAGGTCTAACAGACGCGGCCGCATCACTATGGCCGGGGGTAGCGGTTACCTGCGCAGTTGCACTGGCGGCCCAATTCCTGTCGGAGCATTATGGTGCGCCGGCCATGCTCATGGCACTCCTTTTAGGCATCGCCTTTCACTTCCTGGCCGAAGAAGGGCGCTGCGTGGCCGGGATCGCCTTCTGCGCCCGCCAAGTGTTGCGCCTCGGTGTCGCCCTCCTCGGCATCCGCATCAGCGTGGACCTCCTGATCGGGCTCGGGCTTTCCACCATTCTTCTTCTTGTTTGCGCGATTGCCGCCACGATCCTGTTCGGGCTGGCAGCGGCTCGCTTGCTTGGCCGGGGGTGGCGCTTGGCGCTGTTGACCAGCGGCGCGGTGGCGATCTGCGGTGCGTCTGCTGCCATGGCGATCGCTGCCGTTCTGCCCAAGAACCAGTTCTCAGAGCGCAACCTGATCTTCACCGTGCTGTCGGTGACCGTTCTCAGCACAATCGCCATGATCTTCTACCCGATGCTTGCTGAAGGCATGGGACTGGATGCGCGGGCCGCCGGTATCTTCTTTGGCGGCACCATCCACGACGTGGCGCAGGTCGTGGGAGCAGGCTTCTCCGTTTCTCCTGAAGCTGGCGAAACAGCCACGCTGGTGAAGCTGATCCGCGTCACGATGTTGGCGCCAGTGGTGATCGTGTTTTCGCTGGCAACCCGCAACGTCGCCTCGCCCGAAGCTTCGGGCAAGCGGCCGCCCCTGTTGCCCGGTTTTGTGATCGCCTTTCTTGTGCTTGCTGCGCTGAATTCCACCGGGATGGTGCCAGCGGCCGTTGCGACCGCAGCTTCGGAAGCTTCGCGGTGGGCACTACTGATCGGCATCGTTGCGGTGGGCATGAAAGCGTCGCTGCGCCGCTTGCTCGACGTTGGCGGCGACGCCGTGATCCTGATCGTCGCCGAAACCCTGTTCATCGGCCTCTTTATTCTCGCCGGAATCCATTATCTGGGGCACGCCTGATGAAGCCGCTCGTCCACCTCATCGAGGCGGCCAAGGCGCAGCCTCGCCACATCGTCTTGTCTGAAGGTGAGGATCCGCGCGTCGTTGAAGCAGGTGTTCGCGCCGTCCGCGAGGGCATCGCCGAGATCACGCTGGTCGGCCGGGCGGATGCCGTTCATCGTCTCATCGAGACGGCGGGCGGGCGCAGCGATATGCTACATCTCGAGGATCCCTCCACCTCCCCGCTTTCGCCGCGGCTGGCGGATGCCTATCTTGCGCTTCGCCGGAACAAAGGCGTCGATGCTGACGCGGCCGCGCTTGCCCTGCGATCACCGCTTGTATTCGCGGCCATGATGGTGCGCGAGGCCTTTGCAGATGGAACAGTAGGCGGCGCCACCAACACCACCGCGGAAACTGTGCGAACCGCGTTGCAAACGATCGGGCGAGCGCCGGGCGTGGAACTCGTTTCCAGTTTCTTCCTGATGCTGCTTTGCGAGCCCCACCACGTGAAGAAGGGCGTCCTCGTCTTTGCCGACTGCGGCCTTGTGGTTGAACCCAGTGCTGCGGAACTCGCAGCCATTGCCGTGATGTCTGCCAACTCCTTTCGCGGTCTGACGGGGAATGTGCCGAAAGTAGCCATGCTGTCTTTTTCCACGGCGGGCAGCGCAGCACACCCTTTTGTGTCAAAGGTGACGGAGGCGACAGAACGCGCACGAGCGGCGGCGCCCGATCTGATCATCGACGGCGAGCTTCAGTTCGATGCCGCCTTTGTTGAGGCTGTCAGCAGATCCAAGGCGCCGTCTTCGGTGCTGCACGGCGATGCCAATGTGTTTGTTTTTCCAGATCTCAACGCGGGCAACCTCGGCTACAAGATCGCTCAACGTATAGGGGGCGCGGAAGCAATCGGGCCGATTTTGCAGGGACTGGCGAAACCCGCCAACGATCTTTCACGCGGCTGCAGCGTGAGCGACATTTTCCATATGATCGCAGTCACGTCTGTGCAGGCGCGCAGCTGACCCAGATGCGATCTCTTTCGCTCGAACGCATCCGGTCCTAGAAAAGGGCTGATGCGTCTCTCCACCGCGATCTGCGGATGGCCGCAAGGATATCTAAGACTATCAGCCTACGTCGGCCAAAGCTTCTGGATGATAACCGCGGCTGGCTTCTAGCAACTGGCGGGCATAGGCGCTCGTGGCGCGTCCGGCGCGCAGGTCCGCATTCGACATTTCCTCGACCGCGAGGCCGTGGCGCATCACCAGAAGACGATCACACATCGTTCCAATCACGCCGAAGTCGTGGCTGACGAGGAGATAGGTCAGCACCCTCTCCTCCCGCAGGTCCATCAGGAGGTTGAGAATTTCCGCCTGGACCGAAACATCGAGCGCCGAGGTCGGCTCGTCCAGAAGGAGGACATCGGGCTCCATCAACAAAGCCCGCGCAATTGCCACGCGCTGGCGCTGACCGCCGGAAAGCTGATGCGGATAGCGGTAGAGAAAGGATTCCGGCAGTCCGACACGCCGGATGACGCCTCGCACCCGATCCGGGCGATCGGGAAAACGCTGGATGCGCAGCGGCTCCATCAGCTGACGTTCTATCGTTTGGCGCGGATGCAGCGATCCATAAGGATCCTGAAACACCATCTGAACCCTACGATGGAAATGGAGATCGCGCGGTCCCATCAGGGTTTGGCCAGCGAGCATCACATTGCCCGACGCGATCGGCGCTAACCCGGCGATAGCTCGCAAGGCGGTCGATTTCCCTGAACCGGATTCGCCGACGAGGCCGAAACACTCGCCAGGACTAATCGCGAAGGAAAGGTCACGCACAGCCCTTACTGCGCCATAGGTGACGACGAGGCGATCCAGAGAAAGGAGGCTGCCCTTATTCATGTCCGCCATCCTGCCTCGCGTTGTAAGGTCGGCAGCCGCGTTCCCGCCGCTCGGTCCAGAGAAGGAAGGCAGTTGAGGAGCCCGCGTGTATAAGCGTGCGTGGCCTGAGACAGGTCCTTCGCCGGCAGCGTTTCCACGATCCGGCCGGCATACATCACGACGATCCGGTCACAGAATTGCGAAACCAGGCGCAGGTCGTGACTGATGAAGATCAGCCCCATGCCCCGCGCGGCAATCAGCCGATCAAGCAGCGCCAGCACCTCAAGCTGGACCGTGACATCCAGCGCGGAGGTTGGTTCATCGGCGATCAGAAGGTCGGGCTCGCCAATCACCATCATCGCCATCATGACGCGTTGTGCCATGCCTCCGGACAGTTCGTGCGGATAGGCGCGAGCGACACGTTCAGGATCGTTGATCTGCACCGCCCGAAGCGTTTCCAGCACACGGACCTTTGCGTCGGCGCTGCTCACGCGGGATGCCAGCTTGCACGACTCTGCGATCTGGTAACCGACTGTCTTCACTGGGTTGAGACAGTATTTTGGGTCCTGCATCACCAGGCCGATGCGGCGGCCTCGAAGCTTGCGCATCTCCCGCGGCGTTGCTGCAAGGATGTCGTGGCCATCGAAGGCTAACTTCTTGGCTGTGACCACAGCATTTCCCGGCACCAGGCCAAGCAGCGCTTTGCCCGTCAGCGACTTGCCCGAGCCGGACTCGCCAACGATTCCAAGCTTTTCACGGCCCATCGAGAAAGAAACGCCGCGCACCGCGTCGAAGCTGCCGGACCGCTCCTTGAAGGTGACCCGGAGATCCTCAATCTCAACAAGCGGACTGTCTTGCATCCTCAATCCTCCTGACGCGGGTCGAGCACGTCGCGGAGGCCATCGCCCAGCAGATTGAAGCCCATCGACACAAGGAAGATCGCGATCCCGGGGAATGTCGCCACCCACCAACCGCTGAGGAGATAATCCTTGCCGTTTGACAGCATGACACCCCATTCTGCGGAGGGCGGCTGGGCACCCAGGCCGAGGAAGCCGAGACCTGCCGCGATCAGGATAACCCCTGCCATGTCGAGCGTTGCGCGAACCAGCAGGGAGGGAAAGCAAAGCGGGATGATGTGAAACAGGATGATGCGCAGGCGAGACGCGCCCATCAGCTGGATGGCAGCGATGTAGTCGCTCTTGCGGATCGACAGGGTTTCCGCTCTCGCAATCCGCACATAAGGCGGCCAGCCTGTCACGGCGATCGCCAGGATGGCGTTGTTCAACCCGGGACCGAAGGCCGTGACGAACGCCAGTGCCAGGATCAAGCGGGGAAAGGCGAGCGCGATATCGGTCAAGCGCATGAACACGGTATCGACCCAGCCGCCCAGGAAGCCGGAAGCGGCACCGATGATCAGGCCGATGGGCGCTGCGATCACCGCCACCAGCACCACGATGTAGAGCGTGTAACGCGAGCCGTAGATGACGCGACTGAATACGTCGCGGCCGAATTCATCGGTCCCGAAAAGATTGATCGTCGAAGGCGGTCGCAGCTGTGCCGACAGTTCCTGAGCATAAGGATCGAACGGCGCAATAAAGGGTGCGAAAATCGCCAGCAGAAGCAGGAGCGCGATGATCGCGAGGCCCGCCAAGGCCGCTGAGCTGCGTGCGAGGCGCCGCCATCCGAAATAAAGCCGAGTCAGGCGCGCTTCGCGTGACGATGCAGGCACATCGCTTCTGATCCGTCCCCACAGCGTGGTAGCAGTTGCCTCGCTCATCGTGTCCTCGGATCGAGGATGCGGTAAAGCACATCGGAAAACAGGTTGAGCAAGATGAAGATCGTGCCGATCACGAGCGTTCCGCCCAAAACGGCGTTCATGTCTGCATTGAACATGGATTTGGTCATGTACTGGCCCAAGCCAGGCCACGCGAACACCGTTTCCGTCAGCACAGCTCCTTCCAGAAGGAGGCCGTAGGTCAGCGCCACCGTCGTCACCAACTGAACCGCACAGTTGGGAAGGACGTGATTCAGGACGACCTGGCGTTCGGACATTCCCTTCACCCGGGCAACGGAAACATATTCCTGTTTCAACTGGTCCAGCATGAAGGACCGGGTCATTCGACCGATATAGGCGGCGGCGCCATAGCCAAGGCTCAAGCCGGGCAGAACGAGATGGCCAAACGCGTCGCGAAACACCTCCCACTCCCCTGCAAGAGCAGCGTCGATCAGCAGCAGCCCCGTGACCTGCGGCACCAGTCCTTCGTAGAAAATCGAAAGCCTGCCCGGACCGCCTGCCCAGCCAAGCCAGGCATAAAACACGATCAGGAGGACCAGACCTTTCCAAAACACGGGCGCCGAATAGCCGGCAAGCGTAACCACCCGCACGGCGCCGTCGATCCAGGTGCCGCGGTTCAGCGCCGCAAGCATCCCAAGCGGGATGCCGATAAGCGCGCCGATCAGAATGCCGACACTGGCAAGCTCAAGCGTCGCGGGGAACACCCGCGCAATGTCCTCAACCACCGGCTGCTTGGTGAAGAACGACACGCCGAAGTCAAGGTGAAGGATTGCCCAAATGTAGCTCAAGAACTGCACCCAGATGGGATCGTTGAGCCCCATCTGTTCGCGTGTGCGATCGTAGATCTCCTGGCTGACGTCCGGCCCAATGGCAGCAATGACGGGATCGAGCGGCATTACCCGCCCGATCACGAATGTCACAAGCAGCAGCCCAACAAACGTTGCCAGCAATATCGCTGCTTGTCGTGCGACGATCTTCGCCACACGCATCAGACGTTCGCTGGATCGGGCCGCCATGTCTTACCGGTTCTTCGTCACAGCAGCGAAGCTGATGTCGGCGCCCCGCGCACCATAGCTGTAGCCTTGCACATCGGCGCGCATTCCGAGCGCCTGCGTTGCCTGGAACAGGATGGCGAAAGGCGAGATCTCCCAAGCCTTCTTCTGCATCTCGGCATAAAGCTCGGCTCGCTTGGCCTCGTCCAGTTCCTGAGACGCCTGTACAGTGAGTTCGGAAAGCTCCTTGGGAGCCCAGCCCAGGCGCCAACTCAGTTCTGAAGGCCATTGCGCGGCCGGATCCGCTCCCGGCAAGGCGCCAGGATTGAAGGCGAACTTGCTTGCCGTCGCATGGGGGTCGCCATAACCGCCGGAATAGGAAAGCTGCAAGGCTTCCAGCTTGCGATCGCGGTAAAGCGGGATCGTTTGCGACACCGGCATGTTGACGATGTTGACCTTCACACCAGCCTGTGCGGCGGTCGCCTGGAAGCTGGTCGCCAGGTCCATTTCGGGCTTGCGATTATAGGCCGTGAACGTGAAGGAGAAGCCATCGCTCAGTCCTGCCTCGGCGAGCAGCGCCTTGGCTTTTTCGACATCGAGCTTGAACGGCCGTTCATCCGTAGCCCCCAGGAAGGGCTGCGCGATAAAGCCCTGCTGGATGGTTCCGAGGTTTTTCATGATGGTCTTTTCGAGACCCTCATAGTCGATCAGGTACTTCATCGCCTTGGTGACGCGCGGGTCATCGAAAGGCTCCTTGGCGGTGTTGAACCCGAAGTAAAGGAGCCTTCGCGAGGGGTGGAAGTCTACGCGCACGTCCTTGGAGTTTGCCATCGCCTCTGCATCCGAGGCGGTGATGTTGAACGCGACATCTGCGTCGCCGTTTTCAAGCAGCAGGCGCTGGGTTCCCGCTTCCGGAACGTGCCTGAACATCACGCGGCGCATGCTTGGTGTGAACTGCCAGTACTCGTCGTTGCGGTCGAGGATCAGCAGATCGCCGGCACGGTAGGTACTGATCTTGAACGGTCCGGAGCCAGCCGAGTCAGCAGCGCTTGAGCGGCTCGAAAGCCAGGCGGAGCCGAAATCGCCGTCCTTCTCATGGCTCTTCACGAGTTCCGAGTCCACGATCGCAAAGGGCGACGACGAAACCAGGTTGATCACGAAGGAAGGTGCCAGCTTCAGGGGAGGCTTCAACACGAAAGTCAGGTCGTCCGGCGCCTGCAGGCCGGCGTCCAGATTGTCCGCGGTGAAACCCATGGCCCGCATGCTGGCCGATGGCTCGCGACCAAGCAGCATCAGCCGGCGGAAGCTGAAAAGCACATCCTGGGCGGTCACGGGATTACCGCTGTGGAATTTGACGTCGGGCCGGATCTTGAAGGTGATCGAGCTGCCGTCTTCCGCAACGGTCCAGCTTTCGGCAAGCGTCCCGATCAGTTCCTTCGGGTTGCGCGGGTCGAAGCCGACCAGCCGCTCATAAACGTCGTTGTTGATCTCGTTGACGTCGAGGATCTGGGAAACTGCCGGATCCCAGTCCGCGATGGACGAGATTTCTCGCACGATGACCAGGGTGTCGGCCGGTGTGGCGGCGTAAGCCGGCTGGACAACCGCCAAGGCGGCGGCAGCCAGAATTGTGGCACTGAAAAGAGAGTTGCGCATGCTGTTCTCCAACAATTAAGGCCGTAGGGGGTCGAGTGGCCAGATCGGCCGGGGTATGCGCTTCCAGTCGAACTTCGCGGGATCGGGGCTGGTGATGCCGCCACTGTCGACATCAAGACAAACGCTGGCGATGCCCTGGAAATCGCCGCGATAGCCCTGCATCGACTTCACCACGATCACCGCCATGTCACGAGGCTCAATGCCGTAAATCCGCAGCTGCTCTTGATCGTAGATGCCCTTGTGAATCGAGGTGACGATCACCTGAACACCACCGCTTTCGAGCACGACGCTCGGTCCAAAGGTGCCCGTCGTTCCTGTGCCGTAAGGCCCCGTGTAAACGAACCTGCCATCCGAAATGGTCTTGACGAGCCAGTCCGCAGTCACAGGGCCGCCGCCCTGTTGCGGCGCGTTGCGACCGCCGATGCTGATCGTGACGCGATTTCCCACACCAGCAGACAGGGCCTGGTCGACTGCTTCCGGGTCGAAGATGGGCGTCAGGACAGCATTTCCTACGCCGCTTTCCATCAATGCGCTCAGAAGCGCTGTGCCGTCTCCGTAGCCACCGCCTCCGGGAGAGTCGCCGTAGTCGCCGAGTACCACCGGGGCGTCGCCGTCCTTGTGGGCCTTGACCGCCGCCATGGCTTCTTCAACGGACACGATGCGCTCTGACGTCGTTTCCCGCGTGCGCCAGCACTCGTCCATCATGGCGGACGCGATTTCCTGAAGCCTGCTTTTCGGCGCAAATCCTGTCACAGCGGCGGACGGGCCCACCATCGAGCAGTCTGCCTTCGAGTAGCCGGCATGGATCGAGATCGGCAAAATGTCCGGGTCTTTCTCATGAGTGGCCGCGAGGCTGATCGCTTCCAGCATCGGACCATAGGAATGGTAGGTTCGCGCGCCATCGAAACCGATCAACATCGGCCGCCGCTCCAAAACCACCTCGGGCCTGGTCCCGCGCTTGAAGGCCTCCGCCATCATGCGCGCGGTTGTGACGCCGGTTTTTCGCTGGTCGATGTGAGGACTTGTGCGAAAAGCAAACATGCCATCCACCACCTCCGCCATCGCCTGCGATATGTTGCAATGGGGATCGAGAGACGTCATCAGGAGAACGTCTGGACCGATCGCTTCCCGAACCCGGCGCACAATTTCCAGTTCTGCATCCTCGTGGCTTACCGTCACCATGGAACCGTGCAGGGCCAGCAGAACGCCGTCGAGCGGCGATGCGGCGCGAATTCGCTCGATCAGGATGCCCAGGATATGCTCGAATGCCTCGTCTTCAACAGGTCCCGCGGGCGGAGCAAAGGATGCAACGGAGGGGATGATCGTCCAGCCTTCTTCGCGCGCAACCTGGATAAACCCGCCGATCTCAAGATTGGCGTTCTCGTAAGCCGCGAAGATCTGCTCGCCGATATTGATGCCTTGTCGCTCGAAGGCAGCCAGCGGCGTCGTGTGCCGGTTGAAGCCGTTCGTTTCTTGCTTGATGGATCCGATCAGAACCTGCCGAGGCATGCGCGCTGTTCCTTCCATGAGAACTCAACTGTAGGTCGCTTCGATCTTCGGAGTGCCGGTACTTCCACGCTTCACGTCCGCCACCGAAGCACGCAGATCGGCGATGAATTCGTCGCGGACCGGCTCGTGGAACAACGACATCATCAGGTGGAGACCCTTCGGGCGGCGGGTCAGCGCCGGAAGCCAGCCGCGGGCAGCCATGCCTTCCGCCACCTCGAAAATGTCGAGCTCCTTGGACCCGAAATTGATGATCGACACTTCCGGCTTGGCCCAGAATTCCAGCTCAGGAATCCCATTGATGTCATCGACATAGGCATCAACCATCGAAGCGAGATTGTGCGCCGCGCGTTCATAGCCGGAGGTTCCCAAATGATTGAGCACGGCCCAGGCCGCGGCAATGGCGCCGGCGGGCCGTGTTCCGGACAAAGTGGCTGTGCGGAAAACGCCGCTCGGCCACTGGTCGCAAACGAAAGTCGCCCGCTGCTGATCTTCCAGCGACCGGTAAAACACCGTTGAAGCAGGTTTGGGACAGAAGCCGAACTTGTGCAGATCTGCCGAAATCGACCGAACGCCAGGATACCTAAAATCGAAAGGAGCCGTTGGTCGGCCGATGCGCGTGAAGAACGGTGCGATCCAGCCCCCGACGCAGGCGTCAACATGCATCCAGATGTTTAAGCGCACAGCAAGGCTGCTGATCTCTTCGATCGGATCGATGACGCCGTGGGGATAGCACGGCGCCGAACCGACCAGCAGCACGGTGTTTCCGTCGACCAGTTGCTCCATGGCCTCGACGTCGACGCGCTTGTCTGCCCGCAGCGAGGCACGGCGGATCTCGAGGTCCATCGCATTGGCCGCCTTGTCGAAGGCCGCATGGGCGGTATCCGGCATGACGATGTTCATCGAACCGGTAGAGCCAACGCGGGCACGGTGGGCATCTCGCGCAGCCTTGACGGCCAGGAAGATGCTTTCGCTGCCACCATTGGTGAAAACACCCGTCGCATCATCCGGAGCCGAAAACAGGCTGAGCCCGTAGTCGATGACATCGCGCTCCATCTTGCCGATGCCAAAAAAGGCGCGGCTGCCACCCAGCGCGTTTTCCGAAAAATACTCGAAATAGGCCTTGCGACCGATCTCGTAGGTTTCGGCATCGTTGAGAAATACGAACAGCGGAGAGCGGCCCCGCTTCCAGTCGATGTCGCCGCTCGAAGTGGCCCGCATCGCCTGTTGCAACTCATTCCAGCCGCGGCCGCCTTCGGGAAATGAAGCTCTCGTGGTCGTCACTCGATCTTGCTCTCGCCACATCTAATCTGAGCGATGATATATCACTTCTCTGGAGCGAGCAAGGTCGTTCTTGTGAAAGGCGACAGAACACATCAGAGAGGAACTGCGGCCACTGGACAGCCAGGGCTTTCGCGGCGTGCGGAAGATCGGCGCGTCTCGTCAAGGGCGCAGTCGACGGTGAGCCGTGATCAACGCTATCGGCCCACCGCATAGGCCTGCATCAGTCGCGGTGTTGCTGCCCCGTGCAGGATGCCGTTCTCGTCGCGCGCTGCAGCGACAATGCTGGAAATAGTCCAGGGCGGAGCCACATCGACAAAGTGGCCGCGCCGCCGCAGGGCGCTGATTGCTTCTGCGCCAAAGCTTTCCTCCACCGCGAGATGCCCGGGGCGTTGTTCGCGCGGAAAGAAGGAACTCGGCGCATGGGCTGTGTAAAACATGGGAAGGTCGATCGCCTCCTGCAGCCCCATCTTGCCGTGCACGAGGCGCAGAAAGAACTGCAGCTGCCATTGCTCCTGCTGGTCACCGCCGGGACTGCCGAAGGCGAGATACGGCTTCCCTCTCCGGTGGACCAGCGTTGGCGTCAATGTCGTGCGCGGCCGCCGACCCGGTGCCAGGCTGTTGGCAAGACCGGGCTCAAGCCAGAACATCTGCGCACGGCTGTTCAGGGGAAAGCCAAGTTCGGGAATGACGGGAGAGGATTGGAACCAACCACCTGATGGCATGGCCGCCACGAGGTTGCCTTGTGCATCGGCGCAATCGAGATGAACCGTGTCACCGCGCCCTTCCGCACGCATGGCGGCAAGGGTCGGCTCCATGATCGCGGCGTCAGCGGCTGCGATTTTCGAATAGTGCGCCAACACCGAGCTCACGCGCTCTACCTGTTTCTCGTAGCCCGGAACGAGGCCCGGCCGGAATTCCATCGACGCCTGGTCGGTAATCAGCGTTGCGCGCTGATCGTTGTAGGCATCTGACAAAAGGTGCCGCATCGGCACTGCATTGAACTCCGGATCACCGTAGAAGTATTCGCGATCGGCAAAGCCCAACTTGATGGCTTCCGCAACCAGATGGACGAAGTCGCTTCCCACAGGGTCCAGTGCGGCGATATCCGTCCGTTTAAGCAAGGCCAGCATCTGAAGGAAGGACGGCCCCTGCCCCCAGGCTGCGGTTTTGTGCACGGTGTGGTCGTGATAATCGTAGCTCTCGGTGTTCTCGTAAGTCGCACGCCAGTCCGCCATGTCGTCGGCGCCCAGCACGCCCTTATGAACGTGGCCGCTGTCATCCATCACGGCGCTTTCGTTGATGAAGCGCTCGATCGCCTCCGCGACGAAGCCGCGATAAAAGGCGTCTCGCGCCTTTTCGATCTGTGCCTCGCGTCCGCTAACGCTCTCGGCCTCACGGATGATGCGGTTCCAGGTATTGGCAAGCGCCGGGTTACGCAGCAGGCTCCCCGTCTCGATGGCGGTCGCGTTCGGGGCGTAAAGCGACAGGGTGGTCGGCCAGTTCTTTTCGAAGAAAGGTAGCAGGCGGGCGACCGTTCCGGAAACATGGTTCGAAACGGGGTGCCCGTGTTCCGCATAATGAGCCGCGGGCTGCAGCACATCCCGAACGGTGAGCGTGCCGTGATCGCGCAGGAGCAGCATCCAGGCGTCGAACGAGCTCGGGATCACCGTGGCCAGCAGGCCGTTGCCGGGGATCAGCGTCAGCCCCTCGCTGCGGTAATGCTCGATAGTGGCACGCTTCGGTGCTGTGCCCTGCCCGCACAGCACCTCTGTTTTTCCCGTTCTTGCGGAATGAAAGATGATCGGAACGTCTCCGCCCGGACCGCATAAGTTCGGCTGAACGACCTGCAGTACGAAGCCTGTGGCGACGGCTGCGTCGAAGGCGTTACCGCCGCGCTCGATCATTGCCATGCCCACCGAAGACGCGACCCAATGGGTTGAGGTCACGACACCAATTGATCCCAGTATTTCAGGCCGGGTGGTGAACATCGTAGACCTTCTTGCTGCTGATCAGAGCCTGAAGGCATGCAGCATGCAATTGGCTCCTTGCTGTTTACACGGCAGGAAGCGGCTCTTGTTCCTGTGTGTCAAGAAACTGCGTTAGATTTATCTAAGGCCAGCAATTCCCGCCCCTCAGGAGCGGCGCAGGCCATCAACCAAGACGTCGACCATCTTGATCGCCAATGGTTGCCAGTTTCCCTTTGGCTGCGCGTTGTAGATGCCGATGATCGTTCGCCAGAGATCTTCCGCGAAGATGTCATCGCGCAGAACACCCGCTTCGATTCCGCGGCTGAGCAGCAAAGCGATCGCGCCCGTCATGCGCTGCAGTGAGTAGGCGGTCAGCTCGGTTGGGCCATGGGCCACGAGCTGCAGCGCCTCCACCATACCCTTCTTAGTTGCAACGAGCCGCACGCTGGCATGTAGCCAGGATCGCAGTGCCTCAACAGGACCCGGCGTTTGCGCGAGCTTTTCGGCCAATAAACCAAGCTGATCCACTTCATGGCGGTACACGGCTTCAAAGAGATCCTGGCGCGCCGGGAAATGGCGATAAAGTGTGCCGATCCCGACGCCCGCTTGGCGAGCAACGTCTTCAAGGCTGGCCTGCGGACCGCCCTGGCTGAAGATCACGGTTGCCGCTTCGAGCAGCAGCGCTCGGTTGCGCGCCGCGTCCGCGCGAACCTTTCGTTTCTGCTTTTGTGGCTCCGGTCCCATGTCTTGCAAAGATTTCAGCACTCTTGATAAACGGAGGCAACCTCCGTATAACTACCCCTGCGCGGGTGCACGGAGACGGTACGAACTCCCGCCGGATGATCTCGGGTGCCCGGCCGCCGTGCCACCTGAATGATCGGTCTTCTGCCATTTTCGACCGAACCATTCCATCTTTCATTTTCGAAGAGACACGCATGTCACTCTCCATCAACCTGACCATCAATGGGCAGTTGCGCGACATCACGCTCGATGATCCCCGCGTGACGCTCCTTGATCTCCTGCGCGAGCGGCTGGATCTCACCGGCACAAAGAAGGGCTGCGACCGCGGCCAGTGCGGAGCCTGCACGGTTCTCGTGAACGGCCGGCGCATGAATTCCTGCCTGGCGCTCACGGCAAGCCTTGATGGGGCCGTGATCACAACAATCGAGGGTCTGGCTGACGGCGACACGCTGCACCCGCTTCAATCCGCCTTCATCGAGCACGATGGTTTCCAATGCGGCTTCTGCACACCCGGCCAGATCATGAGTGCTGCGGGTCTGATCGCGGAAGCGCAGGCCGGCGACGATCCCGAGCGCATTCGCGAGTTGATGAGCGGCAATATCTGCCGCTGCGGCGCTTACCAAGGCATCACGGAAGCGGTGCAGCAAGCCCAGCGTGAGATGATTGCGCGCAACCGGAAGGACGCGGCATGAAGCGGTTCGACTACGTCCGCCCCTCCAGCATCGCAGAGGCGGTGTCGGCGGCTGCCCTCCCTGGATCTGCCATCCTTGGAGCCGGCACCAATCTGCTCGACATGATGAAGATCGGGTCGGCTCAGCCGGAGCGCCTGGTCGACATCACCCGTTTACCCGGTCTCGACGGGATCGACTGGCTGCCGGATGGAAGCGTCGAAATTGGCGCCCTCGTTCGCAATGCCGATCTTGCTTATGACGAGCGGTTTGCACGACGCTTCCCGTCCGTCGCAGAGGCGCTGCTGTCAGGCGCATCGCCTCAGCTGCGCAATGCGGCCACAGCAGGCGGCAACGTGATGCAACACACACGCTGCGCTTATTTCCATGATCTTTCGAGCGCCTGCAACCGCAGATCGCCGGGATCTGGCTGCGACGCTTTGAACGGCGAAAACCGGCTTCATGCCGTTCTTGGTTGGAGCGAGCATTGCATCGCCACCCATCCTTCCGATTTCTGCGTGCCGCTCGTGGCGCTCGATGCGGTTGTCGAGATCGAGGGTCACAAGGGCCGTCGTGAGCTTGCCCTTGAAGCACTGCACCTCCTCCCCGGCAACACGCCCGAGGTTGAAAGCGCGCTGATGCCCGGCGAGCTGATCGTTGCGCTGCGATTGCCGGCGGAAGCAGCTGATTTCGCCAGCCACACCCGCTACCTGAAGCTGCGCGAGCGAACGTCCTATGCCTTCGCGGTGGTTTCGGCCGCGGCCGCCCTTGTGGTGGATGCAGGCGTCGTACAAAGCGCGCGGCTTGCCCTTGGCGGGGTGGCGGCAAAGCCCTGGCGAGCGAGACGGGCCGAGGACGCCCTGACGGGCAAGCCGGCAAGCCCTGAAGCTTTCGCGGAAGCAGCCCGACTTGCTTTGGCGGACGCAAAACCGTCCGGACACAACGCCTTCAAGATCGAATTGGCGCGCCGCATCGTGGTGCGCGCCCTTACCGAAGCTGCAACCGGAACGCCGGAGCGCACAATCCCGCTGCCCGGATCCGTGTTCACCACTCAAGCAGGATCTAACCATGTCGCTTGACGCTGCAGGCAATGTCGCACTCCCCCGGTTCGGCTCCAATGCGGGCCAGCCGCTTTCCCGCCGTGACGGTGTGTTGAAGGTCACCGGCCGCGCCACCTATGCGGCGGACAATCATCCGAACGGCATGCTTTATGCGGTGCCCGCGGTCAGCACGATCGCGCGCGGCCGTGTTTTGGCCCTGGATGTCGCCGCCGCCAAGGCGCATCCCGGGGTGGTCGAGGTGATGACGCCCGACAACAAGCCGCCGCTCGCGCACGACCCCGATGAGAAACTCGGCAGGTTCGGCTTGCGTATCGAGGCGCTCCAGGACAACACGGTGCGCTACGTCCATCAGCCGATCGCTGTGGTGGTGGCGGACACCCTGGAAGCCGCAACCGAAGGCGCAAGGCTTCTCGCCCCACGATACGAGGTCGAAGACGCGCGCACCGGCCCCGACAACGGCATGCGGTTCGATGCGCAGACCGTCGCTCTCGGCTCGCCGCCACGGGCAGCCCACGGCGATCTCGAGGCGGGGTTTGCTGCCGCAGCCCACCTTGTGGAGAGCGATTACGAAACACCCGCACAGTATCACAACGCGATGGAGCCCCATGCGGTGGTTGCATCCTGGGACGGCGACCATCTGACGATTGATATGCCGAACCAGGCGCTCGCGATCAGTGCCAGCGCTTACGCCACCTATTTTGGTATCCCGGTCGAGAATGTCGTGCTGCGCTCACCATTTCTCGGTGGCGGCTTCGGATCCAAGGCTATTTTGAACGGCCCTCAGCTTCTCGGCATGATGGCGGCGCGCATGCTGAAGCGCCCCGTGAAGCTCGTTCTGACGCGGGCGCAGATGTATGGGCCCGTTGGACACCGCGGCGCAACCTGGCAGAGGCTGCGCCTCGGCGTGGATGGCGGCGGCAGGCTGACGGCGCTGCATCACCATTCCTTGTCGGCGACTTCCAGCTTCGAGGATTTTCTCGAACCCGCCGCCAATGCATCCCAAGGCCTTTACGCCAGCCCGGCCATTGTTTCGGAGCACACCGGGCTCCGGCTCGATATCGGAACGCCGGGACCCATGCGGGCGCCAGGTGAAGCTTCCGGGTCTGCGGCGCTGGAAAGCGCGATGGACGAAGCCGCTTATGCCTGTGGCATGGATCCGCTGGACTTCCGCCTGGCGAACTATGCCGATACCGAACCCGGCAGCGGCAAGCCCTACTCGTCCAAGGCTCTTCGTGAATGTTACGCCGAGGGGGCGAAGCGCTTCGGCTGGTCGGGACGCCCGATGGAGCCGCGCCAGATGCGGGACGACAATGGCTTCCTGGTCGGCTGGGGCATGGGCACCGCCCTTTTCGGCTGTCCGCAGTTCCCCGCCTCTGCCCGCGCGACACTGCGTGCGAATGGAACGGCGCTGGTGGAAACGGCCGGGGCGGATATGGGCCAGGGTGCCTGGACAGCGCTTGCGCAGATCGCCGCAGAGTCGCTCGGGCTCGACATGGACAAGGTCGAGTTCCATTCCGGCCTATCAACCCTGCCGGACGGCGGGGTTGCCGGTGGATCCGGTCATACGGGCAGTGCCGGCATGGCATTGCGCAATGCAAGCCATGAGGCGATCCGCCAGCTTGCCGATTCCGCCACGGCCGACGCACGGTCCCCGCTGTTCGGCGCCGGCAATGTGGGCGTTGTGGCGCGCGACGGCCGGCTTCACCGGCGCGACGACGAAAGCCGCAGCGAAAGCTATGCCGACATCCTTCAGCGCGCCGGTCGTGCAGACATGGTCGGCAAGGCCGATGCCGCGCGGGATCCGGAAGATGCCAAACGACACGCGATGTATTCGCATGGAGCCGTGTTTGCCGAGGTGAAAGTCGACCCCGATCTCGGCCAGGTGCGGGTCAGCCGGATGGTAGGCGCCTTTGCCGCCGGCCGCATCATCAACCCCAAGCTGGTGAGAAGCCAATATTTCGGCGGGATGATCTGGGGGGCCTCGTTTGCACTTCTGGAGGAGGCGGTCACGGATCGGCGCACCGGCCGCATCATGAACGCGGACCTGGCCGAGTATCATGTTGCGGTGAACGCCGACATTCCGGAGATGGAGGCGATCCTGATTCCGGAAGAAGACCCACACGTCAACGCCCTGGGCGTAAAGGGCGTTGGTGAAGTTGGCATCACCGGCACAGTAGGCGCCATTGCCAACGCAGTTTGGCACGCAACAGGAAGGCGCGTTCGCCGCTTCCCGATCCGGATCGAGGATTTGATTTAGAACGCTTCGCGCGCTCGGAATTAGGGCGGGCGATCGTCAGTTCCCCGAATCCTGCTCTTTCAAGCGGCGGGACGAGCGATCCCGCCGCCTAAGCGCTGCAGCCTGGCCTGACCTGTCTCGGTCAGTACCGGACCATGCCGGCGTCGACATTGACCGTCTGGCCCGTCATCCAGCGGGCATCGTCAGACGCTAGAAACGAGACGACGTCGGCGATGTGCTCCGGCTGGCCCTTGCCTTTCACCGCCTGAAGCATTTCTACGAACTCGAAGGCCCCGTTGTGGGGGCTGGCCTTCACGCCATCGCTTTCAATCAGGCCCGGGGTCACTGCGTTGGCGGTGATGCCATACTGGCCGAGTTCGGTGGCGAGTGCGCGGGTGAAGCCGATGACTCCGCCCTTTGCCGCGACATAAGCCGCCATGTTCGGCGTGCCGGCAAAGAAGGTGTTGGACGCGATTGAAATGACGCGGCCCGGCTTCTTCTTGGCGCGCATCTGGTCCGTTGCTGCACGGGTGACGATGAAGGTGCCGGTCAGATTCACGTCGATAATCTTGCGCCAATGTTCGAGGTCAACGTCGTCCCACGCCACGAACGGCACAATGGAAGCATTGTTGACGAGAATGTCGATCCCGCCGGTCTTCTCCTCGATCGTCTTGAACAGGGCAGCAACGGCAGCGGGATCCGAAACGTCGGCCTCTCCCGCAAATGCACCATTGCCGAGCCCGGCAGCGACCGCTTCTGCGCCAGGCCCGTTCATGTCGCTGACGACCACCGTCGCGCCTTCCGACGCAAGCCGCGTGGCGATTGCCTTGCCGATGCCTTGCGCAGCACCAGTGACCAGCGCCGTCCTACCTTGAAGTTTTCCGCTCATCATTGTTCCCCGTTCTTTTTCTGCAAGTTCATGCGTCTGCGTCGATCACAGACATGGCTGCCGTGACGGCTGCGCCTACATCGGCTCTCGAGCCCATTGCGTTCAAAGCGCCACCGAGCGCTGCGAGTGCTGCAAGGGCGTAGATCGGCTGGGCCGTAGGGCCCATGTGACCGATACGAGTTAGCTTGCCGAGCGTTTCGCCGCGGCCGGACGAGAACACGACCCCGTAGCGGGCGCGGACCTGGCGTCGTAGCTCCGCCTCATCGACGCCTTCAGGCGTTCGAACGGCGGTTGTGGTCGGCGACGCGATCGCCTCGCTTGCCGCCCACAGGTCCAGTCCCATGGCGCGAAGGCCGGCACGCGTCGCCTTTGCTGTGAGCGCGTGTCGGGCCCACACCGCTTCAGGGCCTTCGCGGAGGTAAAGATCGAGCGCGACGTCGAGCCCGTTCATTTCCGCCACCGACGGCGTGAAAGGAAACGGCTCGTCGCGCGACCACGCCTTTTCCCAATCCAGAATGGACAGCATGGAGGCTCGGGGAGCGGCCGCGTTCGCCTTCATCTTCGCCCAGGCACGGTCACTGACGCCGGCCATCGTGAGGCCGGGAGGCGCACCAAGGCACTTGTTCGGGCCGGTGATGTAGACTGCCGCTTGGCAATCCTCCGGATGCGTTTTCATGCCACCAAAGGACGAGACGGCATCAACGATCAGGAACGCGCCATGATCGGCGACAATAGCGCCGATCTCGTCGATCGGGTTGATCGTGCCGGATGGCGTATCGTGGTGGCAAACCGCCACCACGGAAATCTCGGGATGCTTTTTCAGCATGTCTCGAACGGCTTGCGGGTCGATGGCCTCGTTGTAGGCGGTTTCGATCTCAAGCAAATTCGGCGAATATCGCTTCGCCCAATAGCCGAAGCCCTTGCCGTAAACGCCGGAAGCAAGGTTGAGCACCGTGTCATCTGGCGAGATCAGCGAAGCCGCCGCCGCTTCCAGCCCCAGCACCGGCTCGCCATGCAGGATCACGGGCTTGGTTGAAAGCCGCATCGCCTTTTGCGCCTTCTCCACGACCATTTCGTAGAAGATCTGGAACGCCGGATCGTAGTCATAAAGGACTGTACGACTTAAACCGCGCAGCACGTCGGGGTAGGCGTTAACGGGCCCCGAGGTAAGCGTGATGACAGGCTCTGCATCGTCGGCGTAGCGCATGACGCGGCCCCCCTCACCCATAGTATTGCGTGCCAGTGCGATAGGTCTGGAAGTTCTCCATGTCATGAGAGAACATCAGCTCCGCTCCCTTTTCCTCGGCGAGCTTCTTCACCCGGCGCATCGACTCCACGCCGGCCACAGGGTCGATGTGGAACGAGGCCTGGCACAGCGTTTCCAGGCTTTTCTGCGTGTAGGCCGCGTCGATGGTGAAAAGGATCGGCTTGCGCGTCCCGAACTCCACCAACAGGCTGTAGTGGCCGATGGAATGGCCAGGGGTGGAAATCAGGTGCACGCCCTTGGCGAGTTCGACATCCCCTTCGATGCCCTCGAAGCTCGAGTTTTGGCGGGTTGTGCCGGCAAGGAGCTGGTCGGTCGCACCGCGAGCCTCGGCCGCTTCGGCGGAAAAGGAGAGGTCCGAGTAGCCGAGATGCTCAAAGGGCTCTGGCGTGCAGGCCTGGGCCACTTCACTTTTGTGGCAGATCTTCTTGGCATGCGGGAAATACTTATTGCCGCCGCAGTGATCGAAGTGGAAGTGCGAGTTGAACACGACGCCCACATCCTTCGGCTCCAGCCCCAGCAAGCCGAGTGCGCCGGGGATCGTCTGCTCTTTGGACTGGATCGGCTTCTCGAAGGGCAGAACCTTCATGACATGGTCGTAGTCATAGCCGGTGTCGATCAGGAAGCGACCTTCGGCGTGCTCGATCAGGATCGAGTAAACCGGGAAACGCACCTCGCCGCCCGGGCCACGGTTCCAGAAAACATGATAGCCGTCGAGCACCAGCGAGCCGCCGTCGAGCAGGTAGACCTTCGTATCAGTCATCGTTACCTCCGTTTCTTGATCGTCAGCGCGCGCCGCGCTCGTAGGGAATACCAAGGGCAGCCGGCAGGCTGGCGCGTCGTCCGAACAGGACCAGCATCGCCATGACGGCCAGGAACGGCACCATCTGGATGACATCGGTCGGCACGTTGATGCCCGCGACCTGGGCCGCCGTGGTCAAGGACAGGCAGCCGCCGAAGATCAGCGCCCCGGCCAGCACCCAGAGCGGCCGGCCGCGGGCCAGCATGGCAAGCACGATACCAAGAAAGCCAGCGCCGTTGGTTATGAAGGGGATAAACAGGCCTGCGCCGACATTAGCGAGATAAGCGCCGCCGAGGCCGGCCATACCGCCCGTGAACAGCACGGCCGCCGTGCGGGTCCGAACAACGTCGATGCCGGCCACGTCGAGGGCCGCAGGTTTGTCGCCTGCGGCCTGCAGGTTCAGACCGAGCTGGGTGCGGCGATAAACCCAGATCATCGCGAAGACGGCTGCAACCGCGAGATAAACGATCAGGTGGTGGCGGAAAAGCGCGGGACCGAAGACGGGAATCTCGGCCAGCAGCGGAATGGGTGTGACTTGCGCCGCCGGAAGCCGCGGATAGCTGCGCGAGAATTGGAAGTGATGCAGCAATGCGGTCAATCCCTCCAGCCCGAGGGTCAGCGCGATACCGATCACGATCTGGTTGAGGCCGAGCCGAACGCATAACAGGGCCATCAGCGCCGCAACAAGGATGCCGGCAGCAGCCCCTGTCGCGAAGCCAAGCCAGAAAGAGCCAGAATAATAGGCGCCAAGGAAGCCCGCATAGGCGCCCGCGATCATCATTCCTTCGATGCCGATGTTGAGCACGCCCGCTTTCTCGGACATCTGCTCGCCAAGGCCCGCCAGCAGCAGCGGGATCGCAGCTGTTATCGCGCCAAACAGAAGGGCTGCAAGAAAGGTCTCACTCAGAAATCCGCCCATCGCTTAAGCCCTCCGTGCCTGGTTGAAGCGATGATCGAGATATTCGGCGACCGCCAGCGTGATCAGCACGATTGACACAAGAACCATGGTGAAGTTCTGGGGCACGCCGAGCCGCCTTGCCGCACTTTCCCCGCCAATTGACAGAACCGACAGGAGAAAGACGAAGCCGATTGCCGCAAAGCCGTTCATGCGCGCCAGGAAAACGACTGGAATGACCGCAAGGCCGTAAGCTGGATTCCAGTCGGCGCGGACATTGCCCTGAATGCCGACGATGTCGACCGCGCCGCCCATGCCGATCAGGCCGGCCGAAAGAGCGAACACCGTCACGGTGAGCAGCGGCACATTCAATCCCGCATGCACAGCAGCACGCGGGTTTGCGCCGACCACTCGAAGCTTCAGTCCGAAGGCGGTGCGCGTCATCATGAGGTGGACAGCGATGATTGTGACCAGACCGAAAAGCAGGCCGCTGGTGACCGTTGTCTCGAATAAGCGTGGCAGCCGATCTTCCACAGGCAAGGTGCGGGTCTGCGGCACGGTGGTGGCAGGATCTAGAAAGACCAGTTTCACCAGAACATTGGCGAGCGACACGCCAAGAAACGACATCATCAGCGTGGTGATGATCTCGTTCACCCCCTGATAGGCACGCAGAAGTGCCGGGATCAGAGACCAGATCATGGCTACCACGGTCGCGATCACAAAGGCTGCGACAAGGGTGAGCCAGCCCGGGAGGACCTGCACCAACAAAGGGGCGCTCGCGGCTGCCGTGACCGCGCCAAGCAGGAACTGACCGTCGCCACCCAGGTTCCACATGCCTGCCCGGAAGGCGACGATCAGGCCGGCCGCCAGGAAGAGCAGCGGTGCCATCCGCGTCAGCGTTTGCTGCAACCCCAGCGGGGACAGGAGACCGCGATCGACCACGTAGCCGTAATAGGCCAGCGGATTGATGCCTAGCACAAGCAGCACGCAACCCGCGAGCACCAGAGAAACAACGATAGGGCCTAGCGTGATGAGCAGGCGGCGACCGATGTCGCGCGCGCTCCCTCCGCCGCCGGAAGCGTCAAGCGGCGTTGCGCTTGCTGAGGTCGCGTCGCCGCTCATGCCGCCAACCCGATCATGAGACGTCCGACCCGTTCGCCGGCGCCAGCACCGTTCGCGATCGTTCCGACGAGCCGACCTTGGGACATCACTGCGATGCGGTGACACATACTGAGGAGTTCCTCCAAGTCCGTTGAAATCAGGAGAACGGCGAGGCCCTGCCCCGCGACGTCCCTGATGCGCTGGCGCGTGGCCTGAGTGTTGGCAAGGTCGAGCCCGTAGGTGGGCTTGTTGAAGATGACCGCACGGGCGCCTTCAGCCAGTTCGCGGGCGATCAGTACCTTCTGGATATTGCCGCCGGACAGCCGGCCAACGGGCGTCGAAAGGGAGGGCGTGCGAACATCGAACTGTCGGGTCAAATCACGCGCGTGCGTGTTGATCTCGCGGCTGTGCTCGATTCCCGAGCGCCAGAATGGCGGTTCGCCGATTTGCTTCAAGAAGTAGTTGATCGACACCGGAAACGTGCCGACCGTCCCTTCCCCTAGGCGATCGTCGGTGAGGTAACGCAGGCCGAGTTCACGCCGTTTCCCGACGTCCAGCCCGTCAAGGCTGCGACCAGCCAGCGTGACACTGCCGCCATCCGTCCGCCGCTGGCCGGCAAGGGCTTCGGCGAGTTGCTTTTGCCCGTTGCCATCAATGCCTGCGACCCCCAGGATTTCGCCCCGACCGACCATGAACGAGATCGCCTCGAGGCCCGAAGTATCTTTCCCCGGGAGGACCCTCAGGTCGCGAACCGCGAGGAGCGCTTCGTCATTGGCTGGACGGTCTGGAATGGAGATTGCGCCGTCGCCCGCGTTGCGGCCAAACATCTTGGAGACGATCTCGTCCACCAATTCGTCGTGTTCGAGAGAGCGGAGACGGTCCGGTCCGATCTCCCCCACCTTTCGCCCGAGCTTCAGCACGGAAACGCGATCGCCAAACTCTGCTGCCTCCCCGAGCTTGTGCGTGATGAAGACGACCGCGAGACCGCGTTCCACAAGACGGCGCATGAGGGCGCCGAGTTCCGCGATGCCCTGCGGCGTCAGCATGGAGGTCGCCTCGTCCAGGATCAGCAGACGGCTGTTGCGCAGCAGCGCGCGGACGATCTCGACCTGTTGTTGTTCACCGAGCGAAAGATCGGAAACGACGGCGTCGAGATTGATGTTGATGCCAAGCGGCCTGGCGATTTCATCGACCCGGGCGGCGAGTTCGCCCAGTCTCGGTTTCTGCCACCACTTGCCACCAAGCGCCAGATTTTCGGCGACTGTGAGAGAGGGCACGAGCATGTTGTGCTGGAAGACCGTGCCAATGCCCAGCGACAATGCGTGGCTCGGCGAGCGGATCGGCATTGCCTTGCCGTCAATGAGGATTCTGCCTTCGTCCGGCTGCTGTAGTCCAGACAACATGCCGATCAGGGTCGACTTTCCGGCGCCGTTTTCGCCCAGGAGGACGTGCACCTCTCCAGCCCGGATCACGAGATCGACTCGGTCATTGGCGATGATGCCGGGAAACCGCTTCGTGACGCCGTCGAGCGTCACGATAGCTTGTCGCATCTCCGGCGGTTTCGTTGTTGTTTGCATGCCTGGCATCCAGCCCGATCCTAGAAGGGGAGGAGCGATGTCGCTCCTCCCTGACACGCCAATGACTTACTTGGCGTCGGCCGAAACGTCGGTCATCAAGGTGCGGACGGCCGAAGCTTCGAATGTCGGCTCTACCTTGATGTCGCCAGCGATGATCTGCTCGCGGATCTTCTGGATTTCGGACCAGACGTCGTCCGGGATCTGGTCGGTCTTGAGCAGCTTCACCGAATCGTCGGCAAGCCCGATCGCGTAGCGCTTGGTTCCGAAGGTGTCGTCCTTCAGGTCCTGGATCATCGCCGAGTAGACAGGCGTGATGTCCCAAACAACCGAGCTCAGGAGGAAGTCCTTGGCAACGGACGTCTTGTCC
Source organism: Tianweitania sediminis (assembly GCF_017813335.1). Classification (GTDB taxonomy): domain Bacteria; phylum Pseudomonadota; class Alphaproteobacteria; order Rhizobiales; family Rhizobiaceae; genus Tianweitania; species Tianweitania sediminis. Next base: position 105,663 of record NZ_JAGIYY010000005.1, on the reverse strand, counting down.
CCGATGACGTCGATGAACAGCACCTTCCCGCCGTCGGCTGTTTTGGTGGTTTCCACCGCCTGCAACATGCCGAAGCTCGAGCCGTTGCCCTGGCCGAAGATGATGTCGGCACCCGCTGCAATCACGCTCTCGGTTACGCGGCGTCCTCCCGCAGCATCGCTGTAGGCGGCGGGCCCGATCACCGCATAGGTGATCTTCACGTCCGGGTTCTCTGCCTTGACCCCTTCGGCAAAGCCGGCGGACTGCGAGTTCCACGATGGTGGCTCACCCGACACAACGATGCCCACATGCTTGGACTTGCTCATCTTGGCGGCCAGGCGGCCAGCGAGATAGGCGCCCTGGTGGCCGCTCAGCGTGTAATCGGCGACGAGTCCTTCCTTCAGAGCCTGGGGCGAGTCCACAATCGCCACCGGAACGTTGGTTTCGGCCGCGATTTCTGGCGCGGAGGTCGCATAGCCGCTCGCGTGAGCGATAATCAGGCTGGCGCCATCCGCCGCGATTTCGCGCATGGCCGGGCGAACATCGCCGTAGCCGAGGCCCGACGCCACGATCGCCTCGATGCCGGCAGCCTCAGCCGCGGCCTTGGCAGCGTCGACGCCCTGCTGGTTCCAGCCGAAGTCCGTGCCCTCTTCAGGGGTCAAGATGGCGATCGACTTCACGTCGGCAGCCAAGGCTGCTCCTGCCATTAACGTCGCCGTCACCGCAGCAAGAACGCTGCTCTTCATCCACTTTGTCATTTCCGTCTCCCGTTGTTGATTAGTTCCCAATGCACAGTCACAAGTCGACTTTGTTTTGTTCTGACCGAGTCTGGAGTGCTGACTTGAATTCAAACCTCCTTCTTGTTGTGGCCTGTGGCCTCGGGCTTGCCGTTTCCGCGCAGGCGGCGGAAACCGTTGATAAGGAAAAGCTGGTCGCCGTTCCGATGGAAATTCGGAACTCGGGAACCGCCCCCGTCCTGTGCCAAGCCGAGATCGCCCACTGGTTTGCCATGGACCTTGCCCACATCGCGCCGGATGCGAGCGCCACCCTCGGGTTGCATTTCGATGCCGCAACCGGAACCTGGGCGGCGATCAACGCACGCGGCGAGGCGCTGCCCGTTGAGCGCGCCTGGTGTGGTCTCGAAGGCCGCACCTTCGAAACCCGCTGGGACCTGCATCTTGTTCGCGACCAGCCGAAGGCTCAAGCCCTCGAGTGCAGCGCCGACAATGACCGACTGACCTGCCGTTGATCGTGTTGTCGCGGACAGAGTCACTGCTTCGCCTGTCCATCCACAAGAGCGCGTAGGCGGTCATACTCCGCCTGAACTTCAGGCTGCGACGCCAGAAGATCGGTCGCCAGCTTGGAGAACTCTGCTTCCATTTTGGCCTGGTCCTCGGCCGAAAGCTCATTGATCTTGCCGCCGTTGTCAGCCCAGATCTTGTAGGTCTTCTGGACGTTCTCGACGCCCCAGGGAAAGACCTGCTCTTCCGCGGCCCGGCCTGCCTCGATGATGGCAGCCTTTACCTCGTCCGTTTGCGACTGGAACCAGTCCTCGTTCACCACAGTGACTGAGACAATTTCCGCAAAACGCAGGTCGAGTATGTTCTTGCCGACGTCGTAGTATTTGAAGGCCGTCAGGATCGGCATTCCGACCAGCATTCCGTCGAGCCCTCCCGACTGGAGCTGCGGCACGACCTCGCTGAGCGCCAGGGGCAGCGGCGTCGCCCCGACCTGCTCCATCGGCTTGATCTGCAGGGGCGAGGCGAATGTGCGGATCTTCAGGCCCCGCAACCCTTCCAGGGTTGTGACGTCCTTCATCGTGAACACAACAGTCGGGCTGTTGTAGATTGCGCCGATCACACGAAGTCCCTTGTCGAGGAACATTTCCTCCAGGTGCTGGCGGTACTCGGGATCGTGGATGGCGGCACGCACATCATCCGGTGTCTTGAAAAGGCCGGGAACATCAAACGCCTGAAACCGGGGGTCGACATTGGTCATGAAGGAGGTCGGTGTGGTGAAGGCCTCGATGGTGCCGAGCAGCACGCCTTCGGCCAGGCGGGGGATCGCACCAAGCTGGCTGGCCGGATAGATCTCCGTTTTAACGGCACCGGGAACGCGGGCTTCCAGTTCCTTGGCGAAAACCTTCTGCCACTCATGCTGCACGTCGTTGATGGTTGCGGATGCGAGCTTCATCGTACTCTGCGCCTGCGCCGCGGCAAGCGGTGCCAGGGCGATCGCGGTTGTGAGGGCAGCGGCCTTGAGAAGTCTTGAAAGCATCGGAGTTCCCTTTCTCTACAGTCTCGAGCCAAGCGTCAGCGACAGGGCCGGGACATAGGTGATGATGAGCAAGGCGGTGAGGAGGACGAGCACGAAGGGTGCAACGCCGCGATAAAGCGAGTGGGCGGGCAGACCGGTGGCGGATTGCGCAACGAAGATGTTGAGCCCGAACGGCGGCGTGAACATGCCAATCGCGAGGTTCACCGTCATGACGATGCCGAAGTGAACGGGATCGATCCCCAGCGAAATGGCGATCGGAACAAGGAGAGGCGCGAACACGAGAATCGCGGAGGTCGGGTCGAGAAAGCAGCCGATGACGAGCAGCACCACGTTCACGGCGAGCAGGAAACTGAGTGCGCTGAGCTCGAGCGCCTGGATCCAGGCGGTGATGGCCTGAGGCACACCCTGGGTTGTCAGCATCCAGGTGATGACGCCAGCGGCCGCGACGATGATAAGGATTTGGCCGGACAGGATTGCAGCGTTGCCGGCGGCACGAACGACGTCGGCCAAACTCATCGTGCGGTAGACGAACAGCGCAACGATCATGGCGTACACGCAGGCGAAGCCGCCGGCCTCGGTCGGCGAGAACAGGCCCATGTAGATGCCGCCGAGCACAAACACGGGCATCAGCAGGGCCCAGATCGCGTCCTTGGTGGTGGCCCATGCGACCTTCGCGTTGAAGCGCACGCCGCTCGGAATCCGGTTGCGCAGGGCGACCACAATGACGAAGCCGGCCATCATCGCTGCCATCAACAGGCCCGGCAGCACGCCCGCCATGAACAGCCGTGGTATCGACTGTTCGGCCGCGAGTCCATAAAGGATCATCGCGATGCTCGGTGGGATGACGATGTCGATCGCGCCGCTGGACGCAAGCAACCCGCCGGCTCTTTCCTTGCCGTAGCCGGCTGCGACCAGCTTGGGATAAAGCGTTTTGCCCAGTGCGGCGACGGCAGCCACGCTTGATCCGCTAATGGCGCCGATTGCGGTCGATGCGCCCACAGTCGCAACGCCGAGGCTGCCAGGAACCCGCCCCACCATTGCCATCGCCCAGTTGATGAGGCGCGTGGCGATGCCGCTGGAGTTCATCAGCTCGCCAGCGAACACGAAGAACGGGATCGCCAGCAGTGCGTAGTTGTCAAACCCGCCGAACAACACCTGCTGCAAGGCAACCGGCGGCAGCGGCATCACAAACATCATTGTCACGGCAACCGCCGTGAGGAAAACTAGGAAAACAGGCGTTCCAAGGGCCAGCAGCAACAGCGGAAGGATGCCAAGAGAGGCGATCACGATTTCACCTCCGCATGCGGTGCGTTCCGTGCGAAGGCAAGGACGTCGCGGATCAGCATGATGGCGCCGGTCACCGTCAAGCCAGCGAAACCGACAAGGAGAGCCGCGTGCGGGATCGTCATCGGAATGCCGAGGCCCATGCTCGTCACGCCCAATCGCGAGATCCGCCCGATGAACAGCCAGGACGCGTAGGTGGCATAGCCGCAGGCCAGGATCGCCGCCGCATCGTGAATGATGTGCAAAACGTGGCGGGCACGGCCGGACGTGTAGAAAGGGAGTAGGTTAACGTTGATGTGGGACCGCAGGATCAGCGACACGATTGCGGCGATCATCACGGTCCAGATGACGATGTAGACCATGAGTTCGTCAGCGCCGACGGGCGAGATGCCAAACAGGTAACGGCTCACGGCATTCACGAAATTGACCAGCACGACAAACAGCAGGATCACGCCGAGAGCTGTGTGCAGCACGCCCATGACCGCGCCGCTGAAACGCGGCAGACCCGAAGATCGGGTGGTCGACGTCACCGGCTGGCTTTCCGCGGCTGCCATGATCTCAGTCGGTCCCCTCGAGAATGCGACGGATCGCAACGAGCTTGCGGGCGCGCTCGCGCTGCAGTTCGGTGATGCGCTCCGGCGTGTAGCTGTAGATCCCCTCACCTGATTTCAGACCGAGCGTGCCGGCTGCGATCTTCTGCCCGACCATTGGCGCGACGTCCTTGCGGTCGGCGAGGTCGGCATTGAGGAAGGTTGAAACCGAGTTGTAGATATCGAGCCCGGCCATATCGAGCAGCGCCATCGGGCCGACGACCGCGAGCTTGTAGCCGATGCCCCAGGATACGCAGGTATCGACATCCTCCGGCTCGATGACACCACGCTCGACCAGATCAACGACCTCGCGCAGCAGCGCATAGAGAACCCTGTTCTCCACGAAGCCCGGCACATCTTTCTTCACCACCACCGGCAGCAGGCCGAGCGAGCGGATGAAATCGCGAATGGTATGGACGGTTTCCGGTGCCGTCTGCTCGCCCGCGATCACCTCAATCATCGGAATGATGTGTGGCGGGTTCGACCAGTGCATGCCGACGAACCGCGCCGGGTTCGAGATATGCGCCTGGAGCTGTGTGATCGGAATGCCAGATGTGTCGGAGGCGACGATCGTCTCGGCGCTCACCAGCCCATCGATTTGCCGATAAACCTCCGCCTTGATCTCGATCTTCTCCGGTACGTTCTCGATCACGAGATCAGCACCTGAGACGGCCACGGCGATGTCATCGGTGAAGCGGACCGAACCAGCGCCCGTCGCTGCGATCCCCAGTGAATCCAGCACACCTTCCGCCATGCCCTGCATGGCCTGTGCACGCTCGATCGCAGCTGGAGCCACGTCATAAGCGCTCACCTGAAGCCCACCGCGCGCCAGCCGGGCTGCCATGCCTGGCCCCATTGTGCCCATGCCAATGATGGCGATGCGTTCGATCATCACGCGGCCTCCCTGACCCTTGATGCGGCGACCAGATCAGCGGCCTTTTCCGCAATCATGATCACCGCTGCGTTGATGTTGCCGCACACGAGGTCGGGCATGACAGAGGCATCAACCACCCGGAGCCCGGCGATGCCGCGCACGCGCAGCTGCGGATCCACTACAGACGCCTCGTCGCTGCCCATTCGGCACGTGCCGGCCGGGTGATGCACGGTGATCGAGGTTTGGCGGATATGCTGGTCGATCTCGTCGTCTGTCTGGCATTTCGCGCCGGGGAAGAACTCGGCTTCTATGAAGGGCTGCATGGCCGCCTGAGAGGCCAGATCGCGTGCCACGCGGAAGCCGGCGCGCAGCGACTGCCAGTCTTTCTGCGAAGCAAGGAAGTTCTGGTGAATCAGGGGCGCTGCTGTCGGATCTGCCGAAGCGAGCTTCACCGAGCCCCGGCTTTCCGGTTGCGTTGCCACGACCCGTGTGGCGAAGCCATCCGGGAAAGGCGCCTTGAACGGTGGGAAATAGGGCCATGCCGCCAGCGGCGCTGCCGTGAAAAGCAATTGCACGTCCGGCAGCGGCCGGTCCCGGTCGCTCTTGAGGAACGCGACCACACCCCCAGGAACATCGCCGGAAAAGCCCTTGCCGGTCAGGTAAGTCTTCGCAAAATCCAGACCGATACGGTCGGCTCTCATCTTGTGGAGAAAGGGACCAGGCTGGCGGCGGCGGTACATCAGGATAACCGAAACGTGGTCCTGCAGGTTCTTGCCCACGGAAGGCAGACCGACCCGCGTTTGTATCCCATGCGCGGCAAGCTCTTCCGGCGCACCGATGCCGGACAGCATCAGGAGTTGCGGCGTATTGATGACGCCCCCAGCAAGCAGCACTTCCTGACGGGCTGAAACAGTCTTCTGCTCGCCGCGATGGCTGATGGTGATGCCGGTGGCGCGCGCGCCTTCGAAGACGATCTTTGTCGCCATGGCTTCCGTCAAAACGGTCAGGTTAGGCCGCTTCAGAGCGGGGCGCAGATAGGCAGACGCGGATGAAGCACGCCGACCGTTCGCGATCGTCATCTGCAGGCGACCGAAGCCTTCCTGCTGTTCCCCGTTGTAGTCATCGGTTTGCGGGTAGCCGGCCTGCCGGCTTGCTTCCGCGAAGGCATCGATCAGCGTGTCCTTGTAGCGGCAGAACTGCGTGCGCACCGGACCAGAGCCGCCGCGGTACCGGTTCTCACCGCCTTCCCAGCTTTCCTGCTTGCGGAAGTAAGGCAACACTTTCTCATACGACCAGTCAGGCAGGCCGTTGGCAGCCCAGCGGTCGTAGTCCCCTCGGTTGCCGCGTACATAGGCCATCGCGTTCGTGGAGGACGATCCGCCGATCACCTTGCCACGCGCACACTCGACCTTGCGGCCGCCGACATTCTCCTCGGGCTCGCAGAAATACATCCAGTCGTGCCGGCGTTCGGTGAGGATCTTTCCCCAGCCGAGTGGGATGTGGATCATCGGATCGCGATCCCAGCCACCGGCCTCGATCAGGAGCACCGAGCAGCGTGGATCTGCGCTCAGCCGGTTGGCGAGAACGCAACCGGCCGATCCGGCTCCAACAATGACGTAGTCGTAACTTTGCGCGTGCGGCATGATACGTTTCGTCGCTTCGCCTGACGCCAGGAGGTCAGGACCGTTGACTCTGAGCTGGAAGGGCTGGGCCGAACCGAGCCCTTCCGGAAGGGTACGCGGCGGAAGCCAAAGTTAAGTCAGACCAGCCTGCTTCAGCCGTTGCGACCAGTGGTCCCAACCCCGGTCGATCTGCTTGCCAACGAGCTGCCCCGACGTTTTCACCTCGCCGGGCGTCAGGTAGTTGACCTTGCCGATCTGCAGCCCTGCCGTCAGCGCCTTGGCTTCCTGCTCAAGATAGAAGGCCCGGAAGACCACTTCGCGCACAGACTTTCCGACATTGACGACGCCGTGCCGCGCCATGAGGACGGCAGTCGCGCCGCCGAGGCTTTCGGCAATGTCGGCGCAAACATCCGGGCTGCCGCCGAAAAGATCGGTGTCGTCGCCCCGCTTGTCGCGGATCTCATAGACCGGCACGACCTCACCCATGATCGCGCCCATATGCGTGACCGGGCGCAGGGGAGTGTCCGTGAAGCAATAAGGCAGCACTGCGGGAGAATGCGTGTGGAGCACGCATTGCACGTCAGGCCGGGCCTTGTAGATCTCGCTGTGAATGTAGCGCTCGAGATAGGAAGGCCGATTGTCCGTCGTTTCGCCTTCGAGGTTGAACCGCATCATGTCGTTGGCGGTGATCAAAGCCGGTGCCAGCTTTTCGGCAAGGAAGAAGCTATTGGAGTCTTGGGGATCGCGGGCACTGATGTGCCCGAACGTATCCATGATGCCTTCGTGCACCAGGATCTTCGTGGCTGTCGCCAGTTCCTCGAAGAGCTCCTGGTACGTTGCGTCTTGATTTGTCACGGTCAGTCTCCCATTCCGGGCTGTCGCGATCGTTTTTGTTCTTGTTGTTGATCGCGAGCCCGGCAGATTTCACTTGTTCTCGTAGAGGCCGACGATCCGGTTCTGTTCGATGATGTTGTCTGCGTAGCGCTGGAGGAACTCTTCCCGCGTCGGCGTGCCTTCGACCTGCGTGTCGAGCGCGTAAACCCAGAAGTAGTAATGGTGCTTGCCGTGACCTGCGGGAGGCTGCGGCCCGTAATACTGCTTGTCGCCGCCGCCATTCGGCCCGACGCGGAACTTGTCCTGCGCGTCGGAGAGATCCGTGGTGGATGGATCGATGCCGTAAACGGTCCAATGCGTGAAGCCATTAGCCAGCGGAGCATCCGGATCATGGCAGATCACGGCGAGTTCCACCGCTTCGGCGGGCACGCCGCTCACGGTCAGCTTGGGAAGCACGTTGCCCTTGTCGCCGGCATGTTCATCGCGAAGCATGCCGAGCGGCTCGAAATCGGACGACGTGATCTTGAGGTCCTTGATGTTGAGGGGCATGAACTGGTCCTTTCCTTGGTTCTTGAGCGGCTCAACCGGCCGCGTGGAGGTCTGCCACGGTCTTGCCGCCGACCCGCTGGTGCACGCGTCCACCCGTTGCCACGGCAACGCAGATCAGGATTTCGTCCGGCCGTGGACCATCCGGCACGCAGAACGTGACAGCGTCATAGTGTGAGCGGATGTAGAGTTCGTCCTTGTGGGCGAGCGGGATGTCGATCGAGGTTCCCGCCGCCGCCACCTTGCTGGCCGACGAGATCCAGGCTTCGCCGCCTCCAACCTGTTCGCGCAAAGGGTCGCCGAACACGGTGGTGACGCAGGCAACAACATGCTCCTGTTCTCCGTTGATCCCGGCGATGCCCCCTTTGCCGTAGCTTTGAACCGGGCGTCCGCCCAGAAGCGCAACAGCGCGTTCGCCAAGCGCATGACCGATGCCGGCACTGTTTTTCGTCAGCGGCGACAGGTCTGCCACATATTGGCCGGCGAACGGGTTGCGGATGATCACGCCGACAGCAGCCTTCACAAGCGGCTCGCCTGCCTCGCCGCCATCATGTCGGATCTCCTGAACGCTGGAATACCAGCCTCGGACCTCATAATCCTGTTCGACCTGCTTCGAGTAGCTCATGTCATCTCCGGACGGGAAAGAACTGCCAGGCGTTTGGACACGCTGACATCGGGTTTACTGCGGCCACGAATACACGCCCTTGATCGGATCATATCGCGCCGCTTCGAGCGCTTCCGGCGTGAACATGTTGCCTTTCGACAAGGAGCGGTTCGCCGCATAATCAGCCGAAATCTGCTGGGTCCGGTCGGTGATCGGCCGGATGCGCGTTTCCCAGGCAACGAGGGCGTCTTCCACGGAGCCGTGCGCTTCCACATCCTGCGACAAGCTGAAGGCGTTCACCATCGCGCAACCAGCGCCCTGCGCGAGCGCTGGACACATGGCATGAGCGGCGTCGCCTACAAGCGCGACCTTGCCTCGGGTCCAGCTGTCGAGCTTCGTTGTTTCGTAGCGGTCGTAGCGCGCGGACTGCAGTTTGGCCGCTTCAACAAGGCACGGCTCGAGGAAGGGAAACATCTCAACCCAGACTTCCAGATCGAGCGGAACGCGCGAGCCGCGCGGATCGTCGGACGGAGCCATCAGCCCGAGATACAGTTCCTCGTCGTTGCAGGGTGAATAAAGAATTCGCTGCACGCGCGGCCAATGGTTCCACATGTCGATGGTGTTGTCCCACTCACCATAACCGAGTTCGGCTTTCTTGCGTGGAACGATAAGACGGATGATGCCATCCTTGGAGCCCCAGCGCTCCTGCTTGAAGCCGATGGAGTCGCGCACCTTGGAGCTCACGCCATCCGCTCCGACGATGAGGTCGGCCTCGATCACCTCGCCGGTTTGCAGCGTCAGTTGACCGGACGGATCTGCCGCAACGGCTTCCGAGTTGACGCGGATATCAACGCCAACTGCCTTGGCGCGAGCCACAAGCGCATTGTGCAGGTGGCTGCGCGTCATGATGCGCCAGGGCAGACCGTTGAAGGTTTCCTTGGACACGGACTTGTTGTGCATCCAGGTTTCATAGGCTGGTGGCGTGTGCGTACCCTGCAGCACCTCGTTCAAGCTATCCAGAGCTTCGAGGACGCGCAGGCCATTATGCCAAAGATAGATGCCGGCGCCGAAAGCCCGCAGCTCACCGCTCCGTTCATGCAGCCGGACATCCCAGCCATTTTGCCGAAGCGCAATTGCTGCCGTCAGACCGGCAAAGCCCGCGCCGGCAACTTCGGCGCGGCGCGTTTTGGAGGGGCTGTTGTTGATGTTCGCCATTCTGATGTTCCTGCGCGTCAAGCGTCGATAAAGTTGCGGATCGCCTTGATCGTGATCTCCGGCGAAACCTCATTGACGTAGTGGTCGGCACCCGGAACCACGACAACCGGAAGGTCGGGTCTGAGGGCGCTCGTTTTCTGGAGGGCCGCAGCCGAAACCAGCTTGCTGTCTCCGCCTCGCACGATCAGCACTGGTCGCGTCACATCGCGGAAGGCCGGAACGAGGTCGGCGCGCAGCCCTTCTGCGGTTTGAGCCATGGCGGTGGGCGAAGCCAGCGGGCGGAAGCCGCCCTCGACCGCCTGGTAGCCACTGGCAGCGCGAACCTTGATAGCCGGCGCGGGGATGTTCGGATAACGGTTGGCGAGATAGGCTTCCACGGCCTGAAGGTGGCCGAACAGCTGGTCGCCGGCATTCACGCGTGACGCCAAGGCATCAAACACCTCGGTTTCGATAAACGGCGTGAAATCGATGCCAACCACCGAGCGCACCAGATCTGGGTTTGTTGCTGCCGCGGTGACGGAGTTTCGGCAGCCAAGCGAATGGCCAACAAGAATGGCCGGGCCGCGATCCAGCGTTTGAATCAGGCTGAGGATGTCATCCGCGAAGTCTTTTGCGTCGTAGCCGCTTTCCGGCTTGTCGCTCAGGCCATGGCCGCGCTGATCAACGGCAATCGTTGTGAAGCGATCACAGAAGGCGTCCATCAAGGGTGCGAACACCGCGGAATTCGCCGTGATGCCGTGGAAGAACAGCATCAGCGGTCCCTCGCCCGCTTCGCGCACATTGAGCACGATGCGACCCGTGTCGATCTTCCTCGCGCTAAGACGGTTGTATGGCAAATCTGCCACGATGTTCAGTTCCCGTTATTTCTTTTGTTGGTGACAAAGGGATCATGAAGCCGGCCACTCGTCAACAGGATTGTCAGACATTCTTTCAATCTTGACGAATGACAATGCAGCTGCTCTGTGTGTCATTCGAGCCAGTGTGGCTGGTGACGCGCATGATCGTGCTTGGAGGCTGAGGCGTAACGAATGCCGCCTGAAATGAACCTAAGGATTGCGCCACGCTCGGTCCAGCAGGAAACGGTCGACAAGTTGCGACAGGCCATCTTCTCGGGTCTGTTTCAGCCCGGTAGCCGACTGGTGGAAAGCCAGCTTTGTGCGCAGCTCGGTGTCAGCCGCCCTTCCCTTCGTGAAGCGCTTCGCAGCCTTCACGCGGAGCGGCTGATCGAGATGGTCCCCAACCGCGGGCCATCCGTCCCGGCCCTGTCTTGGGAAGAAGCCACCGCCATCTATGAGGTTCGTGAGCTGCTGGAGGTCGAGGCCGCCGGCCGCTGCGCTTCCGCCATTTCCAAAGAGCGTCTGGTCGACCTCAAGAACTCGCTGACCGCGTTCGAAGAGGCCACTTCAAGCAAGGACAACCTTGCGCAGGTCATGACAGCTGCGGAGTTCTACTCGATCATCCTCGTAAATTGCGGCAACCCCATTCTCGAAGAAGTTCATCGAGGCCTCCTTGCCCGGATCAGCTTCTTCCGCGGACGCTCGATGTCTTTGGAGGGCCGTGCCCAGAGCAGCCTGGCGGAGATGAAGGACATCTACGAAGCCATCGCCGAAGGAAACGTCAAGGAAGCGCGCAAGGCCGCACAGCGCCACCTGGTGAAGGCCAAGGCAGCAGCCCAGCTGTCGATGACCGGCAAGGACTGACGCGAGCCTCAACCGTCACAATGGTTCGGCGGGCACATCAGACATGGAGTGGGCGATGAGGGTTGCCGAAGGCGCGCAAACGATGTGGGCGGATGTGGTGATCGTCGGAGGCGGTTCCGCGGGCTCTCTTCTTGCAGCCAGGTTGAGCGAAGATCCCAGCCGCCGCGTCATCTTGATTGAGGCTGGGGAGGAGCCGAAGGACCCGGACATCTGGAATCCCGCCGCCTGGCCGAAGCTCCATGGCCGGAGCTTCGATCGCGATTATCGCACCGAGCCGCAGTCAGGCACGGCTGGCCGCGTTCATCACTGGGCGCGCGGCAAGGTGGTTGGCGGATCGAGCTGCCTGCACGCGATGGGCTACATGCGAGGGCATCCGCTCGACTATGAAGCTTGGGCAGACGCGACCGGGGATCGGCGCTGGAGTTGGGAAAGCCTGCTTCCAGCCTTCCAGGCAATCGAGGATCATCCCCTTGGGGGCGATGGGGTGCACGGCAAGGGCGGACCTATGCCGGTTTACCTGCCGTCTGAAGAGATCAACCCCGTGACGCGCGCCTTTCTCGAGGCGGGTGCCGCGCTCGGCCTGCCGCGGCTTTCCGGCCACAACAGTGGCGAGATGGTTGGCGCTACGCCGAACTCCCTCAACATACGTGAAGGGCGCCGCGTCACGGTTGCGGACGCGTGGCTGACGCATGCGGTCCGCGCTCGGGAGAACCTCACCATCCTGACCAACCATCAGGTCAGCAAAATCAACTATGCAGGCAACCAGGCAAGCAGCGTTCAGCTCATCGGCCCGGATGGAGCGGCGGACTACGAGGCCGAGCGCATCGTGTTGTGTGCCGGGGCGCTTGAAAGCCCGGCGCTGCTCATGCGCTCCGGCATTGGTCCCGAGGCGGTCTTGCAATCCGCAGGCGTGCGATGCCTCATCAACGTTCCGGAAGTCGGCCGAAACCTTCAGGACCATCTTCTGGGCGCTGGTAATCTTTACGCTTCCCGCAAGCCCGTGCCACCATCGCGACTCCAGCATTCGGAGTCCATGGCCTATCTGAAGGCCGATGGATTCGAAGCGTCCGGCCAACCCGACATCGTTGTTGGCTGCGGTGTCGCGCCGATCGTGTCGGAGCGCTTCCAGGCGCCAGCCGCAGGTACCGCCTATTCACTTCTGTTTGGGGTCACGCATCCCACCAGCAGGGGCGCGCTGCGCATCACCGGCCCTGACCTCGGCGACCCGCTGATCATCGACCCGGCCTATTTACAAACGGAGCGTGACCGGCAGCTGTTTCGTGTGGCGCTCGACGCAGCTCGGACTTTGGGCAACCATCCGATGCTGGGAGACTGGCGGGAACGCGAACTTCTTCCTGGTCCGGTGTGGAGCCGCGAGGAGATCGATGCGTTTGTTGCAGAGGCGGTGATTACCCATCACCATCCGTGCGGCACCTGCCGAATGGGCAAGGATGCGGGTGCCGTCGTCGACCCGTCTTTGCGGCTGAAAGGCCTGGACAACGTCTTTGTTGTCGATGCATCCGTCATGCCGACGCTGACGGCCGGACCGATCCATGCTGCCGTGCTGGCCATCGCCGAAAGCTTTGCCCGCTCCGTTCTTGCCGAAGCGCCTGAACCCGCCCAGGCCTGACCCTACACGGTGGCAGTGAGGTAAGATCCAGAGGCCGTTTCGTGTATCTTCGATGGCGTGGCCACCGGGTCCGGCTGGCGCCGTCAGTTGTTGTTGTCCGCTGGACTTCAAAGAAGACGCACAATCAGGCGATCGAGGTGATCTCGATCTCCTGGCCTCCGAGCCGGACCACGTCCCCGACGCCCTTGCCCATGAGCGCGAGCGTCAGCGGAGATCCGTGCGAGATGGTGCCTTCAGACGGATTCGCTTCGTCTTCACCGACGATGCGGAAGGTTTGGACGCGTCCGTCGGCACGCTCAACCGTCACGGTATGGGCGAATGCCACAACATCCGTCGTTGCCGGAGCGGCGGTGAGTTGCGCCGTGCGCACACGCTCGGCGAAATAGCGCACGTCCCGAAGCGGCACGGCGGATTGACGCCGCTTCTCGTTGACGTCTTCCAGCCGGTTGGCCGCATCGAGCGCCTGTTGAGCGCGGGCAAGCTCATCCCGGAGCATCGCCAGACCGGCTTCCGTCACCAGGTTGATCCGGCCAGAAATCGGGCGTGGCGGCAGAACGGTTTCCGACGCAGCCTCAGCGCTTTCTTCCTTGACGAATGCGACGCTCACTCTGACGATCCTTCGCTGAACCTTCCAACCTGCGGAACGAAGCAGCGGGGTTCAACCACCCTGTCCCTCGTCACCCTACCGCCGCTTTGCCGAAAGGGGAAACGCCCCGCTTCAGACTGCATCCTGCATCCGCCGGCGGGCTCGCGTGGCCGGAGTGTCCCGAAGGGCTGGCCGCATCACGGCCCGGATCCCGTGTGCGCCCGCGCGCGCAAGCTCGCGACGGACGCGTGACAAGCCGAACCCGTGCATCTTTGCCGCCCAGAGCGGCAGAAGATCCACCGCCGCATCCATGGCAACGTCGCGAAACGGCCGCAGGAGAAGCGATGGCGCTGGCTGCGAAAGCAGCACGGACGCGACTTCGCGCGTGCGGTGGTCGCAGCGCAACTCCGGCTGCATGCGCAGCAGGTACTCCTCCACCGCGGCGCGCGTGAGCGGGATGCTTTCGGCGCCCAGCCTTCTTGCAAACAAGGCAACTTCCGCGAAATAGCGATCTTGATCGGCGCGCGAAAGATGAGGGTCGCAGTAGCGCAGATAGGCTTGGAGGAAGCTGTGGACCTCGGCCACGTGTACCCAGGTCAGGAGATGCGGATCGTTGGCCGAGTAGTGGGTTCCATCCGGCAAGGTGCCCTGGACCCGGTCGTGCACCTCCTTCACGCGGTGGAGCAGCTTCTCGGCCTGCTCCGTCGGCCCGTAGGTGGTGCCGGCGATATACTGCGCCGTTCTGTTGAGCCGGCCGATCATGTCATCGCGGAATCCGGAATGATCCCAAACACCCGCGAGAGCCTTCGGGTGAAGCATCTGAAGCAGCAGCGCCGTGATGCCGCCAACCATCATGGCCGTGAAGTCGCTATGGACCAGCCATGCGACCGAGTCGGGACCCAGCAGGCCCGGATCACCTTTCGGTTCATCCAGCCTGGGGTCGCTCGACCCGACGAGCTTGCGCACCTGTTGTTGTATGGTGGTCTGGACGAAGCTCATGCCGCAACCAAAAGTGCCGCGCCACTCAGTGCCGCTCGCCGGCCTCTTCTCCGCCGCTTGGCTTGATCCGCACAGGGACGGATTTCGCAGCGGGAGTGAGTGACTTCTCGTCGTGCAGCCAAATCGGCATCAGCGGGTTCATCTCGGGATAATAAGCGCCCAGGCATCCATCCGGCAGATCAAATGGCGTTACCTTCAAACCGGAAACTTCGCGGTGAACGCCATCGCCCGCGTCGCCGACCAGGGAAACCACCTGCCCTTCATGAAGCTGTGCGCGCTCCATCTCCTGCGGGTTGATCAGGAGCACGTCGCGCGTCCCTTCGATGCCACGCAGCCGGTCGCTGTAGCCGTAGATCGTGGTGTTGAACTGATCATTGGAGCGCATGGTGATCAGGCGATACCGCCCCGGCTCGTCGGTGAAGCCGCATGCGGTGAGCGTGTCCGGCGCAATGAACTCGGCCTTGCCGCTTTCCGTTTGCCAGATGCGTTCGCGCGCCGCATTCCCCTTGTAGAAGCCGCCTGGTTGCCAAAGCCGTGCGTTAAAGGCCTCGAACTTGTCGGGATAGGTCTCGGAGATCAGGTCGCGCACCAGTCCGTAGTCGCCGATCCACTCGTCCCACTTCACCTTCGGGTTGGGGGCCAATGTCGCCTTGGCGATGCCCGCAACGATCGCGGGTTCGGAGCGCAGATGCTGGCTAGCGGGGCTACGCCGGCCCAGGGATCCGTAGATATGGCTGAACGTGTCTTCCATGCTGACCGCCTGGGGTCCGGAAGCCTGCTTGTCTTCTTCCGTGCGGCCGAGACACGGAAGCAGATAAGCCGCCTTGCCGTTGATGAGGTGGCTGCGGTTCAGCTTCGTCGCAACCTGCACCGTCAGGTCCATCCGCTGCCAGGCTTCTTCCACCCGCACGCGCTCCGGCACGGCGCGCACGAAATTGCCGCCCAGCCCGATAAAGGCCTTCACCTCACCCGACAGAACTCCTTCGCAGGTTTCCACCGTGTTCATGCCCTTTTCACGCGGAGGCTCGAAGCCGAACTGTTCGGCGATCTTGTCGAGCGGCACGAGTTCCGGCTTTTCGGCGATGCCCACCGTCCGCTGCCCCTGCACGTTGGAATGACCCCGCACCGGCGAGATGCCCGTACCATCGCGACCGATGTTGCCTTTCAGAAGGAGCAGGTTCACGAGCGACGCAACATTTTCAAAGCCATGCGTGTGCTGGGTCAGGCCCATGCCGAACATGGCAATCACACGCTCCGATCTGACGTAGACCTGGGCCGCCTTTTGGATGTCCCTGCGCCCCAAACCGGACTCGGCCTCGATTTCCTCCCAGGACGTTCCCCGCACCTTGGCTTCGAAAGCCTCGAGGCCGCTCGTGTGGGTCTCGATAAACGACACGTCGAGAATGCGTTTCCCCTGCGCCTTGGCTGCATCGTCAGCATCGAACACGTGCTTGGCCAGACCAAGAAGCACCGCAATGTCGCCACCCGGGCGCACTTGGTGATACTGCGAGCTGATCTGTGTTTCCTTGCCGGTGAGCATCTCGAGCGGGCTTTGCGGGTTGGTGAACGCGATCAACCCCTTCTCCCTGACGGGATTGAAGGTGATGATCTCGACACCTCGCTTCGCCGCTTCCTGCAGCGGATGGAGCAGACGCGGGCTGTTGGAGCCCGGGTTCTGGCCGAAGAAGAAGATCAAGTCGCATTTCTGGAGATCGTCGAACACAACAGTTCCGACGCCAACGCCAATCACCTGCTTCAACGCCACCGACGTGGTCTCGTGGCACATGTTGGAGCTGTCGGGCAGGTTGTTGTGGCCGTAGAGCCTGGCAAACAGCGCGTAGAGATAGGAGGTTTCCAGGCTCGCGCGGCCCGAAGAATAGAAAACCACAGACTTCGGATCGAGCGCCTTCAGCTGCGATCCGATGGCGTTGAACGCCTCGTCCCATTCGCAGGGCACATAATGATCGGTGGCAGGGTCGTAGCGCATGGGATGGGTAAGGCGACCCTGCTGTTCAAGGTCGTAGTCTGTCCATCCCTTCAGCTCGGAGACGGTGTGCTTGGCGAAGAACTCCGGCGTGCAACGCGCCGTCGTCAATTCCCACAGCGTGGCCTTCGCGCCGTTCTCGCAAAATTCAAAGGGATGGTAGTTGGCCGGCTTCGCCCAGGAACAGGACACGCACATAAAGCCGTGCGGCTTGTTTTGGCGGTAAAGGGTTTCCGTGGCTCCGGGCGTACTCCATTCCTTGCCGAAAATGCGGGTCATGCCGCGCAGGGAACCCCAGCCTCCAGAAGGACCATCGTAGTGGACCGTGTCTTCTTGGACCGTGTTTTCGCGTTCCGACATCGGCCGCTCCTTTTTATCTGGCAGCACTCTCGTCAAAACGCATATGGACCAAGGTTGCTTGACGCCAACCGTGCTTTCCAAACAAAGACGTGAGCGCCCGTCTTCCGCAGCGGGGAAGTCTGGGCCTGCCGATGAAGCTGGCGGCGGATTAATCCACCCTGTTCAGCGGTTGGCTTCTTCAACTTCAGGGCACGTCCCAAACGTCACCCGGCAGCATGGGCCTGAAGCGGTCGCGCGGCACTTCGGCGTCGGCCAGGGCCATGAACAGATCGTGCCGCGGCTGATCCACCGCTTCGTTTGTCAGCTGGATGCTGCCCCAATGGTGGCCAACAGCGCTCCTGGCTCCACAAAGCAGCATGCCCTGCACGGCTTCAGCCGGGTTCTGATGCTGGTACTGCATGAACCAGCGCGGTTCGTAGGCGCCGATCGGAAGGTGGGCGAGGCGAAAACCCTTCGGGTATTTTTCTGCGGCAGCACGATAGTTGATACCGCGATGAAAGCCGGTGTCTCCGACATGATAAATGCTGCCATGGCTGGTTTCGATCACGAAGGAAGCCCACAGCGCCATCCGCCGATCCCAAATGCCGCGCGCGGACCAATGATGCGCCGGTTCGCAGAGGATGGTGGCCGGTCCGACCTTCGTTGCGTCGCCCCAGTCCTGGGCTTGGACACGCATCTGCGGCACGGCCTCGTGGATGATCGCGTCGTTTCCAAGGGGCGTGACCACGAGAGGATCATGGCTCGCCTGGAGCCGCCGCAACGTGTCGATGTCGAGGTGGTCGTAATGATTGTGCGTGACGAGAACGAGATCGATCGGAGCTAGATCTTCGAAGGCAACTCCCGGCGCATTGATCCGCTTTGGGCCGCCGAACGACACAGGAGACGCGCGCTCCGAATAAAGCGGATCAGTCAGAATGTTCAAGCCGTCGACCTGGATCAGGAGCGTGGCATGTCCAATCATGGTGACGCGAAGCTTGGAGCCTGAAACGCGCGGCTCCGGCTTCGCCTTTACAACCGACGCCGGCCATTCGTCGGGCCATTCCCTGCGGCCGCCGCCGAACTGCCACCGCAGGAAATCCACCATGCCGGATGGCTCCGCGCCGTTTGGATTGAAGAAGTGCGTGCCATCGAAATGATCGCTGACAGGACCATCATAATAGCGGTTGATGCCGCGTGCTAAGGCACCGCCCGCGCCGATGATCCCAGTCAGCAAGGCTGCTCCAGCCAGGGTCTTCATGAAGGTACGACGGTTCATGGAAGGCCATCCTGTTTTCGAGCCTGGAACGGGTTCGGCAGACACCCCGCCCTTCCAGACACAGGCCGCCGCCAAACGCAATTGGACGGCCGATCCTGAACGTGATGTTGCCGCCTTCCAACAGCAATCCTCTTTGATCAGCCACAGCCTGCGGCCTGCGCACTGGCGAAGACGAGCATGCTCTGTTCTAAAGGAAAGGCGAGTCGACCCTTCGACGTCAGGCGCCGGTCTTATGCCGGAGTGTTCAGACCGCGAAGCATGACCTGGGAGGATGGTATGAAGCGTAGAAATTTCATCGGAGCCCTTGGGCTAGGAGCGGCAGCGTCGACGCTGGCGCGGCCGGCAATTGCCCAATCAAGCCCTGAGGTGAACTGGCGGCTGCAATCCAGCTACCCCACCTCGCTGAACACCATCTACGGTGCAGGCACGTCCTTCTCTAAGTTCGTTTCGGACGCGACGGACGGCAAGTTCAAGATCCAGGTGTTCGCCGCGGGTGAATTGATCCCCCCGCTCAGCATAGTGGACGGCGTGCAAAGCGGCACAGTCGAGATGGGACACACAGGCGCATATTTTTACATCGGCAAGGACCCTGCGTTCGCTTTCGGCACCTGCATCCCCTTCGGCCCCAACGCGCGCCAACAGAACGGCTGGTTCTATCAAGGTGGCGGCAACGACCTCTACAACGAGTTCTGCGCCACATATCAGATCCACCACCTGCCGATCGGCAATACCGGCACCCAGATGGGCGGCTGGTTCCGTAAGGAGATCAAGAGCGTCGAGGACATCCGCGGCATCAAGATGCGCATCGGCGGTCTTGCGGGCTCGGTGCTGCAGAAGCTTGGTCTGGTGCCGACGCAGATCGCGGCCGGCGACATCTATCCTTCTCTCGAACGCGGAACGATCGACGCGGCCGAATTCGTCGGCCCTTATGACGACCAAAGCCTCGGCCTGGCCAAGATCGCGCCCTACTACTACTTTCCCGGGTTCTGGGAAGGAGCGGCCAATATGAGCCTCTTCATCAATCTCAACAAATGGAACGAGTTGCCCGAGCGCTATCGCGCTGTGATGCAGCAGGCAGCTATGGCGGCCGGCGCGGAAATGACGGCGAAATACGACGCCCAGAACCCGATCGCCCTGCGCAAGCTCGTGGCAGAAGGGACGCAGTTGCGCGCCTTTCCGCCAGACGTACTGCAGCAGAGCTACGCAGCGGCGCGCGAGCTCTACACGGAACTCGGCGAAAAGAGCCCAGCATTCAAGAAGCTGCTTGATCATCAAACCGCTTTCCGCGACCAGACTTACCAATGGTGGCAGATCGCCGACTTCAGCTACGACACCCTGATGCTGCGGGCCAAACACGAGAACTGGTGATCATCCAGATGACAGCCTGCAAAGGCCGGGCGCGGGTGGCGGTTGTATGGCGCCGCGCCTGACGGTCAACCTGGTTGGCCCGGGCAAGGTCGGCCAGACCCTGGGCAGGTGCATCGCCGACGCGGCCTTGCACGACATACAGGACGTGTGCGGTCACGATCCCGGGCGTACGGCGGCGGCCACTGCCTTTATCGGCAGTGGCACGGCGGTGCCCTCCTTGGCAGCCATGCGGCCGGCAGACATCTGGTTGATCACCGTGCCGGATACGAGGATCGGCACCATCTCGGCTGAACTCCGGGACGTTCAGCAGCAGGGCGCCGCGGTCGCGGTTCATTGCAGCGGCTTTCTCCCGGCGAGCGAGATGCTCCCGTTGCGTGACCTCGGCTGGTCGCTGGTCAGCGCCCATCCGGTGCTGACATTCGCGGATCCGGCCTTGGCCGCAGCGCAGTTCCCCGGAACCCAATGCGGACTGGAAGGAGACTCGGCTGGGCTGAAGGTTGTCGCAGACCTGATGCAGGGCCTTGGCGCGCACACCTTCCCTGTCAGCACGGAGGGCAAGCCACTTTACCATGCGGCCGCAGTGATCTCGAGCAACTTTGCGGTTGTGCTTCAGGCACTTGCGCGGGAAGCGTGGCAGCAGGCGGGGGTTCCCGACGATGTGGCAAAGGCGCTGAACAGGTCCATGCTAGAAGCGGTGGTGGAGAACGTCACCGCGCTCGGCCCACAGGGCGCGTTGACAGGACCGGCGTCTCGCGGCGACTGGACGGTCGTCACCCGCCAGCACGTGGCTGTGAGCGAATGGCATCCCCAAGCCGGCGAGGTTTACCAGGCGCTGAGCTTCATGGCGCGACGGTTGAAGCGGAGCGGCTCTACCTTACGCCCGGTCGATGAGGAGAGCTGATTTGCCCAGGCTAGATCGGCTGGCATCGATCGAGGACTTCCGGCAGATGGCGCGGCGTCTTCGTCTTTCTTGGGGCCGGAGGCGGCGTGGCTCCTAAGTTGGGGCGCTTCTCGGTTCGATAAACGGCACTCACAGTCCAGCGCCGCGGTCCCCAGGCCCGGCTAACCCGCAGCAGGAGGACACCATGGATCTCGGCCTAAAAGGAAAGGTCGTGCTTGTCACGGGCGGCACGAAGGGGATCGGCTTCGCCTGCGCCCAAGCTTTCCTGCAGGAGGGCGCCCGGGTCGCCGTTGTTTCCCGCTCAAAGGAGAATGTCGAACGAGCGGTGAGCGCGTTGCCAGGCGTGTATGCCCTTGCGGCGGACCTCGTGGATGAGCAGGAGGCTCGCGATGCGATCGAGCAGGTAGAACAGCATCTCGGTTCGATCGATGTTCTTGTGAACAGCGCCGGTGCCGCCAAGCGCACGGCGCCTGACAACCTGACGCCGGCGGCCTACCGGGCTGCCATGGACGCAAAGTTCTTTTCCTACATCAATGCCATTGACCCGGTGGTGAAGCGCATGGCTGCGCGCGGGCATGGCGTTGTGGTGAATGTGATCGGCAATGGCGGTAAAGTCGCGTCGCCCATCCATGTTGCCGGCGGTGCTGCCAACGCAGCCCTGATGCTGGTGACCACCGGCCTCGCCCATGCCTATGCCAGCCAGGGCGTCCGCATCGCGGCAATCAATCCGGGTCTCACCGAAACGGAACGGGTCGCGGAAGGCTTGGAGGCGGATGCGCAGCTCGCATCCATTTCGCCTAGCGAAGCGCGAACGCGCAGCATCGCCCGCATTCCGCTCGGGCGCATGGCCGAGCCGGAGGAGATCGCCAACGCGGTTCTATTCTTGGCGTCCGAAAAAGCGAGCTACATCACCGGCGTGTCGATCAGCATGGATGGTGCGGCGACGCCGATGGTCGTCTGATTCACCCTACCGGCGGTCATCCCGAAGCTCGGAACGCGGCCTTCCAATCTGGCGCATCGAAGCTTGATACCCGTTGAAGCCGCGGCTCTTCGTCTAAGACATCTCGGCGCGGTTCGCGCCCGGCCTGCACCCGTAGCTCAGTTGGAGAGAGCGCTGCCCTCCGAAGTCCTCGTTTTGGGCCTCGATCAGGACGTGGATTCTGGCGAAATCGATAGCTTAGCTAACAAGCAAACAGTGCGCTGTTTTGGCACGAGATTGCCGCTCCGGCGCATGCAGAAAGGAGATCAGACGGCCAAGACCGACTTCGCTGTATTCTCGTCGGTAATCAGCGCATTTGCGATCTTGCCTGTCAGCGCCGCATGGATGGCCGGCACCCTGATCTGACCAGAACTGACCAACAGAGTCGCCTGTTTGCTGTTCGGTGCGCGAAACAGCGAGGTCAGGCGCTCGAAATAGCTCACCTCGACAAATCGCCCGGACTTGTCGATCACGCCGCCTAGCACCTCGCCGACGGCTCCAGCGTCCATGGCCTCTGCGAGTTCGGGGTCGGTGATGAAGCCATCTGCATGGATGCCAGCTTGCCAACCGACATTGCCGCTACCCATGACGAGCAGGCTAGCTTCGTCAACGAGCCCACGGAGGGTCTTGTAGCCCAGCTGGGCCTGCAGAATGTCTCGCTCGGAAACCGTTGCAGCGACCAAGGGCATCGGAAGTGGATAGCTCTGCGCATTGATGCGCTCTGCTAGCTTTGTCACCACATCATGGCGGCTCGCCCGGCCATGGGGCGTTAAATTTCCCATAAGGGAGACGCAGCGATGCTGGGGCCGCTCTGCCGCACTCACACGCATAACAGTTTCACGCATCGCGGTGCCGTTCCCTACGGCGATTGTGACGGGCGATTTTTGCATCAGCACGTTGTCAAGGTAGTGTGCAGCCACCGTCGCCACGGCTGGGATGTCTTCGGTGTTGCCTGCTTCGTTTAGGGCGACTTCGCAGAACTGCAGCCCAAACTTTTCTTTGAGACGGTCGGCCAGCGCGATACATTCAGAGAGCGGATGCCTGACCTGGAAGCTGATCAGGTTTTCACTGAGAGCCAGCGCGATCAGGCGCTGCACGATCTGGCGCGAGATGCCGAGCTCCTGCGCAATGTCGTCCTGGCGCTTGCTCTTTACATAGTAGAGCCAGGCCGCGCGTGCCGCCTGATCGAGCCGCCTGTCGGCTTCACCTCGTTCTGAAATCGCCATGCGAGCCTGCGCCTTCGTCAGCCGGAAATGTTCAGGATCTTGGCAATGTTGCCGCCCACGATCGCGCGGTAGCCTTCGGCATCGTCCGTAGCGCGCTCCATCTTCTTGAACTCCCACTCATAGTCCACGAAGGGTGAGTCCGTGCCCCAGATGACCTTCTCGGGGCCAAGCGCCTTCACGGCCGTCTGGATTTCGAAGATCGGCGCGCGCGAGGTCTCGAGGTATAGGTTTGGACACTCCTGGGCATATTCGATTGCCTGATCGACCGACCAGAAGAAGCCCATATGGGCCATCAGCAGCACCACGTTCGGGAAGCGCTTTGCCATAATCCGGAACTCGGGTGGGCTGTTCAGCAGATCGCTCGCCCCGTGGACGATGACCGGAATGCCGTATTCATCGGCGATCTTGAAAAGCGGATCGACGAGGCCGGCGTCGGACAGGTGGAAGCCGTTGATGGTTGGGTGCAGCTTCAGGCCCTTGAAGCCCCAGTCGCGCACGCAGCGACGTACTTCCTCAGCAGCGTCAGGCTGCCAGGGATTGACCGCGCAGTAGGGGATCAAGCGGTCGGGAAACTGATCGTAGGCTTCCTTGATTGGATCGTTGGTGAAGTTGCCCTCGACGAAGGGGAACATCACAGCCTTGTCGACACCAACGGCGTCGATTTTGGCCACGAGGTCCGCCCCAGTCTGGCTGGCGCCATGGCGGGTGCCGAGATGGTTGTGCGCGTCGATGATGAGCGTCATGGGGATCCTCCGTCAGGTCTTTCGTTTCAGCGCGCCGATGGCCATGGCGAGCAAGATGAAGCCGCCGTTCAGCGCGTAGCGATAAGGGGCGCCGAGCCCAAGCAAGGTCAGGCCGTTGCTTAGGAAGCCGATGAACAGTGCGCCGACGAGCGTCCCGGTAATGCTCATCTCGCCCTGCCGCGAGGCGAGCGTGCCGAGATACGCGGCGGCAAAGGCATCGAGGAGGAAGGGCTCGGCGCCGCGCGGCATGGCGATGCCTGTGCGCGACACGAGCGCCACGCCGGCAAGTGCTGCGAGAACACCGGCGATGACAAAGCCTGAGCCAAACGTCATGCGAATGTCGATGCCGGCAAGGAAGGCTGCGCGCACATTGCTTCCAACCGCCTTGGCGTAACGGGCAAAGCGGGTGTAGCGCATGATTATGAAGACGATCAGGAAGACCACGATCGCCAGCACGATCAGCGCTGCGAACGGCCCAAAGTCACGCTGTCCAAGCCACAGGAAGTTGCGTGTGACGCCGCGCGGCAGCGTGAACAGGATCTGCGGCTCGGCGCCGTTGGTTGCCATCAACTCGCCGGAGCGGATGACGAACATCATGCCGAGCGTTCCAATAATGGCAGGAACGCCGACATAGGCCATCAGCGCAGCGTTCACGAGGCCGACCACGAGACCGAACAGCAACGGGATCGCAAAAGCCATCCAGACGGGATAGCCTGCAATGATGAGCATTGCGGCGATCAAGCCGGCGGCGTCGGCCGTTTGTGCGATCGACAGGTCGACGCCGCGCATCTTCATGACGATCGTCAAACCGAGCGCCATGATCATCACGATGGCGCTCTGGCGAAAAACGTTCTCGATATTCCCGGCCGTGAGAAACGCCGGCTTTAGATACCAGAAGATGCCCAGCACGACGATCATGCCGAGGATCGCACCGTAGTCCCGCAGGAAGCCGATCGCTGAAGCCGAGGACGCTTGGGACTTGGAGATGGAAGAATTCGACATCGCAGCGCTCCCTTAGAAGATCAGGACCTGGCCGATGCCACGCTTGTGGATCACGCCGAGTGCGATGGAAAGGATGAGGACCAGACCCTGGATCCCAGGCAGGGCCTGGCTAGAGATGCCGATCAAGATCAGACCGTTCGACAAAGATGCCAGAAAGAGTGCGGCAATGACCGTGCCGATGACGTTGAGTTCGCCAGCGCGGTTGAAGGTGCTTCCGAGGAAAGCCGCAGCCAAAGCACTGATGAGGAAGTCGATGCCCGTCGCCAACGCCGAGGCGCCGTAGGCGTAGGAGGCCAGGACAACGCCGGCCAAGCCGAGGACCAGACCGCCGATCATGAAGGACGCCGTCGCATAACGCGCGCGGCCGATACCCCGTAGTTCCGCGGCGACGAGGTTCTGACCAACTGCATACATCCGGAGGCCAAGCCGCGTGTGCTTCAGCACGAAATGCAGGACCCCCGTCGCTATCAACAACAGCATGAACACGAAAGGCACTGGCCCGACATAGCCCTGCCCAATGAAGAAGAAGCCGGGTTGGTTTGAGAGCGTGAGCGCCTGCCCGCCATTATAGAGAAGCGTTGCCCCCATCGCGACGAACATAGCTCCGAGAGTCGCAACGAAGGCGGGCATGCCGAAGACAAGCACCAAGGCGGCGTTGATCGCACCTGCCAGCAGCCCTACAAGCGCGCCAAGCCCGATAGCAGCGGCCGAGCCCATGCCGGCGATCATCGTTCCGGCCGCCAAGTTCGTGGTGAACTGGCTGACGGCTCCCGCCGACATGTCAAATCCGCCGGCAATCAGCACCACGGTCAGCCCTAGCGCGATGAAGGCTAGCACGCTGCCCTGCTTCAGCACGTCGAAGATGTTGTTGAGCGAGAGAAACTGTGGCGCCAGGATCGTGATTAGCGCCAGCACGACGACCATTCCGCCGATCGTGCCCCAGCGGGCCCAGACACTCGGCGGCGCAGCTTCAGCAGCAGAGGCAACGGCCGTTCCAGATGGCATCTGGCTATCGGCGTCGTCGGCCAGCGAAACCTTGGTGTCGGCATCGGGGTTTACCCCTTCGCCGGACCCCGATGCCCAGTAAAGTAGCGTTTCCGATGTCGCTTCGCCGGGCTGGAAGAGCTTGTTGATGCGGCCCTTGTGCATGACGGCGATCCTGTCGCTCATGCCGGCAATCTCTTCGAAGTCCGAGGAAATGAAGATGACGGCAGCGCCCCGGCGCGCCAGTTCCACCATCTGCTTGTAGATCTCGACCTTGGAACCGACATCGACACCCGTCGTCGGCTCGTCGAAGAGGAAGACTTCGGCATCGCCGGCAAGCCAGCGACCGATGACGATCTTCTGCTGGTTGCCGCCGGAAAGATTACGCGTCAGCTGATTGAGGTTCGGCGGCTGAATGCGCAGCCGTTCAACGAGCGAAGTCGCGGCTGCCCGCTCGCTGCGAAAGCGGATGATGCCGACCCGCGAAAACCGAGACAGCTCCGGCAAGGTCAGGTTCTCGCGCACCGTCATATCGGTGACGAGGCCCTCATGCCTTCGGTCTTCCGGGATCAGCGCGAAACCCTGTTGCTTGGCGGCGCGCGGGCTGGCTGGATTTGATTGCCTGCCACCAAGAGTGACGGTTCCAGCAGAGCGAGGCAAGGCGCCGATTAGCGATAGAGCGAGCTCGGTTCGACCCGCGCCCATGAGGCCAGCGATGCCGAAGATCTCGCCGCGCCGGACATCGAGATCGACGCCGCGCAGCATGTGACCTTGGACAAGCCCGCGGACCTCCAGAAGCGGCTCGCCAATTGGGATCGCCTCCTTTGGGTAGAGCTGCTCGATGTCGCGGCCAACCATCATCTGAACGATGCCGGCGCGCGACGTGTCGCCGACATCCATCGTGCCGACGAGTTTACCGTCCCGCAGGACGGTGACGCGGTCGACGAGGTCGAGCACCTCGTCGAGATAGTGCGAGATATAGATGATCGTCACACCGGCGTCGCGCAGGCCGCGCACGATGCCGAACAAGAGCTCGGCCTCGTTGTCGCTGAGCGACGCCGTGGGCTCGTCGAGGATTAGGATATGCGGCTTGCGGACGAGGGCTGCGGCAATCGCAGCCAGCTCGCGCTGCGCGACGCTCAGTTCGGCGACAAGCGTATCAGCGTCGAAGGTGGCGCCGACTTTCCTAAGAGCATCGGCTGTCTTCGCACGCATGGCTGTGAGGTCGAGAACGCCGCCAGCCCGCGTGATCTCGCGGCCGAGAAACACATTTCGGGTGACATCGAGTTGGGCCACCAACGGCTGGTCCTGATGGACGATCGCGATGCCGTTCGCTTCCGCGTCGCGGGGGTCGCGAAACTGGACCGGTCTTCCTTCCACGAGGATCTCGCCACGGTCAGCCTCATAGACGCCGGTGAGTACTTTCACGAGCGTCGACTTGCCGGCGCCGTTCTGGCCGAGGAATGCGTGAATCTCGCCAGGTCGAATGCTAAGCGAGACATCGCTCAGTGCAACCACGCCGGGAAATTCCTTGCCGATGTTGCGGCATTCCAGGACGGGGGCTGCGAACCGGGAGTCAGGACGCGCGGCTTCGATGGTGGTTGTCATCGGACACTTTCGGGAGGCAAGCTCAAGGAAGAGGTGGCGGCATTATCCGCCACCTTCATCGCGACGGCTAAGGAAGGATTGGATGCACGACGATCAGGTCGCCGTTCTGGTCCCAACGACCTTCGACGTCGGCACGCGGAATGGACATCTCATCCCAGATTCCCTCACCCCAACGCTTCTCGGCCGAGGCAACACCATTGGCTCGCGTTGCAAGCCATGCATCGGTGAAGAGCGTGCTCGGGACCTCCGTTTCACCGGCCATTCCCTGCAAAAGGACCTCAGCGGCAAGCGAGCCGATGCGCGGAACGTCTTGAACCACGGTTGCGATGAAGGGGCTTTCTTCATCGAGCAGCATCTGGAAACCAACGCGGTCGCCGTCGATGGAGGCGATCTTGATCTCGCTACGATTGTTTCGGCGCACTGCTTCCACAGCGCCCGAAACAAGCAAGTCGTAAGCGCCCCAGACGGCGGCGACGCTGCCCGGCTCAGGATTGGCCGTTAGAATGTCTTCCATCTGCGCCTGAACGCGCGCCGCGCTGTGTTCAGTCGGGACCTCGTGCAGTTTCACCTGCGGATAGTCGGCGACCATAGCTTCCAGAATACGCTTGCGCGTTTCTAGGATAGGAGCGCCCGGCACCCAAAATACGTAGACATCACCCTTGTAGTCGATGCTGGAAAGCAGCGCGCGGCTAACCATAGCCGACATCAAGGCGTCGTCGCCGCCCACATCCGCCAAAGCGCCTTCCGTTTTGGAGCCGACGGATGTTGTCACGACCGGAATACCGGCAGCTGTGGCTTTAGCCACAACGGGCGCAAGCTGTTGCGCGTCACCGAGCTGAACAATGATGCCGGCCACACCGGAATTGATCAGACTCTCAATGTTCTCATTGTGCTTGCGAGGGTCGGCTCCACCGTCGGTGACAACAACCTCGGCGCCCGCCTCCTTGAGCACCTTTTCGGCGCCCGCGATGATGTCGCGATTGTAGTCGTTGGTGATCTCGCGAGCAGCAATGCCGATTCTCTTTCCAGCTGCTTCCTGAGCCTGCGCAGTGCCGTGCGACATTGCAAGTCCAAGCGCTGCAGTAAGGGCCAAGCCCTTCAGCGTTTTCGCAATCATGTTGTTCCTCCGGTGGGCGCTTGACCTGATAGCTGCAAGCGTCAGTCATCCTAAATGAGCATTTGTTCGTCGAGCAAGCAAAAATTCGGGAAATAGTTTTGCGGATACGGATTAGGCCGACCAGTCGATTGGCAAATGTCCGCAGTGTACACTTTTGTTTGCAGCCTTCTCGTTCTGTCGCCGGCTCTCTCGTCTGGCGCGCAGAAACAGTCCCCTCGTGGGCGGACAAGCCGCCACTAAGTTTCTCTCGTCCCGGGATTCTGGCTCTTCGATGGCGTCGTGCGGGTGCATACGGGCTCAACCCGCATCGGAGCTCCCCTTGTGGAGAAGGCTTGCCTTGTTAAAGGTTGGCGGTCTTTCGTGGCCGAGTGCACCCGTAGAAATCCTGGCTGCGTCGTCGTCCAGGCGACCGACGCCCTAGCGGCGCTCGCGTTTGACCGGTCTTTACTCCATACGCTAGTTGTTGCGCAGTTCTGAAAAATCCGAAATCCGACAGCGCAGCGTGCAACCGGCTCCGAAGCAGTGATATGCGACCTATCGCCCAGCTCGTCACCGATATG
Source organism: Tianweitania sediminis (assembly GCF_017813335.1). Taxonomy (GTDB): domain Bacteria; phylum Pseudomonadota; class Alphaproteobacteria; order Rhizobiales; family Rhizobiaceae; genus Tianweitania; species Tianweitania sediminis. The sequence continues at coordinate 76,836 of NZ_JAGIYY010000005.1, read as the reverse complement.
AATTGGAATTCGCTGCGGACCTTTCATTTCATCGTCGAAGAAGGAAGCATTACGAGAGCAGCACAGCGTTTGGCTCTCCGCCAACCCACAGTTTCGCTCGCGCTGCAACGGCTGGAAGACACTTTGGGTGTGCAACTAATCGAACGGAACAGTCGTCACTTCGCTCTCACCGCTAACGGTGAGATCGTCGCAAAATATTGCGCCGACTTATTTCAAAGCGTGGCGCGCTTGAGCAATGAGATTGCGCGGGATCAGGATATCACGACCGGCCTCCTACGCCTCTCCGTCGTCAGCCACTTGCAGTCGTTCCTGCTTGATGAGTCGATTCGGCTCACGCATCAGCGGCACCCCTCTCTGACTTGGCGGATTGACGTGGCCAACAGCAGCGCCATTGTCCGTCAGGTGGTGCAAGAGGCTACGCCCATAGGTGTCTGCCTATTGATGAAGCCGGTTGTCGGCCTCGAGTGCCGTCTTCTGTGTCGAGAGAACTTCGCAATTTTCTGCGGTCGTGAGCATCCGCTATTCGGGCAGGAAGAGGTGTCGATTGCTTCTTTGCAGCAGGAGCCATTTGTGGCGTTCACCTGCGCTGTCGACGGCGGAAATTTCGAGCCGATGGACATGCTGCGGAGTGGTTCTAATTTGGGGCAGCGTGTCGTCGGCTCGAGCTCCCACTTAGAAGAAGTGCGACGCCTGATAATGTCCGGCCTCGGCATCGGCATCTTGCCCATCACGGCAGTCGAGCAGGATGTGGCGGCGGGGTCGATCTATCCCCTGCCAACGCTTCAGGGTTCGATAGGCGCTGACGTCTACATGGTCACCAATCCGAACGTCGAGCTACGAACCGTCGAGCGAACATACCTTGGTGTTGTAGACGAACTGCTCGCGCTTTCGTCAACCAGCGCGTCGTGAGCAACCGAGAGGCTCACGGCGGCGAATTGAGCATCCTGCTCACTCGCTCCTGTCTGCCCGCTCAACCACCGCATGCAGTAGGACATCAAGGCCGGCGCGAAAATCGTCAGGCTCGCAATGTTCGCGGTTGTTGTGCGTGATGCCGCCCCGACAGGGTGTGAACACCATGGCGGTGGGACAATGGCGAGCCATGAAGTAGGCGTCATGTCCTGCCTGACTGACGATGTTGCGCCAGCGATAGCCGAGCCGACCAGCGTGTTGCCGGACAGACGCAATAAGGGTGGGATCGAAGATATCACCGCCCCACAGCCACTCGTCCAGTATCTCAACCTCGCAGCCATTGCGTGCTGCAGCCTCAAAAAGCGACCGCCGCATACGCTCCGCCATTACCTTGGTGGTTGAAGGATCCCCGTGACGCACGTCGCAGACGGCGTCTGCGGTGTCTGACAGGATGCCCGGCTTGTTTGGCCAGGCTGCAAGTCGTGCTGCCGTCGCCTTGCCGCCGGTGCCGGCATACTCCATTCCGAGATCATCAACCGCTGAAAGCCAACGCGCGCCCGCCGCGAGCGCGTTTCGGCGCAACTCCATCGGCCAAGGACCCGTATGAGCGGTTTCACCGGCAAAGCGGGCAAGCATGCCGTGGCTCGGAAAGCCGCCAGTTACAACACCGACCTCGCATCCTTCAGCGTGAAGAAGAGGACCTTGCTCAATGTGCAATTCAAAGTAGGCATCCACCGAGCGCGGCACACAAGGGATAATGCCACGATAGCCGATCTTCTCAAGCTCGGTGCCGAAGCGGCTGCCGTCGTCGCCAATGCGCTCATGAACCCATTCGGGAGAGTAGGCGCCAACGAAACATCCCGAAGCAACCATAGGTGGCGAGTAGCGGCAGCCTTCCTCGTTTGTCCAGTTGACGATCTCTATAGGCCGCTCCGTTCTATAATCGAGGTCATCAAGGGTTCGGCAAAGCTCAAGACCGGCCAGAACGCCGGCGATCCCATCATAGCGCCCGCCATTGATTTGCGTATCAAGATGGCTGCCAATGAGGATTGGGTGGGCCTCAGCGTTGGCGCCTTCCCGCCGCGCGAAGATGGAGCCCACCTCGTCGACAGTGACCCTCAGGCCCGCATCTTTGCACCAAACAACGAACTGATCACGCATCTGCCGATCCGCATCAGATAGTGTCAGGCGCGCCAATCCGCCCGGACGCCCTTCTCCTATCTTGGCGGAGCTTTCGATGGTAGCCCAGAAGCGGTCGAGGGACATGCCAGCGACAGGTGAGATCGACATCTTCATCCTTTAGGTAGCGTATTGGCCGGGCGGATGGCCGTCGTCAGAAGATCAGGTGCGGCAGGCCCGTGACAATCCATGGGAAAAGCACGAGGAAGATCAGGATGCCGGTCATCACACCGATGAATGGTAGGAGATAGCCAAACGCGCGTGACATCGGGATGCCACCAACCCGGCAGGCCGCCATCAAATCGATACCGAGCGGCGGGGTGTTGGCTCCAATGGCCAGGTTGATCGTCAGGAGAATGCCAAAATAAACCGGGTCAATGCCGTAGACGCGCAGGATCGGCAGGAACACCGGCGCCAGGACGAGGATGATTGCGATTGACTCCATGAAGGTGCCGAGCACGAGCATCACGGCCATCATCAAGAGAAGCGCAATGGTGGCACTGTCGGTGAGCCCCGAGATGGTATCAACCGCGAGCTGAGGCACCTGCTCAGCTGCAAGGATCCAGCCGAAGATCGACGCACACGCGATGACGAACAGGATCGCACCGGTCATTTCAGTTGTTTGGCGAAGCAGGTCTCCGATCGTGGGAACGGTCAGCTCTCGGTAAACGAAGACGCCGATGAAGAGCGCATAGACCACGCCGATGCAAGCGGCCTCCGTTGGCGTGAAGAAGCCGCCGCGGATGCCGCCGATGATGATTACCGGCGCGAGCAAAGCCAGCAGGGAGCCGCGGAGAGCGCTCCAGAACTCCGGCCAGGCGAAGGCTTCGCCGCCCTTCCATCCGTTCCTGCGCGAGATGTAATAAGCTGCGACCATCAACCCGAAACCAAGCAGGATACCCGGGATGATGGAGGCGACAAAAAGTTGGCCAATGGATGAGTTGGTGGCAGTTCCATACACGATCAAGACGATCGAAGGCGGAATGACCGATCCCAGCGAACCGGCGGTGCCAAGCAACGAAGCCGAGAAGCCTTCATCATAGCCACGCACCTTCATCGCGGGAAGCAACATTGTGCCGATCGCGACGACGTCGGCCACCCCCGAACCTGACAACGAACCGAAAAGCATGCAGGCTGCTACCATCACAATGGCGAGTCCGCCTGTGGTTCGACCGACTAGCGCCGAGCAGAGCCGGACGATGCGTGGCGCCAAGCCCCCATGCACCATCAAGAGGCCGGCGAACAGGAATAGCGGGATCGCCAGCAGCGTGAAGGAATCGATGCCGGAAATGGCGCGCTGCGCAACCACGATCATCGGCGCGAGATCCGCTACGAAAATGTAGACGACGGACGCTAGCCCTAACGCGACCGCGATCGGAGCATCGATGAGAATAAGTGCGACGAACACGCCGAGAAGGAGAGCAAGTTCGAAAGTCATCTTATCAGTTCCGGCTCAGGATACGGCTGACTACGGCCACAGCACTGAGGGAGCAGCACACCGGAAGCGCGAGATAGGTCAGCCCCACCGGCCAGCGCATCGCCGTCGTAAGGTTGCCCCAGGTGTGTCTGGTGATGTCAAAGCCAGTCTTTGCAAGGATCAAGAGGAAGATGACGGAAGCCAGCGATGCGACCAGTCGCGCGACACGCTGCGCCCGGTCACTGCGAACGATCAACGGCAGCAGGCCCGCCTCAAAGTGTGTGTTGCGGGCAAAGGCGGCAGTTGCGCCTATGAAGGTCACCCAGATCAGTAGGAGGCGCGGGAGTTCCTCCGACCAGAATGGAGTGCGTCCTACAAGGTAGCGAGCGCCGACCGTGTAAGCGACAAGTATGGTGAAGGCCAGCACGCCGATTGCGCCAACAAGGAGCGCGAATCGATCCAGAATGTGAACGGCGGCTGATGTGCGTGCTTCATCAGATGTTCGCAGCATCTTGATCTTCCGTTATAGCCATCGCAGGAATCTTGATATCTGCCCGACAAAGCGAGCATTCATCGCAGTAGGCGGCGATTACGACCCATTCTTCCGAAACGACCTCTACCGTGTGGTGGAGACCGGGCGGCACCCGAACGGCGGATCCCTCGCGCAGGTGATACTCTCTGTTGGCCGCCCTCAAGATCGCTTCACCCCTGATCGTGAAAGAAACCTCGTCCCGGGGATGAGCATGAGCGACACTCTTGGCGCCGCGCTTACCCGTGCTTATTGCGAACTTGATAAAGCCTTCGCCCCGCTCCTTGGGCGAGAACAGCACTTGTTGCTGAAAATCGAAGAACTGAACGGGGGCTACCCCGTCCAATTCGACCACTTCGCACACGAGGTCACTCACTGACGATATGCCTCGATAGCGGACATCAACTCCGGCCCAAAAGTGTCGGCCTGCGCATCCCAGATTGGCTTCGAAGCTTCAATGAAGGGCGCCTTGTCGACCTCGTTGACCTGCATACCTTTCTGTTTGAGCTCAGCGATCACCTCAGCGCTGGCTGACCCGACCATCTCCCGCTGCCGGTCGCGCCATTTTCTTGCGGCCGCTTGAACAACTGCCTGATCTTCTTCGGAAATTTTATCCCAGACCGACTTGGAAATAACGAGACAGGCTGCGCCCCAAACATGCTCGGTCAGCGAGAGATACTTTTGCACCTCAAAAAATGACGAACTCAGAATGATGGAGACCGGGTTTTCCTGTGCGTCGAAGACACCCTGCTGCAAGGCTGAATAAAGTTCGCCGAACGCCAGTGGAGCGGGTTCTGCGCCAAGAGCTTGGAACGCGGCCAAGCGGACTGGATCGGGGGTCACGCGGATCTTGAGGCCTTTGAGGTCTGCAGGTGTCTCGATCGGCTTGCGATTGTTGGTGACGTTGCGGAGTCCGTTTTCCCACCAAGCCAGGTTGACGATGCCTTTGTCTGCGAGCAACGCAGCAAGCTGATCGCCCAGCTCACCGTCAAGCGCCTCAAAAGCGACTTCGCGCGAGGGCCAAGCATAGGGCATTTCGATGATGCCGATCTTCGGCTCGATAGACTGAAACGAACCGCTGCCGATGATGGCGGCCTGAATAGAACCGAACTGGAGGCCCTCAATGACTTCAGTCTCGGTCCCCAACTGGCCGGACGGGAAGATCTTTACCTCAACCCGTCCCTCCGTTTCGGCGGCAACTTGCTCTGCAAACCCAAGAGCAGCCTGATGCCAGCTATGGCTTTCAGCGAGCACGTGAGCCAGACGGATTTCGACATCCGCCGCGCGTAGTGGTGCAGTGCTCAGGAAGATGGCGGCGATGGCGCTGCCAAGGATCGCCTTCCGCAGGGAGGATGAAATCATAACGAGGCTCCTAATGCTCATCAATTGGGCACCAGTCAGCCTAAGATCGTTTAATGATCAGGACAAATAGGCGAGCTCTATGTTTCACATAGGCGATCGCGTAGCAGGCTGAAGTAGCCGCGCTTGAGGATCGCGCCTGCCGATGGGCTCAGATAGCTTGGGGGATCGCGGTGGATGCACTATATGCGGCAACCGTCGTGCATTCGGTGCCAGACTGGTCCTGGCCGTTCGCAAGGAGTCAATGAGCCAGCGGCTGTATCTCGCCGCTAAGGCTATGCGGCTGCGGCTCCTATGGTGGTCCGTGGCATCCCTGCTGCGGGAAGGGTTCAATTGCGCTGCCGTTTGTGAAGCCGCTTTGCGACCTTACATTCGCGTAGGCTCTTTATGCACAAAGAACCTGAACCTGGCAGAATGCGACGTCCGCATATCGCGCTGGCCCACGATTATTCCCAAGAAGTCAGGCATGCGTCCGGTAGATCGTGTCGCGGCTTGAACGATCTCCTGAGCCCGCGGAGGCGTCCAGCCGGCAAACACGTCGAAGATCGGCATGTTCGACGACAACGCGCCGATCCGGCGTTTCAAGCACGAGCTGAACGCCTCAGATGATGCCGAGCAGGCGCGAAGCGCGTCGGAGGGCACTTGTTGATCGAAGTGTTTCCGGCACTGGCGCTGTTATCGATGGAGGAGGATCCTATCGGCTAAACGACGTCACATAGCGCCCCTCCCCCGCCACAAACCTGCCACTCCGGCGCACCCGACAAGATTCGAACTTGTGACCTCTGCCTTCGGCATCTCGCGCTGATCCACTGTCGATACCCGTTGAAGCCGCGCCCGCCTTCGTCTAAGACATCCCGGCGCGGTTCGCGCCCGGCCTGCACCCGTAGCTCAGCTGGATAGAGCGCTGCCCTCCGAAGGCAGAGGTCACAAGTTCGAATCTTGTCGGGTGCGCCACTTTGGTTCAGAGGCATAAACACGGCGCCAGTGTCCGGCCGCAGGCTCGCGTTTCAGCCATGCTGACCGCCGGCCGAATACCCTTCCTTCTCTTCACGTGCGCGCCGGTTGGTTGTTTTCTCAAGCTTGCCGTTCGCCCGTTGATCTAGGGCTTCGGGGAAGAATGCTCCGGGGTGCTCGACACGACTCACGCTGTGGCCGAATAGATGAGTCATGGAGCAGCACGTCCACATCCCGTATCTCCGGGAAGTCACGATCTTCCTGATCACCGCAGGGGTCATCGTGCCGCTGCTGCAGCGTCGCATCAGTCCCGTTCTCGGCTACCTGTTGATCGGGGGCCTCGTTGGCCCGTTCGGCCTCGGCTTGCTTGCGGACGAGAACCCGGTCGTGGCGGCCCTGGTGATCAGTGACCTCGATGGCGTTCAGGCGCTGGCGGAGCTTGGCGTTGTTTTTCTGCTTTTCACCATTGGCCTGGACCTGTCGTTTGACCGGCTTTGGGCGATGCGCCGATCGGTGTTCGGGCTGGGCTCGACGCAGATCCTCGTTACGGCCGCAACAATCGGGATCCTCGCCTGGGCTTGGGACAATTCCGTTGAGGCTTCCATTCTGCTGGGCGCTTGTCTCGCCCTGTCATCAACCGCCATCGTCACGCAATTGCTTGTGGAGCGGCGGCGTCTCAGCACCCCCGTCGGGCAAACGGCGTTTTCCGTTCTCCTGATGCAGGATCTGGCGGTGGTGCCGATCCTGTTTGCGGTCGGCATCGTCAGCACCGCCGCAGGAGGCGGCAGCCTTGCGGGCAGCCTTGCCCTCGCCATTGCCAAGGCGGCTGGGACGGTGGCAGCAATCTACTTCCTGGGCAGGCTGCTGCTGCGAAGACTGCTGCACGTGGTTGCCCGAACCGAAAGCCGCGAGGCCTTCATGGCGATCATCTTGCTGATCGCGATCGGCACCGCGGCGGTGACCGGCCTCGCTGGCCTCTCGATGGCGCTCGGTGCGTTCCTCGCCGGCCTGTTGATTGCAGAAACGGAATACCGGCATCAGGTTGAGGTCGACATCAATCCGTTCAAGGGGCTGATGCTGGGCTTGTTCTTCATGTCGGTCGGCATGGGGATCGACTGGAGAACGCTTGGCGCGGAACCGGTGCTGATTGCGGCCTCTGTTGTGGGGCTCATCGCGCTCAAGACCGCGATCAATATCGCCCTCTGCCTAGTGTGGGGATTGCCGCGGCATGTCGCGGTGGAAACGGGATTGTTGCTCGCCCAGGCTGGGGAGTTCGCCTTCGTCGTGGTCGGTCTGGCGATGAGCCTGGACCTGCTCCCGCAGCCCGTTGGGCAGTTCATGCTCATCGTCGCGGGGCTGTCCATGTTGGTGACGCCAGCGCTTGCCGGCGGGGCACGACGGCTCGGCGCAGCGCTGCAGCGGCGCTCGGCCACCGCAGAGGAGGAAGCGGAGGCCATATTCGTGCCGCACCTTCAGGGACATGTGGTGCTGGCCGGCTTTGGCCGGGTTGGACGGATGATTGCGTCCGTGCTCGATCGTGAACAAATCCCCTACCTGGCGATCGATTGTAATCCGGAAGCTGCCGCCGAAGCACGCCGCCTGGGACAACCGGTTCGGTTCGGCGACGCGTCGCGCATTGAGGTCTTAAGCGCAGCACGAGTCGAGCATGCGATGGCCCTTGTGATCACGATCGGTGACGAGATGGTCACTCAGAACCTGACGCAGCGGATCCGCCAAGCAGTTCCGCATGTGCCGCTCTACGTCCGCGCGCGCGACCACGACCATGCCAAACGCCTCTTGAAGGCCGGCGCGACCGCGACCGTCCCCGAAACGGTTGAAGGCAGTTTGGAGCTCGCGGGTCGCGTGCTCGCCGGATGCGGCATCGACGAGGACACGGTTCGGCACCGTTTGCAACTTGAACGCGGCGCCTGGGAAACGGGTTAGCTCTGCCTCCCACGCTGCAGCATCAGGTCCGCTGTTGATCCGGTGTCAGCTGCGATCCGGCGCCTGCCTGAACCGCAACTTGCCCGATGCCAGAAGGGGAGTTGACGCCCGCCCGCCGTGTCGGCAACTGGTCACCCGACTCTTCCCAACGCAGGACAAGCCATGCAGACGCTGATCGAGTCGCGCCGATTCGAGCGCTTCATCACCATCTTGATCATCATCAATGCCATTACGCTTGGATTGGAAACGTCCGATTGGGCGATGGCGCGCTTTGGCTTAGTGCTGCTTGTGATCGACCGCCTGGTGCTCACCGTCTTCGTTCTGGAGGTGCTTGCGCGCATGCTGGTTTATCGTGGCCGCTTCTTCCACGATCCCTGGCGCGTGTTCGACTTCCTGGTTGTGGGCATCGCGCTGATCCCGACAACGAGCAATCTGTCCGTGCTGCGCGCCCTGCGCATCTTGCGCGTTCTGCGCATTGTCAGCGTGGTTCCCTCGCTTCGCCGCGTGGTGGGCGGGCTCGTTGCCGCCCTGCCCGGCATGGGATCGATCGTGCTGTTGCTGGCGCTGGTGTTTTATGTGTCCTCGGTGATCGCGACCAACCTTTTTGGCGCATCCTTTCCAGACTGGTTCGGGACCCTCGGCGAAAGCGCCTATACCCTGTTCCAGGTGATGACCCTGGAAAGCTGGTCCATGGGCATCGTTCGTCCCGTGATGGAGGTTTATCCCTGGTCGTGGCTGTTCTTCATTCCCTTCATCGTGACCACCTCCTTTGCCGTTCTCAACCTGTTCATCGGCATCATCGTCTCGGCCATGCAGGAGGAGCATGAGTCCACGGCATCCGAAGAGCGTTCTCAGATGAAGGATGAGCAGGACCTCATCCTGCAAGAGGTTCGGGCACTCCGAGCGGAGATCCAGGCGCTTTACGGCGGCGCAGCAACGCCGCCAGCGAGGCCGAGCTGACATCCCCGATGCATAGCCCTTCAATCTGGCAAACGGCAGGAGTTGAACTACACTCCCTGCCGGAAAAGTGGGGCCGTGCAGCGTGTCGGATCTGATCCTGTTTCTTGTTGTCGCAGCGCTTGGCGTGGCGCTTCTGTCCGTGCTTTCCGTGTGGTCCTACGGGCAGTTCGCTCGCCAGCTTCGCGTCGAACCCTCGCAAGCCTTGCCCGTGGCGGGCTCTTCGACGCCGCTTGATGCCGTTGTGGAGGCGTTGTCGCCTCCCGCCGGCGCCGGAAACGGGCTGCTGCTTTTGTCCGATGGCTTGGATGCGTTTGTCGGCCGGGCCATATCCGCCCGCAGCGCCGGCCGCAGCCTCGACCTTCTTTATTACATCTGGGATGATGACCTGACCGGGCGCTTGTTGACGCAGGAGGTGGTTTCCGCCGCAGACCGCGGCGTCCGCGTGCGGCTTCTTCTTGACGACATCAACGCGAGCGGCGCTGATCCTGTTTATCTCGCGCTCGACAGCCATCCCAACATCGAGCTGCGGCTCTTCAACCCGACGCGCGCCAGAACCCCGGGCCTCCGCCGGGGGCTGGAAATGATCTTGCGGGCGTTCAGCGCCACGCGGCGTATGCACAACAAGGCCTGGATCGCCGATGGCCGTATGGCGATCGTGGGCGGCCGGAACATCGGCGACGAGTATTTCGACGCTGATGAGGAAGCAAATTTCCGCGACCTCGACCTTGTGCTGCTCGGCCCCCTGGTGAAGCAGGTGGAAGCAGTCTTTGACGCCTTCTGGAACAGCGCATCCGCCATTCCTATCGGGGCGCTGGCGAAGGGGCGGCGCGCCGACATTTCGGCGATGCGAGAGAAGCTGTCGGTCGCAGTTGAAGCGCCGGCAACGCGGCAATTCTTCGATCGCCTTCGGGATCACACGTCGCTCCGTGTTTTCCTGCAACACGGCACGATCCACTGGACTGCCGAAGCGCGTGTGGTCAGCGATCCACCCGAGAAAACGCTTGGAAACAAGCGCGGCAACTGGCTGATGTCGCAGCTTCTGCCCGTACTGACCTCCGCCACCAGGCGCATCGACATCACCTCGCCTTACTTCGTTCCCGGCAACGAAGGCATACAGGCGCTGAAACAATGGAGGCAGCAGGGCCTCACCCTCCGGGTTCTCACCAACTCGCTCGCCGCGACGGACGTGGCGGTGGTGCATGGCGGCTATGCACCGGCCCGCGTTCCCCTGCTCCAAGCCGGAATTGTGCTTTACGAGCTACGGCCTGACATTTTTCGTCGGGGCTTCTCTCTGCTGGGGTCAAGCGGTGCCAGCCTGCACACTAAGGCCTTTACCGTGGATGGCGAGAAAGGCTTCATCGGCTCGTTCAACTTCGATCCGCGCTCGATCGCCCTCAACACGGAAATGGGCGTGCTCTTTCGCTCGCCCGCGCTTCTTTCCGAGATGACTGCCTTGTTCGAGCGCGAGATCGGGCCGAGCTTCAGCTATGAACTTTTCCTGGACGATGGCTCGCTGCGCTGGCGTACGCAGGAAGAGGCGAAAGTTGCTGTCTACAGGTCGGAGCCCAACGCAGGGATTCTCCGACGCGCCGTCGCCTGGTTCACCGGCTGGCTGCCGATCCGCTCACAGCTTTGAGACGGCGGCGACGAGCCAAGTTGTGTCTCCATGCCGCAAGGTCATGCCCCTTATTCACAACGCCGGCGAAACTCTTCGGGTGGTCGCTTGACACCCCCGGGCGAAGTCCGTAATGACGCCACCACGTCGCCGGCAACGGCCGACGAAGAGATGCGCGGGTGTAGCTCAGTTGGTTAGAGTGCCGGCCTGTCACGCCGGAGGTCGCGGGTTCGAGCCCCGTCACTCGCGCCATTCTCTTCAAGGACTTGGACAACGTCCTTGCATTGTTTGTTGAAGCTTCTTCAACGCGATGCCACCAAAAGTGACTGCCGGTTTCACCGGTGCGGGCGATTAGCTCAGTTGGTAGAGCGCCTCGTTTACACCGAGGATGTCGGGAGTTCGAGTCTCTCATCGCCCACCATAATTTTCAATGACTTACGAGACGCGGCGAGAGCTGCCGCCACCGGAACCGCCACCGGTAGCTCCCGCGGTATCGACCGGAACGGTCTGAGAATGGACCTTCTGAACGACTGGCGCGCCCGCGCTGCTACGCGACGGCGCCCCCGAAGTAAAAGGTCCCCACGGCTTGTACGCTTCGCTAGCCCCGAGCATGAAGCGAGCCAGAGGGCCGGCATAGAGGCGGCCAGGGCGGAAGGTAGGGGCTTACCTCGGGCGGCAGCCCAGCTACAGCCAAGACAGCCTCCAAATGGTACTCAACATGCTCCGCACCGGCACAGCCGGCATCAGCGACATCGCCCGCTGGGTCGGACTTTCAAGTCAAATTGTCCTGCGCATCAAAGCAGACCGAGGCAAGGCCGAGGCGGCGATGAAAACTTGGCACAGCCATAAGCTTGTGCCTTGAAGGTTCCTGACAATTGACGCGGAAGCCCCGCAATATACTACTCAAATCCATGGGTGGGGGGTCTATTTGGTTTCATCCCATCCTCGTTGCTAGTGCGAGGTTGTCGGATGACCGTTACGAGGCAGGCGCTACGCGTCTACGCCACACTGGAAGGCCTAAAGCCGAAGAATGAAGCGGACGTACTGGACGCGCTAATTCCCTTCCTCAGTCCGTTGCTGGACCTCCTGGACGGCAAGGTCTTTGAAACCGGCTTGCTTATTGCTGGTCTTCACAAGCTGTACGGCTGGAAAATTTCAACTGAGGTAGCCCTCGTTTTTCAGGAGCGGCTGGAAGCCCACGGCTTGCTGGTAAAGCCCGATCCCAAGGCACGCATCTGGTTAGTTCAGGCACGCAGTGCAGAGGCCGATGAAGGCGCGAGTTTCGCTCAAGATATGCGTCAGGTCGTTGAGGCATTTCAGCAATTTGCGCAATCATTGAACGATCTGCTGCACCGCGATCGGTCAGACGAGGATGCCCTTGACCTGCTTGTCAAGTTCCTTGTCACGCTCGACGTCTCGTCACAGGGGAAGCGTGACGCAAACGGCGACAAGTACTCTGAGCTTCTCAAGACATTGGCTCCAGAGGACACTCACCTGCACGCGGATGAGCGATACCTAGCAGCGCGGTTCGTTGATCAAGTCAGCAAGACCGATGAGGAGCTGTTTGGAAAGCTTACGAAACTCGCTGCTGTCGGCATGCTGACCGAGGTCGTGCAGGACTTCGTTGAACCGAGCCAAAATGGCGAACAGTCGAAGCTTACAATCGTGCTTGACGCTCCGCTTGCGCTGGCCGCGCTCGGCGTATCCGGCACTGAGGCACAGCGAGACGTGTCCCTTAACATAGACGCTGCTCGGCAGATCGGTTGTTCGGTCGTTGTCCTTGAAGAGAGCTGCGACGAGATGTCGCGCATCTTGAAAACCACCCTCGCGACCCCTCGTCAGAACCGTCATGGTCCGACCCATTCTGCTATAGTCAAGGGCCAAGTGAGGGAGCAATTCGTCGAGATCGTTCAGCGGGACCCGGAGCGGGCGTTGAGGGCTATCGGTGTGACAGTGCGACAGCTCACCCTTGCTGGCACACCTTCTCAACACGTTCATTTCACTGAGGCACTGTTCCAGGACTTCCAAGCCGCTATCAACTGGAGGCAAGGCTTCCCCGATGCGATACGGCACGACGCCACCGTTATGACGTTGGTCTGCAGGCTTCGTGAAGGGCACCGCGCAGTAGACATCTTCGACAACAGGTTTGTTTTTATCACCAACAACGGTGCTTTCGTGAGACTGGCAAGGCAGTTTTCATTGGAGTGCGGGATTGTTCAGGAGAGGCACTGCCCACCGGTAATCCAGCATGCATCCTTCGCTGTGGCGGCCTGGCTTCGCACCGGATTTGGTGCCCAAAGCGATATTCCAACAGCTCATTTGCTGGCCCACTGTGAACGCGTCCTCAATGTCCGAAAGGAGGTTGTGCAGAGGGCTCGTGAGCTGCTGCGGACGATTACTCCAGAGCAGGAAGCGCAATATGATCTTCTTCTTCAAGATGCGCGGTCCGTCACGAAGTTGATGGATTTCACGCTGGGCGATGAAGAGCGCCTGACGGAGGCTACAATTCCCACGCTCTTGGCAGAGATGAAGCGCGCTACGGTTTCCGAGTTGAAGGAGGAACACGAGAAAGCAGTTGCCGCTCAGAGGAGGAAGCATGCGGAAGAACGCAAGCAGGCCGCTGCTATTCAAGCTCAGCTCGCTGGAGAGGTACGAAACCTTCAGTCGCGGCTTGATGCGAACGAGGCTCAGCAGCAAGCGAAACTCAGCCGATTGCAAAGCTCGATCAATGCGGTTGTTGCGGAAGCAAATAGACGGATGACTAGCGTGCGCTACTTCACGACGCTTATCGCTTCCGTCATCGCCCTGCTTCTCTTGCTCAACGCGGTCTTCGGGTGGGTAAATTGGCAGGCCGACCAGCCGGTACTTTATGCTGCGGGAACTGGGCTTGGCCTATACGGCGCCCTACAGCAATTCATAAGCTGGCCCTCGTTTGGCTTTGGATCAGTTCTGAACTGGGTCGGAAAAGTTCGCCTGCGGAGAGCATTGGAGCGGCGGGGCTTGATTGCAGACGTAGATGAGTCGGAGTTTTCATGGAGCTACGGCCAAGCTGATCGCGCGCCAATAGGGACAAGCCAAACGACCTAGGCTTGTTGGAGAGCCAGGTGCGCTACCAGCATGTACTACCAACCTCGTCCCGAGGCAGCTAACCTATTGTTCTTATATACCGTTGTGCGGTTGGCTGGGGCGCCTGGATTCGAACAGGGGATGGCGACAGCAAAGCCGCGTTTTACCGCTTGGTTACGCCCCATAGATGGGCAGGTCGGGCCTGCCTTACGCGCTCTTACACGGCGTGCTCCGTCCCCTGCAAAGTGACGGACATTAGGTCTCCACCAGGCATGCGATCGCCAATCGCGCAGACCGGCGTCGACGCCGTTCCCGGATCCTGCCACATAGGGTGTCCCAACGGAGGAGGTCAGTTCATGGTACACAACCACCGCAGCGTACCTTGCCCCGCACACGGAGCAGCTATCCAGATCGCGTCGATCGGTGCCTTTGCCACGGCCGTCGCCGTGAACGCGCACCGCGACGGCATGGCCGCGATGCGTCAGGCACGCGAGGACCGTGCGCAGCAGCTCTGGGCGGGGCGCCTGCAGCACGCGCGTGTCTCCGCCGCGAATGCGCTGAACGTCGCCCGTGACGCAGTCAAGCGCGTCCATGAACTCGAGGCAGAAGTGGAAGCGCTGCGCCGCGCTGTGGGTTCCCGGGACTCACTCATCCGGAGACTGGCGGATGGATAAGGTCCCCGAACCGCGAGAAGGACGATACCAGCACCAGCTAACGGCGGAACCCCGCCCCGCGATTGTCGCGCTAGAGAACGTGGCCGGGACCAGCGACACTGGGCGGGCGCATCCACGAGTATGCGGCAGCGGACTGTGGCGCGCGAGCAAGCTTCGACTTGGGTGGCCTGCCCGACCATGGCCGTTAGCCGTTACGGGGGAACGCTGAACCACAGCGGCACGCTAACTATCTCCGCCGGGGGAGCTGGACAGATTCCGATCCGCGTTGCGCCCCAGGCAACACTCTGCATCGCATTCATCAATTCCCTGGCGATCGAAACCCTGTATGGTCCTGGTGCTTGGAGGCGGCGGCGAGACATCTCGCCAAAGGAGGAGGATCAAATGAAAATGACTGCCCTGAAAGTGGTGCTCGCAGCCGCGTCGCTATCGATACTTGCTGCGTTCGCAGCCGACGAAGCGGTCGCGAAGGAGATTCGCATCGGAACCATCTCTGCAGCCGGAAGTCCGTGGGACAAGGCGCTTCAGCGCTTCGCCGAGGTGCTCGCGGCAGAAACCGACGGCGAACTCAGGGCCTCGGTCTACACGGACGGTCAACTCGGGGACATCCCGCAATTGCTGACCGGCATGCAACTGGGAAATGTCGAGATGGGCTATTTCGGCCTGGGTTCGGCCACCTATCTCAAGGAAGCCGCCCCCCTGACGGTCATCTACGCGCCCTATCTGTTTCGCGATGCCGGCCATGCCGAGCGGGCGCTGAACAGCCCAGCCTTCCACGAGATCTATGATGATATCGCCGAAGCCACCGGTGTGCGCATCGTTGCGGCGTGGGGCCAGCGTTCCCCGCGTGCCGTCCAGTCGGTCAAGGGGCCCGTGGAGAAGCCCGAGGATCTGAACGGGATGAAGCTGCGCATCCCGGCCATGCCGATCTTCGAGGAGACGTTCAAGACCCTGGGCGTGCAGATCGTACCGATGGGGATGACTGAAATCTATACCGGGCTCTCGAAGGGGTTGGTCGAGGGCCAAGACAATGGTTTCGACCTTGCGCTGCCGCTCAAGTTTCACGAGGTCGCCAAGCACTGGTCGGCTACCGGCCATGCATATGAAACAACCGGCTGGTTTATCTCCGAGCAGCTCTGGCAGTCGCTTTCGGACGATGAGCGCACGGCGATCTCCAAGGCGACCGAGGAAGGCGGCAAAGTCACGACCGCCGAGGAGGTGAAACTGCAGGAGGAAGCACTCAAGGTCTTTGAGGCGGAAGGTGTCATCTATACCGTTCCCGATCGCGAGGCTTTCCGTGAGGCGCTGAAGGACGTTGCCGCAAAGTTCGAAGGCTCGGTCTGGCCCGAAGGCTTTACCGACCAGATCCAGGCGATCGAATGAGCGAAGACCCGATCGCCGGGGAACCGGTGGCCGTGCGGATTTTCCGCACGGCCACGAATGTCTTGAGGACGGTGCTGACGGTCTCAATCTCACTTCTGCTTGCATTCATTCTGCTGCTGATGTTTGCGCAGGCGGCGGACCGTTACCTGGTGGGAAGCGGCTTCTCCGCCTATGAGCAATATTCGAAAATCGCATTGGTCTGGCTCGTCTTTCTCGGCTTCCCGGTCGCCATCCTGCACTACGAATCCATCACTGCCGACCTGATCGCCCATTATCTCAGCGAACGTATGCTGGGGGTTCGCGACCTGATCTTTAATTTTGTGATGGCGGCGATGGCGGGCCTGCTCCTCTTCTACGGACTTCCGGTCATGCGGGTCGGATCGTTTATGGAAATCCTCGGCACGCCCTTCACATACTGGTCGATCTATCTGTCTTTCAATCTGGGCATGGCGCTCATCATCCTCATCCTCGTTGCCAGATCATTGGCGGCTCTACACGCTGCAATCGCGCGGCATAATGCGTCATGAGCGTGTCCATCATCATCCTGTTCCTGCTGTTGCTCATTGTCGGTTTCGACGTCGGCTTCACGATGATCATCGCCGCCTATGCCGCGATCATCACGGGTGATCGCCTCGTCAACGAAACGATACTTCCACAACATATCGTCGCCAGCGCGGATCATTTTGTGCTGCTCGCGATTCCGCTCTTCATCCTCGCCGGCGAGATCATGAATTTCGGAGGATTGACCCAGCGTCTGGTCGATTGGGCGCTGGCCCTGCTCGGCCATGTGCGGGGCGCACTGGGTCAGGTGGCGCTGCTGACCAACCTGCTGATGGCGGGCGTATCGGGCTCCGGCGCGGCCGACGCCGCCGCCACCGGGCGCATCCTGATTCCGGCGATGCGCAAGGAGGGATACAATGAAGGCTATGCCGGTGCGCTCATCGCCGCCGGTGCGATGCTCGGTCCCATCCTGCCGCCCTCGGTACCGATGATCATCTACGCCGTCATGGCCAACGTATCGGTCATGAAGCTGTTCATGGCGGGCGTAGTTCCGGGCTTCCTGCTCTTCATGGGATATTCGGTGATCTGCCGCTTCTACCCCACGGGGCAGAAGGTCGAGTATTTCCGCAAGCCTTTGTCAAACCGAGAGCGTATTCGCGCCACCTTGCGGACCCTGCCCGTGCTGACCCTCCCCATCGTCGTGCTCGGCGGCATGCGTTTCGGGCTGGTGACCGACACGGAGGCGGCTGCGCTGGCCTCGGTCTGGGCCCTCGTCGTGGCGATGTTTTTCCTGCGCGAACTCAGCCCGTCCGGCTTCGGCAAGGCGCTGGCCAGTGCCGCGCGCAGTTCGGCAGCGATCCTGTTCCTGCTGGCGGCCGCAGGCCCCCTCGCATGGCTTATTGCCGAAAGCCGCGTCAATTTGGAAATCGCGGCTGCCATTTCCAGCATCAGTTCCAACCCCCTCATCGTCCTGCTGACGATCAACATATTGCTGCTCGTGGTCGGCTTCTTTCTGGAGCCGCTTCCGGCGATGATCGTCTTCATTCCGACCCTCATACCGATCGGCGCCAGCCTAGGATTAGATCCGATCCATTTCGGGATGATCGTGATCCTCAATCTCATGATCGGAATGCTGACGCCGCCGGTGGGACTGCTCCTGTTCGTCGCCAGCGGCGCCGGAAAGGTGCCGGTCGCCGCCATCATCCGCCATATCTGGCCGTTCGTATTGTGGTCACTGGTCGTTCTGACACTGGTGACGCTGTTTCCCGGCTTGACCCTGTGGCTATCGAGCACCCCCTAGATCAGCGCCCGCGCCACAGCTGAACGGCGTCCCGCCAGCTGGATGCGTGCCGTGGGGAACGTCCGCGCGTGAGAACAGACGTGCCGACCGTGCGACGTCAGCGCAAAGCGCCTTTGGCGCGTAGTGTGTCGATGCGATCGCGATCATAGCCGAGTTCCCCCAGCACCTCGTCGCCATGTTGGCCGAGAGCCGGCGCCGGGCGCCGCATCTCGCAGCTTCCGGGCGTGGATTTGATTGGAAAGCCGAGCATCCGGACCGTGCCATGCGGGCCATGCGGAACGGGCAGCACCATCTCGCGGTGGCGGATCTGCGGATCGTCGAACATCTCGGGAATGGTCAGTACCGGGCCGGCCGGCACCCCGCCCTCATTCAGGCGCTCGATCCATTCCTCGGCGCTCGCCGTCATCAGGACCGGCTCGATCTCAAGGCGGATCGCTTCACGATCAGCCATGCGCTTTTCGTTGGTATCGAAGCGCGGATCTGTTGCGAGATCGTCGCGCCCGATTGCGTTGAGCAGGCGCGCATAGATGGCGTCATTGCTCGGTGCGATGGCGATCGGCTTGTCCGCAGTGCGGAAGAGACCATAGGGCGCCACCAGAGGATGGTCGTTCCCGCTTCGCTGCGGAGGTTCGCCAGTGGCGAGCGTGTCCGCTGCCATGTAGCTGAGCAGGCTGACCAGACCATCGGTCAGGCTGATGTCGAGGCTGCGAAAAGCACGATCTTCGCGCAGCCCAGCCAGCGCAGCCGTGACGCCGAGCGCGCCGTAAAGCCCTGCCACCAGGTCGGAAAC
This sequence comes from Tianweitania sediminis, assembly GCF_017813335.1. Lineage (GTDB taxonomy): Bacteria > Pseudomonadota > Alphaproteobacteria > Rhizobiales > Rhizobiaceae > Tianweitania > Tianweitania sediminis. The sequence continues at coordinate 58,259 of NZ_JAGIYY010000005.1, read as the reverse complement.
CGGCAGGCCGCTGCGCAGCGGCAGGTCGTCGGCATTGCCATTGACGCTCATGAACCCGCTGAGCGCCTGAGCGATAAAATCGAACGCCGGACGATGCGAGTACGGGCCGCTGGAACCGAAACCGCTGATGTGGCAGACGACCAGGCGAGGGTTGAGCTTCCGCAGCCTTTCGTCGGAGAACCCCATGGCGGCCATCACGCCCGGGCGAAAATTCTCGACCACGACGTCGCTGCTGGCAATCATGTCGGCGAGTATTTCATGTCCATCCGGATGGCGAAGATCGATTGCGATCGAGCGCTTGTTGCGGTTGTAGCCAGCATAGTACCAGCTCAGTCCCTCGACCTTCTTGCCCTGCTCGCGCAGGGGATCGCCCGCCGCCGTCTCGATCTTGATTACGTCCGCGCCGAGATCGGCCAGGAGCTGGGTGCAAAACGGACCCGAAATGATCCGAGTGAAATCGACTACGCGCGTACCGGTCAGGCTCATCTGGTGACTCCTTGCAAGTTGCGTTCAACCGACCGCACGTTTCATCGTAGTCGGGTCGACCAGGGTTCCGACGGGAGAGCTGTGCAGCAATCGTGCCGGCAAGGGGCGTCCGAGCACCGTCTCAAGCCAACGGCCCGCCTCGATCAGCGCCGCCAGATCGGCTCCGGTCTCGTGGCCTTCCAGATGCAGAAAATGCACGAGGTCTTCCGTCGAGACGTTGCCGGTCGCGCCGGGCGCGAATGGACAGCCGCCGACCCCCCCCAATGAGCTTTCGAAGGCAGTCCCGCCGGCCGCGAGACCCGCCAGCACATTGGCAAGGGACATTCCGCGCGTGTCGTGCAGGTGGAGCACAAATTCCACCTGCGGCAGCGCCTGGTTCAGCGCGGCCAGCATGCGTGTGACCTGCGAGGGGTGCGCGGAACCGATCGTGTCCCCGAGCTTGATGGTCCTGAAGCCGAGGTCTGCCTGCCGGTGAGCGACGTCCACGACCCGGCCGATCGGCACATCGCCTTCGAACGGGCAACCGAAGGCCGTGGCGATGGAGCCGATCGCCTCGATGCCGAGCTGATCCGCCAATCCAATGACCGGGCGCAGCCGCTCGATCGCCTCGTAGGTCGGCGCGTTCGAATTGGCCAACGAATGGGTTTCGCTTGCCGAAACGAAGCAGACCCAGGCGTCGAGCCCGAGAGGCGCAGCTCGTTCGGCCCCTCGCAGGTTGGGCACCAGCGCCTCGAGCACCAGCCGGTCGCGGTCGCGCACACCGCGGACCACGTCTTCTGCGTCGGATAGAGCCGGCACTGCCCGGGGAGAGACGAAGGAGGTCACCTCAAAACGGCGAATGCCCGCCCGCGCCACGCGGTCGATCAGCTCGATCTTCTGCTCGGTCGATACCGGGTGTGCTTCGTTCTGCAACCCGTCGCGAGATGCGACTTCCGTCAGCGCGACGCGCACCGCTTACCTTCCTGCCCCGAACAGATATTCCCCGGACGGATACTTGCGCTCACGGACCCCACGCGCGACGGTTTCTATCGCCGCCTCGATGTGGGACAGGACAGAGGCGCAGCGCTTGACGAGCTTGGGCTTGAACGCGACGAACAAGCCGATGATATCGTCGATGATGAGGATCTGACCGTCCCAGGCCCGCGACGCGCCTATTCCGATGGTGGTGGCGCCGGTTGCGTCGATAACCTGCCGCGCCGCCGCTTCCATGACGCTTTCGATGACGATCGAGAAGCAGCCAGCCTGATCGATGGCCTTGCGGTCGGCGACCAGTTTGGCGACGGCGGCCCCGTCCTTGCCCTGGGTCTTGAACCCCCCGAGCGTGTTGATGGATTGTGGCGTCAGGCCGATATGGCCCATGACGGGAATGCCGCGCTGGACGAGGAAGGCGGCTGTTTCGGCCATTTCGGCTCCACCCCCCAGCTTAACCGCGTCGCAGCCGGTTTCCATTAAGATGCGGGCGGCCGAATGGAACACTTGCTCGGGCGATGCCTGGTAGGAGCCGAACGGCATCTCGACGACGACGCAGGCGTGCCGGCAGGCGCGCACGACGGCGCGGCCGTGGCGGATCATCGTGTCGAGATCTACGCCCACGGTCGAGCTTTCGCCATAGATCGTCATGGCGAGCGAGTCTCCCACCAGGATGAAATCCACGTGCTGGTCCATCGCCGCGGCCATCGGGGCCGTATAGGCTGTCAGACCGACGATGGGGGTGGCCCCTCGACAGTTCGCCAGCGACATCGCGTTCAACTTCTTGGTGGGCGTCTGCACACTCATCGTTCTGTCGTCCTTCGTACCTGGATTCTCAATGATCAGCTCCAGGACCAGTGCGATGGAACCGAACCTGCGACCGGAGAGCGAAAGGTGGCGATACGGTCGCCCGCGATGCAGCCGAGATATGCCGTTCGCAGGTCGGGGCCGCCAAATGCGAGGCTGGACGTATTCGCCAACTTGCGCGAACGCGGCTGGTAGATCAGGTCGGCCTTGAGCACCCCCTGTTCATATTGCCGTCCCACGTGAGCCAGGTGATCAGGATCGCAGTCCTCGAAAAGCAGTGTCGGACGTCCGTCGGGGGTGACGCGATATATTCGGTTGGAGACGACGCTGATCACCCAGACGCCTCCTTCGGCGTCGAGTGCCATTCCGTCCGGATAGGTACCCGGCGCATACTCGGCAAACACGGAGCGGTTGCCCAGCTTGCCGTCGGCGAACACCTCGAATCGCAGCGTATTGCGGCTGAACGTCTGGTTGACGTAAAGCGCATCGCCGGCCGCGTTCAGCCGACACTCGTTCGTGAACGCGACGCCGTCGGCCAAGATGCGCGCCTCGGCGCCCTCCACCAGGCCAACGATGCCGTCGCGCGCAAGCGGATCGTAAGGCAGGTTCCGTTCGCGAAAAGTCGAGACGCAGAACCAAAGCCGATCTAAGTGATCCTGCCAGACGAAGTTGACCGCATTCAGCTGAACGCCGTCCACCTCGGTCAGAAAGGGCCTCATTTCGCCATCGGGCGCTATCCGCCAGAGGCCGCCCTCGCTGCCGAGATTGGCGAAGACGATGCTGCCGTCCCTGCGCAGCGCAAAGCCGTTCGTCTTGAAGCGACCCGGCTCGCCGTCGACCTCGCCGATCAGTGTTTGGGATCCGTCGGGCGCGATGCGCACCACACCGCCATCAGCGTGACTGGCGTAAAGTGCGCCCGAGGCCCCAGCGAGAACGCATTCCGGTCGTTTGAGGCCGGATCCGATGAAGCTGAAGTCTGTGTCGGACAGGGCGAAATGATCGGCCGTCATGTGGTTCCTCCCGAGCGTGCACCCGCGAAATCCCCGGCTCGCTCACTATGGTTGCTCAACCTAGAGAAGGCATCGAGACCCCTGTAGCGCTGATTTCGGACAGGAGTGTTTCGCTTCCTGCAACACGGGCAGATGGCGCTGCTGCTGCCTCATCCACGGGCGATCCCGGCATCCAGGAGAAAGCCGAACAGCAACTCGGCAGGAGGAGAAAGTGCTGTGTCCTTGCGGCGGATGATACTTATCTCGCGTGCCGCCCACTCTTCGTGGATCGGCAGCGCGACGATATCGAGCGCTTCCTGATAGGGGATGATGAAACGCTCGGGCAATATCGCGACGCCGTGGCCGCTGGCGACGAGGAGCCGCGCCGTCTCATTCGTACTGGCGATATGCCGATAGGTGAACGCCTGATTGGCGATGGTGCCAGCCCGTCGGATCAGCAGCGTCATCGAGCTGCTCTCCATTACGCCGATGACGGGGTGCTGCGCGATGTGCGCCAAAGTCACGCTCTCTTCCCGCACGAGCGGGTGCTGTTTCGGCACGGCCACCCAGAGCCGGTCGGACGAATAGAAGAAGCTCTCGATTTCGACAGGCAGATGGAACGTCCTGGCGATCAGGCCGAGTTCGGCGCGCCCGGCCACAACCGACGTCGCCACATTGGGGCTTATCTGCTCGAACAGTTCGATGCGGATTTGAGGATACCGCGCGTTGAACACCCTCATGTCGTCAGTCAAACCGTCCACAAAGGCTGAGCCATTGGCGCTCAGCAGGACCGTGCCGCTCTCGCCGGCCTTCAGGCGCTGAAGATCCCGCCGCGCTCGACTGCAGGTGTCGAAGACGCTGCGCGCCATCTCATAGATAATCTGTCCCGACTCGGTGAGCTGCATTCCGCGCGAATGGCGAACCAGAAATTCCTGCCGGAAACTATGCTCGAGCTCGGCTAGACGGCGGCTGATGGCGGACGGCGATAGGTTCAGCGTGTCGGAAGCGGTGCGTATGCTTCCCGCATCCACCACAGTCAAGAAGATGCGCAGGGTCAGCAGATCTATGCGAAGATCGTTCAAGGGAGGGTGGGGCTTGGTCAACGGCCTCGGGTGCTCCTTCCTGCGGGGCGAGCATTCATCACAAGCGTCACCAAGCGGGAACCATCGGACGAAATCGATGAACGCGGGGTCGCACGCCGACCTCCGGCGGTCAGGCACGACGGGTCCCATCGAATATTAAGGTAGTGACCGCCCGCGCGCCAGCCGCGCGTTCTATTAGGTGGCTGAAGGATCGGGTGGGCTGGGAGAGAGCCCGTGGCCGTCAAGATTGAGTCTTTGTCACCTCGAATAATGTTCGCGCAGCAGGGTTGACGGCCATCGGCTCGCGGCTGAACAGAAACCAGGCGGTCCTAGAGAGACGATGGCTGGCGTGCCCCTTAGATCAAGACACAGTTCACCCTAGACGGCATCCGTGAGGGCGGCGCCGGGATGCGCCGATTCGGGCAGGATGCGAAGGGCAGCCTCGATAAGGTGAAGGCTGAGGGCGCGAAGGCGCTGGAGCCGTTCAGGAAGGACGTCGACCAGGCGAGGCGCAGCCTGTGCGGCCTGCAGGCTGCCGCCTTCACCGGGATTACCGTCGGGGCGCTCGGCGCGTCGGCCGCAGTCGCCGGGATCGGCGCAGTCGCCGTCAAGGCATTCAAGGACACGGCGACCGAACTCGACACGCTTGCGAAGGATTCGCGCCGACTAGGGTTTTCGCCGAGGACGTTAGCGTGCTCGGCTTCGCGGCTTCCCGCGAGGGCGTGCCGGAGGAGGAGGCCACGAAGGGCATCGCGCCGATCGGCAACCAGTTCGTCGACGTCCGGAACAAGATCGCCCAGGCGCGCGCTCGCCGCCAGAGACGGAGAACAGTTGGATCCGACCGCCCTCAGGGAGGCGGCGGAGGCAAAGAGGGAGGACCTGCTCGCCCCTACGGCCTCAGCCTCTTTCCGGGGCGCCCCGCTACTCCTCCTTGCCGCCGTCCATGCAGCGCGACGGGAAGGCCTTCTTCGGGAGCCACGCGAGGCTGATGGAAGACGCTCGTCGGGAGCTGCTAGCGCTGTCTGAGGAGGGAGCCTTTGCGGAGGCGTGCAAGGCCGCCGCCCTCTCCGGCGCGGGCACATGGGACGGCGGCGCGCTCAGAGCCTCGAGGGCGGACTACGGCAGGATGCCCGACCGGGCGAGGATCGTGGCCGGATGTGCGGACGTGGTCCAACCGGGTTTCCTGAAGTGCGACTTCGTCCGCATCGGTCCCGGCAGGGGGACGGTCAAGGGGGTATCGCTGCCGCCTCGCGGACGGCACAACTCCCCTTGGTGGACGAGGAGGTCGTGGTGGACCTCGGCCGCGCACGGTCCCGGACGGAGATGACGGACGGCAAAGTCCTTTACCTGAAGTCAAAGTTTATGGCCCGGCACGATCCTGGGCTGGAGAGGCAGGAGAAGGCTGACGCGCGTCTCATCAGGGCAGGCATCGTCCGGGAGGACGGAAGCGGGACCGGACGCCGCCCTCCTTGCGACCATCCTCGCGAAAAGAGGATCTAGCAGCTGAGCCGCCTCTACGTAGAAAAAGGTTCAAGCTTTTTTGAGCGGCATTTTCTGCATGCTTGACTAAGATCCCGTAGGCGCATGCCATCTAAGTTTCGGGCCGCCTGTGCGCTCATCCGCCTGGGCGCTGGATGTGTGGAAACGTTTCCACACTTGCTCACCTTCTCGCCTCCAATCGCGTATCAGCGCCCGTCGCTATCCTTATCGCCGGCTCCTCCACCGGAGCGGGCCGAAGTCGAAGCGCTCTCCGTTAATGAGCATGGCTGAAACGCTACGGCGTGGGTTTTTCTCCATTCCTCGTGGCGGTCAATCGGTACGTCCGGAGGGCAATCTTCGGAAAGCAAACGGAGGCCAAGTTCTAAATCCCGAGGATGTATTCTATGAGGACCGGACGGATCGTTCCTGCGCTGCCTCCACTAACCTTCGTACACCGTCGCCTCATGCCATCCTGGCTCATCCGCAACGGTAACCTCATACTCTTCATCTTCGAACGCAAACTGCTCCGGCAGCAGATAGCTGACGTGCGCTACACGTGCACCGGGCCCTTTCGGTCCTGTTGATGGTATCGCGTCCGCGGTATGCGCGCTAACCTCGCCAGTTTTGAGTACCGCCCTCCCCTCGCGATGCCCACTTCGCCCGGCGAAGGGCGTCCGCAGGCACATGGTCGATGTCAGGCATGATGTTCGGTGCTTCGTTCCAGATCCAGACGTCCCCTAGCGCTGACGCCCGTTTGCCGAACCTCATGCGGTCAGCGGCATTCGTGACGTAGGCAAGAACGGCGGTATGGAAGACGACGAGCGTAGCGTCCTTCGGCGCCTGCCGGCACATGGCTTCGAATTCAGGTCCGAGAAGGTCGCCGCGCACCAGCGTCGGCTTTCTCTTCGGCCGCGACATCCAGCGCCAGGCGAAGCCGGACCAGGCGGTCTTCCTGCTCGGGCCAGACGAGCGTTTCCAGCCATGCGGCCTGGTCCGGGTCGCCAGCACTCAGCGGATTGAGATCAAGACCGGCACGCTAAACGATCTGCGGCAGCGTGTCCTGAACGGGGACCCTTTCGCCGGCCTTGCAGGGGAATACGGGACAGGGTCGGACGCCCCTGTGGGCCGAAGGCTGCGTGATGAGTAGTCATAGCCATAACGATCTAGGAACAGGCACCAGGCCAGCGGACGCCCCAACCTCCAGAAGCGCCAAGGCTGAGGCAGACTTGTCAGGATCGGAAGGAGGACGGCACCCCTGCCCGATTCGTTCGTTTGGGTTGAGCGCGTCAGCATGACGGAGCGAACCGCATCGAAGCGATCCATCAGCCCCATGCGGAACTCAGTGTAGTTCGACGGGACGCCGAAAACATGCCGATACGCGGCAAGAAGCAGGTTGGGCTGTTGTTTGGCCGGAGGCAGGCCCGCGATCAGCGCAAGAACCGCTGGATCATGCCCCAGGCGACGCTGCTGGCTGCTCCCGACGACGTTCCCCCGGGGGTGCGGCCAGCCGGCCGGTCCCAGGCGTTGCGCGGCGTGCCGTCATGCGGGTTGAGGCCGAGGCCCGAATAAGGGAACTACGTCATGTTTGTTCGGCCGATGACGATGAATCCGCTTGCCTCAGCCGCGCGGTGGCGTCGGCATCCCGCGGGGCCGGTAGCGCCCCCGCAGCAGCATCGGCCCCGCGCAGGTGACCTCGCTGGCGAGGTCGAGCAGATCTCCTTGACGGCGATGGGGATGCCGGCGAAGGGCGGCAGCGCGTCGCCCGCCGCCCGGTCGATGGCGGCGGCCTCTGCGCACGCCTGGACGAGGCGGAGTGCGGTGAAGCTGCGCTGCCCGTCCTCGCCCGCCGCCTCGATCCCCCGCGCGGCGTGGTTGACGAGTTCGCTGCTCGACACACTACCTGCGGCAAGCCGGCCGGCGAGCGTGCGCAGATCGTCGAACCGGGTTCCGGGATCGGTTGAGATAATGGTTACATCGTCCTTCAGGAGCTGCCGCGAACGACGAGTTCGTAGCCGACGTCGCGCAGGGGGATCTCGGCCCGCGGCTGGTTGATGCGCGTGACCAGCATTTCAGCGGCGTTCCACCCGATCTGATATCCATGGGTGCGGATGGTCGTCAGGCCCGGCGGTACCTCGGCGGCGATCTCGAAATCGCCGAAGCCGGCCACGGCAAGCTGGTCAGGAACCCGCAGGCCCTGCCTCTGGCACTCGAAGAGCACGCCGACGGCAAGAATGTCGGACGCGCACAGCACGGCATTGATGTCGCCGCTCGCCTCCTGCAATTTCCGCAAGCCGAGCGAGCCGCCCCGGAAGCTCGACGCATCCTGATAGAGATCGCCGGGATCGAGGGGCGAGACGATGCTGACGGGCTCGAAACCGGCGGCCTTCAGTTCCTCCTTCAAGCCCCGCAGGCGTTCGATGTAACGGTCGAGACCGATGGCCGGATAGTCGATGTAGCCGATCCTCCTGTAGCCGCGATCGACGAGATGCCGCGTGATCCTGCGCGCAGCTTCGTAGTTTTTGAACCCGGTGGCCATATCGATGAACGGTCCCCTCGTCTCCCAGGTCTCGACCACCGGCACGTGGGCTGCCTTGAGAAGATCAATCGTCTCGCGACCATGCCGCGTCCCCGTCAGCACCATGCCGTCGGGACGCCGCTGCATGAAGGCCTTCACCACGGCGGTCTCATCCTCCATCGAATAGCCGGTGTTGGCGATCATGAAATGGTAGGAGGCCTGCCGAAGGTAGTCGGCCATGCCCTGGATGCTGGTGGCGTTGTTGGAGTTGCGCAGCGACGGCACGACGATGCCGATCATGCTCGTTCGCCCGGAGGCGAGATTGCCGGCGATGCTGTTCGGCGAGAACCCGAGCCTGTTTCCGGTCTCCAGCACCTTCTCGCGGGTGCGCTGGGAGACAGAGTCCGGACGCTTGTAGACGCGCGACACCGTCATCAGGGAAACACCGGCCTCGCGGGCGACGTCGGCCATCGTCGACCAACCCTTTCTCCGCCTCATCGAACCGTCGGTCATGTCGCTCCCTCGAATCTTATTTTCCAACCTACTTGACAATATCGGGCCAATGAAGCGGAATGTTAGCGCTAACAACATTGGACAAACCATGCTGACGGCCATGGACATCACCTGCCAGATTGAAACCTGGATCGAGGAGGACCACGACGAGATCGTCGCCTTTCTCAGCGGCTTCCTGCAGGCGAAATCTCCCAATCCGCCTGGCGACACCCGCGAGGCGAGCGCCTATGTCGAAGCGTTCCTGGCGCGGGATTCGCTGCCCTATCGAGTGGTGGCGGCTCAGGACCACCTGCCAAACATCGTAGGGACCCTCGCCTGCGACGGAAGCGGTCGCCACCTCGTGCTCAACGGCCACATGGACGTGTTTCCCGCCATCGAGGACATTCCTGGCGAGCGCGGCCAGTGGAGTGGCGAGGTCTCGCAGGGGCGGGTCTACGGCCGCGGCGCCGCCGACATGAAATGCGGCACGACCGCCGCGCTGTTCGCCTATCGCTACGCCGCCCGTCTCAAGGACAAGCTGGCGGGACGCCTGACCCTGACCGTGGTGTCCGACGAGGAGACGGGCGGCCGCTGGGGAACCGGCTTTCTCATGGAGACGATCCCCGACGAGGTGCTCGGCGATTGCTGCCTCGACGGCGAGCCGAGCGGACTGGCAACACTGCGCTTTGGCGAAAAGGGCGCCCTGCGTGCCGTCCTGACCACCAAGACCAAGGGAGCGCATGGCGCCTACCCGCATCTGAGCGAGAGCGCGGTGAAGATCGCCGCAATGCTAGTGCGAGATCTCGAGAACCTCGCTGAGCTGGAGCCGGAGCTTCCCGGCAATATCGTGCGCATCTTGGCGCAACCAGAGACGCGAGCCGCGATGGATGCCAGCCTCGGCGACGGCGCCTCCGCCATCGTCGGCAAGACGACGGTGAATGTCGGCGTCATCCGCGGCGGCCTAAAGGTGAACATGATGCCTGACGAATGCGTGCTGGAGGTCGAGATCCGGATGCCGCCGGGACTGAAGCGGGCGCGGGTCGAAGAGGCGCTCGGCGCTCTCCTGACGCGCTATCCTTCCACCAGTTGCGAGATCAGGAACGACCACAGCTACGAATCGAGCTGGTGCGATCCCGAGCATAAGATGGCGGCGATCCTCCAGGACGTCGCTGAAGGTGTGACCGGGCGCCGGCCGTTGCCCATCATCAGCCTGGGCGGCTCGGACGCGCGCTATTGGCGCTATCGCGGCGTGCCGGCCTATCTCTACGGCCCCTCCCCCAAGACGATGGGCCGGCGCAACGAACACGTGACGATCGAAGAGCTTCTGACGGTCGTCAAGGTCCACGCGATCAGCGCGGTTCGCTATCTCAGCCGTGAGAATTGATCACCACCACAAGAAAAGGGGAATGACATGAGAAAAACAAGTCTACTCGTTCTGGCGCTGTCGGTTTCCGGCGCGGCAATGATGGGACCTGCTCAGGCGGAGGACACGGTAACGGTCCTGGTACGAAACGATTCCGTCGGTTTCGATCCGCATAAGGTCACCGGACGGGGCGCCGCCGAGATCCTGTTCATGATGGCCGACACGCTTGTCGCCGTCGAGGACGACCAGAAGACGCTGCATCCGCTGCTGGCGAAGTCGTGGGACATCTCCGCGGATGGGCTGGAATACGTCTTCCACATCCGCGAAGATGCCTCCTTCTGCGATGGCAAGAAGCTGACTGCGGCGGACGTGGCCTACTCGCTCAACCGCCTCGTCGATCCCGCGACGCGGTCGCCGGCGGCGTGGCGTCTCGGCTCGGTCAAGGAGATCGTCGCCGCCGATGACTATACGGTGCGCTACACGCTGAACAAGCCGCACAACGAGCTGCTCCTGCACCTAGCCCAGAGCTTCGGTTCGATTGTCGACAAGGACGACGTCGAGCGGCTGGGCCCGGATTTCGGCGTTAAAGGCCTCAACGGCACGGGACCGTTCTGCTGGTCGCAGTGGATGCCGCGTGACAGTTTCACGCTGAAGCGCCACGACGCCTACACCTGGGGTCCGGCCTTCTACGCCAACCAGGGCCCGGCGCTGGTCGACACCATGGTCTGGAAAGTGGTTCCCGAGGAAGGCGCGATCCTCGCCTCGATGCAGACCGGCGCCGGCGACATCTCCTACGTGATGCCGGAATGGGCGATCGCCCAGCTGAGCGCGGCGCCGAACCTGACCGTGGCCGAGCCGCGCGTCTCCAACTACTCGGCCTATCTTGGGCTGCGCCCGTTCCGAGAGATGACAAGCGACACCCGCGTCCGCCAGGCGATGAACCTTGCCGTCGATCGCCAGGCGCTCGCCGAAAGCATGTGGTTCGGCCAGGCCAATCCGGCGACGACGCTGGTCAGTCCCAAGACCATCGACTATTCGGGCGAGTATCAGGCTTCCTACGATCCGGACAAGGCGCGCGCGCTGCTCGACGAGGCGGGTTGGACGCTCTCCTCGGACGGGTTCCGCTACAAGGATGGCAAGCGCCTGGCGCCCTCCATCCTCGCGGCCGGCACGTCAGGCTGGCGTTCGCGCCTCGAAGCGATCCAGGGCTACATGAAGGAGGTCGGCATTGATCTCCAGCTGCAGCTGGTCGAGCCGGCGGCGGCGATGGCGCAGATCAACACCTCGAACGAGTTCGACGGCTACGCGCTGTTTTCGCCCTACGCCACGGCGGGTGAAGTGCTGATGATGTTTCACTCGGCCAACATTCCCGCGCCAAACCGGTTTCATTGGAAGGACGCCGACACGGACGCACAGCTCGAAGCCGGGCAGACCGCGCTTGTCGACGCCGATAAGAGCAAGGCCTATGCCGCGGTGCAGAAGACCGTGGCCGAGGAGGCGCTGCTGATCCCGCTGGTGCATGAGAAGCTGTTCCTGTTCTCCACCGACCGGGTGAAGAACGTCAAGGTGCACGGCATCTACAACAGCGCCCTCTACAAGGGTCTCGACATCGAGGTCGTGAAATGAACCAGGCGCTGTCGGCTGATTTCAAGCCGGAGCCCTATTGGTGGGAAGATGTTCCGCGGCGCTCCGCCGCGGAACAGGACCTGCCCGTCGAGACGGATGTCGTCGTCGTCGGGTCAGGCTATGCAGGGCTGTCCTGCGCGATCGAACTCGCGCGACAGGGACGCTCCGTCACGGTCATCGAAGCCCGCAGCCTCGGCTTCGGCGCAAGCAGCCGCAGCGTCGGCATGATCGGCGGCCGCCTGCGGCAATCGCTGGGCACCCTGTCGCAGCGCTTCGGCGCCGCGAAGGCGAGAGACCTCCTCACCGAGACACGCGACGCGTTCGGCTGGTTCCTGAGCTTCGTCGCCAAGGAGGCGATCGAATGCGAGCTGCGCCTGTCGGGTCGCCTGATCTGCGCCTGGACGCCGAAGGATCTGGCAGCGCTAAGGCGCCAGCGCGACGTTCTGGCCACGTTCGACATCCGCGCGGACATGGTCGATGAGGCGGATCTGCGCGCCAGCATCCGCACTCCGCTCTATCATGGCGCGATGCTGCTGCCCGACGATGGCGGCCTGCATCCCTCGCGCTATCACGAAGGACTGATCAGCAGCGCGCACGCGCGCGGCGTCGGCCTCATCTCCGAAACACCCGTCACCGGGGTCGAACGGTCGGGCGCTTCGTTCCTGATCCAGACGTCGCGAGGCGGAGTGAAAGCCCGGCAGGTGGTGCTGGCGACAAACGCATACACAGGACCGGAATTCTCGTGGTTCCGGCGACGGATCATCCCCGTCGGAAGCCACATGATGGCTACGGAACAGATGGCGCCGGAAACAATCGATGCCGTGCTTCCGACGGACAGCCTAGTCAACGACACGCGCAGCCTCGCCTACGCCATTCGCAAAAGCCCAGACGGCACGCGGATTCTGGTCGGCGGCAGAGCGTTGTCCGGCAACGCCGTCGAAGCACGCGGCGTCGCGGTCCGCCTGATGAAGGTGCTCAGGCAGGTGCTGCCCGGGCTGCCCATGGTGAAGGCGAGCCATGGCTGGGAAGGCAATGTCGGATTCACGCTCGATCGCATTCCCCACATGGGGGTGCGGGACGGCATCCACTATGTGACCGGCTGCAACGGCTCCGGCATCGTCATGGCATCCTATCTCGGCATGCGGGCGGCGCGGCTCGTCTGCGACATTGACGAGCCGAGCTCGTTTACCGGCAACGCCTTCAAGGCCCTGCCCTTCTATTCAGGCAAGGCGTGGTTCATGCCCGTCATTTCGGCATCGATGGGCCTGAACGACAAGCTGCGCGCCCTGATCGAGAAATAATCCCGAGCGTAGAGGAAATTTTGGAATGACCTTCTCCCTGATTGCCCGTGACGAGGCCACCGGCATGTTCGGCATCGGTATCACCACCTCCTCCATCGCGGTCGGTAATCGGTGTCCCTGGGCGCGTGCCAAAGTCGGCGCGGTCACGACGCAGCACCGCAGCGACATCAGGCTCGGGCCGAAGGGCCTCGACCTGCTCGGACGCGGTCTCAGCGCCAAAGAAACAGTCGATCGGCTGATCGACGAGAGCGAGTTTCCGGACCAGCGCCAGGTCGCGGCGATCGACCGCAACGGCAACACCGCCTTCTTCTGCGGACCGAAGATCCCGTCGCTCAATTCCGGGTATCAGGGCAGGAACTGCGTCTCGACGGGCAATGTCATCGCCAACACCGATGTTCCGCGCGCCATGGTGGAATGCTATGAAGCATCGCTCGGGCTGGAGTTCGTGGAGCGCCTGCTGGCCGCCATCGACGCCGGTCTCGCCGCCGGCGGAGAAACGCAGCCGCTGATGTCGGCGGCGCTGCTCGTGGTGGACGAACAGGACTGGCCGCTTGTCGACCTGCGCGTTGATCATGAACTCCACCCCGAAAGGAAGCTGCGGGCGCTGTGGGAAACATACAAGCCGCAAACCGAGCACTTCATCACGCAGGTTCTTCGCCCGAACGAGGTGAAGCCGCAGGCGCGCGTGCCGCAGCCGAGCTGAGGTGGCCTCTTTTCGCCAAAACCCGGGGAGACTCAAACCATGCTGAGATACGCCGTGCAGCGCCTGTTGCTGGCTATTCCCGTTACGCTGGGCGTCCTTCTGATCGGGTTCATCCTGCTCAACCTCGTGCCCTCCGACCCCGCGACCGTGCGCGCGGGGCCGAGCGCGAGCGCTGAGGTCATCGCGCAGATCAGAACGGAAATGGGTCTCGACAGGCCCTTGTGGGATCAGTTCCTTCGCTATGTCGGCAACGTCCTGATCGGTGATCTCGGCACCTCCCTTGTGAACAACATGCCGGTGGCGGAAGAGTTGTCCCGCGCCTTCGGCGCCACGCTCGAACTCGTCGTCCTCTGTCTCCTGTGGGCGTTGCCGACCGCCATCCTGCTCGGGATGTTCGCCGCCTCCCGCCGCGGCACGCTGTGGGACCGGCTGATCATGGGCGGGTCGGTCGCCGGCGTCTCCCTGCCGGTCTTCCTCATCGGCATGACCCTGCTGTGGGTGTTCGGCTACAAGCTTCAGGTGCTGCCCTTCACCGGACGCGGCGGCCCGCTGTGGACGGTCAACGGACTGCGCCACGCGATCCTGCCATCGATCTGCCTCGGACTGATCTTTATCGGCCCGGTGGCGCGCATGACGCGCACGTCGATGCTCGAAACGCTCAAGGCGGATCACGTTCGCACCGCCCGCGCCAAGGGACTGAGCGAACGCGTCGTCATCTTCCGCCACGGCCTGCGCAACGCGCTTATTCCGGTGACGACGCTGGTCGGCCTGCAGATCGGCTACCTGCTCGGCGGCGCCATCGTCACCGAGACGATCTTCTCCTGGCCGGGCGTCGGCCGTCTCGCCGTAGGAGCAATCGTCGCCAACGACATCCCCGTGGCCCAGGGCGCGATAATTGCGCTGTCGCTGGGGTTCATCGCCATGAACCTGATGGTCGATCTCCTCTACGCGGCTCTGGATCCGAGAGTACAAGCGAAATGACCGCACACTCCTCAGCCCCGGCGGATGTGAAGCCCGGCCGCTACCTGCTCGCGGCGCTTGGACGCGATCCGGTGTCCTGCATCTCCCTGGCTATGTTGACGACGCTGTTCCTGTGCGCGGCGCTCGCACCCTGGCTGGCCCCCTACAATCCGCTGTCGATCAACATGAGCAGGGTCCTGCAGGGCCCGTCCCTCGATCATTTCTTCGGTACCGACGGCCAGGGGCGCGACATCTTCAGCCGCAGCATGTTCGGATTGCGCCTGACGATCATGCTCGGTTTCACCGCGATCTTCGTTGGCGGCACCATCGGCACGCTGTTCGGGTTGCTCGCCGCCTTCTATCCAAAGACCGACACGCTGCTGATGCGGCTGATGGACATCATCCTGTCCTTCCCCGCCATCCTGTTCGGCCTGGCTGTCGCGGCCATCATCGGGTCGGGAACCACCGCGGTCATCATCGCGCTTTCCGTTTCAACGACGCCGCTGGTTGCCCGCATCGCGCGTGGCGCGGCGCTGATGGTCCTAGCGCAAGATTATGTTAGCAGCGGCCGGGCGATCGGCCTTCACGACTGGACGCTGCTGCGACGCTACGTGCTGCCCAACTGCGTCTCGACCATCGTCGTGTTCCTGACCCTGCGGCTAGGACAGGCCATCCTGCTTGGCGCTTCGCTGAGCTTCCTGGGTCTCGGAACGCAGCCGCCTACACCTGAACTCGGCACGATGGCAGCGCAGGGGATCGGCTTCTTCTTCTTCGCTCCCCACGTCACCCTCATCCCAAGCGTGACGATCTTTCTGCTGGTCCTGTCGATGAACATCCTCGGCGATTCCCTGCGTGACATCCTCGACCCGCGACTGCGAAGCTGAGAGGTCTGAACTCGATGAACGACGACAAGACGATCGTTGCCCAGGGCGCGCGGCCAGTGCTCGACATCCGTGATTTCAGCGTCGAACTCCGCTCCGGCAAGACGATCTCGCCGATCGTGGACAAGGTGAACTTCGAGGTTCACGAAGGCCGCACACTCGGCATCGTCGGCGAGTCCGGCTGCGGGAAGAGCATGCTGTCGCTCGGCATCATGAAGCTGGTGCCCTCCCCCCCGGCCTGCATCGCCGGCGGGAAGGTGCTCCTCGACGGCACCGACCTGGTTCCATGCTCGGAACGGGAGATGCAGGAGGTTCGCGGCAACCGCATCTCGATGATCTTTCAGGAGCCGATGACCAGTCTAAACCCGGTCTACACGGTAGGCTTCCAGATCATCGAGGCGCTTCGGGCTCATTCATCGCTGACGTCGGCGCAGGCGAGAAGCCGCGCCATCGACCTGTTGCGGGAAGTCGGCATCTCCAATCCGGAGAAGCGGGTGGAGGAATACCCCCATCGCCTATCGGGCGGCATGCGCCAGCGGGTGATGATCGCCATCGCGCTCGCCTGCAATCCGCGCGTGCTGATCGCCGACGAACCGACCACCGCGCTCGACGTCACCATCCAGGCGCAGATCCTCGACCTGATGCGGTCGCTCAAATCGGATTCCGGCACAGCGATCATCCTGATTTCGCACGATCTCGGCGTCATCGCGGAAATGGCGGACGATGTCGTGGTGATGTATGCGGGGCGCATCATCGAACAGGCCCCCGTCCACAGCCTGTTCGCCGCACCGAGTCACCCCTACACGCAGGGCCTGCTCGGCTCGATGCCGACGGTCGACGGCGACCAGGAGCGCCTGCAGCCCATTCCCGGAACGGTGCCGCCACCGCATGACCGTCCGCACGGCTGCGCCTTCCACCCCAGATGTAAGCTCAGCGATGAGACATGTCGAACGCAACGACCGCCGCTCGAAGAGAAGATCAGCGGACACAAGGTCGCTTGCTGGCACACAGGCCTGGGAGCACGACCATGATCGAGCGACACGAGACGCCGGTCCTCGAGGTCGAGGATCTGACCAAGCATTTTGCGGTGGGCAGTCGCGGACTGTTTGGCCGCGGCAAGCAGACCGTCAAGGCGCTCGACGGCGTCAGCTTCACCGTCAGCAAAGGCAAGACGATCGCCATCGTCGGCGAGAGCGGCTGCGGCAAGTCGACACTCGGCCGCACCCTCCTGCGTCTGGAACAGCCCACCAGCGGCCAAGTTAGGCTCGACGGCATCGACGTCACCGCCGCGAGCGCCTCCGTCTTGCGTGCCATGCGCCGCAAGATGCAGATCGTCTTCCAGGACCCGTTCTCCTCGCTGCATCCCAAGATGACGGCCGCGCAACTCGTCGCCGAGCCGATGCTTCTACACAAGGTGGCGACGAAGAAGGAGGTCCGGCACCGGGTTGCCGCCCTGTTCGACCTGGTCGGGCTCGCGCCGTACCAGATGGACCGCTACCCGCACCAGTTCAGCGGCGGTCAGCGCCAGCGCATCGCGATCGCCAGGGCGCTCGCCGTCGAACCCAGCCTCATCGTCTGCGACGAACCCGTCTCCGCGCTCGATGTCTCAATCCAGGCGCAGATCATCAATCTGCTGACCGATCTGCAGGCGAAGCTCGGTGTCAGCTACGTGTTCATTTCTCACGACCTCGGTGTCGTTCGCTACATCAGCGACGAGATCGCGGTGATGTATCTGGGCCGTGTCGTCGAGCAGGGCACGAAGCGCGAGCTGTTTTCCTACCCCCGCCATCCCTACACGCAGGCATTGCTGTCGGCGGTGCCGCGGCCGGACCCCTCCTACCGTTCGCAGCGTATCGTGCTGAAAGGAGATCTGCCGAATCCGCTCTCGCCGCCGCCCGGCTGCAGGTTCTCCAGCCGCTGCGGCTATGCGCGCGACATCTGCCACCAACAAGAACCGCAGCTCGACGCGGCGTCGCCCAGCCATCGTGTCGCCTGCCACTTCTGGAAACAGCTGGGCAGTCTTTCCGGCCGCGATACCGGCGTACCCGCGACGCTTCCCGCAAACCGCAGTGAATAGCCCCGAGTTCGTGGACGCCCTCGGGTTACATTTCCTGCTGTCGGCGAGCGCCGACGAGCAGAACAGGACAAGGAAGCAAGCGCCGTTCTGCGGAACATCAAGGTCTCCTTTGCTCGCGTGAACGTAAACCGCCGCGTCTCAAGGATGTCTTCCCTGAGTGGTGGATCCTTTTTTTCCAGCAGCTTTCGGACCGCGTCCAGCTTCATGCGGCAGCCTCTCCTGCTTCCGCCATCTTGATCAGGAACAAGGCTACGTCGTGCTGCGTGCGCGAGGCCATCCGGACCTGCGGCTCCGGCATGCATAGAAGCAGCAACGGCGGAATCTCGACGGTACGGCTTTCAACCCTCGGCACAACCCTTTCGATGTGACCTAAACACCGTGGCTCTTACGCGGTGCGGCAAGGTAGAGCCTAATGCTTGCAGCTCCTCGACAGTTATCGAATATCTTTCTCGATGAACCCCAGAGTATTGGCGTTCTCGACCAAGGTCCGCACCTTTGCCTTATCCAACCCAGACGGCACTTCCGCATCGATTTCAAGCTTAAGGGCAACTTCACTGCCCGGAATGGTAGTCAGCTGTTCGACAATGGCCTCAACGATCTGGTGGATTTCCCGAGCTGGCCGCTCGGATGAAATCATCACCGCGCCGCGAAACCGGGTTGGCCTCTTCTCGGTCGGCGGCTCACCAGGTAAGCCTTCGCCGGGCACCGGCGGTCCACCTTCTTCGGGTGCGCCGCCGACTAGCGACGAGGGGCCGGGTTCGGCCGGCGCCGGCCGATGCGCCTCGGCGACCTCCGGCTTGATGATCACGCTATCGCCGTCCACCAAGACTGCAGCGTTGACCGCGCGCTCGATCGCAAGGCCCAGGTACGCGACGGCTTCTTCGTCCCACCGCTCCGCGTAGGCGAAGGGTCCGGGCAGCATACCGCCGACCGCGGCCTGCACCGTCTTCACCAACACAGCCTGGTTCTTCAGGCGCGGCAGATATGTGTACCGGTTGAGGTACTCCCACAGGTCCTTCAGGGAGAGATGCGGCTTGCCGTTCCAGATGTATTTCTGAAGATCGCGGTCGAGGCGCGTAGGCCCAAGTTCTGGAAGGAGACCTTCCTCGCCTACCAATTTCTTGCTGGCGCGCGCCAGCAGTCCATCCTGTGCTGGCACCTTGCCCGAGATCCACTCGACCTCGGCTTGGGCGCTCTCCTGCACCGGATAGTGAAGGTAGCACCAGGCTTCCTTGAGGCGAGTTTTTACCGTCTCGTTGGCTTCGGCGAGCTTCGCCTTGGCGAGCGCGTCGTCACTTTGGGTGAGGTTCAGCCGGTCCTTTTCCTTGACGATTTCGCTCCAGGCCAGGGCCGAGCGAACGGCGTCTTTGAGGTTGTCGAGCTGGCGAGCCTCTGCCGCGATGAAGACCAGCATGTTGCGATAGACGCGCGGCGTGCTGCCCCGCTGAAGCAGGATCTCCTTGGCCTCCACCAGAGCCTCTGAGCCTTCGCGCCCGTTGTGCGGGTGGGCAACGCCGAGGACGACTGCCCGAACCCCGCCTGCCTCGTCCGGAACCTCAGCCGATGATGCGGGCGCCACCTGCACGGCGTCGAAATGACCTCGGTCGGCGATGCCGTTGATGTACTTCGTAAGCTCGCGGTCCATTTCCATCAGGACGAGCTGGTTATCCAGCTGACCTGCCTTGTCCGCCGCGATACGGTTGAGGCTGGCCGACATGGAATACCAGTAGCGGCCGAGGTCGGCGTGCATGAACTTGGCTTGGTTGGTCAGGCGTCTCAGCGCGTCGCCGAAGATCGCTGGCCGTTCGCCCGGCTGCACGACCCCCAAGTTGATCTGCTTATCGTCCAGGCCGGTGTTCTGCTGCGCGTGGGTCGGCGCCGTCCCAATGAAGATGGCGCGGGCAACCCGGCGCGTGGCCGAATAGCGATTGAGGTTGGGCGCCGACTGGTCGACCTTGTAAGGCGTCGCAGCCTGGCCATCGACGTCCGCGGCGATGATCGACTGCCAGCTGACATCGAGATAGTGCAGCAGCTCCGGCTCCACCCGCGCAGAACTCACCGCCACGCTGCCCGGCATGATCATCACAGAGGGATCACCATTCATCCAAAGCTCGTGGATGACCTGTGCCATGAGCCGCAGCACGCCGCGCGTGCGCTGGAATTTTTCGAGCGAACCCCAGCTTGTGTAGAGCTGATCGAAGAGTTCAGGGTGGATCGGATATGCCTTCTCGAGCTTCCGCCGATAGTCTTCGTCCGCCACGCCCTGGGGGAAGTCGTTCGCATTCTCGCGATAGAGTTTGACGAACTGCTTCAGCGTGTTGTCGCGGTGGTGGAATTTCTCGCCCGGTATCTCTTTGAACAACCGCCGGCGAACGATCTCGTAGCTTTCTTCCTGAGACGCCGGTCGCCACGAAGATTCTACGCGGCTGAAGGTCTGCTTCAGCCGCGCCAGGGCCTCCTGGCCGCCCTCTCCGCCGACCTCGATCTGGGAGGCGGGCAGCGATGCCACCAGCAGGGCTCCTGGGCAGGCCTTAACCGCCTCGGTCAGCGACTGCACAAAGGAGAGGTTTGCGTCGAACGACCCCGACGGCAGGCTCTCGACCTTGTAGATCTGCCGCAGGTAAGCGACCCATTCGTCGATCAGGATCAGGCAGGGCGAATACTTCTTGAAGATCGCCTCAAGTACGCCCGATCCCGGCGCAATACCCGTTGCGTCGTTCTCCGCGACGATGTCGAAACCTTCATCGCCGCCAAGCTGCCAAGCCAGTTCGCCCCAGGTGGTGCGGATTTTGCGCCCGCTCTCCGTATTGAGAAGGTCCTGAGGTCCCCGTGACGTGCCCACCAGTACCGCCCGATTGATCTTTGCTGGCACGTAAAGGCAGTGCTTCTGGAGCAACTGGTCAAGCCCCGGCAGATCCTCCGCCCGGGTCTCGCCAGCCATATGGTAGAGCGCCAGCATCGAGTGGGTCTTGCCGCCGCCGAAGTTCGTCTGCAGTTCAACCACAGGATCGCCGCCAGCGCCGGAAAGCCTCTTGGCGGCCCCAATGAGCAGCGCGCTTAGGCCATCCGTCAGGTACGTGCGCGAGAAGAACTCGCGCGGGTCACGATATTCAGAAGGGGCGCTGCCATTGTGGACCTTGGCCAGGTCGGCCGCAAACTCGGCCTGTTGGAATTCGCCGGTGGCGACGTCCTGGTGCGGCTCGACGACCTCACGCCAGGGCAGCAACCCCGCCACTGTCTCGACAGAGATATCGTGCCGCTGGGTCTTACGGCGCTCCTCATTCCGCTGTAGTTCGGTAAACTTGGTGCGCAGAATAGTGTCCCGCATCTTTCCGAGATGGTCGGAAACCTCGCCGGCGCTGATGGACTCCATCAAGCGGCGCATCGTATCAAGCGCCCGCTCCGCATCATCGTAGGTGAAAGTCTCGTTGTGCGAGAGCTTGTTGCGCACGTCGAGCAGTTCCGAGACATAGGATCGCTCGGGATGACCGAGAACGGAGGCGAACGCATCCTTCCAGAAGGCCATCATGGTTTTCAGCAGACCTTGCTGATCCCAGCCTACCGCTCCGCTCGAGTTCGGTTTGAGTCCTTGGACCCGTTGCACCACCTCGACCTGCCAGTGCCCGGTCAGCGAGGTTTCCAGGCGCTTTTCCACGAAGGGTATTAGCGCTTCGGGCAGCAGTTCCATGCCCTCAAAGACGTATTGGCGTGTACTCTTGGCCACCAGTATTCCTCCTCAGAGATCCAATCGCGTTTGACGATCGCCGCCGGTATCATGGACTGCAGCCGCCAGGCGGGTGAGCTCCGTCCAGTCGGCGATAAGCGCGTTGTAGGCCGTGGCCTCCTTTGCGTCCTTCCGCTTGTTCGCGCTGATGTCGTAGAGGCAGTAGGCGAGGTCCTTCACAGCCTCGGCCTTAGCGTCGATCTTCTTCAGCAAGATGGCGGTCTCGTGCGAGACGCCGTCCTGCTCATACTTGCGGATGAGATGCTGGAGGCACTCCCACACGGTCAGATGGCCGTCACCTACCGGCTCCCAACTGTCGTCCAGTTCATCGCGCGCCAGGATGCGGACCTTGCCCGCAGCGCTCTCGATAATCCCGGCATGTTTTACACTTTCGACCGAGATGCCCCGCGCGCGAGCGAGATTGTCGGCCGCGCCGTATTCGCCTTTGGCCATGCCATGCTGCTCGAACCACGTGATCGCGAAGCGAGTGTCGGCATCGAACTCGCCCTGGATACCACCGAGATATTCGTCCAGCTCGCGGTTGATGAGCTGAAGCGCGGCCTTCACGCTCATCGGGCTGTCATCGGATTCGAGGACGGCCTTGTATCGCGAGAAGACGCCCATGCCGGGACCGATAGCTGACTGCGGCATGTCGGCCGGGGCGATGTTGGCGGTCTGGAGTTCGGCGATAGCCGGCGGCAGTTCGCGCTTCAGGGCGCGGGTGAATTCTGCTCGGGTGATGACCTCGGCCATCGCTTCTTTCTTGCGGCAGACAAGCACAACCGAATTGGCCAGAGCATTCGTGCCGGAGGCAATCATACGGTTGGCCATTTCGGTGCGCAGCGGCCAGGTACCAACCACGGCGTAACCTGCCTCGACCACAGCTTGCAGGAATGCGGCCCAACCAGTCGAGCTTATACCTTCTTGCTCGATCTCGCTCTGTTTGAAGGCGTAGTAGATCGTGGCGGGAAACTCATCCGAGGACTGCTGGGCCATGTTAGAAATGGCCCGGCGCATACCATCGAGAAAGAAGGCTTCCGCCGCATCCTTGCTCCCATGGCGATACGGAGTCGCTACAAGCTCATCGGACTTTGGAGTTGCGAGGACGCCGAACAGATCTGGATAGGTGCTTTTTAATGACCGCCGCATCCACGCATAGAAATAGTCAGACAGATCTGCGTAGCCTATGTTGTCATAATATGGGGGATCAGTTGAGACTACTGCCCCGTCTGCATATGAAGCAGTTTGAGCATCCTGCTGTAACAATCGCCCTGGCGCTGCCAGTTGTAGCTGGTCAAGCGTCTTGACTCCCCACTCGATGCAGTTTCCCCAGTTCCCAGTTGATTTCGAAAAGGGATTTGCCTCAGTGAAATCCCACGTCATAGGCAGCGCCTGTCGACCGAACGCGTTTCGGATGATCTCCCGGCCGTGGTGCCATGATGTAATTGTTGAGTGATAGTCCGTCATCTTTGAAATGCCGAAAGCAAAGTAGACGCTGAGGGCTTCCGCATACGCAAGCGCCCCTGCTCCGCCGCTGGAGAGTGTGTCGCCGTCTGTCGCCATCCCCAATGAAATAGCATCGATTCTGATCTGCCCTCTCACTTCCGCGATCAGATCACATAGCGTATTCAGAGCGACTAGCTGTCGGTTAGTAAATAGATCACCAAATGTGGTAAGCCCATAATTTGGAGTTTTGAAGTCACGCGGGTTGTCTGGAAGTTCTGTCTCCGGCGCCCAGCCCGGTACTGCCGATATTGCAACATCCTTATGCTGCTGAGACGGCGGGATGTACGCGCGGCCTCCCTTTCGCTCAGCAACAACCGCGATGAGCTCTTGGCCCATCTTTCCCAATTTACCTGCTCTTCGAACATAATCGTATGGTAAGGCCGCGCCCGACATCACGCAGCGAAATGCCTGCCGCTTACCAGCTGTGGTCCCCAGCGCCGCCGCCTCAAGCTCTGATTTGGTGCCGCCCGTCCGGACTCTGTATGTGATTGTTTTGGAAGCACGATCAGCCACTGGTTCAATCCAGATCTCCTTGCCCTTCTTTGAGCTAAGGAGGAAGCTCGAAATGAGCGGCACCTGAACATCGGCAAAGGCCGGATCAGGACTCGGCACCGTCCGCGCCCAGATCCAGGCGATCACGGTCGCTTCACCGCCGCCGTACTCCTTTGGCAGATCGACCTTAGGATAGAGATGCCCAATGCGCTCCCACGCCCTTTCTCGCATCCACTCGCCATAGTATTTCACATCTTCGGCCAACCCTTCGGCATTTCGGTAGAGCGACCGATCCTTGATGCCGGGGTGGATTGGCGGCATGTCCTTGAACTTTGGCGGGATCTCGATCATCGCCTTGCCGATCATCACTGCCACCGGGTTCAGGTCGGAACCAAAAGCAGGCAGGCCGAGCCGCTGCGCCTCCAGCGGGATCGACCCGCCGCCCGAGAAAGGGTCATGAACCGGCGGCAACACGCCGCCGCAGCTGCGCCGGATTTCAGCGCGCGCGCGCTCCAACACCTCTTCGTTGGTCGAGCTCTCCCACTTGACCAGCTCCTCGATGATCTCGAACAGGCGCTTGCGCTCGATGTCGGCCGCGCAATCCTCGAGTGTTGGCTCGGGCGTATCGGGAACATTCCCATGCGCGTCTCCCTTGCGCTCCTGCCACGCCTTACGGCGGAAAGCTAGGTCCGCCTCTGCCCGCTCGTGGATCTTCGGATCGTCTAGTAGCTTGCCGGCATACCCCGACGGGTCATCGACCAGCTGCGCGAACAACACCGCCCGACACGCCGCCAGCGGCCGCCGCGCCCACCAAAGGTGCAGCGTGGACGGATGCCCATGCCGGATCGACTTCTCTCGCGCCGAGGCGGCGTTAATCGCCTCAAGCGGAACCGCGACTTCGATAAGCTTCTTCTTGTACATCTGGGTCATGGTCACAGTGGAAACTTTATGGTTGAGGGCGTGGCGACCAGTTCCGGCCCCCTGGCGGCGCATCCTTGCGCCAGCCGCCCTTGATGGTCTTTACTGCTGAGATCGGCACTCTTTGGTCCTGAGGGAGTTCGATCAGGTCCCGGACATGCCAGAACACGGCCCAATGCCCGCGGTTGTCACCGTCGTACTGACCCGTAGTCGGAGGCCGATGAACCATGCCAGCAGAATGGCGGCCGTTGCATGATTCCTCCGCTCCCACATACCAACCGGCCCAGCTGATGACGAAGCTATCCTTCGCCGGCACGCCCTCGTGCGACGGGTAGATCAGGACCGGAATAGCGAGGCCGTCGCGGAGCTCATCAACCTTCCGGAACAGCTCCCACTTGCGTGAGCCGAAGGCCACGAAACCAGTGTCCTTGGCGATCTGCGCACCTGATTGGAGGTGCTCCAACGGGACCGGCGCAAGGATGGCGAAATCTTTCGTCATGCGCCTTGCCCCCAGCGCCCAGCCTTCTGAAGGCGGACCCGATACCTATACGGGGCCGTCTGCTCGACAACGACCCGATCACCCGCCTGAGCGCGATTAAGCTTGTAGAAAGCTCCGATCCAGCCACGGGCACGGAAGAACCTCTTTGAGCCGTCCAGATCCGTGACGACGGGCTCAGCTCCACCCCAGTCGATCGTTAGCTCACGCTTTGCCGCGCTCGCCTTGTTCGATCCTCCGACCGCATCGGAGGGAAAGCAGTCGAAGAAGGACCGCAGGTAGATGTGGCTGTTGGCGATGTTGCCATCAGTGATGGTTACCTCGCCGATCGCCCTCCCGTTCGTGGGCTGCGGCTTCGCACTCGCTCCCGTTGGCGCAGCTGGCGTCCGCGGAGCGCGCGGGGAACTGACTTCCGGCTCGTCGTGGCCGTCGTCCCAATCAACGTCGACGTATAGCTTTCGTCCGCGCTGTAAGATGTCGATCTGGACCGTTTCGCTTCCGGCCAACCGGCTCAATTGCCCTGGCGCGCTGCGCTTCAGCTCCGGCGACGAGGTAGCAGCGACAGCTGGGACTATTCCACCCAACTGATCGGTGACGCCTTCAATGGCCGCCGCATCCAGTTCGACCCATGTCACAGCGCCGCTCTTGTGCGTGTAGGGCACAGGCCGGGCCAGCCGTCGAACGTCCGCCAGCTTCCATGGTGTGTTCCATTTGGCGACTTCGCCTGAGCGGATCACGGCCTCGGGAATGCGGTGACGGTCAATCGAGGCGACCATCTCCGCCGGCGAGAGCGGCGCACCCACGTCAACCAGGCGCGCGACGCCGTAGATGGCGCCGGTGCCCTTGCGGATCAGGCCGAACCATTCGCGGTGGGATGCACCGGACGAGCGCATCTCCCAAGTCTTCAACCCGTCGAGAATATAACCGATCCAGGGGTCAGCGATGATCAGCGCCTTGGTGATCATTGCGGCGCCTCCGCCCGCTCCAGCAAGCGTGCGAGATTGAACTGAATGGCCGTGTGTTCGAACGCCGGCTCATGGTCCGACAAGGCCCCGCGAATGTAGCGCGGCTCTCGCGCGGTCCCATTCTCCACCTGGACGATGGCCAGGATGTACTTGTCCGGTTCATGAAGGGAGGTGATCACCTCCTGCCGGGTGATCATCACCGCGTCGGCGCCGTGGACCCGCCCCTTCACCTCGATGAAGCGAAGGTGCTTGGCGACCGGATCATAGGACACGATGTCGTAGCCGATCTTCTGCGCAGAGACATCGGACGGAACGTTACCCAGGTTGCGCTCTGCGGCGATCACCGCATCCATGGCCGCAAGCTCGATAATCCGTCGCGCGTCCGCATCAGCGGCGAATCCCTGCGGCGGCCTCTCTGACGGACCTTCGCCTGCTCCTGTGCGTGCATTGAGCAGACCGCGCGGGATCACGACCATGCCGCCGCGCACCCTCGGCGGCTGGGATGATAGGAACCGTTCCTGTTCCAGCAGGTCCATGCGGCGCTTCTGACGTTCCGCTAGATCTTCGGCGCGGCGCTGAGCGTTCTGCCAGCTGAGACGCGTCTTCTTGCCGGCCTTCTCCTCCTCCTTCAGCTCGAAAGCCCGGGAATCCCAGTAGTTGATCTCCTTCTTCAGCCGGGCGCGCACTTCGCGCTCAACCTTCTCAATCTCCGGCAGCCGACGCGCCTTAACCTCTGCGAGGTGAGCCTGCGCCAGCTCGACAGTCGCGAACCGGACCGCGGTCTTCTCAAGCTCGGTCGTCAGCCACTCCTCTTCCAGGAGGCCGTGTACGCTGGCGATCTCTTGGACAGTGGCCGGACGCAGGTTGAGGTGCGGGGCGATGCCCGCATTGGACGCTTCCCCGGCCTTATTGATCGAGGCGAATTGAAGCTTCTGCGAAACCACGTGGGGCTTGCCCGCACTGGTTGCCCGACCGTCCTGGATGCTGTGTTCGAGCAGGAAGATCGCCGAAATTCCGTCGCCTGCGTCCAGATCATCAACCAGGATCGCGCCTTGGCGCATGATCTGCTCGTACTGTTCGCGCACGATGCTGATCACGGCATCGAGCAACGGGTGCCCCGGGCAGACGAAGGTGGCGACGGGCTGCTGGTTGGTCCGGCCCTTCTCGAAGCAGATGCGCTCGTACTTCTTCTGTATCGGCGCGCCGGTGCCGATCTGACGATCGCGCTCACGGATCCGGACGGGCACATGGGTGATCTCCCAACGCCCCTCCTCCCGCCGCTTCATCCGTCCTCCAAGGTGCTGGAAGGCCTCGACGAAGAAGCTCTGGACGTGATGCGGCTGCAGGCGCTGGGCCTCCGCGCGCTCCATCTCAAGGCGCAGTTCCTCGACCTTGGCCTCGGGCATCGTGTCGTTGGTGAGCGCCCGCCTTTGCAGCAGCTCCAGGAGGTGACCCTGGTCCACCGCGCCGTCCACCTGGCGGAACAGGCGCGCCTTTACGTCTTCCTGTTCGCCATACTGGATGGCCTGAAACAGGAGATCCTTCAGCGCAGTGCCTTCGAACAGCTCGCCGAGCACGTCATAGACGCGCCCGCCCAATGCCTCCCGCGCCGCCTCGAGTTTTTCGAGGAGGCGAGCATAGACCTCGCCTTCGCGAGTGTCCGCGGCGACCAGATTCCAGAGATGGCAGACCTCGGTCTGGCCGATCCGGTGGATCCGGCCGAACCGCTGTTCGATCTTGTTGGGGTTCCAGGGCAGGTCGTAATTGACCATCAGGTGCCCGCGCTGAAGATTGACGCCTTCGCCGGCCGCATCGTTGGCGATGAGGACCAGCATGTCACGGTCCTGCATGAACCGCTCCACGACCTTGCGCCGCTCCTCGCGAGAGACGCCGCCGTGAATCACCTCGACAGCTTCAGGATTCCCGAGGCGAGCCCGGACCTTGTCGAGCAGGTAGTGGAGGGTGTCCTTTGGCTCGGTGAAGATGATGAGCTTGCGCCGGTTGCCGTCGGTGTCGACCATCAGGTCCTCATCGAGGATGCGATTGAGTTGGGCCCATTTGGTGTCGAGGCCTGAGCGTAGGACGCCCAGCGCCATCCGCTCCAGTCCCTTCAGAGTCTCGACCTCCATCGCGAGCTGCTCGACCGTCTCGGCGGTCGTTGCTCCCGTGGCGATCAGGTCCTCCAGTTCGTCGATCTCCTCCTGCCCGTACTCCTCCAGGTTCCTGAGGATGTCAGTGTTGACGTCGGGCGCGGCGAAACCGGCTTTGCGCCCCTTGGCGGCGAGCCGGGCCTCGCCGAGCTCGTTCTCAAGCCGCTCATGCCGGCGCTTGAGGGACTGGTAGATGGCGGCCGGAGATGAGGCGAGCCGACGCTGAAGGATCTGCAGCGCGAAACCGACGTTGTTGCGCTTCTTGCCGTCGCCTTCCGCGAAACGCTGTACCCGGTTCATCTCGGTACGAACATATTCCGTGACGGCGGTGTAGAGGGCGGCCTCCAGCTCGGAGAGCTGGTACTTCACAGTGTAGGCGCGGCGCTCAGGGAAAAGCGGCCGCCCGTCGAACCGCAGCAGCTCTTCCTTTGTCAGTCGCCGCATCATGTCGGCGGTATCGGCATAGTGGACGCCGTCACGGAACCGGCCCTCGAACCGGTCACCATCAAGCAGCGCCATGAAGAGCTGGAAATCCTCCTCCTTGCCGTTGTGCGGGGTGGCCGACATCAGCAGCAAGTGGCGGCAGACTTCACCGAGCTTCTGCCCAACCTGGTAGCGCTTGGTGTATTTGACGTCGCCGCCGAAATAGGTCGCCGACATGCGATGGGCTTCGTCGCAGATGATGAGATCCCACTCGCGACCGCTTGCCAGCTTGTTCTGCAGCTCCTCGTTCCTGGCCAAGACATCGAGGCGCACGATGAGCCGATTGCGATCCTCGAACGGATTTCCTGAGCGGGAGGTCTCAATCATGTCCCGCGTCAGAATATCGAACTCGAGGTCGAACTTGTGGCCAAGCTCGTCCTGCCATTGCTCTACCAGGCTGCCAGGCGCCACGACGAGACACCGTTCAAGATCGCTACGCGCGACCAGCTCCTTGATCAGCAAGCCTGCCATGATCGTCTTGCCGGCGCCCGGATCGTCCGCGAGCAAGAAGCGGAGCGGCTGACGCGGCAGCATCTCGCGGTAGACGGCGGAAATCTGGTGCGGCAGCGGATCCACCAAACTGGTGTGGATCGCCAGATAGGGATCGAAATAGTGAGCAAGTTTGATCCGGTTCGCCTCGGTCACCAGCCGCAACAAGGCGCCGTCGCCATCGAACGACCATGGCCGTCCATTCACCTCGACTCCAAGGCGATGCTCGTCGTCCCGGTAAAGCACGGCTTCGGCCACGGCGCCGTTGTGGTCGCGGTAGACTACGTTGATCGCCTGATCGCCGATCCAGTCCACTGACAGGATTTGGGTCGCCTGGGGTGAGGCGATGCCGCGCACGGAGGCGCCATTCCGGATGTCTTCAAGCCTTGCCATTCTTCCCCCCATCGGCCGCACGCGCCGCCTCACGCCGCAAACTCGGCCTTCTCCAAGGCCGCCGCGGTCTCTTCCTGATTGACGACGACGATGTGCTGGCTGCGCGCGGGCTGCTTCGCAGCATCACCCAGCAGGCCCAAGCGCTTTAAGACATAAAACAGCATGGCATAGCGAACTGTAAGAACAGACGAGCCCCCCTCCATGCCGAAGTCCTTGGCGACGACAGCCTTCTGGCTTGCGGTCAGGTCGGGATGCGGGCCAATCACCACGCCAAAGCGCTCCTGCCACAGTGCGTCCTGCAACGGGTCCTTGCCCTCCTCTCCCGACGCGCCCACTCCAAGAATGCGCGGCAGGAGGAAGTCCTTGAACTTGTCGGTGACGTGGCAATAAGCGCGCACGTGCCAGCGGAAGCCGTCATAGCCGAA
The DNA here is from genome assembly GCF_017813335.1 of Tianweitania sediminis. Taxonomy (GTDB): domain Bacteria; phylum Pseudomonadota; class Alphaproteobacteria; order Rhizobiales; family Rhizobiaceae; genus Tianweitania; species Tianweitania sediminis. The sequence continues at coordinate 28,488 of NZ_JAGIYY010000005.1, read as the reverse complement.
GGCGTGAGGTGTGATCCGCCGCCAGATCGGATCCGGCCGATCCTTGCTCATCGACTGATAATGCACGTCGATCGAGCGGCGATCGCGCACCGCGCGCAAGACAGTCCTGAGCACCTCCGAATCTATATCTCTGCGGGGCGTCAGCGCGACGTCGGTGTCCGGAACGTCGGTGATCCACGACTCTGATAGGTCGATCAGGCCCTCGGCCACGGAACGCAGCCGGGACAGATAACCCTCGGGATCGGGCTTGAGGAAGTGGGGCTCGAACTGCTCGCCGGCGACGTAGCGCTTGGCTCTCTTGTCGTAGATCGCGTTCTGGGGCGCCCGCTCCTGATAGAGCGTCAGGTCTTTCGACGCCTGCGGCACTGACACGTCGAACATGTCCACGATGTCGGAGCGATTGACGCCGCCTTCCCAGAAAAGGCGAAACTCGATGAACTCGAGGCGGCGCTCCACGCCCCACTTCAATGTGGCCAGGCTATCCATCCGAAATCGTCCTCCAGCGGATGCAGATAAAAACTATATGGACACACCTGCACGACACATATAGTTTATATTCCCATCACGGGCTCGCGTCAAGCAGAACCGTGTCGGGCAGCAGGGTGGAGGCACGACAATGACCAGCATGTTCAACCGGCGGACCATCGTCGCTCACGGACGTATGGCGATGCGGGAGCTTCGCCTCGACGCTGCGCGCCACCGGCGGCACGGTCTGCGGATCATGTCCTTCGAGCACCTTGCCGTCCGCCTCGCGGGCGGCTTTGCCAGGCCAATCGACGACGAGAGCCTGCGCACGGCTATCCAGGCTGCGTTCCCCTCCACGCCGCTCGGGGAACTCGAAAGCATCAAGCTCCTGCCCGGCATGGTCGACGCCGCATCCGACACCCTGCACAAGGCGTGGCGCGCCGGAGTCAACCTCGCCTCGCGCGCAACTGAGCATCCTCGCCTCGATGCCATAGCCCGCCTGGAATCCGCTGTTCTGGAACAGCTTCCGCAAGGCATGATGCGGCCCTGTGACCTAGTGGCCGCCGCCTGTCAGCGCCTCGATCACGCCAACGCCATTCTGGGGCCAGTCGAGATCGTGGGGATCACGGAACTTTCGCCGTGCTGGCGCCCGCTGCTCGGGGCGCTCACCGACTACACCCCCGTGACTTGGACGGCGGGTCCTCGACCGACACCGGCCTGGCTGGAGGCGATCGGCGTGTCAGTCACGCGAGAGCCGCCGCGAGCCCCGTCTGTTCGGGTGGAAAGCGCCGCAACGGCCTACCACGAAGCTATCGAAGCAATGCGTTGGGTGCGCGCGCTGCTGGCGTCGGGCGAGGCCGAACCGGCGGAGATCGGAATCGCGGCCGCATCCACGGCGGACTACGACCACCATTTCCTCTCGCTTCGCGCCGACGCGAACCTCGACCTGCACTTCATTCACGGGATCAAGGTCACCACGACTCGGGACGGTCAGGCCGCCGCCGCGCTTGCCGACATTCTCGTCCGCGGGCTATCGCAGACCCGTATGCGCCGCCTGGCAGCGCTCTGCGGGTCCGAGCCTGGTCCGTTCCAAGCACTGCCCTCCAGTTGGCTGCGCATCTTGCCCAGCGACGCCCCGCTCGCCTCCATCGGGGCGTGGATGCGCCTGCTCGGACGGCTGACTGCGGCCGACTGGCCGGATCAGCAAGATCATACCGCCACGCTGCGCGGCATCGTTGGGCTGCTGGGCAGGGGCCACCACGCGGCCGAGGAGATTGGTGCGGCGCTCCTTAGCGGCCGTGCGCTGGCGATCTGGCGCAAGGCGCTCCTCGCCGGGCCGACCGGCTCGCTCGACACCACGTTGGAGAACCTCAAACAGGATGACGGTCTTGAAGACTGCGTCTCGGTGGCTTGGATGCCAGCTAGCGCCTTGGCCTCCTCACCACGGCGGTTCGTCCGCCTGATCGGGCTGAACTCGTCGCGCTGGCCCCGCAGCATCTCCGAAGATCGCCTGATCTCCGATCACGTCATCCCGACTGCCGAACTCGATCCCCTGCCGGTGGCTGCGGCCGATCGCCGTGACTTCGAGACGATCCTCGCCACCACCGAGCGCCAGGTGGTTCTGTCGCGCGCGCGCCGCGATAGCGAGGGCCGGCTTCTCGGCCGCAGCTCGTTGCTCGGCGTCTATAGGGAGGAGATCTACATTCGCCGCAATGCGGTCCCGGCTCACGCCTTCAGCGAAACCGATCGGTTGATGGCGCGCCCGCTGGAGTTTGCCGGCCACCCCCAGGCCGCGGCCGCCACGACCTGCTGGCGCAACTGGCACCGCAAGGAGATCACACCGCACGACGGCTTGGTGCGCGCCGACCATCCGCTCTTGCTGGCCATCCTCGACCGGACCCAGTCGGCGAGTTCGCTCCGCCTGCTCCTGCGAAGCCCACTCGGCTTCGTTTGGCGATACGCGATGCGGCTACGGATGCCCGAAAGTGGCACCGATCCGCTCGTTCTGGACGCCCTCGACATGGGCGACCTCGTCCATATGACGCTCGATCTCGCCCTCCAGCAGCTGGAGGCCAACGGCGGCCTGTCAAAGGCGGACGAGGCTCAGATCGCCGCGAAGGTGGAAGACGCTGCGCGGCAGGTTGCCGCTATCTGGGAGAGCGAACGAGCTGTCCCTCCAGCGATGATCTGGCGCCGGACCCTGGACGACGCGCGCCTCTTGGCCACCCGCGCGCTCGCCTATGGCGACGAGCGGCTGCCCGACGCCCGTTCTTACGGGGAAGTGGCTTTCGGCGGCCTTGAGGGGAAATCCGGCGCGGAGGGCCCGTGGGATTCGACAGTTCCCGTCGAAATTCCCGGCGCAGGGTTCCGCATCAACGGCTACATCGACCGTCTCGATCTATCGGGCGACGGCAAGCGCGCGCTCGTGCGCGACTACAAATCCGGACGCGCACCCAAGGACGCCATCAGCCTCGACGGCGGCCGCGAGCTTCAGCGCTGTCTCTATGCCTTCGCCGTTAAGGCGCTTCTCGGGTCCGAGGTCTCGATCAGCGCCTCCCTGCTCTTCCCGCGCGAGCAGGTGGACTTGCAGCTCGCGGATCCGGAAGCGACCCTCGTCGAGATCACCGGCTACCTGCAGGTGGCGCGCGCCAACCTGATTGCCGGGCGCGCCCTGATGGGACCTGACACCGGCGGAGCCTATGACGACCTCGCCTTCGCCCTGCCGGCGAACGCAGGCGCCACCTACTGCAAACGCAAGCTGCCCGCCGCGACAGAGATGTTCGGCGACGCCGCGCAAGTCTGGGAGGCCCAGTGATGACCGCTGTAAGCAAAGCCCTGCGTGACGACAACGCCCGCCGCGCCGCGATCAGCATCCATGATCGGTCTATCCTGGTCGAGGCGGGCGCCGGTTCGGGCAAGACCGCTGTCATGGCCGGGCGGATCGCCACGATGCTTGCCGAAGGCGCCGCGCCCAAATCCATCGCGGCTGTGACGTTCACCGAACTGGCTGCGAGCGAGCTTCTCATCCGCGTCCGTGAGTTCGTCGCCGAGTTCGCGGCGGGCACGATCCCGACCGACCTGCGGATCGCCTTTCCCGACGGACTGTCGGAGGCGCACAAAGCAAACCTCGCGACGGCCTCGGCGACGATCGACGAGATCACCTGCTCGACGATCCATGGCTTCTGCCAACGCCTGATCAAGCCGTACCCCGTCGAGGCGGACATTGACCCCGGCGCAAGTGTGATGGACCGCAACCAGGCCGATCTCGCCTTCATCGAGATCGTCGACGCCTGGCTGCGCGAGCAGCTTTCCGGCGACCAAGGCGGCATCATCGCGGAAATGGTGCTGCAAAGCCCCGGTGAGACCGTCGAGCTGATCCACAAGATCGTCGCTAACCTGCGCAAGCGGCGCACCGTCTCGGCGCCGCCTGTGACACCGCTCGCTCCCCACCTGCGGGCCTTCCAGGATGCGACGCAAGCCTTCGCCGACTTCATCCGGACCGCACCCGCGATCGAGGAGGAAACCGCGAAGTTCGCCGGACGCCTAGGGGAGATGGCCCAGGCGATGGACGACGCGGCGACGGCCGAGACGCCGGCGGGCCTCGTCCGGCTTCTGGTCTCGCCGCCGCATCCTGAGCTTTGCACCAAGAGCGGCTCGTTCCTGGCCTACAAGAAGAAGGGCAAGTGGGTTGAAGCGGCCAAGCGCGAGGGCTTGGCCAAGGCCGATGGCGAACGCCTCAATGCCACTGCCGAGGGCCACTATGCGGCGTGCTGTGAAGCCTGGCAGGTCCTGCTCCAGAATGTTGCTAGCCGCGTCCTGTCTGACCTGATCGCACAGGTGCAGCCGGTGCTGGAGGAGTTTCGGAGTTACAAGCGCTCGGCCGCCTTGCTCGACTTCGACGACCTGATCTTCGCCGCGCGCGATCTGCTGCGCGGACATGACGAGGTTCGCCGCGCCCTGGGCGCGCGCTTCTCGCGGGTTCTCGTCGACGAGTTTCAGGACACCGACCCGCTGCAGACTGAGATCTTCTGGCGCTTGTGCGGAGAGCCGCCGGTCGATGGCCGGTCTGCGGAGTGGGCGGAGTTTCGGATTCGGCCAGGCGCGCTGTTTCTGGTCGGCGATCCCAAGCAGGCGATCTATCGCTTCCGCGGCGCTGACGTCAGCGCCTACGTCCGGGCGCGCGATGCCTTCATCGCCCAGGACGCCGAGAGCGTCCTGTGGATTTCCACCAACTTCCGCTCCTGCGCCCCGATCCTCACCTATGTGAACGAGCGCTTCGAAGCGCTGTTGTCCAGTGATGGTCAACCGGGCTTCACCGCGCTCGACTCTTTCCATAGCGGCCGAGGCGAGGCTCCCTGCGTCGCTGCAATAGATGTTGCTGTGGCCGATGAGAACGGCAAGGCGACCGCCGAGCAGCAACGTGACGCCGAAGCCGAAGCTGTCGCCGAGCTGTGCGCCCGCCTTATCGGCAGCGAGATGATCCTCGACCGTCGCTCAGGCGCCAGTCGGGTCTGTCGGCCCGGCGACATTGCTCTCCTCGCGCCTACCGGAAGCGACCTCTGGCGCTACGAGGAAGCGCTTGAGCGGCACGGCATCCCCGTCGCCACCCAAGCCGGGAAAGGCCTATTCCGGCGTCAGGAAATTCAGGACCTTATCGCGCTGACCCGCGTCCTCGCCGATCGCCGCGATACGCTCGCTCTGGGGGCGCTCCTGCGGGGCCCCTTGGTCGGCCTCACCGAGGAGGAACTGCTGGATACCATCTGGGCGCTTCCGCGGTCCCAGGAAGATCCCGACGCCTTGCCGCGCCTAGACCTGGGCGTGGAGGCCAGTTCGATCGCCAACCCTCTGGCGCGATCGGTGATCGAAAGGCTTCAGGCCCTTAATCGCCGCACCAACAGCACCACGCCGCACGACCTCCTTTCGCAGGCTGTCGATGTGATGCGGGTGCGGCCGATCCTCCTCGCCCGCCATCGCGGCCAGGCGGAACGGGCGCTCGCCAATGTCGATCTCTATCTCAGCCTCGCCTCCGCTTTCTCGGTTCGCGGCCTGCGCGCCTTCGCCGAGACGATGACCGCAGCCTGGACCGACGAAGCTCGCGCCGTCGAAGGGCGGCCTGACGCGCAGGAAGAAGCCGTGGCGCTCTACACCATGCACGCCGCCAAGGGCCTTGAGTGGCCGATCGTCGTGCCGGTCAACACGATGACCGGCATCATGCCGGCCGAGATCGCGGTGATCGATCGTGACAGCAACACCTTCTACTGTCCGGCGTTCGGCGTGAAGCCGGCCGGCTACGATGAAGTGCGCGACGCGGAAAAGGCGGAGCTTGATCGCGAGCGCGTCCGACTCTGGTACGTCGCCGCCACCCGGGCGCGCGAACTTCTGGTCCTTCCCCGCCTCGACGCTGCGCCGTCTAGGTCGGCCTGGATCTCGCTGCTTGACCTGTCGCTCGCCGACCTGCCGGCACTGGAGGTCGCTCATCTCCCGCTGGAGATGGGCGCTGCGACGCCGGGCGAAGGTAACCAGCAGACCCGCGAGACCTTTGCGGCGGAAGCGGCGTCCATTGCCGACCGCCACCGCCGCCTGACCTGGCTCGCTCCCAGCCGCGACGAAAGCAGCGCCGGACCGATCCTCACTCCGGAAGTCATCGAGATCTGGGCAGCGCATGACGAGCGGCAGCCCGACGACGAAGCCGAACGCCCCAGCATCCAGGGCGGGCGCGAACGGGGACTGATCCTGCACAAGCTTCTCGAAGAAGTGCTGACGGGTGAAGCTCCAGAAGACAACGCCGGGCTGACCGAACGCGCGCGATCACTCATCATGGCGCTCGGCCGCTCTGCGGTCGAAGACCCGTCGCAGGGCTTGTCTCCTGGCGAGCTTGCAGAGTGCGTGATCCGCACGCTCACCTTGCCTGAGATCGCCGAGCTTCGTCCGGCTCTCACGCCCGAGCTGCCTGTCTATGCAGCGGCGCTCCTCGACGAGGTTGAGCAGGCGACGACCGGCATTGCGGACGCCGTATGCCTCGGACCCGACGGTACACCGCAGGTGGTCATCGACTGGAAGAGCGATGTCCAGCCAAGCGCGGAGACGATCGAGCACTACCGCGCCCAGGTGCGGACCTATCTTGACATGACCAGCGCCCCGCGCGGGCTGATCGTGCTGGTGACGACGGGCGAGATCATCGCCGTGACGCTGTCACCGCCTGCTGCGGTCGCGGCCTAGTCACCGGAGGCAGGAGGGACATTATGGTGACAACCATGGGCTGAAACCGCAGCGCTGGATGTGCGGAAACGTTTCCACACTTGCTCACCTTCTCGCGTCCAGTTCTCGTATCAGCGCCGTCGCTATTCTTATAACCGGCTCCACCGCCGGAGCTTTGCCGAAGTCGAAGCTCTCCCCGTATATGAGCAAGGCTGAAACGCTACGGGCGTGTATGTTTCGCCATTCCTCCTGACCGTCGACTGGAACGTCGGGAGGGCATTGTTCACTTAGCAGCCTGAGGCCGAGCTCTATATCCCGTTGATGTAGTTTAATAAGGATCGGACGGATTGCTCCAGCGCTGCTCCTCCAGACGCCATCGTTTAGCGATGCCTCGTGCCACCCAGGTGCATGTTCGACGGCAACCTCATAATCCTCATCGTCGAATGCAAACTGCTCCGGCAACAGATAGCTACTGTCCGCTTGTGCTTCCGGCCCTGTCGGCCATGCTGATCGCGCCGCATCGGCCGGCAGCGCGATGGCCTCTTCCGTCTGAACCTTGGGGTCGCCCTCCCCTCGCGCTGCCCAGTTCAACAGCGGGCGCACCTCGCTGACAAGCCATGTTCCAAGGGCGTTCGCAGGAGGCCATACGTCCTCCGCTCCGCCCATGGTGAAAAGAACTTTCTCTACCTGATGCCAGCGGCTTTCGACCGGGAATGGTACGGGCCGGATCTTCCCGTAGGTTAGATCCAGAGGCTCAATGAAGGTGCCGAGATGAAGCAGCACACGGTTCGCCCATCGGGCATCGGAAACGACCTTCTTTGCCAAGTGAGTTTTCACCAAGCGGTCTGCGCCTAAGGCGTCATCAATCGCCGCGATGATCTTTTCCAAGACGGCGATGAACTCTGGGATGTGTCGGCGCTTGCTGTCGTACAGGCGCATGACGCCCTTATCTCCCCCGACCTCCACATCTGCATTGGAAGCCGTGTCCTTTTTCCTGACGCCTAGATATTCCTCTACCTCGTCTAACGTGGGCCTTTCACCCGTTTCATACGAGCGAAGTATCTCGTCCACTCTGTCAGGGAACCGCCCCAGAACCAGAAGCGCTCCGGGTTGTACCCTGGCGGCAATGAGCCTGTGTCTGAAAGGGCCCAGGTTTTCGACGACTTTCATTCGCTTATAGGATGCGCTTCGGTCGAACCCCTTGTGGCGGCACCACATCGAGAACGTACGCTTCTGCGCGTGCTGCTTCACCAACAGAAGCGCGTCTCCCTCGACGAACAGACCTTCTGAGTTGTTCTTTTCGACTGGCGCCATCAGCGCGTCAGCTTGCCCAACCAGCTCACGTTCTTCCGGAGAGAGAGTGGCTAGAAAGGCCATCCAATCCGTGCGCTCACGAGACTTACTCATTGACATTCGCTACCTCCTGGCCAAGCGACGGCTTCCTCTGCCCGCGCTATTGCTGCGGACTCCTATGCGGTTGCGATGTAGGGATACAGTCGCGAAAAGGTCAACGATCCATCATCCAGATGCCCTTCCGCAACAAAAGACTTGACAACAGTAATCGACAGAATTCACTTGCCCTAACAAAATACTGCCTTTGTGTACAAAGGAGTTCTTTCAGGCTGTTAACTCGAATCCTTGGCGACCCTTGCCTGGAACGGCTTTAAGAGAACTGGCGATAGCCAGTAAAGAACCGGAACGGTCATACGATAGCGTCAAAAGAAAAGGATTCGAGGCGGGGACGCGAACGGTCTTCAAAGCAGCCACGGCAGCCAATTCTGGCGGCAAAATGACGCAGGGGTCGCAGTGGTTTGGGGGCCATCCCGCGACAGCCGAGAACCTGCTGCCCTACCTCATGCAACAGGTTTGGGACCAGGGATTGTCGCAAGGAGCTTTCCCTCACCCTCCATTAACGGCGTCGCGAAGAACAGTTTGCCAGGTATTCCGGACATGTGGAAGCGATGTCCGCAAGACTGGCTACATCCTCGCAACCAAAATCGACGCGTTGCGGCTCCGCTACTCGCATCGGCGAAGCCAAGCGCGTGTCTTCGCTCGGACTAGAACCTTGACCGCCATATCCGCTGACTGGAAAACCGGCGGGGTCGAGCTCCCTCTCCCTCTTCTTTATCGCAGTTCCGGCCGGCTCCTTCTTCCTGCGTCATCGATCCGCCATTGGAGAAGGCGATTGGCCTGGCAGCTGACGAACCTGCAGGCGTCTGGCGGCTGCGGGAGCGGCTGGCCGCCAGCCACGTCGAATTCGACCGCCTCGTTTCCGAGCGCTGGGATGCGCTATGCGGCAGAGCGACATCCACCTTCGAAGAGACGGTCGATCCGGCAGATGGGTGCGGACTCGCGCTCGCGATCCATCTCGAACGGTACCGCGTCTCCGTCGGGTCCGCCCCCATCCCGTTGTCAGCGCGCCTTCTGCCAATGCTGACAAAAGGAAGATGATCTAGCAACCTGCCTGGGCCTGCAAGCCGCTTCCTCTGCCGCGAAGGAAGGCGCATTCACGTTCAGGCGTCACGGCTGGCATCTAGCTGCGTACTGCTGCCCAGTCGGTTCCCGCAGGCGCCTACGTCTTCATTGACCAGCAGTCCTCTTTTGCTCGACCGCTGCCATGTTGCTCTGACGACGACGAAAGGTTGAGTTAATCGAGTGGCCGATACCGCCCTCGCCAAGGGAGTTGCGTTCGCCGCCTCCATGCCGCAAAGACGTTGAGCGGCGAGTTCGAGGGAGGCATAACGTGGTCGAGCAGGGCGAAAGCGGCGCGCGCAACGGCGTCAACTCACGTTTCGAGCAGTTCCGGGATCTTGAGCCTGCCGAGCGACTGAAACGTGTCGTCGAAGCGGCAGGGCTCGATCAGAATGAAAGCAGGGCCCTGAGCGGCGGCGGAGCTCTTCCAATCAACCTCGCCAATGGAATGATCGAAAACGTCGTCGGCACGTTCGAGCTGCCGCTAGGGGTCGCCACCAACTTCACCATCAACGGCCGCGACTACCTTATCCCGATGGCGGTCGAGGAGCCTTCCGTGGTCGCCGCTGCTTCCTATATGGCACGGCTTGCACGCCAATGCGGCGGCTTCCTGACGTCAAGCACCGATCCCGTGATGCGCGCGCAGATCCAGCTACTAGGCCTCGCTGATCCGTTCGGCACGCGTGCCAAGCTGCTGAACGAACGCGCACAGATCATCGCGCTTGCTAATTCGAAAGACAAAGTCCTCCTATCTCTTGGCGGCGGATGCCGCGATATCGAGGTGCATCTTTTCGAGGATACTCCGGCTGGCGCTATGGTAGTGCTTCATCTTCTCGTTGACGTGCGCGACGCGATGGGCGCGAACACAGTTAACACGATGGCGGAGACTGTCGCTCCGCTCGCCGAGAAGCTTACCGGCGGCAGGGTCCGCTTGCGCATCTTGTCCAACCTCGCGGACCGGCGGATTGCCCGCGCCCGCGTCGAAATTTCGCCGGACGTGCTTCGTACCCAAACGTGTTCTGGCGAGGAGATGGCGAGCGGCATTGTGGAGGCCTGCGCGCTCGCGATCGTTGATCCCTACCGTGCGGCGACCCATAACAAAGGCATCATGAACGGCATAGATCCACTTGTGGTCGCGACTGGTAATGACTGGCGGGCCATTGAGGCAGGCGCCCATGCCTATGCCGCGCGCTCGGGGCGCTACGCCTCCCTTTCGCGATGGGAGATCGCTGCCTCGGGCAACCTTGTGGGCACGCTCGAAATGCCGATTGCGCTTGGTCTCGTTGGCGGTGCCACCAAGACGCACCCCGCCGCACAAGCCGCCCTGAAGCTGCTAGCAGTACAAAGCGCGCAGGAACTCGCCGAGGTTGCCGTCGCTGTTGGCCTGGCGCAAAACATGGCGGCGCTGCGCGCGCTGGCTACAGAGGGAATTCAGCGGGGCCACATGGCGCTGCACGCGCGCAATATTGCGATCGTCGCGGGCGCCCAGGGCGAAGAAATTGGGACGATCGCGGCCGAGCTCGCCGCAACGCACGATGTGCGGGTAGACCGGGCGCGCGAAATCCTGGCGCGCCTGCGCGGCGGATAGGAGACTTTCGTGACCGGCGGAACACTCGAAAACGCCTAAAAATCTGATGGGAAGGATCGTCCGCGGATCATGTCAGCCGCCTTCTCGGCTATCATCAGGGTCGACGCATAGGTGTTGGCCGAAGGCATGGTCGGCATGATGGAGGCATCAACGACCCTCAGCCGTTCCAGCCCATGAACCCGCAACTTGTGGTCAACCACTGCGGCGGGGTCGTTCCTTGGGCCCATACGCGCAGTGCCGATCAGATGCCACACGCTGGCGCCGTACTGGCGCGCCCAGTTCAGGATGTCCGCGTCGGACTCCATCGCTGGATCGGGGAATGTCTCGCGCTCGACGAAGCGGCTCATGGGCTCCGTCCGCAAAAGTCTCCTAGCCAGCCGGATACCTTTGATCATGGCGCGCTGGTCGACCGGATGGGTCAGGTAGTTGGGCTGAATGGCGGGGTCAACAAACGGGTCCAGCGATGTGGCTCGTACATAGCCCCTACTTTCGGGCCGGTGCTGCCAGACACCGCAGCTCATCCCCGGGAAGTCGTCGAGCAGACTGACGAAGCCCTGCTTATAGCTTGCCGGCGTGAAGACGACCTGCAGGTCGGCGCCGTCCATCTCGGGCTCGGATTTCCAGAAGCAGTGGACAAGGGAGGGGCTGAGTGCGAGGACGCTCGGCCTGCCAGTCGCCCATCGCAGAGCCTGCCCCCAAAGACGCACGCCACGCGTCAGCTCGTTCATCGTCAAGTGACCCGGTCTGCCGCGCGCCACTACCCGCACAGAGCAATGATCTCGGAAATTCTCGCCGACACCGGCGAGGTCGTGGATGACCGGCACGCCGAGTTCGGCGAGATGTCTCCTCGGTCCAATACCGGAGAGCTGGAGAAGGCGCGGGGTGTTGATCGTTCCCGCGCATACGATCACCTCGCGCCTAGCCCTTACTTCGCGAATGGTCGTGCGGTCGCGCTCGTCGACAAAGCGTACCCCTACTGCCCGTCTTCCTTCGAAGATGATGCTTGTCGCGCGCGCCCTGGTCCGAAGATCGATGCGACGGGTGCGTTTCATGGCCGGAAGGAGATAAGTGCGGCCCGCGCTCATGCGCCAGCCGCGATGAATGGCCCTCTGGAAGTATCCCACGCCAGGCTGCTCCCCGCTGTTATAGTCGGGATTGCGCGGAATACCGATAGATTGCGCGCCTTCTATGAAAGCCTCACAGATGGGATGAATCCAATCCAGATCCGAAACAGGAATATTGCCATCCCCGCCGCGATAGGCCGGATCAAAGTCGCCGAGTCTTCTCTCAAACCGTCGGAAATAGGGTAGCACGTCTCGGTAGGCCCAGCCGCGGTTGCCGCTCTGCGCCCAGCTGTCGAAATCGGCAGCCTGACCTCGATTGATCACCATGCCGTTGATGGAGCTTGACCCGCCGACAGTTCGGCCGAGTGGCATGATCACCTGCCGGCCGTTGACGCCCTCGCCGGGCTCAGTCTTGAACTGCCAGGTGTATTTCGGGTTGAACATGATCTTGATGAAGCCAGCGGGCAGATGGATGTAGGGGTGACGGTCGGGGGGACCGCTTTCAAGAGCGCAGATACTCACGCCCTCGTCCTCAGCCAACCGTGCGGCGATCACGGAACCGGCAGCGCCGGTACCGATCACAACATAGTCGAACGTGTCGGCGGGCTTCGCAGTATCGCCGCTCATGAAGCGTCCTCGACCATCCTGCCGAACGGGTCAAGCGGGCCGAGTACCGCGGCGGCATGTTCTTCGGCGGCACGGGCGCGGCTGTAGCCGTCGCGCTCCTGAAGGCCTGACCAGTACGCCTGCACACGGGGACCAAACTCGCTGTTGAGACCGATGACGCCCGCGAGCTTCAGCGCATAGCCGACCGAAATGTCGGCGACGGTGAAGCGGCCTGCGCAAAGGTGGTCCCGATCCTGGAGTACCGACTCGACCGCCCGTAGACGGGCCAGGAACCAGCGCGCGTAATCATCTGCGACTTGGGCGTTTTGCCGCTCGGCGTTTTCGAAGTGGCGGTAGCGAAGCACCAGCGTCTGCGGAAAGGTCAACGTTGCCTCGCCGAAATGCGTCCAGTTCAGGAAGGCACCATACTCGGTATCGTCAGGCTCGACAGCGAGCGGCGACGGGCCATATCGGCGGGCGATATAGTGACTGATCGCACTCGATTCGGTCATGCGCAGGTCGCCGTCCACGAAAAGCGGAACGGTGCCGAGCGGATTGATGTCCTTGTAGCCAGGCGATGCAAAGCGCGGCGGGAAAGGAAGCAGATGCAGGCGGTAGTTCAGCCCCATCTCTTCTAACGTCCAGAGCGGTCGAAACGATCGCGCTCCAAAGCAATGATGAAGTTCGATCATGGCGACTGCTCCTGCCGTTTAGCGGCCGTGATAGACCGGCGAACGCTTCTCGATGAAGCTCCGGGGGCCTTCGCGAGCATCCTCGCTTGCGAACACTGGTGCGGCGAAACTCAATTCCATGGCGAGAGCCTCGGCTTCTGTGTATCCAAGACATGCACGTGCTGAGCGGCGGATTGCCTGAACCGCGATAGGACCGTTGCGCGCGATTCGCTCGGCGATATCGAAGGCCGCCGACAGCACCTGTGCAGCTGGCACCACGCGGTTGAGGAAGCCCCATTCAAGAGCTTTATTTGCGTCGATGAGGTCACCGGTGAGCAGCAACTCCATAGCACGCGGCATTGAAAGCTGCTGTGGAAGGCGTACGGTGGAACCGCCGGCAGGAAAGATCGCCCATTTCACTTCCTGAACACCAAACTTCGCCGTCTCAGAAGCGATGCGAATGTCGGTTCCTTGGCAAAGCTCCATCCCACCGGCGATTGCAGAGCCATTGATGGCGGCGATAACAGGCTTCACGACATCGTACCCTCGCAGTATGCCGCGACTGAGGAGAGTATCATCCGCTTTGAGCCTATGCTCGGACTCGTCTTCCGGTGTCCGCGCGCCGGTCATCAGCGGGATCAGTTTGCCGAGATCAGCTCCTGCGCTGAACGCCTTGTCACCAGCGCCTGTCACCACCAGCGCCCTTACGGCTTCGTCCCTGCGCACCTCTTCGAAGGTATCAGCCATCAGGCAAAGCGTCTCAGCGTCAAACGCATTTCGAACCTCGGGGCGGTTGATCGTCATCAACGCGACGTGACCATGCTTCTGAAAGAGGATTTTTGACATCTAGCTGGTCCCAGAAAAACGTTCTTCGAGATCGTGGCGCTTGATTTTGCCGGTCGTGCTACGCGGCAGGTCGTCTTCACTGACGAAATGGAACTCCTTCGGAATTTTGTACCTGGCGATCGACCGAGCGCAGCGTTCGCGCAGGCTCTCGACGGTGAGTGCTTCGTCGAGCCGCACGACCAACGCTATGGGGATTTCGCCCCATTGGCCGTCGCTCTTGCGCACGACGACTGCGTCCCTGACCAGCGGATCCGAAAGGAGCACGCGCTCGATCTCGGCGGGATAGATGTTCTCACCGCCCGACTTTATCAGATACTTGCGTCTGTCGACGAAGGATAGGGTCCCGTCCGGATTGCGCCGGAAGACATCGCCCATGTGGAACCATCCACCGCGGAAATCCTCAGCGTTGGCCGAGGGATTATTCCAGTAGCCAGAGAAGAGCGCCGGACTGCGGATCGTGAGCTCGCCAGGTTCACCGTCGGAAACTTCATCGTCCTCAGGATCGACCAGCTTGATCCGGCAGAAGGAGCTTTGAAGCTTGTCGAGCTTTTCAGGCACCAAACCAACGGCGATCGTGGACCGCGAAGCGGGGGGTAGCCCGGTCTCAGTAGAGCCGAAACTATTCAGATAGGGAGCATCCAGAAGACGCGTGACCTCCGCGATTTGCTCTCGAGGCACCAGATCGGCCATCACCCCAGCCCACCTCACCCCGACTGGTTTGCGGCCCAGCTTCTTCATGGCATCCAGAAAAGGAGTTATCATGCCGGGCATGAGAGTGAGCCGCCCCAGCCTCTCCCTTGCTACGATCTCCGCAAGCTCATCGGGAACAAAGCCGTCCGTCACGATCACCTTGCCCCCCTGGATCAGGGTCATGAAGACAGTGTCCGTGGAGACCATGTGGAACAGCGGCGCCCATGCCACGAAGGCGTCGTCTGCACCGTTGGGGATGTCAACCATCTGGATCATCGCCCGCGCGATCTCGGCGCGCTGGCTGATGAGTGCTCCCTTCGGCATTCCGGTTGTGCCGCTGGTGTAAAGAATAACGACCCCATCCTCCGGATCACATTCATCGTCAATTGGCGCCTGTTCCGCCCGCTCCAACGCGGCCTCGTATTCCTCGCCCAACACGAGCAGCGGAACGTCCCCGGCGCAACGGCGCGCTGCCTCCAGATGACGCGGCGAAGCGACGAGCAGCGTGGGCGTGACGAGTTGCAGGCAATGGATCAGCTCGCCCTCAGCAAGCCTCCAGTTCTGGCAGGCCAATATGACCCCAAGCTTCGCGGCTGCGAGCAGGCACTCGACGTATTCAACCCTATTCTCCGAAAGGATCGCGACGCGGTCGCCGCGGACTATCCCACGTTCTCTCCAAGCATGAGACAGCGCATCTGTACGGCGGTCGAGCTCTGCATATGTCGATCGTCTATCACCCTGCTCGATCGCCACTCGGTCAGGTCCGCATCGTACGCGCAAGCCGAACAAAGATCCTATAGTTAGGGCGGAAGCGTGCCGGGCCAGTTCAAGGTCAACCGGCTGACCGATGACGGTGGGCATGGCGATCATCACCTTGATGGATGTGCGGAAAGAAGGAAGGGGGCGCACCGGCGCCCCCTTCTGTCGGCGCTATTTCGCGCAGGCGCGGATGGCCTCGATGTCCGGCATCTCCGAAAGATTCCGGCCCATCGCGAACTCACCCTGCATCTCGCGCCAGCCCCGATAATCCTCCAGATATCCCAACTGCGAGACGGCAACCTTCGCGAACAGCGGATTAGCGCAAGACTCTTCTACGAGGAGCCTGTTGGCCACGGTCTGCACGCGCGCCATGTCTTCGTCGCTCAGCTTGTGAACGGTCGTTCCGGCCTCCTCGAAGGCGCGGACTGCTTCCGCTGACGTTTTCTCAAAATGACCGATAGCCCAGGACATTGTTGCTCCTGCTGCGGTCTCGATGATCAGCTTCTGCTTGTCGGAAAGTCCATTCCAAACGTCGAGATTGATCATCACGCCGCCGATCGAAGCCGGTTGGTGCCAGCCCGGTGACAGGTTGTGCTGGGTCACCTCACCAAATCCCATGCCGAGATCTGTGCTCGGCATCGAGAACTCGGCCGCATCGACGACACCACGCTCAAGCGACTGGTAGACCTCCGAGCCAGGCAACATGACCTGCGCCGCGCCGTATTCGGACAATATCGCTCCTTGTGGGCGCCCGGACATACGCACCCTCTTTCCGTTGAGATCACTGAAGGACCTGATCGGCGTCGTTGAGCGCAGGCCCGACTCTGTGCTCAAAATGGCATACGGAACATATTTTATGTTATGGGCGCCGTAGATCTCGTCGAACATCTCGGCGCCCCCCCAATGATTGATCCACAGCAGGTAGTCTGGGACCGTAAACAGCATTGGGAACGAGCCGATCAGGGAAAAAGCCGTATCCGTTCCAGCCCAGTAGCCGGGCCAGTCGCCAGAGGCTTGGATTGAGCCGGACTGGACCGCATCAAATACCTGCGTTGACGGGACCAAGCTCTCGCCGGGAAAGAACTCGATCCGTATCGTGCCTTCGCCTAGCCGGTTAACTAGATCCACAAAATGCTGGTCTGAATCGATCAGGTTGATGCCCGGCGGCCAGGTACTCGTCATCTGGATTGTAAGCTCTTTCTCCTCCTGAGCGAGCGCTGAGCTAGAATTGAGCGCGAATAGGCCGGCCATGCCCGCCAAGATGCCAATAAAACGCTTCATGTGCTTCCTCCTTTTCTCCCATAGGTCTTAGATCAACGCGCACGGGACTAGCGCGCGAAGACGATGCTTGGCAGCCACGTAATGATCTGCGGAAAAACCATGCACAGACCGGCCCCAAAGATGATCAAGATGATGAACGGCACTACCCCGCGATAGATGTGCCCGATTGTTACTCCGGGCGGAGCGACCCCTTCGAGGTAGAAAAGCGCGTAGCCAAACGGCGGGGTTAAGAACGACGTCTGGAGCACGATTGCGATCATCATGACGAACCACAGCGGGTCAAAGCCGGCCTCGACCGCGATAGGCAGGAAAATCGGCAAGCAAATTAGGACGATGCCAAGCCAGTCGAGGAACATCCCCAGCACGAATACGATGAACATCATCAGGAAAAATATGCCCCACGCACCTAAGCCTAGCCCCTCAAGATACCCAGAAACGATCCTGGTGCCGCCGACAGCTACGAATACGCCGGTGAAAGCAGTAGCGCCGACGATCACGAACAGAACCATCGCAGTGGTACGAGCAGTCGCCGAGACTGCCTCTTGGAACATGGACCAGGAAAAGCGCCGGTAGACGATAACCATGAGGAACGTGAGAAACGCTCCAATTGATGCCGCTTCGGTCGTCGTAGCCCAGCCGGCGAAAATCGATCCCAGGACACCCGCTATAAGGAGCAGCGGCGGAACAGCCATTTTGAGGAGGAGCTTTGTGATCTCCGTCCGATTGGTTGCGCTTAACTCCTCTTCGGAGACCGGAGGGCCCAGATCTGGACGGAAATACGTCAGCACGCCGGCGTAAAGTGCATAGAGGAAGGCTAACATCAGACCAGGAACAAGCGCAGCCGCGAAGAGCTGACCAACTGATATCTGAGCATAGCTCCCCAGAATTACCAGCATTATGGAGGGGGGTATTAAGATGCCGAGGCTGCCGCCCGCCGCGATTATGCCGGTACTCAATTCTTTCTGGTAACCGTATCTAAGCATGGAAGGCAGCGCTAGGACTCCCATCACGGTCATTGAAGCTCCGATGATGCCTGTTGTAGCGGCAAGCACGACAGAAATGGCCACAGTCGCCAGCAATAGACCGCCCCGCACGCGCCCCAGCATCAGCCGCAGGGCACGGAACATGTCATCGGTGACACCGGAGTCGCTGAGAAGTCGAGCCATTAAGATGAACATGGGAACCGCAATGAGGATATAGTTGTCCATCTGGCTGTAGATGCGGTTGATAATGATCCCAAAAACTTGCGGCCCAGGACCGATGAACGAGAAGACGACGGCGAGCCCCCCCAGCACGAAAGCCAGCGGATGCCCCATGAAAAGTCCGATGAGGAGGCCGATGAACATGAGAACGGTGATCACTTCTCCGCTCATTGCGCATCTCCCTTGCGAACGATCTCCGCTAATCGGATGATATTGGCCAGCCCCTGCAACATTAGAAGCACGGCTGTCACGGGTATAACGGTCTTCACGTAGTAGACGGGCAGCGCCACAACGCCCCAGCTAGTTTCACGTGATGCCCAAGATCGAGCGGCGAAGTCCCAGCCATAAATCAGCAACATGATCATGAAGGGATAGAAAAAGATAAGATAGGAAAGAATATCAAGCGCCGCCTGTGTTCGGAGGCCAAGCCGCGCTTTGAAGATGTTAATGGAGACGTGCTCGTTGTGAAGCAGCGCATAGGCCGCTGTTATCATGAAATGCAAAGCGAAGAGCTGCACTGATACATCAAACGCCCATAGCACCGGGGCACTGAACAAACCGCGGGCGATTACGTCATAAACCGTCAACAGCATGATGAAGATCATCACCCAGCCGACAACCCGGCCCACCCAAGTGTTCAAGCCGTCGATCGTCTTCACCAAGGTATTCATCGGGCCTGCTCCATGGAACAAACGGGGCATTCTACTCGAGCCTTACGCTTCAGATCTCTGAAATCGTATGTGTCGGCCAATTGGACCGGATTCTCCTCTTCAGCAAAAATTAGCGCTTTCTGGATCTTCTGGGTTCCGGTGGTCGGCAGGTCTTTGCGGAAGCAGACGTAGCCTGGAGCCTTGAAGTAGGAGAGCCGACCCAGCGACCATTCAAAGAGTTCGTGCGCCGTCGCCGCATCACCTGGCATGTCGCCCTTCAGCACGACGCAGGCGAACACCTCCTCCTCCCGCAAATCGTCCGGAACGGCGATGATGGCGGCCTGTACGACCTTCGGATGCGCCTGAAGGCAGGCTTCGACCTCCGCGGCGGCGATATTCTCGCCGGACCGACGCACGATGTTCTTCTTACGGTCGACGAAGTAAAGCATGCCGCTCTCGTCTTGTCGCACCACATCCCCGGTGCGAAACCAGTCGTCGTGCCAGGCCGCGCCGGACGCTGCCTCGTCCTTTAGGTAGCCGGAGAAGAAGGCTCGGCGCGGATCCTCGTCATCAGATTGAACGAGAAGCTCACCGGGCGTGCCAGCGTCCACATCGTTCATGGCGTCGTCGACCACGCGTGCGCGCATAGTACCGGCGGGGCGGCCAAACGCGCGCGTTCCTACTTGCCGGGGCTCGAAATTGTCGATGAAGCCCCGACCAACTTCTGTCATGCCCCACAACTCCAAAAGCGGGAAGCCGAAGCGTTGCTCAAATGCTCGATGATGCTTGGGATCAACGCCCGCTCCTACACCAGCACGAACCAGGTTTTCGCGCTCGACATCCGAGCCCGGCATCGCCAGCAACAGCGCGGGCATCACCCCAAGGTAGTGGATGAGTGTCGCCTCCGACTCCTTGCAGTCGGTCCACCAGCGCGTTGGCGAGAAACGGTCGATCATGACATTGCAGCCGGCGCACGAGATCAGCGCTGTGGTGGTCACCACGAGATTGTTCATATGGAAGAGCGGAAGAGGGTTGAGCAGGCGCTCCTTGCCCTCTTGCATGGCCAGCCTTCCTTGCCAGGACGCATAGAAGCGACCGGCCTCGACGAAGTATCGGTTGGATAGGAGGCATCCTTTGGGTCTCCCCGTCGTGCCTGATGTGTAGAGGATCGCTGCCTCTGCTGATAGATCCACAACCGGGTCGCCGCCCGGTCCCTGCGAGCGCGCAATGCCCGACTGGTAATCGGACGCTTCTATAATCGGCAGTTTGCGATCCGCCCCAGCCAGAGCCTCAGCCAACGCCGCGCGGCAATAGTCCGCCGCGACTATGAAAGCAGCCTCGGAATGCTCAATTATATAGAGCATCTCGTTCGGCCGGGCCTCTGGATTGAGCGGCACGATTGACACGCCCAGCCCGTTCAGAGCGAGGTAGTGGAGATAGAACTCAGGGCGATTACCAGTTAGGATGGCGCCTCGCGCGCCGCGACCCCATCCTGCATCGCGATATGCCGCACGCAGTTCCAGAACACGTTTCAGCGCCTCGCCGTAGCTCAGCTCGACGAACGGCCCCGCCCCTCGCTGGCGATAGGCCGCGAAGGGGAGATGCGGGTGCCGCGCAGCGGTAGCGGCGAACATCTCGGCGACGCTCGCTTCCTGCGGCTGTGGTCCGTAAAGCACTTTCGACATTCGGGCGATCCTCCTATCGCTCTCATGCATTATCTGCGGCAGTTCTCCTCCGCCATGTTCTTCATCACGGCGGCAGCCTGTCCAACTCGCGCGCCAAGGCCGAAGGGAGAGGTATTGGAAGGTCGAGCAGGATCTGGGCATAGGCCTTCCCCTGCGGATCGTTGCGCAGCGAGGCGATACCGCCGCCTCCAAGGACGTCCTCCAGCAGAAAATTGAGTGCGTGTATCCCCGGGAGGTCGTATCGGTGCACAGCAGCGACGCCGAAATGCTCGAAATGGCCTGCGACGACGTCTGGCGTCAGAGCTGCGCGGATATAGGGCAGAAAACGCGGCTCGCGCGCCTTGATGCCGATGTTGGCGTGGTTGCCCTTGTCGCCGCTGCGACCAAAGGCGAGCCTCACCAGAGGAACCTCGACCGGATCTTCGATCGTCTCGGCATCCTCGGTTGCGCTATCTCGAACGCGGGGGGGGACGGCAACATCTTCCATTGGCGCCGGCGCCTCGAAGCTGCGGCCGTCGAACTCGATCGAAGCCAGCACCTCGCCCTTCGGCACAAGGCAGGAGAACAGGCGAATCAGAGGTGATATCTTCGGCCGGTTGCCTCCCATGCCGGTGATGCCCGGCGCCATGGACGTGCCCGACGAGGTCAACTCGCGCACCAGCATTCCGAGCGGCGCCTGAGCCTTGTGCTTGGCGGCCACCTTCAGCACGACCTCGCGGGTAGCCATGGTGCGCGACCGAAAAGCATAGGCCGATTCCGACCCGATGATTTCGACGCTCGTCTCGCTGAAAGGGGCGACCCCTTGTTCTTCCAAGAGCCGCGCGCAGCGTCGCAACGTGGCGTCGGCTACCTTTTTTGCCTTCGCCACGGCATCGATGCCACCGATCGTCAAGTACATTCCGACGCGGAAGCCATCCTGATAAGTGGCGCTCGCCTTGTAGGTGGCGGTCGGCGCCCGACCGCGCGCCTTCGTAACCCGAACCTTGTCCGGCCCAATTTCCTCGATCTCGACCTGCGTGAAATCGCAGGTCACGTCCGGCAGGAGATAGGCCGACGGGTCACCAATCTCGTAGAGGAGCTGTTCGCTGACCGTTCCGGCGGAAACAAGCCCCCCGGTGCCTTTAGGTTTGGTGACGACGAAACTGCCGTCCTCTCCGATCTCGGCGATCGGATAGCCGATTGTCGCCCAGTCGCCGGTCTTGTCCCAGTCTGTATGAATGCCGCCCGTTGCTTGAGCTCCGCATTCCAGAATGTGTCCGGCCAGCGAAGCGGATGCGAGTCGATCGTAATCGTCCAGCGGCCAGCCGAAGGCATGCAGGGAGGCGCCGAGCGTCACGGCGCTATCAACGCAGCGCCCGGTGATGACGATATCGGCGCCACGGCCGAGTGCAGCAGCGATCGGACGTGCACCCAGATAGGCGTTGAAGCTCCACAGCTTCTCCGGCATCGGCTCTCCAGTGAACATCTCGCGCGTGCCGCCTTTTCGGAACTCGTCCTGCCGGGGCGCCAGGTCGTCGCCCAAAACCACCGCGACTTTCACATCTAGGCCGGCATCGTTGATCGCCTTTTCCAGAGCCCGCCCGCAGGCGCGCGGATTGACCCCGCCCGCATTGCTCACGATCTTGACTTTCTGCCTCGCTATCTCGGGCAGATGCGCGGCGATAAGCGAAACGAAATCGGCTGCAAACCCTCCATTTTCATCCTTGGCGCGGGCTCTCGCCATGATCGACATAGTAATCTCCGCGAGATAGTCGAAGACGAGATAATCGATCCCGCCGCCTTTCAGAAGCTGCGGAAGGCTTATCGAGGAATCGCCCCAGAAACCTGTTGCACCGCCGATGCGTATGGTCGTCACGCCCCCTCCTCAATGATCTCTACGATGAGGTCACGTGCCGAGATCTGGGCGCCCTCCGCGATCGCCACCGTGCCGACCAGACCGGCGACAGGCGCCATTACTATGTGCTGCATCTTCATTGCTTCGAGCGTCGCCAGGACCTGGCCGCGCTCGACCCTTTGGCCCTCGGTTACCTCCAGCGAGATGACCATGCCCGTGATGGGAGCCCGAACGCTTCCCCCGGCCGAGTCGGCCTCGAGTGCGGCAGGCGCGACCATCGTAACGTCACGTATCCGCCATTGCGCGACACCTGTCACCAGCACGATCTCGTCCTCAGTTGCATGAAAGGGCACGGCGTGCGTCACGTTCGCCTCGCGGTAGTGCAAGACGCCGCCTTTTGCCGAAAGAAGGGCGATGCTCCGGCGCTCCCCTAGGAGTGACACGACGTGCATCTCCTCAAGGCCCTTTTCGACCGCGAACCATTCGGGCTCACCCTCACCGACGGTGAGCTTCACCCTGCTGCGGGACCATCTATTGTTCCGCCAGGCGGCATCGCGGCAGAACCATGCCGCCGCAAGCGCTTTCAAATAGTCAGCAGGCGGCTCATTCGCGCCGTAGCCGTCCGGGTACGTTTCCTCGATGAAAGCTGTCGTGGCTTTACCGTCGATGAAGGTCTGTGCCGCCAGCGCATCCATCAGGAAGGACCGGTTGTTCGTCAAGCCGAAAATCCGTGTGTCGGCGAGAGCCCTGAGGAGACGACGGCGTGCTTCCTCGCGATTTTTGCCCCAGGCAATGATCTTGGCAAGCATGGGATCGTAGAAGGCGCTGACTTCAGTGCCCGCCCGAAGGCCGTGATCGACCCTGACGCCGGGTCCTTGCGGCGCGATCCATTCCTTTACGCGCCCGGTCTGCGGCATGAAATCGCCGACCGGATCTTCGGCATAAAGGCGCACCTCGATAGCGTGGCCACTTATCGTCACTTCGTCCTGCGAAAGCGGCAGCGGCAGTCCCTCAGCGACGTCGATCTGCATTGAGACGAGATCCAGACCCGTGATCAACTCGGTAACGGGGTGTTCCACCTGCAGACGAGTGTTCATCTCGAGAAAGTAGAAACTGCCATCCGCATCAAGAAGAAACTCGACCGTGCCGGCGCCCTGATAGGCCAGAGCCGCGGCTGCCTTGATGGCGGCCTCGCCCATTGCCTTGCGCATTCGCGGCGTCACCCCCGGAGACGGAGCCTCCTCGACGATTTTCTGGTGACGGCGCTGGATCGAACAGTCTCGCTCGGCGAGGTGGATCAAGTTGCCCGCCGCGTCGCCGAAGATCTGGATCTCGATGTGGCGCGGCTTCACCACGGCCTTTTCTATCAGCATCCGTTCGTCGCCGAAGGCGTTCTGAGCCTCAGATCTTGCAGTCCGCAGGAGGCGCGCAAACGCGGCTTCTTCCGCCACAAGCCGCATACCCCGTCCACCGCCACCGGCTGAGGCCTTGAGCATTACGGGAAAGCCGATCTCCCTTGCGGCGGCCAGGAGCCGCTCTTCGCTCTGGTCGCCGCCCTGATATCCGGGCACGCAAGGCACGCCTGCTTCAATCATCCGCTGCTTGGCTTCGGCCTTGTCCCCCATCGCGCGGATGGCTTCTGGCGAGGGGCCAATGAACACGAGACCGGCCGACGAGACGGCTTCAGCGAAACTGGCATTCTCGGAAAGGAAGCCGTAGCCGGGATGAACGGCGTCGGCGCCAGTACGCAAGGCCGCCTCGATGATGTGATCGCCCTTCAGATAGCTCTGCGGAACCGGCGGAGGGCCGATCCGGACTGACTCGTCCGCCATCGCCACATGAAGGGCGTCCCTGTCGGCGTCCGAATAGACTGCGACCGTGGCGATGCCCTTCGCACGGGCTGAACGTATGATGCGGCAAGCGATCTCGCCACGATTGGCCACAAGGATCTTTTCGATGCGCCCGCTCATGAAAGCTTCTCCACCCAAGCTGCGGGCCGTTTCTCGCTGAAGGCGGCAATTCCTTCCGCGCCTTCGGCGCTACGTATGCAGGCGGTGAATGCCTTCGCAGCTCTGTCCATCATCTGTGTAGGCAGGTCGCGGTCGCCGAGGATCAGGTCTTTCGTGACGGCAAGCGCGCCTGGAGCGCAACGCCCGATATCGTTGAGTATCCCAATCAGAGCCTCCTCTAGCGCGTCGGCATTATCGAACACCAGATCGGCGAGCCCAATCTGCCACGCCTGCCGCCCGTCGATGCGGGAGGCCGTTAAAGCAAGCCTACGGGCGCGGGCCTGACCAAGGCGTGCCACGACATAGGCAGCGATCTGCGCAGGGGGTATACCCAGACTGGTTTCGGAGAGCGCGAACCTTGCGCGGGTGGTGCAGAGGACGACATCGGCGCAGCAGACCATGCCGAACCCACCTCCGTATGCCGGCCCATCGACGACCGCGATCACCGTCTGCGGCTGGGAGTTGATGGCCGCGAACAGCTCGCCCCCTTTCCGGTTGGCACGGTAAATCGGATCGTTTGACCCGTCGGCGGCCGGGCTACCTAAGTCCGCGAAGGCACTCTTCAGGTCGGCGCCTGCGCAAAAGGCTCCGTTCGCGCCGCGGAGCACAATTGCGCGGATTGTCCGATCATCCCGAATCGCGTTCAGCGCCCCTAACAATTGGTGTACAAGCTCGTGACTCAACGCGTTCTTTGTAACCGGATCGTCGAGAGTGATTTTCAAGACGTGGCGCAGGCGCTGGGTGCGGACGAGGATCCTCTGGCTTTCCATCTGCCTACATCCTCGCCACGCCGAAACTGTTTGGATAGGTGGTGCGCCGGCGACCCTCTATCGCCGTGCGCAGACAGAAGGCAAGGACGCGTCGCGTATCGCGCGGGTCGATCAGCCCGTCGTCCCACAGACGCGCGGTCGCAAACAGCGCCGTCGACTCGCGAGCATAGCTGTCGGCGATGCGCTTCGCTTGTGCCGAGAGTTTATTGTGGTCGGGCTCGCGTCCTTGGGCACGCGCTCCGTCCTCACCGACAATGGTCATCACCTTGGCGGCTTGCTCGCCGCCCATGACGGAAATTCGGTTGTTTGGCCAGGAGAACAGGAACTGCGGCTCGAAGGATCGACCGCACATGCCGTAGTGGCCCGCGCCGAATGACGCGCCAATCTGAAGCGTGAGTTTGGGCACGTTCGCATTTGTCACCGCCTGGATCATCTTAGCCCCGTGCTTGACGATGCCAGCACGCTCAGCTTCGATCCCGACCAGGTAGCCCGTTGTGTTCTGCAGGAATATCAGCGGCCGGTTTGTTTGGCAGGAGAGCTGGATGAACTGCGCCGCCTTGACAGAACCGTTCGCGTCGATCGGACCGTTGTTGCCAATAATGGATACCTGCTGCCCTTCGATGGCGGCATGTCCCGTGACGGTCATGGGACCATAGCCCGGCTTGAACTCCAGGAAACGGGAGTCATCGACTATCCGCGCGATGACCTCGCGGACGTCGTAGGGCGTGCGATAGTCGACCGGCACGACCCCCAACAGCTCCTCCGCATCATAGCGCGGCGGCTTGAAGCTATGCTCGAGGCCCATGGGAAGGCTGTCGTTCCACGCCAAACTGGCCATGATCTCGCGCGCGATGCGGATCCCATCGACGTCATCCTCGGCCATGTACTCGCCTAGACCAGAAACCTCGCAATGCATTTGGGCGCCACCCAGGTCCTCCGCGTCGGCGATCTCGCCCGTCGCCGCTTTAAGGAGCGGCGGCCCGGCGAGAAACACGTGCGAGCGCCCGCGCACCATCACCACATAATCAGAAAGACCCGGCTGGTATGCGCCACCGGCGGTCGATGATCCGTTGACTACCGCAACAACAGGTATGCCTGCGGCCGACAGCTTCGCCAGATTGGCGAACATTTTGCCGCCACGTACAAAGATCTCAGACTGCCTTGCCAGGTTGGCACCGGCGCTCTCGACGAGCTGGATGAGAGGCAGCTTGTTCTCGAGAGCGATCTCCTGTCCGCGGATCAGCTTTTCGACACCCATAGGATGCATCGCGCCGCCCTTGATCCCTGAATCGCTAGCAAGCACCATCGAGCGCACGCCCGAAACCATGCCGATGCCTACGATTATGCCGCCGCCATAAACCTCGTCCTGCCCGTCATCATCGTGCATTCCGAAGCCGCAGAGCGTGGACAATTCGAGAAATGGCGAGTCGCGATCGAGAAGAAGATCAACGCGGTCACGCGGAGGGATCTGGTTGCGGGCCTCGAACCGAGGTCGCGCCTTCTCCGACCGCTGCCGCACCTTTTCCTCCAAGCAACGGAATTCCTCAATGAGGTCGATATGCCCTTGTCGGTTAGCCCTGAACTGAGCGCTCTCCGCGATTGTCTTCGATTGGATGATCGACACGCTTTCCCCCTGCGCTAAGCCGAGTTCGCCGCGACGCGACTTGAGGCGGCAAGCCGCTCAAGCGCGACGACCGCGCGCTCAATTCTCTCGGCATGACTCGGCTTGTCCGAACCGGGCAACCATCCCCGCAGAAGGATCTGCGAATAGGTGCGCGCCATTTGGTCGAGATCAACCGAGCGGCCGGCAAAGAACGTCCGCTGGCCCAGATGCTCAAGCCCGCCGTAAAAAAGGTCTCGACAAAGCGCAATATCGAGATCCGCGGCCAGTTCCCCCTTCTGAATCGCCGCTTCGAAAATCGACCGGAAGATGCCTGCGTAAAGCTGGTTGTAACGGTGGAAGGCTGAACCTCGATAATCGGCCCAGCGAAGCTCGCGATAAACCACCTCGTGGATGCGCGGATTGCGTTGCATTTCCGCCAGATGACGGCGCGCCAACACAAACAAGCGAGCCTCGATCGAGCTTGTCGCCTCGACATCCACGCGCAGCTCTTCGATGACCGGTACCATCCATGCCTCTATGACCGCACCAAGCAGCTCGTGCTTGGTGCGGAAATACTTGTAGACGGTAGCCTCAGAAACACCAGCTCGGCGGCCTATCATTTCGACCGACGCTCCGTTCTGGCCCACCTCCTCCAGACACGCACGAGCCGCGTCCAAGATCTCGCTGCGGCGGTGCGATTTTCGACGCTGCCAACTCCGTGACGCATCAAGCTCCGCCACGCTAGGCATCAGCTGTCAAAACTCGGTGAGCTTCCCTCATCAACAACATGCCCTCTCTCATGCATCTTGTGGTACAGCAAGGAAGCACAGGACAGATGCCTATGCAACAGAGTTGAGTCGCCGTTCCTCGCACTTTTAGAATTGGTGAGTAAGGCTTACTCTCAAGACGATATGTATCGGCTCAGACAGCGACCCAAGTCCGGGCAGTGCTTGTGCCTTGTTCGTGAAGTCGACTGTTACGGCGAAATAGGCGCTTGCATTCGCACGGCGAGATCCTGCCGTCGCGGTTCATGTCGGTGACAGGTCGCGGTGGCCCACGATCTTCGTAGTCCCATGCTCTCGACGAGGCCCGCCAGCAGCCTGCGCAAAGATGCGTGGCCGCAATCCATCTCATGCCGGGCTTCCTGCAAAGCTTTGCCATGGCATACGCGGGGACGGACACTTCGGCCGAAGCTAGCAGCCATCAACGCTGAAGCACGCCGGGCGGACAGAAGGCGGTCGATCGCGTCCTGAGTTACCTTTTCAGGGGAACCAGTTACCGCACTCTCGATGCAGGCGGTCAGTTCCGCGTCGTTCAGCAGCCGGTCGATCCTCGCAACATTTGCAACGAGATCCTCTGCGATTTCCGAAACAGGCCGCGTCATGTCCTGGTGCCTGCTTCGCGAAGTATCGACCACTGTTGTTTCCTGAAGCTGGAAACGGCGAAAGGATCTCGCGAGGATCGGTTCGAGCGCAGGAGTGGGCGGGCCTACGGCAATTCGCCGTAGCGGCCATCAGGAGCAGCGGGGCAACAGCGCCCCCGCGTAGGTTTCCGGCATGGGCAATGGTGCTGCGACCGCTTCGGTCATACCGCGCGACTGACAATACGTTCCAGCCCAACAACGTGCCGCGTGGCCAGTGTAAATTGCCCTTTATCTGAGCCTCACGTAAAAGCCGCCGCTGACCTACGGGTTCTGCGGCGGCAGCCACCGTCTCAGGCGCTGCCTTCCATCGGGGTGTCCTCGTCCAGCCCCATCTCGTCCGGCGGCAGGTAGCCGTTGCTCAGACAGCCGTCTAGGGCGAGGCACCTGCAGGACCTCCAGTCCGCAGTAATTCGCGATGGCCGAGCAGAAGTGCGAGACCGTCACGCTCTACTGAGACCTCCCGAAGCACGCCCGCCGCAAGCGGACGAGTTGGTACACCCGCGAGCAGATCGCCTCGCTCCTGTGGCACTCCTCCAGAAAAAAGGGGCGTGGAGTTGACCCCGTTTCACCGGACAGGCGGCGGTTGGTTTAAGCACTGAGGCGCAGGAACTCGCGTGGTGAGCGGAACTTGAGACCGGAGTGCGGGTGGACTTCACAGTAGTCGTCGATCCA
>NZ_JAGIYY010000004.1 GCF_017813335.1 Tianweitania sediminis | reverse complement strand
GATGTGATGACTTCGACCCTGCTGAACGGAGCGTCAGAGGCTTTGGACATAGTCTTACTCATAGGCGTATGCCTATGCCTTATCAGCTATGCCGCGTGTCCGGTCAAAATGGGGTGCGCTCCAGGGCGCTACGTATTCTCCCCGGCCACCATCAGCACTCCAAGGGCTTCGAGGCTGCGCTGCCGATATACAATTTCGTTATACCGGTTAATCAAATGCGTTTCTGGATGCCTGACAGGCTGCAGGCTAAAAGCCTTTTTACTTCACGCCTATTGGTGTGGCGTGAATAGTTTGGTGCACAGGCCTGATCATGCAGGTCTCGTCCACATTGGAGCTGCCCCTAAAAGTAGACTGAACAACTTTCCACGCTTTCTAACCACAAGACCTAAAGCTTCCCTGCATCTTCAGACCTACTTTGGAAGGGATTGTCGGCATGATCACCGATGAAGGGGCGATGTGATCATCTGGGATACAGGCCGCTAGAAGCGGTTTTTAGCGAGGAGGCGCGTCGACGCGCCGTTTTTGGAGGAGTGGACATGACACTGAACAGCGTGCTTGTCGGATCGGTAGTGGCAACCTTAATTGCTGCTCCGGCCGACGCGATGGACATCAAGATAGGGGTGCTCAATGACAGATCAGGAATCTACACGGATATGTCCGGAGAGGGTTCTGTGGTTGCTGCACGCATGGCGGTTGAAGACTTCGACGCTGCCGGAAAGGGCATCAACGTTGAGATCATCGCTGCCGACCACCAAAACAAGGCAGACGTAGCTTCGGCGATCTCACGCCGATGGTATGCTGTAGAAAATGTCGATGTCATCGTCGATGTGCCGAATACATCAGCAGCCTTGACGGTACACGACGCAAGCCGTGAAATGAATAAGGTATTTCTCGGTTCCGGCGTTGCATCCTCTGATCTCACTGGCTCGCTCTGCTCACCCAATACCATCCACTGGACCTATGACACCTGGCAGCTTGCTAATGGCACCGGTCGTGCGGTTGTTGAAGATGGCGGCGACTCGTGGTTTTTCCTGACGGCCGACTACGCTTTCGGTCATGCGCTGGAGCGCGATACCTCTGCGGTTGTTGAAGCTTTTGGTGGTACCGTTGTGGGCTCCGTGAGGCATCCATTTCCGGGTAACGACTTCTCATCATTCCTGCTTCAGGCACAGTCATCCGGAGCGAAGGTGATCGGGTTGGCAAACGGCGGTGGGGATACGATCAATTCGATCAAACAGGCATCCGAATTCGGAATCGTCCAAGCCGGGCAGACGCTTGCTGGTTTGTTAGTGTTCATCACAGACGTTCATGGGATAGGGCTACAGGACGCGCAAGGGCTGGTTCTGACGGAAAGTTTCTACTGGGATCTGAACGATCAGACCCGCGAGTGGACTAAGCGTTATGAAGAGGCCGGTGGTCCCAACAAGCCTGTGATGACACACGCAGGCGTGTATTCGGCCGTTCTGCACTACCTGAAGGCAGTGGAGGCGTTGGGCGACAAGGATGATGGAGCAGCCGTCGTGGCGAAAATGAAGGAGCTTCCGACGGACGATCCTCTGTTTGGCCAAGGTGAGGTTCGGGTCGACGGCCGTAAGATCCACGACTCCTATCTTTTCAGGGTGAAGTCCCCGGAGAAATCGGAAGGCCCGTGGGACTATTACGACGTTGTGTCGACAACCCCGGCCGCACAAGCTTTTCGTCCTCTCGAAGAGGGTAGCTGCCCGCTCGTAAAATAGAACCAATCCAAATCAGCACGGCGTGCCTGAGATTGATGCGCCGTGTTACCTCAGGAAGCAGTCAAAGCTTGGACCGCCTCACGACTAGTACCTCACTATTTCGGCATTGTCGTCGGGAGGCGCGCCCAGCCTCATGAGGAGAGCGGGCAGGACGACGAGTTCATATCGGAGCTGAACTGGAAACTTCATCGCTCGCTCTATAGGCCCTCGGGGCGGAGAGCCACTCTGGACATGCCAGCCAGGATCCAGCACCAGCTTGAACGGTACACCCGATTGATGGTGTCTCTTGCCGAACTCAACAAGCCATCAGACCGGGAGCATTAGCAGCTCCGAGTTCTGCGAGGCGAAGGACACCGTCCGTGCGGTGGAACTCCTGGAAGCGCACATCATCATGACGGGCGGCAGGTTCCTTTTGGAAAAGCTGAACGAGATGCGGGACACGCAGGGATCCTGTCCCCGTTGCCGTGAACTCCTGAACTGGTCGCGTGACGCATCTCCGATTACGTCCTTTCCGCCCGCCCATGCGGACCGAAACGAGCCAGCGAGGACTGCTGGCTGGCGGAGGGTGCTGTTCACCGAGATCCTGCAGTTCACTTGCCGGGAAGGTTCGTGGCGCGCGTCAGTAGCGTGACTGCGCCGCCCTTGTCGGCTGAATCGTAATACGTGAACCCAGTCCTGTTTTCACGACGGCCGCGCATGAATGTCGACAGTCCAGCGTTGTTAGCCAGGACCTCGGCAGCATCGGCGTCAGGCACCTCGAAGCCAAGATGGAATACCCCCTCGCCTTTCGAATCCAAATGGATGCGCTGCGGCGAAGGATGTTCGCTTGGCTGACAGAGCTGGATCTGGATGTCGGGAAGGTTGCAGACGCGGTACTGCATGGCCCTGAAGCCCTCGGGGCTGGGAACGTCGAGTTCTTCGTACTCGGCCAGAGGGGGATACGCTTCCCATGGACCGATGCCGATCCCTTCGTAATACGCCTGCGCCTCGTCGATGTCGTGAACGACGATGCAGATGTGATGCAGTTTGTTGAAGATGGTCATCCCTGTTCCTTCACTGGTACCGTGTAATTGAGGACACGCCGTCCGCCGTCGGGATAGATCGTCTCGCCTGTGATGTACGAGGCGTCATCACTCGCGAGGAACGACACAACGGAGGCCACCTCGGCTGCCGTGCCGTACCTGCCGAGCGGCGTTCGGGACAGGATTCCCTTGACCGAAGCGTCCGAAACGAAACCTGTGTGGATCATGTCGGTATCGATGGTGCCCGGTCCAACGCCCACCACGCGGATGCCGTGTGGAGCGAAAGCCACGGCCGCGGTGCCGGTGATCTGGTTCATGCCACCCTTCGTGATCGCGTAGGTGGCGACCCGCGGGTTCGCGAGACCGGAATTGATAGAGGACATGTTGATGATCACTCCGGCTCCGCCTTGCTTGATCATCTGCCGTCCGGCCGCCTGGGTTCCCCAGAAGGCGCCTTCAAGGTTCACCGACAGAACCTTGTCATAGTCTGCCTTTGTCACCTCGAGGAAATCCTGGACCATAGCGATGCCGGCGTTGTTGACCATGATGTCGATACGGCCGAACGCCTTGACCGCTTCCTCGATCAAGGCCTCTACCTGATCCTTCTGGCTGACATCGGTCCGCACGCTCCGGACATGCTCCTCGGTGCCCAGTTCGGCCGCAGCGGCCTTCACTCCCCCCTCGTCGATGTCGGCCATCACCACCTTGGCCCCGTCTGCGAGCAGGCGCTCCGCGCATGCCCTACCGATGCCGCGGGCGGCGCCGGTGATGACGGCAATCTTGCCTGTATGGTTCATGTCCTGGTCCTTCCCAAGTTTAGTACACAACTGTTTCGTGCAGCGGCGTACCGCTCCTGACCCGATGATAGCCCAACGCCGAAAGGTCGATCGAGCGGAACGCGCCACGCGTAATCAGTTCGGCGACACCGCGGCCGGTCGCGGGGGCATGCATCACGCCGTGGCCGGAGAACCCTGTCGCGAAGATCAGGTTGGCCACCTCGTCGTGGAAGCCGATCACGCCGTTATGGTCGAGCGTGTTGACCTCGTAGTGCCCCGCCCAGGCGCTTTCCACCCTCAGCTCTTCCAGCGCGGGCACCCGGTGTGCAAGCGCAGGCCAGAGCGCGTTCTCAAGCAGTTCGTGCGCGGCATCGAAATCGTCGGTGGCGTCCGGATCCTCATCCTCCGGCGGCGCGATGCCGCAGATGAAGCCCTCGCCTTCAGGCCTTATCCAGGCGCCCGAGACGTCGAAGAGCATTGGGAAGCCGCTCCTGTCCAGCGGAGCTTTGATGCTGAAGACGGTACGCTTGCGCGGTTCCACCGGAAGGTGGATCCCAACGCTTCGGACCAGGCGGCCTGATCCGGGTCCTGCGGCGTTCACGCACCAGTCCGCTTGAAGAACCGATCCGTCATCGAGCTTCACGCCCGTTACCCGTCCCGCCGTGATCGCGATGGCGGAAGCTTTGGCATGGACGTAATCCACTCCCAGGTCCTTCGCCCCGCGCCGGACAAGCGACAGCAGCGCCCAGGCGTCGAACCAGCCCTCATGATGCTCGGCAGTGGTGGCGATCCCAAGCCCGTCCGTGTTGATCCAGGGAAAGCGCGCTGCGGTCTCCTGAGGAGAAAGAACGGAAACATCTGCCCCCTGCGACCGCTGCATGGCGGCCCCTGCACGCCTCGCCTCGACCGTCTCCGGTCCGCCGAGGATCAGGTAACCCCGCTCCACGAAGCCAACGTCGGCCTCGGGTCCGAAACGGGACTTCACTGTCCGCAGGAACTCGGCGCCGAAGAGGCTCATGTGGATGTTGACGGGCGTGCCGAACTGGGTCCGGATCGAGGCTGCAGACAGTGAGGTGGAGGACCTGCGGTAGCTCGGGTCCTGCTCGACAACGGTTACCGCCCCTTCGAAACCCGACATGCGGAGGAAATAGGCGACGCAGCTGCCGACTATCGCACCACCGACAATGACGACGCGCGGCTGCACGGCTGCACCTACCGGATCACGAACGGGTTGGCGGTCTTTCCGACCGTGTCGATCCACACCGTCTTGGTCTGCAGGTAGGCGTTGATGGCCTCCTGCCCGCTTTCACGGCCGACGCCGCTGCGCTTGTACCCGCCGAAAGGCGCCATGTAGCTGACCGCCCGGTAGGTGTTGATCCAGACAGTGCCCGCCTGCATGGCGGCAGCTCCGCGAAGGGCGCGGCCAATGTCCGCCGTCCAAAGGCCCGCAGCCAGGCCGTACGGACTGTCGTTGGCGATGGCGAATGCCTCTTCCTCGTCTTCGAAGGGGATTACCGAAAGTATCGGGCCGAACACTTCTTCCTGCGCGATGCGCATTCGGTTGTGCACGCCCGTGAAGATGCTCGGCTGCACGAACCAACCGTCCTGGAGGTCAGCCGCCCCCGGGACCGCTCCGCCGAGGACGCATTCCGCGCCCTCGCCCCGTGCCATCTCGATGTAGGACAGGACCTTCTCGCGTTGGGCCTGCGTGGTGATAGGACCCACCTGTGTCTCAGCAAGCGCCGGGTTGCCGATCCGTGCGCTGCCCGCGAGCCTGACTACCCCCTCGACGACTTGGTCGTGGATACGCCGGTGGACCAGCAAGCGCGATCCCGCAATGCAGGTCTGGCCGCTTGCGGCGAAGATGCCGGAGATCGCACCGTTCACCGCGCTCTCGATGTTGGCGTCCTCGAAGACGATGTTGGCGGACTTGCCGCCCAGCTCTAGCGTGACCGTTTTCAGGCCTTCGGCTGCCGCCTTGTAGACCGCGACGCCGCCTGCCTCGCCTCCGGTGAAAGCGATCTTGGCTACATCGGGATGGGAAACGAGCGGAACGCCGACGTCGAGCGGCATTCCCGTGACGGTGTTGACCACGCCGGAAGGAAAGCCCGCCTTCTCGAAGAGCTTCACGAATTCCAGCGTGGAAACCGAAGTGTGCTCCGACGGCTTGATGACGACGGTGTTTCCAGCAGCCAGAAGCGGCGCGAGCTTCCACGTGAGCAGGAGGAGCGGAGAGTTCCATGGCACGATCGCGGCGACCACGCCGATCGGCTCGTGGCGCGTGTAGGCGAACATGCCCGGCTTGTCGATCGGAAGAACCGAGCCTTCGATCTTGTCGGCAAGACCACCGAAGTAGCGGAACCATTCAGTGAGGTAACGGACCTGCGCGGACATCTCGGAGATGAGCTTGCCGTTATCGCGCGTTTCGAGGGCCGCGAGACGGTCCGCGTCGGCCAGGATCTCGTCAGCAAGCCTGACGAGCAGCTTGCCGCGCGCGCTTGCCGTCAGCCCTGCCCATTCTGGAGAGCGGAAGGCCGACTTCGCGGCGGCGACCGCCTCGTCGACTTCCTTCTTACCCTCCTGAGGGATCAAGGCCCAGGCCTTGCCCGTGAACGGGTCGAAGGACTCGAAGGTATCCTTGACGGGACGCAGGCGTCCGCCGACGGTGTTCTGGAACGTCTGCATCCCTCTGCTCCCCCGATCAGCAGGTCGCCAGGCCGAGATGCGCCCGGAAGCGGTTCTTCACGAAGGTCGCGTCACGAGGCGGCAAGGATCGCGGGAGGTTTTCGGCAGCGATCTTCAGCACGAAGAGACGCGGCCCTCCGGCATGCTCCTTTAGTTTCTCCGCAAGCTTGTCCACCTCCTCCAAGGAGCGCAGTTCCGCCGTCTCGGCGAACCCCGCGGCGGCCGCGATCCTGTCAAAAGCAATGCCGCTTCCGGTGTGGCTCGCCTGCATGCCCGTCTCCCCGAAGTGCTGGTTATCGAGCACGATGAGATCCAGATTTTCCGGCCGCGCCACCGCGATGGTTGCAATCGAACCGAACGCCATGAGCTGCTCGCCGTCGCCCGTGATCACTATTACGCGCTTTTCGGGCTGCGCCTGTGCGAGACCAAGCCCGACGAGCGCTGCACCGCCCATCGCGCCCCAGAGATAGTAGTTGTCGTCGCGGTCCCCGGCCGCGTGAACGTCGTAGCTCGGCGATCCAAGTCCGGTGACGACCAGCGCGCCCTGGCGTGCGTCGAGAAGCTTCTTCACGGCTTGCCTGCGGTCCATCGTTGTCATCCTGTTACCACTTCTTCTTGCCCAAGAGGCGCTGGCCGATCAGCACTGCCACCTGCTGATCTGCATCGAAGGCCATCGTGGCGGCCTGTTCCACGGTGTCGATCAAATCCGCGCCGGTTTCCGCCCGGAGCACCGTCAACCCGATCGCTTCGAGCGACGCCTGCGTGGCGCGCCCCATCGGAACTTGCCATGGGTTGAACTCCGCCCACTCGCCCCGCATGGTGACGAGCGTCAGGAAGGGGAAGCGTGACTGAACCGGCAGCGAAAGCATGTTGATGCAGTTTCCGACGCCCGACGACTGCATCAGGAGAACGCTGCGCTTGCCACCCAGCCACGAGCCCGCCGAGATGGCGACGCCCTCTTCTTCCGTCGTCAGAACGTTGGTGCGGACGTCGGCGTCTTCATTGAAGAGCCGGATCAACGTCGAATGGCCTGCGTCGGGGACATAGGACATGTGCTGAACGCCCGCAGCCTTGAGGGTCTCGTAAAGTGCTATCGGCCAATCCGTGGCAAGGTCGCGGGTCCTGGCCTCGGACAGAGGTTTAATGGCTTCAGCGGCACCCACGGCTCGCCTCCCTGAGCGTTGTTGATGCGCTTCTATGCCCTTTCGGCGGCCGCTCTTCATCGACCCTTTTGCATGATCAGATATAGCGATATTCTATAGGAATGGACATTCCTCAACTCAGGACGCTCATCCACGTCGCCGAGCTCGGCAGCCTTTCCAAAGCCGCAGACCGGCTGCACATCGCGCAGCCCGCGCTGAGTCGCCAGATCCGAATGCTGGAGGAAGAACTGGGCGTGCGCCTGTTCGACCGGCACGGCCGCGGCATGATCGTCACCGAGCACGGACGGGACGTGCTCCGCCTTGCGGTGCGGATAATGGCGGAAATGGAGGAAATCCGCGCGGTGGCATCCGATGGCGATGCGCCGCTGCGAGGACACGTCTCGATCGGGATGCCGCCCACGGCGTCCGACATCCTGACGGAGCCGCTTGTTTCGGCCTTTAGCGAGGCGCACCCCGAAGCCACCCTGCGGGTCGTCAGCGCTTATTCCGGCTATCTTCTGGACTGGATGCAGAGGGGCGAGATCGATGCTGCGATCCTCTACGACCCCAAGTCGGCGAGGACCCTGCGAGTTCAGCCGCTCCTTGAGGAGGAACTCTTTCTGATAGGGCCCGCCAACTCGGATCTGTCGATGGATGCGCCCGTGCGGTTTTCGTGCCTGGCGACGCAGCGCCTGCTTCTTCCGAGCGGTGGACACGGACTTCGGGTGCTGCTGGACCAGTATGCAGATGATGACGAGATCGTACTGGACGTAAGAGTCGAGGCCGACAGCTACTCTACGCTCAAGTCGCTGGTTATGAGCGGGCACGGCATGACGATCCTTCCCCTCGCGTCGATCCACGGCGACCTGAAGGACGGCAGGCTGAGGGCGGCGCCTCTCGTCGATCCGGTTCCCATGAGAAAGCTGATCATGTCTTACCCGACGGACCGGCCCGTCCCGCGCCTGGCCCGTTACGCAGGTCAAGTGATCGCAGCTACTATCGCGAGCCTGGTGCGGAAAGGCGTTTGGACTGGAAATCTCCTGACCACGAGCGCCGTCTCACCTCCTGAGGACGGCATCGATAGAATTCCTTTATAGCTGATCTCGCCCATCTGTCCTTGTGGAAGCTTGGCGCAGGAGGCTACGACCAGGCGATAATGCGAGGGACGCTGGAACGATGAGTCTCGAATCCTACTCAGACATCCGCGAGGCGGTAGGCAGGCTCTGCTCCCAGTTTCCCGGCGAATACTGGCGCGCCCGCGATCGGGACATGGCATATCCCAAGGAGTTTGTAACGGCCCTGACGGAGGCCGGATGGCTGTCGCTGCTCATTCCGGAAGAATATGGCGGTTCCGGTCTCCCGCTCTCCGCGGCCGCCGCAGTGCTCGAGGAAATCCAGCGAGCCGGCTGCAATGGCGGCGCCTGCCACGCGCAGATGTACACGATGGGAACGCTCCTCAGGCATGGGTCCGAGGAACAGAAGCAGCGCTACCTTCCGAAAATCGCTACCGGAGAGCTAAGGCTTCAGGCTTTCGGGGTGACGGAGCCGACCAGCGGAACGGATACAGGCGCGCTAAAGACGACGGCGCGCCTCGACGGCGGCCACTATGTCGTGAAGGGACAGAAGATCTGGACCAGCAGGGCAGAACATTCCGACCTTATGCTGCTGCTTGCCCGCACCACGCCGCTTAAGGAGGACATGAAGAAGACAGACGGCCTCTCGGTCCTTCTCGTCGACATGCGGGAGGCCGTGGGGAACGGCCTGACCATCCGCCCTATCCGCACGATGATGAACCACGCGACGACCGAAGTCTTTTTCGACGACCTTCAGGTCCCGGCGGCAAACCTCATCGGCGAAGAGGGTAAGGGCTTCCGGTACATCCTGTCAGGCATGAACGCCGAGCGGATCCTGATTGCCGCCGAATGCGTCGGCGACGCCAAGTGGTTCATCGACAAGGCCACGTCTTACGCCAAGGAACGGAACGTGTTCGGGCAGCCGATCGGACGGAACCAGGGCGTCCAGTTTCCGATCGCGCGTGCCTACGCGAACATGCGTGCAGCGGAGCTTATGGTGCGCGAGGCCCTGACGCTCTACGAGTCCGGCGAGAACCCCGGCGCCGAAGCCAACATGGCAAAGATGCTGGCCGCAGACGCGTCCAACGAGGCCGCGAACGTCTGCATCCAGACGCACGGCGGCTTCGGCTTCGCGGAAGAATACGACATAGAGCGCAAGTTCCGCGAAACGCGCCTGTACCAGGTTGCGCCCATTTCCACGAACCTGATCCTATCCTTTGTTTCCGAGCACGTGCTCGGGCTGCCCCGTTCTTACTAGGAATGTCCCGTTGAACGTCCTCATCGTTTACGCCCATCCGGAACCGAAATCCTTCAACGGGGCGATGAAGGACACTGCCGTCGAGGTCCTCACGGCGCGGGGCCACGAAGTCGTGGTGAGTGACCTCTACGCGATGGGCTTCCAACCGGTCGCCGGGCCCGCCGACGTCGAGGGCAATTTGATCAATCCGGATTTCTTCAGCCTGGCGACGGAACAGACGGCAGCCTATGACGGCGGGCGCACCGCTCCCGACATCGTCGGCGAGATGGAGAAGCTGAAGCGGGCCGACCTGTTGATCTTCCAGTTCCCGATCTGGTGGTTCGGCATGCCTGCCATCCTCAAGGGCTGGGCCGACAGGGTGTTCGCGCGCGGCTTCGCCTACATGGCTGGACGCAAGTACGACACCGGCATGTTCAAGGGCAAGCTTGCGATGGTCGCGTGCACGACTGGCACCTCTGCCGACACCTACGCGCCTGACGGCATCGACGGCGACGTCCTCACGGTCCTCTGGCCTCTGCACAATGGCCTCTTCAGGTATTCGGGCTTCGATGTCCTTCCGCCCTTCGTGGTCTACATGCCTGGCCGCGTCGGCGACGACGGGCGCAACACGTACCTCGAAGCCTATCGCAAGCGGCTCGGGGGACTGGATGCCGTTCCGCGCCTCTTCTTCCATCCGGCCGAAGACTACGGCCCGAACGAACGTCTAAGGCCGGGCGTGCTGGCGCGCTCCGGCGTCCAACGAAACGTCTGAAGGCACGAAAGGAGATCCCATGGCTGTTCTTCCGCTTTCAGGCCTCACGGTCATAGCCATCGAACAGGCGGTAGCCGCACCGTTCGCGAGCGTTAGGCTGGCGGACGCCGGAGCGCGCGTCATCAAGATCGAGCGGCCAGAAGGCGACTTCGCGCGCGGCTACGATTCGGTGGCCAGGGGCCAGTCCAGCTATTTTGTATGGCTGAACCGCGGCAAGGAATCGCTGGTGCTCGACCTCGCGACGCCGGACGGCAGGACGCGCCTCGCGGAACTTCTCTCAGAGGCTGACGTGCTGATCCAGAACCTCAAGCCCGGAGCGCTGCCCCGGATGGGATTCGACGACGAGCGCCTCGCACGAGACTATCCGCGTCTGATATCCGTATCGATCTCCGGGTACGGCGAAAGCGGTCCCATGGCGGAACGCAAGGCATATGACCTTCTGATCCAGGCCGACACGGGACTGTGCTCAATCACCGGCGGGCCGGACAGCCCGGCGCGTGTCGGGATTTCCGTCGTCGACATCGCCACCGGGGCCACTGCCTACGGCGCGATACTCGAAGCTCTGATCAGGCGCGGCGTCACGGGAAAAGGCGGCTCCATTTCGATCTCCATGTTTGACGTAATGGCCGACTGGCTGAGCGTCCCCCTCCTGAACCACGAAGGCGGCAAGTCGCCGAAGCGGATTGGCCTGGCACATCCTTCGATCGCCCCGTACGGGGTCTTCAGCTGCGCCGACGGCGCACAGGTTCTGATATCGGTTCAGAGCGACCGCGAATGGTCGAGGCTAGCAGACCTGTTCCTCGGGCGGCCGGAACTGGCAAGGGATGCTCGGTTCGCCACAAACGTCGCGCGCGTGACCAACCGGAGCGAAACCGATGAAGCAGTGGCAGAAGGCTTCGCCTCTCTTAATCTGGAAGAGG
Source organism: Tianweitania sediminis (assembly GCF_017813335.1). Taxonomy (GTDB): domain Bacteria; phylum Pseudomonadota; class Alphaproteobacteria; order Rhizobiales; family Rhizobiaceae; genus Tianweitania; species Tianweitania sediminis. The sequence continues at coordinate 363,236 of NZ_JAGIYY010000004.1, read as the reverse complement.
CTACCGCCGCCATCCTGAAGGCGGACGTGGCGTTCGCCACCGTCAACGACATGGAGGGCCTTGCCCGTCATCCCCATCTACGCCGGATCACCGTAGACACGCCGGAAGGTCCGGTCAGCTATCCCGCTCCAGCGCCCCTCTTCGGCGGCGACGAGGAGCGCAGCTACGGCGCGGTTCCCGCGCTCGGTAGTGCAGGAGAACGGTGATGGAAGCAGACATCGAGCACCTGCGCGGGTGGATCGGCCGCGAGGAACGCGGCGAGGAGCTTGTAACGCGATCCATGGTGGAACGGTTCACCGCGACGTTCGATCTCGAGGAGGACACCAGGAACGGAGCTGCCATTCCCGTCCTGTCGCATGTCTGCCTCACCGTTCCATCGGTGCCGACCGCGAAGATCGGAACTGACGGCCATCCCGCGCGCGGCGATTTCCTTCCGCCCGTGCCGTTGCCCCGACGGATGTGGGCGGGCGGACACATGGCCTTCCACGACGACATACGCGTGGGCGAGACCGTTGCCCGCACCTCCAGGATTAAAGACGTGTTGATCAAGAAAGGACGCTCGGGAACGCTGTGCTTCGTCACCGTCGAGCACCTGTTCGAAGCGGACGGCCGCCGCGTAATCAGCGAACGGCAGGACATCGTCTTTCGCGGAATGGATTTGCCCGGCGGCGGCTTGAAGCCCGTCCAACCCGCACCCGAAGGTCACCATCGCCGTATGGTCGAACCGACGCAGATCCTGCTCTTCCGTTATTCTGCCTTGACCTTCAACGGCCACCGCATCCATTACGACGCGCCCTATGCACGTGACGTCGAGAGCTACCCCGGCCTGATCGTCCACGGTCCGATGCAGGCCACCATGCTGGCACAGTTCGCAGCCGATATTCGCGGCCGCTCCCCCACGCGGTTCGAGTTCCGCAGCCTGTCGCCCCTCTTCGACGACCGGTCCTTCACGCTGAACGCCCGCGACGACGTCGACGGCCTCAAGCTCTGGACAGCGGCCAAGGAAGGGCCGGTTGCCATGGAAGCCCGCGCTTCATGGTAAGCTTAGCGGGCGACAGGATGGCGTGAGTCTCGGAACCTAAGTGCTCTAACTGAAGTCAAGGTTCATGGCCCGGGACGATCCCGCGCTGGAGAGGCAGGAGGAGGCTCGTCCAATCAGGGCGGCGTGGTCCTGGAGGACGGAAGCGGGCCGGATGCCGCCCTCCTCGCAAGCATCCTCGCGAAAAGAGGATCCAGCAGCTGAGCCGACTTTACGTAGAAGACGTTGAAGCTTCTTAACCGGCATTTGCTGCATGCTGGACTAACTTTCTTCCTGAGGCGTCGACGGTGACAACCGTGGACTGGAACCGCACAGCGCTGGATGTGTGGAAACGTTTCCACACTTACTCTCCTTGTCGCCACCAAGTCGCGCGCGCCGCCGCTATCCTTGTCACCGGCTCCTCTGCAGGAGCGGAGCCGAAATCGAAGCGCTCTCCGTGTATGAGCAAGGCTGAAACGCTACGGGCGTGAACCTTTCGCCGTTCCACATGGCCGACAATTGGTACGTCGGGAGGGCACTCTTCAGATGAGCCGAAGCGGTCGCCTATATCTTCGCGCAGCGGGGCACCGTGGTCGATCCGGCGCTCACCTGACTAACGGCAGCCTGGGCTGGGCGAACGAGTCGGCCTGGACCAAGTTCCGTACCGATTGCGGCATGGAACAGGACCGGAAGCTCACCCAAGTCTTCGAGGCGCTCAAGCAGCCCATGCAGCGGGCACTGGTGCGGGCCCGCTGCCTTTAGGCTTCTCGGGAGAGACACCCGCGTCTGGTGAGTCGGCAGCGCAGCACGGCAGGGAGGCACTCCCACGAGTCCGGTCTTCTCGCCCTTCGCCCACCTGCCGCACACCGCAGGGCCTGCGGTCGCGAGTCGGGCAAGCTCTCTGCGGGAAAGCGAAAGCAGCGTCAGCGCGACATGATCGGGAATGCCGTCGAGGTCGCAGCTCGACCGAGCAGAGTAGTCCGCTGAGGCATAGGCGTAAACCCTGCCGCCAAGCCCCGTCGGCGTGGGCGCCTGCGGCTGCCGTTTCACGGAGAGATCCTGCCGCAACTCTTCGACCTGCTCGTCCACGACTTCTTCGAACTCGGTCGACGGCAGCTCTGGAGCCCCGCCTCCGAAGAGGCCTCCAAGGATCCTGCGCAACGCGGAAAAGATGCGCCTGATAGCCCGCATGATCGCACCCAGCATGCTTGTCCCTCCTGTTCGTCAGGAGGCCAGAGTCGCTTCCGGCGGGGCAATCGACAACGCTCGCGCATGCCGTAGCCTTTTCCTCTATGTCCTTGCAGCCGGCCGCCTCACCCTCGTGGAAGATCATGAGAGGGAGAAGATATGGGTGGACGGCCGACGACATCGACGGAGCTTGCACGCATCCGGCAGGGAGCCTGGGATCGGGCGGTGAGGTGTTCAGGCCTGTCCCCGGAGGAGATCGCGCAGATGATCGGCATGAGCACCGCCACCGTGCGCTCCTACGGCACCCGTGCGGGGAACATCCCCGCTCAGGCGATCGACGCGCTAGAGTGGAACAAGCTCATGCAGGCCATAGAAGCGATTGCGGAGCGTTACGGCTCTGAAAGCATCACCATCGGCGGACCGCGTCCATGAGGACGTCGAGCAAGGATTTCCGAGACCTCGTTGCTTGGGCGGAGTCCTGGACTCCGCTTCCTGCCGTGGCGGACATGCTGCTGGCTTCCGTCGGAAGGCTCGCAGTTACCCGTATCCGGCATCTGCGGGCGAAGATGTCAGCGCGCAGCGACCTGCCCGTTGTCGCTGCCCTGCCCGAAGAAGGCGATGTGGAAGCGATCCGGGACTGGCTCACCGCAGAGTACCTCGCCGATGCGGCGTGGCTCGGTAAGACCGACGGAAAGGGACGCCCAGCGGCCCTGATGAACGCCCGGTCATTCGGCGAACTACTGCGCAGGTCACGGCGGACCGGACCCGCTGCTCCGAAGGTCTAGTCTCCGCTCTCGCGCAGGTTCGCGTTGTAGAACTGGACTTCCATGTACCGCCACATCTCGTTGACGGCGTCCTTGCCATTGGTCTTGGCCGCCTCGCGGGCAAGCCGGTTACAGGCCTTGTTCGCCCTGTCTACCAAAGCGTCAAGCGCACGTTCCAAAGCCTTCCCCGTCGCATCGGGAACGTCGGCGGTGGCTACCTTCTCCCAGCACTCCGAGTAGGCGTCCAAGCGCTCGTCGGCGAAGGCGCCGCTGCTTGACAGGGCGATGGCGAATGCAATTCCGATCCTGGCGATCATCGGGTTCTCCTTCAGGGCTGCTCTATAATCATGCAGCGCTGAAGGGACCGTTCCCGGCTTCAGACGACTTCTACCGTTCCATCACCTTCCGGACCGCGTCCAGCTTCACCCTGCAGTCCTCGCCGGCCTCCGCCAGCTCGATGAGGAAAAGCGCCACGTCGCGCTGCGTGCGCCAGGCGGCCCGGGCCTGCGGCTCCGGCATGCACTGGAGCAGCGACGGCGGCACCTCCAGCGTGCGGGTCTCTACCCGGGGCACGACCCGCTCCGTGGTCGCGCACCCCGAAGCGTTGTCCGACCTCGCTGCTTGAGACTGCGCGATTTTTTGCGACCGCCTCCACGAAGGCGCTGCCGAGCGCGTCGACGGGGCCTGAATCCTTGCGGCGCCGTCGTCAGTGGCCGGTCGCTGCGCTTCGCCGGAGAGACCGAGCTGACGAACTCGAACTCGCGGATGCCGAGCTACTCCTCGGCGACGCGGTAGTCGCGGATGGAGGCGACGCAGCCGATGGAGCCTACCTGCGAGGTAGGCGACACGATGACCTCGTCGCAGGCGAAGGCGATCCAGTAGGCGGCGCTGGCGCAGAGGCCGGTGGCGTAGGCGACGATGGGCTTCTCGCCGTGCATCCGGAAGATGAGTTCTGCAAGCTCGCCGCAGCCGGTCACCTCCCCGCCGGGGCTGTCGATGTCGAGAACGACGGCGCGGACGTTGCCGTTGGCGACGGCGGCCGAAATTTCCTTCGCGAGCAGCTCGTAGGCGCCCGAGCCGGATATCCAGGACCAGAACGAAAGGTGCCTCATGAGCGGGCCGTTGACCGGGATGACGGCCACGCCATCATGGACCTCCGCGGAATAGGCGCCTTCGAGCTGGTCGCCCCACTGCCGGGCGATCGCGTCGACGGAGGTTTCCTGCGCTGCGGCCGACACCAGCATCGAGCGCAGAGCGGTTTCGGTGATCGCCCAGACGCGGCCGTGTTCGAACGAGGCTTTCCGGAAGCGGGGCATGCGGGTCTCCTGTTGATGTCAGGAAACGAGTCCTTGGCTTGCGGAGGCTACGCCAAAGAAAAGGCCCCGCGGGAGGGCGGGGCCATGGTGCTGCGATCAGGCAGCCGGACGGACGGCCAGCACTGACTTCTCCGCGATCTCTCGGCTCACCCGACCGATCGGCAGGGTCCAGGTTTCGCCGCGGCGTTCAATGCATGCGGGAACCCAGTCCTTCGAGTCCTTCATCCAGACCTCGCACGGGCCGTCAGGCAGCGGCTGGCTGTCGTCGACGTGCACCATGTACCTGTTGAAGCGGCGGCGGAGGGCCGTGTGGACGCGCCGGGCCTCCGCCTTGCGCATGCGCCGGCCGCGCGCGATCGCCGCCGCCTCGCGCTCGATGTCCGCGTCCGCCCAGGCGAGAGCGGATGCGCCGCTGATCGTGCTGGCGTTGTATCTGTACTGCCGCAGGACGGCTGCCGTAGCCTTGTCGATCTCTTCCTGGTGATCATCCGCGGCGGGGGCAGCCTGGGCACTCAGGCCCTCGGCCGGACCTTTCCGGGCATCGTCCGGCGCCAGGCCCGGAATGTGGAACAGGCCCACGTAGGCGTTCGTTACGTTGATCTCGCCATACTCTGCCTGCTCCCAGTCGCCAGCCGGGCGGCGGAACGCAGCCCAGATCTCGCCCTCCGGCAGACCGCGGATGTCGAGGCTGTCGATCGGGAGGGGTACGCAGCCTGCCGCTGCCGTCGTCGCCGCGACTGCCTCCAAGGATTCGCTGCGGCTGCCCCTCACGGTCGCGCTTTTGACGGTCGCCCCTGTTATGACACGGCGGTCCGACTGCCTGACCAAGACGACGCAGTGAGCGACTTTCGCCTTGTGCCTGAACAAGTCGAGCAGGTCCTCCCTGATGTACAGCCACGTGTCGCTGTCCCTGTCGGTCACGTACCCGGCCGCGAACTCGCCCGCGAGCCACTCCGCTCGGCGGGCCGCGTCCTTCTCGGTCAGTCCTGCAGCGAGCGCATCGCGACGATCCTGGAGGAGCGCCTCAACCACGTCGCGCACTTCGTCCTCCCGGATGCGGGCTTCCGTGACCCCGCTGCGGTAGCAGAGCCAGGAACCGTCAGGCCTGGCCCACCTCTTGCCGTCGGCGGAAGGCACAGCCTCCCTCCACTCCGTTCCGAGTCCCATGCGGACCTCGTAGACGAGGCCCGGGCGGCAGAGCGCAGGCTGCACCGCGATGGCGCGCGCTACCGGAGCGGGCGTGTCCTCGGTCTTCGACCAGTCGGCGACGATCGCCTCGTCCGACCACTCGGAGGCCGGGACCGTACTGTCAGCGGCGGCTCTCCGCTCCGCGTCTGCTGCTGCGAGCTGCAGCAGCCCGTTGCACCTAATGGCCGCGCGGGTCACCGCCAGCTGCAGGGCGAGGCGGCGCTTCATGGAAAGCCTGCCGATGGCCGCCTCCGCCCGCGCGCGGTCCATCAGCGCCGCGACAGACTCGTAGTCGCACCCGACCGTCTGGCCTTCCCGAAAGGATTCCGTGATCAGGTCTGCGGCGCAGCGCAGCAGCTGCACCAGCGCTGGGACCTCCGCCACGGTCTCGCCCTCGGCCTCGCCCAGCTTCTGCATGTCGCGAAGCGTTACCGCGACCAGTTCGTCGACCTCTTCCGCCGATGTCCTCGGCGTCCAGCCCTTCCTCATTTCGCTCTCCCATCCTGAGCCCCGGCAGATCGCCGTATGACTATGATGTGGTGCGGCGATGCGAGTTCATAGAGGAAAAATCTATGACAATTCAGAAGCTTGCCAAATATGTTGACGGCAGTGCGTCAACACGGGCCCTTCGCGCCAGGCTTTCTGGGACAGTCCGGAGCAAGGGGAGTTCCCTCCGCCCGCTTCGCCGGCGGAACTCCCTGGCGAGGCTGCTCCTACTGCTTGGGACAGGGCCCCATCGCATACTGCTTGAGCTGCCGGAGGGTCTCCTCGTCGTCTCGACCGAGGATGGTGAGGTCGCCCGAACCCCGGTTGAACGCAAACGGGATCGCCCCGGTATAGGCGCCCATCCGGTTCTTTGCGTTCAGCATCCCGCAGAGGAGGACTGGGCCGAGGGACGCGTCGACCTTCGCGTCAGTGATCTTGACGCTGTAGGGATCGACCAGCTTCCCGTTGAGGGCCGCGAAGAACGCGCGGTTCTGTTCCTCGTTCAGGGGATTGGCGGCGCCCACCAATTCTTGCCCTGAGACCGCTCCGGCAAATGCCAGCGCTCCAGTCACCACCATCGTCCTCAGCATTTCCTGCCCTCCGTCTCTTCAAGAAGACAGGAGAGCGGAGGAAGCGTTTCGGAATCCTGAACCTCGCCTGCGACTATGCCGCCTTCTGTTGGGTTTCCGTTTCTCCCTCCTCATCGTCGGCGGTCTGCGGCGCCACCGCGACCGTCTGGAGGATCGTGGCCGTGTCCAGCCCAAGCTCGCGCATGCGGGCCTGTTCGGCAGCGCACTGCTCGAAGACCTCTTCCCAGTCGAGACCCTGCTCGAAGGTGCTGATGCCGGACGCGATGCGCAACTGCGAGGCCTGCGCTTCGCGGACCGGGTCCAGCCAGCCCTTGCCGTCGAAGATCCACTTTGAGCGGGTCCATGCGCCGCGCCGCTCGTAGAAGCCCGGCGCATCGACCGTTCCCTTGGCAACTGCCTCCTCGAGCCAGAGGACGTAGACCACGTCCAGCCACTGGGTCTTCAGCCAGGAACGGGCGGTGGCGGCGGTCTTCCACGAGGCCATGAAAGCCGCGCGGATGGCGCTGTAGGACCCCTTGCTGAAGTCCTTCATCAGGAGCTCGTACGGCATGTCGAAGCCGGTTGGATGTGCTTCAGGACGTTGTCGACGAAGGGACCGAAGGCGGCGTTCGGGCGCGCGGGAGCGTGGGACGCGAACGAGTCGCCGGGGAACAGGGGGATGACCGCGCCCGCCTTCATCTTCACGACGTACTCCGCGCGCTGCCTGATCAGGGCTTCCGCGTCGCCGCCGAAAAGCTCGAGCAGCGCCGTCTGGTCGAGGGCGCTCTCCGTAAAGGCGGCCACGATTGCGTTCGTAAGCGCTGCCTGCAGCTCGGCGCCCTTATAGTCCGAGAGCGTCTTGAACTGGCCCATCATCGCAGCAAGGGCGGAGATGCCCCGGTGCTGGTCCGGACGCTCCTTCTCGAACGCGTGGATGAACCGCGGACGGCCCCAGTCGGTTCGCGCTGGCACGTAGTCCCACTCCATGTTGCGCCCGTAGCCGAACATCATGTCTGCCGGATGCGTCTTCTGGATGTGATAGCCCTCGGGGCCGCCCCATTCGTCGATCTGGATCCCCTTGCGGAGATCGGCCGCGTCGGGCGCGAACCAGGGGTTCGAGATGCGGTCGAGGTCGATTCTGGATCGCCAGGGCGTAGTCCGAGCCGGGACCGTCCGGCAGGTAGAGGGGCAGCGCGGCGCCCTCGCCCACAGTGATCTTCGTCCGGTAGAAAAGCCGCGTCAGGTCCGCCAGGTTGCCCTGCCTGGTCGCGTCGATGTCAGTGCTGTCCGCATACTCGTGGAACTTGGACTCGACGTCGCGGGACCACGCGTCGGCCTCCTGCTTGGACATGCCGATCGCCTTGTAGTCGGGAATCGGGTGCAGCGTGGCGCCGGTGGCGACAACCATCTCCAGCTGCCCGTTCACGCCCGACTTGGCGACAGGCTCGTTCCGCGTCAGGTCGCGCGCCCGCGCGTCGATGTCGTCCTTCTCCGGAAGGAGGTCTACGTCGGCGCTGCCGCGTGAAGGATTCCAGCCGCGCATGTCGAGGCCGCGCGACGCGGCCTTGTAGGCGCTGCCGTCCTCGGACATGGCGGACACGGTCACCCGGCGCAGCGGACTTCCGTCCGCCGCGAGGATCGTCGGGAGGGCTGTCGCGGTCATGCGGTCACCCGAAGTAGATCGGGCCGCGTCCGCGTCCGCCCTTGGCGCGGGTGATCTCGGCCTTCAGCTCGGAGATGTAGGTGTTGAGGAGAGGAAGCGAGGCCTGGTTGAACTGGCGCGTGTTCGTCCCCTCAGCCGAATACGACAGGAGCACGACCTTCTCGCCGAGCGCGAGCTTGTGCTTCGCCAGCTCGGCTTCGGCGAGGCGCAGTTCCAGTGTCGCCAGATCGGCCATCATCCCTCGCTCAGAACCTTCGGCATCGGCACGACGCGCCTCTCGGAACGCGCGGTGGTCACGCCGAAAGCAGACTGCTGCGGGGCTGGCTGAGGCAACGCCTTTCGAGCCTCAGAGGGAGCGGAGGGAGCAGGCCTGCGGACTGCGACCCCGACCTTCGCTTCGGGCGCGACGGTCACAGGAGCGCCTCGGGCCTCCGCCTCCCTCGAGGACCTGATCTCGGCAGCGGCCGCGGCGATCCTTTTCTCCCAGCGTTCGAAGTCCCGGTCCCTGAAGCGGTCCCATCCGACCAGTGCGGCGCCCGACCGCGTAGTTGTGGCAGTCGAGGACCTCTGCCCGGCGGCCTTCGATCCTCTCCCACCGGGTTCCCGTGAGCCTGCCGTTTGCGTCACGGAGGATGACCTTGCGCTCCGACACGAGCTGTTTCGCCATCTCCTTCGTGAAGCCCTGCTTCGGAAGATGGAGCCAGTCCGGCGGCGCCTCGTCGGAGCTTTCCGGACGCGGGATCGACAGCACGCCGACCAGCTCGGCCTTGAGGAGGCTCACGCCGACCTGTGCGATCCGCAGGGCGCCGATACGCGTCTTCTTGTTCGGCATGCCGCGGACCGGCTCCGCCTGGACTTCCACCTTCACCGCTTGGTCGAGGTGGTCGAGGCCGTCGCAGCCCATCACGATCTGCTGGTTCTGCCGCCGCACCCAAGGCTTCACGATCTCGGGCCAGGCCGAGGTGTCGATGAAGAACTTGAGGAGGCTGAACTCCACGCCCTCCGCGTTCCTGTACACCCGGTGCACCGCGTCGGCAGCCTCCTCCCAGACCTTCGGAAGCTGCGTGTTGCCCTCGATCCGGAAGTGGTCGACGAGCCACCGCCTGCGGGCCCTTCCCCATGCCGACACGCCGACCTCTATGTGGTCTTTGCCCACGTCGGCGCCTGCGGTCAGGAACAGGACTCCCGGCGGCACTTCGCCGAGGTGTAGGGAACGCCGACGTCGGCGCGGCCCATCAGGGTTTCCCAGTCGATCCGTTCCAATACCTCCACGGACGGCAGGCCCAGGTCGACGTTCCGGAACTCGGCGAGCTTTGACGGAATGCTGTAGATGCCCTCGAACTTGGCGACCATCTCGTCCCAGCCGTGCCAGCCGAGCGGTGCGTAGAGCGACGGCAGCCGATAGGACCGCACGCCCTCGGGCACCTGGTCGAGGTCTTTCCGCGTCGGGCGCCACTCGCCGCGCTCGAGCATCCAGGTCTTGTGCTCCTCGCCGAAGCGTTCCTTGCACTCGGGACACCCGTAGCGCACCGACCTGTGGTCGCCCCAGTCCCACTTCAGGCCCCCTAATTCGAGCGTGATCATCGCGCCGCAGGACGGCAGCGGACACGGCACGTGGTAGAGGCGCACGTCCCCCTCCTGCCAGGCTGCCCAGATCGCGCTGGTGGCCTCGCTCTTCGGCGTGCTCGTGAGGAAGACCTTGCGCTTGTTCCTGAAGGTGCGCGTCCTCGCCAGCGCCAGGTTCATCGGAGGGCCTTCGCCCTCGCACTCGATCGGGAACGCGTCGACCTCGTCGCAGTAGAGATATCGGACCGGGATAGCGCGCAGGTCCGTGGCCGACTGGGTGCTCGCGAAGAACAGGACCCCGCCGTGGAACTCCCTGCTCATGAGGAGGTTCGCGGTGACCTTCTCGGCGATGGCCGGCGACGAGTTGATCATCGGAGTGATGCGCTGCTTGCTCATCTTCTCCGCGGTCCCGGCCTTCGGGAGCACCATCATGATCGGCCCGGGCGCCGCCGAGATCCAGTAGCCGATGCAGCAGTTGCCTGCCTCCGTCTTCCCGATCTGCGCCCCGGCCACGAACGCCTGCTTCCAGACGGGGCTGACCGTGGACATGTTGTCCATGATCTCGCGGAGGTACGGAGTCCTCGCGGTCCCCCAGTCTCCCGGCTCGGAGGCGCCTACCCCGGTCAGCTTCCGGTGCTCGTCCGCCCATCCGGAGACAGGCAGCCGCTCGAAGGGACGGTAGCCGACGGAGAAGCCGGCCATCTCCACCGCGGCTGGATCGGCGAGGCCCGGGAGCGGAGCCTCCGAGAACAGGCGGTGCAGGGATTCGGAAGCGGTGACCTCGTGCCGCTCGGAGCTATCCCGCTGCGGACGCATCGGCGCCTTTCCGGACGCGCTCACGAAGGTGCCTGTCGACGAAGGACTCGAGCGCGACCCTCAGCTTGATCGGGTCTGCCCCGAGCTGGGCGGCCATGTCGGCGCAGACCGACGAGGGCCAGTTCTCCCACGCGTTGCGCTCCTCCGACCATCTCGTGGCGTGGCGGGCCTCGACCTTCTCGGCATCGACCAGCCTTCCCGCCTCTCGCTCGTACTTCAGGCGCTGCGCGAGCGCGAGGTAGTTTTCCTTCAAGCGCTCCGCCTCGGCGTGCGTCAGCAGCTCGAATTCGGGAGAGGAAACAAGCCGCGCCGCGATCTCGTCCGTGGTGAGTTCCGAGCGGCCATCACCAACCGAGGGCTGCCCGCCAGGGTAACAGGGCTGTCGTGCCGTCTAACGGGCTGCGGGTCTTGGGTAACAGCCTCGAAGTTCCCATAGCCGCGGTCCTGAAGCAGGATGATGGAACGTCCAACATCGACGAGTCCATCGTCGGTCAGGATCACGAAACCCTTGTGCTTCCACTTGGTTACGGTGACTTTCGAAACCCCGGCGTAGGACGCAAACTCGGTCTGCGTCATCGGCTTCGGCTTCGTCGATGCAACCGCCACGTGCGTCTCTCCAGCAGCGCTGTTACCCACTTTCAGACCCTCTCGCGGCGAAAACCCCGGCGCACGCGAACCCTGCGGGCCTTCCCGGCTCCGGAAGAACCTACCCGGGTGAGGGGTGCGGGGACTGCGCCATAGTTTCACCAAGGAAAGCTAGCTCGGAGTCCGAGGCTGCACGAGGCGCTCGCGAACACGCGATGAGGTTAACCCTTCCCTAACCATGCGGCTTGCACTATGCGTTCTCTTTCTGTTCTCAGGGCAGGCGCATGGCCGGGACGACCTCCATCGAGTGGACTGACGCAACTTGGAACCCGATGACCGGGTGCACGAAGATCAGCGCCGGCTGCGACCACTGCTACGCCGAGCGTTTTTCGGAACGCTTCCGCGGTGTGCCGGGGCATCCATTCGAGCATGGCTTTGATCTTTTGCTGCGGCCGGAACGGCTCCTCCAGCCGCTCGCCTGGAAGACGCCGAAGATGATCTTCGTGAACTCTATGAGCGACCTCTTCCACAAGGGCGTGCCGGTCGCCTTCGTTGACCAGGTGTTCGACACCATGGAGAGTGCGCGCTGGCACACCTTCCAGATACTGACCAAGCGAAGCTCGCGCATGCGCGACTATGTGAACAGGCGCTATGCCCGGTCGGCGGCGCCGGAGCACGTGTGGCTCGGGACATCTGTCGAGGACGGCTCGAGAAGGTCGCGGATCAGGCACATGCAGGACATGAACGCAGCTGTCAGATTCCTTTCAGTGGAGCCCCTGATCGGACCGATGGGCCGCATGAACCTCAGGGGTATCGACTGGGTGATCGTCGGAGGAGAGAGCGGTCCGAAGGCGAGGCCCCTGCACCCGGACTGGGTCAGGGAAGTGCGGGACCAGTGCCATGACGAGGGCGTGGCATTCTTCTTCAAGCAGTGGGGCGGAATACGTCCCAAAGCCGGGGGAAGAAGCCTGGACGGCAAGGAATGGAGCCAACTACCTTCCGTAAAACCGATTCGCAGAGAAGTGTTCGTCCCCGAAGAGTAGTGCAGGAGGCAAATGAAACCCGAGTACGCAGATCGCGAGCAGACTCTCGCGAAACATTTCATCCTTGGGAAATACCTGCAGACGCTCGCCTACAAGATACTTCAGGGAAAGGGCCATCTTCCGCTCACCTACGTGGACGCCTTCTCGGGCCCGTGGGAATCCAAGACGACGGATTTCTCCGACACCTCATTCATGATCGCGATTAGGACGCTGAAGCAGGTCCATGCGGAACTGGCCGCGGCTGGCAGGGCGCGCCCCATCCGATGCTTCTTCGTGGAGCAGGATGTGGCGACGTACAGCCAGCTGCAGGCCGCCGTGTCCGTCTACAACGATCCATCGGGAGGATTCGAGATCGCGACCTTCCACGGCAGGTTCGAGGACGCGGTTCCTCATATTCTGCGCTTCGTAGGCCGCTCCTTCTCGCTGACGTTCATCGATCCCACAGGCTGGACCGGATACGAGTTCCAGAAGGTCGGAGCCGTGCTGAAGCACCGCCCCGGCGAGGTGCTCCTGAACTACATGTTCGACTTCATCAACAGGTTCACCGCCTGGAACGACTCGACCATCTCAGCTACATTCGAGGGCATTCTCGGGTCCCGCTGGCAGGCTCGCCTGGACGCGTCCCTGCCCCGCCACCAAGCTGTCGAGGCGCTGTTTCTCGAACAGTTCCGCAAGGCGGGAGACTTCCTTCACGTCGTCTCCACGCCCATCGAGAAGATCGACGACCGGACCCACTTCTGCATCACCTACGGCACAAGGAACTCGCACGGCTTGGAGGCCTACCGTGACATCGAGTCCAGCGCCCTCAAGAACCACCAGCAGGTCCGGGCGGTGGCAAGGCAGGCGCGGACCGAAGCGAGGACTGGACAGCCTCTCCTGTTCGAAGCCGTAGACCTGGGCACGCGTACGCTGGAGGCACAGGCCAAGGCCGAGCGGACGAAGGCAGCCGCATGGATCGAGGCGCAGCTGCAGCAGGGCTACTCCGCCCGGTTCGAAGACCTGTGGCCGCCGGTGCTGGAGACGTTCATGCTGCGCGTCACGGACGTGAAGGACATCTGCTGCTCCTTGGCGAAGCAAGGACTTATCGCCGATACGTGGTCGCCGGACGGCAAGAGGAAGCCCAGGGAGGGACACGTGATCGGGCCGATGATCGTTCCGGCTGCTCCGGCAACCATCAGCCCTGACACCGTTTCGCGTCCCTGATCGCAACAGACCACTTGTCCGTCATCGACTTCGCCAGCGAGCGGCGATGCGCCAGCGCCGCAGCCCTCAGGCGCCTCGCCGCCTCGGCCTCGTGCTCCTCGCAGTACGCGGCAACGATGCGCATGACCCGCGTCGCACGGGCGCTCGCCCGGCGGGACGTCGATCGGCTGCCGCGCGGCGACCTGATCCGCGAGAGCGGGACGCAGCGCACGGCCGTCCACGGGATCAAGCTGGCGCGGCCGGGTGGACGCGCCATGCCCGTCCTGGCGGAAGCGAACCTCGGCGCCGTCTCCTGATGCGAGGAGCCGAAGGTCGTCGAGGACCTGCCCGCTCTGCCGCATGTACCTGCGGACCCGAGGATTCCGTTCCGACCTGTCCTCTGTCGTGTCCATCAAGCAGCCCTCCTGAAGCGCCCGCGCAGCGCGCTGCCGAGGTCCCACGCTGCAGCAGCCACGAGCCACCCCAGCGCAAGCGGCCAGGCGGCCGCCACGATAAGCATGCGGCGCGTCAGCGACACGCCGCGGCCGCGGGAAAATTCCACCGCGATGGCCAGGGCCGAGAGAAGGAGAGCGGCTCTGGAAGCGAGGTAGGCAAGGACTGCCGCGAGCGCCGTCATGGCCGCCTTTCCGGCGCCGCCAGCGCCTCCATGATGCCTTCCAGGGTCCTGAGGCTCGCGGACCGGCCGAGGCCGCCCTCGACGATCCCGCGCAGCTCCTCGGGCGTCACCCCGGCGAGGCCCGCAGCGTCTTCGACGGAGAGCTGCCGCTGCCGCATCGAATCCTTGATGGACAGGATCGCGGTCGCCCTGACCTCGGACATCACGCCCGCTCCCGTGTATCGCACGCTGTCCATGCCGCCGTCCTCCCATCCACCTGCTTCAGGGTTCGCCGCCGGCGCGCCGGGGACAAGCCTTGCGGAGAATGCCGCCCCGTTGTCTGCAAGGACTGCGGAGAACTCAGGCCTTGAAAAGCGCGGCGAACGCTTTCTCGGCCTCCTCCGGAAGGACGTCGGCGACCAGAGCGCGGGCCTCCTCCAGCGGGTCCATGGCGGGATCGTAGTCCGTTCGCTTCACCTTGAACGCAACGGGCGCCAGTGCCCCTGAACGGTCCTTCACGAACAGCGTCCTCACGCCCGACCTCGCCGTCTTCCAGAAGCCTTTCTTCTGGTTGACCAGGCTGCGCGTGTAGTTCCGCGTCATGTTGCCATGCTGTTCAGCCGGGCCTTCTTGGACGGGATCACGTCGTCCGCGCGGTGGCCGCCGGCGAAAACGGGCTGCAGGTAGGCAGCCTGGACGGGCTTGATGACGATGGCGGCGTCCGTGTGCCTGCCACGGGCGCGCCACAGGGAGAACGCGTTCAGCGTGAACTTCGTGGGGCGGTCGAGCTCCTCCTCCATGGCCGTGCGGAGCCCGGTGAGAACCCGCACGCCCGCGGCGTTGACGGCGTCCTGCTGCGCCTTCGTCAGGCGTGAGACGATTTCTCCCGCCAGGCGGGAGAATTCAGCGTCGTTGGAGGTCACCTTGGCGCGCATGCGGGAGATCGTGGTCTGCAGGGACTTGCGGGCGCTACGCCGAAAACGAGACCCCGGCGGAATGGGATACGCCGGGGTCTCGAAAGGACGAGGGGCCGCTTCAGGACCCGCCGTCCATTGCATGGTGAGTCCTGCCGACGAAAGCCGCAAGGCGCCGGCGGCGGTTTCTTCAGGCGCCCTCCTCGCGCTGCGCGTCCCGTCTCCCGCGGGCGGACTGGATGCGGCGTTCGAGGAACAACAGGTCCTTGTCCGGAAGGTTCGCAAGCGCCGTGAGCAGCGCGCGCAGCTGCGCCTCCGTCAGGACCCTCGGGTCGAACTCACTAAAGGATTTCATGTCGTTCCGATTCCATTCACTGGAGTAATGGGGAGAATACGGCATTGGCGAGGCTCACGACGTGTGCGCCGTCGGGGACCGGATGGAGACCTCCCGGAGTTCCTTTCCGCCGTCGTCGGCTGCCGCTTCCAGCAGGCCGTTGAAGCGATCGCTCTCCCGGGCCAGGCGGCGGCGCAGGACGCGTCTGGAGGCGGCGCGGTCGTAAGGGGCCTTCCTGTCCTTCCGCTCGCAGCCCATCTCCGCGAGGACGCGGACGGCGGTCCGCAGGATGAAGTCGGCGTCCGCCAGTCCCTGAGGGCCACGGCGCTCGCGCTTGATCCTGCGCAGGTAGGCGTACAGAGCGACCGCGGCCGCCGTGTCGGCGCGCCCGATCTCCGGCGTGTCCTGCGCAAGGAGGCGGGCGCGGTAGCCGCGCTGCTCCTCGCGGTGCCTGTCCTCCGAAACTGTCGCCTTTCTCGCCATGACAAGCCCTACCCACCCTCACTAAAACTCACCTGGTGAGTGTGGGGCCGCGCCCGGCAAGCCACAAAGAGGCCGCCTCAGGCTTTCAGGAACTTCGGCCGAAGCTTTCCGCGCTTCGCATCGGTGGCCGCCTTCAGGACCACCCCCGGGCGTGCCTCGAAGACCTTCCCCAGGACCCGCTTGATCTCCTCGGAGCCCGGGCCACCGACCGCGAGGAGCATGATCGCCGCGTCCGCGAGCGCGTCGCGGACGGCGCCAAGGCTGGCCTCCGGCGCTCCCGCTGCGGCCGCTTCCCTGTGCCGAGCCCGGGACTCCGACCGCTTGCGGCGGTCGTACTCGCGGCGCTGCTCGGCGGTCATGTCGGCGATCGTCGCCGGAGGCGCGTCGCGCTTCGCGGCGAGTTCGTACATCCTCAGGCTCGGCAGGGTCACCATCAACGTCTCCGCGCTCGTCGGCTTCATCGTTTCGTCTCCAATCCGGCTGCGACTGCACTGATGGTCAGGCGCCGGCGGGAGCGGCACAAGATTGGACACGTCCAAACGGGATTTTTCCTGCGCGGTCACTGGAGCCAGCCTCCGCCCACGGAAGGCGCGTCGATCCAGGGGTCCACGTCATGGCCGTCCCACGGAGGCGCCCCGTCAAAGTCGGACGAAAGGAACCGCTCCTGCTCCGAGAGCTCGTCCCGCTCGTCCGCGTCCTCGTCCTCGCACGAGTCCTGCCACGGCGGGTCCATGTCCGCCGCGCCGGCGCCAGGCAGGCAGGCCGACGGCGGGAGGACGATCTCAGCGCACGACGAAGGCGCGCGACCGTTCCGGAGGAAGGCTGCCGTTCCCGGGGTCGCGATCCTTTCGACTGCCGAAGCATCGGCCTTCGTGAAGGATTCGGATTCGGGCAGCCGTGCCGATGTCAGACAGGAGACAGCTGGTGCATGGAGGCGCCCGGCAGGACCGTTCAGCTCAGGCGCTGGGTTCTGGACCGTGGCCCTGACAAGGATCGTTCCTGCCGGGGTGGCGACTGGCTTTTTATCTATACACCGAACTTTACACCCCTTCCGGCCTTCAAGGACGGACTGCAGGTCCGCCCACCTCGCGTAGACGGTAGGACGCGACACGCCTGCCTCGCGAGCCAGGGCCGACTTCGACACCTCGGAAGCCTCGACGGCCAGCGTGTCCCAGGCCCCGACCAGCCGGGCCAGCGTCTTGTCGGACCTCTCCTTCGACGCGTAGGCCGCGGCGACCTGCTGCCGTTCGCGGACCGAGCCGATCCCGTCGACAACGTGGAGGAGCGTCTTCCGAACCACGTCCTTCTTCTCCAGGCGCGCGGGGTCGAAGGCACCTGCCGCGTATGACGCAACCTTGCTGACCAGCAGCGTGACCTGCTTCTCGGAAAGGCTGCCGCCGAGGCCGGCGGCGATCTCCTGGGCCACCGGCTCGAGCGCCTCGTGCAGTTCGTCGGCGAGACCCCCTTCCGTCCGGCCGCGGATGCGCAGGTCGGACTCGAAGTACCACTTGCGGAGAAGGCCATACGCCTCCCGCTGCACGGCGGTGAAAAGCTCGTTCGAGGTCTTCACCTCGGTTCCGGCATGTTCTGCCGCATGCTGGCGGACGAGCGCCTCTCGGTTCAGGCTCGTATCGACCCACTCCGCCCACTCGCTCAGGGACATGAACTCCCTGTCGTTCATGGAGAAGGACTCGAACATCGGCGACAGGGGACTCTTTCCGCGCTGTGTCGTCGCCGGAGCGCCCGGGTCGGCGCCAAGCGACTCCAGAGCGTCCACGATGCCGTAGTAGACAGCCTCGAAGAATTTCACGGTACGCATGTTGCAGCGCGGGTCTTCCGGCTTGTTCCAGACGGCTTGGCCATAAGGCAGGAAGAAGATCAGGTGCGGCTTCACGAAACGTCCGTCGGGCAGCTCGTCGCCTGCCACCAAGTGCGGAGCGAACGGGATCCTGCTGCCGACAAGCTGGTACACGTCATCGCGGAAGGCGTAGATGTCCGGCCACGTTCCGTCTACGTCGATGCGCCAGAAGCCAAGGAACTCCTTGTTCGCTTCGTAGTACGGCGCATCCAGGCTCAGGAGCTTCGACCTGCTTTCGTAGCCGAGGTTCGCCTTGTCCCATGACATCCTCAGGTTCCCGCCCCGGCGGCAGGCGGCGACGAACATCTTGCCGGGCAGGCCAAGCGAGTTGCTGCGCAGCCCCTTCTCGTGAACGCCCTCGCGCCAGCGGCCGCAGACCACGCGCCCCGAGCGCATGCGGAAACCATCCTCGAGCCTTTCGCGGATGAGTCCTGCCTGGAAGCGGGAGTCCTCGGCGAAGAAGGATGCGTTCTCGATGCGGAGAGCCTCCTTCTGGCGCCACGCATGCTCCTCCGCAGCCGTCAGGCCCTCCGGCATGACGCGGCGCTTGCGGTCCTTGGGGCGCCTTTTCTCGCGGCGGTGGTCATCGATGGCGGCGGTGCGCAGAGCGCGCGCGGCCGAGTACGCGGCTTCGAAAGCCTGCGCGCCCTGCCCGCGGTTATGTGTGACGATCCCATTCATCACAACGATGGTCAGCCGAAACCATGCAAGGGACAAACGCCGGCGGGATCGATGGTTGTCAGAGAGGCGCTTGACGCCGCGTCAGCGGGGCCTGTAATCGAGGGTCAGCGATCGCACTTCCTTAGATCTTCTAGGATAAGACGTTCGCAGCAAGGGACCACAGCCATGAGCACGCTCTCGATACGCATACCTGCCTGACACCGCCGCGCCAGCCATGGCGCGATCAGCAGACCGTATCCAAGGAGAGCAATGCCATGAAGAACTTCACCCGGAAATTCTACGTCGCGGACACGCATTTCGGACACGAGATGATCCTCGGCCACTGCGAGCGTCCGTTCTCGTCCGTTCGAGAGATGGACGAGACGATGATCGACCTGTGGAACGCCACCGTGGCGCCGCACGACATCGTCTACCACCTTGGCGATTTCGCCCTGTCCACGCGGGAGCACGCGACATCCGTGTTCAAACGGCTGAACGGCCGCAAGTACCTCCTGTTCGGCAACCACGACTGCCGCCGGGGTCCCCAGGACCCGCTGCCCCACATCATGGCGCTCGGCTGGGAGCAGCCGCCGACGGAGACGCTGGAAGTGAAGGATGAGGGCTGCAGGGTCTTCTTGTCCCACTACGCGCACCTCACGTGGCAAGCGGCTCACCGCGAGACTGGGTGGCATTTCTACGGCCACAGCCACGGCAACCTCGCGCATCCGCATCCCCGCGCGCGGGACGTGGGAGTGGACATGCCGGACGTGTCCTACGTGCCTCGCACGTTCAAGGAACTGACCTCCGCTGCGGCTACGATCAAAGCCGCCGCCTGACCTTCCGAACTGCCGACTACCTCCGCCCCCGGCATCCCGCCGGAGGGCGGAGCCATGCCCAAGGATCCACTCGTGAAAAAAAGAAGGCTGAACGACCTCTCTTCCGCCGACGACCTCGACGACAGCAGCTTCCAAGCGGCAGTCGAGGAAGTCGCGCGCCCTCGCCGCTCCGGGCCTCAGATGCCCAAGTTGCAGCGCTTCGCGGACTACGTCGCTGCTTGCGCGCTGGTCCGCGCGCTGCGGCCTTTCCACGGCTGGCACGAAGATGGTACCCCGATTGTCGTCGCCGTCGTGATCCCGGCCGGCTGGCGCTCGTACTTCAAAGCGGCGCTTCAAGGGTTCCTGCGACCGACCTTCGCGAGCCAAGGCGACATCTTCTTCCTCGACTCTAAGGACCGCGCCCGCATCCGCGACGAGAGCTTCAGGCAGGCCCTGAAGCGGACGCGCCTGATCGTCGTCACCGAAGACGCTTCCCTCCTTCCCGCCGACTTCGAAATCGCCGCAGATGGCGTGGTCACCGTCGACGGTGTCGATCCCCGGCACGTACACGCGGCAGCGCATCGCAACCTCGGAGCCAGGCTCACCGAGGCTCAGGCGCGGAAGGCTGCTGCCGCGCCGGTTGAACGGCTGGTGGCTTTCCGGAAAGGCCGCCGCGTGACCGAGTCCTTCAGGCGGCTGGAGATGCCGGTCGCCGAGGAAGAGGCTCCCGCGGAGAGGCCCGCCGCTCCCCTGCCGACGCTCGATGACCTGCATGGACTCGGCGAGGCGGGAACGTGGGGACGCGAGCTGGCGATCGACCTCGCCGACTGGCAGGCGGGCCGGATTGGCTGGGCGGACGTTGATCGCGGCATCCTGCTGTCGGGTCCTCCCGGTACCGGGAAGACCACGTTCGCGGGAGCCCTTGCGCGGACCTGCGGGGTGCATCTCGTCGTCGGCTCCATCGGTCGGTGGCAGGCGAAAGGTCACTTGGGAGACATGCTCAAGGCCATGCGTGCAGCTTTCGACGAAGCCAACAAGCACGCGCCGAGCATCGTCTTCATTGACGAGGTCGATGCCATTGGTGACCGGGAGACGTTCGATCCGCGTGATGTCAACTACTGCAGCCAGGTCGTGGCCGCTCTTCTCGAGTGCATCGACGGGGCGGACAGCCGCGAGGGCGTGGTCGTCGTTGGCGCCTGCAACCACCCCTCGCGGCTCGATGCTGCCCTGATCCGGCCGGGCCGGCTCGACAGGCACGTGCACATCCCGCTGCCGGACGCAGAAGGCCGCGAGGGAATCCTGCGCTGGCACCTCGGCGGCGCGCTCCCGGATGCGGACCTCTCCGGCCTCGCCGGAAGGACCGAGGGCTGGTCCGGCGCTGCGCTCGAGCAGATCGTGCGCAGCGGGCGGCGCACGGCGCGGCGCGCTCGCAGGGATATGGTGCTCGACGATCTGTCCGGAGAGCTGCCGTCGATGGTGCCTATCCAGCCCGTGCTGGTCTGGCGGTCGTGCGTGCACGAAGCGGGGCATGCGGTTGTCGGAGAGGCTCTGGAGTGGCGTGTGAGGTCGGCGATGGTCGTGAGCGAAATTCCTTCCGGCGAGCGTGAATGGAAGGCAGGCGGCGTGGCTTTCGAGAACGACGATACACATTCCAGCACACGGGCTATGTATCTCGACCGGATCGTACGCGCACTTTCGGGCTCCGCAGCGGAGGAAGTGTTCTTCGGCGACCGCGCTGACGGCGCAGGCGGGACGGAAACCTCGGACCTCGCACGCGCGACAACCTACGCGTCGATTATGGAAGCTTCCGTCGGACTGGGCCAAGGACTGGCTTACCTCGGCGCTTTCGACAGCGACATCGCTCGTCTCGTGCGCGTCGACTTCAGCTTACGGCGCCGCGTCGACGAGGTGCTGGCCGCATGCCTCGAGCGTGCCCGCGGCATCGTGCAGGAGCGGCGCGAGGACGTGGAGCGGGTGGCGGAGGCGCTGCGCGCACGCGGTCGGCTTTCCGGAGACGAGGTGCGCGAGCTGCTCGATCGGCAGCCGCGTCTCCTTCTAGTGTCGCAACGAGCAGCGGAGGAAGGCGTGATCCTTGCCTCCGCTTCGGCGATACAGCCGAACTTGTCTTCGTCATCCTTCCACGATGATCTTGATGGCCGACGGATCGACCCCGAACGTCAACGCCAGGCGGCGCTTGGCCTCCACGATGGTCAGCGGAGCCTCGCCGTCCTCTTCCTCTCCCGCCTGCTCGACCGCCTCGCGCGCCTCCGGCTCCATGTGCGCGCTGCCGTCCAGCCGCTGCGTGTAGATGGCCGGGTAGTCGAGGCCCGCGCCGGCGCCGACGAGCGTGACCGGTCCGCGACCTCCTTCTCGTCCAGCGACAGCCAAATGCCGCGCCCGACGGGCAGCGTGTAGCCTGCCTCCCGGCGGGCGGCGTAGGCCCGGTCATAGAGGGCGCGCATCTCGTCCGCCGGGATCAGGTGCGCGCGGACCTCGCGAGGCGGGTGCTTGTCGTCGACGGAACCCGCGAGGACGAGGTCGACGTCGTCCAGCGTCAGCCAGCCCTGGTCGCCCTTGGTGCGTGGGAAAGCGACCCAGGCATCCTGGCTGGTCCGAATGGTCACGAGCTTGGTTTCCTGGCCCTTGAGAAGCCCGTCCGTCAGCTCCGAAGCGTACTTGCCCCCCGCCTTTCTTCCTGCTAGTCGAACCCCCGACATCCTGGGGCCGCCCGACGGCTTTATGGGGTAGTCACACCCGGCCATGCTGCCGGGCCGCGAGAGGCGGCATTTTACCCAATCAGATCACCGCGCCTTCACGGGCAACGGTCTAAAGCCGACTCCGGGACCTTGCGCGTCCCGCGAGCGTGGGGGCGCACATGGACGACGAGGGACCACCTATGGACTACGAACGGGCCTTGGCCGAGGGCAAAGCCCGCCTGGGCGAAGAGCTGCTCATGATGGAGGTCGACGACCTCATCGAGAGCCTGTCACGGCCGCATGTATTAATGGGGGTCTGGGAAGACTTCCGGCGCGGCGCGCTGCCCAAGGACCTGCACGACGAGGCGCCGCTCACACTGGAGCAGGCGCTTACGCTTCCCGAGATCGGGGGCTCTCATACGGTCAGCCCGGAACTAAGGTCCGCGTCCGAGACCGTGAAGGAGAAGACGCTGCGCGCCGCTATCGCGCGCGGCGAGCTCAGTTACGGGTGGCTCAACACCAAAAATATGTACACGACGCGCCGCTGGGTGCGCGAATGGCTGGAAAAGACATGCCGCAGAAACGCAGGGAACCACACCTCATCCTCCGCCGCGCCAGGTACAAGGCCGGCAAGCTCACGCACCGCCCAGCTTGGGTCATCAAGGACGGAGACAAGTCTCCAGTTAGCACTGGCTGCGGCGAGAGCGAGCATGAAGAAGCCAAGCTGAAGCTCCACGAGTACAACGTCCGGGAGTACCAGAAGAAAGCTCTGAACCTGAACGCGTCGGACGACAGCCCGGCCACGCCCGCACGCGAATACCCCATAGCCACCGCCCTGATGCTCTACCAGCATCACAGGGTGGCGGAACTTGCCGCCCGTCTCAGCACCAAGGGGAAGCAGCCGAAGGCGGGGGTCGACCACAAGCAGGTCGGCGAGCTGAAGCGCCGTCTGGAACACCTCCTGGACTGGTGGGGCGACAAGTACGTCTCCCAGATCAACACGGATAGGTGCCGCGCTTTCGGGAAAGAAGCCAAGAACAAGAAGGGCGAGACCATCGCCCTGACCCCTTCCTACAAGGGGCGATGCCTCGATGACCTTAAGGCAGCCGTTCGCTTTGCGATGTCCGAGAACAAGTGCGAGTCGGTCGCGCTCTACTGGGACATCCCCAAACACCCCCGCCGAAAGCGAACGACTTTCTACACCCGGGGCCACGTTGCGAAGATGGTCCTGTACGCCTGGCGGAAGAAGGGCCGATACGTCTACTCGGCTAAGAAGTCCGGCGCCGAGAAGGCGGGCGTTGTGAAGGAGACCTCCCTCCGCCCGATGAGGCACATAGCGCGCCTGATCCTCGTGGCGGCAGGAACCGGGACGCGTTCCGAACGCTGCGAGATGGCATCCTTCTATGACATTCCCGGCCACCCTTGGATCGATGTCGACAAGGGCGTGTTCTGGCGGTCATGGGACGGCGAGAACGTGGCGGGCAACAAGCGTGCCGACCCGTGCGTCCTGCACCCTACCCTCTTGCTGTGGTGCCGGAAGTGGAAGGATCAGGGCCTCCGCTTCCTTACGGAATACCGTGGAAGGCCGGTCAAGGTCTCCAGCGCCTTCTACCGCCTCGTGCGGGAGGTCCTCGGAGACGAAGCTCCCGGGCGGTCGATCCACACCTTCAGGCACTCCGCGGCGACGTGGCTACTTTCGTCCTCGAAGAAGCTCAACCCCTACGACATCGCGGGCTTCCTAGGAATGGACGTGCAGGTGCTCCTGAAAGTCTACGGAAAGTACTCGGTCGACTTCCAGGCATCTATCAGGGATGCGTTCGCGGACCGGGCGGTCGGCCGCAGCTCGGTCGCTCCGAGGCAGGCAGCCGACCCATTGGAAGCGCTCCTGCTGGAGGAGCGGCGTCGGAGCCTCTACGATCTTGCGGAAGCGTTCGATGCGCCCGCCAGCGTTACCGCCTTGATCGACGCGACCCCCGCGTCCGGCATTGACAGCCTGCGCTCTCGCATCAGGCAGGCCGGGCGATCCGGAAACTGGAAGGGTTTCGGCGACAAGCGTTCCGAGCCGGCGACGGATAATCTCGGCCATGCTAAACTGGCGAGCCTACGTTGAACCCGGCCGGTGGCGGACGCGATTACCGCCACCAACCGCCACCGTTTGCCACCGGAACAACGGGAATTAAGGGGAACGAACAGGAACGAACTCGATGAACAAAGCCCGCAACCCTGCGGTTTCTATCCCAAGGCTCATCGTTTACACCGAGGATGTCGGGAGTTCGAGTCTCTCATCGCCCACCATTCTCCAGGTGCCGCTTCCATGCCCCCTCTGCCTGCTGCGCTCCGCGCCTTTTGGCGCTCCAACCTTTACCTGCTGCGAATCGTCGGTCCGGTGATCGTAATGCTCCTCGCGATGTTTGTTGTTCTGCATGAAGTGCCGCATCACATGTACGGCAAGGACTGGCACAAGGCGCACGCGGCGCCCGTCTCAAAGTGATCGCCACTCAACGGCCGATCAGTTTTCCCAGCCAAAAAAACATTTGTTAGGTGACTTTGCGGCGAAGGTGAAACGTCGTAGAAAATCGGCCGGCAGACGGCGTTCGGTGAACGCCGTCGTGAGTTGACCCGCAGGAGGAGATGCGCGTTGGCCGAATTTGAAGACATCACCTATCAAACCGATGGCGCGGTGTGCCGCATCACGTTGGCCCGCCCTGAAAAGCTCAATGCCTACCGCGATGAAACGGCTGACGAGCTTACATCCGCGTTGCGGAAGGCGGAAGCGGACGCAAGTCTGCGTGTCGTGGTTCTGACCGGCCAAGGGCGTGCCTTCGGAGCGGGCTATGATCTCGCGACCGTCGATCCCAGCTCCACCCCTGCCCTTGAGCGCGTGCTGGAAGAACACTTCAACCCGCTGGTGCACGCGATGCGGCAGTCGCGGCTACCGATCATTTCGGTGGTGAACGGCCCTTGCGCCGGCGCAGCCGTGGGTCTCGCCCTGGCAGGCGATATCGTCCTGGCGGCCAGATCTGCCTACTTCTACGAGCCTTTCCTGAACATCGCGCTAGTTCCTGATGCCGGCAACACCATCTTCCTCACCCGCATGCTTGGCCGCGTCCGTGCCTCCGGCATGATGCTGCTCGGTGATCGGATTTCCGCCGAACAGGCCCTGGAATGGGGTCTGGTTTGGAAGGTCTTCGACGATGGAGATCTGGAAGCAGAAGCGCAAAAGGTCGCTGCCAAGCTGGCTGGACTTTCGGCGACCGGGATCGCGTCCACCAAGCGGCTGATTACCCAGGCGGCCGAAGCCGATCTCGATGCGCTTCTTGCGCTGGAACGCGACCTGCAAGGCGAGGCTGGCCGGTCGCCTGACTTCACATCCGCTGTGGCGGCCTTTTTCGCCAGCCGCAAGCGCTAGACCCACAGCAACGAAGGACCCGCCTGAGGTCCCTCAGCAAGGAACAAAGCAATGTCAGAAAACGTGGTCATCCTTTCGGGCGCCCGAACGGCCATCGGCACCTTCGGCGGCAGCCTGTCCGGCCAGGAGCCGGCGAAGCTCGGCGCGGCCGTCGCCGTCGAGGCCATGAAACGCGCGGGCGTGGAGCCGGCGGAAGTCGGACACGTCGTTTACGGCAACGTCATCCCGACCGGGCCCAAGGACGCGTATCTCGGTCGAGTCGCAGCCATCGAGGCCGGTATCCCGCAGGAAGCGCCAGCCATGACGCTGAACCGCCTGTGCGGCTCGGGTGTGCAGGCGATCATCTCCGCCGCGCAAAACATCATGCTGGGTGATGCCGACGTCGCGCTGGCCGGTGGCGCCGAAGTGATGAGCAAGTCGCCACATTACCTGCAAACCGGCCGCTTCGGCCAGAAGCTCGGCGACACCACCCTGGTTGACGGTCTCAACGGCGTTCTGACCGATCCGTTCGGCAACGGCATTATGGGCATCACCGCCGAAAACGTTGCGGAGCGCTGGCAGATCTCGCGCACGGACCAGGACAAGTTCGCCGCTGAAAGCCAGCGCCGGGCGAAGGCTGCGATCGAGGGCGGCAAGTTCAAGGAACAGATCCTGCCGATCGAAGTGAGGCAGGGGCGCAAGACCGTGCAGTTCGATACGGACGAGCATCCGAAGCCGGACACCACCGAAGAAAGCCTGGCCACGCTGAAAACCGTGTTCAAGCAGGATGGCTGCGTCACGGCCGGCAATGCATCGGGCATCAACGATGGGGCGGCCGCCGTGGTGCTGGCTTCCGAAAGCTACGCCCAGCAGAAGGGGCTGAAGCCGCTCGCTCGGATCATTGGCTATGCGCATGCCGGCGTCGAGCCTGGGGTCATGGGCATCGGTCCGGTGCCTGCGGTCAAGAATCTGCTCGAGCGCACCGGCATGAAGATCAGCGATTTCGACGTCATCGAGTCGAATGAAGCGTTCGCTTCGCAGGCGTTGGCCGTTTCCCGGGAACTCGGCCTTGATCCCGACAAGGTCAACCCGAATGGCGGAGCCATTGCCCTCGGCCATCCGGTCGGCGCCACCGGCGCGATTCTCACGGTCAAGGCGCTCTACCATCTGCGCGAAACAGGCGGCCGCTACGGGCTTATCACAATGTGCATCGGCGGCGGCCAGGGGATCGCCATGGCGATCGAGCGGCTCTGACAGAAGCCGCCCCGGCGAAACAAAGAAGGCCGGATCGATGATCCGGCCTTTTTTTCGATCAGTTCCGTGGGGGAAGCTTAGTTCACCGAGTCCTTCAGGCCCTTACCGGCCGAGAACTTCGGAACGTTGCGCGCCGGGATCTTCACTTCAGCGCCGGTCTGCGGGTTGCGGCCCGTTGTGGCTTCGCGCTTGGAAACGCTGAAATTGCCAAAGCCGACCAGACGAACGTCGCCGCCATTCTTCAGCTCGGTCGTGATCGTCGAGAAGACCGCTTCCACGGCTGCCGACGCGTCGTTGCGGGACAGCTTGGTCGCTTCTGCAACGGCAGACACGAGTTCATTCTTGTTCATCGATTTCTCCCTCTCAAATGTCTTGGATGTCGAACCAGGTTCAATGGCGCGAACTCTAGGATTGAACCGGTTTGCACCCAAGCCGGAATCGACGTCGGGGTAAAGCGTTTCCTGCTTTTCCAAGGGTTTTCGCATGAAAAAGCCGGGCGCGAGGCCCGGCTTCTTTACTGCACCCGCTGGTCAGTGCGCCAGCGCTTTGCCTGCTTCGTCCAGCACCTTGGCCGGCGGCTCCACCGGCTCCACCCACTCGATCGGGGTGGGCATGCGAACCAGCGCATGTTCGAGCACTTCACCGATCCGGCTGACCGGAACGATTTCCAGTCCGCTCTTCACGTTGTCCGGAATATCCGCCAGATCCTTTGCGTTTTCTTCCGGTATCAGCACCTTCTTGATGCCGCCGCGAAGTGCTGCAAGCAGCTTTTCCTTCAGGCCGCCGATCGGAAGCACCCTGCCCCGAAGCGTGATCTCGCCGGTCATGGCGACATCTGCCCGGATCGGAATGCCGGTCATCACCGACACGATCGCCGTGGTCATGCCAACGCCGGCCGACGGACCATCCTTCGGCGTTGCGCCTTCCGGCACGTGCACGTGGATGTCGCGCTTGTCGAAGATCGGCGGTTCGATGCCGAAGTCGATGGCACGCGAGCGGACATAAGATGCCGCCGCCGAAATCGACTCCTTCATCACATCCTTCAGGTTACCGGTCACGGTCATCTTGCCCTTGCCAGGCATCATGACTGCTTCCACCGTCAGAAGTTCACCACCAACCTCGGTCCAGGCGAGACCCGTCACCACGCCGACCTGATCATCGGTTTCCGCAATGCCGAAGCGGTAGCGCGGAACGCCGAGGTAATCAGCGAGGTTATCTTCCGTGATGCTCACGGACTTCTTCTTGGTCCGCAGGATCTCGGTGACCACCTTGCGCCCAAGCTTCATCAGCTCGCGTTCCAGGCTGCGCACGCCGGCTTCCCGGGTGTAGGTCTGGATGATCTGACGGATCGCACCATCAGTGATCGCAAACTCACTTGGCTGAAGCGCATGATCGCGGATCGCCTTTGGCAGCAGGTGCCGCTTGGCAATCTCGACCTTCTCGTCTTCCGTGTAGCCGGCGATGCGGATGACTTCCATGCGGTCCAGAAGCGGGCCAGGAATGTTCATCGTGTTTGCCGTCGTCACGAACATGACGCTCGACAGGTCGTATTCGACCTCAAGATAGTGATCCATGAAGGTCGAGTTCTGTTCCGGATCAAGCACCTCCAGCAGAGCGGACGACGGATCACCACGGAAATCCTGGCCCATCTTGTCGATTTCGTCGAGAAGGAAGAGCGGGTTGGACTTCTTGGCCTTCTTCATCGACTGAAGAACCTTGCCCGGCATGGAGCCGATATAGGTCCGGCGGTGACCACGAATCTCGGCTTCGTCGCGAACGCCGCCAAGCGCCATACGGACATATTCACGGCCGGTTGCCTTGGCGATGGAACGCGCAAGCGAGGTCTTGCCGACGCCGGGAGGTCCGACGAGGCACAGGATCGGCCCCTTCAGCTTCTTCTGTCGGCTCTGGACAGCGAGATACTCGACGATGCGCTCCTTGACCTTGTCCAAGCCGAAGTGATCGGAATCGAGCACCTCCTCGGAAAAGGCGAGATCCGTCCGAACCTTGGAGTTCTTGCCCCAGGGAATCGAAAGTAGCCAGTCGAGGTAATTGCGCACGACGGTCGCTTCCGCAGACATCGGCGACATCGTCTTGAGCTTCTTCAGCTCAGCGTCGGCCTTTTCGCGAGCTTCCTTGGAAAGCTTGGTCTTCTTGATGCGTGCTTCCAGTTCGGCAGCTTCGTCGCGGCCGTCCTCGCCTTCGCCGAGTTCCTTCTGGATCGCCTTCATTTGCTCGTTGAGGTAGTATTCGCGCTGCGTCTTCTCCATCTGCCGCTTGACGCGGGAGCGGATGCGCTTTTCTACCTGAAGCACCGAGATTTCGGCTTCCATGAAGCCCATGGCCTTCTCGAGACGCTCGCGCACGGACAGCGTACCGAGCATCTCCTGCTTCTCGGGGATCTTGATCGCGAGATGCGATGCGATCGTGTCGGCAAGCTTGGAATAATCGTCGATCTGGCTGGCGGCGCCAACCACTTCCGGCGAAATCTTCTTGTTCAGCTTGACGTAGTTTTCGAAGTCCGCGACCACGGAGCGGGCAAGGGCCTCGATTTCGACCTCTTCCTCTTCCGGTTCTTCGAGAACAACGGCTCGGGACTCGTGGAAGTCTTCGCGGTCGGTGAACTCGGTGATCTTGGCGCGCGCAGTGCCTTCAACCAGCACCTTCACCGTCCCGTCGGGAAGTTTGAGGAGTTGCAGCACATTGGCCAGCGTGCCGACATCGAAGATGGCGTCCGACGCAGGATCATCGTCGGCCGCGTTCATCTGGGTCGCAAGCAGGATCTGCTTGTCGGAGCCCATGACTTCTTCAAGCGCCTTGATGGACTTTTCACGGCCCACAAAAAGCGGCACGATCATGTGGGGGAAAACCACGATGTCGCGCAGCGGCAGCACTGCGAAAGTACCAGACCCTGAAGAGCGTGGAGCTTTGGTCATTCTCTTGCCTTTCACCTCGCCAACGCCTGATGGCCGGAAGCGAGTCTCATAATAACGGCCGCATCGAAGTCCGCCTACGGGCGATTTGCATCGGCCCGGATCACAGCACGGAAATTTTCGGGAACAGCCTCACAGGATGTTAGGTGGCTATACCCGGCGCTGGTTTCAAGCCTCCAGCGGGGTCGATCACAGCCCGTTGGACGCTTGATGCGCAAAGCCCGCCGAGCACCCAAACAGGCGGATCGGCGGGCCATTTTCTTCACGGCAAACGGATCAAGCGCTAACGCTGCCCTTTTCCTTTTCCCGCTCCGAATAGATGTAGAGCGGTCGGGCCTTGCCCTGCACCACGTCGTCCGAGATGACCACTTCCTGCACGCCTTCCAGCGCCGGCAGTTCAAACATCGTGTCGAGCAGGATCGCTTCCATGATGGAGCGGAGGCCGCGAGCACCCGTCTTGCGCTCGATGGCCCGCTTGGCGATGGCTGACAACGCACCTTCGTGGAAGGTGAGATCCACGTTCTCCATCTCGAACAAACGCTGGTACTGCTTCACAAGCGCGTTCTTCGGCTCGGTCAGGATCTGAATCAGCGCGGGCTCATCCAGATCTTCCAGGGTTGCCAGAACCGGCAAGCGGCCGACGAACTCCGGGATCAGGCCGAACTTCAGCAGATCTTCTGGTTCGACCTGGCGGAAGAGGTCGCCGGTGCGGCGATCTTCCGGCGAAGCAACCAAGGCACCGAATCCGATGGAGGTCTTTCGGCCGCGATCGGAAATGATGCGGTCGAGACCAGCAAAGGCACCGCCGCAGATGAACAGGATGTTGGCCGTGTCCACCTGCAGGAATTCCTGCTGCGGATGCTTGCGCCCGCCCTGCGGCGGAACGGAAGCGACCGTGCCTTCCATGATCTTCAGCAGCGCCTGCTGGACACCCTCGCCCGACACGTCGCGCGTGATAGAAGGATTGTCCGACTTGCGGCTGATCTTGTCGATTTCGTCGATGTAAACGATGCCACGCTGGGCGCGCTCGACGTTGTAATCGGCAGCCTGCAGCAGCTTCAGGATGATGTTCTCGACATCCTCGCCGACATAACCTGCTTCCGTCAGCGTGGTCGCATCAGCCATCGTGAACGGCACGTCGATGATGCGGGCGAGCGTCTGCGCAAGCAGCGTCTTGCCGCAGCCCGTCGGGCCGATCAGCAGGATGTTGGACTTTGCCAACTCGACGTCGTTGTTCTTCGTCGCATGGGCAAGGCGCTTGTAATGGTTATGAACCGCAACCGACAGCACCCGCTTGGCGTAAGGCTGGCCAATCACATAGTCGTCGAGAACCTTCAGGATCTCCTGCGGGGTTGGAACACCCTCGCGGGACTTCACCATCGAGGTCTTGTTCTCCTCGCGGATGATGTCCATGCACAGTTCGACGCATTCATCGCAGATGAACACGGTCGGGCCTGCTATCAGCTTGCGTACCTCATGCTGGCTCTTGCCGCAGAAGGAGCAGTAAAGCGTATTCTTCGAATCGCCGCCGGTGCCCACTTTGCTCATCAAACTAGTCCTTTCGCTCACGCCGCCCGAAAGCGGCTGCATCCATCGGTGAGTGGGTTCCCGTTATCCTGGGTTCCCGGCCAGTGGCGCACCGAACGCCTGACCGGCTGAGCAGTTCAGATTGATCTCGATGTTCCGGCAAAGATCGACCCAGATCTGAACTCCTGTAGCTCGCCCGGTGATTCCGGCGATGCAACCCCGAAGCGGAATCTCAACGCCAGAAGCTCAACATAGGCTTAACGTAGGCCCATGCATGATCCGAGGGAACAAGAAATTGTGACAGAATTGCCGCAGCCGCGCGGAAAATCGCGCGGCTGCGGTGCACCTTGATGTGAGCCGGTAATCAGCTCGCCGCGACCGCCGTCTCCATCGCCTCACGGCTGGAGATGACCTTGTCGATCAGGCCGAACTCCTTGGCCTCATCCGCCGTCAGGAAATGATCGCGATCCAGCGTGCGCTCGATCGTCTCATAATCCTTGCCGGTGTGCTTCACATACACCTCGTTCAAGCGGCGCTTGAGCTTGATGATGTCCTGGGCATGGCGCTCAATGTCGGACGCCTGGCCGGAAAAGCCGCCGGACGGCTGGTGCACCATGATACGCGCGTTGGGCGTAGCAAAGCGCATGTCCGGGTGGCCAGCGCACAACAACAGCGAGCCCATGGACGCTGCCTGGCCGACACACAACGTCGACACGGCGGGCTTGATGAACTGCATCGTGTCATAGATCGCCATGCCCGACGTCACCACGCCACCTGGCGAGTTGATGTAAAGCGCAATCTCCTTCTTCGGGTTCTCGGCTTCAAGAAACAGCAGCTGCGCGCAAACCAGCGTCGCCATGCCGTCTTCCACCGGACCGGTGATGAAGATGATGCGCTCCTTCAGGAGGCGCGAGAAAATATCATAGGCGCGCTCGCCACGGTTCGTCTGTTCGACGACCATCGGGACCAGGCTCATGGCGCGTTCAACCGGATCTCTCATGAATAGTCCCTCTTCAGGCTAGGATTCCGTCGCCAAACAGGTCGGGTCGAAGGGAATCAGATATGGAAGTGCCCGACACAAATAAGTTGTGGAGCATGGCCTCCGCAAGGGTCCGGCGCGGTTGCAAAAGACTGATGAAGGGAGACCGGCTCCCGCTTTGTTTCTTCCTCCGCGCAAATGCGGCAAAGGCTGCATGATGACAGATCCCACGGTTCCCTCCGCCTCCCCTTCGGCTCGCATCCGCGCCATCGACATCGGACGTGGCGCGGCCCTCGTGGCCATGGCGATCTACCACTTCACCTGGGACCTCGAATTCTTCGGCTACCTTTCACCAGGCCTGACTGCGTTCGGCGGTTGGCGGCTGTTTGCCCGGTGCATCGCCTCGAGCTTCCTGTTTCTTGCCGGCGTCAGCCTGGTTCTTGCCCACGCGAAGGGAGTTCGCTGGCGCCCCTTTCTCCTCCGCTTGGCTCAGGTTGCCGGGGCCGCTGCGGCGATCTCGCTTGTAACCTGGTTTGCTGTACCCGGCGGCTTCATCTTCTTCGGCATTCTCCACCAGATCGCGCTGGCAAGCCTGCTCGGCGTGCTCCTTCTGCGACTTCCCGCTTTTGTTCTGGTGCTCGCGGCCGCAGCGGTGATCGCCCTGCCATGGTTCTTCCGCAGCGACAGCTTCAACACACCCTGGCTTTGGTGGGTTGGGCTATCGTCGGAGAACCCGCACTCCAATGATTATGTGCCGCTGTTTCCGTGGTTCGGTGCCGTGCTGCTTGGCATGGCAGCGGCGAAGATCGGCCGGGCAAGCGGGCTCATGGACCGGTTGCGGACATGGTCACCGCCGAGCATTTTCTCCCCTCTGGAATGGGGCGGTCGGCACAGCCTCGCCTTTTACCTTATCCACCAGCCGGTGCTGATCAGCCTGGTCTGGCTTGCGACGCAAATTGCCCCGCCGCCGCCGCCGGACCCGGTAGCGGGCTTTCGCAATGCATGCCGCGCGCAATGCACCCCTGTGCGCGGGGCCTCGTTCTGCCAAAGCTATTGCGGCTGCGTTCTGGACCAGGTCGGGCTCCTGGAAGGGGGCATTACCGCCTTTGACCGCAGCGCCAGCGATCCTGCGATGCAAGCGCAACTCAACAAGATCGCCGGGTTCTGCACGAGCCAAACGGACCTGGAGCAATTGGAAGGAAGCGACGATGAGTGATGCCCGTAGCGCGCCGATGCGCTCGCCCCTGCCCGTTCTCGTGCTGGCCGCCGTTCTGGCTCTCAGTTTCGCTGGACATGCTTTGCTGCCGCTGCCCTGGATCGGCCGGCCCTTGGCCGATGTCCTGTTCATGCTTGGCGCAATCGCCGTGCTTTGTGGGCTGGCGCTGGTTGGCGCCACCGCACGGCAGTTCCGTCGCGAGAACACCACCATCCGCCCTGATCGCGCCGCTCAGCACCTTGTCACGGACGGCGTGTTCAAGATTTCGCGCAACCCGATCTATCTTGGCATGGCGATGCTGATGTTCGGCCTCGGCTTTCTCATTGGAAGCTTGTGGTTCTTCATTTTCGGGCTGATCGCCTGCCTGATCTTGCAGGCTGTGGCAATCAAGCCCGAGGAGCGGCATCTGGACGCTGTTTTCGGCAAGCGGTACCGCGATTACCGCAAGAAGGTGCGGCGCTGGATCTGAAGCGATTTCAGTCGCCCGGATCATTCTCAAACGTCGCATCATCCGTGCCGGTGGTGACGCGAGGGCTGGCACTGGAAACGCCGTTGTTTTCCTTGCCGTGTTGTGATTGCACAAACTGGCCGCGCGCATCGCCTTCGACGCTGCCTCGGTCCTTGCCTTGGCCGCTGGTGTGGGACGTGGAGGATGACTGCGGCTTGGCGTCCTGCGCCTGGGATGGCAGGCTTGCGCCGGCGCCTGGGGACTTGTCGTCGATCATCGCGAAATCTCCTTCTTGAGCAGCGGCCCGCCGCTGCCTTCTGAAGAAGCAACCGTCAAGCGCCCGAGCGGTTCCCGAAGGCGATCAAGCGGGGTTGCGCACCCACTGCCCGTCAATCACAGGAGCGGCCGTCCGAGCCCCAGCCTGCGGCCGGTAGCCCGCCTTGCGCTCATGCAGATGCGCTTTCAGCAGGTTGAGATTGCGCAGGTTGGCACGGAAAAAGGCGTCACCCACCCAGCCCGCCAGCGGCACGATGCTGATGCCAAAGTCGACTCCGAGATTAGTCAGCATCTTGGCAAGTGTCCGACGCGGAACGCCCAACCGATGCGCTTCCCAGATGATGTAGGCCGACAGCGACTTCGCAAACAGGACGCCGAAGCCTGGAACGACGTTCAACAGCGCATCGGCACCGACGCGCGTTCCGATCACCGGCACGCGAAAGGCGCTGTCGAGAAACACCGACAGGTGCTCCAAACGCTGCAAAACCGCCGCTTCGGTTTCCGCAGAAGCGGGTCCAGGACGCACAAAGGAACGGAAAGACGACATGGACGACAAAACCTCTCGCTCACGAGCCCGCAGGCTCAACTGCTGAGAGGGTCCGACATCGCTGTAGCTCTGAGAGCTTCAGCCAGAGGGGCCCGGACCCCGATGAACGTCATATTGGAATTGAAATGATGCTGCGCAAGATCGGGTGAGCGCTGCCCGGCGAAATCTTCAAGCGCACCAGGAGCGACGCGCACCATCCCAGCCATGCGCAAGCCCTTCGGCCACCAGCGTTGCGCCCAGCGACCGGCCGTTGCGCACCAGCACCCGAAGCGAGCGCCCATAGCGGTCCTGGTCGCGGTCTGTCTGCCGCAGCTCGAAGGGGCCGGCATTCACCAGTTCCACCAGCCGGCGCTTGGCCCGTTCGCCGAGCTGCGCCTCGCTGCGACATTGCGGCTCCGCGGTCTCGGGCGTGTTGATGTCGGCCACGCGGATCTTTTCCCCACCGATCCACAACGTGTCGCCATCCACCACGCAGTTTATCCGTCGGCCGCTGCCACATAAGGAAAACCGCTGCGAGATGAGATTGGGTCGCGAGGGTGCCGTCGCCGGCTCGGGGCGGAAATAGCCGACCAGATCAACGGTCGGCTCCGACCAGTCTTCGTGGAGCGCTAAGGCGCCCACGCACAGGGCCGCGAAAACGAGAAAGCCGAGACGGTCCGGCAGCACCGAGCGGCGTCTGCGCCGAACGCGCCGCCTGGGCTGCGCATCGCGCCCGGGCCGATGATCCCACCCTTTTGGTGTCCGCGGCCGAAAATCCACGATCCTGCCCATCGCCACCTCCCGTCAGGAAATCGTAGCTGGCAGGGGTGAACGGGCCGTTTCGCCCATTCCAAAAATGCGTCTCACTCCGCCGCTTGTGCGGCACCGAATCAGGAGACGTGCTCCTCCAGCCAAACAACTTCCCGTTGCAGGAAAAGGCGGCGAAAGTAGGTGGTCGGGCAGCGCCAGGGTGGCAGCCGCCCCATAGTCGTTTGGGCTTAGAGGTTGCGCCCGATTGCGCCACCGGCCACGGCACCGCCAACGCCGCCAACCACGGCGCCGCCCGTGCCCGCCACGGCATTGCCCACAACCGCGCCGCCGACGCCGCCAACCACGGCACCGCCTACGGTGCGTTCGCTTGTGGTGCAGCCGGCGCCAACGAGGGTGGCTCCGAGAACGGCAAGAACGGCGAGACGTTTGGTCATGGGATCTTCCTTTTTGTTGCGGGGACGTAACCGACAAAGCCTTGGGACGGTTCCCGCCACCGAGGTCACGCGTTTGTCAGCGCATGACTGCTCGACCTACTCAGCTCAATAGGCGGACAGTTCCGGCTTGATGGTTGGCTGAGCTGAAATTCTACTTTGAGTAACAAAAGGCCTTGCGGCTACAACTATCGGCACCTGGCGTACAACCAGAAAGTTTAACTATTGTGGAGCCACAATCAGGAATCAAAACGTGGTTGCCAAGCGGCAGATCTCTTCAGGCTCGAAAGCCGTTGGCGAAAGGCTGAGAAGAATGCGCAAGCGTGTCCCACACCTTACACAGGAGGCACTCGGCACCAAAGTCGGCCTAACGGCTCAGCAGATAAGCAAATACGAACGCGGAGAAAGTTCGATAAGCGTGGAACTCTTTGAGCGGATCAAGAAGATCACGGATGATCTTTCGGACGAGAACTCTAGCACACTTCGCGACTATTCCTTCGGCTTCTCCGAACGGCAGGCGCTCTATGCTTCACCCCATCCAATCAAATCCGAAACGTTGGCGATACTGCAGCAGGCGATCGATGACCTAAATCTCGGAATGGAACGTTTGCGAAAGCTCTGAGCATCAACATACTCGAGCCGGCTGACCGCATCCGGTACTGGTAAACAATCTTCCTTTAGGCCGTCGATCTGGAAGCGGATCGCTTCGCGGATTTCGCTTTCGGTCTCCTCAAGAGTCGCGCCAGTGGCATTCAATCCTGGAAGATGAGGGACATAGGCCGAGTAGTTTTCTCCGGCTTTCTCGATAATCACCGCATAGCGTTCGATACGCATAAAGACCGCTCCCTCTGACGGGTGGTGGCAACCGAGGTGCCGCCCTTGCTTGCGACTCAGATCCTCTGGATCAACCTCGTCACGGATGCAGGTCCGGCCCTCGCAATGGGCATCGATCCCTACACCGAGGACGCCATGGCAAGGCCGCCGAGGGATCCGGCGAAGCCGACGATCAACTTGCGGATGTGGCGCGGCGTCATGGCGACAGGAAGTGTGATGGCGGCGGCAACGCTGTTCACGATCGATTTCTACCTTCCGAGTGGCTTGGTGGAAGGAAGCGGAACACTGGACGAAGCTCGAACTGCAGGCTTCACCGTGCTTGTGTTTGCCCAGCTCTTCAACTGCTTCAATGCTCGCTCGGAAACGCGAAGTGCTTTCAGCCACTCCTTCGTGAACCCCTGGCTGTGGGGAGCCATAGGACTTCCCTCGTTCTGCAGGTGGCCGTTGTCTGCGTGCCCGCGCTGAACGTGGCCTTCGGGGCGGAGCCTCTCGATGGAGGTCAGTGGCTGTTCGCCTCGCCGTGGGAAGCGCGGTCCTGTGGTTCAACGAGGCGAGAAAGCGGATAACACCCCTGCCTCGAAGGGCTCGATAGGGTCAACGAGCGGCGATTCCTGGGACCCGAATCTTCGAAGGGACGTGCTACTACCGCTTTCGCCCCGGGAGCATGCACCCTGCGGATGGGCTTGTTGCCGGCTACTTGCGGTTCTTTGCCAACCAGGCCTGCATCTCGACAATCTCGCGTTCCTGCGCGGCAATGATCGCCCGCGCCAGGAGCTTCGTGTCCTCGTCAGCAGTGTGCTGGAGCGCGACCTTGGCCATGTCGATCGCGCCCTGGTGATGCGGGATCATCTTGAGGCGGAAGTCGACGTCCGGATCGCCCGTGTAGTTGACCGCCATCCCCCGCATCATCTCCATATCCGCTTCCTTGAAGGCCTTAATGGCGTCGGTGTCCCCGTCTGAGGGCATCATCGTTGCCATCATGGACTGCATCTGGTCCATGTTCATCATCATGCCGCCGCCATGGGTGCCGTGGTTCATCTGCGCCCACGCGACCGCGGCCATCGAGGCTAGCACGGCTGTTGCGGCGATCGTCTTCAACGTTTTCATGGTGATTTCCTCGGCTCCTTCCCGCATCCCCGGCAGGACCGCCGGACGGCATTTGTCCACTGTCCGCCTTCCAGCGGAGGGAAGGTCAAGCTGAATATGAAGCTTGACCTTCCAGTTACTGGAAGCGCGAACGTTAGGGCAAGATGGAACACGAGGCGATCAGCATGACCTCTCATGATCACGGCCTTCAACAGCCGCATGGCGCAAACGAAGCCATCGTGCGCGACCCAGTTTGCGGCATGACCGTCGACCGTGACGCGGGCACACCCAGCGCGAACCACGGCGGACGCGTCTTTTACTTCTGCAGCGCTGGCTGCCATGCCAAGTTCGTTGCGGAGCCGCAGCTCTACCTGACGGCCGAAGATCCTGTCTGCGGCATGGAAGTGGACCGGGCCTCCGCGCAACATCTGCATGGCCATGAGGGACAGAAATTCTACTTCTGTTCAGGTGGTTGCAAAAGCAAGTTCGAGGCGGAGCCCGAGCGCTTTCTCGCGGGTCGCCCCGTCCCGGCGCCAATGCCAGCGGGCACCGAATATACCTGCCCGATGCATCCTGAAATCGTGCGCGACCGGCCGGGCTCCTGTCCTTTGTGCGGAATGGCGTTGGAACCGATGGGGGTGCCCACCGGTAACGAGGGCCCAAACCCGGAATTGGTGGATTTCACGCGCAGGTTCTGGGTTTCCGCGGTCCTGTCGATGCCGCTGCTCGTGATCGCCATGGGGCCGATGCTTGGACTGGCTGTTCGTGACGGGATCGGCGAGCCGCTGGCAGCATGGCTTGAACTGCTGCTTGCAACGCCTGTTGTTCTTTGGGCGGCCATTCCGTTCTTTCACCGAGGCTATGAGTCCATCGTCAACCGCAGCCCGAACATGTGGACCCTGATCTCCATCGGCGTGGGCACCGCTTATCTCTACAGTGTCGTTGCGACCTTCTTCCCTGCCCTCTTCCCGCACCAGTTCCGCGACCATGGCGGAACCGTTCCGGTTTACTTCGAGGCGGCGGCCGTGATCGTTGCGCTGGTGTTCCTCGGACAAGTGCTGGAACTGAGGGCACGCGAGCGCACGGGATCGGCAATCCGCGCCCTCCTCGACCTCTCGCCGAAGACCGCCCGCCGGATTGCCGCTGACGGCTCCGAAGTCAATGTTCCGTTGGACGAAGTCGGGCCGGGAGATCGCCTTCGCGTTCGGCCCGGCGACAGCGTTCCCGTTGACGGCAGGGTGGTGGAGGGCCGCACGTCCATCGACGAGTCCATGATCACGGGTGAGTCGGTGCCAGTAGAAAAAGCACCGGGGGACCCCGTCACCGGTGGAACGCTGAATCAGAACGGCACGCTGGTTATCTCCGCCGAGCGTGTAGGCGCCGACACGATGCTGTCTCGGATCGTCGAGATGGTTGCGAAGGCGCAGCGCTCCCGCGCGCCGATCCAGGGCTTGGCCGATCGGGTTTCCGCTTATTTTGTGCCGGCGGTGGTACTGGCCGCCGTTCTTGCCTTCCTGGTCTGGGCTCTGTTCGGGCCAGAACCCAATATGGTCTTCGCCATCGTGTCGGCGGTGTCGGTGCTCATCATCGCCTGCCCCTGTGCGCTGGGGCTGGCCACGCCGATGTCGATCATGACGGCCACCGGGCGCGGTGCCCAGGCGGGCGTTCTGATCAAGGATGCGGAAGCGCTCGAGCGCTTCGCC
Organism: Tianweitania sediminis; assembly: GCF_017813335.1. Taxonomy (GTDB): domain Bacteria; phylum Pseudomonadota; class Alphaproteobacteria; order Rhizobiales; family Rhizobiaceae; genus Tianweitania; species Tianweitania sediminis. The sequence continues at coordinate 324,104 of NZ_JAGIYY010000004.1, read as the reverse complement.
AGCGTCGACACGTTGATCGTCGACAAGACCGGCACGCTGACGGAGGGCCGGCCCAGACTGACGGATGTCGTCGCGACTGACGGGTTTGATGCCGTTCAGCTTCTTTCACTTGCCGCCTCCCTGGAACGCGGCTCGGAGCATCCACTGGCCGAGGCCATTGTTGAAGGCGCCGTGGAACGCGGCGCGGCGCTCTTGAACGCAGCCGACTTCGTGTCGATCACCGGCAAGGGCGTCAGCGGCAAGGTCGAAGGCCGGATGGTGGCGCTCGGAAACGCTGCCATGATGGCGCACCTTCGGATCGGCGTGGATCGCCTCGCCGCACAAGCGGATGCGATGCGAGCCGAGGGGAAGACCGCGATGTTCATTGCCTTGGACGGACGGGTCGCAGGCTTCGTCGCCGTTGCCGATCCGGTCAAGGCAACCACCGCGCAAGCCATCCGCGCCCTACACGAAAGCGGCCTTCGCATCATCATGGCGACGGGCGACAATGAGCGCACGGCCAAGGCCGTCGCGGCCAAGCTCGGGATCGACGAAGTTCGTGCCGATGTGCTGCCGGAAGGAAAGCAGCAGCTTGTTCAGGAGCTGCGGGCGAAAGGAGCCCGGATCGCCATGGCGGGCGACGGGGTGAACGATGCACCTGCCCTTGCTGCCGCGGACGTCGGCATTGCCATGGGAACAGGAGCGGATGTTGCCGTCGACAGTGCGGGGATTACGCTTGTGAAGGGGGACCTCAACGGGATCGTGCGGGCACGCACCCTGGCTCAGGCCACGATCCGCAATATTAAGCAGAACCTCTTCTTTGCCTTTGTTTACAATGCGCTCGGCGTGCCTGTTGCGGCGGGAGTGCTTTATCCGGTCTTCGGCGCGCTCCTGTCGCCGATGATTGCCGCGGCGGCCATGAGCCTCTCGTCCGTGTCCGTCATTGCCAACGCGCTCCGGCTGCGAACCGTACGGCTCGGCTGAACTAACAAGGAGAACGCGAATGAATATCGGCGCTGTTTCGGAAAAGTCGGGCCTGCCGGCCAAAACGATCCGCTATTACGAGGACATCGGGCTCATCCGGCCGGATCGCCGCGAGAACGGCTATCGTGATTATTCCATGGAGGACGTGCACCGCCTGCGCTTCCTTCAACGGTCCCGAAGCCTCGGCTTTTCCGTGGAGGAATGCCGGCAGCTCCTGTCGCTTTATGGAGACCGGGGGCGCGAAAGCATGGAGGTAAAGGCTATCGCATCGGGGAAGCTTCAAGAAATCGAGCGCAAAATCACGGAACTGCAGGGGCTGCGGGACACGTTGAAGCATCTCGTCGCAAACTGCCATGGCGATAGCCGGCCCGAATGCCCGATCATCGATGGACTGTCGGGCGAGACTTCGGTCCACTAAGCAAGGGCTGGTTACAAGGCTTTCCAGTGAGTTGCCCATGGCCTTGGTTTATCATTTCGCCGCGAACAGGCTCATGGCGACCAAAGCTGCTGCCGGCAGCCACAAGGCTTGTGTTTCGAGCTTACCGTAGGCAGCTGCACCGAGTGCAACTCCGGCGACCAGCCCAAGCCACTGGAGGAGGTATGGCATCCAAAGCCAAGACGGGCCGCCGCCCAACGCGCCGGCCACGCGCTGGCCGATTTTGACCAGTGTTCCCGTCATGTAGGTGAGACCGATCCGGACTTCCCCGTTCGCCTGAAAAGCCGCGTTCATGGCCCCCATCGCGCCGGCCATCACAAGGGTCGCAGCAGCTGCAAAGCCGAGTCCGCCGAGTGCTGCACTGATTGCGAGGAGGCCGGCCACGAAACCAAACGTAACGGCACTGGGCCTGAAGCTTCTCCTGGCCATGATCAGCAGAGATCCAAGAGTCACCCCGCCAACGAAGGCGAGGACCAACGCGGCCGGCAACAGCACGTCGCCTGGGCCCGCCAGCCCGATCCCAAGACGCGTCGAGTTCCCCGTCATGAAGGAAACAAAGTAGCCGCCCGTTTGGATGAAACCCGCGGCGTCCACGAAGCCAGCTACCACAGCCGCGCTGATGGCGAGAAGCCGTGTTGTTCGGTCAGCCTGTATCAAGGCACCTGCCGGTTTTTCATGAAACTCCTTGCTCTGCAAACTTGCGGGGATGGCCTACTGCTGACGACGCCCGCTTCGGTGCGGCTATCAATGCGCCCTCCTACGCTTACGGCCGCCGCGACGCTAGGGATCTCAGGTAGGCAAGGAAGTCGCTGATCTGGGCCGGCTCGAAACGGAACTCCGGCATTTCGGGATGGCCGGTGCCAATCCCTTCTGCGAGGGACTCCCCCAGCTGCTCGACCGGATAGCGTCTGTTCAGAAGACGAAACGGCGGCGCCTCCGGAAGAGTACTCGCGCCCACGGCCTCCACGGAGTGACATCTTGAACAGTTCGCAAGGGCGATCTCTCGGCCGCGCTGCTCGGCAGAGGTGCCTTCCGCAATGCTCACGTCAGACGCGAAGCTGCAGAGCAGGAACATCAGAGGAAACACGGTTTTCAATGCGAGAACCTTTCCGAGAACATGCCTGTCGCGCCGTGCCCGTCAAAGGAAGTGGCTAGGCCGCGCTGCGCGGGACCGCGTCGAGCTCTTTGCGGATCAAGACCAGACGCGGGTCTTCAGGATAAGGAACGGCGTGAAAGCCCTGCTCGCGCTCCAGTTCGATCGCCTCATGGTGCTCGCGGCTCTCGATGGACTCGATGCTCTTGAAGCCCATCTTTTTGGCCTGGCCAGCAACATGGCGGAGAAGTTCCCAGGCTATGCCCTTGTGCCTGTAGTCAGACCTGACAGCAATCGCCACCTCCCCTCGTTCAGGTCCGCCGCTGGACGAAAGCATCGCTGACGCCACGAGGATGTTGTCCGGCTTGGTGAAAGCGAGAAAGTTCTCCACCGTCCGGTGGTCCACGTTTGTCATGGCCACGATCCGTTCGTGGCTGACCTCCCTCATGCCACCGAGAAAGCGAAAGCGCAGGTCCTCGGCGGAAACATGCTTATAGAGATCGGCAAGCAGGCTTTCATCGCCCGGTCCCGCAGGTCGTACCGAGAGCACGAGGTTCGTGCGGGTGGTCAGTACCGCGTTGCTGCTTGTCGACGTCATGGCGAGCTCCTGAAGTTTCGTTTGATCAGGCAGCAAGCCTTCGGCCATCCTGCCTTTCCGCTCAGGACGATAAGTGCGTCGCTGGCGTTGGGCTCATTCTGCACGGCGGCAACACCTGGGCATTGACCGGGATCAAACCGTGTCCCGCAAACGCGTCGCATCCACGCCTCCGCTGGACGTAACCGCCAAAGCCTAGGGACGCTTCCCGCCGCCGAGGTCACGCATTTGTCAGCGCGTGGCTCCGCCTCGCCACGCCCGGCTTGCGCCGTCTGGCCGTTGAAAACAGCATTCGGGAAAACGGGCGGCTGCAAAGTCGCTCGTAGGATTTTGTATATGCGGCTTTGCGGCCGCCCGTCCGGCGTTGGATCAGGAGCGCCGCGTCCGCTTCGCCGGACGGCTTGTGACCGCCGGCTTAAGTGACATTCGCGTCACGCCCCCGCTGCGGTAGCGGGAGGGGGATGACCGCGACCTTGGCTCCGCTCCGTTTGGATGCAGCCCACGTTAGACCGCATCCAAACCGCCGGTCCTCCCCCGCCGATCACCGTCGCGAACCGCGATCCCGATGAGAAGGACGAGGTGGAAGGTAAGGGCGGATCGGAGGGGCGTGGATGGAATTCTTTGGAGGGGCAAGGACCTGAGGACGTTAGCGCAGATCCTTCCACGCGTCCTTCGCCTGATGCGGGGCTGATGACGATGTGGAACGGGGAGTGCGGGCCCTTCTCCCCTATGGGGCCCGAAGGGCGGGCGAGGCCAGTGACTCGCCCTAGGCGGGGATCGCCGCGTCAGCGGCGAGACAGTTGAGGGGCGCGGCGCCAGTGATGCCAAGCTGGAACATCCCTCATCCGGCTTCGCTTCGCTCAGCCACCTTCTCCCACAAGGGGAGAAGAGAAGGCTGTCTTAATGAACTCGAAAGTCTCTTCGTTCTAGCAGGAAAGAACTCCCATCCCAGACGGGATGCAATCCAGTTCCAGAAGGGTTTGCATCACATTTCGCCGCTCGACTTCGAGATCTGCGAACGTCGAACTTAGGAAGATTTGATACCGCTTAAGTTCCATGGCTCTCTCACAGAAACGGCCCGATCCAAGGACCGGGCCGAAGAAGCGTCTAAGTCTTTGTTTCCTCAGCTACATCCGCTCGTTGAGCCGCAGGTGTCGCACTTCTCGCAGGTGCCGTTGCGCACCATGGTGAAGTTCTGGCACTCCGAGCACATGTTGCCGGTGTAGCCCTGCATCAGCGCCTGGGTCCGGCGTTCGGCGGCAAGCGCCTTGGCATCCGAAGCATCGCGCTGGGCAGCGTCGGTGAAGAGCGCGCCGGCCGCCGTGGCATGGCTGGCTTCCGCGACCTCATCGGCCGTTGGGCCTTCCTCGATTTCCAGGTCCTCGACGAAGTCGGCCTGGCGCTCCTCGTAATCCCGACGGAAGGCTGACGGTTCTTCCTGCGCCACCGTTTTCAGCGCCGTGACCGTGGAACCGACGGCCCGCACCACGGACGTGTTGGCCGCCGTCGGTGCCGCACGCACAGGGGCAGGAGTTCCGCCACCGGCACCGGCAGCGCCCTGCCCGGCCGATCCCTTTGCGCCGCCCTGGCCGGACGCCGAACCACCGGACACCAGCACCGGCTTGTGGCCGCGCATCAGGCCCGTGGAGAACGGGTTGGTCTTGCCTTCCTGGATACCGCGGCCAAGCGCGGTGTTGGAAAAGTCCGACGTGTCGACATGCGCCAGATCGTTGCGGCCGAGATAAGACACGGCGAGCTCACGGAAGATGTAGTCGAGGATCGAGGTCGCATTCTTGATCGCCTCGTTGCCGACAACGACGCCAGCCGGCTCGAACTTGGTGAAGGTGAAGGCCTCCACATATTCTTCCAGCGGCACGCCATATTGAAGGCCGAGCGAGATCGCGATGGCGAAGTTGTTCATCATCGCACGGAAGGCAGCGCCCTCCTTGTGCATGTCGATGAAGATCTCGCCGAGGCGGCCATCGCCGAACTCACCGGTGCGCAGATATACCTTGTGGCCTCCGATCAGCGCCTTCTGGGTATAGCCCTGGCGACGGTTCGGCAGCTTTTCGCGGTCGCGCACCACCTTCTCGATGATCCGCTCGACGATCTTTTCGGTGACCTGAACGGCCTGTGCGGCAGCCGGCGCCTGGATCAGCGCTTCCACCAGCTCCTCCGCTTCTTCCTCGTCGTCCGAAAGCAGCGAGGCGTTGAGCGGCTGGCTGAGCTTGGAACCGTCGCGGTAAAGCGCATTGGCCTTCAGCGCGAGCTTCCACGACAGCATGTAGGCGTTCTTGGCGTCCTCGACGGTTGCCTCGTTGGGCATGTTGATCGTCTTGGAAATGGCGCCCGAGATGAACGGCTGGGCAGCCGCCATCATGCGGATGTGCGATTCCACGCTGAGATAGCGCTTGCCGATCTTGCCGCAGGGATTGGCGCAATCGAACACCGGCAGATGGTCGTCCTTGAGGTGCGGCGCACCTTCCAGCGTCATCGCCCCGCACACATGGATGTTGGCGGCTTCGATTTCCTTGCGGCCAAAGCCGAGCGCCGGCAGCATCTCGAAGGAGAAGTCGTTCAGCTGCTCGTCGGTGAAGCCAAGGACGTCGCGGCAGAAATCTTCGCCCAGCGTCCACTTGTTGAACACGAACTTGATGTCGAAGGCCGACTTCAGGGCTGCGTTGACGGCCGCGATCTTTTCATCGGTGAAGCCCTTGGCCTTGAGCGAGCCGGGGTTGATCGATGGCGCCTGGTTCAGGTTGCCGTGGCCAACCGCGTAAGCCTCGATCTCCGCGATCTGCGATTCGGAATAGCCGAGCGTGCGCAGCGCTTCCGGAACGGCGCGGTTGATGATCTTGAAGTAGCCGCCGCCGGCGAGCTTCTTGAACTTCACCAGCGCGAAGTCGGGCTCGATGCCGGTGGTGTCGCAATCCATCACAAGGCCGATCGTGCCGGTGGGCGCGATCACGGTTGCCTGGGCGTTGCGGTAGCCGTGGAATTCACCAAGCGCGATGGCGCGGTCCCACGCGTCACGGGCGCGCTCTGCCAGTTCGGTCTGCTTGAGATCTGAGGCAACCAGCGGAACAGGGTTCACCGACAGCTTCTCATAGCCGGTTGATTCGCCGTAAGCGGCGCGGCGATGGTTGCGCATGACGCGCAGCATGGCTTCGCGGTTGCGGACGTAATCCGGGAAGGCGCCGAGTTCGCGCGCCATTTCCGCCGAGGTCTCGTAGGCGACGCCGGTCATGATCGAGGTCAGGGCAGCGCAGATCGCACGGCCTTCCGCCGAGTCATAAGGGATGCCGGAGGTCATCAGCAATCCGCCGATATTGGCGAAGCCGAGGCCGAGCGTGCGGTATTCATAGGACAGGCGGGCGATTTCCTTGGACGGGAACTGCGCCATCATCACCGAAATTTCCAGCACCATCGTCCACAAGCGAACGGTGTGCTCATAGGCCTGCACGGCAATCGTGCCATCGCCGTTGCGGTATTGCAGCAGGTTGATGGACGCTAGGTTGCAGGCCGTGTCGTCGAGGAACATGTATTCCGAGCACGGGTTCGAGGCGCGGATCGGGCCCGCGGCCGGCGAGGTGTGCCAGTCGTTCATGGTGGAGTTGAAGTGGAGGCCCGGATCAGCCGACGCCCACGCGGCGTAGCCGATCTTTTCCCATAGGTCGCGCGCCTTCAGCGTCTTCAGCGTCTTGCCGTCCTTACGGGCAGTCAGGTGCCAGTCGGCGTCATTCTCCACGGCGCGAAGGAAGTCGTCCTTCAGCGAAACCGAGTTGTTGGAGTTCTGGCCTGACACCGTGAGGTAGGCTTCCGAATCCCAGTCGGTGTCGAAGGTTTTGAAGTCGATCGCCGTTTGGCCCTGGCGCGCCATCTGGATGACGCGCTTGACGTAGTTTTCCGGCACCGCGTTCTTCTTGGCCGCCTTGATCTCGCGCTTGAGCGCCGGGTTCTTGGCGGCGTCAAAGCAATCGCCTTCCGGGCCTTCGCAGTTGACGCAGGCCTTGAGGATCGCGTCGAGGTGGCGCTTCACGATCTTGGAGCCCGTGACGAGCGCCGCGACCTTCTGTTCCTCGTTCACCTTCCAGTCGATGTAAGCCTCGATATCCGGATGGTCGGCGTCGACCACAACCATCTTGGCGGCGCGGCGCGTCGTGCCGCCCGACTTGATGGCGCCGGCCGCGCGATCGCCGATCTTGAGGAAGCTCATCAGGCCCGACGACTTGCCGCCTCCTGACAGCTTTTCGCCTTCACCGCGCAAATAGGAGAAGTTCGAGCCGGTGCCCGAGCCGTATTTAAACAGGCGCGCTTCACGCACCCACAGATCCATGATGCCGCCTTCGTTGACAAGATCATCGCCGACGGACTGGATGAAGCAGGCATGCGGCTGTGGGTGCTCGTAGGCCGACTTGGACTTGGTCAACTTGGCCGTGAACGGGTCAACATAATAATGGCCCTGCCCCGGACCATCGATGCCATAGGCCCAATGAAGGCCGGTGTTGAACCATTGCGGCGAGTTCGGCGCGACACGCTGGGTGGCGAGCATGTAGGCGAGCTCGTCGCGGAAAGCCGAAGCGTCTTCCTCAGATGCGAAATAACCGCCCTTCCAGCCCCAATAGGTCCAGGTACCGGCCAAACGATCAAACACCTGGCGGGCGTCGGTTTCCGAGCCATAGCGCTCGTCAACCGGAAGTTCGGCGAGAGCGGCTTCGTCGGGAACGGAACGCCACAGGAAAGACGGAACGTCGTTTTCCTCGACCTTCTTCAGGCGCGCGGGAACGCCGGCCTTGCGGAAATACTTCTGGGCGAGGATGTCGGCCGCCACCTGGGAGAACTGCGCGGGCACGTCGATGTCGTCCAGGCGGAACACCACCGAGCCATCGGGATTCTTGATTTCCGACAAAGCCTTGCGGAATTCGATCTCAGCGTAAGCCGATTGACCGGGCTTGGTGAAATGCCGTGCGATGCGCATCGTTCGTCCCTTCGACGTCTATATCTAGAGCCTGCGGCGGCTGTTTATCCGCTTCGGCGCAAGGCTCGGTTCTAGATCTTGACCAGCTTGGCGCCGGTCCATTTCACCCAAAGCGCGAACCTGGGGTCCGCACACACAACTCACCACTTCGAACCAGCTCCCGGGCTCCCCCGCGACCCTGGCCTCACCTGACTTCCTACCCAGGTCGCCAACCGACGATCTAGTGCAGGAATGCAACGCCTCTACCACATATGGTGTTTTCAACCGGTAAATGCGAGACGGCTGGCTGCGCGTGAACGCACAAAAACCCACCCCGCCCGCACCCTGCTGCGATCGTTGTACTGCTCCTGAGATGAGCTGTTTAGAACTTCGGGCAGGCCAACAAACAAGGCCCGCCGCGCTTGTCACTGAAGCGCATGAGCCATTAAGCGCGCATCGCAGCGAAGGGTCAACGATTCGTTTCCCGACCGCTTAGCCGGCACCAGATCTAGTGTCTTCTGTGGAACACATAGTGTGGATAACGGGGACCAGCGATCATGCCTGCTTGGCCGCTGGCTGCCTGTCACGACAGGCCGCGGAGCAAGAGAGTTTGCAAACCGGCATGATTGCGACAAAAGACGCTACAAGCGCGAGGGCATGCACACCGTGAAACACAGCAGCAGCTGGCGCACCAGCCCTTCCGCCGCTTATGGGCTGGGAGCGTTCCTCGCCCTGCTTCTCGTCGCGTGGCTGTTCCCGTTGAGCTTTCTGCTCGGCAAAGGCTTCTTTTTCGAGTTTGGGGATCCCGCCCAGCACGTCAGCGGCTGGCTCCTCTATGCCGCGGACGAATGGCGCTGGCCCCTCCTCGTCACGCAACGAATCGCACCGCCTGACGGTCTAGCTATCTTCCTGACCGACAGCATTCCCCTAGCAGCACTGCTTTTCAAACCACTTGCCGGTGTCCTGCCCGAAGGCTTCCACTATTTTGGCCTTTGGCAAGCGTTCAACAAGCTGTTGCAAGCCCTTGCCGCCGTGTATCTGATCCGCAGCTTCGGACTTCGACATCCGTTGCACGCGGTGGTAGCTGCCGCCTTCGCACTCTTGTGGCCAGCCCATCTCATCCGAGTGACGCACACCGCGCTCGCAACACACGGCTTCATTCTCATCGCCATCGCCTTTTACGTGCGGGCGCGCTCCAAGCCCTGGTCAGATGCAAAGGCCTTCGGACTATTTGCGCTGCTGTCGCTGGGAGCTCTGCTCGTCCACCCCTATCTCTGCGCGATGGTGCTGGCGATCCATGGCGCCTTTTTGATCGATCGCCTTTGCGACCGACCGAAGCGCCACATGGCGCTTGCAGCGCTTGTGGTGAGTTGTCTGGCGCTTGCAACAGCCCTGATACCGCTCGGTTATCTTTCGGGAGGGCAGACTCGGAGCGGCGGGTACGACATCTACTCCATGAATCTCGCCTCACCTTTTTGCGGAGGCAAGCTTTCACTATGCGGACCTATGAATACTACCGGCGGGCAATATGAGGGGTTCAACAATCTTGGACTGGGTCTGCTCCTTCTAATCCCTATCGCTCTATGGGCGGCACGAAAAGAGGTGGTTCCTCTTGCAAAGCGATCACCCGGCCTGATTCTCGTGGCACTCGGCCTGGTCGTCTACGCTGCGTCCAACATGATGTGGCTCGGCCCCTACCTGATCTTCCATTATGAAGTGCCGCAGCGCCTCGCACCCCTGACGCAGACCTTTCGTGCGTCCGGTCGCTTCTTCTGGCCGGTCGGCTATCTTGTCCTGTTTTTCACCTTGTGCGCCCTGCTGCGTCACGTTGCGCTTCGTTGGGCGTCGGCGCTCCTTGCGTGTGCGCTTACCTTGCAAGGCATCGATGCACTGCCGCAGATCACTTCGATCCAACAGCAAACCGAAGCACCCGGCGTCCTCGACTTCCCGGCTTGGCAAAGGGCCTTGGCGGATATCGACCACATCGAGGTCTTCCCGCGCTATGGCTGCGTTGCAAGCCTTGATGCCCCTTACATCTTTCTGCAGCTGCTTGCCGGCCATATGCAGACGACCATCAGCACCGCTTACCAGCCTCGGCCGGATCAAAGATGTGCCGCAGAACTTCGTAACGGGCCGACGGAACTCCAGAACGGCACGCTGCTCGTTTCCCTGGCCGAATCGGTGAAATTGCCTGAGCCACCTGCGGTTGAGCAGGCGACCGACCAGGATCAATGCCGAAGGCTGACGATTGGCACTGTTGTTCTCATCGCCTGCACAACAAATAAGGCGACTGATTGGGACCAGATCGGCTTTCCCGCAGAACCCGTTCGCTGACGTCGAGTTAAGCGACGGCCTCTAGCGGCTGAGACGGATCCACCGAAAACGAGCCGATCAGGGCCGCAAGTTCAGGCTCCTTGACGCATTGGGCGGCCTCGTGTGGTGGCATCCAGCGTCGGGTGCGCTGGCGGCGCTCGCGCCACTTTTCCGCGACCTGCTCGACTTCGAGCGGATAGACTTTCACCTCGCAGCGCAGTTCTTCACCGGAGGTGCGGATCTTGTTGTAAAAGTACGATCCCAGGCTCGCGTCCGAGATCGTGCCGCTGAGGCCTGCTTCCTCGGCCGCTTCGCGCGCCGCGGCATCCCAGAAATGCTCGTCGCCTTCCGGCCATCCTTTGGGAACAACCCAGCGTCGGGTCCGGCGGCTCGTGATCAACATCACCTCGATGCCGTCAGCCGTTCTGCGCCACGGCAGCGCGGCGACCTGAACATGGCATGGCCGTCGACCCAGCAACGACTGCAATCGTGCCTTGAGCGTCCTGCGCATGTTTGGGTGAAGGAACATATTGGAAGAAACCTCGCCGGTTCGGTTGGTCCGAACTCCTTTGCCGACTAAAGCAAATCATATGGTAACGACTTTCCCATAATCAAGTTTGCGCCACATTAACAATCGTGAATTGGCGCGGTCAGACCAGCCCCACTGATCTTCCGAAAGCTCAGCACTCAGGAACAGATTGTTTGCGCAGCTTGGCGCTTTTCATCGCGGCCGCACTCGCTGAGATTGCCGGTTGCTTCGCCTTCTGGGCTTGGTGGCGCCTCGGCAAGTCGATCCTCTGGCTTGTGCCGGGGCTCGCGTGCCTAGTTGTTTTCGCGCTCTTCCTGGCGCTTGTGAACAGTCCCGCGGCCGGACGCACGTTCGCGGCCTACGGCGGGATCTACATCGCAGCTTCACTCGCCTGGCTTTGGTTCGCTGAAGGCCTCCGGCCGGACCGATTCGATCTGGCGGGCGCGGTTCTTTGCTTGGCAGGAGCCGTGGTGATCATCGGGGCGCCGCGCTGAAACTCAGCCCGGCTGGCCTTCCGCAATCGGCTTCTGGAAGGTGAAACCGAGGTCCCATGGGAAGAAGATCCATGTGTCCTGCGACACCTCTGTCACGAAGGTGTCGATCAGGGGACGTCCCTTCGGCTTGGCGTAAACGGCGGCGAAATGCGCCTTGGGCAGCATTGCACGAACAATAGCCGCCGTTTTGCCGGTGTCTGTCAGATCGTCGACAATCAGGACGTCGGCGCCTTCGTTGGCAAGCAGCGGCTCTGCAACTTCCTTCAAAATCCGCATCTCGCCCTGCTCGGAATAAGCATGGTAGGATGCCACGCACACCGTTTCCACTACGCGGATGCCAAGCTCGCGTGCAATGATGGCAGCCGGGACAAGCCCCCCGCGCGTGATGCAGACGATCGCTTTCCATTGTTCCTTGTGCGCCGAAAGCCGCCACGCAAGGGCGCGGGCATCGCGGTGGAACTGATCCCACGAAACAGGAAACGCTTTTTCCGGCAAAGACATGATCGGCTCCTCGAGCGGATGAAGATCAGCCGGTTAGACGATGGCGAAGCGAATTGCCAGCAGGGTTCGAGCGGTCACGCAGCCGCAAGCATGCGCGCGTGGCCGCGGGCGTTTGAGCGCAGCGCGTCGAGGTGGATCCGACGTAACAGCAGAGCAAGTTCGCTATTGCCTTCGCCGCGCAGCCCTTGAAGCATGGTCCAGCTGACTTCCTGGGTTCCGGCGACGCGCCGGCCGTTGGCCACCTCACGCCAAACCCGCAGGGCCGAGATGATGGCGCCGTGGAGTTGCTGGGACAGGCCGGCAGACTGCATCAAAGCCTGAAGCGCCACATCGCGGCCACGGGCAAGAAGTGCGCGCACCCGCCGTTCGTTCTGGCCGGTCAGCGCAATTAGCACGGCGCCGAAGAAGTCGATGTTGCCTTGCGCCACCGCGCGAACGAGGAAGCCGCCTGTGAGGTCACCGCGCGAGCGCAGATGCTCCACCAGAACTGCGTGGTCTTCGCATCTCGTGTGGTCGATGAGTGTCAGGGACGCCTGGGTGCAGGCGTCGCGCGCAATGCGCTCGGCCCGACGCTCGCCCACGACCCCTGTCAGAAGCGGCGAGCGGCTGAACTTTTCACCCAGCCGAACCACGAGGCGGTGACGACAATCAGCCGGCAGACGGGCCGACCCGAGAAGCGCATGACAAACTTCATCGTCGCTGCCGAACCGCTCGATCATGCGGTGAAAACTGACGGACCCGATCTCAGCGCCACCATTACTCAAGAGGGCAAGGCAGCCTTCCCGCTCACCGACTTCGGCTATCGCCGCTGCGAGCTGGATCCCAACCCCAGCCCGGGACGCGATCACCGCCTGGAGGATGCCCGGGGCGAGAACAAGACGATCAACAAGATCGGCCTCGGTCAGAAGCGGGGAGCGTCCGAGCACAAACGCCGCAACATGCGGCTGATCTCCCGCCAAGGCTTCGATGATCTGTGCCGGCGCCTTGGCGCTGAACGACAGCGCTTCGGCCATGGCGGCTCGTACTTTGTCGGATGGGTCGTCGAGCAGCATCGTGAGGGCTGCTTCGGCAGCGCAGCGATCTTCGAAGTCAAGTCGATCCTCGACCAGCGCCTGCGATAAAGCCGTAGCGGCCGCCGTGCGGTCCGCCACGCGGGCGGTTTCGATCCATCTCAAGGCTTGCGTGACCACCATGATTCCATCTGCCGCTTGCGAGGCTTGGACGATATCAGGGCAATGGTTTACGAAGCGTTCACCATGTTTGAGAGGTGACTCGTGGCGGGCCTTTATCTGGATGAGTTCGAAGTGGGCATGGTGATCCGCCATGCTCTTACGAAGAGCGTGACAGAAAGCGACAACATGATGTTTTCCGTCATGACGCTGAACCCGCAGCCGTTGCATATCGACTTCGACTTCGCCGCAAAAAGCGAATGGGGTCGGCCGCTGGTGAACTCGATCTTTACGCTGGGTCTGATGATCGGCATTTCGGTGCATGACACGACCCTCGGCACCACGATCGGCAACTTGGGAATGCGCGAAACGGAATTCCCACATCCGGTTTTTCACGGCGACACCCTGCGCTGTGAAACCGAGGTGAAGGCTTTGCGTGAATCGCGTTCGCGACCGGATCGGGGGATTGTGGACTTCGAACATCGCGCCTTCAATCAGGACGGGGTTCTGGTGGCTCGGTGCTTGCGCCAAGCCATGATGCTGAAGAAACCAGCGGAAGCCTGAGCCATGCGGTCGCTGCTGTTTGTTCCTGGCGATTCCGAACGCAAAATGGAGAAGGGTTTGGCGTCCGGCGCCGATGTTCTCCTGCTTGATCTGGAAGACAGTGTCAGCCTCCCCAATAAGGAGGCTGCGCGAGCGCTCACCGCCTGCCTCCTGCGAACGGCGGCGAAAGACGGGCCGCGGCTTTTTGTGCGCGTCAACGACCTTCGCTCCGGCTTTACCGACGCGGATCTTGCGGCCGTGATGCCCGCGGCACCGGCGGGCATCATGCTGCCGAAGGCAGTTGGTTTGCGCGACGTCGAGCAGCTGGCGACAAAGCTGCGGGTTCACGAGGCCGAACATGGGTTGGAAGACGGCGGGACGCAGATCCTGCCGATCATCACCGAAACGCCGGCCGCCGTGCTGGCTGCAATTGGCTGGAGCGGCCGGCACGCTCGTATGGTGGGCCTCACCTGGGGCGCGGAGGATCTGTCGGCGGAGATCGGGGTTGAGCGTACGCGAACCGAAGACGGCGCCCTCACCGACGTGTTCAGGCTGGCGCGTGCGGTGACGGTGCTTGCGGCTGCGGCAAGCGAAGTCGCGGCTATCGACACGGTGTTCGTCGACTTCCGCGACGATGCTGCCCTCCGGCGCGAATGCGAGAACGCGGCCCGGGACGGCTTCACGGGGAAGATGGCCATTCATCCTGGCCAAGTGGCGGCCATCAACGAGGCGTTCACGCCAAGCGCCGAAGCGCTCGCCCATGCCCGTTCGGTGGTGGACGCCTTTGCGGCCGCCGGCAATCCGGGCGTGGTAGGGATCGACGGCAAGATGTTTGACCGCCCGCACCTGAAGCGCGCCCAACGGCTTTTGGGGCGCGTGGCGCCGACCGGCTAGTCGGTCCAGCGGGGCCGTCGCAAGGGGAAGGTTTCCGTCACCGCGGCGTAATCCATGTAGCCGAGACGAGCCGTGGTTTGCGCCTTGGTGATGTCGAACAGGCCATTCTCGAGGAAGTCATCGGCGATGTGGATGCCGACGACCTGGCCGATCACGACGTGTGCTGCGCTTGGACGACCCTGAAGATCGCGTGGCCGGAACAGTTCGGTGACCTTGCATTCCAGCGCCGCATGCGCTTCTGCCACCCGCGGCACGTTCACCAGCCGCGAAGGCGCTTCCGTCAAACCGGCATAATCAAACTCGTTGACCCCGCGTGGGGCATCCACGGAGCTCTTGTTCATCTGTTCCACCAAATCACGGCTGACCAGATTGGCGACGAACTCGCCGGTTTCCTCCGCGAACGCCACGCTGTCTTTCGCACCTTCGGACGAAAACCAGACAAGGTAAGGGCTGGTGGTCAGCGCGTTGAAGAACGAATAGGGGGCGAGGTTTACTGCGCCGCTGTGGCTGCGTGACGAGATCCATCCGATTGGGCGTGGCGCCACAATGGCCTTGAACGGGTCGTGCGGAAGGCCGTGGCCATTAGCTGTTTCATAAAACATCAATCAGGCCTCCGTCGGCCCTGCATAGTCGCTGACGATCTCGGCGAGGTCTGGTCTCGGCCGCTCGAAGATTGCCCCGCTGTGGGTGCCGACATGGACGAAGCCCGCCACGCGTTCGTCGTGTCTCAGCCCAAGCAGACGGCGTCCTTCGGGATCATCGGAATACCAGTTGGAAATCCAGTTCGTGGCAAAGCCCAGCGCGTTGGCCGCAAGGCAAAGATTCATGGCCGCGGCCCCGGCGGACAAGAATTTTTCCCAGTCCGGGATCTTGGGATGGGGCTTCGGCACGAACACGACGCCGATCACCAAGGGCGCGCGTGAAAAGCGGGTGGCTTCCTGATGGCGGCGACCTTCGGCAAGCGGCCCCTCGTGCTGTTCGGCCAAGGCCACGAGATGCTTGCCGACCTCAAGCCTTGCCTCGCCGCGGTAGAGGATAAAGCGCCAAGGCGCGAGCTTGCCATGGTCGGGCACCCGCGATGCGATCCGCAGCATTGTTTCGAGCTGCTCGTCACTGGGACCCGGCTCCGTCATCTCGTTGATCGGTGCAGACTTGCGGGTGGACAGAAAGGCGATGATGGGGGAAGACAAGGATACGAACTCCTGAAGCAGCGGGTGCCGGATGCGTGCCTCAGCTGGGATGAGCTTGGGTCATGCTGCATTGAATGTCTTGAAAATGCCACCGGCGGCCCGTTCAAAGCAACCGATGAGTCGGTCAATCTCCACTACCCTACGTTTCGGTGCCTGTGCGCTCCTGTTGCTCGCTGGCGCCGCGGCAACAGCGGCGCAGGAGGCTGGGCCTGGAGCCAGCCTGGGTGAGCCCAGCGAGCCTGGGCCTGGAAGGGCCGAGATCGGCGCGCGCAGCGCAGGACCTGACGGCGCAGAGAGCGGCGGACCTGCCGGCGCTTTCGGAGATGGCGAAGGCACGCGCAGCGGAAGGCGGCCCTTGTTTTCCCTGCCGAGCCTTTCCGCGCCAGACGCGCCTGCCGACGATACGCCGCCTGCTGCTTTGGAAGTGCCGCAGTCCCCGGACACGCAGTTCGGCACAGCCCCGGCCCCGCAACTCCCTGACGTCCAGGTTCCGGGTATCAGCAGCTACGCACCGGCACAGCCGGAAGGCCCGCTGGCAACCCAGGATCTCGGCGAGATCACCTTGTCCGCTCAGCTGACGGAAGCGGCCGCCGAGATTCCACGAGGCCTCGTGTGGCGCGTGTTCGGACAGGAAGCACAGGAGGACGGCAAGCTGCCGCTGGTGGCTTCATCGCAGGGCGGAACCAGCATCTTCCACCTCAAGCCCGGCAGCTACTTGGTTCACGCAGCTTATGGTCGCGCCGGCGCAACCAAGCGGATCACGGTGACGCGTGACGCCAAGCGCGAAAGCCTGGTGCTGGACGCCGGCGGCATGAAATTGGACGCCGTGCTTTCAGGCGGCGTTCGTATCCCGCCAAACGAGCTTCGCTTCTCCATCTTCGACAACAATCCGGATGCCAATGGCGACCGCGCCCTGATCATACCCGATGTCAGCGCCGGCGCCGTGGTTCGGCTGAACGCAGGCACCTATCACGTCGTGTCCACCTATGGCTCGGTGAATGCCGTGATACGCGCGGATATCCGCGTTGAAGGCGGGCAACTCACCGAGGCCACGGTCGAGCACAAGGCCGCTCAGCTGACGATGAAGCTGGTTCGCGAAGCCGGCGGCGAAGCGATTGCGGACACGTCCTGGTCGGTGCTGACCGAGGGCGGCGATCTCGTGCAGGAAAATGTGGGTGCTTTCGCCTCGATGGTGTTGGCCGAAGGGGACTACACCGTGATCGCCAAGAACCGCGACCGCATCTACACCCGCGACTTCACCGTAGTCGCCGGACGCAATCAGGACGTCGAGGTTCTGGCGGCGGAAGGGGTGCCGGCGACGGTCACCGGATCAAGCGGAGACGAGTGAGGCTCAGGCGCACCCTTTTCAGTAGAAGGGGTCCACCGCTGCGCCGCCGCTCGATCCAGCTGGGTCGCCGTTCGGCGACAGGGCGAAAACGGCTGCGCGGAGATGCGCCGTCAAGGCCTTTCGGTCTCGGATCGGTTCCAGTTCAGACCATTCCATCGGAGTGCCGATGCGGGCGTGGACGGTGGTTCCCGATAGCTTTGTGAACTCACGCACGAGCATGGACATGCGTGCGGTGGTGGACAGATGGCTCGCAAGATGAAACAGGCGGCCATTCTGTCCGGCGAAGTGAATGGGCACCACTGTGGCGCGGGCATCCTGAATGAGCCGCGCCGGGAAGAGCTTCCAGGGCCAGTCCACAGCGGGACCAAACGGCTTGGTGGCGGTCGCAACCGCGCCAGCTGGAAACACGATGATCGTGACCCCCTGCCGGATCAGCTCGAGCGCTTCCCGGCGCACCGCCAGGTTGCTGCGCTGCGCTTCCTTGGTTTCATGAAAGTCGATCGGCAGCGAGTAAGGCCGGATTTCGGGAACCCGAAGAAGTTCGGAGTTGATCAGGACCCGGAACGGGCGACCGAGTTGCTCGGCCAGCGTCAGGACCGAGATGCCGTCCCCGATCCCGTAGGGATGGTTGGCAATGAGGACAAGCGGCCCGTCCCGCCAAGGGCGCGGTGGCCAGGCACCTTCAACGGACAGGCCGATATCCACCAGGTCCAACATGCGACCGAACACGCGGTCGTTGGTCGGCACGATTTCCTGGCGCCAGATCTGATAAAGCCGCTCGTAGCGATCACGGCCCGAAAGCCGCTCGCTTAATTCGACGAACTTACGGCCAAGCCAGTTTTCCACGGCATGAGCGTAGGAAAGATCGGCCAGGCTGTTGTGGGGGAGAGTCGCGTCGCTGTGCATGAAAATGTCATGCACAGCAGCCGATGACGGGCGTATGAACCGTTCATGACGCCCGCATGACGCAGGACGGGATCAGCCCTGTCGCAGGAGATCTGGCGGTGTTGCCTCAGACGTCAGCTGAGCCAGCGCATCATCCAGGGACATCGAAACCTGATCGCGTGAACCGAAGCGCCGGACGTTCACCGCACCTTCTTCAGCTTCACGCTTTCCGCAAACGAGGATCACCGGGACCTTGGCCAGGCTGTGTTCTCGGATCTTGTAGTTGATCTTCTCGTTGCGCAGATCAAGCTCCGTCAGAAGACCAGCGCGCTTCAGCTTCGCCTGAACCTCGCGGGCATAGTCATCGGCATCCGAGGTGATGGTGGCGACTACCACCTGCAGCGGGGCGAACCACAGGGGCATGTGGCCGGCATAGTTCTCGATCAGAATGCCGAGGAAGCGCTCCATAGATCCGCAGATGGCGCGGTGGATCATCACCGGCTGCTTTTTTTCCGAGTCCGAGCCGATGTAGAAGGCGCCGAAGCGTTCAGGCAGGTTGAAATCGACCTGTGTCGTTCCGCACTGCCATTCACGGCCGATCGCATCCTTGAGCGTGTATTCGAATTTCGGCCCGTAGAACGCGCCCTCGCCCGGGAGAATGCCGGTTTTGATCTCAGGCGACTGCTGCTCGATCGTTTTCAGCACGTCCATCATCACGCTTTCGGCGCGGTCCCAGAGCGCGTCCGAACCCACGCGCTTTTCCGGACGCGTGGACAGCTTGATCGTGATCCCTTCGAACCCAAAGTCCTTGTAGACTGACAGGATGAGGTCGTTGATCTTTAGGCACTCGGCGGCCATCTGCTCGTCCGTGCAGAAGATGTGCGCATCGTCTTGCGTGAAGCCACGCACCCGCATCAGGCCATGTAGCGCGCCGGACGGTTCGTAACGGTGAACGGTTCCGAATTCCGCAAGCCGGACGGGCAGTTCACGATAAGACTTCAGGCCATGCTTGAAGATCTGTACGTGACCCGGACAGTTCATCGGCTTCAGGGCGAACACACGCTCGTCTTCGGTTTCATCGCCCGCCACCGTGACCTTGAACATGTTGTCACGATACCAACCCCAGTGGCCCGAGGTTTCCCACAGGCTGTGATCGAGCACCTGAGGGGCGTTCACTTCCTGGTAATCGCCTTCTAGGCGCCGGCGCATGTAGCTGACGAGGTTCTGGAACATCTTCCAGCCCTTCGCGTGCCAGAACACGACGCCCGGCCCTTCTTCCTGAAAATGGAACAGGTCCATTTCGCGACCAAGGCGGCGGTGATCACGCTTCTCCGCTTCTTCCAGAACATGGAGATAATGGTCGAGCTGCTCCTGGGTGGCCCAGGCCGTGCCATAGATGCGCGTCAGCATCGGATTGTTGCTGTCGCCGCGCCAATAAGCGCCGGCCACCTTCATGAGCTTGAAGGCGCTGCCGACCTGGCCCGTGGACGCCATGTGTGGCCCGCGGCAAAGATCGAACCAGTCACCCTGATAATAGATCTTAAGATCCTGGCCTTGGGGAATGGCATCGATCAGTTCGACCTTGTAGCCCTCGCCTTTGTCGGCGAAGACCCGCCGGGCGCGGTCTCGATCCCAGACTTCGCGCGTGAACGGCTTGTTGCGCCCGATGATCTCGCGCATCTTCTTTTCAATGACGGGGAAGTCGTCCGGCGTGAAGGGTTCCGCGCGGGCGAAGTCGTAATAGAACCCGTTTTCGATCACCGGGCCGATGGTAACCTGGGTGTCCGGCCACAGCTCCTGCACGGCCTCGGCCAGCACATGGGCGGTGTCATGGCGGATGAGTTCAAGCGCGCGCGGATCATCGCGCGTCAAGATCTCGATCTTGCCGGACGCGCCAAGCGGCTCGGCGAGATCGCGCACCGTGCCATCCACGGCGTAAGCGACAGCCTTCTTCGCCAGGGACTTCGAGATCGACTCGGCAACCGCGGCACCGGTGGTTGCGCCGTCATAGTCGCGCACCGACCCATCAGGAAATTGCAGGGAAACCTGGGACATCATCATCTCCGCTATCCAGTCCCGCAAACGAGCGCGGGTGGTTTTTCGCGCCATCTTTGGGGCGCCAGGGGCGGCATGTACCCCCCGAACGGCCGGCCGTAAAGTCTAGTGCTTGGGTTCGCCGGCGCGCTTGCGTCCGAATCGCCAAAGCTTCCATGGCGTCCAGGGCGACGCGGCAATCCCAAGCTCATCGGGAACAAGATCGATGCCGTGCGTGCCCCCAGGCCCGCAGCGCATCACCCGAAACAGCGACAGCCAGCCGCCGCGCCATAAGCCATGCCGGGCGATCGCCTCATACGAATATTCCGAACAAGTGGGGAAATGACGGCAGCCGTTTCCAATGAAGCCGGACAGGGTGAGTTGGTAAAGGCGCACAAAGCCAGTGCCAAAAAGGCGGCCAGGCGTGCGGCGCCAAGGTCCCGGGTAGTTACGGGAGGGCATTGGTGGATGTCGCAGGGGATTCGGGGACTGCAGCAACCATCTGCGGCACGAAACAGTGCGCGGCGACCCGGACCCAATCAAAATCGGCGAGCTCAGTCTTGGATTGGCTACTGCGCATCCGGAACTTCAGCTGCACGAAGCCCTTGCCGTTCATGATCAAAGAGCGATCAGGTTTGGCTGAATGCGCAGGAACGATCGCGGTCCGAATTACACCGTGTCGACACATCAACCAGACTGCCAAGCACCGAAGAGTCCGAGATCGACCAATATGGCCACATCTGGGATCGCCTCGACGAGGATATCCAGATCGCTGCCCTCCGTGTCTTCACCACGCGCAACGGAGCCGAACACACGCGGATTGCTGACGGGGTATTTTGCAAGGATCGCAACCCCTTCGTCGCGGTGTTTTGCGAGGGCCTCCGACGGTCGCATTGCTCCCTTCCCTCAGGCTGCCTGGCCCGGCTCGGCGGCGTGCTCGATCAGGTTGATTGCGTCCACCACCGCATCGAAGGTCAGCATGGTGGAAGCGTGACGCGCCTTGTAGTCGCGGACGGGCTCAAGATACCGGAGATCCTCGAAACGCCCTTCCGGCGGCGCGCCGTTCTCTTTCAACATGGCGAGCATGGTTTCGCGCAAGAGCCGCAGTTCGGCCGCGGACGAGCCAACAACATGTTCGGCCATGATCGCAGAGGATGCCTGGCCGAGGGCGCATGCCTTCACGTCATGGGCAAAATCAGTGACCACACCGTCAACCATGCAGAGATCAACGACCACCGTTGAGCCGCAAAGCTTGGAATGCGCCTTCGCGGAGGCATGCGGCGCCGGCAAACGCCCGGTGCGTCCGATGTTTCCGGCAAAGCCCAGAATTTTCGCATTATAAACGTCGTCGATCATGGAAGCTCTCCAAAGGCGCAGCTTGAGCACCGTTTGCCGTGCGCAAGCCTTCCTTTCGCCGTTCGCCAATCGTATATAAGGGCACGGTTCACGACGCGACAAGCAAACGCATGCTTGGCGCGATACGAACCAGAACCGCCGCATTGGGCCGGGAAGTCTTCTCCCCGCTATCCCGAAACAGGCAGTGATCCGTGCAACAGGTCCCGGCAAAGAATGGGACAACGGGAGACGCCTCAATGGACGCCGTGCTGAAGCCCTTTCCTTACCGCTCCCTGCCGGAGGACGCTCAGAAGCGCCCGACCCAGGCCGAAGTCGAGGCCGCAGTCCGTACGCTGCTGCTGTGGACCGGCGACAATCCGGATCGCGAAGGCCTGCTCGACACGCCCATGCGGGTCGCCAAAGCTTATCGCGAAATGTTTGACGGCTACAACAAGGATCCTGCCGAGGAACTTGGGCGGACGTTTGAGGAGGTCGAAGGTTACCAGGACATGGTGATCGAGCGTGACATCTCGTTCCATTCGCATTGCGAGCACCACATGGTGCCGATCATCGGACGCGCCCATGTTGGATACCTGCCCGATGGACGGGTGGTCGGCTTGTCCAAGCTTGCCCGCGTCGTGGATATCTTCGCGCACCGGCTGCAAACACAGGAAGCGATGACGGCACAGATCGCCAACACGATCCAGGACGTGCTGAAGCCGAAGGGCGTGGCGGTGATCATCGAGGCCGAGCACATGTGCATGGCCATGCGGGGCATCAAGAAGCAGGGCTCCACGACCCTGACCTCGACCTTCACGGGAAGCTTTGCCGATCACCCCGAGGATCAGATCCGCTTCATGACCTTGCTGCGGACCAGCACAAAGAGCGGATTGTGAGCGCCGAAGCCGAGCTGCCGCTGAGCAAGGTGGAGCAGGAAGAAGGCGCGATCTTTGCGCCGCGTTTCAGCGCCGACGGACTTGTGACGGCGGTTGTCACGGATGTCGCTGACAATCACGTCCTGATGGTCGCACATATGAACCGCGAAGCCCTGCAACTCACACTGGACACGGGCATCGCCCACTATTGGTCGCGTTCGCGCAAGGCGCTTTGGAAGAAGGGCGAGACGTCCGGCAATATGCAGCAAGTGCAGGAGATTCGGGTCGATTGCGACCAGGACGCGCTGTGGCTCAGGGTCAGCGTGCAGGGCGATGGCGTCACCTGTCACACCAACCGCCGCAGTTGTTTTTATCGCGCGGTGACCGGAAGTGGCGCCACGACAGCACTTGTTCCCGCCCAAGACTGATGGCTGACACGCTGCTCAACCCGCCCGCTCGGAAGCCAGGCGTTGCCTTGGCGCTCGGCGGCGGCGCTGCGCGTGGTTGGGCGCATATCGGCGTTCTGCGTGCACTTGATGAAGCTGGCATTGCCGTCGACATGATCGCCGGCACGTCGATTGGGGCGCTCGTCGGTGGGTGTTACCTCGCCGGAAAGCTGGACGAACTGGAAGAGTTTGCGCGCAGCTTGACGCGGCGTCGCATCTTCGGGCTGCTTGATCTGCGGCTCGGGGGCAGCGGCATGTTCGGCGGCATGAAGCTGGACACGCGGCTGCAGCAGCATCTGGCGGGGGTGAACTTTTCGGATCTCGACCGCCCCTTCGTTTGCGTGGCCTCGGAACTGCGCACCGGCCATGAAATCTGGATCACCGAAGGGTCGCTGATCACGGCCATGCGGGCCTCCTATGCGCTTCCGGGCGTGTTTGAGCCTGTGGCGTGCAATGGCAGGATCCTGGTGGATGGAGCGCTGGTGAACCCCGTCCCGGTGTCCGTATGCCGCGCTTATGAGCAGCCGCTCGTGGTGGGTGTGAACCTTCATTATGATCTGTTCGGGCGCGCGGCCGTGATCAAGCACAATGCCGGTGAACTCGTGGTCGCGAAGGATGCGCCGCGCCCCCGGACTGCGCCGGCGCCCGTTACAGGAACGGAGTCGCGCCTGGGCATCGTCGGCGTGATGACCGAGGCCTTCAACATCATTCAGGACCGGCTTTCACGCTCGCGGCTTGCGGGCGATCCGCCGGACCTTTCGCTTCAACCCAAGCTCGGCCACATCGGCTTGTCCGAGTTCCACCGGGCGGACGAAGCGATCCGGGTCGGCTACGAAACGGCGATGGTCCAGGCCGCCGAGTTGCAGCGGCTGCAAACCGTTATGGTTTGAGGCCCGGTGCCGCGGCGTCCGTGATGCGAAACTGGATGCTCTTGCTGCCGTTCCAGTAGTTGGCCGACAGCGAGCCGGCGACATGAACGAGTTCGCCGCTGTTTCTGCGCAGAAAGGCTCCGAGCGGGCTATCGGCACAGCGAAACGCCATGGCACTCAAGCCGCCGCCGGTTTCGGAGCGCAGCTGCACTCGTAAATGACCGCCATTGCCCACCTCGCGGAGGTCGGCAATCCGGTGGCGCGGCAAAACAACCGTCGGCGCCACGTGACCCGCTCCGTAGGGCCCCGCCTTGTCCAAGGCATCCAGCATGCTGAAGTTGGCCCCTTCCGCTGACAAAGCCCCATCGATCGGCAGCGTTTCATCGGCGCGCAACGCATGAACATCCCGCGCCCGCTCCTCGAAGAACGCACGCAGGGCACCAAGCTTGGCGCGCTCTACGGTGATCCCGGCCGCCATGGCATGGCCGCCTCCCTTGACGAGAATACCCGCTTCCACCGCGTCGCGGACCAGGCGGCCGATGTCAAACCCGGGGATGGAGCGCCCAGAACCTGATCCGACGCCGTTCGGATGGAAGTGGATCGCAAAGCTCGGCCGGCGCGCATGCTCCTTCAAGCGAGCGGCAATCAGGCCCACGATGCCGGGATGCCACTCGTGACTGGCGGTGACCAGAACGGCAGGGCCTTGGCCCGCTGCGAGTTCCGCGTCTGCTTCGGCGCGGGCCTGGAGGAGCATCGCCTGCTCCATCGCCTGGCGCTCCCCATTCAAGCGGTCGAGCGTTTCGGCAATCTTTTGCGCCTCCACTGGGTCGCTGGTGGACAGGAGCCGACTGCCAAGCGCCGCATCACCGATGCGCCCTCCCGCGTTGATGCGCGGGCCCAGCAGAAATCCGAGATGGAAGACGTTGAGGGGTTCGCCAATCCGCGCCACGCGCGCCAAGGTGGCAAGACCTGAATTCTGATTCTGGCGCGCAACGATCAGTCCCTTGGCCACGAAGGCGCGGTTTACGCCTGTCAGAGGCACGACGTCGCACACGGTCGCAAGCGCCACGAGATCAAGCATCCCCAGAAGATCCGGCGGGGTGTGCCCGCGCGCGCGCAGGAGCTTGGCGACCTGCACGAGTGTCACGAACACCACTCCTGCCGCACAAAGATGTCCATGTGCCGAAAGGTCGTCCTCACGGTTCGGGTTCACCACGGGGGCACCTTCCGGCAGCGGCCCGCCGACCTGGTGATGGTCGAGCACAACCACATCCGCACCCGCTTCACGCGCCGCAGCAATCGAGGCCGCGCTGTTGGTACCGCAGTCGACCGTCACGATAAGGCGTGCGCCGCGGCCCACAAGCTCTCGCATGGCGTCCGGGTTGGGGCCGTACCCCTCAAAGATGCGGTCGGGGATGTAGATCTCGGATTGGACGCTGAAATGATCAAGAAAGCGCTTCACCAGAGCGGACGACGCGGCGCCATCCACATCGTAGTCGCCGAAGATCGCGACGCGTTCCTTGCGCTCCACCGCACGTGCGATGCGTTCGGCAGCGGCTTGCATGTCCGTGAATCGTTCCGGATCAGGCAGCAACGAGCGGATGGTTGGATCAAGAAAAGCGAGCGCCGTTTCACTCGTAATGCCCCGCCCTGCCATGACGCGGGCGACGAGATCCGGCACGCCGTGGCCTTGCGCGATCGCGAGCGCCAGATTCTCCTGGCGCTCATTCAGGCGATGTTCCCAGGCGACCCCATTGGCAGACTGGCGGACATCAAGGAAATGGCGGCGGGTGCCGGAGAATCGCGACTGATGAATCATCATGCCGCGAATATATGGATTCCCGGCCCCGAGGTTTAGAACTTGTCGAGGTCCTGGTGACGCGCCTTGATCTCACGCACCGTCAGCGACGACGAACGCATGACGATCGTGTGAGTCTGGATGGAGTCGCGCCCAAACTTCACGCCGGACAGCATGTTGCCGTCCGTCACGCCCGTGGCAGCAAACAGGACGTCGCCCTTGGCCATCTCATCCATGGAATAGACCTTGTTGGGGTCAGAGATGCCCATCTTGGCAGCGCGCGCGATCTTTTCCTCCGAGTTGAGGATCAGGCGGCCCTGCATCTGGCCCCCAATGCAACGCAGCGCTGCGGCCGCGAGAACACCCTCCGGCGCACCACCGGTTCCGATATAGATGTCGATGCCGGTCTCGTCCGGGTTGGTCGTGTGGATCACGCCCGCCACGTCGCCGTCGCCGATCAGGCGGATGGCGGCCCCCGTGGCGCGCACAGCCTCGATCAAGCGGGCGTGGCGCGGACGGTCCAAGATGCAGGCGGTGATTTCATTGATTGGCACGCCCTTGGCCTTGGCAAGGGCCTCGACATTCTCCGCCGGAGAGGCGTCGATGTTGATGATGCCAGCGGGATAGCCGGGACCGACGGCGATCTTATCCATGTAAACGTCGGGCGCATAAAGCAGGCTGCCCTTCTCAGCGATCGCAATGACCGCGAGCGAGTTCGGCAGGTTCTTTGCGCAGATTGTGGTGCCTTCCAGCGGGTCGAGCGCGATGTCGACTTCCGGGCCATCGCCGAGGCCGACTTCTTCGCCGATGTAGAGCATTGGCGCTTCGTCGCGCTCGCCTTCCCCGATCACCACCGTGCCCTTGATCGGCAGGCGGTTCAGTTCGGACCGCATGGCATCAACGGCAACCTGATCGGCGGCTTTCTCGTCGCCGCGTCCACGCAGGCGCGCGGCCGCAACGGCGGCCCGTTCGGTCACACGAACCAGTTCGAGAGTGAGGATGCGATCGAGGCCGGCGTTCTTTGACATGGTGGAATAATCCCGAAAAGAGGGCGCCGGCGATCGGATCGTTTGCCAGCCAGGTCGTTCCTTGTCGCAAAGCGCCGTGACGGCTGCAAGACGCGCGACGGCTGCTTTTCGCCTTTCCGCCGGTATTAATCGATTGAGGGCATTGCCTTTTTCAGCCTGCCCGCTCGATACGGATCACCTGGGCCTTGTCCGTGAGCTGACCATCCTTGGTGATCCCGTCGACTGCGCGGCGCACCGCTGCTTCGGTGGTTTCATGCGTCACGAGAACAACGGTTTTCTGGCTAGGATCCAGGCTGCTGTCCGCCTGCTGGACGATCGATTCCAGCGAAATGTCGTTGTCCGCCATGCGCTTGGCAATGGCGGCGAAAACGCCGGCGCGATCATGCACGGTAAGCCGGATGAAGTAGCCACCCGCATGGGCGCGCATCTGCGCCTTCTTGTAGGGCTTGAGCTCCTTGGCAGGCCATCCAAACACCGGACCATGCTGGAAACCGGGCTGGCTCTTGGCGATATCCGCGATGTCGCCCACCACCGCAGACGCGGTTGCATTGCCACCCGCCCCCGGACCGACAAGCAGAAGATCGCCCAAGATGTCCGTCGAAATCGCCACAGCGTTGGTGACGCCCATCACCTGCGCAATCACCGACTGGTTCGGTACCATAGTCGGGTGGACCCGCTGCTCGATCCCGCTGTCGGTGCGCTGCGCGACGCCCAGCAGCTTGATACGGTAGCCGAGAGCAGCGGCGGCGCGGATGTCGGCCTGACTGATGTTGCTGATGCCCTCGAGGTAGATGTCGGAAGCGGCGATCTTCGTGCCGAACGCAAGGCTGGTCAGGATCGACAGCTTGTGGGCGGTGTCGTTGCCTTCGATGTCGAATGTCGGATCGGCTTCCGCATAGCCCAGGCGCTGCGCATCCTTCAAACAATCCTCAAAGGATATGGCTTCCGCTTCCATGCGGCTGAGGATGTAGTTGCAGGTGCCGTTGAGGATACCCACCACGCGCGACACGCTGTTGCCGGCCATCGCTTCGCGCATGGTCTTGATCACGGGGATGCCGCCTGCCACCGCTGCTTCATAGTTGAGAAGTACACCCTTCTTCTCAGCCGCTTCTGCCAAGGCCACGCCATGTTTCGCTAGCAGCGCCTTGTTGGCCGTAACCACATGCCGCCCTGAATCAAGCGCCGTCTTCAGCGCCTGGCGTGCCGGGCCTTCATCGCCGCCCATCAGCTCCACAAAAACATCGATGTCATCGGACTTCGCCAACGCCACAGGATCATCGAACCATTGTGCGGCTGACAGGTCGATGCCGCGATCACGCGATGCGTCGCGCGCCGACACGCCGGTGACTGCAATCGGTCGCCCGCACTGGCGCTGCAGTTCGGTTGCCTTGCTGGCAAGAACTCGCACCACCGAGGCACCCACTGTACCAAGGCCGGCGATGCCGACGCGCAACGGATCCGTCATCTGTTGTTTTCCTGAATAAAAAGGATCAGCGGCGCGCGCTGAGCGTCACCACGTTGTCGGGCTTAGCGGCATGCGTCGCCAAGAAGCGCTTGATGTTGCGTGCGGCCTGGCGGATGCGGTGCTCGTTTTCCACCAGAGCGATGCGCACGTAGTCATCGCCATGTTCGCCGAAGCCCACGCCCGGCGCCACCGCGACATCCGCATGTTCGATCAGGAGCTTGGAGAATTCGAGCGACCCCAGCGTCTTGAAGGCCTCCGGGATCGGCGCCCAAGCAAACATCGTGGCAGCTGGTGGCGGCACATGGAAGCCTGCCCGGCCAAATGCGTCGACCATCACATCGCGCCTCTTGCGATAAATGCCGCGCACTTCCTCAATTTCCGCGCCATCGCTGTTCAGCGCCGCCGTTGCCGCAACCTGGATTGGCGTGAAAGCGCCATAGTCGAGATAGGACTTCACGCGGGTCAGCGCGGAAATCAGCCGCTCGTTGCCGACAGCAAAGCCCATGCGCCAGCCTGGCATGGAAAAGGTCTTCGACATGGAGGTGAACTCGACGCACACGTCCATCGCGCCGGGCACCTGCAGAACCGAAGGCGGC
Source organism: Tianweitania sediminis (assembly GCF_017813335.1). Taxonomy (GTDB): domain Bacteria; phylum Pseudomonadota; class Alphaproteobacteria; order Rhizobiales; family Rhizobiaceae; genus Tianweitania; species Tianweitania sediminis. The sequence goes on along the minus strand of NZ_JAGIYY010000004.1, from coordinate 295,748 downwards.
GGCGACCCATCGAAATAGATCTCCGCATAAGCGAGATCGGACAGAATGATGAGGTCGTGCTTCTTCGCGAACTCCACCACGTCCTTGTAGAAGTCGAGGCTGGCGACATGCGCCGTGGGGTTCGAGGGATAGTTGAGAATCAGCGCCAAAGGCTTTGGAATCGAATGGCGTACAGCCCGTTCCAGCGCGGGAATGAAGCTGCTGTCGGGCTCGGACTGAATCGAGCGGATCACACCCCCCGACATGATGAAGCCGAACGCATGGATGGGATAGGTGGGATTGGGGCAGATCACAACATCGCCCGGCGCGGTGATCGCCTGCGCCATGTTGGCGAAGCCCTCCTTGGAGCCCAGCGTCGCCACCACCTGCGTTTCCGGATTGAGCTTCACGCCGAACCGACGCGCATAATAGTTGGCCTGCGCCCGTCGCAAGCCGGGGATGCCGCGCGACGACGAGTATCGATGGGTATGGGGATCGCGCACCACATCGACCAGCTTGTCGACGATTGCCTTGGGCGTCGGCAGGTCAGGGTTACCCATACCGAGGTCGATGATATCGGTGCCCTTGGAGCGCGCGCTGGCCTTCAGCCGATTGACCTGTTCGAACACATAAGGCGGCAGCCGGCGGACCTTGTGGAACTCTTCCATGTCGTTGCTCGCGAAGGGTGGTGGGCGGTTCAGCCGGCTATACACCGGTTCTGAAAGGGGGTCGAGAAAGGCGGTGACGTGGTGGCGGCGGGCGGGCTACTGCGCGGCCGAGTCGGCGGCGATCTGCCGAAGAGCCTGGTCGCCATGCGAGGCACCGACGCGGCGCAACGCATTGGCATCCGGCATGGTGCGCGCTGCACGCACATTGGCAGCGTTGATGCGGCCCTGGGTCGAACGCAGGTCGGCCAGCATCGCCTTGCTGTCTTCCGCGCTTAACTGAGCGGCGGCGGCTTGCGGCCGCACATTCAGGTTCGGGAACGCGTCACTGTTGCGGGGCGACTGGTCGCTCGGGCGCGGTGCGGTTGCGGCCAGGTTGGTTTGGCGGCCGGTCTGCTGCGCCCCCTGCTCCGACTGGTTCTGCGTGAAGGTGGCGGAGCCCGGCGCCGGCAAGCGCGGCTGTGCGACCACCGCCATCGCGTCTGTCATGCCCGCGGTGCCGCAACCGGCAAGCACGGCAACGCTCAGAGCCACAATCGACGCCCCGGCCATCCGGCTAAGGCGCAGCGCAGAAACCTGGCTGATTGTCATGATTTCTCCCCATCCGCCCGCAACACAGGAACCGCGTGGTTGGACCGCTATGGTCGTCCCATGATATTGTGTCAAGAACACGCTGGGAGGCGGCAAGATGGCGGACACCACGGAGGGAGCAGGATCGGCCGGAGCATCAGGCAACGGTTTCGACCCTGCGCGTGTTGAGCCCTTCTTGGTGAAGAACCCCGAGCAGTTCGCCCTCAACCTCGCCCACATGGTGGAAGAGGCCGGCAAGGCAGCCGCAGCCTGGAGCGGCCCGCGCGAGCGCGGCGAGATCGCGCCGTCCACAGCCAGCCCCATGGCCGACATGGTGCGAACTTTCTCCAAGCTCACGGAATACTGGCTGTCGGAACCGCAGCGCGCGTTTGAAGCCCAGACCCGGCTGTTTGCCGGTTTCATGAGCGTTTGGGGCGCAGCCGCCCAGAAGCTGCACCAGCCCGCAACGCCGACGCCGGTTCAACCGCAGCGTGGCGACAAGCGCTTTCAGGACGAGGACTGGAGCCGTCACGCCTTTTTTGATTTCCTGAAGCAGGTCTACCTTGTCGCCTCCAACTGGGCGGAAGACCTGGTGGACAAAGCCGACGGCCTCGATCCTCTGACGCGGCAAAAAGCGCGCTTCTACGTGAAGCAGGTGACGCAGGCGGTGTCTCCGTCCAACTTCGTCTTGACCAACCCCGAACTTTTTCGCGAAACCGTGGCCACCAACGGCGAGAACCTGGTGCGCGGCATGCGCATGCTGGCCGAAGACATTGCGGCCGGTCGGGGCGAGTTGAAGCTGCGCCAATCCGATGCAAGCCGGTTTCGGATCGGCGACAACATCGCCACGACGGAAGGCGGCGTCGTGGCCCGCAACGACCTCGTGGAAGTCATCCAGTATGCGCCGGCCACCGAAAAGGTTCTGAAGCGGCCCTTGCTGATCGTGCCGCCGTGGATCAACAAATACTACATCCTCGACCTTAACCCGCAGAAGTCGTTTATTCGCTGGGCCGTGGAGCAAGGCCACACGGTGTTCGTGCTGTCGTGGGTGAACCCCGACGAGCGCCATGCGCAGGCTGGCTGGGAAGATTACATCCGCGACGGCATTCGATTCGGGCTGGACGTGGTGGAGCAGGCAACCGGTGAGCGCGAGGTCAACGCCATTGGATATTGCGTCGGCGGGACGCTGCTGGCCGCCGCACTGGCCCTCGAAGGGCAAACCAACAGCCGCCGCATCCAGTCCGCGACCTTTTTCACCGCCCAGGTGGATTTCACCCATGCCGGCGATCTCAAGGTGTTCGTGGACGAAGAGCAGATGGAAGCCATCGAAACGGCCATGAACGCCAAAGGCTTTCTGGACGGATCGAAAATGGCAAGCGCCTTCAACATGCTGCGGGCCGGCGACCTGATCTGGCCCTATGTCGTCAACAACTACCTGCGGGGCAAGGAGCCGCAGCCCTTCGATCTGCTTTATTGGAACTCCGATTCCACGCGCATGACGGCGGCCAACCACGCGTTTTACCTGCGCAACTGTTATCTCGAAAACAACCTGTCGCGCGGCGAGATGATCCTGGAAGGCAAGCGCCTGTCGTTGGCCGACATCACCGTGCCCATTTACAACCTCGCCACGCGAGAAGACCACATCGCGCCGGCCCGCTCGGTATTTGAGGGGTCGCGCTTTTTCGGCGGTCCCGTGAAGTTCGTACTGGCGGCGTCGGGTCACATCGCCGGCGTGGTGAACCCACCCAGCGCCAACAAGTACCAGTTCTGGTCGGGCGGCAAAGTAGAGAGCACGCTGGAAACGTGGCTCGATCAGGCAACCGCAACACCAGGTTCCTGGTGGCCGCACTGGCATGCGTGGGTGGCGGCGCAGGACCCCAACACGGTGGATGCGCGCAAGCTCGGGGCAAGCATGGCGGTCTTGATACCGGCTCCGGGAACCTATGTTCACCTGCAGGCCTAAGCCCGCGGCGCTGAGGGCAGCCTCGGAATCATCTTCTTGCCTCAATTGATAAATAACGGAATAGTGAGCGTGGCTTTTGGAATCGTCGGGTCTGATTTTCCTGGAGAGGGGGATCGGCTGCTTGCACGCCCAAGGCGTGCCGATGCCGAAACGGAATCAACCGAAAGGAATCCGCTTTGACAGATGATCGGCCGCGCGTGCCCAGGCTGCCAATCCGGTGTGTCACCCCCCTTCTCGTTTCCGTTCTTCTTGCATCCTGCACGGCAACTCCGGATGACCCGATGTTGGGCCTGGCAGCGTCGCCCTCGTTGACCAGCACCAGCGCCGCGTCCACCAGCACCTTCACGGCCCCGCTGCCCGACACGTCCGGGCAGTCGCTTGCGGCCGAGCAAGATGAATTTATCCAATCTTCCGAAGCGGAGCCTGCCGCTTCCACATACTCGACAACAAATAGCCTTCCTGCCGAGGTGGCCTTTGCTCCCGGTGCCAACCCGGCTGCTCCGTCAGGCAGCGGAGTGCCGGATCTCGCAACAGCAACGCTGACAATTCGGCAGGCACAACCAGCGACTTCATCTGCCGCGCCTGCACCGGCTGCGCAAGTTGCGGCAGCGCCCGCGCAGGACCCTGCATCTGCCCGGCAAGCGGCTGCGCAGCGGGCGGCCGCAGAGACACCCGCTTCGGCAGCCGCGCCCACGCTGCCCGGTGCGTTCATCGAGAATCGCGTGGGTGCGTCGCACGGAAGCGAAGCCGTGGCACAGCAAGCAGCGCAACCCGCTTCGCCCCCGCAAGATACCCGCAAGCAGGGCTTCCTTTCCGCATTTTTCGCGCCACCAAAAGCCAATGCCGCTCCGGCCCCTGTGCGGGCCGCGATTGTGGCGCCCGCTGCCGCCGCCAAGGCAGGCAAACCTCTGATCGATCCCGCAGACAAGAAGCCGTTGATCCAGATGGCGTCAGTTGAGCCCGCCCAGCGGAAAGGTGGCGCCGCCACCGACAACGCGCTCCCTGGGGTCCGGACAACGGCCCTGTTCGAGATCACCCGCAAGTCGGGCCTCGACGACGACAGCGACGTGGATCTGCATGAAGACGAAGAATCGCCTGTGCGTGTCGCTTCGGCAGCCGGCCTTGCTCGCCTTGCACCCAACGGTCTCCTGAAGCAGACGGAGCATGTCGACGTCGCCTGCCTGAAGCCAGCGCTGCTGCGCGTGCTCGGCGCTTTGGAAAGCCATTACGGCAAGAAGGCTGTGATCACGTCCGGTTATCGTGATCCGGCCCGCAACCGACGAGCGCGCGGCGCGCGCAACTCGCTGCATATGTTCTGTGCCGCCGCCGACGTTCAGATCCCCGGCGTCAGCAAGGTGGAACTCGCCAGCTATGTCCGAAGCATGCCGGGCCGAGGCGGCGTGGGCACTTATTGCCACACCGAATCCGTTCACATCGATGTTGGCCCGGAACGTGACTGGAACTGGCGCTGCCGGCGCCGGAAATAAGCCTGTGTGAAAAGTGTCGCAAGCGGCATTTGACGGGTTGCCGCCTGCACTGCAGCCGATTATAAGCCACCTCGTCTTCCGCGCCCATCGTCTAGCGGTCTAGGACGCCGCCCTTTCACGGCGGAAACACGGGTTCGATTCCCGTTGGGCGTGCCACGACTTCGATCGTGCTGATCATCTTACCGAACCTCGTTCTCCTGCATAAGCATCGCCTGCGGCGGCATGCTGCACCGAGCGATGCAATCCAGATCGGCCCCCTGCGTGCTTTGCTGCGACCCTGGATCAGCGAAAATCTTGCGCCGTCTTGTGTGGGACACAATTGCAGCGTACATGTCTCACATCGATCTTGTTGATGAACTTGTTTTTGCGCGATCTTCGCGCCCGACGATCTTCCTTCTCAATTTCGCTGAAACGCGGCGTTCGGCACTTCTGCCGGATGTCGAACCTCTTTGCCGATTGAAAGGAAATCGTCATGAATACTGGTGTTGTAAAGTTCTTCAATTCCACCAAGGGCTTTGGCTTCATTACCCCGGATGCCGGCGGCACGGATGTGTTCGTCCACATCTCTTCCGTGGAACGTTCGGGCATGTACACACTCAACGAAGGTCAGAAGGTCAGCTTCGACGTCGTACGGGACAAGAAGAGCGGCAAAAACGCAGCCGATAATCTGCAGGCCGCTTGACGAACCATGCCGATGACCGTGACCACGGATGAACTGGCACGGGTTGTCGAGCATAAAGAAGGCCGGGTTTGCCCGGCCTTTTCGCTTTGCGGGGAGCATAATCGTTCGGCGCTTACGTCACGGGGTCGCCGTACCCGCACCCTCCCGGGCGCCCGCGACAGCCACGCGAGCGGCAGCGCGATCTTTGAGGTCACGCGAGCCTGCTCGACACGGCTGCAAACAGACAGGACAACTCCATGATTGATGCCGCGACGCAAGATACGCTTGTTGAAGAACCCGTTAAGAAGCGGTCCCCTCGGGCAACGAAACCGCGGAAGTCACTGCTGGGAAAATTGTCGCCGGAGGAGTTGCAGACGCTGAGGCTCGACGACGAGTCGCGGCCGCAGTTCGATCTCGTTTCCGACCATTTCGAAAATTGCAGAGCGAAGCTTCAGGCCTTTGGCGATGAAGATATCGCCTCGATGGACAATGATCGCTACGATGAGCATTCCGTCGCACAGTCGGAACAACACCGCAGCGGTATGGCGGTGGTTCATTTTCTGGCGCCGCGGATCCTTCGCCTTCGCGAAGGAGATGCCAAGCGGAAATGGCGTTCCTTCCTGGCCAAGTTCCGGAAGGAAGAGAATCTGAACTGATCGCCGTCTGACAGACGCCGCTCGATCAGGCGTCTTCAGGTTGCAGGCTCGTTCCACGCGTGGCGCGGGAATGCAGTTTGCGGTTTATCATTCCACCCAAAACACGCGACAGGTCCCATGACGCAAAAGATGTCGGCCGCTGATCCTGCGGTTGCCGAGGCCCGGCAGTGGGGCAAGCTCGTTGCCGCTTTCCGCACGCCGCAGGCCGGACGGAGCATCTTCGAGATCGCCGTGACGGTTGTTCCTTTCATCGGCATCTGGGTGGCTGCCGCTCTTTCCGTCGCCAATGGATATTGGGCGGGTCTTCTGCTGACCATTCCTGCCGCGGCGTTCCTGGTCCGCATCTTCATGCTGCAGCATGATTGCGGCCACGGTTCCCTTTTCAATCGGGCTTCGCTGAACAACTGGACCGGCAGGGCGCTCGGCGTTCTGACCTTTGCGCCCTACGATTATTGGCGCCGTAGCCATGCCATTCATCATGCCACGGCCGGAAACCTCGACCAGCGCGGGATCGGCGACATCACCACGATCACCGTGCTCGAATATCAGGCCCTTCCGCGCCTTGGCCGGTTGCGCTACCGGTTGTACCGTCATCCCCTGGTGATGTTCGGTCTTGGGCCTGCCTGGCTGTTTCTCTGCCAATATCGCCTGCCAATCGGACTGATGAAGGCGGGGTCCGAGCCCTGGATCTCGACCATTGCCACCAACCTCGCCATTGTTGTCGTGGCAGGGAGCCTGATGTGGCTGCTCGGTCCGGTGGTTTTCCTTTCGGTTCAGCTTCCGATCCTGCTGATGGCAGCGACAATTGGTGTTTGGCTGTTCTACGTGCAGCACCAGTTTGAAGAAACGCATTGGTCCGAAGGCGAGGAATGGAATTTCCATCGCGCGGCGGTTCATGGGAGTTCTTTTTACGACCTCCCGCCTGTTTTGCGGTGGCTCAGCGGAAACATCGGCGTGCACCACGTGCATCACCTTTCAAGCAAGATCCCGTTCTACCGACTGCCGGACGTGCTTGAAGCCATTCCAGAGTTGAAGCAGGTGGGGCGCATTACGCTGCGTGAAAGTCTTGGATGCGTGAAGCTCGTGCTTTGGGACAGTTCGCGCAAGAGGCTGGTGTCCTTCCGGGAAGCTGCCGCAGGGGCCCATTCCTAGCCCCGACAGATTGTCTTTGCAGTCAATCACGATATCAGGGCGGAAATGGGCGCTCACTGAAAGTGCCTGTTCCTAAGCCGGCGCATCTGCTAACCTGTTCTATCGCTGCCCCTCTGATCGGCCTTGTAGCGACGGCGAGTTGTCATGCTCATGCCCGGATGCGGAGCGCCATGTGCCTCGATACTTTTTTCACATAGATGATGGTTTCCACCTGCCGGATGAAGAGGGTCTGGAACTCGGGAACCTAGAAGCCGCGCAGGCTGAAGCGACCAGAGCAGCAGGCGGGATGCTGCAGGATCATGATCCATTCACCAAGTCGAGCTCATGGCAAATGGTCGTCACCGACGACAAAGACCAGTTGCTTTTCACGCTGCGGTTCAACATGGATCGTCCGGCAGGGCCTGTCCTTTACAAGTCGCTGAAGTAGACGTCTGATTTGGTCGGCAGCTATCCCTTCCAAACGGTCATTCAGAAGCTTCATCCCTTTCCTTCGACCTGCACGGCATCCTAGAACCACGAGCTAAACGGCCTGTGCGACGGTGAAAACGCGCTGCGCTATTGCCTGCGCTTGAGGTGGTGAGAACCGACGCCGAGCCCAGGCGCCGAGACTGCGCAGCCATCTCCGCCGCCCTTCTTCTTTAGCAAGATCTCAGATGGAACATCGGCCTGCTTCTTCTGTTCGGCGCCGAAAAGGGAGATTGCGAGTATGGGTGACCTGAAGTTCCAGTTTCTCAAGGACCTCGTCGCGGCGCATGGGCCAAGCGGCTTCGAAAAGCCGGTGGCGCAGCTTTACCGCGACTATGTCCAGCCGTTTGCGCACCAAACTTCCACGGACATCATGGGCAATGTCACGGCCATCATCAATCCGGATGCACCGCTGCGCGTGATGTATGCCGGCCACATGGATGAGATCGGCTTCATTGTTCACCACATCGATCAGAATGGCTTCCTTTACTTCAATACGATCGGCGGGACGGACGTCGCGACCGAAATTGGCCAGCGCGTTTGGGTGCATGGGCAGGAGCGGGTTCCCGGCGTGATCGGACGCAAGGCGATCCAGGACCTGGAGCCCGCCGAGATGTCGCAAACACCCAAGATGAAGCGGCTGTGGATCGACATCGGCGCGAGGTCGCGGCAAGAAGCGGAAGCCGTGGTCAGCATCGGCAGCCCCGTGACCCTGCAGCCGGAAATGGCCCAGCTTCTGGGAGATCACGTCGTTGGACGCGCCTTCGACAACAAGGCAGGCTTGTTTATCGCCTCGCAGGTGCTCAAAACGCTTTGGGAAGACGGCGGCGTGCACCCGCAGGTCGCGGTTTATATCCTCGGCACCGTGCAGGAGGAGATCGGCTCACGAGGAGCGGAAACGGCTGCCTTCGACATCGCCCCCCATACCGGCATCGTCGTCGACATGGGCGTGGCAACGGACTACCCCTGGGCACAAGATGAAGATCAAGGGCGCCTCGCACTGGGCGACGGGCCAGGCATCACCGCGGGAGCCAACACCAACCCGATCGTCCTGGACTTGCTGTTGCGTGCCGCGAAGGAAGAAAACATTCCCTTCCAGCTGCAAGGCTATGGCGGCACCAGCCCAACCGATGCGCGGTTGCTGCAAACCAATCGTGGCGGTGTGGCGACAGGGCTTGTGTCGGTACCGCTGCGCTATATGCACACGCCGTCGGAAGTGTTGTCGCTGAAGGACGTCCAGGCGACGGTTGATCTGGTGGCCGCTTATATCCGCCGCCTCACGCCCGATGTGGACTTCACCCCCTGGTAAATGCCGTTCGTGTGGATGGGACACCGCGTGATTGGGATCAGCGATGGTCTCCGTCGGTGTCTCAGGGCCTGTCGCTTGCGGACTACCTGGTCACAGGCGAGGCATCTTCTCCAGACCGCGCATGTTCTGCGATGATCCGGGCGCCGCGATTCAAGGTCACGTAGCGCCAAAGCCACTGGATGCTCACGAGCAGACGCTTCTCGAAGCTCACGAGAAGATACACATGCACGATGGCCCACAAGATCCAAGCCAAACGCCCCTTCAGTTGCCAGGAGCCGAAGTCGAACACGGCCGCATGCCGACCGATCACCGCCGTGTTGCCGCGGTTCCGGAACGTGAAGGGAGGCAACGTTGCTCCGGCCTTGATGTGTCTGCCGAGCGCCTTTCCAAGATGCTGGCCCTGCTGCTTGGCCACCTGCGCAAGCGCTGGAAGCGGAGCGCCCTTCTCGTCCAGGAACAACGCGACGTCGCCAAGGGCAAAGACATTGGCCTGGCCCTTCACCTGCAGGGTCGCCTCCACTGGGATGCGCCCGCTGCGATCAGGCTCTACCGGTAACCATTCCGAAGCTGATGACGCTTTCACCCCGGCACCCCAGGTCACAGAGCCCACTGGAAGGATCTGGTCGCCGAAGGTGACAGTGTCCTGGGTGAGATCCTTTACTCGCGTGTTGAGGAGGACTTCGACCCCGAGTTTCTCCAATTGCTGTTTGGCATAGTGGGACAGTCCTTCAGGAAAGGCGGCCAGCAAGCGCGGCCCCGCCTCGATCAGCAGAACGCGAAATTCTTCCGGCCGGATATTCTTGAAATCCCGCGACACGGTGGCCCCGAGTTCAGCCACCGCCCCGGCCATCTCCACGCCCGTGGGGCCGCCGCCGATGATGACCTGCGTGAGAAGCGCGCGACGCTCTTCGGAAGAAGCCGTTGTTTCCGCCCATTCAAGCGCAAGCAGAAGCCGCTGGCGCAAGGTTCTCGCCTGTTCAAGCGACTTGAGCCCCGGCGCAACCCGCCGCCAATCCTCGCGGCCGAAATAGTTGTACTCAGAGCCCGTGGCGATCACCAGGTGATCGTAGTCGACCGACCCGACATCGGTCGCAACGGATTTCGCTGTCGTATCGACACCCCGGACTTCTGCCAGGATAACGGAGACATGTTCGTAGCGGCCCAGCGTCTTTCGCAAAGGCTCTGCGATGTCTGCCGGGGAAAGAGCCGCCGTTGCGACCTGATAAAGCAGCGGCTGAAACAGGTTGTGATTGCGCCTGTCGATCACCGTGACATCCACGCCCCGGGCACCGAGCTCCTTCGCACAAGCCAGCCCTGCGAAACCGCCACCGACAACCACAACACGCGGACTTGGTGCGGTTCCGGTGGCGATAGCCGTCACTGGATGGTTTCCGACGCTGGCGGCGCGTCCTGTCCCGGCACTTGCTCCGTCTCGATCCCGCCCCGAGCGAGGTACACCACGATGCCACCAATGATTACGACGGCAACAGCGATGGCGAGGATGACGCTTTTTCTCATGATCTTCTCCCGACTGTGACAGCCGAACCGCGGGCGAACCGATGGGTTCCCGACGAAGCTGGTCCTTGTGTGGCGAATCGGGGAACAAGGTTTTTGGATGATGCCGTGCGGAAGATCGGTAAGATCCAAAACAATCCGGCGAGCCTTCGTCAGCCGTGTTTCTTCACCGCGCTTCAATCGCGGAACGCTAGAAGAAGCGGAGGAGAATGCCGCCCATGATTTCCGTCCCGACCTTGTTGATCAGCCTGTTCTTCGCACGGCGCCGCCGCAAGCGCGCTGAACGCCTGCTTGCGAAGACCTGAAGCGTCGGACGGTCCAAAAAAGCAAAAAGGCCGGCGGGTGCCGACCTTCTCCTGATCCTGTCATCCGCCGGTTCATCCGCGGTCGGTCGATGTGATCGATCCCTGATCTAGGGGCCGTTCACGACAAGGCAATGACAGCTCACCAAACCAAGCAAAAACCGGCTGCCGCGAGCAGGCCAACAAAGGCAAGCGTGCGCAGCAGGAGGTTTCGCCGCAGGCTGTTCAACAGGAAGTGGCATGCCGCCACGGCGAGCGCGTAAAGATATCCCCATTCCGCCAGGGCATAAGGAGCGCGCATCTGCCCGAAGGCGAACTGGGCGGCCACCAGCCCCACGACCGTCCCCAGAAGCGCCACGGCAGCCCAGAACAGGATATCCGCTGCATGCGTCAGCACGAAGGCAGCTGGGCGAAGCGGCAGAAGCATCATCAGGGCGGCGCTCAAGAAATACACAGAAGCCAGCGGAGCGAACGTCGTGGCCGCGGCAATGCCGTCCAGCCGGCGCAATCCGACGGCACCAAAGGGATAACCCTTGCCTGCGAGAAACAAGGAGCCCGCGGCAAGGATCATCGTGAGCAAAGCAACAAGAACAAAGGAAAACACGGCCCTTTGCATGGAATCGGTCCCGGCGGATTGAAGCGGATGGCTGCAGCCAGTGACAGCACTCCGGCCGGCAATCAAGAGGCTCAACGCCGGCCGCGAGAACTTCCCATGATCAACGGAACCTTGGCCTCAAGGTTGTGTTGGACGCTCCATCAGGCAGGTGCCTGAAATCGAAGGGAGCCGATCATGACCGACAACGCCAACAAAGAAGACCGGATACGGGCTCGTGCCCACGCGATCTGGCAGCAGGAAGGTGAGCCGCATTCGCGCGAAGATGATCACTGGCATCAAGCTGCACGCGAAATCGAGGAAGAGGATGCCGCGTCTGGCAACGGCGACGACAGCATGGCCATCAACGGCGATGTGTCCAACCGGGATCAGGTCAGCCAGCTACATGAAGACGTGAGCGGCTCGCCCCAGGCCGAACAGCTGGGCAAGCAGAGCAAGACGTGAACAGGCGCCGAAGGGCGTCCGCCCCCTTAAACAGCCGGTCAGAGCGACCGGCTGTTTAGAAGATCCTTCGACACGAAGGCTTCGTCGTCGGCCGTGTTTTCGTGCTGATCCACGCTGTCGGACACCATGGTGTCTTCATGGCTCTCGTTGACCCCTTCGGTCAAACCGAACGGCTCCTTTGGCTCGTCTCCCTTGTCGCCGGTGTGTGGGAACTCGGGCGTCATGCGCTCCTCATGGGAGGCCTTCAATTTGGTGGCGCCGACTTCCCGCAGATTGAGACTTTCGGTGTTTGTCTTGTGCATTGAGGAACTCCTTCCGAACCGGAATAATCCCTGCAGAGCCCGCATGTTCCTTTTGCCCGCGAGTCAGTCAGTTAGCCGATCCACTAACTTTCCGTTGATATCGAGTGAGATCTGCGTTAGTTAGCTACATGGCTAAGCATGATCCTGATCTTTCGCTGTTGTTTTCTGCCCTCGCGGATCCGACGCGGCGGTCCATCCTGACCCGGCTCGCCCAAGGGCCAGCGAAAGTCACCGAACTAGCGGACCCCACCGGACTGCGTTTGCCAACCGTGATGCGCCACCTTTCGGTACTCAAAACGGCGGGCTTGATCGCGACAACCAAGGACGGGCGCATCCGAACCTGCGAGATCCGGCCCGAAGCGCTTCATCCGGCGCGGACATGGCTCGATCAACAGCGCGCCACCTGGGAGGCGCGGCTCGACCGGCTGGACGCGTTTGTTGTGAATGCAATGAAGGAACGTGACCAATGACAGCATACACCGTCCACAGCAGCGCGCCTGAACAGCGCCCTTCCCAAAACAACGACCGGTTTGCGACGCTGACCTTCGAGCGGCACGTGTCTACGGCTCCAACAGAGCTCTGGCATGTTTGGACCGCGCCGGCCGCTCGCGCCATCTGGGCTGCGCCCTCACCGCACGTGACCATGGAGATCCTCGATGCTGATCCCACCTTGGGCGGTCGGGAGATTTCGCTGTGCAAAGCGGAAGGGCAGCCCGATATCCGATGCGAGTGTGGATGGCTCGCGTTGCAGACGCCGGACTGCAGCGTCAACTACGAGGTTGTTTCAAGCGAGGGGATGACGCGCTCGGTGGCGCTCGTGACGGCGATAATCTCCCCGGCCGGCCAGGCCAGCCGTTTGGCGGTTACCGTGCAGCTTTCTTCCCTCGCCCCCGGCATGGAGGCCGGCTACCGGGAAGGGTTCGATGCCGGCCTCAGCAACCTCGCGGACGTCGCCGAGCGCACCATGATTCTGCAGCGCGTGATCAAGGCACCGCGCCCGCTTGTGTGGAAAGCCTGGATGAACGCCGAAACGCTGCCGCAATGGTGGGGCCCGGAGGGCTTCTCGTGCCGAACGCAACGCATCGATCTTCGGGCGAATGGCGAATGGGTGTTCGACATGATCGCGCCGGACGGCACCATCTTCCCGAACCATCATCTTTACCACGAGGTGCGGGAGGAGGAGCGGATCGCTTATTCGTTGCTGTGGGGTGAGAACGGGCCCAAACATGCCGATGCCTGGGCTTCCTTCGAGGACCGCGGCGAGACCACCCAAGTGACGCTTGGAATGGTCTTCAGCACCGCGTCCGAGTTCCGGGAGGCCAAAGGGTTTGGTGCGGTGGAACTGGGCCTGCAAACGCTCGGCAAGCTGGAACGCTTCGTCACCTCCGCTCCGTAAGCAACGGCATCGCGGCCCGCCCTCTTACTCGGCGGCTATTTGCTTGCCTGTTAAGAGAGCGGTGTTGCGGCGAGACCCCTCCCTCTCCCCCAACGCGACATCGCTGCGATTGCGGGGTAGTGCTTCCGGAACTTCTTCCTGGATGAAAGCGATGATCTGTTCGCGAACATGGCAGCGCAGGTCGAAAACCGTGGGTGCGTTGCGCGCGCTGACCAGCAAACGGACATGCATGGTTGCTTCGCTTGTTTCCACCACGGCGAGGTTCACCACGCGGCGGTCCCAAAGCGGCGACGCTTCAGCGATCTCCGTCAGCTTTTGCCTCAGTCGCTCGACCGGCGCGCGATAATCCAAGTAAAGCATCACCACGCCGATCAGGGACGCGTTCTCGCGCGTCCAGTTCTGAAAGGGCTTTTCGATGAAGTAACGCAGCGGCACGATCAGACGCCGCCAATCCCAGATTTTCACCACGACATAGGTCGCGGTGATTTCCTCGATCGTTCCCCACTCGCCTTCCACGATCACCGCATCGTCGATGCGGATCGGCTGCGTGATGGCAAGCTGCAAGCCTGCAAAAAGGTTGGACAGGACGGGCTGCGCCGCCAGCCCGACGATCACACCGGCCGCACCGCCGGCAGCAAGAAGACTGACGCCATATTGCCGGACCGATTCGAAGGTCATCAGGGCCGCGGCCGCCGTCAGCACAACGATAACGAAAGACACTGCGCGTCGAAGAATGTTGGCCTGCGTCACATGCTTTCGGGCCAGTAGATTGTCTTCAACGTCGATACGGTAGCGGCGCAGATGACGATCAACGAAGAGATCCATCGCCTTCAGAACGATCCAGCCAACGAGGCAAATGGATGATGCCGTCAGGATCTTGGCGAGGATCACCTTGGTTTGCCAAGCAAACGGTGCGAGCGGCAGTGCCACCGCGATGGCGATGTTGATGAGCGCCCACCGGATCGGGTTCTTTGTGGACGAAATCAGCCTGTGGGTGAAGCTGCTGCCGCTTGGAAGGACGGCATGCAGCGCCCGCACGACCAAACCATGGACGGATACGGCAATCAACGCCGCGACCAGGAGAAGACCGGCGCCAACCGCCCAGTCGGGCAGCCAATTCAGGCGTGCGAGAATGTCGTTCATGGGCGACCTCTCTCGTTTGAGTTCACGATGCGGCGCTCAGAACCGTTCGCCGATCGAATTTCATGCTGCATCGCAGCAACTAGGCGGTCGTGCCCAGCTGACTAGGCCCCAGCGCATCTTTGCGCCTTGCCGCTTTTGATGGCCCATCTAGTTTGGGGGAAGCGGAAGCATGAGAGGTTTGATGATCAACAACGCACCTCCCCTCGAAAACCTGCAGCCTGCCACCACGGCATTCTTCTTCGACTGCGACGGCACGCTTGCGCGCATCGTTGACCAGCCGGACGCTGCAGGGGTCGACGCCGATATCCTGCAATGCTTGGAGACCTTATGGAGGGCTACCGACGGGGCGCTGGCCATTGTGTCTGGTCGATCCATTCTCCAGCTGGACACGATGCTGAGCCCGCTTAAGCTGCCCCTGGCTGGCGTGCACGGCATCGAGCGGCGAAACGGCGATGGCGTGATCTTTCGGCCCGACTTCGATGCGCAGGCCGTAGGCGCAATTGCGGAGGAGCTCGAGCGGTTCGTTGCGCAGCATCAGGGTCTCGTGTGCGAGGTGAAATCCGCGTCCGTTGCCCTGCACTACCGAATGCGGCCCGAACTCGAGCCTGACGCTCTGTCCCTGATGTCGCGCGTTGCGGGCGAGCACGCCGCCTTCCGGCTGTTGCGCGGCAAGATGGTGGCTGAACTGAGTGCCAGCCACCGCACAAAGGGCGACGCCATCGAAGATTTCATGCAGGAAGCCCCGTTCGCGGGACGGCTGCCGGTGTTTGTTGGCGACGATGTCACGGATGAGGATGGTTTTGCGGTGCTCGGCAGATATTCCGGCTTGGGGATCAAGATCGGTGAGGGTCCAACGCTTGCCGCCCACCGCATAGCGACGCTGGACGGCTTCCATGCCTGGTTGCACGCTGTTTGCGAGACATGGATCACCGAGCGCCCTGCCCTATAGTTAAGAAGAAGGCGGAACTTGAGTTAACCCCACCGGGTTTGTCCGCGAAGGGAACGGGAATACGGATGAACACGCATCTCGAGGTGCTGGCGTGAGCCGGCTGGTTGTTGTTTCGAACCGAGTAGGCGATCTGCGCAACCCGGCGCAAACCGGTGGGCTTGCAGTGGCTGTCTCGGAAGCCATCAAGGACCGCGGCGGCATCTGGTTCGGCTGGGACGGAAACACCGAGGACGAGGCTGATCGCTCAGCCACCATCGAAACGATCGGCAACGTTCAAACCATTCTGCACCCGATCGCGTCCGTCGACTACCAGCCGTTTTATCTCGGCTTCGCCAACAGCGTGCTTTGGCCGCTGTTTCACTACCGCGCCGATCTCGTGCGCTACCAGCAGGATTATTACGACGCCTATATGCGGGTGAACGAACAGTTCGCCGACGGTCTCATACCGCACCTGCGCGGCGACGACCTTGTGTGGGTGCATGATTACCATTTCATGCCTCTCGGCGCGATGCTGCGGGAACGCGGCTGCGGAGCCAAGATCGGCTTCTTCTTGCACATCCCCTTCCCGCCGCCGGACATCTTTGCAGCACTGCCCAATCACCAAACCATCATGGAGGCGCTGCTGCAGTACGACGTGATCGGCTTCCAGACTTTCACGGACGTGACGAACTTCCGGCGCTGCGTGGAAGAATTCACCCAAGCCGAAGTGAACGGCGAGCGCTTCCGCTTCAACGGCAGAGTTTCCGTTGCCGATCGTTTCCCCATTGGAATCGACGTTGAAGCGTTCCAGAAGATGGCAAGCTCCAAAGCCGAAGCGTTGTTCAGCGAGAAGTTCCGCCGCAACCTCGTCGCCGACAAGCAGATGATCGGGGTCGACCGGCTGGATTATTCCAAGGGCATCCCGGCGCGTTTCCAGGCCTTCTCCCAGATGCTGACGCGCTATCCCGAGTTGAGCAAGACAGTGTCGTTTCTGCAGATCGCGCCGCCGTCTCGCGAGGACATCGGCGCTTATGCCGAAATCCGCGATGAACTCGAGCGGCTGTCGGGGACCATCAATGGCACTTTCGCGGACTTTGACTGGACGCCCATCCGCTATATTCACCGTTCCGTGTCGCGGGACCGCCTCGCCGCGCTCCTGCGCACGAGCCAGGTCGCGCTGGTGACGCCCATGCGCGACGGCATGAACCTGGTGGCCAAGGAGTATGTCGCTGCCCAGGACCCGGAGGATCCGGGCGTGCTGGTGTTGTCGCGCTTTGCCGGTGCGGCGGAAGAGATGCCGGAGGCGCTGCTGATCAACCCGTTCGATGTCGACGAAATGGCGGACGCCTTCAACCAAGCGCTCAACATGCCGATCGAAGAACGACGCGAGCGCCACGAGATTCTGCTGCAAAGAACGCGCGCCTTCGACGTTCACACCTGGCAGGAGCGCTTTGTTGCGTGCCTTTCCGATCCGGGCGCCTGGCAAACGAGCATCAAGACCTATGACGCGGCCTGAACCTCAGCGGCTGGGTCGGGTGCCGACAAACAAAGCGCAGCCGGCCAGAAACGCGGCGACGGCCAGTGCGAGTGCCGCGCTGGGTTCTGCTGCCAAGTAAAACAGCGTGTAGCCACCCGCCATGCCGGCAAAGGCGAGCCACTTTCCGCGTGGCGGGATCGCGCCCGAGCGACGCCACGCCTGCAACGGCGGCCCCAATCGGGGATGGTGAAGGAGATAGGCTTCCAGCCGTGGCGAAGAGCGGCTGAAGCACCACGCGGCCAGGATTAGAAACACCGTGGTCGGTAGCAGGGGCACGAAAACGCCAATGATGCCGATCGCCGTCAGAAGCAGCCCGGCGACGAGGTAAAAGCCTCGTGCGAGAGGGCCAAGCGGGACAACAGCCCGTTCCCCTTCCTGCAAGGGTGGTGCAACGGGCTCGCTGGGCACATTCATCAACTGCTGAAAGCTTGATCCGCCAGAAGGCGGACACGCGCGAAGGCGGCACAGGCGCCGGCGATGGCATGGGCCTCCTCGGCTTCGCCGAAGCCGGCACCATCCATCGCTTCCTGAAAGCGACGCCATTGGAGGCCCCGCCCATCCGGATGACCGGCCAGATGACGCGCGCCGAAATCTGCGTTCAAGCCGAGCTTGGCGGCCTCCTTGATCAGAAACGCAGCGCCGAGGTTTGAGCCTTCCGCGACATAAAGCCAGCCGAGCCGCTCCCCCAGCCCCTCGCCCGGCGACGGCCGGCTCGAGGCGTTCATCCCCAGATCAAGACCGAGATCGGCCCGATCCGCTTCGATGTCTGCCAGCCGACACCGGGACCGCAAGTCCGGCAGGAGCACCGCGATGCGCTCATCGGCATAGATGTCCGCCACGTCACGGTGGAAGCCATGTTGCATCTGCAGAAAGCGGCCATACCGCTCACGCGACGCAAAAGGGCTGGCTTTCATGATGCGGGCGTCGAGGCCCGCATGCGCTTCAGCCGTAGCCGTTTTCAAGCGACGCGAAAGCGGAAAATCGAGGATGGCAGCCTGGTTCATGGAGCCGAACATAGAACTCCAAGCTTGCAGCGCAACGGAATGCGCGGCCTGGAACAAGCAGAAGGTCGCTTCAGGCTTGAAGACATCGCCTGCGAGTGGCACATGTGCGGCTTGCAGGAACTGAAGTCGCTCTCATGGTCACTTATCTCGACGCTGCAACGGCGCCCCTTCGAAATACCGGCCAGATCCGCCTCTACGATGAGGCGGCGTTCGAAGGCATGCGCAAGGCCTGCCAGCTCACAGCCCGATGCCTGGATGCGTTGGTGGAAATGGTTCAGCCGGGCGTCACCACGGACGCGATTGACCGCTTCGTTTATGAATACGGGATGGACAATGGCGGCCTGCCCGCGACCCTGAATTATCGCGGCTACACCAAGTCAACCTGCACCTCGATCAACCACGTGGTATGCCACGGCATCCCCGACAACAAGCCCCTGAAGGAAGGCGATATCGTCAACATCGACGTCACCTTCATCGTCGATGGCTGGCATGGCGACTCCAGCCGGATGTACCCCGTGGGATCCTTAAAGCGCGCTGCCGAGCGTCTTCTCGAGGTGACGCACGAGTGCCTGATGCGTGGCATCGCTGCGGTGAAACCCGGCGCCAGAACCGGCGCAATCGGCGCCGCCATCCAGTCCTTTGCCGAAGGCGAGCGCTGCTCCGTTGTGCGCGATTTCTGCGGCCACGGTGTTGGTCGCCTGTTCCACGATGCGCCGAACATCCTGCACTATGGCAGTGCAAACGAGGGCGTGGAGATGCGCAAGGGCATGATCTTCACGATCGAGCCGATGATTAATCTCGGACGTCCGCATGTGAAGGTCTTGTCGGACGGCTGGACTGCCGTGACGCGCGACCGGTCGCTTTCGGCGCAGTACGAGCACACGGTTGGCGTCACCGACAACGGCTGCGAAATCTTCACGCTTTCACCAGCCGGGCTGTTCGCCCCCGGCATCACGGTCTGACATCGAGATGAAAGACGACGCGGATGACTTCGATGAAGAGAAGTTTTTCCGCGAATTAGGCCTCGCACGGGGCCCGCTCGCCGGGCGAGCGGTGCCGGCCTTTCCTCCTGAAGACGAAGCAGAAGCGACGAGCGCGCCGCCGAAGGCTCAGCCCGAGGAGGTTGTTTTTGTTCCCGCCGATGACACGAAGCCCGATCATCTCGGGCACCGCGAACGTGTGCGCAAACGCTTCGCCACAGTCGGAGGTGAGGCCTTTCAGGACTACGAGTTGCTCGAGCTTCTGCTCTTCAATGCCTTGCCACGACGCGACACCAAGGCCATTGCCAAGAGACTTTTGAGAGAGTTCAAGACCTTCGCTGAAGTGTTGGGCGCTCCTTACCATCAGCTAGCAGAGGTGGAGGGCGTAGGACCAGGGGCCGCAATCCACTTGAAAGCGATGGCGGCGGGCGCGCAGCGGCTCGTGCGGGGTGCAGTGGCGAAGCGGGATGTGCTGACCTCCTACAACTTGCTCCTGGACTATTGCCGTACCACGATGGCGTTTCAGGAGCGCGAACAGTTCCGCGTGCTCTACCTCAACAAGCGGAACGCGTTGATTGCAGATGAGCTTCAACAGGAAGGGACGATCGATTTCACGCCCGCCTATCCGCGAGAAGTGATCAACCGCGCCTATAACCTCGGCGCGACCGCAGTGATCCTAGTCCACAACCATCCTTCGGGAGACCCGGAACCGTCTCGGGCTGACATCGAGCTCACCCGAACAATGATAGCAGCCGGCAAGGCGCTCAACGTCACCGTGCACGACCACATCATCGTGGGCCGCGACGGCCACGCCAGCCTGAAAGGGCTCGGCTACATCTGACGTGAGTTATGCAGCAACGAAAAAGGCCGCCTCGAGGGCGGCCTTTTTATCTTCTCGAAGTGAGACGCGATCAGCCTTCGATGTCCGCGGCGTCTTGTTCCGCGGCGGTTTCCTCAGACTTGGCAGCCTTCTTCTTTGGAGCTGCCTTCTTCTTCGCGGGCTTCTTTTCTTCCTCGGACGCGGTCGCTTCGGAGTTCTGACCCTCGTCCTCGGCCATCAGCTCTTCCTTGGAAACGCTCTTGTCCGTAACCTTGATCTGGCCGAGCAGATGGTCAACGACCTTTTCCTCGTAGAGCGGCGCCCGGATGGAGGCGAGAGCGCTCGGGTTCTTGCGGTAGAAGTCAAACACGTCCTGCTGCTGCGGGCCGGGATAGCGGCGCACGAAGTCGAACAAAGCGCGCTGCATTTCCTCGTCCGACACGGTCACGCCGGCCTTTTCGCCGATCTCCGCCAGAACGAGGCCCAGACGCACGCGACGCTCGGCGAGCTTGCGGTAATCGGCTTGCGCGGCTTCTTCCGTGGTGCCCTCGTCCTCGAAGGTCTGGCCGGCGGCCTGAAGGTCGCGCTGCACCTGATTCCAGATGTTCTCGTATTCCGCGTCCACGAGCTTGGAAGGCGCTTCGAACTGGTAGCTGCCGTCGAGTGCATCGAGAAGCTCGCGCTTCACCTTCTGCCGCGTCATCTGGCCATACTGGTTTTCGAGCTGGCCCTTCACGATCTCGCGCAGCCGTTCAAGTGACTCGATGCCGAGGTTCTTGGCGACCTCGTCGGTTACTTCCATCTTGTTCGGAGCGGCAACTTCCTTGACCGTGATGTCGAAGGTGGCTTCCTTGCCGGCCAGATGCGAGGCGTTGTACTGCGCCGGGAACGTCACGGTGATGACCTTCTCGTCGCCAGCCTTCAGGCCCACGAGCTGCTCTTCGAAGCCGGGAATAAATTGCTTGGAGCCGAGAACGAGCTGGGCGTCGGAATCTTGGCCGCCCTGGAAGGCTTCGCCATCGACCTTGCCGAGATAATCGATCGTGACGCGATCACCATCTTCCGCGGCGCCATCCTTGGTCTCATAGGTGCGGGCCGATTCTGCCACACGCTGGAGACCTTCATCGATCTCTTCGTCCGTGACGTCGTAAACCGGGCGGGTCACCGCAATGTCGGAATAGTCCTTCACCTCAATGGCAGGGATCACTTCGTAGTTCAGCGAGAACTCGAAATCTGCCTGGCCGGCGAGGATCTTGTCGGCTTCGACTTCGTTTTCAGTCATCGCGACTTCCGGCTGCATGGCAGCCTTCTCGCCGCGGTCAGCGAGAATCGAGCGCGTGGAATCGGACAAGATCTCGTTCACGACCTCAGCCATGAACGACTTGCCGTACATCTTGCGCAGATGCTGGAGCGGCACCTTGCCCGGACGGAAGCCATTGATGCGAGCCTTGCCCTGAGCTTCGGTAAGCCGGCCGGACAGCCGTGCTTCCATATCGCTCGCAGGCACGACGACCTTGATCTCGCGCTTAAGCCCCTCGTTGAGCGTTTCGGTAACCTGCATTGTTGAACCTTCTTGTCGTTGCGTGCCGTTTACGGCAGCGCGGAAAATCGTCGGGCCTACCCATCATGGAGCCAGAAGCCGTTGGTGCGGGTGGAGGGACTTGAACCCCCATGCCTTGCGGCGCTTGGACCTAAACCAAGTGTGTCTGCCAATTCCACCACACCCGCTTGCGAGCGGACGCCCTCAAAGCGGGGTTCCTATATCATCGGCTCGCGGGCGTTCAAAAGGAAAATTTAGGTGTGGGCGCGGCCTTTTCCGCGGATCCGCTCAGATTTCCTGTCGGCTTGCCGGCTCAGTAAAGCGGCTCCTGGTAGATTGGCGTCTCGCCGTCATAGAAACGCTTGATCTGCGCCTGCCCACCTTCGCCCACGGCAACAACCATCTTGAAGGTCCGCTCGCGCATGCCCCGCTCCACCGCGCGGCCCTCGCCTTCGGGCAGATAAAAGCGCTCGAGCCCGTAGGAGATCATGATCTCCTCGACATTCGCGCTCCATCGCGTGTCGCTTTCCCCCGCCAGATCGATCTGTCCCTCGGCCGCGGGTCCGGGTGCTTGCCCGGCAAACACTGCAACAATTTGGGCGGGCTGGAGCGCCTCGCCCTGCTGCAAGCGAACCGCGACCGCTCCAAGCGGCTGGTCATCCCGGGGACGGGGCGACTGCACCAGCGTGGAGGCGACGCGAGAGATGTCATAGGACAGCGCCACGTAGTCACCGCGCAGGAGATCTCGTGGATCAACCGGCTGCGTTCGCAGAACCACCTCACGTCCATCGCGCAACAAGGCCGCCCGGCCCTGGATCATCGCGGCGAGAAACGCGACCTGCCCCACCGCAACAACAACGGCGGCAACAAGGAGCTTGCGCCCGTTCATGATGCGGTGCCCTCCACGTGACGTGCAAAACGGCGCTCGATCCTGCGAATGGCGACCGCGATCGCGGCGAAGGCAAAGCCGCTGGCCAGAAACAGTGTCGCCGTGTCCAGCATGGTGCCCAGCACCTGCACATAAAGATAAACGAGTTCGGCGGTGAACCCTGCATAAGCCAGCCGCCGCAAACGGCGGTTGTCCCGACCTGCCGCCCAAAGCGCGAGCGCTGTTCCGCCGAACACAACGATGGCCAGAAGGAAGGCCGCGGCCACATCGTCAACCTGAATCTGCACGAGACCCATGCCCCAATAAAAGCCGAGCAGGCCCAGTGCCGGCAGGGTTGCACCCAAAGCAAAGAAGCGTGCTGCCTCCCTGGGCATCCACACCGAAAACGCGAACACAGCAGCCGATAGGAGTGCAATCAGCAGGGACAGCATTTCGGAGCCGCCGCGAACAAGCGCAAAAAGCGTTCCGTAAAGAAGGAGCGCCAACAAAACGCCGACTCGTGAAAGCGGGCTGTTTACCCAGAACGACAGCAGCCAAAGCAGGAGGCTTGCTGCAAGGAACCACGCGGAAGGCGTATGCTCGTTCCAGAAGCCCGACGTCGTCCCGAGCATCCATGCCACCGCCAGCATCACAGCCCCCACACAAAGTGCAGGCGATCGCAGCAGCGCGGAAGCGATCGCCGTTGCCACGCCCCATGTGCCGATCGCCTGCACCTCGTCGCCCGACAGGTGATACATTTGCCCGATCAGAGCCAAGGAGGCTCCGAAGGTCGCTGCCGAAATCACGAACAGCGCTTCGCCGATGCCGGACGATCCGCGGATTTTTGCGACTGCGCCGCCGATGGTTCCGGCAAACAATAGGCCGAACAACAGGGCGACACGCAAGAGGCGCGGGATGCCTTCCCAGTTGGCGGCAACAAACAGGAGAACCGCGGCACCAATCAGAATGGCCGCCAGCATCGCCAGGACTGTGCCGAGGCTGAAGCCCGCCCCCCGACGCATGTCTATGTCGCGCGTCAAGACGGCCGCAGTTTCCGGGCCTATCAGGCCGCCTGCCTGCCAACGGCTGATCTCGGCTTTCACCCGCTCGGTGTAGGACGCCATGCGAACAGACTCACTTCCTACCGCAGCCCTGCTGTTGCAGGACTTAAATCCATTAATGTTGCAATGCACCATCCGCATCGCTGCTATGCAACATCGGCAATTCTCAAAGCCGAGGGCATGGCATATCTACTGACTTGTCCGAAGCAAAGACGCCAACGAACAGCAAGAAAAAACATACTAGGGTTGAAAAAAATGAACATCATCCGCAACTACCGCAACTGGCGCCGCTACCGCGATACGGTATCCGAGCTGAGCCGCCTGTCGAACCGCGAACTGAACGACCTGGGCATCGCTCGCGGCGATATCCCGTACGTTGCACGCAAGGCGTCGTAAGCGACGCTACGAGATTTCGCTGAGCCTACCTCCTCCCAGGTTTCAGCGAATACGGCCGATGCCTACCTCCTCCCAGGTATCGGTCACCCAAACGACACCCGCCGGACCTCCTCCCCCGGCGGGTGTTGTAAACGGAACAAGATTGTAAGCCGCGCGTTTGCGGCGTGGCAGTGAGATTCACTGCTCCGGAATTTCGCTGAGCCTACCTCCTCCCAGGCTTCAGCGAATACGGCCGATGCCTACCTCCTCCCAGGTATCGGTCACCCAAACGACACCCGCCGGACCTCCTCCCCCGGCGGGTGTTGTTGTATCTTGAGGTTGCTTCCGTCTCCTGCGTTCGGTCCCTGCCTGCCGTGCCAACGATTGCGTTAGGCTTCGCCGGAGCGTATTCGATGCGCGATGACACACAAACCTATTCACATCATCGGCGGTGGCCTTGCCGGCTCCGAGGCCGCCTGGCAGGCGGCCCAGGCAGGCGTTCCAGTTGTCCTCCACGAGATGCGGCCCGTGCGCGGCACCGACGCCCACAAGGGCGACAGCTTGGCGGAGCTCGTTTGCTCCAACTCCTTCCGCTCCGACGATGCGCAAGCCAACGCGGTTGGCCTTTTGCATGCCGAAATGCGGCTTGCCGGTTCGTTGATCATGGCAGCAGCGGACTCTAACCAGGTCCCGGCCGGCGGCGCGCTTGCAGTTGATCGAGATGGCTTCTCGCAGGCCGTGACGGCGAGGCTCGAAGCGCACCCTCTGATCACAATCGCGCGCGAAGAAGTCGCCGGGCTGCCACCGGCGGAGTGGGATCAGGCGATCATCGCGACCGGTCCGCTGACAGCGCCGAGCCTTGCGGCTGCGATCCAGGCCGAGACCGGCGCAGATGCGCTCGCCTTCTTTGATGCCATTGCGCCGATCGTCCATTTTGACACGATCGACATGAACAAGGCCTGGTTCCAGTCGCGCTACGACAAGGTCGGGCCGGGCGGCACGGGCAAGGACTACATCAACTGCCCGATGGACAAGGAGCAGTACAACGCCTTTGTTCAGGCGCTGATCGACGGCGGCAAGACCGAGTTCAAGGAGTGGGAAGGCACGCCCTATTTCGACGGCTGTTTGCCGATCGAGGTGATGGCTGAGCGCGGCGTGGAAACCCTTCGCCACGGCCCGATGAAGCCCATGGGCCTCACCAACGCGCACCAACCGGAAACCAAGGCCTACGCCGTGGTGCAGCTGCGCCAGGACAATGCCCTTGGCACGCTTTACAACATGGTGGGCTTCCAAACGAAGCTGAAGCATGCCGAGCAGGTGCGCATCTTCCGCATGATCCCGGGGCTGGAGACCGCAGAATTTGCGCGGCTCGGCGGCCTCCACCGCAACACCTACATCCATTCCCCGACCCTGCTGGACGGCTCATTGCAGCTGAAATCCCGGCTGGGCCTGCGCTTCGCCGGTCAGATCACCGGTTGCGAAGGCTATGTCGAGAGCGCCGCCATCGGTCTCTTGGCCGGACGTTTCGCGGCAGCGGATCGGCAAAACGAAACGCCCGCCGTTCCTCCGATCACCACGGCATTCGGGGCCTTGCTCAACCACATCACCGGCGGGCACATCGTGTCGGAAGATGAGCCCGGCAAGCGGTCTTTCCAGCCCATGAACGTGAACTTCGGGCTGTTTCCGCCCGTGGAGGCCCCGAAAGCGGTCGGCAAGCGGCTGCGGGGCAAAGACAAGATCGTTGCCAAGCGGCACGCAATCACGTCACGCGCGCTTGCGGATTGCCGCACATGGTTGGGCCTGCCGCCAAGCGAAATCATCTCCGAGGCAGCCGAGTAGCTGCTACCAGCCGCGGCTTGCCCGGCGCATCATGATCCACTGCCGACGCAGCTCGGAAACCGGCGGCGCCTGATCGAACGGCGCGTCCGGCCGCAGTTTTTCGAGATAGGCCGCGGTCATGGCGACCGGCAGAAAGGCAGAGCGCAGCGAAGCCGGCGTTCCGACCGCCGCGGCCTCGAAACGCTTCAGGTGTTCTTGCGCCAAGGCGATCATCATACCGACTGCGGATGCCACGGCAGCCGGATCTTCGTTGGTCAAAAACTGTTCGGGCGTCAAACCCGCCGCAGCCAGGAGGTCGCGCGGAACTGTGCATTTGCCACGCCTTCGGTGGAGCGGGATCAGTCGAACCAGGCCGGCGATCGCGCGGGCGCAGCCACCATGTCCGGCGGCGTCGGTGATCGTGCGGGCGGCATCACCATCGAGCATCAGGGCTGCGACCTGGATGATCGTGGAAGCGGTGGCTCCGCAATAAGCTTCCAGATCCGTGCGGTTCTCAAACGGATCTGCATAAAGATCGCCGATCCGCGCATCGAGATAGGTGTCGAAGGCGGAGCGCGGCACTTTGTTCTCGACGATCGCAGCAAGCAGCGGGGCAGCAATCGGTGAGCCTTCCGCGCCGTAGCTCCCGCCGGTCAGAACTTCACGCCACCATTGAAGCCGGATTTCGCCAGGCATCGGGTCCTTGACCCGCTCGGTGACCTCGGCCACCTCGGCGTTGAAGGCGTAAAGCGCAAACAGCTGCGCGCGTTTCTCTTCCGGCGCGTAGAGTGCGCTCAGGTAGTGATCCCGGTCGAGTTGCCTGACCCGATCGCGGCAGTAATCGGCCTCGGAGGTCGGCATCGCCGTCAGTCGACGCTGAACAGGGCCGCTGCCACGGCACGGTCTTCCGCCAGAAGCACGTTGAAGGTGCGAACCGCGGCACCCGTGGACATTGGGTCGGCCGTGATGCGCACCTCGCGAAAGCGGGCTTTCAGTTCGCGCGGCAGCGGCTGCAAGGATGGTCCAGTCCCGACCAGGAGCACCTCGACCGCCTCGGCCTCAAGGAAAAGCCGCTCGAAGTCGGCTTCGGTGAGCGCGGCGCGATCCTGCGGTTCCCACCCGTAGATGCCGGAAGGCAGGCACAGGATCGATCCGCGGTGCGACATGTCCGCGAAGCGGAAGCCGCCGTCGCCATAGGCATCGATGGGCGCGCGGCCAGGAAAATGGGCCTGGCGTATTTCCAATCCGCGCGCCACCCGCTCAGCCCTTGGACGGCTGGGCGGAAATGGGCACGTCGCCCTTCGCCGCGTCGGCGTTGTCGAAGATATCCGGGCGCAGCTTGAACAGGATCAGCATCGGCCCCGCGATAAACAAGGACGAGTAGGTCCCGACGAACACGCCAACGATGATCGCGAACACGAAGGACGAGATGACCTCGCCGCCGAAGAAGTAGAGCGCAAACAAGGCGAGCAGAACCGTCAAGCCGGTCAAAATCGTGCGCGACAGCGTCTGGTTCAGCGCGATGTTGATGACCTCATCCAGCGGCATCTTCTTGTATCGTCGGAGCATCTCTCGGATACGATCGTAGATCACCACCGTATCGTTGATGGAATAGCCGACCACTGTCAGGATCGCCGCGATGCTGGACAGGTTGAACTCGAGTCCGAACGCCAGATACACGCCCACGATCACGATGACGTCGTGGATGGTGGAAATGATCGCGCCGACGCTGAACTGCCATTCGAAGCGGAACCAAACATAGATCATCAGGCCGATCATCGACAGGATCACGCCGATGGTACCGCTCCAGGCAAGCTCGCCCGAAACGGTGGGACCGACGACCTCCACCCGGCGGAAGTCGTAATCGCCGCCAAGCTCGTCTTGAACCTTGGTGATGACCGTTTGTTCGGCGTTGTCACCGCCCTCCTGAGTCCCGACGCGCACGATCAAAGCCCCGTCGTCGCCGAACTCCTGGACCTGGACTTCGCCGACGTTGAGTTCGTTCAAGCGCGCGCGAACGTCTCCGGCATCGGATGTCTGATCCTTTGCCTGGATCTCGATCAGCGAGCCTCCGCGGAAATCGATGCCGAGGTTAAAGGGTGTCGTGAGCACCAGCACGACCACGCCAAGCGAGATCAGCCCGGACAGGGCGAAGCCCACGTTGCGCCATTTCATGAATGGCACTCTGGGATCAAGCGGCAGATAATGGACGAGCCCCTTCGGGAACTCCTTCGGCCTTTGCCGGCGCACCCAGAAGGCGACGAGCCAGCGGGTCAGCGTGAAGGCCGTAAAAACCGTCGTCAGGATGCCGATGCCAAGCGTGACGGCAAAGCCGCGCACCGGACCAGTGCCCATATAGAACAAGATGGCTGCCACCATGAAGGTCGTCATGTTGGCGTCCACTACCGTGGCCAGCGCCCGCTGGAAGCCGGAGTCAAAGGATTGCACCAGCGATCGACCCGCGCGCCGTTCTTCGCGAACGCGCTCGAAGATGATGACGTTGGAGTCCACCGCCATGCCCATCGTCAGAACGATGCCGGCAATACCGGGCAGCGTCAGCGTGGCGCCAAGCAGCGTCAGCGCCCCGATGATGAGACCGACATTGGCGATCAGCGCGATGTTGGCGATGATGCCGAGCGTGCCGTAGACCACCAGCATGCAGATCACGACCAGAAGGGCGGCCACTGCCGAGGCAATCTCACCCGCGGCAATGGAATCCTCGCCGAGGCTTGCGCCCACAGTGCGCTCTTCCACGATGGTCAGGTCGGCAGGCAACGCGCCAGCACGCAAAAGCACGGCAAGATCGCTGGCGCTTTGCGCATTGAAGTTGCCTGAGATCTGCCCCTGCCCGCCAAGGATCGGTTCGCGGATCTGGGGCGCCGACACCACCTGATTGTCCAGGATGATCGCAAACAGGCGGCCGACATTCTGCTGCGTTGCCTGACCGAAGCGGGTGGCGCCCTGGTTGTCGAAGCGGAAGGACACGGTCCACTGGTTGTTGGTCTGGTCGAGCGACGGCTGGGCGTCCGTCAGGTTCTCGCCCGCCACGATGACACGGTTCTCGATCAGGTAGGGAACCGGCGGATCGTCGGTCGAATAAAGCACGGTGGAGCCGGCAGGCGGGCGCCCATTGAGCGCTTCCCTCACCGGCATCGACTGGTCGACCATCTGGAAGGTCAGCTTGGCCGTTTGGCCGAGGATGTCCTTGAGACGCTGCGGATCTTCGAGGCCTGGCACCTGCACGAGAACACGATCCGTGCCCTGGCGCTGGATGATCGGTTCCGTGGTGCCGAGTTCGTTGACGCGCCGGCCGATCACCTCGACCGACTGCTGTACGGCCGAGCTGGTGCGGTAGGTGACGCCTTCGTCGGTCAGCGTAAAGCGGAAAAGGCCCGGCTCCGGCTCGTCCATGGCCAGTTCCGCAACCGTGGTGGCCGCAAAAAGGCTGCTGGAGATCGGCGCAGTCAGCGGCTGGAGGGCCGTCCGGGCCGCGTCGAACTGGGCTGAGTCGCGGATGCGCACCTGCACGCTGCGACCAGTGCCCGACAAGCCCGAATAGCCGATGCGCGCGTCGCGCAGGGCGGTGCGGATTGTGTCGCGCGTCGCCTCCAAACGGTCGTCGATGAGATCCTGCTGGTTGACCTGCAGAAGGATGTGGGATCCGCCCTGCAGATCCAGGCCCAGCACCATGGTGCGCTTCGGCATCCAGTCGGGCAGAGCGTCGATGGTTTCCCGTGAAAGGAGATTAGGGATCGAGACCACGACGCCAATCAGCACGACGAGCCAGATGGCGACGGTCTTCCAGCGGGAAAAATACAGCATGTTGCCTCTATCGGCCGAGCGTCCAGGCGGCGGGAATGCCGCCGCGAATACGACTATTTCTTGGCGTTCTGGTTGGCGATTGGCTCGCCCTTGACCCGCACTTCCGCCAGCGTCGAACGCAGCGCGGTAACCTTAAGCCCATTGCCGAGGTCGATTTCGAGCTCATTCTCATCGATGACCCTAGTGACCTTGCCGAGCAGGCCGCCGCCGGTGACCACCGTATCGCCCCGCCGCACATTGGCGAGCATCTCGCCCCGCTTCTTCAGCTGAGCCCGCTGCGGCCGGATGATCAGAAAATACATGATGATGAAGATGAGGATGAACGGCAGGATGCTCATCAGGATTTCAGGCGCCCCGCCGGTTGCGGATTGAGCATAGGCCGGTGTGACAAACATCGAAACGTCTCCAAGCAAAGCGGTGCAGGGCAGCGCGCAGACGCTCCCCGAAAGTGGGCGGACTATAGTCACCCGCTGCCTCAAAGCAACCGTTTCAGGCATCAATGCCCTTGCTTTGCGCCGCAACGTTCGCGTGATACAGCGCCGGCACTTCGCCCGTACAGAAAGACGTGACATCATGGCTGCCCCGGACTTGCAGGATATCAGCACCAAGCTCGACCGCTTGATTGCCGCAATCGAGCGACTCGGCCCCGAGCCTGCGGTGCAGCCGTCCTTCGATGAAGCCACCTGCTTCGTGTGGTCGGCAGAAGCGTCGCGCCTGCAGCCGGTCCCTCACGTCAACCGGGTCGACCTCAGCCTGATCAAGGGCGTGGATCACGTGCGCGACATTCTGGTGGCGAACACGGAGCGTTTCGCGCGCGGCCTGCCGGCCAACAACATCCTTCTTTGGGGTGCCCGCGGCATGGGCAAATCGTCCCTCGTGAAGGCTGCGCATGCGGCAATCGGCGACGATCAACTGAAGCTCATCGAGATTCATCGCGAGGACATCGACACCCTGCCGAAGCTCCTTGCCCTGCTGAAAAGCACCAGTTTCCGATTCATTCTTTTCTGCGACGACCTGTCGTTCGATCACGATGACACGTCCTACAAGTCGCTCAAGGCTGCGCTGGAAGGCGGCGTGGAAGGCCGGCCGGACAACGCGATCTTTTATGCGACGTCCAATCGGCGGCATCTGCTGCCGCGCGACATGATCGACAACGAGCGCTCCACGGCCATCAACCCGGGGGAAGCCATAGAAGAAAAGGTTTCGCTTTCGGATCGTTTCGGGCTTTGGCTCGGCTTCCACAAGTGCAGTCAGGATGACTACCTCGCCATGGTGGACGGCTATGCCCAGTATCATCAGCTGCAGCTAGACGCCGCCGAACTTCACGCCCAGGCGCTTGAATGGTCGACCACACGCGGCGGCCGTTCCGGCCGTGTGGCCTGGCAGTTCGTGCAGGATCTTGCCGGGCGGCTCGGCCAAACCCTGAGACAGCCCTGAACGACGAAACCCGCCAGGCCCTGAGGGTGGCGGGTTCCTTTGAAGATGCCGCGACGGCTATTCCAGGAAGGTAGAAGGATCGACCGGCGCTGAATTCTTGCGCACCTCGAAGTGCAGCTTGGGGCTTTGCGTCGACCCGCTCATGCCGGACAGGGCAATGTCCTGGCCGCGCTTCACATTTTCACCCCGCTTCACCTTCAACTCGCTGGCGTGGCCATACACGGTGACGAGGCCGTTCTCGTGGCGCACGAGGACCGTGTTGCCGAACTCCTTGAGGCCGTCGCCGGCATAAATCACCACGCCGTTTTCGGCAGCCTTCACCGGCGTTCCTTCCGGCACCGCGATGTCGATCCCGTCGCCGGCCTTGCCGCCGCTCTTGCCGAAGTTGGCGATCACACGGCCACGCACCGGCCACCGCATCTTGCCGATGCCGGTACCGTTCGGCGCTTCAGCTTCTGATTCTTCCACGATCGCGCGGGCGGTCTGCTTGGGAGGCGTGTAAGCGGCTGGCTGAACGGCGGGTTGTTCCGGCTTCGCAGCAGCAATCTTGGGTGCCTCTGCCGTGGCGCTCGGGGCCGCGGCGACCTTCGGCGGGGCTTCAGCCGTGGCGGGCTTGGCCATCGGCGCAGCAGCCATGGTCGGGGCAGCTGGCTTGGGAGCCGCGGCGACCTGCGTCTGGGCGGGAACCGTTGCGCCTGCCGGAAGAACCAGGGTCTGGCCGATGCGGATGTTGCCATCGGACATGCCGTTCGCCTGCTTCAAGGCATCCACGCTGACGCCCGACCGACGGGCCACACCCGACAAGGTGTCGCCGGAAGCAACCGTGTAGCTGCCGCCCGGCTTCAACTTGGCAGCAGCCGGCTGCGCCTCGGCGCGGGGCATGGCAGCAACCTGAACCGGCTGTGCCGCAGCAGGCGATGTGCGCGCCTGAAGCGGCGCTTCGCCAGCTGCCGGCGACGGGGGTGGCAAGGACGAACTGGCCATCTGGCCGCCCGACACGCTCACCGGAGTAAGAGAGTTGCGCTGGACGGTGCCGCTGGGCGCTGCCGGCAATGCGGACGCCGTTTGCGCCGTTGAAGCCGTTGCTTCCGGCCGCGTCGTGGACGCGGTGGTGAACATGTCGCTCGTGAAGCGCGAAACGCCCGAAGAGCAGCCCGCCGCGACGCCTGCAAGCAGGATCGCTGCACCCCTCAGCATGAGGCGCCCGTTTTTATCGAGGATTCTCACCTGCATGGTATCAACCCGCACCCAACCCGTTACCAACACAAGGTTGATTAGAACCTGTTAGCGTTACCGGGTGGTTAAGGCTGGTGCTTTCGGCAGAAAAAAGTGCCGCTAAAGAACCGAAGGCAGACCATGTGCCATGGGCTGCAAACGCACCGTCCCGAGGTCGTGCTGTTCGAAGCGACTGCCGGTTTTGGTCAAGCGCACCAGCGTTTGAATTCCATCGGCAGGCCCGACCGGTGCGACCATGACGCCGCCGCTGGAAAGCTGGTCCACGAACTCGCGCGGCAGGCTTTCAAAGGCGGCCCAGGAGATGATCCGGTCAAACGGACCTTCTGCCGGTACGCCATGCGCACCATCGGCGTGCCGCGCGATGACGTTGGTGATGTTGAGCGCTTCGAAGCGGGCACGTGCCTGTTCCACGAGCGCCTTGTAACGGTCCAGCGTCAGAACGCGCGCCGACAAGCGCCCCATCACGGCAGCGGTATAGCCGGTGCCGGCGCCGATCTCGAGCACCCGCACGCTACTAGACAGATCAAGCGCCGCGATCACCACGGCCTGGATGTCGATGCCCTCCAACGCCTCGCCGCAGGGGATCGGAACCATGCGATCCGACCAGGCATGGTTCTGCCATTGTCCGGGCACGAAACTGCGCCGCGGCGTCGCTTCAAAGGCCGCCAGGATCGCCTTATCGGTCAAACCACGGCCGCGGAGCCGGAGCATGAATGCCGCAAAGCCTTCACGATCCAGCGCGTCAGCTGTCATTTCAGCGCAGCTCCGACGAGATCCTGCACCTCATAAGCAGTGAGGTCGAGCTTGAGCGGCGTCACGGAAATGTAGTCGTTGCGCAGCGCGTGAATGTCGGTGCCCTCAGGCATCTCGCTATGCTCGCGACCGAAATTCAGCCAGTAATAGGGGAAGCCGCGGCCGTCCTTCCGCTCATCGAGCCAGATCCCGTAAACCAGCTTGCCCTGTCGGGTCACGCGCTCGCCTTTAACCTCTTCGGGCTGGCAGTTGGGGAAGTTGACGTTCAGCAGGACGCCGGGCGGCAAATCGAGACCGATCAAGCGATCGAGCAAGGCCGGCGCATGCGTTTCCACTGTGCTCCAGGGCAGAACGCGGCCGTCGTTGGCGAAGGTATAGCCCTGGCTGAGCGCAATGGAGCGGATGCCAAGCAGCGTTCCTTCGATCGCGCCGGCCACCGTTCCGGAATAGGTCACGTCATCGGCAACGTTGGAGCCGGAGTTTACGCCGGACAGGATCAGGTCAGGCGCCTCGGGCATCAGCTTGCGTACACCCATGATGACGCAATCGGTTGGGGTGCCCCGAACCGCGAAATGTCGTTCGTCGAGCTGGCGCATGCGCAGCGGCTCGGAGATCGAGAGCGAATGGGAGAAGCCGGACTGATCGGTTTCTGGCGCGACCACCCAGATGTCGTCGGACAGCGTTCGCGCAATGCGCTCCAGCACCTGAATGCCTTCGGCGTGAATGCCGTCGTCGTTGGTAATCAGAATGCGCATCGGCTTCGTGTTCCCTGAATTCCTTGCAGGCTCAGCGCCCGCCGATCCGTTCCCTGCCACCCATATACCGGCGCAACGCATCGGGTACCGACACGCTACCGTCCTCGTTCTGGTAGTTTTCCAAAACGGCAATCAACGCCCGGCCAACGGCGGTGCCCGATCCGTTTAGCGTGTGAACATAGCGCGTGCCCTTCTCGTCCTTGACGCGATAGCGCGCGTCCATGCGCCGCGCCTGGAAATCTCCACACACAGAGCAGGACGAGATCTCGCGGTAGGCATTCTGGCCGGGCAGCCAGACCTCGATGTCATAGGTCTTGCGGGCGCCGAAGCCCATGTCGCCGGTGCAAAGCACCATGGTGCGAAACGGCAGCTCGAGCGTCTTCAGAACCGCCTCGGCGCATTCGGTCATCCGCTCGTGCTCGGCAATCGAGCTTTCCGCATCGGTAATCGACACCAGCTCAACCTTGTTGAACTGGTGCTGGCGCAGCATGCCGCGCGTATCGCGGCCGGCCGATCCCGCTTCGGAGCGGAAGCACGGCGTGAGCGCCGTGAAGCGGAGCGGCAGTTGCTCCTGCGCCAGGATCTGTTCGCGCACCAGATTGGTCAGCGGCACCTCGGCGGTCGGGATCAGGCCAAGGCGGCTTTCGCCGTGCGGGGTGAAGAACAGGTCTTCCTCGAACTTGGGCAATTGGTTTGTGCCGAACAGCGCCTCGTCGCGCACCAGAAGCGGGGGCTGAACCTCGGTATAGCCATGCTCCTCCGTATGCAGGTCGAGCATGAACTGGCCGATCGCCCGCTCCAGGCGCGCCAACTCCCCCTTCAGCACCGTGAAGCGCGAGCCGGAGATCCGCGCCGCCACTTCGAAGTCCATCAGCCCCATGGCTTCGCCGAGCTCAAAATGTTCGCGCGGCTTGTTGCGCATCCCTGCCCGGCGGCTGTCGATCAGCTCCCGGCCGAAACTGCGATGCTCGACATTGCCGCTTTCATCGCGGCCGAACGGCACGTCCGGAAGGGGAAGGTTCGGGATCACGGCAAGAGCATCGTTCAGCGCCTTAATCAGGCGGCGCTCCTCGGCTTCACCGCCTTGGATGAAGGTCTTGATGTCGACCACTTCCGCCTTCAGCGCTTCGGCCTTTGCCGCATCGCCGGCCCGCATGGCGTTGCCGATTTCCTTTGACGCCGCGTTACGGCGCTCCTGCGCTTCCTGAAGGCGGCCGAGATGCGCGCGCCGCTCTTCATCCAGAGCGATCAACGCCTCCGACTGCGGTGCCATGGATCGCGCTTGCAGCGCCTGATCGAGCGCAGCAGGGTTTTCGCGTATCCACTTGATGTCGAGCATGATGGTGGTCCGTTGAGAGTTCGGCCGGGGGTAAACCGCCGGACGCGATCACGCAAGACGGGAAAACAGGCAGCGGGCGGGGGAAGCGTCCCCCGCTCTTTCTGAAATCAGCTGTGCGTTTGATCCACGCTCGGCGGCAGAGGCTCGGCCGCAGCGGCGACATCGCGGGCGTGCTGCTCCTGCGCGCGCTTCTTCTCGATCATGCGGGCGAGCCAGATCGAAACTTCGTAAAGCAGGATCGTTGGGATCGCGAGGCCGATCTGCGACATCGGATCCGGGGGCGTGAGGATCGCGGCGGCAACGAAGGCGATCACGATGGCCCATTTGCGCTTGGAAGCGAGACCTTCCGCCGTGAGGAGGCCCACCCGCGCCATCAGCGAGGTGACCACCGGCAGCTGGAATACAAGGCCGAAGGAAAAGATCAGCGTCATGATGAGGCTGAGGTATTCCGACACGCGGGGGAGCAGCGAAATCTGCACTTCCTCGCCCGGCCCCACCTGCTGCATGGCAAGGAAGAACCACATCACCATGGGGGTGAAGAAGAAATACACAAGCGCGGCCCCGATCAGAAACAGGACCGGCGAAGCAATCAGGAACGGCAGAAAGGCAGCCCGCTCGTTCTTGTAAAGGCCGGGAGCCACGAACTTGTAGATCTGGGCTGCGATCATGGGAAACGCGAGCACCGTGCCGCCGAACATCGCGAGCTTGATCTGCGTGAAAAAGAACTCCTGCGGCGCCGTATAGATCAGTTCCACTTTGTCGGAGGCCATACCGGCCCACTGCGTCGCCCACTTGAAGGGGATCACCAGCAGTTCGAAAAGCTCCTTGGCGAAAAAGAAGCAGACGAGGAAGGCGACGAAAAAGCCGCCGATCGCCCAGATCAGCCGCGAGCGCAGCTCGATCAGGTGCTCGATGAGCGGTGCGGAAGACTTGTTGACGTCGTCGTCCGTGGTGCTCACGTCGGTGTTCCGGTTTCTTTGGCTTTGCGGGTACGCACCGGCTTTTCGGCGGAAGCGCCATTCAAGCCGTTGGATGGCTTGGGCGCGGTTGCAGCCTTGGGTCGTGCCGGTGCTTTGGCCGGTGCGGATGATGCACCGGTGGGACTCGCGGCTTTGGTGGCACGGGGCTTCTTGGCCGGCGCAGCCACGCTCGCCGTCGGGGCGAGCGTGGCTGTTGGCGCGACAGAAGCTGGTGGCGCGAGGGGAGCGACGGCGGGTGCCGTTGCCTCCGGCGAGGCCGCCGCCGGTATCGAGGAGTCCACTCCTGACCCGTTCTTCAACGGCTCGGATGCGGTCGGTTCCGTGGAGGCCGGCGTGCTCGGCACCGGCGTCTTGGGCCGCATGATCGAGTCGGCACCCGCACGGATATCGGCTGCCGCCTGCTCAACAGGGCTCAACGCTTGGCGAATCTGGTTCTTGGGGTTGAGCGCGCGCAGGTCGTTCATCGACTTGCGCACATCATCAAGGTCGGCCTCTTTCATGGCCTCGTCGAACTGCTTGCGGAAATCGCCCGCCATGGACGACATCTTTCCCGCGAACTTGCCGAAGGTGCGCAGCATCTTCGGCAAGTCCTTTGGACCCACGATCACGATCATCACGACCGCGATGACGAGCATCTCGGACCAAGCGAGCTCGAACATTGGTGCTTTACCGGCCTCTCAGGGCGTTGACGGGTTCAGGGCTTGGTCGCGTTGCGATCCGAAGCCACCACCGTTTCGCCGGGACGGTGGTCGACCGTGCGAGGATCACTGCGCGTGTCCTCGGCCGTATCGTCATCCGTCATGCCCTTCTTGAAGCTCTTGATGCCCTTGGCCATGTCGCCCATCAGCTCGGGGATCTTGCCGCGGCCAAACAGCAGCAGCACTACAACGAGCACGATCAGCCAGTGCCAGATCGAAAAGGAACCCATGATAACTCTCTCTCGAATGCTTCCCAGCTAGACAGGTAAGCGGTTTCGCCCGCCCATTCAAATTGTCTGCCGCCTCAATCAACACATCAGACATTTCAGGCAAGAGAAAGACCTCCTGCCGTCATGCAGACAATGCGCCGCAGTTGCGCGGATGTTTGTGGTCGGCAACGCTGCGATATCGCCACCTTTCCCGACCGATGCAGCGTTACCACGCGCGGATCGGTTTCACCAAGGGTTTGTCGCGCCGCCAGTGTGACCGGTGGCCTGATCACTCTTGCGTGCCTCCGGGCGGAAGCAGGCCGAGTTCTTCAAGATCCTGCGGCGTGAAGGCATCCTCGTCCTCGGCCGGCTCCTCGCCATCATTGGCCGGCGATGGAATTGAGAAGTTCTGCGGCAAACGGGTTGAAAGGAGCCCTGCTCCCTTCAGTTCCTCCATGCCCGGGAGGTCACCGATGTCGGCCAACCCGAAATGATCGAGGAACTCGGCGGTGGTTCCGTAGGTCACCGGACGCCCCGGTGTGCGGCGCCGGCCGCGCATGCGGATCCAGTTGCTCTCCAGAAGAAGGTCAAGCGTGCCCTTGGAGGTTTCGACGCCGCGCACGTCCTCGATCTCGGCTCGGGTCACGGGCTGATGGTAAGCGATCGTCGCCAGGACCTCGAGCGCGGCCCGCGACAGCTTCTTTTGCTGCGAGGCTTCACGTTGCAGGAGGTGCGCGAGATCGGGCGCGGTGCGAAACGCCCATGCCTCGCCCACACGCACGAGATTGACGCCGCGGGTGGCGTAAAGCTTTCCCAACTCCGCTATCGCGGCAGCGAAGGCGACGCCAGCCGGTAGGTGCTCTTGGAGGGCAACATGTGTCACCGGCTCGGCGCTGGCGAAAAGGAGTGCTTCCAGCACGCGCACCGCTTCGAACAAGCGTTGCTGTTCTACACCTGCATCGGTCGAGGTCGGGAAAGGAAGCGGGTCAGCCATGCTTACGGAAGGTCAGTCTCAGGTTCCGCGGCCTTGGGACCTGCGCGCATGAAGATCGGAGCAAACGGCGCGTCCTGGCGCAGGTCGATTCGCTGTTCCCGTGCAAGTTCGAGGCTGGCCGCAAAGGTACTCGCAATCGCCGTTGCGCGGTCCTGCGGTGGAACAAGATGGTCGAGAAGAAACTGGTCGAGCGTCTCCCAACGGTCGGAAGGTCCGATCAGCCGCTCCAGCACCGCCCGCGCTTCCTTTAACGACCACACGCCGCGACGTGCGATCCGGACATTGCTCACCGCCTGTCGCTGGCGCTGCGAAGCATAAGCAAGAAGAAGATCGTAAAGGCTCGCCTGAAAGGTCGTGCGCTGGCGGATTGCCACCGCTTCCGGCATCCCGCGGGGAAAGACCTCACGCCCGAGGCGTGGGCGCTCGTTCAAGCGAAAGGCCGCCTCGCGGATTGCTTCCAGTCGCAGCAACCGGAACTGAAGCCCGGCCGCGAGTTCCTCGCCGCTTTCTCCCCCATCGCCGCGCTGGGCCGGCAACAGGAGGCGGGACTTCAGAAACGCCAGCCACGCCGCCATCACGAGATAGTCCGCTGCAAGCTCCAGCCGGCCCATGCGCGAGTGCTGGATAAACAGGAGGTACTGCTCGGCCAAGGCGAGCACGGAAATGCGCGCGAGATCGACCCTCTGGGTGCGAGCGAGATGGAGCAGAAGGTCGAGCGGCCCTTCAAAGCCGTCGACATCCACCACAAGCTCCGGCTCCGCCGGCTCAACAACCGCTGAACGCGCCCAGTCGTCGAAGGCTTCGCCGGAACGACCCGTCTTCAAACCGATGTGGTTGCCCTGTGTCACGCCCGATCCGGTTCCAGCACACGGCCCGATCGCGGCCGGGCCTTTGGCAGCCTTATGCCACCATCTGCGTGAGCTCGGCAAATTCGGCGCGGGCTGCTTCCTCGATGCCGCCGTCGCTTGTGCCGAGGGGGGCAAGAGCGCGATGCGCACGTTCCAGCGAGCGCCCCAGAAGCCGCGGTGTTTCCGCTGCCACTGCTTCCATCTCGCCCATGTTGCCATTGCAATGGAGAACCACATCGCAGCCCGCCGCGAAGATCGCGCGCGTGCGGCTGGCGAAATCGCCCGACAGCGCCTTCATGGACACGTCGTCGCTCATCAGGAGGCCGTCAAAGCCGATTTCGCCGCGGATGATCCCTTCCACCACGGTGGGCGAGGTGGTGGCCGGAAGGTCCGGATCAATAGCGGAATAGATCACATGCGCGGTCATTGCCATGGCATGATCGGACAACCGCTGGAACGGCAGGAAATCGCGCGCGCGGAGCTCTTCGAGCGGCGTGTCTACCACCGGCAGGGCGAGGTGGCTGTCGGCAAACGCGCGACCGTGGCCGGGAATATGCTTCATCACCGGCAGCACCCCACCGGCGAGCAGCCCGTCGGCAGCCGCTTGGCCAAGCGACGCCACCACCTCGGGTTCGGTGCCATAAGCACGATTGCCGATCACATCATGGGCGCCTGGAACAGGCACATCGAGCACGGGCAAGCAGTCCGCGTTGATGCCGTAACGGAGGAGATCGAAGGCATGCAGGCGCGACAAAAGCCACGCCGCGCGAAGCCCTCGACGCTGGTCGCGGGCATAGATCTCACCCAGCAGCGAGGCGGGCGGGTAGTTGGGTGCGAGTGGCGGACGCAGCCGCTGGACGCGACCGCCTTCCTGGTCAAGGAAAACCGGCACCTCGGCCTGGTTGGTGCAGGCGCGCATAGCCGACACGAGCGCCCTCACCTGCTCGGCATCCACAATGTTGCGCGCGAAAAGGATAAAGCCCCACGGCTTATGTTCGCGGAAGAACGCTTCCTCTTCGGGGGTCAATGAAGGACCCGCGGCACCAAAGATGACAGCTTTGCAGTCGGACATGGAAAGGCAAACCCAAGTAAGAAAAAGAAGCCCGCTGCGACAGAACCGCAGCGGGCCTGGTCAGAAACGATCAGAACGACGGCGTCACTGCGATACGAAGCAGTTGCCGCCTGCGCTCTTGTAGCTGCTGCAGATCGTGTTGGCTTCAGACCGCGACGAGGCCTGGATCCGGACACGGTAATAGGTGCCCTTGCCCGCGATGTCGGCCTTCACGATGTTGACAGGCCGGCCTTCGAGCACGCTGGCGTAGCGCCGCGCCAGATCCTCATAGCTCGCTCGCGCGCTGGCTTCGCTCGGCTGGGAAGCAATTTGCACGGACCATCCGCTCGGCGGGGAAGCCGTTGTCACGGGTTCGGGTGTCGCGGACGGTGCTGGCTGCGGTTCGACGGCTGCCACTTGCGGTGCCGGTTCCGGTGCGGATGCAGGTTCCGCTGCGACCGGATCTTCGGCAGGCGCGGGTTCTGGAAGTGCGGGGGCAGCAACCGGCTGAGCGGCAAGGGGTTCGGCCGAAACAGCGGCTTCTGCGGCTGAAGCGACCTCAAGCGGTGCCGGAGCCGGCGCAGCCTCTTCGCGCGGCACCAAAGTTCCATCCGGCCGCACCACCATGGTCCGCACCCGGCGTGGCGCCACCGCGATCATTTCTTCGGGGATCGGCGACGACGCGTCGGCGGTGTCTTCGGGCAAGATCCGATCTTCGGCCTTCACCGTCCCGGTGGAATCTTCGCCGAAGTCTCCGGATGCGTCCTCACCTTCGAGAGCGGCAAGGCCGTCCAGCGGCGCCGAATCGGTGTCTTCCGGCTGGTTGATCGTGAGATCCACGGGTTCTTCCACGGAATTGATCAGGCGCTCCTGAGTCGGAACAGCGATCTGGCCAGAGCCCACGCGCTCATACACGGCGTTTTCCTGGTTCGGCACAACAATGCCGCCGGGGTTTTCTGGACGAACCTTCAGGGGATCAGCGTCGGCACGCACGATCGCTGGCTCGCCATTGCCAAGGTCGCTCGATGGCAGAACGAAATAGGCGACGCCGCCAAGCAGCGCAAGCAGGGCCACGGCACCGCCCAGCATCACTCCGCGGCGCTGCACCGGACGCGCGGAACGCGACTCGCGCATGGCCGGATTCGCGACGTAGGCCTCTTCTTCTTCGGGCTCATAAAGGCCTGCGCGCGACAGGCTCGAAGCAGACGCTCCACCGACAGCTGGCGCCGCTGCAGGAGCCATGTGGAAGTCGAAGCCGTCATCCCAGCTATTGGATGCGGCCGCGCGCTTCGGCTCTTCAGCCGGCTTGGCCGCAACGGGCTCTTCCCTCAACGCGTTGAAGGCTGACGTGAACTCGGCATCAAAATCGTCAAAGGCGGCAACTGGACGGTCTTCGCGGCCGTAATCGACCTCGGGCAGGTCGAGTTCGTCGGACGGGGCGACGCGCTGATCCACGAAGTCGACCGTTTCGATATCCGGCACATCCGCGTGCATGGCAGGCGCATGAACATGGGCACGCCGCTGCGGAGCTTGCGACGCATAAGCGGCTGCGACGGGTGCCGCGGCGTAATTGCCGACGCTGCGACCTCCATTCCAGTCGCTACCTTGCGCATCGTCATAACCCAGTTCTTCGGCAAGAGCAGCATCGAAGGCGCGTTCATTGAAGGGCTGCATGGGTTTGGGTTCCAGTGAAGGGGTGGCGGAGGAAATCTCCGCGGGATCAGGTTGGGCAACGGCGGATACATGCGGAGCGTCGTGATCATCCGGCGACGGCGCCTGGCCCTCTTCCGGCTCGTGTTGGCCAAACGCTTCGTCGGCCATCAGATCGTTCAACGACATTTCGAACCGATCGAGTTCGGCAAGAAAGGGATCATCGCTGACGCCGGCTGGCTCGGGAGAGGTTTCATCGGCCAATTCAGCAGTGCCCGCCTCAGCAGGGTGGCTCAAGCCAGCTGAAGCAAACGGAAGAACTTCCCGCTCGTGCTCCGGTGCGCCGAATGCGGACTGATGCTGCACCTCGACGTCGAAGAAATCCTGCGCCTGGTGCGGGTCCGCCGACCCATCTCCAGCGTCGAAGCTGGCTGCCTCATCTGTGGGCGCATCATCGGCATCAGCGGCAAGCACAGCCTCATTCAGCGCAACGTCGTCCGCCCACGTGTCATCGTCGAAGGCGCGGGTCGACTCAGCGGC
Organism: Tianweitania sediminis; assembly: GCF_017813335.1. Classification (GTDB taxonomy): domain Bacteria; phylum Pseudomonadota; class Alphaproteobacteria; order Rhizobiales; family Rhizobiaceae; genus Tianweitania; species Tianweitania sediminis. Next base: position 253,883 of record NZ_JAGIYY010000004.1, on the reverse strand, counting down.
TTCCGCCTCATCAGCCCCCAGAAGTTCGAACAACTGCTGCTCGAACTCGTCGTCGAAGCGTTCAGCCTGCTCAGGCTCGGCTTGGGAGACGGGGTCCGCCCGATCGTCGTGAGGCGCCAAGTCTTCGGAAGGCGCATCGGAGAACTCGGCGCCAGTGTGGAGCACCTGCGGTTCGTTCAGCGAAACGGCGCCTTCATCGGTCCAGCCTTCTTCCGCGGTGAACTGATCGCGCGGGGCAAAATCCGGCTCGGACGGCTGATGATCGGGAGCGGCGTCCTGCTCTGCAGCGGGCGCAGATGGCGTTGTTGCCGAACCGGACGGAAGGGAAAAGAGAGGCTCGTCGCGTTGTGGCTGCGGCCCCTTCACGCGTGATTCGCTTCCGCGCTCCCACGCTTCCAAAGCGGCAAAGGCGCGCTCCAGCTCATCATCATAGAAGGTCGACGCCGGTTCAGAGGTCGTCGACTCAGCTGCCGTTGGCTCTTCTGTTGTTGGCTCAGCAGCCTGCACAGCAGGATCGGCAGTTGCGGCCGGAGAGAATTCGGCATCCGCTTCTGGTGCGCTGAAAGCCTTGTCTTCGGTGAGAGCGGCCTCGAAGGCGGCCTCATCCACCGCAGGCACGTCGGCCACGCGGGTGTCCTCGGCGAAAACAGCGGCGTCGTCGTCGTCCGCGGCAACAGCGGCAGGGGCGTCGTCAACCTCGGCAGGCAAGTCGTAGGGCGAATTCAGGTCCGGCGCGCGTTCGGCGTCCAATGCAGCATGACCCGTCGGCTCCACCGATACGAAGGCGGCAGTCGGCAAATCAGCCTCATCCAAGCCAGGGACGGGCTCGTCTGCGGGCGCATTTGTGTCGGCGTGATCCTCGACACCGGGCTCTGCGACCTCGCTTTGCGGCGTGAAATCTCGCGGAAACTGAGCTTCCTGCGCGTGGACGTCCGAATTATCGCGTGCTTCTTCGGGCTCTCCGAAGTCGCCCATCAGTTCGCGCTCGAGGTCGATCTGAAAATCTGGCTCCGGATCTGAAGCCGGCTGCACTTTCACGCGTGGATCGAAGCCGATGATGCGGGTGAGTTCCGCAAACGGATCGTCTTCCGCGATCGGCGTCGCGGATGGGCTTCGAAGGGATGAAGTGCCTGCCATGATCTTTCCCGCACTCGCACTCGGTCGGACGCCGGCGACGTCGCTCAACGGGCTGCGCCCGTACCAAGCCTTTATGGGAAAAAGGTGGCAGCCGGCTCAGCGCATCTCTTCGGGCGCCTCCGCCCCCACAATCGCCAATCCCGATGTCAGCACATCCGACACCGCCTGCACCAGTCCCAGCCTGGCGACCGTCAATGTAGATTCATTAACCCTTACAAACCGTAAATCCGGATTGTCGGTGCCGCGATTCCAGTGGGCGTGGAAGCTGCTGGCGAGATCATACAGGTAGAACGCGATGCGATGCGGCTCCATGGCCTGTGCGGCGGCTTCGATCACGCGCGGATATTCGGCGAGCTTGCGGATCAGGGCAAGCTCCCCCGGATCCGTCAGGAGGTGCGTATTCTCGCTCAAGGCAGCGCGGTCCGGCCGATCAAGCCCAAGGTGCTCCTTGGTCTGGCGGAACACGGAATAACACCGTGCGGAAGCGTACTGCACGTAAAAGACAGGGTTGTCCTTGGACTGCTCCGTGACCTTGGCGAAGTCGAAATCCAGCGGCTCACCGTTCTTGCGATACAGCATCATGAAGCGAATCGCATCGCGGCCGACCTCGTCCACCACGTCGCGCAGGGTGATGAACTCCCCGGCCCGCTTGGACATCTTCACCGGCTCGCCATTGCGCAGCAGACGAACAAGTTGGCACAGAAGAACCGTAAGCTCGACCTGGCTGTCGGTAACCGCGCGCGCCAGCGCTTCCAGGCGCTTTACATAGCCGCCGTGGTCCGCCCCCAAAACGTAAACGAGCTCGTTGAAGCCGCGCGCATACTTGTCCTTCAGGTAAGCGACGTCGGCGGCGAAGTAGGTGTAGGCGCCATCCGACTTCACCAGCGGACGGTCGATGTCGTCGCCGACTTCGGTGGACCGGAACAGCGTTTGTTCACGATCTTCCCAGTCTTCCGGCTTCTGGCCCTTTGGCGGCGGCAGCTTGCCCTTGTAAACATGGCCCTTCAGCGTCAGGTCGCTGATGGCCGAGCGGATCGCCTTGGCATGATCGGCATGGAGCGTGCGCTCAGAGAAGAACACATCATGATGAACGTTGAGCGCCGCAAGGTCTTCGCGGATCATCCCCATCATGGCGTCGATAGTCTCGTCTGAAACCAGGGCGAGCGCCTCGTTCTCCGGCTTTTCGAGAAGTGCGCGACCAAACCGATCAGCGAGCGTCTGTCCAACCGGAACAAGGTAGTCACCGGGATAAAGACCGGCAGGGATGTCGCCGATGTCCTCACCCAATGCTTCGCGGTAGCGCAGGAAGGCGGATTGCGCGAGAACGCCGATCTGCGCGCCGGCATCGTTGATGTAATATTCCTTGGTCACCTCGCTGCCCGCGAAAGCGAGGAGATTGGCCAGCGCGTCCCCCACAACAGCGCCGCGGCAATGCCCGACATGCATCGGTCCGGTCGGGTTGGCCGACACATATTCCACGTTGATCTTGCGCCCGGCACCTGCCTTGGAGCGGCCGTAATCCGTGCCGGCCGCTAGTATGTCGCGTAGACGCGCCTGCCAGAAGCCATCGGCCAGGCGGATGTTCACGAAGCCCGGACCGGCCACCGAGACCTCAGATACATCCGGGTCCTTCGCCAGTTCGGCCGCCAGCTGTTCGCCAAGCTGGCGGGGGTTTGTGCCGACAGCCTTGGAAAGCACCATCGCCGCGTTGGTCGCAAGATCGCCGTGGTTGACGTCGCGCGGCAGCTCCACGGCCACGCGCGCCATGTCGAGCGGTTCGCCGCTCGCAGTCTTCAGGCCAAGCGCCTGCACCATATCGACGATACGCGCGCTGAATTCAGCGAAAAGGTTCATGCTCAACTCGGAAATGGGTTTTCGGCGGCGGGCTGATGCTGACCCGCATGGCTGAGGCGCGACCTAGCCCAGAACCGGCGTTCGGTCAAACAAGCGCCGGTGCTCCTTCAAAGCGTAGGTATCGGTCATGCCCGCCAGGAAGTCGGCCACATGTCGCGCCTTTACCGGTTCCTGCGCTCGATCCAGCCCTTCCCGCCAGCCTTCGGGCATGGCGCGGGGATCGTGCATGTAGGCGTCAAACAACTCGTACACGATGCGATCCGCGTCGGCTCGAACCCGCATGACCTCCGGGTGCCGATAAAGATTGGCGTAGAGAAAGCGCTTCAGGGCGGCCTCCGCAGCGGCCATGTCCTTGGAGAAGCCGATCAGGGTTTGCCCGGCACTATGGACATCCTCCACGCTTTCCAGCCGCAGGCGGCCGAGGTTGGCGGTGGCGGAGGTAATCACGTCCTCCACCATCAGCGTGATTTGGCGACGCATGAGTTCATGCGCCATTCGAACCGTGTCGAGTTGCGGGTAGCGCATCTTGACGGCGCGCAGAATGCCTGCGGTGAGCGGCACGTCTTCCAGCATTTCCAAGGTCAGGAGCCCTGCCCGCAAGCCGTCGTCTATGTCATGCGTGTTGTAGGCGATGTCGTCGGCAATCGCCGCGGCCTGCGCTTCGGGCCCGGCGAAGCGGTCCAGCTCGAGATCGTGCAACTCGTTGTAAACGGCGATGGCCTGCGGAAGTGGTTTCCCGATCGGTTCGCCGGCAGGGTCGAGCAGAGGCCCGTTGTGCTTCACGAGGCCTTCCAGCGTTTCCCAGCTGAGGTTAAGTCCGTCGAAGTCGGCATAGCGCCGCTCGAGCTTGGTCACCACGCGCAGCGATTGCGCATTGTGGTCGAAGCCTCCGAAAGGCTGCATCTTGAGGTTCAGCGCATCCTCGCCGGTATGGCCGAACGGCGTGTGGCCGAAGTCGTGCACCAGCGCCACTGCTTCCGCGAGGTCCTCATCCAGGCGCAGCGCACGGGCAAGCGCACGGGCAATCTGCGCGACTTCGATCGTGTGGGTGAGCCGCGTGCGATAATGATCGCCTTCATGGGCCACGAAGACCTGCGTCTTGTGCTTCAATCGGCGAAAAGCGGTGGAATGGATGATTCGGTCGCGGTCGCGCTGGAACGGCGTGCGGGTGGGGCTTTCGGGCTCATCCACGAAGCGCCCGCGCGTTCGGGCGGGATCGGTCGCATAGGAGGCGCGCGGCCGGTAACCAAAGCCAATGTCGGAGGCATCGAGGCTCAAGGGTTTTGCGTCCCGTTCTCGCAGGTTGTCCAGCGGCAGTTGACTAGCTTCAGGCCGGTTCATACCTATGAGGCGAAGGCCAGCGCAAGGTGACACCATGGGCACGGACGCCAAGACCCTGATGAAGGGCGTTGAACTGACGGACGCGGCAGCGCGGCGTATCAACAAGATCATCGCCAAGGAGCCGGACAAGGATGCGCTGCGCGTGTCCGTGGAAGGCGGCGGATGCTCGGGATTCTCCTACAAATTCGACCTGGTCCAGGGTCGCAACGACGACGACACGGCCATCGAGAAGGATGGCGCCACCGTTCTCGTCGACGAGATGTCGCTCATCTACATGGGCGGCTCCGTGATCGACTTCGTGGACGACCTGATCGGACAATCCTTCCAGATCCGCAACCCGAACGCGGTCGCGTCCTGCGGGTGCGGCACCAGCTTCACGATCTGATCTCGTGAAAATCGCGACCTGGAACATCAACGGCGTCAAGGCGCGCATCGACAACCTTCTTCACTGGCTGCGCGAAAGCGAGCCGGACATCGTGTGCCTGCAGGAGATCAAGAGCCTCGACGAGGGGTTCCCGCGCCTGGAGATCGAGGCGCTCGGATATCACGTGGAAACGCACGGCCAGAAGGGCTTCAACGGCGTTGCGATCCTGTCGAAGCTGCGCTTCGACGAGGTGAACCGCCGCCTTCCCGGAGACGAGGATGATGAGCAGGCGCGCTTCATCGAGGGCGTATTTTCCACCTCACGGGGGGCCTTGCGGGTGGTGTCGCTGTACCTCCCAAACGGCAACCCTGTTGGTACGGACAAGTTCAGCTACAAGCTGCGGTGGATGGAACGGTTCGAACGCTGGGCCGAAGAGCGGCTTGCCCTGGAAGAGCCGCTGATCCTCGGAGGCGACTACAACGTCATTCCGCAGCCGCTCGATGCGCGCTATCCAGACCATTGGCTGGACGACGCGCTGTTCCAGCCGCAAAGCCGCGCATCGTTTCGGCGACTCACCAACCTTGGCTTCGTGGATGCCTACCGGGAAGTGGATGACGCGAGCGGCGCTTACTCGTTCTGGGACTACCAAGCGGGGGCCTGGCAAAAGAACAACGGCATCCGCATCGACTTCCTGATGATGTCCCCGGAAGCGTCTGACCGGCTGGTGTCCGCCGACATTGAGAAACATGTGCGCGGCTGGGAAAAGCCTTCCGACCACGTGCCGGTAGTCGCCCATCTCGATGTGGTGCCAGTTGTTATTTAGGCATCACGTATCCGTGTAGGCGGAACTCTTTTGCTCGTGGCTCGTTGTTGGTGCAGTGACAGATCTTTCCCCCTCGGATCTGATCATCCAGTCAAGAACGGGTCGCGATTCCCCTGCCGCGGCCCGTTCTGCTTTTGCAAAGCAGCCATGTCTTGTCCGCGTGCGGCGGTGTGGCTACATGCGCGGCCATGAAAGTCAAAGACGCAGACATCCTCATCGTCCCCGGCTACACCAATTCCGGTCCCGATCATTGGCAGACCCGCTGGGAAGGTCGCTTGTCGACGGCCCGCCGGGTGGAGCAGGAAGAATGGTCCAAGCCCGTACGCGACGATTGGGTCGCGCGCGTGGCGAACGCCGTGAACGAGGCTGAACGGCCGGTGGTGTTCGTCGCGCACTCGCTCGGTATCCCCAGTGTCGTTCATGCCATTCCGCTTTTCCGGAAGCGGATCGCCGGCGCATTCTTTGTTGCGCCGCCGGATGTCACGAACCCGCAGATTCGGCCCAAGCACCTGATGACCTTCGGCCCCTACCCGCGTGACCCGCTGCCGTTTCCGTCAGTGACCATCGCAAGTCGCGATGATCCTTTCACGAGCTTTGAAGCCGCGGAGGACATCGCAGGTGCTTGGGGATCGTTGTTCATCGACGCCGGAAGTGCGGGCCACATTAACGCAGAGTCCGGCCATGGTCCCTGGCCGGAAGGCTCGATGACCTTCGCGAACTTCCTGACGAAGCTGAGCTAAGCCTTGAGCGATGCCCGCGCGGCGTCCAGCATGACCTTGGCGCCTGTGCGTACAAGGGCATGTTCCGTGCCGCAGGCGATCAGGCTGTAGCCCATCGATTCGAATCGCCCGCACAGCACGGGGTCCACCACATAAGTCGCCGCAAGCTTGTTTGCGGCTTTCGCGCGTGCGGCGATGTCGACAAACGCCCCCATCGCATCTTCAAGCGCCGGATCGACCAGCGTGCCGTTGCTCCATGCAATCGAGAAGTCGGAGGGGCCGACCAGGACGCCGTCAATACCGGGAACGGCCAGAATGCCGTCCAGCGCTTCGAGCGCCGGCCGCGTTTCGATCATCGCGATCGCCAACGTGTCCTGGTTGCCGTTGCGCAGCCAAGACAGCGCATCTCCAGCGTAACCTCGTCGCGACATCGCGAAGGTTGCGCCCCAGGAGCGCTCGCCCAAGGGTGGATACTTCATGGCAGCGGCGAAGACCTGCGCATCGGCCACCGAATTGATCATCGGCGCGATCACGGCTTCTGCCCCGAAGTCCAGGGCACGGCTTGCCATGTCGAAGCGGCCAACGGGGATCCGCACAAGCGCGTGCCTGTTTCGGCCCAACACCATAGGCAGCGAGCGCAGAACGCTGGCCTCGTCATGGCCGCCATGCTGCATGTCCAGCGTGACGGCATCGTAGGGCTGAGCTGCCAGCAGTTCGACGGTCAGAAGATCAGGAATGCCCGACCATGCCGTGATCAGCGTTTCCGTTTGCAGCCGATCCCGCAAGTTTGAAGGCAAGCGGGCGTCCGATCAGGCGCTGAGCTGGGCGATTGCCGTGCCCATCAGTTCCACCATCTTTTCGCGAATCTGGCCGTCGCTTTGCGCGACGTTGGCGGCATCGAAGTCGCTCCGCACCTTCCGGAAGACGTCTTCATCTCCGGCTTCCTGGAAATCGGCGGCCACGACGGTCTTGGCGTAGTCGTCTGCTTCGGAGCCTGTTTTGCCGAGATGCTCTGCTGCCCACAAGCCGAGCAGCTTGTTGCGCCGCGCCATCGCCTTGAAGCGCAGTTCCTCGTCATGCACGAACTTGCGCTCGTATCCGTCCTGGCGGTCCTTCATCGAGGTCATGTCGCGTCTCCATCGAAACCAGCGTCCGCTCCAATAGAAACTCGCGGCGTCCAAATCAAGCTGCGCCGCCGTGGACAACCCTTCTGAAACACGCCGCCCCCAATTTGTTGATTGAGGCTGCGGGTGCTATGCGATAGGACGCGCAATAACATTCTGGCAATGGCCGCCACGCCAAGGGGACGCGCTGCCATGCGATCTGCCCTTCAACCCCCGAGAAAGCCGAAATGAACCGACGCCGCCGCATTTATGAAGGCAAGGCCAAGATCCTTTATGAAGGACCCGAGCCGGGCACCCTGATTCAGTTCTTCAAGGATGACGCGACCGCGTTCAATGCGAAAAAGCATGAAGTGATCGACGGCAAGGGCGTGCTCAACAACCGCATTTCCGAGCACATTTTCACGCATCTCAACCGCATGGGCATCCCGACCCACTTTATCCGCCGCTTGAACATGCGCGAGCAGCTGATCAAGGAAGTCGAGATCATCCCGCTTGAAGTGGTTGTGCGCAACATCGCGGCCGGCTCACTGGCGAAGCGCCTTGGGATCGAAGAAGGCACGGTGCTGCCGCGCTCGATCATCGAATTCTACTACAAGGCCGATCAGCTCGACGACCCGATGGTCACCGAAGAACACATCACGGCGTTCGGTTGGGCGTCGCCGCAAGAGATCGACGACATTATGGCGCTGGCCATCCGCGTCAACGACTTCCTGTCGGGCCTCTTCCTGGGCGTCGGCATCCAGCTTGTCGACTTCAAGATGGAATGCGGCCGCCTTTTCGAAGGTGACATGATGCGCATCGTGGTGGCCGACGAAATCTCGCCCGACTCCTGTCGTTTGTGGGACGTGAACACGCAGGACAAGATGGACAAGGATCGGTTCCGCCGTGACATGGGCGGGCTGGTTGAAGCCTATCAGGAAGTCGCGCGCCGCCTCGGCATCATGAACGAGAACGAACCTCCGCGTCCGTCCGGTCCCGTGCTTGTTGCCGGCAAGGACACAAGCCGCGGCAAGCCACACTGATTTTTGGAGTTGGAATTGTGATCAAGGCACGCGTGACGGTCACGCTCAAAAACGGCGTTCTCGATCCGCAAGGAAAAGCAATCGAGGGCGCGCTTGGCACCCTCGGCTTTGCGGGCGTCTCGGGCGTGCGCCAGGGCAAGGTCTTCGACCTTGAGGTCGAAGGCGAAGACAAGGCAAAAGCTGAGGCCGACATCAAGGCAATGTGTGAGCGTTTGCTGGCAAATACCGTGATCGAGAACTATTCTATAGCGGTGAATTGACGGCGGGAGTTGCGAATGGCGGAAGTCACGAACAACCTGATCTACGAAGTGCTGAAGAAGATGCAGTCCGACATCTCTTCATTGGTTCTATCCGCCTGTCCATGATGGGCGTCCAAAACGACACTCACATTATCTATGGCGTCCTTGGCCGCCAGGAGGACCGCCTCGACCGCATCAAGCCTCGGCTTGAACTCCGTGAATTGGCAGAAGCACCGCAGGCACCCTACACGACATGAAATCAGCTGTTGTTCTGGCCCCCGGCCTCAATCGCGATCGTGACATGATCACGGCCCTGGCCCAGGTTTCCGGTCAAGCGCCGCAAACACTGTGGCAGACCGAAACCACGCTGCCTGACGGTTTGGACCTGATCGTCATCCCCGGCGGCTTTTCTTTCGGAGATTATCTCCGCTGCGGAGCGATCGCCGCGCGCATGCCAGTGATGCGGGCCGTGGCCGACGCTGCAGAGCGCGGCGTGATGGTGATGGGCGTGTGCAACGGGTTCCAGATCCTTGTGGAAGCGGGCCTGCTTCCCGGTGCCCTGATGCGCAACACCTCGCTGAAGTTCGTGTCGCGCGAAGTGAAGCTGGAGGTCGCCAATGCGAACACCGCCTTTACCCGCCGCTTTGAGCCGAACCAGGTGATCCGCTGCCCCGTGGCTCATCACGATGGCAACTACTTTGCGGACGGGGAAACGCTGGCGCGGCTTGAGGGCGAAGGCCAGGTCGCGTTCCGCTATGCCGAAGGCACCAACCCGAATGGCTCGATGAACGACATCGCCGGAATCGTCAACGACAAGGGCAATGTGCTCGGTCTGATGCCGCATCCCGAAAACCTGATCGAAGCTGCACATGGCGGCGAAGATGGTCGAGCCATCTTCGAAAGTGCTTTGGCCAAGGTCGCCTGAGCGAAACGTCACCGGCGGCAATCAGCCCGCGCACGAGGTTCTCGAGATGATCCGGGCTAGCAAGACCCTCACGCTGTTCTTGGCCCTGTCGGCAACAGCAGCCCTCGTCGCGTGCCAGTCGGACAAACCCGCCGAAGCTCCAAGACCGGCATCGGGCAAGAGCGCTGCTTTACGCAACATGGAACAAGTCTCGATTGCGGCTTATCGCTGCTGGTTCGGCTCCAAGGATCCTGCCTTTGCGCGCTACAGCTTCGCCAATGAACTCGACTCGATGAGCGGACGTCCTCGCTTCCTACTTGTTCCCAAGAACAATTATGGCGGTCGCCCCTTACTTGTCGTACAGGCCGAAGGCGCTTCAGGCCGAGTGGATAGCTTCGGACCGCTTCTTGCTGAACCACTCGGCAGCCGCATCAACGCCGATCTCGTCCGCTGGAGCAGCGGCAACGACACTTGCGGCGCCAGAACCTGACGTTGGACAGAATGATACAGAACACCCGCCCGATCACGAACGAGCTTGTTGCTTCGCACGGCCTCAAGCCTGACGAGTACCAGCGTATTCTTGATCTGATCGGACGCGAACCAAGCTTTACCGAGCTTGGCATCTTTTCGGCCATGTGGAACGAGCATTGCTCTTACAAGTCGTCCAAGAGATGGCTGCGCACGCTCCCAACGTCCGGTCCGCAGGTGATCCAGGGGCCCGGCGAGAACGCCGGGGTGGTGGATATTGGCGATGGCGACTGCGTGGTCTTCAAGATGGAGAGCCACAACCATCCTTCCTACATCGAACCGTACCAGGGTGCGGCAACCGGTGTGGGCGGGATCCTCCGCGACGTCTTCACCATGGGCGCGCGCCCGATCGCGGCCATGAATGCGCTGCGCTTTGGCGCCCCGGATCATCCGAAAACACGCCACCTTGTGTCCGGTGTCGTTGCGGGGGTCGGTGGCTACGGCAATGCCTTCGGCGTGCCGACCGTGGGCGGTGAGGTCAATTTCGACCCGCGCTACAACGGCAACTGCCTGGTGAATGCCTTTGCCGCCGGGTTGGCGAAGACGGACGCGATCTTTTATTCCAAGGCGGAAGGCGTTGGCTTGCCGGTCGTCTATCTTGGCGCCAAGACCGGCCGCGACGGTGTGGGCGGCGCGACCATGGCGTCCGCAGAGTTCGACGAGAAGATCGAGGAAAAACGCCCAACCGTTCAGGTTGGCGACCCCTTCACCGAAAAGTGCCTGCTGGAAGCCTGCCTTGAGCTGATGGCGTCGGGCGCGGTGATCGCCATTCAGGACATGGGTGCGGCCGGTCTCACCTGTTCCGCCGTGGAGATGGGCGCCAAGGGCGACCTCGGCATCGAGCTCGATCTCGACAAAGTGCCGGTCCGCGAAGAAGCGATGACGGCCTACGAGATGATGCTTTCCGAGAGCCAGGAACGCATGCTGATGGTGCTGCGTCCCGAGCAGGAAGAAGAAGCGCAGGCGATCTTCCGCAAGTGGGGCTTGGACTTCGCCATCGTTGGAAAGACCACGGACGATCTGCGCTTCCGGGTCATGCATCAAGGCGAGGAGGTCGCGAACCTCCCCATCAAGCAACTCGGCGACGAGGCGCCGGAATACGATCGCCCGCTGGTTGAGCCCACGGCGCGCGCGCCGCTGGCCCCTGACGACATTCCCCAGACCGACGTTGCCGACGCTCTGCTCAAGCTCCTTGCTTCTCCGGACCTGTCGTCGCGTCGCTGGGTCTACGAGCAATACGACACCTACATTCAGGGCAACGGTCTGCAGCGCCCGGGTGGGGATGCCGGCGTGGTGCGGGTGGAAGGCCACGCTAAGAAGGCACTGGCCTTTTCCTCCGATGTGACGCCGCGCTACTGCGAAGCGGATCCGTTCGAGGGGGGCAAGCAGGCGGTTGCCGAATGCTGGCGCAACCTGACGGCAACAGGCGCCCTGCCCCTGGCAGCAACCGATAACCTCAACTTCGGCAATCCGGAAAAGCCTGAGATCATGGGGCAGTTCGCGGCCGCCGTTAAAGGAATCGGTGAAGCTTGCCGGACCCTCGAGTTCCCGATCGTGTCTGGCAACGTGTCGCTCTACAACGAAACGAATGGCCAGGCGATCCTACCCACACCCACGATCGGCGGCGTCGGGCTCCTGAGCGACTGGAGCCGCATGGCCCGGATCGGCTTTGCCGCCGAAAACCAGCCAATCCTCCTCGTTGGCGCGCCCAGGCAATGGGGCAGCCACCTCGCGCAATCCATCTATATGCGCGACCTACATGGCCGCACGGATGGTCCGCCGCCGCCGGTGGATCTCGCACAAGAACGCAAGGTCGGTGACTTCGTACGCAGGTTGATCGAGCGCGGGCTGACGCGGTCGGTGCACGATGTGTCTGATGGCGGGCTGGCTGTCGCCCTCGCTGAAATGGCCATGGCGTCTGGCATCGGCGCCGCCGTGCCCGGTCTGGAAGACATCGATCCTGTTCCCGTGTTTTTTGGCGAGGATCAAAATCGCTACCTCGTAGCGATGGATCTCGATCCACAGGACGGCGCGCTGGAGGACATCTGGCGGGAAGCCGAGGAGGCTGGTATCTTTGCGCCATGGATCGGCACAACGGGCGGCAGTGACCTGAAGCTCGGGCACTCGCGACGCGTGGCCGTGTCGGACTTGATCGCAGCGCACGAATCCTGGTTTCCTTCCTTTATGGAAAATGAGGTTTGACCTAATGCCAATGGATGCGCGCGATATCGAGGCGATGATCCGGCAGGGGATTCCGGATGCCAAGGTGACGATCCGCGACCTCGCCGGCGATGGCGACCACTACGCGGCGGAAGTGGTTGCGGAAAGCTTCCGTGGCAAGTCGCGCGTTCAGCAGCACCAGATGGTCTACAAGGCGCTGCAGGGGAACATGGGCGGTGTCCTCCATGCGCTGGCCCTGCAAACTAGCGCGCCGGACTGAGCAACGCCCATGCGCGCCGTCTTCTTCGATGTGGACGGCGTGCTGCTCCACAGCTTCTTTCATCCCGATCCCGCCAAGCGACGTCGGTGGGACGACCATCTCCTGGAAGATGTTGGTATTGCGCCGGAACAGCTGAACGGGTTTTTCGAAACCCGCTTCAACGCCGCGATGCTCGGCCAGACCTCGATCATCACCGAACTGGACGCCTATCTGCCAACCATTGGCTATGTGGGTTCGTCGCTGGACTTCCTGTCCTACTGGCTGATGCGCGACACGCATATCAACTTGCCGCTGCTGAACCTGATCCGTCGGCTGCGGACGCGGAGCGACGCGGCGCTCTACATCGCCACCAACCAAGAACACATCCGCGCCTTTCACCTGTGGAACGAAGTCGGCTTGAGGCACTACTTCGACGACATGTTCCATGCCGCACGTCTTGGCGTGAGCAAGAGCGACGCCGCTTATTATACAAAGGTCGAGGAGGTCGTCGGCGGAGACGCCGAAGCGCCGTTGATCTTCGACGATTCCGAGCGCGTCATTGCGGCCGCCGGCAGCGCCGGATGGGAAACGGTGCTGTACCACGACCTCAAGGACTTCACCGATCACCCTTGGATCGCGGACCGACTGGGGATAGCCGGTGCCTCACCGCTTGCCGAAGGCAGCGTTGCGGAGGACGGTGGCGAAGACATCGTGGATTATCTTTGAGGGCTTCCGTGCGCAGTGTTCTTTTTGGCTTGCCTTTGCTTGCTGTCCTTGCCGCTCCAGCGTGGGCGGAAGAGCCCACCTGCCATTCCGTGGCCGGTTATGATGTCCTGGAGGTGGAAAACACCGAGGGCATCGGCACGCGCTTTGCCGTGAAGGCCGGTACAAACGGCTCGGCAGCAGCGGGCTGCAAATTCAAGGAAGCGGAGGCCGATTTCGTCGTTGGATCGGAGGACGACCCCTTCCACTTCGAGGCAATCACCGACCGCTATCTGATCATGCGGCGCTCGTGGGGACCACAGGGTCAACTTGTCATCTACGATCTCGACGCGCGCGACATCGTGCTCGACGCGCTTTCAGATGAAGCCGTTATTGACGCGACCGGTGCCACGTTCTGGGAGCGCATCGATGAAGGGACGCCGGCAAATTGTCCGCAGTTCGAAGAGTACAAGGCCGACGGGTTCGGCGCGGACATTGCCGTGGAAACACGCTTCGACTTCGCGACTGCCACCGCCACTGCGAGCAACAACACGCGCTGTGACCCTTCGCAATAGCCGCCTCGCGGCGGCGTTGCTTCCGGCCAAGGCGTGGCTTACATAAGCGCAGATGTTTGACACCGGGCCTTCAACCCGGCAGTGAAAGGACCCCCTGATGACCGCCATCAACCAGTTCATCGACAATGAAGTGAAGAGCAACGACGTTGTTCTTTTCATGAAGGGAACGCCGGGGTTCCCCCAGTGCGGCTTTTCCGGCCAAGTGGTTCAGATCCTCGATTATCTCGAGATCGACTACAAGGGCGTGAATATCCTCACCTCCGACGAGTTGCGGCAGGGCATTAAGGAATATTCCCAGTGGCCGACCATTCCGCAGCTATACGTGAAGGGCGAGTTCGTCGGCGGCTGCGACATCATCCGCGAAATGTTTCAGGCGGGCGAATTGCAGACCTTCCTGAACGAAAAGGGTGTTGCCGCAAAGGCTGCCTAACAAGATCTGCGCGGCTGGACCAGCGGCGCTGACCATACTTGTAATATTCTGATCGCAATCGGGGCGCGTATGGCCATACGCGCTCCTTTTGCGCTTACCCGATTCTTTTCATCCTTTCCCGGCGACCCGCCGGGGCGCAGTGCATACTTGATTGGACATCCTATGGATCAACCTGTTGCGGCTGCAACGGCTTACGTCGCGCAGGACGGAAAGCGACGCATCGGCCGAATGGAATTCATTGCCCTTTGTGCGGCGATCATGGCTTTGAACGCGCTGGCGATCGACATCATGCTGCCCGGTCTGCAGCAGATCGGCGCCAGCCTGGGCGTTGAAAGCGAAAATAACCGGCAGTTCGTAATCACGGCCTATCTCCTCGGATTCGCCGTGGCACAGCTCGCCTTCGGCCCCATCTCCGACCGCTTTGGCCGAAGGATTCCGCTGTTGCTGGGGATCTCCACCTATGTCGTGGCAGCCTTCGCCGCGGCCTTCGCGCCCACTTTCGAAGCGCTGCTTCTTTTGCGTGTCCTTCAGGGCATTGGGGCCGCGTCCACACGCGTCATCGTCGTGTCGATCGTCCGCGACGTGTTCGGTGGACGGGCCATGGCTGAAGTCATGTCGCTGATCTTCATGGTCTTCATGGTCATCCCGGTGGTTGCGCCGAGTCTGGGACAAGGCGTGATGCTGTTTGCCGACTGGCACATGATCTTCGTGTTCATGGCGGTGCTTGGAGCGACCGCGCTGTTCTGGCTGGGAACGCGCCTGCCCGAAACACTGCGCCCCGAAAACACCCGCGCCCTTACCTTGAACTCGATTACCAGCGGCTTCCGCATCGTGGTCACCAATCGCATGTCCCTCTGGTACTCGCTGGCGTCGACCTTCGTGTTCGGCGCGCTGTTCGGGTTTATCAACTCCGCGCAGCAGATCTATGTTGGGGTGTATGGTTTGGGCGTGTGGTTCCCGCTGTTGTTTGCGGCAATCGCGGGAATGATGGCGGTTTCGTCCTTCCTCAATTCACGTCTCGTGGGTCACCTAGGAATGCGCCGCTTGTCGCATGGAGCGCTGTGCGGCTTCGTCCTTGTCAGCGCCCTCTGGTACCTAGCCTCCCTCGCCGGTCCGATGCCGCTTTGGCTGTTCGTGATCTTTTTTGGAGCCTGCATGTTCCAGTTCGGCTGGATCGGCTCCAACTTCGGCGCCCTGGCGATGGAGCCGCTCGGCCACCTCGCAGGCATGGCCTCTTCCGTGCAGGGCTTCGTGACGACGCTCGGAGGCGCGCTGATCGGGGCTTATATCGGCCAGGCTTTTGACGGCACGGTTCAGCCGATGATCATCGGCTTCCTTACCGTTGGCGTCATCGCGCTCTGCCTCGTCCTGATCGCCGAACGCGGCAAACTGTTCAGAACCGTCAGCCAACCCATCGAGCCGGTTGTGGGGGGCGGTCACTGACCCCCTTGGGTGGGCGACAAAGCGGCGAAATCAAACAGGCTACGGTCGAGCAGATGGCTCGGCCGCACATTCGTCATCGCGCGGATCATGGTGTCCTTGCGCCCCGGCATCCGGGCCTCAATGTCGGCCAGCATCGCCTTCATGGCGTTGCGCTGAAGGCCGTCCTGGCTGCCGCAAAGATCACAAGGGATGATGGGGAAAGCCATGGCTTCCGCCAGCTTGCTCATATCGCTTTCGGCGCAGTAGCTGAGCGGCCGCAGAACCAGCAGGTCGCCCTCGTCGTTGAGCAGCTTCGGCGGCATCGCAGCCAGTCGGCCCCCATGAAAGAGGTTCAGGAAAAAGGTTTCAAGGATGTCTTCGCGGTGATGGCCAAGCACCAGCGCCTGGCAGCCTTCCTCCCGCGCTACCCGATAAAGGTGGCCGCGGCGCAGCCGTGAACAGAGCGAGCAATAGGTGCTCGTTTCCGGCAGCTTGTCCGTCACCACCGAATAGGTGTCCTGGTATTCAATCCGATGCGGAACGCCATGGTGGGCGAGGTAGTCCGGCAGGATGTGCTTGGGGAAGTTCGGCTGGCCCTGATCAAGGTTGCATGCAACAAGCTCGACCGGCAGCAGTCCGCGCCATTTCAGATCAAGAAGCAGGGCGAGGAGGCCATAGGAATCCTTGCCGCCGGATAACGCGACCAGCCAGCGGTCGCCGGGTTTCGCCATCGCAAAGTCTTCAAGTGCCTGGCGAACATTGCGCAACAAACGCTTGCGGAGCTTGTTGAAACCGACGGATCCCGGCACGTCGCGGAACATTGGATGGCAGGCGGCGTCGTCAAACGACACGGCTGGATCTGGCGCGACATGAAGGTTCATCCGGGCTTCCCCTTGAGCATCGTTGGCGACGACGATGAAACGGTCGCCCAAGCCCCTAAAGCACAAAGGCCGCGCTGGAAAGCGCGGCCCAAGCCTGCAACGGCAAGATGCCGTCGCGTTTTAGCGGGAATAGAACTCGACCACCAGGTTCGGTTCCATCTGAACGGCGAAAGGAACGTCGCCCAGGCCCGGAACGCGCTGGTAAGTCGCCACCATCTTGTTGTGATCGGCTTCGATGTAATCCGGCACGTCGCGCTCGGCGAGCTGCACGGCCTCAAGAACCATCACCATTTGCTTCGACTTTTCGCGAACTTCGATGACGTCGCCGGCATTGCAGCGATAGGAACCGATGTTGACGCGAACGCCATTCACCTTCACGTGGCCGTGGTTGATGAACTGGCGGGCAGCCCAGATGGTCGGAACGAACTTCGACCGGAATACGATCGCATCGAGACGCGACTCGAGAAGGCCGATCAGGTTTTCCGAGGTATCGCCCTTGCGGCGGTTGGCTTCCTCGTAGGTCTTGCGGAACTGCTTCTCTGAGATGTCGCCGTAGTAGCCCTTCAGCTTCTGCTTGGCGCGCAGCTGAAGACCGAAATCGGAGATCTTGCCCTTGCGGCGCTGGCCATGCTGACCGGGACCATATTCACGCTTGTTGACCGGGGACTTCGGGCGACCCCAAAGATTTTCACCCAAACGGCGGTCAATCTTATACTTCGCGGATTCGCGCTTGCTCATCGCATTTCCTCAACAGGTTAGAACCCGCTGCTCACGCAACAGGTCAAGGAAACGCGCCCTCCTCTAACCGCCTGCGGCAGTTCGACAGGACCCTTCACGCACTGCGGTGAAGAGGTCCACGGGACACGTCAAATAAAACACCGAGCATCTCTGCCCGGCGTTGGCGCGTGATTAGTCGCTTAGCCGGTTGAAGTCAACAGCTCGGCCGGACAGGTCGCAACGCTGCAAACCTTTCCTTCATTGCCGCTGCGGTAGCGTGGGCGCAAGGATCAAGCAGCTTTCGGGAGCAGAACCCATGGCAATAGCGAAGCAGGCGCTCAACTCCGTGCATGCGGCAGCCGTGTTCAACCGGCGGATCCGTGTTCTCGCCGGCCATCTCGCCAACCACCTGGAGGACGGCCGCGTGCTCGACGTGGGCTGCGGCGACGGAACGCTCGCGCGTGCCGTGATGGAAATGAAGCCGGATCTGACATTTTCCGGCATCGATGTCTTCCTGCGTCCGAGCGTTGCCATTCCGGCGGAGGTTTATGATGGTGTCACTATCCCGTACGCGGATGACGCATTTGACTGGGTGACCATCGTGGACGTGCTCCACCACACCGACACTCCGGCGGCCGTTCTGAAGGAATGCGCGCGGGTGGCAAGGCGCGGCGTGGTGATCAAGGATCATTTTCGCGACGGCCTCTTGGCAGACAAGACGCTGCGCTTCATGGACTGGGTGGGCAACCGCGGCCATGATGTCCGCCTGCCCTACAACTACCTGTCCAGACGCGAATGGCACGCGATCTTCGACGCCATCGGTGTGGAAAGCACCCGCCTCGACCCGCAGCTCAACATCTATCCTGCGCCATTTGGTGCGATGTTCGACCGGCAGCTCCACTTCGTCGCGACGGTGCGAAAGAACGCAAGGTTTGCGGCAAGACAGTCTCGAAAGGCCGCTTAGCCCGGCCTTCGACTGATCCTCAACCCGAAACGCGGACGTCCTCCGCAAGCGTCAGGCCGAACCCCTGAAGCAGGCGCTTGGACGCCGCACTGACCTTGCCGCTCGTGAAGGTTGCGACGTCCGGCGCATCGTCAGTTCTCGCGTTCTCTGCGCCATTCTTGTCGAGCAGGGTCATCGCGCGTCGCGCAATTGCTTCGGCCGGGTCGAGCCAGTCCACCGGCCAGGGTGCTACCTTGCGCATGCGGTTTGCCAAAAATGGATAATGGGTGCATGCGAGCACAACGATGTCCGTGCGCTTGCCATCCTGTTCGAGAAAACAGGGCATGATCTCGTTCTTGACGGCTTCCTCGTCAACAAAACCATCGCGCATGTAGGTTTCAGCCAACCGCGCCAGCTGGGTGCTTCCGACCAGGCGCACATGACATTTCTGCGCCCATTGGGTGATCAGGTCGCGGGTGTATTGCCGCTTCACGGTGCCGGGGGTAGCGAGAACGGATACTAGGCCGGAGCGGGTGCGCTCGGCCGCCGGCTTGATGGCTGGCACTGTGCCTACGAACGGCGTGTCGGGGTAAGCGGCACGCAGGCTGCCGAGCGAAAGCGTCGACGCCGTATTGCACGGGATCACCACCAGTTCGGGCGTGAAACGGTCGAGAAGGTCACCAAACAGGGAGACAATCCGGGCGTCCAGCGCTGCTTCTTCCCAGTCGCCGTAAGGAAAGGCCGCGTCATCGGCCACGTAAACGAAGCGTCGATCCGGCATGAGGACACGGGCTTCGCGCAGCACGGTCAGCCCGCCGACACCGGAATCGAACATGAGGATCGGACGCTCGCTCATGCGTCGTCGCCCTTGGGGGCGAGCCGCGGCTGCCTTTGCATGCGAGGCGTATCTGCCGCCTGCTTGCGCTCCGGATAGCCGACGCCGCGCGGCTCACTGGGCGAGAAGTAATCGAGCGACGACACGATGCCCCGCAGAACCTTGATCTCGCCAAGCGTGAAGCCCGGACGCGTGAGCACGGCGCGCAGCCGGTCCACCATCTTTTCCTTTTTTGCTTCCGGCCGGAAATAGCCACGTGCGGCCAATGCCGTTTCCAGATGGTCGAGAAGGCCATGCAGCTCTTCGCGGGGCGCAGGGGTGATGTCGGGTCCGCGGAACGGCGTGTCAGCTTCGGTGGCAAGGCCCGACTTCATCCATTCGTAGGCCATCAGAAGAACGGCCTGCGCGATGTTGAGCGAAGCAAAAGCGGGGTCGATCGGGAACGTGACGATCGCATCGGCGCGCCCTACTTCTTCATTGGACAGGCCAAAGCGCTCGCGGCCAAACAGAATGCCTGTGCGCTCGTCCGCTGTCTCCCGCGCCCGCAAGACAGGAGCCGCTTCAACCGGCGCCAGCACCGGCTTGAAGCCATCGCGCTGGCGCGCCGTGGTTGCGAGCACGTAGGTGAGATCAGCAATCGCCTCTTCAAGCGTCGGAAACACCGTGGCCTGGTCGATCACATGATCGGCCTTGGCGGCGGTTGCGCGCGCCGCTTCGTTGGGCCAACCGTCACGCGGCGCAACAAGACGCAACTCGCTCAGGCCGAAATTCGCCATGGCGCGCGCAACCATGCCGATGTTCTCGCCCATCTGCGGCTCGACCAGGATGATCGCGGGGCCGTTCACTTCATTCTGCTCGCTCGACATGGAAGACGATGTCCTGTGCCATGTTTTGCCTGCGGAGGAAACGCTGCACGAAACGTCGCTCGCCTTTGCCTTGCCGGAAGCGAATGCTATAGGGGCCGCACTCCCTACGGACCCGCCCTTCCTGCCCAAAGACGAGGCTTTTCATGACGAAGATCAAAGTAGCGAATCCGGTTGTCGAACTCGACGGCGACGAGATGACCCGCATCATCTGGCAGCTGATCAAGGACAAGCTGATCCACCCTTACCTCGACATTCCGCTCGACTATTATGATCTCAGCGTCGAAAACCGCGACGCCACCGATGACCAGGTAACGATCGACTCGGCCAACGCGATCGCCAAGCACGGCGTGGGCGTGAAATGCGCCACCATCACGCCGGACGAGCAGCGCGTCGAGGAATTCAACCTCAAGAAGATGTGGAAGTCGCCCAACGGCACGATCCGCAACATTCTTGGCGGCGTGATCTTCCGCGAGCCGATCATCATGAAGAACGTCCCGCGCCTGGTTCCAGGCTGGACGCAGCCGATCATCGTCGGCCGTCACGCTTTCGGCGACCAATATCGCGCAACCGACTTCCGCTTTCCCGGCAAGGGCAAGCTGACCATCAAGTTCGTAGGCGAAGACGGCCAGAACATCGAGCACGAAGTGTTCCAGGCACCGGGTTCTGGCGTCGCGATGGCGATGTACAACCTCGATGAGTCGATCCGCGAATTCGCCCGCGCCTCGCTGAACTACGGCCTGCTGCGCGGCTACCCAGTGTACCTGTCCACCAAGAACACGATCCTCAAGGCTTATGACGGCCGCTTCAAGGACATCTTCCAGGAAGTCTACGAGCAGGAATTCGAGGCGCAGTTCAAGGAAAAGAAGATAACCTACGAGCACCGCCTGATCGACGACATGGTCGC
The DNA here is from genome assembly GCF_017813335.1 of Tianweitania sediminis. Taxonomy (GTDB): domain Bacteria; phylum Pseudomonadota; class Alphaproteobacteria; order Rhizobiales; family Rhizobiaceae; genus Tianweitania; species Tianweitania sediminis. The sequence continues at coordinate 233,134 of NZ_JAGIYY010000004.1, read as the reverse complement.
CTCGGCGCTGAAGTGGTCAGGCGGCTATGTTTGGGCCTGTAAGAACTATGACGGCGACGTGCAGTCCGACACGGTTGCACAGGGCTTCGGCTCGCTCGGTCTCATGACCTCCGTTCTGATGACGCCCGATGGCAAGACGGTGGAAGCGGAAGCCGCCCACGGCACGGTGACCCGTCACTACCGCCAGCACCAGAAGGGCCAGGAGACTTCCACCAACTCCATCGCGTCCATCTTTGCCTGGACCCGGGGCCTCGCGCATCGCGCGAAGCTCGATGACAATGCGGACCTCGCCCGCTTTGCCGACACGCTGGAACGGGTCTGCGTGCAAACGGTTGAAAGCGGCCACATGACGAAGGACCTTTCGCTCCTGATCGGTCCAGACCAGCCGTGGCTCTCCACCACCGGATTCCTCGACAAGGTTGACGAGAACCTCCAGAAGGCGATGGGCGCCTGAGCCCCTTCGCGAAACAGCCGAAAACAGCAAAAGGCGCGGTGGAAACACCGCGCCTTTTTGGTGCGAAGTACAGCGTCTATGTTCGAATTGCGCAGTTGGTGCTGGCCGAAAAGAAGGTCGGATACGAGCTAGTGCCGATCGACATCTTCGCCGAAGATGGTGCTCCAGACTGGTATGCAACGCTCCACCCGTTCGGCAAAATACCATCCTTCCAACATGGAGCGCTGACACTCTTCGAGACGTCTGCAATCACGCGCTATGTGGATGAGGCATTCGAAGGAACGCCTCTCCAGCCCGACGAGCCGGTCGCGCGAGCCGTGATGAACCAGATCATTGGGCTACTCGATGCTTATGCCTATCCTTCCTTGGTTTGGGATGTTTTCGTCGAGCGCTGTGAGCGCAGCCCTTCCAACGAAGAGCGGATAGCAGCCGCCTTGCCGCGAGCCCGTCTTGTCCTGGGAACTTTGTCCCGCCTGAAAAGGGAAGGACCTTGGATGCTTGGAAACCAGCTGACACTCGCCGACCTCCACGCCGGACCAATGCTGGAATATTTCAAGCGCGCGCCTGAAGGCGCTGCTTTGCTTCAAGAGGTGCCTCTGCTGGAAAAATGGTGGGCTCGTTTGAAACACCGGGAGAGCTTCCGCAGCTTAAGCTCCTGACGCGTCTTTGTCCTTCCCTCTGGTAGTCTAAGCTTCATTCATGAGTCGCAGCCGGAGAATATGATGGATAAGATCACCCTCTACACGAACCCGATGTCCCGCGGCCGCATCGCCCGATGGATGCTGGAAGAGGTCGGCGAACCCTACGACACGCACCTCGTGCAGTACGGAGCGCCGATGAAGGGCGAGTATCGCAGCATCAACCCGATGGGAAAAGTCCCGGCCGTTGTTCACGGCAGCAAGGTGATCACCGAATGCGCGGCAATCTGCGCCTATCTCGCCGACGCCTTTCCCGAAGCCGGCCTCGCGCCGGAGCCCGCCGACCGCGCCGACTATTATCGCTGGATGTTCTTTGCTGCGGGACCGCTGGAATCAGCCGTGACCAACCGGTCGCTCGGCGTGCAGGTGCCGGACGAGAAACGTGGCTTTGTCGGCTATGGCAGCTACGAGGAAGTCATCGACACGCTCGAAAAGGCGGTGGAAGGCAGGTCCTTCATCGCGGGGGATCGCTTCACGGCAGCCGATGTTTACCTTGGCTCCCATATCGGCTTCGGCCTGTCCTTTGGCTCGTTTGAAAAGCGACCGGCGTTTGTCGCCTACCATGAACGCCTGAAGGAAAGGCTGGCCTTCAAGCGCGCAAACGAACTCGACGATGCCGCCATGCCAGCCCAGCCGTAGGCCACATTCGGCGGCACATCGTTGCTGACGCGTCTGTGAACAGGAGCAGGGCTGACGCCAAGGCTGATCGGCCCATATTTCAGGTCTCACTGAACAAGGGAGACTTCTTCATGACCAAAACGCCGATCCTCCTCGCCGCAGCCTTTGTCGGCCTGTCCCTGCCTGCCTTTGCGCAAACAAGCTGGGTCGAGATCGACGACGACGTGATGGTCGCACCGTTCAACGTGGAAGCGGACGACCTTGATGACATGGACATTCACAACAGCGCCGGGCAGGAGATCGGCGAAGTTGAAAAGGTGATCGGTACCAACGAGACCACGCCGACTGCCCTTGTTGTGGAGTTTGACGGCGAAGCCGGCTACCCGGACCGGGACGATGTGGTTGTGCCGCTCGACCGCTTTTCCATGAACGGCGACCGGCTGGTGCTGAACGCCGATGCCGCCGCGGTTGAGGGGTTCCAGACCTACGACGACTGAGGAACAGCAAGGTGGCTGGCGAGATGCCGCCGGCCACCCCTTTTACGATCAGGCTGCAAGCGCAGCCCTAACGGCAGCAATTGCTTCGCCTGCCCGGCTGCCGTCCGGCCCGCCGGCCTGGGCCATGTCGGGCCGCCCGCCTCCGCCTTGGCCGCCAAGCGCCCCGGAAGCCACCCGAACAAGATCCACAGCCGAAAAGCGGCCAACGAGGTCCGGCGTCACCCCGACCACGGCGCTCGCCTTGTTGTCTTCACCGACGCCGATGAACACCACGATGCCAGACCCGATCTGGCCCTTAGCATCATCGACGAGAGGCTTCAGGTCCTTTGGAGCGACGCCCGTGACGGAGCGCCCCACAAAGGTGATGCCCGCGACGGTTTCGCTGTTCGCTCCGCCGCCCGCTTCGCTGTTTCCGCCACCCAGGGCCAGCTTGCGCCGGGCATCCGCCAATTCGCGCTCGAGCTTGCGGCGCTCTTCCACAAGCGCTTCCACCCGGGCAGGCGCGTCGGCCGGCGCCACCTTGAGCGCCGTGGCAACCGCCTTCAAGCGACGGTCCTGTTCGTCCAAGTGGCGACGGGCCGCATCGCCGGTGACAGCCTCGATGCGTCGCACGCCAGCCGCCACGGCCGTGTCAGCAAGCAAGCGAATCAGGCCAATGTCGCCTGTTGCCGTGACATGCGTGCCGCCACACAACTCAGTGGAATAGGCCTTGCCGGCCCGTTCGCCATCCGTGGCGGTTCCCATCGACACCACACGAACCTCGTCGCCATATTTTTCGCCGAACAGGGCCATGGCGCCTTCCGCGATGGCATCATCCACGGCCATCAAGCGAGTGGTCACGGGGCTGTTCTGGACGACAATCGCATTCGCCATGCGTTCCACGTCTTCCAGTTCCGCCGGCGACATCGGCTTCGGATGGGAGATGTCGAAGCGCAGCCGCTCCGGCGCCACAAGCGATCCCTTCTGCGCGACGTGGGTGCCAAGCACCTCGCGCAACGCTTCATGGATGAGGTGGGTGGCCGAATGGTTCGCGCGCAGCCTCGTGCGGCGCGCATGATCGACCGTCATCTCCACGGCCATCCCAGTGCGCACCAAACCTGACACGACTTTGGCAGCGTGAACGAAGATGCCGTCGCCCTTTTTTTGCGTGTCGGTGATTTCGAGCTTGAAGCCCTCGCCGGTCATCGTACCCGTGTCGCCGACCTGCCCCCCGGACTCGCCATAAAACGGGGTCTGGTTCACCACAACCAGCACCGTTTCGCGCTCTGAAGCCTCGTCAATCTCGGCGTTCTCGCGCACAAGCGCGGTGACGACCCCCTCCGCCTGTTCGGTGTCGTAGCCAAGGAACTCCGTGGCGCCCACGCGATCCCGCACGGCAAACCAGACGGTTTCCGTTGCCGCGTCGCCCGAGCCGGACCAGTTGGCGCGGGCTTCTGCCTTTTGACGCTGCATTGCCGTATCGAAGGCCGCCACGTCCACCCCGATGCCACGCTGGCGGAGGGCATCCTGCGTGAGATCGAGCGGGAAGCCGAACGTGTCGTAGAGCTTGAACGCGGTTTCGCCGTCGAGCGTGCCGCCCTCGCCCAAGTCCTCCGTTGCTTCCGACAGCAGGGTGAGCCCGCGTGCCAGTGTCTTGCGAAACCGGCTTTCTTCAAGCTTCAGCGTTTCAGTTATGAGCGCCTGGCCGCGAACCAGCTCCGGATAGGCCTGGCCCATTTCGCGCACCAGCGCCGGCACAAGCTTCCACATCACCGTGTCGGATGCCCCGAGCAGCTGGGCGTGGCGCATTGCGCGCCGCATGATGCGGCGCAGGACGTAGCCGCGGCCTTCGTTGGACGGCAGAACACCGTCGGCAATAAGGAAGCAGGACGAGCGCAGGTGATCGGCAATGACCCGGTAGGATGCAATCGTTTCCGGCGTGGTGCCCTTGCCGAGTGCCGACGCAATGGCATCGATCAGATGCCGAAACAGATCCGTTTCGAAGACGCTTTCCACGCCCTGCAGGATGGAAGCCATGCGCTCCAGACCCATGCCGGTGTCGATCGACGGCCGCGGCAGGTCGACCCGCTCCTCCTTGGTGACCTGTTCGTATTGCATGAAGACGAGGTTCCAGAATTCCAGGAACCGGTCGCCGTCTTCTTCCGGGCTGCCGGGAGGACCGCCCCAGATATGCTCGCCGCGGTCGATGAAAATCTCCGAGCACGGTCCGCAGGGTCCCGTGTCACCCATGGCCCAGAAGTTGTCGCTCGTGGCGATCCGGATGATCTTGTCATCGGAAAAGCCGGCGATCTTCTTCCAAAGCGCGGCCGCTTCGTCGTCCGTGTGGTAGACCGTGACGAGCAGCTTATCCCTGGGAAGGGCGAACTCCCGGGTGATCAGGTTCCAAGCAAGCTCGATCGCTTCGGCCTTGAAGTAATCGCCGAAGGAAAAGTTGCCCAGCATCTCGAAGAAGGTCAGGTGGCGAGCCGTGTAGCCGACATTGTCGAGATCGTTGTGCTTGCCACCGGCGCGCACGCTCTTCTGGGCCGTGGATGCGCGCGTATAGGGCCGCTGTTCAAGACCGGTAAACACGTTCTTGAACTGCACCATGCCCGCATTGGTGAACATCAGCGTCGGGTCGTTGCGCGGGACGAGCGGACTCGATGAAACCACCTGATGCCCGTTGGCTGCAAAATAGTCGAGAAAGGTCGACCGTATGTCGTTGACGCTGCTCATGCTTCCGGCCTTCGAAGGAGTGCCGCGGCTGCGGCCTAGAGAACCGGCCTTTTAGCGCCAAGCCGCGGTCAGTGTCCAGAACGTGCGGCCCGCCCCTGCACGCCTTCCAGAACAGAGAAAAGGCGCCGGATCGCTCCGACGCCTTTGATGTCAGCCTTCCGCGGCGATGTCGCCGTCGTCGTCTCCGTCCAAACCGCCGGGACCGCCATTTTCAAGGAACTTCTCGGCGATCAAACCCGCATTCTGCCGCAAGGTGAGTTCCACCTCGCGCATGACTTCCGGATGCTCGCGCAGGAACAGCTTGGCATTTTCACGCCCCTGCCCCAGGCGCTGCGAATTGTACGAGAACCAGGCACCCGATTTCTCGATCACGCCAGCCTTGACGCCAAGGTCGACCAGCTCGCCGGTCTTCGACACGCCTTCGCCATACATGATGTCGAACTCCACCTGCTTGAAAGGCGGAGCCAGCTTGTTCTTCACCACCTTCACGCGGGTCTGGTTGCCCACCACCTCGTCGCGATCCTTCACCGAGCCGATGCGGCGGATGTCGAGACGCACGGAGGCGTAGAACTTCAGCGCATTGCCGCCCGTGGTGGTTTCCGGCGAGCCGAACATCACACCGATCTTCATGCGGATCTGGTTGATGAAGATCACCATCGTGTTGGAGCGCGAGATGGAGGCTGTCAGCTTGCGGAGCGCCTGGCTCATCAGGCGAGCCTGCAGGCCTGGCAACGAGTCGCCCATCTCACCTTCGATTTCCGCCCGCGGGGTCAGCGCTGCAACGGAGTCCACCACCAGAACATCGATGGCACCTGAGCGCACCAGCGTGTCGCAGATTTCCAGCGCCTGTTCACCGGTGTCCGGCTGCGAGATCAGGAGGTTTTCCAGATCCACGCCGAGCTTACGGGCATAAACTGGATCAAGCGCATGCTCAGCATCCACGAAGGCGCAGATGCCACCCTTCTTCTGTGCTTCCGCAACCGTGTGGAGCGCCATGGTGGTCTTGCCCGAGCTTTCCGGGCCATAGATTTCGATGATGCGGCCCTTGGGCAAGCCGCCAACGCCCAACGCAATATCGAGGCTGAGCGAACCGGTGGAAACGGTTTCAATTTCGACTACCTGCTCGTTCTTGCCGAGCCGCATGATCGAGCCCTTGCCGAAAGCACGCTCGATCTGTGAGAGCGCCGCATCCAGAGCCTTTGATTTATCCACCGAACTTTCCTCGACTAGCCGCAACGAATTCTGCGCCATGATACAACACCCCTTGGTCGTTTATCTTGGTCGAAAGTGAGGATCGACCGGCTTACCCACGGGACAGATGTACTGCCTTTGTTCTCATTTTACAAGGGGCAACAAGCGACTGTTTACAAACGGAATTTAGTCCTATGTTTTCCCTTCGTTCTTCGATGCTGGCGATAGTATGACGCAAGGGAAGGACTGTGACAGGTCCACCGCGCGGCACTTGATGGCCCCGGAGCCGCGTTGCGATTCTGCCTCCCAAGGAAAGCCACCGCCGCAGACGCGCGGCAGTGGCCGGGCCGAAGGAGCGGGCAGCCACCTCAGGTGATGGGCGTAAGGTAGATTTCCACGCGGCGGTTCTGCGCACGACCGGCTTCGGAAGCGTTGGACGCGATCGGCTGCGTTTCGCCATATCCGTTGACCGCAAAGCGGCGGCCGTCTACGCCTTGGGCGCTGAGGTAATCGGCGACCGAGCTCGCGCGACGCTGCGACAAACCGTAATTGTAGGCGTCGCTGCCTTGCGAGTCGGTGTGGCCGTTCACGTCCACGATCGTCTGGTTGTACTTCTTCAGAACAAGCGCCACCGCGTTGAGAGTGCCATAGAAGCCCGGCATCACCGCGTCCTGATCGGTCGCAAAAGTGATGTTGGACGGCATGTTGAGGACAATGCGGTCGCCCATGCGCGACACGGATACGCCCGTGCCCTGAAGCTGGGCGCGCAGCTCGGCTTCCTGTCGGTCCATGTAAGCGCCAGCTGCTCCACCGGCCAAGGCGCCGATGCCCGCGCCGATCAGCGCATTGCGGCGATCATCGCCACCCACAAGCATGCCGCCCAGTGCGCCGAGACCAGCGCCAATTGCTGCGCCTCCGGCCGTGTTCGAGATCTTCTGCTGGCCGGTGTAAGGGTCGGTGGTGCAAGCGCCGACGAGCAGCGCTCCCGTGATTGCAGTGGCGACGATGACGCGCATAAATGGATCCCCCTTTTTCGGTCCTGAAACGCCGAAGCGGCCGGCTTCGGCAAGCCGGCCGCTCTTAACACAGAATGCGGCGAAAGGTGGATCGCGGTTGGTTATTCGTCCTCGGGCGCGCCGGGCTTGGTGGGGTTGGAGGCGGAAACCGGGTCACTGGCCGGGAAGGTTTCTTCAACCGCTTCCGTCAGGGACCCCCTTTTGTCCACACGCGCCTTGTCGGATTTCTCCTGCTCGAGCGACTTTACCGCCGGTGATTCGGCCGCATGTGCCTTGTCCTGGGGGTTCGAATTCATGGCGCGTCTCCGCTGGTTACATCGCTTGGGAAACGCTCTCCCCAAGGCTCGGTTCCGACGAGGCCCGCACTGCGCCTACTTGTTCGCAGGGGCTCCTTCCAGAACCTCCTTTACCGTTGATGCGAGTTGCTTCAGTGAAAACGGCTTGGGCAGAAAGCCGAACTGCGCGTCGGCTGGCAGGTTGCGCGCAAAGGCATCCTCGGCGTAGCCCGACACGAACACGAACTTGATGTCCGGCTGACGCTTGCGCAGTTCGCCCAGCAGCGTCGGACCATCCATTTCGGGCATCACCACGTCCGACACCACAATGTCGATCTTGCCGTCGAGCTGCTCGAAGATCTCCAGGGCTTCCACGCCGGAGGAGGCTTCGTGCACCGTGTAGCCGCGCGAGGTCAGTACCCGCATGCCGCCCATTCGCACGGCATCTTCGTCTTCCACAAGAAGCACGGTCGCTGTTCCGGAAAGATCCTGCTGCACGGCCACGGGCGCCACCGGCGCGATCTCTGATGGGGCAGCCGTATCCTCTGCGGGCGCAGGTTGGACTTCCGCCACGTGGCGCGGCAGGAAAATGCGGAACACCGTTCCCTTGCCCACTTCGGAGTCGCAGAAGATGTAGCCGCCGGTCTGCTTGATGATGCCGTACACCATGGAAAGGCCGAGGCCTGTTCCTTCACCCACCCCCTTGGTGGTAAAGAACGGCTCGAAAATCTTCTTCATGATTTCCGGCGCGATGCCGCTGCCGGTGTCCTGCACTTCCACCACCACGTAATCGGCGGGCACCAGTTCGCGGTATCCGTAGCTGTCGGCATCGTCGGCCTGGACATTGAGGGTCCGCACCGTGAGTTCGCCGCCGCCGGCCATGGCGTCGCGCGCGTTGACCACCAGATTGACGATCACCTGCTCGAACTGGCCGATGTCGGCGCGCACTGGCCACAGGTCGCGACCATGGTCGATCTGCAGCTTCACCTTGTTGCCCACGAGCCGCGCCAAGAGCATGCGCAGATCGGCCAGAACGTCGGTCAGGTTCAGGACCTGGGGCCGCAGCGTTTGCTTGCGCGAGAATGCAAGCAGTTGGCGCACCAACGAAGCCGCCCGGTTTGCATTCTGCTTGATGTTCATGATGTCAGGGAAGGACGGATCCGACGGACGATGGTTCGTCAGAAGCAGGTCTGAGGCCATGATGATGGCGGTCAGCACATTGTTGAAGTCGTGCGCGATGCCGCCCGCAAGCTGTCCCACGGCCTGCATCTTTTGGCTTTGCGCCATCTGGTTTTCGAGCGCCTTCTGCTCCGTCGTTTCCACGACGTAAACGATGGCCGCTTCTTCGGCGCCTTCTTCGCCTTCGCCCAGGTCGGCAACTGCGCTGACATAAACCCGCATGTGCCGCTCTTCATTGTTGGGCAGCACGGTGTCGATCGGGGCGATATCCGCCTGCCGCTGTCGCGCTTTCTCGAAGGCGGCCTGCAGGGCTGGGCGATCCCGCTCGTGGATCACACTGTCGAAGCGCAGCTTGCGATCTACCGCGTCCCGGTCGACCACGGTGGCGAACAGCAAAAGGAACGGTGCGTTGGTGCGCAGGATACGGCCCTGTGCATCAACACCTGCAATCGCCATGGGCGTGGAATTGAAAAAGCGGGTGAAGCGGACTTCAGACGCGCGGAGGTCGGCGGACGAATCCTCGCCTTGCGTGCGGTTGAGGACAATGGTTCGGGAGGCAGCGGGAACCCCATCGCGCGTGGCCGAAACCCGGTGCATGAAGCGAACGGGCAAGGCTTCGCCCGTTGTGGTTGCAAGATCGAGATCGATCACGGCGTTGCGCGTGGTGCCGGGGTCAGCCTTCACGGAGCGGATCAGGGCCATGCCGTCACCGGCCACGATTTCGCGCAGGGTGAGCGATCCCGGCGTAAAGTTCGCAAGATCGACGCCGAGCCATTCCGCAAGCGTCGCGTTGATGTAAGTCACGCCGCCATCGGGATCCGCGGCAAAAAAGCCGGCTGGCGCGTGATCCAGGTGGTCGATGGCCTTTTGCAGGTCGAGAAAGAAGCGCTCCTGCTCGGCGCGCTCGGCGGAGATATCCGCCAGCTGCCAGGCGTTGAGCGGCTGACGCTCGCCCGGCGAAACGAAGCTGCGCGCAACCAGCCGATACCAGCGCGCACCTTCCCCGCCGGTGGGGTGAATGGCCTTGGGCATCCGGAACTCGCCGTCACCGTCGCGTCCGTTGCGCAAACCGGACGCCAGCCGGTAAATGGTGGGGGATGCATCCTGAACGTCGGACAGCAGGCTTTCCACCGTCTTGATGTCTGCGGCGGAGGTGGCGCCCGTCATGTCTGCATAAGCGCGGTTCGCGTAAAGCACGCGACCTTTAGCATCGGTAACAAGCAGCCCCTGCCGCATCGTATCGACGAACGCCTTGGACAGGTCGTCGGAACTCGAACGTGGCGCAATCTGGACGAAGCCGATTGCGGTGGCGAAAAGATATCCCACGCCGATCATCGCCAGGATGCCGAGCATCCCCAAAAGGAACGGATCGCCCAGCCGTTCGCGGAAAAGCGTAAAGAGGATTGCCGCGATGATCAGCACGATGGTGAAGATCAAAAGGCGCGTGACCGTGCCCGGCCGCGTGTTTTGATCCACGACCGGCGCGGAAGACCCCGCTCCATTCAGATCCCTGGCCATGCCTGCTGTCCGATTCCCTGCCCCGGTTTGTTGAATCACATTCCGGTCGGAGCGGAAAGGTGTCGCACCCGAGTTGATCCCGCGCGGAGCGCCGCGCTTGCCGGATGAAGCGGTGCGTGATTAACGTGCCACACCTTCAAGCAGAGCAGCACTGGAAGCTTTTTTGATCGCCTGGTTTGAATCGATCGTCGGCCCCGAATACGCGCCCGCTGTGATGTGGACCGTGATAGCGCTGGCCGTTCTTATTCTGCTTCTCATCGTGCTGCGCTTATTGCGCGGCCTTTCTTCCGGCACCTTCGTGATGGGTGGGCGCAATCGCAAAGCCAGACTGGCGGTGATGGATGCGACGGCTGTGGATGCCAACCGCCGGCTTGTGCTGGTGCGCCGCGACGATGTGGAGCATCTGATTTTGATCGGCGGCCCCACAGATGTTGTTGTGGAGCAAGGCATCCGACCGCCTTATGCACCGCGCCGGGAAGAGCCTGTTGCAACAAGTCAGCGCAGCGTTTCGCCGGCATCGGGGGACGAAGCACCGGCAGCCCCTGCCCCGCGCGCGGAGCGACCGCAAGCCGCGATGGCGAGCGCCGCTACGGCGCGGAGCGCTGCGCCCGCCCCGTCCGCGACGGTTGACACACCTTCCCGCAACGAGCCGCCTGTCTCTGCAGGGCCAACGTCGCGCTCCCAGGCCGCGCCGCCTCCCGCCGCAACCGCGCCCCTGGTTCCGCCACCCTTGGAGCGTGAACCGGCGCGATTGCCTGTGCGGGCAGAGCCCAGCTTCCAAGCGCCTTCGCCGCAGGTCGCGCGCGCGGCTTCAACCGCTCAAGGCGAACGTGCACCGTCGGTGGAACCGCATAGCCTCGACGTCAACATCCACCCGCCCCAGCCGGGCGACCAGCGTTCAGGTGCGCGCAACCGTGATGCGGATGAAGTCTCGCTTGAAGAAGAGATGAGCCGACTGCTCGGCAACCTTTCCCCTTCCTCAGGGCGCTGAGCGGAGCATCGCGTCACAAAAAAGGCGCCTCCCGGCGCCTTTTTCATTCGCAATCTCACCCGACGCTCAGTCGTCGCGATACACCTTTTCGCGCCGCTCATGGCGCTCCTGCGCTTCGATCGACAGAGTGGCGATCGGCCGGGCGTCGAGACGGCGCAGCGCTATCGGCTCACCAGTTTCTTCGCAATAGCCGTAGGTGCCTTCATCAAGCCTTTGCAGGGCCGCGTCGATCTTGGCTATCAGTTTGCGCTGGCGGTCGCGGGCCCGAAGCTCGATGGAGCGATCCGTTTCGGAAGAAGCCCGGTCGGCAAAGTCAGGGTGATTGGCGTTTTCTTGCTGAAGAAGTTCCAGCGTTTCGCGTGCTTCCCGCAGGATGTCTCCCTTCCAGCTCATCAGCTTGGAACGGAAGTAGGAGCGCTGCCGATCATTCATGAACGGCTCTTCTTCAGAGGGTACATAATCTTCGATCACGAGCGCGCTCATAGACTCACCCCAGAACATTGAACCCGGCGCCCTTATATTTCGAGCTAGATTCCTGCACAAGCTGCCAGATGACCCGGACACATGAAAGTTAGTTTCGCGAGATTGTTGTTCTAGCGCAAGGGCTTAAGCGCCACACCCCGGCGACCCTACACCAGCCGAAGCTCAATCGGAACGCAGCTTGCTTTCCGGCCGGGCACCGATTGGCTAAAGAATGCGCGCGACATTCTGTTTGCGTGGGAGGCTCCTATTCCAGTCCGGCTGTTTTTGTTTCGTCACGCCAAAGCGCAGTTTGCGGCATCAGGGATGCGCGACTTCGATCGTCCCCTCGAACCCCGAGGGCTGGACGACGCAAGGGCCATGGGAGCCACCCTTTCCGAGCAGAACCTGCTGCCGGAGAAGGTGATCTGCTCCACCGGCCTGCGGGCACGCCAAACATGGGAAGCCGCGCAAACGAAGCTTCCCGCCGTGGACACGGAATGGACGGACGCGCTCTACAATGCCGACGCCGCCGGTTATCTCCAACTGGTTCATCAGGCACAGGCCGCGTCATCGTTGATGCTGGTTGGCCACAACCCGATGATGGAAGATCTTGCCTTGGCGCTGGCGCAACCGAACGATCCGAAGGCTGACGACATGCGGCGATCGGGATTCCCCACAGCGGGTTTGGCCATCCTGGAATTCGAGGGCACTCTGGAAGGGATCGAGACCGGCAAAGGGCGTGTCGTCCACTTCCTCAAGCCTCAAGGGCGCTAAGGCTCGCGCGGAGCACGACATTACAAAACGGGATCTGCGGCTCTATATGCGTGCGGCAACTTGCATGGAGCTCGCGTGGCGTCTTCCTTGACCAGTCTGACCGATGAAGCGCGGATCGTGTTTGACACAATCGGCGGACGCGCAGCCGGCCTGGTGAACCCTTCCTTGCGGATCGGAGTGACGGGGCTTTCGCGGGCCGGCAAAACGGTCTTCATTTCCGCGCTCGTGCATAATCTTATCCATGGGGGTCGCCTCCCCCTGTTCGAAGCGCAAAAATCTGGCCGCATCGCGCGCACTTACCTCGAAGAACAGCCAGACGACGCGGTGCCGCGCTTCCAATATGAAGATCATATCCGCGCGCTTGTGGAACAGCGGGTCTGGCCCGACTCCACGCGGGCGATCTCGGAACTGCGGCTCACCATCGATTATGAGTCCGCGTCGGGCTGGAACCGCATGTTTTCGCGCGGCCGCCTTTCGGTTGATATCGTTGATTATCCCGGCGAGTGGCTGCTTGATCTTCCGTTGCTCGGCAAGAGCTACACCGACTTTTCGCGTGACGTGTTCGAACTCGCCGCATCCCCCGTGCGGGCCGACCTATCGGCAGGTTGGCGCAAGGCGGCCGCGGCGGTGGATCCTGACCGGGATGCCGACGAGATGGTAGCGCGGGATCTGGCTGAGATTTTTACGAACTATCTGAAGGCGGGGAAGGACGACAGCCGCGCGCTTTCCACGCTTCCGCCCGGGCGCTTCTTGATGCCCGGCGATCTGGAAGGCTCGCCCGCCCTGACCTTCGCTCCATTGCCCGGCCTCGACGATGCGCGCCGCCCCCGTCCCGGCTCGCTTCACGCCATGATGGCGCGCCGCTTCGAGGCCTACAAGACCCATGTGGTGAAGCCGTTCTTTCGCGAGCACGTCACGCGGCTTGACCGCCAGATCGTTCTGGTCGACGCCATGCAGGCGATGAATGCCGGTGCCGGCGCGGTGGCCGATCTTGAACGTGCCCTGACGGAAATCCTGGGCTGTTTCCGGCAAGGTCGCGGCAGCATCCTCACCGACCTGTTTTCCCGCCGCATCGACCGGATCCTGATTGCCGCCACCAAGGCGGACCATATCCACCACGAAAGCCACGACAGGCTGCAGGCCATCGTCCGGCGCATCGCCGATCGAGCGATCGCCCGCGCTGATTTCGTCGGCGCGCAGGTGGAGGTCGTCGCTATGGCAGCCGTGCGCGCGACCCGCGAAGGCACAGCCAATGAGGGTTCGAACGCCCTGCCTGTGATCATCGGAACGCCCTTGGCGGGTGAAACCATCGACGGCGAACGGTTCGACGGACAAACGGAAACGGCGATCTTTCCTGGTGATCTGCCTGCGCAGCCGGGCGCGATCTTCGGCGACCATGGCTCCAGTCATCCGATCCGCTTCGTGCGCTTCCGTCCCCCCAAGCTGGAACAGGGTGCTTCCGGTCTGACCCTGTCCCTGCCTCATATCCGGCTCGACCGGGCTTTGCAGTTCCTGCTGGGAGACCAACTCGCGTGAGCCTTCCGCCGCAACCGCCACGACGTCCCGCCGCTTTCAAGGTGGAGGCTCCGAAGGGGTCGGAAGCGCCCCTGCCGCCGCGTACGCCACGCGCCATCAAGGACAGTTCGGCCGTGCGCGCTGCCGAGTACGACATCTTCGACGAGCCGGACGTGGTGGTGGCAGATCCGCCGCCGGCCACACCACGGCGCAAGCGGTCGCCGCTGACGGCCGTGTTCTTCGGCGCGGTCGGTGCCCTGATCTCTCTTGCACTTGGCTTGTGGGTCGATGCGCTGATCCGCGACCTGTTTGCCAGGGCACCGTGGCTTGGCTGGCTTGGCGCGGGACTTGCGGTTGTGGCCGCACTTGCCCTGCTAGTGATCATCTCACGCGAAGTTCTGGCGATTGCGCGGCTCCGCTCCATCGAGCGCTTTCATTCTCGCGCAGCGCAGGTCGTTGCGAGCGGCGATCCCAAGGAGGCCCAGCGCCTTGCCGACGACCTCAGCGCCTTCGTGTCTTCCAAACCGGAAACGGCTGCCGGTCGACGTGCGATGGATGCGTTGCGCGACGACATCATTGACGGAACGGATCGGCTGAGGCTGGCTGAAACGGAGTTGCTGACGCCGCTGGATGCCCGCGCACGCATCATGATCCTGGATGCTGCCAAGCGCGTAAGCCTGGTGACGGCCGTGAGCCCGCGCGCGTTGTTCGATGTCGCTTACGTGGTGTTTGAAGCCGCCCGGCTGATCCGGCGGATCGCTCACCTTTATGGCGGGCGGCCCGGCACGCTCGGCTTCATGCGCATCGCGCGAGACGTTCTTGCGCATCTTGCGATCACCGGCACGGTGGCCTTCGGCGACAGTCTCGTGCAGCAACTGGTGGGGCAGGGCCTAGCGGCACGGCTGTCGGCACGGCTCGGCGAAGGCGTGGTGAATGGCATGATGACGGCGCGGATCGGGCTCGCTGCCATGGAAACCGCGCGGCCACTGCCCTTCATGGCCGTGCGACGACCGGGCATCGCCGATTTCCTCCAGGCGCTCACGGCTTTCACGAGGGCGCAACAGGATGGCGACGCGAAAGAAAACGCTCCGGCTACCAACCGTTAACCATTCGGCTGCATGGTCAATCTCACGTCTCCGACTTTCTGGTTCCTTCGGGTTTTCTTGTAATGAAACGCGCTCTTGCTTCTGCCGTGGCACTTCTTGCGGCCCTCATGTCTGCGGCTTCACCCGTGATGGCGGCCGAAGACGACAAGACCTTTTTTGAAGGCGTCCAGGGCTCCTGGGCCGGTGCCGGCGAAGTCGTGGCTGGCAAATACAAGGGCACCAAGTTCAACTGCCACTTCAAGGGTTCGAGCCACGCCGAAAAGACCGGCATGGCTCTTGATGGCGGCTGCCGCGTCGGTGTCTTCATGCAGAACATGTCGGCATCCTTCGAGAAAAAGGGAAAGAGCTATTCGGGCACCTTCCTGGATGGCGCTGCAGGCAAGGGCCTAGACGTGATCTCTGGCAGCGTGGACGGAAAGAAGGCTGTGTTCGGCTTGAACCGTTCGCAACTGCGCGGCGCCATGCTGGCGCGGCTGGCAGATCAAGACACGATGAATGTGACCATCTCCGTGCGTGTCAGCGACGACATGGTGCCCGTGATCGGCATGAGCTTGAAGCGGGTGGACGCCACCGCGGTGGGCACCGTCGCCAAGAACTGAGCAGCCCGTCACTTGCGATCGGCCTTCGCCGTTGTATGACTGAACACATCGGCCAGCGCGCCGACGATTCAGTTGACGCGAGGCCATCATGGAACACGAAGCCGCTCACCACGGGGTCGACCTCCTGCCTGTGGTCGCGTTGCTTGCAGCAGGTGTCATCGCGGTTCCGATCTTCAAGCGCTTGGGCCTCGGTTCTATCCTCGGCTACCTTGCCGCCGGGCTCCTGATCGGCCCATTTGGGCTCGGCTTGTTTTATGATCCTGCGTCCATTCTGTCCGTTGCCGAACTCGGCGTGGTGATGTTTCTTTTCATCATCGGACTGGAAATGCGCCCGTCGCGCCTTTGGGGTCTGCGGCGGCAGATCTTTGGTTTGGGCGTCCTTCAGGTCGGGTTCTGCGCGCTGCTCCTGACGCTTGTCGGTTACCTCACGGGCTTCACCCTCATTCAGTCCTTTGTTGCCGGCGCTGGCTTTGTTCTGACGTCGACGGCGATCGTCATGCAGGTTCTGGAAGACCGCGGCGACATGTCATCGGAGGCGGGGCAAAGCGTGGTGTCCATCCTGCTTCTCGAGGATCTTGCGATCGTGCCGCTTCTGGCGCTTGTCGCTTTCCTCGGGCCCGTTTCGGGCGACCATGGCGAAGCGAGCATCCTCAGCCAACTGCTTTCGATTGCGATCGGGATGGGAAGCATCGTCGCCCTGATCGTTGCCGGCCGCTATCTCCTGAACCCGCTGTTTCGCATTCTGGCGGACGCCCATGCGCGCGAAGTGATGACGGCTGCGGCGCTTCTGGTGGTGCTGGGATCGGCGCTCGCACTTCAGCTTGGCGGGCTTTCCATGGCCATGGGTGCCTTTCTTGCCGGCGTTCTCCTTTCGGAATCGACGTTTCGCCACCAGCTGGAAGCGGATATCGAGCCCTTCCGCGGGATTCTTCTTGGCCTCTTCTTCCTCGCGGTGGGCATGTCGCTCGATCTCGCCGTGGTGGCCGCGACCTGGGACCTGATCGCCTTCTACACGCTGGCCTACATGGTCGTAAAAGGTGCCGGCATCTACGTCGTGGGTCGGCTCCGCTCATCGCATCGCGAGTCGCTCGACCGCGCCGTGCTGATGGCGCAAGGGGGCGAATTTGCCTTTGTGCTTTACAGTGCCGCCCAGACTGCCGGGATCATCGACGGACAGGCCAACGCCACGCTGACCGCCATCGTCATCATGTCCATGGTGGTAACCCCGTTGGCGTTGATCGTGCATCGGCGCTTCACGCCCGAAAACCAGCCCTCGCTTGCCGACGTGGATGTTGCCGATGGCCTGAACGGCACAGTGCTGATCATCGGCTTCGGACGCTTCGCCCAGATCGTGGCGCAGCCGCTTCTTCTGCGCGGCGTGGACGTCACGATCATCGACAACGACGTCGAGATGATCCAGGCTGCCTCCAATTTCGGCTTCAAGGTTTATTACGGAGACGGTGCGCGGCTCGACATTCTCCATGCTGCCGGCGCAGGCCGGGCCAAGGCGGTGCTGATTTGCGTCGACAAGGGCGACGTTGCCGTGCGGATCGCCGAGCAGATGCGTGAGGAGTTCCCGCTGATCCCGGTCTTCGCGCGCGCCTTTGATCGCGGCGTGGCCATGGAGCTGCTGCGCGAGGGCGTGGAGTACCAGATGCGCGAGACCTTCGAATCCGCACTCGTTTTCGGCAAAACTGCCTTGCAGCACCTAGGCGTCGATGACGAAGAAGCGGCCGAAACCATCGCCGAAGTGCGTCGGCGCGACGATGCACGGTTCGAAGCCCAACTTGCAGGCGGCCTGCAGGCCGGCCGCGGCTTCATGAAGGGCAACATGCCCGTTCCTGCTCCGCTCGCTACGCCCAAGCGTCGCGGGCGCGCCATGAACGACGGCGCCGCCGATGCAATCCGAATGGAAGAAGGCGACAGCGCGCCGGTTTAATCGATCAGCCGAGCGCCCAACCAGCGCCTGGCTCCACGACGGAGATGCCGCTTCGATCGACCCCGGACAGCCAATCGCGCAACGAACGGCCCTTGAGCACCAGGTCGGGGGCGAGCTCCGCGAAGGGCACGAGAACGAAGGCGCGTTCGGTGATCCGCGGATGCGGCAGTTCAAGCTCCGGTTCGGCTACCGCAAGGCCGTCGAACCAAAGGATGTCCAGGTCGATCAGACGCGGGCCCCACCGCTCCTTGCGCTCTCTTTTGAGTTGCCGTTCCCCTTCGAGGCAGGCTTGAAGGAGCGATTGCGGTGAAAGGGCCGTTCGAAGAGATGCGACTGCGTTGAGAAAGTCGGGTTGGTCAACCTTGCCCCAGGGCGGCGTGCGGTAAAGCGAAGACACGGCTTCCACGCGAATGGCATCGCTTTGAATAAGCAGAAGCGCTTCCCGCATCGTCGCCTTCGGATCACCGAGATTGCCGCCCAGCCCGATGAAGGCGTGGTGCCTGCGCTCAGCCATCCGCTGGCCAGCGCACGGTGGTTTCAACGTAATCCAGGACGCCAGGAACGGGAGCGCTTGGCTTCCGGACGGTGACTTCTGCCACCTGGATCTGCGGAAACCCGGCGCAAAGCGACTGGGCGATGTCCAGAGCCAACGTTTCGATCAGTGCGCGCCGCGTGGTTGTGACGATGTGCTCGATGCGTTGGAAGGCTTGTCCATAATGGACCGTGCCCTCGATCAAATCAGACTCCACTGCATCGCCGCCTTCCACATGGAGCACGGCATCAACAAAGAAGCGCTGGCCGAGCCGTGCTTCTTCTTCCAGCACCCCGTGTCGCGCGAAGAATGCGCAGTTCATCAACCGGATCGTGTATCTCAAGCTTCCGTGCCCTCGCTTGCCATGCGTGTTGCCAGCATAGCATCGGCGATCGCCAGCGCGTCCTTGTTGATCGCGACATCGTGGACGCGAAACAGGGCGCATCCGGCGAGCCGCAGGATCACGCTGGTTGCCGCCGTGCCGGCCGCCCTGTCGCCCGGTTCACGCCCAGTCAGGGTGCCGATGAAGCGCTTTCGCGAGGTGCCCACGAGCAAGGGAAACCCAAGGCCGTGAAGTTCGGCGGCGCGGACCATCAGCGCCATGTTCGCTTCCACCGTTTCCTTGCCGAAGCCGAAGCCGGGATCAAGCACGATCTGACCCTCGGCGACGCCCGCTTGTGCGGCGATGGCAAGAGAGCGCGAAAGAAAGTGCTGCTGGTCTTCAATGGGATCCGGCAACGCAGTGCGGCCGCGGTTGGTATGCATGATCACCAGCCCTGCCCCGGTCGCGGCGGCAACCTCCGCGATGCCAGGCTCGCGCTGCAGCCCCCAAACGTCGTTGACGATATGGGCACCCGCATCCACCGCAAGGCGCGCGGTTTCGGCGCGGTAGGTGTCAATGGAGATCAGCACATCGAACCGTTGCGAGACAGCCTCGATCGCCTGGAGAACTCGCCGCTGTTCTTCCTGCGGCGAAACCGCTTTGTGGCCGGGCCGCGTCGACTCCCCGCCGATGTCGATGATGACCGCCCCTTCTTCAACCAGCCGCCCGGCCTGCCGCAAGATGGCATCGTTCGTTGTGAACTGGCCCCCGTCGGAAAAGCTGTCGGGCGTGACGTTGAGGACGCCCATGATCTGCGCCGCAGGACCAAGCGTCAAAGCTCGTCCGTGCGCCAAACGCCACTGTCGGGCGGGGATCCTGGTTGTTGCCATGCTGGCGCTATGGGGCGGACGCGGCGCAAATGCAACGCCGGAGCCACAAGCGGCAGCACGAGACCCAGGCGCCATTGCCCTCGAAGAGCGTGTAGCGCATGGTCGGATGGAACGGAGATCCCGGTGATGAAGCAGGTTGTGCGGGTATTGGCCCTGGCGATTGGGCTCACGGCGCTTGCCGCGCCCGCGCCTGCCGCCTCCATGCTGAAAAGCTACAGCTACTTCAGCATCGGCGGCCGCACGCTCGAAGAGCTCGAAAAGGAGCTTTCGAAACGCGGCCCGCAGATGAAGAACACGGGCAAGCGACATCCGGGCGCCACCCAAATGGAGTTTACCTCCAAGGTCGGCTACGCGGAACAGAAAGGCTTTTGCCGGATCGCCAAGGTCGGGGTGACGGTTCGCGCCAAGGTGATCCTACCGCGCTGGAAGATGCGGCGGCGCGCCGAACAAGACGTGGCGCTGATCTGGGATACGCTTTCAGCCGACATCAAGCGGCACGAAGAATCTCACGTGATCATCGCGAAGAACCATGCGCGCGATCTGGAAACCGCCATTGCGGGCCTCGGCCGCTTCAAGACCTGCGCGGACGCTCAGGCGAAGGTCGAAGCCGTGACGGAACAGGTCCTTGCAGCCCACGACAAGGCTCAAGAGCGCTTCGACAAGATCGAGGGCATCAACTTCGAAAGCCGCATCCTGCGCCTTTTGAAAGTGCGCATGGAACGCATGTAAGACGGTCAGCCCTGGCGCTCCGGCACGTGAACCACGAGGCCTTCCACCTCGTCGCGCACCTTGATCTGGCAGGACAGGCGTGATGTTGGGCGGACATCATAGGCGAAGTCGAGCATGTCTTCTTCCATCGCCTCGGGTTCCCCCACGATCGCGGTGAACGCCTCATCGACGTAAACATGACAGGTTGCGCAAGCGCAGGCGCCGCCGCATTCGGCCTCGATACCAGGCACGGAATGGCGCAACGCGTTCTCCATGACGGTCGAGCCGTTGGGAGCGTCGATCTCGAAACGCGTGCCGTCGAAGGCAACGAAGGTGATGTTGGTCATGCGTTGTTCCGGCTGATGGTTTTCCCGAGATAAGCTTTCTCCCGGGCCTGTCAATCAATGGTCACAGGCTGCGGCTCAGGTCCCGATTTCGGTTATGAAGCGCAGCGTGTCGGCAATCGAGGCCCGCAGCTTCGTGCACGCGCCGTCGCTTTCAGGGTCGTGTTCAAGCTCGGTCGCGCATTGCGACAGCGCGAAGGCACCAATGCCGGCCGCCGACCCGCGCAAGGCATGTGCTAGAAAGCGACGTTCTTCCGGAGTGGCTTCATCGATGCCTTGATCCACCGCTACCGCCTGGTCCCTGAAAAGCGCAAGCACTTCGCGCTGGAGGTTACGGTCTCCCAGGGTCTGGCGCGCCAGGTGCGCAAGGTCGATCGGCTTTCCAGTCGATTGCGTTGCCGCTTCGCCGGGGATTGAAGCCGCTGGCCAGGAAGTGCTTGCCGCGAAAGCCATTCTTGATTCCAATACGAGAAAAATCAGAACCCCGAGGTACCAAATCGAGGTCGCTGGCGGGTTAACGGCACCTTGGTTGCCGGGCTTAATATCGAGGCTTCCACAAGGCCGCCATTAACCCTGTGTTTAAAGTTTTACGCATCCAGCCAGATGTTGGTTTTCTTCTGCAACTTGTGCCACTACGATACGCTGGTGAATGATGGGATGGCCTGACCTCGGTCCAAGGCGTGTTTCTCCATCGTAGTACGGGGTAGCGTCACATGGCTTTCAAACTCTCTCCTAGCCGTAAGCCCGATCGCTCCATCGAGGAGCAGGACGTCAGCAAGGAGTTGGAGGACGCGCTGGCCTTCGATCTGAACGGCGACCTCGATGTCGCCGCTTCGATGGAAGACCTCGAAGCCCAGATTTCGCAAGCCGCCGAGGAACTGGCGCGCGAGGGTCGGTCCAACGAAGAGAGTGTGACCCGGGCCGACGCTGCGCGCCGTGAGATCGCAATCGATGATGTGTCGCGTTCAGCGGAAGACGACACACTCGATCTCGATGATGCGATGTTCTATTCCGGGCCGACAGGCACGCCTGCTCAAAAGACAGTCCAAGGACCGTCGGAAGAAGCTCAGCGCGCTCAGACACCGAGCGAGTCTGTTAGCTTCGATGACCATCTGAATGCGCCGGAGCAAGCCGTACCGGCTGCGGCCGCCGGGTCAGCGGCTCCTGCTGCAGCAAGTGCTTCCGCGGATACAGCACCGACGACCCAGCCGCGCAGGGCAGAACCTGCGCCTGTTGCTTTCGCACCCGCCAACGATGATCGCTTCCGCACATCGCGGCCACCGCTCGCCTTGGAACGCCGCCCGTCGCGCGCCGCATACTGGGGCGCGACCGTGCTTTCCACCGCCTGGGTCGGTGGCGGTGCGCTTCTGGCGAACGCCTTGTATGGGCCGGGCGTTTGGCAGCCCGCGAGCTATCCGCAGATCCTGGCCGACCCGTCCGTTCTTGGGCTCGCCGCGGGCACTGTTCTGCCGCCCATGTTGTTCTGGGCCTTTGCCGTGATGATCCGCCGGGCACAGGAAATGCGGATTGCCGCGCAGTCCATCTCGGAAGTCGCGATGCGCTTGGCACAGCCCGAAACCATGGCGCAGGACCGCGTCATGATGGTCGGCCAGGCCATTCGCCGTGAAGTGGCGGCCATGGGCGAAGGCATCGAGCGCACCCTGGCGCGGGCCGTTGAACTCGAAACACTCGTTCATACGGAAGTTAACGAGCTGGAACGGGCCTATTCGGCCAACGAAACCCGCATCCGTTCGCTTGTGGACGGGCTCGGCGCCGAACGCGAAGCCGTCGTCAGCCATGCAGAGCGCGTGCGCGCTTCCATTGCGGGTGCGCATGAACAGTTGAAGGACGAGCTCGACCAGGCTGGCGCGCAGATCAGCGGCAACATCGACAGCGTCACTGCCCGCCTGACCTCGAGCCTGAATGGTTCCGGCGAAGCGCTGCTCGCACGCTTCAGCGAACAAGGCGCTGCCGTGCAAGCGGCGATCGACGCGCGTATTGACACGATCGGCGATCGGATCACCACCTCCGGCGAAGCCTTCGCCCACATGCTGGACACGCGTGTTGCAGCGTTTGATCAGCACACCGACAACGCCAAGCATGCTCTGAGCGACGTCTTAAACGACCGCATGGCCAGCGTGGTTTCCGTGCTCGGCAATGCCAGCCGCAACCTGAGCGACGAGATCGAGCTGAAGATCGGCGGCATCGAGCGCACGCTGGGCGAACGCGGCGAAGCGCTGATCAGCGCGTTTGAAACGCGGGCCATGACCCTCGACGCCAACGCCGAACGGCTTGATGCCGCTCTGGATGCGCGCGCGCGTTCGATCAACGAAACGCTCATGGAGCGGGCCCGCGACATCGCAGGTACCTTCAACACCGGTCGCCAGGATCTCATCACGGTAATCGACGAAGGCAAGGCGCGGATCGGCTCGGAAATGGCTGACCTCGTTCTCTCGGCATCGACCATGCTGGAAACGCGCGCGGCCGACTTCAGCGGACGTTTGGAAGCGAGCCGGGAAGCCTTGGGCGCCGACCTGGACGAAGATCTGCGCAAGCTGGAAGATGCGCGCACCCGCATCGACGTCTCCTTGTCCGATGCCCGCGCCGCCTTTACGTCAGCTGCCGAAGACACGCGCTCGAGCATCGAAACCGCTCTTGCAGATGCCACCAACCATCTGGATGACCGGCTGGGCAGCGCATCAGGACGCTTGTCGACCCTGATCCGCGATGCCGCCGCGCAGGTGGAAACACAGTTCCGCGACGGCGAAGCGGCGCTGGGCCAATCGCTTTCCGGCGCAACGGATCGCGTGGAAATGGTTGTGGGCGATGCCGCCAGCCGGTTGGGCGCTCTCGTCCAGGATGCAGCCGCAGCCGTGGAAGCTCGCTTCCGTGATGCCGAAGCATCGCTCGGCAACAGCCTGGGCGGTGCCGATGTGCGCATCGCCGCAAAGGTGGAAGATGCCGTGGTGCGCTTGCAGGACTCGCTGCGCAACAGCGAGGCCACGATCGATCGGTCGCTCGGCGACGCCGTCTCGGGCTTCGATTCCCGGATCAACGAAACCGTGTCCGGCTTCGAGACCCGCATCGGAGACGCCCGCACCTCCATCGAGGCGACGCTCGGCGCGGCTCGCGAGGGCATCGACCTTTCCGTGGACGAGCACGCCCGCCGCATGGCTGCGGCGTTGGATGAGCAGGAGCGCCGTTTCGCGGAAAACCGCGAACGCCTCAGTGTCGTGCTGGATGCCGACCTGCAGCGCATTGCGGAAGCCCGCTATGCCGTTGATGCCGTCATCACAGACCAGATCCGCGGGTTCGACGAAGGCCGTGAACGGCTGATCCAGACGCTGGAAAAGGACCTTCAGCGGTTTGCGGACGCACGTCTCCAGGCTGACAACGCCTTGAGCGGCCAGGTCGAGAAGCTGGCGGAAGGGCGCGCAGCCCTCACCCGTGCGATCGAAGACGATCTGTCACGCCTGAACGAGGTGCGAAGCGACATCGACGCGGCGGTGTCCAACCACGTTGGCAAGCTCGCGGAAGGCCGCAGCTTCCTGTCGCGCGTGATGGAAGACGACCTGCAGAAGCTCAACGAGACGCGTTCGGCCATCGACGACACAGTGACGCTTCACCTTCGCGCCATTACCGAAGGCAGCACGGGAATCTCGCAGTCCTTCGCTGAAAGCCGGCGCCAGATCAGCGAATTGCTGGCGAACGGACGCTCCGAGCTCAGCGACGCGCTTGCCACCAGTGCGGCCAGCGTTTCGCTTGCCTTGGCCTCGGATGCCGAACGGCTCGACCAGGCTTTCCGCAACCAGACAGGCATCATCGAAGAGCGGACGCGCACGATGGAGGCTGCTTTGGCGACGGGCGTGGACAATGTCCGCGGCACGCTGGAGCGGAGCGCGGGCGTTGTGGCATCGGCCCTGCGCGACCGCTTGATGGAAGTCACCTCCTCCTTGCATGAAGAGGCCGACAAGGCCTTCATCAACGTCGACCAGCGTTTGGCTGACCGAATCGACGCAACAGCAGCGCAACTCACTGCGCGCGCAGACGAAATCGCCGCCGCCTTCAGCGACGCGGATCGCCAGATCCACGTGCGCGTCGAACAAAGCGGCGCTCACATCGCCGAGCGCGCAAGCGCAATCACGCGGGCGCTGGAAGAGGCGGACGCACGGCTGCGCGATCGGGCCGAGCAGAGCGGCATGGACCTCGCGGAACGGGCGAGCGTCATTTCGCAGGCTCTCGAAGACGCCGATGCACGGTTGCGCGAAAGGGCCGAGCAGAGCGGCATGGACCTCGCAGAGCGCGCGAGCGTCATTTCCCAGGCGCTGGAAGACGCCGATACCCGGTTGCGCGAAAGGGCCGAACAAAGCAGCGCAGTGCTCGCCGAAAGGGTCAGCGCCATCAGTCGTGCCCTGGATGTGGCCGATGCGAAACTGCGCGACCGCACGGCGCTGAGCGAAGCGGGCCTGGCCGAACGCGCCGAGGTGATCGCGCGTGCCCTGGAAGAAGCCGACACCCGCCTGCGCGAACGGGCGGAAGAAAGCGGCTCGGTTCTTGCCGAGCGCGCCAGTGCGATCAGCCGGGCCCTTGATGCGGCCGATGCAAAGCTGCGCGATCGAGCTGCCCTGAGCGAAGCCGGCTTGACCGAACGCGCCGAGGTGATCGCGCGCGCCTTGGAAGAGGCCGACACCCGCCTGCGCGAACGCGCCGACCGGAGCGGTGCCGACCTCACCGAGCGTGCGGATGTGATTGCCAGCGCCCTGGACCAGGCCGACACCCGCCTGCGCGAGCGGGCACTGCAAAGCGCCACCTTGCTCAAAACCCGCGCCGCAGACATCGAGCAGAGCTTCGAAACGCTCGACGAGCGCCTGGCATCTCGCTTTGCCCAAGGCGGCAACCAGTTGGCTGCCCATGCGGAGGACCTTGCCCGCGCCATTGTGGACGCCGACCAGCGGCTGGCGGCGCGGTTCAGCGAAAGCAGCACGCTTCTGCGGGATCGCACCGACGGGATCGAAACCATTCTTGCTGAAACCGACCGTCGCATCGCAGAGCGCATCGCAGCCACCGACAGCACCATGCAGCAGCGTTCGGAAGAGATTGCGCGGATCCTCCAGGAAGCCGATCAGGCGCTCGCCGAACGCTTCACGAATGGCGCCATGGGTCTTGGCGCACGCACAGAAGAGTTCAGCCGTGTTCTGAAACAGGCAGACCAAACGCTTGCCGATCGCTTCACGGACAGCAGCTATCTCGTAACTGCGCGTACGGAGGAACTCTCGCGTCTCTTCGAAACCACGGATCGCCGCCTCGCCGATCGCGTCGCGGAAAGCGGCAGCCTGCTGACGGCACGCGCACAGGAAATCGTCGATACGCTCGGCGAAACCGACCGGCAGTTGTCGGCACGGGCTGAAAGCGCCAGCGGCGCCTTGCTCGCAAAGGTTGAAGAGATCGCCCAAGCCTTCGAGGCCAACGACGGGCGCTTGGCCGGCCGCGCCGAAGAAACAGCCGCAATGCTCGCGGCGCGGGCGCAGGAGCTTGCCGACATCTTCGCAGAAGCCGATCGCCGCATTGCCGAACGGTCGGAACAGGCGAACGAGCTGCTCGACAGCCGGACGAAGGCACTGGAAGGCGCCTTGTACCAGGCGGACCGCCGCTTGACCTCCAGCATGGGTGCGCTCGCGAACCGCGTCAGCGAGCAGCTTGGCGACATCAACCACCGCCTCGAAGCCGGTGCTTCAACCATCGGGGACAAGCTGAACGAGCAGGTGGAAGCGGCGGAAGCCAAGCTTGCCGCCAGCGCGGCCGAGTTGGCCGAGACCTTCAACGCCGTGAACGCGCATATCGGCCAGCGCACAGGCGAAGCCGCTCAAACCATCGAGCGCCATGCCCGCGATCTCAGCGCCATGTTGGCGCATCGTTCCAACGAGATCGCGCGCCTCCTGGACGAGACTGCGCGCCCGCTCGTAGAAAAGTTTGCGGCGAGCGGCACGGTTCTTCAGGCCAACATCGAAGATGCCACGCAGCGGGCTGCCGAACGGCTGCGGGCCGAAAACGCCACGCTCGTGAATGCGCTGGCAAGCCGTACGGCAGAAACCCTGTCGGCGGTGGAAGGTGCGCGCAACACGCTGACCGAGGGCGTCAACGACTTGATCGAGCGCTTGTCGGCGTCGAATGAGCGTCTGGGTGACCTGGTGCAATCGGCGGCGAGCAACCTCAGCTCGATCGATGACAAGCTGTCCACCACCACCCAGTCCTTTGCGACCACCACGGAACGCGCGGCGCAGACCTTTGCAAGCTCGAGCCGGCTGATCGACGCGAATGCCGGCCGCCTCACGGAGCTGTCATCCAGCACGTTGAAGGACATTGCCGCTATTGCCCGCCGTTTCGACGAGCATGGCAAGATGCTGTCGGGCGCATCGGAGCTTCTGGGCTCCGCACAGGGCACGCTGGCCTCGACCTTGGACGACCGGCAGGCGGCGCTGGGAGAACTCGCTGTAGGCCTCGTCAAGAAATCGGAAGAGATCGAGCGCACCATGCGCTCGTTTGAAGACCTGGTCGGGCGGGCGCTTGAGCGCGCGGAAGGCCGCACGCGCAGCTCTACCGAGCAGATCCGCAGTGCGATCTCGGAGGTGGTGGAGTCTGCAACCGAGCGCTTCTCTGAAGCGACCGTGGAAATGAAGAAGACGGCCGACGCGATCCGCTCGGATCTCGAAGAAACACGCGCACAACTCAAGAAGGGTGTGCTGGACCTTCCGGAGGAAACCAAGCAATCGACATCAGCCATGCGGCGCGCTGTCACCGAACAGATTAACGCGCTGAAGGAACTGTCGGATATCGTGGCAAAATCCGGCCGTGCATTTGATGCCTCGCAGAAGACGGCACCTCGCCAGGCCGCACCGGCACCTGTGCCCGCACCTGCTCCGCGGCCTGCGGAACCGCTTCAGCCAGCTTCCCCCACCACCGCAACGGTGATCACGCCGCCGGCACCGGAAGCGCCACGGGCGCAACCGACTCCGGAACTCGCGCCAGCGCAGGCGCAGCCGGTGGCTCGGTTGACGCCAGCCTCGGAGGCTGCACCGGCCGCCCCAAGCGGCGGCGGCTGGGTGCGCGATCTTCTTCGCGGCGCATCGCGGGAAGAACCCCCTGCATCCGCAGCGCCGCGCCCGGCAACTCCGGCCCGCTCGCCGCTGCATGTGGTGGAATCGCTCAACTCACTGTCCGTCGACATTGCGCGAGCTATCGATCACGAAGCGTCGATCGAGCTGTGGGACCGATACCGCAAGGGCGAGCGCAACGTCTTCACGCGTCGGCTTTACACCCTCAAGGGTCAGCAGACCTTCGATGAGATCCGCCGCAAATATGAAGGCGACACGGAGTTCCGCACCGCCGTGGACCGGTATTGCGACGACTTCGAGAAGCTGCTGGCCGATGTCACGCGCAATGACCGCGACAACCTGATGGCGCAAACCTACCTGTCGTCCGACACGGGCAAGGTTTACACGATGCTCGCTCACACCAGCGGGCGCCTGCGCTAGGGGCAGAACACCGGCAACAAAAGCAAAAGAAAAGGCGGGCACTCGGCCCGCCTTTTTTGTTGGTCCCGGTGGCGCGAAAACCGCGCCGGTTCATTCTGATGCCTAGATCGAGGACGCAGCCCAACGAATGATGTCGGCACCGACCTGCGAAAAGGCAGCGTCCAGGGCGTTGACGTAAGCGGCATTCCCCTCACCACCGCCCAGCGGCGCGCGTGCGGTAAATGTTTGTGATGCGCGCACCACGCCGGTACGGTCGTTCAGGAGGCGGACGTTCAGTTCAACCACGGCTCCGGATGCGCCGAAGGCCTCGATGCCAAAGCGGCGCACTTCCGTGATGATCTGGTAGTCGATGGCTAGGCCCTCGCCCGGCTTTCCAACGCCGCCAAAGCGCCCCGACTGCTGGAACGCATCCGCCAGCTTCAGCTGGATCACGCGCGGCAGGCGGTCAGCCCATTGCGCGCCGCTGAGATACTCGATCGAGTCGGGCGCGGGGAAGATAACGATACGTTCGCCTTCCAGGGCCTTGAGCGCTGTCGGCTCGGCAACAAGGATCTGGATGCGGGGGCGACGCGGACCTTCCGTGACCGTCGGCGCGGAAAGAGAATAGGTGTCGAGCGGCGGCGGGGCGCTCCGCAGCAGCGCACAACCGGACACCAGAAGCGACAGGCCCAGAATGCCTGCAAGTTGACGTTTGGACTTCACCCGAAGGACCTCGCTTACGCCTGCTTTCGTTCGCGGCGGCGAACGGAAGAACAGTTGGTGTCTTGTGCTTTGTGCTTGAAGCTTGTCAACGGCGCGCCCGCCCATCGTATTCCCGAACGGCACCGTCTCCGCCGGTAATCACGCGTTGCGGGTTGCGCGTCAGGTCGCTGACGGACGATTCGATGCGCCCGATGGCGCGACGACCATCCGAGATCAGCCCTTCAAAATTGCGAAGCCCCTGATCCGTGAAGCGGGCTAGCCCATCGGTGATCGTGCCGATGCGGGAATTCAGTTGATCCGCCACCTGCTTGAAGGAGGAGAGCGTGGCGCTGGCGTCTGCAATCAAGCCTGTTGCTTCGCCCGAACCAAGCAGATTATCGACCTTGAGCAGGATGCCATCAACGCGCACGGACGCCTGGTTGAGGCGTTGGGTGAGTTGCTGCGCATCCGCGATGGCCTGATCGATGTCGCCAGCCCGGTTGCCGATGCGGTCTGCCACCGTCGCAAAGTCGTTGATCGCCCTGTTGGCGGTCACGCCAGCCTGTTCGATGTTGCTCAACGTGTTGCGGATCACCTCAGGCTCGACGCCGTCCAGAACACGATTGATGCGGTCCACCGTACCCGTGGCACCTTGCGCAAGTGAACTGACCGACTCCACGGCTGAGTCCACGCCGCCGACGATCTCGTCCAACTGTTCCGTTGAAGTGCGCAAGGTCGAAGTGAACGCGGTGATGTTTTCCACGATCTGCTGCACTTCCTGACGGTTGATCGAGTTCAACAGACCTTCGGCGGCGGTCAGCGTGCCGTCGAGCTTCTGCGATGCGCCGTCGAGCGTGGTGGACAAGCGGCTGACGCTCGCCAGGAACGTGTCGATGCCGGCGGCATTGCGCGCCAGCGACTCGGAAAACACCTGCACGTTCTGCACCGTGTCCGTGAGCGGACCGCGCGAGTCGCGGGCGAATCCTTCGAGTTCAACCAGAACGGAGTCGGCCCTGCGGAAGATCTGCTGGGCAGTCTGCAGGAGGTTGGTGACCGCAGACGGATTGGCGGTGATCTGCGCGATCTCCCCGGCCTCCAGGGCAGCCTGCAAGAGGTTCGGTTCGGCGAGGTTGCCGCCTTTTAGCTCGATGTTGGCTTGGCCGGTCAGACCAGCGAGGCCAATGTCAGCCTGCGTTGATTGCGTGATGGGCGTTGAAATGTCGATCTGAGCGTCGGCGATCGCGTCGGTCGGATTGTTGCGGTCGATGAAGACGCGGGTGATGTCACCCACCTTCACACCGTTGAACAAAACCGCGCTGCCGCGCCCCAAGCCGGATGCGGAGCCGGGGATGCGCACGCGAAGGGTTGCGGTTTCGCCGCGGTTGTCCACGACGGCGGTCCAGTAAACGAAGCCGAAGGCCGCAAGGATCGCAGCGATCGTGAAGATGCCCACGATCACGTAGTTGGCTCTGGTTTCCATTTATTCGGCGTCTCTTGCTTCGAGGTCGATCTGGCGCGCCCGCTTGCCGCGGAAGTAGGATTTCACCCAGGGTTCGTCGCTCCTGAGCATGTCTTCGATCGTGCCGTCCACCATCACGCGCCGTTTGCCTAATACCGCGATGCGGTCGCAGACTGAAAACAAGCTGTCGAGATCATGGGTCACCATGTAGACGGTGAGCCCCATCGTATCGCGCAACGTTCGAACGAGATCGTCGAAATCCGCCGCGCCGATTGGATCCAGGCCGGACGTCGGCTCGTCGAGAAACACGATGTCAGGATCGAGCGCGAGCGCACGGGCCAGTGCCGCACGCTTGATCATGCCGCCCGACAGTTCGGAAGGGTATTTAAGCGCCGCATCTTGCGGCAGGCCCACCAGGTCGATCTTCAGCCGCGCAAGCTCATTCATCAGCTTCGGAGGCAGGTCGAGATATTCCCGCATAGGAACCTGGATGTTTTCCAGGACAGTCAGCGCGGAAAACAGGGCGCCATGCTGAAACAGGACGCCGGTGCGCATGTCCACCGTCATGCGGGTCGCTTCATCGACTTCATCAAGGTCGGCACCAAGCAGCTTGATGGTGCCATGCTGCTTCTTGTTCAGGCCCAGAACCGTGCGCAGCAACACGGATTTCCCGGTGCCCGAACCGCCAACGAAACCGAGAATCTCGCCGCGGTAAACATCGAGCGACAGGTTCTCGAGGATCGTCTTTTCGCCGAACGAGACGGTGACGTCGCGCGCTTGAAGCACGACTTCCCGGTTGTCACCTGGGCGTGTGCCCGGGGACAGGTTTTCTGCTGTTGTGGGGGAGGAAAAAGCGTCCACGCGGCCCTCTAGAAATCGATTGCCGCGTAGAACATGGCGAAAAGCCCGTCCACGACGATGACGATAAAGATGGATTTCACCACGGAGGTGGTGACCTGACGGCCGAGCGACTCGGCGCTGCCGCCGACCTTCATGCCTTCTACCGAGCCGATGATGCCGATGATGATCGCCATGAACGGCGCCTTGATCAGACCGGCGAGAATGGAAGAGAGGTCGATGGAATCGCGCAATCGATCCACGAAGGCCTGCGGCGGAATGCCGGAATAGCTCCACGCAACGAACATGGCGCCACCAAGCGCCGCGAAATTCGCGATGATGGTGAGGCACGGCAGCGCGATCACCAGCGCCACCAGGCGCGGAAACACAAGGACACCAACCGGGTTGAGGCCGATCACCTTGAGCGCGTCGATTTCCTCGCGCATCTTCATGGAGCCAATCTCGGCCGTGATCGCGCTGCCCGACCGGCCTGCCAGCATGATCGCCGTGAGCAGGACACCGAGTTCGCGCATGATCAGGATGCCGACGAGGTCGACCACGAAGATCTCGGCGCCGAAATAGCGGAGCTGAAAGGCGCCCTGCTGCGCAATGATGGCGCCCACGATCGCGGCCATCAACACGACCACAGGAATCGCGCCGACGCCCATCTTGTCGATCTGGGAAGCGATTGCGGCAGGGTTGATCGCGTGGCCGCGCCCGAGCTTCATCTGCGCGCCCTGGATGGTTGATCCAAGGATGTGCATGCCCGCAACGAAATCGTGGCCGAGCGAAACGACGCCCTTCCCGACCTTTTCAAACGGGGCGAGCGGATCGAACTTGAACGGCTTGGCAGCGGGCACTTCAAGCTTCGCCATCTCGTCCACTGCATCAAGCAGGATGGCGGCATTTTCAGAAGCGTGGACGAAATCCACGTCTGCGCCGGCATCGGCCTGGCGCTGTGCCAACCGCTTGATCAACCAGGCGCCGGCGGTGTCAAGCGCCGAGATCGCGCCGAGATCAAGCCGCACCGTGCGCTTGCCAGCCAATCCTTCCAGGTCGCGCATCTGCTCGTCGACATGGGCAACGGTCACCGTGGTCCAGGTTCCCGAAAACGCGCAATGCAGCGCGTCGCCCTCTTCCGACACGGAAAGGTAGGCCACGCGCTCGTTCAGCACTTCGGCGCTTGCGTCGTCTTCGACTTTGGTCAACATCAGGTCTTCTTAGCCCGCCGCAGCATGGCTGTCATGGTGCTGGCGGCAACACTCACGAGTTGTTTGATGCGGCGCGAACTCTCTGTTGCCACGGAACTTTTTCCAATCGCTGGCACCTTCACGATTGCTCGCGGATCCAAAACGGAAGCGGAAGTCGTCGTTTGTCGGTTGAGCGAAGGTAGCGCGGTCGGCTGGGGCGAATGCGTGCCATATCGCCGCTACGGCGAAACCGTCGCCAGCGTGCGTGCGGAAATCGAAGCTGCCCGAACTGCGATCGAAGAAGGCGCAGGACGCGAGGCGTTGCTCGCGCTCATGCCGGCGGGAGCCGCACGCAACGCCTTGGATTGCGCGCTTTGGGACCTCGAATGCAAGCTCGCGGGCAAGCGTGCTTCCGAGCTTGCAGGCTTGGGCGAACTCGCCCCGATTGAGACGGCCTTCACGTTGTCGCTCGCAACAGCCGATGCCATGGCAGCAGCGGCACGGGAAAACGCGTGGCGACCGCTCCTCAAGGTCAAGGTCGGCACCCCCGACGATGTGGAGCGCATGCGTGCCGTTGCCCAAGCGGCACCCCGAAGCCGGATCATCCTGGATGCCAACGAAGGCTGGACCGCCGCAACACTGGAACCCAACCTGGCGGAAGCGGCGCGGCTCGGCATCGCGATGATTGAACAGCCGCTGCCTGCCGGTGACGATCTCCTGCTTTCACAAATTGCGCGACCGGTGCCGGTTTGCGCCGATGAAAGCGCTCATGGCGTGGATGATCTCGCCATGCTGCGCGACCGCTACGACGTTATCAACATCAAGCTGGACAAGACCGGGGGTCTGACGGCTGCCCTCCGCCTGCGCCGCGACGCGGAAGCTGCGGGGCTGGGCATCATGGTTGGCTGCATGGTCGGAACCTCGCTTGGAATGGCGCCCGCGACCCTTGTTGCCCAAGGCGCAGCCTTCGTGGATCTGGACGGCCCTTTGCTTCTGGCGCGCGACCGGGACCCGGCGCTGCGCTACGATGGATCGATGCTTTACCCCCCTAAAGCGGATCTTTGGGGCTGAGCCATGAGGGCGAACAGCGTTCCGGTTGCCGCAAGCACAGCCATGGCAAAGTAGCCGCCGCTGCCGAAGCCTTCGTACAGGTAGCCCGCGCCGAGGGTGACCAGCGCCATCGCCGTTCCGTTGCTGAGATAAGCAACGCCTTGGGCCGCGCCAGCCTGGTCTTCTCCGATCAGTTCAACGATCACCTTCTGGATGCCGATCAGCATCAGGCCGGTGGAAAAGGCATGGAGCGTTTGGAGAAAGAAGAAGCCGGGCAAGCCTCCTCCCAAGGGCCAGATCAACGGAAACAAGGCCCAGCGCAGTACGGCAAGGCTGCCGCCGAGTATGATCACCTGTTTGGAGTTCAGGAAGCCCAGGCTTCTTGTAAAGACCGCAAAGAGCGCGACTTCCGCCACCACACCCCAGGCCCAAAGAATGCCAATCGTTGCGTCGTCAATTCCAAGCGACAACCAGTAGATTGATCCGAACGCATACAGGAAGCCGTGGCTGCCCATGATGAGCCCGCAAGCGCCGGCCAGGAGCAGGAAAGGCCTGCTCCACAACGCACTTCCACCCTTCAGAAAGCCCCCGCCGAGCGGCGAGGAGATGCGCGGCTTGCCAAGCCGTGGCGCAAGGAGCGCGGTCACGACCATCAGGCTCAAAGAGGCGGCAAACAAAGCCGGCACTGCGCCGGCGCCGAAGACGCCGAGGACTGCGCCGCCCGCGAGGTTGATCACCACGAAAGCGATCGAACCCCAGATGCGCAGCCGGGTGTAATCGGTCGCAAAGCGACGGACGCCGGACTGCGCGATGCTGTCGATCAAGGGCACGTGCGGCGTCCAAAAGGCTGCGATCAGGACCGAGATGGCCAACACCAGCCAATAATCGGGGGTAAAGAAGTAGCCAAGCGAGGCGAAGAAGGCGGCCACCGCTGACAAGAACAGGACATCGGCCCGGTCACGCGCTTTGTCTCCCAAGCCGGTCAGGACGGGCACGGAAATGATTCGCACGATCATCGGAATGGCAAGGATGAGGCCTATCTGTTCGGGCGAGAAATCGACGTGCCGCAGCCAAAGCGGAAAAAACGGGATGTGGATCCCCATCGCCAGGAAGGCCACGGCATAAAGCGCAGACATCCGCATCTCGAATCGGGGCGGCTTCGGCGGAACAGGCTGGGCGGGCGAGGAAAACGGCATCGGCGTTCACAACGAAAGGAACCCGCCCCTACCATGGGCTCACCGCACAAACGATCCCGATCCACCTTGCCGTCGAAAAACGCTGGACAAAGGCCGGCCTGCAGGTCCCTAACCGCGACTGACCAACGGAAGAGCGGGCAGGAAGAAGCATGGATCTCGGACTAAAGGGCAAATGGGCGATCGTCTGCGCCTCGAGCAGAGGGCTTGGACGCGCTTGCGCGATGGCGCTGGCCGAAGAAGGCGTCAACCTCGTGATCAACGGCCGCAACACCGAAACGCTTTCAGCTACGGCTGCCGAGATCCGCACCACCTATGGGGTTGAAGTCGTTGAAGTCGTGGCCGACGTCTCGACCCCGGTAGGGCAAAAAGCGCTGCTTGCCGCTTGTCCGCAGCCGGACATTCTCGTCAACAACAATGGGGGTCCGCCATCGCGTGATTTCCGCCAGTTGGACCGTGCGGCCCTTCTGGAAGGCGTGACGCAGAATTTCGTGACCCCGCTCGAACTGATCCAGGCGGTGGTCGACGGCATGGCCGAGCGCGGCTTCGGCCGGATCGTCAATATCACATCGCTGTCCGTTTATCTGCCGCTGGCCGGCCTCGATCTTTCGTCGGGCGCGCGCGCCGGCCTCACGTCCTTTCTGGCCGGTGTGAGCCGGACCATTGCGGGGCGCAACGTGACGATCAACTCCATTCTTCCGGGCAAGTTCGACACGGACCGTATTCGCAGCACAAGCCGGTTCGCCGCCGAAAAGGCGGGGATGAGCGAAGCCGATTACGACGAAAAGCAGCGTGGTGAAATCCCGGCCAAACGGCTCGGGCGCCCCGAGGAATTCGGCAAGGCATGCGCGTTCCTGTGTTCCACGCATGCTGGCTACATCACCGGCAAGAACCTGATCCTCGATGGCGGCCTTTATCCCTCCGCTTTTTGAGGTCACAACAATGCGAGCAATTCGGAGATCGGCGTGAAGCTTTTGCGATTTGGACCCAAGGGGCAGGAACGGCCGGGCATTCTGCATGCCGACGGCACGATCCGCGATGTATCCGCTCTTGTGGCGGATTACGGACCTGAAAGCGTGTCATTTGACCTTCTGGAGCAGCTTCGGTCGGCCAAGCTCGATGAACTGCCCGTTGTTGAAGACAGCGTTCGGATCGGAGCGCCCTTGTCGCGCACTGGGCACTTCATCGCGATCGGGCTGAACTTCGCGGATCACGCCGCCGAGACAGGAGCGGAGATCCCCAAGGAGCCGTTGATCTTTTCGAAGGCGCCGAGCTGCCTGAGCGGCCCGGACGATGATGTCCTCCTGCCGCGCGGATCATTGAAGCTCGACCATGAGGTGGAACTGGCGGTGGTGATCGGAAAGCGCTGCGATTACGTGTCGAAAGCCGATGCTCTTTCGCATGTGCTCGGCTACGCGATCTGCAACGATGTGTCGGAGCGCGACTACCAGAAGGATCGTGGCGGCCAATGGATCAAGGGCAAGAGCGCGCCGACCTTCGGACCGCTCGGTCCATGGATCGTAACGGCGGACGAAGTGGGCGACCCGCAATCGCTCGACATGTTCCTGGACCTCAATGGCGAGCGCAGCCAGACCGGCAACACGGACACCATGATCTTTTCCGTGGCGGAAATCGTGTCCTACCTGTCGGAGTTCATGGTGCTTGAGCCCGGCGATGTGATTACCACCGGCACTCCTCCCGGCGTGGGTGCCGGAAAGAAGCCGCCGGTCTATCTGAGGGCTGGCGACCAGCTCCGTCTCGGCGTGGCAAAGCTCGGCGAACAGCGCCAGCAAGTGGTGTCCCGCGACTGAGGGAGGCGCGTCGGGTGTTGCATCGCATGGACCATCCAGTGAAAGCGACCATTGACTGGTCGCGCTCGCGCCGTGACGGCGTCGGCGAGGTGCTGGTGTGCGTGATCAACCTCGACCGCTCGCCCGAGCGTTGGGATGCAGTCAGCGCCCAGCTGAAGGAAACCGCGTTGCCGTTTGTTCGATTGACGGCTTTCGAGGGCAACAGCTTGCCGCAGCCTTTGGCGGATCTCGTGGATCACGAGCATTTCGAGAAGGCAAACGGCCGCGAAGCGACACCCGGCGACCTGGGCTGCTATTTCAGTCATGTCGCAGCGTGGACACTTCTGGCAGAACGCCCGGAACGCTTCCTTCTTGTTGTGGAAGACGACGCGGTGTTTGAGCCGGGCTGGACCGAAACGCTGCAGCACGCGCTGCAGGCCTACCGACCCGGGATGCTGATGAAACTGTCGTGGCAGCGCAAAGGCTTGACGCGCTTCATGCGCAACGTCGATGCGACACATGCGCTCGTGCGTCCGCTCACTCATCAGGCGTGCAATGCAGCCTACCTGATCGACCGCGACGCGGCGCGCGACCTGATGGCCAGCGCCTTTCCGCTTCACGTGCCGGTTGACCACTACGTGGAATCGCCCTGGATCACGGGCGTGCGTGTTCGCTCCATTGTGCCGGCTCTGGCACGCCAGCGTGGGGTGCCCAGCACCATCACCAAGCCCGAAAAGTTCCACTGGAGCCAGCGCTGGCCAACCTTGCTGTACCGCCTCAAGGCGCACACACTGCGCCTGTGGCTGAGCTATTTCCGCGCGACCTGAGACCACTGGACCAGGAAGGCGTCGCTGGCGGCTGGGCAGTCACACGGCTGCGCCGGAGCGCCGCTATGGCATAGAAGCAGCGGACAGCAGAACGCAAAAAGAAGGCGCCATGACCGAAACACAAGACCACAAGCCGTCTTCCGGGGATCTCGAACAGAATGCTCTGTTCTTCCACCGCTACCCGACGCCGGGCAAGCTGGAGATCCAGGCCACGAAGCCGCTTGGCAATCAGCGCGACCTTGCGCTCGCTTATTCGCCAGGCGTCGCCGCCCCATGTCTCGCCATCCGCGACAATCCGGATGCGGCAGACGACTACACGACGCGCGCCAACCTCGTGGCGGTTGTGTCGAACGGCACGGCCGTGCTCGGCCTCGGCAATATCGGGCCCCTCGCCTCCAAGCCGGTCATGGAAGGCAAGGCGGTTCTGTTCAAGAAGTTCGCGGGGATCGACGTTTTCGACATCGAGCTCAACGCGCCCGAGATCGACCAGATGGTGCAGACCGTGGCCGCGCTCGAGCCGACCTTTGGCGGCATCAACCTCGAAGACATCAAGGCGCCGGAATGCTTCGAGGTCGAGGAGCAGTTGAAGGCTCGCATGGCCATTCCCGTGTTCCATGACGACCAGCACGGCACGGCCATCATTGTGGCGGCAGCTGTGCTCAACGCGCTTGATCTCGCCGGCAAAACGATTGGGGAGGTCAAGATCGTCACCTCCGGCGCCGGCGCCGCGGCGCTCGCCTGCCTCAACCTTCTCGTTGCGCTGGGTGCGCAAACGGAAAACATCTGGATCACCGATCGCCATGGCGTTGCCTATGTCGGGCGCGT
Organism: Tianweitania sediminis; assembly: GCF_017813335.1. Taxonomy (GTDB): domain Bacteria; phylum Pseudomonadota; class Alphaproteobacteria; order Rhizobiales; family Rhizobiaceae; genus Tianweitania; species Tianweitania sediminis. The sequence goes on along the minus strand of NZ_JAGIYY010000004.1, from coordinate 195,407 downwards.
GGAAGAGATGGACCGGTGGAAAACGCCTTATCTGAAGGACACGCCGTTCCGCACCCTGGCGGAGGTGATCCCGGGAGCCGACGTGTTTCTCGGCCTTTCCGCAGCCGGCGTTTTGAAGCCCGAACTCCTGAAGGAGATGGCGCACCAGCCTCTGGTGATGGCGCTAGCAAACCCCACGCCGGAAATCATGCCGGAGTTGGCGCGCGCGGCGCGGCCCGACGCCATGATCTGCACCGGCCGCTCCGATTTTCCGAACCAGGTCAACAACGTCCTCTGCTTCCCCTACATCTTCCGTGGTGCGCTGGATGTCGGAGCCACCGCCATCAACGAGGAGATGAAGATGGCTGCGGTTCGCGCCATCGCGACTCTTGCGCGCGAAGAACCATCGGATGTCGCGGCACGTGCTTATTCCGACGACACGCCGATGTTTGGGCCTGACTTCCTGATCCCCTCGCCGTTCGATCCGCGCCTCATCCTGCGGATTGCGCCCGCGGTTGCGCAGGCTGCGGCAGCAAGCGGTGTCGCCCGACGCCCCATCACCGACATGACCGCTTATGTCGACCGGCTGAACCGCTTCGTGTTTCGCTCCGGCCTTGTGATGAAGCCGATCTTTTCGGCGGCTCAGTCGGCCGCTTCCAAACGCGTGATCTTTGCCGACGGCGAGGATGAGCGGGTTTTGCGGGCTGCCCAGGTGGTGCTTGAAGAAGCACTCGCCGAACCAATCCTGGTGGGCCGCCCAGCCGTCATCGAAACGCGCCTCGCCCGTTATGGTCTCAAGATCCGGCCAGGCGTCGACTTCGAGGTCATCAACCCGGAAGACGATCCGCGCTACCGGGACTACGTGGACACGCTTCTTGCGCGCGCCGGCCGGCGTGGTGTGACGCATGAAGGCGCCAGGACCCTCGTGCGCACCGACACCACGGCCATCTCGGCGATTGCGTTGGTACGCGGCGATGCAGATGCCATGATCTGCGGCCTGACAAGCCGCTTTGAGCGCCACCTGCGCAATGTGCGCATCATCATCGGTCCCAACGAAAACAACACCGACCGGGACCTTTCCGCGCTGTCCATGCTCATCTCGCAGCGTGGCGTGACCTTCTTCACCGACACCTATGTCACGGAAGAACCCACGGCCGCTGAGATCGCCCAGATGACGATCCTGGCTGCGGAGGAGATCCGCCGCTTCGGGATCCAGCCCAAGGCAGCGCTGCTTTCGCATTCCGAATTTGGTTCGCGAGACACCACCAGCTCGCTCAAGATGCGGGAAGCCGCGGCCTTGTTGCACAGCCTCGCTCCCGACCTCGAATGCGATGGCGAGATGCACGGCGACTCGGCGTTGTCGGAACAGCTTCGGCAGCGCTCCTACCCACACTCCACGCTGAAGGGTGAGGCCAACCTACTGGTGTTTCCGAACCTCGACTCGGCCAACATCGCGCTGAACACGATCAAGATGATGACGGATGCCCTGCATGTCGGGCCGATTCTGCTTGGAATCGCCAAGCCCGCGCACATCCTGACGCCCTCCGTAACCTCGCGCGGCATCGTCAACATGACGGCGTTGTCCGTGGTGGAAGCATCGCAGCGGATGCATCGTCCGCAAGCTTTTTGACGAGCGTCGGCGTCGCTGCAAGCACAGGCTCGCCGCAATCGAGCTTCATGATCGGCGCGGTTCGGGAGTAAGGTGCGCAGGATGATGCATCGGAGCTGGTCATGGCGGGGAGCAGGTGCGGCAGCGCTGGTGCTGGCGGCGCTGGCCTCAAGCCCGTCTGCCGCCCAAGCCGCCTCCTCTCAGCTGTGCCGTCAACTCGAAGCCGATCTGGTTGCCGCCAACCGCGGCGCCGGGGCAACAAACCAGATCCGTCGCTATGACCGCGCTCTCGACTCGCAGGAACGGCAGATCGCCATTGCCGAAGCGGACTGGCAGCAGATGGGATGCGGCTACCGTCCTCGCGACGGGGCTGACGATCTGTGCCTGTCCATCGAGGACTCACTCGACCGCATGCACGAAAACCTCAACCAGCTGAGCCGCGAGCGGGCGCAACTGGACGGCGGCGGCAATGCACGGGCTGATCGGCGGCGTATCCAGCGCGAGATCGACGAAGCGGGTTGTCGCGAGCAAGCAGCGCTTCCCCAGGAAGCTGCCGTGCCGCAGCCAGCCCCGGCCGCACCATCCTCCCAAAAGCTGCGCACGATGTGCGTGCGCACCTGTGACGGCTACTTCTTCCCCCTGTCCTATGGTGTCACGAAGGAAGAGTTCGGACGCGATGCCAGGAGCTGCCAAGCTTCCTGCCCCTCCACGGAGATGCGGCTTTATTACCATTCGGTGCCGGACCAAGAAGCGTCGGCGATGGTGTCAGCGGACGGAGACCAGCCATACAGCGCCCTTCCGACCGCCAATCTTTACCGCAACGAGAATTCGTCCGCGCCGGGCTCCTGCGGCTGCGCCCCTGCGACTGGATCGGGGGCGATAACGGCCGTCGCTCCCCCGCATCCGGCCCCATCTGCGATCCAGCCTGAGACTCAAACAACGAGCCCATCCTTCCAGGTCCTGCCTGACGACAGCCTGCCGCGCGGCAACCAGACGGCCGCCGTGCCCGCTCCGAAAGCCGAACCCACTGTGATCGCCCCTCCACCGAAGGAGGAGACTGCGCCGCAGGCTCTGCCGCCGCCGCCGGAACCACCCAAGCCGCGAACGATGTCGGACGCCGAACGGAACGTCAGGGTCGTCGGGCCAACGTTCTTGCCCGACCGAGAAGAGGCAATAGATCTGCGAGCTCCGGGCCGGAAAACCGACCCGTAAGGGCAACGCGCAGGGGCATGAAAAGCATCTTGCCCTTGCGGCCAGTCGCATCCTTCACCGCCTGGGTCCACTGCTTCCAGGTCGAGCCATCCCAGGGCTCCGCCGGCAGGAGGTCGAAAGCCTCGGCCACAAAGGCCCGGTCTTCCTCGGAAAGCGCATCCGCATCATCGGGACCGTCGCGGAGAATGCGCCACCAGAGGCCCGCGTCCGCCACCCTTTCCAGATTGCCGCGCACAACCGCCCAGAAGGCCGGCGCATCCCCCCCAACGATGCCGAGGTCGCGCAGCCGCACCTCCACTGAATCGAAGGGCATCTGGTGAATCAAGGCGCGGTTCAGGACACCCACTTCGGCCGGATCGAACTTGGCTGCCGATTTCGACGTGGCAGCCGGGTCGAACTTGTCGGCAAGCGCTTCCATGGTTGGCACCGGCTCGACGCTTTCGGAGGTGCCGATCAGAACGGCCAGCGAAGCCACCGCCATTGGCTCGATGCCCGCTTCCCGCAAGCCCGCGATCGACAAGGCGCCGGTGCGCTTTGACAATCCCTCACCGGTGCTCGTGGTCAGCAGGTTATGGTGGCCGAACGCCGGCGGCGTCGCTCCCAGCGCTTTGAAGAGCGCGATCTGCGCGCCGGTGTTCGTGACGTGGTCGTCACCGCGGATGACGTGGGTGATGCCGAGATCAATATCATCCACCACCGACGGAAGCGTATAAAGATAGCTTCCATCTTCGCGCACTAGGACGGGATCCGACATGGACGCGAGGTCCACGGTTTGCGGCCCACGCACCACATCCTCCCAGCGCACTTCCGTGCGTTGCGTGGCGAACGGATCGGTTTCGTAGTTCGGCAGCAGGAAGCGCCAATGCGGCCGCCGCCCCTCGGCCTCCAACGCGGAAATGTCGGCAGACGAAAGCTTCAGGGCTTCACGACCGTAAACCGGCGGCAGCTTGCGCGACAAGCGGATCTTCCGGCGCAGTTCAAGCTCTTCCGGCGTTTCATAACAGGCGTAAAGCAGCCCGCTATCCTTCAAGCGGCCGACTGCCGCGTCGTAGATTGCGAAGCGGCGTGACTGATAGTCCACCAGCGTCGGGCGAATGCCCAGCCAATGCAGGTCCTCCAGGATCGCATCGGCATATTCCTGCTTGGAGCGCGCCACATCGGTGTCATCGAAGCGCTGAATGAACTGCCCGCCGCTCTTCAGCGCGAACAGCCAGTTGAACAGCGCCGTGCGGGCGTTGCCGATGTGGATCATCCCCGTTGGGGACGGTGCGAAGCGGACGGTCGTTGTCATGCAAGCGGCCTAGCCTCAGACAACCAGCCGCGCAAGCGCATCGATGCGACAGATCAGGTTCTGTCGTTGAATTGCCGTTATGAAGGACATTCTTGGTTGTCAAAGAGGGAACGATGCTTCACTGCTCCCTCGTCAGTTGCGCTTCAGCGCGTTCCGGAAAGCTCCCATACTCCATGATTGATGTCGTTGATGCACTCGTGCGGGAGTATGGCGTTCTAGCGGTTTTTGCCGGAAGCACGCTGGAAGGCGAAAGCGTCGCAATCCTGGGCGGCTTGTTTGCCCATCAAGGTCTCCTGCCGATTTGGACAACGGCAATGGCAGCGCTGGCTGGCACGTTCTTCGGCGACACCGCCTGCTTCATCATCGGACGTCGCTTCGCGGATCATCGCTGGATCTGGAAGCTTCGCTCAAAACCAGGCTTCAAGCAGGCGCTTCAGCTTGCGGAAGCCAGGCCGCGCGTTTTTGTTTTCTTCAACCGCTATGCTTACGGCGTCCGGCTACTCGGTGGCATTGCCTGCGGCCTGGCGCGGATCGATTGGGGATTGTTTCTGCTTTACAACGCGCTGTCTTCGATCGTTTGGGCGACGTTGTTCGTGGGCATCGGCTACTTCTTCGGGCTTGGCCTCGAAACACTTCTCGGCCAGGCTATTCACAGTCACCAGCGCCTGATTATCGCCGTCGCCATCGGCATCGCCGTATGGGTTTTCGCGTTTTGGGCGATACGCCGCATCCGGGAGCGAAACAGCAGATCGCGCGCGAACCTAGGCGTTTGAGCCGGGAAAGCGCGGCAGGTCATCCTCGATCTTATAAAAGTCGCCCTTGTCGGCAACAAAGATATGGTGCGCAGGCTGGAGACCGGAAGGCTGGTCAAACAGCCCGGCCATGATCGAGGTCTTCGCCGAACCAGCGCGCTTCCAGAACAGTGCGGAACCGCAGATCTTGCAGAAGCCGCGCCGCGCTTCTGCGCTGGCCTCGAACCACGTGATGTTGTCGCTGCCCTGTACCTCTAGCTGCTCATCCGCAACATCCGTCGCGGCGTAGTAGAGCCCGGTTTGCCGGCGGCACTGCGAACAGTGGCAAAACACCACCCCGCGAAGCTCGCCGTGTGTGCGGATTCGCACGCCGCCGCACAAGCATGCGCCATTGTTCTCACTCATTTGGTTCCCCTCCCTGCCGCTCAGCCAAAACCCGCCAACGCGCGCCGACATGTTCCGGCCTTGCGCCCATGCCTATCAAGCGCGCTGGCATACGCTGGAGCAAGGGGACAAGGCTGAAAAGCCGTAAGGGCCAAGGCGGTTGCAGGGCGCGCGTGGCGGATAGAACAGGGCCGAGCACCCTGTTCTGGATCAGGATCTGGGCACGTTGCGTGACGCGGGTAGGCAGCGATCGTCTTCGCTGCACGGATCGGAGATCCTCGACGGTCAGACGCTTGTTGAGGAGCGGCTCGACCAGGATGTTTGCCGCGGCAATTGCATCCTGGATGGCGAGATTGATGCCGACGCCACCGATCGGCGACATGGCATGCGCGGCATCGCCGATTGCGAGGAACCCCGGTCGGTACCAGCGCTCAAGCCGGTCGACCGCCACAGTCAAAAGCTTGATGTCGTCCCAGCTGCGGATGTCTTCCTGCAGATCAGTGCCGGCGGGAAAAAGCGGCTGCAGCCGATCGCGGAACTGCTCGATTCCCGCTTTGCGGATCCTGTCGGCCGCACCCTTTTTGATGACATAGCCACATTGCCAGTAGTCGCCGCGGTTGATCCGCACCAGCACCTGGCCGGAAGCGAACTGCCCGGCCGTATCAGCGCTTTCGGTCGGAGCGCGGCCAACGCGGAACCAGAAAACGTCGATGGGCGCGCCAAGCGGTGTGGAATCCAGCCCCGCCTTTTCTCGCAACTTCGACGAACGCCCGTCGGCCGCCACCACGAGATCGGCTTTGATCTCCACGGCGCCGGTTGCGGTTTGCGCGCGCACGCCGAGGATGCGATCATTTTGGCGCAGAAGATCGACGGCTTCGCAGTCCATGTTCAGCTGAAAATGCGGGTGGCGTGATGCTTCCGCTGCCAGGAAGGACAGGAAGTCCCATTGCGGCATCAGCGCAATGAAGGGGTGACGGACCGGCAGCTGCCGAAAGTCGGCCACCGGCACATGCCGATCACCGAACTGGGCGCCCACCCGCTCCAGCTTCTGGTGCGGCAAGGACAGGAGCGCTTCGCCGAGCCCGAGTTCCTCCATCACCTCCAGGGTGGAAGGATGCAGCGTATCGCCGCGGAAATCGCGCAGGAAATCTCGGTGCTTTTCCAGCACCACCACGGGCACGCCGGCGCGCGCCAGAAGGAGGCCGAGCATCAGGCCGGCAGGTCCGCCCCCCGCAATGCAGCAGGTCGTATCGATCGCGGCGGGAAGATCGGGGGCCGGCACGTTGGTTATCATGCCAGGTCCCCTATTTGACTAGCCGTTGGCGGCCTTTTTAGCGGCCGGAGCCTGCGTCTTTTTCAAGAGATCACTGACAAGGAAAGCCAGTTCCACCGCCTGGTCGGCATTGAGCCGCGGGTCGCAATGGGTGTGGTAGCGATCCTGCAGTTCCTCGTCGCGAATGGCGCGGGCACCGCCCGTGCATTCGGTGACGTTGTTGCCGGTCATCTCGACGTGGATGCCGCCCGGATGCGTGCCTTCCGCACGATGAACCTCGAAGAAGCTCTGGACTTCCTTGAGGATCCGATCGAAGGGACGCGTCTTGTAGCCGGCAGCCGTGATCGTGTTGCCGTGCATGGGATCGCAGGACCAGACGACCTTGCGGCCTTCCTTTTCCACCGCCCGAACAAGCTTCGGCAGGTGGTCACCCACCTTGTCCGCACCAAAGCGGGCGATCAGCGTCAGGCGACCCGCCTCGTTCTCCGGGTTCAGCTGGTCGATCAACTGCAGCAGGCCGTCGGGCGTCAGGGATGGACCGCACTTCAGACCGAGCGGGTTCTTGATGCCGCGGCAATATTCGATGTGGGCATGATCCGGCTGACGTGTCCGGTCGCCGATCCAGATCATGTGGCCCGACGTCGCGTACCAGTCGCCGCTGGTCGAATCGACGCGGGTCAATGCCTGCTCATAGCCAAGCAGCAGCGCCTCGTGGCTCGTGTAGAAGTCGGTTTCGCGGAGCGCGAAGTTCGTTTCAGACGTGATCCCAACCGCCCGCATGAAATCCATGGTTTCGGTGATGCGGTTGGCCAGGGCCTCGTATTTCGCAGCCTGCGGGCTGTCGGCGACGAAGCCCAGCATCCACTTGTGCACGTTCTCGAGGCTCGCATAGCCGCCCTGCGCAAAGGCGCGCAGCAGGTTCAACGTTGCCGCGGATTGGCGGTAGGCCATTTCCTGGCGGGCCGGATCGGGAATGCGCGACTTTTCGTCGAACTCGATGCCGTTGATGATGTCGCCGCGGTAGGACGGCAAGGTTACGTCGCCCTTTGCCTCGACGTCGGACGAACGCGGCTTTGCGAACTGGCCGGCGATACGGCCAACCTTCACCACCGGCTGTGAGCCGGCGAAGGTCAGCACCACGGACATCTGCAGGAACACGCGGAAGAAGTCGCGGATGTTGTCCGCGCCATGCTCGGCAAAGCTTTCCGCGCAGTCGCCACCTTGAAGGAGGAAGGCCTCGCCGTTGGCGACCGACGCCAGCTGCTTCTTCAGCTTGCGCGCTTCACCTGCAAAAACGAGCGGCGGAAATGTCGCGAGACGAGCCTCTACGTCTTCCAGAGCGGCCATGTCCGGATAGGACGGGACCTGCTGGATCGGCTTTGCTCTCCACGAATTTGGCGACCACTTCGTCATGACTGCACCTATGTTCTCGTCTTGCGGCGCTCTGGCGCGCATCTTCTCCGTTTTTGGGAAGTGGCGGCTCTATACAGCAAGGCTCTGCCCCTTGCCAGTGTGACTTGGAGCACTAACGGCAGGTCGACCAAGGATCAGGCGGCGATCCGTTCGCCGTTTCTGACGCGGTAGCTGGGCGAATACATGGTCACGAGTTCCTCGGCGGCAGTCGGGTGAACCGCCATCGTGCGGTCGAACCATTCCTTCGTCAGCTTGGCCTTCAAGGGAATGCCGAGGAGCTGCGCCATCTCGCCGGCGTCAGGCCCAAGGATATGCGCGCCAAGCACCACCTTGCTGTCGGCATCCACGATCAGCTTCATTAGCATCCGTTCGTCGCGCCCCGCGAAGGCCGTTTTCATGGGGCGGAACGTCGCGCGGTACACTTCGATCTCCGGGTAAGCCTTGCACGCATCTTCTTCCGTCATCCCGACGGTGCCGATTTCCGGCTGCGAGAACACCGCGGTGGGGATCACGTCATGATCGGGCGAAGTTGGGTTGTTTTTCCACAGCGTTTCCACAAGGCACATGGCTTCGTGGATCGCCACCGGGGTCAGCTGGACGCGGTTCGTCACATCGCCGATCGCCCAGATGTTGTCGATGGCCGTGCGGGAATACGCGTCAACGGGGATGGCACCCTTGATGCCGAGCTCCAGCCCGAGCGCTTCAAGGCCAAGCCCGCCGCTGTTGGGCAGCCGCCCGATCGCCATCAGAACCTGGTCGGCGCAGATGATGTTGCCGTCCGACAGTTCGGCATCGAGGCGACCGTCGCCGCGCTTCGTGATCTGCTTGAAGATCGTATGGCAAAGGATGCGAATGCCTTTGCTTTGCATCTCTTCCTGCAGGTGATCACGCAGGTCCTGGTCGAAGCCGCCGAGGATCTTCTGGCCGCGGTAAACAATCGTGGTGTCGACGCCGAGGCCATGAAAAATGTTGGCGAACTCGACCGCGATATAGCCGCCGCCGACGATTACGATCGAGCGCGGCAGCTCCTTCAGGTCGAAGATGTCGTCGGAATAGATCGCAAGTTCGGAGCCGGGCAGCGCGTCATGCGGGTTCGCCCGGGCGCCCGTTGCAATCAAGATGTGCTCGGCCGTCACCGTCTTGCCCGAGGCGAGCTGAACCGTGTTTCGATCTTTCAGCGTCGCGCGTTCGTCGAAGATCGTGACGCCGGTTTTGTCGAGCCCACCGCGATACACATGCTCAAGCCGCGCAATCTCGCGATCCTTGTTTGCGATCAGGGTCGGCCAGTCGAAGCGGGTTTCGCCGATGTCCCAACCATAGGCCTTGGCGTCCACGAACTTTTCGGAAAACTGCGACGCATACACGAACAGCTTCTTGGGCACACAGCCGCGGATCACGCAGGTGCCGCCAAAGCGGTATTCTTCCGCCACCGCCACTTTTTTGCCCAGCTGTGCCGAAACACGCCCGGCGCGCACGCCCCCTGATCCGCCGCCGATAACAAACAGGTCGAAATCAAAGCTCATGGTGGCCTTCCCGCTGCGCGAAAATCGTTGCCAAGCACGTATGGGGCCTTGGCCAAAAAGAAAAGCCCGGCGAGGCCGGGCTTTTCTTGATCGTGCAGAACAAGCGTTATTGCGCGGGCTGAGCCGGAGCTTCGCCCGACGCGGGTGCTGCTGTCGCCGCATCCGCTGCCGCGGGACGCGGTGCGGCCGCTTCAAAGCTTTCCGCAACGTCCTGCGCGAGATCGCGCGCAATCCCCCGCTGCCAGATTTCCGCGGACTGCATCACTTCCCTGGTAACGTTGCCGCCCTGCTGCAGGAGCTTCACGCCAGCGGGCGACTTGTAGAAGGATGCAATCTGGTTCAGCTCCTCCTCACTGAACGTGCGTGCGTAAACATTCGCAGCTTCAGTTTCGAGATCCGCGCGGCGTTTCGCGAGTTCCAGCGTCTTTTCATCCACCGTTTGCACGATGAGGTGTTCCAGGTTGGGATCCTTCTGGATCATTTCCGCCTTCAACGCTTGCGCGGCAGCAGGAAGAATTGCGTCGAACTGATCCGTGATTTCCACAGCTGCAAGTGCTGAGCGCGCCGCAGCCAAGTGCGACGGCGAAATTTCTTGGGCGCTTGCGGGAAGTGCGGCAGCAAGAAGGGCCGCGCCGAAAACGCCAGCCATGATCCGGCGCGCATGATTTATCGTGATCATCTTCGTTTTGAACTCCTAATCAGCCAGCCGGCCGCAACGTTTCGATGCCACCCTCGCCCGCCACAATGGCGATGGTGGTCAAGCCCAGGAACAAGCCATGCTCCACGACGCCGGGTATGGCGAAAAGAGCGGTCGACAGGGCTCTTGAATCTGGAATGCGGCCAAAAGATGCGTCGAGGATCATATGCCCTCCATCTGTGACGAAAGGCTCGTCACGCGACGATCGCAAGTCAATCGAACCGGTGAGGCCAAGCCGCGCCGCGGCGGCTTCGATGGCGAGCCGAGTGGATGCCAGGCCGAACCGGTTAACCTCGATCGGCAAGGGAAAGGCGCCGAGACACTCGACCTTCTTGCTCTCGTCGGCGATTACGATCAGCTTCTTCGAAGCCGTGGCAACAATCTTTTCGCGCAGGAGCGCCCCGCCCCCGCCCTTGATCAGGTTCAGCGCCGGATCAATTTCGTCGGCCCCGTCGATGGCAAGATCAAGTTCAGGCAGCTCATCCAGAGAAGAGATCTTCACGCCGAGGTCGAGGCAAAGGCGCGCGGTGCGCTCAGACGTCGGCACGCCCGTCACGCTGAGGCCATCCGCAACTTTCTCGGCCAGCAACCGGACGAATTCTTCGGCGGTGGAACCGGTGCCGATCCCCAGGCGCATTCCGTCTTCAACATAGGCCAGGGCGGCCCGAGCGGCTTCGATCTTGCGAGTTGTCGCGTCCATCAAGCAGGTTCTGGTTGGTCGTGGCGGCGCTCCTATCATCTTTGCACGCACCCGCAAAGTCGGACTTGCTCGGGAAAGCGCGGCAGCGTAACGCCTCCGCCATGACGCAGCCCATCATCGTTTTCGATCTCGACGGCACGCTGGTGGACACCGCGCCGGATCTTCTCGACGCTCTGGCCCATGCACTCCGCGACACAGGGCTGCCGCCGATCGACCCCGTGCTTTTTCACAACTATCTCGGCATGGGTGGCCGCGCGATGATCGAGCGCGCCTTCCGGCAAGCCAATCGCGTACTTGAAGCCGACCACCACGATCAGCTGATCACGACGTTCCTGCAGCATTACACGGACAACATTCCCGGCCGGTCAAAGCCCTTCCCTGGCGTGCTGGACGCCATGACGCGCTTCGCCGATGCGGGCTGGAAGCTCGCGATCTGCACAAACAAGTTCGAGAAGCTGAGCCATTCGCTGATCGAAGGTTTGAACATCCAGGCCCATTTCGCCGCCAACTGCGGCGCCGATACCTTTGCCTGGCGCAAGCCCGATCCGCGCCATCTGCTTTCAACCATCGAAAGGGCCGGGGGAGACCGCCACCAAGCAATCATGGTGGGCGATTCGAAGACCGACATCGAAACGGCAAAGGCGGCCGGCATTCCCGTGGTGGCAGTTGATTTCGGCTATACCGATCAGCCGGTGGCGAGCTTCGAGCCCAGCGTGGTGATCTCCCGCTTTGACGAATTGACCGTCGAGATGGCGCAGCGGCTGATTGCTGCCGGCAACGCGTGAGCGGAACTCGCCTCAGCCGGCATCTTGACTTGCTCCGGCTGCGGTCATAAACCCGCGAAACGTTCGGGCGATATGCCCTAACGGGCGATTAGCTCAGCGGGAGAGCACACCCTTCACACGGGTGGGGTCGCAGGTTCAATCCCTGCATCGCCCACCATTTTCTTCCCGAAACCAATCTTTTTGACGCATACCAGTACGGCTTGAGCCAATGGTTGATCCATGGGTGGGAAGCACCATGTTCGCAGGATGCCCGCTCCACGCAAGCCTTCCGAACCGACCAGGGTGCTTTGCCAATGGCCGCTGAACCCGGCAGCGACCTTGGGCTCTTCGGTACGCATCAAGGGAATTCTGCAGGAAGTTCAGGCTCACCTGTCCTTTGCCAGCAGAAAACTTCTTCACGCAGACGGCACATTCCTCGTTCTTCGGGTGCCGGAGGATTCGACGGATGGCTACGAGGACGTGAGGCGCTCTGTCGACGAAGTCCTGGTGGGCGCCGGAACACTCCCGGTTATCCCCCGCGAGGTCGAGGACATCCTGTCGATCTCGTCAGCCGAACGTCATCGATGGCTCAAGGACGGGCGGCTCAAAAGCGCGGGCACAAGGACGGTGAAGCTGCGCGGCCGCGCCAGACAGATCACGTTTCATGTTTTCGATCCCCGCCACATCGAGGACGTGCTCGACGGCGGGCTCCCAGACCTTTGGCGTGAACAGGACGCCATGGCAGCTGCCGAGAATCGCCGGATGGCCGCGGGCAAGGCTGCCATGGCGCGCGCGGCGCGGCGCAAGCAGGCCGAGGCCGGTGGCACGCCCGACGGCGCCGGGGACCTCGATGGCTGGGATGTGTTCGAAAGCCTCGGCATCCTGAGGTAACAGCATGCCTTCACAGAGAACGCGTCAGTTGACCTTGTATTGGATCGACTTGAACGTTCCGCCGTTGCTGGCCGGCGCAGAACAGGCGGTCAACCCGATGATGAGGTCCATGGCAGCGCGGAACACGATGCGATCGCCGGACTTGCTCAGCGGCGGCAGCACCCTGAACTTGCCGGTTTCGCCGTCCACGGGCACGTTCATGAAGCAGTTGAACGCCACCGGAATCGCGTCTTCCGCGACGCCATAGGGCTTCAGCGCTGCAGCAAGATTGCCGTGGCAGCCCTGGTGCGGCGGTTCGTTGTCGTAGCAAAGGCGGAACGTCGCTTCGCTGCAGGGCGTGAGCAGAAAGTCGTGGCGGCCGACATCGTCCTCGAGGATCTCGAGCATGACATTGGAGCGGTTGGAGTAAAGCTTGTCGCCTGTGGTCAGATAGATGCGCTCGGCATAATCCAGCGTCCGCCCCGACGACAGCATCTCACGGATATCCGCCTTGCTGACGGCGAGAAGGTCCGCTACCTGACCGCCTTCCGCATCAATCACGGTCATCGTGTCGCCGGCTCGCAGCTCAAAGGCGGTGCCGCTGCGAGGCGGGATGATGTCGGCATGCGGGTGCTCGTGATCGTGGTGCATCAGTCTTGCCGCTTTTGAAGAAGCTCATCCAGCGCCCGCGGCAGGTCCGGTTCGGACTTGCGATCGAAGGGGCAGCGCCAGTCTTCGCCAACCGCACGGCCGCTATATTGCCGCGCTTCCGAGATGGTCCCGTGCCGGGCCAGCATCGGGTTGATGTCGCCCGCGAGCTTCTCGTCGCGCTCCAGGATCGACGCGCGGAGCTTTTCGTAGCGGTTCTGTTCGCGCAGCATCTCGAACTGGTCGTGGAGGTTGAATACCATGGTCGGATGTTCAAAGCGGCGCGCCGGGCGGCTGGCTTTGGGATGCAGGCCCACCACGAAAAAGGCTTCGCCGCCGAAGCTCAGGGAGAAATGCGGATCGCCTGGATCTGCGCTCACTCGGGGATCGTGCTGCTGGCCACGCCACGCATCCTTGTCGGCCAGTGACTGGACGCGCTCCCAAAGCGCGACCTCGAAGGCTTCCTCGCTCAGGTCGTCGGGACGCTCGAAAACCACGGCAAAGCTCGTGAAGAGGGTGGGCTCCTGCCCATAGGCCCACGCAAAATGCATGAGATGATCCTGGATCTCGACATCATTCCAGGCGCTTGTGATGTCGCGTGCGGGGTAAACGGTCAATCGGCCCTTCTGCACGGCAGATTTCGCGCCAACACAAGGAAACTCCGGGTTTTGGATAAAGCGGCGGAGCCGCTCCTCAACGCTCGACGCTTCCACTCGGTCAAGCTCGACACTGATACTTGGCATGCCTGTTCCTGTTTTCGAAAACCAGGAACAGAAGGGCGGCATCTTGGTTCCGCACCAAGCGCGCGGCTCCTGACAAAGCCGCAGTGCGCCCTCGGATGCGCTCTGGAACTGGGCTCCGCCTACATAGCTGGAGCGCGTGAGTCGCTGGTCTTGCGAAGTGCGGTCAGCACCTTTTCATCGCGGTCATAAACGTCGGGAACATAGCTGACCTGGCCGGCCTGGTTCGGCCATGCGGTGAAGTAGGCCACATAAACCGGGATCTTGCGGGTGATCTTTTCCGACGAGTGACCCTTGGCAAGCTTGGCTTCAACATGCGCCAGGTCGCTCCCAAGCACGGCGGCAGCCATGCCCCGGGGATCCGACAACCGCACGCAACCATGGCTGAGTGCACGCGCGTCGCGGCTGAAGAACGACTTTTGCGGCGTGTCGTGCATGTAGATGGCGTGCTTGTTCGGGAACATGATCTTCAGCTCACCGAGCGCGTTGGCCTCGCTTGGCGTTTGGCGAACATTATAGGGGATGTTGCTGCCATGCGCGGCCCAGTTGATCGCCGATGAGGGGATGCGCTGACCCTTCGCATCCGTGACTTCGTAGCCTGCGCGGTCGAGATAGCCGGGATCATTGAGGAGGCGCGGCAGCATCTCGTTGACGATGATGGAGCGCGGCACGCCCCAATACGGGTTATATTCCACCCGCTCGATCTCGTCGTAGAAGAAGCTCGTTTGCGTGGCCGGACTACCAACAACCGTTCGCATGGTGAGCTTGTCGACGCCGTTTTCCCGGTAGATAGCCTGGAACGACGCTGCATTCAAAAGCACCAAGGTGTCGCCAAGCTGCGACGGATGCCAGCGCAACTGTTCCAGCGCAACTTCGACCTTGTTGATCTTGTCGGCCTTGGACATGCCGGCAATCACCGCCACCGTGCGCGGACCGATCACTCCGTCGGCCTTGAGGCCATGCGCTTCCTGCGCCGCCTTGACCGCCGTCACCAGTTCCGGAGTGTAGATTTCCCCGCCGGCATTGGCTTCGATCGCCGCCCCATGCGCAGCTTTGTAGGCGGCATCGCTTTTTTGCACGATCAGGCTCAGCATCTTCGGAAGTTCCGAGCTGGACTGGCCCGGCTTGAGGAGAAGCTTCGGATCGACGCGGATGGCCGTTTCCGGAAGTTCGGCACGCAGCGTTTTCAGTTCGGAACGCAGCGCCCGATATTCGGCGTTCTGAGGGTGCTGCGTTTCGAGGTAGCTCTTGACGTCGATGCCACTCGTCAGGCTGTCCAGCGCCGCCGCATAGTCGATCGGCTTGTCCGGAAAGTCATGGTAGCCGGAAATGAGGTTCGGGTTGATGCGGCCGGCATGGGCATCGCGAATATAGCGCAGCACGCGCGCGGAAAGCGCCATCTCGAAGCGGATCAAGCCTGCCTCGGTCGTTGCGCTCACCTCACCTTCGGCAGCCGCGCTCAGTCGGGTCACCTGGTAGTCGCCAGGCTCAAGGCCATAGCTTGCTGCATCATCCAGCACAGCCAGTGCTGCTTCAGCCCTTGCGTGGGTCGAACCGTCTTGCACCCAGATGAAGTCGGGGTGGGCGGCGTAATGCTTCTCAATGGCTGCCGCGATCTCCTTTTCAGCCGTGAGCTGGTAGTCGCGCAGACCATCCAGCGCGCGATCAAAGGCGCTTTCGGCTGCGGCAGGCTCGATGGAGCCCGTGATCTCGGCCGAACCGGTTGGCAGCAGACGGGCGAAATTGATCGGCACAAGGGCCGGCGTCCGATAGGTGTAATAGCTGGGGGCCGAAACCTTCTTGATGGGCGCGGGCTTGGGACGCGCCGCGGGCGCGGCCGCCACCGGTGCGGATGGGGCGGTCGCGGCGGGCGCCTTGACCTGAGGCGCGGGTTGCACGCGGCGAACGGGCGCATGTGGCCCGTCCTGCTGAACATTGCGGTTGCTGTTGAACAGCCGACCAAAAAAGTTCTGCGCCGACGCCTCCGAAACGGTGGAAAGCGACGTTGTCGCCACGATCGCCATGGCTAGGCTGTGTTTGAGCACTGTGAATTGGCGCATCGTGGTCCCCGCTCCGCTTTGATCCTATCATTCCGAGCCGCTCGATTCGCCGGAAGCTGGCACGATGAGATCTGACACTATTGATTGTCGCGAAACGCGTTAAGCCGGCGTAAACGATAAGCGCTGAGTGGTGCACCGGGGCCACAAGCCATATGCGCGAGAAGGGCCGTTCAAAAACTGAACGGCCCCCCGCTTCGGCGCAAACAGGCTCAGCTCAATCGTTCGCGCCGTCGCTTTCCTGGGCACAGCCTGTTCGCGTCGCCATGCCCTCCCGCGAAGGAGACGAGGAGCTACGGCGCCTCGGGGCAGAAAGTTTCTTGGAAAACGGCACGCCGTTCAACGGTCGCGCGACAATCCCTTGGCGGCCAGTTCTCCGAGATACGCGTCCCAGCGCGCGTTCTTCTCATGACCAAGGGAATGCAGGTAGGACCAGGTGAAGATACCGCTGTCATGCCCGTCATCGAAAACGATTCGGACAGCGTAGTTCCCTACCGGCTCCATGCGGGCGATCGTCACGTCGCGTTTGCCTGGAACCGTAACGCGCTGTTCAGGCGAATGACCTTGAACTTCGGCCGATGGCGACGTGACGCGCAGCAGTTCCGCCGTCAGTTCCATCGGACGGTGGTCGGGGAAGCTGACGGTGAGCAGCTTCCGATTTTTTGAAACTCTGAGTTCGGTGGGTGTGATCATCACATCCGCTTGTGCCACGGACCTGCGATGAGGGAAAGCACGGCTCGCATTCCCCACCCGGTCCGCCTATATAAGGCAAACGGCGCCGGCGGGCGCTTTGCTTGAGACATGGTGCTGGATGATCGATCCTTTCGGCCGCAAGATCTCCTATCTGCGGGTTTCTGTGACGGACCGCTGCGACTTCCGCTGCACTTATTGCATGGCGGAAGACATGACGTTTCTGCCGAAGCGCGACCTGCTGACGCTGGAAGAGCTCGACCGCATCACCTCGGTGTTCGTGGAAAAGGGCGTGCGCAAACTGCGCCTCACCGGCGGCGAGCCGCTCGTGCGCAAGAACATCATGTCGCTTGTTCGCCAGATATCGCGCCATCTCGCGTCCGGGGCGCTGGACGAGCTGACGCTCACCACCAACGGCTCGCAGCTTGCAAAACACGCTGCCGAGCTTGCCGAACTGGGCGTGCGACGGATCAATGTGTCGCTTGATACCCTCGACCCCCAGAAATTCCGTGCCATCACGCGCTGGGGCGATCTTGCGCGGGTTCTGGAAGGCATCGACGCGGCGCAAGCGGCCGGTCTGCGCATCAAGCTGAACGCGGTCGCCCTGAAGGGCTTCAACGACGCCGAGATCCCCGCGATCATGCGGTGGGCGCATGGCCGCGGCATCGAACTGACGGTGATCGAGACCATGCCGATGGGCGAGATCGATGCTGACCGGACGGATCAGTACCTGCCGCTGAGCCAGTTGCGCGCCAGTCTCGAGCAGGAGTTCACCCTCGTCGACACGCCCTACAAGACAGGCGGTCCGGCGCGCTACGTTTCGGTGCAGGAGACTGGTGGCCGGCTCGGCTTCATCACGCCGATGACGCACAACTTCTGCGAAAGCTGCAATCGCGTTCGCCTCACCTGCACGGGCACGCTTTACATGTGTCTTGGGCAGGAGGATGCGGCGGATCTTCGGGCGCCCATGCGCCGGTCCGAAGGCAACGAGCTGTTGTCTGCCGCGATCGACGAGGCGATCTCGCGCAAGCCGAAGGGGCACGACTTCATCATCGACCGGACAACGAGCCGCCCTGCGGTGGCGCGTCATATGAGCGTCACCGGCGGCTGACCGGGCGCGGATCTTGTGGTCCAAACGTTGGCGGTTGTGTTCCGCCCCGAGGCTGGTAGACCGGTGCGAAAGTCTGGAGCCCTGTCTTCTTGCCTCTTTCCCAGAATACGCGCGGCAGCCTGTTCATGGTTGTCGCCACAGCCGGCTTCACCATCAACGACGCTTTGACCAAGGTCGCATCGGCGGACATGAACGCGGGCCAGATCATGTTTGTCCGCGGCATCTTTGCCGTTCTCCTGATGGGCGCGATCGTTTGGCACCAAAAAGCGCTGGTGCCGGTTAGAGCGTTCTGGCAGCCGGCTGTGCTGTTTCGCATCCTGGGCGAGAACGCTGCGACCATCTTCTTCCTGATTGCCCTGGCGCAACTTCCCCTGGCCAACACCACGGCCATCATGCAGGCGCTGCCCCTGCTGATTACCCTGGCCGCAGCCCTGTTCCTCGGGGAACGGGTCGGATGGCGCCGGATTCTTGCCATTCTGACTGGCTTTGTGGGCGTCCTGATTATCGTTCGCCCGGGCTTTGAGGGGTTTAATTCCTTCGCGCTCTTTGCCCTTCTTTCTGTCCTGTTCTGCGCCGTTCGTGATCTCGCTACGCGGCAAATCCCTCCTACCGTACCATCCTTGCTGATTTCGCTGCTGACGGCGGCGTCTGTTATGGTGTCGGGAGGCTTGCTGATCGCCCCCATGGGCGGCTGGACTCCGATGCGCACCGAGATGATCGCCTTGCTGGCCCTGAGTGCCGCCCTCGTGCTGATTGGCTATACATTCGTGATCATGGCTATGCGCACCGGTGAACTCAGCGTCATTGCTCCGTTCCGTTATGCCGCTCTGATCTGGTCGGTTGCGCTCGGGCTGCTGATCTTTGGCGACGTTCCGGACATGCCGATGATCATTGGCGCGACCATCATTGTGCTTTCCGGCATTTACACGCTGCTGCGCGAGCGCAAGGTCAGCCGCACGAAACCGGTGACCTCGACGACGGGGCCCAACATGGCTGCGGATGGGCTATGACACAGGTGGTCGGCGTAATCCTCGCGGGCGGCCGTTCCAGCCGCATGGGTGGCGGCGACAAGCCGCTGCTTCCGCTCGGCTCGGCGACCATTCTCGATCACGTCGTTCAGCGGTTTGCCCCACAGGTGGAAGCGCTGGCCATCAACCTTAATGGCGATCCCTCCCGCTTCGCCTCATATGGCCTGCCGGTGATCCCGGACACGTTCGGCCATTTCGATGGCCCTTTGGCCGGCATTTTGGCTGCGTTGCGCTGGGGAACGGAACAAGGCGCTGCTCGGGTGATCACGGTGGCCGGAGACACGCCCTTTCTTCCGGCCGATCTTGCCGGGCGTTTGGCTGAAGAAGCGGCACCGAGCGAGATCGCGGTCGCGACATCGGACGGGCGCACCCATCCAACGGCGGCAAGCTGGCCAGTAGAACTGCACGAACCGCTGGCGCGTTTCCTGGCGGACCAAACAACACGTCGCGTCCTGTCGTTTGTCCAAAGCCAGCCGCATCGCCTGGTCGCCTTTTCGACGGCTGGCGGCGATCCCTTCTTCAACGTCAACACACCCTCGGATCTCGAGGAAGCGCAACAACGGGCCTTGCTCCCGTGACCCAACGCGTTTTCGGCATCACCGGCTGGAAAAACTCGGGCAAAACCACGTTGACCGAGCGTCTCGTCACCGAACTGGTCCGGCGCGGCTACCGCGTTTCCACCGTCAAGCATGCGCACCATGATTTCGACATCGACGTTCCGGGCACCGACTCGTTTCGCCATCGTGCTGCCGGGGCAAGCGAAGTCGCGATCGTTTCGAACCAGCGATGGGCCTTGATGCATGAAAGCCGCGGCGAAACGGAGTTGACGCTGGCCGAAGTCCTCCAGCGTCTTTCGCCATGTGATCTGGTGCTGGTGGAAGGCTACAAGCGCGAAGGGCATCTCAAGCTTGAAGCGCGGCGGATTGCCAGTGCCACGCGTGAACCGCTCGCCGCGGCCGATCCCAACATCGTCGCCTTTGCATCGGATCACCCGATTGCTGAAACGGCGCTGCCGGTGTTCGACCTCGACGACATTGCCTCCATCGCCACGTACATCGTGGACAGGCTGAACGTTCCAACACCGGCTTCTGTTTAAGCCGTTGCATTGGCTTGCTTAAAAATGGGAAGACTGCGGCTTGAAGCGACAGCATGTGTGTTGGCTGTCGTGCCTTATGGAAAGGAAGGTTCATGCTGAACTCCAAGCCTCTCAAGCTCGCTGCGTCGGCAGCCGTTTTCGCGTTGTCGTTGAGCGCCGCAGCCGTTGCCCAGGACACCACGATCAAGATCGGTACGGAAGGCGCCTATCCTCCCTTCAACAATCTCACCGCTTCCGGTGAACTGGAGGGGTTCGACGTCGATATCGCGCGCGCGCTTTGCGAAGAAATGAAGGCCACCTGCGAGTTCGTGACGCAGGACTGGGACGGCATCATCCCTGCGCTTCAGGCGGAACGCTTCGACGCGATCGTGGCCTCCATGTCGATCACCGATGAACGCAAGCAGCAGGTCGATTTCACCAATCCCTACTATTCTAATTCGCTTGTTTTCGTTGCCCCCAAGGACAGCGAGTTCAGTGCCAGCGCCGAAACCGACGCCGCCATCGGCGTCCAGCAAGGCACGATTGCAGCCGACTTTGCTGAAGCCAACTACGCCAACGCCGATGTTCGCGCCTACCCCACGCAAGTGGAAGCCTGGGCCGATCTCAACAATGGCCGCGTCGATGCGGTGCTCGGCGACTTCGGCGTGCAGCACGGCTACGTTAACAGCGAAGAAGGTGCTTGCTGCGAGTTCAAGGGCGAGCCGGTAAGCTCCGACGACAAGATCGGCATCGCGGTTCGTAAGGGCGACACCGAGCTTGCAAACAAGTTCAACGCGGCTTTGGAAGCGATCCGCGCAAACGGAAAATACAAGGAAATCAACGACAAGTACTTCCCGTTCGACGTGTACGGCGGGTAAAAGCCCCTTCGGCAGGGCGGCCCGGAGCTGCCCTGCTTTTCTCCGCAGCGCTTCCGCTGCACAGCCATTATCATCTTGAGTTTTCAGGATCTGCGCGGACATATTGAGCCCGATGGAGACTGCGCAGACGCTTTTGAGCTTCGGCCCCGAAGGATGGGGCGACGAGATTGCCTCCGGCGTCCTGATCACGGTCTCGCTGGCGCTGGCGACCCTGCCCTTCGGCCTGGTGCTCGGCTTCCTGGTGGCGCTTGCCAAGCAATCCGAAGAGCCGTCTATGCGGCTCGCCGGGAACATCTACACCACCATCTTTCGCGGCCTGCCCGAACTCCTCACGCTGTTTCTGATCTACTACGGCGCGCAGCTTGGCGTGCAGCAGGTGCTGCGGCTTTCAGGCACCAGCGCCACCATTGAAATCAATGCCTTTGCCGCCGGCATGGTGGCGCTGGGCATCATGTTCTCGTCTTATGCCAGCGAGGTCTTCCTTTCGGCCTTCCGTGCCATCCCTCAGGGACAGTACGAGGGCGGCTATGCGGTGGGGCTGTCGTATCGCAAGACCATGCGGCTGGTGGTTCTGCCGCAACTCTTTCGCATTGCTCTGCCCGGATTGGGCAATCTTTGGCTGATCCTCTTGAAGGACACGGCGCTGGTGTCGGTGATCGGCCTGACCGACATTCTCCGGCAAACCGGCATTGCCGCGCGCGTGACGCGGGAGTCGTTTTTGTTCTACGGCCTCGCTTGTTTGATCTACCTCCTGCTCGCCATCCTGTCGTCCTGGGTCTTCCGCGCGCTTGAGCGGCATGCCGAACGCGGCACGGTGGGTCGATGAGCGCCGCGAGTACGGCTGTCGTCGAGCGCCCTGCCCCGCCGCCGCGCCGCTGGTCCAAGGCCCGCGTGGCTGGTCACGTTCTTGTTGCCCTTTGGCTCCTGCTGATCGGCGGATTGCTGGTCTACCTGGTGCGGGCCTGGGACCCCGTGCTTTTCGACACCTATGCCGGTCGCTACCTTTCCGGGCTCCTCGTCACGCTCCAACTTGTTGGCCTGTCCATTGTGCTGGGCGCGGTCTTTTCGGTGCCGCTTGCTTATGGACGAATGTCCGCGAACCCGGTCTTCGGCGGCCTTGCCTATGGCTACGTCTACTTCTTTCGCGGCACGCCGCTGATCGCGCAGGCGTTCCTGATTTATTACGGGCTGGGATCGTTCCGGCCGCAGCTCGATGCGGCGGGCCTTTGGTGGTTCTTCCGTGATGCCTGGAACTGCGCCCTTTTCGCCTTCACCCTGAATACTGCCGCTTATCAGGCAGAAATCCTGCGTGGGGCAATCCGGAGCGTGGGGCGCGGCCAGTGGGAAGGCGCGGCGGCGCTCGGGCTTTCCAGATGGCAGACGCTTCGGCTGGTGGTGATCCCGCAGGCTTTGATCGTTGCGCTCCGCCCTTATGGCAACGAGATCATCCTGATGATCAAGGGCTCGGCCATCGTGGCCATCATCACGGTCTACGATCTGATGGGGGAAACGCGGCGCGCCTACTCGCGGAGCTTCGATTTCCAAACCTATCTCTATGCCGCCCTGATCTACCTAGCGATCGTGGAAACGTTGCGCCACACGATCGACTGGCTGGAACGGCGGCTCACCCGGCACCTGCACCACTGAACAAAGAACCGGAAGGATCACATCGATGGCGAAAGTCGCATTCATCGGCCTGGGCGTCATGGGATACCCAATGGCGGGACACCTCGCGGGCAAGGGAGGCCATGACGTCACCGTTTACAACCGCACCGCAGCCAAGACGGAAAAGTGGGTGCAGGAGTTCGGCGGCAGCCATGCCGCGACCCCTGCCGAAGCGGCAAAACGCGCGGACTTCGTGTTTTGCTGCGTTGGGAACGATGATGACCTGCGTTCCGTCACCACGGGTGCGGACGGCGCGTTCTCCTCGATGAAGAACGGCGCGATTTTTATCGACAACACCACGGCCTCTGCGGAGGTGGCCCGTGAGCTCGACCATGCGGCAACGGAAGCTGGCTTCCACTTCCTTGATGCGCCAGTTTCTGGCGGTCAGGCGGGTGCGGAGAACGGGCAGCTGACCGTGATGGTGGGGGGCGAGCAACCCGTGTTCGAGCGGGCACGACCGGTGATCGATGCCTATGCCAAGATGGTCGGGCTGATGGGACCGGCCGGCGCTGGCCAGTTGACCAAGATGATCAACCAGATCTGCATTGCCGGCGTCGTGCAAGGCCTCGCCGAGGGCATCCACTTCGGCAAGAAGGCTGGTCTCGACATTGAGAAGGTGGTGGAGGTGATCTCAAAGGGTGCTGCCGGGTCGTGGCAGATGGAAAACCGCCACAAGACGATGAATGCCGGCAAATACGATTTCGGCTTTGCGGTCGACTGGATGCGGAAGGATCTTGGCATCTTGCTTGAAGAAGCCGATCGCAACGGAGCGAGCCTGGCGCTGACGGCTCTTGTCGACCAGTTCTACAAGGATGTGCAGAAGCTCGGGGGCAATCGCTGGGACACGTCCTCGCTTCTGGCGCGGCTGGAACGGTAAGCGAGAAGCCCGAGCCCGCCGCGGCTAGGCTTCGGCGGAACGCGGCGTGTCCAGCACCATGTAATCCAGCGGCAGTTCGGTCGTGTACTTGATCTGCTCCATGGCGAAGGACGAGGACACGTCGCGGATCTCGATCTTCGCGATCAGCCGCTTATAGAAGGCGTCGTAGGCGGCGATGTCCGGCACCACCACCCGGATCAGGTAATCGATGTCGCCGCTCATGCGGTAGAACTCGACGACTTCAGGGAATTCCTGCACAACTTCCGAGAAGCGCTTCAGCCATTCATGGCTGTGCGAACTGGTGCGGATCGACACGAACACCGTCACCCGGGCGTTGATCTTCACCGGATTCAGGATCGCGACGCGACGCTGGATGACGCCTTCTTCCTCGAGCTTCTGGATGCGCCGCCAGCATGGCGTCGTGGAGAGCCCAACCTTCTTGGCAACATCGGCAACGGCAAGGGTGGAATCTTCCTGCAAAAGGCGCAGGATCTTCCGATCGAGGCGGTCCATCTTTAACTCCACTGGAAATCTATGCTCACATAGAAGCAGCGAGCGGCGCTCCGCAACGAGATTTTCCTAAGAAGCGGCGCCATTCGATTGAAGAAGCAGACGTACGCGATGCTGCAGGACCGGCAGAAGCTCGTCTTCGAACCACGGGTTGCGCTTGAGCCAGCTGCTGTTGCGCCAGGACGGATGCGGCAGCGGCAACACGTTGGGCTTGTTTGACGATGCGAGGATTTGCCGCCAATCCCCAACCGTCGTCGCCATCGCTCGGTTGGCCCCCAGGTGAAACCGCTGCGAATGGCTTCCAACAAGCAGGATCAATTCGATCTGCGGCATGAGATCAAGAGCCTGCCTTTGCCAGGCGGGCGCGCACTCGACCCGTGGTGGGAGATCGCCCTTTTGGCGGTCATGTCCAGGAAAGCAGAAGCCCATCGGCAGGATGGCGAAGTTCGCCGGGTTGTAGAACGCGTCTTCGTCCACGCCCAGCCACTGCCGCAGCCGAATGCCCGAGGGGTCCTGAAAGGGGATTCCGGACTGATGGGCGCGGACGCCAGGTGCCTGGCTGGCAATCAGGATCCTTGCCCGCCGTGACACGACAAAGATCGGGCGCGGCTCATGGGGCAGCGTACCGCCGATCGGCATATCGCGACAGATCCGACACGCCCGCATGGCTTTGGCGAGGCGGGAGAGCTCCACCTCGCTCGGATCGACGTCAGGCTTGGGCGCTTGGTCGGGCAGAAACGGCTCCATGCCAGCGCAACAGGTTCTTCAGTTCAGCCGGCACCACGATCTTCGCGGGCTTCATGAAATCCACCGCGACCAGCGCCGTGATGTCGGCGATCGTATAATGATCGCCGGCAATGAACTCCCGATTGGCCAACTCGCCTTCCAGAAACTGGCAGAATTCAAGGGCCTTCGGTTTGTTCAACTCACCCCATTCCGGGAGCTGAGGCAGTTCCCATTCCTTCATGGCGGGATGGATGTGCCGGAACGCGGCGGCAACGGAACTGAGCAGGTACAGCTCGATCCGGCGCTGCCACATCTCGGTGATGGCGCGCCCAACGGCCCCTATGCCAAACAAGGGGGGCTCAGGATAAAGCTCTTCGAAGTAGCGGCAGATCGCAACAGATTCAGCGATCACCGTGCCGTCGCCGAGTTCAAGAACCGGCAGGCGCTGCATGGGATTGCGGGCGGTGAGTTCGGGCGACTTGTGGCCGAAAGTGCCCATGTCGATCGACTCCAGCGGAACATCGATGCCTTTCTCCGCCAGGAAAATGCGCACACGACGCGGATTGGGCGCGCGTCCTCCGTCGTAAAGCTTCATCGCCGGTCCTCCCCGATGTCAGGTCTCGGGCGTTTTCTGATCACATTCAGCCGCCCGCGCCAAGCCCCTCGCCTCCGCAACATGCGCTGAAGGGTCTCTTAATCATTGCCGCTTAGTCTGCCGTTAAGGATAGTTGTTAGGGTTTGGTTGCGAGTTCCATGGCGGTGCAGCGCTCGGCTTCGGCCGACAAGATCATTGTGGATCGCACCAATGCCCGCCGGAGCAGCGAGGTGGCACGCGCCGTTCGCCGCACCCGCGACCGCCTGGCGGAACAGGTCGGATCGCCTGCCTTCGAACGCGAACTCCTGAAGCTCCACGCCCACGCGATGATCAACACCGTGGTGGCCATGCCGCTGCTCGTGATCCTGATCGCAGCGGCCGGGCTGACCGCCGGCATGAACATCGAACTCCTGATCTGGGCGCCGCTGACCATGCTGGGCTACGCCGCGCTGGCGCTGGTTGCGCGGCGGGTGGAGCGCCTCGGCAGCGGCGACCTCGACGCCGCACGGTGGTCGCGACGCCTGCTGATGGCCCACGCCGTCAGCGGCATCGGCTGGATCTATTTTGTTTGGATCGCCTGCGACGCTTGCGGCCTGGAACCGTTTTCCGTCGTAAAGGCCGTGATCCTTCTCCTGGCGATCGCGGTCACAGCCATCATCGCCTCCGCCCTTCAAGGCGCGCTCGTCGCCACCTTTGCGCTGCCCGTGATCGTGTTTGCCGCAAGCGGCACGGGATTATCGAGACCGGTCGACCTTTTGATGGTCTTCCTGCTGATCGCGTCCTTGCCGTTCTTCACTTACGTAGCCGGCCACTTCAACCGCTCGGCCGTGATGCTGCTGGCGTTCCGCAGCGAAAAGGACGCCCTGATCGCCGAACTCGAAACGGCGAAGTCCATGTCCGACGAGGCGCGGCGGCGGGCGGAAGAAGCGAACCTCGCCAAAAGCCGGTTCCTGGCTTCGATGAGCCACGAGTTACGCACGCCACTCAACGCGATCCTCGGCTTTTCGGAGGTAATGGCGACCGAAGTGCTGGGACCGCTGGAAAACAAGACCTACCGCGGTTACGCGCAGGACATCCACGATTCCGGCACGCATCTGCTGGACCTCATCAACGAGATCCTCGATCTGTCGCGCATCGAGGCCGGCCGGTACCAGCTCAACGAGGAAGCGGTCGCGCTCGCCTCCATCGTGGAAGACTGCTGCCACCTGATGGAGCTGCGCACAAGCAACAAGGCGATCCGGATCGTGCAGCAGTTCGAACGCGACCTGCCGCGCCTTTACGGCGATGAACGCGCGCTGCGCCAAATTTGCTTGAACCTCCTGTCGAACGCCGTGAAGTTCACGCCGAGCGGGGGTGAGATTCAGGTGCGCGTCGGCTGGACTGCTGGCGGCGGGCAGTATCTCTCCATCCGTGACAATGGTCCGGGTATTCCGGCCGACGAGATTCCCGTGGTGTTATCCGCCTTTGGGCAAGGATCCATCGCAATCAAGAGCGCAGAACAGGGCACCGGGCTTGGCCTGCCGATCGTTCGGGGCCTCGTGGAAATCCACGGCGGAACGTTTGAACTGCGCTCGAGGCTGCGCGAAGGCACGGAAGTGATCGCAACCTTCCCCGCCTCGCGCGTGATGGAAGCGCTGGCGCCTCTTCCCACGGCAGCCATGGGCGGCCGCCGCTACTGAACGGTTGCCGCTTTCAGTTCGGCGTGGGCATCGCCCGCAGTCCGCTCACCACTTGAGCTGCCGTGCGCACAACCAGGGTCGCAAGCCCTGCTCCGACGCCGGCTTGCGAAACGTTGAGGCCAAGGATCGGCTGCATGCCCAGGCGGTCGAGAATGGCGCGCCCGGCCAACGTTCCCATCGTGGAAGCCACCTGGCAGTGGTCCACGGCGGCGGGATTGCCGGCTTGCAGCAAAGCGGCCGCGGCAAGCGCAGGATAGCCGTCGAGAATAACCGGGATCCGCTCACTTCGCGCCGCGATGATGGCGCCGACAAGAGCGGCGACCTCGCGCCCGCCGACCCGTCGCAGGATTTCAAACGGATCACGCAGATTGCCCGCACCATGGAAGCGAAGCGCCTGATCAATCACGTCAGCCTGCCGTGAAGCCAGCTTGTCATCCTCCGTGCTGATCCAAGTGGATGGCGCGCCGCCCCACAGAGCGGTCAAGACCGTCGCCGTCGCAAAGTCGCCGCCGACACCCGTAGCGCTCAGAGCAACCAGATCGAACCCTCCGGCAACGGCTTCCATGCCAAAGGCCATCGTAGCGGCACAGCCCCGCTCGTCGAACGCGGCGCCCGTCGACAGATCCTCGGTCGGCATGTCTAGGGCGAGATCGAAGACCTTGAGGCCAAGGTCGTTGGCGCCGCAGATCTGGCTGACCGCCGCTCCGCCCGCCGCCAGATGCTCCACGGTGGCTGCCGTGGCTTCCAGCCGCTCGCGGGCGACACCCTGCTTCATCACGCCATGGGTGCCGGCAAAGATCGCAACGAGTGGCCGGTTCACCTGGGCCGGACGACTGCTCCAAGTTGCGAGCCATTCCGCCAGGTCCCCGATCTTGCCCAGGCCCTCCCCAGGGCTGCCAAGCTCGCGCAGCCGTTCGCGCACACGGTTGCCGGCAAAATCGTTGGCTTCCGGCAATCGCTGGACGAGGCTGCGGAAATCATCGAAGGGCAAGGCGCTGGTCATTGGGTCGCTCCGCCGGATGAGCCGGCTCGCGGCGCGATAGCGTTCGGTGCTTGCATTGGCAAGCCGTTCATCCCATGTGGAACGCAGCCCGAGCCGTTGAAGCCCATGACCGCCGCCATTGAATCCCCCTGCATTCTCGTTTGCTCCGTTGATGCCAAGACCGGCTACTGCTTCGGCTGCGGCCGCACGCGCGACGAGATCGGCGCCTGGATCGACATGACGCCGGAACGGAGGCGTTCGGTGATGGCGGAACTGCCGGCCCGGCTGGAAACGGTGGAACGCCGGCCGCGCCGCGAAACACGCCGGGCGCGGATGGCTCGCGAGCGCGGGACCCTCGCGTGAGGCGACGTCCGCCGCAGCTGCTTTGGATCATCTTGGCCGTTCTTGCCGGCGGACTGGTTCTTCTGGTTCTCAACCACGATGCGGGCACCACCTTTGGCCTCGACAATGATGCGTTTGCGCATCTCTTGCGGACGGGCGTGCTCCTGACGGTGTTTTCGGTTGCCATCGTCGCTTCCCGCGGGCGGTTCGGCCACCTCGCGCGAAATTTTGCAATCTGGTGCGTGATCCTGCTCCTGCTCACCACGGGCTACCTTTATCGCTACGAGTTGCAGGACGTCGCCAACCGCTTGTCGGCGGGTCTTGTGCCCGGCAGTCCGCTTTCGACGCTGAGCGATAACGGCCGCCCCACCGTGACCATCGGCCGATCGGCCAACAACCA
Source organism: Tianweitania sediminis (assembly GCF_017813335.1). Lineage (GTDB taxonomy): Bacteria > Pseudomonadota > Alphaproteobacteria > Rhizobiales > Rhizobiaceae > Tianweitania > Tianweitania sediminis. Next base: position 166,937 of record NZ_JAGIYY010000004.1, on the reverse strand, counting down.
TTTCGAGGCGCGGGGGCGGATCAACGGCACGCCGGTTCGCCTGCTGATCGACACCGGCGCAAGCACCACGGTTCTGACAACCAGCGATGCCGAAGCTGTGGGCATTGACGTCGCATCCCTCACCTACAACGTGGCCATCTCCACGGCCAACGGCACCTCGCTGGCCGCCCGGGCGCCCGCCGGCACGATCGAGATCGGCGACATCACCCGATCTCGGGTGCCTATGCTTGTTGCCCGCGCCGGCGGGCTCAGCCGCAGCCTGCTCGGCATGAACTTCATGGGCACATTGTCCGGATATGATGTGCGCGGCGACCGGATGATCCTGCGCGACTGACGGTCAGAAAAGGCTGATGAAGAAGCGCAAGGACACCGCGAGAGCAAACAGCCCGAACGCCACCTCCAGCTTGCGCTTCGAGAGCGCATGCGCAACCCGCACGCCCAGCGGCGTCACCACCAGCGCAATCGGGATGATCAAGGCGAGACCGATCCAGTTCACAAAGCCTGTTGAACCTGGCGGCAGGAAGGGCTCGCCCCAGCCCGCCCAGATGTAGCCGAGCGTTCCCGGCACCGCGATCAGCACGCCGACGCCAGAGGATGTGGCAACGGCCTGGTGCATGGGCCGGCCGTAAAGCGTCATGAAGGTGTTGTTCATGATGCCGCCTCCGATCCCCATCAGGGTCGAAAAATAGCCGATCAGCCCGCCTGTCAGAACCCGCGCAGCGCCGCCCGGCACCGTGCTGCCCAGCCGCCAGCTTTCGCGATTGAAAAGGAGACGCAACCCGACCACCACCATTGTGACAGTAAATATGATGCGCAGGCCCTCACTGGATATGTAGGCCGCCGTGAGCGACGCAAGCACCACGCCCGCAGGCACAGGGAAAAGGAAGCTGCGCAGCAGGGACATGTCCACCGCCCCCCGCTTGTAATGGGCCTGGAACGATCGCAGCGATGTCGGAACAATGATCGCAAGCGAGGTTCCAACCGCGACATGCATGCGAACGCTGTCATCGACCTGCAACATGCCGAGGATCTGGTAGAACATGGGCACGAGAACGGCACCGCCGCCGATCCCAAACACCCCTGCCAGGAACCCGGACACCACCCCGCCTAACACGGTCGCGCCGGCAAACATCATCAGTTCTGTAAGGGAAAACAAAACGAGCTCCGCACCACGTCCGGCGTGTGGGGCGACGGCTACGCCTTCAGGGATGAGGTGTAAACCTTAAGCCGCTGCGCTTGCGAGGGATAGATCAACGGCATCCAGAGCGCGCCACAAGATTTCCGCACCCGCTCCCGGCCGGTTGGCGTCGGTGGAAAGGATCTGGCGGTAGCGCCGTGCGCCAGGATAGCCGTGGAACAAGCCGACCATATGCCGCGCCACATGAGACAGCCGGCCGCTCGCCGCGATGTGGCGGGTGGCGTAGTCTGCCATGGTCTCGAAGAGCGCCCGGTAATCCGTTGGCGCGGGCGGCGCTCCGAAGAAGGTGGAGTCCACACCCGCCAGAACCGCGGGCGTCCCGTAGGCTGCCCGGCCAAGCATCACGCCATCCACCATCTCGAGATGGTTGGCGGCTTCTTCCAAGCTCTGGATGCCACCGTTGATGCCGATGAACCGGTCCGGCAACCGCGCCTTAAGCGCGTAAACCCGATCATAGTCGAGCGGGGGGACTTCGCGATTTTCCTTGGGAGAAAGGCCCTGCAGCCAAGCCTTGCGGGCATGCACCCAAAGCGCGTCGGCGCCGGCTGCGAAGACACCGTCCGCGACAGCGTCCAAGGCCGGACCCGGATCCTGGTCATCGACCCCGATACGGCACTTCACGGTCACCGGCACCGACACGGCGCTTTTCATTGCGGCAACACAATCGGCCACCACCTCGGGCACCTTCATGAGGCAGGCACCAAAGGTGCCGGATTGCACACGATCGGACGGACAACCGACATTCAGGTTGATCTCGTCATAGCCGAAGGCTTCGGCGATCTGCGCGGCAGCAGCGAGTTTCAGCGGATCCGAACCACCGAGCTGAAGCGCCACCGGATGCTCGGCAGCGTTGTAAGCAAGCAGCCGGTCGCGGTCGCCGTGCAGAATGGCATCGGCAACCACCATCTCGGTGTAAAGCAGGGCTCGCGCGCTCAGCTGACGATGAAAGAAACGGCAGTGCCGATCCGTCCAGTCGATCATCGGTGCCACCGCAAATGGGTGGTGATAGGGCAGCGCCACTTTGGCGGAACTCTGCGGGTTGAACGCTTGGTCGACCATGCCTGTTTGATCGCTTTGCAGGCCGTGTGGCCCTTTCAGGTGATGCTCGGGCTACGCCGTAGCCTTCTGCGGCAGGCTTGTAGCACCGATGGTAAAAGTCGACGAGCAAATCTTCCCCTTCTCGACCGATGCGGTCAGCGCATGCTTTCTTCGGTCGGCCCTCGGCTCGGTCGCGGCTGTTAAAGGAAATGGGTCTGGCCGCAAACCGCATACCTGCGCGGATTTCAAAGCTTGAGCAGCCTGCAGGGCTGCGCCCATCTGCGACACGGTGGCGCCAGCCGAGCCTAAGACTTTAGGTCATCACGAAGATCCATCGCTGGTCTCAGAAACCATTGCTCGATATACGTCTTCTACCGTCAGTACGATCAAGGCACCTGACGTGAGAGTATGACGCATGAAGAAGCGGCAAACTCCCGCCGACGGGAGAAAGCCTATGGACGCAGCAATCCTTTTGTTGGTCGAGGATGAAGAGGCCCTTCATCCTGTCTTCGAAGATGCACTCGAAGATGCAGGCTATGGAGTCATCGTTGCAACGAACGGTTCTGACGCCATCGAAGCTCTTGAAGAGGATGTTGGGCGCTTCAAAGGCATCGTGACGGACATCAAGCTCGGAGCGGGCCCGAACGGCTGGGACATTGCACATCGCGCGCGGGTATTGGCCCCCGCCATTCCGATCGTTTACATGAGCGGTGACAGTGTTGTTGACTGGACAGCTCATGGCGTTCCGAACAGCATCATTCTGCAGAAGCCCTTCGCCCTTGCACAGCTGATCACAGCGATTTCACAGCTGATCAATCAGGCGCAATCTTCGCCAGGCGTCTCCTGATCCCAAACCTGTAGCCTAAGCAACGTATAGGCGGCAAAATGGATGGTCCCCAGCAGAGTGATGAAGCCGATCGGCTGGTATGGCTCAAGGAGACGATAGAACGACTGAGCGTGCGTCGTTTCGCCAAGGACATCGGCCTCGCCGACGAGTTCGAGCCCGACAGCATCGGCTGCGGCTCCGAAGCGGCAGACATCTTCTTGGACGGCTTGGAGGTCCAGCAGCACTTCGCCACCAACATGGCCAAGGCGTTCACCGTCCGCTGGGAATGGGATCTGCTGGAGATGCGGGTTGAAGGCCCCACTGGCTGGTTTTTCGCCAATGGCCAAGCGCTGGTCGGCCACTCGGGCCTCGAAAAAGCCTACCCCTTCCGAATGTCAGGGGTCCTGAGTTGGCAGAGCGGCCGATGGAATTGGCGCATGCTGCATGCTTCAGAGCCGGTCGGCTGAGCCCCTTTGGGTTGCAAGGCAGCCCATAACCAATCGAGTGAAGCCGCCCCTCGTCAGGGGGGAAGCTTCGGACGAATGGGCCTGCTGGTAAGCGGCAATTTCAGCTCTGACCTCCGCTTCGGGAGGCGAGACAACCAGCCAGCACGCGGAGAGCGCAAGGCTGAAGCTGATGACCAGCGCGACCGAGATTGGCAATTTGTGCATGTGGCCAAGACTCGCCAGTCGGCACTAAGTTTCAGCCTGATCGTGCATCTGAAAAGATGGCGCGTGAGTTGGTTAATTTTCCCTCAAGCGCGGGGAGCAGACTCGCGCCAACCGCCTACGAGGACGGCTGCGCACCCGCCGCAAGCCAAGGAAGAGCTGGAAAATACAAGGCAAGCCGCGCTTTCTGCTCAGGTCGTCCTGCCAAGGCACGCGCGTGGCAACGCCGGCGGGCTAATGGAGTAGACAGGGCGCGCCGACCGCAAGTAGCGGGCACTGATCCGTTGCAAAGCCCATCAAAGCGAGCGCCGCGGTAAACGCCGCGAGAAGCGCGACCGGTACAGGCATTCCCCCCAACGGCATCACCGCAGTCCAATAAAAGCGAACATGAAGAACCGATCCCCCTTCGGAGGACAGGTAAGCGGCGAAGCGACAAAGAGTTCCTCCCGCTCGGCTGAATTGGACTTGAGTAGGCACCAGGTCAGACTTTGGTCCCACAGGTGCCGGTCCATGGTCTGAAACTCGCGGCGAAGGAGAAGATTTCTAAGATCTCACGGCACGTATGCGGCCGTGCCACCGTGGCGCATTTACCGCGCCGCGCGAAATCGGCCTGCGGACCAGCCTTCGTCATTGTTCCGGCATGATTGGAGGCATAGAGCAAACAGGTCGGGACTTCCAACGGGCTATTCGGCCCCTATTCGTGAAATCAGATGCTGACGAAAAAAGGCAAATACGGCCTCAAGGCGCTGGTGCATCTGGCGCAGATGCCGGTCGGCCAACTCGCCTTCGTGAACGAGATCGCCGTTGCCAACAACATTCCGAAGAAGTTCCTGGACGCGATCTTGGGCGAACTGCGCAACGCCGGCTTCGTGATCAGCCGCAAGGGCAAGGACGGCGGATACCGACTGGCCAAGCCTGCCACCGAGATCAAGATCGGGCATGTTATCCGCGTGCTAGACGGTCCGCTGGCGCCGATTGCCTGCGCCAGCCGCACGCAATATGAGCGGTGCGAGGATTGTGACGAACCCACGTGCCAGGTTCGCCACATGATGATGGAGGTGCGCCACGCCATGGCGGAGGTGCTGGACAACCGCAGCCTCGCTTCCCTGCGCGACTCCGCCAATGACGACATGCCGCTGGTGGTGAAGCTCGACGCCTAAAGGTCGAGCCTCGTCCAAGCTCCATTCGCGCGTGTTGACCGAACGCAGGCATCCACGAACGCCACACCTTCCACGCCATCGGTGATGCCGGGGTACAGCACGTCGGATCGCATATTCCCGCCCTCTCGCGTAGCGCGAATAGCGCGTGCCGCTTCGGCATAGATGGTTGCAAAGCCTTCCAGGTAGCCCTCTGGGTGGCCGGCCGGGATGCGGCTGACGCGGGTTGCGGCCGCCATGGCGCCGGCCCCGTTGCGCGTTATCAGCTGCTTGGGTTGGTTGAACGGCGTGAACCACAAGGCATTGGGCTCGGGCTGAAACCATTCGATGCCGCCTTTTGTGCCGTAGACCCGCAGCCGCAACCCGTTTTCGTTGCCGGGCGCCACCTGGCTCGCCCACAACATGCCTTTTGCTGCGGGTGTACCGCCAACCGCCTTGAAGCGAAGCAGGACGTTGGCATTGTCGTCGAGTTGGCGGCCTGGAACGAACGCGTCGAGATCTGCGAGCAGCGCATCCAGTTCAAGCCCTGTCACAAAGCGCGCGAGGTGATACGCGTGAGTTCCGATGTCGCCCGTTGATCCCCCCGCGCCGGACTGATTGGGATCCGTGCGCCATACGGCGCCCTTGGCGCCCGTGTCCTCCACCTTCTCCGTCAACCAGTCCTGCGGATATTCCACCTGCACCACCCGCAGGTCGCCGAGCAGCCCGTCGCGCACCATCTGGCGCGCCTGACGCACCATCGGATAACCGGTGTAGTTATGGGTCAAAACGAAGAGCTTGCCCGCTCCCGCGACGATCCCCGCTAGTGCCTTGGCGTCGGACAGAGTTGAGGTCACCGGCTTGTCGCAGATGACGTGGATGCCGGCTTCGAGAAACGCTTTTGCCGCCGCGAAATGAAGGTGATTGGGCGTGACAATCGACACCACCTGGATGCCATCGGCTCGGGCGGCCTCCATTTCCGCCATCTCCTGGAACGACGCATAAGAGCGCTCCGCCTCGATTCCGAGTTCGGCGGCAGAGGCACGGGCCCGCTCCGGATCGGACGACAGCGCACCGGCAACAAGAGAAAATTGCCCATCAAGACGCGCCGCGATGCGATGGACGCCGCCAATGAACGCGCCCTGTCCGCCGCCCACCATGCCCAAACGCAGGGGAGTATGGATCATGCTTAGGGTCTCCTTCCGCTCAATGGATGCCCATCATCTTGCGCAACGCGGCCCGATCCGTGTTGCCGCCGGCGAAGTCATCAAACGCCTTTTCAGTGACGCGGATGATGTGGCCGTCGATAAAGGGCGCGCCCTCGGCCGCTCCCTGTTCGGCGTCCTTGAGGCAGCACTCCCATTCCAGCACCGCCCAGCTGTCGTAGTCATACTGCGCGAGCTTGGAAAAGATGCTGGTGAAATCCACCTGCCCGTCTCCTAGGGAGCGGAACCGTCCTGCACGGTTCAACCAGGGCTGATAGCCGGAATAAACGCCTTGCCGCCCGTCAGGGTTGAACTCGGCGTCCTTGACGTGGAATGCGGTGATGCGCTCGTGGTAGATGTCGATGAAGGCGAGGTAATCGAGTTGCTGCAAAAGGAAGTGCGAGGGATCGTAGTTGATCGTGCAGCGCTTGTGACCGCCAACAGCATCTAGGAACATCTCGAACGTTGCTCCATCAAAGATGTCCTCGCCCGGATGAAGCTCGAACGCCACATCGACGCCGTGATCCTCATAGGCATCGAAGATCGGTTTCCAGCGGCGCCCAAGCTCGCCAAAGGCTTCTTCAAGAAGGCCTTTCGGGCGCTGCGGCCATGGATAAAGATAAGGAAAGGCAAGCGAGCCGCTGAACGACACGACCGTATCGAGGCCGAGATTGCGCGAGGCCTTGGCGGCCAGCAGCATCTGGTCGACGGCCCAAGCCTGACGTTCGGCAGGTTTGTTGTGGACGGCAGCGGGCGCGAAGGCGTCGAACTGCGCATCATAGGCCGGGTGAACTGCCACCAACTGGCCCTGGAGGTGCGTTGAAAGCTCCGTGATTTCAACACCGGCATCGGCACAGATGCCCTTCACCTCGTCACAATAGGCAGACGACTCAGCCGCCTTCTTCAGGTCGAAGAGCTTGCCTTCATTGGAGGGAATCTGGACGCCTTTATACCCGTGGTCACCGGCCCAACGGACAATATTGGGCAGCGTATCGAATGGCGCAGCGTCGCCGACGAATTGGGCGAGGAAAATGCCCGGTCCCTTCATGGTCTTTGGCATAAACGCTCCTTTGCTGCGGCATAAACGGCTGGAAACGGATTTAACGCCCGCTAGAGCTCAAGGGGAGCAAAAACGTCATGAAACAAAATGAAAATACAGGTGGGCTCTCCAGGCCGCGGCCGCTGCGGAAAACTTTACCCCAAGGCGGATCTCCCCGGGGTGGCTGCGCCTCGACAAGTACCGCACCGCTGCCTTAGACGGCGGTCTGAACAGGTTTGACCTTCATGCTGCCGATTGTTCTGCACAACTATTTCCGTTCCTCGACCTCCTACCGCGTGCGCATCGCGCTTGCGATGAAGGGCCTGAGCTTCACCTACGTCGCGCGTCACATCCGGCGTGGCGGCAACCGAATGCCCGACTATCTCGCGATGAACCCGCAGGGGCTGGTTCCCACAATGGTCTGGCCGGACGGTACCGTGCTTGGCCAGTCGCTGGCGATCATCGAGTTCATCGATGAAATGCGTCCAAACCCGCCCTTGCTGCCGGCCGATCCGTTCGGGCGTGCACGCGTCCGCATGCTGGCGCAGATGATTGCCTGCGATGTCCACCCGGTGAACAACTTCCGCATTCTTGACGCGTTGCGGGAGCGCTTTGCAGCGGATGACGCCGCCGTGGCTGACTGGTTCGGGACCTGGGTGAAGACGACCTTCGAGCCGCTGGAAACGATCCTCAGCTCCAGCGCCGAAAGCGGCACCTTTTGCCATGGCGACACGCCGGGCCTGGCGGATATCTGCCTTGTGGCGCAGGTCGTGAACAACCGCCGCTACGATATCGACATGAGCCCCTACCCCGTAATCTGCGGCATCGTGGAGGAGTGCCTAAAGCTCAGCGCGTTTATTGATGCTCACCCCACCAATCAGCCGGATGCCGAGTAGGTCAGCTCAGAACCAGAACTTCCAGCGTATGCAGCGCCACGCCTGCGATGCCGCCGATCAGCATGCCGTTGAAGCGGATATATTGAAGGTCGCGCCCTACGTTGAGCTCGATCAGCCTGGTTAGCTGGCCGAGATCCCAACTGCGCACCTGTTCCGAGATGAAGGACGAGACGCCCCCCTTCTGTGCTTCCACGAAGGAAGTCAGCGTTATCACGAAACCCTCGTTCATCTCGCTGCGGATCCGGGGATCGTCCGCCAAGCTTTCGCCCACTTCCACAAACATGGCGGTGAGATGCCGGCGCAGGGTGGAATCATCCGCACCCGCATCGCGTTCGATGAAGGCACGCGCTTCCTTCCACATGTCGCGTGCGAGCGTCTTCAGTTCCGGCCGCGCAAGGAAATCCTGCTTGAGCTTGTCCATGCGGCCCCGGTAGTCCTCGGAGGTGCGCAGGTCATTGATGAAGTTGTCCACGAAGCGATCGAACTCGTGGCGCATGGGATGATCGTCGTCCGCCTTGATCTCGGTGATCAGCGTTGCGCTTGAACGCACGATCTTGCGCAGGAGATAGGCATCGGCGCGGAAGAATTTCGCGAGCGTCGGCAATTCGGCACGGATCCGGTCGCGCAGTGAGGCTTGCGCATCCTCGTCGGTGAGGAAGCGGCTGATCAGGTCGATCAATTCATCGAACAGCTTCTGGTGCCGGCGATCCTGGGTAAAGGTCGACAGCACGTCCGCCACAAGAGGCCCAACCTCCACCTTCTGCACCTGTTCGGTGACGCGCTGCGCCACGAAGGTCCGAAGACCCGACCCCTCAACGGCTTCCAGCATCCGCGGCACCAGGCGTGCAACGAAGTTCGAGAGTGCTTCGGAGCGCTTGGCGTCGCTCAGCCATTCCGCCACCTGCGCGGCGAAATCGAGCTCTCCCAGCTTGCGGCGAACGGCGTCCGGCGCAAGGAAGTTCGTTTCGATGAAGCCGCCGAGATTGTCGGCAATGCGCGCTTGGTTGGTGGGGATGATGGCCGTATGGGGAATCGGCAAGCCAAGCGGGCGACGGAACAGGGCCACCACGGCGTACCAGTCCGCCAGTCCGCCGATTGCCGCTGCTTCAGCGAAAGCACCGATGAAGCCGATCACCGGCGAAACATCTGCGTAAAGGCGGCACACGATGAACACCGCCACACACACAACCAGCGCAGCAGTGGCATAGGCCTTTACGCGCTGGAGCGCTGCCAGCTTCGCTGCATCATCCGCGCGCTGGGATATAGATACGCTCTGCTGCATCAGGCAGGCAGCTGGTGTTTTGCTTGCATCATGCAGAAGGATCTAGTGCGGCTCAGGCGATTTCGAAGGCCGGACGCAAGGACGACCGGCTCGGCAAGGCGACCGGGAAGGCGCTTTCCTCTTGCGGCGTCAAGGAGATCGAGCCCGTGCTTTCCCCATCTGTGAAGCTGATGCGCGCTCCAAAGGAATGCGCCAGGCGCCGCATGGCAATGTTGTTGGGATGGGTCGTGACCTTGAGCTGTGTGTAGCCCAGCGCATAGGCATGGCCGATCAAGCGGCGGAAGAGCCGCGCGCCGAGGCCGCGGTGCTGCAACATCCGTTCCACGGAAAAGGCGATCTCGCCGGTCGGTTCCTCAAACTCTGGCCGTTCGTGCAGTTCGGCTGCGCCAAGCACCCTATCGCCTTCCACATAGCCGACCACGGTCGCGCCATCGCGGAAGCAGCGATCAGCATAGTTCTGAAGGAAGCTGTCGGACGTGCCGCCGTTGAAGCGGTCATGCCGGCTTTCACTGTCCAAACGCAATAGATGCGCCTTGAACCGCGCGCGGTCCGAAGGCCGCAGCTGCCGGATGACGCCCGGGAGCGATTTGTTCGAGGCAGCAATAGAAGTCATGTCAGCTCCAACTGGGGTCCTCCCCGACGAGTCGCCCGACACGCTCCTAATATTGTGCAGTGCAGCATGGATTGCAAGCATGGACCGGCTCCATATTGTTCTGGAATTATTCTAAAGAAGGCGTCATATGGAGGAACATGACACGGGAATCCTCTCCATGCGTCTGACACGACAAACGAACTATGCGATCCGGATCTTGATGTACTGCGCGGCCAATGAGGGCCGCCTCAGCCGCATCCCGGAGATCGCCTCGGCCTACAACGTTTCCGAGCTCTTTCTGTTCAAGATTTTGCAGCCGCTGGTGGAGCACGGCTTCGTGGCAACCGTTCGCGGGCGCAACGGCGGTGTCCGGCTGGCAAAGCCTGCAGACGCCATCACGCTGTTCGACGTGGTTCGCGTCACCGAAGATAATTTTTCAATGGCAGAATGCTTCGATACGGACTCGGACTGCCCGCTGATCGACAGCTGCGGCCTCAACAATGCGCTTCGCAGGGCGCTTGGGGCCTTCTTCGAGGTCTTGGCCGGCGTGACCATCGCAAGCCTCACCACGCCAGAGTCGGAAGTTCACCGCCTCCTTGGTCTCCAGCACGTCGAGCTTCAGCAAGCCAGCTGAACGCAGCATTCTGAAAGAACGAAAAAAGCCGCGCTGGGTCAGCGCGGCTTTTTTCGTTGCGGCAGTCCTACTTGTTGAGGATCAGCTTGCCCTGTCGCGTGATCTTCAGGCGGTAGAGGGAGCCGCGATGTTCGATCCCGATCTCCGTTGCTCCATGAAAAAGGCTGTCGCTTGCCAGGGTGCGCACCGAACGAAGCACAGGTTGGCGATGTTCGGCAGGTGCCGCCGCGAACTGGCGCGGCTGCGGCCGGAATTCCATGCGAGTAGCAGTGATCGACATCGCTCTCTCCTTCGTGTCGAAACGGCAGGACCGTCCCGCCGTGATTTCTTGACAAGAACTATCATGTTTTCTACGCCGCGCAAGACCGTTATGGTGGCGGCGATACGAAGAAGGATGCCCAGATGAAGTTCATGACGAAGGTGACCGCTGGCGCAGCAAGTGCGCTCATGCTTCTTAGCGGGGCAACTGCTGCCGTTGCTCAAACGCCGGCGGCATCCCTGGCGCTGGAACTGAATGCGCTGGAAGCATCCGATAATGGGTGTCGACTGACTTTCGTGGTGAACAACGGCTTCAGCGATGCACTGGATCGCGCAGCCTTCGAGATCGCGATTTTCAACAGCGAGGGTGTCGTGGATCGTCTGACCGTGCTTGAGTTCAAGGAACTGCCGGCAGGCAAGACCAAGGTGACGCGCTTCAACCTTTCGGGCGCTGATTGCAGCAAGATCAGCCGCATTCTGATCAACGAGGTGACCGACTGCGCAGGCGCGGGTGTCGATGCCGCCGCTTGCCGGGCCGCGCTTAAGGCCACTTCCCGAGCCGACGCCGTTCAGTTCGGAGTTTGAGCCTGATGTTTGTGGCAATGAACCGCTTCAAGGTGCGCGCTGGCGCGGAAAGCGACTTCGAAGAGATCTGGCGCAACCGCGACTCGAAGCTGAACGAGATGGCTGGCTTCCGCAGCTTTCACCTGCTGCGTGGCGCCAGCAATGCCGAGGAAGGCTATACGCTTTACGCCTCGCACACGATCTGGGAAACGGAAGACGACTTCAAGGCATGGACGCGCTCGGAACATTTCCGCGCGTCGCACCGCAATGCGGGCGACCATAAGCCGGTGTATCTCGGCCACCCGCAGTTTGAGGGCTTCAACAGCGTTCTGGACGCTTGAGGGTTCGGCGCGGGCTTCAAAGCCCCGCGCTGGCTCCGCTGAAGCCGGTTCCGCCTTCCGAAGACCCCGCAAGCAGACTGGCATTGCCGCCAGCCGCGGTTGTGTCGACGCACACCGCCCGCTCATGCGTGTACGCCGTCGGGTAAAGCGTTTCGCTCACGATCGGGATGATCGCACCCACGCGCTTCGCCAACGCGCGGCGCACCGACTGCATCCATTCAGCGCTGCCACGGCAAGTCACCAAGTCTGCGTCGGTTGCGGCCAGGCTGCCGGGCTCGACCATGCCGTCCAGGACCACAAGCGGCAGGTCCTTGCCGACAAGCGCGCTCAAGGTCGCGGAAGCGCTGGGTGCCGCCGCAAGAACGGAGTTGCCGGCGGCAAGCGCCTGGATGACCTGCGCCAGAAGCACCTCCGGCTCCTGTCCGAGACACAGAACACGGCCCCGCGGGTAAAGCGTCAGCGTATTGCCTTCACCAGTCGGCCCGGGAAGATCAATTGGCCCGTATTCCGTGGCGGCTGCCGCTGCGATGGCTGCGCGCCCCTTGCCACGCAGGAGCTTGCGCAGAGTTGCAATCCGGTCGACGCTGGTTGACCAGCCTTTCTCTGCCGCATCGGGGAACTGGCCCGCGCGCAGCCGAAGTGGCGGTGTGGTGAATACCGTTTCTGCCAGTGCCATCGGCTCGGCTGCCTTGCGGAAACGGCGCAGATAGTGCGGTCCGCCAGCCTTTGGTCCCGTGCCAGAAAGGCCCTCCCCGCCGAACGGCTGCGACCCCACCACGGCGCCGATCTGGTTTCGATTCACATAGATGTTGCCGGCATGAACCTGGTCGATAATCGCCTGCACCCGGGCATCGATGCGCGTGTGAAGGCCGAAAGTGAGGCCAAAGCCACGCGCATTGATGTCACCAATGACGCGCTCCAGTTGCTCGGCGCCAAAGGTCGCGACATGAAGCACCGGACCGAAGACTTCGCGCTCCAGTGACCCGATGCTTTGGACCTTGAGGATATGCGGGCCGACGAATGTGCCGTTCGCCGGGGCCTCCAGCTTTGCGACGAGCTTTCCCTTCCGCTCCATGTTCGTCACGTAGTCGCGGATCCCCTCCTGCGCTTCATGGTCGATCAGGGGGCCCACATCGGTTGCAAGCTGCCACGGGTCGCCGACGCTGAGGCATTGCATTGCTCCGGTCAGCATTTCCATGACCTTGGCTTCCACATCCTTCTGGACGTAAAGTATGCACAGGGCCGAACACCGCTGTCCCGCACTTTGGAAGGCGGAAGCGAGGATATCGCGCACCGCTTGCTCGGGCAGCGCCGTGGAATCGACGATCATGGCGTTGAGGCCGCCGGTTTCAGCGATCAGCATGGCATCGGGCGCCGCTGTTTCGGCCAGCTGGCGCTCGATGAGGCGCGCCACTTCCGTCGATCCGGTGAAGCACACGCCCGCGATATCCGGATGCGCCGTCAATGGCCCACCCACGCTCGCGCCATCCCCCGGCAGAAGATGGAGCACCTCAGCCGGCACGCCGGCCTCATGCAACAATGCTACGGCGCGCGCGGCAATCAGCGGCGTTTGTTCCGCCGGTTTCGCAATCACGGCATTGCCGGTAACAAGCGCAGCGGCAATCTGGCCGGTGAAGATGGCAAGCGGAAAGTTCCAGGGCGAAATGCAGGCGATCACGCCGCGGGCCTGCGTGCCGGCCTCGTCGGCTGCCTCCACGGCGTAGTAGCGCAGGAAATCCACCGCTTCGCGCACTTCGGCCAGCCCGTCTGCCAGCGTCTTGCCGGCTTCACGCGTGGCGAGGGCGAAGAACTCGACTTCGTGTTCTTCGTATAGGTCAGCTGCACGCTGGAGGATAGCGGCCCGCTCCGAAGCGGGTCGCGTCGCCCAAGCTGGCTGTGCCGCACGGGCGATCGCAACGGCGCCGTCAACAAGCTCAGCGCTGGCTTCATGCACGGTTCCAACAAGGTCATCCGGGCGCGCCGGATTGCGGATCAGCCGTTCCGTTGTTTCACCGGACGCGGGCGTCACAGGCCGCGCATGCCATTGATGAGGAGCCGCGAAGGGTCGGCGAGAAGCATCAAGCTGTGCGATCACGATGGGATCGGTCAGATCCATACCCCTGGAGTTGACGCGGTTGCGGCCGAAGATCGCGCGCGGGCTGGGGATCGCTGGATTGGCTGAAGGGCCACCCTCCTCCGCAACCACCTCGAACGGGTCACGGGCGATGGTTTCGGCAGAAACCTCCTCGTCCACGATCTGGTGCACAAAGGAGGAGTTTGCGCCATTTTCAAGCAGACGGCGCACAAGATAAGCGAGCAGGTCGGAATGTGCACCAACGGGCGCATAGATCCGGCAGCGCGTGCCTTCCTGCCGAAGAACGGTGTCGTGCAGCGATTCTCCCATGCCGTGAAGGCGCTGGAACTCGAAGCTGTGACGGTCCTTCGCCATGGCGAGAATGGCGGCAACCGTGTGGGCGTTGTGCGTCGCAAATTGTGGATAGATGCGGTCCGTATACCCAAGCAGCTTCCGTGCATTGGCGATATACGAGATGTCAGTGTTCACCTTGCGGGTGAACACCGGATAACCGGCGAGGCCGAGCATCTGCGCGCGCTTGATTTCGCTATCCCAGTAAGCGCCTTTCACGAGGCGCACCATCACGTTCCGGTCGTGTCGTTCCGCAAGCGCATAAAGCCAGTCGATCACATGCCCCGCGCGTGGGCCATAAGCCTGAACCACCACGCCAAAGCCGTTCCAGCCGGCAAGCTCCGGCTCCGCCAGCACGCGCTCGATGATGTCGAGCGACAGATCCAATCGATCCGCTTCTTCCGCGTCGATATTGAGGCCCATGCGGGCATGCCGCGCCGCCAGACAAAGCGACAGCAGCCGCTCGGCCATCGCCGGCACCGCCCTTTCCCGCTGCGCAAACTCATAGCGGGGGTAAAGGGCCGACAGCTTCACCGAAATGCCGGGGTTGCGGCGCACATCCGTGCCGGTGGACCCGCTGTCGAGTGCGGAGATCGCGTCGGCATAAGCGCGCGTGTAACGACGGGCATCCGCTTCTGTGCGGGCCGCCTCGCCCAGCATGTCGTAGGAATAAAGGTAGCCCTTCGCCGCCATGGACGAGCCGCGCTTCACTGCCTCGCTGATGGTGCGGCCAAGTACGAACTGTTCGCCCATTTCTCGCATGGCGGCCGAGACGGCACGGCGGATCACCGGCTCGCCAAGACGGCGCACCATGGCTCGCAGAGTTCCTTCAACGCCTGTGTCGCCGTCTTCGAGGACCCGGCCGGTCAGCATCAACGCCCAGGTGGAGGCGTTCACGAAGATGGAGGCGCTTTCGCCTGAATGGGCCGACCAGTCATGCGGCGCGATCTTGTCGCGGATCAGATCGTCCATGGTTTCCGTGTCGGGAACGCGCAGAAGCGCTTCCGCCAAACACATCAGCGCCACGCCTTCCTTGGTGGAAAGCCCGTATTCGGCGAGGAATTCCTCCATCCGCTTCGGCTCTTCGGAAGCGCGAACTGAACGCACCAGGCGCGCGGCATGCGCCGAAATATCAGCCCGGCTTCGCCCATCAAGCCCAGCGCTTTCGATCAACGCGGCCACAACAGCCGACTCGTCAGGGAGGATCTGGCGACGCATTCTCTGGCGAATAACGGCAAGCGGCTCGGACATCTGGCGGCCCTTTGATGAAGAAGCCGACGATATCACGCCTCCCATTCGCCGCACGAGACCATATTTTGAGGCGCTCCAGTCCATTTGGACTTATGCTAAGGGCAAGAAGCGGCCGGGGGAGCCAAGTTGATGAGCACTGCAGACGATCTGGACCGTTTCGACCGCAGCATCCTGGCTGCACTCGGCCGCGAAGGACGCTTGTCGATGGCGGATCTTGCGCAGAAGGTGGGATTGTCGAAGACGCCGGTTCAAGCGCGGGTGCGTCGCCTGGAGCGGGACGGCTTCATTCGCGGCTACCAGGCTGTTGTGGACAGCGTGCGCATGGGCGAAGGCCATATCGCCTTTGTGCAGGTCAAGCTGTCCGACACGCGCTCGGCAGCGCTGGACGCCTTCAACCGTGCGGTCAAGGATGTTCGCGAGATCGAGGAATGCCACATGATGGCGGCCAGCTTCGATTATCTCTTGAAGGTCCGCACGTCGGACATCGCGTCTTACCGGCGCACGCTGGGCGAGAAGATTTCCGCCCTGCCCCATGTCGCCCAGACCTCGACCTTTGTGGCGATGGAGTCGGTGAAGGACCGCTAGCCAGCGGCAACAGAAGCTGCTGCCGCTGGCTGAGGAAGGACGTTAGAGCCCCAGCCCGCCGAGGCAGACATACTTGGTGTCGAGGTAGTCCTCGATGCCCTGGTGTCCGCCTTCGCGGCCAAGCCCGGACTCCTTGACGCCGCCAAACGGCGCTTCCGGCGTGGTGATCAGGCCTTCATTGACGCCGACCATCCCGTATTTCAGCCCTTCCATGACCCGGAAGGCCCGTCCGAGATCGGCCGTATAGAAGTAGCAGGCCAGGCCGAACTCGGTGTCGTTTGCGAGGTCGACGGCTTCCTGTTCCGTTTCGAACTTGAAGACGGGCGCAACTGGCCCGAAAATCTCTTCCTTCATGAAGCGCATCGCTGGCGTGGCGCCTGCGATCACGGTCGGTTCGTAGAACGAACCGCCAAGCGCGTGACGCTTGCCGCCGGTCACGACCTTGGCGCCCTTGTCCTTGGCGTCTTCGACGAGTTCCTCGACCTTTTCCACCGCTTTGGTGTCGATCAGCGGGCCCTGCTGGACACCGGCTTCGGTGCCATCGCCGACCTTCAGCTTCTGCGAAGCGGCCACGAATTTCTCAACGAAGGCATCATAGATGCCGGACTGAACGAAGAAGCGATTGGTGCAAACGCAGGTCTGACCGGAATTGCGATACTTGGCGAGCATTGCGCCTTCCACCGCGCGATCAAGGTCGGCGTCGTCGAACACAAGGAACGGCGCGTTGCCGCCGAGTTCCATCGACACCTTCTTCACCGTGCCGGCGGACTTCGCGATCAGAATCTTGCCCACCTCCGTGGAGCCCGTGAAGGTGATCTTCTTCACCAGCGGGTTTTCGCACATCTCGTCGCCGATCTCGCCGGCCGAGCCGGTGACGACGTTGACGGCGCCCTTGGGGAAGCCGACCTCCTCGCAAAGCGCACCCCAGGCGAGCCCGGAATAAGGCGTTTGGGAAGCAGGCTTCACCACCGCCGTGCAGCCGGCAGCCAAGGCCGGACCAATCTTGCGGGCCAACATGGAGGACGGAAAGTTCCAGGGCGTGATCGCGGCGATAACCCCAGTCGGCTCCTTGGTGACGATGATGCGCCGGTCCGCCCAAGGCGACGGCACGACATCGCCATAGGTGCGGCGCGCTTCCTCGGCAAACCAAAGCACATAAGCGGCCGAAGCGCCGACCTCGCCCTTGGCTTCGGTGAGCGACTTGCCTTGTTCCAGCGTCAGAAGCTCGGCAAGCGCATCCTGGTTGTCCATGATGGCGTCGTGCAGCTTGCGCAACAGCTTGGAGCGCTCGAGCGCGGAGGTCTTGCGGAAAGTCAGGAACGTGGCGTTCGCCGCCTCGATCGCGCGCTTGGTTTCGGCGCGACCTGATTTTGGAACCGTGCCGAGCTTGAGACCGGTTGCCGGGTTGATTACGTCAACCGTGGCGCCGCTGTCGGCCTGCACCCATTCGCCACCGATCAGGTTGGCTTCCTTCATGAACTGGCTGTAGCGCTGCAGCATGGTCTTGGCTCCTTCGGATAATCTGTTGCGTTTGATCTAGACTGTCTGACGCCTGGGGTCGAGGCACAGCATCACGAGAACACATGCTCCACCACGAAAAGCCATAACACGGTGGTGACCACCGCAAACGCGGTGCTTGAGGTCATGGTGTTCGCGGTCAGCGCCTGGCCCGTGCCGAAGCGCGTGGCGATCAGGTACGGGTTGATGCCGCTCGGGATGGCTGCGGCGATCACCGCCACCTTCGCACTGAGCGGCGGCATTTGGAGAAGAAGGGCAATGACAAGCGCCGCTGCGGGCATCAGCAGGAGCTTGAATCCCGCCAGCCACATAACGGGAGCCAGATGGTTGCCGATGCCGAACTTGCGCAGCGACAGGCCCATCGCAAACAGCGCAACCGGAACGGCCGCATTGGCGAAGGCATCGATGAACAGCATCAGGAAGCGCGGGATCGGCTGCCCCGTGAACCGCCAAACGAGGCCAACAAAGATCCCGATCACAATGGAGTTCGCCGCAAGCTTTCGCAGAAAATCGAGCAGCACTACCTTTACACCCGGACTGACGGACCCCTTCGGGCGCATGAGTTCGAACAGAAGGATCGACACGCCCATCATGATCGGCAGGTGGATGGAGATCACCAGCGACAGCGTCTTGAAGCCTTCTTCGCCGTAGACACCGAGGCTGATCGGGATACCCAGCATCAGCAGATTGGAGAAACCGGACGACAGCCCCCCTACAACCGCGGTCCTGTCATCGCGGCCATGAAGCAGCTTTAGGGTGAAGAACGCCGCTGCCCAAGCGATGAACACGGCGGAAAAGTAGGTGATCCACAACGCCCAGGGTGCTTCACCCCCGAAGTCGGCGGTGACCACCGTTCGAAACAGCAGCATGGGCAGCCCGATGCCAACCGCAAAATGCGTTAGGGCTTCGCCGACATCGAGCTTGAGGTAGTTGGTCAGCCCCGCAAGGTAGCCGAGCGCCACGAGGCCGAACACAAACAGGATGGTTTCGATGAGCTGGTGCATGCAGCCTCGATAGGTCGCTCATTGCTGCAGCGCAACGAGGCACAAAAAAGAATGGGCGGGACCAGGCCCACCCATTCTTACAAACAGATCATCGCCTGTTTCAGGCGGCGCTGCCGCCTTGTTCTTCCTCGAAGGTCACCGCCACATCGGCATTGGCCGACAAGCGCACCTTGTCGCCTTCCACCTCGGCAACGAGGCTCAGGGGAATGAAATGATGATGCCCTTCATGGCGGCCCTGGCCGCTGTCCTTCTTGGTGAGCTTGATGCGATCGCCCTCCACGCCATCCACGGTTCCGACGTGAACGCCATCGGCTCCGATGACTTCGGCATGTTCCTTGATCTGGTCAGCTATCGACATGATTGATCCTCGTGGTTGGTGACGCCAAACGGTTGAGTGCACGGAAAGATGCACAGGCTTTATTTGGGGCTTCGATCGAAACCGACTATCTCCAGCCTATGAGTCGCTTCCTTCCTCTTCTACTCGCAATGTCGATGACGCTCCTTGCCGCTCCCGTTCAGGCTACGGAGGCCGGCTGGGCGATGCTGCGCGAGGGCGGACATGTGGTTCTCCTCCGGCATGCTTATTCCGTCGGGGGACAAGCTGCCGCGCCGAATGAAGCGGCTGCATGCCGGGCCGGGCGCGGCTTGACCGATCGAGGCCAACAACAGGCAAGGCGGATCGGGTCGTTGTTTCTGGCGCGCGCACAGGTGGTGGACCAGGTCTACACAGGCCGCAGCTGCCGGGCGCGCCAAACCGCAGACCTGGCGTTTCGCGGAGCAGACATCATGGATCTGCCGGCGCTGGACGAACCGGCGGACGACGTCGCCGCAGCGGCAGCCGTTGCGGAAATCCGGGCGCTGGTGGAGCAGTATGCCGAGCCCGAGAACCTCGTTCTTGTCACCAACGATGTCACCATCCGTGCCCTCACCGGACAAGCGGCTCGAGAAGGTGAAGCCCTGATCGTGCGGCCTGTTGGAGAACTGCTCCATGTTGCCGCGCGGATCGTCTTCAACTGAACGCCTCCTTCCGGAACCATCCTCGCTCGTCGTGCATTCCCCCAGCAACTCGAACGGGGAGATCCGCCCATGAAAGACAAGCAAGAATTCTGGTCCATGTTGAAGAGCTTCAAGGTGGTGATGGTCGCCACTCATGATGGCCAAGACATTCGCTCGCGGCCGATGGCGCCGCATTTCGACGATGACGGCTTTGTTGTGCGCTTCCTGTCGGAGCGTCAGTCCGGAAAGACCACCGAAATCAACGAAGAGCACCACATCAACCTGACTTTCGCGAACGAAAGCACCAACGACTTCGCGTCCTTGTCGGGCGTCGCAACCCAGAGCCAGGATCGTGCCATGATCAAGGAGCTCTGGAACGCTTATGCTGACGCGTGGTTCGACGGCGACGCAGAAACCGCTGACGTGGTGGTGATCTCGTTCCGGCCCACCGAAGGCCAGTATTGGGACTCAACCGGCAGCTCCATCCTCCATGCGTTCGAGATCGTGCGCACGAAGGTGACCGGCGGCACGCCGAATGTGGGCGAACACGGCAAGGTCAATTTCGGTCGGTGACCGGTCTTCGATCGCACAAAAAGAAGCGGGCTTCGGTCCGCTTTTTCTTTGGCTTGAACATACCACCGGCGGAGGCTTGCCCTTCAGCTGCGGCAAAGCCCCTTTCCCTTCCCGGCAAAACGATCTAGGAACCCGGCCCAAATCGCACATGAAGTATTTCAGCAAGGGAATCGCCCGTGCCCTCCACCTTTGACAAGGTCGCAGATATTATCGCTGAGACGAGCGAGATCGATCGTGACTCCATTACCCCCGACAGCCACACCATCGACGACCTGGGCATCGACAGCCTCGATTTTCTCGACATCGTCTTCGCCATCGACAAAGAATTCGGCATCAAGGTTCCACTGGAAAAGTGGACCCAGGACGTAAACGAAGGGCGCGCTTCCACAGAAGAATATTTCGTGATGAAGAACCTTTGCGCCAAGATCGACGCGCTGGTTGCGGCCAAGGCGGCTTGAGCCAAACTCCGCCATGAGCGCCAACGACGTTGTCATAACCGGGATCGGGCTTGTGTCTTCGTTGGGCGAAGGCACCAGCGAACACTGGAACCGCATCAGCGACGCGTCTCCCGCGCCCGTGATCGATGGCGAGCGCTTTGCACCCTACACGGTACACCCGCTGCCTGAGATCGATTGGGGCAAGCAGATCGCTAAGCGCGGTGACCAGCGGCAGATGGAAACCTGGCAGCGGCTTGGCACCTATGCGGCCGGCCTGGCGCTGGACGATGCCGGCATCAAGAACGACGAAGCGCTATGCGCAACCATGGACATGGTGGTTGCGGCCGGTGGCGGCGAACGTGATACGGCGGTCGACATCTCCATCCTCGACCAGTCGCGCAGCAACGGCGATCACGGTGTTCTCCTCAATGAGCGCCTGACCACCGATCTGCGCCCCACTTTGTTTCTCGCGCAGCTTTCCAACCTGCTTGCCGGGAACATCTCCATCGTCCACAAGGTCACGGGCTCGTCGCGCACCTTCATGGGCGAAGAAGGCGCCGGGGTTGCCGCAATCCAGACCGCAGCAGCCCGTATCCGCTCGGGGCAATCCACGCATGTGCTTGTTGGCGCAGCCTTTCAGACCGAGCATCCCGACATGCTGCTTGGCTATGAACTGGCGGCCTACCTTCACCGCGGCTCGTGGGCACCGGTCTGGTCACGCTCGGAAACGCAAGGGGGCGGGATCGTGCCCGGTTCGGGCGGCGCCTTTCTGGTGCTGGAATCGCGCGACCACGCGGAAAAGCGCGGCCGGAAAGCGTATGCACGGCTCGGTCGGGTTGCGGCCGCCGGCGCGAAGCCGGACCAAGCGGCGATCTCACATCTCTTGGGCGAACTGGACCTTCCCGACCATCCGCACCTGGTGTTTTCCGGCGCGTCTGGCGCCCACCGCGCCACGGAGATGGAAAAGATTGCGATTGATCAGCGCGGGCTGGCCGCACGCGGCTTTTCAACGCTGACCGGCCACATG
This sequence comes from Tianweitania sediminis, assembly GCF_017813335.1. Classification (GTDB taxonomy): domain Bacteria; phylum Pseudomonadota; class Alphaproteobacteria; order Rhizobiales; family Rhizobiaceae; genus Tianweitania; species Tianweitania sediminis. The sequence goes on along the minus strand of NZ_JAGIYY010000004.1, from coordinate 145,444 downwards.
AAGGAGGTGCAGTTCCCGTTCGCGGTTGCGCTTGCGGCGCTGGCGGTCCACCGTGGCGCGGCCTGCCCCCCTTTTGAGGCAGATCACGAGAAACCGCTCGACGGCCCGGTGGAAACCGCCGTGGCGACCGCCATCGGTTATCATCGCTACGGCGGTGTTGCGACCGTCGCCGGAGCTTGAGGACGATCATGACGGCTGCGAAAGATCATCTTGGCAGGCCTGTGGTTGCCGTCACGGGCATGGGCGTGGTCACCTCGCTTGGCATCGGCAAGGAAGACAATTGGGCCGCTTTGACAGGCGGGCGCTCCGGCATCCACCGGATCACGCGTTTCCCGACCGAGCACCTGAAAACCACTATTGCGGGGACCGTGGACTTCCTCGCGTCCAGCGGCAAGGGCAACTCCGCGCTGACCAGCGAGCTGGCCGAAACGGCGGCGCGGGAAGCGATCGCGCAGGCTGGGATCGATGGCGAATTCGGGGGGCCGCTCTTCCTTGCGTCTCCGCCGGTTGAACTCGAATGGGAAGACCGCTTCACGCTCTACGGTGCCAACATTGAGGATGTGGAAGGTTATCAGCGTCTGCTCGGTTCTGCCCGGGTGCGCAACGATCTCGCCATGTTCGAGTCCGCGCAGTTCGGCTTCATCGCGGACCGACTGTCGGAACGGCTGGGGACGCGCGGGCTGCCGATCACGCTTTCAACCGCCTGCGCATCTGGTGCCACCGCCATTCAGCTTGGCGTGGAAGCGATCCGCCGCGGTGAATGCGATCGTGCGCTGGCGATCGGCGCAGATGGATCGGCGACCGCCGAAGCCTTGATCCGCTTCTCACTTTTGTCTGCGCTTTCCACCAACAATGATGTGCCGGAAAAGGCTTCCAAGCCGTTTTCGCGCGACCGCGACGGGTTTGTGCTGGCGGAAGGCGGCGCGGCGCTGGTGCTTGAGTCGCTTGAAAGCGCCCAGGCGCGCGGCGCCAAGGTGCTGGGGATCCTGAAGGGCTGCGGCGAACGCGCCGATGATTTCCACCGCACGCGGTCCAAGCCGGACGGGTCGCCGGCCATTGCCGCGGTCAAGGCGGCACTCGCGGATGCAGGGCTCGAGATCGAGGCGATCGACTACGTCAACGCGCATGGCACCTCAACGCCGGAAAACGACAAGATGGAGCATCTGTCGCTTTCCACGGTCTTTGGCGAGCGCATCCGCAAGATTCCTGTATCGTCCAACAAGTCGATGATCGGCCACACGCTTTCGGCGGCAGGCGCCGTGGAAGCTGTGTTTTCGTTTCTGACGATGCAGAACGGCGTGCTTCCGCCCACGATCAACTATGACCATCCCGATCCGGCGATCGACCTTGACGTCGTCCCGAATGCCAAGCGGGACGCGCAGGTGTCGGCCGTTTTGTCGAACTCCTTCGGTTTTGGCGGGCAGAATGCCTGCCTCGCTATGACGCGGGAACCTGCCTGATGCGTGCGCTTCAATTGGTCGAGGATCGCCGGCTGGAGCCGGTGGATCTCCCCTTGCCCGCAGCGCCCAACCAGGGCGAAGTGACCGTCGCCATTAAGGCTGTCGCGCTCAACCACATCGACGTCTGGGGCTGGCGCGGCATGGCGTTTGCCAAGCGCAAGATGCCGCTGGTGATCGGCGCGGAAGCCTCCGGCACGATCGCCGCGATTGGACCCGGTGTGTCGAACCTGCGGGAAGGCGAACTCGTGGCCATCTATGGCGCACGCACCTGCGGCCGCTGCAAGAACTGCGTTGAAAAACGCGACAATCTTTGCGAGCACGTGGAGGGCGTGCATGGCTTTCATCTTGATGGCTTTGCGCAGGAATATGTGAACCTGCCGGCTCGCCTTCTGGTGCCGGCACCGCCCGGCGTATCCGACGTTGCAGCCGCGCTTGCGCCCGTCACGTTCGGCACCGTCGAGCACATGTTGTTCGACAACGCCAAGCTGCAGCCCGGCGAAACGATCCTTGTTCATGCCGGCGGTTCCGGCATCGGCACGGCAGCCATCCAGCTTGCCAAGAAGATGGGCTGCACGGTGATCACGACCGTCGGTTCGGATGCCAAGATCGAGCCTGCCAAGGCGCTCGGTGCCGATCACGTGATCAACTACCGCACCGATCGCTTCGAGGGAGTTGTGCGCAAGCTGACCAAGAAGCGCGGAGTGGACGTCGTGTTCGAGCATGTCGGCGCAGACACCTTTGCCGGCTCGATGCTGTGCATGAAAAAGGGCGCGCGGCTTGTGACCTGCGGCTCAACTTCCGGCGTTTCGACGCAGATCAACCTCATGCAACTGTTCCAGCAGCAGCTGAAGCTGCACGGATCGTTTGGCTGCCGGATCGACAATCTGGGCAATGCCATGCAGAAGATGGCGCAAGGGCTGGTTCATCCGGTAATCGACACGGAAGTCGGGTTCGGCGACATCGCCACTGCGTTGAAGCGCATGGAAGGCCGCGACGTGTTCGGCAAGATCGTGCTCAGGATGTGATGCGGCCGCTCGTCGCGAAACTGCGTAATCGCCTGCAGCTTTTCCAGTATTGGCTTATTGCCCAGCTTGCCTTCGGCTTGATGGCGGTTCTGCGCCTGGTGCCGGCCGACAGCGCCCTCACCTTCACCGACAAGGCCGCGCGCACGCTGGGTCCTTTGAGTGGCCGTCACCGCGTCGCCCTGGACAATCTGCGCCAGGCTTATCCGGACAAATCGGCCGAAGAGCACGAAGCCATCGCCCGCGCCATGTGGGGCAACATGGGCAGGTTGGCGGCGGAATACATCTTTCTCGACCGCTTGTTCGACTACGACCCGGAGCGTCCCGGGTCGGGACGTGTGGACGTCGTGGGTGCCGACATCTTCCGGCGCCTGCATGAGGAGAAGAAGGCGCGGTTGTTCTTCACCGGGCATCTCGGCAACTTCGAGTTCCTGCCAATCGCCGCCTCAACCTTCGGGCTGGAGATGACCTCCATGTTCCGGCCGCCCAACAATCCCTACATTGCCGACTATGTGTTTCGCCGGCGTTCCGGGGCCATGGGGGCGCTCCTGGCGTCACGGCGCGGCGTTGCATTCACTGTCGCACGCATTCTGGAGAATGAGGGCAATGTTGGCGTGCTGGTGGATCAGCATTTCTCCCACGGTGTGCCTACGACCTTTTTTGGCCGCGCTTGTGAGAGCAGCCCGCTCGTCGCGAAGCTGACGCGCAACTACAACTGCGACGTCCACCCGGCGCGTTGTGTGCGGCTGCCGAACAACCGCTACCGGCTGGAGATCCAGGAAGCGATCGCAATTCCCCGCGGCCCGGACGGTCGAGTCGACGTGCCGGCTACAACCCAGCTCCTCAACGACATCGCTGAAGGCTGGGTCCGCGAGGATCCCGGGCAGTGGATGTGGTTCCATAAGCGCTGGAAGATCCGCAAGCCAAAGAAGAAGCCGGCTGCCCCGAAGAGCGCCGGCTAACGACGATCAGTCCTTTACGATGATGCGGGTGTTTCCGGCGCCGATCTCCTTCACGAGATCGTAGAACGTTTTCGCGTTGCTTGTGGCAAGCCGGACGCAGCCATGCGAAGCCGGCTGCCCGAGCCGGTGAACTGCGCTTGTTCCATGCACAGCCCAGCCTTGATGGTAGAACACGGCATAGGGCATTGGCGCATCGTCATACTTGCGCGACTTCCACATCGTGTGGATGCGGTAAGGTCGCCACGATCCGCTTGGCGTCGCAAAGCCAGGCCGTGCGGTTGAGACCGGCCACGTGTAAAGCAGCTTGCCTTGCTGCGTCACCGTCATGGTCTGCTTGCCGATGTCAACGTGAGCAACAAGTGCTGCCGCATTTGCCGCAACAGGCGCGAAAAGAACCGGAGCAAGGACGCAAAGCCCTGCCACAACTTTCAACATGATTTTCCCCGACGCAGAACAACCAAGGCACTCCCCTTCGTAGCACTCGCCGGTGAAGCGAGGGTGAAGATGCAAACAGCGGACGCAGGCTCGCATAACCACTCCGCCATCTTGCCAAATCGACATCGGACGTGCTGGAGATCACCCATGATCGAAATGCTTTTTCGCGCCATCGACGGCCGAGTCGATGAACTCACATCCCTGACGCAGGACCTGATCCGGTTTCCGACGGTGAACCCACCCGGCGAGGCTTACACGCCTTGCGCCGAGTATATTGGGGAGCGGCTGAAGGCGAAGGGCTTCGCGGTTGAGTATGTGCGCGGCGTAGGAACGCCCGGCGACACCGACCGATACCCGCGCACCAATGTGATTGCGCGCTTCGAGGGCAAGCAGCCCGGCAAGACTGTTCACTTCAACTCCCACATCGATGTTGTGGAAGCCGGCGCGGGCTGGACTGTCGATCCCTTCGAAGGTGTGGTGAAGGACGGTCGTGTCTATGGCCGCGGCACCTGCGACATGAAGGGCGGCCTCGCGGCTTCCATCATCGCGGCCGAGGTCTTCATCGAGCAGAACCCGGATTTCGCTGGCGCCATCGAAATTTCCGGCACGGTTGACGAAGAGTCCGGCGGTTTCGGCGGCGTAGCCTATCTGGCATCCAAGGGCTATTTTTCCGCTCCGCGTGTCGATCACGTGATCATCCCTGAACCGCTCAACAAGGATCGGATCTGCCTCGGCCATCGTGGCGTGTGGTGGGCCGAGATCCAGACCAAGGGCAAGATCGCGCACGGCTCGATGCCCTTTCTGGGCGACAGTGCAATCCGCCACATGGGCGCGCTTCTCGATGCCTTTGAGGAGGAACTGTTTCCCGCGCTTGATAAGAAGCAGACGGTCATGCCCGTGGTGCCGGAAGGCGCGCGCCGTTCGACCTTGAACCTGAATTCCATTCATGGCGGCCAAACGGAGGATTTTCGTCCGGGCCTCCCCTCGCCCAATGTGGCCGATGCCTGTCGTCTTGTGATCGATCGACGCTTCCTGCTGGAAGAAGACTTGAGCGACGTGAAGCGCGAGATCACGGAGATCCTCGACCGCCTGAAGCGTGATCGCCCGCGCTTCGATTATGCCATCCGCGACCTCATGGAAGTGCATCCCACGATGACCGAGCGCGATGCGCCCGTGGTGAAGGCTGTGGCGGAAGGCATCCAGGCGATCTTTGATCGCGAGCCGCAATATGTGATTTCGCCCGGCACCTATGACCAGAAGCACATCGCGCGCATCGGCCACATCCATGACTGCATCGCCTATGGACCGGGCGTTCTCGATCTCGCCCACCAGCCCGACGAGTGGGTTGGCATCGAGGACATGGTGCAATCTGCTAAGGTGATGGCCGTGGCGCTCGAGCGACTGCTGCAGGGGCACTGACGGCCGACGAATTCCGCGGCAGTGCACAAGCACGAAACAGAAGCCGATTTACTCGCCTGCGTTTTCGCGCTTTGATCCGCTGAACATGAAGACCTATTGGGAGAGTTCGATGACCAAGTGGAAATCCATCGTTGCGGCCACCGCACTGGTGCTGGCGTCCGGCACCGCCGCCTTTGCTGCCCGCACGGATCTGGTGCTTGGCATGGTTCTGGAACCGCCGCATCTCGATCCGACTGCCGGTGCAGCCGCGGCGATCGACGAAATTGTTTATTCCAATGTTTTCGAGGGCCTGACCAAGATCGGGCCGACGGGCGAAGTGGCGCCCGGACTCGCCGAAAGCTGGACCATTTCCGACGACGGCAAGGAATACACCTTCAAGCTACGGCCGGGCGTCAAATTCCACGACGGCACCGAGTTCAACGCCGACGACGTGAAGTATTCACTGGAGCGGGCCATCGCGCCCGATACGGTGAACGCGCAAAAGGCGCTGTTCGCCCAGATCGACGCCGTCCAGGTGGTTGATCCTACCACCGTCAAGGTCACGCTGAAGCAGCCGCAGGGCGCATTCCTTTACAACCTCGGCTGGGGTGACGCAGTGATCGTCGGTGAGGAATCTGCGGCCGGCAACAAGGAAAAGCCGATCGGCACCGGCCCGTTCCGCTTCGAGAACTGGGCACGCGGCTCATCCGTGACGCTGACCAAGTCGCCCGACTATTGGGGCGAACCGGTCGCTTTGGAGAAGGCCCAGTTCCGCTTCATTCCTGATGCCGCCGCGGCCGTTCCGGCGCTGCTGTCCGGCGATGTGCAAGCATTCCCGAACGCACCTGTGGGCGATGCGCTGGAGCAAATCAAAGGGGATAGCCGCCTCAAGGTCGTGATTGGGTCGACGGAAGGCGAAACGATCCTCTCGATGAACAATCAGAAGGCGCCTTTCGACAACAAGCTGGTGCGGCAGGCCATCTCCTACGCGCTGAATCGCGAGGACATTATTGCCGGAGCGTCCAACGGTCTGGGCACGCCGATCGGATCGCACTTTGCCCCGCACAATCCGGCTTATGTCGATCTCGTCGGCACCTATTCGCATGACCTGGAGAAGGCCAAAGCGCTTCTTGCCGAGGCAGGCGCATCCAACCTCAACGTGACGCTAAAGATGCCGCCGCCGCCTTATGCCCGGCAGGGTGGAGAGATCATTGCGGCCGAACTGTCCCAGATCGGCATCAACGTCGAGTTGATCCCGGTGGAATGGGCGCAGTGGCTGGATCAGGTCTTCAAGAACAAGGACTTCGACCTGACGATCATCAGCCATGTCGAGCCCAACGACATCGATATCTATTCGCGTCCGGATTATTACATCGGCTACCAGAACCCGGAGTTCAACAAGCTGATCGAGGAGTTGAACGTCACCTCCGACCAGGCCAAGCGCAACGAGCTTTACGGCCAGGCGCAAAAGATGCTTTCCGAAGACGCGCCGGTTGGTTTTCTGTTCCAGCTTCCGAAGATCGGCGTGTGGGACGCGAAGCTCGAAGGCTTGTGGGAAAACACGCCGACGCCTGCCAACGACCTGAGCAAGGTGCGTTGGACCGAGTGAGCGCGCATTCCTCAACACCATGGCGGTCGGGCTTGCGTCCGGCCGCCCTTTCCTCATGATCGCTTACATCCTCAAACGGCTGCTGATCGGCGCTGCAACGCTGTTGCTGGCGTCAGCAGTGGTGTTTGCCGTCATGGAGGTGCTGCCGGGGGACCCTGCGCAGGTCATGCTCGGCATGAGCGCCACGCCGGAAGCGACTGCAAATCTGCGCGAGCAGATGGGGCTCGATCAGCCTTTGATGTGGCGCTACATCAGCTGGGTCGGCGGGCTGCTGGTGGGGGATTTCGGCCGCTCCTACACGTATTCTGCGCCCGTTTCGTCCTTGATTGCCGAGCGACTTGTTGTTTCGCTACCGCTGGCGTTGATGTCGCTCGTGCTTTCCACGGTGATCGCCATCCCGGTTGGCATCTTTTCCGCCGCACGCCGCGGCCGCCTGCCCGACTCCATCGCCATGGGCACAGCCCAGCTCGGCGTCGCCATCCCGAACTTTTGGTTCGCACTCCTGCTGATCTATGTTTTCGCGGTGGGGCTGCAGCTCGTACCCTCTGGAGGCTTTCCTGGCTGGGGCGGCGGCATCTGGAACGGCCTGAAGTCGCTGATCCTGCCGTCCGTGGCGCTTGCCCTGCCCCAGGCTGCGATCCTCGCGCGGGTGACGCGCTCCGCTCTGCTTGATGTTCTCGGCGAAGATTACATCCGCACCGCTCGCGCCAAGGGCTTGCCGCGCGGTCGCGTGTTGCGCCGCCATGCTTTGCGCAACGCGATGATTCCGGTCTTGACGATCCTCGGCCTGCAGTTCGCCTTTCTGCTCGCCGGCACGATCATCATCGAAAATGTCTTTTACCTGCCCGGCCTTGGTCGACTGGTTTTTCAGTCGATCACCCAGCGCGACCTGATCGTGGTGGAAGGCGTCGTGATGCTGCTCGTCGCCAGCGTCATCATTGTCAACGTTCTGGTCGACCTCGCCTACGCCCTCGTCGACCCGCGCCTGCGAGAAGCAGCATGACCGACGCCGCGCTTGACCAGCCGCTGCCGGACGACGGCTTCTGGCGCCATGCTTTGCGCAACCGTTCCTTTGTGATCGGCGCCGTCCTGACGCTGCTGATCGCAACAATGGCCCTGGTTTCCTTTTTCTGGACCCCCTATTCCGTTTTCGAACTGGCGGTGGCAAACCGCATGAAAGGCCTTTCAGCCGAGCACTGGTTCGGCACGGATCATTTTGGCCGCGACCTGCTGTCCATGATCATGGTGGGCGCCCGCGCTTCCATCGCCGTGGCCGTGGTCGCGGTGGGTATTGGCATCGTTCTCGGGGTGCCGCTCGGCTGCTATGCGGCAGCCCGAGGCGGCTGGATCGATGAAGCGCTGATGCGCGTCAACGACCTTGTGTTTGCCTTCCCGGCCCTCCTTTCAGCCGTGATGATCACCGCGATTTTCGGCCCCAGCGCCACCAATGCCATCATCGCGATCGGCATCTTCAACATTCCCGTCTTTGCCCGCGTTGCGCGAGCCGGCGCGCTGTCCTTGTGGCCGCGCGAGTTCATTCTGGCTGCCCGGGCTGCGGGAAAGAGCAAGGGACTGATCACCGTCGAACACATCTTGCCCAATATCATCAGCCTCCTGCTCGTGCAGGGCACCATTCAGTTCGCGCTTGGCATTCTGGCAGAAGCCGGTTTGTCCTATCTCGGGCTCGGGACGCAGCCGCCGATGCCGTCCTGGGGGCGCATGCTGTTTGATGCGCAAACCCGCATGATGGCAGCACCGCACCTCGCCTTGTTCCCCGGCTTCGCGATCGTGCTGACGGTGCTTGGCCTTAACCTTCTCGGTGACGGCTTGCGCGACATCCTTGATCCCCGGCTGAGGCGCGTCCGTTGAGCCTTCTCGAGATCGAAAATCTGACGCTGAGCATCGGGGGCGCGTCGATCCTGAAGGGCGTCGATCTTTCGCTGGAGGCCGGCGAAGTCATGGCGGTGGTTGGTGAGTCCGGGTCGGGCAAGTCGATGACGGCCCTGACGCTGATGCAGCTTCTGCCACCAGGGTCGAAAACAGGCGGCCGGGTGATCTTCGATGGACAGGACCTTCTCAAGGCGTCCGAGGCAGACATGCTACGGCTGCGCGGCGATGATATCGGCATGGTCTTTCAGGAGCCGATGACCGCGCTGAACCCGGTGAAGACAATCGGGGAACAGGTTGCCGAAGGGATCCGCTGGCACACCCGCGTCGGCAGGGCCGAAGCCGAACAGCGGGCCGCGGCCATGCTGGATCGTGTGGGCCTGCCGCAATCAAAGTTCCCGTTGTCGCGCTACCCGCACCAGCTTTCAGGAGGGCAGCGCCAGCGCGTGGTGATCGCCATTGCCTGCGCGCTCAACCCCAAGCTCCTGATCGCCGACGAGCCCACCACGGCGCTCGACGTCGTGCTGCAGAAGCAGATCCTCGACCTCCTGCGCGACCTGGTGGAGGAAAAGCGCATGGGGCTGCTGTTGATCTCGCACGATCTTGCCGTGGTGGCCGAGATGGCCGACCGCATCACCATCATGCGACACGGCGAGGTGGTGGAAGCTGGAGAAACCTCCGCGATTCTCCAGGCAAAGGCGCACGCCTACACCAAACAGCTCGCGGAAGCCTCGGCCCATGTGCCGTCCGTGCGGGTGGCTGCCGCGCCGAAAACAACGCCTTCTCTGGCGACGGACGCGCCGAGGCCCCTGCTCGAGGTCCAGTCGCTCAGCCGCGAATACCCTGGCCGACGCACTGGCATCTTCTCGCGGGAAGCGCCGTTTCGCGCCGTAAGGGATGTTTCCTTTTCCGTCGGGCACGGCCAGTCGGTCGCCCTTGTGGGGCGCTCCGGTTGCGGCAAGTCGACGCTTGCCCGCGTGATTCTGGCCCTCGACCGCCCAACGGGCGGCTCCATTACATTTGACGGCCAGCGCATCGACATTCTTCCGGACGCGAAGCTTCGGGCGGCTCGGCGCAACATGCAGGTGGTGTTCCAGGACCCGTATGGCTCCTTCGATCCGCGCCACCGGGTCGAGCGTCTCGTTTCCGAACCGCTGCATCTCCTGGAGAACAAACCTGACCGAGACGAGCGCCGCACGCTGGTGGAAACGGCGCTGGAAGAAGTTGGCCTTGCCGCATCCGACATGGAGAAGTACCCGCACGAGTTTTCCGGCGGGCAGCGGCAGCGTTTGTCGATTGCCCGGGCGCTGATCACAAAGCCGAAACTGATTGTAGCCGACGAGCCGGTGTCGGCGCTTGATGTCTCCATCCGCGCTCAGGTGCTCGACCTGTTCGCCGATCTGAACGCCCGGCTCGGCGTGGCCTACGTCTTCATTACGCACGATCTGACGGTGGCGCGGGCCATCACCGACGATGTCCTCGTGATGCATGATGGCGAGATCGTGGAACGCGGCCCGACAGGCGCGATCCTCGACAACCCTCAGTCCGATGCAGCGAAGGCGCTGGTCGCAGCCGCTCCCGATCTCGACCGCGCCCTGGCGGCACGGTCTCGCACAAAACGCGCGGAAGCGCTCAGGCCGATTTCGGGCTGATCTCGTCCGGCCGGATATCAAGCAGCTTCATGGCCCGGGCCAGGAGCTGCACTTCCTGCCGCGCCAGCTGGTGATCGGCCTTTGCCATTTCTGCGAGGTGCTGCGCGAGCATCTGCTTGCGGTCGTGGTCCAGACGCCGGAACATTGCGAGCGACTGCGCGGTGTCGGTCTCGTAGCCATAGGTCCTGAGGTAATCCACCACATCGTCCATGCTGGCTTCCTCGATGCCGAAGGACTCACGGCAGATCCGACGGAGCGTCGCAAGCTCGGCTTCACTGACCTCGCCATCGGCCAGTATCATGCGGAACAGCAAAAGCAGCTCGGCCGTCAGCACCGGATCTTCCGCCACACGCGCAACCGAGCGGTTGCCATCAAACAGCGACATCAGTTTGGAAATCAGTCCCTGGGCCATTCTCATTCCTCACAAGCACCCGGATTTTAGGCCATGCCGCGAAACAGCAATAGCGCAGAAGCGCAACACTGACGCGTCAGCACTGGCTTGTGGGCGCTCTCTGCTCTAGGGACGCAGCCATCATGCCCGAGATCACGCTGCAGCTCCTTGCCATCCTCGCCATCGCGGCCTTTTTCGCCGGCATGGTCGATTCGATAGCCGGCGGCGGCGGTCTCATCACCGTTCCGGCTTTGCTTCTGGTCGGTTTCGCCCCGGTGGAAGCGCTCGGCACAAACAAGCTTCAAGGCCTGTTCGGTTCAGGGTCCGCAACCCTTGCGTATGCGCAGAAGGGTCATGTCGACCTTCGCCGGCAGCTGCCTTTTGCCGCGCTTGCGGGTGTGGGCGGCGCGCTTGGCGCGCTGCTGGCAACGATGCTCCCCGGTGAGTGGCTGCAGATCGTCCTGCCTTTCCTCCTGGTAACGATCGCGCTTTACTTCCTGCTCAAGCCGAACCTGGATGATCTTGATCGCGCCCAGCGCGTGCCGCCATTCCCGTTCGGGCTGACCGTTGTTCCGTTGATCGGGTTTTACGACGGCGTGTTTGGCCCCGGAACCGGCTCCTTCTTCATGCTGGCCTTCGTGACGCTTGCTGGCTACGGCATGCTGAAAGCAACAGCCCACACCAAGCTCCTGAACTTCGCGTCCAACGTCGGCGGCTTTCTAGCCTTCATGCTTGTTGGCGTGATCGCCTGGAAGGTCGGACTTGTCATGGGCGTGGCGCAATTCCTCGGTGCGCGAGTCGGCGCTGCGCTGGCGATCCGAGTCGGCGCCAAGCTCATCCGTCCGCTTCTGGTTCTGACCTGCACGGCGCTGGCGATCCGCCTCCTTGCCGATGAGCGGAATCCGCTGCACGTTTATTTCGTCGGCTGGTTCAGCTGAGCGTCGACTTTGCCGCAAGCGGACCGCCTCGCCAGAGATAGATTGCAACGAGCGGTGCATCCGCGGTTCGCATGGCATGGTTCACGTCCGAAGCATGGTGGATCAGCGCGCCTGCCGCCTGCTCCTTGAACTCCGCATCTCCCTTGTGCCACTCCGTTCCGCCGGTGAGCGGCACATAGAGTTCTTCCGCCAAGTGATGATGATCCGGGTAAAGCGTGTTGGGCCCGAGCACCAGAAAGCCGCCTGCAACCAGGTCGTTTTCGAAATGGCCGCGCGTGCCGAACAGTTCTACCCAGCCGTAGTTGTCGAGGAAGTCGCGACCGAGGTCAGTTGCGCTGTAGGTCTGGCCCCAGTTGAGCGCCGGCCCGTCCTGCACGAACTGCCGGAGCAGCGGCAGGGTGGGACCATCGGCATAAGCCAAGGCGGGTGCGAGGTGGCGCTCGCAGGGCAAGCGGCGGGTTGGCAGCAGACGGGATCGCATGGCCCCTGAGAGACCCCCGAGAAAGCGCTGCACCAGCGGATCGCGCCTTGAAATCAGGTGCGAAAGAAAGCTATCGAGAAGCTCGGCGAACTGGACGGTCAAACGTTTGTTTTCCTGCTTGATCCCTGCACATGCCCTGTGCGCGGGCGCAGGTTGGAACGGCAACCAGCTTCCCGTAAGATCGCTGCTTGTTTCAAGAAAAGATGTCGGGAAAACGCCATGGATGCAGTCGTCGACACCACTTCCAGCCAGTTCGAACTGAACGCAGACCAGGTTGCAATCCAGGACATGGTTCGCGCCTTTGCTGCCGACAAGGTCGCGCCGCATGCGCTTGAATGGGACCAGAAGGGTTTCTTTCCAAGCGATGTGATCCGCGAAACTGCGGGGCTCGGCTTGGGTGCCATCTATGTCAACGACGACGTCGGGGGTTCGGCTCTCACCCGCCTGGACGCAGTTCTGATTTTCGAGGCGCTGGCCGCCGCCTGCCCCGCCTTCTCGTCTTTTATCTCCATCCACAACATGGCTGCCTGGATGATCGACCGCTTCGGCGACGAGGACCAGCGCCAGCGCTTTTTGCCCAAGCTTGCGTCCATGGAGTGGCTCGCAAGCTATGCGCTGACCGAGCCGGGTGCGGGCTCCGACGCTGCCGCCCTGCGCACAAAGGCGGTGCGTTCCAGCGGCAATGGCGACACCTACATCCTCAACGGCACGAAGCAGTTCATTTCCGGTGCCGGCGAGAACGAGCTTTACGTGGTGATGGCGCGCACGGGCGAAGACGGCCCGAAGGGCGTTTCCACCTTCGTGATCGAGAAAGGGACGCCCGGCCTCTCCTTTGGCCCCGAGGAACAGAAGATGGGCTGGAAGATGCAGCCCACCCGTCAGGTGATCTTCAGCGATTGCGAAGTCCCGGCTGAGAACGTCCTGTCCGGCGAAGGGGCCGGTTTCCGCATTGCCATGGCTGGACTGGATGGCGGACGCCTTAACATCGCGGCCTGTTCGCTTGGCGGCGCACAGCTCGCGCTGGACAAGGCTCTGACCTATGCCGGCGAACGCAAGGCGTTCGGCCAAACCATCGACCGTTTTCAATCCCTCCAGTTCAAGCTTGCCGACATGGAAACGACGCTTCAGGCCGCGCGCATGTTCTTGTACACGGCGGCGTCCAAACTCGACCGCAAGGCGCATGATGCCGGCAAGTGGTCGGCAATGGCCAAGCGCTTGGTGACCGACACGGGCTACGAAATCGTCAACGACGCCCTGCAGATACACGGCGGCTACGGCTATCTTCACGACTACGGCGTCGAAAAACTCGTGCGTGACCTTCGTGTGCACCAGATCCTGGAAGGCACGAACGAGATCATGCGCGTCATTATTGCGCGCCACATGATCGGGCGGTGAGTGCACGCGAATAGGTGAGCAAGCGAGCGGGCGAGTAGGCAACACCGAAAGCTTTCTCTCCGCCTGTTCACCGATCGCCGACTCACCACCTATTCGCTTTTCCGGAGGGATACACATGACCACCATCGCATTCATCGGCCTCGGCAACATGGGCAACCCCATGGCCGCGAACCTCGTTAGAGGCGGCCACAGGGTTGTCGGCTTCGACCTGATGGCCGACAATCTGAAAACAGCCGAAGCAAACGGGATCTCCGTTGCGTCCGATGCTGCATCGGCGGTGAGCGATGCTGATGTGGTGGTGACGATGCTGCCGGCCGGCAAGCATGTCATTTCCGTTTTTGGCGACATCGTACCAAGGGCCAAGCCGGGCACGCTCTTCATCGATTCCTCTACCATCGATGTCGACTCGGCGCGCAAAGCCAGCGCGATCGCCGCGGAAAAGCGCATGCATTTCGTTGACGCCCCGGTCTCGGGCGGCACGGGCGGCGCGACAGCGGGTACGCTGACCTTCATGTGCGGCGGCACGCAGGATGCTTTTGCCAAGGCGCAGCCGTTCCTGGAGAAGATGGGCAAGCGCATCGTGCATTGCGGTGAGGCCGGCGCTGGCCAGGCCGCGAAGATCTGCAACAACATGATCCTTGGCATTTCGATGATCGGCGTTGCCGAAGCTTTCGTGCTTGGAGAAAAGCTCGGCCTGTCGCACCAAGCGCTGTTTGATGTTGCCTCGACGTCATCCGGGCAGTGCTGGTCGATCAACACCTATTGCCCCGTGCCCGGTCCGGTGCCGACCTCCCCTGCAAACAACGGCTACAAGCCAGGCTTCGCCGCGGCCCTTATGCTGAAGGACCTGAAGCTTGCCCAGGAAGCTGCGCTTTCGGCCGGCGCGCAGACCCCGCTCGGTGCAGAAGCGGCGCAGATCTACGGCTTGTTCAACGCGCTGGGCGAAGGTGGCCAAGATTTCTCCGGCATCATCAACTTCCTGCGCGGCAGCGAAACAAAGACCCAGACTTGATCTTCGGAAAAGCAGCGAAAAACGCCATATTCAGGTTTGCTTAAGCTCTCGATAACCGGCCGGTAAGGATGTTCGTGGCATAGATTGCGTGTGGCGGGGCGAAACGAACCGACACCTTGCTCCGGATCAGGTACTGCGTACCGGGGCCGTAATCTTCGCGGTGTATCGAGTGCGCGAAGGCCAAGCGTTTCTACTGGCAAAGCCGCGATCGCAGTGATGCGAGCGCGGTTTTTGCATCGAGGCCTTCGACGTCTCAGCCAGCTTGTCGCTTGAAGGGTTCATCGACGGCAGGTCGCAGACCATTCACCAGCCGGTTGGTCTCGTTGGCCATGCCGACCACCGCCAGCAGTTCCATGAACTGGGTGTCGCTCATCCCCTTCGCGCGGGCGGAGGCAGTGTGCGAATACGTGCAGTATTCGCAGCCATTGGTGGCGGACACCGCGATATAGATCATCTCCTTGACCAGCGGATCGAGCGCGCCGGGCGCCATCGTTGCCCGCAGCGTGTCCCAGGTTCGCTTCAACAAGGCCGGATCGTGCGCCAGCACTTTCCAGAAATTGTTGATCCAATCGGTGCCGCGCGTTTGCATGATGTCCTCATAGATTGCGCGCACCTCCGGCGAGGCGTCTTCAATCTCGATGGGCGGCATGATCGACGGGTTCGACATGGTTTTCGTATCCCAGAAAAAGGAGGGGGCTGCCGGTTTACCGCCGGCAGCCCCTGATCTCAGATGAGGGTTTTTGCGGCAGCGTCGAGCGCGCTCTTGATGCGTTCGCAAGCCGTGTCGATCGTTTCGCGCGTCCAGATCAGCGGCGGCGAAAGGATCATCGTGTCGCCCGTCGCCCGCATCATCAGGCCGTTGGCTATCGCGTGGTCGCGGATCAGCACGGCCGCGCTGCCATCGCCCGGAAAGCGCTCGCGCGTGTTCCTGTCTTTCACGATTTCGATCGCGGCCATCATGCCGATGCTGCGCGTTTCGCCCACCAGCGGGTGATCACCTACGGCTTCGGCGAGCGCCTTGTTGAGATACGGACCGGTGTCCTCGCGAACCCGCTCGACGAGCCCTTCCTTTTCGATGATGTTGAGGTTGGCCAGCGCCACGGCGCAGGCCACGGGGTGACCGGAATAGGTATAGCCGTGGTAGAACTCGCCGCCCTTTTGCACCATCGTGTCGGCCACTCGATCGCCCACCAGAAGCGCGGAAAGAGGCTGATAGCCGGATGTCAGCGCCTTCGCCGTAGTGATGGTGTCTGGCGTGATGCCATAGGTTTCAGCCGCAAACCAGTTGCCGGTGCGACCGTAACCGGTGATTACCTCGTCGAGCATCAGGAGCACATCATACTTGCGGCAGATGCGCTCGATTTCCGGCCAGTACGTTGCGGGCGGGATCTTCACGCCGCCCGCCCCCATCACCGGCTCGCCTATGAAGGCGGCAACGTTATCGACACCCGCCTCTAGGATCGCGTCCTCCACCGCCTTCGCCGCACGAAGACCAAAGGCGTCATCGCTTTCTCCCGGCTTGGCTTCCTCGAACGCGTAAGGCGGCATCACATGGACGATGTTGGGTACGGCTCCATGGAGCTGCCCGTGCATCCCGGCCATCCCGCCAAGCGACGTGCCGGCAATGGTCGACCCGTGGTAAGCCGACCTGCGTGAAATGATGCGGTTCTTTTCCGGCTTGCCTTCAAGCGCCCAGAACTGGCGAACCAGCCGCAGCGCTGTATCGTTGGCTTCTGAACCCGACGAGCCGTAGAACACCTGGCTCAGCCCCTTCGGCGCAAGCTCGGCAATCTTCTGGGCCAGCAGCACCGGGGTGGGCGACGAACAGCGGAAGAAGGAGTTGTAGTAAGGCAGCTCCTTCATCTGCTCATAAGCCGCCTTGGCGAGCTCTTCGCGGCCGTAACCGATGTTGACGCACCACAACCCCGCCATTCCGTCGAGGATCTGGTTGCCTTCGAGATCGTAGATGAACGGACCTTCGGCACGGGTGATCATGCGCGCGCCTGCGCCTCGCAGATCCTTATGGTCGGTGAAGGGATGAAGATGGTGCGCCGAGTCGATCGCCTGCAGCTGCTCGAGCGAGAAGTTCTGGTAAGTCATGCTTTGCCTCGTGAGATTGAAACGATCCGGTGTGTCCGGAGAGCTCGTCACGAGTGAAGCGGGGGTGAATATCCAATACGGGCGCAAAGCCGCAGCAATTCCACATGTCGGGTCCGCCGTGACGGCGTCACGGCAAAAAGCAAGGAAAGTGGTGCGGCGCTGGCCATCAGCATGCCGCCATCTAAGCCGCTCTGGCGCGGCACTTCAAGCGGGAGGGGCTGCCTGTCTTGTGCGGTGCCACGTGCGGTAGCCCATGAAGACGATGAGGATCAGGCAAAAGCTCACCACAGCGCCGAGATATCCACCCGGTCCAACGATCTGCATGACGCCGCCGGAAATCGGCGGGCCGACGATGCCGCCCGCACCCCACAGCAGCGCGAAGGCCGCATTGCCGGCAACCAGCATCTGGCCGTGGAAGCGGTTTCCCATCTCCACCGTGGACATCGTGTAGATGCCGTAGCCGATCCCGCCCATTACGACGAGCAACGGCCACAGGAAAACCGTTTCGAACAGAACGGGAAGCAGCAAGGTCCCCACCAAAGTGGTGGCGGCGCAAAACAGGATCATGAAGCGCGCGCCAAAGCGTTCGGCCGCAAAGCCGAGCGGGATCTGCAGAAGGATGTTGCCGAAGGAAAAGGCAGTCAGGAGCGCCGCGGCTGCAGTGTCCGCCAGGCCCTGCGCCGCACCATAGAGCGGCAACAGCGCATAGCTGCTCTGGCCGACGGCCGCGGCAACGCCAACGGCCAGCAACAGCGCAGGCGCGACGCGCGCGAAGCGTGTGACGCTGGCGCTCGGGTCATCATTGTCTTCGAAGCCGCCCAAGCCTCGCGTTACCATAAACAAGATCAGGCCACAGCAGAGAAAGCCGGCGATCGCCACGCTGAAGGGCGCAAGCCCCTCCACCCCGACAACGGTCAGGGTCATAGGCCCAATGGCGTAGCCGAGGCCCATGACCGAGTTGAAGATGCCCATGACGCGCCCGCGTTGCCCGGGCGGCGCGAGGGTCAGTGCCCAAACCTCACCCAACACATAAAGCGGGTTGATCAGGAGGCCGACAAGGAAGCGCAGCGGGTACCAGGCGATCCAGTTCTGCAGGAGGGCAATAGCCAGGAAGCATGCGGCTGCAAGCAGCGCGCACCCGACGCCGAGGCCGCGCGCCCCGAACCAGCGCACGAGGGTTGGCACGAAAGGCGAGCAAAGCGTCAGGCCCAACGGCATCATTGCGGCGGACAGGCCGATTTCGGCCGGCGACATCCCCTGCCGCTGCATCAGAAGCGCAAAAAGCGGGTAGCTCAAGCCTTGCGCCACGCCGAACATAGCCAGCGCGCTCGTCACGCCGCCGAGGGCGGGCCACGGATTGGCAGGTAGGGGCAGCGGCTGATCGACCATTGCTGCCGCTATCACGCCCCTGCGCGTGGCACTATCGGCTGAACCTTCATGTCGCTTGGTCCAGCATCTGCTTGAGCTGGGCGGCGTCTGCAGGCGCCGCGCTTTTCACGTCGTTGTCGAAGAAGCACCAGACGTCGCGGCCTTCGTCGCGCCAACGGCGCATGTCCTGCGCCCAGCTGTCCAGCGCCTCCGGCGTATAGTTGCCGTAATAGCGCCCACTCGGACCATGATTGCGCACATAAACCCAACTCGCAGTGGCTTCGCGCGGCGCCGGCGCAGCCGCATGGTCGGACAAGCAGAGTGCCGCATCATGATCGGAAAGCAGGGAAAGGACGGAAGGGTCATACCAGCTGTCGTGGCGGAACTCGAAGCAAGCGCGGATTCCCGGAGGCAGCCGGCTGATGAAGTTCGCCAGGCGCTCGCGGTCCACCTTCATCTGCGGCGGCAATTGAAACAGCACCGGCCCAAGCTTGTAGCCGAGCTGGTCAAGCCGCGACTTCAGCAGCGCCATCGACTCCTCGTTCACAAGGAGGCGGCGAAAATGCGTGATGAAGCGCGACGCCTTCCAGGCAAAGCGGAAATCGTCCGGCGTGGACTCCGCCCAGTTTCGCACGGCTTCCAACGTCGGCGTTCGGTAAAAGGGCGCGTTCAGTTCGGCGGCATCGAAGCGTGTGACGTAGAAGGAAAGCGCATCCTTCTTGCGCAGCTTTTCGGGATAGAACGGCCCCCACCAGTCGCCGTAATGCCAGCCCGAGGTCCCGATCCGAAGTTCTGCCGGACGGTTGCGCCTTTCAGCGGAAGTTGAGCCTGCCTCCACTATCGCCCGATCCATGACAAACCTCCCGTTCCTCGCCCTAACGCTCAGGATC
Organism: Tianweitania sediminis; assembly: GCF_017813335.1. GTDB lineage: Bacteria > Pseudomonadota > Alphaproteobacteria > Rhizobiales > Rhizobiaceae > Tianweitania > Tianweitania sediminis. The sequence goes on along the minus strand of NZ_JAGIYY010000004.1, from coordinate 126,444 downwards.
GGTTGTTGTGCCAACGCTCGGTTCTCTCCTCCCACCATGTCGCTTTGCTCTCGCTTTTGGTCGTCGCGCTGTCAGGAGAGACAGGAGCTCATCGCCAATATGCGGCTATCGTGGGGACTATCGGGACCAATCAATGAATGACGTTGTTTTGCCGGGTGAAGCACCTCAATCTTCTGATCGTGCACGCCGTGGCGGCCGAGCTGGCAAGCGCGTCGGAGGTGCCGCGGCCTTCGAGCAACCGCCGTTTCGTCAGCTGAAGAACCCGCTGGCCCCGACCCGTCTGGTTTCCGATGACGAGCTGGAATCGATCCACCTTGCCTCGCTCCGCGTGCTCAAGGAGATCGGTGTTGACGTCCTACACGAAGGCGCCAAGCAGATCATGAAGGAGCACGGCGCCGACGTCTCAGCCGGCTCCGATCGAGTCCGTTTCGACGCTGACATGATCCTCGAGCTGGTCAGCCACGCCCCTTCAGAGTTCACGCTCCATGCGCGCAATCCCGCGCACAACATCACCTTCGGCGGCAACAATGTCGTCTTTGCGATGGTGGCCTCAGCTCCCAACTGCTCGGACAATGATCGGGGAAGACGGCCCGGCAACCAGGAAGACTACCGCAACTTCCTGCGGCTGGCGCAGATGCACAACATTCTGCATTGCACGGGTGGTTACCCAGTGGAGCCGATCGACATTCATCCGTCGGTTCGCCACCTGGAATGCATCCGCGACCTCGCGACGATGACCAATAAGGTTTTTCACATCTATTCGCTCGGCAAGGAGCGCAATGTCGATGGCATCGAACTGACGCGGATTGCCCGCGGCATCAGCCGCGAGCAGCTCGAGCGCGAACCGTCGGTGTTCACGATCATCAACACCAACTCACCCTTGAAGCTCGACATCCCGATGATGGAGGGCATCATCCAGATGGCGTCGGCCGGACAGGTCGTGGTGGTCACCCCGTTCACGCTGTCCGGTGCGATGGCCCCGGTCACGATCGGGGGCGCTCTTGTGCAGCAGAATGCGGAGGCGCTGGCTGGTCTCGCCTTTGCCCAGATGGTGAAAAAGGGTGCGCCCGTCGCTTATGGCGGCTTCACCTCCAATGTCGACATGAAGTCCGGTGCCCCGGCGTTCGGAACGCCGGAATACATGAAGGCGCAGATCGTTGGCGGGCAGCTGGCGCGGCGCTACAACATCCCCTACCGCACGTCCAACACCTGCGCCGCCAACGCGATGGACGCGCAGTCAGCTTATGAAAGCGTGTTCTCACTTTGGGGGGCGATCAACGGCGGCGGCAACTTCATGATGCATGCCGCAGGCTGGCTCGAAGGCGGTCTACGCGCGTCCTTTGAAAAGGTGATCCTGGACGTCGACCTGCTGCAGATGGTGGCGGAGTTCCTGACGCCGCTCGACCTGACCGAAGACGCGTTGGCCGTGGATGCCATCCGCGATGTCGGACCGGGCGGCCACTTCTTCGGAACGCCGCACACCCAGTCCCGCTACAAGAACGCCTTCTACTCGCCGGTTCTTTCCGATTGGCGCAACTTCGAAAGCTGGACGGAAGCCGGCAGCCCAACGGCCGTTGAAAAGGCGAACCGCGTGTTCAAGGAACGACTCGCCGCCTATGAACAGCCGCCGATGGATGCGGCAATCCGCGAGGAGCTTGATGCCTTCGTGGAAAAGCGTCGCGCCGAAGGCGGCGCGCCGACTGATTTCTAAGACATTCTCCTTCCTGACTTTCTCGCGGAACTCGGACCTAAAACCATGAAATCCCATGTTAAAGCGGTTGTGATCGGCGGCGGCGTCGTTGGCTGCTCGGTTCTTTACCACCTCGCCCGTGCCGGCTGGACCGACGTCATGCTGATCGAGCGCTCGGAGTTGACCTCCGGCTCGTCGTGGCACGCAGCCGGCGGCTTCCATACACTGAACGGCGATCCCAACGTCGCCAAGCTCCAGGCTTATACGGTGCAGCTTTACAAGGAGCTGGAAGAGATTTCCGGCCAGTCTTGCGGCCTGCATCTTACCGGCGGCGCGATGGTGGCGGACAGTCCCGAGCGCATGGATTTCCTGCGCCTCGCCCACGCAAAGGGCCGCTATCTCGGCATGGACACCGAGCTGATCACGCCGTCAGAAGTGAAGGCGATGTTTCCGCTGATGGATGAGAAGAACTTCGTCGGTGCCATGTGGGACCCGGTCGAAGGCCATCTCGACCCCTCCGGCACCACCCATGCCTATGCCAAGGCGGCGCAGAAGCTCGGCGCGGAAATCGTGCTGCGCAACCCGGTGACGGAGCTCACACAGGACGCCGACGGCACCTGGAACGTGGTGACGGTCAACGGCACCGTGCGGTGCGAGCATGTCGTGAACTGCGGTGGTCTTTGGGCGCGCGAAGTCGGCCGTATGGTGGGCGTGGAACTGCCGCTGCTTGCCATGGAGCACATGTATCTCCTGACCGAGGACATTCCGGAGGTCATGGAGTTCAACAAGTCCACCGGCCGCGAAATGATCGGTGTGATGGACTTCAAGGGCGAGATCTATACGCGCCAGGAGCGCAACGGCGTCCTGCTCGGCACTTACGAGAAAGCTTGCAAACCCTGGTCGCCGGTCAATACGCCGTGGGACTTCGGCCACGAGCTGCTCCAGCCTGACATCGACCGCATCGCGCCGTCGCTTGAAGTCGGCTTCCGCCATTTTCCGGGTATCGAAAAGGCTGGCATCAAGCAGATCATCAACGGCCCCTTCACCTTCGCGCCGGACGGCAATCCGCTGGTTGGACCGGTGCAGGGCCTGACCAACTTCTGGTGCGCTTGCGCGGTGATGGCGGGCTTCAGCCAGGGCGGCGGCGTCGGCCTTGCTTTGTCGAACTGGATGGTGAACGGCGATCCCGGCTTCGACGTTTGGGGCATGGATGTCGCCCGCTTCGGCGAATGGGCGACGCTGCGCTACACCAACGCAAAGGTCCGCGAAAATTATTCCCGCCGTTTTTCGATCCGCTTCCCGAACGAGGAACTGCCGGCTGCGCGCCCTGCACAGACCACGCCGCTTTACGACACGATGGTCGGGCAGAATGCCGTTATGGGCGACAGCTGGGGCTTGGAAACGCCGCTCTGGTTTGCCCCGAAGGGTACGGAACCGAAGGACATCGTATCCTACCGTCGTTCCAATGATTTCGAGCACATCGGCAACGAGGTTCGTGCAACACGCGAGAGCGTCGGCGTCACGGAGATCGCCAACTTCGCGAAGTATGAGGTGAGTGGTCCAGGCGCGCGCGCCTTCCTCGATCAGTTGATGACCAACCGCATGCCCAAGGCTGGGCGCATCGTGCTCACGCCCATGCTGAACGAGTTCGGCAAGCTGATCGGCGATTTCACGATCGCCAATATGGGGCCCAAGTCGGGTGACGACCGCTTCATGATCTGGGGCTCGTCGGCTGCGCAAAAATACCACATGCGCTGGTTCGAGAAGCATCTGCCCAAGGATGGGTCGGTGCGGATCCACCGCTTCGACCAGACGCTGGTGGGTCTGGCCATTGCCGGACCGAAGAGCCAGGCGCTGCTGGCGAAGCTGACGGATGTCGATGTCAGTACGAAAGCGTTCCGCTTCATGGACTTCCGCGAAATGGCCGTTGGTGGGGCGCCATGCATGGTCAACCGCATCTCCTACACCGGCGATCTCGGCTACGAGATCTGGATGCAGCCGGCTTACGAGCGGCTGGTTTATGCCGCGATCAAGGACGCGGGCGAAGAGTTCGGCATCGCCGACTTCGGGATGCGCGCGCTTCTTTCCATGCGGCTGGAAAAGAACTTTCCCACCTGGTTCCGCGAACTGCGGCCGATCTACGGCCCCTATGAAGGCGGCATGGATCGCTTCATCAAGCTGGAGAAGAACGATTTCATCGGGCGCGAAGCCGCGGCGAAGGAACACGCTGAGGGTCCCAAGCTCCGCCGCGTGTCCATGATCGTGGATGCGCTTGATGCCGACGTGATGGGCGACGAACCGATCTGGGCCAAGGTCGGCGACACGGATCATGGAACGGTTGAAAAGCCGCACGGTTACGGTGCGCCTCGCTTCGATGCGAGCGGCGCGGTGATCCCCGCAGGGAACCGATCTCCTTCATCGGAGACGGACGGCGATGCATCGGCCGTTCTTGGTATCCGCGACGGCGACTGGCGCGTGGTGGGCTGGGTCACTTCGGGTGGTTTCGCCCACTATGTCGGCAAGTCGATGGCGCAAGGCTATGTGCCGGCGGCTCTTGCCGAGGACGAAAGAAGCGGCTTGTTCGAGATCGAGATCCTTGGAAAGCGCTGCACGGCGCGGATCAATGTCGAGCCACCGTTTGATCCGGCCGGCGAGAAGATGCGCGGCTGACGACGGATCGAAGGCAGCGCTCGGCGGGGCAATCTCCGCTTCGCCGAGTGATGCAGCCGATTGCGTGCTTGTTCACCGACTGTCGGCTTCAGCTTGGACTTGATCCACAACGCGAAACCTGAGACCTGTCGCCCTGAAGCTCACCTCCAGGAGATACGCCCATGAAGACCCGTGCCGCCGTTGCTGTTGCCGCAGGTAAGCCGCTGGAGATCATGGAAGTCGACCTGGAAGGCCCCCGTGCGGGCGAGGTGCTGGTCGAGGTCAAGGCGACCGGCATCTGCCACACGGATGAATTCACGCTTTCCGGCGCTGACCCGGAGGGAATTTTCCCCGCGATCCTCGGCCATGAAGGTGCGGGGGTTGTGGTGGATGTCGGACCAGGCGTCACTTCGCTGAAGAAGGGCGACCACGTCATTCCGCTTTACACGCCGGAATGCCGCCAGTGCCCCTCCTGCCTGTCGCGCAAAACCAATCTTTGCACCGCCATCCGCGCCACCCAGGGCCAAGGCGTGATGCCGGATGGCACGTCGCGCTTTTCGATCGGCAAGGACAAGATCTTCCATTACATGGGCTGCTCGACCTTCGCGAACCACACGGTTCTGCCGGAAATTGCATTGGCCAAGGTCAACCCGGACGCCCCCTTCGACAAGATTTGCTACATCGGCTGCGGCGTCACCACGGGCATCGGCGCGGTGATCAACACCGCGAAGGTGGAGATCGGATCCACCGCGGTCGTGTTCGGTCTTGGCGGCATCGGCTTGAATGTCATCCAGGGCCTGCGGCTTGCCGGTGCCGACATGATCATCGGTGTCGACCTCAACAACGACAAGAAGGAATGGGGTGAACGCTTCGGCATGACGCATTTCGTCAATCCGAAGGAAGTCGATGGCGACATCGTCCCTCACCTCGTCAACATGACCAAGCGCGGCGCCGACCAGATCGGCGGCGCGGATTACACCTTCGACTGCACCGGAAACGTCAAGGTGATGCGCCAGGCGCTGGAATCGGCCCATCGCGGCTGGGGCGAGTCGATCATCATCGGCGTCGCGGGAGCTGGCCAGGAAATCTCGACGCGTCCGTTCCAGCTCGTGACCGGCCGGACCTGGAAAGGCACTGCCTTCGGCGGCGCGCGCGGCCGCACCGACGTGCCGAAGATCGTCGACTGGTACATGGAAGGCAAGATCGAGATCGACCCGATGATCACCCACACGCTGAAGCTCGAGGACATCAACAAGGGCTTCGACCTGATGCATGCGGGCGAGAGCATCCGATCGGTGGTGGTTTACTAGGCGTGGCGGCAGTCGTTGCGGTCTGCTCGTCGGCGAAACATGGCTTCAGCAAGACCGTCCAGGATGTGATTTCTCTCCGGGCCGGCCTCGGCGTAGCCGGTGACGCTCATGAAGGCGTCACCGTGAAGCATCGGTCGCGGGTCGCGCGTGATCCCAGCCAGCCGAACCTGCGGCAGGTCCATCTGATCCATGCGGAGCTTTTTGCGCTTCTCAGCAACCGTGGCTTCACGGTCGCTGCGGGCGATCTGGGCGAGAATATAACCACGCAAGGCATCGATCTCCTCGCGCTGCCCACGGGTACCCGCCTTTTCTTCGGCGATGAAGCGAGCGTCGAACTCACCGGGCTGCGTAACCCCTGCGCCCAGATCGACGGATTTCAGCCGGGGGTCTGATGAGAGCTGTTCTGGACCGCGACGCGGATGGCAATCTCGTGCGCTTATGCGGTGTAATGGCCACCGTTGTTCAAGGCGGCGACGTGCGGGCCGGCATGCCGATTGTCGTGGAACCTCCAATGGCACCTCACCTCTTGCTCCAATGCGTGTAACAGCATGGCAGACGGGCTTGATCTCCACGCCGGCGGCGCCACATCCCTTCCCATGAAAACGATCGCACTCATCACCGCCACCGCCCTGCTGGTTCTTGCCGGCCCTTCCCTGGCCCAGCCTACCGACGCAAAGCTCCTGCTTGCGCAAGCGCAACCAGCCGAACCAACTGAACCGAGCCGCCTGCAGCGGGCATGGGACAGTCTGAAGGACGCCACCGACCTGGCCGGCGATGCGGCGCGCGAAGAAGCAATCCGCTTGCGTCAGCGTGCCCAGGAAGCAATCGACAATTCCGGCCCCCTCGTGGATCGCGCCGGTCAGCTCGCTGCCCAGTTGCGGGATCGCCTGGCGGATACGGCCGAACAGGCCGCGCGCGATCTGAGTGCAGCAGCGGACGATCTGGAGCAACGCATCCGCGATGCGCGCGGCACTCCGGTCGCGCCCCCGAGCAACCCGGAAGCTACCCTCCCGCCACTCGACCGGCTGAACACCGACACGCGTGCAGCGGCCTCACCGCGCCCGGCCGGCACGGTGCCTGATTATGTCGGCGCTTGGGCACAAACCCCAGCCGCATGCGCCCAAATCGATCAGAATGGCGCCGCAGATTTCGCCGTGATCACCCCCACCACGATCCGGCAAGCCGACAGCGTGTGCAACATGGCAAGCCCGACGCTCACGAACGGAACGGCCACCGCACAAGCATCGTGTTACGCTGAGGGCAATGAAGGTCCCCGCGAGATCATCCTCAACCTCACATCGCCGGACAGCCTGCGGATCAGCTCCGGCGCCTCGGTGGGTCGCGGGCAAGAGCTGGTTCGCTGCCACCTACCCGATTAAGCAGGAATGGCGGGCCAAGGCGCTCCGGGCATCTATGTCGATGCCGATGCATGCCCTGTGAAGGATGAAGTCGTTCGCGTCGCCGAGCGACACGAGCTTGTTGTGACCTTTGTTTCCAACGGTGGCCTTCGTCCTTCAAGAGACCCCATGATCCGGCATGTGGTGGTTCCGAAAGGTGCCGATGCCGCCGACGACTGGATCGTCGAGCATGTGACGGCAGGCGATGTGGTGATCACAGCGGACGTCCCGCTCGCCGCGCGATGCGTTGAAGCGGGTGTCCACGTACTCGGCCCCACCGGTCGCCCGTTCACTCCTGAGTCCATCGGAATGGCTGTTGCCATGCGCGACCTGAAACAGCACCTGCGCGAAACAGGCGAGATCAAGGGCTTCAATCCCGGCTTCTCGGCGAGAGACCGCTCCGCCTTCCTGAGCGCGCTTGATCAAACCGTGCGGCGCGCCTTGCGTGCGGCGAAGGCATAAGGATCCTCATCAGCCATGAAAACCATCTCTACGGCCAAAGCCCATGGCGGCATTCAGGGCGTTTATTCCCACCATGCGACATCCACGGCCTGCGAGATGACGTTCGCGGTCTTCACGCCACCGGTCGCGGAGGGCCGCAAGGCGCCGGTGCTCTGGTATTTGTCAGGCCTGACCTGCACGCATCAGAATGTGATGGACAAAGGCGAGTACCGGCGGCTTGCCGCGGAACTTGGCGTGATTGTGGTGTGCCCGGACACAAGCCCCCGCGGCGAAGGTGTGCCGGATGAGAAGGACAGCTGGCAGTTCGGGTGCGGCGCCGGCTTCTACCTCGATGCCACGCAAGCGCCATTTAGCGCCAATTACCGCATGTACACCTATGTAACGGACGAACTACCCGCCCTGCTCGCCGAAGAGTTTCCGCAAGCCGACATGGAGCGGCAAGGCATCTTCGGTCACTCCATGGGCGGACACGGTGCCTTGACCATCGCCCTGAAACATCCCGATCGCTTCCGCTCCTGTTCGGCTTTTGCGCCGATCGTGCATCCAAGCACTGCCCATTGGTCCATTGACGCCTTCACCAAGTACCTCGGCGAGGATCGAAACGCCTGGCGGGAATACGATGCGGTTTCGCTGATCGAAGACGGGAAGCGCTTCCCCGAGTTGCTCGTCGATCAGGGCGCAGCCGATGGCTTCCTCGACGACGGATTGCAGCCCTGGCTGCTTGAAAAGGCCTGCGCGGATGCAGGCATTCCGCTCACACTCACCATGCGCGACGGCTACGATCATTCCTACTTCTTCATTTCGACCTTCATGGACGATCACCTGCGCTGGCACGCGGAAAGGCTGAAGGCTTGAGCTGCCGGAACCACAGCCGCCAACAGGCGTTTTCCCGTCTCGCAATCGTGATCCGCCAAGAAGAAGGAGAGCCCGGATGCTAAAAGGTCTCGGAATGTGGATGCTAGGCATACCGATCCCGATCATCATTCTTCTGCTGATCTTCCTTTGATCCAAAGGCCGGCATTTGCCGGCCTTTTTCGTTGTTCGCGCGCGACGACCTCTTTGAGGAAAAGAAATCTTAACCCTAACGGTGTGTAACTGTTGCTCACTCCACCAGATTGGGTGCGCAGCATCGTGCAACGCTCATCGAACCAAACGACATTTGGTCGGCGCAAAGAGCCCCACACGATTATTATCGCGAAGGGCGACAGCGTCCGCCATTTCACGGTGCGTCCGTGGATGGCAGCCCTGATCGGCTGCGCCGTCGCTACGCTGGCGGTGGGCTATCTTCTTGCCACAACCTATCTCGTACTGCGCGACGACCTCATTGGCGCGAGCGTCGCGCGGCAAGCCAGGATGCAGCAGGCCTACGAGGACCGCATCGCAGCGCTGCGGACCCAGGTTGACCGGATCACCAGCCGACAATTGCTTGACCAGCAACTGATGGAAACCAAAGTCGCCGAGCTCCTGAAGCGGCAAACAGAATTGTCTGAGCGCCAGGGACAGCTTGGTCCCATTCTGGAGCGCCTGGGGGACGCCGACAAGGAGTCCGGTAGCGAGACGCTCGACAAGAAGGCGAGCCTGGATCTCCGGCAATCCACCTCTCAGCTTGCAAGCGCCGCTTCAGGCCCAGTCCAGATCGCCGCGCTCTGGAAAACGCGGACCGCGAGCGTGAGCCAGGCCGATGAAGCCGACAAGATGTTTCTCGCAATCAACAAGTCGCTTCGCACGATCGAACAGGATCAGTTGAACAAGCTTGCTCTTCTGGCCGAAGATGCCTCGGAAACCGCCGGCGCGATCTCCGAGGCCCTCGCGGCGGCGGGCCTCAAGATTGATGTCGACTACGGCAAGAGCGACCTGGGTGGACCGCTCGTCGTTGCGGACAAGAAGCAGATTTTCAACACGCGGGTGCGCGAACTGGACCTTGCCTTGCGTCGCCTCGATGACGTGAAGGATCGCGCCCGCAATTTGCCCATCGCCAATCCTGCGCCGGGTCAGCCGATCACCTCGAGCTTCGGCTTGCGCCGCGATCCGCTCCTCGGCACAGCCGCCCTGCATTCAGGCATGGACTTCAGGGCGAAGGTCGGCACGCCAGTTCGGGCGACGGCGCCAGGCACGGTGATCGCGGCCGGCTGGGCCGGCGGCTATGGCCGCATGGTGGAAATCGCGCATGAGGGAGGCTTCACGACACGCTACGCCCATCTGAGTCGCATCGGCGTGAAGGTCGGCGACACCATCGAGCGCGGCGCCCTGCTCGGCAAGGCGGGCAGCACAGGGCGGTCCACCGGGCCGCACCTGCATTATGAGGTCCGCAGAAACGGTCAGGCGGTCGACCCGCTGCGCTTCATCAAGGCGGGCAAGCAGGTCGCGGCCTTCCTTTAATCGCAACGGCAGCCGCAGGGGGCCGCCGTCGCATGTCGACAGATTAATCGATGTCGGCCACGGGCTCGGCTGCGCCGCCATTGATCTTGGCGGACAACGACGCTTCCATGAAGCTGTCCAACTTGCCGTCCAGCACATCCGAAGGACTGGTGCTTTCATGCCCGGTGCGCAGATCCTTCACCAGCTGGTAGGGCTGCAGCACATAGGAGCGGATCTGGTGTCCCCAACCGATTTCGGTCTTGGACGCTTCCGTCGCGTTGGCAGCGGCTTCGCGCTTCTTCAGCTCTTCCTCGTAAAGGCGTGCCCTCAGCATTTCCCAGGCCTTTGCCCGGTTCTGGTGCTGTGATCGCCCCATCTGGCAGGCCACCGCGATGCCCGTCGGTATATGGGTGATGCGCACGGCGGAATCGGTGGTGTTGACGTGCTGTCCGCCGGCACCCGACGAGCGGTAGGTATCGATGCGGACTTCCGATTCCGGAATGTCGATCTGGATGGAGTCGTCGATCACCGGGTAAACCCAGACGCTGGCAAAGGACGTGTGGCGGCGGGCATTGCTGTCATAGGGCGAGATGCGCACGAGGCGATGGACGCCCGACTCCGTCTTTGCCCAGCCGAACGCGTTGTGCCCCTTGATCGACAGCGTCACTGACTTGATGCCGGCTTCTTCGCCGTCGTGGATTTCAAGCACTTCGACCTTGAAGCCGCGGCGCTCTGCCCAGCGCGTATACATGCGCATCAGCATCGACGCCCAGTCCTGGCTTTCCGTGCCACCAGCGCCGGCGTGCACTTCCAGGTAGGTGTCGTTCGCGTCGGCTTCGCCCGACAACATCGACTCGATCTGGCGCGCGGAAACCTCGCCGCGCATGGAGCGCAGCGCCGCTTCCGCTTCCTCGATGATGCTGGCGTCGCCTTCTTCTTCGCCGAGCTCGATCAGCCCGATATTGTCCTCTAGCGCCTGCGTAATCCCGCGTATCGCCTTGACGCTGTCTTCCAACCCCTGGCGCTCGCGCATCAGCTTCTGGGCTTCCTGGGCGTCGTTCCAGAGCGCCGGATCTTCGGCGCGCATGTTGAGGTAATCTAGTCTCTTGAGAGCCTGATCCCAGTCAAAGATGCCTCCTCAGCAGGCCCACGCCCTGCTTGATTTCGTCGACAATCGATTGCGTTTCGGCACGCATGCGCCACCCGTTTCATGTGTTTTGGATTCGGCCGGACCATAGGGAGAGGCCCGCAGTGTGTAAAGCAAAAGGGCGCCCAGCAGAGCGGACGCCCTCTCCTTGTAATGCTCGGAGTGCTAGTAAAGGCCGCCCGCGCCCGAAACGATTGCCCGGTTTGCGGACGGCGAGATTGTTTGTTGCGACTGCTCCGAAGCTGTCTCATCCATGCCAATCACCCAGTAGCTGTCAGCCGGCGCCGTGCCGGGCTTGAAGGCTTCCATGATCGTGCCCGCCTGCCCTTCAGCCGCCTGCATGCCGGTTTTCCGGTCAATGGCAATCAACTTCATGCCTTCGGGAATGCGGAAGTCGACGATTGGCTTGTCTTCCAGCGCTTGTGCCATGAACTCCTTGAAGATCGGAGCCGACAGGCCGCCGCCCGTTGCACCCTTGCCCATCGGCTTGGGCGTGTCGTAGCCCATGTAGAGACCAACCACGAGGTCCGGCGTATAGCCGACGAACCAGGCGTCCTTCTCATCATTGGTCGTGCCGGTCTTGCCGGCAATCGGGCGACCGAGCTCGGCCACCGTCGTTGCCGTCCCACGCTGAACCACGCCCTCCATCATGGAGGTGATCTGGTAGGCGGTCATCGGATCCAGCACCTGCTCCGAGTTGTCGATCAGCGTCGGCTCCGGCTGGTTCTCCCATTGCTGCGCGTTGCAGTTTTCGCAGGTCCGCTCGTCATGCCGGAAGATGGTGCGGCCATAGCGATCCTGGATGCGGTCCACCAGCGACGGCTTGATGGACTTGCCGCCATTCGCCATCACGGAATAAGCAGACACCATGCGCATCACAGTGGTTTCGCCCGAACCGAGCGAGTTCGAGATGTGCGGCGCCATCTTGTCGTAAACGCCGAAACGCTCGGCATATTCGGCAACCAGTTCCATGCCCATGTCGTTCGCTAGCCGCACCGTCATCAGGTTTCGCGACCGTTCGATGCCCGCGCGCAGCGTGGAAGGGCCTGCCGACTCGCCGCCATAGTTCTTCGGCTCCCAGACCGAATTGCCGATGCGAATAGTAATGGGCGCATCCATGACCACGGAAGCCGGCGTATAGCCGTTGTCGAGCGCCGCCGCGTAAACGATCGGCTTGAAGGATGAGCCTGGCTGGCGCATCGCCTGCGTGGTGCGGTTGAACACCGATTGCGCATAAGAAAAGCCGCCCACCATCGCCAGCACGCGGCCGGTGTGGGGGTCCATGGCGACAAGGCCGCCTTCGATTTCCGGCGGTTGGCGCAGAATATAGGCATCGCCTTCGTCGGCTTTCGCTTCCACGAAGACGACGTCACCCGGCGCCACCACGTCGGCAGGCGATTTTGCAGTGACCCGCTTGCCATTCACGACATGGCGCATCGCCCACTTCATGTCGGCTGCGGCGACCGTGCCGGTCTCGCGTTCGGCCTTCAGTTCGCCGGAGATCTCCCGGCCGGGCTTGAGGCCGATCGTCAGGCCATCACGGTCGGCGCCGAGCACCACGGCGACCTGCCACTCAGGCACGTCATCCAGTCCCTTGACCTCGCCGAGCAGCTTGCCCCAGTCGCCTGTTGCATCGATCTGGGTGACGGGTCCGCGATATCCGCGCAGCGTGTCGAACTTAATCAGGCCGTGCTGGAGCGCGCTGCGCGCCATGCGCTGCATTTCCGGATCCAGCGTCGTACGAACAGACAGACCGCCTTCGTAAAGGGCGTCCTCTCCATACTTCGCGATGATCTGGCGGCGCACTTCTTCCGTGAAGTATTCGCCGGCGAAGAGATACGTGCCGCCGCGCCGCGGTGTGACGCCGAGATCGCTTGCCTTGGCCTTGTCGCCTTCCTCACGCGTTACGTAGCCGTTCTCAACCATCTGATCGACCACCCAGTTGCGGCGCTCGATGGCACGCTCGGTGTGGCGGAACGGATGATAGTTAGACGGGCCTTTGGGCAGCGCCGCCAAATAGGCCGCTTCCGCGATGGTCAACTCGTTGACGGACTTGTCGAAGTAGGTGAGCGCCGCACCCGCAATCCCGTAGGAACCGAGGCCAAAAAAGATCTCGTTGAGATAGAGTTCCAGGATCCGGTCCTTGGAATAAGCCTGCTCGATCCGGAAGGAAAGGATGGCTTCCTTGACCTTGCGCTCCATCGTCTGCTCGTTGCTCAGCAGGAAGTTCTTTGCCACCTGCTGAGTGATCGTGGAGCCGCCCTGCATCGGGCCGCCGCGGACCACAACATAAGCCGCACGCGCGATGCCCTCGATGTCGATGCCCGGATGATTGTAGAAGTTCTTATCTTCGGCCGACAGGAACGCTGCCTTGACGCGATCAGGCACCGCCTGGATCGGCAGATACAAGCGACGTTGGCGCGCAAACTCGGCCATGAGAGCGCCATCGGACGCATGGACGCGGGTTGTGACCGGCGGTTCGTATTTTGCCAGCACTTCGTAATCAGGCAGTTCCTTGGCCATGCTGGTGACAAACAGCGCAGCGCCACCAGCCGCAAGCAGCGCCAGCGCCACGCCGATGCCGAAGAAGTAGCCAACCAGCCTAATCATTCCCACTCCAGTCCAGGACACGACAGCGCGCGGAGTGACCCATGGCCACATGCAATCCGCTCTGCGTTGCTCGGTGCTTGCGCACTAACCCGCTCGATATGGGCAAAATACGGCAACGTTCGCATACCGGACCCAACCCGCGCTTTCACCACCGCACTGTGCTTCGCGTGCAACGTTAGCACGCGCAACATCGATTTGCTAACCGCCGCTTCGGAGGCGAGCGCCAGCAAATTCGCGAATCGCTTCGGCGATTCCGGCTGCCGCCTTTCCCCGCCATTCCGGGTCCCGCAGGTGCTGTTCGTCGCCTTCGTTTGAGAGGTAACCGAGTTCAAGAAGCACGGAAGGCACGTCCGGGGCGCGCAATACCTTGAACCCCGCGAAACGATGCGGCTTGTTGATCATTGTCACCGTTTGCTTCAACTCGCCGACCAGCGATTTGGCAAAGGTCATCGAAAAGGTGTGCGTTTCGCGGCGGATGAGGTCCACCAGAATATCGGCGACCTGATGATCCTGGTCCTCGATCTGGATGCCGGCGAGCTGATCAGACAGGTTTTCCCGATCAGCCAATTCAGCCGAATCCGCGTCCGAAGCGCGGTCTGACACCGTGTAAACGGTTGCACCCCTCACGGACTTCAGCCTGATCGTGTCAGCGTGGATCGAGATCAACAGATCTGCCGCATGCTGCCGCGCAATGCGCACGCGCTCGTCGAGGCGCAGAAAGCTGTCATCGTCGCGCGTCATCACCACGTTGTACTCGCCGGCCTCCACTAGGAGATCGCGCAACTGGCGGGAAAAGGCGAGCGTCACGTCCTTCTCAACCGTACCGGTTGCGCCATTCGCCCCGCCGTCGATACCGCCGTGGCCGGGATCGATCACGATGGTGAAGCGGTGTTTGGCTTGCTGCGAAGGCTGCGCATTCGCCACCCGGGCCGCCGTCTCGGTGGAGCCGGTTGATGTGGCCTGTTCGGCCAGCAGCGCCTCAAAGGCTTGTTCCGAGGCAGCTTCCAGGTCGAACACCATTCTGCTGCCGTCCTGCTTCTCGTTCTTCAGCAGGTCGAAATCGGCGAGCCTGAAGGGTCCTTTGGCACTTACAATGATGCGGGATTTGCCCTCGCCGAGGTCGCCGTAGCGAATGCCGGTGATGAGCCCCTTCGGCTTCAGCGCCTTGTGATCGAAGCGGAATTTCGCTTCCGGAAGATCGATCACGAGCCGATAAGGAGAGCGCAGCAGCGTCAGCTTCGGCTCGGTTTCGGCGTCGACCTGGAAGAGCATGCGGGTTTTCAGCGAATCGCCGGCAATCGCAAGGTCACGCAGTTCGATCGGATCGGCCGCAGCCGGCAAGCTCAACAGGAAAACAATCGCGCAGAATGCGGCCAAGCCCTTGCCCAGGCGACCTGCGGCTCGATCGAACATGCGGCTGATCATTCGCCCTTCCCGTCCCGCTCCACACAGCTCCACGCACTGGTTCTCGCTCGAAAGTGGCCGGCTTGAGGCGCATGGGCACCGGCCGCCAGAGTTAACCACAAGTATGCATCGTTGGTTAACTGAAGCTTGCGGCGGCTCGAAGGCGACAACAGAGAGCCAGAAGGGAAAAAAGGTTGCTTTAAGGCAGGCCCAATCCTAAAAGCAGCGTGGGTGACTGCAATGCCCGGCTTCGGTGCACAACCGGTTCAAGCTTGGCCTGCGCGATGTGCATGCTTCCGTTGGACGCTGTGAAGCGCGCTGTCAGGTGCGCACGGGCTTTGGCTGTCATCCCAGTATTTCTTCTTGGTGTTCGCAGTCCGTGCGGAACCCTGAGTTCGAGGAAACGGCCAGGCTTTCTACTGTGCCGGCTCACTGGTGAGCGAAACGAGCTGGTCCGGCCTGTGCTGGGCTTGATGAAAATTATTCGCGAGGCACGCGATTGGATTTCGACGCATTTCTAACCCCGTCTGACGGAAACCGCGCCGCGTTGGCTGCGGTCGGATTGGGTTGTGCGTCCCTTTCGCGAACAGCGAACGTGACAATGTCCGGCACACGTGTGTCGGCCAGCCAGGAAGATCCGCCCTTGAGGGCATCCCGGTGGCCGGCTGCCGGGGAGATCTTTGAAAATGCCCAACAAGATGCTGATAGACGCCTCCCACCCGGAGGAAACGCGGGTTGTCGTTACCCGCGGTAATCGTATCGAAGAATTCGATTTCGAGTCCCAAGACAAAAAACAACTCCGCGGAAACATCTACCTCGCCCGCGTCACGCGGGTTGAGCCATCCCTTCAGGCCGCTTTCGTGGAATATGGCGGCAACCGCCACGGCTTCCTGGCCTTCAGCGAAATCCACCCCGATTATTACCAGATCCCCGTCGCCGATCGGCAGGCCCTGCTGCGGGCAGACGCCGAAGCTGCGGAAGCCGAAGACGACGACGACGAGGAAGAGCGCTCTGGGCGCAAGCGCCGCCGCAGCCGCAACGGCAAGAACCGTCATCGCGACGAAGACAACAAGGCATCTTCCGAGAACCACAACGGTGGCGAAGAGTCGGCGGACGCGGGCTCCGCACCGCAGCCGGGCGGCGAAACGCTGGCCGACATAGAGCCATTCGAAGCAACCGGGTTCCTGTCCAACACGTTCACTTCGCTCCCCACCGAAGGCGAAGAGCAACCAGGCGGCGAGGCCGCGGCTGGCGAGGCCACGGATCAGCAAAATCAATCCGAGCGGCAGCAGGACGCTTCACCGCAGGATGCGGAAGCGACGCAGGATACCGCTGCAGCAGATGAAGAGGCCACTCCGCCCGCTAGCGATGACGATGATTCGTCCGGTCCTGCCATGGCCGCAGCGATCGAGGGCGATGTTGTTTCGGAAGATCTAAACGACTCATCGTCCGACGAAGCGGATGCTGTTGAGGCTCGTTCCGATGTTCGCTCCGACCCTTCAACCACCGACGACGACGACAATGACGACGACTCCGGCGAAGACGACGTCGAGTCTGTGGGTGCCGAGGACGCGATCGAAGAAGCGCAGCCGCGTCGCCGCGCCAATCGCCGGCAATACAAGATCCAGGAAGTCATCAAGCGCCGGCAGATCCTGCTCGTGCAGGTGGTAAAGGAAGAACGCGGCAACAAGGGTGCCGCACTGACGACCTATCTGTCGCTTGCCGGCCGCTACAGCGTCCTGATGCCGAACACGGCACGCGGCGGCGGCATTTCCCGCAAGATCACCAACATCCAGGACCGCAAGCGCCTCAAGGATGTCATGAAGGAACTCGAAGTGCCGCAGGGCATGGGCGTGATCCTTCGCACGGCCGGCGAAAGCCGCACGAAGGCCGAGATCAAGCGGGACTACGAATACCTGATGCGGTTGTGGGAGAATGTGCGCACGCTCACTCTCCAGTCGACGGCCCCTGCCCTGGTTTACGAGGAAGGCTCGCTGATCAAGCGATCGGTGCGGGACCTCTACAACAAAGAGATCGACGAGATCCAGGTCGCCGGCGAGGAAGGATATCGCGAAGCCAAGGACTTCATGCGCATGCTCATGCCGAGCCATGCCAAAATGGTCCAGCCCTATCGCGATACGGTTCCGATCTTTGCCCGCAACGGCATCGAGGCGCAGCTCGACCGCATGTTGCAGCCGCAGGTGAACCTGAAGTCCGGCGGCTATATTATCATCAACCAGACCGAAGCGCTGGTTGCGATCGACGTGAACTCCGGGCGCTCCACGAAGGAGCACTCCATCGAAGACACGGCGCTCCAAACCAATCTGGAAGCTGCTGACGAAGTGGCGCGCCAGCTCCGGTTGCGCGACCTTGCCGGTCTGATTGTGGTCGACTTCATCGACATGGAGGAGAACCGCAACAACCGCGCCGTCGAAAAGCGGATGAAGGACGCGCTGAAGAACGACCGCGCTCGCATCCAGGTGGGGCGGATTTCGCATTTCGGCCTGCTGGAAATGTCGCGCCAGCGCATCCGCGCCAGCGTTCTGGAGTCCACCACGCAGACCTGCCCGCATTGCGGCGGCACCGGACACATCCGCTCGGACTCGTCGGTGGCTCTCCATGTGATCCGGGCCATCGAGGATTACCTGCTCAAGGACAACCGCTCGCACATCGTCGTGCGGACGCCTGTCACAACGGCGCTTTACGTGCTCAACCACAAGCGCTCGACGCTGGTGGAACTTGAGCGCCGCTTCGGCCTGAGCATTTCCATGGAAGCCGACGAAACGCTCGGCTCGCAGCATTACGCGATCACCAAGGGGGCGCCCGTCGAGAACCCGGTGGTGATTGCGCCGCCAAGCTTCGAAACGGTCATCGAAGAAGAAGAAGACGATGATGCGCAGATGGAGCCGTTCGACAGCAGCGAAGTCGACGCTGATGAGGACGCAAGCGAGAGCGAAGCGCGCGACAACCAAAACGGCAAGGGTGAGCAGGGCGAGCGGGACAACGACCGCAAGCGTCGCCGGCGGCGGCGCCGTCGTGGTGGGCGCGAGCGCGACAATGCCCAGCCGCAGGCCGATGCGTCCAATCAGGATGATGAGGCGACTGCCGGTGATGACGACGTCGATGCTGATGCCGATGGCGAGACTGTCTCCACGAGCAGCGACGTTTCCGCGGCCGACGCGGATCAGGACCACAAGAAGCGCCGGCGCGGCAAGCGTGGAGGCCGCCGCAATCGCCGGGAAGATGGCGAAGGACTGGCGACCGCAGGCGATGATCAGGAGGAGGATCAGGGTTCGGCCGAAGCGTCGGATGAGCGCGACGCGGATGTTGTAGCCGCGGAAGCGGCAGCCGGCATCGATCCGGAAGGCGAACGGCCGGAAGGCGAGCCTGAGGCCGAGGCGACCGCAGAACCCGCTGCTCCTGCCGCAGCGGAGGCGGAAGCGCCGGCGGCGGAAGCCGAGGCCGCTCCGGTCAAGGCGCCCCGGGCGCGCGCTCGGCGGCCGCGCAAGACGGCTGCTTCTGCTGCTGCCGTGGAAGAGGCGACCGCTGATGCAGCTCCCGCGGAGGAGGCGTCAAGCGAACAGCCAACCGCCTCCAGTGCCGAGCCAGAGGCGCCGCAGCAAACATCGGTGACGGACGCGCAGCCGGACGGGAATGCCGCTGCAGAAGCCCCGGTTGCTCATGAAGCCGATGGTGCCGACCAGGACAACTCGGACTCAGCCGAAGAAGCGGCACCTGCGTCCCGCCGGCGAGCCGGCGCAAGCGACACGCCGAGCGAGCCCGTCGTGACGTCCAATGTCACGGAACCAGAAAAGCCGCGCAAGGGCGGCTGGTGGCAGCGCAAGAGCTTCTTCTAAGCACTGCCCCTCGGGAAATAAAAAGGCCGGGGCATCGCTCCGGCCTTTTTCGTTCGCGGGTGGGGATCCGGTGCAGCCGGAGCGCTCTCGGTATGGCGCAATCAGCGCTGGCGGAGCCAACGTTCGATGCGATCCGTTGCTTCCCTCATCTCGTCCAGCGTGCCGGCATAGGAAAAGCGCATCGTTCGGTGCCCTTCCTGCGGGTCGAAATCCAGGCCGGGCGTGGCCGCCACATGCGACTCGCTCAGCATCGCTTTCGCGAAGGACATGCTGTCATTGGTGAGACGCGACACATCGCAGTAGGCGTAGAAGGCGCCATCCGGCGGGGCCGCAATTCCGAAGCCAAGCTCGGGAAGCCGCTTCAACAGAAATGCCCGGTTGGCCTCGTAACGACTCTTGATGGGCTCCAGCACGTCCTGCGCGGTCAGGGCCGCAATCGCGGCACGCTGCGAAAGCTCTGGTGCTGAGATGTAGAGGCTTTGTGCGATGCGCTCCACCGCCCGCACGAGATGGTCCGGCAGCACCATCCAGCCAACCCGCCAGCCGGTCATGCAATAGTATTTGGAGAAGGAGTTGATCACCGTCACACTCTGGTCGAACTGCAGCGCCGTGGTGTCTGCTTCCGTGTAACAGAGGCCGTGATAGATCTCGTCGGAGATGGTTTCGATGCCCAGTTCCGCCGTCGCGTCGAGCAGTTTCTGCAAGGCGTGCGCCGGCATGACGGCGCCGGTCGGATTGGCCGGGCTGGCAAAAAGCAGCCCCTTCAGCGGGGTGGCCGCATGCACCTCGCGAAGCCGGTCTGCCGTTAGATACGCCATTCCCTCAAGTGGGATTTCCACGACTTCGAGGCCCAGCGCCTTGAGAATGTTGCGGTAGGCCGGATAGCCGGGAGCGGTGATCGCCACGCGATCGCCCGGGTCGAACATGGCCAGGAACGCGAGGTTGAACCCCGCCGAGGAACCGGTGGTCACGGCAATCCGCTCCGCGGGAACTTCCACGCGGTAATGTCGCCGGTAATGGTCGGACAGCGCGTCGCGGAGCGGACGCAGGCCCAAGGCATCGGTGTAGCCAATCCGGCCTTCCGCAAGCGCCTGAGCCGCGGCATCGCGCACCACCTGCGGAGCCGGGTCACTCGGTTGGCCAACGGCAAGCGAGATCACCGGTTTGCCCACAGCGCGCAGACGATTGGCCTCAGCCAGGATATCCATGGCATGGAAGGGTTCGACCTCGCTTCGACGGGAAGCGGATCGGATGAAGCTGGGGGTTGGATGGGTCATGGCCGCACAAATGCCGGATTGATGTGGGGATCACAAGTTCATGACAGCGGGCCGAGCGTCTTTTCATCGCTGTTCGCCTCGTTTACCAGCGCACTTCATGGGGAAGACGACCTTGCGCCATCTTCGTGACTTCAGCCGTGCTGCCTGCAGCGTCCTTATCGCTGCCGTTGTGGCGGTCACCGGCTCCCAGCCGGCCAGTGCCCAGAACCGCAACGTTCCCATCGTGCGCGATGCCGAGATCGAGGCACTCGTTTCGGAGTATGCGCGGCCGATCCTGAAGGCTGCCGGCCTGGCGAATTCCGGCATTCAGATCGTGCTGGTGAATGACCCGAGCTTCAATGCCTTTGTGGCGGGGCGCCGCATCTTCGTGAATACCGGGGCGCTTGTTGCGTCGGAAACGCCCAATGAGATCATCGGGGTGCTTGCGCACGAAGCAGGACACATTGCGGGCGGTCACCAGCAACGCCTGCGCGACCAGATCGCACGTGCCCAAACCATTGCCGTTGTTGCCGGCCTGCTCGGAATGGGCGCGGCGCTGGGTGGCGCTGTGTCCGGCAACCGGGGCGCCGGGCAAGCGGGAATGGGCGTGGCGATGGGCAGCAGCGAGGCTGCGCGCCGCAGCATTCTCGGCTACCAGCGCACGGAAGAGGTGACGGCCGACCGAGCCGCCATGCGCTACCTTGAAAGCACAGGCCAGTCCGCCAAGGGGATGCTGACGACGTTCAGCCGCTTTCAGAGCGCGCTTGCCTTGTCCGGCACGCGAGTCGACCCGTACCAGATCAGCCATCCGATGCCGCGCGATCGCATCGCGAATCTCACGACGCTTGCCGAAAAGAGCCCGCACTACAACAAGACCGATCCGGACAACCTGCAGCAGCGTCACGACATGATGCGCGCCAAGATCGCCGCCTTCACCGGAAGCCAAGCTGCCGCGGCACGGCTTAACCGCCGTCTTTCCGGGGGCCCCGCGGCTGCTTATGGCGACGCCATCAACACCTTCCTGCGAGGCAATCCCGCATCAGCCCTTCAGAAAACGGAGGCACTGCTGCAATCGATGCCGAAGAACCCCTATTTCCATGAGCTCAAAGGCGAGGTTCTGATGCGGGCGAACCGCCCGGCCGAAGCCGCAAAGTCCTTCGCGGCGGCGACGAAGCTCGATCCCAACCGCTCCGGCATCCTGCAGATCCTTTACGGCCAGGCACTGCTTGCCACAGGCAAGCCGGAGAACCTGAAGCCCGCAACAACGGCGTTGCGGCAAGGGCTGGAGCGAGACCGTGAGTTCATCAACGGATACCAGTCCCTGGCGCGCGCTTATGGCCAGGCGGGGCAGATCGGCGATGCCGAACTGGCCACCGCCGAGGGCCATTATTATTCCGGCAATTACCAGGATGCGATGATCTTTGCGGCGCGCGCGCAACAACGCCTCCAACGCGGCTCGCCATCCTGGATTCGGGCGCAGGACATCATTTCTTCACGCCAGAAGCCGAAAAGCTGAACCGAGGCTTCCATGAGCAAATCCGGGGTAACCACCATGCGCAACGTCGTTCTTTCGCTCGCGGGTGGGCTGGCCGCCGTGGCCGTCATCGGCACGGGGTACCTTGCGGCGCTTCCAAGTGCTGCCCATTCGAACGAGGCCACTGCCCCCGCTCAGGCCACGGACGGGGCCGAAAAGGCCCGCATCGAGGGGATCGTCCGTGATTACCTGCTCGAGAACCCTGAAATCCTGATCGAGGTGCAGCAGGCACTGGTGGCGCGCCAGGAATCGGCACAAAAAGAGCAACAGCTGGCGGTTTTGCAGCAGGAAGGTGATGCGATCTTCCGCTCGCCCCATGACGGAATCATTGGCAATCCCGATGCGAGAACCACGGTGGTCGAGTTCTTCGATTACAACTGCGGCTACTGCAAGCACGCGCTGTCGGACATGCAGACCATGGTGCAGGAAAACCCGGACCTGCGCTTCGTCCTGAAGGAGTTCCCGATCCTGGGGCCGGATTCGCAGCAGGCGCATGTGGTATCCGCCGCCTTGAAGAAGATCGCACCGGAAAAGTACCCCGAATTCCACATCCGTCTCCTGAGCGGCAGCGGTCGGGCCGGTGAAGCGGCAGCGGTCCGGGTTGCGACCGATCTCGGCGTCGAGGAGTTCGCTCTTCGCGAAGCCATGCGTGACCCCACCATCAACGATGAATTCGCTTCCACCTACGAACTTGCCAGCAAGCTCGCCATCACCGGCACGCCCGCCTATGTCGTCGGCGATGAGATCGTGTTTGGTGCCGTGGGTGCAGAGGATCTTCTCGAGAAGCTCGCCGCGGCGAAGCAGTAGCGCCCCAGCAAGCTTTGGAAAATGCGGGAACGCTCTTTTCGAGCGTGCTGCACCCCCTTATAGAGGGCGCGGATGCGTCCGCCGCCGCGGCTGCCGGGAGTGGCAATGTCGAAGCCGATTTTCGTTCTCAATGGTCCGAACCTGAACATGCTGGGCAAACGCGAACCCGGCATTTACGGCGCGAAGACCCTGGACGAGATCCATGCAGATTGCCGCACACAGGCGGAGAGCCTCCGACTGACCGTGGACTTCCGGCAAACGAACCACGAAGGCGTCCTGGTGGACTGGATCCAGGAAGCTGGCGACGCGGCCGCCGGGATCGTGATCAATCCGGGCGCTTACAGCCACACGTCGATTGCCATCCACGACGCACTTCGTTCGGTCGGGACGCTGCCCGTCGCCGAAGTCCATCTTTCCAACATCCACGCACGCGAAGCCTTTCGCCACACGTCCATGGTATCGCCGGTCGCCACCGGCGTGATCTGCGGGTTCGGCCCGTTCGGCTACGTTCTTGCGTTGCAAGCTGTCGCGGCCCGGTTGTGAGCCGCACCAAAACGACCTTGAAGGAACAAGAAATGTCGCATGAGCAGAACGGCATCGATCAGCAACTCATCCGTGATCTCGCCGGGATTTTGAACGACACCAATCTCACCGAGATCGAGGTCGAGTATGGAAGCCTGAAGCTCAGGGTGGCAAGGCAGCAGCCCGCGGTTCAAGCCTATGCGCCGGCTCCGATGGCACCACCCCCGCCCGCTGCCGCTGCCGCGGCTTCTGCTCCAGCCGCAACGCCCGCGGGTGATGCGCTCAAGAACGCCGTGACATCGCCAATGGTCGGCACCGCCTATCTCTCGCCGTCGCCTGGCGCCCGCCCCTTTGTTGAAGTGGGGCAGACCGTGCGCGAAGGCCAGACGCTTCTCATCATCGAAGCCATGAAGACCATGAACCAGATTCCGGCGCCACGGTCCGGGACCGTGGTTGCGGTTTTGTGTGAGGACTCGCAGCCTGTTGAATTCGGCGAACCTCTGGTGGTGATCGAGTAACACCATGTTCCAGAAAATCCTGATCGCGAACCGAGGCGAGATCGCGCTGCGCGTGCTGCGTGCCGCCAAGGAACTCGGCATCCAGACGGTTGCCATCCACTCCACGGCCGACGCCGATGCGATGCACGTGCGCCTTGCGGATGAAAGCGTCTGCATCGGGCCGCCGCCCGCGCGCGACAGCTACCTCAACATCCACCAGATCGTGTCGGCGTGCGAAATCACCGGCGCTGACGCCATCCATCCGGGCTATGGCTTTCTGTCGGAGAATGCGAAATTCGCGGACATACTGGCCGCCCACAACATCACCTTCATCGGTCCGTCGGGTGACCACATCCGCGTGATGGGCGACAAGATCGAAGCCAAGCGTACGGCCAAGCGACTGGGCATCCCGGTTGTTCCAGGCTCGGAAGGCGCGATCGGCGACGAGGTGGAAGCCAAGCGCGTGGCAGCGGAAATCGGCTATCCGGTTCTGATCAAGGCATCCGCCGGCGGCGGCGGCCGCGGCATGAAGGTGGCACGCAGCGAGGCCGACCTTTCGCTGGCGCTTTCCACCGCGAAGGCCGAAGCAGGCGCAGCCTTCGGCGACGATGCCGTTTACATCGAGAAGTACCTTGAGAAGCCGCGCCACATCGAAGTGCAGGTGATGGGCGACGGCCGGGGCGGCGCAATCCATCTGGGCGAGCGCGACTGCTCGCTGCAGCGCCGGCACCAGAAGGTGTGGGAAGAAGCCAATTCCCCTGCTCTCAACGAGGAGCAAAGGGAGCGCATCGGTGAGGTTTGCGCCAAAGCCATCGGTGACCTGGGCTATTCCGGTGCGGGAACGATCGAGTTCTTGTATGAGAACGGCGAGTTCTACTTCATCGAGATGAACACGCGCCTGCAGGTGGAGCATCCGGTCACGGAAGCCATCACTGGCCTCGACCTCGTTCACGAACAGATTCGCGTTGCATCCGGCGGCGGCCTGTCGCTGAAGCAGGATGAGGTGCGCTTCTCCGGCCACGCCATCGAATGCCGCATCAACGCGGAGAATGCGCGGACCTTCGTGCCATCGCCCGGCACGATCACGCATTTCCATACACCGGGCGGCCTTGGCATCCGCGTCGATTCCGGCGTTTACAGCGGCTATCGCATCCCGCCCTACTACGACAGCCTGATCGGGAAGCTCATCGTGCACGGACGCAACCGTGTGGAATGCATGATGCGGCTTCGGCGTGCGCTGGATGAGTTCGTGGTGGACGGGATCGACACCACGCTGCCTCTTTTCCGCGAACTCGTGGGCAATCCTGATATCGCCAATGGAGACTACGACATCCATTGGCTGGAGAAACATCTCGCCGCCGGGCACTGATCGGCCTCCCATGGCGGCGCGTCCTTTCGCTCCCGGATACCGGATCCCGCCGGACCTGCTTTTGCGCGCCTACGCGTCGGGAGTGTTTCCCATGGCCGAGGAAGCGGATGATCCCGAGGTGTTCTGGGTGCGTCCAGAGATCCGCGGCATCATCCCGCTCGACGGCTTTCACGTTCCAAAAAGTCTTGCGAAGATCATCCGGCAGGCGCGCTTCGATGTGAAGCGCGACACAACCTTCGTTGGGGTAGTCGACGGCTGTTCGGAAAGCAGCGACGGCCGGGAAAAGACCTGGATCAATGGCCCGATTCGCGAGGCTTATGCCGAACTCTTTGCCCGGGGCCATTGCCACACGGTCGAGGCGTGGCGCGACGACCGGCTGGTGGGCGGCCTCTACGGGGTGACGCTCGGCCGTGCCTTCTTTGGAGAAAGCATGTTTTCCCGGGAAAAGGATGCATCCAAGGTCTGCCTTGTGCATCTTGTGGAGCATCTGCGGGAACGCGGCTTTGTTCTTCTGGACACGCAGTTCACGACGGAGCACCTGAAGCGCTTCGGGGCGGTGGACGTTCCGCGCAACCGGTATGACCAGTTGCTTTCCGAGGCGCTGCAGGGCGATCCTGCTCTTTATTGACAGCTTACGTTGCCCTCTACTCGGCTCAGCTCGTTTTTGCCGGGACGTCTCAAGTGCTTAATTTCCGCAACAGTGCTTATTAAGCTTACCGCTTATTAACAGGTGAAACCGTAGAATTTCGGCATATTCCTGCAATAGCAGAGACGAGTTTCCGAAAGGGCGGGACAATGAGGTCAGCGGCGATCGACACTGCGCCGTCCGGTGCGGAACGACGCAACTTCCAGCGCGTCCGTGTTAAAATCTATGGCCGCTATATGCTGGAGGATCGATCTGAGCATCCTTGCCAGGTGATCGACATGTCGCCCGGCAATGTGGCGTTTCGCTGTGATACAGCAGGCGTTCCCGGCGAAAAGGTCATCGCCTATCTCGATCATATCGGCCGAATCGAAGGCGTTGTTACGCGGACGATTCCGGAAGGCTTCGCCATGACCGTGCTTGCGTCCGATCGCAAGCGCGACAAGCTTGCCGCGCAGCTAACCTGGCTTGCCAACAAGCATGAGCTCGACCTGCCCGAGGATCGACGCCACGATCGCGTCGCGCCGCGCAATCCAATGACCATCCTGCGCCTGGCCGATGGACGCGAATACCAGTGCCGAATTATCGACCTTTCTCTGTCTGGTGCGGCAATCGAACTCGATGTCAAACCGGCCCTTGGCATCCAGGTGTCGCTAGGGACGATGCGCGGGCAGGTCGTGCGGCATTTCGACGATGGTGTGGCGATCGAGTTTGCTGCCGTTCAACACGCCGAAACGCTGGAAGCCGAGTTCGCTCATCCGATTGCCACGCACTGATCATTCGATCAGATGATCAAAGGGGCCTCCGGGCCCCTTTTTTGTTGCCTGCAGGTCAAGCCATATGGATGCTCAGGAGCGGGCTGATAGTTAACGCAGCAACAACGAAGCGTTAAGGAAGCGAATACACGCACGCTCGCTTTTGAATAAAGCTTACCTCAAAAACCGATGCTCTTCTTGGATCAAGCTCAAGGCGTCTGTGTCATTGTCTCTTTCGACGGGGAGACAAATACATGTCCTTTGGGAAGACGTTTATACTGGCAGCATCTGTTCTAGTCCAGACACTGACACTCACTACATTTGCTTCAGCCAATTCTACGATGCCCACCGCCGGTCGTTCGACGCAGCCCGTGGGCCACTACGAGTTCTGCCAGAGCTATGTCGAGGATTGCCGGCGCCATGCTCAAGTCGAGGCGCCTGTGGCGCTGACGCGGGAACTCTGGGCCGAGGTGGTCGAGGTGAACAACCTCGTGAACACCATGGTCACACCAATGACAGACATGGAGATGTGGGGCCGTGAGGAAGTTTGGTCCTACCCCACACATGGTGTCGGCGATTGCGAAGACTACGCCCTGGAAAAGCGCCGGATGCTGTCCGAACGCGGAATCTCCGCAAGCAATCTGCTTATGACGGTGGTGCGCCAGAAGAACGGCGCCGGCCATGCGGTGCTGACGCTGCGCACCAGCATGGGCGATTTCATCCTCGACAATCTCGAACCCCGCGTTCTCGCCTGGACCGACACGGAATACCGGTTCCTCAAGCGCCAGTCGGAAAAGCATGCCGGAATCTGGGTTTCCATCGAAGATGGGCGCGACGTACTCGTCGGCAGCCTGAAGTAGCAGGGATCAGCGAACAACCCGGTCGAGTCCCCACCTCCCCGTCCCGAACGACCGGGTTCAGGAGCCGGCCCTTCCCCAAGGGTCGGCTCCGCTTCTTCAGATCTCCTTCAGACCATCACGGAAGCGCATCGCGTTCTTCTGGTAGTGGATCGCCGACCATCGAAGCCGTTCCACCTCGTCCGTGCTCAAGGTCCGGATGACCTTGGCCGGCGAGCCGACAATCAGCGAGTTTGACGGAAAGGATTTGCCTTCCGTCACCAGTGCGCCCGCACCCACAAGGCTGTTTTCGCCAATCACGGCGCCGTTCAGGACGATGGCTCCCATGCCGATTAGGCTGTTAGCGCCAATGGTGCACCCGTGCAGCATGGCGCGATGGCCGATTGTGCACCCGTTTCCCACCGTGAGCGGAAAGCCGATGTCCGTGTGCATCACGGTGTGCTCCTGAACGTTTGAGCCTCGCCCGATCACGATCGGTTCGTTGTCTCCCCGAAGCACAGAGCCGAACCAGATTCCGACATCCGCTTGAATATGGATGTCGCCGATGATCGTCGCATCGGGGGCAATCCAGATCGACGACCTGTCATCTAGGCGCGGCTCGCGATCTCCAAGCGCGTAAAGGGGCATGAGCAGTCCTCCAGGAAAATTAGTGCTACATTTACCATGAGCCGGCATTGTAAGGCGCGGAAGCCTTCGTGTCCTTGTTTCCCCGAAGAAAGCTTTTGTTGCCGGATGGACCCTGCTCCTTCAGACGCCCTCGCGCTTGGTGAACTGCGCTTCGTCAAGCGCGTCATCTCGGCGGGTCTGGCGATGGTCTTGTTGGCCGCGGTAATCAGCGTCGGGGGCAAGTGGCTGGGGCAGTCACTGGTTCTGGCAGGTCATAGCGACTCTCTGACATCGCGAGAGATCGTCATCGGCAACAACGTCCTTGCCATCCCCGACAACGCCATCCGCTTTGAGGATGCTCGCCGGGATGGCGTTGCCGAGCGCCTGGAGCTTTATCTCCACTGGCCCGAGATGGAAGGCTATTCGCCTGAAAAGCGCGACGCCTTCAACAACGCCGAAAAGGAACGCAGCATCGTCTTTCTGTCGATCGGGGAAGCCAGCATGTCGCGCGACATGAGCGGCCGGCTTGCACCGATCTACAGCAAGCTTATCGAACCCAGCGGTCGCGCTGTGGCACCGGGACTGACCAGCCACCGCTTCATTCCGTCGTCCGGCTACCAGGATGAAGAGTTGATCATCGGAACAGGCCAGGAGGCTTATGTCGCCCGCTGCCTGATCGCGGAAGCCGCTACGCAGTCGCTTGCGCCATGCGAGCGTGACCTGCGACTGGGCGAAGAGTTAAGTCTCACCTATCGCTTCCCGCGCCGGCTGCTCGCCCAGGCTGCGGAGCTGGACGCCAAGGTCCGCAGCCGTGCGCAAAGCTGGTTGCGCACGGCAAACTGACATCTCAAAGATCGACGTCGAGGATGGCCATGGAGAAGTTGTAGGACAGTTCGCCGTCTTCATCGTCCTTGAAAACGATGCCGAGGAACTCGTCACCCATGTAGACTTCGGCGGAGTCGTCCTTACGCGGACGCGCCTTCACCTGCAGGCCAGGATTGCGGAAGACCCGCTTGAAATAGGCGTCGAGCTTCTTGATCTCGTCGGGTTTCACAGGGCGGTACTCCTCGATATTCCTTGAAAATGCGAAGCGCGCTTCTGGCATGCAGCCGGAAGCGCGTAAACCCAGATAGGGCACCGAAGCTGTGAAGTCAGGCGCGCTCGCCGCCGACTGGGAACGCGTGGTCCATCTGGTGGGCGGGCTGGTCACAACCCGACTCGCCGACGATCTTTGCCGGAACTCCCGCCACCGTCTTGTTGTTCGGGATGGACTGCAGCACGACCGACCCCGCGGCAACCTTGGAGCAGTGGCCGATCTCGATGTTGCCGAGGATCTTGGCGCCGGCGCCGATCAGAACGCCATGACGAATCTTTGGATGGCGATCCCCGCCCGCCTTCCCGGTGCCGCCGAGAGTGACCGCATGAAGCATCGAGACATTGTCTTCGATGACAGCTGTTTCGCCTGCAACCAGACCGGTCGCGTGATCAAGAAAAATCCCTCGGCCAAAGCGAGCAGCCGGATGGATGTCCGTGGCGAACACGGATGACGATCGGCTTTGCAGATAAAGCGCAAAGTCGCGACGCCCCTCAGACCAAAGCCAGTGGGCCAGGCGATGCGTCTGGATGGCGTGAAAGCCCTTGAAATAAAGCAGCGGCATCATGAACCGGTCGCAAGCAGGATCGCGGTCGAAATAAGCCTGAATGTCGGAGCGCACGACCTCGCTCCAGTCCAGGTTATCCCGATTCATGGCCTTGAAGGTCTGCCGGATGAGGTCGGCGGCGACATCATGGTGATCAAGCCGTTCGGCAATCCGATGGATTACGGCGTCTTCGAGCGATGCCTGGTTCAGAATCGTGGAAAATAGGAAAGCTGCCAGCAGCGGGTCGCGCTCGACGGCAGCCGCCGCTTCTTCCTGAACCGCGCTCCAAATCGGATCCATCGACTGGACGACGCTTGATCGGATCGCGCTGCGGATGTTCATGCTTCTGCTCCGGGCCTGGCGGTCGTTTGTACGGCCGGCTTGGTTGAGAATGGAAACTATGCCAAAGCGCCGTGACGCGGAAATGAATTTTCGTCGATCATCTTTCAAGTGGAACTGATGAATGGACTTTCAAGCCGAGGCAGAAATCGCGCCGATCCGTGTGGATGCAGTTAACGGCGTTGCAACGCTGACGATCGATCGACCAGCCAAAAAGAATGCGATGACAGCGGCGATGTGGTCCGCGTTGATCAACGCGTTGCGGGATGTGGCTGCCGACGCAAGTTGCCGTGTGCTGGTTTTGCGGGGCGAAGGAAACGACTTCTGCGCCGGCGCCGATATTGCTGAATTCGACACGGTGCGGCGCGATCCCGAAACGGCACGTGCCTACGAAGATCTCAACGCCAGGGCTTTCGGCGCCCTGAGAGAGCTTCCGATCCCGACTATTGCGGCCATTCGCGGCAATTGCCTCGGCGGCGGACTGGGCCTCGCGATCTCCTGCGACCTGCGCCTTGCCACCGCTGATGCGCGGTTTTCGATCCCGGCGGCAAAGCTTGGCCTCGCCTACCCGGCCGAAAGCATTCGGCATGTGGTCTGGGCCGCCGGACCGCAACTGGCGCGTTTCCTGATCCACACCGGCCAGCAGATCACCGCGGCTGAGGCTCATCAGGGCGGTCTTCTTCTCGATGTGGTGAAAAGCGATCATCTGGATGAGCGGGTCGCAGCACTGGCCGCAACAATCGCTGCCAACGCCCCGCTGACACACCGCGCCAGCAAGAGGGCAATCAACGCGGTTCTGGCCGATGACGAAGCCATGCTCGAGGAAGCTGCCGCCATGGGCGCCGCCACTTTCGCCAGCGAAGATTATGCGGAAGGAAGACGTGCTTTTCGTGAGCGGCGACAGCCTGTGTTTCGCGGGCGCTGAGCTGTCAGATCTCTGCGCCGAGCAGATGGGCGCTCAGAAACGCGAGCACGCGGGCCTTGAAGCTGCGGTCACCCACTGAGAGCATATGATCGCGCCCTTCGATGGCGAACGCCTCGCCATGCGGCAGCATGGCCGCCAAACGCTGCGGTGAGCCGCCGATATCGTCCTTGGTGCCAACGGCAACCAGCGTCGGCTGATGGATCTGCGACAAGCGCGCTTGGCTGAGCTCCGCGCGCGATTCAGCAATGCATGCCGCCAGAGCCATACGGTCGCTGCGCGTTTGATCGGCGAAGGCCCGGAACATCTTGCCGCGCGGGTGGCTGATTGCGGTAGGATCTTCAGCCGTCAGCGCATCTGCGATCGGATCCCAGTCTCCAACGCCATCGACCATACCGGATCCAAGTCCACCGAAGATCAGCGTCGCCACGCGATCGGGCGCCTGCAGCGCCATGAACGCGGCGACGCGCGCTCCCATGGAATAGCCGAACACGTGGGCGCGTGGGATCGACAGATGGTCAAGCAATGCAACCGCGTCTGACGCCAAGGCATCCGGATGATAATCGGCAGTCTCGTAGCTCTTGGTCGAGGCGCCATGGCCACGGTGATCAAAGGCGATCACCCGATAGCCTGCCCCGGTCAGCGTCTTGATCCAGCCTGGATTTGTCCAATTGAAGACGATGCTGGAGGCAAAGCCGTGCAACAAAAGGACAGGCTCGCCGCTGCCCTCGTCGACGAAGGACAGTTCAAAACCATCATGCGAGAAGAACTGGGGCATGCTTCGGACGAACTGGGCTCAGTTGGCTTTTGCCACAGCGGCAATCAGCGGATGGTCCAGGCGATCGCCGGGCTTGAGGCCGGTGCGCTCGGCCGTGCCCTGCTCCAGCTCCAGCACGAAGCGGATCGGCTGCGGCGTCGAGATTGTTGCTTCGGAGAAAGGCTCCCCCGGCTCGATGGCCGCGATCGTTCCGTCGTCGCGGATGAAAACCAGATCAAGCGGGAGCGGCGTGTTTTTCATCCAGAAGCCCACCGGCCTGGTGCTTTCGAAAACGAAAAGCATGCCGCGATCGGTCGGCAGGCTTTCGCGAAACATCAGTCCGCGCTCACGCTCAGCCGGATCATCCGCAACCTCGATGGAGAACTTCTTTTCGCCGTCGGAGGTGGTAACCACCAGCGGCGCAGGATGAACCGGAAGCATCTGGGCTTCGCCGTCGAGCGAAAATGCGGGTTTGGCGAAACCCGTTGCAAGAAGAAGCGCGAAAAGGATGATGCGCAGGTACGATGGAATGGGATGCATGAAGCGATCTCGCTGGTCCGGGTGCCGGATCATCTAGCGCAGCTGCGCGTCAGTGCGAGACCGGCAGTGTTCCGACATCGGGATGAATTTCAGCTGCCATCAGCCCCTTGCCGCTGCGGCCGAAGCGAACAAGCACAACCTGCCCTGGACGGAGCTCGGTCAAGCCATAGCGGCGCAGGGTTTCCATATGCACGAAAATATCTTCCGTGCCCTCGCCGCGTGTGAGGAAGCCAAAGCCCTTGGTGCGGTTAAACCACTTCACCAAGGCCCGCTCGATGCCGCTTTCCGCGGTTACCGCCGAATGGGTGCGCTGCGCCTGATTTTCCGCAGGATGAACGGCCGTCGACATGTCGATCGACAGCACCTTGAACGCCTGCAAGCCACGCTCGCCCTGCTTCACGAGGCAAACCACGCGGGCGCCTTCGAGTGCGGTTTGGAAGCCGTCGCGGCGCAGGCAGGTCACATGAAGAAGAATATCACCCAGGCCGGGCTGGTCGGGCAAGATAAAGCCGAAGCCCTTGGCGACATCGAACCACTTGATGGAGCCCGCGATTTCCAGGACCTCGACGCCTTCTTCGGCCTCAATCCCCGTCTGGCTCGCGGAGCCAGCCATGCCGGCCTCATGCCGTGCTGAAATGGCCTTCTGCCCCATCGTTCGCGAGCCCCTTCGCCAAACCAAATCACCTGATTCTGACTTCAAGATAGCACCTGTGACTCCGACCCCGGCAAGTGCCGAACACTACTTTTTAACATTTGCTCAAGCGCGTGGATTCGCAGGTGTGGACTATCTATCACACTCGCCGCAGACCGGGTGCTCCACCCGAGTCCGCTTGCGCCGAACTCAGCCTGCGCCATATGAGCGGCCGGCCTCTAGAAAACGGGACGATTGCCATGCGTTACCTGCACACCATGATCCGCGTCAGCGATGTCGATGCGTCGCTCGACTTCTTCATCAACAAGCTTGGCCTGCTGGAAGTTCGCCGCATCGAGAACCAGCAAGGTCGGTTCACCCTGATCTTCCTGGCGGCTCCCGAAGACGAGCACAACGGCATCACCCATCAGGCGCCGCTGGTCGAACTCACCCACAACTGGGATCCGGAGGAATACAGCGGCGGGCGCAACTTCGGCCATTTGGCCTATGAAGTGGACGACATCTACGCAACCTGCCAGCGGCTGATGGACAACGGCGTGACCATCAACCGCCCGCCCCGCGACGGCAACATGGCCTTCATCAAGACGCCGGACGGCATCTCGATCGAGCTGCTGCAGAAGGGTCCCGCGAAGGAAAAGGCGGAACCCTGGGCTTCCATGGCCAACACCGGCACCTGGTAGGCCGCTGCAGAAGCGGTTGATCTCCCCGCACGGGATGGCTAACAAGCAACCGAACAAATGTTTGGCTGACGCCTGGAGACATCAGAATGAAGGACGTGCTGGTTGAACTGGAACGTCGTCGAGAGATTGCCCGCGCCGGTGGCGGCGCGGAGCGCATTGCAGCCCAGCACAAGCGTGGCAAGCTGACGGCCCGCGAGCGGATCGCGATCTTCCTCGATGAAGGCTCGTTTGAAGAGTTCGACATGTTCGTCGAACACCGCTCCACCGACTTCGGCATGGAAAAAACCAAATATGCCGGCGATGGCGTCGTGACCGGCTGGGGCACGGTGAACGGGCGCACCGTTTTCCTGTTCGCCAAAGACTTTACGGTGTTCGGCGGCTCGCTTTCCGAAGCGCATGCCGAAAAGGTGGTGAAGGTGCAGGAGATGGCGCTGCGCAACCGCGCGCCGATCATCGGCATCTATGACGCGGGCGGCGCCCGCATCCAGGAAGGCGTGGCTGCCCTGGGCGGCTATGCCGAGATCTTCCAGCGTAACGTGCTGTCATCGGGCGTCATTCCGCAGATTTCCGTGATCATGGGCCCTTGCGCGGGCGGCGATGTTTATTCCCCCGCCATGACGGACTTCATCTTCATGGTGCGTGATACGTCCTACATGTTCGTCACGGGCCCTGATGTGGTGAAGACGGTCACGAACGAGACGGTGACCGCCGAACAGTTGGGTGGCGCGTCCGTCCACACCACGAAATCGTCCATTGCCGATGGCGCCTATGATAACGATGTCGAGGCCCTGCTTCAGATGCGGCGCCTGATCGACCTTCTGCCGCAGTCCAACACGAGCGACCTGCCCGAGATCGAAAATTTCCAGTCCGTCGAAGACATGGACATGTCGCTCGACCGGCTGATTCCCGACAATGCCAACAAGCCCTATGACATCAAGGAACTGATACTGAAGACGATCGATGAAGGCGACTTCTTCGAGATCCAGGAAAGCTTCGCAAAGAACATTGTCACCGGCTTTGGCCGCGTCGAAGGTCGCACGGTTGGGTTCGTCGCCAATCAGCCGATGGTGCTCGCCGGCGTGCTGGACTCGGATGCAAGCCGCAAAGCTGCGCGGTTCGTGCGCTTCTGCGACTGCTTCAACATTCCAATCGTCACCTTTGTGGATGTTCCGGGCTTCCTGCCCGGCACGGCGCAGGAATATGGCGGCCTGATCAAGCACGGCGCCAAGCTGCTGTTTGCGTATGCGGAAGCGACGGTTCCGAAGATTACCGTGATCACGCGCAAGGCCTATGGCGGCGCTTATGACGTGATGGCATCCAAGCACCTGCGGGGCGACATGAACTATGCCTGGCCGTCGGCGCAGATCGCCGTGATGGGCGCCAAGGGCGCGGTGGAAATCATCTACCGCAAGGACATCGGCGACAAGGACAAGATCGCCGCGCACACCAAGGCCTATGAGGATCGCTTCCTGTCCCCGTTCGTGGCGGCCGAGCGCGGCTATATCGACGAAGTGATCATGCCGCACTCGACGCGCAAACGGATCGCCCGCGCGCTGCGGATGCTGCGCAACAAGGACCTCAAGAACCCCTGGAAGAAGCACGACAACATCCCACTCTGAGGCGGGAGTTCGTCAGCCGAACGGGACGCGGATCAGGATACGCCGGCTGGCCAGGCGCGATGGCAAACGCTGCACCGCCCGGTTCATCTTGCGCAGCGCGCGGCAGATCTCCCGCTTCGCCAGCGTCGCCAGCGAGCCCCGCTTGCCGCGACGCGATCCGATGACGCTGTCCATCGGTTTTCCGGCCACGGAAGCAAAGCGCTTTTCCTGGGCAACGACGGCAGGCACGGCCTGCCAGGCAACCACGCGCTCTTCCGCGACCGCCTGTTCGCCGAAAACAAAGAGATCAACCGGCTCGGTCAACCTGGCGGAGGAACGCCCCAGGAACTCACGCGCTTTGCCCCGCGAGATGATGTAACCGGCGCAGCCCGTATGCTCGCTCCGGAGGCGGTGAAAACGCAGACCGGCGGGTCCTTCCTTGCTTTGCCGCTCCAGCAGAACCTTCCGTCCGGACGTATCGAGCTTCGCAAGGCCGTTCAGCGGGTTGAGCCAAGCCGTGTCGGAGGCAACGGCAGCAAAGCGCGGGCTCAATCGCACGTCGTCTTCCAGGATGAGGCCGTAATCCAAGTCCAGATCAACGATGCGCTTCCAGCAATCGCGGTGACTGAGAAAGCAGGCGATTTCGGTTTGTGTCAGCGGTGACCCAGCATGGCGTGTGAGATCGGCCGTTTTGCCGTCGACCGCAGCTATGCGCTCGAAGGAAACACCGAGCGCTTCCAACTGGTCCATCATGAAGGCCCGCCGCTCCGGCGAACGGTCTAGATTGATGAAGAAGACCTCCACGCCGGGGCTCAGCCAGAGGCGACGGGAAGATGGATCACATACTCCTTGCGAGTCGTTTCAAGCACTTCCCAGGTTCCGTTGAACCCTGGTCTCAAGACGAAGCTGTCGCCGGCACGCATTGTCCGTGCCTCGCCCCCATCCTCGGTCAGGACGGAAACGCCGCCGAGGATATGGCAGAACTCCCATTCATCATAGGTGATGCGCCATTTGCCAGGGGTTGCTTCCCATACCCCCGCATAGATCCCGGCGGCCGTTTCCTCTACGTTCCAGGTCCGAAAGGTCGGGGTACCCGACACGATGCGGTCGGGAGCCGGTGCCCCCGTCTCGGCTTCAACGTTGCTCGTATCGACTTTGATGAAGTGGGTCATCGGCGGCATCTCCTTTCCGCCGACGACATGACCTCTCAGTCAGACCTTGTCAAAGGCCTGCTGCAGATCGGCAATGATGTCCTTCACATCCTCAATGCCGATCGACAGCCGGATCACGTCCGGTCCGGCGCCGGCAAGCGTCTTCTGGTCATCGGCCAATTGGCGATGCGTCGTGGACGCCGGGTGGATCACCAGCGACTTGGTGTCGCCGATATTCGCTAGGTGCGAGAACAGTTCCAGCCCTTCCACGAACTTGACGCCGGCATCATAGCCGCCCTTCAGGCCGAAGGTGAAAACGGCGCCGGCGCCTTTCGGCGCATACTTCTGTTGCAGAGCATAGTTCTTGTCGCCGGGCAGACCGGGATAGTTCACCCATTCCACCTTGTCATGGGCGGACAGCCATTCCGCCACTTGGAGAGCATTCTCGCAATGGCGCTGCATGCGCAGCGGCAGGGTTTCCAGGCCCGTCAGGATCATGAACGCGTTGAACGGCGAGATGGCTGGGCCGAAATCGCGCAAGCCCAGCACGCGCGCAGCGATCGCGAAGGCGAAGTTGCCGAAGGTCTCGTGCAGCTTTACGCCGCCATATTCCGGCCGCGGCTCCGACAGCATCGGATAGTTGCCCGATTTCGACCAGTCGAAGGTGCCACCATCCACGATGATGCCGCCGACCGAGTTGCCATGACCGCCGATGAACTTGGTGAGCGAATGGAGAACCACATCCGCGCCATGCTCAAACGGGCGGATCAGGTATGGCGAAGCCAGCGTGTTGTCCACGATCAACGGGAGGCCGTGCTTGTGAGCAATCTCTGCAGCTGCCGCGATGTCCACAAAGGTGCCGCCGGGATTGGCAAGGCTTTCGATGAAAACGGCGCGGGTGCGCTCATCGATCAGCGGTTCGAAGGTGGACAGATCGTCGGTGTCGCCCCACCGCACTTCCCACCCGAAGTTCTTGAAGGCATGGCCGAACTGATTGATGGAGCCGCCATAAAGCCGGCGCGCTGCGACGAAATTGTCGCCCGGCCGCATCAGGTTGTGGAAGGTCAGCAGTTGCGCCGCATGCCCTGAGGCTGTGGCGAGCGCAGCCGTGCCGCCTTCCAGCGCCGCGACGCGCTCTTCCAGAACCGCCTGCGTGGGGTTCATGATCCGGGTGTAGATGTTGCCGAAAGCCTGCAGACCGAACAACGAGGCAGCATGATCCGCATCGTTGAAGACGTAGGACGTCGTTTGATAAATGGGCGTTGCGCGGGCCCCGGTGGTGGGATCCGGTTGCGCTCCGGCATGAACGGCCAACGTGTTGAAGCCAGGTGCTTGTTGGGTCATCGGCGGGTCCCTCCCTCATCTTTGCCAATCGTCATCAAGTCGCGCGGACTTTGCCCGTATGGGCGGGGGAGCGCAAAGAAGATTATTCTCAAAGCGCCGCGCGCACGCGCTTGTTCATAAAGATATTCCAGCCAACAGCAGAAAATCGCTCTCAGCTGCGTCGAATACCGAAGCTGCCGTAGCCGCCGTGGATCACCGGCCGCTTTGATGAGATTACGCCGGAGTTCACGCCATTCCAGCCGATCTCACCGGCCAGACGGGCATATTCGATCTTCGGGCAGCGGTTCATCACTACCTGGATTCCGACCGCTTCCAGTCGTGCCGCCGCCTCGTCGTGGCGCACGGTCAACTGCATCCAAACCACCTTCGGCAGAGGCGTTGAGGCAAGCACCTCGTCCATGATCGCCGGCACCGCATCGGACGCGCGGAAGATATCCACCATGTCGATGGGGTCAGGAATATCGGCCAGCTTGGCATAGGTCACGCGGCCGAGGATCGCCTTGCCGGCATGGCCCGGATTAACCGGATAAACTCCGTAGCCCTTGTCGATCATGTACTTCATAACAAAGAAGGATGGCCGCACCGGATTGGCGGAAGCGCCAACTACGGCAACTGTTTTCACCTGGTTGAGAATGCCGGCAATATAGCTGTTGTCGTACGTGTCATGGTTCATGCGGGTAGCGCTATGTTGCCATGTTCGTCGATCGGAAAATCAGGGTTATGTGCGACTTCCCAGAGGTTGCCCTCGGGATCGGCGAAGTAGCCGTACCAGCCGCCCCAGAACGCACGCCCCGCTTCCTTGACGACCGTTCCGCCCGAGCGCTTGGCAAGGCTCAGCACTGTTTCCACCTCTTGTTCGGTTCGAGTGTTGTAGGCGAGATAAACGCGGGGGACGCCCTCGCCGAAGCCAATGCCCGCGTCGACTTCGGCATCCTTGCGCGGGAACAGTCCTAGGATCGCGCCGCCCATCTGGAAGAACGCCACGCCATCCGTGATGCCGGGGTGACGCTTCAATCCCATGCCCTCATAAAAGGCGACGCAAACGGCAAGATTATCCACGGCGATCGTGATGATCGAGATGCGCGGTTCCACGCTACTCCCCCTTCCATTCAGGCTTGCGCTTCTGCACGAAGGCGCCAATCCCTTCTTCTGCATCGCGTGCCATCATGTTCTCGACCATAACACCGGCGGCATAGCGATAAGCGTCTTCGAGACTCATTTCGGCTTGGCGGTAGAAGGCTTCCTTGCCGATGCGCAGCGTCAGCGGCGATTTGGAAGCAATGGCTTGGGCGTATTTGTTCACGACCTGATTCAGGTATTCAGGCGGGACGACGCGGTTCACGAGGCCGAATTCGCGCGCCGTGGTGGCGTCGATCGTCTCGCCCGTGAGCAGCATCTCCATCGCCTGCTTGCGCGACACGTTTCTGGTCAAGGCCACCATCGGCGTGGAACAGAAAAGACCGATATTGACGCCGGGCGTACAGAAGGTGGCTTCCGTGGAAGCAATCGCGAGATCGCAACTCGCCACGAGCTGGCAGCCCGCGGCCGTTGCCAAGCCCGCGACTTCGGCAATCACCGGCTTCGGATGGGTGACGATCGCCTGCATCAGGGCCGCGCATTCGTTCATGGTGCGCTCGAAAAAGGCGCGCCCGCGGTCCTCGTCGCCGCGCGCGGCCGTGATTTCCTTCAGGTCGTGGCCGGCACAGAAAAGCTTGCCTTTCGCGGAAAGGATGATGACGCGAACAAGTGCATCATTCCTGGCCGTTTCCAGCGCAGACCCGATCGCGGCCATCATCGCGACTGAAAGGGCGTTCGCCGGCGGATTGGCGAGCGTCACGCGCAGAATGCCATCCGCGAGATCCTGTTCGACCAGCCGCCGAGCGCGTTCCTCGACGAATTCAGCGACGTTGCTCATCCGTGAACCTCCACTTTCCGCTCAAGCCCATCTTCGCGCTTGAACACGCTTCGTCAATTGGAGAAAGCTCCTCGCGACGATCGGGGAGAACGAACACCATGAACGCACGTCCGTTGCGGCCGGTAATGTCGGTGGATGAGGTCAACAGCTTCCTTGATGAAGCTTTCCCGCAGCTCAACGGTGCGAATCGCGACTACGAGGCAATCTCGATCACTCCGGGCGCCTGCGTCGTGCGCCTCCACGCGGGATACCGGCACCTGCGTCCCGGCGACACAGTTTCCGGGCCTGCCCTTTTCACGCTGGCTGACATCGGTGGGTATGTTTGCGTTCTGTCGCACACGGGACCAGAAGCGCTGTCGGTGACCACCAACCTGAACATCAACTTCATGCGCAAGGCGACAGCAGGGCCGATCGACGGCCATTGCCGTATCCTGAAGCTGGGCAAGTCGCTGATGGTGTTCGACATCGATATGCGCGCCGGCGCTGGTCTCACCGTGGCCCATGCCACCGGCACCTACGCAATTCCGCCGAAACATGTGGTAACATAATACCTTTTCTTCTATTCCGCTGTTTTTACGTGGTTTTTGGTTCGCAGCGCCTGCCGCGTGTCCCTTGACCCCACTTCAGGCGTCCTTTATGGAGCAAACCAGTCCTGGTGATCTCGTCGGGATGATTGTTCGACAGGCAGAGCCTTGCCGAACGTAAGCAACAAGAAACGCCTTCCCCAAGGAAGGTTCTAAGGAAAATAGTATGGCAACCTTTTCGCAGAAGCCTGCGGAGGTGGTGAAGAAGTGGGTCCTGATCGACGCCGAAGGGCTCGTCGTCGGCCGCCTCGCCACCCTCGTCGCAAACCGCCTGCGCGGCAAGCACAAAGCAACCTTCACCCCCCACGTTGACGATGGCGACAACGTCATCATCATCAATGCCGACAAGGTGGTTTTCACCGGCAAGAAGTACACCGACAAGGTCTACTACTGGCACACCGGTCATCCCGGCGGCATCAAGGAGCGCACCGCGCGCCAGCTGCTCGAAGGCCGTTTCCCCGAGCGCGTCGTTGAGAAGGCCGTTGAGCGCATGATTCCGCGCGGTCCGCTCGGTCGTCGCCAGATGAAGAACCTGCGCGTCTATGCCGGCACCGAGCACGGCCATGAAGCCCAGCAGCCCGAGACGCTCGACGTCGGCGCTCTGAACTCCAAGAACAAGAGGGCCGCATAATGGCTGAACTCAACTCCCTCGCAGAACTCGGCGCCGCCACGGGCGCGCAGACGAGCGAGCAGCCGGCAGCCCCGGTTCATGTCCAGAAGCTCGACAAGCACGGCCGTGCCTATGCCACCGGCAAGCGGAAAAACGCAATCGCTCGTGTTTGGATCAAGCCCGGTTCCGGCAAGATCATCGTCAACGACAAGGAATTCGTGGGCTATTTCGCACGTCCCGTGCTGCAGATGATCCTGCAGCAGCCGATCGTTGCAACCGACCGCAACGGCCAGTACGACGTGATCGCAACTGTTGCTGGCGGCGGTCTTTCCGGCCAGGCCGGTGCCGTTCGTCACGGCATTTCGAAAGCCCTGACCTATTACGAGCCGGCGCTGCGCGGCGTGCTCAAGAAGGGCGGCTTCCTGACCCGCGACGCTCGCGTGGTCGAGCGCAAGAAGTACGGCAAGGCAAAGGCCCGCCGCTCGTTCCAGTTCTCGAAGCGCTAAGCGTTTCGTCGACCATCAGAACGGAAAAAAAGCGGGCCTTCGGGTCCGCTTTTTTGTTGCCTCGACATACAAAGCTGCCAACTAAGGCCGCAGCTTGCGTCAGAAGGAGTGCCGAATGCCGCCCAAGTCGATCGACAACGCCTTCACCGCCCGCAGCAATCTCGGCGCTTCGGGCGATCCGACCTATGCGGGCGCGCTGTCCTTCATGCGCCGGCGCTACACAAAGAACATCAACGGTGCTGATGTCGTTGTGTGGGGCGTCCCCTTTGATGCCGCCGTGACCAACCGGCCAGGCGCCCGCTTCGGTCCGCAGGCCATCCGTCGCGCGTCGGCGATCTTCGACAACGATCCGCAGTACCCATTCCAGCGCCAGTTTTTCGACGACCTGAACGTGGTGGATTACGGCGACTGTCTTTTCGACAATGGCTACCATGCGAAAACGCCGGCCATCATCGAGCGGGACGCCGCCAAGCTGATCAAGAACGGCGCGTTCCTTTTGACCCTTGGCGGCGATCATTTCGTGACGTGGCCAATCCTGAAGGCGCATGCGGCGAAATACGGGCCGCTGTCGCTCGTCCAGTTCGATGCCCATCAGGACACTTGGCCTGACGATGGCAAGCGGATTGATCATGGTTCCTTCGTGTGTCGTGCTGTTCGTGACGGGGTGATTGACCCCGCGACCTCGATCCAGGTGGGCATTCGCACCCATGCGCCAGAAGATTTTGGCATCGAGATCATTCACGGCGAGGATCTGGAAGAGTTGCGGGTTTCAGAGATCGTTGCGCGCATCGAGCAGCGCACCGCCGGCCGCAAGACCTATGTGACCTTCGACATCGACTGCCTGGATCCCGCTTTCGCGCCGGGCACGGGCACACCGGTGGCGGGTGGACCCTCTTCCGCCAAGATCCTTTCGGTGCTGCGCCGGCTGGGCGGGCTCGACATCGTCGGTGCCGACATCGTCGAGGTGTCGCCACCCTATGACCATGCCGACATTACGGCGATCGCAGGATCGACGGTGGCACAGCACTATGTCGGGCTCGCCGCCGAACGGAAGGCGCGCGGCTGAGTTCACGCACTGAATCAAGACTCTCGCGGACTGAGTCCGCGAACCGCTACAACCTTTTGATCTTTCTCTGCCGAACGGGACCAAGCCTATGAAACCCAAGATCTTCATCGATGGCGAACACGGCACGACGGGCCTGCAAATCCGCGCGCGCTTGGCCGGTCGGGATGATCTGGACCTTGTTTCGATCCCGGTTGAGCGCCGGAAGGACCCGGCCGCCCGGGCGGATTTTCTGAAGGGAGCGGACATCGCAATCCTGTGCCTGCCGGATGCCGCGTCCAGGGAGGCCGTGGCACTGCTCGGCAACGACAGCACCACGCGGGTGATCGATACCTCTACGGCCTATCGCGTTGATCCGGGTTGGGCCTACGGCTTCGCAGAACTGACAGAAGGACAGGCAGACAAAATCGCTCAAGCGCGCTTTGTTGCCAATCCCGGATGCTATCCGACGGGCGCGATCGGCCTGATCCGGCCGCTGGTTGAAGCCGGCATCCTGCCGACCGACTATCCGGTCACGGTGAATGCCGTTTCCGGCTATTCAGGCGGCGGCAAGCAGATGATCGCGCAAATGGAAGATCCCCACGCGCCGGACGCAATTACCGCGCCGCATTTCCTTTACGGCCTGGCACTGTCGCACAAGCACGTCCCCGAACTGCAAACGCATGGGAAGCTCAGCCGTAAGCCGATCTTTTCGCCGAGTGTCGGCCGTTTCGCGCAAGGCATGCTGGTGCAGGTGCCGCTGTTCCTCGGCGACCTCAACGGCAATCCCAGCCTTGCCGATCTCCATGCGGCGCTCAGCAAGTCTTACGGTCACGCTGGTGTTGTCGAGGTTGTGCCTTACGCTGACGGAATGGCCCTGCCCCGGGTCGATCCGACCGAGCTCAACGATACCAACCGCATGAAGCTCTTCGTGTTCGGGACGGAAGGTGGCGGACAGGCCAACCTCGTCGCCGTGCTGGACAATCTCGGCAAGGGCGCATCGGGTGCGGCCGTGCAGAACATGGATCTGATGCTGAGAACTGCCGCCTGATTGCGACAGGAGACTAGCGCCGCGCCGTGTTCTCGTTCGGCATCGGCAAGGCGCCCTTCGCGCCCCGCCAATGAGCGGCGGTGAACCCCAGCACGACGATTGCACCAATATGGTGCAGCATGGCCCATGAGAACGGCACCACGAGAACCAGCGCGGTGACGCCGATTGCCGCCTGAACCAGCAACAAGGCGACGAGCAGCACAGCGCGGCGGTAGTGCGTGGTGTGCGGG
Organism: Tianweitania sediminis; assembly: GCF_017813335.1. Classification (GTDB taxonomy): domain Bacteria; phylum Pseudomonadota; class Alphaproteobacteria; order Rhizobiales; family Rhizobiaceae; genus Tianweitania; species Tianweitania sediminis. Next base: position 83,153 of record NZ_JAGIYY010000004.1, on the reverse strand, counting down.
GCGCGGTGAAACACATAGAACGCGTGGATCACCGCCAGCAGCAGCAGGCCGTAAGCGCCCAAACGGTGCACGAACTGCACCGTCTTGGGGTTCTCGAAGAAGTTCAACACGCCCGGCTGAATGGTAAAAAGGTCGCCCGGAATGATGCTGCCGTCCATCAAGGGCCAGGTGTTGTAGGTCAGGCCGGCATCCAGACCAGCCACCAGCGCGCCCAGGTAGATCTGCGCCAAAACAGCCACCACCATCCAGCCCGCGAAACGTTGGACGTCGCGTCCAGCCGCGGCCTGGGAATGCGGGGCGAGGCTGCGCGCCAGCGACATGGTCACAACGAAGATGATACAGGCCAGCGTCAGGTGTGTGGCCAAGCGGTACTGGCTGACGCTGGTCAGTTCCGAGAGTCCGGAAGCCACCATCCACCAGCCCACCGCGCCCTGCAAACCACCCAGCAGAAGCAGACCGATGAGCCGAGGCTTGAGCGAACGTTCCAGCCGGCCGGTCGCCCAGAAAAACACAAGCGGGACTGCGAGAACCAGGCCGACGCTTCGCGCCAGGAGACGGTGAGCCCATTCCCACCAAAAGATCGTCTTGAACTCACCGAGGCTCATGCCGCGATTGAGCTCCTGATATTGGGGGATCTCGCGATATTTGGCGAACTCCTCCTCCCATTCCGCTTCGCCGATGGGCGGGATGACGCCATGGATCGGCTTCCATTCGGTGATCGACAATCCGGAGTCGGTCAGGCGCGTGCCTCCGCCGACCACGAAAATCAGAAACAGGAAGCCGAGAACAACATAGAGCCAGGTGCGCACCACCTTGCGGTCGCGCAGGATCCGGTCCCGTTCGATGACCGAAACCATGTCCAGCGTGGTATGTTGAGCGTGCGAAACCATGGAGGTGTGGTGCGCCAATCAGCGGCGGCAAACAAGCCTCCGTCTTGCGCGACACGCCGTCGCGCCATGCTGGTTCGATTGCGTTGCTCCAACCAGGGGCCTAGGAGAACCGGAGGAGACCACCCACCATGTCCGTCCGCGTCAAGAAGTTCATTGGCACGATCCTGCTGATCGCCCTTGTCAGCATCTATGCCTTGGTCGCGACATTGGTTGCCGTCAGCCTGCTTGGAGCAGCCAGCACGCTGACCCACCTCGCCTACTTCTTTTTCACCGGGCTGCTTTGGATCCTGCCCGCCATGGCCATCATCAAGTGGATGGTGGCCGAGCCGCGTTCGCGCTAGGCGCTACATCGTCACAAAGCGGCGGCCCTTGTTGGCCAAAGGCACGGTCACGCCGGACAACATCGTCTGGACATTATCGAGTGACTGGTAGCGGCCGTTCAATGACAGGCGTGGAAGCGCATGCAGGTGATCTGCATGCCTGCGCTGGATCAGCCCATGCCGGGTGGTGACGGCCGAAAGGAAGCCAGCTTCCTTCGCCAGTTCCGCTTCTCTTTCACCCACGGCTGCCGCGAAGCCATAGGGATACGCCATGTGGCGCGGGCGCTCGCCAATTTCGCGCTCGATCAGCGCAACGGCCTCAACCATTTCCGCCAGCGCCTTGTTCCTATCGAGACGCTTCAACGCATAATGATGGACGGTGTGCGCACCGATCGTGCCGAGCGGATGTTGTGCGATGGATCGGATCTCATCCCAGGTCATCAGGTCGGCCTGAGCACGCGCCAGGAGATCTGCGTCCGGCAGTTGGCCCAGCGCCTGAACGGCGCGGTGCTGGTCCTCTTCCGCGATACCCTGAGAAAGATGGGCCACGACCTTGCGGAACGCTTGCGCCTTCTCTCGCGGTGTACCGGCTTCAAGCTCCAATGACCCGCTTTCCGTGGCGAGATGAACACGATCACGGATCGTCACGACATCTTCGATGACGTCCCACCAGAGGCTGACTGCGCCGTCGATCAAGCCGGGCGCGATGTAGATCGTGAACGGCGTTTCGTGTTTTTCAAAGACCGGAAGCGCTTCCAGCAAGTTGTCACGGTAGCCGTCATCCAGCGTAATCGCCGCGAACGGTGGCCCCTTCTCCGGCTGCCGTGTCAGATGGGTGGCTTCGTCCATGGAAACGAAACGATATCCCCGTCGCTTCATCTCGCCGAGCACCGCATCCAGAAACCGGGGATGGACCGCAAGATGGCCGTTGAGGTCCAGCGGCTTGGCTGGCGCTGCCGTGACGCGGTGGAGCATCAGAATGACGCCGATGCCGCTCAGAAGCGGCCGCGCCACGGTGGTCATCCCCGTGGTGCGCATGGCAGCCAGCGTCACTTTCCGCAATGCTTCGACGCTGTCGATCATCCCTTTACCTTTGCGTGCCACCTTCCCGCGCGACACCGAAGTCATAGAGATCGAACGTTGAAGCATGGTTGATGCCGTTCTTGCCGGTCACTCCGGAGCCGATATGCAGGTGCAGGCGGGATCGCCCGTCGATGTCACCCTCGCCTTTACTCCCGCCGGTAGCGCCGTTCTCGAGCGCTATCGCGCCTTTGCCGCGGCCGTGCCGAAGGGGCCGGCGCAGCATCCGGTCTGGGTCGAGGCTTGGGGAGCGACCTCATCGAGCCGACTGGTGATGATGGAGATCAGCCATCGAGGTGCCGTTGTTCTGATGATGCCGCTGGAGATCATCAGGCGCCGAGGCTTGACCATAGCCCGGGCAATTGGCGGCACCCACGCCAACGGCAACTTCCCAGCCTCCGATCCGAGTTTTGCACGTAACCTCAGCGCGGAACTGACGCACGAGATCGATCGCTCCATTCGCCGTTCAGACTTGGATGCGGATCTTGTTCTGGTTGAGCGGCAGGCACACGAAATCGGCGGCCATGCAAACCCTCTCGCCGCGCTCGCTTCAACCGAAAGCCCGAACGTGGCTTTAGCGGTCGACCTCAACAACGGGTTTGGTGCCGTTCTTGATCGCGTTGGTCGCAAACGCCGGTTGAAAAAGCATCGTGCGCAAACAAGGAAGCTCGAGGCGGCTGGTGGCTTCGGCCACCGGGAAGCCAAGACCGAAGCGGAGGTCGAGGCGCTGCTCGCCGCCTTCCTCCAGCAAAAGGGTGAACGGTTCCGCAAGCTGGGCATCGAGAATGTTTTTACCGACCACCAGCGGTTTTTCGAGCAGCTGTTCAAGCGTTCGCTCGCGGAAGCCGAAACGCCCTTCAGGCTGCATGCACTTGAAGTGGGAGACAAGCTCCGCGCCGTCACCGGATCATCCCACCTTGGCGACCGGGTCATCTGCGAGTTCAGCAGCATCGCGGAAGACGAACTCTTGCAGGTCAGCCCGGGCGACTTCCTGTCGTTCCTGAACATCGAGGCTGCGGCGGATCAGGGGGCGACGGTCTATGATTTCAGCGTTGGCGACGAGCCCTACAAGCGAGGCTGGTGCGATCTCGTCTCAACCCAGTTCGACGTCGCCGTTCCCCTCACCCTCCGGGGCCGCGCTTATGCCGCGCTGCTCATTGCGGCGAGCCGCGCCAAGCGTCAGGTGAAGTCGAACGAGCGGCTTTGGTCCATGGTGAAACGGCTTCGACGCAGCAAGGCTGCCGCTTCAGGAGCGACAGCCGAAGCAGACGATTGATCGCTCACGCCGCACTGCGATGACCAGCCACATCGGTCGGCCGGTAACCGATGGGCGATACCTTCACCACGTCCTTGTATCCAGCCTCTTCAAGCGCGTTGGCCGCTTCGACCACGGACGGATCTTCTGGATCGATCACCGCCAGCATGACAGTGGTTGTGTCGCCTTCCAGGCGCTCCAGCGAAGCGGCTTCCGCCGGTCCGCATTCCACGACCACGAGATCATAAGCGCTGGCGAGTGACCGCATGATGATCGGCAGCCGCTCCGCCGCTCGCATGGCACGCTCCGGATCGGCCGTTCCCGCCGGGATGATGTGCGCTTCGGAATAAAAGTCGGCGTGGATCACGTCGGTGAACTGGGCCTCGGCCGCGAGCAGGTTCGTGATGCCTTTGCGCTCCTGTCCATCCAGCATCGGCTTCGAGGCTGCACCTGTTGTGGTGAGGTCAAGGAGGAGAACGCGTTTACCGCTGTCGGCGACTTCGCGGGCCACCAGAACGGATGCCGCAACCGATTCATCTCCTTCAGGCGACAAAAACAGGGCACGTTTCGTGTTTCCCGCCGCAAGAGCGGCAACGGCATGGCCGATGCTGAGGTCACCCAATGGCGCCAACGCCGGCACCGCCCCGCCCTGTGCAGGCATCGCCAGATCATCGACGGCGTAGAAGTGAGATCCTGCCGGCCGCATGGCACGACCGCTGAAGAGTTCCTGCGCCAGGGTGATGAGGATCATCAGCAGCAGGGAAGTAACGAAGGCAGCAATCGTGATCGGCAGGACTTTCGGGAAATACGGCTCCACCGGCGGCACGGCCGTGGAAAAGACGCGCGCATCAGCGGGCAGGTAGTTCCCTTCGCCGCGTGACACGGCTTCGCGATACCGGGTCAGGTAGGATTCAAGCAGCTGACGCTGGGCGGCAGCTTCCCGTTCCAGAGCCCGCAACTCGACCTGCTCGTCATCGGCACGGGCAGAAACCTGCTTCAGTTGTTCCAGGTCGCTGATCAGGCTGGCTTCGCGGGCGGCGGCGGTTCTGGCTTCCGTTTCCAGCCCCGTCAGCACCTTGCGCGCTTCAGCGCGGATCTGCCCCTCAAGATCGTTCAACTGCGAATTCAGAGCGCGCAGCCGCGGGTGATTGCCTAGCAGCGAAACGGATAGATCCGCGATCTGCGCTTTCAGCTCCACTTCGCGTTCCCGCAGGCGCTGGATCAGCGGCGACGAAAGAACCTCGGGCATGCTGTCGAGCGAGGCGCCGGACTGAATGCCGTTGCGCAGGCTTTGAGCATTGGCTTCAGCGGCCGAGCGGTTGGCGCGCACGCGCGACAGTTCGCTGGACAGTTCCGAAAGCTGCTGGGTTGCCAGCACCGAGTTGTTTTGACCGATCAAGAGATCGGACTGTGCCCGGTAATCCGCGACCTCGGCTTCCGCCTCCTTGACGCGCTGCGACAGGTTGGCGATCTCCGGCTGGAGCCATTCCGTCGCATCCGTGTTGGACTGCAGCTTTGCGGATTGCTGGACCGCAAAGTAGGCCTGCGCAAGGGCGTTCGGCACAGCTGCCGCAAGTTGCGGGTCCACGGACGAGAACTCGATCACGATCACACGCGAACGCTCGACGTTGTAGACCTTTAGCTTTTCACGGAACGCGCTGAGGACACGCTCTTCAGCCGGCACTTCAGCGGGATCGCGCAGGAGGCCGGCTCCCACGAACAAGCGTTTGACGAGCGACATGTCGGCGGAAGGATTGAACTCGCGGCGGCTCGCCAGGTTGAGGTCTGCGGCCACCTTCTTGAGAATGTCCGAGGACGCGATCACCTGCACCTGGCTTGTGATGCCTTCCTGATCGAGGAGCGGCCGGTCTGCGTCGGCTGCCGGATTGGCGCGGGTGAACGGTGACTCGCGAGTTTCGATCAGAATCCGGGTTTCGGCCCGGTAATGTGGCGTTGCCGACCAGGCGAAAAGGAAGGCCGCGATCGTGACCAGGGCGGTGACAAGCGCGATACGTCGCCAGTGTCGTGCCAGGCTGGCAAACAGCTGCCGCAGATCAACATCGATGTCATTTGCCTGGTTCGACTCGCGAGACATAGCTCAAACTCCACCACTACAGGGCAGAAATCTAAACGAGCATGGTAACCGACTGGTTAATGCTTATGAGCCAAGCAGATGTTCCTGTGTGCGGTGTTGGAGCTCGAACCTTTACTCGAAATTAACCCTAACGGATCGATAACACGGTCACGCTAATCCTGAAGGTTTCTGGCCGCCATGAACATCAAGCTCCACGCCTCTGCCCTGGCAGCAGTTCTGTTCGTGGCGGGATGCTCGGGCTACCAGCCTGCCCCGCCCGCGTTCCACCAGGCCACAACAAAGCCATATGTGCTGGATGCCGGCGACAGCGTCCGCATCACGGTGTTCGAGCAGGAAGCCCTGACGAACACCTATGCCGTGGATCAGTCGGGCTACATCTCCTTCCCCCTCGTTGGCGCCGTTGCCGCGCGCGGCCACACGGTGCAGCAGATCGAGGGCGAGCTCGCGACTAAGCTTCGCAATGGGTATCTGCGCGATCCAGACGTGTCCGTGCAGGTTGATCGCTACCGGCCGATCTTCGTGATGGGCGAAGTGGGCGCTGCCGGCCAGTATTCCTATGTGCCGGGGCTCACCGTTCAGAAGGCCGTGGCGCTTGCCGGCGGATACAGCCCGCGGGCCAACCAGACCAATGTGGACGTCACCCGCAGCATCAACGGAAAGGTGCTGACAGGACGCGTGACCACGTCGGACCCTCTTCTTCCGGGTGATACGATCTACGTGCGCGAACGCCTGTTCTAGGCACCAGCGACTTCCGCGCCATGCCTCAACAGCTCCGCATCCTGCATTGCTTCCGCTCGCCCGTTGGTGGCATTTTCCGCCACGTCCGCGACCTCACGGATGCACAGGTGGCCGCCGGTCACCAGGTGGGCATCGTTTGCGATTCCACCACGGGCGGCGACCACGAAGCGAGGCTGTTCGAAAGCATCAGGCCGAAGCTCGCGTTGGGCATCCGCCGCACGCCCATGCAGCGCCACATCGGCCTCGGCGATGTCACCGCCGGGTGGCGGACATACAAGATCATCAAAGAATTGCAGCCGGACGTTCTTCACGGCCATGGCGCCAAGGGTGGCGTTTATGCCCGTGTGTTCGGCTCACTCCTGCGGGTTTCAAGGTCTCGCGTAGCCCGCCTTTATTCGCCCCATGGAGGCAGCCTGCACTACGACAGCGACACGGCGGTCGGGCGGGCGTTCTTCGGACTGGAACGCGGCATGGACCGCTTCATGACGGACCAGCTGCTGTTCGTGTCTGATTATGAGCAGCGCACTTTCGAACAGAAGGTGGGCAAGCCGCGAGCACCCTCGACGCTCGTTTACAACGGGTTGCGCGATCAGGAATTCGAACCCGTCCGGCCGAGTCCAGACGCCGCCGACTTCCTTTACATCGGCATGATGCGCGACCTGAAAGGTCCCGACATCTTCATCGATGCTCTGGCGCTGGCCGAAAAAACGCTCCAACGCCCGCTGACGGCCGAGATGGTGGGCGACGGGGACGACGTTGCCAAATACAAGCAGCAGGCGGAAAAGCTCGGCTTCGCCGGTCGCATCCGCTTTCATCCCGCCATGCCGGCGCGGCAGGCGTTTGCGCTGGCAAAGGTGATCGTGGTGCCGTCACGTGCAGAAGCGATGCCTTACATTGTTCTGGAAGCGCTGGCGGCCGGAATGCCAATGATAGCCACTGCTGTTGGCGGAATACCCGAAATCTTCGGCCACGGCTCAAGGGCGCTGATCGCCGTTTCTCCGCGCGATCTCGCAGACCGGATGGCGGAAGCTAAGCAGGATCTCCAAGGCTTCCGGGAGGCGATGCCTTCGGCCGAAACCCTGCGCGCCCGGTTCGGCGCCGACGTCATGGCACGCGAGATTGAGGCCGCCTATCATGCGGCCTTGCAGGACAAGACACTCGCACACTGACAATCTTCGCAACCGCTGCAAAGCTTTATTAGCTGCTTTTTGCTAGCTGTCGGGCAGAAAAGAGCTCCCGGCTCTCGCGAGAAAAAGCCAGCATGTCAGACATCGATCCGGCTCTTCGCTATACCTTGGAAGCTGTTCGCAGCTTTCCCGAAGGCGAAACACTGAGCAAAACGCCCCGCCGCGAGCTGAACGATATGGCGCGGCAAGTCGCCTCGCAGTATCGGCGCGACGGGCTTTCACCCGTCATGGTGAGCGGCGTCCTGCGCATCGTCGATTTCGTTCTGCTTTTTACCATCGGCCTCCTGATCCGTTTCCTTTACGTGGGCACGGGACCCGCTCTGATGTGGGAATACCCGCTGGTTACTGCCTGCGGTTCGCTGATCGCCGTGCTTTTCCTCAATCTTGCCGACGCCTACCAGTTCAGGATCCTCAGCCAGCCCGTGCGCCATCTTCACCGACTGGTGTTGGCCTGGGCTGCCGCTTTGGGGGCGCTGGCCACGATCGGCTTCCTTTTGAAGTGGTCGGAAGATTTCTCACGCTTTTGGTTCGGCCTGTGGTTTCTGGCCGGATTTGCTGGGATTGCGGCCCTGCGCCTCGTCCTATCGGTTCTCGTGAAGCGCTGGGCTCGCAACGGCGTGATCGAGCGGCGTGCCGTGATCGTCGGCGGCGGCGCTGCCGCGGAAGCCTTGATCCGCTCGGTGGAAGCCCAGCCCTACAACGACATCCGCATTTGCGGCATTTTTGATGACCGCGACAATCGCCGCTCGCCGCCGATCGTGGCGGGTTACCCCAAGCTCGGCACCGTCGCAGAACTTCTCGAGTTTGCCCGCATCGCCCGTATCGACATGTTGATCGTGTCGTTGCCGCTGATGGCAGAAACGCGGGTCCTGTCGCTTCTCAAGAAGTTGTGGGTTCTCCCCGTCGACATCCGCCTGTCCGCGCATACGCACAACCTGCATTTCCGGCCCCGCTCCTACTCGTTCATCGGGCAGGTGCCGATGCTCGACATCTTCGACAAGCCAATCAACAACTGGGACTCGGTGGCCAAGCGCTGCTTCGACATCGTGTTCAGCCTGCTCGGGATCGTGATGTTCTCGCCCGTGATGCTTGCAACGGCGATTGCCATCAAGCTGGACAGCAAGGGCCCGATCCTGTTCCGCCAAAAGCGCCACGGCTTCAACAATGAAGAGATCGAGGTCCTGAAGTTCCGCTCGATGTATGTCGAGCAATGCGACCCCACCGCCAAGCAGGCGGTGACCAAGAACGACCCGCGCGTGACGCGCGTCGGCCGCTTCATCCGCAAAACCAGCATCGATGAGTTGCCGCAGTTCTTCAACGCCCTGTTCGGGAGCCTGTCCCTCGTCGGGCCGCGCCCGCATGCCGTTTCGGCGCAGTCACACGACACGTTGTTTTACGAAGTGGTGGACGGTTATTTCGCGCGACACCGCGTCAAGCCAGGGGTCACCGGCTGGGCGCAGATCAGCGGCTGGCGCGGCGAGATCGACTCCAAGGACAAGATCCGCATGCGTACCGAATACGACCTGGATTACATCGAAAACTGGTCGCTCTGGTTTGATCTCAAGATCCTGATTCTGACCCCCATCCGACTTTTGCGCTCGGAGAACGCTTATTAGCGCGGTTGTTCATCACGGGCTGCCGCGGGAAGCCGTCAACGCCAAGCTGGTGAGCCTTCTGGTCGCCGGCGCGGTGGGGCTCGGCGTCCTGTTGTCGGGCTTCGTGATCAACGAGCCCGCTCCCTACGAGCTCTACATGGCAGGCCTGATCGCGATTTGGGGGCTGTTCGGTCTGCGCATTTCGCGCACCCTGCTGCCGCTCGTCGCCCTGCTCATCCTGTTCAACATCGGCGGCATCATTTCGCTGACGCAAATGGCGGATCTCCGGGAGGCACCGCTTTATATGGCGGTGTCGATCTTCCTTGCCTTCACCGCGATCTTTTTTGCATCCGTGACGGAATCGCAGCCCAGGCTTTTTCCCGCGATTGCCGGCGCTTGGCTCGTAGCAGCCAACGTCACGGCCTTCCTTGGGATCTGCGGTTACTTCGGCTTGCTGCCTGGCGCCGAGATGTTCACGAAATACGACCGGGCCGCCGGCGCTTTCCAGGACCCCAATGTGTTCGGTCCCTTTCTTGCGTTTCCGGCGGTGTTTCTGCTTCGCCGGATCCTGACCGGCGGCTTCAAGGAAGCGCTGGTATGGGCGCTGCCTCTTCTAGTGCTCGTGACTGGCATTTTCCTTTCGTTTTCCCGCGGCGCCTGGGGCTTGTTTGGCGCGGCATCGATCCTGCTCGTGGCGGGGCTCTTTCTGCAAAGCTCCAGCGGCCGCTTCCGTCTTCGGGTTGTTGCGATGACCGTATGTGCCGGCGTTTTTCTGGCCGTCGTGATCCTCGTTGCACTTCAACTGCCCGGTGTGGGGGAACTGTTTTCAACCCGTGCCCAGCTCGTCCAGGATTATGATGGCGCTCGCCTCGGCCGTTTCGCACGCTATGGCTACGGCTTCGCCATGGCGCTGGAGAACCCATGGGGCATCGGACCGCTGGTGTTCGGCACCCTGTTCGGCGAGGATACCCACAACATCTGGCTGAAGGCCCTGATGGACTATGGCTGGATCGGGTTTGCCGCTTATCTCCTCCTCATCGTCTGGACGCTGGCTGCAGGCTTTCGGATCCTGTTTCGCGACCGGCCCTGGCAGCCCTACCTTCTCTGCGCTTATGTCGTGCTGATCGGCCACATCGCCCTTGGCACCGTTATCGACACGGACCATTGGCGCCACTTTTACCTGCTGCTCGGTTTGATCTGGGGCTGCATCGCGCTGGAAGCGCGCCATGGCCACACGGCAAAGAACCACGCGGCGATAACGCGCTGGTGATGGTCCGTGTCGCAACCGCTCAAGGGCGGTTGCATTAGCGCCTTGGAAGCCGCGCCCAAAGGGCGTCATCAGCCAATTGCCGGACCGAGGATCATTTCCATGCGCCGACTGCTTTTTCTGCTCGCCAGTACCGCCCTCACCGTGACGCTTGCCGCTCATCCTTCGCATGCCCAGACCGGGGACACCCAGCCTTCAGCGCAGGCCGAGGGTCAAGCGCCCGCTTCCGGACAACGGATCGTGGATGCCGGCGAACCGGTGGAAACGGCAGCGCCGAATGCCCCCGATCAGCGTCCAGCCTTCGAGAACCAGACCCGCGCTCCGCAGCCGCCTTCGCTGGTTCCTGTCACGGTTGAAGAGGTTGCGACCGATCTGCCGCATCTCTGGGCCATGGAGTTCCTGCCGGATGGCGAGATGCTCGTCACCACCAAGCAAGGCGCCATGCATCTTGTTTCGCCGGAAGGAGAAGCGGGCCACGCGATCGAGGGGGTGCCAGAGGTGGATGCGCGCGGCCAGGGCGGCTTGCTCGATGTCGCGCTGGCAACTAACTTCGCCTCCTCGAAGCAGATCTTCTTCAGCTTCACCGAACCACGTGAAGACGGCAACGGGACTTCGGTTGCGTCCGCAACTCTGTCCGCTGACGGCACTCGCCTCGAGAATGTGGACGTGATCTTCCGGCAAACCCCTTCGTGGCAGAACAACAAGCATTTCGGCTCCCGCGTCGTGCCAACCGATGACGGCCATCTTTATATCACCGTCGGCGAGCGCTCCGATCGTGAGCCGCGGGTGCAGGCGCAGGACCTCGACAGCGGTCTGGGCAAGGTTTTCCGGATCAAGACTGATGGCAGCGCGGCTGAAGGCAATCCGTTCGCGGATCAAGGCGATGCGCTGCCGGAGATCTGGTCCTACGGTCATCGCAACACACAAGCGGCGGCCCTCGACCAGCGCGGTCGCTTCTGGATGGTGGAGCATGGCCCCAAGGGCGGCGATGAGTTGAACCGACCGGAAGCAGGCAAAAACTACGGCTGGCCAGTGATCACCTACGGCATCGAATATGCCGGTGGTCCGGTTGGAGAAGGCAAAATCAAGCAGGAAGGCATGGAGCAGCCGGTTTATTACTGGGATCCGGTAATCGGGCCGTCCGGCATGACCTTCTACCAGGGTGATCTTTTCCCGGAATGGCAGAATGCGGCCCTGATCGGCGGCTTGGTTTCCACTGGGCTGGTCGTGCTCCACATGCAAGATGACAAGGTTGCGTACGAAGAACGGATTCCACTTGAGGCTCGCATCCGCGACGTGAAGATTGGTCCTGATGGTGCCGTTTACGCGGTCACGGAAACACGCGGTGGCAGTTCGTCGATCCTCCGGATCGCCCGCGATGCCGGCTGAGTTCCACGGAAAGAGGTGAGTCCCGGCAGGAGCTTAAAGCCTGCTTCTCACCTGTCACTGGAGCGATGCACCTTTCCCGACACGCTCGTCGAAGGAAGCCCTGATCCCGGTCAGGGCTTTTTTTGCAGGAACCAACAAAGCGCAGGGTTGGATGCAACCAAGTTGAAACCTGGATGCCTCTATAAGCAGTGCCATCATGTGGCCGGCTGCGGGCCGGTACCGAAGGGCACTTGGCTTGCTCCGTGCCGGGCCACTCTGCTGGAGGAGTCTCCGAATGTCAGACGTGGCGACCAGTTCCGCTTATCGATCCATGCGCAAATGGACGGCGATCGGCACGGAATGGGCAGCAACACCGAAGCTGTATGAGCGGCTCGGCATTTCCCTGATGGTCGCGGTGGTTCTGCTGTTGTCCATCGCCACCTGGCTTCGCCCCGGATACAACTGGGACATGCTTGCCTATGTGGCGACCGCGCTTGAAAACCGGATCGATGATCCCGTCGAGCTCCATGCCCAAACCTGGAGCGAGGTCGAGAAAGGCGCAAACGAGCACGACCTTTATCTTCTTCGCGAGAGCCAGCCCTACAACCTGCATCAGTGGGAGAACCCGACTGATTTTGTGACGCAACTTCCCTTCTACCGGGTGAAGGCAGCCTATATTGCGGCTCTTCGGCTGCTTGAGCCAGTCACAGGGCTCGACAAGGCTGCGATCCTGCTGAGCATCCTTCCGTCGCTCCTCTTCGCAGCCTTTTGCCTTTACTGGCTGAAGCGTGAAGACGCGCTGCAAGGCGCCCTTGTTCTGGTGCCCGTTCTCGGGCTCGCCGACTACCTGCACATGACGACGCTTGCCACACCGGACATGATCGTCAGCCTGCTGCTGGTGGTGGCAACCTATCTCCTCTTGCGCAAGCGTGATCTTGCTGCCTGCTTGCTGCTCCTAGCAGCCGTTTTCTTTCGCCCCGACACGCTCATCCAGATCTTCGCTGTGTTGATTGCGGCCGTGCTGTTCGGCTGGCGCAAAACGCCATTCATCGTCACCTTCGCCGCCGCCTTCGTCGCCTGCCTTGCGCTGTCGCGCTATGGCGAGCACCCGGGCTGGTGGGTGCACTTCTACTTCTCGACGGTGGAAATCCAGAACACGCTGACTGGCTTCGACCCTGACTTCTCGATCATGGCCATGGCGCAGGGTTACGCAAGGGGGATCCTAAAGACGCTCACCAACGAGAACTGGGCCGAACTGTTGCTGCTTGCGATCGCAGGCTGGCGGTTGCTCAGCATCTCGGGAAAAGCGAAGGGGTCCCGTTTTCACGGCCTGATGTTTGCGCTGGTGATCGCCACCCTTGGCAAGTTCGCAAGCTTCCCTCTTCCTGAAGCTCGCATCTATTTTCCTTGTGTCGCTGCGATGGCCCTCCTGCTCATCTCCGCCTGGAAGCCGAGATTCGAGCATGGGGGTCCTGCCGCTTCATCGACACGCCAGTCCCAGGGATGACAATGCGCGTGCCACACCCGGGTATCTCCGCCCTTGCCGCCGGTCTTGCGCTGTTCGGGCTGGTGGCCGGAGCGCAGGCTCAGGACGAGCGAACGCTTCGCGAGCGGGTGGGCGGCGGCAATCTGTTGACCCATCTTGCAGGAGAAGCACCGCTCGCGAACCTCTACGAGGCCCTTCACGGCGTGGGCGCACGGATGGGGAGGATGAACTCCTATGGCTGGCGCACGGTTGATCGTATCGTGACGCCGGAGGATTTCGATGCCGCGATGCTGCAGGCATACCGGAACGACATCACTCCGATCATCCTCTTCGAGTATGAAGGGAGCTACCAGTTCCTCGAGCCGCCGCAGCCCATCGGATCCTATGACCACTGGTACGAGGTCGGGCGCAAACATGCGGCGCGTTTCGGACGCGGCGGGACCTGGGCCAAGGAGAACAACGCGGGCGTCTGGGGTGTCACCGTGTTCACAGCGATCAACGAGCCTGATGTTCAAAAGACCATCCCGCTCGACCAGTATCGGGATGCGCTGGCCGGGCTCGCGGATGGCGTTCACAGCGTCAACCCTGATTTCAAGGTCGTGCCGGGGGGCTTTGCCACGTGCAATTCCCATGGCGATCCGACCTTCCGAGGCTATGGCCCCGCCATCGCTGACCTTTTGAACGACGGCAGGCTCGATGGGCTCGACTTCCACACCTACTACCATGTGCAATGGTACCCGATCGAACGCGGGCGCGCCTTTTCCGCCCAAACCTGCTTCGACAAAGCCAAGGCGGCACTGGGCATCACGCGCGACATCAACTTCTACGCAACCGAGTTCAACACGGCCCGTACGGATGGCTGGGATGATGACGCGCTGATCAGCTCTCTGTTCCTGACGGCGGTTTGGGATCAGCTCGGCGTCCGAAAAAACGACCGGTCACCGGCCACGGTGCTGGCCTTTCCGTGGAACCTCGCCGACACGCCGCGCGTCGATGGTCTCGCTTATGCGATGGCGGTGGGAGAAAACCCGTGGAAGCCTGATGTCCGGTCGAAAGTCCTGAAGCAGGTGCTAGATCTCGCAGGCGACATGACCTTCGTCGAACTTGATGGACCCGGCTCCGGCACCATGACGCTTGAAGGCGACGGGGCACGCCTCATCGTGCTGCAGAACCGCGAAGGCTGGACGGACCGCGTTGTAGGCGAACCCTGGACAGTCGCGGTTCCCCCTTGGGCCACGAGTGCTGAACTCTGGGGCTGGGATGGCCTGCGAGAAACACAGGCCGTTGACGGAATGACTTCCGTGACTTTCCAGCTTTCCGGTAACGAAACCTACATGCTGAAGTACAAATAACGGCTCTGCCTCGGTGCCTTCCGCTCCAGCGGATTGGCTTTAACGGCGCCTTAAGCGCATCCAAACTACTGATTGTCGAAGTCTCGGCTAGACGGGAACGCAATGCGCGTCGCTATTGTTCACGATTGGCTTTATGTGATCGGTGGTGCCGAGCGCGTCTTGCAGCAAATCCTCACCTTGTTTCCAGAAGCGGAAGTTTACACCGTTTTCGAGAAACTGAACGATGAAGGCCGCCAGCGGATCGGCTTGTCCAAGCCCGTTCATACGACGTTTCTGCAGAAGTTCCCGGGCGTCAATCGCATCCACCGCACGCTTCTGCCGCTGATGCCGATCGCCATCGAGCAGCTTGACCTTTCCCCCTACGATCTCGTGATTTCCAGCAGCTATGCGGTGGCCAAAGGCGTCCTCACCGGTCCCGACCAGATCCACATCTCTTATGTGCATTCGCCGATCCGCTATGCCTGGGATCTCCAGCATCGCTACCTCGCGGAAACGGGCTCCGCGCGCGGTCCCAAGGGCATGCTGATGCGCTTGCTGCTCCACTGGATCCGCATCTGGGACGTCCGCACGGGGCACGGACCTGACGTGATGATCGCCAATTCCAAGTTCATTGCCCGCCGTATCCGCAAGGTTTATGGCCGGACGGCTCAGGTGATCTATCCGCCGGTCGACCTCTCCACACGTTTGGAACCCTTCTTCAAGGGCGACTACTTTCTGACGGCCAGCCGCCTCGTCGCCTACAAGAACATCGAAGTTGTTGTTCGCGCTTTCGCATTGCTGCCGAACCTCAAGCTTGTTGTTGCGGGAAGCGGCCCGCAATCCGATCATCTGCGCAAGATCGCAACGCCTAATGTTGAGTTCGCAGGCTACGTGTCCGACGCAAAGCTGCGCGAACTGATGGCCGGCGCACGCTCCTTCATTTTTGCTGCCGAGGAAGACTTCGGCATCATTTCGGTGGAAGCTCAGTCGGAAGGTACACCGGTGCTAGCGTTGCGTCGCGGCGGTTCCAAGGAAACGGTCGTGGACGGACTGACAGGTCTGTTCTTCGACGAAGCAACGCCGGAAGCAATTGCCGCTACCGTGTCCACCTTCACGGCCCGTGAAACGCAATTTTCGCCCGAGGACTGCGTGGAGAACGCAAAACGGTTTTCGGCTGAGCGTTTCCGTTCCGAGTTTCAGGCCACGGTCGACGCTGCGCTGTTGTCCCGAAAGAACGAGGACCGTCCTCGACGCATCGACGCGCGTTCCGATGTCGTCGAGAAGGCAGGCATCCATTGAGATCGATCAGACTTTCGAGGCCAGCCTGGGTAACAACCGCATCAGAGCGGTTCGAGCCGCTCGGCATCCTGGTTCGGCACGCGAAGCTCTTCGCCGTCGTGTTCATCTCCGTGCTGGGTTTGACGGCCCTCGCCTATTTCGCCACGCCCGTGCGCTACGTCGCAACCGGTACGGTGCTGGTCGGGGATCCCGAGCCGGCGCTGACGCAGACACCGGGCGAAGCGTTGAAAGCCGGTGATCCCGCGGACATGGAAAGCCAGCTGGTGATTGCCCGCTCGCAGCGCGTCATGCGTCGGGCACTTTCCTCGGACGAGGCACAGGCTGCGCTGCAGGCGGAATGCCTTGCAGAAAACGGTGAAGGCTTCGGCGGTGATTGCGAACGCCTTTTCAACCGCATGGACAGGCTGTTCGACTACACATCGACGCGCTTTGCGATCGGGGCCGTCGGCCGGTCCCGTGTCATCGACATCTCCTACACGTCGTCGGAGCCGCAAGTGGCAGCCGACATGGCCAATGCGCTCATCACAGCCTATCTCGAGGTTCAGCGCGAAACGGTCGCGGAAGGGCAGGAAAGCGCCGCCAGCTGGCTGCGGGCAGAAGCTTCCAGTCTCAACGATCAGATCCGCGCCCTCGACAAGCTGATCGCCGATTACCGGGCGGAGAACGGCTTGGTGCGCGGCGCCAGCGGACCTGTCGGGTCAGAGCGTCTCACCGCAATCAGCGGGCAACTCGCGGCGGCAGAGGCTGCACAAGCAACGGCGAGCGCCAGATTGGCGGAAATTCGCGATGTGGCCCTCGGCGGCAGCGCCAACTCGACGGCGGTTCTCGAAAGCCGGACCATCGGTGATCTGAAGCAACGGATCATTGAAGCCGAAGCGCAGCTGGCCAATGCCGAAACATCCCTCGGGCCGGCGCATCCGCGCCTGAGAGCCCGTGTTGATGAGCTCAGAAACCTCAACAGCCGGTTGGCGAGTGAAATCGAGCGCGTCACCCAGAACGCTCAAAAGCAGTATGAAGCGGCAACGGAACGCGTGACGCTGCTTTCGCAGCAGTTGAACAACGCCAAAACCGAAGTTTCGACCGCCACCGGCGGTGAAGTGTTCATCGAGGACACGGTCCGCAATGCCGAGATCAAGCGGCAGCAGTACGCGGATCTTGCCGGGCGCATCAACCAGCTGGAAGTCGAGCGCCGCGTGCGCTCAGGCAATGTGCGCCTGGTGAGTGAAGCTCGCGTGCCGACCAAGCCGTTCTTTCCAAAGAAGGTTCCGTTTGCCGCCGCAGGCTTGACACTGGCGCTGCTGTTGGCAGCCGTGGCCGCGTTTCTTGCCGACAAGCTGTCGCCCGCACCCGTGCCGGTCACCCGGAGCAAGGAGACGGGCTCCGAGGCTGATGCGAGCCTCGCCCCCGCAGCACCTTTTGTCGAACAGCCCGCGGAAAGCCAGGCGCCGCGTCGCGCCCTGAAGTTCACGGCCATTCTTCCGTATATCGACGCTGCCGATGACCTCGATCCTTCGCCAGCTTCGGCGCGTCTCGTTGCGGATGGCTTGATCAGGGATCCGGATGCCAGGGACGCGCTTGACGAGTTTTCCTGGATCTTCGGTTCGGCAGCAAGGAGCGGCGACGGCCCGCGTGCTGCTCAGGTGGTGCTGGTCACCTCCCCTTCTGTTGGCAGCGGGAAAACCATCACGACTGCGGCCGTCGCGCACCATCTGGCGGCTTCTGGCGAAAAGGTGCTCGTAATCGATTGCAACCTCAAGCGCCCCCTGATTTCGGAGATGCTGGCGCCGTCCCTCCCGCACAACCACCACCTCCCACAGGACCCGATTGTCCGGACCCCAGTGCAGGGGCTCGACGTAGTTCCGCCAGGCTACGCCAAACTGGTTCTGCCAAAAAGCGAGGGGTCGGCGCGGGATCTGGAGGAGCTTCTTGGCTGGGCTCGCAAGGACTACGGCCTGATCCTGCTCGATGGTCCCGCCGCAACATCGGCTGACATATTCCGGCTCGCTGATCACGCCGAGGTGGTGGTGGTTTGTGCAACTCAGGACGAGCTGGACACGGATGCAACGAGGCCGCTCATCGCCGACATTCTCGCTTCCAGAGAAGTCGAGATCGGTGTGGTGGTGACCATGATCAACTTCGGACGTGACCGAAAGCCGGTGCTTCAACCGGCAACGGATGCCCGGCTCGGGTGATGAGCGGAAGCAGGCTGCTATTCGTCAACCACGTCAGCACGATGTCTGGCGCGGAATATGTCTTGGCGGAAGTGGCCAAAGGGTTTCCGGGGGCTTCGGCGTTTCTTTTCGAGCAAGGTCCCCTTGTGAGCGCCCTCCAAGCAAGCGGACTGCAGATCAGCATCGCCAGGAACGGGTCGGGCCTGAACGACATCCGACGCGACCGCTCCTTGCTACGTGCCCTGCCTTCCGGTGGTAGGCTGCTGGCGCTGATCATGGAGATTGCCCGGGCCGCACGAAGGCACGATGTGCTTTACGCCAACTCGCAAAAGGCCTTCCTGCTGACCGCCCTGGCCGCGAGCATCGTACGTCGCCCGCTGATCTGGCACCTGCACGACATTCTGGACGAGGCGCATTTTGGCGGAGCCCAGCGCAAGCTGCAGATCGCATTGGCCAATCGCTTGGCGACGCGGGTCATCGTTCCTTCAACAGCATGCGCCGAAGCCTTCGTCCAGGCAGGCGGAAGACCCGATCTGCCGACCGTGATCCCGAATGGCATCGCATCCACGACGCTCAAGCGGCTGTCGCGGGCTGAACTCGGTCTGCCTGAAGGCCCGCTCGTGGGCGTGTTCAGTAGGCTCGCACGGTGGAAAGGGCAACACGTCCTCCTTCAGGCGCTGAAAGACACGTCGGGTATCGGCGCTGTTTTCGTTGGTAGTCCGCTGTTTGGCGAGGATGCCTACGAGGCAGAACTGCATCGCGAGGTTGAACAGCTCGGCCTCAGTGAGCGCGTTATTTTTCTTGGCCAGCGCAACGATGTTCTTTCGCTGATGGCCGCAATCGACTGCGTAGTGCATCCCTCGATCTACGCCGAGCCTTTTGGCCTGACGATCGTGGAAGGCATGGCGGTCGGAACGCCGGTGATCGCCGCCGATGCCGGCGCGGCGCGCGAGATCCTTGCCGATGGCGGGGCCGGTCGACTGGTCCGCCCCGGGGATCCGCAGGCTCTGGCCCAGGCAATCAATGCCTTCTTTGCGGCGCCAGGGGAATTCGCCAAGCAAACCGCCGATGCAGCCGAGCGAGCGGCGCAGCTTTACACTGCCGATCGCATGCGCGGCAGCATTCGCGCGATGCTGGCTTCCGTAACTGGAAAGGTCGCCGCATGAGTGCCGTGACGGCGCCTGCCGGTGCGAAGTGGGGAATGCCGGATCTCATTCCGGCCGCTGCGCTGCTCGGGATCGCCATCACCATCGGTCCTTCGCTGGGGTCCCTCGCCCGGCCTCTTTTTGTGCTCGGGTGCATCGCCGTAAGTTGGTATTCCTGGCGCAAAAGCCCTGCCGCGCATTTCCGCAATGTGTTGCTGTTGTTTGCGTTCGCTCCGTTTGCGCGGCGCCTTGTGGACGTTTCCGCTGGCTTTGACGGTGCAAGCCTGATGCTGGTCGGGCCTCTGCTTGCCATTCTTGTGCCGGGAATGGAGCTGCTGCGGGGCAATGTGCGGATGAGCAAAGCTGTTGCTCCTGCCGTCGTCGTCGTTTTGTGCGTGATCTACGCGACTTTGCTCACCATTCTCCACGGCGGTTGGTCCGATGCCGCTTCAGGGGCCCTGAAATGGCTAGCGCCCATTATCTACGCCGCAACCCTCGCGACGTTGGCGGATCGGGATGAGCTTCTGGAGGCCGCTACTTCGGCCTTCGCGATCATCCTGCCGCTGACGGGCGCTTACGCCATCTACCAATACATCGATCCTCCGGAATGGGATCGGTTTTGGATGCAATACGCCACCATCTTGTCGGCCGGACAGCCGGTACCCTACGGCGTTCGCTCGTTCAGCACCCTGAATGGACCTGCAAGCTATGCAACGTTTACCGCAACGGGCCTTCTTCTGATTTTCATCTGCCGCTTTCGCCTCCTTCCGATCCTGCTGGCGTCCCCGGCCCTCATCGGCCTGATGCTGTCGCAATATCGGACGGCGTGGATCGCCCTGGCAGCCGGGGTCCTGTTCTGCCTCCTTTTCCGGAGAACCAGTCTGCGGGCCATCTTCATGATCGGCGCCGTTGTTGCGCTCGGACTGCTGGCGCTCACCATCTCCCCCTTTTCGGAGGTGATCACGGAGCGGCTCGCCACCCTCGGGC
This sequence comes from Tianweitania sediminis, assembly GCF_017813335.1. Lineage (GTDB taxonomy): Bacteria > Pseudomonadota > Alphaproteobacteria > Rhizobiales > Rhizobiaceae > Tianweitania > Tianweitania sediminis. The sequence goes on along the minus strand of NZ_JAGIYY010000004.1, from coordinate 62,939 downwards.
AAGGCAGCAACGACGGAAGCGCGCAGGAGCGGCTGCAGCAATATGTGACCTTGTGGGCGCTGCCGGACAGTTCGGTGATCGGCAGTGGCTTTTCCACCGTGGATGTTGGGACGGCCGGGAGCATGGCCGTGGACGGCATGATCATCGCCTGCTGGCAGGCAATGGGAATACCGGTCGGGATTCTGTGCCTGTTTTCTTTTGTGTGGGCGATTTGCGCAGCTGTCGCTCCGACCGCGAGAACCGACACGATTGGCGCCGTGGCCGTGGGGGCCTTTGCAATTGGGGCGTTGTTTCAGCTGCCCTTGGCCATTCTGGGTTCGGGGGAACTCGGTTTCCTGTTCTGGTCGCTCATCTTGCTCACGCCGCGTCGTGATGAGACGCCACCAGCCCTGAAACGATCCACCCCCGGCAAAGTCTAGCGGCTGCAATTGCAGAATCTTTAGGTCTTCGCACTAAGCACAGACTAAGCCTCCGCGGGCCATGTTCGCGCGTGGGCAAGAAGTCTGGATGCTGATGACCGCTTTGCCTCCCGAGAAACTCGAGCTTGCGGCTATGCGCCCGAAGAGCGCCATGGCGTTCTTTCTCATGGGCGGGGCTCTCGCCGGCAAGGCTCTTGGCTTTCTCCGCGAGATCGCCATGGCTCAGGTGATCGGCGTCGCAGTGGTCGCCGACGGCTTTCGCGCCGCCACAACGGCCGTTCTCTTGCCCCTCGCCTTCCTCCAGAACGAGAGCGTGCCGGGCATCCTCATTCCGATGATGAAGGAGGGGCAAACGCGCGGCGACGGCCCCCGGCAACTGGCGCGGCTTTCCCTTTCGCTGACGTCGATCGGCGCCTTGCTGATGATTGCCATGCTCTTGTTTGGCGACTTCCTCGTCGACACGATGGTGGGCGGCTTCTCGCCTCAAGCGCGGGATCTGACGCTGCACTTCGTTCACATCATGTGCCTCAGCATGCCCGCTTCCGTCCTTCTCAACTGCCTTGCGGCCGGCGAGATGGCGATCGGCAGAACGCGCATCATGAACCTGCGCGCCAGCATCCTGAACATCAGCATCCTTGTCGGCCTGGGTTTGCTCGTCCTGACGCAGTACGACTTCGTTCTGGGGTGGGCCTTTGCCGCTGCCTTCAACCTGCTGGGAGCCTGGGCTACCTGGCGCCTCGTTGCCGAAGGCAATCTCAGCTTTTCAGGCATCACGGGCGCGCAGGTCGTCGCCACCGGAATGGAGTTTCTGCGGAGGTTGCGACCTTTCCTGCTGCTGCCCGGCGCAGAACAGGCCCATGTCTGGCTCGAGCGGCTTTTCGCCTCGCGCGCTGCGGCAGGCGCGGTTGCGTCGCTTGATTATGCTCGAACGCTGAGCGACAGCGCGCTGCTTCTTTTAAGCCAGCCGATCGGGATGGCGGTTCTGGCCGGCAATGGCCAGTACGACAACAAGGTTCAGGCGCAAAAGATCGCACGCCCTATCCTGGCGGTGGCGATCCCCTTTGCCGCCTTCACCTTCTTGTTTGCCGAAGATGTGGTGCGCTTGATCTTCCAACGCGGGGCCTTCGACGAACACGGTGTCGCGCTGACAAGCCAGGCGCTGAGCGGCATTGCACTCGGCATGTGGGCGTCGACCCTGGGGTGGGTGCTGCTGCGGCTGCTCAACCGCTCCGGCCGCAACATGGCTGCGGCGATTGTCCTGATGTCCGCTTATGCCGCCAACATCAGCTTCAATGTCGTCGCACAGACCTTCGGCCCTGTCGGGGATCCCCGCATCTTCATGATCGGGCTTGGCGAAACTGCCCGCAGCGGCGTGCTTTTGCTGGGCGTCGCCTTGGCGCTGGGATGCAGCATCGCCATTTTGCGCCTGATCCTGGTGGCACTCCTCCCCACCGCCCTTCTGGTTCTTGTTGCCTGGCCGCTCACCGACGTTGTGCCGAGCGTGGTCGGACGACTGGCGGTGGGCGGAACGGCTTGGCTTTGCTGCACGATCATGGCTGGGTGGTTGTTGTGCCCCGACCTGCTGAAACTCGTAGGCAAGCGGCTGGTGTCATTCGAAAGGAAGAAACGATGACCCGTCCGGTCAGAGATTTGTCCGTTCTAAAGAGGTGAGTGCGCCTTGATGACCCCTGCTTTGCATCCGTCTCCTTCACTTGACGCTGATGTCGATCATCACGATGTCGCGCCCCGTTCAGTCGCCATGTCCAAGCGGCCGATCAGGGTTCTTTCGGTCGCCCATACCGCTGTGGAAAGCGCAAGCGGGCGGATGCGCTACCGCCCCTTCGCCGATCGCGCCGATCTCGACGTCCACCTTGTTGCCCCGCAGCGTTGGTATCAGTTCGGCCGCGCCATCACCGCCGACCCGCCGGCGGACGAAGGTGTCACGATGAACATTTTGCCGATCTGGTTCGGCCGCGGCGGGCCGGCGAGCTGGTACCTCCATGTGTACCCCGGCCTGCCGCAGCTTGTTCGCAGGCTGCGTCCGGATGTCATTCATCTCTGGGAAGAGCCCTGGAGCTTTGTTGCCCTGCAATCTTCCCTCCTGAAGGGCGAAGCGGCGCTTGTGCTGGAGGTCGACCAGAACATTCTGAAACGGCTGCCGCCCCCCTTCGAGCAGATCCGCCGGCATGTTCTTCGCCGCACCGACCACGTTCTTTCCCGCAACCCCGATGCAACGGACGTGGTGCGGGCGTGCGGGTATGACGGGCCCGTGACCGAGATCGGCTATGGGGTCGATACGAAGACATTCTTTCCCAAGGCGGCGGTGGAGCCGAAGGGTTCGCTAAGGCTGGGGTATGTCGGCCGCCTGGTCGTGGAAAAAGGGATCGACGACGCTCTTGATGCACTCGCCCTCACCGCCCCAGACGTGACCCTCGCCATTGTGGGTGAAGGCCCGCATGAACGGGAACTCCGCCGCAAGATCGAGACGCTGGGTCTCGGAGACCGCGTGTCCATCGGCGGCTGGCGGAGCCCGAACGAGGTTGCGGACTTCATCCGCAGCCTCGATGCTCTCCTTCTCCTGACACGGACCACCAACGCCGTGAAAGAGCAGTTCGGAAGGGTGATCATCGAAGCGCAAAGCTGCGGGGTGCCGGTGATCGGGTCCACCTGCGGGGCGATTGCGGCTGTGACTGCCGATGGCGGCTGGATCGTTCCCGAAAGCGATCCGCCTGCCTTGGCCGCGCTGATCGAGAAGCTTCGGGCAGATCCGGCGCTGCTGGGCACGGTAGCGGCAGCGGGTTTGCGCAACATTCAGCGGCGCTTCACGCATGAAGCGGTGGCGGGGCAATTGGCGGACGCATGGATTTCTGCATCGTCCACTGGACTGGCAGAGCAGAAGCAGGTCTAACAAGGATACCCGCATCGATCGCGTCGGCGAGCCGAGAAAATGCCGTCGCGGACAGATACACAAGGCATCACCTGTTTTCGCGCTTGCGCCGATACCCCGCGCTCTATAAGGGTTGCGGCGGTTCGGAGCGTAGCGCAGCCCGGTAGCGCACTTGACTGGGGGAAACAGCGGCTCAAGCCGAATTCTTCTTCTCCCGCAAGCTCTTAGAACCCACCCCCTCGCCTTCTGCGGTAAAATCTGCGGTAACTGTTGTCGCGGCTGCTTCCATTGCCGCGCGCACGTCGCTCATCTGCGCGTGCGCGTATTTCGTGGTGGTCTTCACGTCCGTATGGCCGAGCATCAACTGGGCGACGCGGAGGTTGGACTTCCGAAGCACGCGTGTCGCGGCAGTGTGGCGCGTGTCGTGGAAGCGGAAGTTGACGACGCCGGCGTCAGACACGGCGCGACGCATCGCCGTCTTCAGGCCCGCCTCCGTGAGCGGGTAGCGGGCGCCGCGCTCGAGCAAACGGCCGTCCTTCATGCGCACCGTGCGAGCGGCCTCATAGGTGAAGACCTGGTCGGGGTGCCTGCCCTGCTCGCCCCAGAAGATCTCGCGCACGCGCTCAGTCATGGGCAGGATGCGTTGCCGGCCGCCCTTGCCGATGATCGTGAACTGCTTGTTGAAGAAATCGACCCGCGTCCATTCCAAGCCGAGGATCTCCATGCGACGGCAGCCGGTCAGGAAGGCGAACTCGACCGCCAGATCGTAGCCGATCGCGAGCTCCTGCATGATCGCCGATTCCTCATCTGGCGTCGCCTCGCGCACGCGTTCCTGCGGCTCATCGAGCAGCCGGCCGGACCAATGAACTTCGCCGACCTTCACCTTCCAAACACGCTCGGCACGCAGCATGACCTGGCGCAGCGGCTGGATGACGGTTCGATTGACGGTGGCGGGGCCAACGAGGCGGCCCTCGGGCCGCTTCTTGGTGACAGAGTTCGGCACCTTGTCGCCGCGGCGGCGGGCGATCATGCGAGCGACATCGCTGTCGCTGATCTCTTCCAGGAGTTTGGTGGGGCCGAAGAAAGCCTTGAGCCATTCCATGGACCACAGCGTGGTGTCGCCATTCTTGTGATGCTGGCCGACCTCGATCCACCAGCGGGACAGCGCGACATCAAGCGTCATGCGCGGCGCGGTAAAGGCCGCTTCGGCGGCGAGCTGGGTTTTGGCCTCGGCTCGCTTCTGGTCTTCTACCTTTTTTGCTTCTCGCTTCGACGTTGCGCCCGTAGAGCCGCAAAATCGACGACCGCGTATCCGGAAGTCGTAGGCGTAGACGCCCGACGCGTCACCTTTTCGGATGAAGACGGACACAGGGTTTTCCTTCTCTTCTCCATCCAGGCTTCGAGATCAGCGCGGTCGAACCGAGGCGCTTCGCGTTGCGTGCCGAAGCCAATGTTGATGTAGGCCAGTTCTCCTGCCTTTCGGGCGCGATTGAGCGTCTTCAGGCCGATGCCAAGTTCCCGTGCGGCTTCGACCGGTGTCAAGAGCTGGTTCATGGTTAGCCGTCCTTCAGCCGATCGGCGTATGCGGCGGTGGCGAAGTGGTCGGGGAACAGCGGCGCGGCTTCGGCAGTCTGCCGCGCACGAAGGCTGGCTATGCGCTCAAGTTTAGTCTGGTCGCCTTTGCGGCGGGCTTCGTATTCCAGCGGGCCATAGCGATCGGTCTCAATGGCGCCGAAGCGTATCGCCATGGCACGTTTGCTTTGCGCAATGTCGAAGTGCTCCCATGACGCGTTCATGCCGATCACGCCAGCGCTTGCCGGTCGCTGGAACCACTTACGGGCAACCCCTATCCGATCGGCCATGGCGAACAGCTCATCGCGCGTGTCCGCCCACATGTGGCACATAACCATGCGCCCGAAGGAGGCTTTCATGTCGTCGACATAGACAGCCATCAGGAAGATCCCTTAGGCGCAAGGCCAAGCGTCTCTGGATGCGCTTTCGCATCGGCAATACCTCTGTCATACCCCACCTGTTCGATGGTTCTAAGCTGCTCCCGGTGCCTTGCTGCTTGAGCGAAATAAGCTTTTGCGAAGTCGGTGCTCTCGTTGTGCAAGGCAGCCCATGCATCAGCCGCGTCTTGCTCCGCACGCCGCAAAGCTTCGACAAGCCCATGCTCGGAACCCTTAATCAGGCACGCGCAAGTCTGATCCTCAGCTCGGCCGAAGTGCTTGCGCGCCTCGTGTTCTGATGTGAAAACCTCGTCGCAGTGGAAGCATCGCCACGCCAGCTCTGCTGTGACCTGAGACGCCATCACCAAACCTTCCTTGCCATGCTGTCGGTCGGCTGGCCGCCGGCGGCGATGTGCCCGTCAAACCAGGCGCGGCGCTCTTCTGCCGATAGCGGATCGCCATCGGCATTGGTGAAACTGTCGTCCTCGTCGAGGAGCTGCTTGAAGATTGGCGCGCAGGGCTCACACAGGGCGCCTTCCGATTCCCGGAAGTACAAATGGCCCTTGCGGATCCAGCCGCCGCAGCACGTGCAGCGGAGCGCGCCGTCGCAATCGGGATCGTCGATCATGGCTGCCGATCCCCGCGCAGGCAGTAACCCAGACCGGCGGCGCCATCGATCCGATAACCCAACTTGCGTAGCCGATTGACGTGGCGATTTACTGTGCGCGTGGTTGTGGAGAGCCGCGCCGCCAGATCGGCGCCGCGCACAATGAACGATGAGCGCAGGATTTCGAGCGTCTGGTTGGTCTTTTGCTCTGGGGCTGCCGTGCTGACGCTGAGAGCAATCGTCTTCTCGGTCATAGGAACTCCCAAAACAAACAGATGCCAAGCGCCACGAAGACGAGCGTGCCGAACGCGGCCAGAATACCGGCCTGCAGAAGCGGATCCGACTTCGGCTTGGCGATGGGGGTGAACGGGTTGCGTGCAGGGCTCATAGCCAGCAGCCCAGGAGCAGCGACACGCCGGTGGCGAAGATCCCCATGCCGACGAGGCCGGCGAGATCCTGAGCGAAGTCCTTGAGCGCGGCCATGTCAGGCGACCCGACTTTCAGCCTCGCGAGCACGACGGTCCTCAATGGCGCGGTCGCGGGCGGCGTCTAGGTGGCGGATTATTTCCGCGCGGGTGAAATCCCCTTCGCCTTCCAAGAACAGCATGTCGACGTCGACGAGCCGGTCGTTAAAGCGGAGGCGGTCGATAATGCCGGCAAGGCCGTTGACGATGGCCTCATCAGAAGGCTGGGCGGCGGATGCCCTTACAGGCTTAGCAGCCGGTTCGGCAGAACGGATCTGAATCATTGAGTTTGACTCCATCGCGGGATGCGATGAAGCGAAATAAAGCAAAACTCAAAACATCATGCAAGCAGAACTTTAAATCTAGCTGCTCGCAATTTGCGACTCGACTCCTGCGCCGGAAGAATCAATCATAGAACGGAATGAGAACAAGAGGCGTGTAAGGATGTCATCGCTGCCCACCCGAGAAGCTCTTCTAGGAGAAGTCTCCTCGATTCAAATCGAATGCCAAGATTGCGGCCGCAAGCGTTGGTGGAAACCAGCTCAGATTTTGCGCAACGGCGTAACCAGGCACACGCCTATTTCATGTCTCAGCAATCGTCTGTTCTGCCAACCCTGCCGCGACACAGGCTCCGTCGCCAAGGCTATAACAGTGCAGGTAGCATTTCGAACGGAGCTTGCTCAGCTGCGGGGTGAAGCTCACTTCCTCAGAACCCAACCAGCTCCCGAAGCGGAATTACCCGATAAACGCGTTTCAACGCGTAGACGTTGAACGTGACTTCCTTGGGCGGGTTGTACTGCATACAAACCAACTCACCACCCGCCCGCCTCACCAGGCGCTTGATGTAAGCCTTCCCGACTGTTTCGCCTTCCTCTGGAAACATCTCGATGACGATATCATCCCCTGACACCGCCGTGCGCGAACTGCAGTAGATCATATCGCCTGGTTCGAAGCGGGGCTCCATGCTGTCGCCTATGACGTGGACGGCGAAAACGTTGTTGAGGTGCGCAATACCGGGCGGACGCCTGGTGTAGCCAATAATCTGACCGTTGAACGTGAAATCGCCCTCTTCGCCCCCAACGCTGGCTCCGAGGATTTGAACGTCATTTGGCCCAGCCGGAAAGGGAGCGGGATCAGAGACGATTTCCGCCTCGTTGAGCTTGGAGCTGCTAGCATCCTCCTCGTTGAAGATAACCCTGCCTTTGCCGAGCGCTACAGCGTCGACCTGCAGGAATTCAGCGACTGACAGGAGGTTTTGAGTGGAAGGGAGATTTCGTCCCGTCTCCCAATTCCCTACCGCGGCAGTGTCAATGCCAAGGTGTGCAGCCACCTCGCGCATGACCTTCCCGCGCCGTGTGCGAGCCTCACGGATCGCGGCACCGATTGCTGCAGACTTCTCGTTTTTCGCTCTAGCCATGAGCAGCATTTGCAAGCTCGCCTTTAAAGCGGTCCATAAAAGTATCGCTTGTATATATTTTTGAGTTTTGCTTAAAGTCGCGACCCATGAGACATGCGACCCCTGAAGATGCCCTTGTTGCCGCTGTGCAAGCCGCTGGATCGTTCAGTGCACTTGCCAGGATGCTCGGCATTACGCCGCAGGCGGTGCAGCAGTGGCGCATCGTTCCTGCGGCGAAGGCGCTTCAGGTCGCGCAGCTCTGCGGCGTATCCGTTCAGGAGCTGCGCCCGGACATCTTCGGTTCTCCTGCTCCAGCCGGCACCACCTCCCTGTCGGCGGGCGGCGCGGCCGGTCCCGTGACGGGGGTTCCGGGACCGGCCGTTGCGGAGGGCTGCTGAATGACTTGGCTTGAGATCCTTCTGCTCGCCGTTTCTGCCGTCCAGTCGCTGCTGATGTGCGTGTTCGCGTCGCGCGAGCGTGCCATGCGCCTGCCGATGCCGCCGCGTTTCGACACCGCTGCCGATCTCGATCGGGAGCTGCGCCCATGATGTTTGCTTTGCTTCCATGCGGTCCCCCGTAAGCGCCTGACGTCCGCTTTCTGACTCCACCTGAACCGTCCTTCCACGGGACTTTTCGCCGGTTTGTCCCGGCGACGGCTTTTTGTTGCCGAAAGAGAGCCAATGACCCCCGCCGATCTCGCCCTTATCAAGAATGCGCAGAACCAGCTGATCACGCTGTGCGGCGGTATCGATGCCGCGAAGCTGATCTCCGGCTACGGCCGAAGCACTGTCGGTCGTTGGGCGGATGTCGGTGATCCGACCATCATGCCGACGCCAGCAAAGATCAGGCTTCAGAAGCACTGCAAGCTGCCACTGGTTACGTCGGCCGAAGCCCTGATCTTCGGTCGCCGGCTGAGTGACCCGGTCGAGGAAGACTCCTCCGAGAAGTGTCTGATGACGGTGCTTGCCGGGATCTTCGCCGGGAAGGGCGAGCTTAGCTCTTATTTCGCGATCGCGATCGCCGATGGCGTCTTGTCGGCCAACGAATTGACCGGGTTAGACCGACTGGTCGCCGAGTTGGTTCGCGGTGCCGAAGAATATCAGAAGGCTTCTGCGGCAGCTAAGGCCAAAGGCGGGTTGAAGCTGGCGAGGGCTGGCTGATGAAAACGCTCCTCCTCATCAAGGATCGTCAGTGCCGATATCCGCTTTCCGGCGAAGGTGACGCGACGCGCTTCTGCGCAGCCGAGGTTTCGGCAGATCGCTGGGCCGGCGGGCGTAGCGGCGACCGTTACTGCGACAAGCATCGCGACCTGTGTTCGACGGGTCGGCGTCAGCTCGCGCCGCGCGAACACCTGCCCGCCTATTGGGCGAAGCGCTCCTCGAGCGGGAGGCTTGCCTGATGGCTGCGCCGGTTCCCGTCACGCTGACCGTACAGCTGCTGCCGAAGGCGTTTGCCAACCTACAAGAGCAGGCGAAGGCCAAGGGATACACAGCCAACAAGTACACGCAGCTGCTGTTCGACGCGGCCTTTGCCGCGCGGATCGGCCAAGTGCGTGGCGCGCCCGCCACGGATGCTGAACTGGATGAACAGGTGCGGCTCGTTTTCGCCTGCTGTGGCGAGGCCGAGCCCGCGGCGATCGCCAAAGCGACCGGCCTGCCGATCGAGCGTGTCGAGCTGGTGCTCGACGGGCTGAAGCAGGCGGCGAAGGCAAAGGGGAAGCGGCGGTGACAGGATCCCCTTGCCTGCAATGTCCATTGCCGGAGTGCAACGAAGCTTCCAAGCGCTGCCTGCTGCGGCGCGGCTTCAATGCCGTGCAGAACAAGAAGCGGCGCGACCTGGCTTCTGTCACGGCCGAAGAGCGGCAGGCTTACAACGAGCACTTCTACATCTGGACGATGGAGAAGCGGGCTCGCGTTTCCGAGGGGTGCGCGGGATGAACGTCGCAGTTTCTGCCGACGCCTCCGACCTCGCTGCAACCGTTGAGCGCGCCCGCGCCTTGCTCGACGATGGTGACGTGTTTGATGCCAAGATGCTGGCGAGCGCAGCCTATGAGCAGGCCAAGCTTGCCGGCAAACTCGCAGAGCGAATGCGGGCTGGCGAACGCCTCGTTGCGAAAGCGCGACGGCTGCAGGGCGATGCCCTGCTGATCGAAACGCGGGCCAAGATTCGCATCGCCGCCGAATGGGACGCTGCCCAGGACGCAGGCGAAGCTGCCACACGCGGGCGCCCGAAAAACGTTCCAGACGAGAACGTTTTTACCGCCGAAGAAGCAGGCCTGACCCGCAAGGAAATCCACGAAGCGCGGAAGCTCGCCGCGGCAGAAGAACGTGAGCCGGGCATTGTCGAGCGTGCCATTGCGGCGCGGATCGAAGCAGGTCTGGCGCCGAACCGGGCGAACCTGCGCGCGGCGGTCGGTACACATTCCGCGTCCAAGGAAGAGCGCGGCAACAATCTTTACGAGACGCCGGTCGAGGCCATGCGCACCTTGCTCGCGCTCGAACGGTTCGGCCCGCGTGTGCTGGAGCCTTCGTGCGGTCGCGGCGCAATCGCGCGACCGCTGGAAGATGCCGGCTACACCGTCCTGCTGTCCGACCTGGTCGATTACAGCACGGCCACCCGCGACGGCGAATGCCAGTTCGTGCGTGACTTTATCGAATTGGAACCGATCGGCGGCTGCCCCGACATCGTGACCAACCCGCCTTATGGAGCGGTACTCAACGCCTATGTCGCGCATGCACTGCGCGTGCACCGGCCGCGCAAAATGGCGCTGCTTCTCAACCTGAACTTCCTGTGCGGTTTCGAGGATCCCGAGCGAAACTTCGCCATGGATGACAACCCACCGGCACGCGTGTGGGTGTTCAAGCGCCGGTTGCCGATGATGCACCGGGACGGCTGGGACGGGCCGGAAGCCTCGAGCCGGATGAACACGGCCTGGTTCATCTGGGAACGCCAGCCGGACGGCTCCTATGGCGACCGGACCTTTATCACGCGAGTCGACTGGAAAGCGTTCGAAACCAACCCCGCTCTTGGGCCTGATACGGCACGCTTGCCGGATGGCGAGATCGTCTGGGTGCGCGGCGACGAAGGTTTCGCTGCCGAGATCGACGGGCGCGTCATCGGATCGGTCGACCTTCGCGGCGATCATTGGGCCTGGACGATCTATGGCCACCCACTCGAGGGTAAGGCGCAGAAGGAAGGTGCGGCGCGCATGGCGCTCGCGCATGCCTGGCTGCGGCTGAAGGCAGGTGCGGCGTGAGGCTTGTCATTCTCGAGAGCCCTTTCGCCGGCGACGTCGCCGCCAACCTCGCCTATGCGCGCGTCGCGCTGCGCGACTGCTTCATGCGGTGCGAAGCGCCCATCGCGTCGCACCTGCTCTACACACAGCCCGGTGTGCTGAACGACCTCGACCCTGCCGAGCGCGCGCTGGGGATCGAAGCAGGGCTGCTGTGGGGGCGCTTTGCCCAGGCCACAGTGGTTTACCAGGATCGCGGCATCAGCTTCGGCATGCAGCAGGGCATCGAGCGGGCTTACCGGGAGGGCCGCGCGGTCGAGTTCCGGAGGCTCCTATGAGCGCCTTCGCGACCCTCGTCGGCGCTCAAACCGACCGCGACCGAGCCGCGGCGCTTTTAACCGCGCCGGTTTTCGACCTGATTGGCTTTCGTGCGAGCTTCCGCAATGCGTGTGTTGCCGCTGATTTCCCTGCTGGCGTGGCGTATCTCGACGCCTTGTTTGCGGCCTGCGCCAAGCCCTGTCACCGAGGAGTGTTCAGCAGCTGGGGACTGGACGGCGCGCGCCAGGACCTCCTGACCCTGATCGACCAGGTGCCCGACTGATGGCCGCACCGCGTCGAGACCTGCCGAAACACGCGCCAATCACCAAGCACGGCTTTGCCGAAGGCTTCGCGCGGCGCGTCGATCGACAGCGGACAGCTCGGCAGATCCAGCGCGACGCGGAAGAGCGGGCGCAGGCGATCCTCGCGCTCGGGAGAGAGAACTTTGAAGCGGCGCAGCGCGCGGCGGCAGACGTCTTCGCCCACGCGCAGGCCGACATCGCCAAGGTGCTGCAGGAGCAGCCCGATTATCAGGCGCTGATCCGCAGCAAGACTTACCTCATCATCCGGCGCGTTGTGGATCGGCACGGCATCGCCTTTTCTGCCTTGATGCAGCTGCAGCGCAAGAACGCTGCTGCCGCACGGGCGCGTGCCGAAGCCGTGCGCGAGATCGAGCGCGCGCTTCCCTTGCTTTCCGAGGAAGACATCGGCGCGCTGTTCGGCGTAACCGGCAGGACCGTGCGCAAATGGCGGGGGCAAGGGTGACCGAGCCCTCCACCCGTCAGAAGGATGCGCTGTTCCTGCGCTTTATCCGCCAGCTCATGGTTGATGTCGCGCCCGGTGAATGGCTGCACTCGGCCGATGAGAATGGCCAGATGATCGATGCGCGCGGGCCAACTGGCGAGCTCACGCCCATTTGCCGATTCGACGTTATGGCAACCCGCCACGAGATGCGCCTTATCGCTGACGCGCCTTTAATCCTCGGCTTTCTGCTGCGGTTGCTCGATCGGGCCTTTGGCGAGATTCGGGACCTGAAGGCGCAGCTGCGCCCTGAGACAGCCCGCACCCGCGACTGGAAGGACTATGCCGCCGAAGCCGCTATGCAATGCGGCAAGCCGGCGTTCCGCGTCTTCCTTCAGGAGCGGCACGGGCTCGAACGCCCGCTGACTGATGAGCGCGTGGCGCAGAAGCTACGCTCAGTTCTTGCTGTGAAATCCCGCCGCGAACTCAACGAAGACCAGGCTGCTGCGCAGCGATGGGTCTCGCTTCGCAGTGACTTCGAAGTTTGGAAGAGAACATGACCGGCCCTCGCCTTTCCATCATCCCTGCGCGGGCCGCAACCGACCCGGCGCTGAAACCGCGCGACCTTCAGGTTCTTTGCGTGCTTGGCCGCCACACTGACGATCTCGGCTGGTGTCGCAAAAGCCAGGTGAAGATGGCCGACGAGATGGGCTGCGCACGCTCCACAGTGTTCGAGGCCGTCGAGCGGCTGGTGAAAGCTGGCTACCTGGAACGCTACGTCCAGGACGAAGTCAGCGGCCGGGATAGCCCGCACGTCTACCGCGTCATCCTCGACCCGGTGCACCCGCGCGTGGAGGCGATTCGCGATGCCGATGACCCCTGCCGATATACCGGCACCCCTGCCGATATACCGGCACCCCCTGCCGGTCCTGAGCCGGCACCCCCTGCCGGTCCTGAGCCGGCACCTAAGAACGACCCTTTCAGAACGACCGATTCTGAACGAAGCGAGAGAGAGGGCGCGCGCGAAGGCGAAAAGGAAAACGCGAGGCAGGTCGAGGCAACGTTCTGGAAGCTGGTGAAACACTGGCCGGGCTTCGACGGAATGCCAAAGGAGCCGGCCAAGCGTGCCTGGTTTGCGCTTTCGGCTGAGGATCGAGCCGAAGCGGAAGCTAAGTTTCCGGCCTGGTTGGCGCTGCTCAAGGCGCAGCGGAAAAGCCACACGCCGGCACCTTCCACCTATTTCAGCGAGCGGTTGTGGACGGCTGTGCCAGACGCACCCGATGAGCCGCCGAAGCCCTTGGACGCGCCGCCCTTCGGGCCGCTCTGGAACGCCATGCGCTTTCGGGCACTGCTTACCGAGCCGCCGGTTGCGGGACCGAAGGCCTCGGCGCTGATCGAAGAACTGATGGCGCGGCAGGACGCCGTCGGCCGGCAGGAACGGCTTTCGCGCCAAGCGCGCTACGGCTGGCCAAAAATCAACAGCTTGCACGACCGCGCTATCAACCGGCGCGGCATTGCCGTCGATCCGCGGCACGAGGCGCTGCAGCAGCTGATGGAGCCTGTAGTGCGCGACGGTGAGCTTTGGAAGGCCTGGCGGGCTGAGCACGAGAAGCGCGGATGGCCTTGGATTCCCGACCCCGGGGGGATGCGTGCGGTGTGGTTCCCGAAGGGGGGACCTGAGCGGTTGGCGGACTTCGAAGCGGCGGTGCGAGGGAATGATGACGGGCAACAAAGCCAAAGCGCTGCAGCGGAGTGAAGCTGGGTGGGTCGATCCGCAGGGCAAGATCATCAGCACAGAACGAGCGGAAGCGGCAGGCGAGCGGGCTCAGCAGCTGAGCCGTCGCAGCCAAGCGCTGCTGGCTGCAGCGGGTATGAGCGAGCCTGACAGGCAGTGGTATGTGATCCGAGTCGATTACCGGCAAGAGAAGGTTGTGGAAAACCTGCTGCACGATGCCAGAATCGAAGGATGGCTGCCGATGCAGAAGATCGAGCCGAAGCGGCGTGGTGGGCGAAAGCATCAGTCGGACCAGCCTACCTTCCAGATCGCTTGGCCTGGGTACATGTTCGTTCGGGTGGCCAATCGAGCACATGCGTGGCTTGGGGTTGCCGGCGTCAAACACGTGCGTTCTGTGCTTGGTTACAATGAACGGCCTGTCCCTGTTTCAGACGACGAAATCATACGCTTACGCTGCCTTCTTGAGAAAGATCCTGATGCTGGAAAGGCTCAGGCTCTGGCGTTCAAGCTGGGTCAGAAGGTGCGGATTGTGGACGGTCCATTCGCTTCATACAGCGGCACTGTCGACAGCGTTGATGAGTTCCGCGTGTGGCTGGAGGTCGCAATCTTCGGCCGCTCAACCATCGTTGAACTTGATCTTGCGCAAGTTGCGAAAGGCCGCTAGCGAGTCTGCCCCAGGAGACCTGAAAGAGTCGCACCTCCCAAGTTCAGAGTGGAGGGACCGCGCCATCAGGCCCAGGCCAGCCGTGACGGGATGTCATCAGGTTGGCCGCGCTGGGGATGATTCCGCTTACATGGCACGATTGAAGAGCTTGGCACCGCGCATTGGCGCGTTGCCTCCTCGCATTGGCACGGCTGGACTGAGCGAGCAGGAGCGTCTGCGAGCACGTGATCGCAGCCAGGCTTGGCGTGCTTGGTATGGAACGGCTCGATGGCAAAAGCTGCGCGAGTCCGTCTGGATCCGCGACGGGTTGGTTTGTCAGCAGACGGGCATCCTCTGCATCGGCAAATACCCAGCCGACAATAGCCCCGTGGCTGACCACATCATTGCGCATCGAGGCGACCCCGAATTGTTCTGGGACCCTGCCAACATCCAGACGGTGTCGAAGGGCTACCACGATCGCACCAAGCAGTCGCAGGAGCGGACCAGGGGGGGTGGGTCGAAAGTCTAGGCCCGTCGAAGGCCTACACCCGCGTCCCCCCCATTCAGAGATTTTTTTCGCACGGCGCGGATTTTCAGCGGGTTCTGGCATAGTCGGCGTTTCCCTGCTCCTCTCAGCCATAGCGAAAAGGGAAGCAGCAACAGCGACTTAGCGTCTGCCGTTGCTTTGCAGAATCTGCAATTCAACGCCTGAGCGGACCTATTTTTTTACGGAGCTGTTTGTGACGGATGGGTTGACCACATGGCCGGCTGAGAAGGTCGAGATGCGCGCGCTCTCGGAGCTGCGGGCATACTCGCGAAACAGCCGCACCCACAGCCCGGAGCAGATTGCCCAGCTTGCCGCTTCAATTCGGCAGTGGGGCTGGACGGTGCCGGTGCTGGTCGATGAGACTGGCGAGATTATTGCCGGACACGGGCGTGTGCTTGCCGCTCGCGAACTCGACCTGCAGCAAGTTCCCTGCATGGTGGCGGCAGGATGGTCGGATGCGCAGAAACGCGCCTATGTCATCGCCGACAATCGCCTGGCGGAGAACGCGGGCTGGGACGATGACCTGCTTGCCGAAGAGATGCGCGCGATCGCCGATGCAGGTTTTGAGGCAGGTCTCGTCGGATTCACTGAGGATGAACTTGCCGACCTGCTGAACGTGGCGGTCGCCGGCAATACCGATCCCGACGATGTTCCGCCGGTTCCCGTGGTGGCGACCTCGCGACCAGGTGATCTCTGGATCCTCGGAAAGCATCGCATCCGCTGCGGCGATAGCACGGACGCAGACGGCGTCGCGCATCTGCTGAATGGCGTGAAGCCGCATTTGATGGTCACCGATCCACCGTACGGAGTGGAATATGACGCGTCGTGGCGGGGCAAAGCCAAGGGCGGTGACGGCGAGCGGACCAGCCTTGGCGTTCATGCCACCGGCAAGGTCCTCAACGACGATCGTGCGGATTGGCGTGAAGCATGGGCTCTGTTCCCTGGTGACGTCGCCTATATCTGGCACGCCGGCCTTTTCGCGGGTGTTGTCGCCGACAGCCTTCTTGCAAGCGGTTTCACGCTGCGTTCGCAGATCGTTTGGAAGAAGAGTAATTTTGCGATTGGCCGCGGCGATTACCATTGGCACCATGAGCCATGCTGGTACGCCGTGCGCGGCAAAGGTCACTGGTCTGGCGATCGCAAGCAGTCGACGATCTGGGAGATTCCGAAGCCGCAGAAGTCGGAAACTGGTCACAGCACGCAGAAGCCCGTGGACTGCATGCGCCGGCCGATGCTCAACAACTCGTCGCCCGGTCAGGCGGTTTACGAGCCGTTCTCGGGTTCAGGGACAACCATCATCGCAGGCGAAATGGAGAACCGTTGCGTCTTCGCGATGGAGCTGAACCCCGCCTATGTCGACGTCGCTGTGCGCCGCTGGCAGGAGTTTACGGGCGGCCAGGCGACGCTGGACGGAGACGGGCGCACCTTCGACGCTGTTGCGCTCGAGCGGAAGCAGGCAGAAGCCGCGTGACCGCTTCTCACCTCATCATCGCTGATCAGGCTGAAGCGCCAGCTGGTCTGGTCGGGCACGCGCTCTTTGCCTGGCGCGCCGCGGTTGAAAGTCTCGGACCGCGGATGATCGCGCGTTCTGAGCTTCTCACGCTAGAAGCTGCCTGCCGTGCCTGGGCTCGGTGGAAGGCGCTGGAAGAAAAGATCGCTGAGATTTCGCGCGGGAATGTTCTCGCCGGCGAGCTGTCCAAGGCCAGCAACGGCACATTGCAGGCTTCCGCACTGCGAGCCGCCGCCGATTCCGCACTGGAGGAATGGAAGAAGACGGCCGGAGCCTTCGGCATCGCCCTCCCAACCGCTGCAGCTCCCGTTCCGGAGACCGACCTCTTTGGATATCCAAATAGACCGGGTAGAGGGCAGGCAGGCCGCCCCCGGTTTCAGCCTACGCCGCGCGACCGCAATCGCGTCCGGCTGCTACTCGCTTTGGGATGGACAAACCCACGCATCGCAAGTGCGCTCGAAATCTCGCTGCCGACCCTTCATCGCTACTTTGATGGGATCTTGAAGCAGCGTGACCTCATGCGCGATCGCCTGGATGCTCGGCGCTTCGAAATTGCCATGGAGCAGGCGAACACCGGCAGCATCGCGGCCTTAAAGGAGCTCGGCCGGATGATCGAACGCTCTGACATGATGCACGTAGAGGCCGAGATGGGGTCGCGGCCGGCTGAAACGCTGCCGGCCGAAAAGCCCGGCAAAAAGATCGTAGATGCGCAGCTGGCGATGGACGCCGATGCGGATCTGATGGCTGAACTGGAAAACGAGGCAATCAGTGCAGCCCGCCACTGACGAACTCCCGCGCTTCGCGTGCCCGGATTGGTGGGACAAGCTACGGGCTGGGCAAACGCCCATGCCTGAGGTGCCGCTCAACCGCGAGAAGGCGGCGAAGGCCCTCGCCTTCTTCAATCGTCTAAGGCTGCCGGATGTGCCGGGTACTCCGACGCTGGCGGAAGCCTGTGGTGATTGGTTCCGGGACATCCTCTGCGCCTTTTTGGCAAGCGAAGATCCCGAAACCCGCCAGCGGCTCGTCTGGGAACTTCTTTGCATGGTGCCAAAGAAGAACTCGAAGACCACCTACGTCGCCGCTCTGGGACTGACGGCCCTTTACCTCGAAGAGGCACCGAACCGGCAAATGCTGATCGTGGCGCCCAGCCAGAACATCTCGGAGCGCTGCTTTGACCAGGCTCAGGGCATGATCCGCCTCGACGATCGCCTGAACAAGATCTTCAAGGTGCAGGATCACCTGAAGTGTATTTCGCGGCGCAAGACCGGCACGGAACTCAACGTCAAGACCTTCGACACGTCCATCGTCACGGGTGAAATCCCGATCCTCACGATCATCGACGAGCTGCACGAGCTGGGAAAGAAGCCGAAGGCGGCGGCGGTCATGCAGCAGATCCGCGGCGGAGGTATCACCAAGCAGCGCGGCCAGGTGCTGATGATTACCACGCAGTCGGACGAGGCGCCGACTGGCATCTGGGAGACCGAGCTAAAAAAAGCCCGCGCCATCCGTGTGGGCAAGGGCGGCGCGGCGCCGATCATGCTTCCTGTGTTGTACGAGTTCCCGGTCGAACAGCAGCTCGACGCAGCCTACTGGCGTGATGCCCGCCACTGGAAGAGCATCCTCCCGAACTTGGATCGCTCGATCGACAGTCAGGCGCTCATCGACGACTACGAGAACAACGGCAAGGTCAACAAGGAAGCCGAGCAGATCTGGGCCAGCCAGCATCTGAATATCGAAATTGGCGTGGGCCTCGGTGGCGATGGCTGGTCGGGCGCTCCGCACTGGATGTCCTGTGTCGATAGCAGCCTGAAGGGATTGGATGAGCTTCTCGCCCGCTCTGAAGTTTGCACGATCGGCATCGATTGGGGAGGCGCAGACGATTTAGCGGCGCTCTATGTGATCGGCCGCGAGAAGAAGACGAAGCGGTGGCTTGGCTGGGGTAAGGCATGGGCGCGCCGGACCGTCTTTGAGCAGCGCAAGGGCATCGCGTCTCGACTCCGACAGTTCGAGCAAGACGGCGATCTGATCATCGCTGCCAATGGCGAAGAGCAAGCAATGTCTGCGGCTGCAATTTGCCGACGCGTGGCAGACAGCGGCCTTCTACCTGAGCAGGCGGGGATTGGTCTCGACAGCGCCGGTGTGGCGCTTCTGCTGGACGCGCTCGAAGATGAGGAACTGACGCAGCCGCTCGTTCAATCCGTTGCCCAGGGATGGAAGCTGCAAACGGCCGTTTCGTCGGTTCCGCTGAAGCTTGAGGATCGCCGCTTTCTGCATGGTGATCAGGCGATCATGGCCTGGTGTGTCGGCAACGCTAAGCAGACGCTGCGCGGCAGCAACTATGTGGTGACGAAGGAAGTTTCCGGCGCCACGAAGATCGACATGCTGATGGCCTTGTTCAATGCAGCGATGCTGATGTTCCAGAATCCCGAGGCTAGCCTCGGTAACGATCTGGGCGACTATCTTGCCTCCAAGCCGGAAATGTTCGCATGACACTTATGCAGCGGATCAAGTCCAGCTTAAGCGTCTTCGACCGTCGTTCGGTTAAGCTGACCGATGGTGCGGACAAGTGGTTGGCTGACAAGGGAAACCATGCCGGCAAGCGTGTCACTGCGGAAACGACGCTGAACCTTTCGACTGCCTGGCGCTGCATCCGACTGAAGTCGGGAGTGGTCGGCGCGCTCCCGATCCAAGTGTACGAGCGTAAGTCGGACGGTGGATCCGTGATCATGAAGAACCACTGGCTCTATGAGCTGGTGCATGACAGCCCCAATAGCGAACAGACGCCTGCGGAGTTCTGGGGCGGGATGATCGCCGCGCGTGACCTTTGGGGCAATGCCTATGCTGAAAAGCAGATGGTCGGTGATCGCGTCGTTTCGTTGCGCTTCCTACGGCCTGATAGAATGCACGTCTTCCGCAAGAATGGCGAGCGGCGATACCGGTACTCGGACCGTGATGGGAGCAAGGAATATGGAAGTCGCGAGATCTTCCATCTGCGCGGTTTTACGTTGGGCGGTGACATCGGTCTCTCCGCTGTCTCCTATGGCCGCCACACTCTCGGACTTGCGCTCGCATCAGACGAAACCGCGGCCAAAACTTTTCAAAACGGCCTTCAGCTTTCCGGCTTCGCAAAGCCGGACGCTTCGGTGAAATCAAACGCCGAACAGCGCAAGGAGCTAATGGAACTGTTCGCGCAGTTCGCAGGATCTTCTCAGACAGGCAAGGTCATGCCGCTTCCGGGCGGATGGTCTTTCGAGGCGCTGTCAATGTCGCCAGCCGATGCGCAATTGCTGGAAAGCCGGGCGTTCAACGTCGAGGAAATCTGCCGCTGGTATGACACCCCACCGATTCTGGTAGGGCATGCCGGCAAGGGGCAGACCATGTGGGGATCCGGTGTCGAGCAGATCTTGCTTGGTTGGGTCACCCTTGATCTGGACCCACTGCTGACCGGAACCGAGCAAGCCATCGTCAAACAGCTACTTGGGCCAGTCGAGCGAAAGCGGTTCTATGCCGAGTACACGCGAGAAGCCCTGCTGCAGGCCGACAGCGCTGCAAAGGCAGCTTTCCTGTCGACCATGACGCAAAACGGGCTGATGACCCGAAACGAAGGTCGTTCCAAGCTCAACCTGTCCCGCATTGATGGCGGGGATGAACTCACAGCGCAGACGAACCTGGCGCCTCTCTCTGCACTCGGTCAAGCGGCCGGCGGGGCCGGACCGGCGCAGCAAGTACGCACCGCCCTGATCGATTTCCTGTTCGGCAGCAGTCTGGAAACAGCCATCGACCAACGCGTGCGGCAGATCGAGCAGAGCCGCAACGTGATCGAGCACCACGAGGACTAATCTCGATGAAAACCAAGGATTTTGCCCTGCAGGTCAAGGACCTGTCGGAAGACGGCACCTTTGAGGGCTACGGCTCCATTTTCGGCAACGTCGATAGCTACGGCGAGAAGGTCATGCCTGGTGCGTTCGTCGCTAGTCTGGCGAAGCACCGCCGGCAGGGAACCGCCGTTCGGATGCTGTGGCAACACAATCCGAACGAGCCGATCGGCGTTTGGGAAGATCTGGCCGAAGACAGCAAGGGCCTTTGGGGCAAGGGTCATCTGATCCTCGAGATCCAGAAGGCCCGCGAAGTATACGCGCTGATGAAGCGCAATGCGATCGGCGGCCTGTCGATCGGCTACAGCGAAATCAGGACGAAGCCTGGCGACGGTGCCCGCCTGCTCGAAGAGCTGGATCTTTGGGAAATCAGCCCCGTGACGTTTCCGGCGAACGGTCGGGCGCGCATTGAAAGCGTCAAATCAGAGCGAATGGAAGAATTCGCCCGCCGATTGCGCGATGGCGATCCCCTGCCGATCAAAGATTTCGAGGACATCCTGCGCGAGGCAGGTGTCCCGAAGGCCATGGCCGTACAGATCGCCTCTGTCGGCTATGCGAAGGCCATTCGGAGCGAGTCCGAGGGCAAGGCGGATGACACGGCGCTCCGCGCGCTCAAAGAGGCGGCAAGCGCCTTTCTTTCCCAAACCTGAAGGACCATGAACATGCGATACGCATCTTTCTTCGCGGTGGCGATGCTCGCCACCGTTGCATTGCTTTCGACCGGCAGCGCTCATGCCGCATTCGGTCCAATTGGTGCCAGCGAGGCAATCAGTCTTGCCTCCTTGGTGAGTTTCGGTGCCGCGGGCGGCATCGCTCGCCTCGCTTCCTGCACTGTCGGGCCCCGCATCTTCTTCAAGCCTGAAGACGGAACCGGTTCAGCTGACCTTGCTGCGCTTGCCCTTGACCTGAAGAAGGCGGCCGACGAGGTGAAGAAGGTGGCCGAAACCACCAATGCCGAAGTGAAGAACCTCGGTAAGGTCACCGACGAGACCAAGCAGAAAGCCGACGAGGCCTTGGTCAAGCACAACGAGATTTCCGCTCGCCTTACTGAGATCGAGCAGAAGCTGGTTTCCGGCAGCGGAGACAAGGGCGAAAAGAAGAAGTCGATCGGCGAAGTCGTCACCGATCACGACGACTTCAAGGCCTTCGTCAAGTCGGGCGGCAAGGGCCGGATTTCTATCCCGGTCAAAGCGATCATCTCGGCACTTACCACCGACGCCGACGGTTCCGCCGGCGACCTGATCGTTCCTGACCGCCGCCCCGGCATCATCGCGCCACCCCAGGTGCAGCTGACCGTCCGCAACCTGATCACGCCTGGTGAAACGGCTTCGAACGCAATCCAGTACGTGAAGGAAACCGGCTTCACGAACAATGCCGCAACAGTCCCCGAAACGACTGGCGCGCTCAAGCCGCAATCGGAGATCAAGTTTGACATCGTCACTTCGCCAGTGACGACGATCGCTCACTGGGTTTTGGCCACCAAGCAGATCCTCGATGACGTGCCGCAGCTGCGGTCCTACATCGACGGTCGCCTGCGCTACGGCCTCGCCTATGTCGAAGATGCCCAGCTGCTGATGGGCTCCGGAACCGGCACAAACCTGAACGGCATCTACACGCAGGCGTCGGCCTACTCGGCTCCGATCACCCTCCCCGCGACGGTGACCAAGATCGACGTCATTCGCCTTGCGATGCTGCAGGCGTTCCTGGCGGAATACCCGCCGTCGGGCGTCGTCATGCACCCCAGCGACTGGGCCACGATCGAGCTCGTGAAGGACACGACTGGTCGCCACATCATCGGCAACCCTCAGAACAGCGCGGAAGCTCGTTTGTGGCGCCTTCCAGTGGTCGAAACGAAGGCGATGACCTTGGACAAGTTCCTGGTCGGCGCGTTCCAGCTTGGCGCCCAGATTTTCGACCGCGAAGAAGCCAACGTCGAGATCAGCACGGAAGACAGCGACAACTTCCGCAAGAACCTCGTCACCATCCGTGCCGAGGAACGCCTGGCGCTTGCGACCTATCGCCCGGAAGCGTTCGTCAAGGGCGACTTCTCCGACGCGATCACCGCCTCCACAACCGTCTAATCGTTCGGCTGATCACGGGGAGCGCCGCACGTCGGCGCTCTCTCTATCAACCGAAGGAGAGCACCAATGAAACTCAAGGCCTTGGACAGCTTCTATTCCGACGAGACGAAGATGGTGAACGACGGAGACGTGTTCGAAGTGGAGAGCGATGCAATGGGCAAGGATCTGATCAAGCGCGGCGTAGCGCGTCAAGCATCTGAAGACGACAAGAGCGGCAAGACCCGTGTGGCGAAGGCGGAGTCTGCGGCTCCTGCCGGCAAGGCCGACGGTGCAGCACCCGGCAACAAGGACGCCGGTGCAGCCTCGCAGAACAAGACGAAGTAACAAGCTTCGCTATGAACGTCCGAGTCATAACGCCGCCGGCGCCGCTCATCACATTGGAGCGAGCGAAGCTGCATCTAGTCGTCGACTACGATGACGAGGATGCCCTGATCGCCGGATTGATCTCTGCTGCTACGCAATGGGTGGACGGGCCGGCGGGTTGGCTTGGACGATGTCTCGGTAAACAGACTCTGGAACTGTCGCTCGCCTGTTGGTGGTGGGGAAGCATGAAGCTGCCTTACCCGCCGGTTATCGACTTGGTCAGCGTCAAATACATAGACGCGGATGGTGCAGAGCAAACGACCGATCCAGCGACTTCACACGAACTCCACGACGGCAGGCTGTGGCTAGGGCCCGCCTTCGGACGTCCTAAACTAGCGGAAAATCCTGGCGCAGTTCGCGTTCAATACGAAGCTGGGTATGCCAACACCGAGCAAGTCCCGGCGCCGATCACGACGGCCATCCTCCTGATGGTGGGACACCTTTACCGAAACCGGGAGGCGACTGGATCGAGCGCTGTCGAGGCGGTGCCGTTCGGCGTCGAAGCACTCCTCTCGCCATTCAGGGTTTATGTCTGATGCCGCGCGTCCGCTTCACTGCCGATTTTGACTACAAGCCCTCGCAGCAGGTGACGATCGCCTACAAAGCTGGCACCGAAAAGCTGGTGAAGGCCGCTTGCGCCGAGAAGGCGATTGCCGCCGGGAAAGCGCAAGAGATCAAGCCGAAGGCGAAGCCGGCCGATGGCGACTAGCCCCACTGCCGGCGAGCTGCGGCACCGCGTTGCGTTCGACCGGCGAACCGATGCTGATGATGGTTATGGCAACGAACAGGCGAGCTTTGCCGAGCAGTTCCAAGTCCACGCGGCCTTTCGCTCCCGAGGCGGCTCCGAAGCTGTTGTTGCCGCCCGGCTGGAAGGACGAAACGTGCTCGGCGTCTATGTCCGTTCCTCGGCGCAAACGCGGCAGATCGAAAGCGACTGGCAGATGCGCGACGTGAGGACTGGCGAGCGTTACGCGGTCAAGATCGTCGACGCCGTGACCGATCGGCGGTGGGTCTATCTCGAAGTCAGCACCGGAGTGGCGGCGTGATTTCGAAGTTCATCGGCGTCGCCAAGCTGAACCGCAAGCTGGCGCGGCTCCCTGGCGTTGCCAGGAACGAGATGCGCCAGGCGTTGGCGCAATCGGCGCGTGAAATCACGAACTTGATGGAAGCTCTGGTTCCGCAGGACACCGGCGCCCTCGCCGGTTCGATCGGCTGGACGTGGGGCGAAGCGCCGAAAGGCTCACTGGCAATCGGGTTCGTGAAAAGCGGCGAGATGACCATCACCATCTACTGCGGCGATGCGGACGCTTATTATGCCCGATGGGTTGAGTTCGGCACACGGAAGCTGAGTGCCCAGCCCTTCTTCTATCCCGCGTATCGCGCGCTGCGGAAGCGCTCGGCCAGCCGGATCAAACGATCGGCGCGCCGCGCAGCGAAGAAGGTCGCAGCGGCATGACATCCCCGACTTTGGAACTGCAGGGCGCTATCGTGACCCGGCTGAAGGCGCATGGGCCGCTCACCGCCATCGTCGGACCACGGATCTACGACGCCGTGCCGAAGAAAGACGATTTCCCGCGTGTGACGCTCGGGCCGACCGAGGAAGTCAGCGACGACGTCGACTGCATCGACGGTTTTGAAGTCACGCTTCAGATCGACTGCTGGTCACAAGCGGTTGGCTTTCCCGAGGTGCGCCGCATGGCGGATGCTGTTCGCCGTGCTCTCAAGGCAGGCGTGGCCCTTTCGGACAACGCGCTTGTTTACCTGAACCACCGGACGACGCGGACCTTCCGCGACAGTGATGGCCAAACCAGCCGCGCCGCTTTGACTTTCGAAGCCTTCATCGAACAGCCCTAGAAGAGGACACTTAGATGGCACAGCCCGTCACAACCAAAGGCGGAAAGCTCCGCGTCATGCTCGGCAATGATGCCGAGCCCATTGTCTATGCCGCTCCCTGCGGCTTCACCAGCCGCTCGCTCACCCTCACGAAGGGTCTGGAAGAGGTGCTTATTCCCGACTGCGAGGATCCTGATGCCGTTTCCTGGCAGGGCCGCGATGCAACATCGCTTTCCATGGCAGTCAGCGGCGAAGGCGTCATGGCGCAGGAAAGCGTCGAGACATGGCTTGATGCTTGGGAAGATGTGAACAGCGTACCGGTCCGCATTGAACTCGAATTTCCGGCAAAGACCGTCGCATGGGTGGGCCGGATGCACATCGAAAGCATTGAGGCCGGTGGCGAAAACGGCCGGCGCGTCACCAAGTCGATCTCCATGCAGAGCGACGGCGAGATGGTGCGGACGGTCACGCCGTGATGGCGCGTCTCGCTGAACTCGTCCAGGACTTCGCAGACGGCGCCTACACCTTCCGCCTTCGGTGGGCCGAGATCATCAAGCTCCAGGAGGCAACCGACACCGGTCCCTACGTCCTCCTGCAGCGCCTTTATCAAGGCGAATGGCGGGTGCAGGACATCAGCGCCGTGATCCGCCTGGGGCTTATCGGTGGGGGCATGGAGCCGACGGCCGCCTTGAGGCTGGTGCGCTCCTATGTTGAAGAGCGCCCGCCGCTGGAGAGCCTGCCCCTGGCGCAGGCTGTTCTCGCCGCCGGCCTCGTTGGCGCCCCGGAGGAAGCCTTGGGAAAAGATCAGGCTCCGGATCGGGCGAGAAGCTCGACGATCTCCCCAACGGGAAGTTCCGGTTCGGAGCCATCTATGGTGCCGGCGCCCGCATCGGCCTGAGCCCGCTCGATCTCGACCGAATGTCTGCGTGGCAGATCTTCGCGACCTTCGAGAACTATGCCGTTGATGACGGCAAAGCGCTTACTGCTCGGGAAGCTGATGACCTAGCGAATTGGCTTGGGATTTAAGCGTCAATTTAGAAAGACGCTCTCCGGAAGGCAGCTCACCGACCCTCCAACGCCTGTGAGCGCGATGATCTTCAGCCGTTCCTGCTTCATGCGCGCGCATTCGTTCTTCGAAAGACCTTTAGCTATCAATGTCTCGCTGTTTCCGATCGCGTGGATGAGCCGGTAAGTCTCGGCAGCCGAGGCGAAAGATCCGATTAAACCGCAGACGATGACGCCCGCGACAATCATCGTTTTCCTCATGATCGTTCCTTCAGAAAGTGATCTATGGCGACTGATCTAGAGCGACTCGTAGTTCAGCTTTCAGCTGATATCAAAGGCTACGAAAACGCGATGAACCGCGCGCAGGGCATCACGAACAAAAGCGTGCGCAATATTCATGCGCAGTTCGCCCGTTCGAACAAGAACCTGACAAGCCAATTTTCCGCTCTGTCGAAGTCGATGGCTGCTGCCTTCGTCGGCAGTGTTTCGCTTCGCGGAGCGCAGCAACTGGCTGATGCATCGACGCGGATTACCAATGCGCTGAAGGTGGCCGGCCTGGAAGGCGATGCCTTGACCAAGGTCTACGACGAGTTGTTTGCCTCGGCGCAGCGGAACTCGACGCCAATTGAGGCACTGGTCACGTTGTATGGCCGAGCCGCCATCGTGCAGAACGAGCTCAAAGTCTCGACTGAAGAATTGCTCGGCTTTACGGATAACGTAGGCAAGGCCCTGCGCGTTGCAGGCACCGACGCTCAGTCTGCTTCCGGGGCGCTTCTGCAGTTAAGCCAGACTCTGGGTGCCGGCACTGTTCGGGCCGAGGAATTCAACTCGATCCTGGAGGGCGCCTTGCCGATCGCACAGGCGGCGGCAGCTGGTCTGGAAGAAGCTGGGGGCTCGGTCGCAAAGCTCCGCGCTCTTGTGGTCGACGGCGCCGTTTCTTCAGAGGCATTCTTTCGCGCCTTCGAAGCTGGCTCTTACATCCTCGAAGATAAACTTGCGGGTGCCGAAAGCACGGTCAGCCAGGCATTCGTTCGTCTCCAGAACGTTCTGATCGACACCGCCGGCGAGCTAGACGAGGGATCAGGCGCAAGCGATCGGTTGGTGTCCGCCTTGGGCGATCTAACGGATGCGATCCAAAACACGGATTTCTCCCCAGCCATCACAGGCACCATGGATTTCGCAGGCGCCGTAATTGCAACTGTCGCCGAGATCGAGAGAATGGCGCGCGCGCTGGGTGATCTCACAGGTGCCAGTCAGTTCGGCGAGTGGGCGCGTGGCCGCCGTGAGGAGATGAGCGCCCAAGCTCGGATCGATAGCGCATTCGAGGGCACAGTAGCCAGTAAAGGAGATCGTGTCGGATCGACAGCAGATCGGCCGCTCCGAGTGGATGTGGAAAGCGGCACCGTCCGGCCTCGGGTTTCGTTGAAGGACTATGCCGCGCCAAGTTCGTCTAATGCAGGCGGTGGAAGACGTGGCCGCGCTGGATCACTTCGCGAGCGCGCCGATGACTATGAGCGCCTCACCAAGCGCATCCATGACAGTATCGCTGCAACGGTTGCCGAGACTGAGGCCCAGCGGAACCTGAACCCGTTGATCGACGACTATGGCTATGCCGTCGAGAAGGCGCGCCTGGAGCAGGAACTGCTTACGGCTGCGAAGGAAGCCGGCCGCGCCGTCACGCCCCAGCTGCGCGCTGAGATTGCAGCCCTTGCGGATCAATATGCGCTCGCCACAGTCGAAGCTGCTCAACTGGCTGAGAAGCAGGACGATGTTCGGCAGGCAGCCGCAGACGCAGCCGAGTTCAACAAGGATTTGGCGCGCGGCATTGTCGATGGCTTTGTGGAAGGCAAGAAGGCGGCTGACATCTTCGCCGATGCGCTGCGCAACGTCGGCAATCGCCTGCTCGACATGGCCTTCGATGCAGCCTTCAGCACGAAGGGTGGCGGCGGGTTCCTCGGCTCACTGCTTGGCGGTATCGGCAGCCTGTTCACCAAGCGCGAGTTCGGTGGTCCGGTTCGGGCGGGCCAGCCATACATCGTCGGTGAGAAGCGGCCGGAGCTGTTCGTTCCCAACCAGTCAGGCCACATCGTGCCGCGGATCCCTGCCGCTCTCGGCAAGTCTGCCGGCGGAGCTATCAGTGCACCGGTCAACATCACGATCGACGCTCGCGGCGCAGATCGTGAGGGCCTTGCGCGCGTCGAACAGCAGGTCGCGAAGCTGAAGGCCGAATTGCCTGCGCATGTCATCAATACCGTGCGGCAAGCACAAAAGGGACGGCAGCTCTGATGGCAATTGCCGATCCCTTCGACCTGCTGGCGGACTTCCCCGGCTGGTCAACCGAGTTCGACCTGGTGCATCGGCAGGAGACGTCTCGCCAGGCCAACGGCGTCACACGCTTGAAGGATCTCGGTTCTCCGATCTGGGGTGGCGCCTGGCAGTCGCGCATAATGCGGGCAAATGAACTGGACCGCTGGCGTGCGCGGCTCAACGCTTTAGAAGGGGGCGCACGGCGCTTCCTCGGCTATTCGTCATCCAGATGCCGGCCGATTACGCATCCAGGTTCAGGCACGCTGCCGACCGGCTCGCTGGGCACAATTGCCGCCAATCGGAAGACGATCAGCGTCAGCGGCCTGGGCAGCGTAGCCCTCAAGGCTGGAGACCTAATCCAGATCGGTGCAACTGACCTGCATCGTGTTGTGGAAGACGCCGCCGGCAGTTTCGAAGTGCGGCCGCATATCTGGCCCGGTGTGTCGGCGGGGGCTGCGGTGAGGATCATGAAGCCCGCCTGCCTGATGACGATCGTACCGGGCTCCATTTCAGCGTCGGCGGATCCGAGCACCGGCCGCGGCGCGATCTCGTTCCAGGGTCTCGAGGCCCGCTGATGCGCGCGATCTCAGCAGCCAATCAGGCGGCGCTTGCTGCGCGCGTTCTCGTCGCCCGCGACTTCCTTTGGATCGTGGCGCGCAACCGCTCCACCAATGCGCCGGAAGCCGTCGGCTTCTGGTCGGATGTCGGCGACGTGTCAGCGCAGGTGCGCAGCCCAGATAGCGGTCAGGTAGAAAGCCGGGCCTTCTATGGTTCCGGCACGCTGATCGCCATCAGCGACATTCCGCTTGTCGCGAACATCACCGTGCAGACGGTGACCATCGACCTGTCACAGCTCGACGAGCTGGTTGAGCAGGCGGCGCGGCTTTACGACCTTCGCCAAGCCAAGGTCGAGATCTTCCGGGGGCTGTTCAATCCCGACACTCGGCAGATGGTGGCGCCGGCGGAATGCCGCTTTGCCGGCTTCGTGGATGGTGCGCCGATCACCACGCCATCCGAGGGTGAAGCAGGTAGTGTGCGGCTGGAATGCCGGTCGCACACGCAGGAGATGACGCGCTCCAATCCGGACACGCGCTCGCATGCCAGCCAGATACTGCGTTCACCAGGTGACGACTTCTTTGCCGATGCCGGCACTGTCGGCGAGTGGGAAGTGTTCTGGGGCCGGAAAAACGGGAAGCTGACGTGATCCGGCACGCGACCGCCTCGGATCGCTTCGCGGTGATCCGCCTGCTGCGCGACAGCCATGCCGCGGCGGGCTGGACGTTCACGTTCCAAGCGGCTCGCGCGGAGGCACTGTTCAAGCGGCACGCGGAAAGCGTTGACGGCTGCTGCCTGGTGATTGGCGAGCCTGCGCAAGGTGTGCTGATGGCGACTGCCTTCGATCATCCGTTCGGCGCGGGCAAGATGGCGAAGGAAACGGTGTGGTTTGTCGCTCCTGACGCGCGCGGTCGCGCGGCGCTGTTGATGCTCGATGCCTATGAGGATTGGGCGCGCTCCCTTGGCTGCGCCGTTGCCGGCATGGCCTCCCTCGCCACGAATGACGTGTCGCCCCTTTACGAACGCCGCGGCTATCGCGCCGTCGAAACGCATTTTCTGAAGCCGCTCTAAGCGACGGGTTCCCGGATCATCCATGGCAATTTTCTCCGGCATCGCAGCGGCGATCGGCGGCGTGTTTTCCGCTGTCTCTGGCTTCATCGCCAGCAGCGCGATCGGCGCCTTCGTGCTGCAGACGGCTGCCGGCATCGGGCTCAACCTTCTCGCGAAGGCAATCGCCGGAAAGCCGCAGGAAGCGCAGTTTTCCGTCCAAGGAAAGTTGCAATCGGGCGGCGACCTGCCGCGCTCGTTCATCCTCGGTTTCGGCGCAACGGCCGGCTCGCTGGTCTATGTCAACACCTGGGGCGAAGAGAATAAGACGCCGAACGCCTACCTGACGCAGGTTATCGCCTTGTCGGACCTGCCGGTGAGCGGACTGGCCGAACTTTGGGTCAACGGCGAAAAGGTCACGATCGACTGGAGCAATGGCACCTATGAGCAGGGCTTTCCTGTTCTTGAGTACCGCACGGATGAAACGAACAACCACCTCTGGGTCCGCTTCTATGACGGCAATCAGGCCGGACCGGACACTTTCCTCGTCAACCGCGTTTCGAGTGCAGAGCGGCCCTGGGGATCAAGCCGTGTCGGTCGAGGCGTCGCCTATGCCGTCGTCACGGCGCAGATCAATGAGGAGCTGTTCAGCGGCTTTCCGCAGTTCAAGTTCGTGCTGAACGGGGTCAAGCTTTACGACCCGTCGCGGGATAGCACGCGCGGCGGCAGCGGTTCGCATCGGCTCGGAACCCCGTCGACTTGGGGCGGCGACGGTGACCATCTGCCGGCCGTCCAGGCGTACAACCTGCTGCTCGGCCTAACCTACAACGCTGCCTGGTTCTACGGACTTCAGAGTGTTGCCGCCGCCCGTCTGCCGGTGGCTGACTGGATCGCTCAGATCAACAAGTGCCGCGCGCCGATCGCGGGACCGTATGGCTCCGAACCGACCTATCGCACGGGCGGCGAGATCCAGGTGGCCGCGCCGCTTGCCGACGCGATCGAGGCCGTGCTCACCGGCGCGCAGGGGCGTCTGGCGGAGATCGGCGGGACCTACAAGATCCATGTCGGCGCGCCGGATGCGCCGGTGGCATCGATCGACGACGGCGTGATCCTCTCGACGGAGCCGCAAAGCTTCTCGCCCTTCTTTGGCCTGGCCGACACGATCAACGGCGTTGCTGCCACCTATCCGGAACCTGCCGAAGGGTGGGTGCCGAAACCGGCCCCGGCGCTTTACCGCGCGGACCTCGAAGCGCGGGACGGTAATCGCCGGCTGATGGCCGATGTATCGCTTGACCTGGTGCCTTATCCCGGCCAGGTGCAACGATTGATGAAGTCGGCGCTCGAGGAAGCGCAGCGGGCGCGCCGGCACACGATCGTTCTGCCGCCCGAATATGGCGTGCTAGAACCTGGCGTCGATACCATTGCCTGGACCTCGCCGCGCAACGGCTACATCACCAAGCATTTCCGCGTCGATGGCGTGGCCGACAGGGCCAATCTCGACGTGATGGTCGACCTGACCGAAGTCGATCCGAACGACTATGACTGGAACCAGAACACAGATTACCGGACGCCGGTCAATGGACCGGTGGGACCAATCCGCCCTGCCCCGCAGATCATCGTCGACTGGTATGCCGAAGGCGCGGTGCTCTACGATGAAAGCGGCATAGCGCGCCGAGCAGCGATCAAGCTGTCATGGGACGGCGAGCAGCCGGACGTGGCGGCCGTTGTGTTCGAGGTGCGTCTCGCAGCCACAGAGGAGGTGATCTACCGCGGCCGCACGGACAATCCCGCTGCTGGCTCCATTCTGATCAGTCAAAACCTGCTGCCGCTTACCGCCTATGGCGTGCGCGGCCGCTATGAGCCGCGGTCCAGCCGACCGACGCTCTGGTCGGGTTGGCTGCCCGTCACCACGCCGGACATTCGCCTGACGGATCGGGACGTGTATCTGCCAGGCATGCTGGAGGAGATCCAGCAGCATATCCTGCGGATGACGGAGTTCGCCACGACGGGTTCGCGCGCTGCGATCGAGCGTATCCGCCAGTTGATGCTGGATGAGGAAAACGAAGCTTCATCGAACTTCATCGACCGCAAGGTGATCCGCGAAGAAGTCGAGCTGAAGATCGAGGACACCCGAGCCTTCGTTGGCGAGTCCATCATCCTGGCCATCGGTCCGGATGGGGTCATCACGGCCGTGCTCAACGAGATGAGCGCGGAGTTCGAAACCGGCCTCGCGACGATCGACCAGCTGGTGCAGACGGAAGTTTCCCGCATCGACGGCGTGCTGGTTGCGACAGCCCAGTCGATCGATGTGCTGGAAGCGCAGGTGGACGACGTGTCCGCCTCGATCAACATTCGTGCGACGGCGACAGCCGGCGGCCCATCGGGCGGCGCGCGCTACGCCGTCCAGGTGCAGCATGGCTCGGCTGGCAACTTCGTCAGCAGTGCGCTCTTCCTGGAAGCGACCAGCGGCGGTCTCGGCTATGCCGGCTTCGTTGCCGACCGCTTCTACATCGCCAACCCTACAAGCCCGGGAAGCAAGTTCACGCCGTTCGTCTTCCAGGACGGCGTGATGCGCGTCAATGCGGCGGTGCTTGCGTCGCTGATCGTCGGCGAGATCGATGCGATCAACATCAAGGCGCACAGCATCGACACCGACCAGCTCAAGATCGGCGGCGTCGACACCACGGCTCTGGCTTTGCAGGCGGCAACAACAGCCTCTGTGGTGGCCAACAGCGCCGCGGTCAGCGGTGGATGGTCGACGGCCTGCCAGACATCTGTTTCGATGGCGGTTGGCGGGACGCTCTTCGTGCTTTTCACCTGCAGGGTGGACGCCACGAGTACGGACGGCTCCGCTTTTGCTTCGATCGTCGCCCGCATTCTGATCAATGGCGGGGAGTATATGCAGGTTGTTGCCGGCCAGTCGAATGGTGGAACCGGCAACATCTCTGGCGGCAGCTTTTCGTTCGTTTTCCCAATCGCCGTAGGCTCTGGGACGTTCACGGTCGCCCTGCAGTTTTCGACCACCGCAAGCACCGGCGCATCGGCCTCCGCTTCCTATTCCCGTCTCGGCGTTTTCGGAGTGAAGCGATGAGTGAACAGCGCAACGCGGTCTTTGTCGAGCACGATCCCTCAACGGGCGAGATCGTCTACTGCGGCTCGGTGCCGCCCGACGTGATGGAGGGTTACGGGCCACTGTTTCCGCATCTCACCTTCCGGTGGGTGGGCCACGGCATGGAAGTGCCGGATCCCCTCCAGGTCTACTTTGACATAGAAGCGAAGCGGATCCTGCCGAGGCCGCAACTGGCGGTGCAGGCTTCAAAGCCCGTGATTGTCGCGGATGGTCTCGATGAGGCGGTGATCACGGGCATCCCAGCCGGCTTCCCCTTCACGATCGATGGTGCGCCCTACACGGCGGACGGCGAGCCGATCCAGCTTCGATCGGCCATGCCGGCTACCTACCGGCTGGCGATCAACCACTTTCCCTACGTGCCTTTCGAAATGGAGATCGTCGCTCAATGAAGATCGAGCTGGCGAAGAATATGGCCAACGTCCGCATGGCTGCGCTGCTGCGATTGGAAGCAGGCTTTGCATCACGCCACTACGCGGTGCTTGGCGGAGCCATCCACGAGGTTCATGCGCTTAAAGCTGACGAGGCGCGTCGTGTTCTCGACGGGGGCACTTCGCCCCTGCTGGCGCCGGAAGCATCCGCTCGCGGTATCAGCGAGGCTGATCTCGCGAAAGCCGTTCTCGACAAGGCGCAGGTGCAGTCAGAGCAACTGGCGCAGGTCGAGATCGACCGCCAGCGGGCGCAAGCCGAACTGAAGATAGCGGCCACGCCGGCCGCGGTTGAAGCGGTTCTTGCCGCCTACGGCATCCAACCCAGCGAGTAGCAGGGACTTCACAGATGACTGAACCGACCCAAGCGGCCGGCGCTGATGCGCCGCAGCCGGTGATCCTTGATGCCGTGGCTTCGCACTACAAGCGTCGCGCCGCCTTTCTGGAGAATGAAGCTCTGATGATGGCAATCACGGTGCGCGAACTCGACCAGGAGCTTCGCAGGGTCAGGGCGCGCAATGCCGAACTCGAAATGCGTGCGAGGGATCATGGCTGATTGGCCTGGCATCTACCGCACGGGCACGGCGACCGTCGAGGAAGGCGGCCTGACGGTCACATTCCAGAACGCAGGCAACCTGGTGCAGGCTGTGCGACCGGGCGATCGGTTCGGCGGTCATCGCGGCTTGCTTGTCCGGATCGCTGCCGTTGACGCCACGACCATCACTTTGGCGGTGGCGTGGCCTGGTCCCGCGCAGGTCGCAGAGCCCTACGAGATCACCTTTACGCCCTATGATAGCGGCTATCGTCAGGCGCTTCAGACGCTCCTTGCCGGCTACGATGTCGAGGGCATGGATGTCATCCTGCAGAACCTTGAAGCGATCCTTGCTGCTCCGGACGCGGCTATCATCGTGGTCCAGCAGGCGCCGATCGTCGCCGCAAACGCCGAGATCGCGATGCAGGCCAAGGATGCCGCTCTGGCGGCTGCCGGTCCGATCTTTCCAAGTGAGGCAGTCGGACGTGCCGCAGTAGCCGATGGTGAGGTGTTTCGCGTCCTGGGTACACCGGGCAGTGAGAAGTCGATCCGGCAGTTCACGCGAACAAACTCGTCTACTTCTGATGAAGGTGAAGGCGTTCCGTCCACTACGAAGGTTGGGGCGCTGGAGGCGAGGCAGGCTGTTGTAGAGACGGTTGTTTCTCCTCAAGTCGAAACGTCCGTTTATGAGGCATACACCACGCTTGGTGCTGACGTTGATATCGACGCTGACGAGCGTGTCATGCGCAGAGTCACGGCTGTCGGCTACGAGTACCTATTGCCGCTGAGAACTCGCCTTCTGGAAGCAAACCGGCAGATACTCGGCGGGCGCGAGTACGCCTTTCTTGATGCCGATGAGTACGCGCTTTCCGGTTACAGCGGCGATGTCCATATCGATGCTGATTTCCGCATCATGCGCTTCGAAGAGCCTGCTGAAGAGCAGGCAGGTGCAGTCCCCTTGCGGCGCGGCACGCTTCGAGGCGCGATCATCGGGGATAGCCGAACCGCGAACGCTTATACGGGAGTGACAAAGGGGCTCTTGCAACCTCGCGCTTACCCATTCTGGTTGCAGCTTTATAGCAAAGGTGCTGTCCGAGTTCCGTCCGACTGGAATTTCGGTGCTGCCGGCGAGACGACAACGCAGATCCTGGCCCGATTACCGGGTGCCCTTGTTTCGGCGGCCGAAGCTGATTTTTTCATCGTCATGTGCGAAACCAACGATGCGGTTGATGAAGACAGCATCGGCAATATCGATGCGATGGTCGCGGCCATTGTGGCGGCTGGCAAGATGGCTTGGATCGTCGCTGAACTGCCGCGAGGTGATACAACCCCGTATGTCGGGCACACCTGGACCACACAGCGAGTCGCGCGCCATCTGCGGACTTACAATCGGCTGCTTCGGCTGGCTGAGAACCCTAATGTCCGTGTGATCGATGCTTGGCCGGATCTTGTCGATCCTGCTAGTTCAATCGGCGCACCACAGGCCGGCCTTTTCTATGATGCGCTACACCTCACCTGCGAAGGCGCCCGGCGCCTCGGCAGCCGCGTCTGGCAAAGCGTTTCAGATCTTGCCCGCACGCCCGTTACACCTGCGGTGTCGGCAGCCGATGTCTACAGCGTCGATAACCCACTGGGAAACTTGATCCCTAACGGGATGATGCTTGGAACGGGCGGCGTGAAAACTGGTACGGGCACAATCTCAGGCTCGGTGGCGGACGGCTGGACGCTGAACGCAACCGCCAGCTACGCCGTCACAGCTTCGAAAGAGGTCCGCGATGGGTTCGAAGGTCAAAAGATCGTCTTCACTGGCACCGCCATCAACGGCAGCCAGTTGATCGCGCTTTCGCGCGGTTTGAGCCTGGCAAACTTCTCATTAGGCGATGTGCTTGAATTGGTTGGCCAGATCGAAGTCGATGCTGGATCGGTCGGCATGTATGGGCCAGATCTAAACCTTAACGTCAATGGCACCGATACTGCACTCTCCGTCGGCTACCAGCCTGCTGCTACGGCCACAAGCAGCAATCCCTCCGCGTCCTATGGTGGGCCATTCATCTCGACCCCGTTCATCGTTCCTGCTGATCTGACCAGCCTCGCCGTGGCGGTCACAATCAAGGGTAAGAGTGGTGAGCCCATGAGCGGCACGTTCTGGGTTTCCCGTCTTTCACTCCGTAAAATCTGAGGTACGAACCATGGTCGGACTGATCCGCCAATCTGTTGGTCTTCACACCAACGATCCAACGCTTCCGCTGCTGCAGCGGGATGCGCTCATCGATGAGCGCACGGTGGGTCTTGTCGATTTCTCCTCGGGGTGGGCCTACTCGAAAGCCAATCCTGGTCTGGCCGGAGCCCGCGTCAAAGACCTTGTGCGAGGTGGCGCTGACGCGATCCTACAGGACAACCTGGCCTACGACGGCAAGGGCTTTGTGTTCCTTGCCGCTGGCGCCGGCGCGTTGGAGATCAACCTTGGCAGCAACTGGCGTCTACCGATAGGCGTCACGCATTTCGCGTTCGGGATCTGGCTCAACTTGGCTGACACCGGGTACGGCAGTACAGGAACGAGCGATGTGCCTTACAGCATCGCTGGCCTCTATAAAAGTGGGGCTCCAACCGGCTATCAATGGCTTCTCAGCCTTTCGGCGGCACGCCCGGCCGGAACTCTAAAGTCATTGCAGTTCATCGCCAACGGTCGTTCCGTGGTCGCCAACATGTCCGTCGGGGGACTACGTTACCTGGTCGGTGAGTATCAGGTGGTCGGTTCCAACCACCTCTCTCGCCTTTATGTGGATAAGCAGCTTGTCGCGGAAAGCGCCGCGACTGCACAAGCTTACGTTGATCCTGCGCCGACTGACCCTGCAGTGATCGGCCGCGTCGTGCCGTTTGCAGTTTCCCATGGAGGGGCGACCTATCGCGCATGGTTGCAGAGGCTGGACAGTGACGGCGCGTCGTTAATTTCCGTTATGGAAAGGGACTGGGCGGCGAACCGCGACAGACTAGTGAGCTAAATGATGTCTGATGCAAGCCGCTCTCTGGCGGCGATTGTGCGGAAGAACCTCGCGAAGTCTCGAAGCATCTCTGCGGAGAGCGGTTGATTGCTTGCGCTGGCCTGCTCACATCGTTTAGCCAAACGTTCAGAAAGGATCGCCAGTTCCTCGGATGGGAGCGCGTCTGTCTTGCTTATAAGCATTTTCTTGGTCTTTCATGTCATGGGTAGACTTTATACAGGATGCGGAAGGTAGGGGTCGTTACGAAGTTTTCCCAGTTCCCGAAGTTCCTCGTCGTCACGTTTGGTATCGTACTCGTCCCATGGTTGGTCAGAAATGAATCCATTAACCCGCAGGTCGCCTTCAATCCCGTGCATGTCCACTGATGCTCTCGCCGTAACAGGATCACTACCGCGCTTGCTCGCGATCCAGAGCTCCTTCACCCGGGCGGATCCCGGCAAATCCTTGCCCGTAAAAGAACGCAACTGATCCTGAAATACGCCATTGACCCTGCGGCGCCAGATAATGAACGGACGATGCGTAGGGGTGGCGCATAAGGCAAATAAGTGGATGGCCGAACCCTCAGCGAAGATAGTCCGCCCCGAAGTCCGATAAAGCTGCACCTGTTGCTCGATGGTCAGGCGCTCAGGGTAGATGATGTCGTAACCGTCTCGCTGAAGCATTTGCTCGATGTGGGTTTCACCTAGGATGCCTCCATCCCGGACATGCAGCTTGCTGCGAGAAATATAGACGTCCCGGCGGGTGCCGCGGTAGGGGAACTTTGCTTGGGAGAAGGCTTGGCGGATCAAGGGTGTCCCTACGATCTGTTTATAGTCCGGGTGAATAGACTGATCGGGAACGATCAGGGTTTCGAAGCGGGTTTCTGCCCTGACGAGGGTTAGGTTGGCCTCAGGAAAGAACTCTCGAAAGGTCTCATTAACCCAAGGCTCTACGTCTTCTGTTATGTCGCGCAGATAAAAGACGACGCTCTGCACTGAGTTCTGGAGGGCTTTAAATGCCCACATACGGGACAGGCTTTCAGTCAGAAAGTGCCCGAAATGACGTGCTTGGAGCATTCCACCAAAGAGATGAGTCCCGGCAATTGTGCTCACGATGGTGCCCTCTTCCCAAGGCAACGGCTCGTTGTTGTATGAAGCTTTCAGCTGCAAGCCACGGGTCACTACTTGACCATTCGCATCGTACACACCTCCGTCGAATGTCCCGGGCGAAGCTTGGGACTTCGCCAACGTCAAGCTTCTAAGAGGAGCCACGATCGCACCCGGTACAAGCTCTATTGCGAGGTTTGTACTCATCATCCTACCGATGCTCGATTCAAGGTTTCAGACGAAACTGGGCAGAATCAGTTTTGAGGCATTCTGGCAAACATGAACCTCTCCATGGTTTGTCCGATTACTACATCCGCGTTGACGCTTTCAGCATAAGAGTCGTCAACTTCATTGCTCCAGACGAAGTGGAACTCCTCGAAGAGGCGAGAGAACCACCAAGACAGGAGTGGCCGACCGCCCTTATGGAAGCAGGAATTTGCGAAGGCTACCGCCTTTTTCTGAATTGGCGCGCCATCTGTCTGCCAGATGCATCTGGTTCCCAAGTGACCTCCTCGAGGAGGTTCTATGACTTCAATCTCACGCGGTCTGAGCGAGAGCGCTGGGTTGGTGTCGTCACTTGGAGCGGAGAGTGCCTCGTACAAGGGAGTTCCAAGCATCCGCTGCGCGAGGTCGCCAGACCGGATTTCAGTATCATTAAATGGTACGTCATCGAGCGCGCTGATGCCGAACAATTGCGCGACATGCCGCGCGATCAAATATGACCCATAGGTGCTTTGATGGCTGTCCAGGCGCGGAACACAGCGAGAGCCATGAGCTCGAAAGAGGCTAAGGACCGAGAAGTAGTAGTCTTTCTTTTCAAAAGTCGCCTCTATCTGCGAAAGAAGGTCGGTGGGGGTTTGGATCGCCGTTGGGAAGTACTCAGGCAGTGATGATATCTTCTCAGGAACGATGAATTGAAGATATGTGCGGCCTGAGGCATCATGGCGCTTAACCCGCTCTAGCAGTAAGCTACTCCATTGTGCGCATAGTTCCTCAGTCGAGTTCTTGTCCCTCTGGTACCGGGACAGAACGTTGTTCGAGCCCTCCGTTAGGTAGATGTACCCCTCACGACCCAAAAGGGCGCTCCCATCTGTTGAAACTGTCCCGACCGGAACATTGATGTAGGAGAGATCAGAGGCTGTGCGCGGCTTCTCTGGTGCGACTGAAGGGTCGAGTTTACTTGCCGCGAACCGCAAGACGGACTTCGTAGGTCCGGTGAGATGTTCCGACTTAAGCAGCGACGCTATGAGGACCTTAGCTTGTCCATCGTCTGCATTGTGGATCACCTCAAGCAACGTGGCCAAGCTTTGTGGGTCAACTGACATCAGTTTTCTCGCGGGAGTTTTCGGTCCGGCAAAAGCTTGTGTGTGATTTAGAGCTATCGCCGGTCGCATCCTGAGTGGCTTGTGGCAGACGATTTAACGGCTGTCGATCCTTCGAAGCAACAAAACCGCCAACACTGAACCTGGTCGGTCAAGGCCGCCGCGCCTTCGGTCGAGCGTTGGGGGCATCCGCTTCGCCTAACCGCCTGAACGTAAGCGCTGATCGCGCGCAAACACAATCGTGACAATATGGAGAACGTGATGTCCCTGAAGGATGAAGCCTTCGAGGCTGTTCAAGCGCGCCTGCAAGAACTTGGCTGGTACGCCGGCAAGATCGACGGCGCCACGGGTCCGTTGAGCGAAACAGCCGTGTCCGATTTCAAGCGCGCCCATGGGCTGAACCCGCGTGCGTTCATTGGCCCGATTACCTTGACGCGCCTGTTCGATCCGGAAGCGGAAGCGCGGCCGAAGCCAAAGCCCGCAGCGATTGGCGGTCTGCCGTGGCTTGCTGAAGCCGAGCGCCTGAAGGGCACCAAGGAAGTCGCTGGCAAGGGCAACAACCGCATCATCATGGATTGGGCCGAAAACCTCGACCAAGGGTACACGGGCGACGATGTTGCCTGGTGCGGTCTGTTCGTGGCGCACTGCATGAAGATCGGCGCGCCGCTCGATCCTCAAAGCTTCAACCGCCTCGGCGCCCGCGAATGGCTGAAGTTCGGTCGCGCCGTTGATCCGCAGCGCGGCGCTATCCTCGTTTTCTGGCGCGGCTCCAAGAATGGCTGGCAAGGTCATGTCGGGTTCTACGCCGGCGAAGATGCCCACGCTTATCACGTTCTCGGCGGCAATCAGTCCGACGCCGTCACCGTCGCCCGTATCGCCAAGAACCGCCTGCTCGGCGCGCGCTGGCCGAAGTCGTTCTCGACCTCGGGTGAGCGGGTGACGGTCAACGCTGGCGGCAAAGTGATCTCGACCAACGAGGCGTGACGAGATCCGCGCCCGGCGGTCTCCGGGCAATCTTCTAAGGAGAACAATCATGGGTAACTACTCGAAGCTGATCGGCAGCATCGTTGGCGCGGCCTTCGGTGCGGCTGTCGCGTTCGGCGTTCTGCCGAACGAACTCGCCACGCCGGAAATCCAAGGATCCGTGATCGCGCTGATCACGGCGCTTTGCGTCTACTTCTTTCCCGCCAACCAGCCTTCGGCCTGATGGCCTGGCTGTCGCTCCTCAACCTCCTGCTCCAGCTCGCCGTGCTTGTTGCGCGGCGAGCGGAGCGCGACGACATCGAAAAGG
Organism: Tianweitania sediminis; assembly: GCF_017813335.1. Classification (GTDB taxonomy): domain Bacteria; phylum Pseudomonadota; class Alphaproteobacteria; order Rhizobiales; family Rhizobiaceae; genus Tianweitania; species Tianweitania sediminis. Next base: position 22,638 of record NZ_JAGIYY010000004.1, on the reverse strand, counting down.
CGGTGGCCAATGAAGTCGAGATCCTGCATGGCCGCCGCGTTCGCGCTGCCGTCGATGCTCGCGAGCGGGTGCGCGACGGCCGGACTGCTGCCGATCCAGCCGACCCCTACCGCCGCGACTGAGGCAGCCGTGGCGCGCGATGTGTGCAGCGCCTGGCAACCCGTGACCTATTCGAGCCGGGATACGGAAGAGACGCAGATCGAAACGCGCGCAAACAATGCGGCGCGGGATGCATATTGCGGAGCGAAGGGAGACTGATGCCCGGGACGATCGCGCCGCCAACGCCGCAGAAGATCCGGCATCATTCGATCAGGGCTTCCGTGCAGGGCCTTTTTATGGAGTACCTCTATGGCGACGGCTGGCGATTGGTCGAGATTGTTCTCGGCCTCCAGATCGTGCTCCGGGGCTTGGCGATCCTGTTTCTAGGTGGAATGGCGGCGACCTATTATTCTTCCTTCCCGTTCGCAAATATGCCGGTGGCATGGGGCATGCTGGCGATCCTGATTGGCGGCGGAAGGATTTCCGGCACGGTGATCAACGGTCGCTGGGGACGCTCCCCCGGCCTCCGTCGGTGCGCCGGTCTGTGCGCCTTCGCGTATCAAGGCCTGCACTGCTACTTTTTCTGGAGCATCGGGCTGTCCGTTATTGCCGTCGGCTACCTGTTCTGGACGATCCTTGAGGCCATGGGTGTCATTCGCTCCACGATCGACATTCAGCGCAAGCGAGGATCGGCATGCCTCAATGGATGATCGACCTTCTCGACCGCTCGGGTGCAGTTACTGCCATTGTGACCGTCGTCGGCACGGCCATTGTCAGCCCTCTCCTGATCTTTCTCGGGAAGGTCCTATTTCGAGCATCGCCGCCGCCTCCGCCTGTTGCCCACGATGTTCGTGATCTGCCTGATCACCCGCTGCTCGTTTCAGCCAAGGTGCATCTACAGGATGAGGAAGTGGCGATCCTTGTTGCCCTCAAAGCACAACTCGATCGGATCGAGCATGACTTGGATCGGATTCATGGCCGCATTGACCTGCTGATGCGGAAGTAGCCGCCGCTGACCGTCGGCTGACGGCGGCTTTGGTCGGCTTGGCTTACGGCGTCCAGCCGTGCTTGCTATCCCAAGGAACAGTGTCCCGGCCTGACACGCGCAAGGCGACAGTGTTTAGCGCGTCGTGAAAATCATCCAGGGCACGATAAAGATCGCTATCCACTCGAAGCTTCGATTGGAGCGGCTGAACGGCCTCTTGCGTAGCCACGCAATGCCGCATGAAAGCAGCCACCTCGATTTCGGTGAGTTCTGTGATCGTCCTGCGTCTTGCCATCGCGGCCTCCTGTGCTTGAGTGATCCGCCGCACGTGAGGATAATGTTCCTAGAACGTTCCGTGCCTGTCAACTGCTGCCACGTGGGACATGCACAACGGAAAGTATAGCAAAATCAGGAGGGCATCTTTGTCCCATCGGGAGGCAGAAGGCGCGGTAGCGGTGGGTTTCGGCAGTCCCTCCGGGACTCCAATCCGCCCATTAGTGTCTCCCGGCCGTCACCAAGCGGAGCAGCGATCGCAAGGCTTCCTCTCGCCCTTCCTTGCTGACCTGCTGAAGAGCCCGATCCAAAAGAAGATCTTCCAATCGGCGGTTCATCTCGTCGTTGAGTTCTGCTGCGACATGGGGATCGGCCACGCGTCCGCTGAGCTTCAGCACCAGGCGTTTAAGCGGCACCTCCGGCTCGACGCCGCTTTCTATGAAGGCTTGGATCTTTTCCGCAGGATCTTTGATCATTCCAGGTCAGGCACGCTGCCATGCTGGAACAGCACCACCGGCTCGCCGTATTCCCCATTGGGAATGTCCGCTGTACGCGACCAGGCAATGACGCCGGCGTGCTTAGTCGCAAGCGTCCTAGCGGTGCGCACCGCCCTCTCCTCGCTTTGTTGCTCGGCCGGCCCGAACGCGGTCTGCAGTTCCCCTTCGTCGTCGGGGTCGAACGCCATCACAACGATCAGCTTCGGGAGCTTGGTCTGTGGTGTTGTTGCGATGCTGGAAATCACCATGCGAAGAAGATGGAGCCGCGGCCTGCGGCCGTCAATCTGGCTCGTTTCGAGTTTTACAACCTCGAGCTAAGCCATTGTTGCGCTTATGAGCGTTTTCAGGCTGTTTTACAGGCAAGCCGTTGATGTGTCGCCAAAACGCCTAGCTTCCCAAGCTGAAAGCAGCAGAGCCGAAGGACGACGTTAACCCTTCATCCATTTGCTGCTTCAGTTCTGAACAACCGCAAAGTTTGGGAAGTAGCGGTACATACCCGCAAAGCTCTTCGCCTCCGATGCGGGAATATGTCCGATATTCAAGACGCTTCCTGGCGGGAGCGGCAATTGCCCCTCCAGGTTCCGGATCTCACGCAGTGTCAGTTTTGGTGTCGGAATATAGACCGGCTTATCCTGCTCTCCCGCCGGAATAAAATCCATTTGCTCGAAGGCACAACTTTCAAGCTTCTGCCGTTCCTCCTCATTGTAGAAGATGACAACCAAGGACGTCATCTTTGCTCCATCTTCGTACTCAAAAGAACATATCTCTTTTGCGAATACCGCCTGGCTAGGGTCCGCCAACTTGCGTGTGGAGATCGCTTCATCGATTTCCGCGAGCAGCATATTTCGGCTCAACTCGCCATAGGTCCATCCAGATAGGTCTTCTCGCGAAAGAGTGTCCGGCACTCGACGGCTTCCGAATTTCGTGATGAACCGCTGTTCTGCTGTCTGTGTATTTGGATCAATCTTCATTTCTCGGTCGGCGATCGCAATTTCGGGAGCGCGAACGCACTGCACAGAAATCACCAGCACAGATCCTGATCTAGCTCTCGCTGCCACGGCTGCAGCATCCTCAAGCATTTCCGGACCGAGCGGGTCATCGTAATCTAACCAGATGAACTGGCGCTTCGAGTAGTCGAGGTCTGGAAGTAGCGCTGTCGATTTCCCGAACTTGAGGTCTATGGAGAACGGCTTGTTGGCATTGATCCTTTCGCGCGCGGCTTCAGATTGTTCAATCGAGAGCATATCCCGTATACCTAAGGCGCGGTGAAACAGGACGAAATCAGAGAACCACACCGAGCCGAAACCAACGTACTTGTAACTTTCGACCGGCTCGAAAGCTGACAAGCGGCGGAATACGTCGCAAAGCATCAGACGTTCTGCGTATTTCGCGGGCCTGATGGAATAATCGATCTTCCGAAAACTCTCGACCATCAGCGTTTCTGTCGCTTCAGTGCGGCGTCGAAGGTAGCCTCTCCCACTGCCTTGGCCGAGGACAAGTCGAGAGCTTCTTGCAGGATCACTACGTCATCAAGCGGACGCGAGTACTGTATCTTGACCAGCTTGGGCCCCTTAACGATGTCTCCTCGTTTTGGGGCCACGAAAGCGGATTTGACGGTCAGCGTCTCTGCCGACACGAGCTCAGCTTTCGCGACGAAATTGCTCAATGGGCTCTCTTCTCGCGAAAATTCATCTATGTCAGCATCAAGCTCATTTAGAAAGTCGATCGCCGGCCTCATCATCTCCATCATTCGCTTCATGGCCGCCACCCACACCGAACTGTCCTCATCAACCCCCGTTTTCGTGGTGTTCCAAGGAACTCTGGAAGAGTCCTCCGAGTCAAAAAATACTAGCCCGCGGAACCGGGCGAACTGGTTGTGGTAGCTTGGTATAATGATCCGATTGGCGGCGTCTTCTATCACGCCCCACCCCGTCACCGGGCTTCGGTCAGCCTCAAGTACCACCCGGCCGTTGCAGACGACGTACCAGCCAGCTTGTTTGGGCGACGATTGACCGATCGCCACTATGATTCGAACTGTGACGTCGGCTCTACCGGGGCGGCTGAACCTAATGTTCTCGATGCCCGGCCTCAGGCCATCAGACACTAGAAGAAGAAGGTTCGTGGCATCGATGTGTCGTCCATTCACCGAGATCGCGAGACCCTCTGATATGAACTGTCGATGCTTCGATTTGATGAAGTTGAAAATTGACGTCTCGAAGTTCTTGAGAGCGAACTTGGCTGAGACTTCCTCTCTCAACTCCGAAACCGTGATCTCAGTACCCGGCTGGTCCGTAGAAACCAGCGACCCTGGTTGAAGGTCACGCAGTTGAAATGCCCACCCTTTCTCTTGCTCCCAGGTGCTGACAGGCACCTCAACACTCCAGCTGTCGTTCGAAGTGGCTGAATGCACCTTGAAGTGCGTTCCAAATTTGAAGAGAGCGCGCTTCATTCCCACCCCGAATTGACCAATGGAGTGAGGCGTTCGCTTGGCTCCGCCGGGACGACCAAAGCGAAAGGCGTAAGAGCGAGCGGCGTCACGATCAAAACCGCCGCAATTATCGACAATCTTGAACTGCTCCGCGTCGAATGAGATTTGCACCCAAAGACCGTTGAAATCTGGCCGGCCTTTGGCCTTTAGAGCTTTGGCTCCGTCGACGGAGTTGTCGACAAGATCAAGAATGGCCTGATCAAGCGGGATATCTCTGGTGAGCATGTCGATGAAGAACGCCTTCGTCGGCTCCGCGTCGATTTCGGTTTTCGAAGCGTTCTCATCAACCATGAACATCGTCTCGCATACTGTTACGTCGGATCCCGCTGCCGATCATCGATGTTGGCGCTGAGGAAACTAGTGACCCCTTCCTTCGTCCGGGTCTCGCACTCCCAGATCACAGCAACCCGCCATCCGAGCTCTTCCAGATCCTGCACAGCTCGAGCGTCTCGCGCAACGTTAGCTGCAAACTTGCTTTGCCAAAATTCAACCGAAGATCGAGGATTAGAAGCTTTCCTGCATCCCGAGTGACGATGCCAGAAGCAGCCGTGAACGAATATCGCCAACTTGTGCTTAGGAAATACAATGTCAGGTCTTCCTGGAAGATCCTTTTTGTGTAGGCGAAATCTCAGCCCTAGCGAGTGAGCTACTGATCGGACGCGAAGCTCAGGGCTGGTGTTCCTGCTTCCGACCCTTCCCATTAGCCACGAGCGGCGCTCCTTTGAGATCCTATCGGTCATGCAGTCATCAGGTTTTCCAGCTGGCGCTCTGAGCCCGGACCGTACTTCCTTGAAGAAGAAGAACTAGCAGCCGGTTTCGTGACGGCGGCTTTTAGCGCCTTGAAAATCGCGTGCGCTATGACGGGTGACACGCTGTTTCCGATCATCCGGAAGCTGTGCCAAACGCTGGGATGGAAAATATGAGCGTCTGGGAACCCTTGCAGCCTCGCTCCTTCCCGGACGGTTATGACTCGGTCAAGCTCGTAGTGGATCGGCCTTACTGATTGGTAAGAGCCCTTATCCGAACCAGTGCCAGCCCGCAGCGTTGGACACTGCCCTTCTGGATGAAGCCTAGGGTGACGGCCAATCTTCTCCATCGCACCGGGAGCAATGCGAGCGAACCGAGAAATCACCGCCGCCGAATGTTCGGTCGCTTTGTTCCCTGTAAACACGCGGTCGGGACTTCTGAGGGTAAGCGCGTAGGCTGACACAATGTGCCGATCACTGGCGCGCCAGCGGTCAAAGTCCGGAAGCGAGGCGCAAGGTTCGAGTTGTTCCGCGTCTACGAGATCGGCGATCGCCTGCGAGACCGTTGTTGGAGCTGATCGATGTTTGTCGATCATCGAGATGTCGAACCGAGCCCGGACATCTTTACGGATGCCAACCACAAACATCCGACGCCGTGAGGTGGCGGCGCCAAAGTCAGCTGCATCCCATATATGAGGGCCGATCAGATCATACGCTTGCCGCACAGACTCTAACGCACGATCCAGAACCGGTCGCGAATCCTTATACATCAGCCCTCGAACATTCTCCATGACGAAGAAAGTCGGGTTAAGTTCGGCGACAAGACGGAAGAAGTGACTTAGCAGCTTCCTGCGAGGATCGTTTACGTCTCGCCGCCCAATATCGCTGAAGCCTTGGCATGGAGGCCCACCAAATACCCCGAAGACCTCCCCACCCACGTCCGCTGTGATTTCAGCCCCAGTTAGTTCGGAAACGTCACGAAGAACGAGCTTCGTCTGCGGGAAATTTCGACTGTAGGATGATGTGAGAACCGGGTCGATATCATAAGCGGCCGCCACATCGAACCCCGCGAGGTGAGCACCTCTCGAGAACCCACCACACCCGCAAAAAAGATCGACGAGTTTCAACCTGCTTGCACTCCGTGATTCTCGGCCGCCGTCTTTGTACCGGCAAGTTTCCGAGGTTGTACATCTCCCTTGCCAAGTCTCATGGCTACCACCTCTTGCTTCCTCAACCGGACTGAACTGGTTTGTCAGAACATCTGGGAAACATCCGCGGTAATTCTGCGGTAACTTCAGTACCGCGAAGTGCTTTTGGCGGCGTTTCGATGCCCTTACGTTCCGCGACCCTGTTTTCGCGCTTGCGCCGATACCCCGCGCTCTATAAGGGTTGCGGCGGTTCGGAGCGTAGCGCAGCCCGGTAGCGCACTTGACTGGGGGTCAAGGGGTCGTGGGTTCGAATCCCGCCGCTCCGACCATTGAAATCAAAGAGTTAGCTACCCCTCTTTGAACTGGCTATAAAATTTGTAGCCGCTTTATAGCCACCCTCATCGCTTTCGCTGTTGCGCCAGTCCCATAAGGGAACGCTAATTGATCTACGGCATTCTCCTTGCTGGGCGGACTCACCTAACCTGGAGAACCGGAATGGCAGCGAATCTGAACGACGCGGTGCGTCAGTACGTGAATTCCCAGCGCGGCGCGCCCCTGTCCGTACGGGCAGCGGCAAACGCAATATCGCGAGAGCTTCCGGAACGTGTGATCACACGCCAGGAACTGGCCGCAATGATCGAGGAAGAGGCACTCGTCCGACGCATCCCACTTGAAGCCGACGCGGTCCATTAGAACCTTCGGCCGACGTTTACGAACTTCTAATCTTTGTTAAGCCGTCGTTCACATGACGCCTTCTAGCCTGTCCGAATAGGACGCTGGAGGCGAACCGGATGACGCAAGCAGAGAACCTGCAGGAAGTCGTTAGGGATTACGTGGCGACCCGCTCATGCCACACTGCGATTTCGCTTGATGCGGCAGCCAGGGCAATTTGGACGGCTGCACTTAGGAAGCTGGTGACCCGGCGCGAGTTGGTCGATATGGTCGCGGAAGAAGCAATTCGGAAGAACCTGCCCGTTCGGTTCGACGCCGCCGCATAAAGAGGCGTTGCCCGCCGCCAACGCGGCAGCGGGCGGGTCGTCCTACTTCTTCAGGCTCTGGGTTGTTAGCTCGGCGCCTGCCTTCAGGAGGCTTTTGACTTCGATGACTGCTGCGGGTGGTAGATGCTCCTGCAGCAACTCGGCAAGTCTCTTCGTTGCTTCCATTTTCGGTCCGTGGATGTTCTCAAGGTGCGCGCCAAATCCGCGAAGCCTTGCCGAAGATGCCGCCTTCGATGCTTGCGTTTGTTGTACCATGATCTGCAATCCCTTCAGGCGGTCCGCACGGGGGCGGCGAGCGTCTTGCTGTATTCGAGGCTGCTCAGGATCCTTTCTGCCACTTCATCGATGGAAGCGGGTGCGAACCGGAAACCAATGTCGGTCAGCACGTCGTTCACGACCTCGTCGTAGTGCTCGTACAGTTCGTTTTCCACGTCGCCTTCCATCTCGTAAAGCTGATTGGCAGCCTCTGATGTGGCTTCCTCGTCCGCAAGTCGTCGCATGAGTTCCGCCGCTGCGGCATTCCGCGGGTCTTCCCGATACCGGACCGCCTGGCGCTCGCGCCAATCAGCTTTCTTGTTCAGGATGTAAGACAGGAAGTTGCTCATAACACACTTTTCCTCTTCGCCGGCACGCAGCCGAGCGTTTCAACGGGCTTGCTGTTGGCAAGCGACTACGAATCACCCGCAAAAGGGGTGCCTAGTTCGATGAAAAGCCGCTCAGAGGGTTGCGATGCGGCGTGGTGGCCTGTTCCAAAACAGGCGAGTGCATCAGAGATGCAGCATCAGTTGGCCGCAGTTTGCCCTTGAAGTCAATAAGCGGCGGGCGCCCCCAATAACATTCGTACTCAGCAAGCTCGCCGTCCGGCATCCGGAAGTGAGCAACAAGCTGCCCGTCTGGTCTGCGGCCCGCGAGCCAAAGTTCAGCGCCGCGCAACGGATGAGCGGCGGTCTTCCCCTCAAATATATGCATAGAAAGTTTCTCTCACTGGATTCGGGCTTTCCAAGGCCCTGGCACCGGATTGACGACCACGGCAGCCGGGAGTTGGAAACTTGCCAGTGAGACAAGCCGACGCATTTTAAGGGGTATCCCTCTGGACATAGGCGTCGCTCCCGGCCATAGTCGTGGCCGAGTTGGACGCCCGCCAAGGCAATCCTTTCGCGACTTGCCCGCCAAGGCATTCGCGCTCCGAGCAAGCATGACGCGCCAACGTCAACTTGCCCTCACTGGTCCGGGTTTCCAAGCCCACGGACAAGCATCATCTAAAAACTGATTCGCGTAAAGTACTCCCGCCCCGCGGGAATAACTTTGTTGCGTTTAGGCGGACGCGCCTAATTATCTGCAAGTAAAAAGGCGGAAGCGCATACTGTTGAGAACCTAAGTTGCTTGCTCGCGCCCGTGCCTTCGCTTGTCTATGTAGCGCAAATGAACAACAGCGCATCGCCAGAAGCTATCTACACCCCTGACGAAGTTGCAGAACGACTTAGGCTGCCACGGCGATCAGTCATCATCAAAGCGAAGCAATTCGGTCTGTGCTTTGTTGTAGGACGGTCGATCCGCCTTACCGAAGCCCACGTCCAGGCGCTCATCGTCGCGCTACAATACAAAAGCTCAAGCGAGATGGCGCAACACCATGCTGCGCGCGTGGCGGGCAGTCAGGCATTCGATCGAATCGTAGCACGCGTTCAAAAACAGAACGCCGACCGCGCCGAGGGCATAGCGCAGCGACGCGCAAAGGCTGCCGAGGAGCGGCAGGCGCGGCTCGCGGAGAAGCAAAGAATGGCCGCGGAGCGGAAAGCAGCGCCGCCTGCAGCGTTCGCACAGATAGAAGAACAACCAGCCGAGCCGCTGGATCTATCTAACCGAGATCCGGCCTATTGGACGCCCGCGCGTAAGAGGCAGTACAAGGAGCGAAAGTTGAAACGTTGACGGTTTCCCTCGCCATCACCCGCCGTGAAGCGCCCGCGCTGAGTTCCGGAAGTGTTTTCCGTCACCTGTCACCCTGTTGACGCAGCAGGTGATCCTTTTTGCGCGTTGCCACGCGGCGATGCTCGACCAAGAGCACCATCAGCACGAACGGGTCAGGCGCCCCTCGCTTCCGCGGCCGAAGCTTCAATTTTAGGAAGTGTGGGCAGTTCTAAAGCATTTAGTATGGACGCAATGCTGCGGTCGGAGTTGCACACATGCCTCTCCGGAAATCCTGTCAGATAAGCGGACAAAAAGCCCCGAGCGGCAACACGATCCCTTCTAAGCTGACGAGCCCCGGCAGGAACAGTCTTCCAGAGTTCAACCTGAAAGTGGGCGTCCTGCCCATGCTCTGGTACCCATCGCACCGAAAGATGGTGGTTCGTTAAACGCCCTCGAACGTCTTTGATCGAATGAAACGGAAGCTCGTAAAATCCGAGGTAGTGAACCGCCTCGTTTAAAGGTTCTGGGTCGCGGCCGTTCTTCTCGCGAAAATTGTCGTTCGCGATTTGTGCGGCAGCACAACCATAGTTGTGAACGCCGTCTGAGGTGCGAAGCAGAAACTTCGATCCTACCGACATGGCGTAGTGGCTATCTTCTTCGACGGTGGAGAAGCGCATTAATGTTTCGATGTCGAAGACACCATCCTTGATGAAACGGGGAAAAAGAGCAGCGCGGCAAAGAACGTCATCGCGCTGCATTAAGGTCCTGCGGATCTGTTTCGGACAGCGGCTCATCACCAAAAAGCAGAAGAAGCTTCCTGAAATCATCTGCTTTATCGTAGTCTAATTCGTAGTCGCAGCGCATTTTGCTGGCTCGTCCGATATCCATAAGATCCAGCTCTTGACCAGCGATCGTAAGATAACGCTTAAGAACATCGAAGTCCCAGGTTAGAACTACTGCCTCGCCGTCCTGAGCGAACATCTTTGGCGCTCGCCCTTTGAAATTCGTGGCAAAAACAGCCAGCAGCTCCTCGGCGTGCTTAGCACTTTCCGTATCAATATGAAAATCATGTCCTTTAGGAAGCCGTGCCATACGTCTTATGGCTTCGTAGAGCGCGTAGTATTTCAGGCTGCGCTCGTCGTTCGGCTTTGCTAAAGGGGTTAGATTGCCCTGGGAACGATCCACCTCTTGGTGCTCGAACTGCAAAGGCTGCGCTGGTGTACTGCTGGAGATTGTCCACGGATCATAGGCATGCTTGTAGACCCTTGTCGTCCGTGACTTGATATGCCGATCTGGCCTGACTCTAGCATCCACCATATCAAAGTTCCTGACCCAGACTTTGGATCGTACCTGAACTTGCGACTCGCGCAATCTCCGAAACGATTTCCGCAAAAATGGACATTCTCTCTGAGCTCGCAAATAGCCGCCCGTCAGGCACTGTGTTGAAATCTAAAGTTTGAACGGCAGACAGGATGACGGAGGATATCGCCATGGGTTGAACGCCGCCGCTTCCCACTTCGAAGTTGATCGTCTGCGCAGCCGCCACGTGATAGCGAACGACGCGGTTGATCGCCAATCCGTCCACAGCCTTGCTGTAGGTGCGACGATTAAGCTGTACGGAGATGTCAGATACTCCATCTAGACCCGGGTCGAAGCCGGTCACGTCAGCGATAGCACGCGCGGCAGACTCATAGTCATCTGCAGGATAGGCGGTCGTAGCGACTACTGAGACTCGTACCGCCGGCCCAAGCATCTTGTCTGCGGCTTTCATGCTATTCAGAAGATCATTTGCTACATCGAGATCAAAGCTAGAACCCGGCAACGGTACCCCATTTTCCTGGGCACGAGCGTTGAACAGGAAATCCACCCTGCCGGGCTGAACTTGCGTGACAATCGTTCGATCTTCAGTTTCGCTGTAGCACACGCTCAAGAACGGGTTGGCAGGAGACGGGATCTTATTTTTCTGCACGGAGTCGGGTTCGCTACCGACAATCGCTTTGAATAAAGCCTCACCGTCGACTTGATCTGCCGAGGTCAAGAACCATACAAATTGCAAACCCTGCGCGCGCCATGCCGTCATGGATGCCTCCGGCCGTAGATAGGGCTGATTAGCCATAATGATCTAATGCGTCTACGTTGAAAAATCGTCTACAGCGACGCTGCCTGGTTGAGCCCTGTCATGGAACCTGCCCGCTCTTTGAGCGGATATCCGAAGTCGTAGTCGCTTCGTCTGCCATAAACGCAAGGACGCGACCGCCCGCGGGCTGTTAAAAGGCAGGGGAATCAAGGTTGACGGGTGTGGGCTGTTTACCGTGGCGGCAAATAACATTGAACGTTTCAACACCATCGTCGGGCTTGTTTTTGAACAACTCTACCGGGCTTTTCCCGTGCCGATCACCATCGATGAGCCGGCGATCGCCAAAGCAATGGGCTTGACGGTCGAGCTGAAGTATCACGATGATGATCCCCGCTTTCCTCCGGTAGCACAGATCGGCAATTTCGATGACGGCTCAAGCTTCAACGGAATGCTTTGGGCTGCATTGCCCTGGCTTGTAGACGAGGGCTACATCAGAGCACAGGGTCAGGTCAGGTCAGAGGAAGCCGTCCTCACTTCAAAGGCGCTTTCCATTCTCAATGCCGCGCCTGAAAGCTTGGGAGGAACCCTGGGCGCGAAGCTTACTGGCTTGGCGAAGGAAGCTGGAAGTGAAGCCGGCCGCGCCGTTATCAATGGCGTGGTGGGGCAGATTTTCTCCTTTGGTCTGAGGATCCTCAGCTAAACGATCGTGGCAGAGTGCCGTTCGGCGAACGCATCTAAAAGACGCATGCTTGCCGAAGGTCGATCAGCAATCGGAGGTTTTGTGTCGATGCGCTGATGCTGTGACTTTTGCCGCCGCCCGCGAAAACGTCAAACGTGACGTCAATCCGTCGCCCGCCGCAGATCAAGCAAATCGCCATCAACTACGGCTTCACCAAGCCCTAAAGCCCGCCGTCACCGTAGTTGGACTCGGTGGCTTCCCGCACCGCTGCACCAAGCTGGTTCATCACCGTGGCCGGCGCGGCCGCCTCGTGGATGGTCACCGGCATGCTGATGGTGACGTTCGGCCGAACCGGGTTCGTGACCTGGACCTGCTGCACGCCTGTCGGCTGAGTGCGGAGCGTCATGTTGCGCAGAGCGCTTAGCGGATCCGGCATGACGCTGCTGGTTGGACCCGGCGGCTTTGGCGGGCCGTCAAGCCAGGAGTCCATGCTCCGCGCTCGACCGCCGTCGTTGGTGCTCAGGTGTGCGCGGCCAGTCGATTCCAGCGGTGTGAACTTGCGGGCATTGGCTGCCGCCTGGTCGCGCATTCGCTGCCGCTCTTCCGCGGAAGCGTTGGTATAGTCGTTGTCCTTGGTCGACCCCTGGCTCAACAGGAGGCCGGCCCACGCGCCCGCAGAGCGCAGCACGGCCAGCGCACCGGCAATCCCGCCACCGCTGACCTTGTTGCCGCCCTTAGCGCCCTTGGCGTCCTTGCTGTCGCCTTTCAGCACGTCGGACAGGCCGGTCATGCCGGACAGGCTCTTTAGAATGGCGACCGCCGCCTTTGCGCCGCTAAGGAAGTACAGCGCGCCCGCAAGCTTACCGATGGCCGCCGCCAGGATGCCGATGCCGGTAGCCGCCAGCACGAACTGGAAGCCGTAGCCGGCCATCTCTGCCAAGAAGCCTGCAATTGGATTGTCTCGCACCGCCGCGTTGAACTCGCGGATGTTTGCGCCCCATTCCTTGAAGCGAACGAAGATGGCGCCGATCTTGTCGGCGTTCGCACTGCCGTCGGCAGGGCCGAAAGTCAGATTGCCAAGTTCATTGACCATCTGCCGGATTGAGCCGTCGTAGCCCAGCCCGTTCATGAACCCCTTGAACGCCGCCGTCATCTGCGTAAGCGGCGTGGCGCGCTCACCCAGGCTGTCCAAGATGTCGCCTATGCCAAGTGCCGCTTCCCGAATGGAAGGAAGCATGCTGTCACCGACTGACCGGAAGGAGTCAGCGAACTTGTTCTGGAGGATCTCCAGCACGTTGCCGACCGTGCCAGCCCGGGTAACATATTCTTTGAACGCCGAGCCGGCGTAGTTCGTGCGGTCGCCGACCATATCGAGTTGGCGGCGCAACTCTGTCGCGTTGTTGATGATGGGCATCAACGCGCGCGCTTCGTCGCCGAACAGCGCCGACGCGATCGACACGCGCTCCCACTCCGGGAGCTGCTGGATCTTGTCGATCACGTCCAGCGTCGTCTTCAACGCGTTCTTCTGCATCGACTTGGCGGTCTTCACCGAGTCGATGCCGAGCCTGCTGTATGCCTGCCGCTGGCTCTTTGTGGCGCGCGCGCCCATCGTCAGGGCGCGGCCCATGTTCCGGAAGCTGGTTGCCGCGACTTCCGATTGGGCGCCGGCCGCAATCATTGCGCCGCCGAACGCCAGCGTCTGCTGCGCACCGAAGCCGTAAAGCTCGCCGGTCGCCGCAACGACCCTCGAAAATTCAACCAGCTTTGGCGCTTTGGCGGCCGTGTTGTTGGACAAGTGGTTCAGCGCATCGGCGTAAAGCCCGATGTCATCCACCCCCATGCCGAGCTGGGTCTTGATTTCCGCCAACGCGGACGAGGTTTCGCCTTGGGTGGTATCCCAAGCCACGGACACCTTCGCGACCATCTCGGCGAATTTGCCGAGCTCGGCCAGCGGGACGTTCGACTGCGCGGCGTTCGCGTAGATCTCGGCAATACCGCTTGCTGCCACGGGCAGCTCCCGCGACATTCCGGTGATCTGGCGCCGAATGTTCGCGAATTGCTCGTCATTGACGTCCAAGACCTTCCGGACGTCGGCCATGGCGCTTTCGAACTCAAGCGCGCCGCCGACCGTGGCTTTGATGCCTTCCGTCGCGCCGATATACGCGCCGCCGATTGCCGCAATGCGTCCGACCATGCCGGTGAACGGCGCAAACACGCGGCGGTTCTGCGCCTGAAATGCGTTGAGGCTCGCCGAGATGGCGCGCATCTTCGATGACACGCCGTCATGGACGGTCAGCCTCAACTGGCTATTGAGAATGCCCACGCGTCACCTCATTCGGGTTGCGTTCAAGTCTTGCGCGCTGGGACAAGCGGCAGGGCTGCTTCAAGGAACCGGTGGGTGTCTGCCATGGAAAGGCTGGCGATCACCTCGACCGGAACGTCTGCTAGGCTGGCGAGGGTGGCGACAACGGCGAGGTCGCGGCCGTCAGTGCTCTCGACCCGGGACGCGAGCAGATAGTCGGCAAGCCGCGGCTTCCGCAGTTGGAGATGATGGTAGGTTTTCCCACCATATTCGACGGAATCGGATAAATGGATTTTTGGCACGTGAAGCTCTCCACGGGGCGCGCGCGTTCACCGTTCCTGAACCTCCTAGGTCCAAGATCCGGATGTCGACGGCGTTGAGTAATTGTCGGCACAAAGCCCGGCCGCGCGCTGATCCGAGCGGACGGGCTTTTCTGTCTGACTGATACGGCTAAGCCCCGGCATTTTTCTGGAATGCGCGCCAGTCAATGACCTTCGCGCCGACTTCCATGCGTGCCTTGATCTCAATGCCGTCCGTGTTGAACGCCATCTTCGATTCCGTGTACACGCCGCGGTTGCCTTCCAAGTACGCAAGCTCGACCGTGTCGATCTGCCCAGGCGAAGCCGCCAGGTACCAAGCCGTATTGCTGCCTGCGATAGCCACGCCGGTCACCGGATGCACAACGCCGTTGTCGAGACGTGGCTCGGAAATGAGCCCGAGGCGCCTCATTGACGCCGGCGTTGCATCATTGGCATTGGTTGGCTGGTAGACGCTTCGAAGAAGCTGTTCGGCTTTCGTTTCCAGCTCGACCGGCACGATGACGAAGGCCGGCGAAATGTTCAGAACCGTCTTCTTGTCGAGGCCGGTCTGCTTCGCCATGGCAGCGCGCATTGCTCCGATCGGGGCAACGGCCAAAGCCGCGGCCGAAGCAAGGTTGTTGTGGTTGGCGTGGAACAGCGCTGTGCCGTCGCCCATGACGGGATTCCCGAGAATTTCGGCCCAGACCAGATCGGACTCAAGCTGCGCAGCCGCCACTCCGAACATCTGCGGGATGCGGCCGAAGGCGTTCAAATCGTCATTGACGATGACTTCGCGCGTGATGCCGATGATCTTACCGAACTTGTAGGCGCGGTACTTCTCGGAGCCTTCGCCGATCGTGCCGCGCTTGTATTCGCCGTGCTCGTTCACCTTCTCAAGGCGGGGAGCCTCGCCGAGCTGGGCGCGCGTCACTTCCTTGAAGTCGGAGACCGTGGTCTCGCGGACCAGCGGGCGGAACGTCTGCGGTGCGGACTCGTAGCCCGCACGCAAGCTTGTGCTCACGACAGACCCGAGAATGACCGAGAAGTCGGACGTGGTGTGCATGCCGCTCGAACGCTGCATCAGAGCTTCTGCTGCGATCTCCTGGCGGTTCATCCCGCGGGTGGAAATGCCGCCAGCCTCAAGAACATCGCGCGCCATGTCGATCAGCCCCATACCGCGGAATTCGCGGGCGCCGTCCGGCAGAGCGTTGGTCGGATTGATGCGGTGCAGGATCGCTGCCTGGATGGCCGAGGCGCGCTGTTGGTCACGCTGGCGATTACCATTGAAATTTGTCACGAGGACTCCATCCGTGTGAGGGGCTTCGCGCTCCACGAGGAGCTCAAGAAGCTTGTGTCGGAAATCTTGGATTGAGGTTCCGGCCGCTACATGGCGGAGGCCGAAAGCCGGCTCGCCGGCGGACTCCGCCAGTTCCGCAATGGTGGATGCCCGCGTGCGCTCCTGCGATGCGGTACCAAGATCAAGGCCGACGAACTGGCACGGCTCGAAGTGAGCCGAAGTGCTTCGGAAGTGCGCACCGGGATCAGCGCCGACGGCGACAGCGCTGATCTCAAACGGCTCCCAGCTTACTACGCGCCATTCGTCGTCGTCGTCCGCCTGTTCAGTCACGACGACTTTGATTAGCCGGTATCCGACGCTGACATTCCGGATGATGCCAGTCCTGATCTTCGCGACAAGGTCCGCATCGCCGGCGGCTGCAGAGAGCCCTACCCGCGCATACCCCTTGCCGTTCCGGATGACGGCGGAGCCAGGTACCACGCTACCAATGACAGCTCGCAGGTCCGTGTCGTGGCCAGCCAGGAGCGGCGCACCAGCGTTTAGGCGAGCGAGGTCGACCGCTTCCGGTGTCACTTCGAGAATTTCGTTGTAATAGCGGCCGGTGACCCAATTCTGCCGGCGAACCGCCGCGCCGGTTGTCCAAAGGACTTCGACGCTGTTGTCAGCCGGATTGAACGATCCGATTTCAGCCGATCGGCGAAATTCTGGCGCGTAAAGGCGCGCGCCTTCGCCGGGCGGTTTGGCGCCGCCCGCACTTGATCTTGTCATATGATTGCTCTGTTTAGCTGTAGGAGTGGACCGGGACCGGCTGCGGCGTGCCGACGCCGCCAAGGGCATATGCGGCCTCCTTGGTAATGAAGGCGGCCGCGGCACCGTGTGCGGGGTTGCAGTCGGTTGCCGGAAGGCTGAGCGCTTCCCGGAAGCGGAAGGCGTGCAGGAAGGTGTCGCCCCAAACACGCTCTGAGGCGGTCTGGAGGAACGGCGGCGCATCCGGAACTCCGACGAGCGCCTCGTTCAAAAACGACACTGCCTCATCAGCTTCGTGTTCGGCTTCCGCGATCGCGATGATCGACTTCGCCAGCGCTGGGTACTCCTCGCGCAAACGGCGCACGACATGGTCCACCTTCGCTTTCACCGCATCGTGGCGAGCCTGAAGCGCGTCGCGCTCTTCTGCGGCAGTTGCGATTTCAAGCTGCGCCTCCAGGACTGCCTTTCGGGCAATCTGCCGGTCACGATCAATCCGAGCGGCCGCTATCGCGGCCTCGGCAGCAAGCACGGGCGCGTCGTCGTCGGTTTCGAGAAGCAGGCGTTCGCGCCGTGCTTCCGCCTCGGTTAAACGAAGGTCTGCGGCTGCGATGTCGATGGTGGCAAGGGCCGCCTCGATTTCGGAACGGGTCATCTGCAATGGCCTTGATGGTAATTGGAAAGGAGTGACCCGCAGGACCTGCGGAAGGTCCTGCGGCTTCATCGGCGTGCCAGTTCATCCGTGGTCACGCCAATTGGTCGTCAATCAAAGTGCTGGGCAGCGTACGCGCGGGCGGCCGACCAGCAGAGCCACGCTTCGACTTCGACGGCCGCGCCGTTTTCGCCGTAGAGCCGCCACATCGCATTGTCCGCAATGGTGCGCGGTTTGCCGTCCGGGTGGCAAGCAAAGGCGAAAGCGGATGAGATGGTAGTGTTGCTGACCGGAATGGAATGCTCGCGTAGTTTGCCGAGAAGGCAAGCAGCAAACACCTCGTGAGCCGAATAGAAGCGACGGCCGCCCTTCTTTTGTCCAACTCCAATCCCCGCCGCGCGCGCAATATCGAACCAGTGATCGACGGTTGCCTTCGGAGCGCCGAGGAACTCAGCGATTTCTCGCAGGGTGAAAGCGTGATCCCGCCACCAGGCGGGCATCGGAAATGTACCCGGCACGGCGCGGGCAGCGTCATGGGGCATGACGTTCTCCAAGAGATAAGCGGTTGGTTTTCAGGGACGTCGAAATGAAAGCGCTGCACGCGGCACGCATCTGCTCTCGCAGGGCGCCGCGGCGCGATCGACCGCGGGCATGCGGTCCACGGGATTGGCAGAAAAAAGCGCCCGGCGCGAAGCCGGGCTAAAGCTCTCGGGTACTGCTATGTAAATCCCGAACTTCTTACGGAAAAGGGACCTCAGGCCGCGAGGACTTCGTCCAGCTCGGCACATGCGGCGAGCAGTGCCGCCTTGCCCCGGCGTTCGGCGGTCTTGCCCAGGAAGCCGAGGTGCTCGCCGACTTGCCGGAGATTCGCAGCGTGCAGCGCTAAGTCAAGGATTGCAGCCGTCTCTGGCGTTACGGACGATCGCACGTCGACTGCCTCACTCGCGATGGCGACTGGATCATCGAACGGAAAGGCTCCGCGGCAAGCACTTGGATTGCTGCCAACGGTCGGCGGCGTGTTATCGTTCGCCACTGCGCCCTTCGGCTTGCCGAAACGATCCCGCGCCTTCCGGCCTTTGCAGTCGACGATCCCACCTAGCGGGATGCGGATATCACCGTAGACGTAACCAAGAGCAGTTTTCTGATAGCCTTTCTCACACTGCTGTCCGTTTGAGAGTCTCAAGGCGCCCATCCGGGTGACGCAGTTCGGCATCTTAGAGCCGCGCTTCCCCTGGCCATAGACCGACCCGCGCTCAAGATCGCCGCCCACAGGAGTAAGATATTCGTCCCCGCCGCCGCCAAGCCGCGCGTGCCGCCGAGCTTGAAACTGAACGTCCTTGATCGCCACCACCATTTCCGACACACGCGGTCGGACTTCATGCTCGCTATCGAGCAGCATCAGCAGGGGCTGACCGGTGCCCTCGTGGTCATCGTCGGGTTTGTTGTCGTTTGCAGCCGTCCAATCGGTTCCGGCGTTCAGCGCTCGCCACTTCAGAAGAGACCGGCATTGTTCGGCGATGCCGGCTTGTCTAGGGCGCGATGTTGGTGCGGCTTCCCGCGGAAGAATGTCAGCGTCACTCTTAGGTGCGTTCGCCCGCCAGGCGGCAAGCGCACGCCGGTAGGCTGCCGGCGACCATGCCGGATCCGTTACAAAGGTCATCGTGGGTAGTTCCCGAGTAGCGATGTTGCCCGAAGGCGAGCTTGCCGCGTTGATCCGCAGTCGTTGTCTTCTAAGTTATATAGCTTTTTGGTGAGGCAGAACCAAACTCGGCTTCCTTTTCCGTCGCACCGCAACCCTTACAGCTCAAGGTTTTCTTCGCCATAAAAGGAAAGAAATCCTACCGCGATTCTTTTGCACAGACCCTGACATCGGGAGCCTCCCACCCGCTAGGGGTGGGGGAGGCCGGGAGGACCCGATGCAGGGGGTGGTGCCGCTGAACAAATCAAGAACTTTCTTGATGGCGGCGAATGAGAGGCGACAAGGCATTCGAATCGCGTAACAAGCGAAGCGCGCGAACGGCGATGTTTCTCTTTAAGGAGGACTCCGCCGATGCGCCGCCCCAGATCGAAAGCTCCACGTACAATCAAGCTACCGCCGATGGTGGCAACAGCCCTCGGCACGGTGCTCGGAAAAGCAGCGTGGAAGGTTGGGGGCTGGGTGGCCGTATGGCTCGGGTGGAGCGGCTGACACGGCCTGTTTCTAGGCGTTCGGCACTAGACGCAACCAACATCCGACCATCCCCGTTAAGGATCCGAAGGGCTCCTGATCCATAAGGAATACGACCATGAAAAAAGTTTTGGTGACTCTTTCGATTACCATGCTCGCCTTGGGTTCTTCCGCTTTCGCGCAGGACAGCGGCGCAGCAACCGGCGCAGCCGGTGGCGCTGTAACTGGCGCCATTGTCGGCGGTCCGGTTGGCGCAGCGGTTGGCGGTGTGGCTGGCGCGGTGATCGGCGATGCGCTTACTCCGCCGCCGGCTGAAGTACGCTCTTATGTTGTCGAACAGCAGCGGCCATCGGTCACCATCGAGCGCGAGGTTGTTGTGGGCGAGGCACTGCCTGATACGGTGGAATACCAAGTCATCCCTGGTCACGATGCCTATGCTTACACCGTCGTGAACGACCGGCGGGTAATCGTCGATCCCCGCAATCGCACCGTTGTTCAGATTATCGACTGACTTTCGGCTGACTTAACTGCGAAGCATCGGGGCTGGACCGCTCCGGTGCTTTTTCGTTATCCGACGTGCGCCGGTTTCTCCGCCGGTCTATCCACGCGGCTCCACGCGCCGGATTAGCTCGGCTGTATCAAGGAAGAACGAGCCGTCCTTTGCGCGGACCTCGACAACATAGAGAAGGTTGTCGCTATCCCCACGCGCGCCGACGACCGTGCAGGGTTGCCAGGCCATCTTAAGGCTGCCTGAGCTAGTGTTGGCGACGTAGCGCTGGGCCTCGAATGGTTGAAGTGCAAACATTGTAGAATTCCAATTGAGTTGGCTCCTCGGTTGATGAACAGAAGTGTCACCGATTGGCCCTTGTGCGCGGGAGTCCAGAAAGCGTCCTCTTTAAGAGGAAGAACCACGTTCTTGGTAACATCTCATGCGCGCAAGGGACGGTTGGTGACACTAGGCGGCTAGTTTTTCGCCCCTCGCGATGATGCTCCGCGCGATTGCGCGGCGCTCAGCCTCTTCGTCCGCCTTGTCTTCGAACTGTTCGAAGACACGCGGATCGACCTTCCACTCTCGACTATCGCGGCGGATTGTTGGAACCGGGGTCAGCCAGCCGAATGCGTCGAGCTGGTCTAAAACCAATTCGGCATCGGCGTTATCCATGGAGCGCATCAAGCGGTCACCGCGGCGCACATCGCGCACGGTGAGGGTCGTTGGACGCCGCGTGAGTATCCACCCGGCCACGGCCTCGACTTTATCCTGCCGGTCAGAAAGTCCCACGACCTTCGTGTAAAACGCAATAGCGTGGGGATAAAGGAAGCCGAACAGGAAGTCCCGCACGCGGGCTGCAACGTCTTCTGGCACCTGTGAAGCTGGCCGCTCGCCCTTGCTTTCGATGCAATGCCAAATCAGGCACAGGCGCGCGAAGATCCCGTTGTATTTGCCGATGTGGGCGGCAAGCTTCACGTTCACCGTTTCCCACGATTGTGCGAGATCGTAGTTTCGACCGGCGACTTCCTGCCAAACCACCTGCGCGGCTGGTGAGAACCGAAGTGGTACTTCCGTCATCCCGCCACGCATCGGCTTTCGAAGCTGCGTTAGCCTCTCTATCACGCCGCTGTAAGACGCAGCCACATCGGGCATCGGAACGTCCTTGCCCAGCTTGCCGGCTCGGAGGGAAACGGGAAGAAGTCGCTGCAGCAGGCCGTCGTCATGACTGTCGTTGGCAATGGCGCGGATCGGTTCAGGCTGGATGCCGCCCAAGAGCGAAACTGAAAGGTTTGGCACCACCGATGCACCGCGTCCTACCCGGTTCACCGTGTACGAACCGCCATTAAAAGCCTGCAGCCAAAAACCGCGATCCTTCGCTGCACCTCGTGCCCCGCCGCTGTACTTGTCCATAGAGCCGAACCAGGCGGACAACTCATCCTGGATGAGAAGCACTCCGTCCGGGCTGTCTTTCAGGACCTCCTGCGCGGCTTCAATAGTGGTGTCTTCAAGGATAAGGCGCTCATGGCGCGGGACCGTGCCCGACTTGCGCGCCTCCTTATCGAGCGCATCGTAAGCGACCTTCTGCTCAGCGAACGCGCGGTACATATCATGATCAATTCGACGCAGAGGCCGCGTCGCCGCTGAAAGGATCGGCGTCTTCATCGTTGAGGGCAATCCGACCAAGCCAACCCATAGGCGTCCCGCCTCGGTCCACGACCGGTCGTGTTCTTTCGGCTGGATTACGATCGTATCGGGGATAGCTGCGCCGCAGGCGGCCAAGGCCGCCATGGCAAGCCCGGCCGGATCCGCGCCCATGGTGTCGGCGAGGATGGTCGCGAACTCGGAGATCGTGTCCGGCAAGGTGTCGGGCGGCAAAACGGGATGCGTCGCGGACACCCATAAGTCGACGGGGCCGTTCTGATTGGCAGCCATGCGGCCTGGATCTGTCAGTCCGCATTGCATGCGAACGAAACGCACAAGCTCTCGCGAACTGTAAGGACCGTCCGCCGTCTGCACGTAGAAGGTTTTAGTGGCGGTGTGGTAGAGGTCTGCCCGCTGACCGGCAATCTCGCAGTCCTTCAAATATGGACCGTCGATCGTTCCTCCGTAGAGCGCCTGAAACTCATAGAGCGACGGCGTTACATCATCCAAGGTCATTGGCTGCACGGCCTCCAAGGGCGGCTGCGGCCGCTTTGGTTATCTGTTCGGCGAGGATAGGATGGAAGGTCGCAGCGTGCTTCCCGCAGGCGGTGGGCGCGACTGTGCGAAGTCCGCCGGCTGTCCGGCGAAGTTGAAGGTTGCAGAGTCGGAGATGTTCGCTGACCTCGACGTCGAAAACGGCAAGCGCCTTCGGTCCAGCTTCGGGCCGGATTGAAAGGATCCTCACGGGGTCCTCCTGGTTGTGGTGTGGGTTGGCGCTGGGTGCGCAGTGGGCGTTTAAGCGCCGGGTGTTGCCGCGGTTTGTGGTCGTTAAGGAGGAAGCCCGCCGGTGGTACCGACGGGCTGGGCCATCAGTTTTGATGCCGCTCCAAACTTAGCTTCGGGCAAGACGTAGCTGCCGGCAGAAATGCCATCTCCAAGATGGGCGCCATTGCTACTATAGCGCCGTCCTTCACCTGGATCCTTAACGGGCGGAACAGAATTGCTTCTGCTGAGGCGGCACCGACCTCGCCTATAGCGATCGCCCGCCTGTAGACCTCAAGTTTCACCCTTTCTTCTGGGAAGGCTGGTGACGTTGCCCCCGATCAGCCCTCGTTCATAACTGGACTCTGTTCTCCTTGTGGTCCGATCTGGACCGGGTTGCAAACTCGTTCGGGGTGAGGCCGCGCAGGCTCGTGTGCGGCCGGTGCTCG
>NZ_JAGIYY010000003.1 GCF_017813335.1 Tianweitania sediminis | reverse complement strand
TGGATCGACGACTACTGTGAAGTCCACCCGCACTCCGGTCTCAAGTTCCGCTCACCACGCGAGTTCCTGCGCCTCAGTGCTTAAACCAACCGCCGCCTGTCCGGTGAAACGGGGTCAACTCCAGACGGCGGGTTCTCCTTTGTCCGATCGTCAGCCGATCATGGCAGCACACGCTAACAGCGCGCGTGGTACCATAACCCGCCCTTGAGGCGGGTTTCGCGTTCAGCGCTGATCTCTAAGCGTCGCCTACGATCACCGTGACCGTTCCGGTTCCCGCGCAGGTAGGACAATCCGTCCCATCCTTCCGGCCGCTGCCGCCGCAATCCGGGCACACGTCCGGTGCGCTTTGCTTCGTGCCGGGTTCCGTTTCATCGCCTGGTAATGGAGGGGTGTCGCTCATGGCTGTCTCCTTTTCGGGATCAACCCACACTGCGTTGCCTTCGTTCCGGTTGCTGCGGCGGTTAGGTTCGCGGCTCGCATAGAAATGAAGGTCACAGGCGAGCACGGGCCAGCGAGCGGAGAAGAGGGCGCGTGTCGCATGGAAACCCGCGGCTGATCGGGGTCGGGCGGGAGAATACATCGGCCGAACTGGTCTTGCCGCCACGCGTCTACGCTTAACCACCGATTGTGCCGCTTAGGCCGTAGCTTATCGCCCTGAACACGCCGCTGGCGCGAAGCGGCTTACTTGCGGGCAATCAGCCCTTCCAGCCGGGCAATGCGTGCTTCGAGCTCATCGCGCGCTTGTTCGGCCGCCTGTAACGCAAGTTCGTCGCCGAAGATCAGCTCATAGCTCAGCGGATCATAGAACCGCATCAGCGTCGTCGCGAACTCGCGTGCGGCGATGTTCAGGACCTCGGCCCAAACGCGCATCTGGGCGGGCGGCACGCGGCCGCGGCCGGAT
This sequence comes from Tianweitania sediminis, assembly GCF_017813335.1. Taxonomy (GTDB): domain Bacteria; phylum Pseudomonadota; class Alphaproteobacteria; order Rhizobiales; family Rhizobiaceae; genus Tianweitania; species Tianweitania sediminis. The sequence continues at coordinate 473,728 of NZ_JAGIYY010000003.1, read as the reverse complement.
TCGATCTGCGAGATGAAGGTGTAATAGTCGATGCCCACGGCCTTCGCGAGGTCGCGCTGCGACAGGCCCGCGGCTTCACGCTTGCCTTTCAGCCAGCGGCCGGCTTCCTGGCGCAGGCGCAGCACCTCGTCCTGGGCGATTCCCTGCTGCGGATGCGTGAACATTTCCTCTGGTCCTTCTCTCGTCCTGGTTGTGCGGCTATCCGGTTGCCCGTCAGATGGCCGCTGTGCAAAACACTTTCGGCTTTTTGGAACGACTGCCCGCAAGGGTGTTTCCCAGATGGGAGGGCAGCATGCTGATCCTGATGAACCAAGGTTTAGCGGACATCCTGGCGTTGTGCAACTAGGAGACGAGAAAATCCGCATGCCTGCAACTTTTCCGGTTGACAGCGAAAAGCAACCGGAGATAGTAACCACCATATGCGGTACAACTGAATGCGCCGCATGAACACTGGATGCTTTGCCGACAGCCGGCCCATGGAGGGATGGGCGGGCGGTGTCCGGATGTCCCCGCGCAACCCAAGGGAACCCCAATGGACGAGATTCAAAAGATTTACATCGCGCTCTTCGGTCGTCCGGCCGATCCGCTCGGCCTCCAGTACTTCGCCGAAGAAACCAACAACGGCCAGGATCTGAGCGCGATCGGCGATCTGGCTGCTTCGGCTGAGTACCAGAGCCGCTTTGCAGGCCAGAACCCAGCCCAGATCGTGAACTCGATCTACCAGTCTCTCTTCGGCCGTCCCGCCGATGCTGCTGGGCTGGCCTACTTTGTTGCTGAGCTCACCTCGGGCCGTCAGAATATCAATACCATCGCCATCAACATCGCTGACGGCGCTCAGGGTACTGATCTCGAGACGCTCAACAATAAGATCGTTGCTGCCAACAACTTCACCAATGCTCTCGACACTGGTCCTGAAATCGTTGGCTACTCCGGCGACGCAGCTGCTGCTGCCGGTCGGGCTTTCCTTCAGGGCGTGACCGCTGACGACAGCACCATCCCGACGGCTACTGCTACGGACGCTGCAGTCGTTAACGCTACCCAGTCGGGCGGCGGCGGCACGGGCGCTACGTTCACGCTGACCACCGGCGATGACTTTGCTGACCAGGCTGGTTCGAGCCGTCTCGATGGCAACATTCCGAGCGACTTCCGCTTCAGCACGACAAACGATACCGTGGTTGCAAGCACTGCAACTCTCGATGCGACCGACGTCCTGTCCGATGCTTCTACCACTGATGAAGATATCGTTCAGCTTTCGGTGACCGCGGCTACGCAGGTAACGAACTTCACCAATCTTGAGAACTTCGATGTGACGTTCTCCAACGGTGGTGGCGACGTGACTTTCGTGACTACTACGGGCATCAAGGACATCGATCTGTTCGGCACGGTGAATGCATCGGTGGAACTCGTTGATGTTGCTGATACCGGAGTCTCGTCGATCGACGGTTCCGCTCTTCGTGCCTTTGGCTTTGAAGCCGACCTGACTGGCGTTACCCGCGGCTTGACAATCGTTGGTTCGGCTCAGGCTGACATCGTCGTCGGTGGTGCCGGATCCGACACTTTCACGATGGGTGCAGGCGACGACCAGATCACCGATGGCGCAGGCGCTGACGTCATCACCGGTGGCGCAGGCAACGACGCCATCACGCTGGCAAATGACTCGGCTAGCGACCGCATCGTGTTCGAAGCTACGCGGTCGGCTAATGGTCAGGACACGATCACCGGTTTCACCGGCGGTGGAACGAATGGTGACGTCCTGGCCGTCTCTGCCTTCTTAGGTGAGGCTGTGTCTGCTCAGATCATCTCGGGCGATACGTATGTCGCAGGCGTTGCTCAGGATGACGGTCCGCTCGGTACCGCAGCAAGCGGGGTAACCGCTGGTGCGGATAGCAACGTGCTGATCGTTCGCTTCGACACCGACGTGACGACAGAGGCTCAGCTCGAAGCCGTCATCAACGCCAACACTGGCGCCCTCAATTTGGCCGGTGAGAGCAAGTACGTGATTGCTCTCGATAACGCCACGGGTGCCGGCGGTGCCCACCAGTTGTTCTACGTTACCACTGACTTCCTTGGCGAAGTGAGCGCAGACAGCGTTCAGTTGGTCGGGACGGTCACGACCCTTGGCGACCTCACGGCTGCCAACTTCGCTTAATCATCTCGCAAGAGACTGATCGGAAACCCGGCGTCTTCGGACGGCGGGTTTTTGCTGTCTGCTGTCGACTTGGGCGAAGCACCTTCTTTGTTCACTGCGGCGGCCGTTTGCCGCCGATGGACAACAAAAGGTGTAAGTCTCCCTTCCATTCTTCCCGCTTAAGTTGTAGCTCCCGGCTCAGTTTTCCTTTCGAGCTAGAACCGCATGCCGACCATTACGGGCCGCCACCTTGGCACCTGGAGCCATGTCATCGACACCAGCCGCGTTTATGTCGACGGGCTCCTTGCCGACTATTTCCTTGTTTCGGAGGAAGCCAAGCGCACGGGGCTGCCGCTGCAGGACTTCTTTGGCGCGATCGATGAAGCCGACCGCGACTACCTCACGGGCGAAACGCGGCGCGCCATCGCCGATGGCAGCGTGCTGGACATCTTCTACCACGTGAACACGCACCGGGGCCTGCGCGTGGTGCGCGTGGTGGGGCGCTGTTATTATCGCGACGACGGCGCTCCTTTCCTGTTCAGCGGCGCGACCTTCGATGCCACGCCCAGTGATGGCGCTCTGATCAACGCGGTTGTCACCGGTGATCTCGATGAGGAGGACGACCAGGGCTAGTCCAGGGGCCCGCGCGCTACCGCGTCGGTCCGCCGCTACCGTCCGGCGCTCGCATGCGCTATGGCTCGGCCTTGTTCCGCTATCGGTTGCCGCGCTCTCCCATGCACATTCTCCACGTCTTCAAGACCTATCTGCCGGAAGGCTTTGCCGGCGTGGAACGCGTGATCCATGCGATCGCGGAAGGGGCTGCGGAGGAGGGGATCCGCAGCACGGTGTTTACGCTCGGCACAAGCGCCAGCCGCGGCAGGCTGCCGGTCGGACGGCACGGTGTGGTGGTCGCCCGGCGCGATCTTGACCTCGCCTCGACGCCGATCGCCTTTGGGGCCGCAGGTCAGTTTCGCCGCCTCGCGCGCGAGGCCGATCTCATCCACTACCATTTCCCCTGGCCGATGATGGACCTGTGGCACCTGTTTGCCGGCGGGACCACCAAGCCGAGCCTCGTGACCTACCACTCCGACATCGTGAAGCAGGCCGCCCTGCTGCGACTCTACCGGCCGCTCATGATGCGCTTCCTCGGGTCCGTCGACTGGATCGTTGCGACCTCGCCAAACTATCTAGCGACCAGTCCGGTGCTGGGCGCCTTTCGCGACAAGGTGAGCGTGATCCCGCTCGGCATCGACCCCGCACCCTTCGCGGCGCCCGACCCGGCGCGGGTCCTCTTCTGGCGCGAGAAGCTGCCGGCGCGCTTCTTCTTGTTTGTTGGCGAACTCCGTTATTACAAGGGCCTGCCTTTTCTTCTCGAAGCAGCGCGGCAAACCGGCTTGCCGGTCGTGCTGGTGGGCAAGGGGTCGGCAGACCAGCCGAGCTTCGGCGCCATCCCGCCCCATGTGCATGTGCTTGGGCCGGTGGACGACAGCGACAAGGCGGCCCTGCTTCATCTGGCGGAAAGCTTCGTGTTCCCCTCGCATTTGCGCTCCGAAGCTTTCGGCGTCGCCCTGCTGGAAGCCGCCTTCAGCGGCAAGCCGATGATTTCCTGCGAGATTGGCACCGGCACCAGCTATGCCAACGTGGATGGCGAGACCGGCCTTGTGGTTGCGCCGGCCGATCCAGGTGCTCTGGCTTCGGCCATGACCACGCTGTGGCACGATCCGGCGCTGCGACAGGGGTTCGGCGCTGCGGCGAGGCTGCGGGCGCAGGCGCTGTTTCGCGGCGACCAGATGTCTGCCGCCTACTGCGACCTGTACCGCGAACTCCTGCGGAAAGACGTGGCTCTTAAGCCAGCGCCCCAGTGAGATCGCCGACGAGCGCCAAGCTGCCGACCACGGAGATCGCGCTGCCGTCATCCATCACGTTGGTCCAGATGCCGATATCGTGCGAATTCATCAGCGCGGCATCGTGCTGCTCGATCAGCACACGACCACCGGAAATTTCCACCTCGTAGCTGCCGAAGTTCGACATCAGGGCAACGAGCGTGCTGGTCAGCGTATCGCCGTTGAGGCTGGTTTCCCGGAACAAGCCGACATCGGCATTCAGCAGATCGAGATTGCCGACCGTGATCTCGCCGATGCCCTTGACCACGGCCAAGGTCACACTCGCATCCTTGTCGAGAAGGACCTTGTCGCTGACAGGGAAAAGCGTGGTGGTGGCGGTGCTGCTTGCCGGAAGCTTGGTTGGCTCGTCGGCGGCCAGGACCAGCGGCTTCACCGTGGTTGCGGCGAGGCTGGCAACTTCAACGGTCGCGCCGCCGCTTTGCGCTGCGGTCTCCGTGGAAGCGGGAGCGGAGGAAGGTTGGGTGGTGCTCACATTGCCGCTGCCGCCACTTGCCGCAGGCCGCTCCGCCGGATGTGGTTCCGCAGCCTCGGCGCGCTCCGGTGGTTGTTCGGCGGACGAGTCCGCGGCCGCCATGCGCACCGCAGCAGCGGCGGGAGCCGCTGGGACTGCCTTGACGTTGACCGCGATCTGAACCTTCGCATCTAAGTCGAGCGCAACCACCTGAACGGCTTCTGTAGCCGGTCCATTGATGGGCGCCTGCAAAGGATCCACAGTCAATGCGGCAGTGTCCTGGCTGACCTCGACCACAGGCGATCCGATGTCCTGCGGCAACTCAGGCGCGGCCAGGACCGTGTCTCCGCTGCCATGCTCGGATGCCTGGCTGCGGGAAAATTCCAGTGTGAGGATGGCGCCTGCGAGGGCTGCCGCTGCCGCAGGCGTGTCCGCCATGTCGAGTAGGCGGCCAAGAACCTGATGCATCCGGCCGGAGACGCTGAGATCCTGCTTGCGGGTGGTGTCGACGGTGGCTGGATCGATCACGATGCCCTTGGCATGAGCCTGGCTGTTTTCGAGCTTGAAAAGCAGGAAAACCGCGGAGATCGACATGATGATCCGTGCTGCCGGATGGAGCAGGACATTCGAGTTCCGTTCCTCACGCAGCGTGATGACCTGCCGCACTTCGGCTTCGAAATCCGTGATGATGTCATGGATCGTGCTGCGGGTGAGCTTGATCCGCAGCGTTTCGCAGATCAGCACGCACCGGTTGTCGATGCGCGCGATGTGAAGAAACACGTCCTGCGTTGCCGTGTCGAAGAAGACCATCCACGGCTCGCCGACATCCGATACGCCACGATCCATGCCGATCTGGACGCCGTTCTGAACCAGCAGGCGATGCGCCCGGTAAAAATCGGCCAGCTCCTGTTGCGACCAATCGCGGGCAACCGGCGCGGGTTCGGATGCAGCGGACCGGCGAAACGGAAGAATGCGCATACAAAACCCAGTGCTTGCGTCGAACGGAGTGGAAGATAGCACGTCCGGCGCGGAAGTACATATCTTGTGGGTGCCGACAGCCGCGTGCCGCGGCAGCGCGGCACGTCGGCAACAGTGCCGCGCTTACTGCTCCAGGAGACCCTTGGAGAACGAGTCAGCCATCGGCTTGGTGAGGTACTGGACAAGCGTGCGCTCGGCGCCCACGAAGATTACGTCAGCTGGCATGCCAGGCACCAGACGCCCCTTCACGTTGGGGGGAACGTCCTTCTCGGCAACCGTCACGCGGGCGACATAGTATGGCTCCACCCGCTCATCCTCCGGCTGCACCACATCCTGCGACAGCACCTCGACCGTTCCGAAGATGATCGGCGTGGTGCGGCTGGAAAAGGCGGACAGCCGGACTTCGGCGACGTTGCCAATGGAGACATTGTCGATGTCGATCGGGCGAATGCGCGCGTTGATGATGAGATCGTCATCCAGCGGGATCAGATCCATCAGCGGTTCGGCGGGACGAACCACGCCCGACTTGGTGTGGATCTGAATGTTCTGGATCATGCCGCGAACCGGTGCGCGGATCACCGTGCGGTCCAGCACGTCGCGCGCCTGGATGACCCGCTCGCTGGTTTCGTTGACCTGATCGCGAACCTCGCGCAGCTCGTTGCTGGCGCGTTCCACGAACTCCTGGCTGATCTGGAGGATCTGCAGCCGTGTTTCGGCGATGGTTTGATTGACCTTTGCCGTTTCCGCAATGATGCGACCCAGATTGCCTTCAATCTCGATGCGCGAGCGCGTGAGCTGAGCCACCTGGTTGGTTGCGACCACCCCGCCCTTCTGACCCCTGGTCAGGCGAGTGATTTCCTCCACCATCGAGCTTTGCTGTTCGGCAAAGGATTCGCGCTGGGCTTCAAGCCCCACGATCTCATTCTGCAGCTGCTCGATGCGGGCCCCGAGAATGTCGATCTGCCCCTTTTTCGTGGCGAGCCGGTCTCGGAAGGAGTTGCGCTGAAGGCGGATGTGCAGCGGCTCCTCGCCATTTTCGTCCTTCACGACGAGATCAGGCGGGAATTCCAAGGTTTCCAGGTTCGCCGCTTCGGCCTGCAAACGCGCTTCGGTTGCGCGCAGCAGATTCCAACGCTGGCTCAGGATTTCGAAGTTGCCCTCAGCCTGCTTCTGATCAAGCCGTGCCAGGATGTCGCCCGCCTCGACGATGTCGCCTTCCTGAACGGGAATATCGGAAACGATACCGCCCTCGAAGTGCTGGATGACCTTGCGGTTGCTGAACACGGCAACCTGACCAGATGCCACCACGCCGCTGGACAAGGGCGCCGTAGATGCCCAGGTTCCGAACACACCAAACGCCAAGGCAATGGTGACATAGCCGGCAACCACGAACGGGCGCGGCGAGAAGCCCTCGGAGCCGTTTGGTGCGGGTAGCTTCAACATCTTGATTTCTCCCTGGGCTCGCCTTCGGCGAACGCCACCTGATTGATCTAGCTCGCGACTGTCATGTTGCGCGGAGCACCACCTTCGCCGATCTGCTGCACGGGCGCAGACGGCGCAACGGCCTTCGGCTGCAGGACTTCCTTTGTCGGGCCGAAGGCGCGCATGCGGCCATCGGCAAGGATAAGTGCCTTGTCGCTCAGCGCAAGCAAACCGATCTTGTGGCTGACAAACATCACCGTGCGCTTGCGTTCCTTGAGGTCCCGCAAGGAGCGTACCAGTGCTTCCTCGCCATCCATGTCGAGATTGGCATTCGGTTCGTCAAGGATCAGCACTGCAGGATCGCCAAACAATGCCCGTGCAAGCCCGATGCGCTGGCGCTGGCCGCCCGACAGCTGCCGCCCGCCGACTCCGATCTGCGTTTCATAGCCGTCGGGAAGGCTTTGGATCAGTTCATGAACGCCGGCGCGCTGGGCCGCCAGCACGATGTCCGCGTCCGAGGCTTCCTTGAACCGCGCGATGTTTTCGGCGATCGTTCCTGCAAATAGTTCAACAGTTTGCGGCAGGTATCCAACATGCTTGCCGAGTTCGTCGGCGTTCCAATGCTGGAGCTCGGAGCCATCAAGGCGCACGGCTCCAGAAAGCGGCTGCCAGACACCCACGAGTGCACGCACGAGGCTAGACTTGCCTGCGCCGCTTGGTCCTACAACCGCCAGCGCTTCGCCGGGCTCCAGAACAAAGGAAACGCCGGCAATGATCGGCGACCGCGAGCCCGGAGGGGCGACAATTAGGTTTTCCGCCGCCATGCGCCCTTCCGGCGCGGGCAGTTCCAGACGCTCCGCTTCACCCGGCACTCGGCTGAAAAGGTCCTTGAGACGCCCATAGGCGGTGCGGGCACCGATGAACTGCTTCCATTGGCCAACCACCTGATCAACCGGGGCCAGTGCGCGGCCCATCATGATGGAGGCCGCCACCATCACACCGGGGGAGATCTCCTTTTCAAGGGCGAGGTAGGCGCCGGTTCCGAGGATCGCAACCTGCAGCACCATGCGCACGAATTTCGACGCGGACAAAAGAACGCCGGCGCGGTCGCTGGCGGTTGCCTGAAGTTCGAGCGTTTTGCGGTGCATCGCACTCCAGCGGCCGCGCAGGCTCTTTTCCATGCCGAGGGCGCGAATGACTTCGACGTTCTGGAGCGTTGTGTTGGCGAAGTGCTGGGCCGCCTGGGACGAAGTGTTGGCTTCGTTCAGCGTCTTCTTGGTTGCAACTTCGTTCAAGATTGCAAGGATGAAGATGACGACCGCGCCTGCCGTTGCCACCCAGCCGATCCAGGGATGGAAGAAGAAGCACACGGCAAGGAAGATCGGAACCCAAGGCACATCGCACAGGGCAATGAGGCCTGCTCCGGTGAGGAACTCGCGCAGCCGGTCGATGTCGACCAGCGCGAACTCCGAGCGGGCGCTTGGCGATGACAGGGCGCTCGATACAACGCGGGTGAAAAGCGGGCTCGCCACGATCGAATCGAACTGCATGCCGGCGCGAACAAGCACGCGGGAGCGGATCCATTCCAGCACGCCGTAAACGATCAGCATCGCAACCGCGATCAGCGTCAAGGCAAGGAGCGTGACCTCGCTGCGGCTTTGCAGAACGCGGTCGTAAACCTGCAGCATGTAAAGCGGGCCAACGAACATGAGGGCGTTGATGGCGGCGCTGAAAATAACAACAGCCCCGAGGATCGCGCGGTAGCTGAGCAGAGCTTCCTTGAATGTATCTACTTTAATCATCGAGATCTGAGCAGCTTCGCATGTGTGTTTGTGCAGTTCTTGTCACGGAAGCGAAAGCTTCGCCTCGGCGACTATCCGGGTGTTCATGACGGGACGTCAAGGTGCATGCAGGAACTGCAGCCATTGTCGCAAGACAAACCTTTCGAGACACTTAGCTCGTGTCGTGGTAGCCGCTTGGGGCATGCCGGCGTCCGGAGCAAGAAAGCCGTTCCGCGGTTCCATCGCCACTGAATACGTCCGAATTGCGTTCATGTCCTGTTTCGCGGCAAATGTTCGAACAGAACGATCCGCGCTCCTTAGCACATGTGCGCGGAAGAACCACCTGTTAAGGTGTTTCTATACGCTGAAGAAACTGCCTGGACCCTCCGCACAGCCAATGACGGACCGCTTCCGGTCGGCTAGGCTGCGCCCGAGCGGCCGGTTGGAGTATCCGGCGGTACGAAAGGAGACGATCCGATGTTGGCTTGCATCAAGTCCTGCAAGGCCTTCGCCCTTGCGCTCGTGCTCGTCGCAGCCGGCCTTTCCGGCCCGGCCTCTGCCAGCGATAAGCTCACGGTATTTGCTGCCGCAAGCCTCAAAAACGCGCTCGATGCCGTGAACGCGGCATGGCAGGCAGACGGCGGCAAAAGCGCCGTGATTTCCTATGCGGCCAGCTCTGCACTCGCCCGGCAGATCGAGGCCGGCGCGCCGGCCGACATCTTCTTTTCAGCCGATCTCGACTGGATGCAATATCTTGCCGATCGCAACTTGATCCAGAAGGCCAGCCAAGCTCCAATCCTGGGCAATCGCATCGTGCTCGTGGCGCCTGCGGACAGTTCGGTGAACGCTGAGATCGCGCCGGGTTTTCCACTCCCAGCACTTCTCGGAGGCGGCAAGCTTGCAATGGCCAATGTGGATGCCGCACCCGCAGGCAAATACGGCAAGGCGGCGCTGGAGCAGCTCGGTGTCTGGCCATCTGTTGCTTCAAGCGTTGCGCAAGCGGAAAATGTCCGGGCTGCGCTTGCCCTTGTCGCCACCGGCGAAGCTCCGCTGGGAATCGTGTACCAGACGGATGCAGTGGCCCAACCGAAGGTGCGGGTGGTCGCCACCTTTCCCGAGGCCACCCATCCTCCGATCATTTATCCGGCGGCTTTGACGTCGGAAGCCACAAGCGCTGACGCCAAGGACTTCCTTCGCTTCATGCAGTCAGCAAAGGCACGGTCGCTGTTTGCAGCCCAAGGCTTCACCGTGCTTTCTCCGGTGTCGAACTGAGCGGGCAGGGCAGGGCGCAATGGACTGGCTGGCGTTGAGCCCCGAAGAGTGGAGCGCCGTACGCTTGTCGCTGTGGGTGTCGGTCTGGGCAACCCTCGCTAGCCTGCCTTTCGGCGTCCTGCTCGCCTTCGTCCTTGCCCGCAAGGAATTCAGGGGAAAGTCGCTGGTCAACGGGTTGGTGCATCTTCCGTTGATCCTGCCGCCGGTGGTGACCGGCTATCTTCTTCTGCTCGTGTTCGGCCGGCGGGCGCCGGTTGGATCGTTCCTTGAGCAATCGGTCGGACTGATCTTTTCGTTTCGGTGGACAGGCGCAGCGCTTGCCTGTGCCGTGATGGCCTTTCCCCTCATGGTGCGGGCCATCCGGTTGTCAATCGAAGCGGTGGATCACAAGCTTGAAGCCGCCGCCAGCACGCTTGGCGCCGGCCCGTTTTGGGTGTTCGTGACGGTGACCCTGCCGCTCATCCTGCCTGGGATCCTTGCCGGGATGATTCTCGCTTTCGCCAAGGCGATGGGCGAGTTCGGCGCCACCATCACCTTTGTTTCCAACATCCCAGGTGAAACGCAGACCCTGCCGTCCGCTATCTACACCTTCACGCAGGTGCCGGGCGGCGAAACCGGTGCGCTGCGATTGACGCTGGTGTCGATCGCCATCGCCATGGCGGCCTTGCTGGCATCGGAAGCATTGGCACGACGCTTGAACCGGCGGATGCACGCCGCATGAGCCTGCAAGTCGACGTGCGCCACCATGCAGGATCGTTCGGCCTGGATATGTGCTTCGAAAATCAGGACGGCTTGCTTGCGCTGTTTGGCCCCTCCGGTTCCGGCAAAACAACGCTTGTGAACCTCATTGCCGGCCTTGCGAAGCCAAGAGCAGGGCGCATCAGCGTCGACGGCGCGGTGCTTGTTGACGTCAAGGAGGGCGTTTTCGTGCCGCCGCACAAGCGTCGTGTCGGGTATGTCTTTCAGGACCCGCGCTTGTTCCCGCACCTGACAGTGCTGCAGAACCTGCGCTACGGAGAGTGGTTCACGCCGTCCTCCGAGCGCTATGCTTCCCTCCATCAAGTAGTCGACCTGCTAGGCATCCGGCATCTTCTGGCCCGCCGGCCCGCCCATCTGTCCGGCGGTGAAAAGCAACGGGTCGCGATCGGGCGCGCCTTGCTGGCCAGCCCGCGCCTGATCTTGATGGATGAGCCCCTGGCGGCACTGGATGACGCCCGCAAGGCTGAAATCCTGCCCTACATTGAGCAACTACGCGACGAGTTGCGCGTCCCAATTGTGTACGTCAGCCATTCCGTTGCCGAGGTATCGCGCCTCGCAAGTCACGTTATCCTGATGCGTGATGGGCAGGTGACGGCACAAGGTCCAGTTGAAACCGTTCTGACCCATGGTGATCTTCTTCCGCTCGGCGAGAAAGGCGAGGCGGGGTCGATCCTCCACCTTGTGGTGCAGGCGCATGACCACGCCTATCACCTGACCGAGTTGCAGTCTGCCGGCGGCAACTGGTTCCTGCCCCTGCTCAACGCTCCCGTCGGCGCACGGATCAAGATTCGCGTCAGGGCTCGTGACGTCACTCTTGCCTTGCAGCGCCCGGTTCAAGCCAGTGCGCTCAACATCCAGGAGGGGCATGTGGCGTCGGTTGCGCTTCATTCAGGGCCGGATGCGACGGTCGCCGTTGCAGTTGGCGGCGAACACCTTCATGCCTCCGTGACGCGCCGCTCCGTGGATGAACTCGCCTTGCGTCCTGGCGTGCCGGTGTTTGCGCTTGTGAAAAGCGTTACGCTCGGTCGCTGAAGTAGGCGAGCGGGCAGGCGTGAGGGATTCTCAACGTCAGGATCTCAATCCACGCGGTTCGACGGCCTCTCGTTCTGCGCTGTGGAAGTTTGAACGGCTCTCGACAATTAGCCCATAGGCTAGCTTGCACTTGGGCCAGTCCCATGCTTGGTTCGTCACGCAGCCGCGAGCTGTGAGCCGGTCCCAACGGCTCGAGCCTCTCGGGAGGAGGTCTCACCAAAAGGAAGCCCGGCGCCTGCCGGACGACAGTTGTGAAGCGTGAGGGTGGATGAGCGACATCATTCTAGCGGCCGAGAACCTGACCAAGGAGTTCAGGGGGTTTGTAGCGGTCGATGGCGTCAATCTTTCCGTGCGCCGGGGGCAGATCCATGCCCTGATTGGGCCGAACGGGGCTGGCAAGACCACCTGCTTCAACCTTTTGACCAAGTTCCTGCAGCCCACCAGGGGCAAGATCACCTATGCCGGCAAGGACATCACCAACCTCTTGTCCGCGGATATTGCGCGGCTCGGGCTGGTGCGCTCGTTCCAGATCTCGGCGGTGTTTCCGCATCTGACGGCGCTGGAAAATGTCCGCATCGCCTTGCAGCGCAAGCGCGGTGACAGTTTTGACTTCTGGCGCTCGCAAAAGATCCTGTCGCGCTTCGACAACGAAGCGCTGGCGCTGCTTGAGGAAGTGGGCCTGGCCGAGTTCGCCCACCACGAGGCCACTGAACTGTCTTACGGCCGCAAGCGTGCGCTGGAGATCGCCACGACGCTCGCGCTGAACCCCGACATGCTGCTTCTGGACGAACCGATGGCCGGCATGGCGCAAGCCGATGTCGAGCGCATCACCGCCTTGATCAAGCGCATTTCGGCCAACCGCACCATCCTGATGGTGGAACACAACCTATCGGTCGTGGCGACCTTGTCCGACACGATCACGGTTCTGGCACGCGGCAAGGTTCTGGCCGAAGGCGATTACGCCACCGTGTCCCAGGATCCGCGCGTGGTTGAAGCTTATATTGGAGCCGGTCATGGCTGAAGCTGCACTCGCCACCGAACGTCGCGCCACCGCCGCTTCGGCAGCGCCGCTGCTCACCGTGCGCGGGCTTGAAGCCTGGTATGGCGAAAGTCACGTCTTGCATGGCATCGACCTTGATGTGCGCTCCGGCGAAGTTGTGACCCTGCTTGGCCGCAACGGCGCAGGCAAAACCACCACGCTGAAGTCGATCATGGGCATGCTGCCCAAGCGCAAGGGCTCGGTTGTGTTCGAGGGCAAGGAACTGATGCACCTGCCGGCGCGCCACATCGCCAAGGCAGGCATCGCGATCTGCCCGGAAGAACGCGGTGTTTTCGCCTCCTTGTCCGTGCAGGAAAACCTGATGCTGCCGCCGAAAGTGCGCGACGGCGGCCTTTCCGTCCCGCAGATCTTCGAGCTTTTCCCGAACCTCAAGGAGCGGCTGTCGAGCCAGGGCACCAAGCTTTCGGGCGGCGAACAACAGATGCTGGCAATCGGCCGCATCCTGCGCACGGGCGCCAACCTGTTGCTCCTGGACGAGCCCACGGAAGGGCTGGCACCGGTGATCGTGCAGCAGATCGGCCACACGATCGCACGGCTGAAGAAAGAAGGCTTCACGATCGTGCTTGTGGAGCAGAATTTCCACTTCGCATCGTCGGTTGCTGACCGGCACTACATCGTCGAACAAGGTCGCACGGTGGACATGATCGAAAACAGCGAACTCGATGCGAACATGGACAAATTGCACGCCTATCTGGGCGTGTAGGGAGCCTGAACGGAGGCGCGACAAAGCGCCCGAACGGAGGAGAGAAAGATGAAGAAAACGAACCTGCTGCTGGCGACGCTCGCAGCGACACTGTTTGCGAGCACGGCTTTCGCGGATGTTGCGGTGAAGCTGGGGGTCCTGAACGACCGGTCCGGCGTTTATTCCGACATCACGGGCGAAGGCTCCGTGATTGCCGCGCAAATGGCCGTTGAAGATTTCAAGCCCGCGGAAAAGGGCATCAACGTCGAAATCGTCTCGGCCGATCACCAGAACAAGCCAGACATCGCCTCCAACATTGCCCGCCAGTGGTACGACCAAGACGGTGTGGATGTGATTCTTGACGTTCCGACGTCGTCCACCGCGCTTGCGGTTTCCGACATCACCCGTGAAAAGAACAAGATCTTCATGAACTCCGGTGGCGGTACCTCCGATCTCACCGGCAAGGCGTGCTCGCCCAATACCGTGCACTGGACCTATGACACCTGGCAGCTGGCCAACGGCACCGGTAGCGCAGTGGTGAAGGACGGCGGCAAGAAGTGGTTCTTCGTTGTTGCCGACTACGCTTTCGGCCAGGCGCTCGAACGCGACACGTCCGAAGTGGTGAAGGCCGCTGGTGGCGAAGTGGTGGGTTCGGTGCGTCACCCGTTCCCAGGCACCGACTTCTCTTCCTTCCTGCTGCAGGCGCAGTCGTCCGGTGCGGAAGTGATCGGCTTTGCCAATGCCGGCGGTGATACGATCAACTCAATCAAGCAGGCGGCTGAGTTCGGCATTGTCCAGGGCGGTCAGAAGCTTGCAGGTCTCCTGGTTTTCATCAATGACATCAAGTCGCTGGGCCTGGAAACGGCGCAGGGCCTTTACCTGTCGGAGACCTTCTACTGGGACCTGAACGACCAGACTCGCGAATGGTCGGCGCGCTTCGAAGAAAAGGCAGGCAAGAAGCCGAACATGGTACAGGCCGGCGTTTATGCTTCCGTGCTGCATTACCTGAAGGCGGTGGATGAGCTAGACAGCAAGGACGCTACCCAGGTCATGGCGAAGATGAAGGAAATGCCGACCGACGATCCGCTGTTTGGCAAGGGCGAGATCCGCAAGGACGGCCGCAAGATCCACCCTGCTTACCTGTTCCGCGTGAAGTCGCCGGATCAGTCGAAGGGTGAATGGGACCTCTACGAACTGGTTTCCACCATTCCGGCCGAGGAAGCCTTCCGCCCGCTCGACCAGGGCGGCTGCTCGCTCGTCCAGTAAGACCCCACACGATCCGGAGGCGTCGGCGCTTGTGTGCGCCGGCGCCTTTCTCGACTGCCGGTTTCAGGATGCTTGAATGATCGACCTTCTCGGGATTCCGCCCCAAGCCTTGTTCGGGCAGTTGCTGCTCGGCCTTATCAACGGCGCCTTTTATGCGATCCTGTCGCTGGGGCTGGCCATCATCTTCGGTCTTCTCAACATCATCAATTTCGCCCATGGCGCGCAGTACATGCTGGGTGCGCTGGTGTCCTGGATGCTCTTGAACTACCTCGGCATCAACTACTGGTGGGCGCTGTTGCTCGTGCCGATCATCGTGGGCTTCACCGGGGTGGTGCTTGAGCGGGTCCTGATCTCGCGGCTTTACCACCTCGATCATCTTTACGGACTGCTCCTGACCTTCGGCCTCGCGCTGATCATTCAGGGCTTTGCGCGCAACTACTACGGCATCTCGGGCCTGCCTTATACGATCCCCAGCCAGCTCGCAGGCGGCCAGAACCTCGGCTTCATGTTCCTGCCGAACTACCGCGGCTGGGTCGTCGTTGCCTCGCTGGCGGTTTGCATCACCACCTGGTTCGTGATCGAAAAAACCAAGCTCGGCGCTTACCTGCGCGCGGCAACCGAAAACCCGTCGCTTGTTGGCGCGTTCGGCATCAACGTGCCGCGCATGATCACGCTGACCTACGGCTTCGGTGTTGCGCTTGCCGCCTTTGCCGGCGTGCTTGCCGCGCCGATCTATTCGGTCAATCCCAACATGGGCGCGGACCTGATCATCGTGGTGTTTGCCGTGGTGGTGATCGGCGGCATGGGCTCGATCCTGGGCTCTATTCTCACCGGCTTTGGGCTCGGCCTTGTTGAGGGGCTGACCCGCGTCTTTTACCCCGAAGGATCGGCCGTCGTGATCTTTGTGATCATGGCCCTCGTGCTGCTTGTGAAACCTGCGGGTCTGTTCGGGAGAACTGCTTGATGTCCGTTGTTGCTGAACCCAACACGATGCGCCTTCCGGAAGAACGCACCACCGGTGCGATGCCCGGCTACCACATCGCCATCTTTGCCCTGCTGCTCGGGCTAGCCTTGATCGCACCCTTCTTCCTTTATCCAGTGTTCCTGATGAAGGTGATGTGCTTTGCGCTGTTTGCCTGCGCCTTGAACCTGCTGCTGGGCTTCGGCGGCCTTCTGTCGTTCGGGCATGCTGCCTTTTTCGGCGGTGCGGCCTATGTGTCGGCCCATGCCGCCAAGGTTTGGGGCCTGACGCCGGAGGTCGCGATCATCCTTGGCACCTTGAGCGGCGCGCTGCTTGGCCTGGTGATCGGCAGCTTTGCCATTCGGCGGCAGGGCATCTACTTCGCCATGGTGACGCTCGCCTTTGCGCAGATGGTCTATTTTGCCGCGCTGCAGATGCCCTTCACGGGCGGCGAAGACGGCATCCAGAACGTCCCGCGCGGCGACCTGTTCGGCGTGATCAGCCTGAACTCCGACATGTCGCTCTACTTCATGGTGCTGGCCATTGTGTTTGGCGGTCTGCTTGCGATCTACCGGATCATCCATTCGCCGTTCGGGCAGGTGCTGAAGGCGATCCGCGAAAACGAGCCGCGCGCCATCTCGCTTGGCTACCGTGTCAACAACTACAAGCTGACCGTGTTCGTGTTGTCCGCCGCTCTCGCCGGTCTTGCCGGCGCCACCAAGGCGATCGTGTTCCAGCTGGCTTCACTCACCGACGTCCACTGGTCGATGTCGGGTGAGGCGGTGTTGATGACGCTGATCGGTGGCATGGGCACGGTGTTCGGGCCGCTTGTGGGCGCCGCGATCATCGTCACCATGCAGAACTACCTGGCGAGCCTCGGCGCCTGGGTCACCATCATCCAGGGCTTCATCTTCGTGATCGCGGTGCTCCTGTTCCGCGAAGGCGTCGTGGGCCTGATCGCCAAAAGGCTGCGCCGGCCGCTTTGACGGCTCAGATCCCGCTTGACAGGGCCAGTGCAACTGGTCCCAAGCCTGCTTGCAGCCGATGCGAGGCGTGATCTTCGCCTGCGGCGGAACAACAGCGGGGCGGAATGAGCGGGATCGTTATCATCGGAACGGGCGAGGCCGGCGTCGGAACGGCGGTGGCCCTGCGCACGAAGGGCTATCAGGGCGACATCACGCTTGTTGGTGATGAGCCGCATCTGCCTTATCGCCGCCCGCCTTTGTCGAAGGAGTTCCTCAAGGGCGATGCCCTTCCCGAAACCCTGATGCTTCGGCCCGACGCGTTCTTTGCGAGCAGCCGGATCGACCTGCGAACCGGTGTGCATGCGCACTCCATTGATCGCCCCGGCAAGAAGGTGCGCCTCGACGGGGGCGAAACGCTTTCCTACGAGCACCTCGTTCTCGCAACGGGCGCCCGCAACAACGTGCTTTCGGTTCCGGGTCATGATCTTGATGGCGTGTTCGGCTTGCGGACGCTGGACGACGCCAGCCGCTTGCGCGCGCGGCTGATCGAAGGCCAATCCATCGCCATTGTTGGCGCGGGCTTCATCGGTCTCGAAATGGCAGCTGCCGCCAGAAGCGCCGGCATGCAGGTTCACGTGATTGAGGCGGCGGGTCGCGTGATGGGACGCGCGGTTTCCACCGAAATCTCGACCTTCTTTGCCGAGGCGCACGCCGCAGCGGGAACCCAGATCTTGCTTGGCACCCAGGTGACGGCCCTGCGTGGAAACCAAGGCAAGGTAGCGGAAGTTGTGTTGAGCGACGGGCGATTCATCCCGGCAACCACAGTGCTGGTCGGCATCGGCGTCACGCCCAATGTCGACCTTGCGGAAGCTGCCGGTCTCGTTGTGGCGAACGGCATTGTGGTTGACGCATGCTTGCTGACAGCCGACCCTGCGATCTCCGCGATCGGTGATTGCGCGCGTTTCCCCAGCGCACACACCGGGGATCTTCTGCGGGTTGAATCCGTGCAGAACGCAAACGACCAGTCGAAGCTGGTAGCTAACCGCGTCGTCACCGGCGAAACGGCACCCTACCAGAGCCTGCCATGGTTCTGGAGCTACCAAGGCCCGCTGCGTTTGCAGATTGCCGGAATCACCACGGGCTACGACAGCACCGTCGTCACTGGCGACCGCGCGGCCGGCGCTTTCTCCGTTTATTGCTTTCGCCATGGGCGACTGCTTGGCGTTGAGTCCGTGAACAAGCCCGCGGATCACGTGGCAGCAAGGCGCATCCTGGAGCGAGGGCTACTGCTTTCCCCCGACGAGGTATCGCGGGCAGACTTCGATCCGAAAGCCTTCGCGCTTGGAGCGGAGGCTTCCGCCCCGCGATGATCGTTAGGTGAGCGGCCACACGATCATCAGCAGCGGCACGGCAGCCAAAACCACGATGATCGACAATGGCAGCCCCAGCCGCGGGTAGTCACTGAAGCGATACCCGCCCGGACCCATCACCAGTGTGTTGCACTGGTGGCCGATCGGCGTCAGGAAATCGCACCCGGCGCCGATGGCCACCGCCATCAGGAAGGCATCTGGCCGGAAATGGAGCCCCGACGCGTAGCTCGCCGCAATGGGCGCCATCACCAGAACGGTCGCGGCGTTGTTGAGAAAGGGGGTGATCGCCATCGCCACCAGGATAATCAAGCCCAGGGCTCCCCAGCCTGGCAACAATTGGCCCACCTGCACCAAGCCTCCCGCGATCAGGTCGGTCGCTCCCGTTTCGCGCAGGGACTCAGACACCGGGATGAGGGCGGCCAGCATCACGAGGATCGGACCGTCCACTGCGCCGTAAACCTCGCGCGTCGGCACAACCTTGAACAGGACCATCGCCACGGCTGCTGCAAAGAAGGCGATGGCGACCGGAACGGTACCCGTGGCGGTCAGACCCATGGCACAAGCAAGGATCGCGAGCGGCACCAGCCCGCGGCGTACGCTGCCGAGCAAGATCGAGCGTTCTGCCAGCGGCAAGCAACCGAATTCGCGCAAAACGGCGGGCAACGCCTCGCGGTCGCCCTGCAGCACGAGCACATCCCCGATCCGGAAGCGGATGTCGCTCAAGCGCTCCTTGATGTGTTCGCCCTTGCGGCTCACGGCGAGCAGGTTGACGTTGAAGCGGTCGAACAAAGCGAGTTGCTTGGCCGACAGTCCGATCAGGATCGAGTTTTCGCTAATCACCGCTTCGATCGCGCCGATCTCGGTTTCTGCCTTGCCGGCCCGTACCTGCCGGTCACCCGTCACCGATAGAACTTCCTGCGCGACGAGCCGATCCAGCGCCTCCGGCTCACCTTCGAGGATAAGCATGTCGCCTTCGCGGAGTGTCACGTCCGGAAGCGGCGTCACTTTGACGGTTTTCTGGCGCAGGATCGAGGAGACAATCACATTGCCCTCGGCTGAATGCAGGAGATCCGCGACCGTCTTGCCGAGGAGAGCAGAACGCTCCGTGATCTGCGCTTCCGTGATGTAGTTCTTGATGTCGATGGCTTCGTGGATCGCCGCCGTTTCGCGCTGGCGTTGTGGCAGAAGCTTATAGCCGAACGCCAGAAAGGCGATGCCGATCAAGGCCAGTGCGGCACCAACAGGCGTGAAGTCGAACATCGTGAAGGGCTCGCCCCCGAGTTCTCCCCGCAGACGCGACACGATGATGTTGGGTGACGTGCCGATCTGCGTGGTCAGCCCGCCCAGCAATGATCCGAATGCCATCGGCATCAGAAACACGGAGGCTGAAACATTGCTGCGCTTGGCGAACTGAAAGGCGATCGGGATCATGATTGCCAGGGCGCCGATATTCTTCACGAAGCCCGACAACACGGTCACGACCGTGACAAGCAGCACCAGTTGCATGCGGACCGCGGTGATCTTGGGCAGGTAACGCTGAATCAACAGCTCGGTTATGCCCGATCGAGCGACGCCGGCGCTGACCACCAGCGCACTGCCCACAATGATCACGATGTCATCGGCGAATCCGGAGAAGGCCCGCTCAGGTTTGACGACCCCCACAGCGACCGCAACCAGAAGCGACACGACGGCGACGATGTCGTAGCGATATCGCCCCCAAACGAAAGCCGCCATCATGGCGAAGATGACGGCGAACGACAAACCCTGCTGCAATGTCATGTGGCTTGGTTACTCCCGCGCTTCAACGCAGGTTGCGACCAAATGTTCGCAGTGCACAAAAAGAAAACGACGGCTGATCAAGCCGTCGTCTCGAAAATTCTGGCTTCCCCGAAATCGCTAATCGCACTGGCGGCGAGGGCCACCGCCATAAGGTTGGTATGTGTTATCTTCGATCCGGTAGGATCGGTAGCGCTGCGAACAATCGCGAATATGGGCCTGTGACAAGGTAGCGGTTCCGGAAGCGCTTGTTGCAAAGGACGCCTGCTGGAAAACCGCCTCTTCCTCGTGAGCCGGTTCGATGCTTGCGCTCAATCTCGGCGCCGCCTCGGAGAGGTGGGGCGACACGCATTGCTGTTTTCCGCCGCTGTAAGGGCGATAGGTGTTGTCCGAGGGGCTGAACGAGCGATAGCGGCTCGAGCACCAGTCCAAATGCGCGGCGAGGAGCCTTTCATCCACGGTGGGTTCTTCTGCCACCGGTAGGGCCGACGTGACCATGTCATCGATGGCGTGGTTGTTGCGTTCGGAAGCGTCCGACCTTTCCTTCGCGGGGGGCAGGGACGCAAGCTGCTGCTCGGTGGCCGTCGCGCGCTGAAGTGTCGGATCCTCGCGATCAACACGCACCGGCTGGGAGGTCCAAAGACCGGTCGCACCCGCGTCGAAGGAATGCGTTTCCACCGGCTTGGCCGCCAGCAATGCTGTCGCCGCCACCGCTCCTGCTGTGAAGGTGCCGGCCGTCAAACAGAAACCGCCGAGGATCATCATCAAAGGTTTCATTGGGCCCCTTCCGTGCTTTTTGAGTCGTCTGCGAATTGCCTGCTTGGGCGAAACAATGCTGATGCCCCGTGCAGGTTCCGCCTAAATTTGAGACCGCATTTCAGCCGTGCCGCTTGAAAGGGGTTGGAGGTGTTCCCATATGGAGATTGCGAACGCGCATCCCACACAAGATGGTCGACGCGCGGAGCCCTCGCTGGATGTTCGACCACGGATGTACTGGCGTTTGGAAAGCGAGGAATGCTGGAGCCGTTGGGTGAAATCCCCAGCGGCTTTTTCGTTTGTTGGTGTCGTGTGCGTTCAGTCGCTCCTGGCGCCCGAGAACAGCGTTCCGTGTTTGCCTGGTTAGGCTGCCGCGATCTTGGTCATGAGCTTGCTGCGCATAACATCAGCGTAAGCCGACCCGTGTTTTTCCATGCCCGCCGCAGCTCCTTTTGCGTCGCGAGCCTCAATGGCTTTCAGCCGGGTCAAGTGGCTTCGGACGAAGAGCTGCATAGAGGGAGCCACCGAGCCGCGGCCCGGAAGCTGAACGGTTATAGAGCCGCCGCCGGAGCGCCCGGGACGCGTCGTGATGAGCCCTTCTGCTTCCAGCACGCGCAACACTTCGCGCACCGACCTGGGATCAAGAACGGGTTTTGCGGTCCATTTGGTGGTGATTCGCGGGGATTTCTCACAGTCACCGTGGCGGTCACTCGTCGCGCTATCTCATCCCGCCTATGGGTTATTTGTCTGAAATTCTCGCGTTGAAGCTAATGCCTTTGAAGTTGAAGCCTGTTCGTACCTCACCGTCGTCCTCGTCGAGTAGAACGTGCAGGAAGCACTGGAAGTCTCCGATCGAGCCTATGTACTAGACCATGGGCGGTTCGTGCGAAACGGGGCTTCCGCCGAACTTGTGGGCGATCCGGCCATTCAGGCCGCTTACATGGGGCTTTGACCATTTAATGGCAGGGCAGGCGTCGCGCTGATCACCGGCGGAGGAACGGGTGTCGGTGCGGCTGCGGCCGCGATGCTGGCGGAGCGCGGTTATCATGTGGCGGTGAATTACAGCCGCAGCGCTGCCGAAGCAGAAGCAACCGTGGCGGCGCTGAAAGAGGCCGGTGCCGATGCCCTCGCCATCCAGGGCAGCGTGGCCGATGACGCGGATTGCCGCCGCATGGTGTCGGAGGTCGTGGAACGCTGGGGTCGGCTGGACATCCTGATCAATTCGGCCGGAACCACGCAGTTCACCGCGCTCGCCAACCTCCAAGCGCAGAATTCCGAGGACTTTCACCGCGTCTTCGATGTCAATGTCGTCGGCACCTACCAGATGGTCCGCGCCGCATCCGAGCACCTGACGCGCAGCAACAAGGGCGCGGTGGTCAATATTTCGTCCATCGCTGGTCCGACCGGCAATGGCAGCTCGCTGGCCTACATCGCGTCCAAGGGCGCGCTGAACAGCATGACGCTCGCATTGGCGCGTCTGCTTGCACCGAAGGTGCGCGTCAATGCTGTGCTGCCGGGCATGATCAGTTCGCGCTGGATGAAGGACGGGCTTGGCAAGGAGGCATTTGCCGGCGTTGCGCGGGGCTTTGCCGAAGCCTCGGCGCTGGGCGACATCTCTTCACCGGAAGAGATCGCGGCCGGCGCCATCTTTCTTGCTTGCGACGCCACCAAGATGACAGGACAACTCATGACCATCGACGGCGGCTACACGCTTGGCCGCGCGGTCAAGCTTTCGCGATGACCAATTTGGACAGCGCAGGCATCGGCCAGCGCCAAAGCACCTGCAATCGCCACGAGATGTCCACGGTCTGCTTTACCGTGTCAACGGATCGACGGAACTCATCACAAGCAGGATCGCGCACATGAACAGGCCGGCAAACACGGCAAGGCGCAGAGCCGCGCCCTCCAGCCGCAGTTCCATGAAGAACCCGGCGATCAGAGCCGCCTTTGCAAGCGCAACCGCCGTGCTCACCACGGGACTCCAGCCGCCAAGCGGCAGGTAGCTGGCGCCCAGAGTGGTCGCCAGCAGCGCCAAAAGCGCGACGTAAACGGGGAGCAGGGCTCGTAAACCGGGCATCCGTGTCACCGCTGAAGGTAAAGCGCGGGATACAAAAAGATCCAGACGATATCCACGAGGTGCCAGTAAAGCGTCGGCACGACAATGGAGAGCTGGTCTTGCGGGAGCCGGATCGAGCGATGCCAGATCCGGAAAGCGGTGAACACGAAAAGGCCGATGCCGATCGTCAGGTGAACGGCATGCAGCCCTGTGGCCACAAGATAAATGTTCATGAAGAGGCGGCTGAGGGGTTCAACCAGCTGACCTCCGCCGCCGGGCACCGGCAGCATTCCGTCACCGTATTCAAGGCTATATTCGCCCGCCTTGATCACGAGAAACACCGCGCCCAGCGCCGCGGCGGCCAAAAGCAGCCGTTGCGTCAGTCGTTGGTCGCCATCCTTGGCGCTTTTTGCGGCCAGCGCAGCGGCAAGGCTCGAGGTCAAAAGCACGACGGTGTTGAGCGCCCCGATCCAGAGATGGAGCTCCTTGGACGCCTCCACCACCTCGTGCCCATGCACGATGCGGTAGAACACCAGGATCGTGAACAAGCCCCCAAACAGAAGAAATTCGCTGGCAAGAAAGATGCCCATGCCAAACAGGGTCGCATCATGCTCCTGTTTGGCAGGTGGAACGAGCGGCGGGCTGGCAGCAGCGCGGCTCATGACTGTTCTTCCTTCTCAACTTCGTAGTCATAGGGCTTCCGTGTCACCAGCGGAATGCGCTCGAAATTGTGCTTCGGCGGCGGTGAAGGAACCGTCCATTCCAGTCCAGTCACGTCCCACGGATTGGCGGAAGCGGGTGTTCCGTGACGCAAGGCGTAAAGCAGGTAGATCAGTGGAAAAAGATAGGCGAAGCCGAGAATGGTGGCGCCTGTCGACGAAAGAACGTGAAGCACCTGAAACTGCTGATCGTAGACATGGTAGCGCCGCGGCATGCCGAGGAAGCCGAGGATGAACTGCGGAAAGAAGGTGAGGTTGAAGCCGACAAAGATCATCACCGCCGTGACGCGCCCCCAGAAAACGGGGTAAAGCCGCCCGGTCATCTTTGGCCACCAGAAGTGGAGGGCGCCGAAATAGGCCGACACCGTTCCGCCCACCATGATGTAGTGGAAATGGGCCACCACGAAGTAGGTGTCGTGCACATGCACATCCACCGCGAGCATGGCGAGGATCAGCCCCGTCAGGCCACCGACCACGAACAAGCCGATAAAGCCCATCGCGAACAGGAAGGGCGGGTCGAGCGAAATGTGGCCTTTCCACAAGGTCGCGGTCCAGTTGTAGACCTTGATGCCGGACGGCACGGCGACCACCAGGCTTAGAAACGAGAACACGGCCCCGGCATACATCGACATGCCGGACACAAACATGTGGTGGGCCCAGACGAGGAAGCCGATCGCCGCAATGGCGATGGAGGAATAGGCCACGAACCAATAGCCGAACACCGGCTTGCGGGCGGCGGCTGCCACCAGCTCGCTTACGACGGCAAGGCCGGGCAGCACCATGATGTATACGGCCGGATGCGAGTAGAACCAGAACAGGTGCTGGTACAACAGTGGATCGCCGCCAAGCGCGGGATCGAAGATCCCCAGGCCGAACAGGCGCTCGGCTGCGATCAGTGCCAGTGTCACCGTCAGAACGGGCGTTGCCAGAACAAGGATCACGGAGGTCGCATAGTGCGACCATACAAATAGCGGCAGCCGACCCCAATGCATGCCCGGGGCCCGCATCGTATGGATGGTGACGATGAAGTTCAGCCCTGTCAGGATCGATGAAAAGCCAACAATGAAGACGGCCGTCGCCGCCATCACGACATTGCCTTGCGCAAACATCGAGGACAGCGGCGTGTAGAAGGTCCAGCCGGTGTCCACGCCGCCCGATACGAGCACCCAGAGCGTAAACAGGCCGCCGAGCCAGTAGATATACCACGACAGGAGATTGAGCCGCGGAAAGGCGAGGTCGCGCGCGCCGATCATCAGCGGGATCAGGAAATTGCCAAACACGTTGGGGATCGACGGGATCAGGAAGAACCACACCATGATCACGCCGTGCAGCGTGAAGGCGCGGTTATAGCCTTCGTTGGTGAGGAGATCGGCTTCCGGCGTGAGCAGATCCACCCGCATGATCGCCGCCGCCAAGCCGCCGATGAAAAAGAAGAAGGTCACCGAAACCAGATAAAGCAGGGCGATGCGCTTGTGGTCGGTGGTCAACAGCCAGGAGCGCAGCGTGTGGCCCGCACGCAGGTAGCTTTCGCGCTCATGTCGGGTTTCGCCCGCGGGCTCGTGTTCCAGACCGATGATCGAGCCATCTTCGCTGGTTTTACTCAGCGCGCTCAAGGGGCAGTTCCTTCTGGCGCGATGTTGGTGGGTATCGGGGCCGAGCGGCTATTATCTGTCGCCAGCGACTGGATATAGGCGGTCAGCGCGATCAGGTCGGACTCGGTTGCGACGTTCGCGAAGGTCGGCATGATCGGGGCATAGCCGGCGGCCACCTGTGCGTTCGGCAGCAGGATCGAGTCGCGGATATACTGCGCGTCAGCAATGACGGCGGTGCCGTTGTTCAACGCCACGGGTTGGCCATAGATGCCGGCGAGCGACGGCGCTCGGACGCTCGAATGCGGCTCATGGCAGCCGGAACAGCCGAAGCGCCGAAACAGGGCAGCGCCCTGGGCGGCCAGCGTGCTGTCGGTGGCAGATGTTTCCAGCCACAGCGAAAAGCCGTCGGGCTCCTGCACCACGATGCTGCCGCCCATCACCGAGTGGTCGGTGCCGCAAAATTCGGCGCAGGTCATCCGGTAGGTGCCGGGCTTGTCGGCATTGAACCAGAGCGTCGTGTAGCGGCCGGGGAGCACATCCTGCTTGATGCGGAGAACCGGCAGGTACAAGGAATGGATGACATCCTGCGAGATCATGTTGAGCTTGATGTTGGTGCCGGTCGGCACATGCAACTCGTTGATCTCGCCTTGGCCGCCTGCGTGCTGGAACTTCCACATCCACTGCTTGGCAACGACCTCGATTTCCAGCGCGTCGGCAGGCGGACGATGCAACCCGAAATACAGCTGGGTCGACCAGACATAGAAGATCAGGATCAGCAGAAACGGGATCACCGCCCACGATGTTTCCACCCACACATTTCGGTTCATGGGATGGGAGCGGTCCGCCGGCTTGCCGCGCCGGTACTTGATCGCAAAGGCGATGATCAAAAGGAAAACTGGCGCGGAAAGAACGATGATCAGCGCTGAAAAAGCCAGCACCAGTCGGTCCACGGAAGCGGCATAGGCGGAGGCCTGTTCGGGCCAGAAGGGAAGAAAGCCGCTCAAGGCGCGTCGCTCCGGACGGTCTTGCGTTCGCGCCGAAGCGCCACGCCGATGAAGCCGAACAGCAAGGCTGCCGAAACGACCCCGCCGGTTCGCAGGATCGTCCAGATCGTGGACCCATATTGGCCGGTCACCGGGTCGTAATGGTAGCAAAGCAGCAGCAGCTGGTCAGCGAAGGAGCCGACCTGGCCATCGCCGGCTTCTGTCAGCGCCAGGCGCAGGTCGGTGGGATCGGGCGCCAAGCCGTAAAGCCAGCGCGACAGGCGTCCGTCAGGCGTCAAGACCGCCGTGGCCGCGAGATGTGCGTATTGGTCTGCATCCGGGTTGAAGGCGTAGCGGAATCCCATGGCATAGGTCACCGCGCGGATCGTGCCCTCCGCGCCGGTCAGCGCGTGAATGCCGCCCGATTCGACGAGCTGCCTTGCCGAGCGCCCGAGCTCGTCGAGATTGCGTTGGGCGGCCGCGGGCTGTTCACGAGGGTCGATGCCGAAAGCAACCAGGGTGAAATCGCGCCCGGGAACAAACCGGATCTGCTCGATGGAATCAGCCACGCCGCGTAGGGTCGTGCCGCAGATGTTGGGGCAATCATGCACAACGGGGACCAGCACGAGCGGCTTGCCTTCGGAGAGTTCCCGCAGCGTGATCGGTGTGCCGGATGCTTGCAAGAAGGTGCCGTCGAGGGGAACCGACGCGCCTGCACGATTGTCGATCCCCGTGGCCGCGAAAGGATCAAACAGGGCCAATGCCGGTGCTGCGGCGAAAAGGCTGAGCAGGAGAGCAAGCCACCTCATGGGGTCGCTTCCCCATCGGGCCAGCCTTGCTCGGCAAGGATTTCCATGGCGCGGTCGATCGGCACCTGCGCATAAGCGTGGGTGTTGTCGGCCCAGTGGTAACGTGCAAGCTCGGCCAGCGCACGCGCTTCAATTGCGGCACGCTCTCCGTTGCGTGTGGTTTGCAGATCCGGTCCGACGGTGGGTTGCTCAAGGCGTTGGATCGGCTCGGCGGGGGCTATGGGATGGAGCCAGCCGAAGATCGCAAAAAGGCCGGAAACGACGCCGACCGCGACAGCGATGCCTGCAAAAACACCGCCAGCCGCTATCAGCACTTTTCGCGCCGGCAGTTGGTCCGGTTCGTAATGCGCGTGTGGCGCGCCTTGCGCTTGCGAACCTTGCGGTTCGGCTTTGGCGACCTCCGTCATGCAGCCCCCTTGTGCCTGATCGACCAGACGCTCGAAGCGGCACAGCCAAACACGCCTGCCGCCAGCAAGGCAGCCAACATGGCCAGGGTCTGGCGGGTTTCACCGGGCACAACCAGCCAAAGGGCTTCCAGCGCGGACCCCGCCAAAACAACGCAACACAAGCCGCTGATCCAGCCAACACCGCGCCGGACCGGACCAAATAACAACAACAGCAAGGGCAGGAGATGGAGCGCCACCATCATCATTTCGATCAAGCCCCAGGCGCCGACCGCGCGCCGTTCGTACCAGTGCACGCCAAAGGGCAGGTTGTCCGACCAGGTGATGAAATATTGCATGAACCCGAAATAGGCCCAACTCAGCAGCGCCGCCAAAAGCAGGCTGCCCAGGATCTCCGGCCGCTTCATGGGAGTGCCCAAAACCAGTGCCAGAAGGATGCTGACGCAAAGTGCGTTAAGGAAAAAGCTCGCCAGCACCGTCAGGGCAAAGCCCGAAAAATGCGCTTCCGGATCCAGAAACAGGAACCAGTCGACGGCGATCGGAATAAAAAACAGGATGAGCAGGATCAGTCCGGTGACCACAACGGACGGGCTCGCTTTGTTTTTTTGCAGGATCAAGCCGTACCCGGCGGCAAACAGCCAGAACAGAATGGCGCGCGTGCCCCAGAAAAACGGCATCATCCAGACCTCGCGGAACGCGCCTTTGCCCCCCGATGCCTCCCAAGGATAAAGCCAACCAGCGCCGATCAGGATCGGCAGGAACAGCAGCGCCGCGAACGGGGTGAATGCCGCAACACGTTGCGCACTTGGCTCCAGTTCCTCGTCCCATAGGCCGGGAATAAGCTGCATCATGGCGCAAAGAACCAGCGTGCCGACCGCGCTTCCGCTCACCAGAAACACAACGGCGAGCCAGCCGCGCAAAAAGGCACTCGGCCAGATCACCGCCAGCACGCACCACAAGGCCGCACCGGCCAGGGCAAGCCAACCGAGGCGCGGCAGCCGAAAGGGCATGCGGGCGACCTCAGCTGCCATTGCCGCCTCCAAGCGCCTGACGGTCGGCGTTGCTGAGCGCATCCGCCGGTGCGCGGCGCGCCAGCTGCAAGGCGCGGACATAAGCGGCGATGGCCCAGCGATCGGCCGGCTCCACCCGCGCGGCATAGGAATACATCACGCCATGACCGTAGGTGATCACATCGACGAAGTAGGCGCTGTTGGCTGCAACGAGGCGCGGTTCGTGAAAGCTCGGCGGTTGCGGAAAGCCTCGCGCCGGCACTGTTCCATGACCATCCCCCGCCAGGTCATGGCACGGCACGCAGTTGATGGCGTAGCGTTCCTGGCCGCGTTGCAGAAGGGCTGCCGACATCGGAGGCCGCGTTGTTAGGGCAGCCAGGCGGGCGGGCGCATCCTGGGCCACAGTGCCTTCGGGCGCGCTTTGCAGCGACTTGCCGTCGGCAAACAGCCGGCTCGGCTCGGAACTGTCATAGCGCGGTTGGCGGCCCATCTCGTTGCAGCCGGACAGAAGCACGCCGGCGAGAAGAGCAACCGACCACGGCCTCATTGCGGTTCCTCCGCATGCTCGATGGTCTGGATACCAGATGCACCGGACGCATCGAAAAAGCCGCGCACGCTTTGCTCGTCGAATTTCGGATCGTTGCCGAACACGATCAGAAAGAAGCGATCCTTGCCGCCGAATCCGAAATGCTCGGCATCGAACACGGGATGGTTCAGGCGCGGCAATCGGTTCAGAACAAGCATGCCGAAGATGCCGGCGAGCACCGCGCCCAGCACCATCATCTCGAAGGTTATCAGCATAAAGGCTTGCGGCGCCACGAGGGGCCGGCTGCCGACGATGATGGGATAGGCGAGGTTGGTGTAGACCTGAAGACCATAGCCACCGGCGGCACCCAGAACGCCGCCCGCCAGCGTCAGCCAAAGAACGCGGTTGTCCTTGACCTCAAGCGCTTTCCAAACGTCTTCAACCGGAAAGGGCGTGTAGGCGTCAATCTGCCGGTAGCCTGCTTCACGCGCAGCCTTCGTGGCGTCGATCAATGCTTCGGCGGTCGGAAATTCCGCCAGAACGCCGAAGGTCTCGTGCTCGGTTGCGTTGGGTTCAAGCATGAACGCTGGCCCCTCCCGCTTTGCCTTTCCGCTCGCCCCGATCCTCGAACAGCGCTTCCTTGATTTCAAAGGCCGAGATCATCGGCAGGTAGCGCACGAAAAGGAGGAACGGCGTGAAGAAGACGCCGAGCATGCCGGCAAATAGCGACCATTCCCAGAAGCTTGCGTGGTATTCGCCGTAAGACGATACGAGGTAATCGCGGTAAAGCGTGGTGACGAGAAGCATGTAGCGCTCGAGCCACATGCCGACCACGACGCAGCCGCCGACAACAAACAGCACCACCGGCTTTTGCCGCACCGCTTTCCACCAAAGGAGTTGTAGCGGCACGAAGTTGAGGATCACGGCGCCCCAATAGCTCCAGGCATATTGCCCGCTAAGGCGATCCACCAGCGTTTGCACATCATAGTCTTCGCCGGAATACAGCGCGTCAAACGCTTCCGCGACATAGCCGAAGCTGGTCATCAACCCGCATGCAAGCAGGAGCTTGGCGAGGAGATCGAGATGGCGATCGGTCACGACGTCATGCAGGCCGAAGGCGTGACGAAGCACGATCGCAATCATCGACACCACGGCAAAGCCGGAAAACGCTGCGCCCATGACGAAATAGGGCGGGAATACGGTTGAGGTCCAGCCGGCAATCGGGCCGGCCGCGAACAGGAGCGAGATTTCAGAGTGAACGGAGACCACCAGCGGCACAGCAATGGCCGCGGTGACGCGGTAGGCCTGGTTCCAGCGTTGCCAATGGCGGGCCGAACCGCGCCAGCCCAGCGCGAAGATGCCATAAAGAACCTGGCCGCGCCGCTTCTTTGATCGGTCGCGCATGGTCGCCAGGTCGGGCACGATCCCGATATACCAAAAGAGCAGGGACACGATTAGGTAGGTCAGGACCGCAAAGAAGTCCCAAGTCAGCGGGCTCTTGAACTGCGGCCACAGGTCCATCGTGTTGGGATAAGGCGCCATCCAGTAAAAGCGCCAGTAACGCCCGAGATGCAGGATCGGGTAAAGCCCTGCGCAGATCACCGCCACCAGCGTCATGGCTTCGGCGAAGCGGTTCAGCGCGTTGCGCCAATGCTCGTTCAGGATCAGGAGCATGGCCGAAATGAGGGTTCCGGCGTGACCGATGCCCACGAAGAAGATGTAGTTGGAGATCGCGAGGCCCCAGTTCACGGGGATGTTGTTGCCCCACATGCCGACGCCGTTGCGAAACAAAACGAAGGCCGACACGGCAAACAAAGCGAGCAGGCAAAGCGATGCGGCAAAACAAACGAGCCACACGCGTTCCGGCGGGAACCTCTGCGGGATGCGCGTGATTTCGCGGGTGATGTGCTCGCCGCGTTCAAGGCGTTGCGTCCCTTCCGCGCCTTGGGTCTCCTGCGCCATCAGCTCTTGATCTCCGATGGAGGCGCAGGTTCTGCCCGATCCGAGATCTTGGCGAGGTAGGTGGTGCGCGGGCGTGTGTTCAACTCGCCCAGAAGCGCGTAATTGCGCGCCTGCGCCTTTTGGCGGGAAACGACCGTGTCGGGATCAAGAACATTGCCGAAGGTGATGGCCGTGGTCGGGCATGCCGCCTGGCAGGCGGTGACGACCTCGCCATCGGCAATCGGGCGTCCTTCCTTCTGCGCTTCGATGCGGGTGTTGGCGATGCGCTGGATGCAATAGGTGCATTTTTCCATCACGCCGCGCTGGCGCACCGTGACTTCCGGGTTGCGCATCGCCTGGAGCGATTCAGGGTCTTCTTGCGTGAAGTCGAACCAGTTGAAGCGCCGCACCTTGTAGGGGCAGAAGGACGAGCAGGTGCGCGTTCCGATGCAGCGGTTGTAAACCTGCAGGTTGAGCCCGTCATAGGAATGGACGGCGGCATTCACTGGGCAGCCCATTTCGCAGGGCGCTTGTTCGCAATGCATGCAGGGCACGGGCTGGAACGCCATGTCCGGCTCCTGCACCGGGCCTTCATGGTAGTGATCGACGCGCAGCCAGTGCATTTCGCGCCCTTGCGCCACCAGTTCCTTCCCGACAACGGGAATGTTGTTTTCCGACTGGCAGGCGATCACGCAGGCGTTGCAGCCGATGCATACATCGAGATCGATGGCCATGCCCCAGGAAGGTGAACTCCAATCGGGTTCCGGATAAAAGCTCGGATGCTCTTCCAGCATTGGCTCGAGATCGGGGAGATCCTCGCGCTTCACCGACCGAACGAAGTCATGGCCATGCATCGCGTGGTGCGGCTGCGTCGTCGCTACCGGCATCTGTTCGCCTGTTGGGCGCAGTTCGACACCCGAAACCACAGTTTTTCCGTTTGCCGGGAGAAGCTGCATGGGGTCGATGCCATAGCCTTCGGCGAGGCCTCCGCTGCGGCCGCCGCCAGCAAAGATGACGACCGTCGCGGGGTCCTGGCCCGGAACGATCCAGACCGGCCCGCGCAGCGATCGACCATCAACCAAAACTTCCACCGCGTCTTCATTGGCAAGACCGCGGTCGGCCGCCAAAGCGGGACTGACCAGCACGGCATTCCCCCAGGTGATCTTGGTGATCGGCTTGGGCAGTTCCTGCAGCCAGGCGATTTCGGAATAGCGCCCATCCCAGATCGTCGGATCCGGCCGCACGAGAAGCGTCAAACCGCTGGCAAAGGCGGGTTCAGCCGCTTCTGCAGTTGAAGCCGCGGCGCGCGATTGAACGGCCGGTACCACCGTCGGCTCCGCGGTGTCATCGACAAAGCCGTCAAGCAGCGCTTGCGCCCAGCGCTCTTCGAAGTTGACGCCCCAATCCGCACGCCAGCTTTGTTGCACGATCGCGCGCGCAGGCGTGTTCTGGTGTCCAGCGAGCGTGTTCTGGTGTCCAGCGAGATTGTCGAGGATTTCGTGCTGTGAGCGCACGGACCAGAACGGCTTCACCAGCGGCTGGACCACCGTCACCGTCCCGTCAGGCGCGCGCAGATCCGTCCAGCTTTCCAGGGGATGCTCGATCGGCAGGTGCCAATGCGAAAGTGCTGCCGTTTCGTCGGCATAAAGGCCGGCATGCACCGCGGCCTCCACGTTCGCCAGCGCCGCGCCAAACTCGAGTGCGGCAGGTGTCGTGGCCAGGGGATCGGTGTCGAGCATGACAAGTGTGGACACGCGCCCTTGCAGCATCTCCTCGACGAGCACTTGCAGCGAACGGTTGCCCTCCGGTGCCAAGGCAGCCACCGGTGTGCGGAAGCTGATCGTGCGGCCCCAGTTGCCCAACGCCTCGTTGATCAGCAGCCCTAGCGCCTGCACTTCGGTAGGCTGAGTATGCCCCACGAGAACGAGGCTTGTTCCGCGGCTTGCCTGCAGACGTGCGTGAACCTCGTCGAGCCAGGCTGCTTCCTGACCCTCAAGGATCGGTGGGCTTTCGACAAGCCCCAGGCGCGCGGCCAAGCCCCGGACAAGCAGCGCAACCTTGTCGTGGTGTGCAATCAGGCGCTGTGTGGCTGTGACCCCAGTTAGCGTTGGCAAGGGCTCGGCAACCGCCATCCAGCTTTCACCCTGGCCCTGCTGCATTGCCCTGCGCTTGTCCGACCAGTCGCGGGCATGCCGCACCTGCCACGGGCCGGGTCCGAGAAAGTCATCGTCCAGCGCTACAATCACGTCCGCCCGGTCGGGCCGCAGATGTCGGTCAAGCGGGCGCCCGAATACGGCGCTCGTCGCATCATGCGCTTCGTCGGCGGAAAAGGGCTCGTGCGTATGCCACCGCGCGTTCGGCCAGCGCTGCAACAGGTTGGCCATCTGGCGCCGCAAGGTAGGCGACGTTACCCGGCCGGTCAGGAAACGCAGACCGTTACCTCCATTCCGGTCGAGCCTGGCTGCTTCCTCTACGCTCCAGCGCTCCCACCGGGTCCAACTGCCGGGCTGGCCGAGATAACGCGGCGCTTGGCTGCGGTGGGGATCATAAAGCCCAAGCAGGGCCGCTTGCGTGAAGGGGTCGATCGCCCCGCGGGTCGCTTGATCGCGCGCATTGCCTTCGAGCTTCACTGGCCGGCCGGAATAGGTCTTGCCGAACACCGGCTGTGCGTAACCGGCAAAGGACGTCGCCGTGGCGTACCAACGCGCGATGCCCGGTGTCTCGCCTTCAGGCTGCTCCACGTAAGGCATGGCCGTTTCATCGGCCTGCGAGGTGCAGCCGGCCACGCCTGCCAGCGCGAGGGAGGCTCCCATCGCCTTCAACAGGGAACGGCGGTTGATGCCAGTCGCATCGGGTGCCAAAGCGGGAAACTCGGCGCTCAAACGCGCAATCATGCTGCGCTCTTCGGCGAAGTCCTGCAAAACGGAACGGGGAGCGGCTTGCTTCTTTTGCACGGGCGTCACCGGTGGCACGTGTTGCATTGGATGAGCTTGGCAGGCTCGATCCCATAGGCCTGCACCATGAGCGCACCGTAATCCTTATGCGCTTCCGGATCCCGCTCCCAGTCGCTCCAGTCCATGCGCGTGACCTGTTCGGGCGGGCGCAGATGGGGTGCGGGGTCACGGTGACAATCCAGGCACCATTGCATCTGGAAGGGCTTGGCACGCGCAGTCAGCGGCATCTGGTCAATGCGGCCATGGCAGGTGACACAAGGAACGCCGCGGTCGATGTGGATGGAATGGTTGAAGTAGACGTAATCCGGCACGGCCGACACGCGGTTCCATTCGATCGGCTTGCCGGTCAGCATGCTCTGCCGGACCGGTGCCAGGATCGGCGCCCCGGTCCAGATCTGCGAATGGCAGGTCATGCAGGTATGGGTCGGCGGAAAGGTTGCCCGATCGCTGGTTTCCACGCCCGAATGGCAATAACGGCAATCGATGCCGAGCGAACCAACATGGTGCTGGTGGCTGAACGGCACCGGCTGGTCGCGAAACCAGCCCACCGCGGTCAAGAACGTGGACTCCGCAAAGCCCCCGCCGAACACGATCAGGAACACGCCCACGAGTGCGGCCAGAAACAAGACGGCTCGGAGCCTTGTGTCAGCAGATGCCGTGAAGATCTGCGCCAAGAGACCTGTCCCCTTATTCCCCTGCAGCAAAGCACCTAGTGCATCTTTGCAGCCGTGCCACCCAAGCTTGGCGCCAAAAATGGCTGCAAGACAATCCTTCTCGTGCGCTGCGGCTTCGCTTTCCTGGCCAGAGAGATGGATGAGTAGGGCCTCGGCTGTTCTGTCTGGGAACAGCGCAGCAATCATCCTGGAGGAGGGCTGACGGGATTGCCTCCGCTCCACCTTGTGGGTGATTAACTGCCGATCTTCTCGATCAGGCGCCGAGCACTTTCAGCTGCTAGCCACCCATGAGCGCAGCAGGCTTCCGCTGCACTTTCCTGATCGTTCTGCTCGAGGGCTTCAGTGCGGACTCCCTTCGGACGTGAAGCGATCTCCGGACTGAATGGGGCCACCGTGCCAGGCTGATCTTCGACCCAGCCTCAGCACATGCGTTTTCTGCCCACAGCGATTGGTTGGTTACCCAATGGGTTCTGGTCGAGGTCCAACGATTTGCGGGCCTCTTAGATGGCGAGGTACTCGCGGCGGAGTTCTGCGTTGTCCAGCACCTCCTGCGCGGTGCCGGTGAAAGCAACCTCGCCGGTGTCGAGGATCACCGCACGGTCCGCGAGCTTGAGCGCGGCCACCGCGTTCTGCTCCACGATGATCGTGGTGATCCCGAGCGACTTGATCTGGTTGAGAATGCGCTCGATCTCCTGCACGATCACCGGCGCCAGACCCTCGTAAGGTTCGTCGAGCAGGAGCAGTTTCAGGTCGCGCGCGAGCGCACGGGCGATTGCCAGCATCTGCTGCTCGCCTCCCGAAAGCGTGGTGCCTTCCTGGCGCCGACGCTCGGCCAGACGCGGAAAATGGCCGTAGATGCGGTCGAGGTCCCATCCCCTTCCGGGCGCGACCTGCGCTAGCATCAGGTTCTCTTCCACCGTCAGGCCCTGGATGATGCGCCGGTCCTCGGGCACGAGCTGAATGCCCGCGCGCGCCGCCTCGAAGGAGCGCATCTGGTGGATCGGCTTGCCGTCGAGCCAGATTTCACCACGCTGGAGATGAGGATCGTCGAGCCGCGCAATCGTGCGCAGGGTGGAAGTCTTGCCGGCGCCATTGCGACCAAGCAGCGCAAGGATTTCGCCATGGCGCACATCCAGCGAGACGCCCTGCACGATATAACTTTCGCCGTAGTAAGCATGAACGTTCCTGACGCTGAGGAACGGCTGCGCCAGGTCGCCCGAAGCCGACCCAGAGGCGACGTCGATGCTGGTCATCGCGTCCATCAATGTACCCCTCCGAGATAGGCTTCCTGAACTCTGGGGTCACCGCGTACCTGATCCGGCAGGCCTTCGGCGATGATTCGGCCGCCGGCCAGAACGCTGATCTTATCCGCGAGCGAGAAGACGACATGCATGTCGTGCTCGATGATGACCTTTGTCATGCCGCGGCTCTTGATCTTTTTCAGCAGCTCGATGGTAGTGTTGGTATCGTGGCGGCTCATACCGGCGGTCGGCTCGTCGAGCAAAAGCAGCCGCGGCTTCTGGATCAGGCACATGGCGAGTTCCAGCCGGCGCTTGTCGCCACGCGACAAGGCGCCCGCATGGACTGCGCGCCGGTCCATCAGGCCGACATCCTCAAGGGTATGTTCCGCTTCCTCGCGGATGCCGCGTTCATTGTCGACCGAGCGGAACATGTTGATCCGGAAAGCTCCATCACGCCGTGCGAAGGCGGGCGTCATGACGTTCTGGAGCACGGAAAGATCGGCAAAGATTTCAGGTGTCTGGAAGACACGGGCCACGCCAAGCTGGTTGATCTCGTGCGGCTTCTTGCCGGTCAGAACTGTGCCATCGAAGACCACCGCGCCACTGGATGGGGCAAGGCGGCCGATGATCACGTTCAGCAGCGTCGACTTGCCGGCGCCGTTTGGCCCGATGATTGCGTGGGTCTTGCCTTCATCGACCTGAAGGTCGATGTCGGCAAGGGCATGCAGGCCGCCGAAATGCTTCTGCACATCGGCAACATGGAGGACGACGTTTCCCTTGGTTTGCATCGTATGCCTCCTTATTCGGCCGCGGATGGGCTGAGTTCGCCACGGGCCGTCGCGTGCCTGCCTCCGCCCCGCCGCCGGATCGCCGAGCTGATGCGACGAACGCCTTCCATGATGCCGCCGGGCAGGAACACGACGATCAGAACGAAAAGGAGCCCGAGCGACAGGTGCCACCCTTCGCCCACGAACTTGCCGGCGACAACGACGGCAGCCTCACGTGCGCCGTCCGGAAGGAAGCCGAAGAAGCTCGACAGCACATTGTCGTTGAACGAGGAGAAGATGTTTTCGAAGTACTTGATGAGCCAGGCGCCAATCACCGGGCCCACCAGCGTGCCAACGCCGCCGAGAATGGTCATCAGGACGACTTCACCTGATGCCGTCCACTGCATGCGTTCGGCGCCGGCAAGCGGATCGGTGACCACCAGGAGCGAGCCCGCGAGGCCCGCCAACATCCCGGAGATGACGAAAGCCGTCAAAGCGTAGGGCCGTGTGTTGAAGCCTGTGTAGTTCATGCGGTTCTGATTGGACTTGATGCCCTTCAGCATCATTCCGAATGGCGAGTTGGTGATCCGCATGGCCAGGAAGAACGTTGCGAGCAGGAACAGGGCGGAAAAATAGAAGCCGTTCCAGCCTGAAAGCGAGATGCCGAAGAGACTGGGCACGGGGACCCCTGCCGGAGCTTCGGAGAAAAGCCGGTCGAGGACGCGGGGGTCGGCTCTTATCATGCGCAGGCCCGTCTCACCGTTGGTGATCGGGGTCAGCACCGAATAAGCGAGACTGTAGCACATCTGTGCGAAGGCGAGGGTCAGGATCGAGAAGTAGATGCCCGAGCGCCGCAGCGAGAGGTAACCGATGACCAGCGCAAACACGCCGGCGATCGCCACCGCGAAGAGGATGGCGGGTATTGCATTGAGGCTCAGCAGCTTGAACGACCACATCGCGGCATAGGAACCGACGCCAAAGAAGGCGGCGTGGCCGAAGGAAAGGTAGCCGGTCAGGCCAAACAGGATGTTGAAGCCGATGGCGAAGATGCCGAAGATCATGAAGCGCTGCAGCAGGTCCGGATAGGCCGCCCCGAAGGGTGCAGCCAGGATCGGCAGCAGCAGTACGACGGCGGCAAAGCCGATGAAAAGCGTGGCGTCCTTACGCGACATGATTCCAGCCATTTACGCCTCCATCACGCCACGACGGCCCATAAGCCCACGCGGAAGCACCAGCAGGACCACCACTGCCACGAGATAGATGATGACCTGGTCGATGCCGGGGAAGAACGCCTTCAGCTGATGCATCGATGCGAAGGATTGTAAGATGCCCAGCAGGAAGCCAGCTGCGATGGCGCCGGGCAGCGACCCCATCCCGCCTACCACCACCACCACGAAGGAGATGACCAGGAAGTCCATGCCCATCGTGTAGCTCGGCGGCAGGAGCGGCGTGTACATCACGCCGGCCATGCCTGCGACAACTGCAGCGATGCCGAACATGATGGTGAAACGCCGGTCAATGTTGATGCCGAGCGCGCCAACTGTTTCACGATCGGCCATGCCGGCGCGGACCACCATCCCGAAGGTCGTGAATTGGAGAAACGCAAGGACGGAGCCGATCACGCCGAGGGCGAAAAGGAAATAAACCAGCCGCCACAGCGGATAGGTGATGACGTTTGGCTGCATGCCGAGCCAGGCACCGATATCGGCGGCGCCACGCAGTTCGGTCGGCATGGGTTGCGGGATCGGATTGGGACCGAAGACCGCCTTGATGATCTCACCAAAGACGATCGCCAGGCCGAACGTGACCAGAATCTGCTCGGCATGCGGCCGCTTGTAGAAGTGCTTGATGATGCCGCGTTCCATGACGATGCCGATGATCAGCATCACCGGAATGGAAAGCAGCAGCGACAGCGGCACCGAGTAGTTGACCAGCACTGCGCCGACGTCGCCGAACCATGCCTGCACCAGAGGTTGGCGGATTTCAACCGGGGCGCCCCACGGAGACAGTTTCTCAGGATCCAGGGTGACGGTTTCGAGCGTCAGCAACTGACGGAACAGGACCGCGCAAAAGGCGCCGAACATGAACAGCGCCCCGTGCGCGAAGTTCACGACGCCCAGCGTTCCGAACACGAGCGTAAGCCCCAACGCAATCAACGCATAAGCGCTGCCCTTGTCGAGACCGTTGAGAAACTGAAGGAATAGAACTTCGAACAATGGAGCCTCCGCGAACCGTTCGCCACCCGATCGCGCGAGACCCGTCTTGCCGGGATGGCAGGACGGGTCCGTGTTTCAGATTAACGGCACTGTGGAACCGGTTCGGCGGCTCCAAGGTCACCGCCGAAGATCGCCGGATCGTAGTTGGCGGTTTCGCGGTCGATTTCCTTGAACACGTTCAACACGTCGAACTGGTTTGTCGGGTTCTCATTGCCGCGAACGACCAGCACCGACTTCATGCACTGATGATCCTCGGCGCGGTAGAGCGTCTTGCCGTTGCCCATCCCGTCGAACTCGAAGCCTTCAAGCGCCTTGATGACTTCGGGCGGATAGAAGGTGCCCGCGCGCTCACAGGCATCGGCGTAGAGCAGCGCCTGCACGTAGGCGGTGTGGGCCGCCTGCGAGGGCGGGGAGCCATAGGCCGCGCCAAACGACTTGGTGAACGCCTTGGAGCCTTCATCCGGCAGGTTCCAGTGCCAGTTGGAGGTTCCAAAGATGCCCTTGATGTTCTCGCCGGCGCCCTTGGCCATCAATTCGG
This sequence comes from Tianweitania sediminis, assembly GCF_017813335.1. Classification (GTDB taxonomy): domain Bacteria; phylum Pseudomonadota; class Alphaproteobacteria; order Rhizobiales; family Rhizobiaceae; genus Tianweitania; species Tianweitania sediminis. Next base: position 434,735 of record NZ_JAGIYY010000003.1, on the reverse strand, counting down.
AGAACAGCGGGACAACGATCTCGAACTGCTTGCCGTTCGCCTGGCGGTCGCGCATGCCGAACTGCACGGCCTGGGTCAGCGAGTTGACCATGTCATTGCCGTAGTGGTTCAGGATCAGCACGTCGGCGCCGGAATTGAGCACCGGCGTCAGGTATTGCGAGAAGTCGGCGGCGCCGAGCGGCGTGCGTACCGCCTGGACCGTTTCCCAGCCGAGCGCCTCGGTGGCGTTCTTGATCGATTCCTCCTGCGTCCATCCCCAGGTGTAGTCGGCGGTCAGGTGATAGGCGCGGCGGTCCTTGCCGTAAGCCTCAGCAAGCACCGGAGCGATTGCAATGCCGGACTGATAGGCGTTGAAGAAGTGGCGGAAGCCGTAGCGCCGCTTGTCCTTGCCCGTGGTGTCGTTGGAATGCGTCAGGCCGGCCATGAAGATGACGCCGAGTTCCTGACACAGGCTCTGCACCGCAATGGCTTCGCCCGACGACGAGCCGCCGGTGATCATGATGGCGCCGTCGCGTTCGATCATGCGTGTGGCGCCAGCACGTGCGACGTCGGATTTCGTTTGGCTGTCTGAGCTGACGTACTGGACCTTCTTGCCAAGGATGCCGTTGCCCTTGAGCGCAGATGGCTTGAGGACATTCAAAAGCCCGCCATCGCCTTCGCCGTTCAGGTGCTGGATGGCAAGCTCGTAAGCCTTCTGTTCGTCGGCGCCTTCTTCGGCGTAGGCGCCAGTCAGCGGCAGGTTGAGGCCGAAGGTCACCGTGCCGCCGGTTGGGTTGTTGCAGAATTCCTGTGCCCACGCACCGCGTGAGAACGCCAGCGGCGCTACGCCGCTGGCGATGATGCCGGCGAGACCGGTACGCAAGACATGGCGGCGGGAAGGCCCGCGCTTCAGTTCGCTCATTGTTCTCCTCCTTGGTTGCGGAAGCCACATTCCCCAAAGGAGGCTCCCCGCAACACACTATCCCCTTGCCTTTACAGGGGATCAACATCCCGTTGTTATTCAAGCGTAATCTTGTAAATTCTTTTCGGAACGGACGAGCTGACCTGTAAATCTGTTTACAAGGACCCCATGCGAGCGCCAATCGGCCTGAGAATATCAACGCGCCGCAAGGCCCTGGGCATCTCTCAGGCCGCCCTCGCGAAAGCGGTAGAGGTGTCGCCGAGCTACCTGAACCTGATTGAAGGCAACAAGCGCCAGGTTGGCGGAACCCTGTTGCTGCGTATCGCAGCGGAACTCGCGATGGATATCGCCGAGCTCACCGGTGATGTTGAGCACCGGCTGATACACGAACTCATAGAAGCGTTTTCTGATCCCGTGCTGGCGGAAAGCCGAATGGGGCCGGAGCAGGCACGCCGGCTCGTGGCCACGTCGCCCGACGTGGCGCGCCTCATAGCGCGTCTTTACCGCGCCCATTCCGCTGCAGTAGCCGATCTTGATGCCTATGCGGACCGTCTTCGGGCCGACCCGCTCCTGTCCCAGCTTCTCCATGGCGTTCTTTCCGGCATCACTGCCGTGCGCTCTGGTGCGGAAATCCTGCAGAACGTGCCGGACCTCAGCTCCGAGGAGCAACACCGCTTCCTCGCGTCGATCAACCGCGAGACGCAGAGCCTGAGCGCCATTGCGCGAAACCTAATCGGTCAGTTCGACCAGACCTCGAATGCCGGGCATTTCGCTTCGGCAAGGCGCGAGATCGACGATCTCATCTTTGCGGCTCAGAACCATTTTCCGGCACTGGAAGATGCCGCAGCGAGTTTGCGCGCGCAGATCAATGCGCGCGGGCGGTTCGGAGAAACGACGATCACGCAAATGCTGGCCGAAGATTATGGCGTGCGCGTGCTGCGCTCAGCCAGCAGTGGGGCAGGCGCACCTTACGGCTATGATGCCAGCGAACGGACGCTCTGGTTCCGCAACACCGTGCCGCAGTCCACACGCCAGTTCCAGATGGCACGCCTGCTCGCAGAACTGGCCGGTGCCGACACGCTGGAGGCCGAGCTGGGGGTGCGGCTGCTGTCTTCCGATACGGCTCGGCGCGCCGCCAAACGCTATTTCGGCTCCTACATCGCGGGGGCGATTGTTTTTCCCTACGAAACCTTCCTGCAGGATGCGCAGGCGCTGCGCTACGACGTCGACGCCCTAAGCGAGCGCTACAATGCCAGCTTCGAGCAGGTCGCTCACCGGCTGGTAACCCTGCGTCGACCAGGTGCGACCGGCATCCAGTTCGGTTTCCTGCGCGCCGATGCGGCCGGCCGGCTTTCGAAGCACTTCCCGTTGCCAGGCCTGCTCCTGCCCAACAGCGGCCACGCGTGCCCGCTATGGGCGATCTACACCGCCTTCCGCTCTCCGGGTCAGTTGGTGCGGCAAGTGGCGCGATTTCCCGACGGGTCACGCTTCCTCTTCGTGGCAAGAGCAATTTCGCGCCGCAGCGCTGGCTTCGCCGACCATGCGCTGCCGCACTCGGTGCTGCTGATCACCGACGTTCTGCATGCGGACGGAACTGTTTATGCCGATGGGCTGAACCTGATCGACCAGCATGCCGACATGCCGGTCGGACCGACCTGCCGTTTGTGCACCCGCAGCGATTGCGCGAGCCGTCAGGAGGAGGCCTGGTCACCAGGCGGTGAGATCGCGCCGGCGCCGCTTGTGCCATCATGAGCCGGTCAATCAATTTACCGCTGGCGAAGGGCGACCCATAGCAGTTAACTACCTTAATCCCTGTGGAGGAGGGATAGGGAGGAGGGATCTTGGCGATCGACGTTCTGATAGCCGAAGACGAGCCCAGCATCCTCGAAGCGCTGAGTTTCGTCCTGCAGCGCGCAGGCTGGAACATCGGGGCCGTGATGGATGGCGAGGCCGTGATGGAAGCCGTGCGCAATTTCCAGCCGCGCGTGCTCATTCTCGACATCATGATGCCGAAGCGTTCAGGCTTCGAGGTGCTGAAGCAGATCCGCGCGGAGCCGACCATGCGTGGCCTGCCCGTGTTGGTGTTGACCGCCAAGGGGCAGCAGCAGGACCGCCGGGTTGCAGAGCAGCTGGGAGCCGACAGCTTCCTCACCAAGCCTTACGCCAACGCTGACGTGGTCAACAGCATCCGCCTGCTGCTGGACCGTCCCGCCAGCGGCGCGGCGTGAGAGCAGAGCCGGCCCTCTCATGACGCGGCGCAAGATCGTCAGCGCGGCGTTCTTTTTTGCCGTGTTCGGCGCAGTAGCGCTGCTCCCGCCCTTCGTATTGCTGTTCAGGCTGGATCTCCGGATCTTCGGCATCCCCATAGAGATCACCTATATCTTCGTGCTTTGGACGATACTCGTTCTCGGAGCCAGGTGGTTCAGTCGCGTCCTTCCACTTGACGAAGCGCCGCGGTCGCTGCGGGACGCTGACCAATGACCTTGACTGCCGACCTCGTCATCGCTGCGGCGATCGCCTATGTCGGCCTGCTTTTCCTTGTGGCATTCCTTGGCGACCGGCATACCCGCAACAGCGCCGGCGGCTTCCTGCGCTCACCCTTTGTTTATACGCTTTCCATCTCGGTCTACTGCACCAGCTGGACCTTCTACGGCGCGGTGGGTTCTGCTGCGCGCAACGGGCTGGAATTCGTCACCATCTATCTGGGGCCGACATTGGTCTTCATCGGGTGGTGGTTCATCCTGCGTCGTCTAGTCCGCATCAGCCATGACCAGCGCATCACCTCAATTGCGGACCTCCTTTCCTCCCGGTTCGGGAAGTCGACACGGCTCGCGGTGCTGGTCACCGTGCTCGCTGTGATCGCGATCGCGCCCTACATCGCACTCCAGCTCAAGGCGGTTACCTCCTCGATCGAGGCCATTGCAGGCGCTTCGGCCTTCGGGCGGGGCAGACTGGAGGGATGGAGCGAGGCAGGGCTGGCGTTTGGCGTGGCGGCTGGCATGGCCGTGTTCACCATATTGTTCGGGACGCGCAATGTCGACGCCAAGGAGCAGCACCATGGAGTGGTTGCCGCCATTGCGCTGGAAGCGGTCGTCAAATTAACTGCTCTGGTGGCGGTCGGGCTGTTCGTGCTTTACGCGGGCGGCGGCTTCGAAAACATCTTCACCCGTGCAGCCGATGCTGGCCTGAACATCCATGCCACCAACGGCTTCGGTGACCGCTGGGTGGCTTCGCTGCTGCTGGCTGCTGCAGCGATCATCTGCCTGCCGCGCCAGTTCCAAGTCACGGTTGTCGAGAACTCCGACGAAAGCCACCTGCGCACCGCAAGCTGGGCCTTTCCCGCGTACATGCTGGCCATGAGCGTGTTTATCGTGCCGATCGCACTTTACGGCCTGACATCCATGCCGGCCGGTTCCAATCCGGACATGTTCACGCTGACGCTGCCTCTCGCCGCCGGCCAGGACGGATTGGCGCTGTTCGCCTTTATCGGCGGCTTCTCGTCCGCGACGTCGATGATCATCCTGGAGTCCATTGCGCTGTCGATCATGGTGTCAAACCACATCGTCGTGCCGATCATGCTGCGGATGACAAACGACGACCAGGCCGGCGACGGGCAGGGTGTGCGCCGGCTGATCCTCAATGCGAGGCGGCTGTCGATCGTGCTGATCCTGTTTCTCGGCTTCGGCTATTTCTACATGACGCGCACCTCGGATGCGCTGGCGCCGATCGGCCTTATCTCCTTTACCGGCGTCGCCCAGTTCCTGCCGGCGATCCTCGCCGCTTTGTTCTGGCGCGACGCGACTGCCAAAGCGGCCATCGCTGCCGTTTCCGTGGGCTTCCTTATATGGCTGTGGTCGAGCTTCATGCCGTCCTTTGCCTCGTCCTCGCCGCTGGTGGCGGCAGTCATGGCCGAGGGGCCGTTCGGCATCTCATGGTTGCGCCCCCAGGCCCTCTTTGGACTGTCCCAACTCGACCCGCTGGCGCATGCCGTGTTCTGGAGCCTCTTTTTGAACACGTCGGTGCTGGTGGCGGGATCGCTCCTGTCGAGCCAATCGGCGCTGGAGCATGTCCAGGCCGCAATCTTCCTCAACGTTTTTCGCCGCCATCTTGGAGAGGCCAGCGCGCTGCGCGGGTCTGCCGCCGCGGACGACCTGTTCCTTGTCGCCAGCCGTGTCCTCGGCCACCAAAGAGCGTTTGACCTTTTTTCGGAGGAGGTCAGGCAAACGGACACCGCCTGGAACAGCCTTCAGCCCACGCCGGGCTTCATCCACCGGCTGGAGCGCGAACTGGCGGGTTCGATCGGCGCGGCCTCCGCCCATGTTATGCTGTCCAAGGTGGTTTCCGGCGATGCGATATCGCTGGAGGAGGTGATGCAGATGGCTGACGAAACCCAACAGGCCATTGAGCATTCGCACGCGCTGGAACGGGCGTCGGCAAAGCTGCGGGCCACCGCAGAACAATTGGAGGTCGCCAACCGGCAGCTGCGCAAGGTCGACTTGCAGAAGGACGAATTCCTCAGCCAGGTCAGCCACGAGGTGCGCACGCCGATGACCGCGATCCGTGCCTTCTCCGAAATTTTGCTTTCCGAAGACGATCTCGACCATGTTTCGAGCCGCAAATTCGTTTCCACGATCCACAAGGAAAGCCTGAGGCTGACTTCGCTGCTCGACGAGATTCTTGATCTTTCTGCTCTCGAGCGGGGCGAACGCGTTTGGGAGAACCGGCGCATCAATGCCGAGGAATCGCTCGAGCAGGCGTTGCGGGTATGCGATGCGCTGGCTCGCCAGAACGGCACCGCAATTCGATTTGGGCCGCGCGCCGGACCGGTTGCGATTTCTGCCGATCCCGACCGGCTGAGCCAGGTGTTCATCAACCTGATCTCCAACGCCATCAAGTACAACAACGCGCCGTCGCCGGTGGTGTCGGTGCGGTCACGTATCGAGGACGAGTATTATCTCGTCGAGATTGCGGACAATGGGCCGGGCGTCCCTGAGGAAGAGCGTTTGCGCATCTTCGACAAGTTTTACCGTGGCAGGCTCGGCGAATCCGTTGGGCTTGCCGGCGCTGGTCTCGGGCTCCCGATCAGCCGCGAAATCGTGGCCCGGTTGCAAGGCACGCTGGAACTCCTGTCGGAACCTGGTGGTGGTGCCTGCTTCACCGTAAGGCTGCCATTGCCTCGCGCCGCTGGAAAGCACTTATCTGTCTAGGCGCCGTCGCTGCTCTGGATGATTTCGGCAGCCTGCATCAAGGCAGAATGTTGCCCTCCAACTTTCAAATAGCCTGCCCTCAGCGGTAGGCCGCTCCGTCGTCGGCCTTCTGCGCCCCTGCAAACCCAACGAGGTGACGCAGGCAAAGAACACGACCGCAACTCAGTATGAGGACCTCGCCGTTGAGGCGGAGCAGGTGCAAACCGCGCCATCCCGAGGGGAGGGCGAGCCGCAGCCGCAAGGCAGAGCTTACAGCTGGGAAGCAGCATTCGCCGACGTTCTCAAGATCTCTGGACCCAACAGCCCAGCCGATGAAGCTCTTCAAGGATGCGGTGGTTATGCCAGAGCGATGGATGGAGCTACCTAACCCGAGCGTCACTCGTCCGCAAAAACATCGGCATGGGCAACGCGCAGATCGCGCTTGAGGATCTTGCCACTCGCGTTCTTGGGAAGTTGATTCACGATCTCCACGTGCTTAGGCGCCTTGAATGACGACAAATGCTCGCGACAATAGGTCATGATCATTTCAGCGGAAACGACCGACCCGGCCTTCGGGACCACCACCGCAGTCACAGCTTCTATCCACTTCGGATGGGGCAGGCCGAACACCGCAACTTCTGCCACGTCCGGGTGGCGGAAGATCGCTTCCTCGACCTCGCGGCTGGCGACATTCTCTCCGCCGGTCTTGATCATGTCCTTCTTGCGGTCGACCACATAAAGATATCCCTCCTCGTCGAAACGGCCGAGGTCGCCGCTGTGGAACCAGCCATTTCGGAACGCCTCAGCGGTTTTCTCGGGATCGTTATAGTATTCGGTTATCAAGTGCGCGCTGCGATGCACGATTTCGCCGACCTCACCCGTGGGCACGGGATGGTCCTCATCGTCAACGACGCGCGTCTCTACATTAAGAGCTGGACGTCCAGCCGAGCCGAGCTTGCTCAACTGCTCTTCCGGCTTGAGGATTGTTGCAACAGGCGCCATTTCCGTTTGGCCATAGAAGTTGAACAGGCGCATCTGCGGGAGGCGACGCAGCATCTCTTCAATCACCGCCGTCGGCATGATCGATGCACCGTAGTAGCCGGCCTGAAGGCTGCTGAGATCGCGGCGGTCGAAATCGGGATGGCGCAGAAGCGCGATCCAGATGGTCGGCGGGCAAAACAATTTCGTCACGCGGTGCGCTTCAATGGCTTCCAGCATGCTGGCCGGATCGGCTTTATCGTGCAGAATGGACGTCGCGCCGAGATAAAGGTCCGGACTGAGGAAGCAGTCGAGCTGTGCGCAATGAAACAGTGGCATGCAGTGCAAGGACACGGCATTAGCCGTCATTTCGCCGTCGACAATGCAGCTGACATATTGTGCGTAAAGGGCTGCGGAGGTGAGCAGGGCGCCCTTCGGACGTGACTCCGTACCGCTGGTATACATCATCTGGATCGGATCGTCGGGGCTGACATTGCGCCAGACTTCAGACGCATCCTGAAAATCCAGAATGGCGGATACCGGTGCCCACCCGTCTGGCCTTGCGGTACCGGTATGGGGGATCGCGAACTTCGGCAAGTCCCGCCCATTCTCTGCGAGCGCCGCATCCCCGACCTGGCATAGCGCGTCTTCTGCGATCAGCATTTTTGCACCGGAGTGCGCAAGGATATAGGCGACGTCTGGCGCGCTCAGCATGAAGTTGACGGGGGTCGTGATGGCTCCAAGCCGTGCCAGGGCAAAACGCAGGACCACAAAGGCGCGGTTGTTGTGGCTGAAAAGCGCCACGCGATCGCCCCTGGATACGCCCTGCGCCTCCAGTCCGTTGGCAGCCCGGTTCACCGCCTCGTCCAGCTCGGCGAAACTGTCGGTCTGATCACGGAACATCAGCGCTGTTTTACGGGGCAGGCGCGCCGCAGATCGGCGCAACAGGTCGCTCAACTGCTGGCCGCGTGCACGTTGGATGTGCTCTTCAATCACCATGGTTGTTTCCCTCTTTTTGGCGGCGGGTTCTCGATCAAGGCGCTTTGCATCACGGCACAAGTGCGGGCAGCCAAAGGACCAACTGCGGAAAGGCAAAAAGAACGCCGATCAGGAACAAATCCATCACAATGAACCAGACCACGCCGCGAAAAATGGTGGAGGTCTTTACGAGGTCGCCAACCACACTCTTGATGACGAACACGTTCATGCCGATCGGCGGCGTGATCATGCCAATTTCAAGCAGTTTCGTCAGGACGATGCCGAACCACAAAAGGCTCCATCCTGCCGCATCCACAACCGGCAGGATGATGGGCAGTGTCAGGAGCATCGCACCGATAGGCTCAAGAAACATGCCCATCAAAAGGTAGACGGCAACAATCCCGAGCATGAGCAGAAGCGGGTTCGAAGCAATCGTCAGGATACCGCTCGAAAGGTAATCTCCTGCGCCTGACAGTGCGAGGAAGCGCGTCAGAAGGCTGGCCCCGATCGCGATAACAAGGAGCGCCGCGGTGGTCATCAGGGTTTCGCGGGCTGCGATCAAGAATCGATCCAGCGTCATCTGCCCTGAAACGAGCGCCACCAGGCAAGCAAGGAATGCGCCCACCGCACCCGCCTCGGTCGGCGTGAAGACACCGCCAAAAAGCCCCCCGAAAATGCCCAGCATGATCAGGAGGATCGGCCATGTTTCCCGCAAGGCGATGATCTTCTCCCGAAAAGTCACGCTCTTGTCGCGTTGCGGCGCGAGTTCCGGCTTTAACCAGACCTGAACGAGCACAACAACGACGTAGCCGAACGTTGTCATGAGACCGGCGACCACCCCACCCAGAAAGAGTGCCGAGATCGAGACCTGCGCTATCACACCGTAGAGGATGAGGATGATCGAGGGCGGGATCAGCGCTCCGATGGTTCCTGCGACTGCCACCGTTCCAGTGGCAAGCTGCGGATGATATTTGTACTTCATCATCTCCGGGATCGCGATCCGCCCCATCGCCGCCGAACAGGCGATCGACGAACCAGACACTGCTGCAAAGCCGGCGGCGCCGAAGATGGATGCGATGGCCAGTCCGCCGGGCAAGGCGGAAAGCCATATGCGCGCCGCATTGAACATGCCGCGGGTTAGTTGGGTGTGATAGCTGATGAACCCGAGAAAAAGGAACATAGGGATCGAGCTCAAGATCCAGCTCGACGTGAATTGGTATGGAATGATGCTGACAGCGCCCCACGCCACGCGCGGGCCCATCAGCCACCATAGACCGCTGAACGAAACGCCGATCAGCGCGACACCGATCGGGACGCGCACCGCGATCAACACCATCAGTATGGCAAGGCCCGTCAGGCCGATCCCAACGTCAGTCATTTATGAACTTCGCATCGATGTCGGTTTCCTTCAGGCCGTTGCGCCAACCGGTAATCAGGACCAGCATCCTGTAGAGCGCAATCAACCCCATCAGCGCCGCACCGATCGGCACCGCCCAATAGCTTTGCCAAACCGACAGCATGCTGGAGCCTTGCTCCATTGTTGCGCCGGCACTCGTTTTCTTCATGGCTTCGGTGTAGCCGCCGATCATCACGATGGTGATCACTCCCACGGTCAGCGCACTGGAAAGCAGGGAGAAGCCTGTTTGTGCTCGCTGAGGCATCATGTCCGTAAGGAACTCCACGGAAATGTGCGCGCGCTTCTCCTCGGCGACGCCGATCGCAAAGAACACGAGGAGGACCATGTAGTAGTTCGCCACGATCACGATGGTGCCCGTGAGTGGCGCATTGAAGACGTAGCGTCCGACGACATCAGCGGTGACGTGCAGCATCATCATGACGACGCAGACAGTCCCGATGACGGACGAGAACTTGGCCATGAACGAGAGCAGCCGCCCGATCAGGAACATGGTGGAGCCTCCATTACTCGTAGAAACGGGCACCGCGCTGCGGTGCCCGAACTCGATTCCTTATGAGAACTCAGCTGCCATAGGTGGCGAGATCGACCTTTGAGAAGACCTCATTCCAATAAAGCTCTCCCAGCTCTTCCGCGCCGGAAACGTTCTTGGTCAGTTCAGTCCACTTGCCAAGCAGATCATTGATCGCAGTCGCAGCCTCAGTACCGGAGGTAATGTTGAATCGGTCCTTGTAGATGCTCGCCACGGCGTCTTTGTCGGCCGCGATGAAGTCACGGTTCATCTGGATCATGTCTTGCGGAGCGTCGACGTACTGGATGTTCTTGCTTGGAGCTCGCTCCCGACCCTCCCGACCTTCCTGAATGTAGACCCAGGCCATGTTGGCGGACAACTCGGCGCTTGCCCGCATCATCGCCTTCTTGGCGTCGTCAGATAGGCCGTTCCAGGTTTCTTTGTTGATGGTGAAAGGCACGTTGAACTGTGCGCCCGGGAGACCGACATACACATAGTCGACAACATCGATGAAGCCGAAGTTGACGAAGTCCGCGGTGTTGCTGGCGGTGCAATCCACAACGCCCTGGTTCAGTCCCTCGAGGGTCTCGTTCACGGACATGGAAACCGGAACAGCACCCACCGCCTCGGCCCAGCGAGCCCAGTACGCACCGGCGGCCCGGATCCGCTTGCCCTTCAGGTCTGCAACGGAGTTCAGCGGAACCACGCATTGCAAGACGTAGGATGTCGTGGAGGCTGCGCCGAGATAAACCTGGTTCTGATTGCCCACTTCCTTTTGGCAATCAGCGCAGTTGAGCATCACGTATTCGGTAATGGCGCCGGTGAATGCGATCGAGCTCAGCTCGCCCGAAAACTCTTCGAGCTCGACCAGTTCGGAGAACTCGGCCAGCATGTTCAGGTTGGGATATTCCGCCGGGAAATAGGCCGTAAGATTGCCGGTCATGTCCGCAAGGCCATCACGCACGCCAGCATTGGCTTCAGCGAAGCTGAGAAGCGAAAGCGGGAAAACTCGGACGGTGACCTCGCCGCCGCTATACTCTTTGACGTCTGCCGCGAATTGTTCGAGCGTCGCGGTCGGCTTCGAATTGGGTGGCCAGCCACCCGCGAAGCTCAACTCTGCGGCTTGAGCGGCTACGCCACCCAAGGCGAGCAACGATGCGCCAGCGATCAGAGCTTTGAGTGATCGGTTCATGATGTTCTTTCCTCCCGTTACACACTGTCTCAAAGTGGAACCCGCCTTGACGGCTGGTCCACTTCCTTGCCCAAGGAATGAGCACACGATCCTCCCGTGACACCCCCTGTAGGCCCCACCTTTTTCAAGGCGCCTTCAACTCCTCAGACGCTTCTGCCTGAAGGCGGCCGCGCCTTCAATGAAAACCGGAGCCAGTCAGCAGTTTTCCTAGATCCACGCGCTTGCTGAATCCGCGCCTTCAAGGGAGCGACGCTCCAGATGGGCAGCTCGGGGATGAGGCAGGTGAACACCGGCAGTAAACTTGCATGGCAACGCAGTTCAGCACTCGGCTGCAGCAAGAACCGTCATTTGCGGGAAAATTGCCAAGGGGGGTGACGGTCGCTTGCAGCTTTATTTCAGACGCGGCCGACGCTTACCGCGAGCACATGTCCGCGACGTGGGATGCGGCTCTGATCACGTGATGCTGATGGCTGCACCAGCTTAAATTTTGGACGCCACTCCCCGAAACGGGTGTCCGCTAATCGCAGGCTGCACCCAAAAAACGACCAGTCGGTGCGAAGGGCGAGCAGTTCCAGCCCTTTAATCGGAGCCAACTGTTCCCCATCGGGCCGGAGCTGGCGACCACACTGCTATCAAGGGAACGGAAGATCGCCCGATCAGCTTCGATCTCGCCCGATCTGGTCTGCTTTGACCAGCCGGACGCCGTTGGGCGCAGTTATTGCGGCTTCCAATAACACGTGGGCAATCTGATCCGCGGGGTTGCCTCGTGCTGCCTTGGGCAACAAGGGAGCAAGCGTTCGCAAGACGGCGCCGAGGATGCGTTCGTTTGTTCGAACCTCGGCTCGTTCGCCCAGGATGGCACCTGGACGCACGATGGTCAGTGAGGGCCAATTCAAACCCTTCAACGCTTCCTCAAGTTGACCCTTGGTGCGCAGGTACAGGAAGTGAGATCTTGCGTCGGCGCCCATCGAAGAGGTCAAAGCGAAGCGCTTTGCGCCATGAGCGCGCGCGTGACGTGCCACCGCTAGCTGGAGATCAAGATCGACCGCTCGGAAGGCTTCGGCGGATCCTGCTTTCGCGCGCGTCGTGCCAATCGTGCAGACAACGCCGTCGACTGCCCACCAGCGGTCGTCATCCGGCATCGATGCAAAATCTGAGATCGGATTGAACAGTTTCGGGTGCGGCGGCAACGGCTGCCTGGTCGGCGCCACAACCCTAGTGACGCGGGTGTCAGCCAGCGCCTGCTGGAGGACATAGCCGCCCACGAGCCCCGTTGCACCAGCGATCAAGATCTTCGTCATGACCCTTCCTCCGTTGCCCCTTCAAAGATGTGGGCCGAAAACCCTGAGCTCAGCTTCGCGCAAAACTGCCCATTCGATTGGGCGTACCGCGACCCTGTTCTCGCTGATCGTCAAAGTCGAGTGGCCACAATACGCACGGAGGCCCGTCTTGGCCGGCGAGAAGGTGGCTTCGTCTCAGGATTGCCGGCAAGCGTCGTCTGCGAGGGATCGTGAGGTTGAGCTTGGATCTTCGGCTCCCCTCCTGAGATGTTGCCATGGCGACAGTGTTTGCAGCCGAGCTTCGGAAATCCTTAGACCAGCGCCTTCTCCATCTTGAAGCGATCGAACCATTGGCCATTTCGGAACACCCGCTCCGGCTCGACCACGTAAAAGCCGTTTCGCTGGAAGAATGGCCGGGCGGTCAAGCTGACCTCCGAGTACATGCGCATGAGGGATCGGCGTCGAGCATATTGCTCCGCGGCCAGAAGGAGTGCGCGGGCGATCCCACGTCCAGACAGTTCGGGATGGACATACATCATGTCCAGATGCCCGTCGTTCTCGAGGTCGGTAAACCCGGCTACTTGCCCTTCTGCTTCAGCTATCCAGGTCGGTCGGCTTGATCGTCGCTCAGACCAGACCTCACGATCGGCTTGTGCCCAGCCGGCAATCTGATCGGGATTGTAGTTCGCTGACGCGGTCTCGCGTATCGACCGCAGAAAGACTTCGATGACCGCGTCCAGATCCTCCGGCGAGTAAGGTCGTACGGTGATCGCGTGCGCGTGGCTTGGGATGGTCAAGCTCCACCTCATCGGTTTCGGGCTGCGGCATCTACAAGACCGCGTCGAAGTTGACCAGAGCTGCGTCGTGCCGTCGACAACCACTTCGGTACGGAAACTTGCAGGAGACTGGATCAGGTCTTGATCCTTCCGGCGCTAGCCATTCGGGTGCGAGATCGCGTAATTGCCACTGCGGCGGCCCAAAACGGACGCTGCGAAAAACGAGACATGCGCATTCGATGACGGACCGCCCCTGGAACTACAGCCGGTCCGAATTGGTCGCCGACGGCGCCGTTCATGCGGCTGGGATCGTCTTGGCTTCGGTGGGCGTCGCCGTAATCCTGAACGCCACGTTCGCGGTAGCGGATGCTGTCATGAACGCGGCGGTGATGATCTACGCGCTCAGCCTTCTGGCTTCGCTCGCAACCTCGGCGCTTTACAGCCTGTGGCCGGCTGGGCCGGGAAAGTGGACGCTACGCAAGTACGACCATGCCGCGATCTACCTGCTGATCGCGGGCACCTATACACCCTTTGCAGCTTCAATGGGATCGAAGGGCGTTTGGATGCTTGCGGGCATCTGGACCGTGGCCCTTGCCGGCGCCGGAATGAAACTGGCCTTTCCGGGTCGGTTCAAGATGTTCTCGATCGTGCTCTACCTGGGATTGGCATGGAGCGGCATGCTGGTGGTCGAGACGCTTCTCGAAAGCTTTCCCGTCCGCATTTTCTTTCTGCTGCTCGCTGGCGGCCTGATCTACTCTGCCGGAGTTCCTTTTCACCTCTGGCAGACGCTGCGGTTCCACAAGGCGATCTGGCATTCGTTTGTGGTCGCGGCGGCGACAGTTCACTACGTGGCGGTGTTCCTGCTGGTGTTGATACGCAACGCCTGACGGGTTTTGCCCTGTTTATCTGCTGCAACCGAGTCTGCCGTGCTGGGTGACGGACTGGTTGGCTACATTCTCGATTGAGGTGGCAGGTTCTCCCTGAAGATCGTTCCGATTCCGAGCAGTTCCTGATGGCTCTCGGTCCGTTCGTCCGGTGAACGCGCAAAGCGCTTCAGCGTGTAGGCGATCAACTGGTCGGGATCGGAGTTGATAACCGCATCCATGGTGCCTTCGATCAGGAGACGACGCGTGTCGGCCGTGAGCCCATGACCAATAAACACCACTGCGTCGGCGCGACCGCGCTCACGCAACGCGCGACCTATGCCATCCGAGGATCCGCCGACGTTATAGATCCCAACGAGGTCCGGGTTCTGTTCAAGCAGCGCAAGTGTATGGCGGTAGTTCTCGTTGCGATCGTCATGGCCTTCGCGCATTCCGATCACGCGCAAGCCCGGATGAGATTCTTCCAGCAGGCTCAAAAAGCCCATCTCACGTTCGGCATGGGCGCGATAATTGCGGCTACCGGCGACCAGCGCAACGCTGCCCTCGCGCACATGGCAAAACCGGCCGAGGAGGAGGGCAGCCGTGCGGCCCGCCGCCTGATTGTCGAGACCGACATAGGCGGTATGGCCGGAATGCGGCAGGTCGGACACGATGGTGATGAGGCGCGTTCCCGCCGATGCGACCTCGTCCGCCGCTTCTCGCACAAGGGGATGATCAATGGCCATGAAGGCGATCCCATCGGCCCAGCGCGCGCGGTGGCGCAAGGCCGCCGCAAGCGCCGCCGCATCGAAGCTCTCGATAAAGAAGCAGCGCACGGGCACGTCGTCCCTTGAGCCAGTTTCCGCGATAGCGCGAACCTTGTCGCCGAGCAGGCGCAGAAAAGGGTTCGTGCCCTTTGGCAGCAGGAAGGCAACGTTTGGGGGCCTCGAGGCCGACAAGCGTTCGCGCTCTTCCGGTTCCATATAGCCAAGTTGAACCGCCGCTTTCAGCACGCGCTCGATCATGCGGGGTTTGACCCCTTTGCGCCGGTTGAGGACGCGATCAACGGTCGCCAGCGAGACACCTGCCGCTTCTGCAACAGACAGCATCGAACTGGGAGAGGGCAGATTTGAAGGCACCTCAGAAAACCTCAGCATGAATTATTTGACGTGAAGCATTCTCGTTCTTAGCCTGCTGTCAAGAGGAGGAGACCGGGGCAGGAAACTGCAACCGGCAAACAGCTGAACGGGAGGTTCTCATGACGATCCGCACATCCATCATCACGCGCCGCCAGGCATTGGCGCTCGGCGCCGGGGCCGGCGCGCTTGCGATGATGCCGCGCCTTGCATCTGCGCAGTCGCTGACGTTGCGCTACGGCCACAACAACGAGCCAGCAAGCGTGGCAGGCGCTCAGGCTGACTGGTTTGCAGAGGCCGTCGGTAAACATTCCGGCAATGACATCGCGGTGCAGGTGTTTCCATCGTCGCAGCTTGGCAAGCTGCAGGAACTGGCGGAAGCGGTATCGCTCGGAACGATCGCCTTTTCGCACAACACGGCTGGCGGGATCGGCTCCCTTTATGAGCCGTTCGCCGCACTGGACACGCCTTATCTGTACCGCGACGTCGATCACCTCATGAAGGTCATGGACGTGGATTCGCCCGTCATGCAGGAGCTCAACCAAGGCTTGATCGAGGCCGCGAATGTCCGCGTGATCTATGCGCACCATTTTGGACGTCGGAACCTGACCTGCAACAAGGCCGTCCGCAAGCCGGCTGATCTCGCCGGTGAAAAGATCCGCGCCGTGCCTTTCCCGATCTACCAGACAGCCGTCGAGGGGATGGGCGCTGCGCCCGTACCGGTGGACTGGTCGGAGGTTCCGACCGCGCTTGCGACCGGCGTGGTGGCTGGCCAGGAGAACCCGGTCAACGTCATTTTGAACGTCAAACTCTATGAGGTGCAATCGCACCTCATGCTGACCGGTCACATGTCCAATGCCGAAGTGGTCGTGATGAGCGAGGACACCTGGCAAAGCATGGACAGCAAACAGCAGGAAGCCATCAAGGCCGCTGCGTTGGAAATCCGCGAGCGTGCCACCAAGGCGATCCAGGACAACGAAGCCAAGGAAACGGAAGAACTGCGCAAGCTTGGCATGACCGTGATCGGCCCGGACGAAGGGCTGGACCTGGACGCGTTCCGCACCTCTGTGTCCAAGCTGGTGGAAGAGCGCTTCGGCCAGAAATACGGCGAGCTCTACGAGAAGATCCGGGCCATCGCCTAAGGCTGCTCTAGGATATGATCCCCACAGATGAAGAGCACGCTCGCGGCATTGTCGCGGGCAGTCTCGAAGGCGCGGCCGTCGCATGCCGCGTCTTTGCTACGCTTCTGCTCGCCCTCATGTGTGTGTTGATCATGGGGCAGGTCGTCGGGCGCAACGTTTTCAACTCGGGCATGCCATGGGCCGATGAACTCGCGCGTTTTTGCGGGGTCGCCATCGTGTTCCTGTGCGTGCCCCTTCTTGCGCTTCGGGGCCAGCACATCGCCGTGGACATGGTTCCCATGATGTTGCCAGTCCGGTTTCGGCGCTGGCAGGCTGCCGTGGTTGAACTGCTGGTGCTCGCCTTCGCCGGGCTCCTGCTTTGGAGCCTTTACGCTTTTCTCGGCCGTGCCTGGAAGTTCGCAACACCGACGCTCGGCATTCCGAACTGGGTCTTCTACAGCCCGGTTGTGGTCGCCATGCTCCTGCTTCTTGTGATCTCAGGCGTCCGTTTTGCTTCCGTTGTATCTGGCCGTGCAACTGAGGCTCGAAAGGAAATGCTGCCGTGAGCCTCGTTCTCGTCGCGCTTTTCGCGTTCGCGCTGGTGATTGGCGCGCCGGTCGCCGTGGCACTCGGCCTGGCCTCGGTGGTTGCTATCGTCGCCTTCGATCTTCCGGTGCATGTTCTGGCGCAACGCGCCGTGAATGCGCTTGATTCCACGCCGCTGCTTGCCGTGCCGCTCTTTATTCTGGCGGCAAGCCTGCTCAACGCCATGGGCGTGACGACCCACATCTTCGACCTTGTGCGTCTCCTCGTCGGCCGCATCCGCGGCGCAGTCGCACAGGTCTCGATCCTGGTGAGCCTGATCTTTTCCGGCGTTTCCGGTGCTGCGCTGGCCGATATCGGCGCACTCGGGAAGATCCAGATCGACCAGATGGTGGCGCAAGGCTACCGCAAACAGTTCGGCGCTGGCGTGACGATTGCGGCTGCCACGATTGGCCCGATCTTCCCTCCATCCATTCCCCTGATCATCTATGCAAGCGTCACCAATGTCTCGGCCGTGCAACTGCTTGTTGCCGGCATCGTCCCCGCGCTCCTGATCACGGCGTTTCTGATGGCGCAGGTTGCCGTGATGGCGCGGCTTTACGACCTTCCACGCGACACGATGAGCCCGTCCTTGGCAGCCGTCGCCCGAAAGACGTTGGTGTCCTTGCCGGCCCTCCTTGCTCCGATCCTGCTGATCGGTGGGCTGCTGAGCGGCTATTTCGGACCAACCGAGGTTGCCGGCGTCACCGTCGCTTACTCGCTGGTGATTGGCTTCTTCGTGTACCGCACGCTGACCTTTAAGGCCGTTTGGGAAGCATTGCGCGAAACAGCGGAAGCAACCGCCGGTGTGTTGTTTATCGTGTCGACGGCGGCGGTGTTTGCCTGGGTGCTGACTCTTGATCGGGTTCCAGCACTGGCGGGAGAATACCTGCTTGGTATCTCCAGCAATCCGCTCGTGCTTTTGCTGCTGGTGAACCTTCTGCTCCTCGTGGTGGGCATGTTCCTGGAATCGATTGCTGCAATCCTGATCATTGCCCCAATCGTTGCGCCGGCCCTGCATGCAGCGGGGGTCGATCCGCTGCAACTCGGCATCGTCTTCGTGCTCAACCTGATGATCGGCCTGTTGACGCCGCCTGTGGGCATGAGCCTCTACATGGTGTCGATCGTCGCCAAGATGCCGGTCCACAGCGTGGTGCGGGGCGTGCTGCCCTTCTTCATTCCCTTGTTGCTTTCGCTTCTGGTTGTTTCGACGGTACCCGCCGTTTCAACCTGGCTCCCCGAACTTCTTTCCCGATAGGATTTCCCATGAGCAGGTTCCTGGGCGCTGTGCGCCAGCTCGGCTACGTCGTCGATGACATCGAGGCGGCCATGGATCATTGGCAGCAGGTGATGGGCGTCGGACCGTGGTTCTATAATCCCAAGGTCCCGATCGAGGACTACCGCTACGAAGGCGAAACGTACCTGCCTCACAATTCAGTGGCGCTTGCCAACAGCGGTTATGTGCAGGTGGAATTGATCCAGTGCCGCAACGACGTGCCGTCCATGTACCGCGACTTCCGCATGGCCGGGCATCGCGGCTTGCAGCATGTCGCCTTTTGGACCGAGGACTACGACCGCGATCTCGCCCGCATGGAAGGAGAGGGATTTCAGGCCAAGATGAGCGGCAAGGTCGGGGAAAACGGCCGCTTCGTTTATTTCGACCGTGAAGCCCACCCTGGCACCGTGATCGAGCTGTCAGAAGTGCTTGGACCCAAGGGCCGCATGTTCGACCTGATCCGGAATGCATCGGAAGGTTGGGACGGCAGCAATCCGGTGCGGCCATTTCCAGATCTCAGCGCAATCTGAGCCGCACGATGCGTCCTGACACGGTCGAGGCGAGCTACCTCGTCGAAACGCCGCTCGACCCCGGCAAGATCGCTGCGGTTATGGCTGGCGAGCAGTCGAGCGGGACCTTTGTTCGCGTCGCCGGTGAAACCGACGAACTGCGTGCACGCGCGGCCGCGGAGGTGCTTGCGGTCGAGGAGCTGGAGCCGGCGGAAGCGCCGAGCCTGCGTAGCGCCTATCTTGAGCGCAAGGCCGTCGCCGGCCCGTGGCGACGCGCACGGGTTCGCATCGCCTATCCGATCGCCAACATGGGCGCGAACCTGCCGACGCTCGCAGCCACCGTTGCTGGCAATCTTTATGACCTTGGGGAAGTCACGGGTTTGCGGCTAACAGACGTGATCGTGCCGCAGGCCTTTCGTGATCGCTTCGAGAAGCCCCTCGTGGGAGTAGCCGGCACGCGTTCCAGCGTCGGCGTTCAGGACCGCCCGCTGTTCGGCACGATCATCAAGCCCAACGTCGGATTGCGCGCCGAAGAGATCGCAGACCTGGTGCAACTTCTGTGTGAAGCCGGTGTCGACTTCATCAAGGATGACGAGATCTGCGCCAATCCCGATCATGCGCCCTTGGCTGACCGCGTGCCGGCGGTGATGGCGCGGGTGCGCGCTTATCGCGAGCGAAGCGGACGCAATGTGATGATCGCTTTCAACATCACCGATGAAACAGATGCGATGCGCCGCCATGCCGATCTGGTTGCGCGCGAAAACGGCTCGTGCGTGATGGCCAGCCTCAACTGGTGCGGCTTGTCGGCAATGCAAACGCTGCGTCGGTCGACGCCGCTGGCCATCCATGCCCACCGAAACGGGTTCGGCGCGTTCGCCCGGCATCCGCTGCTTGGCATCGGCTTCGATGCTTATCAGGCGCTTTATCGTTTGGCGGGCGTCGACCACATGCATGTTCATGGCATCGGCGGCAAATTTTCCGACCAGCCGGAGGAGGTGAGGGCGGGCGCCCGCCGGTGCCTCCAGCCGCTCGCAGCCGATGCGCCAGATGCCGCGGATGCAGTGATGCCGGCGTTTTCCTCCGGCCAATGGGCGGGAACGCTGCCAAGCACATACGAGGCAGCCGCATCAAACGACTTCCTGTTCATGGCTGGCGGTGGCATTCTGGCCCATCCGGGCGGACCCGCAGCCGGCGTGCGCAGTCTGCGCCAGGCATGGGATGCCGTGCAGCGTGGCCAGGAGCTTGCCCTTGCTGGAAACCAGCGCCTCGAACTCGCGGCCGCTCTGCAATTTTTCGGAAGCTGATATGAGCCGCATCGTCTTTATCGGCGACGATTTCACCGGCGCCTCCGACACGCTGGCGGCTTTCTCCGAGCGCGGCGCGAAGGCTCGTCTGTTTCTTGATGTTCCAACAAAGGAGGAAACGGGTGGTCTCCACGCGGTGGGAATCGCGACGGACCTGCGGTCCCGTAGTGCCGAAGAGATCACGGAGAAGCTTGAGGAGATGGGCCCGGCGCTGATCGCCCTCAAGCCAAGCTTCATCCACTACAAGATCTGCTCGACCTTCGATTCCGCGCCCCATGTTGGCAGCATCGGTGCCGCTGTGCGGGCGTTGGAAGCGCAGTTGGCGCCGAGCCAGACCATAGTTCTTGGCGGCCAGCCAAGCCTCGGACGCTTCTGCATCTTCGGCACGCTCTTCGCGCGCGCCCCGGATGGCGTCACCTATCGCATCGATCGCCACCCGATCATGAGCCGCCATCCGGTAACGCCAATGGCGGAAGCGGATCTGCGCCGGCATCTTGCCGAGCAAGGCCTGGACGCACTGCACCTGATCGATCACTTCCAAATCGGCGGACTGAGCGGGGACTTGGGGCACAGGCGGCGACTGCTTGTGGATGCGCTTGATCAAGCGGATGTGGATGCGCTCGGCCAGGCCCTGAGGGCTCGCGAGGCACAACCTACGTCGACCTTGATCGTGGGTTCCAGCAGCGTGGCTGAAGCTCTATGGCCGTCGGAAGCCGAGTCGCGGACAGATCCGGGCGTGACGCTGTCGGCGCCTGGTCCGCGCCTCGCAATTGCCGGCAGCCGATCGTCTGCCACGGCAGCGCAGGTTGCCGCCGCTGCGTGTTACAAGAAGTTCGCGCTCGAGGCTGGAGATCTGGCGAACCCGCAGGCAGTGGCGACGCAGGTGGGTGCCGCGCTCTCGGCCGGACGCAACGTTCTTGTTCATCTTCAGGCGGATCTGGACTACGGCCAGCGTGGTGCGGTTTTGTCGCGGAAACTAGCCGAACTTACCGCAGCGACTCTCCAAATATCGCCCGTGCGAGCGTTGGCTGTTGCGGGGGGAGATACATCGAGCACGGTTGTGGAGCATCTTGGCTTTCGCAGCTTGTCCTTCGTCAGCCGCGCAGGACCAGGCGTTGCCATTTGCCGCGGGCATGCGCCGGACGCGCCGTTGGACGGCACTTTGCTCTTGTTGAAGGGCGGGCAGGTTGGCGCACCGGACCTCTTCGACAGCTTCGCGGCGGCGTAGGACGCCACGCCCTTGGAAGGCACAGCGGCAAACGAGCTGTGAACCGCGGCTTGGGTGTCGACCACCTGCTTCCGGACATCAGGCTTGTTCTACGGCCACTGAGGCAACGCACATCGGAGGCGAAGCCCGTGTCCGCCAGCAGGTGGTGGGTGATCAACTGGATCGCTGCACCTCATGCTTCTGAGATGATGCTCTGGATGCGCCGTGTCAGTTCGGCCATGTCGAACGGCTTGGTGATCACCTGCATGCCATGCTCAAGATGGCCGTGGTTGAGAACCGCGTTCTCTGCATAGCCGGTGACAAAGAGCACTTTCAGGCCGTCACGCAGCTGCCTCGCTGCATCCGCAACCTGCCGACCGTTCATTCCGTTTGGCAGGCCGACATCTGTGATCAGCAGGTCGATCCTTGCGTCAGACTCCAGTATCTTCATGCCGGATGGCCCATCGCCAGCCTCGATGGAGGCGTAGCCAAGCTCCTCCAGCGCATCCACGACAAGCATGCGGACCAGCGGCTCGTCGTCGATCACAAGCACGGTTTCGCCCGCCCCGGCCCTTATAGGGGACGAGGCGTGTGATAGGTCCTCCACGGGGCCGGCTTCGCCATGGTAGCGCGGCAGGTAAATGCAAATCATCGTGCCCTGACCGAGCTCCGAATAGATCCGCACTTGCCCGCCGGACTGGCGGGCAAAGCCGTAGATCATGGATAGTCCCAGGCCGGTGCCCATGCCAATGGGCTTGGTTGTGAAGAACGGGTCAAAAGCCTTCTCGACAACTTCCGGCGACATGCCGGTGCCGTTGTCGCTGACGCACAGCGAGACGTACTGACCAGAAGCAAGGTCGTGCATCTTTGCCGCGCGCTCGTCGAGCCAGCGATTTGCAGTTTCGATGGTGATCTTGCCACCGTCCGGCATGGCATCCCGCGCGTTGATGCAAAGGTTCAACAGCGCGTTTTCCAATTGGTTGGGATCGACAAGCACGCTCCACACGCCGCCGCCAGCAACGCTTTCGAGGGAAATGGATGGACCAACGGTGCGTCGGATCAAGTCTTCCATGCCGTTGATTAGCGTTGCTACGTTGGTGGGTTTCGGATCGAGCGTTTGGCGCCGCGAGAAGGCCAGCAGCCTGTGCGTCAGCGCCGCCGCCCGCTTTGCCGCTCCTTGTGCGGCGACAAGGTAGCGCTCCACGTCGGCCATGCGTCCCTGCGCGATGCGATCTCCCATAAATTCAAGCGAACCGGAGATGCCCGCGAGCAGGTTGTTGAAGTCGTGTGCGAGACCGCCCGTGAGTTGGCCGACCGCCTCCATCTTTTGCGCTTGCCTCAACGCCTCCTGCGCTTGTTCAAGCTCGGCCGCAGCTTCCTTTTCCGCAGTGACATCGCGTGCAACGGCATGGATAAAATGCTCATCTGGAACTGCGGTCCAAGACAGCCAGACGTAATGGCCGTCACGGGCACGGTAGCGGTTCATGAACCGCAACGTCGTCATGCCCTGCTCGAGCTTTCCAGCCTCTGCCCGGGTCGCTTCCAAATCATCCGGATGGATCAGGTCCAGAAACGAGGTTTCAACAAGGTCCGCTTGTTCCCACCCCAAAAGGCCCGCCCAAGCCGGATTGACAGCCACGATGGTTCCGTCGAAGCGCGCGACCAACATGAGGTCAGTGGACAACCGCCACATGCGGTCTCGATCTGCCGTACGCTCTTCGACCCGCGCTTCCAGGGTCTGGTTCGCTCGTTGCAGGGCGCGGTACAACTGGGCGTTGTCGAGAGCAATCGCTGCATGGGAGGCAATACCGGTCATCAAACGCTCGTGGCGTTCGCTGAAACGGCCGGGCTCCGGATGGCCGAAGAACAATCCGCCAATCACCTCGCCTGAGCGCGAAGAAACCGGCACAGCCAGATAACTCCTGACAGGCAGATGTCCCTTTGGCATACCGAAGTGCGGCTCGTTCTTCCCGTATCGTGGATCAGCCAGGATGTCATGCGAGCGGATAATGCCTTCGCCGGCGAAGGTCGGGGCGAACACAGCCGTCGCCCGTGGGTTGCCAAAGCGCTCGAACGCTGATCGGTCTGCGCCCGACAGCGTGTAAAGCAGGAAGCTTTCCCCTGCATCGTTCGTCACGTTGTAAAAAAACGCACCGAACTCGGCACCCGTCAATTCGACTCCGGCATCGGTCACCATCTGAACCGCGCGGTCAAGATCAAGCTCGCCGGCAACGGTCGCGCCGATCCGGTTCAGGGTTTCGAGAGTGCGGCTTTCTTCCCGCAGCGCCGCCTCAACTGCTTTCTCTGCCCTGATGTCGCGCACCTCGATGATGGTGCCGATCGTACGAGACTGATCATCGCTTATGGGGCTGGCAGTGTAGGCAACTGGATAGAAGCTTCCGTCCTTGTGAACAAACACCTCTTCGCCCTGCACGTTGGCGTTTGTTGGAAAGGCGCGGTCGATAGCGCATTCCTCAATGGGGAAGTGCCGCCCGTCAGGATGAGTGTGGTGGACCACATCATGGAGCGTCCGGCCCTGTGTCTCGGCGAAGGTGTAGCCAGTCAGCGTCTCAGCGGCGGCGTTCATGTAGCTGCATTGCTGATGCTCATCCATGAGGAAGATAGCTACCGAAGCGTTGTTAAGGACAGCGTCGAGGCGGCGCTGCGCCTCAAGCAAAGCTTCCTCTCCACGCACTCGTTCAGTGACGTCGGAGCCTTCAACGAAAATGCCGCTTATGTTTCCGGCTCCGTCCGTGACCGGCTGGTAGACGAAGTCGAGGAAGCGATCTTCATTCTGGCCGCCCGGGTCACTTTGGAGGGAAACCTTCACGGCTGTGCCTACAAACGGCTTACCGGAAGCGTAGACCTCATCCAGCAGATTAACGAAGCCTTGGCTGGCAACTTCAGGCAGTCCCTCGCGCGCTGGTTTTCCAATCACGTCGCGATGACCGATTAGCTGCTGATACGCCTTGTTTGTCAGCTCGAAAACGTGGTCTGGTCCCGACAGCATTGCGATGAAGCCGGGCGCTTGCTCGAACATTCGACGCTGGCGTTGGGTTTCGGCAACCTGCTGTCGCGCTGCCAGAACCCGCGCCGTTGTTTCCTGGCAGGCGCAAAACATCCCTGCAACACCGCCTGTTTCGTCGCGAATAGGCGAATAAGAAAAGCTGTACCACGTGTCTTCAGGATAGCCGTTGCGCTCCATCACCAAATGGAGATCGTCGGACCATGTCGGTTCGCCGGCGAGAGCCCGCTCAACAAGCGGCCATATGTCGTCCCAGATTTCCGACCAGACCTGCTTGAACGGTCGTCCCAGGGTGCCTGGGTGTTTGGTGCCGAAGATCGGGATGTAGCCGTCGTTGTAAAGAAAGGCGAGATCCGGCCCCCAAGCGATAAACATCGGGTGACGTGAGGTGATCATCAAACTCACGGCGGTGCGGAGCGATTGCGGCCAGGTATCAGGCGCCCCGAGCGGCGATGTCGACCAGTCGTGTTCGAGCATGCGACGGCTCATCTCGCCTCCGCCCGACAGGAAGATTGATGAGCGCTGCGTGAGCGGCTTATCGGTCGATACTGTGTTCACGTCAGGTTCTACTCCGCGCACGGCGAGCCATTCATGAAACGCTCACAATCCGCAACTGCTAGATCACATCTGATCGATGGCATCGATAGCCCAACTAGCGCAATCGACGTCCACAGCCACGCCCTCAAGCTTAGCGGCCGAAGTGGTCCCCGAAGAAGAGGGCTCGAACGAGCGCTTTGTGCCCTCCTGTTTCCAGCATGGTAACGCTTGGCTAAAGCGGACGCGCTTCCGGGAAACTGTTACTGATGATATTAACCCACGCGATAGTGAGCGTCGGCTTGCGTGTGGCTCGGCATCAAAGAAGACCCGAAGTCGGAGCCTAGACATGGTTAGCGGGGGTAATGGTTTGGCGGAAATAAAAACCAGGCAACGAAAAGGGGGCAAGAAGGCTGAGCAGCGCGCAGGCATGATCGAGCAGATCCTCGATGCAGCCGAATACCTGTTCTCCAAGCACGGCCTTTACGGCGTGACGTTGAAGGACGTGGCGCAGCACGTCGGTGTCCACCACACTTTGATCAACTACTATTTCGACGACAAGAAGGCGCTGTTCGAAAGGGTCTTTGCCCGCCGTGCCGCGGTCACGAGCGAGCGTCGGTTGAGGATGCTCGATGATTATGAAGAAGCGAGCTCGGGTAAACCGACGGTTGAAGGCGCGCTGCGCGCTTTTCTGGACACCGATCTTGATCTCTACCTAGAGGGGGGCGAGGGCTGGAAGAACTATGCGGCCCTCGCTTCGCAGGTAGCCAACACGCCGGAGTGGGGTGCGGCGATGATGGATGAACATTTCGATCCCGTGGTGCTCCGCCTGGTCGACCTCCTCAAAAAGGCGCTGCCGCAATCCAGCGTGGAAGACATCTTCTGGGGCTACCACTTCACCACTGGCGCCCTGATGCTCACCCTCGCTCGCACGGGGCGGATCGACAAGCTGTCCGGCGGGCTCTGCCGCTCTGATGATTTCGCGGCCGTAAAGCAGCGCATGTCCACCTTCATGGCAGCTGGTTTCCTGGCGATTTGCAATGCCCCTGCTCAAAGGTTGGAGGCAACAAAGTAGGCTCTCTAAACAGCAAGAGCTTGTTGACTAATTATCGCGTGAGTGAATAAGATGATGTTGTGACCCTAAGAAGTCGACGCGGATGCTGAGGGGAGACGGCAATCGTGAGGGAGCAACATCAGAAGGTTCCAGTAAGCCCGAGCGGGCTGGACGGACTTCATGTCCGCCGATAGCGCAGCCGCACCGCTGACCTTGCCGAACCAAGGCAGCGGCCGCAGGAACATGCTCGAGCGGGTTGTTGCGGCGGCGACGTTTCTCCTCATTGTTGCGTTCGCCGCCACGATCGATGGGTTCGCAACAACCGGCAATCTCGGCATCATCCTCATCAATTCCGCATCGCTCACCGTGCTCAGTTGCGGCATGGCCGTCGTCATCATCTCGCGCGGTCTCGATCTTTCGCTGATAGCCCAGATGGTGGCTGGGGCAACGATTTTCGGGATGCTGATCTCAGGCGGCGTCGCGGCGCCGCTGGCTCTTTTGGCCGCGTATCTGAGCATGGTCGCAATCGGCGCGCTGAACGCCTGGCTCATCGCCTATGTCGAAATTCCGTCGATGCTGGCGACGCTCGCGTCCTCCATGTTCATCGTCGGCTTATTCCGCTTTGCCGTGCTGCGCGGTGAATACCTGCTTCTTCTGCCGAAGTCGGATCCCACAGTTGCATTTTTCGCGGGCCGCCTACTGCCGTTCTTGCCCGTGCCGGTGGCGCTGATGCTCGGCACGCTCATGGCTACATGGTTCCTGCTGAACCGCACTGTAGCTGGCCGCATCATCTATGCCATGGGAGACAACTTCCAGGCGGCTCGGCTCAGCGGTCTGTCGGTCCGTGTGACGGCCATCGTTGTGTATGTGTTCGCAGCCTTCACCGCGATCACGGCCGGGCTGATCATGGCCTCGGCGAGCGGGGCGGTCGACTTCCGCACGGTCACCAACGGCACGCTTCTGTTCGAAGTAATTCTCGTGGTCGTGCTCGGCGGAATTCCGTTGCGCGGCGGGCGAGGAGGCCTGCGCAACATCATCGTCGGCGTGGCGCTGATCGCGGTTCTCCGCAACGGCATGACCCTGATGAACGTCACGACGCAAACGCAGGACATGCTGAAGGGCCTCATCCTGCTCGCGGCCATCATCACCGACAACTACCTCAATCCCAGGGACGCCGAGACAGACACAGCGGGCGATCTCTGACGATACGATCAACCAGGGAGGAAAGAATGACCTACAGAATGGGACATAGACTGGTGTCGGCAGCAGCCGGCCTGGTGTTTGCCGTTTCGATGCTCGCCGGCACGGGCACCGCCCATGCCCAGGATGAAAGCCCTATGGCCGGCAAGAAGGTGATCTTCGTGCCGATCTCCATGGGCATCTCGCTGACGGAAGGCTGGGCGCGCCGGATGCGCGAACATGCCGAGATCGGCGGTTACTCGTTTGAGGTGCGCGACGCAGCCTTCAATACGGGCATCATGTCAGAGCTGCTGGCTAAGGCGATCAGCGACAAGCCGGATGTGCTTGTGGTGCATAATCCGACCGTCCAGTTGCTTGCCCGCCAGATCAAGCAGGCAGAAGCCGACGGCATCAAGGTGCTGCAAATCAACCTTCAATCCAACCAGCCGTCGACCGCTTTCGTGGGTGCCAGCTGGGAGCGGATCGGCCGCGAAATCGCAGAAGACATCGTGAAGGAATGCGGCGCCGGAAGTGGCAAGTCCGGCAAAGTCGCCATCATCCCTGGCCAGCTGACGGCCGCCGACAGCGTGATGATGAACGAGGCTGCCTTCAAGGTCTTCGAGCAGCACAAGGAGATCGAGGTCGTGTCCAACCAGGCGTCGGATTGGGAGCCTGAAAAGGCGCGGCAGATCACCTCCACGGTGCTGCAGCAGCACCCTGACCTGTGCGCCGTGTTTGGCCACTGGGATGTCCATACGATGGGTGCGGGTAACGCCGTGAAGGACGCCGGGAAGTCCGACGACGTGCTGGTTTATTCCACCGGCGGAGGCGACGATGTCGCCTGCAAGGCCGTGGAAGAAAAGATCCAGCACCGCATCTGGAGCTATGACGCCGACGGCCAGGGCCGCGACGCCGGTACGCTCATCGACCTCATGCTGCAGGGCGCGTCCATTGAGGACGGATCCATGATGATCGCCCAATCGCCGCTTAAGATCATCAAATCCGGCGAAGGCTTCGACCCTTCCTTGTGCTGGAAGATGTGATTTCGTGACCTTGGCCGCTGCGGCGGCCGTCCGGCGGGACCCTGCGTCCCGCCCCTGCTTCCTCTACGAGACCGTTTTCATGGCCGCGGATTTCCATTTCGCCAGCCTGCCAGCGCAACGCGTGCCGCGTCTTGTCGTGTCGCCGCGCCGGCTGCTTGCCGACGTTCTGTCAAAGGGTTGGGTCGAAAGCCTGATCCCATTTGTCGCGCTGATCTGCGCGGTCTGTGGCATCCTTTTGGCGACGGACGGCTATTTCGCTCCCTCCAACCTGCGAAACCTCGCGCAATACGCGCCCGATGGCGGGCTGATCGTGATTGCCTTGCTCGTTGTTGTTGCCGTGGGCGGCATCGACCTGTCCGTTGGCTCGAACTTCGCCATGTCGGCCTTTGTGGCGCTTTTCTGCTTCCACATTCTCCAGCTACCGGTGGCCGCCGTGCTGGCCCTGACCATTCTCGCGGGAGCGCTGGTTGGAACGGTGAACGGTGCCATTGCTGGCCTTCTTGGCTGCGGCGCGCTTCTGACCACGCTCGGAACGATGATCACGGTCCGCGGCCTTTACACCCTTGCCTCGCAGGCGCAACTCGTTGAAATCTCAAGCTCGGCGCGAATGGACGACACCTGGGACTGGATCGGCTTCGAGAAGGTTTTGACGCTGCCGGTGGGCTTCTGGGTTCTGCTTGTCGTCGCCGCCTTGGCCTTTGTGATGTTCCGGCAAACACGCTTCGGGTGGCATCTTCTGGCCGTCGGCGGGAACCGCAAGGCTGCGCGTCACGGCGGCATCCGGGTGCGCCAAACGATATTCCTGAGCTACCTGCTTGCCGGATCGCTGGTAGGGCTCGCGGGCTTCCTGTTTGCGGCTCGACAAAACAGCATCGGCTCTGACACGGGCATCGGCATGGAATTCTTCGCGCTGACGGCACTCGTGGTCGGTCTTGGCGGCTTCGTTCCGGGGCGCGGCGCGGTGGTGTCGGTGCTGATCGGCTTCACGACCATCTACGTCCTGAACAATGCGATGGTGAACGCCGGCTTTCGCGGCGACTTCGTGCAGCTCTCCATGGGCGCGATCATCATCCTGATCCTCGCGGTCGACGTGAAGTTCCGCAAGAACCGGCACCGGCTCCTCGCCTCGACCTATCTCGACCCCGTGGCTTTCGAGACCGACGCCGTGAAAGGCATGCAGGGCCTGATGCCTGATGAAACCGCACCCAAGCTACGGGACGCCACAATCCTGGCCGTCGGTCAGGTCGATGGGCCGGAAGACGTGCTGCTCGACAAGGACGGCAACATCTATTGCGGCAGCCGCGACGGCTACCTGTTCCGCATCGCAGCGCCAGGCCATGAAAAGGCGGAGGTGCTGGCCAAGCTCGGCGGACGACCGCTTGGTCTTGCCTTCGATCGCCAAAACCGCATCGTCGTGTGTGTTGCGGGCATGGGCCTGATGCGCGTGTCGCTCGACGGTGCGGTCGAACTCCTGACCGATCAGGCGGAGCGAAGCCTGTTCAGTGTCCAGGACGACACTACCATTCGCATGGCCGACGATCTCGACATCGCGCCGGACGGAACGATCTTCTTCACGGACGCATCCAAGCGCTACGACATCGAGAACTGGGGACTGGATCTTCTGGAAGGCCGACCCAATGGACGCCTCCTGTCCTTTGATCCTGCAACCGGTCAAACGCGAACCGTTTGCGACAATCTGCGCTTTCCCAACGGTGTTTGCCTGACGCATGACGGAAAGTACCTGCTGGTCGCCAGCACATGGGAATGCTCGATCCTCGTGTTCGATCTGGCGCGCCTCCGCGAAGGTCCCCGGGTGCTGACCAGCGGGCTGCCCGGTTACCCCGACAACATCAACCGCGCATCGGATGGCGGCTATTGGGTTGCTCTGGCCGGAATGCGAAATCCCGTGTTCGATGCCGCGATGAAGAACCCGCAGCTGCGACGGCGCATGACCAAGCGTGTCCCGCCCACCAACTGGCTCTTTGGAAATCTGAACATTGGCGGCGTCCTGAAGATAGACGGAAGCGGCACCATCATCGATGCGCTGTGGGACACACCTGACGGGCCGCTCTACATGATCACTTCCATGCGCGAACATGAAGGCGCCCTGTATCTCGGTGGTGTAACCAACAATAAAATCGGTCGTCTCGAACTTACTGGTGCTGATCCCGGCTGGTGCGGCCCGACCAGCTACTGGGGGGCACAAGGATGATGAACCTCGTCGGCCGCACGAAAAATCCTCCAGCCATGACCCTCGAAGGCGTGCTTGGCCCCAATAGCCGGTTGGACGAGGCTGAGGGGCTGGCGATCGACGGCCCGGATGCCGTGGCCGTTCACCCTGACGGGCGGCTCCTGGTGAGTTCCGGCAAGCAAGTGGTGGTGTTGCCATCATGGGGTGCCGCCTCCGAGCGCTTCGCCATGCTCGACGCCGCAGTGACGGCGCTTTGCGTGAGCCGATCCGGCCAGGTAGCTGTCGGACTGGAAGGCGGTCGGCTCGCGATGTTTGACAGTTCGGGGCAGCCGCTAAACGGATGGGAACTCCCTGCCGGCCAGGCGGTCTCGGTTGTGGATTGCGCCTTCCGCAGCGACGACGAACTGCTGCTGGTGGATTGTGGCTATCCGGTCGCCCGAGAGGTGCTGGCGCGTGCAGCGTGGGATGCCGAACCGCGCGGAAAACTCCTGTCCCTCCGTCGATCGGGTGAGGTGGAGGTGATCCACGGCAAGCTGCATGCGCCGATGGGGCTGAGCTTGGATCAAGCCGGTCGCCCACAGGTTTCGTTGCTTGAACGCGCAGCGATAGTGGATGAGCGTGGCGCCGCAATCCGCAGCGGCCTTCCCGGCTATCTCGGCCGGCTCAGGCAAACGCAGCAGGGTTACCTGCTTGCCTGTTTGGCGCGCCGTGATCCGCTGATCGAGTTCCTGAAAACCGAGCGCGGCTTTGTTGCCACCATGAAGGACACGGTCGATGTCGCGCACTGGATTGCTCCGCGCGTATCGCCGGAGTTCAGCCACGACTTCCCCATCGAGCTTGGCGCCACCCGGCTGTTTGGCGAGGTGAAGCCGTGGGCGCCCTCCTTCTCATATGGGCTGCTGATCGAAATGGATGCGCAGCTTGTGCCTGTTGGCTCCTTGCAATCTCGTGCGAATGGCCGTCGTCATGCCATCAGCGACGTTGCAATCTGGGACGAGGCGATCGTAGCGGTGAGCAAAGGAAGCGGCGAACTCCTGAAGCTCGCAAGGGGATGTTCGGTTTCATGAGCACGCAGCCAGTCATCCAACTGGAGAATGCCACGAAGACTTATGGCGGTATCGCCGCGCTGGCGGGAGCGACCTTTGATCTCCTGCCAGGAGAGATCCACGCACTGGTCGGTGAAAACGGAGCTGGCAAGTCCACCCTTTGCAAGCTGATAGCCGGGGTGATCACGCCAAGCGAAGGGCACCTCCGCGTGGATGGTGAGGTGGTTGCGTTTGCAGCGCCAAAGGATGCCAGCCGGCGCGGCATCTCCATGGTCTACCAGGAAACGAGCCTGGTGCCGCAATTAACGGTCGCGCAGAACATCGTGCTTGGACGCGAAGCGGCCTTCAACTCGGTGCGTAAGGTGCGCAACGCTGCCCGGCAGGTTCTGCAGCGGCTCAACTTCAAGGTTGATCCGTCACAGCTCGCAGGGTCGCTGTCGGCAGCGAAGCGGCAGATGGTGGAAATCGCGCGCGCGGTGGTGAACGAAGCGCGCGTGATCATTCTCGACGAGCCCACAGCAGCGCTCACGCCCGAAGAAACGGACCACCTCTTCGATCTCATGCGCTCGCTGAAGCGCAGTGGGGTAGCCATGATCTTCATCAGCCACGCGTTGGAAGAAGCGCTGAACCACGCCGATCGCATCTCGGTGCTGCGCAACGGGCGCATGATCCAGACCGGGCCAGCATCCTCCTTCACTCGGGCGAGCTTGATCCGGCACATGATTGGTGAAGATCTTGCGGAACAAGCGCCGGCGAGACCGGCTGCAAACACCCGTTCCACTGCCGTGCCGGTGCTCCAGGTCGAGAACATCCGCATGGGCGCAATGGTCAACAACATGTCCTTTTCCATATTTCCCGGCGAAGTCACAGGGATCGCGGGCCTGATTGGTTCGGGGCGCAGCGAAGTCGCCAAGGTGATCATGGGTCATACCAAGCGCAACTTCAGCGGCGGCCGCATCTGGCTTGACGGTCGCGAAGTGCGCTACACGCTTCCGGCCCAGGCTGTAGCGGACGGTATCGCTTATGTCAGCGAAGACCGGAAGCTCGACGGTTTTTTCGAGACGATGGGGGTTGCCGAAAACATCGGTCTTGGATGGCTGGCCAAGTTTGGGCGTCGCTCGATCCTTGCCCCAAGGCACCGTATGCGTGCGCTGGCCGATGATTGGGAAAAGCGGTTGTCGATCCGGCGGATTGGCGCGAACCAGCCGGTGCTTCACCTGTCGGGCGGCAATCAGCAGAAAGTGGTGATAGCCAAGTCGCTGTCGCAGGAACCAAGGCTGGTGATCTTCGACGAGCCCACGCGCGGCGTCGACGTGGGCGCGATCGCCGAGATCAGGCAGATCATCCGATCCATCGCCAACAACGGCGCAGGCGTCATTCTGATCTCCTCCTACCTGCCGGAGATCCTCGACCTGTCCGATCGTATCCTCGTGGCCAAGAGCGGCACGATCGCGGCAGAGTTCTCCCGCGCAGACGCAACCGCCGAACGCATCCTACACGCCGCCGTCCACTAGCTGTTCGCTCAAGCTTCCAGACAGTCAGCCTTGCGCTCGGTCCCTGTCGCTCAAGCTGCGCATGCGTTTCGTCTTAAAACCGGATATTCGTTTCGGAAGTCGCAGGGGGCGAAGAATGCTTGAAAGCCGTCGTGGTTTGCCAAAGGTGGTCGTCCAAGTGGGTTTGCAACCATCATGATGCTCGTGTCCGCGCGCCAACCATTTGTGCGGCGATGATCGACCGGGCGTTGTTACCGCGTTAGGTTAAGCGTCCCGTTCCCACCTCGCGGGAAAGGCGTTGATGGATCGTGTAGACTGTATCGTTGCCGGCGCCGGGGTCGTTGGCCTGGCGATCGCGCGTGAACTTAGCCTTCGCGGGCTGGAAGTGCTCATCCTCGAATCGGCGGACGCCATCGGAACCGAGACCAGCTCGCGCAATTCCGAGGTGATCCACGCCGGCATCTACTATGAGCCCGGCAGCCTGAGGGCCGAGCTCTGCCTGGAAGGCAAGCAGCGGCTCTACACCTACGCGGCCGAGCGTGGTGTGCCGCACAGGCGCTGCGGCAAGTTGATCGTCGCGACCGAACCCGCACAGGTGCCAGTTCTGGCAAAGATCCGCAAACGCGCGGAAAGCTGCGGCGTGCACGATCTCGAATTGATCCCGGGCGAGGCCGCTGTGGCCATGGAACCAGCTTTGCGTTGCCACGCGGCCCTCGTCTCGCCGTCCACCGGCATCATCGACAGTCACGCGCTCATGCTTGCCTTTCTCGGCGACGCCGAGAATGCCGGCGCCATGCTGAGCCTTAACACAGAGATCCTGTCCGGTCGCATCGGCAGCGACGGCTTCGTTCTGCAGACGCGCGATGGCAAGACCGGCGAGCGCTTCGAGATCGGCACCACGCGGCTCGTCAACGCGGCTGGCCTCGGCGCCAACGCGCTGGCCGCTCAACTTCAGGGCTTCCCGCCAGACCACGTCCCGCCGCTCTACATGGCGCGCGGCTGCTATTTCGCTGCCGCCGGCAAACCGGCGTTCTCACGTTTGATCTACCCGGTGCCGGAGCCGGGTGGGCTCGGCGTCCATCTCACGCTCGACCTTGCCGGCAGCATGCGCTTCGGGCCGGATGTCGAGTGGATCGACACCAAAGACTACTCCGTCGATCCCAGGCGAGCGGCGCTCTTCTACGACGAGATCCGCCGCTATTGGCCGGACCTTGCCGATGACAGCCTGAGCCCGACCTATAGTGGCATCCGTCCCAAGCTTGCGGGGCCGGGCGCGCCGGCCGCCGATTTCAGGATCGACGGACCGACGGACCATGGGCAAATCGGGCTGGTCAACCTGTTCGGCATCGAGAGCCCCGGCCTGACGAGCTCGCTTGCTATTGCTGATCGCGTCCAGAAGGCGCTGACCACCTGCTGATCATCTTTTCTGAGGGAAGGCGGACATCACACGCAAACCTTGCCTCAGCTTCTAACCAGACGTTCCCGTCTCTCGCACGCAGCGGAACCACCATCTGGCTGAGCGCACCTGGCAATTGTCGCACGGACCGGCTGTTGTTTGTCACCGGGTATTGCAGTGACCGGGAATGGCCGGGATCCTGCGGTATCTGGCGATGATGCCTTACGCTGTAAGGGGGTGCGGGGCGTCGAGGCGGATCGGGCGGCGCGTCCGGTTTGACACAGGCAAAGTGCGAAACTGATGCGAATGAGCAGAAGGCGGCAGGCGGCGGGCATTCCCTCAAATGGAGCTTCAAGTTGAACCCCATGAGGCCTAGAAGCTTCTTCAAACGGCTTTGAAGCGCGGTTTAGCGAAGGCGGTCTTTTGAGCGCCGCAACCGTTGCGATGACCAGCCACACCGCCAAAATCCAAATTGAGGTTCCTACTTTGGTGGGAACCTCAACTTTCGTGGCTCAAACCTGCAGGATACAAGGGTTCTTGCCGCGAAAGCGTGTCCATTTGTGGTCCCTACCAGCGGGGTTTCGCCCCACGACAGGGCGAAACTACACCATCGAAAAAACCACATACCAGTTCGCCGCGCGGCGCGGCGAACCTCACTTCCGCTTATTGCGCCGGCCGGCGACGTAGCGATAGACCGCTTCAAGCTCGTCATTGGCGAGCTGCGAGACGCTGTCATGCTTAAAGCGCCGCCGCATGTAGTCGGCGAGGGCTTTTGCCTCGTCAGGCTCTTTGGTGTTGATCTTGATGTAAGCGATGTGGCGTTTGCGCCAATTGTCTCCATTCTTCACCGGCGCCGAAGCCGCAGAGCTTAGCCGGCCGAGCCACTGGTTGAGGAACCTACGCGCCTTTTCGAAATCATCCAGGGCGATCAGCGAATAAGATGGCACTCGGCAATGGGCGTTCAGCGAGGCCCAAACCGACCGGTGCGAGGCAGGCTTCGTGCTGATCTTGTCTTCTGTTTCGACCACTTGGTCGACAAGTGCCTTCAGCGTCGCGCGTTGCGCTTCGCTGATATGCTTCTCTCCTGGCTTGGTCTCCGCCTTAACCCTAGTCACGTGGTTATGGGTGTTGATGATCTGGACGTTAGATCCAGTATGCGCGAACCCCACGCCGGATACGTTGCCTCTAATTGTTTCCATCGAAACACTGCGAGCAACAGCATCAAGATTAGGCGATCGGGTGCCAGTTAACACGTACTGGACATCCACCCCTAACTTCGTAGCTGCCGCCAATAGGCTGCTCTTAAACTCACTTAACCCAGCCTCAGACTTTCGAAGCGTCTCTCGGTGCACCCCCAGCATCCGAGCAAACGCGGCTTGTGAGAATTCCAGCCGTTCCCGCTCCTCAACGAAGCGCTCCGCAATATCAACCTCATCCATGCCGCAAAACTTGACATGCCAAAAAACTTGGCATACCTCCCTCTGTGTGAACCCCAATTGCCGTTCGCATTCGTGTTTCGATCACCCACAAAAAGCGGGCTGCGCGAACAGCCCGCTTAAAGCGAGGAAGACCTATGACCCAGCACAGAGATTGGGATTGGCATTCCATCAAGGCGGAGCTTCACCGGCGTGGGATGACGCTGACGAAGCTGGCCGAACTCAACGGTCTGGATCCCTCCGCCTGTCGGCAGGCGGGGAGCCGCGTGAACCGCAAGGCCGAGGCTGCCATTGCTGACTTCCTCGGCGTTGCGGTCGCCAAGCTTTTCCCCGACCGCTACCCGATCCGGACATCCAAGATACTTTCTAGCAAGTACGACAAACCAAATGCGAGTCTGAAATCGCGCCCGCAAAACAACCGGGCTGCTTAGATCATGCGCGCGCTGACTCTCTCTGATCTGCGCGAAGTTGCGGCCGAACCTCGCATCAAAGACGTTAAACTGGCCGAAGTGCTCGGCCTCGGCCGAGCCCGCAGGGTGCGCGAGATGATCATCCGGAATCGCCCTGAGATGGAGGGCTTCGGTCCTCTCAAAACTTACCGGGGCGCAACAACCGTTTCCGGTGGGAGGCCCGACTACCAAGGTTTTTGGCTCAACGAAGCCCAAGCTCTTCTCGTTTGCATGTTTAGCCGCACCGAAAAGGCGGCGGCCGTGCGCGCCCAGGTCATACGAGTTTTCTTGGCCTGGCGGCACGGGAGCTCGCCTGCAGCTTCCGACCCACTGCAGGCGTTCGAGCGCCGCATCTCCGTGCTTGAGCAGGCAACCGAGTTCCAGCCCATCAGCGAAGGCGCCACCTTCGCGCGGGCAGTCGCGCATCTGCCCATGTTTCCAGGCCAAAGGCACAAGAGATATCCAAAGTTCTGGGGCGATATCGAGGTTCGCGAGTACCTGATCAAACTCCACCGGCAGCACGAGCTTGCCGTGGTGCACAGTAGTGCGCTCGCCAGGTTCGGGGAAAAGCGAACACCTAGCATCAGCGCCATTCATCGCTTCTGGATGCGTCTCGATAGCCACAGAGGTCATGCGCCGTTCTCCACTACCTATGCGCCCCAGGTGGAGGCAAAACGCTGATGCGTGACGCAGAACAGGCCTCCAGATGCTCTAGCCTTTGCCATCCGGCAGTGCCGGCAGAGCAGGTCAATCCAATCTTCGAGCGTCCTGCTCCGGCTGTCAGGCCGGTAGTCTTGCCCTGCGCCACACAATCAGCATCGTCGGCGGATCCTCTTGCCACAATGACGAAAAGCGCTGCCGAAATTGGCAATCGCAACCCCTTCATTCCCGCACATTCGCAGTTCTGCCGCGCAGCCAATCGGCTCGACGACGCGCTCATGGCCGCCGCCGCGCTGAGCGCAACTGTGATCGCTCTCATCCGCCTGCTTGTGAGTTAATCGTGACGTTGAACCCCTATTCTGAAGAAGAGCGCCTGCAGGCCATGCTGGCTAGCTGCTATGCAGCGGTGCAGACAGGCTTTCGCCACCTGGCGCTTCGCCACATCATCAACCCGCCGCATGAATGGTTCGACGCGGCTCTGGCTCGCCAGATCGCCATCCACATTCTGGCCGTCCGCTTCGACGTCCCGAAAAGGCGTATCGTAGCAATGCAGGCACGCCAGCGAACCAGCATCAACTTCGCGGTCATTGCGATCGACACGCGGCTGGACGATCCCATGTTCGAGCGCGCCTACCGTCGCATGTCCGATCGAGCGGTCGAGATCTTCGACGCCAAGATCAATAAGGCGGCTGCCTGATGGTCCAGGTCAAGCAGATCGCCATCAGCGATATCGTCGTTCCAGAGCGTTTGCGGGCAGTTGAAGAGGAGCATGCGCTCGCGATCGCGCAGTCGATCGTGGAACATGGCCTCATCAACCCGGTCACAGTTCGCGCCACGCCGGCAGCAAAAGGCGGGAGCTACACGCTTGTGGCTGGCGCTCATCGCCTAAGGGCTTTCGAGATCAACGAAGAGAGCCTGATCGAGGCGGTCATCGTCGAAGCAGACAAGGCCGAGGCGCAGCTCATCGAGGTAGTCGAAAATCTCTTCCGGAACGACCTGTCGGTGATGGATCGAGCCACCTTCGTTGGCACCTATCGACAGGTCTGGGAGGGCAAGTACGGCAAGATCGAAGCGGGTCGTCCAGGAAATAGGGCCAACTTGGCCCAATTACTGGAGGAGGAGGCGGAAGCCGGCGGCTTCGCGCAGCACGTCGCGGATCGGATGGGGGTATCTTCCCGTTCCATCAAGCGGCTAAATCTCATCGCTCAGCACCTTCACCCCGAGGTCCGGAGCGCGGTACGCGGAACGGCCATCGCCGACAATCAGTCAGCGCTTCTCAAGCTCGCCAAGATGGAACCGGCCAAACAGCGCCGGATGGCGATCGCGTTCAAATCGGAAGGTCCGGATCTCAGCAAGGCCATGGTGCTGGTCGAGGGCGCGAGGCCCAAGATCAACGCCCAGGATGCCGCCTTCTCGTCCCTTATGGATGCATGGGCGAGAGCCAATGCCGCGACCCGCGCGCGGTTCCTTACGGAGATCAAGGCCGCACCGAACGAAGCGGACGGAGCAGGCTCATGAGCAAGCTCCATCCCGACCAGTTCGACCTCTTCAGTGAACCGCATTTTCCGGTTCGCTCCGCCGCCAAGCAGATCGACCTCCAGCGTTTCCGTTCCAAGCTGAAGCGCGCCATGGCCGAGGCGATCAGGCAGTGCCCCTACGACCGACCGGTGATCGCAGCACGCATGGCGCAGTATCTCGGACTGCCTTCCATCAGCAAGGCAGCGCTCGACGCCTACACGGCCGAAAGCAAAGACACTCACGACATCAGTCTGACGAGGTTCAAGGCCTTCGTTCGCGCAACAGGTGCGGTGTGGCTTTGGGACATGGTTGTCTCGGAGGACGGCCTCACGCTGCTTGAGGGGGATGAGGCTCGGCTCGCCGAGATCGCGCTTCTGCAACAGGAACAGCGGGCGCTGGCGCAGAAGCTAAGCAATCTCCGCTCCGTCCCCGTCAATGTGAAACGGCGGGGGCGCTGACCGATGGTGGCCGCGAAGGAATGGTTCTCCCTGGCCGAATTGGCGGAGGCAAAGCTCCCAGGCATGCCGCAGTCCATCCAGGGTTACGACAAGCTCGTCGCCCGCGAAGGATGGCGAGGGCAGGGCACGAAAGCGCGGAAGCGGAGTGGCAGATCGGGCGGAGGCGGCTTCGAATATCACCTGTCGCTGCTTCCACGAGAGGCGCAGGCGCGACTGTTGATCGTCCATGCAGCGCCCGCCAACGACGACGTCGACGAGAAGGCGGCACAGAAGGCTGCTCTATGGGCGCGATACGAGGCACTCTGCAGCGGACATAAATCGACCTGTGAAGAGCGACTTAAGGCACTTCAAGCCATCGACGAGCTCCGGAGCGGAGGGCTCGTCCTTAATGCGGCTGTTTCGGTGGTTGCCCAACGGTTCAA
This sequence comes from Tianweitania sediminis, assembly GCF_017813335.1. Classification (GTDB taxonomy): domain Bacteria; phylum Pseudomonadota; class Alphaproteobacteria; order Rhizobiales; family Rhizobiaceae; genus Tianweitania; species Tianweitania sediminis. The sequence continues at coordinate 395,617 of NZ_JAGIYY010000003.1, read as the reverse complement.
CGTCAGCCCGAGGACCATCTACTACTGGCACGGGCTGGTGCAGGCGCATCCCCGTGAGGACTGGCTCGCTGCCCTTGCACCGGCGTTCGCCGCCGCTGCCACGGCCGAGCGTTCCCCTTGCCATCCGGATGCTTGGGAGTTCCTCGCGTCAGACTATCTGCGAGCAGAAGCGCCAACATTTTCGAGCTGTTATCGTCGGCTCCTGCAGGCCGCGAAGAAGAAAAAGTGGGCGCCAATCCCAGCTGAGCGTTCGTTGCGGCGCCGACTCGATGCCGAGGTGCCCGAGGCCGTCCAGATCATTGCCCGCAAAGGGAAGGAAAAGGCGAAGTCCCTGTTTCCTGCGCAGCGACGGTTGCGCGATGAGGGGCACGCCATGCAGGCCGTCAACATGGATGGCCACAAGTTCGATGTGTTCGTTCGGCTCGACGACGGGCACGTTACCCGCCTTTTCCTGCTCGGTATTCAGGACCTTTATTCCGGCAAGCTGCTCGCCTGGCGTCTGACCGATTCCGAAAACAAGGAAACCGTCCGCCTGGTCATCGGCGACATGGTCGAGCGGTTCGGCATTCCCGACAGGATCACGCTCGACAACGGCCGCGCCTTCGCCTCGAAATGGATCAGCGGCGGCTCCCCGAACCGATACCGCTTCAAGGTTCGCGAGGAAGATCCTCAGGGCCTGCTTACCGCCCTCGGTGTTGAGCTGCGCTGGACCCAACCCTATTCCGGTCAATCCAAGCCAATCGAGCGCGCCTGGCGCGACCTGGCCGACGATATCTCACGGCATCCGGTCTGCGCGGGCGCCTTCACAGGCAACAGGCCGGACGCCAAGCCGGAAAACTACGCATCGCATGCGGTACCGCTGGACGTGTTCAAGGCGCATGTCGACAGACAAATCGCCGAGCACAACGCCCGCACCGGCCGCACCTCCAAGGTCTGCGCCGGGCGGAGCTTCGACGAGACGTTCCAGGCCAGCATGGCCGATCCGGCCACGATCGTCCGCTGGCCAAGCAACGCGCAGCGCGCGCTTTGGCTTCTGGCCGCAGAACGCATCCGGGCACAGAAGGGCAGCGGCGAGATCCACCTGTTCGGCAACCGTTATTGGTGCCGCGAGCTCAACCGGCTCGCCGGCCGCTACGTAACGGTCCGGTTCGATCCGGATCATCTAACGAAGCCGATCAAGGTCTACGACGAAAGCAATGTCCTGGTGGGCGATGCAGAGTGTATCGCGGACACCGGCTTCTATGACGTCGATGCTGCTCGCCGGCACGCTCGGGCACGGAACGACCACCAGAAGGCGCTCGCGGCCGAGCGGCGCGCGCTCGCCAGGATGTCGGCCGAGGAGCTTGCAGCCATTCTTTCGAGCGGAGAGCCCGAGGTTCAGGAGCAGCCGCCATCCGCGCCTCCGCGCATCACCCGTCTCGTCACGGGCAATCTCGCTGTGAAGCACATCCCACAGCACGAGGACGACGATTTTGAAGCCAGTTTTTCGAGAGCTCTGAGCCGGATCTCCGGCGGCGCTTCGATCCATGAATTCCCGCAAGGGAATACGCCGGGAAGTAACGAGTACGGTTCCCAAAAAAATGGGCGGGAGTGATCCCGCCCAACAATCCGCCCTGCAAACAGGGCTTTGTTCAAGGAACCCAATAGATGAACGAGATCGTCGGCACAAGCCAGATTAGGGGCGCACCGGTTTGGGAGCGCCCGCTTCAAGGTCCTGATAAGGGGCTTTCGAACCGCTCAGAAACAGACATCCAGCAGTGGTGGACACTGGTGGACATGGTGATCGCCGTTGCGACCCAGAACGGATGGACAAAGGCTGAGGTCGCTCGCCGCATCGGCATGGCAGACGGCACCTTCTCCCAATGGTTTTCAGGCAAATACACAGGCCGCCTCGATAACACGAACAAGCAGGTCCAGCAGTGGATCGATGCCGTCGAGGAAACATCTGGCCTCGCGGCAAGCATCCCGAGCTCACCAGCGTTCCTGAAGACGAAAGCCGCCGTAGAGGTGATCGAAACGCTCACCTGGGCCCAGATGGCGGCCGACATGGTGATCATCACCCTCGAAGCCGGGATGGGAAAGACCGTAGCGTGTCGCCAGTTCCTTGGATCGCGGCCGCACGTCTTCATGGCGACCATGTCGCCCCACACCAAAACCGTTCACGGCATGCTTTCCGAGCTCGCAGCCGAGCTCGACGTGATGGTCCATAATCCCGCGAAACTGAAGCGCGCGATCGGCCGACGACTGGAGCGCACCGGCGCTGGTACTTTGCTCATCGTGGATGAGGCACAGAACCTGACCGACGAGGCGGTCGACCAGCTGCGCCACTTCGTCGACATCTACAAATGCGGCGTTGCGCTTGTCGGCAACACCGAGATCTACAACCGCTTCCGCAACCGCGATGACGGGAAGGGCGGGAAGGAAGGTCCTTCCTTTGCCCAGATCAAGCGACGCATCGGCAAGCGCCTGCAGCGCACTCGGCCGCACGAAGAAGATCTTCGCGCCTTCATCTCCGCCTGGAATGTCTCCGATCCTGAGGCGGTCAAGTTTCTGATCGGCATCGGCAAGAAAGGCGGCGCGCTCGGCCAGATCGACAAGACCATGAAGCTGGCCGTGATGTACGCGACCGGCCGGGGTGAGACGGTCGCCCGACAGCACATCGAAGCAGCCTGGAAGAACCGCGATGTGGAGTGGCAGTAATGGATGCCACCCTCTCGACCGAGCTGCGGGATCTCGCCGACATCGCCAAGCGGCGCGGCGCTCACCAAGTTGCCCAGCGCCTGCAGCTGATGCTGGAACTGGCTGTCTCCCTTGAAACCGAGCTCCTGGCCCACCGGCAGCTTGAGGCTCACCGGGCAGGCCGTCGGTACCTGGAACAGGAAGCAGCCAAGTCCCTGCAGGTGAAGGAGGGCGGCAGCAATGTCGTCAGCCTTCATTCTCGGAGGGAAAGCTGATGGGCATGTCGCTGGAACTCTCAGACGGCATCGCGGATCTGTCCGCCATGCTTTTCGCTCACGAAAGCGGTGAACGCGCCCTGACGAAAAGAAAGGCGCGATATGTGCGGGAGTGTTTGCGAGCGATGTGGCACCGCGCTCGCGAGCTTGAAAACCTTGCCAGCCGCAAAGAATGGAACCGGCTTTCTCGCGAGGAGCGCGAGGAGCGCGAGGAGCGCGAGCAGCGCCGGCGCGAGCAGCTGCGCCTTGCCGACGCTCTCAGCGTCCCTGGCACGAACGTCGTGCTGTTCCCGATCGTGCCTCGACCGATCCCTGCCGAACAAGCAGACACGGGTGGGTCAGCGGCATGAGCGACCTCGAGAAACTTATGGCTGCGGTCGATCGCGTCGATGTTCTCGACGCCGCCGGCCGGGTTATCGCCAACCCCACCCGGCACATGGCTAGCGCTGCCAGCGTGATCAAGATGGCGCACGCGGTGGAGCTGTTCTGGAAGGCCGTCGTCGAAGCGGATCTGCTTGTCCGCGCTCTCGATCTTCCAAAGACCGGCGAGGCAAACAGCGACGCGGCCCGAGAGGCCGCTATCGAACTGCAATCCCAGGAAGTGCGCCGGATCCTTTTCACGATTTACGGCGGCACCAACGAACCGATGGAGAACGAACATGCAGCTGGATGACCAGACCGCCCAGGCCGTGATCCTGGAAGAGAAGCCCGACGCCGGCGTCACAGTTGTGAACGGCAAGAACTACATGCCCGATGCAAAGGGCAACCTTGTCCCGGTGGAATCCATCAAGCCGGCCGACAAGCTGGAAGACGAAACAGTCCGGAAGGTCATGGGCTACGCTCGCGAGCTTTCGGCGCAGATCACGCGCTTCAAGCAGCACACGTTCAACGATCTCGGAGCTTTCGAGGCGCTCCTCGAGCAGGAGTACGGGGCGAAGAAGGGCGGCACGAAGGGCAACAAAACCTTCATGACCTTCGACGGCCTCATGAAGGTGCAGGTCCAGGTGCAGGACCACATCGATTTCGGCCCGCAGCTCCAGGTCGCCAAAGCGCTGATCGACGAGTGCTTGACCGAGTGGTCGGCCGACAGTCGCGCGGAGATCCGCACCCTCGTGACGCGCGCCTTCAACACGGACAAGGCCGGCCAGATCAATCGCTCCGAGATCTTCATGCTGCTGCGCATGGAAATCGAGGACGAGCGCTGGAAGCGGGCCATGGAAGCTATCCGCGATGCAATGCGCGTCGTCGGCTCGAAAACCTACGTCCGCTGCTACCAGCGCCGCTCGATCGAGGACGGCTGGCAGGCCGTCACGATCGACCTGGCGAAGGCTTGAAGGAGGCGGCGATGAAGACGTTCGAAGTCACCGTTACCAGCGTCGTGCAGGTCAAGCTCGACGAGAGGGCTTTCACACCGGAGTTCTACAAGGAGTTCATCGAGCACTTCTTTCCCTTCGACACGTTGGAGCTGCATGCGCAGCACATCGCCCAACTCGCCGCCCGCGAGGTGTTCGACTTCGGCTGGAACCGCAAAGAGTTTGTCGAGGGTTACGGCGAGATCGGGCCGATGGGCATCTATGCCCGCGTTCAGTCCATGGAAACGGTGACCGAAGAGGTCGCGACAGATCCCGTAAACCTGCAGGGCTCCGGTCCGGCGCCGATCGAGCCGAGGGAGGGTTGAGGCAATGAACCGAGCCCCCGCCTTTCCCGCCCACCATTGTTCGTCCGAGTACGCGAAGATGTGCGCGCCTGCGCAAAAATGTAGGGAGTGCGGCATCACCCATATCGAGCCGGGCTGCGTAATCGACGGCGAGCTGCTGTGTTGGGCCGACGAGGATCTGTGTTCGCACTGCCAAGACTGTCTGCAGAAGAGAATGGAGGCTGATGCCGCACGCTATCGCTTCCTGCGCGATCGTCAAACGCGCCAGGTCGATATCGCGGTGGGCGGCATCTTCGCTGGGCGCGTGCCTGAAAACACGATCCTTGGCGGCGAGGATCTCGACCGTGCCATAGATGCCGAACTTGGCGTGAACGTTCCGCACGAGGCGACGCTGGAAAGCAGGCTCGCCGACTGCCTGGCGGAATGCATTGATCAGCCGCTCCTGGAGGGAGGCTCTGCGGAGTTTTCATCGCCTATCCAGATCCGCCTTGGCTTCTTCAGGCCGGAGATCTCAGAGCGTGCCGCTGCCTTGCTGGAGGAGGCCGGACGATGATCGTTGCGGCCCGCAGGGACTTCGATATTGAACGTCTAAGCCGCAGCGAGTTGATGACCTATGCTGAGGAACTAGAAGCGCAGGTTGAGGCTCTCGCTTCGGCAGCCCGCCCAGATCGACCACTACATCTCAATCGAGTGCTTCGCCTGACACCGAGCGAGATGCGGATCTTGATGGCTCTAGCCGACGGAAAGCCGCGCAGCAAAGAAGCTCTTCTCAAAGCACTATACTGGGATCGACCTGACGATAACTGGCCGCAGCCGAAGAATGTAGACGTTCACGTTTGCCACACTCGACAAAAGGTCCAGGGCTGCGGCATCGATATCCGGACCATCCATAGCCTTGGCTACCAGCTCACAGGCGTCGAAGCGCTTGCGAAGGTGCTTGCCGGCGGCAAGCCTGAGTTCTCCGGATTGAGGAGAGATCAGCGATGACCTCCCATCGATCCAGATCCGGCAACCGCCTCGGCACCCGCTGGCGCGGCAAACTTCCTATTCCGCAGCACAGCCATCCGCTCGTTCGCTTCCTGTTTGAGGAGGCGAACCGGCAGATGACCACTGTGACGGAGATCGCTGAGCGCTCGGGTCACCGGCGCTGCACGGTTTCCGATTGGCGCTATCGCCGGCAGCCGGGAGTCGCTGACCTTGATGCCGCTCTCAACGTCATTGGCTTCGAGCTCGTCGCTCGGCCGAAGAAGGATCCTCAACCATGAGCGCACTTGCCGCCATCCATGTCGCCAAGAAGCAGCTCGGCCTGGACGAGGATACGTTCCGAGCGGTGTGCGTGAGAGTTACCGGCAAGAGCTCCACCCGCGAGATGAACGACAATCAGCGGAATCGGCTGATCGAGGAGTTCCGCCGGCAGGGCTTTCAGACGGCCTCAAAGGGGTCGCGAAAGCGGCTTGAGGGCAAGTTCGCGCCGAAGCTGCAGGCGCTCTGGATCGCCGCCTGGAACCTCGGCATCGTTCGCGATCGCTCGGACGATGCCCTGGTCAGCTTCGTGAAACGGCAGACGGGCATCGACCACGTTCGCTTCGTTCGCGATGCCGAGGACGCCATCAAGGCGATCGAGGCGCTGAAGCGATGGATGGAACGGGAAGCCGGCGTCGACTGGTCGGCGGACAAGCAACGGCATCCCATCTTCAACGATGATCGGTTTCGCGTGGCCTGGGCGCAGTTCCGGAAGATCGTGCCTGGCGCGACCCTCATGGGCAACGGCCCCGCGTTCCTCAGGCTGGTCAAGGAACTGACGGGCCACGAGTTCACCACGATCTTCGACCTCCATCCCGAGCCCGATATGAGCGGTGGAGAGATCGCATATGTCGGGGGATTGCCACCCGCCGACTGGCTGAAGCTCATGAATGCGCTTGGCGAGCGCATCCGCCGGCAGCAAGGAGGCGAGCGCCGTGGTCGCGTATAGCTTCGCACCGTTCTTCGCGCAGGCGGTCGCGGCGCTCACTAAGCGGCAGACCATCCGCGCTCCCCGCAAGCGTCATGCACGTCCCGGCGAGCCGATCCAGCTCTACGCCGGCATGCGGACGCGCCACTGCACCAAGCTCCTGGACAAGGATCCGCTTTGCGTGGCGGTGCGGCCGATCGAGATCTCGACGTCGGAACTCCTGGACGCAGGAATCGCATCGATCACGATCGGCGATTGGGTGCTCGACGCCCGCGAGATTGAGGCGCTCGCCCAGCTCGACGGCTTTGCGCCAGCAGACTTCAACCAAGCCGCAGGAACGCATCACAGCACCGCCCGCGCAAACATGGGCGCGTTCTGGCTCAAGCATCACGGCGTCGGCCGCTTCGAGGGCGTGCTGATTGAATGGAGGCCCTCCTGATGACCCGTCGCAAAGTCGGCCGCGTGAAAATCGCCTTCGAGAAGCTCGAGCAAATCGCGGCCGACAGGATCGAACAACACCCGCTCTTTCGAATGAGCGACGGCTGGACCCTTTCCCGAAAGTCTTCGGTCACGCGATGCAAGGACGGCAGCCTCACCCTGAGCCTCATCTGGAAGGCGAACGGCGGAAAGTCCCAGCTCATGGAGACTATCCGGGGCATTCGGCCGGGTGAGCAATGACCTCGCCGGCCAAGATCCCGCTGGTCGGCCAGATCGCCGAGGTGCGCCGCGAGCTGGCGCTTCGTCGCAGTGTCTATCCCGGTCTCATCAGCCGGGGGAAAATGCGTGAGGCCGAAGCAGAGCTCTGCACGAAGAGAATGGAGGCGGTTCTCGCCACCCTGCATTGGTGCCAGGAGAACGAAACTGACATTCGCGCCTACGTGGCCGCCAAGCGCGCCGGCGATGGCGCACCATGAGCAGCTGGCCCTTTGATACGCTCCGGCCGCTGAAGTACGGCGTGATCCTGGCGGATCCGCCCTGGTCCTATGAGATGCGTTCGGACAAGGGCTATGGGAAGTCGCCCGAAGCGCACTACGACACCATGAGTGAAGCCGAGATCTCGGCTCTGCCGGTGGGGCATCTTGCTTCCCGCGATTGCCTGCTCTTCCTGTGGTCAACCTGGCCGCATCTGCCGATCGCGCTGCGCGTCATGCAGGCGTGGGGCTTTACCTACAAAACAGGTGGCGCCTGGCTGAAACGAGGCAGCCAGGGCGGCGTAGCTTTCGGCACCGGGTACATCTTCCGCTCCGCCACAGAGCCGTTCCTGATCGGCACCATCGGCGAGCCGGCGCTTCGATCGAAGTCCGTGCGCAACTTGATCGACTCGCTGCGGCGGGAACATTCCCGCAAGCCGCCGGAAGCCCGGCAGATGATCGACCAGCTCCTGCCGGATGTCTTCGGCTGCGAACTCTTCGCCCGCGAGGCTTGGCCTGGTCGCGAGGTTTGGGGCAACCAGAGCGGTCGCTTCACGGCGGAGGCGGCTGAGTGATCCTCATGGCGCGCCGATCTCACCCACCACAGCTGCCGCTCCTGAACTGGAGCCTGCAGGGTGAGATCACGCGCCTGCAGTCACAGCGCGAGGACCTCGTGGGCCGCATTTCGCGGCTGAAGCGGTTTTCCCATCGGCGTGTTGAGCTTGAAGCCCGCTTGCGGATTGCCACGGCTCGGCAGCTGGAGCTGGAGCGCGAGATCGGGGAACAGTCGTGACCGAGCAGCACGATCCCGATCGCGCCTGGCTGTCGCCGCTGCTGAACCGCATCGCCGATGTGGCGGGCGTTCGCGCGGCGCTTCTCCTGGGGAACGAGAAGGCGTGCCAAACCATCTACATTCCGCAGAGGGTCAACAACGAGCATTGGCTCCCGAAGCTCATCGGCATGGAAGCTGCGAGGAAGTTGGCGGCAGACTTCGGTGGCATGAAGATCGTCATTCCACCCGCTTTAGTTGGCGAGAAACGACGCCGACAGCGAGCCATTGCCGAGATGACACGCAAAGGCTACTCAATCAGCAGCACTGCCTCCAGCCTTGGGGTCGCTCGTTCCACGGTGAATGAGCATCGCCGACGCTTGAAGGAGCCGGATGGCGATCGGGATGACGACGAACAGGGCACTCTGTTCTAGGCAACCGAAAACGGGCTCCGCTCCCTTAATCCCACTTACGCGACAACCGGCACGGGCCGAAATCGGCCCCTTCATCTGTGTGCCGAGAGCCGTTCATGCCCAACCGCAAGAAAACCACCCTCGGCGTCATCCACGTCACGGCGACGCCGCCCGGCTGGAGCGGCGGCGTTTCCGGACTGCGCAAGATCCATATGGCGCAAGGATGGTCCGACATCGGTTACAATGCCGTTCTTGGGCAATCCGGGCACGTTTACGTCGGCCGCGGCTACGATGCCGTGGGGGCCCACGTTGCCGGCTTCAATTCGATCGCGCTTGGCCTCGCCATGATCGGCGGCGTTGACGCCCAGGGCCGCCCCGACTTCGAGACTGTCCGTCATCTCCTCCCGGCTCTGGCAAGTGCCATGAGCTTCTTCGACAAGCGCTACCCCGGTATTCGCTGGTGCGGCCACCGCGATCTGTCGCCTGACCGAAACGGCAACGGCATCATCGAGCCCTTTGAACATCTGAAGGCCTGCCCCGTGTTTGACGTGATCCCGTGGGCGGAATCAAAAGGCTTTGCCGTCGCAGACATCCGAGGGACATGGAAGCCGGTCGTTCTCGAAGCAGGAACGGCACCTGTTCTCGAAGGCCCCGATACGCGTGACGCTTATCTGCAGCGTCTGCTGACGCGCGCCGGCTTTGTGCTCGGCCCGATCGACGGGATCATCGGCGAGAAGACAAAGGCCGCGACCCGCGCCTTCCAATCGAGCGTCGGCTTGAAACAGACCGGCACTCTCGACGCCACCACGGTTGCCCGCCTGCGCGGGCTCTTCGAAGTCAATCAGGCCGCTTGAGGCCGTTACCAGGAGCTCTGCAATGCGCTTTCTACGAAGCTTGTTTTTCGCAGCTGCGTCATGTTTGATCTTGCTCGCTGCCATCATCGTCGAGCCCACGTTAGCGCTGGCGCAGACGGTCGATCCCGGTGGAAGCATCGACCTCGGCCCGACTGTTGTTGCCACTCTCTCCTGGCTGGCGCCGATCCTGTTCGCGGTCCTGATGGCACTTGCCGTTTGGTTGCTGACGAAGGTCACCGGCTGGCTGGGTCTCAAGACCAATGCGCTGCAGCGCGACGTGGTCGAGCAGGGCTTGGCTCGAGCAATCGGCTACGCGATCTCCAAGCTGGGCGACCGGGCGGCCGGCGGCATCCCGATCTACGTTAAAAGCCAGGCGATCGAGATCGCGGCCGAGTATGCCTTGAAGGCCATTCCCGGTGCTTTGAAGCACTTTGAAAAGACCCGTGACGATCTGGCGGACATGATTGAGGCGCGGCTTGATGGCGTGCTCATCGACCCCGAGCGGGAAGCGACATCGCCGGCCATCGGCGTAAACGGCGTCTCCACCGCGTCGATCGGCCCCTGACCGGCTGATGTCCTATGTCAGCAATGCGGCGCTCGAGCTCGCGGACTTCCGAGCCGAAGAAGAGCGCCGCATTTTCGTCGAGAGGGCTCAGGCCCAGGTCCGGACGCAAGGCACAATTGAGTGCCAAGACTGCATGCTGCCGATCGACGATGAGCGCCGCGGGGCCGCGCCCTTCGCCCGGCGCTGCATCGACTGTCAGCGGATCCACGAAAAGGCACTGAGACGGAAATGCGCGTGACTGGAATGCGGAAGAAGATCTTGCACGCGCTTGGCGACGTGCTTGGCCGGGATCTTGCCCGGCCAATCGAGCTTACGAGCCTCGTGATGCTGTTGGGCTGGCTCCAGTTCCTGGTGACCAAGCCGGAAATCTTCTCGCTCCCGCGCTACGCGTCCTTCAGCTCGCTGCCGCCTTATGGCTGGGCTTTGATCATCGCAGGCATCATTGCCGCCCAACTCGTCGCGCTGGGTCCTATCCGTGGATCGACGATGATCCGGTTCGTGGCCATGATGCTTGCCACGGGCATCTGGACAATCATCGCGATCTCCTTCTGGGCCGCGGACACCTCGCCGCTGACGGCAAGGAGTCACACGGCGTTCGCGCTCTCGATAATCGTTACGGCGGTTTACCTCGGGCTCAAGCGACAGGATTGACGCATGGACCCGTACATCAAGCTCATGGTCGACTATTCACCCGCCCTTGCAGCAGGAGTCGTGGGCACCGTGTTCGTCGTTGTTACGCTCCTCAAGCTGCTCGGCTTTTCCGGCATCGGAGACAAGTCGCAGCTGGTAGACAGCGGTAAGATGACCGTTGTGGCAACGGGCATCGAGACGGTCAAAAACCAGGTCACCGAGCTTGAGAAGCGGCTGAGCGCTGTGAACGAGATCGAGAAGCGGCTGGGCATAGTCGAGCTCGACCTCAAGAACCGACCGACGAAGGAAGATCATCACCGGCTGGAGCTTTCGTTCACGCGCCTTGAAGGTGAAGTGAAATCCGCGCTGATGACGATCCAGGCCAGCGCGGCCGCGATATCGCGCATCGAGGACTTCATGTACGCCGCGGCCGCACGCAAGGGGCAAGGAGGGCAGACATGATCTTCGAAGGCTACAACGACATGTACGACATGTCCGCCCGCCTTTGCATTCTGCGCCTTCTGGCCGAGCAACCGGACTATCGGATGACGGATTCCATGCTCGACGATCTGCTGGTCACCAGGTGGGCGATCAACCGCGGTCGCGCATATGTCCGAACCCAGCTTGCCTGGTTGGAAAACAGCGCCGGCGCCGTCCGCAACATCGAAGGTGCTGCTGGCTTCGTCAGCCAGCTTACGCAGGCCGGCGCCGATCACGTTCTGCGCCGCCACACACTGCCCGGCATCAAACGCCCCGGACCTGGCCACTAGCGCAAGGAGGAGACACATGAGCGACGGATTGAACGAGGAAGCCCGACTGGCGATCCTTGGCGAACTCAACAAGCAGTCGGACGGCCGGCTCAACGAGACGCTGCTCGATCGCGCTCTTGCGGTGCAGGGCTATTCCCGGAGCCGGGAGTGGCTGCGGACGCAGCTGCGCAAGCTCGAGGAGCTTGATGCCATCCACATCACCGTCGCCGGCGATCTTTTGATTGCAGGGATCACGCGCGCCGGTCTGGAGCACTATGAGAAGCGCTCGAACATCGACGGCATCGCTTCTCGGCCGCGCTGGAGCTGATCATGGCGGTTGGGCGCGGTCGACTTTCAGGGATCGAGATGCTGCCAGAAGCAGCCACGCCCATCATTGCGTGGGCGAACGAGCAGCTGCGCGATCGCGAACGGACCCAGCTCGAAATCTACCAGGACTTCTATGCGAAGCTCGAGGAGCTGCGGCGCAACCACCATGGCGAGCTGGATTTCTCCATCCCGTCGTTTTCGGCGTTCAACCGGTACAGCATCAAGCTGGCGACCTTGTCGCGCCGGCTGGACGAAACGCGCGAGATCTCCGCGACGCTCGCAGAGAAGTTTGATGCCAAGTCGTCCGACGATCTCACCGTCATTGCTGCCGAGGCGATCAAGACGCTCGTGTTTGAAGTGATCACGGCCGCGGGTGAAAGCGGCGTCGATCCCAAAGGCGCCATGAACCTGGCCAACGCGCTGCGCGCGGCCGCTCAAGCGCAGGGTCTCTCCACCATCCGCCGATCGCGCGTCGAGAAAGAGTTCGGCGAGAAGGTTCAGGACGCCGTCGAGACGGTACAGAAAGCCGGGGTCCCGGTTGATGCGGACACGGTGCTCGCACTCATCCGCAAAGCCTATCGTGGGGAAACCTGACGATGGGCACTCCGATCCTTTTCCCCTACCAGCGCCGCTGGTTCGACGATCGCTCCCGCTTCAAGCTGGGCAAGTTCGCTCGTCAAACCGGCAAGACGTTCACCACCACGCTGGAATGCGTCGATGAAAGCTTCGAACATGTCGTGAAGCAGGCCCGCACCAGGTGGGTCATCCTGTCGCGCGGCGAGCGCCAGGCCCGTGAAGCGATCGAAGAGGGCGTGAAGATCCACGCCAACGCATACGGCCTGACCTTCGATGCCTACGAGGCGGATTATGATATCGGCGCCGTGAGCTACAAGGCGCTTGAAGTGGCGTTCCCGCACGGCTCCAAGATCACGGCCCTGCCTGCGAACCCCGATACGGCACGCGGCTTTTCCTCCAACGTTTTCCTGGACGAGTTTGCCTTCCACAAGGATTCCGGTGCGATCTGGAAGGCGCTGTTTCCTGTGATTTCAGCGGGCTGGAAGCTGCGCGTTACATCGACCCCGAACGGCAAGAGCGGCAAGTTCTACGAGATCGACACGGCCGACGATGACACCTGGTCTCGGCACTCCGTCGACATCTACCAGGCCGTCGCCGATGGTCTGCCTCGTGATATCGACGAGCTGCGCGCCGGCCTGGCCGATGAGGATGCCTGGGCTCAGGAGTATGAGCTGCAGTACCTGGACGAGGCGAGCGCATGGCTCACCTATGAGCTGATCACGTCCTGCGAGGATCCGCGTGCTGGAGATCCGGAGGGCTACGAGGGCGGCGTCTGCTTCATCGGCGTCGATATCGGCCGCCGCAACGACCTCTTCGTCATCCAGGTGCTGGAACAAGTCGGCGACGTCCTTTGGGATCGTGAGCGCATTGAGTTGAAGCGCAAAACCTTCGCCGAACAGGACGAGGCGCTGGACGATGTCATGCAGCGGTACCGGGTCGGCCGCGGCTGCATGGATCAAACCGGCATGGGCGAAAAGCCGGTGGAGGATGCCCAGCGCCGCTACGGCGCTTCGCGCATCGAGGGTGTGCTGTTCACCGGGCCGAACAAGCTCGTCATGGCGACCGCCGGGAAAGAGCGCTTCGAGGATCGCACCATCCGCATTCGTGAAGGGGACGTCCCGCTGCGCAGTGATTTGCACAAGCTTCGCAAGGTCGCCTCGGCAACCGGTGCGCCCCGCTTCGTTGCCGAGCGGGATGACGATCACGCCGACCGAACCTGGGCCATGTTTCTTGCCGTCAATGCCGCCGGCGGCGCGCAACATGAATATGGCTACCAACGCGCACCGCGCGCCCGCACTAAATTCGACGAGGGCGCAGGTGGCGGCGGCCTGCGGATGCGCCCGCCTGAAGATCGGCCGAGCGGCCGACGAGATCGGGGGATCTTCTGATGCCACTGCTCGACGCTTATGGCCGGCCGATCGACATTCGCGCCCTGAAGCAGGAGCAGGCAGCGCCCACGTCGGCTGGCGTCCGGCGCCACGACGCGATGCATCCGGCAGCCGGCCTCACGCCTGGCCGACTGGCCCGCCTGCTCCGTGACTCGATCGAGGGAGATCCGGAGCAGTATTTGGCATTGGCCGAAGACATCGAGGAGCGCGACCAGCACTATGCCAGCGTACTCGGCACCCGGAAAATGCAGGTGTCGGGCTTGGAGATCACCGTTGATGCCGCTGGCGATGACGCCGCCGCAGTGAAGCACGCGGACCTCATTCGAGAGGTGATCGACCGCGATGCCTTCCAGGGAGAGCTGCGCGATGTGCTGGACGCCCTCGGAAAGGGTTTCTCGGCAACCGAGATCCTTTGGGACACGTCGGAAGGCCAGTGGCGGCCGCGCGAACTCAAGTGGCGGGATCCACGCTGGTTTATCTTCGACCGGATCGACGGGGAAACGCTGAAGCTGCGCGAAGGCGGCGAAGGCGTTCCTCTGAAGCCCTTCGGCTGGATCGTTCATCACGCAAAGGCAAAGAGCGGGTTGCCGATCCGCGGCGGTCTGGCGCGGGGTGCCGCGTGGGCTTTCATGTTCAAGGCCTACACGGTCAAGGATTGGGCGATCTTCTGCGAGGCTTATGGGCAGCCGCTGCGGCTGGGGAAGTTCGATCCGGGCGCATCCGAGCGCGACAAGGAGGTGCTCCTGGAGGCGGTCACCAGTATCGGCGTCGATTATGCGGCCATCATCCCTCAGGCGATGACGGTCGAGTTCGTGGAAGCGAAGATCTCCGGAAACCACGAGCTCTATGAAAAGCGCGCGGACTGGCTCGATCGACAGATCTCCAAGCTGGTGCTGGGCCAGACGGCGACCACCGACGCGATCGCCGGCGGCCATGCGGTCGGCAAGACACATGACAAGGTGCGCGAGGACATCGAGGCCGCCGACGCGCAGCAGCTCGCCGCAACGTTGAACCGCGACCTGGCGCGGCCGCTCGTGGATCTGAACTTCGGCAAGCAGAAGCTTTACCCGCGCATCAGGATCCGCAGGCCGATCGACCTCGACACCTTCATGGGCCACGTCGACAAGTTCGTTCGCTTGGGTGGCAGGGTCGGCGTTTCCGTTGTTCGGGACAAGATCGGGCTGCCGGATCCAGGTGCCGATGATGAGCTGCTCGGCACGCCGGCAAAAGCCGCTGATCCGGGAAAGGACAAGAAGCCGGCACAGGCAGGCAAGCATGAGGCCTTCAGCACCGTTGGCGGGAACGAGGGAGCCGATACGATCGATGACGCGGTCGACGAGGCTCTTTCCGATTGGGAGCCGTTGATTGCGCCGCTCACGGCTGGCTTGGCTGACCGTCTCGCGGAGGCGACCTCGATTGAGGAGGCGCGTGAGGTCCTGGCGGAGCGCTTTGCCGACATGGATGTGACGGCCATCGCCGACCTGCTTGCAAGGGCGAGCTTCGCCGCGCGCCTGGCTGGTGAAACGGATCAGCCGCTGGCCGACTGATGGCAACCGTCGTCGAGCCGCTCCCACCACAGGACGCGATCCGCGCGCTGGAACGCCGCGGCCTGAAACTGGACCCAAGTTTCTCCTGGCAGGACGTCTGGCAGGAAGAGCATGCCGCGATGTTCACCGTGGCTAAGTCAGCAGGCTTCGATGTGCTGGGCGACATTCACGCCGCTCTTGAAGCCGCCTTGAAGGAAGGGCGAACCTTCCGTGATTTCGCCAAAGACCTGACGCCAGTTCTCCAGGCGAAGGGCTGGTGGGGCCGGCAGCTGGTCACGGATCCGGCGACAGGTGAAGCGGTACCGGCGCAGCTCGGCAGCCCGCGCCGCCTGCAGACCATCTTCGATGCGAACATGCGGGTCTCCTATGCCGAGGGGCATTGGGCGAGTTTTGAACGCAACAAGAAGGCCCGGCCCTTCCTGCGCTACGTCGCGCTCCTGGATGACCGCACGCGGCCGGCCCATCGCGCGCGACACAACCTGGTGCTGCCGGTCGATCATCCCTATTGGGACCGCTGGGCACCGCCATGCGGCTGGAACTGCCGCTGCACCCTGCAGAGCCTGTCTCAGCGAGACATTGATCGCCTGCAGCGTGAAGGCGAGGCGCTGACCTTTGATCCGCCGGCCGACACGATGCGCTCCTTCGTCAACAAGCGGACCGGCGAGATCTCGCGCATTCCGGACGGGATTGATCCGGGCTGGGCGCACAATGCCGGCAAGGCGGGGGTGACGGCCTCGGCCAACAGCGCCTTTGCCGCCAGGCCGATCGCCTCGCCGCCGGCGCTTGCTCGCGCCGCCATTGAGGAGACGATCGCCTCCGAGCGGTTCGGCCGGTTCCTTGACGAACCCGAAGGCGAGCTGCCGATCGCCCTTTTGCCAACAGAAGTGGGCGCATCCACCAGTTCGCAAGCCGGCGTGGTGCTGTTGTCGGCCGAGACGATGCGCAAGCAGCTGCAGCGCCATCCGGATCTCACCAGGTCTGATTACGCCGTGATCCCGTCGCTGGTGGAGAATGCGTCTCTGATCATCCAGGCGGGCGCCGATACGCTTTTCTTGGTCAGGCAGGGAGGCCGCTGGCGATACGCCGCGCTGAAGACGACGGAGAATGGGCTTGCTGCCTATCTCACGGCCTACCGCTTCATGGACCATGCCGAAGTGGAACAGCTGCTCGGCCGCGAGGGCGTGATCATCCTGAGGGACCGTCGTCGATGACCAGCCGAACACGGAGCGCGAACTTATCGGAAAGCTTCAAGCCGTACCTTTTCGAGTACCGGCATCAGGGCGCGGATTGGGGCATAGAGATCCTCGCCACATCGCCCGCTGATGCGCAGGAGCGTCTGAAGGCTCTTGCCTGGGCTCGATACAAAGGCGAGACCGTTGCGAAGATCAAAGTTCCAGGCGGCGGCGCGCTTTCATTCCTTCGTCGCCTGATTGTTGGCCGATAGGGTAGATCCCTTTGTGGGGCCTCAGAACGCGCCGGACGCACGCGGAGGGTCCGATGGACGCCCGAATTGAATTGCGCGCGTCCACGGGCTTTGAAAGCGCTTCAAATTCGGACCTGCGCGTGTATGGATAGGCCCGCGGGCGATTTGCCCCCACCTTTCCCAACCAAATAGCGACCGGGGGCCGAATTCGGCCTGCCGACTTGATGCGGTCGACGCGGCTAGATCAGCCGCATGTCCAAAGCCGCCGCTACAACCCTTGCCACCTTTGCCGCGCCGCTCGCGCTGCTTTCGGCCGCCGATGCTGCGGACGGCTCCTGGGTGCAGCTTTGCCCGGCCGGCACCTTTTCGGCGCGTGACGGTCGCGGCCCGTTCGACGCCGGCCACGGCGAAACCCTCCAGGCCATCGTCCAGCGCACGCTCTCCATCGCCGGTTCCACCGAGCTGGTGATCGACTACGACCATCAGTCGGTGTTCGGCGCGAAGGATGGCGTTGGCGGAACCGCCAAGGCAGCGGGCTGGATCAAGGAGCTTCAGGTCCGCGCGGACGGCATTTGGGGTCGCGTCGAGTGGACGGCGGCTGCGGCGGAGGCGATCCGAGGGCTTGAGTACCGCTACCTGAGCCCCGTGCTGATCCACTCCAAGAGTACCGGCAAGGTGCTCGCAATCCGAATGGCAGCGCTCACCAACACGCCGGCGCTCGATCTGGCGCAGGTCGCCGCGAGCTCCGACCTCTCATTTTCCGACCTGTCCCCAGAGGGAGAACCCATGGACAACATCCTCCAAGCCCTTGGCCTCGCCGCGGGCAGCACCGAAGCGGAAGCGCTTTCGGTGATCAACAAGCTGCAGACGACGGTTGCCGCGGTGGCGCTTGCCGCCGGCACCGACGCCGAAGCTGGTTCCGACGCGATCGTGGCGGCCTTCAACGCCAAGGCGACCGCTGCGCCCGATCCCTCGAAGTACGTGCCGCTGTCTGCGGTGACCGAGCTTCGGAACACGGTCACCCAGCTCCAGCAGGCTTTGTCGGCCGACAAGGCGCAGACGGCCGTCGACCAGGCCGTTGCTTCCGGCAAGCTGGCGCCAGCCCTGAAGGATTGGGGCCTGGATCTCGCCAAGAAGGATATCGCCGCCTTCAACGCCTTCACCTCGGGTGCTCCGGTCCTCACGGATCCGCAGCTCAAGCCGACGCCTCAGCGTCAGGCCGGCGATCCGGTTCCGCTCGACGAAAGTCAGCGCGAAGCGGTTGCGGCGCTCGGCATCAGCGCGGCCGACTACGCGAAAACCCTCGCCGCCGAGGCGGCTTCATCGGAGACCTTCTGACATGGCCGCGTTGAGCAAGGGACGCAACACGCCGGAGCGTGAAGCCGGCATGACCGAGCTGCCGGTGAAAGCAGCCACCAAGATTTACGCCGGCGGCCTGACGGCCGTTGATGCAAATGGCCTCGCGGTCCCGATGAGCACGTCGACCACGTTGCGCGGCGTCGGCCGAGCCGAAGCCGACTTCGACAATTCGGCCGGCGCCAATGGCGATATCCGCGCCCGCATCGGTCGCGGCATCTACCGCTATGCCAACTCGGCCGCCACCGACGCCATCACGGCCGCCGATATCGGCGACGACTGCTACGGCGTCGATGACCAGACCGTGGCCAAGACGAACGGGACCAACACCCGTTCGGTGGCCGGCAAGATCCACGACGTGGACGCCCAGGGCGTCTGGGTCAATTTCGGCTGAGGAACCCATGAAGATCACTTCCGGCTCTCTCAACGCGCTGCGCGTTGGCTTCAAGACGAACTTTCAGGGCGGCCTCAGCCAGGCCGCCTCGCAATATGCACGCGTCGCGACGGTGGTGCCGTCCAGCACCCGCGAAGAGCGTTATGGCTGGTTGAGCAAGCTGCCGAACATCCGCGAGTGGATTGGCGATCGCGTGATCCAGAACGTTTCCGAGGCGGATTACTCGATCCGCAACAAGTCGTTCGAAATGACCATCGCCGTGGAACGCGACGATATCCGCGATGACACGCTCGGGACCTACGCGCCGCTCTTCACCGAAATGGGCATGTCGGTTGCGGCCTTCCCGGATCAGCTCGTTTGGCCGCTCCTGAAGAACGGCTTCACAACCAAGTGCTACGATGGCCAGTTCTTCTTCGATACCGATCACCCGGTGCTCGATGAGAACGGCAATGAGATCTCTGTTTCGAACTCCGGCGGCGGCTCGGGTGAAGGCTGGTACCTGCTTTGCACGAAGCGGGCGATCAAGCCGATCATCTACCAGGAGCGCGAGAAGTTCGACTTTGTCGCGTTGGACAGCCCGGACGATCCGAACGTCTTCAACAAGAAGCAGTTCGTTTACGGCGTCGAAGGCCGCGCCAATGCCGGCTTCGGCTTCTGGCAGTTCGCTTATGGCTCCAAGCAGACGTTGAACGAGGCGAACTACGCGGCCGCACGTGCGGCGATCACCGGCATGAAGGGCGACTACGGTCGCCCACTCGGCCTCGTTCCTGACCTTCTGGTGGTGCCACCGAGCCTCGAAGGCGCCGGCAAGGCTATCCTGCAGTCGCAGCTGGTGAACGGCGGCGAAAGCAACAAGTGGGCGGGCAGCGCCGAGCTGCTGATGACGCCCTGGCTGGCATAACAGCTTCCCCGTCACGCACCTCCTCCCGCGTGACTGGAAAGAACCCGCCGCACCTCCTCCCGCGGCGGGTCTTTCGCAAGGGGCTTACAAGCCCTTTCCGCAAGACCCGGAGACATGATCGATGGTCAAGGCCACGCGAACCACGAAAGCCAAGTCGACGACGCCGGCGCCCGCGCAAGCGGTCGAAGCCGCGCAGCCGATCGCAATCGAGATTGCCAACCCTGCCGGTGAAACAATCCGGTCGACGCAGGGCGGAGCAATGGAGCCTGCGTTGGTGACCGGTCAGTCGCCGGTAGGCGCAGGCTCCCCCCATCCCAATCCCGAAGCGAAAACCTCCGAGGACAACGGTCGGACCAGCGCCGCGGAAGGCGCCCCGATGGCGGGAGAGGCAAGTAGGCCTGATGCCGGGCGGTCGGCATCTGCAACGTCTGAGATCATGGACGCGACAGCCGGAGAGACGGCACCAATTCAGCCTGAACAGGCAACGGAGCAGCGAGAGAACGTCCCGTCTCAGGATGAGGTCCGGCCAGGGAGCACGAGCCTGGGGATCGAGCAACAGTCCGACACCTTGGGCGTGACGGCCGGGAGAGAACCGGCATTTCATCCTTCCTGGGCAGAGTTCGACGGCCTTGATTTAGCAACCCGTGAATTGCGCTTTCCGAACCTTTGGCGGGCGCTCGAAGGGTGGGCTGACAACGCACCGTTTTCAGAGCTGGCCTTTGGTCCTCATGTCAGGATCCAGGCTCGCATTGCGGGCTTCCGCCGTGCCGGCATGGCGCATGGCCTTGCGCCGGCGGAATACCCCGGCGCGACGTTCACACCCGACCAATTGGAAGCGCTTCTCGTCGAGCCGAACCTCGTTGTTGAACTGGTGACGGCGGCGACGACTGGAGCCGACCAGGCGTGACCTATGCTACCAAACAGGATCTGATCGACCGCTTCGGCTCCACCGAGCTCGAGCAGCTGACAGATCGTGTCAACCGGCCGCCATCGACGATCGATGACGTGACGCTGGAGCGGGCGCTGACTGACGCATCGGCGCTGGCCGACGGCTACCTGCGCAAGGTGGTTGCTCTCCCGCTACAGGATGTGCCGCCGGTGCTGGTGAAGAAGGTGGCCGACATCGCCCGCTACTACCTTCATGGCAAAGCGGCGGACAAAGAGGGTCCGGTCCTGCGCGCTTACAACGAAGCCGTTTCGTGGCTGAAGGATGTGGCTCGCGGCTTGATCGAGCTTTCGGGCCCCGCAGGCGGCGCAGATCCGCAGCCTGCCGGCGGCGGCCAGATCCGGACCTCGGCACCAAACCGCACCTTCACTCGCGACAGTCTCAGGGGAGCCTGATCGTGACCGGCATTTTCATCCGCATCGATGACGAGGCTGTCACCGGCCAGCTTCAGCGCCTGGAGGATGCTGCCGGCGATATGCAGCCGGCAATGGCGGCGATCGGCGCGGCCATGCTCCAGTCGACCCAGCGCCGCTTCGAGCGCGAGACCGGTCCGGACGGAAAGAAGTGGGCGCCGCTTCGGCCGCGCACAGCCGCTGCTCGCATCGGCCGTGGTCGCCGCGGTACCGCAAACATTCTTCGGGTGAGCACCCGGCTCTACCAGAGCCTGACCTTCGAAGCGTCCAACACAGAAGCACGCGTCGGCAGCAACGTCGTTTATGCCGCCATTCACCAGCTCGGCGGCGCCATCGACATGCCGGAGCGCCAGCAGACGATCCACCTTTCGACCGGCAAACGGAAGCGCTTCGTGCGCTCGGCCGCCAAGCGAAAGGAAAGCAGGGCGGTCACGATCGGCGCCCACCAGGTCCGGATGCCAGCGCGTCCATACCTCGGCATCGACCAGGCCGACCGCGATACGATCACCTCGATCGTCGCTGACCATTTCGCGGAGGCCGCACGATGAGCAGCCTGGTCGACGTCGTCATTGCTCGCCTCCGCGACACGAGCGGGTCTCCCTTTCGCCTGGTTGAGCCGATCGCCGAGCTTGCCGCACTGAAGGACGGCCCAAACACCACGCCGGCCGCTTTTGTCGTCATCCTCGAGGAAGTGGCTGGCGAGAGCGAGCGCCTCACCGGGCCCGTGCTTCAGCCCGTCGAAGTCGACCTCGGCGTCTACATCGTCACCAGCAATGTTTCCGATGCGACGGGTGGCGCGGCCGCCGGCGAGATCGACTCCCTGAAAGCCTGGGTGCGCCAGCAGATGATCGGGTTCGCGCCGAACGCCGAGCATGGCGAACCCTTCACCCTCATCGCTGGCAAGTTGGTGCGCGCCGCCAAGGGCTCGGTTTGGTGGGGCGAGACTTACGGCGTGACCACCTGGTTGGAGCAGCAAGCATGACGAAATCCCCGATCGAGCGGACAGGCGGCACGTATGAGCGCGCTTCCAAGACCGGCGAGCTGAAGCGCACATCGCCAGTCATGAAGGACGCGCCCGACGCATCGGCCGAGTCCCAAGCCCCCAAGCCGGCAGCCGTGCAGACCGCCGCCGCTTCATCCAAAAAGGACTGATCCATGGCCAAGCGTTTCTGGCGCAAGCTCGCCGCCCTGGCGAAGATCGAAACTACCTATGGGACGGATGCCGCTCCCACTGGCGCAGCCAACGCCATCCTCTTCCAGGACGTGAACTTCACGCCCTTGGAGGCCGCAGAAATTAGCCGCGACCTGCTGCTGCCGTATATGGGTCACCAGGGCATCATCCTGTCGGGGTATCTCGCACGCCTGGAAGGCTCGGTCGAGCTTGCCGGCGCCGGCGATGCCGGTACCGCGCCTGCCTATGGCTCGTTGCTCCGCGCTTGCGGGATGAGCCAGGTCATAACCGCCGGGACCGACGTCGAATACCAGCCGGTCTCCGATGGTTTTGAGGCGGTCACCTTCCACTACAATCGCGACGGTACCCGTCAGGCCATGCTCGGCTGCCGCGGCAGCTGGCGGACCGAGCTGACGCCACAGGGCATCCCGCGCTTGCGGTTCAACTTCCTCGGCCTGCACGGCACGCTCGTTGACGAGGCGCTGCCTGCTCTCACGCTGACCGGCTTCATCAAGCCTGTTCCCGTGAACAAGCAGAACTCGGTGTTCAGCCTGCACGGTGTCACCCTCCCGACGGAAAGCGTGACCATCGACCTCGGGAACGAGGTCTCGGCCCGCCAGCTCATCAACGAGGAAACCATCCAGATCGCGGATCGCCGGACCACCGGGTCGGCCGTGATGGAAGCGACGCAGTTGTCGGTGAAGAACTGGATAGCGACGGCGAAGGCTCACGAGACCGGCGCCATGAGCTTCGTGCACGGGACCGAAGCTGGAAATATCTGTGAGTTTGCAGCTTTGAACGTCCAGATCGGCCGTCCAGGCGAAGGCCAGTCAACCGGGATCATGAACAACACCATTCCGATGATGTTCCTGCCGACGGCGGGCAATGACGAGCTCTCGCTGATCATCCGCTAAGCCCTGCGCGGACACTGACGTTGAGACGGCTTCGAAGCCGTTTCCAACCCGCTTCTAGAACTCCGGGAGAGCCATATGGCCGCAAAGTTCCGCCTTGTATCTGAGCACCTTTATTGGTGGCCCGTCGACGTCAGCATGCCCGACCCGGAAGCTGCCGGCAAACTCATGACAATGAAGTTCGAAGCGCGGTTCAAGGCGGTCCGTGAAAGCGTGCTTCGAGCGAAGGGTACCGAAATATCGCAGATCGACAATCCGAATGAGCGCGTGGCGCAGGAGGTCGAGCAGCTCCTGGATGTGATCACGGACTGGCGCGGTGTGGTCGACGAGAATGACGCTGCGGTCCCATTCACGAAGGACGCTCTCCGCGAAGCCATGGAGATGCAGTGGTTTAGGACCGCGGTTTTCCGGGCCTGGGGAGACAGCATGCGGACGGACGTGGCTCGAAGGGGAAACTGATCGCGGCCGCGCGCCATTGGGCATACGCGCGGTCCGGTCAAGTCGATCCTGAAGCCAGTGGGGGCCTTGATGAGGAGACCGCTGCGGACTTCGAGCTCCTCGGGGTCCAGGTCCCTCCCGACCAGGTCGCAAACAATGATGATGATGCCCTCGAGGTTTGGGACGTGAACTGGCGTAGCCTTACGGTCTTTCTCAACTGTGAGACGCAGTGGCGCATCATCGCCGCTGGAATGACCGGCGTCCTGATCTTCCTTGGCATCGACTACGCCTCCGCTCGACCGCTTCTTGAGCGCCGCCGTGGGCGCCTCGATTGCGCTGTCTTCGACGATCTGCGCGTGATGGAAAGGGCGGCTCTGCCTATCCTTAATGCCGCGCGAGGTGACGCATGAGCCTCAACCTCGCCCTGGTCATCGGCGGAAATGCCGAAGGTGCAAAGCGTGCGGCCGCCGAAACCCGCCAGGGCCTGCAGGACGTCGCCAACGCCAATGATGCTGTTGTCGCGTCCACCAACAGGGTAGCTGCAGCACAGCAGGTGGCAGCGAACCACGTTGCCACGATGGCGCGAAATGCTGAAACAATGGCGGAGCGCATCAACCGCTCTCTCAACATCGGCAGGGGCGCGGCGGCGATTGGCAGTCCCTTTGCCATGGATGCGGCCCGCGGCCGCGACATCGACGCGTTCGGCCGCCAGCTCGATAGTCTTCGAGCTAAGTACAATCCGCTGTTCAGCGTCATCCAGAACTACAAGGCGCAGCAAGCGGAGATCCGGCAGGCTCATTCTGTTGGCGCGATCTCGGTCAACGAAATGACTGCGGCGCTCGACCGGGAGCGCAGGGCCGCCTTGGACAACATCGCGGCGCTGAAAGGTCGGACCGCGGCGCTGCGGGAAACAGCGCGTGTCTCTGCTCAATCCACCCAGCCTGGC
Organism: Tianweitania sediminis; assembly: GCF_017813335.1. Lineage (GTDB taxonomy): Bacteria > Pseudomonadota > Alphaproteobacteria > Rhizobiales > Rhizobiaceae > Tianweitania > Tianweitania sediminis. Next base: position 371,427 of record NZ_JAGIYY010000003.1, on the reverse strand, counting down.
GGCGGTGCCGGCTTTAACTCGGCCAACATCAGCTACCAGCTCCAGGACATCGCAGTCACGACGCAGATGGGTCAGAGCCCGATTGCGATCGCTCTGCAGCAGGGCACACAGCTTAGCGCTCAGTTCAACGACATCGTGCGATCCGGCCAGCGCATCGGTCCGGCGATAGGCTCCGCATTTCTATCGATTCTCAACCCGATCTCACTGGTGACGATCGCGACGATCGGCGCCGGCGCGGCGCTGGTTCAGTACTTCATGGACACTGAAACCGAAGCCGACAAGGCTGAGGAAGCGCTACAGAAGCACCTCGAGATGATCGAGGGTGTGGCCCAAAAGTGGGGTGACGCCACGCCTGCGCTCCAGCGTTACGTGGAAGAGCTGCGCAAGGGCCGGGAGATCCAGGATCTCCTTGCGGCGACGGAAGAAGTTGCAGCCAAGAGCTACGAGCCTGCCCGTGAGCAGATTGCTGACATCCTGGGCATGTCCGCTCAGGCTCGCAGCGACCTTATGAGCGCCAATCGAGACGATGCGGCCGGCTTTCGCGGCATCGTCGAAGTCATGGAGGAGCTTGAGACAAGGATCAACAAGTCGACGGCCTCGACCGGTGATCTCGATGCAGCGATCAAGGTTCTGTCGGAAACAAACCAGCAGTTTGGCAGCACCGGCATTACCTCAATCAACGATCTGATCGAGGCTCTGCGCGAATATCGCGAAGAAGTTGGACGTGCCAGCGCCGACGCCGAGCGGTACCGCATCGATGCACAGATGCAGTTCGTGCCAACTTATGTCGATCCGAAAGTTCTTCAGAACAACCCTTACCAGACGATCCAGGAGCAGGAGGAGTTCGACCGCCGCTATCGTGAAAAGCTGGAAGCCGATCAGCGGATGGCCGATGCCTCATCGCGAGCTCTCTCTCAGAGCCGGCCCGGCAGCGACATCGAGCTCGGCGACTGGCGGGCGGAATTCGATGAGCGCCGCCGGGCCGAGGCCGAGCGCCTCAAACGGGATCGTGAGCGGGACCAGGCGCGCCAGGATCGCCTTTCAAAACCCTACGAAAGCATGCTGGGCAGTCAGCGGGAGCAGCTTGAGCTGCTGCGCGCCGAAGCGGGAATGCTCGGCCAAAGTCGAGAAGCCAGAGAGGCAGTTGTCGCCAGTCTGAAGCTGGAGCAGGAGATTCGGCAGCTTGGGATCCCGCTTTACGGCGAGGAAGCACAGGCGCTGCGGGCGAATGCCAACGAGATCATCGAACTGACACGCCAGCGTACTGAGGCTGTTCGTGAAGCCGCGAAAGCTGAACGCGATTGGGCTGAAAACCGGGACATAGCGAAAGGCTTCCTGACTGACTCGGCGGATGCGCTTCGGGAGGGCGCAAACCTGTGGGAGGCGCTTGCAGACGCGGCTGTGAACGCCCTTCAACGCATAGCGGACAAGATCCTCGATCAGGCCTTTGAGGGTCTGCTCGACATCATCATGCCCAATCCGCAAGGCTCTAAGAGCGGCGGCGGATCGTTCATCCCGACGATCGGCGGGTTTGCCGAACTGATCTTCGGCAAGTCAGGCGCTGGCGCTAACGACAACTATGCGCCAGGCGCGGTGACCCGTGCGCCGCTTGCTCCGATCGGCGCTGCTGCGGCCAGTGCAGCGCTTGCTCCTGCAGGCGGCGTCCAGAGCCAGGTGTGGAACTATTTCGCGGGCAAGGGGCTGGCGCCACATCAGATCGCCGGCATCATGGGCAACGTCGCCCAAGAGAGCCGCTTCAATCCGCTTGCGGTTGGCGACGGCGGGTATGCCCACGGCCTTTTTCAATGGAATGACCGTCGTGACAACCTGTTCAGCCACATCGGCGGCCGTGGCAACTTGGACGACGTTCAAGGCCAGCTCGACTTCGCGTGGAAGGAACTTCAAACCTCGGAGAGTGCCGCCTTCAAGCGGCTGATGAACGCCGGCGATGTCCGCGAGGCGACGGCTGCCTTCGGCGGCTTCGAGCGGCCGCGCGGCTGGTCGGCCGCCGATCCCGAAAACATGCACGGCTGGAGCAATCGCCTGTCGGCGGCCGAGGACGCCATGGCGCGTTTCGGGTCGAAGACGGAGTCGGCGACGTCGGCGATCGACACGATGACCACCGGCGCCACCTCGGCCGGCGAGGGGCTGGGGTCGCTGGGCAAGGGGCTCGACGAGTTCGGCAACAATCTTTCCAACGCGTTTCCGGCCGCACCCTCCGGAGGCGGAGGTGGCGGCTTCTTCGGCAAGCTTTTCGGCGGCGGAGGTGGCGGGCTGCCTTCCTTCAGCTTCATGAACTCGATCTCGCCCCTGGCTGCTAATCACATCATGAATGGTGGTTTCGGCCTTTTCGCCGACGGCACCGAAAGCGCGCCGCCCGGGTGGGCCTGGGTCGGTGAGGAAGGACCGGAGCTTCGAAAGCTGCGCGCCGGCGACGTCATCCGCTCCAACCCACGGTCCAGGGCAATGGTGGCCGAGCATGCGATCGGGCTAGCCGGTTTCGGCGGCGGCCGCGGCGCCGTCGGCGGTTCCGCGGCCGCAACTGTTCAAGCGGTGCACGTTACTGTCGGGGTCGACGTCGACGATGATGGAAACTTGCGCGCCTACGTGAAGAACGTGGCGCAGCAGGAGGGGCAGGCACAAGCAACTGCTGCCGTTTCCTCCTTTGCCGCCGACCTGCCGGATCACATTCAGGGCTACGAGAGGAACCGTCACCGTCGAGGTCCACGCGGATGACGAAGCCGCTCTCCTACCTCAACGATCGATTGAAGGTCTCCAGTGTCAGCTGGGACATCCAGCGCAACGACGAGTTTTCGGGCGTCGGAGAAGGCCGCTTCTGGCAGGCGGAGCTGGCGACGCCGCTTTGGGTTGGGACCATCCAGCTGGCGACCGAGCACTTTCACCTGGTCAAGCAGAACGCCGCTCTCATCCGCAGCCTTCACGGCGCCCAGGAGCCGTTCCTGCTTTGCGACCCACAGTCGGTTTATCCGCAGGCGGATCCAACCGGCGCCGTCCTGGGCGCTCGATCGGTGTCGGTCAACAGCGTCGGCTCCGATCGGCAGTCGCTTTCGCTAAAGGGCTTGGCCCCAAACTACCGCCTGACTATCGGCGACAAGATCCAGGTGACATTCGGCGATCGCTACGCCTTCCTGGAGTGCACGGCGACCGTCCAGGCGAGCTCGGGCGGCACCACGCCTTCCTTCGCGGTGTTTCCGCATGTTCCGGTGGGCGTGGTCGCCAACTCGGCCGTCGCCCTCATCAAGCCGGCGTGCCGCGTCGTCATTTATCCCGAGAGCCACAACCCGGGCACGGCCCGCCGGCACATGGGCTGGGATGCCGGCTTCAAAGTCATCCAGAAGCTTTGATCCCATGAAGAGCATCTCATCCGCCTTTCTTTCCGCACTCATCGCCGCCCGGGACACCGGCGTGGCGCCACGCTTCTTCGTCTGGTTCGAGGGCAAGAACCGTGCCTCCGGGTCGCTGGAAACGCTTGGATTGTGGTCGGGCGACTATGATGTGACGGTGAACGTCACCAGCGGCGTCACTGGCCAGCCTGTTGCCCGGCCGTATCTCGGCGCCGGCGCTCTGCTCGCCATCTCGCCCATCCGCCAGGTTTCGGACCTGACCATCCAAACCGTCACGGTCGATCTTAGCCAGATTGCACCCGCCGCCCAGGAGATCGTGCGCGGCTATGACGTGCGACTCGGAAAGATCGAGATCCACGAGATCACGCTTGATCCATCATCCCGCCAGCCGGTTGGAACGCCCGAGCTCGTTTTCATGGGAGAGATCGATGGTGCGCCGATCACCACGCCGGCCGCCGGCGGCGAGGGCTCGATCAAGATCCATGCAGCATCGGACGCGATCTCCATGCTGACGCGCAAGAACTATCAGAAGTCATCCTATGAGGCGCAGAAGCGCCGCGGCGGCGATGAGTGGGGCAAATATGGCGCTGTGGTCGCGAACTGGACGATCCCGTGGGGCCAGAAGGCATGACCCTGCAGCTCACCCGCATCGAGCTTTGGCGCGGCCCCTACAAGGCCGTTGTTGACGATCTGCGTCGCAAGCCGTTCGCCTGGGGCGAGAACGATTGCGGTCCTGCCCTCGTAGGGCGGATGGTCGAGGCGCTGACCGGCGTCGATATCGCTGCTCCCTATCGTGGTCGCTATGACAGCGCGGCCTCCGCCTACCGGCTGATGAAAGAAGATGGCTTCGACGATCTCGCCGACCTGGTCGACACGATCTTGCCGGCACGGCCGCGCGCTGAGGCTATCATCGGAGACATCGCCGCGGTGCCCGTCGACTCGCTGTTCCGGCATGCCCTGGGCGTCGTCAATGGTGAGCGCATCTTCGTGCTGACCGAAGCTGGCCTCGGCACTGTCGACCTGCTCGACGCCGATCAGATCTTCGCGGTCGGATAGCGGCCATGAAGCGGCTTCCAATCCTCTTCACAGCGCTTTGGATGCTGCTTGCCGCGACCTCGGGAGCTGAGGCAGGTCCCGTCGCCGCGGCGATCGGCGCGGTTGCGGGTCTTCTGGCTAAGGGAGGTATCGCCGGTTTCCTGATCAAGACGGCGATCGGCCTCGCGCTGAACTTCGTTGGCTCGCTGATTATGAAGGCGATGGCTCCGAAGGAGGAGCCCAGGGGCGTCAACCTCCAGATCCAGATGGGTGACGACAAACCCTCGGGCGTGATCGTCGGAAAGTATGCCACCGCCGGCCGGCGCAAATATATCGGGGTCTGGGGAGAGGTCGGACAGACGCCGAACGCCTTCGTCACAGACGTAATCGAAGTCTCAAACATGCCGAATGGCGCCGGCCCGGCCGGAATCGTCAGCCTTTGGGTCAACGACGAATTGGTCGAGGTGCTTTGGGGCGAGCCGGACCCGGAAGGGCGTGGTTTTCCGATTGCGCAATATCGAGACAGCAAGGACCAGCATCATCTCTGGATCCGCTTCCTCGACGGCTACCAGAGCGAAGCAGATCCCTTCCTGCTGGCGAAATTTGGCACGCATCCGGAGCGGCCTTTTCTTCCCACGATGATCGGGCGCGGGTGTCAGGTGCTGATCGTCACGGCGCGCTATGACAGCGAAGGCCTGTTTACCAACGGTCTGCCGCAGATCGTGGTCGAGCCTCAGCCAATCCCGCTCTACGACCCCCGCAAGGATAGCTCGATCGGCGGTTCTGGCAGCCACCGCTGGGGCAACGTCGCAACCTATGAGCGGTCGCAAAACAACGCCGTCATAATCTACAACATCATCCGTGGACTTTATTACCAGGGCGAGTGGGTTTTCGGCGGCCAAAACCTCGGTGCCCATCGGCTGCCGACCTCGTCCTGGTTTGCTTCGATGAACGAGTGCGACCGTGCGATCGCCCTCGCTGAAGGTGGAACGGCACCTCAGTTCCGCAGCGGTTATGAGATCCTGAGCGACCACGAGCCCTTGGACGTGATCGAGAAGTTTCGCCTCGGCTGCTCCGGACGGATCACCGAAAACGGCGGGCTGTTCAAGATGCTGGTCGGCGCGCCAGGCGCTGCCGTCTACTCTTTCACAGACGACGATATCGTCATCACGGAAGGGCAGACATTTGCTCCCTTTCCGACCATCGACCAAACCTTCAATGCGATCGAAGCCACCTATCCGGAGCCCCGTGAACGTTGGGCGATGAAGGATGCGCCACGCACCGACGACGCGGAAATGCGCGCGTCGGATGCCGGCAAGAACCTGCCGTTCTCGGTCGCCTTCGAAGCGGTTCCGTTCCCCACCCAGGTCCAGGTGCTGGCGCGCACCATGCTGAAGGATGGGCGCCGTTTCCGGGTCCATGTGATCGTGTTGCCGCCCGATGCGCGGCCGCTCGAGCCGAACGACGTCGTTGCCTGGACCTCCAAGCGCAACGGGTACATCGACAAAGATTTCATCGTCGAGTCGAAGGACAATCTGCGGAACCTCTGCGTCCAGGTCACGCTGCGCGAGATGGATCCGACCGACTATGATTGGTCCTCATCCTTCCAGAAGCCGGTTTCGGTTGGCTGGCTCGGCCCGATCCGTCCCGATACGCAGCTGATGACCGGCTGGGCCGTCGAGCCTGCCATCATCTATGACAGCAACAATGTGCCTCGCCGGGCATCCATGAAGGTGAGCTGCGCGCCGGATTTGGATGACGTGCGTAGCGTCTGGGTCCAGGTCCGTCACGTCGCCAGCCAGCAAGTCGTTTTCGACAGTGACGCCTCGGCCTATGCGCCACCCTATGCGTGGCTCCTCGACGGGAATTTTCTGCCGAATGAGGACTACGAGGCGCGCGGCAAGTATGTGCCTTATTCGACGCGGCCGACCGAATGGTCCGCCTGGCTTGCGGTCAGAACGCCCGACATCCGGCTGACGGACCGGGACGTCTATTTGCCGGGTATGCTGGCGGAGATCCAGCAGCACATTCAGCGGATGACCGAGTTCGCGACGACCGGTTCGCGCGCCGCGATCGAGCGTATCCGCCAGTTGATGCTGGACGAGGAAAACGAAGCTTCATCGAACTTCATAGATCGCAAGGTCATCCGCGAAGAAGTCGAGCTGAAAATCGAGGACACCCGCGCTTTTGTGGGGGAGTCCATCATCCTGGCGATCGGCCCGGATGGGGTGATCACGGCGGTGCTCAACGAGATGAGCGCGGAGTTCGAGACGGGGCTCGCGACCGTCGAGCAGCTGGTCCAGACTGAAGTCACGCGCATCAACGGGGAGATCGTCGCGACCGCGCAGTCGATCGACGTGCTGGAAGCACACGTGGATGATGTGTCCGCGTCGATCAACATCCGGGCAACCGCGACAGCCGGCGGTCCCGCAGGCGGTGCGCGCTACGCCGTCCAGGTAAAACATGGCTCGGGCGAAAACTTCGTCAGCAGCTCCCTGTTCCTGGAAGCGACCAGCGGCGGACTCGGCTATGCCGGCTTCGTTGCCGACCGGTTCTATATCGCGAACCCCACAAGCGTTGGCAGCAAGTTCACGCCGTTCGTCTTCCAGGACGGGGTGATGCGCGTAAACGCGGCCGTTCTGGCGTCGCTGATCGTCGGTGAGATCGACGCGATCAACATCAAGGCTCACAGCATCACCACGGACCAGCTCAAGGTCGGCGGCGTTGACACCACCGCTCTCGCTTTGCAGGCCGCAACAACCGCTTCGGTCGTGGCCAACAGCGGCTCCGTGAGCGGCGGCGGATGGTCAACTGCTTGCCAAACGTCGGTTTCGATGGCCGTCGGCGGAACGCTCTTCGTCCTTTTCACCTGCCGGGTCGATGTGACGAGCACCGACGGTTCCGCTTTCGCTTCGATTGTCGCCCGCATTCTGATTAACGGCGCTGAATACATGCAGGTCGTTGCCGGCCAATCGAGTGGTGGAAACAACATTTCTGGCGGCAGCTTTTCCTTCGTCTTTCCGATCCCGGTGGGCTCAGGGACATTCACGGTCGCCCTGCAGTTCTCGACCACCGCCAGCACTGGCGCATCGGCTTCCGCTTCCTATTCCAGGCTCGGCGTTTTCGGAGTGAAGCGATGAGCGATCAGCGCAATGCGGTCTTTATCGAGCATGATCCCGTCACGGGCGAGATCGTCTATTGCGGGTCGGTTCCGCCTGACGTGATCGACGGCTATCCGCCGCTGTTTCCTCATCTGACCTTTCGGTGGGTCGGCCACGGCATGGACGTGCCAGATCCCGCCGAAGTCTACTTCGACCTCGATGCCGATCGAGTCGTGCTGCGGCCGCAGCTGGCGGTGACTGCCTCCAAGACAACGATCGCAGCCGACGGTGTGGACGAGGCCGTGATCACCGGCATTCCTGCCGGGATCACCTTCGCGATCGACGGTGTGCCCTCCACCGCCGATGGCGCGCCTATCCAGCTGCGAGCGACCATGCCGGCGACGTACCGGCTGGCGATCAACCACTTCCCCTACCTGCCAATCGAAATGGAGATCGTTGCTCAATGAGGATCGAGCTCTCAAAAAACATGGCCAATGTCCGCCTCGCTGCGCTGCTGCGGTTAGAAGCAGGCTTCGCGTCGCGCCACTACGCGGTGCTCGGCGGTCCGATCCACGAGGTTCACGCACTTAAGGCGGAGGAGGCGCGTCGGGTTCTCGACGGAGGCACCTCGCCGCTTCTGGCGCCGGAAGCATCCGCTCGCGGCCTCAGCGAGGTCGATCTTGCACAAGCCGTTCTCGACAAGGCGCAGGTTCAGGCGGAGCGGCTGGCGCAGGTCGAGGTCGATCGCCAGCAGGCGCAGGAGGCTCTGAAGGCAGCCAGCACACCAGCGGCCGTCGCCGCTGTTCTGGCCGCACACGGGATCGAATTCGATGCGTAAAACGGAGGCTCCGATGATGACTGACCAGAGCCAAGCGGGCGGCGCGGAAAGTGGCTCCCAATCCGTGATCCTTGATGCCGTCGCCGGGTATTTCAGGCGCCGTGCGGAGCATGCCGAAACGGAGGCCCTAATGCTCGCCGTTGCGGTTCGCCAGCTCGATCAAGAGCTGCGCGCGGCCAGGATCGAGATCGCCACTTTGAAACAGGGGGCTGGGGATCATGGCTGACTGGCCTGGGATCTATAACTCCGGCAGCGCGACGGTCGAGGCAGACGGCACCACAGTCGTGTTCCAGAACGCCGGCAACCTAGCGCAGGCCGTGCGTCCAGGTGACCGCTTCGGCGGTCATTGGGGTTTGCTGGTGCGGATTGCCTCGGTGTCGGCAACGACCATCACGCTCGCAGCGCCCTGGCCGGGCCCGTCTCAGACGGAGGAGCCTTATGAGATTGTCTTCACCCCATACGACAGTGGCTATCGCCAGGCGCTCGAAATCCTTCTTGCAGGCGTTCAGATCGATATCAATCTGCTGGATGGCATCCTGCAGAGCATGCCGGACATTATCGCTGTTGGCGCGGCATCTGCAGATGTCGCATTGCTCGCGCCGCTCGCAGACAAGCTGGCCGCCCTCGACGCGGCCGCTGTCCAGGGAGCAGCAGACAACATCGCCGGCATCAACGAGGTGGCTGCCCAGCTTCCCGTGATCAACAGCGCCATCGCGGCCGCCGAGAACGCCGGAAGCTTCGCGACACTTGCGCTGGCCAATGCAGCCGCAGGTACGATTCCGCTTAACAAGGGGATCTACGTCACGGGAGATCCAGCAGCGCCGACGCTCGGGCCTGATGGTGCTGGTGAAGGGAATGGCTACTACGAAAATCGCACCGGCAGCGCTCCGCTTTACAAGGTCAGCAATGACACACCGCAGGCGCTAGCAGCGCGCACTGCCGCCGCAGAGGCAGCGACGGAGGAGCTGGACGCCAGGCAGACGGCGCAGGAAGTCAGCTTCGAGGCAAGCTCTGGCATCATCGGCGATGATCGGCTTGTCGTGATCTCGGCTCAAGATGGGGACGGCCGGAAGCGCGAGATCGGTCACTGGAAGAAGGACGCCACGTTTCATGCTCCGCAGGTAGCGGGGGGCTCTGGCATCTTTGATTTTGTTCGGTTCGGCGATGTCGATGCCTTCGCCATGGAGATCATCGGCGCGGAAGATGCCGTCTACTTCGTCGATCAGAACAACCGGATCATCAAGACCTTGAAGGCGATGCCTGTTGGCCGGGAGTTTCAAACCTCAGAGGCCTACCCGGTCATCGGCCTTCCAGACGGTCGAGCGGTTTTCACTGATGGCGACGACCGGGTTATGGGCATTCTGCCAAGTATAGACCTCGACCCGTTGATGCCCGAGATGGTCGCGGCTCGAGGCGTGCAGCCCTCGCTTGCTGCCCGCATCGACCGCTCACTTGACGGCTACGGGAATCTGAAGGGGGCAACCGAGAACCTTGATCAGCTTCGCCGGAGTCGCGTGTTTCTGGGAAGGCTGGACACCGGGGTGGCCAGCACTCAGTTTCCCATCGGTTTCTTAGGCGACAGCCGGGCTTACCTTGCACAGATTAGCCATTCTCTGGGCGTTCGGCTCCGCAAACCCTTTGGCTATGCAGGGGGCGGCTACATCAATTTCAACGGGGCGATGGCCCGTCCTCACGCGCTAATCGGAGAATATGCCACCAGCTACTCCGCCGCCTTTCAGTTTTTCCAGAACAGTGTTGCCACGCCCGACATGTCCTACACCAAGGCGACGGTGGCGGGTTCGGTCATTGTGGTGAGTTGTCCGGCCGGCCTTTTGCCGTCCGAGGTTGCCTGGGTCTACATGCCTGTGCCCGGCACATCAGTCAGCGTCAGTTACAACGACGGAACGTGGTCTGCTGACATCTCGACGGCGGACGGCGTTGGACCGTCGCGTGTTGTGCTTCCCGCGCCCCCATCTGGGGTCCCGGTGACAAAGATCGAGATCAGGCAGAACTCTGGACTGGAAGAATTTAACGGGTTGCACATCCTGACCGAGGCCAATGGACTTCGTTTCAACAAGTTTGGCCAGAACGGCGCAGTATCCGGACACTTCCGCTCAAAAGACGAGGCGCAATTCATCGCTGCCCACGCGATGATGCCCTGTGGTCTCTACATACTCAGCTTCGGGACCAACAATCAGAGCGCCACGAGTGGCGCCGCCGCCATCGGCGCGGCCCTTGCGGTCGACTATGACATCATCGCGCAGCGTCTGCGTGCGGCTAGCCCAGGAGCCGACATCCTGATCGCAATGCCTTCCGAAAACTTCCTCGGACGTGACGCTCCGATGTCCGAGATCACCGTACCCGTGCGTGAGATGTGCGTGGCGAAGAACTACCCGTTCATCGACCTGCAGCCGTACTTCGGTCTCAGCCTGGATGACTACTCGCCAACAAGCCCGCTCCCGGCACTTCCCGACAACACTCACGAAGACGCTTTGTTCGGCGGCCCACTTGTGGCCGACGCGCTCTACCGCGCTCTCGTTCACTCACTTTAGGAGATCCCCACCATGGCCGGCATTGCTATCCGCTCGCCTGCAGTCACCAACAACCCAGCTCTTCCGGTCCTGAAAAAGGATGTGCATTGGTGGACTGACTTCAACAACGGCGGGCTCTTCGGAGCCGACGTCGCTCACCCTGCTTCCTACCAGGCCGGCAACCCGGCGCAGAACGATGGCCTCATCATCGATACTTCCGAGCACGCGAACGGCAAGATGGTGATACCGGCCGGTCAGATCGTCCCGGTAGTCGGTGGGATGCTCGACTTTTCAGGAGTGACCGCTCGCGCGACCTATATGGAAGTCCCTGCCAGCGTAGCTGCCGCGATATACGCGAATGCACAAAGATATCTCGCGATCGCCTGGATTAAGTTCCCTACGGCGGATGACTGGAATCCTGTATCTGGCGAGATCCCCTATCTGAACTTCACTGACACAGGCAACGGTTGGCAAGGCGGGCCGGAGATCTTCCAGCTGGGGCACGGAACAAATAGCGGCGTGCGTCAGCTCTGGCATCGCAGGGCGAAGGCTACAAACAGCACCGATGCGGTGGTGCATAGTGGCATTGACCCCGCAATCTTGGGGACGGTCACTCAAGTGCTCACTTGGTTCGATGGCGCAGTGATTGGACTGAGCACCCGGCCGATCGGCGGGGTCCGGAAGACCGCTACGAATGCTTCGACGGTGGCCAACTCCAACGATTTCAGCGGTCTGAAGGGGAAGTTCGGAATTCCGTACTCCAACTGGAGTGCGACTTTCTCAGCGGCTCAGAACCTCGCCAAGAAGTACAGGGCCGGCCGGCTCTTGATCGAGGCGCTCGACGTCAGTCAACGCGATCCGATCATGGTTGCGGAAGAGGATTTCGCTGCGACCGTGGCGCGTGGTGTGTTCAGCTGAGGAGAACGGACATGACGGGTAGCCTAGCCATTCTAGGGCTTCTGACTTTGCTGGCTGGATTGGGTGCCGCACTGGTTTGGCGGGCCTTCAGGGCCGGCCAAACAGGCGCGAGCTCGGTCTCCCGAGCTGAAAGGGCAGAGCGTGATGCTGCGGCCGTCCAGCTGCGCCTCGATCATGTCCAAGAAGGCAGGACCATAGAGAGAGACGTGGCTGAAGAGCAAGATGAGGATCTGCGAAAGGAGCTCGGTCGATGGTCAAAGCCTTGATGTTCGCAGGCCTTCTTTCGGCCGGCAGCTGCTCGCTGCTTTCAGGCTCGCCGCAGCCGGCGCCGATCGCCGAACCCGAGGCAATCTGGTGTGCCGAAAACGTCCCACAGCGCCCCTCAGCGGCCGAGATCGAGATCATGTCGAGACCTCGCCTCGAACAGGCAGTGGCGCACAACCGAAAAGGGGAAGCCTGGTGCGGCTGGACGGCCGCCAACTGAAGAACGTGACGGAGGCCGTGTCACTTCACGGCTGCGGGCCCAGACGCCAATCTCAGACCCGCATGGCTAGCTCGCGCATCATCGCCACCCCGGCGGCCGAGGCCGCAAGAGAATGGGTGGCAGGATTCGGATGATGCCTTCAATGGACTTTGAACCCCTGCAGCCGGTTGTCCCGGCAAAACCCGTTGCCGGCTATGTTGGAGGCAAGCGGCAGCTGGCTTCTCGACTGGTGGCAATGATCACGGCCGTGCCGCACGGCATCTATGCCGAGCCATTTGTAGGCATGGGAGGCGTGTTCTTTCGCCGGACCTCTCGGCCGCGCTCCGAGATCATCAATGATCGCAACGGAGAGGTGGTGAACCTCTTTCGCATCCTGCAGCGCCACTACCCGCAGTTCATGGACACGATCCGGTACCAGGTCACATCGCGGCGGGAATTCGAGCGCCTGAGCGCAAGCGATCCGAAGACGCTGACTGATCTGGAGCGGGCCGCGCGTTTCATTTACCTCCAACGGACCGCGTTCGGCGGGAAGGTGGCTGGTCAGAACTTCGGGGTGGATCCGCGATCCAAGGCAGGCTTCAACCTGACGACGCTAGCGCCGCTCCTCGAGGAGGCCCATGAGCGCCTCACCGGCGTTGTGCTGGAGTGTCTCGATTGGCCGCAATTCATCGACCGGTATGACCGACCGGAGACGCTGTTCTATCTCGACCCGCCGTACTTCGGCTCGGAGCACTACTACGGCCGAGGGCTCTTCGATCGAGAGCAGTTCGGCGCCATGGCGGAGCGCCTGGCGCTCCTGAAAGGCCGCTTCATCCTGTCGATCAACGATGTGCCTGAGATCCGCGAGACCTTCGCGGCCTTCACGATTGAACCGGTAGGTCTTCAGTATGGGGTGGGAGGAGGGTCGAGGCCGGCGGCAGAGTTGATTGTAAGCGGGCCTTGAGGTGCCTTCGAGGGCGCCTCAAAGTGCGGCTACAGAGAATCGCGTTGCTGCAAAACCCGGTGACAAAATTGCAAAACCGCGCGACCGGCTACACCGGCCGTTGTTTTGGGCAAGCATTGTCATTGCGGAAGAAAATGCTGCAACACGGCCGCGACAAGCCGAAGACGGAATCTAGTGCTAAGTCCTTGCTTTGACTGGTAGCGGAGGAGGGATTCGAACCCCCGACACAAGGATTATGATTCCTCTGCTCTAACCAACTGAGCTACTCCGCCCCGCGCGGTTCCTGGATGCGGTTCATGAAGCCGCCGCCCGCGAAGTCGGCGCGATATAAGGTGTCACTTCGAAGCCTGTCAAGGACGCAGACCACATCGCGCGCAATCATCAACGACCGTCCAATGACAACCGATTCCACCCGGCGGGTTGAGTTCAAGTCGCCACGCGAATATGTGTCCGCACAGCCACAGTGAGCCATTGCGCTCGCGCTTACCGGAACCAAAGGCGAGAGCCCGATGAAGATGACACCGCGTATCGCCGTATTGGGCTGCGGCTATTGGGGCTCCAACCATATACGGACGCTGAAGTCGCTTGGTGCCCTGCATTCCGTGTCCGATGTGAGCGCTGCGCGGGCGGAAGGCTTTGCCGCCGAACAGGACTGCCTGGCCATTCCTCCCGAGGAGCTGTTTGGACGCGATGACATCGACGGAATTGTGCTGGCGCTGCCGCCGCAGTTTCATGCTGCTAACGCGATCAAGGCAGTGGAAGCCGGCAAGGACGTGCTGGTGGAAAAACCGATCGCGCTGACTGTTCCCGATGCCGAGCGCGCCGTTGCTGCTGCCCGGGCGAATAACCGCGTCTTCATGGTTGGCCACGTTCTGCGCTTTCATCCGGCCTTCGAGCAGCTCCTGGCGCTGATCAGTGCGGGGGAACTCGGCACGGTCAAATATATCCATTCGCACCGGCTGGGGCTTGGCAAGTTCCATACGGAGAACGACGCGCTATGGGATCTGGCGCCGCACGACCTGTCGATGATCCTGGCAATCACCGGAAGCGAACCGGTGGAGGTGCGCGGCGAGGGCGCAGCGCTTCTCGACAAGCTCAGCGACTTTGCCCACGTTCACATGCGGTTTGCCAGCGGGGTCCGCAGCCACCTGTTTGCATCCCGCCTAAACCCCTATCGCGAGCGCCGTTTGACCGTGGTAGGCGAGAAGGCGATGGCGGTTTTCGATGACATCGAACCCTGGCCACGTAAGCTTGCCGTATACCGGCATGCGGTTTGGCAAGACAGCGGCCAATGGGCATTTACCGCCAACGAACCGAGCTATGTGGCGGTGGGCGAAGGGCTGCCGCTGACCCGCGAGCTGGAGCACTTCCTTCATTGCATCCAAACGCGCGCCGAGCCGCGCACGGACGGTGAGGAAGCGATCCGCGTGCTCCGCGTGCTGACGGCCGGAACCGTGGTGCACGACACCGGCGGACGCGGCAGCTGAAGTCAGAGGCTCGGAAGATCGTCAGGCGACGACGGACCGCACCGGCCCTTCTGTCAGGCGGGACAACATGCGTTCGGCTTCAGCACCCCGTTCGGAGCGCTCAATGAAGCCGCCGCCCAGAACACGGCTGTCTGCGCCATCGTCGGCGTAGAAGACGCAAGCCTGGCCTGGCGCGACGCCCGACTCACCATCGGCCAGTTCAACGGCGACTTCCTTGCCGCGAACGAACAGGGTGGCGGGACGCGGCGGCCGCGTTGAACGGACCTTGGCGAAGATGTCGAGCCCCTCTTCGGGAACCGTGTTTAGAGCACCGTCGCCCAGCCAGTTGGTGTCGCGCAGGTAAATTTTGCGGGTGGCCAGCGCTTCCCGCGGTCCCACCACGACCCTGGCACGCTCGGCATCGAGGTGCACCACGAAAAGCGGCTCGCCCGTGGCGACGCCGATGCCTCGACGCTGGCCGATCGTGTAGCGCAAGATGCCTTCGTGGTGGCCGAGAACCCGCCCGTCGATATGAACGATTTCGCCGGGATTGGCGGCTTCGGGCCGCAGCTTGGCAATGATATCGGAGTATTTTCCCTGCGGCACGAAGCAGATGTCCTGGCTGTCCTGCTTGGTTGCGACCGACAAGCCCATCTCTTCGGCGATCTTGCGCACGTCGGGCTTTGAAAGTCCGCCGAGGGGAAAGCGCAGGTAATCAATCTGCTCCTGCGTCGTAGCGAATAGGAAGTAGCTTTGGTCGCGGTCGGCATCCACAGGACGATAAAGCGCGCGGTGGTCGCCATTGGCGCGGCTGCGGATGTAATGGCCCGTTGCCAGCGCATCGGCACCGAGGTCGCGTGCGGTTGCCAGAAGATCGGCAAACTTGACGGTCTGGTTGCAGGATACGCAGGGGATCGGGGTTTCGCCGGCCGCGTAGCTTTCCGCGAAGGGGTTGATCACGGCTTCGCGGAAGCGCGCTTCGTAATCCAGAACGTAATGCGGAATGCCCAGCGTTTCGCACACGCGGCGCGCATCGTCGATGTCGCGGCCAGCGCAGCAGGAGCCGGCGCGATGGGTGGCGGCGCCATGGTCATAGAGCTGCAAGGTCACGCCGACGACGTCATAGTGCTGGCGCTGGAGTATGCCGGCGACAACGGATGAATCAACGCCACCCGACATGGCAACAACAACCCGCGTGTCTTCCGGGCGGCCGGGAAGATCCAAGCTGTTCATGAAAAACCTGTGTCCTTGTTTGAGGCAGGCGGCCAAGCCGCTGCATTTGCCCTTAGTATAAGGATGCGCGCCACCCAGGGCCAGCCCGCTGTGATGCGCTGAGTGTAAGCCGCGGCGGCGAGAGCTGCCGTGATCACGTGCGACCCGGTGCCTAAACTTTGCCGCCGCCTGCTAACGGGGCCTTCATGATCTCTGTTGCACCCTGTGCTTACGAGCTTAGGCAATTCTTAAAGCAGAGCCGATAGCTTGTTTGTTGATTGGGTCTTTTGAGTTTAGTGTAGAGAGTACGGATGACCGATCTAGTTCGCCCGCGTGTGAAATACGTGATCGGGCCTGATGGCAGCCCGCTGACAATTGCGGATCTGCCTCCCACCAACACGCGGCGCTGGGTGATCCGGCGCAAGGCTGAAGTTGTTGCTGCCGTACGCGGCGGTCTCCTGAGCCTCGAGGAAGCTTGCAACCGCTACAAGCTAACCACGGAGGAATTCCTGTCCTGGCAGGCTTCCATCGACGAGTTCGGCTTGGCCGGACTGCGGACCACGAGGATTCAGCAATACCGCCATTGATGCGGAGGGCATGGTTTTCAGGGAAGGCGGCTTCGGGCCGCCTTTTTTGTTGCGCCTAGGCCAACCAGGCGCTGTCAGAAGCCCGAAAAGCAAAAACAGCCGCTTAACGGCTGCTTTTCATGTTCTGCAATGATTTTGAGTAGGTGATCAGCCGATCATTGCCGAAGAAACCTGCGGCTCGGCTTCGCGCACGATCCGGCCATCGCGTGATTCGAGCATCTCGGCCCGTTCCAGCTCGATCTCCGCTTCGGACAGTTGAGCCTGGGCCGCGCTCTTTTGTGCGACAAGATCGTTTTGCGAGTTCTTCAGGTTGTCCCGGCGCTGGCGTGCAGCCTTGGCGAAGGTGGGATACGCAAAGTGGTTGAGGTCGGTTATGCCGCTCTTCTTTTCTTCGGCTGCGATCTGCAGGTCGAGTTCGGAAGCCATGCGATCGAATTCAGCAATCATCATATCGAGCTGCGCCATGCGGCGCCGCTGCTCGTTGACCTGGAACCGCTTCAAGCGGACGAGATTTTCGCGCGATTTCATACTCGATACTCCTTGGCGGCGACCGATGCCCGAAAACGGCGGGCAAGGTTCGCGCAACACTCTACGCGTAGTCGTCAACCGCCTTGCAGGGCGGCAGGAAAACGAAATCCTAACTTTTTTCCTGCCCAGTAACCTTTCGTTTACGGGCATTGTTAATCATAGCCCCGAGGACTTAAGGGCGGGTAAAAATCGGTGAAACTTCCGCAAGGTCGGTTTCGTTGAGTCCCATGAGTCACTTGTGCGATTTACCTCGCTTTTGACGCTCTGCTTTAGGGCGGAGAAAGTCAGGCAGGAACAATGCGTTATCGTAAGGTATTGAACAAGACGGGTCCGACTTGCCAAGCGGAATCAGATCTTGTTAACCATTCGGTGGCAGCATCAATGAGGACGACCGCTGCCATGTTTCGCGGAACAGTGGTTGAGCGCGGTTCGGCGGCGGAAAAGGGGATTTAGATGCGCGTTCTGCTGATTGAAGACGATAGTGCCACGGCACAAAGCATCGAGCTGATGCTGAAGTCGGAGAGCTTCAACGTATACACCACCGATTTGGGCGAAGAGGGCGTCGACCTCGGCAAGCTCTACGATTACGACATCATCCTCCTTGACCTCAATCTGCCGGACATGTCGGGCTATGAAGTGCTGCGCACGCTTCGTCTCTCCAAGGTGAAGACGCCGATCCTGATCCTTTCGGGCATGGCGGGCATCGAGGACAAGGTTCGCGGACTTGGCTTCGGCGCAGACGATTACATGACCAAGCCGTTCCACAAGGACGAGCTCGTGGCGCGCATCCACGCGATCGTCCGTCGCTCCAAGGGCCATGCCCAGTCGGTGATCACCACCGGCGACCTAATCGTCAATCTCGATGCCAAAACCGTGGAAGTCGGCGGCCAGCGCGTTCACCTGACCGGCAAGGAATACCAGATGCTGGAGCTTCTTTCGCTCCGCAAGGGCACCACGCTGACGAAGGAAATGTTCCTCAACCACCTTTATGGCGGGATGGACGAGCCGGAACTTAAGATCATCGACGTGTTCATCTGCAAGCTTCGCAAGAAGCTCGACCATGCTTCCGGCGGTCAGAACTACATCGAAACCGTATGGGGTCGCGGTTATGTTCTGCGAGAGCCCGAGGATGTTCGCGTCAGCGCCTAAAGCGTCTCGCCGAACCAGCCGATTTTACTGGGAGCCCGATCGAGAGGCCGGGCTTTTTCCTTGCGCGGATCAGGCCGCGGCAGATGCTGCCGGGCGCGATGTCGCGGAAACCTGGCGAAAGCGTTCCAGAAGCTGCGACCGGTTGAAGGGCTTCAAGAGGTAGCTGTGCGCGCCGGCGCGCTTGGCCCGCATGATGGCGCCGACATCCATTTCAGTCAGGCACAGCATGATGTGCGGCCGCATGTCCGCCCGAATCTGACCAACGCGGCGGATGAAGTCGACCGCTGCCATGTCGGGGAGGACGGAGTCGACCAAGATCACATCCGGCATCTCGGCCTCGCAGATCGCCAGGCCACCAACGCCGTCTGCGGCCTCCACAACCAGCATTTCGTTGCTTGTCAGGATGCGCTTGGCGACCTTCCTGATCACGCTGGAATCTTCAACGATCAAGCAACGCTTCATGGCCCCAACTCCCTGCCTGTGGACGCCGGAAAGCTAGCAGGCAGGGGATGGAAAAAGCCGTAAACGGATCATCGCAATTTTAGCGATCGCTTTGTCTGGACCTGGAATCGTCCGACCGTAGCTCAGGAGCTTGCCGTCAAGACGATTTCTTCGGGCGTGGTGCGGATGGCGATTTCCATGCCTGCTTCCTTGGCCAGAAGCAGGGTGTAATAGGGCTGCACGGAATGAGCATCGATCGGCTCTTCCGGACGTCCGCCGCCATGCAGTTCAAGAAATTTTGGCGGAACGCGGATCATCGGGCCGGCAGACGTGAGGGTGAAGCGCGGCTGGGTATCCACGTCTTCCAAGGAAACGGTGATCTTGCCGCCCCGCGGGATGGTGCCGATCGAGATCAGGATGAGGTTGAGGAGAAGCTTGACCTTGTTCTTAGGCAGAAGCGCGCGTGTCCCGTTCCAAACCAGATCCGGCTTTTCGTTGGCGAGGTAAGCCTTGGCGACCGTTTCCGCGTCGCCCGTGTCGATCTGCATCCCGGCGGATCCGGCAGCGCCGAAGGCGATGCGGGCGAATTGCAGACGCGCCGATGCATTGCGCGCGCTGGTGCGGATCAGGTTCATGGCGTCTTCGTCGGCGCCGCCTTCGTCGAGCAGTTCCAGGCCGTTGTTGATCGCGCCAACGGGCGAGATGATGTCATGACATACGCGGGAGCAAAGGAGGGCGGCCAGATCCGGCGCCGAGAGCGTTACGAGTTCAGCCATTTTTCGCGTCCCCATTCCTGCAGGCGTTTGCCCGCTCTGCCGCACAAGCGGCTTCGTCCATCATCGGTTTGCCCAGGCCGACACTGCCGCAGCGCTTTCGGCGTCGCAACGTTCCAACATGGTGAAGAAACCATGCAGCTTTAATGGTTGAAAAAGGATTGCGGTTTAGCGTCGTTGTTGAACAACGGTGGCGTGACATCACAAAGCGCCGCCGCAGCCGTTCCGGAGAATGACATCTTCGAACGCTCCAACGAGGAGATACCGATGCTCTCGTCGATTGTGCACCTTGCCATGCGTGTTCTTGCGCTGCTTCTTTTCGCCGGGCTCGTGAGCTTCACCCGGCCTGCCGCTGCGCAGGAAGCTTATTCCGCCCAGGAAATCGTCGACTCCGGCCACAAGTTCTTCGGCGAAACCTCGGGCGGGCTTGCGACCGTGGTGGAGAAGATCTTTGCTTCCTACGGCCTGCCCAACGGCTATGTGCTGGGTGAGGAAGGCTCCGGGGCGCTTGTTGGCGGCCTGACCTATGGCGAAGGCACGCTGTTTACGAAGAACGCGGGCGATCACAAGGTGTTCTGGCAGGGGCCGTCGCTTGGCTGGGATTTCGGCGGCCAAGGATCGCGCACCATGGTGCTCGTATACAACCTTGATGACGTGAACAGCCTTTACAAGCGCTATGGCGGCGTGGCCGGCTCGGCTTATGTTCTTGCGGGTCTCGGCTTCAACGTCCTGAAGAACGGCCCCGTGCTTTTGGTTCCGGTGCGCACCGGGGTCGGTGCACGACTGGGCATCAATGTGGGCTATCTGAAGCTGACGCAGCAGCCGACCTGGAATCCTTTCTGAGGCTTTGGGGCAGGTAACATTAACCTGCTTCAGCCAATCTCCTGCTGGCGCTGGATTTCTTCTGTGCCGACGTGGCACAGTTCGCACAATCCAATCGGCTCGGCAGATACGTGTTCATCCAGTCCATCCTGTTCTTCACCCTTGGATTGCTGATCGCGGGGCTCATCGCCGTGCTGATCGCACCGGCTTTCTGGAACCGTGCGGTGCGGTTGACCCGCCGCCGTCTGGAAGCCACGCTGCCCATGAGCCTGAACGAAATCCAGGCCGAGAAGGATCGCGTGCGTGCCGAATACGCAATGGCAGTGCGACGGGTCGAGATCGAAGCCGGGTCGGAGCGGGCCAAGGCCAATGAACGCGCGGTGGAAATCTCGCGCTTGAACGAGCAGATCCGTTTGCAGCAGATCGCCGCGGAAGAGGCGGCGCAAACGATCGCCATGCGCGATACGTCCATCGAGGGCTTGGAAAGCCGGCTCCGCGAAGCGGAAAGCGCCATCGCAGCCAAGGAAGCCGAGTTGAAGGCGCAGCAGGACCTCCTCGAACAAGGGCAGCAGGCCTATGAGGACCTCACCCGGCTGCAGGAAGAAACGAGCCTCATTTCCGCCAATCGACAGATCGACCTTCTGGCCCGCGACAGTGACATCGATCGACTGAACAACACCGTCGCGCAGCTACGAGCGCAGCGTGCCGACGCCGAGCAGAAGCTGCGTGAACAGATGACGGCGGCTTTGAAGGCATCGGAAGATCTCAAATCCGAGCGACGGCGCACGGAAGATCTTGAACGCAAGAACGAACGTTTGATGAGCGAGTTGTCGGATCGGGACGAACGGCTGGAGCGTCGGGAGAAAGCGCTGCAAGCCTTGCAGGGTAAGCACGAGGCCGCGGACGAATCCGATGCAGCGTCCGTCAGCACCCTTGAAGGTATTGCTCTGCTGGAGCAGGAACGCGATGCGCTGAGGAAGGAGCTCGGCGACCTGCAGCAGCGGCTGGCCGAAAGCGGGCAGGCCCCTGCAAGTGTCAAATCCGGCACAGCGGTCGGCGGGTCCTTGCTTGGGGTGGAAGAGACTGGGCGCTTGCGCAACGACCTGCGGCAGGCAGAGCGTCGTGAAGAAGCACTGCGTCTTGAACTCACCGAGGCACAAGCCCTCGCAATGCGTCTTGAGGCCGAGATCGCCGATCTGTCGGAGCGGACTTCCGAGCCCTCAGCAGCGGTGGCGAACCAGTCGGAGGGAGCCCTCGTCGCCAGATACCAAGCCGATCGCGACCGGCTGGAAGCTCGACTGCAAGCCCTTTCTGCCGAGAACGACCGGCTGCAAAAGCTGATCGACCAACCTCGGGAGGCTTCCGCTCCCGCCTCGAGTGAACCGTCGCTTCTTCGCGATGAGTTGGCGGAAATGGCCGCGCAGATGGTTCATCTCACGCGTGTTCTGGAGGGCCCGGGCTCGCCGATCGATGCGGCGCTCGCAAAGCGGCAGCTGTCGCTTTCCTCCACCGGCAAGCTGACCTTGGCAGACCGTATTCGAGCCCTGAAGGCAGCTGCCTCACCAGGCGAAGCGACCGAGCCGGTGCAGAGCGATCGCTGATGCGGCGGCCACGTTAAGGCTGTCGAAAGAGGGCGACATGGCGATGCGCGCGGTGCGAAGCCTGGCGAGAAGCGCCGGCGGCAAGCCTTCGCCCTCCGTGCCAAGCAGGATCGCACAGCGCGGCGGCGGCGTCAGTTTGGACAAGTTCTCGTTTCCCGCGGGGCTGAGCGCGATGGGCTCGAACCCAGCCGTCATCAGTTCATCGGCAAGCGTGGCCGCGTTTGCGCCACGCGTAAACGGGATCTGCAAGGCAGCGCCCACGGAAACTCGGATCGCTTTTCGATATAAGGGATCGCAGCAGGTTTCGTCGAGCAGCACCGCGTCCGCTTCGAATGCGGCCGCGTTGCGGAAGATCGCGCCGACATTGTCGTGGTTGGCGATCCCCACCAGAACCACCACCAGAGCCTGTTCAGGCAGGCGCGCCAGCAGCTCGGTCGGTGAGGGCAGGGGCACGCGTTCTGCCAGCGCCAGCACGCCGCGGTGGAGGTGAAAGCCGGCCACCGCATCGATCACCGCTTGCGGAGCGACGTAAACCGGCATGTCCGGTGGAGCCTTGGCGAGCACATCCCGCAGCCCTTCCAGGCGATTGGCCAGGATCAGGGCGGAGCGGACGGGAAACCGTTTTGCGCCAAACAGAACCGACAGCACCACCTTGCCTTCTGCAATGAAGGTCTGTCCGCTCCGCGCCATGTCCCGATCACGGATGTTCCGGTAATCCTCAATGCGCGGGTCTGCGGGATCGTCGATGGTGATGATCCGGCTCACGCAACACCTTTGGTCAGGCCGCGTTGGCTGCCTTTCTTCCATTGTCTTCGGGTGCGTGGGCGGTGAAAAGGCTCTCGAGAGAGGCGAGAAAGTCGCGCCCGAGGGCTGAATCCAGCGAATAATAGATCGTCTGCTTTTCGCGCCGCGTTTTCACCAATCCTTGTTCGCGCAGCTTGGCGAGGTGCTGCGACAAGGCGGACTGGCTCAGATCGACGCGCTCGGCGATCCGATTGACCGACATCTCGCCTTCCACAAGAAGGCACACAATCAGCAGGCGTTTCGTGTTTCCAAGGATCGACAGGAGCGAGGCCACTTCCTCGGCTCGGAGCATGACATATTTCGACACGATTTTTGACTCTCAACATTGTCTTTCCGAGCAAGCAAATACGGGTGGAGAGAGCAGGAAGTTTCGTTGTCGCTAAATTTAGCCATGTCAACAGTTCGGTGGCACCGCTTGAGCCGCGCGGACCAGCGCCAACAGGGCTGTGCGTGCATCAATGCGGCTGTTGACGCGGTGATCGAACCAGATACGCGCCGTTTGATCGCCCCATGCGAGATCGGCGCCTTCGGGATCAATGCCGGTCATTGTCCAGGCGCCGCTGGGTTGCGCCGCCAAACGCTCGGCGCAAAGACTGACCGCCTCCGCATGGTCTTCGTTCATGTGGCCGAGGATCGACGGTTCGAACTCAGCCAGGCTGAAGCCGTTCTCGACAAGAAGATCAGATCCGGAAAGCGCATAGGCCTTTCCAAAGCCGCCGTTCAAGGCGGCAGACAATGGTTCCAGGCGGAAGTAGCGAAAATCCGGAAGCTGCGCGTAAAGGGCGGCCTTTGGAACGTGGCGCAAGAAGCGAGCGGCAAGTCTTTCCCCGTCCAGATCATTTCCAACTGGCCGGGCGCGGCATCGCACCGTCAGGCGGGGATAAGCCAGCGCGTCCCCCTTGCCGGGTTCGCCCACGAGCAGACTGCAGCGTTCATCCGAGTGCAAGGCGGCTGTATGAGCCGCAAGTCCAGATACCAGGATCGCGGGCGCTCCGTCGCTGTCACAGGCCACGGCCACGCGGCTGACCAGGGGGCCGGCGTCGACGGGGTCAAGAACTGCGAGCGCGCCGTATCTTGCTGTGCGCAACAGGGTCTTGGCCAGGCGCACAGCTTCCTTGTCCGTCGGGCGGAGCACGCTCTCCGCCAAGTTGTTACCGCGGGGCCATGCGGATCGCGCCATCCAGCCGGATGACTTCGCCGTTCAGCATGCGGTTGGCGATGATGTGCATGGCAAGATCCGCATATTCGGACGGCTGGCCCAAGCGAGACGGGAAGGGCACCTGCTCGCCAAGCGACTTTTGCGCATCTTCCGGCAGCCCGGCCAGCATGGGGGTCCAGAAGATACCGGGCGCAATCGTCATGACGCGGATGCCATCGCGCGCAAGATCGCGCGCCACGGGAAGGGTCATGCCGACCACGCCGCCCTTTGATGACGAATAAGCTGCCTGTCCGATCTGGCCATCATAAGCCGCCACCGACGCCGTGTTGATGATCACGCCGCGCTCGCCGTCTTCCATGGCTTCCAGGTGGCGCGTGCGATCGGCCACGAGGCGGATCATGTTGAAGGTGCCGATGAGGTTGATCTCGATCACGCGGCGATACTGGTCCAGCGGGTGCGGACCTTCCTTGCCGAGCGTCTTCACCGCAATCGCGATGCCGGCGCAGTTCACGAGAACGCGCGGGGCGCCGAGCTTGTCTGCCACTTCCGCAACGGCGGCTTCCGCGCTTTCGCCACTGGAAACGTCGCACTTCACGGCAAGCCCGTTGATCTCGGCTGCAACCTTCTCGGCGCGCTCCAAGCCGATGTCGAGCAGGGCAACCTTCGCGCCTTGCGCTGCCATGGCGCGGGCCGTTGCTTCACCCAGTCCCGATCCGCCGCCGGTGACGATTGCGACCTGACCCGAAAGATTCATGCTGTTTTCTCCCCATGACGGCGCCGCTCCGCGCGGCCTGAGGCTCTTTAGCAAGCCAGGCGGGCTGCACAAATCTAAAAGTTGTTAGGTAAGCGTTGGACGAGCCTCAGCGTCGTACAACGGCCTTCAGGACATCGCGGATCCCGATCGCGCCCACAAACCGCGACTGCTCGTCGAAGAGGGCCACCGGCGCGGTTTGCGAGCGGTGCATGGCAAGCATGACGGTCTTGAGCGATGTTCCGGGCTTTGCCCAGTAAACGCGCGGCGCATCCCGCGGCAAGTTCTCCTCGTAGTCGCAAGACGTCCAGATCGCCGGACGGCCGTCTCGTTCGGCGGCTACCACCAAGCCATCGGTGTCAATCTTGAAGCGCGTGGTGCGGCGGCGGTCCAGCCAGACCCAGCCATCCTCGCCGTGTTCCAGGTCGCGGTGATCACGCATGACATTCCAGGCGGTCAGCACGGAAAGCGGGTTCACGTTGGCGATGAAATCGCGGACGTAGTCGCTGGCCGGGTTGAGAACGATCTCTTCGGGTGCGCCCGTTTGCACGATGCGCCCGCCTTCCATGATGGTGATCTTGTTGCCGATCTTGAGGGCTTCCTCGAGATCATGGCTGACGAAGATGATGGTTTTCTTCAGCCTGGCCTGGAGCTCAAGAAGCTCGTCCTGTAGCTTTGTGCGGATCAGCGGATCAAGGGCGGAGAAGGGTTCATCCATCAGGAGGATAGGGGCCTGGGTGGCAAACGCCCGCGCCAAACCAACCCGCTGCTGCATGCCGCCCGACAATTCATGCGCATATTTGTCGGCCCATTGATCAAGGCCGACCAGCGCAAGCTGATCGCGCACGCGGGCCTTGCGCTCTGCGGCGCCGACGCCGGCCAGTTCCAGCCCGAAGCCGACATTCTCCTCCACCGTGCGCCAAGGAAGAAGCGCGAACTGCTGGAAAACCATCGCAACGCTTTTTTGGCGGATGCGCCGCAGCGCACGCGCGTCGCAGGTCGCGACATCCACCATGCCGTCACCATCCCTGACGAGCACATTTCCACGCGACGGGATGTTGAGACGGTTCACGGCGCGCAGAAGCGTCGACTTGCCGGATCCCGACAGACCCATCAGCACCGCGATTTCACCTTCGTCGACCTGAAGATCGGCGCCGGCGCAGCCGAGCACCGCGCCTGTTGCGGACAGGATTTCTTCCCGGCTGGCACCCTGGTCAGCCATGGCCAGGGCTTGCTCGCGCTGGGGCGCTTCGCCGAAGATGATATCGACCTTCTGGAACTCGACAGCCGTGGTCAACGCACGGCTCCCGAGCGGATGCGCGACATGCGGTCGAGAATGATGGCGAGCACGACGATGGCAAACCCCGCTTCCAGTCCAAGCGGGATGTTGACCGAATTCAGCGCGCGCACCACCGGCTTGCCCAGGCCATTCGCGCCGATCAGTGCCGCGATCACCACCATGGACAGACACAACATGATGCATTGCGTCAGGCCCGCCATGATGGTGGGAAGCGCTGCCGGCAATTCCACTTTCCACAACAGCTGGCGCTTGGTTGCGCCAAACGCTTCGCCTGCTTCCAGCATGGGCTGCGGCACCGATTTGATGCCGAGATAGGTGAGCCGGATGGGCGCAGGCGATGCGAAGATCACCGTCACGATAACGCCGGGTGCGACGCCTAATCCGAACAGGATCAGCACGGGGATGAGGTACACGAAGGTCGGCAAGGTCTGCATCAGGTCCAGCACCGGCTGCAGCCAGGTGTAGGCCCGCTCATGATGGGCAGCCCAGATGCCAATTGGAACACCGAGCGCCATGGAAGCCACGGCTGCTGCAACCACGAGGACGACCGTCTCGACCGTCTCCTCCCAAAGTCCCTGATTGAGAATGAAGAGCAGGCCGAGGGCTGTTCCAAGGGCCAGTTTCCAGGAACGCTGCAGCGCATAAGCAAGCACGGCGATCAACGCGATCAAGGCAAGCGGTGGAAACCAGAGCAGCCCGTCCGTGAACGCGTCCAGCGCCGAAGCGATGGTGGAGGCAAGCGAGTCGAAGAACCACGCGAAGTTGGTTGTCAGGAAATCAAAGAAGGTCCTGCCCCAGTTTCCGATCGGGATCTTGGTTGTCGCCAAAGTGTAAAGGCTGTCCCACCAAGCCTGCTCGTTCTCCATGTGGTGTTCCGCTCCTCCAAGTTAGAAAGCGACGGCCTGAGCCGTCGCCAGGTTGCGTTCGAGATCGCTGTTAGTTCGCGATGGCGGTCTGCATCGCTGCTGCGGCGTCGCCGCCGTCGAAGGTCGTGACGCCTTCCAGCCACGGCTTCACGGCGTCCTGGTTCTTTTTCAGCCAGGCCGTCGCCGCGTCCTCCGGATCAGCGCCGTCGTTCAGGATGGCGCCCATGATCTCGTTCTCCATGTCGAGCGAGAACACCATGTTCTTCAGGAGCGCAGCAACGTTCGGACATTCCGTGGTGTAGCCCGCACGCACCACGGTGTGCACTGTTGCGCCGCCGAAGTTGGGGCCGAAGACGTCGTCGCCACCCGACAGATATTGCAGGTCGAAATTGGCGTTCATCGGGTGCGGCTCCCAACCAAGGAACACGATGTCCTTCTTGGCCGCAGTAGCGCGCTGAACTTCCGACAGCATGCCGGCTTCGGAGCTTTCCACCAGCTCGAAGTCGCCCAGTTTGAACTGGCCGCCCTCGATCATGTCCAGGATCAGGCGGTTGCCATCGTTGCCCGGCTCGATGCCGTAGATCTTGTCGTCCAGCTTGTCCTTGAACTTTGCGATGTCGTCGAAGCTCTTCAGGCCGGCTTCATAAGTGTAGGTCGGCACGGCGAGCGTATATTTGGCGCCTTCCAGATTGGTGACGATCGTTTCCACCGACTTGTCGTCCCGGTAGGCCGCGATGTCGGCTTCCATCGTCGGCATCCAGTTGCCGAGGAAAACGTCGATGTCCTTGTTCTTCAAGGACGCGAACGTCACCGGAACGGAGAGGATCTGGGTGCTCGGCTCATAGCCGAGCGCTTTCAAAACGACGGAAGCGGTCGCCGTGGTTGCCGTGATGTCCGTCCAGCCGACGTCGGAGAAGCGAACCGTCTTGCAGCTTTCGGGATCGGCGGCCAGCGCCGCGCTTCCCATGGCGAAGGTCGCCAGGAATGCCGTTGTCACGAATTTTGCTGTGTGCTGCATTGTTGTCTCCCGATTGATGCGGTCCAGGCTTCCTCAAGGCGTCGACGATGATGGACGCCGACTTGAGCAGCCCGGCCAAGGCTCCCGCAGGAACGAAACATCAAACGCCGGTGGTTGCAAGTCGCGTCGGCTTGAACAGCCGAATCCAGTGGGAAAACCACCCCTGTGGGGTTGGGAGGGACCCGGTGCAGGGCTATGACACCGCCACCATGGCCAAGCTCTACTTCCATTTCGCCACCATGAATGCTGGCAAAACAACGATGCTTCTCCAGGCATCGTACAACTACCGCGAGCGCGGCATGCACACGCTTCTGATGGTGGCGGGGCACTACCGCCGCGAGGATGACACGGCCTTTATCTCTTCGAGGATCGGGCTGGAATCCGAGGCCGAAATGTTCCGCAGCGGCGATGATCTGTTCGCCCGGGTGGCGGAGCATCATGCCCACCGCGCACTCCACTGCCTGTTCGTGGACGAAGCCCAGTTCCTCGAGGAACGACAGGTCTGGCAATTGGCCCGCGTGGCCGACCGTCTCGATGTTCCCGTGATGACCTACGGCCTGCGGACCGACTTCCAGGGCAAGCTTTTCGCGGGTTCGCAAACGCTTCTGGCGATCGCCGATGAGTTGCGCGAGGTGCGCACGATCTGCCGGTGCGGCCGGAAGGCCAACATGGTGGTGCGACTTGGACCGGATGGTCACATCGCGCAAGAAGGCGAACAGGTCGCGATCGGGAAGGACGCCTACGTTTCGCTTTGCCGGCGCCATTGGGAGGAGGAAATGGGCCGCGTCAAGCCGGAAGACATGGTCGGCTTCGTTCGAGGCTGAGGCTAGATCTTGGCGGCTTTCAGGATGTCGTTGATGCGTCGCTGCCAGCCGGGACCGGTTGCGCGAAACTTTTCCAGCACTTCCGGTTCCAGGCGCAGGGAAACTGCCTTGCGCGGGTTCTTGATCGGAGGTCGTCCAGGACGCCGCTTGGCTGAGGTTTCGTCCGTGCCCGTGCCCGTGCCCGGAGCATCGGAAAATGCCTGATGTTCAGCAGGATCGGGCTTCTGACCTCGCGCCTCGTCCATAATTGCTCCGCATCTCCTGTTCTTGCGCGGCAACGTCCAGCGGTTGCTGACCGAGCTCTTATCGCCGACGAACAAGTACCGTTCTCAGATTTGCCCACTCCTGGACCGCCCGTCTAACCTCCATATCGCCTCGGAAAAAGAATATTGTGTCCTAGGCTAATATTACCCAGCGGCAGGTGCATGCCGCCAGGTGAAGATAATGGCTGCAGAGCGGCTCTCATCTGTCTGCTCACCGAGCCAATACTCGACGGTCGATCGTTTTTTCATCCCGAAGCTGCATTTCTTCACCCTGATGACTGCCGTAATGCGCAAAGAAAGATCCGGTTGTTCCGCCCGCTGGACAAGTTGCGGCCACGGGAAACGGCTTGCCGATGCTTGGCCCGTGGCGGCCGCAGCCCGCGGAAAACACAGCTGGTGAGGGATGAAAGCTCAACGGTCGGCCTGCCTCCAAAAGGGTTGTCGCAATTCGTGCATTCGGCGGCTGTTTTGGAATGGCGGATCCTTGGCCCTTCCGGCTTGATGCCGGCCGCTGAAAGGCGCCGGAGGGCGGCGTTAGCCAATCAGTCTGCTGAGGGAGCGATAAAAAGCCATGGCCGAGTACAAGAGCGACATCGAGATCGCGCGCGCCGCGAAAAAGAAGCCGATCATGGAGATCGGGCAGAAACTCGGCATCCCTTCGGAACATCTGCTTCCTTATGGTCATGACAAGGCGAAGATCTCGGCCGAATTTATCAAGGAACAGCGCTCGAAGCCGGACGGCAGGCTCATCCTGGTCACGGCAATCAACCCGACACCGGCCGGTGAGGGCAAAACCACGACGACGGTCGGCCTCGGCGACGGACTGAACCGCATCGGCAAGAAGGCGATCACCTGCATCCGCGAAGCTTCGCTTGGGCCGAACTTCGGCGTAAAGGGCGGTGCCGCGGGTGGCGGCTATGCCCAGGTGGTCCCGATGGAGGACATGAACCTCCATTTCACGGGTGATTTCCACGCCATCACGACCGCGCACAACCTCCTGTCGGCTTTGATCGACAACCACATCTATTGGGGCAACGAACTGAACATCGACACGCGCCGCGTAGTTTGGCGCCGTGTCATGGATATGAACGATCGCGCCCTGCGCTCCATCGTTGCTTCCCTCGGCGGCGTGGCCAACGGCTATCCTCGCGAAGCCGGCTTCGACATCACGGTTGCGTCCGAGGTGATGGCGATCCTGTGCCTAGCCAACGATCTCGAAGACCTCAAGAAGCGGCTTGGCGACATCATCGTCGCGTATCGCCGTGACAAGAGCCCCGTCTATGCGCGTGACCTCAAGGCCGACGGCGCCATGGCGGTGCTCCTCAAGGACGCGATGCAGCCGAACCTCGTGCAAACGCTGGAAAACAACCCCGCCTTCGTGCATGGCGGGCCGTTCGCGAACATCGCGCACGGTTGCAACTCGGTGGTTGCAACAACCACCGCGCTGAAGCTCGCTGATTATGTCGTCACGGAAGCGGGCTTCGGCGCCGACCTCGGTGCGGAAAAGTTCTTCGACATCAAGTGCCGAAAGGCAGGCCTCAAGCCGGCAGCGGCCGTGATCGTCGCCACCGTTCGCGCGATGAAGATGAACGGCGGCGTGAAAAAGGAAGATCTCGGCCAGGAAAATGTCGAGGCCGTGAAGAAGGGCTGCGCCAATCTTGGCCGTCACATCGAGAACGTGAAGCAGTTCGGCGTTCCGGCGGTGGTGGCCATCAACCACTTCGTGTCCGATACGGACGCAGAGATCCAGGCGATGAAGGACTTCGTTGCCGGCCAGGGTGCCGAGGCGATCCTTTGCAAGCACTGGGCCAAGGGTTCGGAAGGCATCGAGGAGCTGGCGCGCAAGATCGTCGAGATCGCGGAAGGCGGTTCCTCGCAGTTTTCGCCGCTTTACCCAGACGAGATGCCGCTGTTCGAGAAGATCACGACGATCGTGCAGCGCATCTACCGTGGTTCGGAAGCTATTGCCGACAAGAGCGTGCGCGACCAGCTGCACCAGTGGGAAGCCGCCGGCTACGGAAACCTGCCGGTCTGCATGGCCAAAACCCAGTATTCGTTTTCCACCGACCCCAATCTCCGCGGCGCGCCCACCGGCCATGTCGTGCCGGTTCGCGAAGTGCGGCTTTCAGCCGGCGCTGGATTCATCGTGGCGATCTGCGGTGAGATCATGACCATGCCTGGCCTGCCAAAGGTGCCGTCGTCGGAAAAGATCTTCCTCAACGGCGAAGGGCAGATCGAAGGCCTGTTCTGAACTTTGGATAGCAGGGGCGGTGCGTTTCGGCGCTCCGCCCCTATCTTCTTCAGGACGTTGGCTGGTTGGGGAAGCAGGCGCTGGCCCGTAACGGCAGCTCCTGCACAAGAACCTCGATTGCGCCGGGCATGGAGCTTTTGAAATCGTAGGTGAGGCTGACGCGCGAAAAGCCCGATACGCCATCGCAGGTTGCGTCGGCTTCGAGCGTGATGTCGCTCGTTGTCAACGACAATCCGTAGCCGTGACCCTCTTGCATCAGATAGCTCCGGGTCTTTGTCAGGTCGGAAGCATCTCCAGTCGCGCAGGCGCTTTGGCGCACGCCCATGCATCGTGCGCCATGCATGGCCACTTCCTGCAAGGTTTGCCGCGACCACTCGGCGCGCCCGAATTCCAGCACGCCGAACATCAACAATAGGAGTGGGCCAGCCACGAGGGTGAACTCCAGCGCTGTGGAGCCGGCCCGTTCCTCGCGGAAGCGTTGCAACAGGGCCAGCATCATTTCACCTGTGCCATGGTCGCAACGCTTATCTGGCCATCTTCAACGAGGCTGAAGCCGCCAAACATGGACTGGTAGGGCTTCGTTGCGGTGATCATGATGAATTTGCCGGCCAAGGAGCCGTTGGGGCAGCTTGCCTCGCAAGTGGTCGTCGCGCCCCAGGTCAAGGTGGCACCGGAGCGTGTCGGGCAATAGCACTGGTCGGCCTGGCTGGCGCTGCCGCTTGTTGCTGCCTGGCCACCACTCACCGTTCGCGTGTAGCCATTGTTGATTGTCACAGCCACGGCAACCTGCGAACTCGTGTTGCCTGCAACAACCGCCGCCGTGTTGGTGACCACGGTGCTGGCTGTTGTTGCACTCAGCGTGCTGCCGTTCAGGACCGAGTAGGTCGCTCCCGCCGAGATAGCCGAATTCAGCTGGAAGCGGGTGAACATCATGCCGCCGATTTCGACTGTGCCGGCCAACAGCAGCAGAAAGATCGGGGCGACCAGCGCGAACTCGACCGCCGAAACGCCGTGTTTGTCACGCGTCAAGATCCGCAGCTGCTGGCGCAGCCGTTTTGCAAAAGCTCGCTTGTTCATTGAACCAGCACGACCTTCTTGGCGGCCGACCCGCCTCCGGCAGCAATGCATTCTGAAACAGCGGTCGTGCCGCCGCCCAACGTGATGCGGGAGCCGATCAGTTGAAGGCAGTAGTTGTTCGCCCCGCCTGCGCTGGCGCCGCCGCTCATGGTGACTGGGCCGAAAGGGAAGTAGAAGGCGCCCGCCAGCACGCCGGCCGATCCTCCTTCTGCGAAGGTCGCGCCCTTGATGTTGGCAGGCAGTTGAGGGCCGACGACGAGCACCTTGCCGAGCGGACCGATCTTGGGAGCCGCGAGGCTGATGCCGCTGAAGCCTGATCCGACGCAGAAGGCGTAGCCATTGCAAGTGCCCTGCGTGGAAGCCCTATCGCCGCCAAGAATGAAGTTCACGTCCACACCGGTTCCCGCGACGTTGGCGCCGTTGCACCAGACCGATCCACCGCCGTTTGCGCCGAAGGCGAGAAAGTCTCTGACGGTATAAACGCCAGAGCCAAATGTCGTGCCACCAGCCGCTCGCAAAGCGCCCTTGATGTCGTGATGCGCAGCAGCGGGGATGGTGAAGCAGCTACCGCCATCGGAAACGAAGTCGCCGACCACCTGAAACAAGCTTGAAACACCTGTGGCGTCGGCCATCCTGACGTGAGAACCGCCGCCAAGAAGAACGGCATTGCCGGTGCTGCTTGGACCGAACTTGTAGCTGTTCAGCACGCCGCTTCCCATCGTCAGCGTGGCGCCACCGGAATTGTAGACGCCGGCTGACAGCTCGAAGGTGCTAGGACCGCCGATGGTCAGAGTGCTTGTGTTGCAGATCGAGTAGCGGCCCGAACCGTTACAGTCGCTGTCCGACTGTCCGATCAGGAAGGTTCCCGCCCCGAAGGTCGTTGTGCTGCCGCCTTCTGTCACTAAGCCCTTCGCCAACTTGAATGTTCCAGGTCCAAACGTCAGCGAGTTTCCCGCATTGGTGACGACGTCGGAGAAGGTGTAGGTCGTGCTGGCCGGGCCGCTGGAATTGAAATCGACGTGAATGCCCCCACCAAGTGTGATCTTGCGGAAGCTGTGAGTGGTCTTATTCGTCGGGCAGGTCAGCCTCCAACTGTTGTTCGACAGCCGGGCGGCGGTGCAGCCAGCTGCTATCGCCTGCGTTTCTGTCTGTGAGGTGTCGTAAGCGAAACGAATGTCAAAGCCTGTGGGAGTGATCGGCGCGCTCGGCCCCGTCATGCTTCGGACCGTGGTCAGCCGCGCCACTGCATCGGCAATGCCAGTGTGTCCCGCCAGCGGGTCAGTGGTCGCTTGCTTGACGACCGGTGCTGCACCGCCGCCAGTTTTTTCAATCCCGTTGCAGGGCTGGTTAGGGACGGTCGTATTGTAGTTCGCACCTGTGGTGACGATCTTCGTGCCACAGGGAACCGTCATCGTGGTGTTCGAGGAAACCGCACAACCTGACGCATTCAGCGATGTGCCACCGCTCATTGTGATGCCTGTCTCGGAACTGCTCAGCGCATACACGCAGCCGGGCTGGGATGGCGTGACGCCGACTTCCGCGACCGCCCCGGCCTTGACCTGGAGCTGCTCGAAGTCGCCCAGCACGCGCGCAAAGTAGAGGTTCTGCTGGGTGGCGACATCTACATCCACGGCTTTTGTGCCCGCCGATCGCGGCGAGTCCACGAGAGTGACGGTCATTGCAGCGGGATCAAGCCCGTTCAGCCGTGCGACATTGTTCGCAGCGTTGAGCATGGCGGCTTCCGTTGATTTCGCGCCATAGGCGGTTGCGCCCGCGAATGCAGCGAGATCGGCGACGCGTTGGTTTTCCACGCGCTTCATCAGGCCGCCGCCATATTCCACCGAAAGCGCCACCATGCCGATCAGAATGGGAAGTGCGAGCGCCGTCGTGATGAGGATGTTGCCATTCCGCGCATGCGCAAATCGGGTCAGGATTCTGGGGAAGGAGTGCGTCGGCTTTGTCATGTCAGGACCCTTGAGCGATCCTGACCTTAGCGGAACTGCCTTAAAGCACCGTGCCGAAGTATGATTACCGTACTACAAGAACGACCGCTCAAATTGGACGGTAACCGGCTACCCCGCACGCTGAGCAAAAGCGCATGGCAGCCATGCGATATTTGATCTGCTTATCATAAGCGTGCTTATCTATTTTCCAGATCATGATGACCTTGGAACCCAGGAAGCCGTTCGGCTTCATGTTGCACGAAGTAGCGCGCCTGTTCAGAGGGCGTATCGAAGCGCGGGTGGGGCGGCACGGCCTGTCGGAAGCCCAGCTGCGCCTTTTGATGCGGTTGTGGAAGGAAGAAGGCGCGACGCAAGCTCGTTTGGCGCAGATCCTCGAGGTCGAGCCCATCAGCATCTCGCGTTTGCTCGATCGGATGGAGCAGGGCGGCTGGATCGAGCGGCGGCAGGACGCCCGCGACCGGCGCGTGCGCAAGATCTTCACGACTGAAAAGACGCGCGGCATCCGCGACGCGGTGAAGGATACGGCCGCCCAAGTGATGGAAGAAGCGCTCGCAGGCGTTCCCAGCGAAGCGCGGGACATCATCTATGACGGGCTGGAAACGATGGCCCGAAATCTTGGCGGCGGCGCCGACCTCACGGCCGTCTGCAGCAACAACAAGGAAGGCCAGCCCCGAGAAGCTGGCATGGAGGATCAACCATGAGCGACGAAACCCACGCCGTCAGCCCCGCAGGGGCCAACAGCCAGTCGATTGTTGGCGGTGAGCAGGTTGCCGCAGCGCCACGCAAGCGCGGCAAGCTCCGCTACCTCGTAATGGCTGCCGTACCGCTCGCGCTCGTTGCGGGCGGCAGCTATGTTTGGGTGACGGGCGGCCGGTATCAGGAAACCGAGAACGCCAATCTGCGCCAACCTCGCGTGACGATGGCTTCCGAGATCGCCGGGCGCATCACGGCCGTGAATCTTGCTGAGAACCAGCTTGTGCACGCGGGCGACCTTCTTTTTGCCGTGGAAGCTGAGCCTTACCGGATCGCGCTAGCACAAGCGGATGCCGCTTTGGCTTCAGCGCGCCTCAATGTGGAACAGCTTCGCGCATCATTGGGCGGCGCTGAAGCCCAACAGCGCTCGGCCCAGAGCGAAGTCGCTTATCTGGAAGGAGAGCTGGAGCGCCAATCGGCGCTTTCCGGCAAGGGCGTCACGACACAATCCTCTCTGGACACAGCGCGCCGCAATCTCGTGAAAGCTCGCGATGCCGAGCGTGCGGCGGCACAGGCGGTGATCGGCGCAAAGGCGGCCCTTGGTGGCAACCCCGAGCTGCCGACGGACGCGCATCCAAGCGTCCTGTCGGCACAGGCGGCCCGCGACAAGGCTGCGTATCAATTGGCGCAGACGGAAGTGCGCGCGCCGGCCGACGGCATCATCTCGCAGGCTTCCTCTTTCAAGCCGGGTCAGTTTGTTGCGGCTGGCTCGTCGCTGTTTGCGCTGGTTGAAACCGACGAGAGCTGGGTGGAAGCCAATTTCAAGGAAACGCAGCTGACGCACATGAAGGTCGGCCAAACGGCCGAGATCGAACTCGACACCTTCCCCGGCCAGCCGCTGGAAGCGACCGTTGAAAGCATCGGTGCGGGCACAGGCGCGGAGTTCTCGTTGCTTCCGGCGCAGAACGCCACCGGCAATTGGGTCAAGGTCACCCAGCGGATCCCAGTGCGCCTGAAGATCGACAAGGAAGGCGCGGATCTTCTGCTGCGAACCGGGATGAGCGCCACCGTAACCGTTGACACGCGCGTTTCCCGCGGTTGGGCAAGCCTGTTCGGTGGCCCGGCATACGCTTCCGACGCTGCGACCCAGGCCGAAAGGGACTAGCCATGGCTATCGAGATCGATCTCTCGCACACGGCGGAAGCTGCCGAACCCTGCAGCTTCACAATTTGGCTGCCGCTGGAAAGCAATGACGTTCTTGAGCGCCGACGTTCGGTGGCTCTTGCGGAAGACGTGATGACCACGCTGCCAGCCATGCTGGAAATCGAAACGCAGCGCCCTGGCGCTTGCACCTTTCTCCGAGGTCAATGGCTGTGAACGCGCGCGCTGAGAGCGTGGGTGAGGTTCCGCATCGCGGGCTGATCACGCTTTCCATCATGCTGGCGACGATCATGCAGGTGCTCGACACCACCATCGCCAATGTTGCCTTGCCCAACATGGTGGGTGATCTCGGCGCGTCGCAAGACACGATCAACTGGGTCCTGACCTCCTACATCGTGGCCGCCGCCATCATGACGCCCGTCACCGGCTGGCTGTCGGATCGGATAGGCCGGCGCGAACTTTTTCTTGTTGCCGTGGTGGGTTTCACGGCGAGCTCCATGCTTTGCGGCATTTCGTGGAGCCTTGAGTCGATGGTGCTGTTCCGGGTCCTGCAGGGCTTGTTCGGTGCCGCCATCGTGCCGCTGTCGCAAACCTTCCTGCTCGACATCAACCCGAAGGAAAAGCATGGCCAGGCCATGGCGATGTGGGGTGCGGGCATCATGGTTGGCCCTATCATCGGGCCGACGCTCGGCGGCTGGCTCACCGAAACGCTTGACTGGCGCTACGTCTTTTTCGTCAATCTCCCGGTCGGCATCGTCGCCTTTTTGGGCTGTGCCGCTTACTTGCCGCGTGTGGCCAAGCGCTTGCGCGGGTTCGACTTCTTCGGCTTCGCCATGTTGTCGCTTGGGGTCGGCGCCCTGCAGTTGATGCTGGATCGCGGCGCAGAGGTCGACTGGTTTTCCGCCGTGGAAATCTGGATCGAGCTCGGCCTTGCGATCACTGGTTTCTGGATCTTCATCGTGCATCTCGCCACCCGCGAGGACGCCTTCATCCCTGCAGCGATCTTCCGGGACCGCAACTTCGTGACAGGGCTCGTTTTCATCTTCGTGATCGGCGTGATCCTGCTCGCAAGCCTGGCGCTCCTGCCGCCGATGCTGTCGCGCCTGTTCAACCACTCAACGATCCTGACCGGTCTGGTTATGGCGCCACGTGGTGTCGGCACCATGATCTCCATGATCCTCGTCGGCCGCCTCGTGCGAGTTGTGGATGCGCGCCTGCTGGTTGTTACGGGACTGGCGCTCACGGCATGGTCGCTGCACGACATGACAGGCTTTTCGCCGCAGATGGACGATTGGCTGATCATCCAGTCAGGTGTGATCCAGGGGCTGGGTCTCGGCCTGGTTTTCGTGCCCCTGTCCACCGTAGCCTTTGCCACGATGGAGCCGCGCTACCGCACAGACGCCGCCAGCCTGTTCAGCCTGGTCCGAAACATCGGCTCTTCCATCGGCATTTCCGTGGTGACCGTGATGCTGACGCGCAACATGCAGATCAACCATGCAGACTTGTCGACCGCGATCAACCCGTTCAATCCGGCGCTTCAGGGTATTTCGCCCGGCGCTGTTGCCAGCAATCCAGCTGCGCTTTCGCAGATGGACCAGCTCGTCAACCAGCAGGCGCTGATGATCGCCTATGTCGATGACTTCAAGCTGATGATGATCGTCACCCTGTGCGCCATCCCCCTGGCGCTTCTGCTGCGGAAGCCAAAGGCAGCCAGCGCAGCGCCGGCTGTTCACATGGATTGATTTTCAGAAGCTCCGGTGGGGCCGCACCTTGGAAACGGTCCTTGGGACAGCATATCACCGCAGATGTTGTCCGCGTTCCGACAGAAGCTGCGCCTGCTCACACGCAAACTTTGGGTGAGAACCACCCTAATTTCCATGGTTGGAGTCGGTGCCGCATTGGTGTCGATGCCGTTCGCGGCTCTTATTCCGGACAGCAACGCAACCTCCATCGGCGCAGACGCGGCCGACAACATCCTCGGCATCATCGCGTCAAGCATGCTGGCGGTTACAACCTTTTCGCTCAGCACGGTTGTGTCAGCTTACAGCGCCGCCACCAGCAATGTGACTCCGCGCGCCACAAAGCTGCTGATTGAAGACAGCACGGCGCAGACTACGTTGTCCGTGTTCGTCGGCGTGTT
The DNA here is from genome assembly GCF_017813335.1 of Tianweitania sediminis. Lineage (GTDB taxonomy): Bacteria > Pseudomonadota > Alphaproteobacteria > Rhizobiales > Rhizobiaceae > Tianweitania > Tianweitania sediminis. The sequence goes on along the minus strand of NZ_JAGIYY010000003.1, from coordinate 333,362 downwards.
TCTTTACAGCCTGACAACCCTGATCCTTTTGTCGACCGGTGCTTACGGTGAGAAAGGACGCGTAGCGCTGTTTCTGGTAACCCTGGTGGTGGTCGCCATCATGGTGGTGACCCTGCTGCGCTGGATTGATTACCTCCTGCATTTCGGGCGGGTTGGAGAAACAACCGAGAATGTCGAACAGGTCGCGCGTCGAGCGTTGAAGGACCGACGGGAAGAGCCTTATTTCGGCGGCAACCGCTGCCGGGACAGCCACCTCCTGATGCGATCGCCGCACGTTATCTGCTCCAAGGAAGTTGGCTACGTGCAGTATGTGGATGTGCAACAGCTGAACGCGATCGGCGATGATTGCGACCTCGTGATTCTTCTGCTCGGCGTCCCGGGCCAGTTCGTCCACCCGGCGAAGCCGCTGGTGCGGTTGTCGAAGGCCGTTGATGGCGATGACAAGATGCGCGAGCGGATCCTTTCCTGTTTTTCGGTCGGCGAGACACGCTCCTTTGATCAGGATCCGCGCTTCGGCCTCATCGTGCTTGCTGAGATCGCTTCGCGCGCTCTGTCTCCGGCATTGAACGATACGGGCACCGCAATTGATGTGCTCGGACGCGGCGTTCGCGTTCTATCGGAATGGAGGCCTGACGAGCGGCAGGAGGTGCAGCTGCCGCGCTTGTTTGTTTCGGACCTCAACCTGCAGGACCTGCTGGAAGACTTCTTCGGCCCGATTGGACGGGATGGAGCCCGCTCCCTGGAGGTGCAGATCCGCCTGCAGAAATCGCTGAACGCGCTTCATGCCACAGGGTCACCGACCATGAAGCAGGCGGCGGCAGCGGCCGCTCAGCGGGCGCGCGAGCGCGTCGACTTCAGCGCGTTTTCGGCCTTCGATCGCGACCAGCTTGTTGCTGCCCATGCGTGGGCCGCTGAACACTAGCCCTGCAGGCCGCGCAATTCTGCAATGCAGCATCAGGGTTGAAGGCCGTTCCGAACAAGCGCATGGAATCTCGATCGAAGCCTGAGACGCCGCGACCATGATGCCTTTGCCAATCTATGCTCTAGCCGTCACGTCTTTCGTGATCGGCACTACCGAGTTCGTGATCATGGGGCTTCTGCCGGAAGTCGCCGCGGATCTGCACGTGTCGATCCCGGCCGCGGGGCTCTTGGTGACAGGTTATGCGCTCGGCGTGGTGATCGGCGCACCCATCCTTGCGATCCTGACGGCCCGAATGCCGCGCAAGGCGGTTCTGATCGGGCTCGCCACCATGTTCGTGGTCGGCAACCTTTTCTGCGCCCTGGCGCCGAACTACTGGACCTTGATGGTGGCGCGCGTGGTCACCGCGTTCGGGCACGGCGCTTATTTCGGCATCGGCTCCGTGGTTGCGGCCAGCCTCGTGCCGCGTAACCAGCGCGCCAGCGCGATGGCCTTGATGTTTGCCGGGCTGACGCTCGCCAACATCCTGGGAGTCCCGGCCGGAACCGCACTTGGCGAGGTCTATGGCTGGCGGTCCACCTTCGTTGCAGTGGTGGGCATCGGTCTTCTGGCCGTGGCCGCCATCGCGTGGTTTGTGCCTTCCGGCGTGGCAAAGCCTTCAGGCGAGGGGATCGTGAGCGAATTGAGGGTGCTCGGGCGCCTTCAGGTGTGGCTTGCCATGATCATCTCGGCTTTGACGTCGGTCAGCCTGTTCACCGTTTTCACCTATATCAAGCCCCTGCTGACCGATGTCACAGGCATCGCGGTTCCCTCCGTTACGTGGATCCTCCTCCTGTTCGGTGCGGGGATGACGGTGGGTAATATCCTGGGTGGCAAGCTCGCCGACTGGAAGCTGATGCCGACTGCGATCGGGACGCTGGTTCTGATCGCGATGATCCATGTGGCGCTTGCGGAGTTCAGCGGTAGCCCCAGCGTCATGATCCCGCTCGTTTTCGTATGGGGCGTGCTGACCTTCGTGATCGTGCCGCCGCTCCAGATGCGCGTGGTTGAAACGGCGGCGGAGGGGCCGAACCTCGCTGCGACCCTGAACCAAGGCGCTTTCAACGCCGGCAACGCGACCGGCGCCTGGGTGGGCGGCCTCGCTTTGACGCTGGGCTTGAGCTACGACAAGCTTCCGTTCGTGTCATCCGCGACGGCCTTGATCGCGCTTGGTCTTGCTGTCTGGTCCCACAAGCTCGACCGCCGGGAGGCTACCATCACGGTTCCTGCCGCAGCGGAGTAGGGCGCTTCCAAAGTCAGCGGAAGGATTACGGTCACCGGTGTGTTCCAGCACCTCAGTCGCTGGAGATTGGCGCGGTCGTTCACGTTTCCCGTGAGGTGGAACACACGGCGCCCGCCTGGCTTACCCGAGTGTCCTCACCACTGACTATGGAGACAATCGTGAATTCTGACAAAGCAGATCCGTCGCGGCGGATGCTGGTTGGCGGCATGTCCGCCGGCCTCATGACCGCGCTGGCCGGTCGAGCAGCAGCACAAGAAAAAACCGGCAGCCAAGCGGCAGCGACCGCACAAGCCTCACCCGCGGAGCCGGCGCTGAGCGACCCGCGAAGCAAATATCCGCAACCCCCTTATCCCGAACAGAGGCAGGATTGGCCGGGTCTTGTGAGCAAGATGGATCCTCGCCCCGACCACGGCGAGGAAAGCTACATCGGCTCCGGCAGGCTTGCAGGCCGCAGGGCACTGATCACCGGCGGCGACTCTGGCATGGGTCGCGCAGCCGCGATAGCATATGCCCGTGAAGGCGCCGACGTGGCCATCAACTACCTGCCGCAGGAAGAGTCCGATGCGCGCGAGGTGATCGCGCTGATCGAAGCGGAAGGGCGCAAGGCTGTTGCCCTTCCAGGCGACCTGCGGGATGCCGCCTTTTGCCGGCAGTTGGTCGAGGACGCGGTGCGCGAACTCGGCGGGCTCGACATCCTGGTCAGCAATGCCGCACGGCAGCAGGCGAAGAAGTCACTGAGTGACATTTCGGACGACGAGTTCGACTGGACGCTGAAGACAAATGTCTATGCGATGTTCTGGCTGACCAAAGCTGCCCTGCCGCATCTCCAGCCGGGGTCGACAATCATCGTCACGACATCTGTGGTGGCTTATGATCCGCCGGAGATGCTGGTCGATTATGCCATGACGAAGGCAGCCGGCCGCAACTTCGTAAAAAGCATGGCCAAGCAGTTGGGCTCACAAGGCATCCGCATCAATGGCGTTGCACCCGGCCCGATCTGGACGCCATTGCAGCCGAGCGGGGGGCAGTTTCCCGAAGATATTCCGCAGTTCGGCTCCGATCAGCCGCTCGGCCGTGCCGGTCAGCCAGTTGAGCTTGCCGGGATCTACGTGCTGCTGGCCTCTGATGAGAACAGCTATGCCACGGGTCAGGTTTACGGCGCGGTCGGCGGCAGCGGCGGTCCGTAGGCGGGCCTCCCCACCGGAGCAACAAAATGGAGCATCGGTGCGCCGATGCTCCATTTCTGAGCTCAGGTTTGGGCGCGCCGTCGAGCCAACGGGTGCTTGCCGGACCAAGCCTTCCGCGCTATGGATCGACGTTATGAAGAACAGCGCTTCCTCGATGCTCTGGTGGTGGCCCGCTTAAGCGGCCGACCAGACGCGCATGCGCGAAATTTGGATGGCCGCAGGAGAAGTCCGGGCGGCCATTTTGTTTGTGGACCTCCCGGGTGACCTACGGCAAAGCCCTTTGGCCGGAGTGAGTTATGAGCCTCGAACAGCTTGAAGACGGATCTGAACGCTACGTCACCGCGGGTGGCGTCCTTGTTCAACGCAAGCGTCACGCAACCGCCTACGGCGGTGCCATTGAAGCCTATGTGGATGGCCTGAACGAACGGCGCGGCGCGGTGTTCTCGTCCAACTACGAATATCCCGGTCGTTACACCCGCTGGGACACTGCCATCATCGATCCGCCCCTGGTGATCAGTTCACGCGCCCGTGTCATGAAGGTGGAGGCGCTGAACGCACGCGGCGAAACGCTACTCGCCATCGTTGCCCCTGCGCTGCAGGACCTCACAGGCGTTCGCGTTGCGGAAAGCAGCGCGCGGCTGATCGAGCTCGAAATCAGCGAGCCCGACCAGGTCGTCGTGGAAGAAGAGCGCTCCCGCGTCCCTTCCGTATTCACCGTTTTGCGCGCCGTCACCAACCTGTTCAGATCCGGAGACGACGCCAATCTCGGCCTTTATGGCGCCTTCGGCTATGATCTTGCCTTCCAGTTTGACCCTGTCGACCTGAAGCTCCGGCGGGCTTCGAGCCAGCGCGATCTCGTGCTTTACCTGCCCGACGAAATCCTTGTGGTTGATCACTACACAGCACAAGCCTGGCACGACCGGTATGACTTCGCCGTGGGTGATCTCGACACGGCCGGCATTGCGCGCGAAAGCGCTGCGCAACCTTTTCGGACTGCCGACCGGATCCCCCCTCGCGGCGATCACGAACCGGGTGAATACGCCAGGCTCGTGGGGCGCGCCAAGGAAAGCTTCCGCCGAGGTGACCTGTTCGAAGTGGTGCCCGGGCAGACCTTCTACGAGCGTTGCGAGTCAAAGCCGTCTGAGATCGCGCGGCGGTTGAAGGCGATCAATCCATCGCCTTATTCCTTCTTCATCAATCTCGGTGAAGACGAATATCTGGTTGGTGCCTCGCCGGAAATGTTCGTGCGCGTGTCGGGCCGGCGGGTGGAAACCTGCCCGATTTCAGGAACGATCAAGCGCGGCGATGATGCGATCTCGGATTCCGAGCAGATCCTGCAGCTCCTGAATTCCAAGAAGGACGAATCGGAACTCACCATGTGTTCCGACGTCGACCGCAACGACAAAAGCCGCGTCTGCGAGCCGGGATCGGTGCGGGTGATCGGCCGCCGCCAGATCGAAATGTATTCTCGCTTGATCCACACCGTCGATCACATTGAGGGTCGGCTGCGCGAAGGCATGGATGCGTTTGACGCGTTTTTGAGCCATGCCTGGGCCGTAACGGTCACCGGCGCGCCGAAGCTGTGGGCGATGCGGTTCCTGGAGCAGAACGAGAAAAGCCCGCGCGCCTGGTATGGCGGCGCCATCGGCATGGTGCATTTCAACGGCGACCTGAACACGGGCCTGACGCTGCGGACCATCCGCATCAAGGACGGCATCGCGGAAGTGCGCGCCGGCGCGACTCTCTTGTACGACTCTGTTCCCGAAGAAGAGGAAGCCGAAACCGAGTTGAAGGCATCGGCCATGTTGGCGGCGATCCGCGAGGCGCAAGCAGGCAACACGGTAGGCGTTTCGCGCGAAACAGCCAATGTGGGCGAGGGCGTATCGATCCTGCTCGTGGACCACGAGGATTCCTTCGTGCACACGCTGGCCAACTATTTCCGCCAAACAGGTGCACAGGTTTCAACCGTGCGCTCGCCGGTGCCGGAAGAGGTTTTTGATCGGATCAAACCGGATCTGGTGGTGCTTTCGCCGGGGCCGGGAACCCCGAGCGACTTCGATTGCAAGGCCACCATCAAGAAGGCGCGGGCACGCGATCTGCCGATCTTCGGCGTGTGTCTTGGCCTGCAGGCGTTGGCTGAAGCTTACGGCGGCGAGCTGCGCCAGTTGCACATTCCCATGCACGGCAAGCCGTCGCGTATCAGCGTGTCGAAACAGGGCGTGATCTTCTCCGGGCTACCAAAAGAGGTCACGGTTGGCCGCTACCACTCGATCTTTGCCGATCCGGTGCGCCTGCCGGAGGACTTCGTCGTCACGGCGGAAACCGAAGACGGCATCATCATGGCCTTTGAGCACAGATCAGAACCGGTGGCTGCCGTGCAATTCCACCCCGAATCCATCATGACGCTCGGCGGAAATGCCGGCATGCGGATGATCGAGAACATCGTCGCCCATCTGCCCCGCCGGGCCAAGGTCAAGGCCGCCTGAGTTTCGTCAGGCGGTTTCAAGCGCCGTTCCCGCAGAGGTGATGTCGTTGAGCGCAGTTGAAGACAGGTCATCGTCGCAGCAGATGGTGTGGCGGTTGGCTGCCGCTTCTATCGCGGTCGGGCTGGGCGTGATGGCGCTGAAGTTCCTGGCGTGGTGGGTGACCGGATCGGTTGCGCTTTATTCCGACGCGCTGGAATCCATCGTCAACGTCGTCGCTGCGGTGGCTGCGCTTTGGGCGGTCACCGTCAGTTATCGTCCAGCGGACGACGATCACCAGCATGGCCACCACAAGGCCGAGTACTTCTCGGCCGTTCTGGAAGGCGTGCTGATCGTGATGGCAGCCTTGCTGATCCTTTTTGAGGTATGGCGGAAGTGGACGGCGCCCGCGCCGCTCGAGGAGCCGTGGCTTGGGCTCGGCATCAATGCAGTGGCCGGCGCAATCAACGCAGCTTGGGCTTCGGTCCTGATCCGCAGGGGGAGACAGGCCCGCTCGCCTGCACTTGTTGCGGATGGCCATCACATCATGACCGACGTGGTGACCTCGGTTGGCGTGATTGCCGGCCTTGTGGCGGCCGTGTTCACCGGGATCAGTGTTCTGGATCCCCTGCTTGCTGGCCTGGTTGCGATCAACATCCTGTACCAGGGATACAAGGTCATCACCGGGTCGCTGAGCGGGCTGATGGATGTTGCCGTCGATCCGCACGAGCACATGCGCATTCGCGACATCATTTCACAGCATTCGGCCGGCGCACTGGAGGTTCACGACCTGAAGACTCGTATCGCCGGGCGCGCCACCTTCATCGAGTTTCATATGGTGGTGGACGCCAAGATGACGGTGGGGGAAAGCCACGTCATCTGCGACCGCATCGAAGACGCCCTGCAGGCGGTGATCTCCAACGTGCGCGTCATCATCCATGTCGAACCGGATGATGAAGCCAAGCTTCCACACGGCACCAGCGCCGTGCCGTTCGCCTGACGCGGGGACTTCTTCTTTCGATGAGCTGAGCTTTGCATGTTCCGTTTGCGGTGCAAACACGTTACGGGGCAGCATGGATCTTCCTGAGGACCTTCACCCTCAAAGCCCATCCCGCTGGAAGATCCTGGCGCAATGGGCCTTCCTCCTCCCGCCCTCAGTGGCGCTCGCGCTTTTGTTCGACCACCTCCATCTGCCGGCGGCGTTTCTGCTCGCGCCGATGTTGTGCGGGGTGGTTGCGGGGGTTTGCGGCGCAACCGTGCAGCCGCCGCGCCTGGCCTTCAATTGTGCCCAAGCCATTCTCGGCGTTCTGATCGCGGCGTCCTTGACCACGGATCTGTTCAGTTCGCTTCTGGCGAACTGGTTTCTGTTCGGCTTCGTGGTGTTGGCCACGATCCTTGCCAGCAGCCTGGCGGGCTACCTGATCAGCCGTTGGCACATCATGCCGGGGACGTCGGGCGTTTGGGGGTCTGCGCCCGGCGCTGCCACGGCAATGGTGATCATGGCGGAAGCGTTCGGTGCTGACAGTCGCCTTGTCGCCTTCATGCAGTATCTACGGGTCGTAATCGTCACGGCCGTGGCTGCCCTCCTGGCGCGGCTCTTTGTTGATACGTCTGGCGCAGTTGAGCAGGTGGTGCCGTGGTTTCCGCCGCTGGTCTGGCCGGAGTTCGGTGCAACCCTTCTTGTTGCCGTGATAGGCGGCCTGGTCGGGAACGCCCTCAGGATGCCATCACCTTTCTTCCTAGGGCCGATGATCCTCGGCGTGGTGCTGGAGTTTGCGGGATGGGTCGCCTTCCAGCTCCCGCCGTGGCTCCTTGCCGGCTCCTACATGGTGGTGGGCTGGGCGATCGGCTTGCGGTTTACCCGTCCCATCCTGCGCCATGTGGTGCGCGTCCTACCCCAGATCACGACCTCCATCCTGCTGCTTGTCGTGTTCTGCGGTGGGCTTGCTTCGCTGTTGATCGCGTTTGCTGATGTTGATCCGCTGACCGCCTATCTGGCGACCAGCCCGGGCGGCATGGACTCCATCGCCATCATCGCGGCGTCCGCTCAGAACGTGAACCTGTCCTTTGTGATGGGCGTGCAGATGCTTCGCTTCCTGATCGTCCTGGTCTTCGGGCCCGCCATTGCCCGCGGCGTGGCACGGCTCGTTAACCGAGGTGGCCAGAGTTGAGCCTCCTGCGTATAAATCCTGCGCGGAAAGCTTGAGTCTTGTTTCTTTCATGCGCCTGCGCTATGCAGCGCTTAATGTCGATTTTTGCCGCGCCCTCCATTGTTTTTGCTGCCGCTTCTTCGGCTGCGACCGCGCGCGCGCTTTCCAAGCTTCTCCTTCTTAGCGGCGACCGCCGGGCTCGCTAAGGAGCACCCGGCGGTCGTTGTGCCGCCAGGCGACCTGCTCCTTTGCCCGCTTTCACCACAATCATCGAGAAGACGCGCTGAAGCCAGCGCAGGAGATATCGCCATGAATGCCAATCCTCCCTTCAATACGGACACGGCAACGCCTGCCCGTCGCGGCATGCCTGATGCGTCACGCAAGTATCAGCCTTATCCGCAAATCGACATCGCGGACCGCACCTGGCCATCCAAGCGCATTGAGCAGGCGCCGATCTGGTGCTCCGTTGATCTGCGCGACGGCAACCAGGCTCTGGTTGATCCAATGGGGCATGACCGCAAGGCGCGCATGTTCAAGCTGTTGCTCGACATGGGCTTCAAGGAAATCGAGATCGGTTTCCCTTCGGCTTCGCAAACGGATTTCGATTTCTGCCGCTGGGCGATCGAAGAAGGTGGGGTACCCGCCGACGTGTCCTTGCAGGTTCTGGTGCAGTGCCGGCCGGAACTGATCACGCGGACGTTCGAGGCGCTGCAGGGCGCGCATAAGCCCATCGTGCACTTTTATAACTCCACGAGCGAGCTGCAGCGCCGCGTGGTGTTCGGCAAGGATGTGGCAGGGATCAAGCAGATAGCCACCGATGCCGCTAGGATGATCGTCGACATGGCGGCGAAGGCAGGCTCCAAGGACGATTTCCGCTTCCAGTATTCGCCGGAAAGCTTCACCGGCACCGAGCTGGACGTGGCACTGGAGATCTGCAACGCGGTCACCGAGATTATCGATCCGACGCCCGAAAACAAACTGATCCTGAACCTGCCAGCGACCGTTGAGATGTCGACGCCTAACATCCACGCCGACATGATCGAGTGGATGAGCCGCAATCTCGACCGCCGCGACTCGATCATTCTGTCCCTGCATCCGCACAATGACCGCGGCACCGGCATTGCCGCGACCGAACTTGGTTTGATGGCAGGCGCTGATCGCGTCGAGGGCACCTTGTTCGGCAATGGCGAGCGCACCGGCAATGTCGACATCGTGACGCTGGCGCTCAACATGTACACGCAGGGCGTCGATCCGGAACTGGACTGTTCCGACATCAACCGGATGAAGGCGGTCTACGAATATTCCAACGAGATGAAGATCGGGGAGCGCCACCCTTACGTGGGCGAGCTGGTTTACACCGCCTTCTCGGGGTCGCACCAGGACGCCATTAACAAGGGCATGAAGGCGATCAAGACCGCCAACAAGCCGCAATGGGAAGTGCCTTACCTGCCGATCGATCCGGCCGATGTGGGCCGCACCTATGAGGCGATCATCCGCATCAACTCGCAGTCGGGAAAGGGCGGCATCGCATATGTTCTCCAAGCCGACTACGGCCTCAACCTGCCCCGCGCGCTGCAGGTGGAGTTCAGCCAGGTGATCCAGCAGATCACCGACACCGAAGGCAAGGAACTGCCGGTCAAGCGCATCCACGATGAGTTCATGCGTGAATATGTCGAGCAGCCCGCTGGCCGCATCAAGTTCGTGGATCACACGACGCAGACCGACCCGGCAAACCGCCAGCGCCGGATCCTTGAAGCGCAGATCAGCGATGGCGGACACGAGGTGACGATCACCGGCACGGGTACCGGCCCGATCGACGGCTTCGTGGATGCGCTGTCGCGCCATCTCGGCATCGACATGAGCGTGCTCGATTATTCCGAGCATTCGCTTCAGCGCGGCTCCAATGCAGCGGCGATTTCCTATGTCGAGATGGAGCATCCCGGCGGCAAGCTTTTTGGTGCCGGCATCAACACCAACATCGTGGCGGCTTCCTTGGAAGCGATCTGCTCGGCGGCGAACCGGATCCTCGCAAAGCGCTGATCAAACTGGGAGGGCTGACACCAGCCCTTCCATTTGCCCGCAAAGGTCGGCTAAGGCGAGGCGACACGGGGGATCTTCATTGACCAAGCCGACACCTGCGACTCCTGCACCGCGCCCGTATGCTTTCGTGAAAGGCGCGGGCGCCAACACCATCGTCCTTTTGCATGGCTTTGGCGGTTTTCACGGAGCCTGGACCGAGATCCAGCCGGGTCTCGTCAGCGGCGCAACTGTGCTTGCTTATGACCTGCCCGGGCACAATCGCTCTCTCCGCGTACCTACAAACGGTTCAGCCGGGGTGGCGGTGAAAGCGATCCTGGCGGATCTCCAGTTGAGGGGCATCACCAAGGCTCATTTCATCGGCCATTCCATGGGAGGAGCCATCGCCACGCTGATCGGTCTGCGGGCGCCCGAGATGGCGCAAAGCTTGACGCTCCTGTCGCCCGGAGGTTTCGGACCTGAGATCAACGCGGATCTCCTGCGCCGCTACGGGGCCGCCACCAACGCCGACGAGTTGCGATGCTGCCTTAACGAGATGTCCGCGCCGGGCTTCGAAATGCCCACAAAATATGTGGTCGGCTTGTCGGCGACTCGTCGCCTCCCCGGACAACACGACAAGCTGGTCGAGATCGCTTCCACCATCACCAAAGATGGAAGGCAGGGCGAAATCCCGCGCGAGATGCTGGCGACGCTTTCCATGCCCGTGACGGTCGTCTGGGGGACAAAAGACACCGTGCTGCCGTTCCATCAAACGGATGGACTGCCTTCCTCGTTCAAGCTCGAAGTGCTGCCGGGCAAAGGGCACATGCTGATGGAAGAAGCCCGCGAGCCAGTGCTGCGGATCCTGCGTCGGAAGCTCTAAACCCGCCACGCGGTGGGTTTCGGCCGCTCCCGCGAAAGAACCCGCGACAAACGCACCCGACTGCCATATCTTGCCTCCTGTTTACGTATGCTTAACCATCTATGGTGAGCTGGAGTCATGAGTATGAGTGACGCGCATCGTGGGGCCACGGGTCCCAAGGCAGGCCGTAGCCTTCTCAGCGCCATTCGCGAGGTGCGAACAGCCGAAGCGGATCGCGCCGACGTAGTTGTCGACCTCCGCGATGCCGATCGGATGCGGCTCGATCTTTTTGTGCAGGAACTCGAGCCGGTGCTCAAGGACGTGGGCGAAGACGATCCGCGCTTCGACTTTGTGGTGTCTTCAGGATTGCAGCCTCGCTTCTGGATCGATGCCGTCAGCCATGTGGCGATGGGCCGGGATCGCAGGACCTATCGCTTCGTGCGGGACACACGCATCGGTCGGGTGGTTCTGGCGGAATCAAGCGACATGAAATCCGTTGCCGACCAGGTAACGCGCTACATCGCAGAACGCGTCGTTGAACGGCAACGTACCATCGAAGGCGACGTTGTTCCCGTTCTTCCTTCGCGCCTGGCTCAGGCCCTGAAGGCAACCCGCCGCGACATGCCGCGTGACTGGAGCATGTTGCTGGGTGGTCTCGCTCTGATGGGCGCCGGCGTGCTGGTCGGCTTGCTGGCCGGTGCAACGATTGCCTGGCTGAGCGGCGTCCCGTTTTCTGCGCTGTAGCGTCCGTCCTCAGGTCGCCAGGGTGCGAACCGGCTGGTTGCCGACCGGCCGGTCGGCTTGCGTTTCCCGGCCCACCAGCTGAAAGCTCGAATGTTCGTCGATCAGCCGCGTCTTCGATGACAATCCCCGCCGTGTCATCCGGATCGACCAGCCGCCCGGTTCGCCGCTGATGTCGAACAGGTTGTATTGCGAAAGCGGCTTGCCTTCGCCGACGGATTCTCCTGCGGCAGCAACGCCGACCACGGGAACCCGCTGCTTCGGACCCTGAATCCAGTGCACGGTGGAGAGATGCGTATGCCCGTGCAAAACCAGTTCTGCGCCGTGCTCCTTGATAACCTTTTGGAACCGGGCAATGCCGAACAAGCGCTTGTGCCCTGCCGTCGCGCCATGCACGGGTGGGTGGTGGATCATCACGACGCGGAACAGCCCGCGCTCCTTGGCCTCCTCCAGAAGCGTGTCCATCCGCTCGGCCTGATCATCGCGGAAATACCCGCTGGCCATGAATGGTGCACTCGCACGAGCGGAGGTCGCGCCGATAAAGGCGACGTTGCCGCGCACGCGCAGGTAAGGAAACGACTTGCGGCTGGTCGGCCCTTTTTCGCCATCGCCAGCCATGTATTTGCCCCACGCTTTGCAGATCTTGTCGAAGGCGCCGGGCACATAAGCGTCGTGATTGCCGGGCACCAGCGAAACAGCCTCCGAGCCGCCGAATTCCTGAAGCCAGAGGCGGGCCACTTGAATCTCGGCATCAAGTGCGAGATTCACAAGGTCGCCGGTCAAGGCGATGTGATCCGGGTGGATCGCCTTGATATCGTTCGTCAGCGCGTCCAAGACCTTGTCGTCGAGAACGTTCTTGCGATTGCGCTGCCAATTCACGTAGCCCGTGATGCGCTTGGAGGCGAGTTGACGGACTGTGACCTCCGGAAGAGGGCCCAGATGGATGTCGGAAAGATGCGCAAGACGAAACATGGAGCCTTCTTAGTGCCGGTTGCCAGACCACGAAAGAACTTTGCGTTGCCGAATGACCGGCTTTTTGCCGCCGGATCTTTCCGTTGAACGCACAACATGCCCGAAAGGGTTCGCGCGAAATGCTGCGTCGCTTGCGCATGCGCGTGTTCCACCTCTGGTTCGTGCTGACCCGGCCCATGACGCTGGGTGTTCGGGCGCTGATCTACGATCCGCAAGGCAAGGCCGTTTTCCTGATCCGCCACACCTATGTGCCCGGGTGGCAGTTGCCGGGTGGCGGCGTCGAAGCAGCCGAGACCGCCCTGGAAGCGCTCCGCCGCGAGATCATGGAAGAGTGCAACATCGAGATCATCGGCCGCCCGCTGTTAAAGTCCATGCACTTCAACCGCCAAGCGAGCCGCCGCGACCACGTGGCACTCTACCTTGTCACAACCTTCAAGCTGCTCGGACCTCGGCCGGCGGATCACGAGATCGCCGAAGCACGCTTCTTTGCGCTTGATGCCTTGCCTCCCGAGGTCACGCCTGCAACCCGCAGGCGGATCGCCGAAATACTCGGTGGCGTCGAACCCAGCGAGGATTGGTGAGGTTCAGCCGAACCGCGCCCTGTCATGCGGGGCGGAGTAATCCAGCGCAGGCCCGACAGGAACGATCCGCGTCGGGTTGATGGTCGGATGGCTGCCGTAATAATGATGCTTGATGTGGAACAGGTCCACCGTTTCGGCCACGCCCGGCACCTGATAAAGATCACGCAAGTAGTTCGAAAGGTTCGGATAATCGGCGATGCGCTGCCGGTTGCACTTGAAGTGGCCGACATAAACCGGATCAAAACGGACGAGCGTGGTGAACAAGCGCCAGTCTGCTTCGGTCAAGCGGCTGCCCACCAGATAGCGGTGCTGACCGAGGCGTGCTTCGAGCTGATCCAGCGTCGCAAACAGGTCCTTGAAGGCTTCTTCATAGGCGTCCTGCTTCGTGGCGAAACCGGCGCGATAAACACCATTGTTGACGTTGGGGTAAACGAGCTCATTCACCGCATCAATGTCGCCGCGAAGATCCTGCCGATAGAAGTCGAGCGAGGCATCGCCCCATTCGTCAAAGGCGCTGTTCAGCATGCGGATGATCTCGGACGACTCGTTGGAAACGATGGTTTCCTGCTGCTTGTCCCAGAGCACCGGCACGGTGACGCGCCCCGTGTAGTTTGGAGCCGCGCGCGTATAGATCTGATGCAGGTAGTCGGCGCCATAGAGGCTGTCACCGGTTGCACCGTCCTCGGCCTTGAAGGTCCAGCCGTTGTCGCCCATCCACCAGTGAACCACGTCGACCGAGATCAGGTCATCGAGCTTCTTCAGCTTGCGCAGGATCAGCGTCCGATGCGCCCAGGGGCAGGCGAGCGAAACATAGAGATGGTAGCGTCCGGGTTCGGCCTTGAACCCGCGCTCGCGTCCCGCCGCAGGCGCACCATCGGCCGTGACCCAGTCGCGGAAGCGCGCTTCGTCGCGTTCGAATTTCCCGCCGCTTTTCTTGGTGTCATACCAGGCGTCGCTCCACTCACCGTCGATCAGCAAACCCATTGCGCGCTCCTCTTGTTTCCCCGTCATCTAGGACATGGGCACGCTGACAGAAGGGCCATCCATTGAACAGATCGGTTGCAGCCCGGGCATAGACGCCGCGGCGAATCGGTGGTAGCGGGAGGTCGGAGGGACCTTCATGATCCGCAGCATCCGACGACGAATGGGCTTCGGCGCTTAAATCAAGCGCAGATGGAAGTCGCGCCCTTGCGCGGCAAACAGCCTACCTCATCTCGGATGAACTCCCATGGTCCCTGGCTCTACCATTGCCTACTTGCCGGAAACGGCCGAACACGATCCTGAAATCGAGCTGATCAACGAGGAAGCGTTCGGTCCGGGCCGCTTTGCACGTGCGGCCTCCAAGATCCGTGAAGGCGGCCCGCATGATCGCGCCCTTTCCTTTGTTGCGGCATCGGCCGGAACTGTCATCGGATCGGTACGGCTGACCCCGATTGCCGCGGGACGGGGCAGGGGGCACATGTTGGGACCGCTTGCGGTGCGCCCCGCCTTCAAGAATGCCGGGATCGGGCGCACCCTTGTTGCACTCGGGCTCGATGCTGCTCGGAAGGCCGGATCACCGCTGGTGATGCTGGTCGGCGACGCCCCGTATTATGGACCGCTGGGCTTTGCGCGCATGCCTCGCAACCAGGTGCAAATGCCTCGACCGGTTGATCCGGACCGCCTTCTCGTTTGTGAGTTCACGCCAGGGGCAGCCGCGCAGCTGACCGGCGATCTGGATCATGTCGATCAAATCGTACGGAGCCCGAAGCCTTTTCAAGCGTTCACCGACGAGGCGGAAACCGGCGTGGAGCGGCTGCGCGCCGCGGGCTGATGTGGCGTCAGTGGCCGGGGAACGAGATCAGGGTGTTGACCTCGACACCCAAAGCTTCAAGCTTGCTGCGCCCGCCAAGGTCCGGAAGATCGATCACAAAGCAGGCCGCAATGATGTTTGCGCCCATCTGCTGTAAAAGCTTCACGGCGCCTTCCGCCGTGCCGCCGGTTGCAATCAGATCGTCCACCAGAATGACGCGCTCGCCTGCGCGGATGGCATCGCGATGCATCTCCATCTCATCCACACCATATTCAAGGCTGTAAGCAACCCGCACGATGTCATGCGGCAGCTTGCCCTTCTTGCGGATCGGTACAAATCCGGATGAAAGCTGATGAGCCATGGCGCCGCCCAGGATGAAGCCTCGCGCTTCCACGCCGGCCACCTTATCGATCTTCAGTCCCGCATAGGGGTGCACCAGCTCGTCCACCGCGCGACGAAAGGCACGCGCGTTGCCGAGCAGGGTGGTGATGTCGCGAAACAGGATTCCGGGCTTGGGGTAGTCCGGAATGGTGCGGATCGCCGACAGGAGGAAATCTTCAAGAGAGGGTTTCATGCAGGCACCTCGCAGCGAGCCGCAAAAAGCAAAGGCGCCGCTTGGGCGCCTTCGCTCGTGTTCTGGTTTCAGGCTTCAGTGAGGAACATCCGACCAAACCTTGCGCTTGGTCATCCACAGCAAGCCGATGAAGAGCAAAAGGAACAGCACCACCCGGAAGCCGATCATCTTGCGCTCGTCCAGGTGCGGCTCAGCCGCCCACATCAGGAAGGCGGACACATCGCGTGAATACTGGTCCACCGTTTGCGGCGCACCATCGTCATACGTGACCTGTCCGTCGGTGATGGGCTTCGGCATCGCCAGCGACTTGCCCGCGATGAAGTAGGGGTTGTAATGGGTCCCCTCCGGGATCTCCATGCCTTCCGGCGGCGTCTCGTCATAGCCGGTCAGCAGGGCATGGACGTAGTCGGGTCCGCCTTCCTGGTACTGCGTGAACACGTCGAACACGAAGGTCGGGAAGCCACGTTCCACCGTTCGCGCCTTGCCCATCAGGGAAAGATCAGGGGGTGCCGCGCCGTTGTTGGACGCTGCGGCAGCCTCGTCGTTCGGGTAGGGCGAAGGGAAGTGGTCCGAAGGAATGGCCGCGCGGGTGAACATCTCACCGTCGGCGTTTGGACCGTCCTGCACCTCATATTCCGCTGCCAAGGTGCGGATCTGGGCTTCGGAATAGCCGAGATCTTCCAGGTTGCGGAAGGACACCAGCCGCATGGAATGGCAGGCCGCGCAGACTTCGCGGTAAACCTTCAAACCACGCTGCAGCTGCGCCTTGTCGTAGCGACCAAACGGTCCGGCGAAGCTCCAATCAAGCTCTTCCGGCTTCAGGATCGGGAAATGCGTCGGGTTGGCTTCATCGTGGCCGCCGTGCGCTTCTTCCTGAGCAAAGGCCCCTGTTCCAAGGGCGGCGCCGAGGCACAGGGCGGCCAATCCCACGAGGATCTTCTTCATCATCTGGTCCTTTCGAGCCCTGCCGCTCACGCTTTCGTTTCGGGCGCGGCAGTGGCACCCGCGGGGTGAGCCGCAGCACTACCCTTGTGCTTGGCCAGCACGGCTTCCGTGATCGAGTTGGGCAAGCGACGTGGCGTTTCGATCAAGCCGAGGAGCGGCATGATCACCAGGAAGAAGCCGAAATAGTAGATCGTCGAAAGCTGCGACATGATCACGTAGGCACCTTCGGCCGGACGTGAGCCAAGCCAGCCCAGAAAAATCGCGTTGATCGCGAAGAGCCAGTAGAACAGCTTGTACCAGGGACGGTACACGGCCGAGCGCACCTTCGACGTGTCGAGCCAGGGCACGAAGAACAGCACGGCGATCGCGCCGAACATGGCGAGCACGCCGCCAAGCTTGGAGTCGATCGGGCCGATGTTGAAGGTGATGGCACGCAGGATGGCGTAGAAGGGCAGGAAGTACCATTCCGGCACGATATGAGCAGGCGTCTTCAGCGGATTGGCGACGATGTAGTTGTCGGGGTGGCCGAGGAAGTTCGGCAGGTAGAAGACGAAATAAGCGAACAACAGCATGAACACCATCATGCCAAGCGCGTCCTTCAGGGTCGCGTAAGGCGTGAACGGCACCGTGTCCGTTTTCGACTTCACCTCAATGCCGGTGGGGTTGGTCTGGCCCGTCACGTGCAAGGCCCAGACGTGAAGCACCACCACGCCTGCGATCATGAAGGGCAGCAGGTAGTGCAGCGCAAAGAAGCGGTTCAGCGTCGGGTTATCGACAGAGAAGCCACCGAGCAGCAATTGCTGGATCGACTGACCCACCACAGGAACGGCCGTGAAGAAGCCGGTGATCACCGTTGCGCCCCAGAAGCTCATCTGGCCCCAGGGTAGAACATAGCCCATGAAGCCGGCGGCCATCATCAGGAGGTAGATGATGCAGCCGAGGATCCAAAGCAGCTCGCGCGGTGCCTTGTATGAGCCGTAATAAAGGCTCCGGAAAATGTGGATGTAAACGGCGATGAAGAACATCGACGCGCCGTTGGAGTGCAGATAGCGCAGGAGCCAACCAGAGTTGACGTCGCGCATGATCTTTTCAACGGAGTCGAACGCCAGCAGCGTGCTTGGCGTGTAGTGCATCGCCAGCACGACACCGGTCACGATCTGCGCGACCAGCATGACGCTAAGGATGCCGCCGAACGTGTAAGCATAGTTGAGGTTGCGCGGCGTCGGGTAGGAAACGAAGGAATCGTGCACAAGCCGCGGCAGCGGCATGCGAGCATCCATCCAGCGTCCGACTGCGCTTGTGGGAGTGTAGGTTGAGTGTCCACCGCTCATGGCTATTCGCTTCCTCGGCTCAACCGATACGGACCGTCGTGTCCGAGATGAACTCGAACGTTGGAATGGGCAGGTTCAGCGGCGCCGGTCCGACGCGGATACGGCCAGCCGTATCATAGTGCGAGCCGTGGCATGGGCAGAACCAGCCGCCGAAATCACCGGACTGGCCGAGCGGCACGCAGCCAAGATGGGTGCAGGTGCCCACCATGACGATCCAGTTTTCGCGGCCTTCGCCGGCCGAACGATTGTCGTTTGTCGCCGGTGCGTCGCCGGGCACGTTGGCATTGCGGGCGATTGGGTCCTTCAACGCGGTGAGCGGGACCTCGCGTGCTTGTTCCACCTCGGCATCCGTGCGGTTGCGGATGAAGATCGGGCTGCCGCGCCACTTAGCGGTAATGGACATGCCGGGTTCAACACTGGACACGTCCACGTCCACCGTCGCCAAGGCGAGCGTGGAAGCGTCGGGGCGCATCTGGTCGATGAAAGGCCAAGCCACGCTTGCGGCGGCAACAACGCCTGCCATGCCGGTGGCGATGTAAAGGAAATCGCGCCGCGTGGGTTCGGCGGTTTCTTCTGCGCTCACGGAACGTCCTCCTGACCGTCGAGCCGATGGCTCCGTTGTCTCTAAACCCTGGCGGCAAAAAGCCGCCAGAGCACCACCCTGTCATGCACGCGCGCCGTGAAGCCGCCACGGAATCCATGGTAGTTTGCGGCATTTTCTAGGCGTGTCGGAATGACATGTCCATACGGTCGAGAAATGGTGGGCAGTTTGTCGCAAGCCTCTTTTCCCCAGCCTAGAAGATCACCGAAGCATCGCTTTTCGCAAGCCGGTGCAACAGCTGGATCGGCGCTTTCGACTATCCCGCGCCGAGCCGCGCGAGAACTGCGTTTGGGATCCGGAGGTCGCGGATCACCGCGTCGTGGCGGCGCATGCCGCACAGTTCCCGTTGAATGAACAGCGCGTAAACCGCATCCGAGGCAGCCTTCAGCAGGGCGGGGTAGCGAAGCTCCTTGCTGGACGCGGAAGCGAGTTCGGCCAAGGCCTTGGCTGCTTTTTCGCCTGCATGTCCAAGGGCAGACGCTTTCTCCGAAGCGACTTCAGCATTGAGGGCGTCAAACAGCACGTCGCCGGCTGAAGCACTGCCCGTGAAAGAAGGAAGCCTGAGCGACATCGCCGAAAACCCTTCTACTCGGCAGCCAAGGCTTCGCCACCGAGGAAGCCGCCTGACTGGCGCTTCCAAAGCTGCGCGTAAAGGCCGTTGCCGGCAACAAGCGCATCGTGACTGCCTTCCTCCACGATGCGACCCTCGTCGAGCACGACGATGCGGTCGAGCGCTGCAATGGTGGACAGCCGGTGCGCGATGGCGATGACGGTCTTTTCGCGCATCAACTCGCTCAAGCTGTCCTGTATGGCGGCCTCGATCTCGGAGTCGAGCGCAGACGTGGCTTCATCGAGGATGAGGATTGGCGCGTTTTTCAGCATCATGCGGGCGATGGCGATGCGCTGGCGCTGACCGCCCGACAGCTTCACGCCGCGTTCGCCCACATGCGCATCGTAGCCCGTGCGTCCTCTCGGATCGCGAACGCCCTGGATGAAGTCATGCGCCTTCGCCTGCTTCGCGGCGGCGATGATTTCCGCTTCCGTTGCTTCAGGACGACCATATGCGATGTTGTCACGGATCGAGCGGTGCATCAGCATGGGATCCTGGCTGACGACGCCGAACTGCTGGCGCAGGGAAGATTGGGTCACGGTGCGGATGTCCTGCCCATCCACAAGGATGCGCCCCGATTCCACCTCGAACAAGCGCAGGGCGAGGTTCACCAGGGTGGTCTTGCCGGCACCCGACGGACCGACCAGCGCTACTCGTTCGCCTGGCCGAACATGGAGGTTCAACTTGTCGATCACGCCATCGGTCTTGCCGTAATGGAAGGACACGTTTTCGAAACGCAGGTCACCGGTTGCGCGAGGCATTGCCATGGCGTTCGGTGCATCCTGGATGCCCGGGCGCACAGACACCGTGCCCGTGGCGTCCTGAACGGTGGCAAAGTTGCGGATCAAACCATTGATGTTGAACATCATGTAGCCCGACATCTGGTTCAACCGGAATACGAGCCCAATGGCTGCAGCGATCTGACCTGTGGAGGCTTCGCCTTTCGACCAGCTCCAGATTGCCAGCAGCGATACGGCCGCCATCATGAAGCCGTTGAGGATGGCGACGGCCGCGCGTACCCGGGTGATGCCGCGGGTCATCTGCTTTACGGCCGAAAGGTATTGCGCCATGCCTTCGCGGACGAAGCCATGTTCGCGCCGTCCGCTGTCGAAGAGCTTCACGGCCATAATATTGGTGAAGGCATCCACCAGCCGGCCATTCACCAGCGAGCGTTCATCGGCCGTGCGTCGTCCCGCTGCGCGGAGCGGCGGCAAGAGATACCAGGCGGCGGCGAGATAGCTCGCCAGCCACAGCACCAGAACCACGCCCATCAGCGGATCGAGCGTGGACAGGATGGTTGCGGCAAGGATCAGGAAGGTAATGAAGCTCCACATGGTTTGGAGCGAACTGACGATGAAGTCGCCCGTGGCTTCGCCGCCCTGGAGGATCTTGGTTGCGATGCGGCCAGCAAAATCGTTCTGGTAGAACTCGTAGGGCTGATCGATCACGCGGCGAAACGCCTGCCAACGCACGAGCTGGTAGAAGTTCGGTACCACAACCTGCTGTTCCACAACGGCGTTGCCGATCATGATGACCGCACGCACGAACAGAACCAGCACAAGGAACGCCGCAAGATGCGGCCAGTAGTCGGCCAAGAGGGTGGCAGGCGTCGCGACGTCCAGAATGTCGATCAGCTGCCCGACCGACCAGTAAAGCGCTGCATCCACCGCACCCGAAAGGCCGCCCGCGAGGAGGAGCAGGATGAAAGGCCATTTCGCTTGGCGCGCGAAAAACCAGATGAAGCGCCAGGCATCCCGTGGCAGCACGTCACGGTCGGTGTCGGCAAAAGGCTCGATCACGTTTTCCGCGCCTTGCCAGGCACGTTCGCGGAAGGAGGCTCGCGGTGTTTCGGGAGAGGTCAACACGTCTCTCATGTAGGGTGTGATCTTCCTCATGAAAGCCGCGGGCTATTCCGCTGCCAATTCTGTCGACCTCACCGCCTCGCTTTCAGAAGGTTCGGGCTCATCATGCAAAAGGAAGCCGCCGGACTGGCGCTGCCAGAGTTGCGCGTAAAGCCCGCCCTTTGCCACCAGGGCATCATGCGTGCCTTCCTCGATCACGCGGCCGCGATCCATTACGATCAGCCTGTCCATGGCCGCGATGGTGGACAGGCGGTGGGCGATCGCGATCACCGTCTTGCCCTCCATCAGGCGGTACAGGTTCTCCTGGATCGCTGCTTCCACCTCGGAGTCGAGTGCGGAGGTCGCCTCGTCGAGGATGAGGATCGGCGCGTCCTTCAGCATCACCCGGGCAATCGCGATGCGCTGACGTTGACCGCCGGAAAGTTTCACCCCGCGATCGCCGACATGGGCGTCATAGCCCGTGCGACCGACGTGGTCGCGGAGGCCGGCAATGAAGCGATCGGCTTCGGCACGGCGCGCCGCTTCCTCGACCATCGACTGGTCGGCATCAGGGCGGCCGTAAAGGATGTTGTCGGCCACCGAGCGATGCAGCAGGGACGTATCCTGCGTCACCATGCCAATCGCCGCGCGCAGTGTATCCTGCTGGACATCTGCAATGTCCTGACCGTCGATCAGGATGCGACCGCTTTCGACATCGTAGAAGCGTAGAAGCAGGTTCACCATGGTGGACTTGCCCGCCCCGGAGCGGCCAACCAGACCGACCTTTTCGCCCGGCTTGATGTCGAGCGACAGGTCGCTGATGATCCCTTTGCCTTTGCCGTAGTGGAATCCGACGCGGTCAAACGTGATGGCGCCTTTCGAGACGACGATCGGCTTGGCCCCGCGCTTGTCTTCAACCAGGCGCGGCATGGAAATGGAGCCGATGCCGTCCTTTACAGTGCCAATGTTTTCGAACAGAGCGGAAACTTCCCACATGATCCACTGGGACATGCCCCAAAGCCGAAGCACCAGGCCGAGTGCCACGGCCACTGCGCCAATCGAGATGAGGTTTCCAAGCCAAAGCCAGATCGACAAGCCCGTAATCGTCGCAAGAAGGGCGGAATTCAGCAGGTAAAGCGAACCATACAGTCCGGTCACCAGCCGCATCGAGCGGTAGACCGTCTGAAGGAAGGTCGACATGCCCTCGCGGGCATAGGTCGACTCGTGACGGGCATGGCTGAAGAGCTTCACGGTCTGGATGTTGGTATAGCTGTCGACCACGCGGCCCGTCATCACCGAACGCGCATCCGCCTGTTCGGCGGAAACCTTGCCGAGGCGCGGCACGAACACAAACAACAGCCCGATGTAGGCGAGCACCCAAACCGCAAGCGGAATGGCAAGGCGGATGTCAGCCGACCCGACGATAAACAGGACGCCCAGGAAATAAACGATCACGTAGTTCAGGACGTCGATCAGCTTGATCACGCATTCGCGCACTGCCAGCGCCGTTTGCATCAGCTTGGTGGCGATGCGGCCGGCAAACTCGTCCTGGTAGAAGCTTATCGACTGCTTCAGCAGGTAGCGGTGCACTTGCCAGCGAATGCGCATGGGATAGTTGCCCATCAGCGTTTGCTGACTCACCAGGGAATGGAGCGTCACCATGGCCGGCAGGCAGAACAAGACGATGAAGCCGATGCCGGCGAGCTTCCAGCCTTCCGTTTGCAGGAAGGTTTCGCGGTTCTGTGCGGAAAGCCAATCGACGATGTTGCCCATGAAGGCGAACATCCAGACCTCCGCCAAAGCAATGGCAGCCATCAGGACTGTGGCAAGCGCGATATAGGGCCAGGATCCCTTGGTGTAGTGCAGGCAGAACGCAACCAGCGTTTTCGGCGGTTCCACAGGCTCTTCGGCCGGAAACGGGTTGAGGCGGGCTTCGAACCAGCGGAACATCAACAATCTCTTTTTTGAAGCGCGAGGGCGTTGCCGCTCAAGCAGCGAGGCGCGGCTCTGATGACACGGTGTGCTCGGTACTCGTTGCGTGCAGATAGGCGCCGGAGTGGGTTTCGCCACTGCTTGCCACACCCGCTCCTGACACAGTCGGAGCAAGGATCACGCTGCGAAGGCCGAGCAGTGCCGCAAGGCCCTGCAGAAACGAGCGGCGCGGCAGGTAGGTGACCCTCGACACATCGACGTCGGGAAGATCGGCTCGCGTCGCGGCGGCGCCGCGGGAGGGAGAACTTATCTGGCCGCGTGCCAGACGACGCGCGTTTTCACGGGACTCAAGCTGGCGGAATCGACGATCGGGCTCGAAAGGAAACAGGGAGAACATCGCAGTAGAACCTTCGGAATCGTTTCGATCCGACGGCGCTCGGGACGTGTTCTCGTTTAATGCAGGAGGAACAAGTGTCGCGAGGCCGTCGTCAGGCTGGTGTGCCGTTCGAGGACGAGCGGGGGCGGTGAATATCTACGGTCATCATGAACTCCATCACTGCCTCCTTCCGGTTCGCATTGAAGTCGGGACCCCTATACACGCTGCAAGGCGCGACTACCAGTCGCAGGGAGAAGTTTTTTGTGACAGGGCAGAAGCGGGGTTCACCTCCAAGCGGAGCACCAGCATGAACAACCTGCGCGTGGCGCTCTACCAGCCGGAGATTCCCGGCAACACAGGGGCTGTGTTGCGTCTGGGCGCCTGTCTTGGCCTGGCAATTGACGTGATCGAGCCGACCAGCTTCGACATTTCCGACAAGAACCTGAAGCGTGCGGGCATGGACTATCTCGAGATGGCTGCACTGCGCCGCCACGTTGATTTCAGCCGGTTCGATGCCTGGAGACGCGAAGAAGGCCGCCGGCTGGTGCTGCTGTCCACGAAGGCCGCGATCTCCTATCTCGACTTTGCCTTTCGCCCGAACGACGTGTTGATGTTGGGTCGCGAATCCGCCGGTGTGCCGGATGAGGTCCACAACCTTGTCGATGCGCGCATTCTGATCCCCATGGAGCCCAACGCACGCAGCCTCAATCTTTCCGTTTCCGCAGCGATCGTCGCCAGCGAGGCCAAGCGCCAACTTATGCTCCAGGCTCAGGAGTTTACGACGCATGGCTGAGGCGCTGATTCAGGCTCTGGACGACCGTTCGATGGCGGCGGTGCTCCAGCTCAACAACGCGCATGCCGCCGAACTGTCATGGCTCGAGGCTGTTGATCTCCGGCAGATGAGGGAGCGCGCCTTCTACGCGCAACAGATCGGCGAGGGGGAGGCCTTTCTGCTCGCCTTCGACCAGGACGCCGACTACGCGAGCCCCAATTTTCTGTGGTTTCAGTCCCGCTACCAGCGCTTCGTTTACATCGACCGCATCGCAGTTGCGCCTTTGGCCCGCGGTCGGGGCTTGCGCGCACCCTATACGAGGATCTGTTTGCCCGTGCAGCCAGCTACGGACACACCCTGGTCTGCTGCGAGGTCAATGCCGAGCCTCCCAACCCGGCTTCCGACGCGTTTCACGCGGCCCTCGGCTTCCGGGAGGTTGGATCGGCCCGTATCCACGACGGAGCGAAGACCGTGCGCTATTTCGTCCGGGATGTTTAATCGGCCGTCGGCAGCCGGCGGATCGTGAACTCGATCTCGTCGCCCGGTCGCTCGAACCAGCTTTCGATCTCGGTCCAGTAAGCCTGCCGCGGCCAGCGGTCGAACCATTCGCGCGCTTTGGCGCGCGCATCGGGGCGCGGCAAGCGAAATGTTTCCCGCAAAAAGCCGTCGCTGCGAAACTTTCCGGCGCGTCCTTCAGCAAGACGCGTTTTCAATCCATCAAGCGGCGGGCGGACCGGCGGGCGCATGCGGAACTCCGTTCTTCCCGCTAGATTAGGGAGGTGAAGGGCGCTTGACGAGTCCTTTGTGGCGCAAACGTGGCCGGTCTTGCCCGCAGGAGGGTCTGCGGAGTAGGTGGTTTGCGACGGAGCAATGCACGACATCATGGACCGCGACCAAATCCCAGCCGGGTTGCCGGATGACATCGAAGCCAAAAAAGACATTGCGCGCGCCTGGTTCGAGCAGTTGCGTGACCGGATCTGCGCGGCCTTCGAAGGGTTGGAGGACGAGGTGACCGGGCCGCAGGCGACGTGGTCGCCCGGCCGCTTCGAGCGGACCCCCTGGCAGCGCGAAGGGGGCGCAGGCGGGGGCGGCGTCATGTCCATGATGTATGGCCGCGTTTTCGAGAAGGTTGGCGTTCACACCTCCACCGTTCACGGCGAGTTTTCTCCGGAGTTCCGCAAGCAGATGCCCGGAGCCGATGAGGATCCGCGGTTCTGGGCCAGCGGGATTTCGCTGATCTGCCACCCCTGGAACCCGCATGTCCCGGCCGTGCACATGAACACCCGCATGGTCGTAACATCGCGGCAATGGTTCGGCGGCGGCGCCGACCTGACTCCCGTTCTCGACCGGCGTCGAGTGCAGGAAGATCCGGATTCCGTAGCCTTTCACCGCGCCATGCAGTTCGCCTGTGAGAAGCATTCGGCCGTCGCCGACTACCCGCGCCTGAAGCAATGGTGTGACGATTATTTCTATCTGCCGCACCGCGGCGAGCATCGCGGCATCGGCGGCATCTTCTTCGACTACCTTCACTCGCAAGGCGAAGACCTTGGCTGGGAATCGGATTTCCGCTTTGCACAGGATGTCGGGCGCTCGTTTCTGATCGCCTACCAGCACATCGTCCGCCGGAACTTCAACGAGAACTGGACGGAAGCCGACCGCGAGGAACAGTTGATCCGGCGGGGGCGCTACGTGGAGTTCAACCTGCTTTACGATCGCGGCACGATCTTTGGCCTGAAGACCGGCGGAAACATCGATGCAATCCTGTCCAGCATGCCGCCCGAGGTGAAGTGGCCTTGAGCGGCCTCAGCCTTGAAAACCGCTGGAGGGTACTCAGTTAAGGTCTGTCCATCATTGCCAAGGAGGATGAAGCGATGAAGGAATTCCAATGCGGATCGCTTGTGCCCGGCTGCGAATGGCACACGAGGCATGAGGAAGAAGCGGAAGTCATGCGTCGCGCGGTAGACCACATGCGCCAAACCCATGGTGAGACGATCATTCGTGAAAGCATGATCGACGCGATCCGTTCGCGGATCGAGCGCGTGCGAGACGCTGCCTAATCAGGTTGTGGCAAGGCTGTGCGCTCCAGAAGCGCAGCTTTGTCCAACTGGAAATCAGACGCCAGCCATTCTGCTTCCAGGCGCTTCAGTTCCTTGCCAAGCGCAGGTCCGGGAGCAAAGCCGGCGGCCACGAGATCGGCGCCTGTGACCGGCAGAACCGGTAGATCCCAGGTCTTGGCGTAATCCAAGAGCGCCAATTTGGCTTGGATGTCCGTTCCGTTCGCCGCGTCGGCGGCGATCTGGAGTTTTAGCCGGTCAACCAGGCCTTCCCGGCCAACCGTGTGGATCTGACGCGCCAGGGCTGCGCTTGTTTCGGCGGGAACAGGCGCATCGGCCCAGCCGTGGAGGCGCCGCGCTTCGGCCTTGGACAAGCGAAGCCGCTCTTCCAGGCTCATGACGCGCTCGGCGGTCGGCGGAATAACGGCGGCGAGGCGAAGCAGCGGGTCCGGCGCCCAGCCGTGCGCTTGTTCGGCCCGAACCATACCGTGAATTGCGTCGATGCCCCATTTTTCTGTTTCGGGGATCACGAGGCTGAGCACGCCCGTGGTGCGCATCCAAAGAAGCGCTCGCGAGGGATCGGGTGCCGACAAGAGCTTGCGCATCTCGCTCCAGATCCGCTCTGCCGAAAGCCCCGAGACGCCGTCCTTCAGCCGCGCGCAGGCCTTGAGGCCGCCTGCATCAGGTCGCCCTTCGCCGTACCAGGCGAAGAAGCGGAAGAAGCGGAGGACACGCAGGTAATCTTCCCTGATGCGCTGTTCGGGTTCGCCGATGAAGCGAAGAACACGCTTGTCGAGATCGGCGACGCCGTTCACGAGGTCGACCACTGTCCCATCGGCTTCGGCATAAAGCCCGTTGATCGTGAAATCACGGCGCTTTGCATCGGCCTGCCAATCCCGGCCGAAAACCACCTTCGCGTGTCGTCCATCCGTTTCGATGTCCGAGCGAAGCGTCGTCACTTCCACCGGCAGGCCTTCTGCGACCACCGTTATCGTGCCGTGTTCCAGCCCGGTCGGGATCGCGCGCAGGCCGGCTGCTTCTGCGCGACGCAGCGTTTCACGCGGCAGCACCGTTGTTGCCACGTCGATGTCTCCAACAGGCCGCCCAAGCAGAGCATCCCGCACCGCGCCACCTGCGACCCGGGCTTCGCCACCATCGGCCGTGAGTGCCGCCAACAGCGCCCGCAAGCCGGGATGGTCAAGAAAGGCCGCGCGGCCCGCGATCGTGGTCAAGCGTAGAGCCTTTCGTAAAGCGTGCGGATCACGCCGGCGGTGACCCCCCAGATCCGGCGTTCGCCGAAAGGCATTTCGTAAAAGAAGCGCTCACGTTCGGCGAAGATCAGACTGTTGCGGGCGTGGTTGGCTGGATCCATGAGGAAGGCGAGGGGCACCTCGAACACGGCATCCACTTCAACCGGATTGATGGAAAGGCTGAAGCCCGGCTGGACAATGCCCAGCACAGGCGCGATGCGGAAGCCGCTGCCGGTGCTGTAGTCGGGCAAGCGTCCGAGAACCTCGACCGCAGCCGAATCGAGCCCGATCTCTTCTTCCATTTCACGCAAGGCGGCGGCTTCGGGCGAAGCGTCCTCCGGATCGATGCTGCCGCCTGGAAAGGCGATCTGCCCAGCATGCTTGCGCAAATGGTCCGCGCGCTTGGTGAGAATCAGGGTCGCGCCGTCGTGATGATCAACAGCCGTGATCATCACGGCGGCCTCGCGCAGATCCGGTCGCACGACCCAGTCGCGGGAGTCGGGGTTCAGCCGATGATCGCCGTAGAAGTCGCGCTCCGGCTCTTCCCGTTCCGTCAAGGCGCGGCGGCGGAAATCCTCGGCGCTAAACAGCGTATCGGCTCGGTGTAGCATCATCCTTGGGAAGCAAGGCGGTTCAGCTGGTCCACCGGCATCACGGGAAACACGGCACCGCGTGAGCGGAGGGCGAACATCAGGCGGCCATCGATCTCGATCTCCTCGCCGAGATTGGCAAGTTCGTACATCACGGGCCGGTTCACGAGCGCTTCAAGGCGGCCACGCACGTGGAGGTAGGGCTTCAGCCCGCCGGTCTCGGCTTCATCCACGAAGCGCAGCGGGTGATCCGGTCCTGCTTCCACGACGTCGCCGACATTGGTTCGGAAGGTCAACGCGCGCGCGTCGCCTGACCCGCTGGCATCGACTTCCACGGCAAGGAAGGCCGCATCTTCAACGCGGATGCCGACCTTTTCCACGGGAGTGACCAGATAGGTGTTGCCGTCTTCGTCCTTGCGCAGAACGCTGGAAAAGAGCTGCACAAGGGCAGGGCGCCCGATCGGCGTGCCAAGATAGAACCAGGTGCCGTCGCGCTTGATCTCCATGTCGAGTTCGCCGCAGAACTGCGGATTCCATCGATCAACGGGTGGAAGTCCCTTGCCAGCGCGCGCCGCGCGACCGATCAACGCTTCAAGACCAGCGGTGTCGCCGGCTGTTTTCAAGCTCTTGGGAGGGGTCGTCGTTGAAGCTGTCATGGTCACGAAATAGTCACTGTTGTTTTGCTTGTCAGTACCTGCAAGCCATTTAAGGTCGAGGCGCCTTGCTTCTACCCCCAGCGGGTTCGCGATCCTCGACGGAAAAACGGTCCGCCGCTTCGCGCGAACCTCTTCAACGAAGGGCCAATTCAAAGATGAGCGTGATGACGTCCGACAAGGCGCTGAGCGAAACCCAGATGGTTGCGCAGGCAGAACAAGCGCTGAACAGCATCTCGCTCGTGCGCGATGCCGTGGGCCAAGTGATTTTCGGCCAGGAAAGCGTGGTGGAAAAAACGCTGACGGCGGTTCTTGCCGGCGGCCACGCCTTGTTGGTGGGCGTGCCGGGTCTTGCGAAAACAAAGCTCGTGGAAACGCTGGGCACTGTGCTCGGACTGCAATCCAATCGCATCCAGTTCACGCCGGACCTGATGCCGTCGGACATTCTGGGCTCGGAAGTGATGGAGCAGGATGAAACGGGTCGTCGCGCCTTTCGCTTCATTCCCGGCCCGATTTTCGCGCAGTTGTTGATGGCCGATGAGATCAACCGCGCCAGCCCGCGCACGCAATCGGCTTTGTTGCAGTCGATGCAGGAATACCATGTCACCGTGGCTGGCCACCGTCACGATCTGCCAGCCCCGTTCCATGTGCTTGCGACGCAGAACCCGCTGGAACAGGAGGGAACCTATCCTCTCCCCGAGGCCCAGCTCGACCGCTTCTTGATGCAGATCGACATCCTTTATCCGGAGCTCGAAGCCGAGCGTCGCATCCTGACGGAAACCACCGGCACGCGCGAAGCCGGCATCGCCACAGTCCTCGACGCCGAACGGCTGCGCGAGATCCAGCTCCTCGTGCGGCGCATGCCCGTGCCGGAAAGCGTTGTGGAAGCCATTCTGACGCTCGTGCGCTCGGCGCGCCCTGGGCAAGGGCATGCCGAAACGGACAAGCATGTTGCCTGGGGCCCTGGCCCGCGCGCGTCTCAGGCGCTGACGCTCTGTGCCCGTGCCCGCGCGCTTTATGATGGCCGGCTCGCACCCTCGATCGATGATGTGCGGGCGCTGGCGGAGCCAGTGCTGCAGCACCGCATGGCGCTGACCTTTGCAGCCCGCGCGGAAGGCATGAGCGTGCGTGACGTTGTTGCCAGGCTGGTGAAAGCGGTCGGTTGATGGCTGGGATCGGCGAGGTTGCTCCTCCCGTAGCCTCGCGCGACGCGCTGGCCCGAGCGCGCACGCGTGCCGCCCTTGTGCCGGACCTCCTTGTTGAAGCAAGGCGGGTCGTGAACACGGTGATCTCCGGTTGGCACGGCCGTCGCCGGCGGGGCGTGGGTGAGAACTTCTGGCAGTTCCGGCCGTTCGTCGAAGGAGACGCCGTTTCGCGCATCGACTGGCGCCGGTCTGCGCGCGACGAGCACACCTACATTCGCGATCGCGAGTGGGAAGCAGCCCACACGGTGTGGCTGTGGGCGGACGCGTCGCCATCCATGCTTTACAAGTCGAAGGGCGCTACCGTTTCCAAGGAGTCGCGTGCGCTTGTTCTGACGCTTGCGCTCGCTGAACTTCTGTCGCGCAGCGGCGAGCGCATCGGCTGGCCGGGCCTCACCGATCCGTTCACGGCACGCAACGGCGCCGAGCGGCTGGCCACGCGGTTGGCGTATGCCCCTGCCGGTTCGGGGTCGAGGCCGGACTTCATCGGCGTGCGTCGCTTTTCTGACGTGATCCTTGTTTCGGATTTCCTCGATACGCCCGACGAAGCAATGCAGTGGCTCGATCCGCTGATGCGGCGTGGCGTGCGGGCGCATCTGATCGAGATCGCTGATCCGGCAGAAGAAAGCTTTCCGTATGCCGGACGAACCGAGTTTCAGGATCCCGAAAGTGGCGAACGCTTGACCGCGGGTCGTGCCGAAACTCTGGCCGCTGACTACCGGAACCTTTATCTGGCACGCCGGGCCGAGCTCGCCAGCTGGGCGAAACGGCAGGGCTGGAGCTACACGGTCAACCACACGGACCGTCTTGCCTCCGAAGCGCTCGTGAAGATCCACCTGGCTTTGTCCACAGATGCCGGCTTGGGGAGCGCAGGCGCATGAGTTGGCTTCCGCTTTCCTTCGGCGCGCCCCTGGTTCTGGCCGGCTTGCTCGCCTTGCCGCTGATCTGGTGGCTGTTGCGCTTGACCCCGCCCAAGCCCCAAACGGAAACCTTCCCCCCACTCAAGATCCTAGCGCGCGTTCTGCGCAAGGAAGAAACACCCCATTCAAGCCCTTGGTGGCTCACGCTGCTGCGGCTTCTGATGGCAGCCTTGATCATCTTCGCGCTGGCGGATCCGGTGTTCAACCCGCGCGAACGCATGAGCGCGTCGGGTGACGCGGTTGCGATTGTGTTGGACAATGGCTGGTCGACCGCACCCGATTGGGAGCGGCGGGTGGCCACAGCGGAACGGCTGATTACCGACGCAAGTGCCGCGGGCATTCCGGTGGTGCTGGCCCTGACCGCCGAACCACCCAGCACAGAGATCGGGCCATTCGAAGCGCAGGCTGCGCTCGACCACCTGCGCGCAGCGGCTCCCCGGCCGGTTCCGGTTGATCGTCCGACCGCTTTCGGGCGCGTGGCAGAAGCCCTTGCAGGGTTTGCTGCACCGAGTGTGGCGGTGCTTGCGGACGGGCTTGCTGCCGAAGGCGACGAGCAGGCCTTCGCGGCTCTTCTCGGAAACGCGCGATCTAACCTCATCTGGATCGCGCCCGAGCAGATCACGTCGCTGGCCTTGACCGCGGCTGACAACGAGGTCGACGGGTTCCGTGTCACCGCGGTTCGAAGCAGCGCTGATCCTGCACCGCGCACGGTGACGGCCGGCGCCTTCGACGAGCGCGGCCGCCGCATTGCCGATGCCACGCTCGGCTTCGGACCAGGTGAAACCATGGCAACCGGAGATTTCACGGTGCCCTTCGAGCTCCGCAACGATTTCGCTTCTGTTGCCATCGACGGCGAACCGCAGGCGGGCGCTGTTCGGGTTCTTGATGAAAACGCCAAGCGCCGTCGCGTCGGTCTGTTGTCGCAAGCCGAAGCCGACCAGGCGCAGCCGCTCCTTTCGCCACTTTTCTACATCCGCAAGGCGATGCAACCCTTTGCAGACCTTGTGGAGCCGACAAGTGCGGATCTCGCCCAAGCTATCCCGCAGTTGCTTGAACAACGCCCGGCCATGATTGTCATGGCCGATGTGGGCGTGGTGCCCGACGGCGCGCGCCAAGCCCTGATCGATTGGGTGGAGCAAGGCGGCACACTGGTTCGCTTTGCCGGTTCCCGCCTTGCCGCTGCCGGCAATGACGAGGTGCTGCTGCCGGTTCCGCTGCGGCTTGGCGAGCGTGCGCTGGGTGGCGCCCTGTCTTGGACCGAGCCGCAGACGGTGCGTGAGTTTCCTGCGACCGGTCCCTTTGCCGATCTGGCGCCGCCATCGGAAGTGACGGTCACGCGGCAGGTCCTGGCAGAACCCAACGCGGAACTTGCCGAACGCACTTGGGCAACTCTTGCCGATGGCACTCCGCTGATCACGGGCACGAGGCGAGGTGAGGGGTCCGTGGTGTTGTTCCATGTCACGCCCGAAGCGACGTGGTCGAATCTTCCGATTTCCGGTACCTTCGTTGAGATGTTGCGGCGTGTGGTGCAGCTATCGCGCAATCAAGGCCGGCTTGATGCCAATGCGGAAACAAGCGGAGGCGGTCTGCCGCCGTTCCGCATGATCGGCGCAGATGGCGTGCTTGTGCCGCCTCCCGCGGATGCACGTCCGCTCGAGCCTGGAGTTGCCCGCGTGTCCATCGAAAATCCGCCCGGGCTTTACGGAGGAGACGAGGGAGTGGTGGCGCATAACCTCTTGAACAAGGATGCGCAGCTGGTTGCCCTGGCTCGTCCGGAAACGGGCCTGCCCGTGACGGAAGCGTCCTACGCCTTTGACCAGGCGCGCGACCTTCGTGGCCCCTTGTTTGCCCTTGCAGCCTTATTGATGGTGCTCGACACACTCGCCGTGTTGTGGATGGGCGGCGCTTTTGCACGCCGTCCGCGGCGCACGGGGGTTGCTGTTGCCGCCGCGGCGCTTGTCGCGTTCGCCTTTGGCCTTGCCACCTTTGCAAACCCGACGCAGGCGCAGGACAGCCAGCCGGATGATCAGGCGGCAATCGAGGCGATCTCCACGACCCGCATCGCCTATGTGATCACCGGCAATTCGTCCGTTGATGCGATCAGCCGGGCGGGCATGACGGGGCTGACGCAGTTCCTGATCGACAAGACCGCGCTTGAACCGGGCGAACCTGCCGGCGTCGATATCGCGACGGACGAGCTTTCCTTTTACCCGCTGATCTACTGGCCGATTGATCCCGATGCGGCCATGCCGTCGCCGGAAGCCATCGCCCGGGTGGATGCCTACATGCAGGGCGGCGGCACGGTGCTTTTCGACACGCGCGACCAGTATTCCACCGGCTTTGACATGGGTTCCGCTACGCCTGCGACGCAGCGGCTGCGGGACATCCTTGGCAATCTGAACGTGCCGGCGCTGGAGCCGGTGCCGGCCGACCACGTTCTGACGAAAGCCTTTTTCATCGTGCCTGAGTTCTACGGCCGCTTCACGGGAAGCCCGCTTTGGGTGGAGGCTGTTCCAACGAGCACCGAAGCCGCGGACCGACCGGTTCGGACAGGCGATGGCGTAACGCCGATCATGATCACGGCCAATGATCTCGCGGGAGCCTGGGCCGTGGACGCCAGCGGCGAACCGATGCTGCCCACCGTGCCGGCCGACCCGATGCAGCGGGTTTATGCCCTGCGGGGCGGCGTGAACATCATGATGTACATGCTTACCGGCAACTACAAATCCGATCAGGTGCACGTGCCTGTTCTGCTTGAACGGCTCGGTCAGTAAGGATCCGCTTGTGAACTGGTCGCTTTCCTTCGAACCGCTGCTGTCGTGGACCTTCCTTGCGCTTGTGCTCCTGCCTGTTGCGTTGCTCGCAGCCATCGCCTTGTGGCGGCGGCAACGCGGCGCGCTGTTTCGGGTCGGGGCCTTGCTGGCGCTGACGCTCGCCCTCTTCAACCCTGTTCTGCTGGATGAAGTGCGCGAGCCGCTGAAAAGCGTGGTGGCCCTTGTGGTGGATCGCAGCCAAAGCCAGGAGATCCGTGATCGCACCGCGCAGACCGACGCGGCGGTTGCCGAACTGAAGACGCGTCTTGCCCGCTTCGACCAGTTCGAGGTGCGCGAGATCGAGACTGGGCAGGCTGCTTCAGCCGACGAGCGCACGGAAACGGAGCTGTTCAACAGCCTGGACAGTGCCTTCCGTGACGTGCCGCCGTCGCGCATCGCCGGCGCAATCATGGTGACCGATGGCCAGGTTCATGACGTACCGGCCGGCAACGGCCCCGGCTTTGCGGCGCCGATCCACGCCCTGATTACGGGTGAAGAAGGCGAGCGGGACCGCCGCATCCGGCTGGAAAACGCGCCCCGCTTTGGCCTCGTGGACAAGCCGGTGACCATGACCTACCGGGTGCTGGACAGCGCCGGCGAGGGCGAAACGGTGTCCGTGCGCGTGTCCGTCAACGGCGATCTGGTGGCTACGGAACGGGCAGTCGTCGGGCAGCCCACCACCCTGGAAGTCGCGGTTCCGAATGCCGGCCGCAACATCGTGGAACTGGCCGTCGAGGGCCCTGCGGACGAATTGACGCCTGCCAACAACCGCGCCATCGCCCTCGTGGACGGCATTCGCGAGAACCTGCGGGTGCTGTTGGTGTCAGGCGAGCCGCATGCCGGCGAGCGCACCTGGCGCAACCTCCTGAAGTCGGACGCGTCCGTGGACCTCGTGCATTTCACGATTCTGCGTCCGCCGGAAAAACAGGATGGTACGCCGATCAACGAGTTGTCGCTGATCGCTTTCCCGACGCGCGAACTGTTCGTCGAAAAGATCAACGACTTCGACCTGATCATCTTCGACCGCTACCAACATCGCGACGTGCTGCCGATCCTCTACTACGACTACATCGCGGAGTATGTCGAAAATGGCGGCGCGCTCCTGATCGCAGCAGGCCCCGAATATGCCGGGCCGCAGTCGATCGCCAACACGCCGCTGATGTCGGCACTGCCTGCCTTGCCGACCGGCGACGTGGTGGAAGAAGGCTTCTACCCCCGCTTGACCGACGTCGGCCAGCGCCATCCAGTGACGCGCGGACTGGAAGGTTCGGGACAGGAGCCGCCGCGCTGGAGCCGCTGGTTCCGCCAGATCAGCGTGAACAATCCTCAAGGTGAGGTGGTCATGAAAGGAGCGGGCGAGCAGCCGCTGCTTCTGTTGAACCGTACTGGGGAGGGGCGGGTCGGCATGTTCTTGTCGGACCAGGGCTGGCTTTGGGCGCGCGGCTATGAGGGCGGAGGACCGCATGTCGATCTTTACCGGCGCATCGCGCATTGGCTGATGAAGGAGCCGGAGCTCGAGGAAGAGCGGCTGACCGCAGATGGGCGTGGCATGGTGCTGAATGTCACGCGCCAGACCATGAGCGACGAGCCCGGACCTGCGAGCATCATTACGCCGACTGGCAAGCGCCTCCAGATCCCGCTGGCCTCGAACCAGCCTGGCCTGTTCACCGGCAGCCTGGAAGCGGATGAGGTTGGCCTGTACCAGGTCGCCAACGGCGATCTCACGGCTCTCGCGCATGTCGGTCCGGTGAATGCACCCGAGTTTGCAGACGTGATTTCCACCGAAGCCGTGCTCCGCCCGGTCGCGGATGCGAGCGGCGGTACGGTGCGCCGCATCGAGGCGGGGCTGACCGGCATTGATCTGCCCAACATCGTGCCGGTACGGTCCGGCGGCGAAACGGCAGGCCGCGACTGGATGGGGCTCCGCACCACGAACGATAGCATCCTGCAGTCGGTGAGCCGCACGCCCTTGTTCGGCGGGTTCCTCGGCCTCGCTCTTCTGCTGATGGCGATCGGCGCCATGTGGTATCGCGAAGGCCGATAAGGCTCGCCTTACTACGCCACCTTCATCAGGACTGCCGTGTCGATCCCCATGATCTTCTCGTTCGCGGAGTTGAAGGCTTCGCCGTGGGCGTTGAGGATGCGCCAGCCGGGTCGCGAGGTGAGGGCGCGGTGGGCTGTGCTGGTGCGTGCAAAACGGATCGTGTCCCCGGCATAGGCGGGTTTCAGCCAGCGTAGGTTCTGGAACCCCGGCGAGGGTCCAAATTCCGGCTTCGGGCCTTCACCAGCCCATTCCCGCGGCGCGGCATGAAGCAGATTGTGGCGCATCCACATGGACGCCGTATGCCAGCCTGAAGCGCACAGTGCGCCAAACACGCTGTTCTTTGCTGCTTCTTCACTCAGGTGAAAAGGCTGCGGATCGAACTTGCGGGCAAAGGTGATGATCTCCTCCGCCGTGAAAATGTGGCTGCCAAGATCCTGTGTCTGGCCAAGCGCAAAATACTCATCCAGCTTCATGCGGCAGCTCCTGGATTGCGCAACAGGAACATGCCGCTGTTCTGGAACTCCAGCACGAGTTCGTCGCGCTGGTTGAACAACTCGCTCTTGAAGGTCACGAAGCCGAGGGTTGGCCGCGAAGCCGATCTGCGCTTTGCCAGCACCGTGTTCTGGCCGCGTATCGTGTCGCCAGCGAGGACGGGCCTTTTCCACTTGAGGTAGTCAATGCCCGGAGAACCCTGCGACGTGGAGTCCAAAAGAAGATTGTCGCAGATCAGGCGCATGAACATCGCGGATGTGTGCCAGCCGGAGGCTGACAGTCCGCCAAGGATGCTGGCTTTGCCGGCCTCCTCATCCAGATGCATCGGCTGCATATCGAACTCCTGAGCGAATTCGATGATCTCGGCGGCTTCCACCGCGCGGCGGCCCAGCGGGATCGTGGCTCCTTCCTCAAAATCCTCGAAGGCCCAGCGCTTGTCCGTCATGATTGATCCCGATGTTGACCGGCAGCGGGTCAAAGCCAGCCGCGGCGGCGAAAAAACCAGAATGGCAGGATGGCTGACAAAGCCATGGCGATCAACGCAAGCGGATAGCCATAGGTCCAATTGAGTTCCGGCATGTTCTGAAAGTTCATGCCATATACCGTGCCCACCAAGGTCGGCGGCAGAAAGACCACGGTGCCCACCGACACGATCTTCACGATCGCATTCTGCTCGATGTTGATCATGCCCAAGGTGGCATCGAGCAGGAAGGTGACCTTGCCCGACAAGGCGCTAGCATAATCGCTCAGGGATTGGATGTCGCGCAGCAGTGTCTTGCCTCGAGACTTGGTTTCTTTGTCGCCGACCTTCAACGCTGTCAGGAAGCTTACCAGTCGCTGCAGGGATATGAGGCTGTCCTGCATTCCGGACACCAGATCCTCCTTGCGGCCGATCTGCCGTAGGATTTGCTGGAAGTTGCGGTCGCGGTCGGAAGCCTTCGTTTCCGGTGCATGGAAGATCTGATTCGACAGTTTCACGATGTCGCGGCCGACACTTTCCAGAATGTCTGCCAGACGGTCCACGATCGCCTCAAGAAGCCCCGTGAGGATTGTTTCCCCCGAAAAACAGCCAAGCGAAGCTTGTTCAGCCCGCATTGGGAACGTCGCGAAGGCGCGAGGCTCATGGTAGCGGATGGTGACGAGCCGCCCCTTGGACAAAA
This sequence comes from Tianweitania sediminis, assembly GCF_017813335.1. Classification (GTDB taxonomy): domain Bacteria; phylum Pseudomonadota; class Alphaproteobacteria; order Rhizobiales; family Rhizobiaceae; genus Tianweitania; species Tianweitania sediminis. The sequence goes on along the minus strand of NZ_JAGIYY010000003.1, from coordinate 296,238 downwards.
CAAAGGTGACCGGCGAAAGGACCGTGTGCTCGCCTTCCGTTCCCGACGGAAGCGTCGCCGTCATGAACGTGCTGCCATCCTCCACGTAAAGGCGGCTGGAGGTTTCGATCTCCGCCATCTCCTCGCGTGTGGGGATGAAGGCGCCGAGCCACGCCTCGACCGCATCCTCTTCTTCCTTGCTGGGCTCCATCAGGTCCACCCAGATGATGGACTGATCCAGTTCCGTCCTCCGCGCAAGGAGGCCGGACTCGTGGGCAAACGCGCGCAGCATCTCAGATCACCCGCCTAGCCCATAGGATCTTTGCCAAAAGCAGAATGCGTGCCTTCGTTGCAGAATGATGACGGCTCAGGTGTTGAACCGGAACAACAGCACGTCGCCGTCCTGCACGACATATTCCTTGCCTTCGTCGCGCGCCTTGCCAGCTTCCTTGGCCGCCACTTCGCCGCCGAGGGTGACGAAGTCGTCGTAGGCGATGGTTTGCGCCCGAATGAAGCCGCGCTCGAAATCCGTGTGGATGACGCCGGCCGCCTGTGGCGCCTTGGCACCTTTATGCACTGTCCAGGCCCGCGTTTCCTTGGGTCCCGCCGTGAAGTAGGTGATCAGGCTCAGAAGCTCGTAGCCGGCGCGGATCAGGCGATCGAGACCCGGCTCGTCGAGCCCCATCTCGTCCAGGAATTCCTTTGCTTCGGCATCCGGAAGCTGTGCCACCTCGGCCTCGATGGCGGCCGAGATCACAACCGTGCGCGCGCCTTGCTGCTGCGCCATGGCTTCAACCGCCGTTGTGTGCTCGTTGCCGGTTGCCGCGTCGCCCTCGGCAACATTGCACACGTAAAGCACCGGCTTGGACGTCAGAAGGTTCAGCCCTTCCAGGATCTTGAGGTCTTCGGGCGCGATCCCGGCCAGCATCATGCGGACCGGCTTGCCGTCCTGGAGCAGCTTCAACGCTTCTTCCATTACCGGAAGAACGGTGAGCGCTTCCTTGTCCTTGCTGGACGCGCGCTTGCGAAACTGAACCACGCGGCGCTCAAGACTTTCGAGATCCGAAAGCATCAGTTCTGTTTCGACGGTTTCGGCGTCGGCAACCGGATCGATGCGTCCTTCCACATGCGTGATGTCGTCATCTTCGAAGCAGCGCAGGACGTGCACGATGGCGTCCACTTCGCGGATGTTGGCCAGGAACTGGTTGCCGAGCCCTTCTCCCTTGGATGCGCCGCGCACGAGGCCTGCGATGTCCACGAAGGAGATGCGGGTCGGCACAACTTCCTTCGACTTGGCAATCGAGGCAATGCTGGCGAGCCGCGGATCAGGCACCGCCACCTCGCCGGTGTTCGGCTCGATCGTGCAGAAGGGATAGTTGGCGGCCTGGGCGGCGGCGGTGCGCGTCAGGGCGTTGAAGAGCGTCGACTTGCCAACGTTGGGCAGGCCGACGATGCCGCATTTGAAACCCATGAGAGAACGGTCCTATCGGGAAGAGCTTTGGCGAGGGCTATGGGCGACGAAGCAGCGCATCGTCAAGCCTTGCGGTTCCCCACAGGGCTAGACCAGCGTCGTCCACGCAAAATAGCCGGCAGCCACGATGAGGCCGAATGCGAGGACCGCCAGAAGGCCGTCTTCCGTTACGAGGGCCAGAGCAAACAAGGAGACGGCGCCGGCCATGAAGCTTGCCGAAAACGGGATCACCTCCAAAAACGGCATGCACAATCCCGCCCCCAGGCAAAACAGGGCAGGACCAATCGAAAAGGGATAGCGCACCAGAAACGATAGGCGCTTCCTTGTCACCCAATCGATTACCCTTGCAGGCTTGACCATCCAGTCGCGCGCCTTTTGCAAGCTGCTGCGCGACACGGATTGCCTGAGAATGAACTGCGGCAGCCACAAGCACTCCCGGCGGAACACCATCTGCACAGAGATCAGGGCGATGATGATGCCGCACACGGCCGACAAGCCTGGAATGCCGCTTGCCGGTGTCACTGCGATCAGCGCCGGGATCAGGAGCAGAGGGGCGAAGGCATCGTCGCCGATCTCCTTCACTGCATCGTCCACCGACACCTGATCACCGTCGCCCGCTTCGGCGACAACCTCCAGCACTTCCTTCATCGAGTGGAGATCGTGCTTTCCGCTCATGGCTCGCTCCTGCTGCCAGCAAAAGATAGGGCGATCCGCGCGCCCGTACAGCAGCCTCAATCCTTGTTGAAGAGGCGCTTCAACATGGCGGCCATCGGCCCGCTTTCCGGGATCTTGACCTGCGGCTGTTGAGGTCGAGCTTGGCGGATGTGGCTTTGACCCTTGGGCGCCGTTCTTGCCGCAGGGGGAGGTGGCTGATCCGGCTTCTTGCCTGAAAGCGCCAGGGTCACCTTGCTCATGAAGGCGTTGTCGTCGCTCGCGAGCAGGTCCGCGTGGTCGGCAAGGGCCTCGAGAAGCGGCTCCAACCAGACAGCGTCGCTTTTCGCGAAGTCGCCCAGCACATGGTTGTGCACGAGTTCCTTGGCGCCGGGGTGGCCGATGCCGATCCTGACTCGGCGATATTCCTTGGCCACGTGGGCGTCGATGGAGCGGATGCCGTTGTGGCCGCCATGACCGCCACCTGTTTTCACCCGGACCTTGCCCGGGGGCAGGTCGAGTTCGTCGTAGAATACCGTGATGTCGCCAGGAGCCAGCTTGAAGAAGCGCGCCGCTTCCCCGACTGCTTGACCGGAATTGTTCATGAAGGTTTGCGGCTTCATCAGCAGCACCTTCTCGCCGCCGACGGTGCCTTCAGCGACCTGCGCCTGGAACTTCTTGGACCAGGGGGAAAAGGAATGGCGGCGGGCAATTGCGTCCGCCGCCATGAAGCCGACATTGTGCCGGTTGTTCTGGTACTGAGCGCCAGGATTTCCAAGGCCTGCAAAAAGAAGCATGGCAGGTTTCCTGTCGCCAGGGCTGAGGATCAATCCTCGGCGCCGCCTTCCGCTTCCGCGGTTTCGGTGCTTTCAGGTTCTTCGTCAGCACCTTCGAGCAGCACGGCGGGTGCAGCGATGGTGGCGATGGTGAAATCGCGATCGGTGATCGTCAGTTCGGCAAGCTTTGGAAGCTTGACAGCCGAGATGTGGATGCTGTCACCGATCTTCAGGCCCGTGAGGTCGATCTCGATCGCGTCCGGGATCTGGTCGGCGGGAACCTGCAACTCGATCTCGTGCCGAACGATGTTGAGAACGCCGCCACGCTTGATACCCGGCGACTTGGTGTCGTTCAGGAAGTGGACGGGAACGTTGACGGTCACCGTGGAATGCTCGCCGACCCGCAGGAAGTCGACATGCATCGGGAAGTCCTTAACCGGATCCATCTGGTAGTCCTTCGGCAGGACGCGGATCTTCTGGCCATCGACATCAATCGTGGCGACCGTGGTTTTGAAGCCGCCGCCGTGGATCTTGTAGAAGATTTCCTTGTAGGAGAGAGCGATCGCCAGGGGAGGCTGCTTCTCGCCATAAATGACTGCTGGTACTTTGCCGTTGCGGCGGATTTCGCGGGCGGACCCCTTACCGACCTTTTCGCGCGCCTCGGCCTTGAGCTCGTATGTCTCGCTCATGGCTTTTCCTTTTGGTTGTGGAGCGTTTGCCGAGATCATCAGCGACCCGGAAACGTCGAAAGCGGCCGATCGCGATCAGCCGCCTGCGCCCCGCGTTGCCTCCAAGGGTGTCTACGCGGGTGACGGCCCTATAACCGAAGGGCTTTTCCCTTGCAAGCCAAGGACCTCATTGCGGGCCGACGATCGCCCAACTGAGACCGTACGGATCCTTGAACTGCCCGTACTTGTCGCCCCAAAAGGCCACGTGCAGATCGGTTTCGACTGCCATGCCCGCCGCGACCCCGCGGTCCCACCAAGCCTGCGCGTCCTCCACGATCAATGTCATCGCGCAGCCATTGGCAGTGTCTCCCATCCCGTGTTCCGGGAATGGATCGTTGAACATGAAGGCGCCGCCGTTGATCCGCGCTTCGCAGTGCATGATCTTGCCACCGTCAGTTTCGCGCGCATCGACGATCTCGGCGCCGAGCGCGATCCTGTAGAACTCGGCTGCCTTGCGTGCATCGGTCACGGTCGCATAGGCAGTGACGCCCGGGTAGGTGTCGCGGTGCTTGTAGTTGGCCATAGGTCAATCCTCGAATCTTGAATGCAGGGGGTCATCGTTCGCGAAACGGCAGAGTTCTTTCGGGACACTTCAAAGCGTCTTCGCCAGCGCTTCCAACTGGTCTGCGGCCATTCCCCAGCCTTCATGAAAGCCCATCTTTGCATGCGCTTCGCGATCCTCTGCGTTCCAGTGGCGGGCGGTCGCGGTGTAGCGGGTCTTGCCGTTTCCAGCGTCTTCGAACAGTGTTTCGGCGACCATGAAGGCCTTTCCCGAAGGCTTCCAGCCCGCGGTGAATGCATCGGTGCTGACGATCTTCTCGTTGGGCACGACTTCCAGATAGACCCCTTCGTTGGGGTACTGATTGCCCTCGGGATCCTGCATCACGACCAGGCTGCGTCCACCCGGACGCAAGTCGACTTCGGCAGACGCGATCGTCCATGGCTTGGGCACGAACCACTGCTTCAGGAGTTCCGGATCGTGCCAGCAACGGAAGAGCTTTTCGCGTGGCACGTCCATGACACGGGTCAAGACAAGGTCGAGGGGTTCGTTGTTCAGGACTTCGGACACGGCGTGCTCCTTCTGTTGCGATGTTTCGAGGACGAAAGACGGGGCAGCGATCCGACACCGTGCCGCATTTTCTTCGATCAACCGGCGTTCGCCGCGACCTTTTCGAGACTGTCCAGATGGCTGCGGATGTGATCGGCTTCCGCAGCCGAACCAGCCAGGGCGATCGCACGATTGAAGGCTGTGCGCGCCTCGTCTGCGCGGCCCTGTTGCTGCAGAAAGGCGCCGCGGACGCCGTGATAGTTGAAATAGCCGTCCAGGCGCTCGGCCAAAGGTTCAATCAGGGCCAGCGCCTGATCCAAGCCATAAGCCTTTGACACCGCAACAGCGCGGTTCAAGGTGACCACGGGCGAGTCCGTAATCTCTTCAAGCATGGCATAAAGAACATCGATTTCGCGCCAGTCCGTGTCTTCGGGACGAGCGGCGCGCGCATGAAGCGCTGCGATGGCCGCCTGCAACTGGTAAGGGCCTGGCCGGCGGTGGCGAAAGGCCTTGTCCACCAGAGCAAGCCCTTCGGTGATCATCTTGGGGTTCCACAAGCCTCGGTCCTGCATGTCGAGCAGGATGATGGACCCATTCTGGTCAAAGCGAGCGGCGCTGCGCGCATGCTGCAAGAGCATCAGCGCGGTTAGACCCATAACCTCAGGTTCGGCCGGGTACATGCGTAGGATCAACCGGGCAAGTCGGATCGCTTCGTTGCAAAGCGGTTGGCGCGCCTCGATTTCCCCGCCACTCGCCGAATAGCCTTCGTTGAACACGAGGTAGATCATCGCAAGCACCGTTTCGAGCCGCTCCGCGCGCTCCGCTGGCGCTGGTGTGTCGAAGGGCACACCGGCTGCGGCCACGCGCGCCTTGGCGCGGGTGATGCGCTGCTCCATTGCCTTTTCATTCACAAGGAAGGCCCGGGCGATCTGGCGAACGGAAAGGCCGGACACGATGCGCAGGGCCAATGCGATCTGCTGCGTCGCGGGCAGGTCGGGGTGGCAGCAGACAAAAAGCAGGCGCAGGATGTCGTCACGATAATCCGCCTGATCCAGCCGGTCGACCATGCCGCCTTCGGGATCGTCCAGATCCGACAGCTGGTGTTCCGGCGGGAGTTCGGTGAAGCGCTTGTCCCGCCGCTTGCCATCGAGCCCAGCGTTACGGCCCACCATGATCAGCCAGGCAGCGGGATCGCGCGGCGGGCCGTTTTCCGGCCATTTACGCAGCGCGCGCAGGCAGGCTTCCTGGAAGGCTTCTTCCGCCGTGTCGAGGTCGCGGAAGTAGCGCAGCAAGGCTGCGACCGCTTTCGGCCGCGCCGCAGCAAAGGCTGCATCCATCCAGGCTGGATCATTCATTCGGCAGCGGTCCTTTGCGCGGGCAGTGTCGCCACAGCTGAGCCATCGGTCACCACACCCTGCTGGAAGAAGCCGACCGGCCGGATCTCATAGGAGCCCGGTGCGTGGTTTGCCTCGGTCAGCTCGCGGGCGAAGTCATGCGCATCTTCAAGCTTCTCGCAATCGATGATGTAGAATCCGAGCAGCTGTTCCTTGGTTTCCGCGAACGGGCCATCCATCACCAAGGGTTCGCTTTTGCCCTTGCGCAGCGTGGTTGCGGAGGTCGTCGGCAGCAGGCGGGCGGTAGGTCCGAGGCGCCCTTGTTGGGCTACGCGGCCGATCACGCCCTGCAGGCGCTCCATGACGGCGTCGTCTTCGGCCTTGGACCAGGCCATCACCTCGTCCTCGTTGGAATAGCACAGGATGGCGTAGAGCATGGATCTCGTCCTCATGAAGTGAAGACGAGAGACTAGGCCGAACACCGACAGGCTTGAAGATAATTTCCGCAGGCCCCACCTGCGGAAAGCCCGTGGTGCTTCAGTCGCTTTGCCCAGCATCCCTCATGTTGGGCAGGAACACCGTGAGCAGCCCGAGCAGCGGCAGATACGAGCAGAGCTGGTAGACATACACGATGCCCTTCGCGTCGGCGATCGTGCCAAGCGCCGCTGCCGCGATGCCGCCCATGCCGAAAGCAAAGCCGAAGAAGATACCGGCAATCATCCCTACCCGTCCTGGCACGAGCTCCTGGGCGAACACCACGATTGCCGGGAACGCGGACGACAAGATTAAGCCGATCAGCGCGCTCAGGATGATGGTCGCTTCAAAGCCGACATAGGGCAGGGCCAGCGTAAATGGGAGAACGCCGAGGATGGAGAACCAGATCACCACCTTGGGTCCAAAGCGATCTCCGAGCGGACCGCCGATGATGGTGCCCGCTGCAGCCGCACCCAGATACACAAAAAGCATCAGCTGTGCGTCCTGCACCGAAACGCTAAACCGCTCGATGACGTAGAACGTAAAATAGCTGGCGATGCTGGCGGTGTAGATGTTCTTGGTGAAAACGAGCAGGGCAAGAACAACCAAAGCGATCTGCGTGCGCCGGCGCGGGAAGGGCGGGAGCAGGCTTGCCGCGCCCTTGCCGGCGGATGCACGCCGCACGCCGGCATACCAGGCGCTGACGCGCCAAAGAACGATCATTCCGATGAAGGCCACGAAGGAGAACCAGGCGACGCTGCCTTGCCCGCGCGGCACAACGATGAAGGCCGCAAGGAGAGGACCGACCGCGGACCCAAAATTGCCGCCGAGCTGGAACACGGATTGCGCCAAGCCGAAGCGTCCACCGGACGCAAGCCGCGCCACGCGGGACGATTCCGGATGGAAGATGGCAGAGCCAAGACCGATGAAGCAGGCTCCAACCAGCAGGACCGAATAGCTTCCTGCACCAGCCAGGATGAAAAGGCCAAGCATGGTGGATGCCATGGCGACCGGCAAGGAGAACGGCAGCGGGTTCTTGTCGGTGTAGAGCCCGATGAAAGGTTGCAACAAGGATGCCGTCACCTGGAAAGCCATGGTGAGCAGGCCAATCTGCCAATAATCCAGCCCGTAGCTTTCCTTCAGGATCGGATAGATCGACGACAAAAGCGTCTGCATCAGATCGTTGAGAAAGTGGCAGAAGCTGACAGCCAGAACGATGCCAAAGGTCGCATTCTGGATCGGCTTAGACACGCGAAGCGCGCCGGACTGGCTCATGGTTCAGGTCCCGCAGGCAAACAGAGGCATCCGCTTAGACCTTTTGCAGCAGAAGGAACAAGCAATCTGTTGAGCAATTGCTTGGTCCAGTCACAAGGTCTCCAACGAGACCCTGCTGACGATCTAGCCGTCCGGCTCGAAGAACACGAGCCGGTTTCCGAAGGGATCCAGAACGGTAACTTGCTTGCCGCCCCAGGGTGGTGTCTCCAGACCCGGTCGCACAAAGGCGTAGTTCTTCGCGTTCAGTTCTGCATGGAGGCGCATGGCATCTTGGACGCGGATGCGGCACGCCGAACCGGGCGTTGCATCGCCATGATGTTCACTCAGGTGAAGCTCGCATGTGCCGCGGCGCACAGCCATGTAGAGCGGGAAGTTTTCGCCGAAGCGATGCTCCCAAGCTTCATCGAAGCCAAGATAATCGATGTAGAAGGCGCGGGCCTTGGCAATGTCAAAGATACGCAGGATCGGGGTGACATCACCCAAGGGCATCCGAGCACCACCTTCCTCAATCGAACAGGCTGGATACGCTTTCTTCCGTCGCGGTGCGCGAGATCGCTTCGCCGATCAAGTCGGCAATCGAAAGAACACGAATGTTGTGCGCGGCTTCCACGCTGGACGTGGGCTGGATGGAATCCGTGATCACGAGTTCCTTAAGCTTCGAGGATGTGATGCGGGCCACCGCGCCCCCCGACAACACACCGTGAGTGATGTAGGCCGTGACGCTGTTGGCGCCGTTCGCAAGCAGAGCTTCGGCCGCGTTGCAGAGCGTTCCGCCGGAATCAACGATATCATCGTAAAGCAGGCAGTCGGCGCCTTCGACATCGCCGATGATGTTCATCACCTCGGATTCGCCTGGGCGTTCGCGCCGCTTGTCGACAATGGCAAGCGACGCATCCACGCGCTTTGCGAGCGCGCGGGCGCGCACCACGCCGCCGACGTCCGGTGACACAACCATCAGCTTGGGCGAAGCGTAGTTCTGTTTCACATCGCGCGACATCACCGGCACGGCAAACAGGTTGTCGGTCGGAATGTCGAAGAAGCCCTGGATCTGGCCGGCATGGAGATCCATGGTCAGAACGCGGTCGGCACCGGACTGGGTGATCAGGTTTGCCACCAGCTTGGCGGAGATCGGCGTGCGGCCGGATGCACGACGATCCTGCCGGGCATAGCCGAAATAAGGAATGACCGCCGTGATGCGGCGTGCCGACGATCGACGGAAGGCGTCGATCATGATCAGCATTTCCATGAGATGGTCGTTTGTTGGATAGGAGGTTGACTGCAGGACGAAGACGTCCTCGCCGCGCACATTCTCCTGGATCTCAACGAAAATTTCCTGGTCGGCGAAGCGGCGCACCGAAGCGCGACCAAGCGGAACATTCAGGTAGCGGGCCACCGCCTCGGCAAGGACGCGATTGGAGTTGCCCGCAAAAAGCTTCATCGCTGGTCCTTGCTCTGACAGCCGGTCTTCGCCGGCGGTTGGATGACGGCGCTTTTAGCGGCGAAAGCGCGCAATGCAACCCGCGCGCGGGTTGTTAACCAAACTTACCTGAAAAAAGTTTTGCGTAGGGCGTTCAGCCGGCTTCCGAAAGGAGGAAACTGCTTGTTTCCTCGATCGAGCGATCGGCAATGCGCTGCATGGCGGCCGGAGTCACACCAGCCCAGCCAGAAGCCTTTCCGCCGCCCGGCTCGCTCCCCTGGATGCGGTGGAGACGCTTGCCGTTGCGGTCCGTGATGTCCCAGACATAGGTTACGACCGCTTCGCCCTGGTAGTCGGCGATGGAGAAGTAGCCTTTCATCACGTGGGTCGCGGATGTGTCATCGGCCGAGGTGAACGAGAGACCCTTGGCGCGAGCTTGTTCCCCGAAGCGATTGGCTAGCGGTGCTGCCGCATCCACGCCTACCCCGCTGACTTCGGCCAGCGCAATGCGCGCCGGACCGGTGGAAGCGAGGGGCGCGGGCTCAGTCGTTGCCGCCGGGGCTTCTTCCAGTTCCTGCCGTGAAACGGCGGTCGGAACTCCGCCGAGGCTTGCCGCCTGGCTTTCCAAGGTTTGCGGTGCGTTTCGGCGTCGTTCGTCGAGCGAAAGGTCGTCACGGCCAGCGAAGGTGACGCGCTCGCTTTCCTTGCCAAAGCCGCCTCCGTCTGTGAACGGTTCTTGTTCAAGCCTCGGCAGGCTTGCCTGGGCTGACGACAGATCGCTCCGAGGGTAGGCGATCGCCGACGGCGGCGTTGTTCGGCTGAAGGTGGGGCTCGCTTCATCCACCAGGCTGGCGTTTTGCGGCATCACGCTCAGAAGGCGGGAACTTGAGCCGACATCCAGCGGCGGGATCGGGTGATCGGAACTGCAGCCGGCAACGGGTGCCAGCGCCAAGATCACCGCAGCAATGTTTCGGCTGTTGACCATTGGTCTCCCTCCGGAGGGGGAAGATAGACCAGAGTTGTTACCCAATCGCTTCGCGTGAGCTGACCGCCCGGATCAGCTTTGGACGATGAGGTCGAGCCCATGACGCGAAAGCGGGCGCGGCGCACCATCGGTGGTGACGTAGGTGCGCCCCAGCGTCATGGCCGTTTCGGTTTCTGAATCCATGATGATCATGTGCGCGAACAAGGTCATGTCCGCCGCGATCTGTTCCCCATTGCCGCTGTAGAACATCGGCGTGTCCATCCAAGACGGGCTGAAGCGCGCGCCGACCGAATAGCCGCAGGCGTTCAGGCGGTGCTTGGTCAGTTGGTAGGACTCCATGACCTTGGCATGCGCGTCAAACACGTCGCCAAAGGTCTTGCCCGGCATCATGGTCGCCTCCACCGCCAGAAGCGCGTCGCGCGCAGCCTCGAACAGCTCCACATGCCGCTTGGTCGCGCGGCCGGTCAGGACCGTCTTCATCACCGGCGCGTGGTAATGGTGGTACACGCCCGCCCATTCGAGCGTGAGCTGGTCCTGTTTGCCGAGCTTGCGGCGCCCCGCTTTGTAACGGCAAAGCAGCGCATCAGCGCCCGAGCCGATGATGAACTCGTTGGCGGGATAGTCGCCGCCGCCGGCGAAGATCGCGCCTTGCATGGCGGCCAGGATCGCCCCTTCGTCGCCGCCGGCCTTGATCAGGGGCAGTGCAGCATCAAGGGCATCATCGCCCAGCTGAGCGGCACGCTCTGCCTTTTTGACCTCGGCCTGGCTCTTGAACTGGCGCAGGCGCGGGATGATCTTGGAGGCATCCTTGATCTTGCCGAAGGTTTGCAGCTGTTCGTCCACGCGGCGGCCGTTGAAGCCGGTGAGCCCATGGGTGTCGTATTCCACGCCGATCTGGGCGCCGAGGAGGTCCAGCTCGTTCAGGAGGTTGCGCAGGTCGAGCGTCGGATCGGCGTCTGCCCGATCCGTCCAAAGCACGATGTTGTCGATGGTCGAGGTATGGCGGGCCTGCCGCAGGTCGGCCGAGCGGGTCAGCAACACCATGGAGCCGTCCGCCTTCAGCACCAGGCATTGGAAGAAGCAGTAGCCGAACGTGTCGAAGCCCGTCAGCCAATACATGCTTTCCTGCGCAAACAGCAGCATGGCGTCGAGCTTCGCCGCGCCCATTTCGATCAGGAGACGGTCCCGCCGGGCGTCGAATTCGCTTTGTTCGAAGTGCAGCGCCATCAGTGTTCCTCCAGCATGATTGCAGACATCTGCCGCCCGTAATCCGGCTCTTGTCGATGTGTGGTGCGGCGATAGGAAAACCACAGGTCTTCTTCCGCATAGGTGCAGCGAAACAGAGCTTCGGCACGAACACCTGCGCGTCTCAGGCGATCCACCGTGTAGGTGTTCAGGTCAAACAACGCATGGCCGTCCTTGTTCGACGGAGCGAAGTAGCGCTCGTTCACGCTCTCGGCATCGAGGAAGCGCAACACGAATTCGGGCCCCACCTCGTAGTTGGCCGCACTGATGGAGGGTCCGAGCGCTGCGGCTATGTTTTCGCGGCGCGCACCGAGGCTTTCCATCTTGGCGATCGTGTCTTCCAGGACTCCCGTGAGGGCGCCCTTCCAGCCGGCATGGGCAGCACCGATCACCCGTGCCTGCGGATCGGCAAACAGGATCGGTCCGCAATCGGCCGTTGCGATGGCGATCGGCAGTCCGGGTGTTGCGGTGACGATGGCGTCAACCTTCGGCCTTTCGCCATCGAAAGGCTTGTCCACGATTACCGCTTCTGCGGAATGAACCTGATGAGGGCTGGTGAGCGAGGCGAGCGGTTTTCCGAACCATCCGACGAGACGCCTGCGGTTTTCTTCCACATGCGCCGGATCATCTTGAGAGCCAAGACCGATGTTCAGGCCCGCGTAAATGCCTTCTGACACGCCGCCTTGCCTCGTGAAGAAGCCGTGGCGGAGGACGGTGCCGCCCACCTCGTCGAGCAGCGCGGACCGGATCGGTTCGGGCCGGTTGTTGTCGGACATGAGAGCCTTGTTCAAGAAGGAAGAGTTGCCGGGTTTTGCCGCCGCCGAGGTGAGACCCGGCGCGGCTGCGAAGCAGGCGTTCGTTGTTGTGGAATCGTGGGGCAGGGAAGGAAGCAAGTCAATCGTCGTCGGATTGGCGGCCGAAGCCTTGCACTGGGATGCCTTCCGGAGCCATGGCCACAACCTTGAACAGCTCACCCATCTGCCCTGGTGCGGCCAGCCGTTCCACAGTTTCCGAAATCTTTTCGCGGCCTTCCGCATCCCGAGCGGCGCCAAGCTGTCCTGCGCGCTCCAACAACCCCATCTCCAACAGAAAGGAGCCTTGGGTGGTGAGATGGGCGGCCAGACCGCACGCCCGCGCCGTCGCGGCAAGAGCAGCGAAATCCACATGTGCCGTGAGGTCTGCTTCGCCCGGTGCGGCGAAAACATCATCAAACGCGTGTCGGCGCAGCGCTTGCAGCGTGTCACCGATGCCGGGTGTGAGATATCCGTAGTCAAAGAACAAGCCAGCGCCACCATGCCGAACGATGTGATCGGCGATCTCTTGCATCACGGCCGTGCGTGCCGGCGCGGTCTCCAAAACAGCGCCCTCCGCTGCATGCTCGGCGGCGGGCGGCACGAGCGCTGCGTCAAGCTGCCCAAGCCCCGCGGCAAACTGAAAGCTATTGGTCTCGTCGAGCGTGATCATGCGTTCACGCCAGCCCTGACGGCTTTTAACGAACTGGTGGATCGGGACGGTATCGAACAACTCGTTGCCAACGAGGATCAGCGTCTGGGCCGGCAGGTCGGCGATGGTTTCATACCACGTCACAGGAATCTGCAGCGGCGCTAGCGTTTGCCGCTGCACATCGCGGAGGCGCGGGCTGATTTCGACCAGCGCCACATCCGCTGTCTGAAGCATGTCGGGCGCAATCTGCTTCAGCGTCCGCAGCATGTCCTTCATCAGCGTGCCGCGGCCAGGGCCGATTTCGACCAGCGTGAACGGCTGAGGCGCACCAACTGCTGTCCAGGTGGAATAGGCCCACACGCCAACCAGTTCGCCGAACATCTGGCTGATTTCAGGCGCCGTGACGAAGTCACCAGACTGACCGAAAGGCTCGCGCGTGGTGTAGTAGCCGTGCTGGGGATCGAACAGGCAGGTGGCCATGTAGTCGGCCACCGTGATCGGACCCTGCGCGGCAATCAGGGAGCGCAGCCGCTCCGCCAAGGGCGTGTTCAAGCCGCACGCGCCCTGCTCGCATAGATCATGGCTCCCCCCCCGACAAGTATCATCGGGAGAGACAGGATCATGCCCATCGTGAGCCAGCCGCCCAGGAGATAGCCGAGTTGTGGATCGGGCACGCGGAAGAACTCCACTATGATGCGGCTGATCCCATAGCCCGTAATGAAGGCACCCCCGACGAAGCCCGGCTGTTTCAGCTTCAAGGCGCGATGGGTGAGCAGGCGAAGCACAAGAAACAGGAGCAGGCCTTCCAGAGCTGCCTCATAGAGTTGGCTGGGGTGGCGCGGTTCCGGTCCGCCGTTCGGAAACACAAAAGCCCAGGGCACGTCGGTGGGTCGACCCCAGAGTTCGGAATTGATGAAGTTGGCGATCCGCACGAGGCCGATGCCGATCGGCGCCACCGGCGAAAGCGTGTCGATCAGGCCGAACAACGGAATGGCGCGGCGGCGGCAGAAGATCACGATGGCCAGAACCACGCCAAGCAGTCCGCCATGAAACGACATGCCGCCCCGCCACACGGCAAACACCTGGAGCGGGTCGGCGCGATAGGCCGCGAAATCGTAAAACAGGATGTAGCCGAGGCGCCCGCCGAGAACGATGCCCAACGCTGCCCACACAAGGAAGTCGTCGAGGTCTTCGGGCTTCAGCGGCGGGGTGTTGTTGCGCCATAGCTTATTGTTCTGCACCAGGCGTTTTGCGTACCACCAGCCGAGCAGGATGCCGAGAACATAGCCCAATCCGTACCAGTGGATGGCGAGCGGGCCGATCTGCAGCAGCACCGGATCGATGTTGGGAAAGGTCAGAGCCGAAAGGCTGAGCGGCATGAAAGCGTGTCCCGCGGGAATCGGCCGGACCATGCAGAGCCTCTCCTGGGAGGTCAAGCGCTGGCAGTGCCGCTCTTGCATTCCCTGGAACTGGCGCCTACTTCCAAACCGATACTGGAGATCCGATCATGAGCACCACCGGCCCAAACCGCATCTTCGACGATTTCGCCAAGCTGATGACCGACGCTGCCGGCGCGGCCCAAGGGCTGCGTCGCGAGGCAGAAAATGCCTTTCGCGCCCAGGCCGAGCGGGTCCTGAACTCGATGGACGTGGTGAAACGCGAAGAGTTCGAGGCCATGCGCGACATGGCGATCAAGGCACGCGCGGTAAACACCGCGTTGGCAGCACGCATCGACGCGCTGGAAGCCAAGCTCGCCTCGACTTCGCCATCTTCCGACGCGCCATCGGAGCCGCCGGCCTCCTAAGCCGCCGAAACACCGGCTGCCCTTGGCAGTTTTCCACAACGGTGGCGGGGCGGAAAATCCTGTTGCTTGAGTCATTTACCGGGCCGCGTCATCGCGGCCTTTTTTTCTGTCCACATCTCCCTGAAGCATTCAGCAAAAAGCACTGGCTCCACGACTCCCGTGCAATACACTGAATCTGCTGCATGATTCGAAACGGGTCGGCAGCACGGGAGAAGCCGGACAGTGTTCCAGCCTCGCTCAAGTGAGGGGGCGGACAGTGGCGACAAAGCGCTTCGTCGTGTTCCACCAGCGTACCGTTTCTGTGTTGCGTAAGCCGATCATGCGGGGCTGCGGCTCCCGAGCAAGAAACAGGACGTTTTGATGAATCTGCAGACAGCGGATCTGGCGCGAGACTCCCATCCGGTTGATGTCATCGAACAGGTTGCGCATACCAACGACTGGACCTTCGAGCGCACCGGTGACGACGAGATCGCCATTTCGGTGGCTGGAAGCTGGACTGATTACCACGTGTCCTTTTCGTGGATGGCGGACTACGAGGCCCTTCATCTCGCCTGCGCCTTCGATCTGAAGGTTCCGGAAAGCCGGACGCTCGAAGTCATGCGCCTCTTGTCGCTCATCAACGAGCAGATGTTGTTCGGCCATTTCGACCTGTGGGAGCAGGAAGGCGCGATCATGTTCCGCCAGTCTCTGCTTCTTTGCGGTGGGGCGGAGCCCAACATCCGGCAGGTCGAGGTGCTCCTGAAAAGCGCGCTTGAGGCTTGCGAGTGCTATTACCAGGCCTTTAGCTTCGTTGTTTGGTCCGGCAGCGCTGCCCGCGACGCGCTGAATGGCGTTCTGTTTGAAACAGCTGGCAACGCCTGATCATGGCTGGTGGTGAGCGGCAGCCGGAGATCGCGTGGAGCGATTTCGAGAAGGTCGACATTCGCGTCGGCACGATCGTGGCGGCTGAACCGTATCCCGAAGCGCGGAAACCCGCGATCAAGCTGGTGATCGATTTCGGCGAGGCGATCGGAACCAAACGTTCGTCGGCCCAGATCACGAAATACTACCAGCCGGACCAACTGATCGGCCGGCAGGTGTTGGCCGTCATCAATTTCCCGCCGCGCCAGATCGGCAAGTTCATGTCGGAAGTGCTGACACTCGGCATGCCGGATGAAGAAGGCGCGGTGGTGCTGACGTCGGTGGAGCGCCCCGTGCCCAACGGCGGCAAGCTTTTCTAGGCAGCCGGCGGAGCGAACGATCTAGCGCCGCACCGTGATGCGCGTGTTCCTCAAGCCTTCCTTCTTCACCATGTCGAACAGCACAGCTGCGTTCTTCGGATGAAGCCGGATGCATCCCTTGGATGCTGGGCGCCCGAGGCGGCTGATCTGATCGGTGCCATGCACGGCATAATGGCCGTTGTAGAAGATCGCGTAGGGCATCGGCGCGTTGTTGTAGCGGCTCGACCGGTGGTTCTTTGAAAGGTGCTTCGCCGACCAGCTGCCGGTGGGCGTCACTTTCTTGGCGCCGGCGGTGGAGACCTTCCACGTGTAAAGCACGCGACCGCTGCGCGACACGGTCATGGTCTGGCTGGATAAGCTGACGTCAGCCACGATCGATGCTGCGGACGCCTGCGAGGCGCTCCAGCCCAGCAACAGCGTTGCACCCAGCAAAAGGCTGCTCAACAGATTTCTCATGTTCCCCCACCTATTTTGATCTTTATGGCGAGAGCGTACTCATGAGAAGTTTCATTTGGCCGAACGCGGAAAAGGCATCTTTGCTGTCGCCGCTAAGCCGAGGTTCATAGTTCTGGGGTCAGGCCGGAACTCGAACAACGGCCCGCAGGCCACCCAGGGGGCTCTTGTCCAGCGTTACGTCGCCGCCATGCGAGCGGGCGATGTCGCGTGCGATCGACAGGCCGAGCCCGGTGCCGGATTCATCGAGATTGCGCGCTTCGTCCAGCCGGAAAAAGGGCTTGAATACTTCTTCGCGCTGATCTTCCGGAATCCCGGGCCCGTCATCGTCAACGGTAACGATCAGGGATCCCTTTGTGTGCACGGCCTGCACCTCGACAACACCGGCATAGCGAAACGCATTGCCGATCAGATTGCCCAGCAGTCGCTCAAACGCGTTGGGCCGAACCACCACTTCCGGATTCCCAGCCAGTCGGGTCACGAGGCGACGCTTTCGCAGGCGAGCTTCTTCCGAAAGCTTGTCGAAATAGCCTTGGAGGTCGAGCACGCCCGTGCTTTCGCCGCCTTCGCCACGCGCAAAGGCCATATAGCCTTCGAGCATGGACTGCATGTCGTTGATGTCTTGCTCGATTGCCTCCTTCTCGCTCTTGCCGGGCATGAGAGCGAGTTGTAGCCGGAAGCGCGTCAGGATCGTTCGCAGATCGTGGCTGACACCCGTCAGCATCGCGGTGCGCTGTTCGATCTGGCGCTCAATACGCTCGCGCATCTGGATAAAGGCCATTCCCGCACGCCGCACTTCCTCGGCGCCCCGCGGCTTGTAACCTTCGGGCATAGGGCGGCCCTTGCCGAAGCTTTCTGCGGCTTCCGCCAAAGCAAGGATGGGGCGCATCTGGTTGCGCAGGAAAAGCACCGCGATCGTGATCAGCACGAGTGAGGTGCCGACCATCCAAAGAAGGAAGATGTGGGTGTTGGACGCGTAGGCCTGGTTGCGGCGTGCAAAGACCCGCAGAACGCCATCGCGCAACTGCACCCGGATTTCCACGATGTTGGAGTTGCCGACCGTGTCGATCCAGAACGGCCGGTTGATCTGCTTGGTGATCTCGCTCGAAAGCGCCTCGTCCAGAATGGAAAAGAACGGTTTTGGTCCGGGAGCCGGCAGTGGATCAGGCGGCAGGATGTCGGCACGAAGTCCGAGCCTGTCCTGGGCGATCCGCACGATCTGGCTGTAATCTCCCGATGGAGCGACGAACGTATCGGCCATGTCGATAATGGCCGCAATGTCGCGCACCACCGCTTCGGACAGGCGCATGGTGACGGTTTGCCAATGGCGCTCCATGAACACGAACGCCACCACGGACTGGAGCAGGATCATCGGCGCGATCACGATAATCAGGGAGCGCGCATAGATGCGCTTCGGCATCATGTGCGACACCTGCCGCCAGAAGCGGCGCCATGCCACGGCGAGCGGATGGTTGGCTGGCAGGAATCTCAACTTGCGCTTGGGTAGCGGAAACGACATGGCCATCGCGAAATCTCGAGCTTCGGCCATGTCCTAGCGCATCGCGGGCGTGCAAACAAAGCGGCGAGGCGCCCTTCCGCTTGCGCGCCTATTCCACGCTCAAGCGGTAGCCGATGCCGCGCACCGTTTGAAGCCAAACAGGGTTGGACGGGTCGCGCTCGATCTTGCGGCGCAGGCGATTGATCTGGACGTCGATGGTGCGCTCGCCGACCTCTGCGTCATTTCCCACCAGTTCGTGGCGCGGGATCGTTTCACCCGCGCGCTCTGCGAACATCACCAGAATGTCCTGTTCGCGATCGGTGAGCTTCAGCGTTTCGCCGCCCTTCTTCAGTTCCCGGCGGGCAAGCTGGAACGTGTAGGGGCCAAAAACGATCTGCTCGACCTTTGGCGTTTGCGGGGCAGCCCCGCGCCGCAGGATGTTGCCGATCCGCAGCAGCAGTTCGCGCGGATCAAACGGCTTTGGCAGGTAGTCGTCCGCGCCAGCCTCCAGACCCTCGATGCGGCTGTCGGTTTCTGACAGGGCGGTCAGCATGAGGATGGGCACCTGCTTGGTTTCCCGCAGCGCCTTTGTGAGTTCGACCCCCGTTTCCCCCGGCATCATGACATCGAGGATGATGAGGTCGAAATCCAGACCCTGAAGAAAGCGCCGCGCTTCGCCAGCGCTCGCAGCCATTGTCACGCGATATCCGTTCTGGCCGAGGAACTGCTTCAGCAGAGTGCGGATGCGGGTATCATCGTCAACAACGAGGATGTGCGCCGCATCGTCATGCAGCATGGTGGCAGCTTCGCTCACGCGTTCTTCTCCTTCGATGCACCGCCAGCGCCGAGAACCTCAACCTGGTTGCGATGCTCCTGGTTCACCATCTCCTTCAGGAACCTCTCGATCAGCGGGCGGTCGTTTCCCCCGAGCGTGGCCAATGCTCTGGCGATCCGGCGGGATTGTGGCGCGGCCAATTGCAAGGCAAGGGCCTTTCCCTTGGCGGTAGGATGCAGTTCCCGCTGCCGGCGGTCCTTTGGACCCTGAACCTGCATGATGTGCTCGGTGTCGATCAACTGCTTCAACACGCGCGCAAGGCTCTGCTTCGTAATCTGCAGCACATCCAGGAGTTCCGCGACCGTGAGGCCGGGTCGGCGGTTCACGAAATGAAGGATACGGTGATGCGCGCGCCCGAAGCCGATGCGATCCAGCATGTGGTCAGCGTCGGACGTGAAGTCACGGTAAGCAAAGAAAAACAGCTCGATCAGGTCGAAGTCGATGACTTCTGCTTCCTTGGGGTCGGAGGGATGCCCAGCAGTCTGGGCTTTGGTTGGAGGCATGCTGACCCGCTCCTTGCGAATTTATGTCAGCCTTGTTGACACAAATTCCATCTGTGGTAATTTTCATGAAGCTTTTCGACGATACGCGAAATGAAACACGCCCCTGCAGGCTGTTTCGGAAATATCGTTGATCGGCCTCATCGCCGCCCAATCTAGCATCAAAATGGACGCGAGGAGATTCCGGCAGCTGCCGGAATGGTGTGATCAACAAGAACAAGAGCGCCTAGGGAGATTACCATGGCTTCGGTCCCATTCG
The DNA here is from genome assembly GCF_017813335.1 of Tianweitania sediminis. Lineage (GTDB taxonomy): Bacteria > Pseudomonadota > Alphaproteobacteria > Rhizobiales > Rhizobiaceae > Tianweitania > Tianweitania sediminis. The sequence continues at coordinate 276,843 of NZ_JAGIYY010000003.1, read as the reverse complement.
ACCAACTGGACGGCTTTATCTGGATGAACGGTGAGTTCGTGAAGTGGGCGGATGCAAAGATCCATGTGCTCACGCACGGCCTTCATTATGCGAGCGCGGTTTTTGAAGGGGAGCGCGCCTATGGCGGCGAAATCTTCAAGCTCAAGGAGCATACGCGGCGTTTGCATGATTCTGCGAAGGTTCTTGGCTTCACCATTCCCTATTCGGAGGAGGTGATCAACGATGCCTGCCGCCAGCTTCTGCGCAAGCAGGGCTTTTCCGACGCCTACGTGCGCCCGATCGCCTGGCGCGGCTCGGAAATGATGGGCGTTTCGGCGCAGTCGAACAAGATCAACTGCGCGATCGCGATCTGGCAGTGGCCCAGCTACTTCGACCCGGAACAGAAGCTGAAGGGCATCCGCCTCGACATGGCAGAGTACCGGCGTCCGGATCCTCGCACCGCTCCATCCAAGGCGAAGGCTGCGGGCCTTTACATGATCTGCACGCTGTCCAAGCATGCGGCGGAAGCGAAGGGCTATGCGGATGCGCTGATGCTCGACTGGCGCGGCCATGTTGCCGAAGCCACGGGCGCCAACGTGTTCTTCGTCAGGGATGGCGCCCTCCATACGCCAACGCCGGACTGCTTCCTGGACGGTATCACGCGCCAAACGGTGATCGAACTCGCCAAGCGCCGCGGTCTTGCGGTGAACGAGCGGGTGATCATGCCGGAAGAACTGTCGAGCTTCAGCGAATGTTTCCTCACGGGAACGGCCGCGGAAGTAACCCCAGTCGCCGAGATCGGCCAATATCGTTTCACGCCGGGCGAGATCAGCCTGCAACTGATGAAAGACTACACCGCGGAGGTGACCCCGAAAGCGTCCGTGATCGCGGCCGAATAGCAACGGGCGGCAACCGCGAAACCATCAGGAAGGCGGCCTTGTGCCGCCTTTTCCTTTCTGGACCTCGCGGTCGGCGCGGCCTATCTCCAGCCGGTGGGATCAAGGGAGACGTCGCGGATCATGGGTCAACTCAACGCAGCCATCGTGCCGGTCACGCCGTTCCAGCAGAACTGCACCATTCTTTTCGACGCCGACACCAAGGAAGGGGTTGTCGTTGATCCAGGTGGCGACCTCCCGCGCATCCGGGCTGCGCTGGAGCAGTACGGCGTCACGGTTCAGGCGATCTGGCTGACGCACGGCCACATCGATCACGCGGGTGGCGCAATGGACCTGAAGGACGCGCTCGGGGTTCCACTCGTGGGACCACACGAAGCCGACACGCCACTGCTCCAGAACCTGGAAGTGCAAGCTGTCCGGTTCGGGGTTTCCGATGCTGTGCGCAACTGCACACCGGATCGCTTCCTTGCCGAAGGCGATGTCGTGGGTTTCGGCGAGCACCAGTTCGAGGTGCTGCATTGCCCGGGCCACGCGCCGGGGCACGTGGTGTTCTTCAACCGTGAGGCGCGCTTTGCCCATGTCGGCGACGTGCTGTTTCACGGATCGATCGGGCGTACCGACCTGCCGGGGGGCGACCACGCCGCCTTGATTGCTTCGATCAGGAACAAGCTGCTGCCGCTCGGCGACGACATCGGCTTCATCTGCGGACATGGTCCTGGCAGCCGTTTCGGCGATGAGCGCCGTGGCAACCCATTCCTCACGGGGGACGCGCAATAAAAAAGCCGCAGAAGCTGCGGCTTTTCTTGTCGTCACATGTGCTGAACTCAGTTGGCTTCGCAGAAGCGGCGCACGCCATCATAGCCGACAAAGGTGCCGTCCGACGGGTTGAAGCTGCGGTAACGGTCTGCGCAATAGCGATACCATTCACGCGACCACGGTTCCGCGAAGCTGCCGTAGCTTCCGCCGTAAACCACCGTCGGGCGGGTTTCATAGCGGCGCTCGACGTAAACGCGACGCGGGGGAGGCGGGGCGGGGTAATAGCCGTCGTCGATGATGACGCGCTCGCGCGGCGCCGCAAGGGCTGCGCCAGCAAGAGCACCGACGGCCAGGCCGGCAATGCCTGCCACGGCAGCGTCACTCCCGCGATGATGGCGATGATGCCAGCGATCACGTGCTTCGGCTGGTGAAAAGGCGGTCAACGTTGTGGCAGCAACCGCCGCCGTCAGAACTAGGGATTTCAGAAAGCGCTTCATCTCAGATCTCCTGCGCCGGTCACGCAAGCCATCTCTTCACCGGCATAGCGGCAAAATTAGCGCGCATATTGTGAACGCGCGCTGAATATTGAAGTTGATCGTCGCGCTTTAGCCGAGCGTCAGATTTACGGCTTTCGGACCCTTGCCACGCTTGTCAGGCTCGGTGTCGAAACGCACTTTCTGCCCGTCCTGCAAACCTGGCAGGCCGGATGACTGAACGGCGGAAATGTGGACAAACACATCCTTGCCACCGTCGTCAGGGGTAATGAAACCAAACCCCTTATCCTCATTGAAAAACTTAACGGTCCCGCTTTGTGACATCTAGTCTGGTCCTCGCTCCGCATAACGACCCCGGAACGCATGCGCCCGGCTGTTCCTTGGCGCCGCGCAGCGACGGTCGATTGTCGCGACCCCTCCACCGGCACCGGAGGAAAGTTGGCCGATTTCACGGCAGCGGGCAAGGAAAAGCTGCAACAGCCTTGCATCAGCACGATCAAAAAAGAAGGCGCGGCCTGGACCGCGCCTCCCCGAAGCTCATTCTGTGGCGTAGATCAGGCCGGTCGCAGGTTAACGGCTTTGGGGCCCTTGCCCATGCGATCGGGCTCCACTTCAAAGCTGACCTTCTGACCGTCCATCAGCGTATGCATGCCGGAACGCTCAACAGCCGAAATGTGAACAAACACATCCTTGGCGCCATCGTCGGGAGTAATGAAGCCGAAGCCCTTCGTTGCGTTGAAGAACTTCACAGTACCAGTCTGCGCCATAGAGGGAAAACTCCTTATCCCATTCCTTGATCGGCACCGGTTCTGGTTGCGCTCAAACCGGTGCGTGTTCCCGCAATGCGGGCGTCAGAATTTTGAAGCCAGGGAAGGATGGATGCGAGCCGTTCCCCCCGGCGGCAAATGCCCAAACGTAACGGGTTTATCGCATGGAAGATATTCTTAGGCAAGGGTGCACAACTTCAGGTATATCCGTGGCTGTCGCTGACAAGTACTTGTTCTACATTGGACGATCCTTGCTGACGCTCCCCTGGCTGCGCTGCGCCGCGGATGTGGGAGGAAACGTTCTTCACGCAACCGGCCGAATCCCGAAGAAGGTCGGCTCGCGCAGCATTTGCGAAAAGCGGTTGCGAGGATTAAACAGGAGCCAGCGACCTCTTGCGGCACAGCTGCAAGCGCTCCGGTTCACCTCCTGGTTATGATCGTCATGAGCGAAACTGTCACGCCGCCAGTCACGAAGCTGCGCCCGAAAACCGAGCGGCCCAAGTTGCACAAGGTCATTCTTGTCAACGACGACTTCACACCGCGCGAATTCGTGACGGCTGTGCTCAAGGCCGAGTTCCGCATCACGGGCGACCAAGCCTACCAGATCATGATCACCGCACATCGCAAGGGCGTTTGCGTCGTGGCGGTGTTCACCAAGGACGTGGCGGAAACCAAGGCGACGCGCGCGACCGACGCCGGCAAGCGCGCCGGCTATCCGCTGCTGTTTACCACCGAACCGGAAGAATAAGTGCGCTTCAGCGTCCGCCGTTGACGAGGTCGAGGATCAAGCGGTGGACATTGCCGCCATTGCTCATCTCGATGCGATCGAATTCGCGCGCCTCAGCGCGCTGCTTGTTTGATGCGGCGGCCAGCAGCGGCTGAATGGCGTCGCGGATCTTTTTGCAGCCGGGATCATCAGGCTGAAAGAAGCCGACCGTTTCAGCATAGATCGTGTTTGCCATGTCCTCGATCTGCGCGCCATGCACCTTTTCATGTGCAAGGATGCCGTCGCTGAACGTGTCCCACAGGCGCTTGGTTTCGGCCGGCAGCAATCCCCTCGGCTTGGGCACTGTGTAGGTGATCGTCAGAAACGGAACAGCTGAAACCAAACGGCAGCCGTTGCCTTCCGGCTGGTAGTTGCGCCGCCACCGCAGATCGAAGTTGGTGTGGGCAATGGTGCCGGTCACGGCCATGCCGCCGATGCGCGGCCCATTTTCGCCGATCGAATCGTAGAGTTCGGGGCCCGTGGTGCCGGAAATGGCATACGTCTTCACCACCTCTTTGGCCTTGACCTGCGCAAGGGCAGGCATCGCCCCAAACACCAGCGCGGCGAAGACAACGAGACCGATCCGCCAGCTCACCGTCCCGGGCGCCCCGTCTTCGACTTGCGCCGTTTCTGGCGCTGCTGGTCCGCAGGATCTTCGTAGGAGCCGGCGCCGACCTTTGCGCGGATCAGCGGACGCGGATCGTCAACCGGCTTCTGCGGCTTGGTGCCTTCCACCGGCTTTTCCGTGCGCCGCACGGTCATTTCGTCCAGCGAGTTCTTGCGGAACAGCGAGCGCTCGACCGCTCCGGCGGGCACCGCATGATCGCCGGACGTGCCCATCGCATCGAGGTGAGGCTTCGCAAACAGCGACTGTCCGGTTTCCTCATCGACCGCGCGATGCACGGCGCGCCCCTTGTTGTGCTTGCCTTTCTCCCGGCCCGAAACAGGGCTCTCATATTCCACGGTGCGGGCCAGCGGATCGTCCGAAATGGCAAGCTCGGTTTCGCGCAGGCGCTTCACCTCGTCGCGAATGCGCGCGGCCTTCTCGAAGTCGAGATCGGCAGCGGCGTTGCGCATTTCCTTTTCGAGGTAATCGAGATGCGCCTTGAGATTGTTGCCGACGAGATTGTTCGCGCCGCCCTTCTCTTTTGCACCCGGAATCTCGGCGCGTACATGGTCGCGCTCGTAAACGGAATCGAGAATATCGGAAATGTTGGACTTCACGCTTTCGGGCGTGATGCCGTGTTCGGCGTTGTAGGCTAACTGCTTCTCACGGCGCCGGTTGGTTTCCGCCATCGCGCGATTCATGGAGCCGGTGATCTGGTCGGCGTAAAGGATGACCTTGCCGTCGACGTTCCGCGCGGCGCGGCCGATGGTCTGGATCAGGGACGTTTCAGACCGCAGGAAGCCTTCCTTGTCGGCGTCAAGGATCGCAACGAAGCCGCATTCAGGAATGTCGAGCCCTTCACGCAGAAGGTTGATGCCGACAAGCACGTCGAAGGCGCCAAGCCGCAGGTCGCGGAGGATCTCGATGCGCTCCAGCGTGTCGATGTCGGAATGCATGTAGCGCACGCGGATGTTCTGCTCGTGCAGATATTCCGTGAGATCTTCGGCCATGCGCTTGGTGAGCACGGTGCAGAGCGTGCGATACCCTTTGGCCGTGGTTTCGCGGATTTCGCCCAGCACATCGTCCACCTGACTTTTCGCCGGACGCACCTCGACTGGCGGGTCGATCAAACCGGTGGGGCGGATGACCTGCTCGGCGAACACGCCGCCTGCTTCTTCCATCTCCCAGGCGCCTGGCGTCGCCGACACGGCAACCGAGAGCGGACGCATCGCGTCCCATTCCTCGAAGCGCAGCGGGCGGTTGTCCATGCAGGAGGGCAGGCGGAAGCCGTATTCGGCGAGCGTCGCCTTGCGCCGAAAGTCGCCGCGATACATGCCGCCGATCTGCGGGACGGTGACATGGCTTTCGTCGATGAAGACCAGTGCGTTGTCGGGGATGTATTCGAACAGGGTCGGCGGCGGATCGCCGGGCTTGCGACCAGTGAGATAGCGCGAATAGTTCTCGATGCCGGCGCAGGAGCCGGTGGCTTCCAGCATTTCCAGATCAAAGCGTGTGCGCTGTTCAAGCCGCTGTGCTTCCAAGAGGCGACCGGCGCGTTCGAGCTCAACCAAGCGGCCCTGGAGCTCTTCCTTGATGGACTTGATGGCCTGGTTGAGGGTCGGGCGCGGCGTCACGTAGTGCGAGTTGGCGTAGATCTTCACCGACTTGAGCTCACCGGTCTTCTTACCGGTCAACGGGTCGAATTCCACGATCTGCTCGATCTCATCGCCGAACAGAGAGATGCGCCAGGCGCGGTCTTCCAAGTGGGCGGGGAAGATCTCGATTGTGTCACCGCGGACCCGAAACGATCCGCGCACGAAGTTGATGTCCTGCCGCTTGTATTGCTGTGCCACGAGGTCGGCGAGGAGCTGCCGCTGGTCGAGCCGGTCGCCGATCGTCATCTGGAAGGTCATGGCCGTATACGTCTCGACCGAGCCGATACCGTAGATGCAGGACACGGACGCGACGATTACCACGTCGTCCCGTTCGAGCAGCGAGCGTGTCGCGGAGTGGCGCATGCGGTCGATCTGCTCGTTGATCGACGATTCCTTTTCTATGAAGGTGTCGGTGCGCGGAACGTAAGCTTCCGGCTGGTAGTAGTCGTAATAGGAAACGAAATACTCCACGGCGTTGTCGGGGAAGAACTTCTTGAACTCGCCATAGAGCTGGGCAGCCAGCGTCTTGTTGGGGGCGAGGATCAGCGCCGGTCGCTGCGTTTCCTCGATCACCTTGGCCATGGTGAAGGTCTTGCCCGAACCCGTGACGCCGAGCAGCACCTGCGTCCGGTCTTCGTTAGCGACGCCCTCGACGAGGTCCTTGATCGCCGTTGGCTGGTCACCCGACGGCTTGAAGTCGGTTGTCATCTTGAGGGTAATGCCGCCCTCGGACTTTTCCGGGCGGGCAGGGCGGTGCGGCGTCCACAGCACGCCATTCTTGTGCAGCGGGTTACCGCTTTCGATCAGTGCCGAAAGGGCGGCCACGGTTGCAGTTACGCCGGAGGAGGACAGCGACGCGGCGTCCTCCAGGCTGATGTCCATGCCGGCAACGGGATTGAGGCCGGCCGCGGCGCGCTCCTTCGGCGTTGCCGCCCCGCCCATGGATGTGCCGCGTGCCGACTTGGTGGCGGCAGACGAGCGCTCCGGCACCTTCTTCGGAACCTTCGGCTTCTTCGGCGCCGTTTCGGCTTCCTTCTCGATCTGCTTGGCCCAGTCGCTGATCGACCCCGACAGCGGGGTGCCGGTCAGGTCCGCCTGCGGCGCTTCGCCGAAGCCGTCTCGCGCAGCATCATCTGCCGCGTCTACTGGCCCTTCTTCGGGATCGATCGTGTCCGCGGGTGCACGGCCGCGATGCAGCGGCTCGGACGCGTCCAAATAGTCCGTCAGCGGATTGCCGCGCTTCTTCGGACCCGAAGGCGCAGTCTTACGATAGGTGGGATTGGCCATACCGCCAATATGGTGGGAGTCTCGCACAGAGAAAAGAGCCGCATCCGGTTAGCTGCTCCTGAATTGATCGTCCTGACAGGAGGCTGTCAGAAGGCGCGATTGCTCTGCGCGTCGAGCGAACCAAGCAGCGCCTGAGGCGTTGCGCCAGCATCAGAGAGTTTAACACGACCTAAGGACACGACATGGCCGGCCTCACTGCCTTTGCGCTCAATTGCTCCCTCAAGGCCTCCGAGAACAAGGAAAGCTCCTCGACGGACAAGTTGGCGGACGATCTCTTCAAAGCCTTTGAGAAGCGGGGCGTTTCATGTTCGATCGAGCGGGCGCTGGACCACGACATCAAGCCGGGTGTGGAGAGCGACATGGGTAATGGGGACGCGTGGCCGGCGCTCCGCCAGCGCGTGCTTGATGCCGACATCTTCGTTCTCGCGCTGCCAATCTGGCTGGGGCAGCCGTCATCCGTTGCCAAGCGCGTGCTGGAGCGGATGGATGCCTTTCTTGGCGAAACCGACGACAAGGGTCGCATGCCGGCGGCGGGCAAGGTCGCCGTGGTTGTTGTTGTTGGCAACGAGGACGGCGCCCACCATGTCCATGCCGAGTGTTTCCAGGCGCTGAGCGACGTCGGCTTCACGATTCCAGCCAATGCCGGTGCCTACTGGGTCGGCGAAGCGATGGGCTCGACCGACTACAAGGATCTGGAGACCACGCCCGACAAGGTGAAGCAGACGCTGGAGATGGTTGCGTCCAACGCGGCGCACCTCGCAGCCTTGTTGAAAACATCGCCTTATCCCGGCGTGGAATCCTAGTTCTCAAGCCGGGGCGTGATCCTGTCACAAAAACCGGCTAAGGGAATGCCGGCTTAGATATTGGACAAGGATCGAATCGATGAAGATTGCCGTTCTCGGTGGTGACGGTTTCGTCGGCTGGCCCACTTCGCTTCACCTTTCAGAACTGGGCCACGAGATCCACATCCTCGACAATCTGTCGCGCCGCTGGATCGATACCGAGCTTGGCGTGCAATCCCTCACGCCGATGGACTCGATCCAAGAGCGCACGCGCATCTGGCACCAGGAAACCGGGCGGCGTATCCACTTCCACCTGATTGACCTCGCGCGCGATTATGACGTGCTGAAGAACTGGCTCGCCGCCGAGCGTCCGGACGTCGTGATCCATTTCGCCGAACAGCGTGCCGCGCCGTATTCCATGAAGAGCGACCGGCACAAGAACTACACGGTCAACAACAACGTCAACGCCACGCATAACCTGCTCAACGCCATGGTGGAGCTCGGCCTCGACGCGCACTTGATTCATCTCGGAACGATGGGCGTTTACGGCTATTCCACCGTGGGTGCTGCCATTCCGGAAGGCTATCTGCCGGTAGGCATTGAGACGATGTCGGGTGAAACCGTGAGCCAGGAGATCCTTTACCCGACCAATCCCGGCTCCATCTACCACATGACGAAGAGCCTGGATCAGCTGCTGTTCCAATTCTACGCGAAGAACGATGGCGTGCGGATCACCGACCTGCACCAAGGTATTGTTTGGGGCACCCATACAGAACAGACGCGAAAGCATCCGCAACTCGTCAATCGCTTCGACTATGACGGCGATTATGGCACGGTGTTGAACCGCTTCCTGATCCAGGCGGCGATCGGCTATCCGCTGACCGTTCACGGGGTCGGCGGGCAAACGCGTGCCTTCATCCACATCCAGGATTCTGTGCGCTGCATCGAACTGGCGTTGAACAACGCGCCCAAGAAGGGTGATCGGGTCAAGATCTTCAATCAGATGACCGAAACGCACCGCGTGCGCGATCTTGCCGAGATGGTGGCCCGGATTGCCGGCGGAACGGTCGCTTACCTGCCGAACCCACGAAAGGAAGCGGCCGAAAACGACCTGGTGGTGAAGAACGATCAGTTCCGTGCGCTCGGCCTCAACCCGATCACGCTGGAAGAAGGCCTGCTTTCGGAAGTCATGGATGTTGCAAAGAAGTTCGCCTACCGCGTCGACCGCAGCCGCATTCCGGCCGTGTCAGCCTGGACCAAGGACATCGCGCCGACGCTGGAGCATGATCCCGAAGGCAAGCGGCTGAAGAGCGTCAGCTGAGCGAGGCTGCACCTGCTGCCTCACCGCCACGCCTTCGTTACGCTTGTCACCAATGCCGATTACGCACTGGGTGCCGCGGTTCTGCTGCGCTCCTTGAAGCGCACGAGGACCGAGGCCGATCTTGTTGTGCTGCATACCGGCGGCGCGGCGAGCACGGATCTCGAGATGCTGGAGCGTGAAGGCGCCAAGCTGATCGAGGCCGAACTCCTGCCGACGTCGGACGGCTTCAACGAGCGCCATGCCCGGGCGAAGCTCCACGGTGCGGCGCCCTTCACCAAGGGGCGCAAACCCGGCTTTCACACGCCGCTGGACAATTTTGCGAAGCTACGGCTTTGGCAGCTCACGCAATATGAAACCGTGGTTTTCCTGGACGCGGACACGCTTGTTCTGCGCCCGATCGACAGGCTTTTCGGATATCCAGAGTTTTCCGCTGCTCCGAATGTTTACGAGGGGCTTGGTGACTTCCACCGCCTGAATTCCGGCGTTTTTGTCGCGAAACCCTCCAGCATGACCTTTGATGCCATGCTCGCGCGACTGGACGGACCCGACGCTTTCTGGCGGCGGACGGACCAGACCTTCCTGGAAGCCTTTTTTCCGCAATGGCATGGGCTGCCAGTGTTCTTCAACATGCTTCAGTATGTGTGGTTCAACCTGCCCGAGCTTTGGGACTGGAAGGCGATCTCAGTTCTGCACTTCCAGTACGAGAAGCCGTGGGAAACGGATCATCCGCGAGCCGAACAGTTGAAGCCGCTCATCGAGCTGTGGCAGGCTTTCCGCGACGGAACCGCAATTCCTTCCATCGACATGCTCCCGAACCCCGCCCGGCAATGAGCTTTCCCATTTCGGTTGTTTCTGGCGGCACGGGTTTCGTGGGCCGCTTCATCGTCAACGGGCTGATCGAAGCGGGTCACCATGTCCGCATCATTGGCCGCCACGCGCCTGAGCGAGGCGACTTCGTGGGTCCCGTTGCCTTCATGACAGCCAGTCTCGGCGACGAGATCGACTGGTCACCGGCGTTTCAGGGGGCCAGCCATTTCGTGCATGCCGCCTTCGACCATCTGCCGGGCAAATTCCGGGGCGGGGAGGGCGATGATCCCGAGAGCTTCAAGATCAGAAACATCAACGGCTCCGAAGCGCTGTTCCGAGCCGCAAAGGCATGCGGCGTGGAACGCACGGTGTTTCTCTCGACCCGCGCCGTTTATGGCACGCAACCTCCAGGCCTGGTGCTGGACGAAACTACACGCCCTCATGCCGATACGCTTTACGGGGAAGTGAAGCTGGCCGGAGAGCGTCGCTTGCAGAGCCTGGCAGACGACCGTTTCATAACGGCGTCGCTGCGGGTCACCGGCGTTTACGGTCCGGCCGCGCCAGGCCGTGACGACAAATGGACGCCGATGATCCGCGCCTGGATGGCAGGTCAAGCGGTTGAACCGCGCGCCGGAACCGAGGTGCACTGCCGCGACGTCGCCAGTGCGGTGGAACTGTCGCTCACGCTCCCGGCGGAGGATGTTTCCGGAAAGGTCTTCAACGTGTCCGACCTGATGGTGGATCGCAGCGACGTGCTGGCCATCGTGCAGGAGGAAAGCGGCCTTTCCTATCCACTGCCCCCAGCCGCCGATACGAGCGGGTTCAATCCGATGTCCAGCGCGCGCCTGCAGGCGCTTGGCTGGCAGCCCGGCGGGGCGCGCCTCTTGTCGGAAACCGTGCGCGATCTCGCCCGAACACTCATCGCCGCAAGGTAAACGATCCATCAGTGGGATCGGTCGAACTGCTGCTCCGCCCGTAAATCTACCGCAACGCGCATCTGCCAAGGTGATGCAAGGAGCAATCCTGGGCATCGCTCAACGGGGGAACAACTCGCATGCGCGTGGAATCCGTCAAAAGCAATCTCGTGACGCTGGTGAATCAACGTCAGGTCGCAGCGGCCAAAGCTGGAAACAGCCTGACCAGTCTTGCAAACAGTGGCGCTTCCGCACAGCTTGGCATCAGGCAGGGGGCGATGCCAGGCACTTACCAGCCGATCTACGAAAAAGCCGTGAAGGAAATCCGGGAGGACGTCACCGAAACGCGGGATGTCACCCGCACCGAAGCGGTTTTTGAAGAGCGGGCTATTACGCAGGAGCGGGCGATCTTCGCCGAAGAAGCCGTTTATGAGGATCGTGAACTCCGTGCCACGACCGTAGCCGGCGATCGGTCCCTCGATTCGATCCGCTCGCTTACACAGGCCAACATCGAAACCGGCGCCGATCTGGCGGTCAGGGTGGGTGACGGCGGGTATGCCGTGATCACGTTCGAAAGCCGGTCGAGCATCTCCGTTCGCGACGGCTCGGGAACAACTCGGTACGAGTTTGACTCCAACAAGGGATCGTTCGCGGATGCGGTCGTGGCTGCATTCGATGGCATCGAAGGTTTGAGCGCCAGCCTCGACGAGAGGGGACGGCTGCAACTCCAAACAGACGATGCTCAGGATCTTCGAATCGCCGACGTTGCGCCGAGCTGGTTCAACCGGACCGGCAGCCCTCTCGCCGCCCTTGGTCTGGAGGCAGGCACAACCCAAGCGCAGGTGGTCGGCGTCGAGAAGGTCCAGGTGGGGACACGGCAAGTGCAGGTCGGCACGGAGATGGTCGTTGTCGGATCCGAACAGGTTCAGGTTGGCACCCGGACGATGGTGATCGGCCAGGAAACGGTTGTTGTTGGAACAACCACGCGCGTGGAACCGGCCGGACGCAACCTCGTGGGCCTGACGGACAATGACGCACCCGGCGTGGGGTCATTGTCGCTCATCGACAAGCTGCGCGGGGGTGGACTGCCGGCGGGGTACGTGGAAGCCCTGTTTGGTATTCTGGAAGGCAATCCAGCGTCACCGCCAAGCGCGGAAGAAGTCCGGACCAGCTACGCACAAAATGCGGATGAGCCGAGAGAAACCAAGCCGCTCAAGGCCGAACCCGAAGAGACAGGTGCAGCCTGACGCTGCAAGCGTTTCCCGCGTGAACTGATCGGCTGCCGGGACGTTGTTGCGCGACAGCCGGAATTCCACCCCATGAAACGTTCAGCAAGACCCTTCTCCCTCAAGCTGGCGAGCGCAGCCGGCGCAACTGCGAAAGGGGCAACGGCAACTGGCGCCATCGCCGTCGGCAGCATTGCCCTTGGAGCCTTGGCGATCGGCGCGGTCGCCGTCGGTGCTTTCGCCATCGGGCGCTTGACGGTGCGCAAGGCGAAGTTCGGCGAGGTCGAAATTCGCAAGCTCACCGTGCATGAGTTGAAGCTGCCGTCGGAGGCCGACGACACGAAGCGGCTCTCGGACCACTAGGTCGAAAGCGGCACCTGCTGCATCTCAAGGTGGAGGCCTTTGCCCGTCCATGGATGGGCCTCGCAAACGGTTTCGTCGAGTTCCACGCCCAAGCCCGGCTCGCTTGAAGGAATGACGTAGCCGTCTTCCCACGCGATCTTCGTTTTCAGGAGATCGGCATGAAAGCCATCCCACTGCTTCAGTGACTCGAGGATCAGGAAGTTCGGCAAAGTCGTGGCGAGCTGAATGTTCGCGGTCCCCACGATGGGACCGCAGTAGCAGTGAGGCGCGATCTGGATGTGATAGGCTTCCGCCATGGCAGCGATCTTCTTGGTTTCCAGAATCCCGCCCGACCGGCCGAGATCCGGCTGCAGGATCGTGGCGGCGCGCTGCTCGATCACGCGGGCGAACTCGAACTTCGTGGTCAGGCGCTCGCCGGTCGCGATCGGGATCGACGTGCCGCGGGCGATTTGCGCCATGACTTCGGGCATGTCGGGCGGGCAGGGCTCCTCGAACCAGAGCGGATCATAGGGTTCCAGGGCCCGCGCCATGCGAAGCGCGCCCGATGCCGTGAACTGGCCGTGGGTGCCAAACAGGATATCGGCGCGGGTGCCGACGGCTTCGCGAATTGCTTTCACCATGCGGGTGGAAAGCTCGATGTCCACGAGGCGGGGCTGGTGGCCGTCATGGATCGTGTAGGGGCCGGCAGGGTCGAGCTTTACCGCTTTGAAGCCCTGTTCGAGATAATGCAGGGCGCATTCGGCGGCGAGTTCGGGGTCGTTGTACACGCTGCGACCGCTGCTTGCGCCGCCTTCGGTGTGGACCGAACCCGTTCGCGGATAAAGGTAAGTGTAGGAGCGAAGGCGTTCATGCACCTGCCCCCCCAGCAGCTTGTAGACGGGCTTGCCGGCTTCCTTGCCGATGATGTCCCAGCAGGCGATCTCAAGCGCGGAGAAACAGCCCATCACGGACGGGTCCGGGCGCTGCGAAAAGCCCACCGAGTAACAGCGCCGGAAAAACACCTCGATGTCATGCGGGTCGTGGCCGATAAAGAAGCGCTCGGCCAGATCCTCGATCATCCTGGCGGTCAGATGCGCATCGAAGGTGGCGGAATAGGCCTCTCCGTAACCCACCACGCCGTGGTCGGTGGTCAGCCTGACAAAGATGAAGTAGCGGCCGCCGATGCCGGGCGGCGGATTGCCCACAACCCAGGTTTTGACGTCAGTGATCTTCATGATCGCGGCTCCTCAACTGTCAGCGGTGGTCCTCGACCAGCATTTCGCCGCCCTTCCAGCCGGTCAGGATGGCGGCGGCGTTGGTGTTGCCGGTGATGTTGGACGGGAAAATGGAGGCGTCGATTATGCGCAGGCCTTCAAGCCCGTGCACCCGCAGCCGAGCGTCCACAACGGACTGGCTCGGGTCCGGCCCCATGCGGCAGGTCGAAACGGGATGATAGACGGTGCCGGAGCGACGGCGAAAGTCGTCGACCAGTTCCTCATCGGACTGAACGCGGGCGCCGGGGAGCATTTCTTCCTCCAGAACGCCGTCGAAGGCCTCTGTAGCCGCCATTTTTCGCAGGAACTTCACGGCGTCGAGCATCTCGGCCACGTCGTTTTCCGTGGAAAAAGCGTTGGCTGAAATGCGGGGGTGCTGCATCGGATCTGCGGAGCGGATCATGATCTCGCCGCGGCTGGACGGCCGGCAATTGGACAGCCCGATCGAAAAACCCGGCCAAGGATCAGGCGACAGGATCGGCCGCTCGCCCGGCCGCGGCAGCACGGTAGAAAACGCCTGGAAATAAAGCTGCATGTTGGCGCGCTTCTGAGCGGGATCGGTGCGGAAAAAGCCTCCGCCCTGGTTCATGCTCATCGACAGCGGGCCGCGACGCAAAAGCAGATACTGCGCGCCCGCCATCGCCTTGCCCCACCAAGGCCGCAGGATCTGGTTCAACGTCGCGATGTTGCCGCGCCAGGTGTAGTTGATGCCAAGGTGATCCTGCAGGTTGGCGCCGACATGCTCATTGGCGTGAATGACGTTGATGCCGAAGCCTTGCAGCAATGCTGCGGGCCCCACGCCGGACAGTTGCAGGAGCTGCGGTGTGTTGACCGAGCCGCTGCTGACGACCACTTCACGGCCGGCTCGCACGGTCATTTTCTGGCCTCGCCGAACGTACTCGACGCCGACCGCGCGCTTGCCTTCAAACAGGATGCGAGTGGCATGGGCGCCGGTTTCAAGGCGCACGTTCTTTCGCTTCAAGGCCGGGCGCAAAAAGGCGCGCGCGGCTGACATGCGCCGACCGTCGCGCGTCGTGATCTGGTACACGCCGACGCCGTCTTGCGCCTTGCCGTTGAAGTCAGGATTGCGGGGCAGGCCAAGTTCTTCGCCGGCCTGAAGGAAGCGCTTTGTCAAGGGATGGATGAAGCGGTGGTTGTCACTGACATGCACAGGGCCGCCCCGTCCGCGCCACTCGTCCCCGCCTGCTTCATTGTCCTCGATCGCCCTGAAGGCGGGCAGCACGTCGTCATAGCTCCAGCCGGGATTTCCGGCCGCTGCCCAGTCATCATAGTCTTCTCGCGCTCCCCGAATCCAGACCATGGCATTGATGGAGCTCGAGCCGCCTATGATCTTGCCGCGGGGCCAGTGGTCCACGTTGCCGGCAAGGCCAGGATCGGGTTCGGCCTTGTAGTTCCAGTTCACCCGCGGATCGAAAAAGGTCTTGCCGTAGCCAAGGGGCATCTGGACGTAGAAACGACGATCCGTGCCGCCTGCTTCCAGAACAAGAACGGAGAAGCGTCCATTCGCGGAAAGCTTTTCGGCCACCACGGAGCCGGCTGAGCCGGAGCCGACGATAACAAAGTCGTATGTCTGCATGGGAAAGCGCGTCACGTGGCCTGGATAAAAGTGTGCCAAAGGTAGCCAGCAGGGCGCGCTCAGGTTAGGCGGTGATCGGCACTGCTTGTGAAAAATGCGACGGGTCTAAGAAGCCGTGGCGATGGGCAAACAAGGAAACCTCATGTCTGAACCAACAGGCCCGCGAGGCCAACTGACATTGCGGACGCTCGCCATGCCCGGCGATGCAAACGCTGCCGGCGACATCTTTGGCGGCTGGGTTATGGCGCAAATGGATCTGGCCTGCGGGATACGCGCTGCCGAGCGGGCCAGGGGACGCGTCGTCACGGCCGCGGTGCGGGAGATGGCCTTCGCGAAGCCGGTGAAGATCGGCGACACGCTGGAGATCTACATCGACATCACCAAGATCGGCCGCACGTCGCTGACGCTCCATGTGGAGGCTTGGGCGCAGCGCTATCTATCTGATAAGCGCGAACTGGTGACGAACGCAGAAATCATCATGGTCGCACTCGATGCCGAGGGCAAACCGAAGAACGTGCCGACCGAGTAAAGATCAGGCTGCTTTCTGGCTCGAGTCAAAGCGGGCTCGCGCAGCTTCAACCCGGCCGATATTGACGCGCGCCCAATCGCCAAGCGCATGTACCGGTACAAGCAGCTCTCGCCCGAGATCCGTCAGCTCGTAATCCACACGCGGCGGGATCGTCGGGTAAACCGTGCGGGTGACGAAGCCGTCCCGCTCCAGGCCGCGCAAGGTGGCCGTCAGCATCTTCTGCGAAATGCCGCCGATCATCCGGCGCAATTCGTTGAACCGCATCGGACCTTTCCCAAGCAGTTCCACAACGAGCACGGTCCATTTGTCCCCGACGCGAGCTAGGATCCCGCTGACGGCGCGACAATCAGCACTGTTGCCGTGTATCATGGTCCAAGACCCTCCTGGTCGGCAGTCACCCGAAGGTAACCTTGGTTTCAGAAACGTGCCTTCTTGCGGGCGGAGAAGGCGGTTTCGTATATAGCCTCGGTTACCATTCGATACCAGAGGCAGACACGCCTCGGGTCCCTGTCTTCAGCCAAGCCGGGCCTTGAACCCGGTTCTCAAGGAATGCCGCCATGTCTCATCCCAAGCCAAGATCGCCGTCGTGATCGGAAGCGTCCGAAGCAACCGCTTCGCCGACAAGCCAGCAAACTGGATCGCCGATTTTGCCCGCGCGAACGGCACGATGGACGTCGAAATCCTCGACCTCAAGAACTTTCCGCTCCCGATTTTCGATGAAGCCGTTTCACCTGCTTACGGTGCCTCGCAGAACCCCGTCGCCCGCCAATGGCAGGCGAAGCTCGAGGAGATGGATGGTTTCATCTTCACCGCAGCCGAATATTCGCACGGCCCGACTGCGGCCCTGAAGAACGCGCTGGACTGGGCCTATCCGCAGTGGGCGAAAAAGCCCGCCGCTTTTGTGGGCTATGGCGGTGTCGGTGGCGCCCGGGCGATCGAGCAGCTGCGCCTGCATGCGGTTGAGCTTCAGATGGTGCCCACGCGCAACGCAGTGCACATCATGTTCGGCGAGTATCTTGCGGTGGTGAATGACGGCAAATCGCTTTCGGACTTCCCGCACCTGGTGAAGGCCGCGGAAGACACGGTCGCGCAGCTTGCATGGTGGGTAAAGGCGACCAAGGCCGCACGCGATGCGGATCTGACGCAGAGCGCGAAAGCGGCCTGATTTCAGACATCGGCGGGGCGCGCTTCACGCGCGCCAATCAACTCAGCCGGCGGCCAGCCGTACGCCGGCAAGAGGATGCGCAATCACCTTGTCGATGCGCCGGCCGTCGAGATCAACGACTTCGAAGCGCCAGCCCAGAGCATCCACGCTTTCACCTGTAGCCGGCAGGTGCGCCAGTTGCGCGAGAACGAAGCCGGCGAGCGTTTCGTAGTCGCGGTCTTCCGGCAGGGTCAGCTTCAGGATATCCGCCATCTCGTCGGCCGGCATGTAGCCAGCCAGCAGCCAGGAACCGTCCTCGCGCTGCACGGCGTTCGGGTTGCCGTCGTCGGTGTAATCCGAGCGGAATGCGCCGGTGATTGCTTCCAGCACGTCCGCCGGCGTGACGATGCCTTCGAAATGGCCGTGCTCGTCATGCACCAGAGCCATGGGCACCGACGCTTCCTTGAGCGTCGTCAAAGCGGCGAGAGCGTCAGCGTTGTCATGGATGATCGGCGCCTGGCGCACGAAATCCTTGATGTCGAGTGGCGACGTTCCGCTTAGGATCGCTGCAAGAAGTTCGCGGGTCTGGATAACGCCCACCATGTCGTCCACGCTGCCATCCCCGGCCGGCAGCCGGGAATGCGGCGTGTCGATCAGGGCTTGTCGAACCGATTCAGACTCCGACTGCACATTGACCCAGTCGACATCTGTGCGCGGTGTCATGATGCCGCGCACCGTACGGTCTGCAAGACGCATGACGCCCGCAATCATGGCGCGCTCGTCCGTTTCGATGACGCCCGCTCCTTCCGCCTCGGCGATCAGCGACTTGATCTCCTCATCAGTAACCCGTTCCTCCCCATCCGATTTCTGACCAAGAAGCTGCAAAACCGCGCGGCCGGAAACATCGAGGAACCAGACAAGCGGCGCGCCGATCACGGCGAGCACCGCCATGGCGGGCGCCACGCGAGCGGAAACACCTTCTGGATTGCGCAGCGCGATCTGCTTGGGGACGAGTTCGCCGATGATCAAGGAACCATAGGTGATCGCAGCGACCACGAGGCCGACGCCTACCGCGTTGGCTATTCCGGCAGGAACATCGGCTTCAATCAGCAGGCCTGACAAACGCTGGCCCAGTGTTGCGCCTGAAAACGCACCGGACAACACCCCAACCATGGTGATGCCGATCTGAACGGTCGACAAGAAGCGGCCCGGATCGCCAGCCAAAACAAGCGCCTTTGCAGCGCCGGTGGAGCCTTTATCAGCCATTGCCTTCAAGCGGGCTGGCCGAGACGACACGATCGCCAATTCGGACATGGCAAGCAGGCCGTTGATGATAATCAAGACAACGACGATAAGAACTTCAATGTAGACCATGCCCGTTCCATATCACCCCACGCCGCGCTGTGCGAAGTGGGAATGCTCCGTAAACAGGCGGGGTCGGTAAAGGTTTCCCCTGTTTAGCGGCAAGCGCGGTAGCCGTTGCGGCGGTCCTTGATGTCGAAGTGGAAGTGATCGGCATGATCGGCGTTGTAGCCGGGGCCCAGGACGGTCGTGAAATAATCGCAACCGTCCGCACGCACCGTGTTGAGCAAGCCGCGTGCACGGAATGCAAATAGTCCCTGCTTTTCCACCTTGATGTCGCGGCCGTTGTTCAGTTCGATCCGCATCACGTCGAGCGCGTTGCCCTTCGAGTGTTCCGACGCGACATTGGTGCGGTTGATGCGCCGGCAGGAATAGCTGGAGCCCTGATGGATCGTCTTGACGCCTGACCAGTAGCGACGCCGCGCATTGGGAGCGAGTTCATTCTTGGTCCAGCTCGCAAAAGCCACCGCCATGTCACAGCTCAGCGTGGCAGCGGGCGCCATGTTAATGCCGCCCGAAAGCTGCGACACCTTCACCGGGTAGTCGATGCTGCAGGCGCCGCCATCGTTGATCGGCGCCAGATCCTGGTAAGTCACGCCGAGGCGCTTCAACTCGCGGCGACAGGCGACTTCATCCGCCGGCATCGTTTCGGCGCCAAGCTGCGACATCGGCAGGCTCAAGCGGGGATATCCGACCATCATCGGGTTGGATGGAACGAGGCGCTGCAGGCCAGCGCCTGACTTGGTGACGCTCGCGCTGGGCCGCGCCTGCTCCGCCCTTCCGCAGGCAGCGAGGCTCACAAGGCCGATGAGAGCGGACGCAAGCAGCACGATGCGAGCGGGATGTTTGGCCTGCAAGAGCACCTTGCGAGAAGCTTGAACGGGCATGGCACTTCCTTCCGAACGGAGGCCCCAAGGTAGCCTCAGATCCTAAAGGAAAGTTCAGCAGCGGCTTCAGCAATCGCGGTCACACGAAACCAGATCATGTAAAATCAAGGGGTTAGCAATGCGCTTTTAACCCGCTCTTCACCATGATCAGAATTGAATCAAAGTTGCATTATTGGCAGAAGGTTGACCCTTCTCGCCGATCGGCGAGATCAAGGTGGAGATGATCGGAATGATCCGCATCCGAGCCCGGCCCAAGCACGGTGGTGAAAGGCCCACACGCTTCCTTGCGCACTTCTTGAATGAAGGCTGCTTCGTCCGGGCCCTCTTCTTGCCCAACGACGATGTTGCCTTCGCCGGAAAGCTCGAAGCTCATGATGTCGATGGCATTGCCCAAAGCATGTTCCGATAGCTTCTGCGTTCCTCGTCGCGGTCGGCAGACGTAGCCGGACCCGTTCGCTAGGCTCACGATCCGTTCGCCCAGGTGCCGTTCCGCGGCAGCTTGCCCTTTCGACTGCATGAACTCGGCTGCCGCTCTCGTGACGGCGCAATTTGCAATCAAAGGCGGTTCCACGGCAATGCCGCCGCCCAGCTCGGCAACCGCGAGAGGGTAAGGCATCGCGCACCCGTTTTCGCCGCTTTCAGGCGGACGCGGTTCAAAGGAAACGCCGAGCTTCGTGAGGTCTGCCCGACAGGCGATTTCTTCCGCCGGCAACGCTCCCACCAGGGACGCGGGGAGGGGCGGCCCCTGCACTGGCTTGGGGCCAGTCGGGTCCGCTTTCATCGGCCGGTCTGCAATGGCTGGGCTGGCGGGCTCTTCCGGGGGTGCTGCCTTTGGCCGTTCTTCCGGTTTCGGCGGGGTGGCTGGAAGTTCCTGAGCCACCGGTTCTGAACCGGTTTCTGGAGCCACCGGCGCCGCAGGTACCAGACTTCCTTCCCGAGGCGCAGCTTCAGGAGCCGGCATGACCTGGGGCAGCTCAGGATTCTCCTGCGCGGCACCCATCGCCGGCAAGAATGCGGCGGCTGCTGCGGCGAGGAAAGCGGCCACTCGGCCAGAACGCGCGGGACATGCCATGCGATCTACTTGGCGCAGGGGACCGATGCGGCAATGAGAAGGCGCTGCCGTTCTTTCTTTGTCGCAGTGTCAGGCGCTGGCGCGGGCGCTCCGGCGTTCCTGGATTGCCGGCACGATTTCCACCAGCAACATGGCCGCAAGGATCAAGCCGCAGCCTGCCAAACCGCTCGCCGGCAGGCGTTCGCCGAGGAACAAGGCGCCAAACATGGCTGCAAACACCGCTTCCGAAGACAGGAAGATGGCAGCTTGCGCGGCCGTGGTGTAGCGCTGCCCGACCACCTGCAGCGTGAAGGCAAGCCCGCCGGAAAAGATGCCGGCGTAAAGGATCTGCCAGGCGGCGCCGCGGATGGCTGCCCAGCCGATCGGTTCCAGCAGCAGGGCCGCGACAAGGCCAATTGCGCCGCAAACGGTGAACTGGATACAAGCCAGCGTCACCGGACGCCCGGCATCCTGCGCCGCGCGCGCGATAAAGATGAGCTGGGCCGCGCAGAAGATGGCGCCGCCGATAGTCAGCCAGTCTCCCGTGCTCAGACCCACCAATGTTCCGCCGGACAACATGAAGATACCGGCCAGCGCCGCCAGCGCGGCCGGCCACACGATGGGGTGGGGGAAGTGGCGAAACAGCAGGATCGCCAGAAGCGGTGTGAACACGACATAAAGCCCGGTGAGGAACCCTGAGTTCGTCACCGTGGTGCTCAACAAGCCGAACTGCTGCAAGGCTATTGCTCCGAAAAGCAGGAGACCGATCCAGGCGAAGGCTAGCCAATGGTGGCGTTCCAGCGGGACGGTGCTTCCCCGGCTTTCCCGCAGGGCGAACGGAAGCACGCAAATCGATGCCACGGCGAAGCGAAGGCCAACGAACAGCAGCGGGCCCATCACGGCCATTGCGCTCGCCTGGGCAACAAAGCCCATGCCCCAGATGGCACCCGCAAGCAGCAGAAGGAGGTTGGCCTGTATGCGCGTCATGCCGCGCTGTAGCTGAAACACCGATGCTTCGCCAAGTCACCGTTGTCAGGAGACTGCGGCCGACTATCCTCGGGGCCTGCGAAGAACCGTAGCAAATAGACGTGGAATCGTGAAAATCCTTCGCTATATTGTTTCGAGCACGCCGATTTGGGTCCGCTAGCCACGCGCTACCGGGCCGTTTTCTTTTGTACCGCTCAAGGCGCGGTAGCCGACCAGAAACAAGGGTCGGATGACGGAGGGACGGGAATGAACAAGGTGCCGATGACCAACGGCGGCTTCACGAGCCTCAAGGAAGAGCTTCGGTGGCGCCAGCAAGACGAGCGTCCACGGATCATCGAAGCCATCTCCGAGGCGCGCGCCCATGGCGATCTTTCGGAGAACGCGGAGTATCACTCGGCCAAGGAAGCGCAGAGCCTGAACGAAGGCCGCATCAATGAGCTGGAAGATCTCATCGCGCGGGCCGAGGTGATTGATGTTTCCAAGCTGTCCGGCGACACGGTGAAGTTCGGCGCAACGGTCGAGCTTGTTGACGAGGACACGGAAGAAACCAAGACCTACCAGATCGTGGGCGACCAGGAAGCGGATGTGAAGCTTGGCCGCATCTCCATCTCCTCGCCAATCGCGCGGGCGCTGATCGGGAAGAAGCTCGGCGACACGATCGAGGTCAATGCGCCCGGCGGCCCTCGCGGCTACGAGGTTGTCGACGTCCGCTTTGGCTGACCAGCGGCCGACCGCAGCAAAAGAAAAGGCGCGCGACATCGACGTCGGGCGCCTTCTTGTTGTGGCGCCCAATTTCAAGAAGCGGCTTTCGGGGGTCACCAGCACGATCATCCAGCTCGTGCCGCTGCAGGCCCGCACGCTTCCGATTGCAAGCCTCGGCACAGGCTTGACACCCCACGTGCCCCGAATGCGCTGGAAGCAGGTGCCTGGGCTTCTTCGACGGCCTGAAGCACGGTCATTCCGCATCTGGCACGCGCGTCGCAATGTCGAGATGATCGGCGGCCTCCTTTTGCGAGATCTTTTCCGGGCGCCTTTGAAGATCGTGTTCACGTCTGCCGCGCAGCGCCACCACAAGCCGTTCACCAGGTGGCTGATTGCACGCATGGATGCCGTGATCGCGACCAGCGCGCGCTCCGGCCGGTTTCTCCGGGTCCCTCACACGGTTGTGCTGCACGGCATTGACCTCGGAACCTTCACGCCAGCGGTCAACCGCGATCGGGCAGTCGCGGAAGCAGGCTTCTTGGGGCACAAGCTGATCGGCTGCTTTGGCCGTATCCGTCCGCAGAAGGGCACCGACCTGTTTGTCGAGGCGATGCTCGACCTTCTGCCCCAGCATCCTGGCTGGACCGCGATCATTACCGGGCGCGTTACGGCGGAACACCAGGCCTTTGCGGCCGATCTTCAGGCGCGGATACGGGCTGCCGGGCTGGCGGATCGCATCCTTTTCTTGGGGGAAGTTCCTGACATCAAGCCGTGGTATCAGCGCCTGACCTTGTATGTCGCGCCGTCGCGCAACGAGGGCTTCGGGCTCACTCCGCTTGAAGCGATGGCCTGCGGTGCTGCGGTTGTCGCAAGCGACGCCGGCGCTTATGCCGAGATGATCCTGCCGGACCGAACAGGGCAGGTAGTGCCAGCCGGCGACGCGGGCGCGCTACGCGCCGCCATCCAGCCTTACCTCGAGACCCCTGGCCTTGCCGAGTTTCACGGGATGGCGGCACTCGCGCATGTGCGCGCGACATTTCCGCTTCAACGCGAAGCGGATGCGATCCGCGCTGTTTATGATCGCCTTTGGCAGGGAGAAGCGCCGTGACGCGCCCGGTCGCAGAGATGCTGATCCTCGGCAAGGCGAACAGCTATGGACTGACACGCGACGCCGCTATCCTCCGCGATGCCTTGGCGGATGCTGGTCTTCAGGCGGACTACGCCACCCTGAAGGAGCGCTCGTTTTTGGAGCGAATCCGTGGCACCAAACGCGGCCGTCGCATCGTCCACCTGGAGCGGGCGCATCCCGCGTGGTTCGGCGCGGCGAACGAAACATGGCTCATCCCCAACCAGGAGCGCTTTCCGCGGCGACAGATCGGGCGGCTGCGGCATGTCGAGCACGTGCTTGCGAAAAGCCGCCATGCGGAAGCGATCTTCCGTGAGCTCGGCGTGCGCACCAGCTATCTCGGCTTCTCATCGCCGGACCGATTGCTGACGGGTGTTCAGAAGGATTTCGGGCGCTTCTTCCACCTTGCTGGCGGATCCACGCTGAAAGGCACGGAAGATGTGCTTGCCGCCTGGGCGCGCCATCCCGAATGGCCCGAATTGTTTCTGGTGCAAAAACAGGTGAACGTCTCGAGCCGTTTGCCCGCGAATGTGCAACTGATCTCCGGCTATATGGACGATCAGGCGCTGCAGGCGCTCCAGAACGGATGCGGCGTGCATCTTTGTCCGTCACGCTCGGAGGGCTGGGGGCACCACATCCTCGAGGGATTGTCGGTCGGGGCACTTGTTCTCACCACCGATGCCGCGCCCATGAACGAGCATGTTGATGCCAGTTGCGGCGTTCTCGTCCCGTTCGGGCGAAGCGAGCCGCGCCACCTCGGCACTAACTTTTACGTGGATCCCCACGCTTTCGACGCGGC
The DNA here is from genome assembly GCF_017813335.1 of Tianweitania sediminis. Taxonomy (GTDB): domain Bacteria; phylum Pseudomonadota; class Alphaproteobacteria; order Rhizobiales; family Rhizobiaceae; genus Tianweitania; species Tianweitania sediminis. The sequence continues at coordinate 252,786 of NZ_JAGIYY010000003.1, read as the reverse complement.
AGTCGAGCGCATCCTTGCCATGCCAGAAGCTGAAAAGCAGCGCCTCGGAGAAGCGGCCAGGGCTCGGTTTGAAGCCGTAAACGCAGGTTTCCTGCGGCGGGTGGCGGAACTGTTTGCCTAGAAAGCCGCCATGGCATCGTCTACGGCGATCATCCCTTCATCCTTCACCTGCCGGATAGTGAGCGCGGTGCGGACGGTGTCGACATTAGGCGCGGAGGTCAGAACCTCAATCACGAAGGACTGGAAGGTTGCGAGATCAGTCGTGACGCAATGAAGAAAGAAGTCGGAATCCCCCGACACCATCCAGGCAGTTCTGACGATCGGCCAATCCTGCACGAGCTTGGAAAACGCCTTGAGGTCGGCGTCGGACTGTCGGTTCAAGCCCACCAGCGCGAAAGCCACAACTGTCATGCCAAGGGCGGAATGGTCGAGCAGCGCCCGATATTGCCGGATGATGCCGCTGTCTTCGAGCCGCTTCACACGCCGTAAACAGGGTGGCGCCGAGATCCCGACGCGCCGCGACAGTTCCACATTCGTCATGCGGCCATCGTCCTGCAACTCCCGCAGGATCTTCCAGTCGATGGCGTCGAGATCGATTTTTTGGGGCATGGCGCTCGCCGAACAGCATTGTGCACTGCGGCGGAACCGCAGGGCTGCATAACGCAATCTTGTTGCCAAGCCTAGCGCGGCGTGCCGATCCGGGCGTGGACAAAGGCCATGCTTGCCTTGCAAGGGATCGGTGCCAAGCCTTACATTCGCACCAGATATGGTTTGGCTGTTGCCCCAAGCAACGGCTACGAAAGGCATTCCCTATGGCGACGCGTCACGCTCCTGTTGCGATCATCGGATCGGGTCCGGCCGGCTACACAGCCGCGATCTATGCTGCGCGTGCCATGCTGAAGCCCATGCTGATCGCCGGCATGCAGCAGGGCGGCCAGTTGATGATCACCACGGACGTCGAAAACTACCCCGGCTTTGCCGATCCCGTACAGGGACCCTGGTTAATGGGCGAAATGCAAAAACAGGCCGAGCATGTCGGCACCGAGATGGTGAGCGACCTGATCACCTCGGTGGATCTTGATGTGCGCCCGTTTCGGCTGATCGGCGATTCCGGCACCGTTTACACGTGTGATGCGCTGGTGATTGCCACCGGAGCACAGGCGAAATGGCTCGGCTTGCCTAGTGAAACAGCCTTCATGGGCTTTGGCGTTTCCGCTTGTGCCACCTGCGACGGCTTCTTTTACCGCGGCAAGGACGTGGTGGTGGTCGGCGGCGGCAATTCCGCGGTTGAGGAAGCGCTTTACCTGTCGAACCTCGCGCGCCACGTCACCGTTATTCATCGTCGCAACGAATTCCGCTCCGAGCGCATCCTGCGCGAACGGCTCATGGCGAAGGACAACGTCACCGTGTTGTGGGACACGGTGGTGGACGAGATTGTCGGCAAACAGGCTCAGAAGCCTCTTCCGCCGTCGGTCACCGGCATTCGGCTGAAGAATATCCGCACAGGTGCCGTGGAGGAAATGCCGGTGGACGGCGTTTTTGTTGCGATCGGTCATGCGCCTGCCACGGAACTGTTTCAGGGCAAGCTCAAGATGAAGCCGAACGGCTACCTGTGGACGGCCGCTGATTCGACCGCGACGTCTGTCCCAGGTGTGTTTGCCGCCGGCGATGTGACGGACGACATTTACCGACAGGCGGTGACGGCTGCGGGAATGGGTTGCATGGCAGCGCTCGAGGCGGAGCGCTACCTGGCAGGGCTCGAAGTGCACCGCGAAGCCGCAGAATAAGAAGAAGCCGGCGCAGAGGGGCGCCGGAGGGGAAACAAGATGGCGCTCGATTGGGACAAGCTGCGGGTCTTCCACGCCGCAGCTGAAGCAGGCTCGTTCACGCATGCCGCTGAGAAACTGCGCTTGTCGCAATCGGCCATCTCACGCCAGGTCAGCGCGCTGGAACACGATGTCGGCGTGCCCTTGTTCCACCGTCATGCCCGCGGCCTGGTGCTGACGGAACAGGGCGAACTTCTTTTCCGGACAGCACATGAAGTGCTGATGAAGCTGGAAAACGTGCGCACCCAGCTGGTGGAAGCAAAGGATCGCCCGTCGGGTGTCCTGCGCGTCACCACAACGGTCGGCTTGGGCGCTGGCTGGCTGACGGAGCGGGTGCAGGAGTTCATCGACCTTTATCCGGAAATACAACTCCAGATCCTGCTGGCCAATGAGGAGCTCGATCTCACGCTACGCCATGCGGATTGCGCGATCCGCCTCCGCCAGCCGCAGCAGCCGGATCTTATTCAACGGCGGCTTTTTACGGTGCATTTTCATCTTTACGCGTCGCCGGCCTACATCGCCAAGCATGGCAGACCCGAAAGCGTCGCCGATCTCGACAACCACCGGATCGTCACCTTCGGAGAGCCCGTGCCCTCTCACCTGACCGACCTCAACTGGCTTGAAACAGCCGGAAAGCCGGAAGGCGCGCGCCGGTTCGCGACACTGCAGATCAACGATATCCTGTCGATCAAGCGTGCAGTCCAGCGAGGCGCAGGCGTGGCGATGCTGCCGGACTACCTGGCGGAAAAGGAAGCCAATCTCGTGCAGCTGATGCCGGAAACCGAGGTGCCTTCCTATGACACCTATTTTGCTTACCCCGACGCCCTGAAGCAGCAGGCAAAGCTGCATGTCTTCCGCGACTTTCTTCTGTCAAAGGCGCGCAGCTGGGCGTTTTGATGCTGTGCATCTTCCCGCGGCCGCAACACCGGGGCGGGAACAATAATCATGCAATCTGGGTTGTTGGGCATCCGGCTTTGCGCTCGTGCGGCACGCTTGTGCGAGCGCGATCATCACTCATTGCATCGTTGGTTGGCAGTATGCACAGTTCTTGTGTTTCTGCATGGGTGCAATGCAAAACAGCCTGCTTGATGTTTAAGCAGAAGCGGCCCATATCACCGTCATCTCCCGGGCGCGTTCTCCTCCCATTAGCGCCCGCGAGTGTTCCCCTCTGGAGGTTAGCCTTTTAGGCACTCCATCAACTCAGCCCGGTCCTTGCGATCGGGCTTTTTTCTTTTCTGGGGCTGAGCAAAGGAAAGCCGGAAGCACCTTTCGGCGCTCCCGGCTTGCAGCACCGAGCGGAAGGGACGGTAGCACCCGAAGCTGCATCCAGCAGCACGGAAGAGCTCCATTGCCGCTGGCGGGCTTCTAGGCCCCGTTGGCTGAACAGGGCCGGACACAGCGGTTTAGGCGGTGTTCATTTTCATGCACCGGCACTGAAAAAATCCTCTTGAAACCGATTTTCGGTCTCACCACCTATCCGTTGCGGTCGCCTGTTTGGGGCCGCTGGCTGGCAAGAACGCCCTTGTGGGTTCTGCAACCGGCCATACGCAAACCTTGTTGCTCACAGGAGAACACATCATGCGTCACGTAGATTTTTCGCCGCTTTACCGCTCCACTGTCGGTTTCGACCGCTTGTTCGGCATGCTCGACACGCTGAGCCAGCCTGACGCGGGCACCAGCTATCCGCCCTACAACATCGAGCGCACTGGCACGGATGCTTACCGCATCTCCATGGCGGTGGCCGGCTTCTCGGATGAGGAAATCTCGATCGAGGCCCACCGCAATGTGCTGACGATCAAGGGCGAAAAGAACGAGTCCGAAAGCGAAGAAGGCGTTGAACTGCTTTATCGCGGTATCGCTTCGCGCACCTTCGAGCGTCGTTTTCAGCTGGCAGACCATGTTGAAGTCAGCGGTGCCAACCTCAAGAACGGCCTGCTCCATATCGAGCTGAAGCGCAACGTTCCGGAGGAAATGAAGCCTCGCAAGATTTCCATCGGCTCGGCGGCAAACACCTCCAAGCAGATCGAAGCGAAAGCTGCCTGATCTTCAAGTCGTAGCGGACAAAAACGGCGCCTTTTGGCGCCGTTTTTTTGTCAGTTTCGAAGCAGGCGGCTAACCTGGTCGAGATCGCTCGACGTTGTCGCAAAGCTGGTGACGAACCGGTACAGTTGCTCGCCCTCTTGAAGGGTGATGTCGCTCGTGCGAGGCAACTTCCAGGGGTAGAACACCGCGCCGGCCGCCTGGAGACGCTCGGCAACCGTCGGGGATAGCACGGCAAACACCTCGTTGGCTTCTGGCTGCCAGCCGAGCCTGCCGCCGGGCGACTGCGCCAGGATATCAGCAAGCTGCCGCGCCATGGCGTTGGCGTGGCGCGCGGTTTGCAGCCAAAGATCATCGCGAAGATAAGCGTCGAACTGCGCTGCGATGAAGCGCGTTTTTGAAAACAGCTGTGCACCGCGCTTGCGGATATAGGGGAGTTCCCCCGTGAAGCGGTCGCCGAAGATGATGATGGCTTCCGCACACCAGCAGCCGTTCTTGGTTCCGCCGAACGACACCACGTCGACCCCGCGCTTCCACGTCATTTCCGCCGGTGAAACGTGAAGCGTTGCAAGCGCATTGGCGAAGCGTGCGCCATCCATGTGCAGCGGCAGATCGTGTTGCCGGCATACCGCGCTGATGGCGTCGAGTTCGGCCAGGGAATAAAGCGTCCCGATCTCCGTGGCCTGGGTGACCGTCACGCCCATCGGCCTGCCGCTGTGAACGAAGCCTTCCGGGAAGCGAGCGATCGCCTTTTGCAGCGTGTCAGCGGTCATTTTTCCCGCTGGCCCGTCCACCCCGTGCAGGCGCGATCCGCCAAGAAAGAACTCCGGCGCACCGCATTCGTCTTCGATCACGTGCGCTTCGCGGTGGCAGAAGGTCACCCCGCCCGCCTTGTTGAAGGCCGTTAGCGACAGCGCATTGGCCGCAGTGCCCGTTCCAACAAAGAAGACCTGGCAATCACGCTCGAAGATTTCCGCGAATCTTGCTTCTACCCGCCGGTCAAGATCGCTGGTGCCGTAGGCCTGGGCGAAGCCGCTCGCATGCTGCACAAGGCTTTGTACAATGTCCGGGTGAGCGCCGGCCCAGTTGTCGGAAGCGAAAAACATGAGAAAATCCGTGAGGGGGTCAAGGGGAAGGCTGACCATCACGCGAAACGAAGCGTCGGCGCAAGGCGTTCTTGCGAGGCACATGGTCTTCCTGCCGACATTCGGAAGCCGACGAAATTTTATTGCGCCGACCGAGGCACCGCTTGTCGCATATTGCGCCGCAGCGACGATTTGTTGCTGTTTCGATCTTGTGCGGGATTTGTTAATCTGGCATACGAGTTAGGACAGCATTGCTGTCTCAATCAGACCTAGTGTTCAGGCCGGTCGAAAGCTCCTTTGCTTTCGCACCGGCTTCATGCGCCCGCCGCTCACGCCGAGTGGCTCAACTGGAGGCAGGACCCATGATGAAGGACGACACGCTTCGCGTCACGCAGCCCGCTTTGGGATCTGCTGCCACGAAAACTGCCGCCGTTCCGGGCGGTTCGCTTCCTCAAGCTCGTGGTCTCTATGACCCAGCCAACGAACATGACGCCTGCGGCGTTGGCTTCATTGCCAACATGAAGAACGTGAGATCGCACCAGATCGTGGCGGACGGTCTTCAGATGCTGGAGAACCTTACCCATCGTGGCGCGGTCGGCGCTGATCCGTTGATGGGCGACGGCGCTGGCGTGCTCGTGCAGATCCCCGACCGCTTCTTCCGCGAGGAAATGGCGGCGCAGGGCGTCGATCTTCCGGCTGCTGGTCAATATGCGGTTGGTCACATCTTTATGCCGCAGGACCCAACCTTGCGCGCTCATATCGAAGACGTGATCCGCGAAGCCGCGCAATCGGAAGGCCAGCCGGTGCTCGGCTTCCGCGATGTTCCGGTGGACAATTCTTCGCTTTCAAAGGCGCCCCACATCGCGGCCTCCGAACCTGTGCATCGCCAGGTGTTCATCGGCCGTGCAGCCGAAATCGGGGATGACGACGAGTACGAGCGGCGTCTTTACATCCTGCGCAAGGTGATCTCCGGACGCATTTTCCAGGAAAACGGCAACAAGGACATCGGCGCCTATATCGTTTCCCTGTCCGCGCGCACGATTGTCTACAAGGGCATGTTCCTGGCCTACCAGGTCGGTGCTTATTACAGGGATCTGACGGACTCGCGTTTCGAGAGCGCGCTGATCCTCGTCCACCAGCGGTTCTCGACGAACACCTTCCCGTCCTGGAAGCTGGCGCACCCTTACCGCATGGTTGCTCACAACGGCGAGATCAACACGCTGCGCGGCAACGTCAACTGGATGGCGGCGCGGCAGGCCTCGGTTGATTCCGAACTGTTCGGCAACGACATCTCGAAGCTGTGGCCGATTTCCTATGAAGGCCAGTCAGACACTGCCTGTTTCGACAATGCGCTCGAGTTCCTGACGCAGGGCGGCTACAGTCTGGCGCACGCCATGATGATGCTGATCCCGGAAGCATGGGCCGGAAACAAGCTGATGAGCGCCGAACGCAAGGCGTTCTACGAATATCACGCGGCCCTGATGGAGCCGTGGGACGGTCCTGCCGCCGTCTGCTTCACCGATGGCCGCCAGATTGGTGCGACGCTCGACCGGAATGGGTTACGGCCCGCGCGCTACATCGTCACCGATGACGACCGGGTTATCCTCGCTTCGGAAGCCGGCGTGCTTCCGGTGGAAGAAAAGCATGTTGTCACCAAGTGGCGCCTGCAGCCCGGCCGCATGCTTCTGATCGACCTCGAAAAGGGCCGCATCGTTTCCGACGACGAGGTGAAGACGGAGATCGCAACTGCCAATCCGTATCGTCAGTGGCTGGCCAACACGCAGCTCATTCTGGAAGACCTGAAGCCGGTGGAGCCGCGCGCGCTGCGCAAGGACGTGTCCTTGCTCGATCGGCAGCAGGCGTTTGGCTACAGCCAGGAAGACACCAAGATCCTGATGGCGCCGATGGCGACGACCGGTCAGGAGGCCGTCGGCTCCATGGGCACGGACACGCCGATTTCGGCCATGTCCGACAAATCGAAGCTGCTTTACACCTATTTCAAGCAGAACTTCGCCCAGGTGACCAATCCGCCGATCGACCCAATCCGCGAAGAGCTCGTGATGAGCCTCGTGTCCTTTATCGGGCCGCGGCCGAACATCTTCGACCTGGAAGGCTCTTCACGCCGCAAGCGGCTCGAAGTGCGCCAGCCCATCCTCACCAATGGTGATCTGGAGAAGATCCGCTCCATCGGCCATACCGAGGATCGCTTCGACACAAAGACCATCGACTTCACCTATGCCGCCCAGGAAGGGGCCGCCGGCATGCGTGGTGCGGTGGACCGCCTGTGCGAGCGCGCGGAAGCGGCGGTCGCCGGCGGCTACAACATCATCATCTTGTCGGACCGGCAGGTCGGACCGGATCGGATTGCCATTCCCGCGCTGCTTGCGACGGCGGCCGTTCACCATCACCTGATCCGCAAGGGCCTGCGTACGTCGGTTGGCCTGGTTCTTGAAACCGGCGAGCCGCGCGAAGTCCACCACTTCGCATGCCTCGCCGGCTATGGCGCCGAGGCGATCAACCCCTATCTCGCGTTCGACACCCTGCTCGACATGCACAAGCGGGGCGAGTTCCCGCCGGAAGTCGACACGCATGAGCTGGTTTATCGCTACATAAAGTCCGTCGGGAAAGGCCTTCTCAAGGTCATGTCCAAGATGGGCATCTCGACCTATCAATCCTATTGCGGCGCGCAGATCTTCGACGCGATCGGCCTGAAGACCGACTTCGTGCACCAGTATTTCGCGGGCACCGCGTCGCTGATCGAGGGCGTCGGGCTGGAGGAAGTGGCGGAAGAAACCGTGCGGCGTCACGCAGATGCCTTCGGGTCCGACCCCGTGCTTCGGACTGCCCTGGAGGTTGGCGGCGAATACATGTTCCGCATGCGTGGAGAAGCGCATGTGTGGTCGCCCGACGCGGTTGCCACGCTGCAGCATGCCGTTCGCAAGAATTCCTGGGAAACTTTCAAGGAATATTCGGAGCAGGTCGACAGCCACGCATCGCGGGCCCAGACCATTCGCGGCCTGTTCAAGATCCGGCTGGCAGAAGAATCCGGCCGAGCCCCGGTTCCGATCGACTCGGTTGAACCGGCTGCCGCGATCGTGAAGCGCTTTTCGACAGGGGCGATGAGCTTCGGCTCCATCAGCCGCGAAGCGCACGCCACCTTGGCCGTGGCTATGAACCGGATCGGCGGCAAGTCCAACACCGGCGAGGGCGGCGAAGAACCCGATCGCTACCTGCCGCTGCTGGATGGTTCGTCCAATCCTGAGCGTTCGGCCATCAAGCAGATCGCGTCCGGGCGGTTCGGCGTGACAACGGAATATCTCGTCAACTCCGACATGATGCAGATCAAGGTTGCCCAAGGAGCAAAGCCCGGTGAGGGTGGCCAGCTTCCGGGCCACAAGGTCGATGCGACGATCGCCAAGACTCGCCATTCGACACCAGGTGTCGGCCTGATCTCGCCGCCGCCGCATCACGATATTTATTCAATCGAGGATCTGGCGCAGCTCATTTATGACCTGAAGAACGTCAATCCGGCGGCGGATGTGTCCGTGAAGCTCGTTTCCGAGGTTGGTGTCGGGACGGTTGCCGCCGGCGTTGCCAAGGCGCGCGCCGATCACATCACGGTTTCCGGCTATGACGGCGGCACCGGTGCATCGCCGCTGACCTCCATCAAGCATGCGGGTTCGCCGTGGGAGATGGGGCTTGCCGAAACGCACCAGACCCTGGTGCTGAACGGGTTACGTTCCCGTGTCGCGTTGCAGGTCGATGGTGGCCTGCGGACCGGCCGGGATGTCATCATCGGTGCTCTGCTAGGCGCCGACGAGTTCGGCTTCTCGACCGCGCCGCTGATTGCCGCCGGCTGCATCATGATGCGCAAGTGCCACCTGAACACCTGTCCTGTGGGCGTGGCGACGCAGGACCCCGTTTTGCGCAAGCGCTTCAAGGGCGCGCCTGAGCACGTGATCAACTTCTTCTTCTATGTCGCGGAAGAGGTCCGGCAGTTGCTCGCCGCGATGGGCTACACCAGCATCAACGAGATCATTGGACAGTCGGAACTGCTCGCCAAGGAAGAGTTGATCGAGCACTGGAAGGCAAAGGGGCTCGACTTCACGAACCTCTTCTTCAAGCCGGATGCGCCGAAGGCCGCCACCTATTGGACCGAGCGTCAGAAGCACCCGATCGATGACGTGCTTGACCGCAAGCTGATCGCTGAGGCGATGCCGGCTTTTGAAAGCCGCCAGCCGGTGGCTATCGAAACGACCATCCACAATGTGGATCGTTCGGCCGGCGCAATGCTGTCGGGCGAGGTCGCCAAGCGCTTCCGCCATCGCGGCCTTCGCGAAGATACGATCCGCGTGAAGCTGACGGGAACGGCAGGCCAAAGCTTCGGCGCGTTCCTGGCGCGGGGCGTTTCCTTCGAGCTGATCGGGGACGGCAACGATTATGTCGGCAAGGGCCTTTCGGGCGGAAAGATCGTGATCCGTCCACCCGAAGACACGCGGATCGTGCCGGAAGAGTCGATCATCGTCGGCAACACCGTGCTTTACGGGGCAACCGAAGGCGAGTGCTATTTCCGCGGCTTTGCGGGCGAGCGCTTTGCCGTTCGCAATTCCGGTGCGATCGCGGTGGTGGAGGGCGTGGGCGACCACGGTTGCGAGTACATGACGGGTGGCGTGGTTGTGGTGCTCGGGCAAACCGGCCGCAACTTCGCGGCAGGAATGTCCGGTGGTGTCGCTTATGTGCTGGATGAGGCAGGCGATTTTGCGGAACGCTGCAACATGGCGATGGTGGAGCTCGAGCCGGTTCCCGAAGAAGACGACATGCTGGAGAAACTGCATCACCACGGTGGCGATATCGCTCACAAGGGCCGGGTTGACGTCACGGGCGACATGACCAAGCACGACGAGGAGCGCCTGCTAAAGCTGATCTCCAATCATGTTCACTACACGGGTTCGGCGCGCGGCAAGGCCATCCTGGATGATTGGGCGAGCTATCGTCCGAAGTTCCGGAAGGTCATGCCGGTGGAATATCGCCGCGCCCTGATCGAAATGGAGCGCATGCGCATGGGTGTTGCAGCGGAATAGGAACCTCGGGATGCGGTTTGCTCGTCAATCGAACTTGCAGGGCGTCGGTCGGATTGGAGCTTTTCGAGCCAACCAGGGTCGCGCTCTGGTGTCGCGGGTCATCGCTGCGTCCGCGTTGTTGGCGGCAGCGAGCCTCGCTTTCCAACTTTGGCCGGCATCAGCGGCCACGGTGGATCTCCACGCCGCAACCGTGATCGTTACCGGGCGCAGCAATCTTGCCGAGCGGACGAGGGGCATTCGCGAAGCTCTGCCCCTCGTCATCACAAGGCTCAGCGCGGACTCGGCAGTGGGGCAGCGGGCGATCGAGCAAGGATTGCAGGATCAGGCGGAAACGCTGGTGCGAGATCTGGAATACCGCGACCGCAAGGAAGGGATCCAGATTTCAGATGAACAAGGGACCCGTGATCGCAGCTTCGAACTGACGGTGCATTTCGATCCGGCTGCCATAGATGCCATGGTGGCACAGCTCGGCGGGACAGTCTGGTCTGGCGAGCGCCCCGAAGTCGCCGTTGCCTTGATCATCGATGACAGTGTTTCGCGCTTCCTCCTGACCGAAGGCTCGGATCGCGGCTATGGTCAGCGGCTTGCCTTGAACGACGTTTCCGAAGCTCTGGCGCTTCCGGTTGTTCTCCCGAAGGCATCAGGTGATCCGGTTGATGCGCAAGCAGCGCAGGAGGCCGCCCTGTCAGAGTTTCCGGTCAAGTTGGCCGGCGAGATGACTGTGACGTCGGCGGGCTATTGGAACACTGACTGGCGACTGGAAGCACCAGACGGCGTTGCGGAGCGCTTCGCGACGTCCGAGACAACGTTCGATGTTGCGATCGAAGAGGCCCTTCGCCGCAGCGCGAAACTGCTCGCAAATCGATAAGAACAATCCCGAAGTGGGGTGTCGGCGCTTATCACGGCGCTTCTGCCAGCTTGGAGTAGACGATGGGTAAGGTGACAGGGTTTCTCGAGATCGACCGGCAGGTGCACAAGTACCAGCCGGCTTCCGATCGCATTCGGCATTTTCGTGAATTCACGTTGCCCATGTCGGACAAGGAAGTCGAGAAACAGGCGGCTCGCTGCATGGATTGCGGCGTTCCTTATTGTCATGGTCCGACGGGATGCCCGGTCCACAACCAGATCCCCGATTGGAACGATCTGATCTACGGCGGCGATTGGGAAGGCGCGATCCGCAACCTGCATTCCACCAACAATTTTCCGGAATGGACCGGCCGCATCTGCCCCGCTCCTTGTGAGGAAGCTTGCACGCTGAACCTCGAGGACATGCCGGTTGCCATCAAGACAATCGAGCAGGCGATCGCTGACAAGGCGTATCAGCTCGGTTACATCCGCCCGCAGCCGCCTGAGGTGAAGACAGGCAGGACTGTTGCGGTTATCGGCTCAGGACCGGCCGGTCTGGCGGCAGCGCAGCAGCTGGCGCGTGCTGGTCACGACGTCCATGTTTACGAGCGCGAATCCAAGCCTGGCGGTCTACTTCGCTTCGGCATTCCGGATTTCAAGATGGAGAAGGGCACGATCGATCGTCGTGTCGAGCAGATGCAAGGCGAAGGAGTAACCTTCCGCTGCGGCGTCAACGTCGGCGTCGATGTGACAGTGGAGACGCTGCTGGCTGAGCACGACGCGGTTCTTTATTGCGGTGGATCGGAAAACCCCCGTCCTGCCGGTATCCCGGGTGCCGACCTGGAGGGTGTTCATGACGCGATGCCTTACCTCGTGCAGCAAAACAAGCGCGTGGGCGGTGAGGACATCCAGTCCACGGCGTGGGGCAGGGACCCGATCCTAGCTGGCGGCAAGCACATCGTTGTGGTTGGCGGCGGCGACACGGCGTCGGATTGCGTCGGAACGGCATTCCGACAGGGCGCGGTGCGCGTGACGCAGCTCGACATCCGGCCACAGCCGCCGGAAAGGGAGGACAAGCTCAGCGTCTGGCCCTATTGGGCGACCAAGATGCGGACCTCCTCTTCGCAAGCCGAAGGGGCACAGCGCGAGTTCCAGGTCGCGACCCTGGAGTTCATCGGAGAGGACGGCGTCCTGACTGGCGTGAAGTGCTGCGAAGTGGACGAGAAGCGCAAGCCGATCGACGGCACGGAATTCGTGATCCGCGCCGATCTCGCCTTTATCGCAATCGGTTTCGCTGGCCCTCTGCCCGGCACCGGCGTGATTGCCGAACTCGGTGAACGGCTGAAGCTCAACACCGACAGCCGGCGGTCGGTCAATGTCGTGGCGAATGACAGGGACTACAGCACCAACATTCCCAAGCTTTACGCAGCGGGTGATGTGCGGCGCGGACAGTCACTGGTGGTTTGGGCGATCCGCGAAGGTCGTCAGGCAGCCCATGCCATTGATGCGGCGCTGATGGGATCGTCCGTTCTGCCGCGCTGAAGCTGCGGACTATCGGCTGACCGGTTCGCCGCCGGTGGCCGAGCCGATGGACGCGGTCCCGTCTGCCTCAGGCAGAGGCGTTGCGCGTTTCTCAACTCCGAAGCTGTCGGCACGGCCGCTTCGGGGCTGTTCGCGACCCTGACGGATCTGCAGGTCTACACCGTCGCCAGGCGCAGGATCGGCGCCTAGCAGTTCGGCGCTGCCATCCAGCGTCGGGTCCGCCAAAGAAATTGGCACGGTGCGCACGACCCGGAGCGGTTGTTGCGAGTCGGGGCGCAGATCCGAGCCGGGTGTATAAGCGGGCCCAGCCAACCCGACACTGGCGGCCGCCGCGTTGCCCAAGGCCTTTTGCAGCGGCTTTTCGGCGTAGAAGGCAAGCTTGCGCTTGCCCGCAGCCGTCATGTTGATGCCGTCGCTGCCGCGCAACCGCACCTGTTGCCCGTTGATGTCCGGTCCCGTCGTAATGAAGGCGCCGTTTTCATCGACGAAGCCGTCCCAAACATCGACGAAATCGACGCCCGTGCGAGATAGGCTTCGATAGATGTCGTTGTTCGCCAGCATGTCGGACGAAAGGGCGGATTGCTTGAAGGCCGGCATTCCGACCCAGATCAGGGGAATGCCGCGCTCCTGAACGGCGGTCACCAGAAGATTGGCACGCCGACCGTATTCCTCGGTCCAGCCCGCCGTGCGCGGCTCCAGGAGTCCGCTTTCCGCCTTGATCGGCTGTCGATCATTCGAGCCGAGCATGATGACGACGGCCGCAGGCTTTTCTTCGTCGAGGATCGGTCCGATCTCCGCCGGCCAGTTGTAGAAATCGTCGCGCACGATCCCGGATGAACCATTGGCGCGGTCCACCACACGCACCCCCGCATCCTCACGAAACACCGTGGTCAGGCCTTCGGCAAGGCCGCTGGCCAGAAAGTCGCCGATCACGAGAACGGTCTTGGCGTCAGGGCGCTTGGCAACCTCCTGAGTCGGCGCTGGAGCGGCCACAACAGGAGACTGGCTGCGCCGCTTCGTGCGGGTTGCTCGCTGCTGCGGCTTGCGGCTGCGTTCGCGCGTGTAGCTTCGCTGTTGCGGGCGCCCCTGTTCCATGCGCTGCTTGCGCGCCCGGTTGTAGAGTTCGCGGACGGCGGCGCCGTCGAAGGCCTGGGCTTGCGCGGCGGTGGGCGCCTGCACGGAAGGGACGGCCAGCACCGCAACCAGTGCAGCAAGGCCGCACAGGCAGCGCAACGCTGTTTTGAACCATCCCACCGGGTGCAAGTCGTCGTTTCCTCTTTTGCTTCCTAGTTCGACCGCAGGGTGGTCAGGACTTCTTTGCTCGGATGACCATCCGCGTTCAGGCCGCGCTTGGCCTGGAACGCCTTGATCGCTTCGCGCGAGCCGCTGCCGATCTTGCCGTCGATCTTGCCGTCGTAATAGCCGTTCATGGTCAGGCGCTGCTGCAGTTCCTGCGTTTCCTCGAAAGTGAGGCGCGTGAACGGCCGGTTCCAATCCTGAACAAGCGGGCCGTAGCCGGCAATCTGGTCAGCAAGGAGGCCAACGGCCAAGGCGTATTTGTCGGCGTTGTTGTACCGCTTGATGACGAAGAAATTCTTGGTCATCAGAAACGCTGGACCCGCGCGGCCGTCCAGCACCTTCAGTTCGGCATTCTGGTTGCCGCGCGGGAAGGACTTGCCGGATGCGCGCGTCACGCCGAGCGACTCCCATTTTGCGAGGGATAGCGAGCCGCCTGGGAACTTCCGGCCGGCCGGCAACGTGACCTCGTAGCCCCAGGTCTGGCCGGACTGCCAGCCGTTCTTGCGCAGGAGGTTCGCAGCCGTGGCAAGCGCATCAGGAACCGAGTTCCAGATGTCTCGCTTGCCATTGCCATCGGCATCGACGGCATAAGCGAGGTAGCTTGTCGGAATGAACTGGGTGTGACCCATGGCGCCGGCCCAGGAGCCGCTGAGGTGGCTCTCGTCGATGTCGCCGCTTTCCAGGATCTTCAAGGCAGCGAGCAGCTGCTGGCTGCCGAACTTCGAACGGCGTTTGTCGGCATAGGCGAGCGTTGCCAGCGAGCGCACCACGCTGCGCATCACCTTGTCGTTCTTCAGAATCTCACCGTAGTTCGATTCCATGGACCAGATGGCAAGCAGAATGTTGCGGTCGACGCCATACGCCTTCTCGATGCGATCGAGCCACGGCTTCCATTGTCGCGCCATCTGGCGGCCGACCATGATGGAGTTGTCATTGATGCGGTTATCGAAGTAATCCCAAACAGGCGCGGTAAATTCCGGTTGGTAGGCGGCTTTTTCCAGAACCTCCGGATCGATGGCGTTTACGCTACGAAAGGCGCGATCGAAGGTCCTGCCGGAAATGCCACTTTTCACCGCGGTCGCCTTGAAGCTTTGAACCCAGCGTTGAAAACCGGCATCAGCCTGCGCCGGAGTGGCGATCAAACCAGCGGGCGCGGCCAAAGCGGCCGCCAGTGCAAGGCTTATGAGGGTGCGGGCGGTGCGGCGAACAGGCATCGTCTTTTCCTTCAAGTCAGAACGAAGTCACACCTTGGCTCAACCGGGTTATCAGATGGTTTACCATAGTGCCTTGCAGCAGGCGATCGCGGCGGTTTTGGGGAACCTGACAGGAACGTGATCAGCGCTGGAGCTTGAGGCCGAGGTAAATGCTTGCGGTGTCCGTATCGCGGAAAGGCAGATTGCTGCTGACCTGTTCATAGCGCCCGCGTGCCGTGATGCCCGCGTAACGGTTGAACCAGTAGGTCAGCGTGGTTTCACCGTTCCAGATCAGGTCGCGGCCATCGATGTTCTTGTAATCGCGCCAGCCGAGGCCCAGCGATGCAGTGCCGGTCAAGTTGGCACGCAATTCACGGGTCGCGGTCAGGCCGGCCGAGTAGAAGATCGAGCCGGAGTCGCCTGGCGTGGTGGAGCCTTCCACGGTGGTGTCGGCATTGATTGCAACCGTGGTGCCGCGCAGCGGCGACCAGGTCAGGTCGGCAGAGAACGTGGCGCCGGACAGACGCTGGAGGCGATCATCGTCGAACTCCTCGCCGAGCCAGCCGGCAGCAAACTCGCCTTGAAGCTTTTCCGTGAAGTCGAATTCAAGCCCCGCGCGCAGGCCGGTCCGCAGCGAGGTGCGCTGGTAGCCGGCCGCGTCTGCTTCATTGTCGTAGAAGCGTTTGCCGATTTCGCCTTCAACGAAGGGAATGAGGACCGGCGACAGTTCCCAACCGGTGCGAAGCACGAAAGCGGCGAGGGTGGAGTTCCGATCCTTCTGCGAAAGCGTGCCGCCGGTGGAAAGATCGGCGTCGCCATAGATTTCGCGCTCCACGCGACCGGTGCCGCTGAGCCGAAGCTGCCCGAAGGATCGGCTAAGGCCGGCACTCGCTTCCATTGTTTGGCGGATCGGCTCGTCCAGCGTCCCCTCGATCACAACCGGCGATGTCGCCGATTCCGGCGTGATCAGGTAGTTGCCGCGCAGGTCCAGCGCGTAGTCGTTCGCCAGATCAAGGCGCAAGGCGGCATCAAGCCCGCCGTAGTAGTCTTCCGTTTCTTCCCCATCGAGCGACTTGCGGTAGGTCGCGTAGCCGCTGAGTGCGGCCGAATGGCGTGACCAATCGGAGGTGCCGCTCAGCCGCAATGTGCTTTCCGAAAGGAGAGCGGGCTTGCCATCGGCGCTCGAGCTGGCGTTCGAGGTGTAAACGAGGCCCTGTTCCAGGGTCGGAAACAGGAGGAACTTGCCTGCGCGCAGGCCGACTGGGGCGAACGGCGTTTCTTCAAAGGTGCGTCTCCGCGCCTCGATTGCCGGCGTGCGCTGGTTGGTGTCTTCCAGAAGCGCATCGGCATCCAAGCGCGCTTGTGCTTGCGCGGGCAGGCTGTCGATCGTTCCGGTGACGTCATCACTGGACGCGCGAGCGTCGGCCACGCTTCCCCCTGCGCGCAGCTGGCGCCGGCCGGACGGCTGGGCAGGGTCCGCAGCCGTAGGCGCTTCCGCCGCCCTTTGCCGCTGGTTCGTGGGTGTTGCCGGCCGCGGGAGACGGTCGGAAAAAGGATCGGCTTGCTCGGGGTCGAAGAGAGAGGGGGAGTCGGAGATGATGTCGAAAGAGGCACGCGGCTCGCGTGGCAGGGCGCCTTCGCTGACCGGCTCGTAGACCGGGGCTGCTGCGAGCGCCTGCAAGGCTGATCCACTCGGCGCCTCCTCGTTGTCCGCCGCGGTCCGGAGGCCGCTTGTTTGCGCAAGCGAAGGCTGCGCCATCAAAAGCAGCGCGGCTGCGGTGCCGGAGGCCAAGCGAAACACGCGCAACCCGCTGTTTCGTTGAAGATGGTTGTCTCGGCGATGCGCCATGTTTTTTTCGACGATTGCCCGCGCCCATTGCGAGGATTACCGGTTCGTAAACGAGTTTGGTTAAACTTTCCTTTCGATGCGAAGCAGCGGTTTATTGGACAAGCTGCTGCGAAAGCGCTAATCGCGCCCCGATGAGCAATCTTGCAACCATGCGTCCGCCTGTTGGCGAAGCCACCCAGTCCGCCCTGCGCACCGTTGACTGCGAACAGGCTGGCTTGGCCGCACTTCAGCAGAGCCTGCAAAACGGCCTTGCCGAGCCCTTCAGCCGAGCCGTGGACCTGATCCGCAGCGTGTCGGGTCGGTTGATCCTGACAGGTGTGGGCAAAAGCGGTCACATCGGAGCAAAGCTCGCCGCCACCTTTGCGTCCACAGGCACGCCGGCCTTTTTCGTTCACCCCGTGGAAGCCAACCACGGCGATCTCGGTATGATCGCCACCGACGATGTGATCCTCGCCATGTCCTGGTCGGGGGAAAGCGCGGAACTGAAGGGCATCGTCAACTACGCGCGGCGCTTTGACATTCCCCTGATCGCGATGACGGCGGGGGTGCAGTCCGCGCTTGCGCGGGAAGCGAGCGTGGTGCTTGCCCTGCCGCGTGTCCAGGAAGCGTGTCCCCACGGGCTTGCCCCAACCACCTCAACAGTCATGCAGCTTGTGTTGGGGGATGCGCTGGCGGTCGCGCTTTTGGAGGCGAGGGGATTCACCGCCGATCATTTCCGCACATTCCATCCAGGCGGCAAGCTTGGCGCAAACCTTACCCACGTGCGCGACCTCATGCATGGCGGCGCGATGATCCCAGTCGCCCAGCGCGGCACACCTCTGCGGGAAGCCATGCTGACGCTGTCGCAAAAGCGCTTCGGCTGCGTTTGCGTGCTGGAAGGTGATGGACGGCTTGCCGGGATTATCACCGATGGCGATCTGGCACGCCACATCGACCGCGACCTTGCGGCGCTCACGGTGGATGAGATCATGACGCCGAACCCGAAAAGCGTGTCGCCTGACACGCTCGCGGGCGCGGCGATCGGCGTTCTGGAAGAGCTGAAGATCAGCGCTCTGGTGGTGGTGGAAAACGAGCGCCCAGTTGGCATCGTTCACTTCCACGACCTGCTGCGCGTCGGCGTCGCCTGAGGTTCAGGCTCGCTCGGTCGGCTCCACGAGCAGCTCTGAACCGCGCGTCCCGACCACTTTCACGCGCGTGCCGGCATCTGCATCGGCCCCTTGAACCAGCCAGATCGTGTCGCCCAGTCGGATGCGTCCCCGGTTCTCGCGGATAGGCTCGCCGAGCACGGCCGTTCGCCCGATCAGCTGGGTGGCCGGCTGGTTCAGGAGCGGTTCGTCGCTGGCCGTGTCATGCACACGAACCCAACGCGAGCCGAGATAGGCTGACGCCAGCGCAAGCACCAGGAAAAGGATCGTTTGCAACTGCCACGTCCAGGCGGCCATTTCCCAGATCTGCAGGGAAAGGGCGCCGACAAGCAGGGCGGCAATGCCGATCCACAACAGGAACACGCCCGGCAGAACGATCTCCGCCGCGAGAAGGACCATGCCGAGCAGGATCCAGTTCCAGGGTCCGAGTTCGCCCAAAGTCGTGGTGATCATCGCCGTCAGCTTCGTTCGGGTGGAACAACAACAGTAGGCGTGCGCGAAGGCCCGCGCACCGCGCTGGTTGCCGGCTGATCGCCGAACAGGTCCTTCGCAATGGAGCCGATGCCGCCCAGCGACCCGATCAGCGAGGACGCTTCGAAGGGCATCAAGACGATCTTGGAGTTCGGCGATGAGCCGATCTTCGTCATCGCTTCGGTGTAGCGTTGCGCCACGAAGTAGTTGATGGCCTGGACGTCCCCCTTGGCGATCGCTTCGGAAACGACCTGCGTGGCGCGCGCTTCTGCTTCCGCAAGGCGCTCGCGCGCCTCAGCATCGCGGAAGGCGGCTTCGCGACGGCCTTCCGCTTCCAGCACCTGCGCCTGCTTCAGCCCTTCAGCTTCAAGGATTTGCGCGCGTTTGTTGCGCTCGGCCATCATCTGCCGCGCCATCGATTCCACCAGATTAGCCGGTGGGTTGATGTCCTTGATCTCGACACGCGTGATCTTGATCCCCCACGGATGGGCGGCCTGGTCGACCACCCGCAACAGTCGCTCGTTGATGGCATCACGGTTGGACAAAAGTTCATCGAGATCCATCGAGCCCATGACCGTGCGTATGTTGGTCATGGTAAGGTTCAGGATCGCGTTTTCGAGACCGGAAACCTGGTAGGCGGCCTGCGGCGCATTGAGCACCTGATAGAAGGCCACGCCATCCACCGCGACGATCGCATTGTCGCGGGTGATCACCTCCTGAGTCGGAACATCGAGCACCTGTTCCATCATGTTCAGACGTGCACCGATGCGGTCCACGAAAGGCACGATGATGTTGAGGCCGGGCGTCAGTGTCCGGGTGTAGCGGCCGAAGCGTTCCACCGTGTAGTTGTGTCCTTGCGGCACTGTCTTGATGCCCGCGAAGATGAGCAACACCACAAGAACCGCCAACACGATGATGACGATATCGAAGCCGCCAAACATGGAACCCTCCAAGCGCTTACCCGCAGAGATCTAGTCCAAAGCCGCGCTTAAGCCAACGCGAGGCGCCATCCTTCGCTCGGTTTGGCTAAAGCCAGCCTTCCAGCTCGCGCCGGACCACCTGTTCGATCACCCGCATGCCGTCTTCGCTGTCGTTGAGGCATGGAATGTGGCTGAAGTTGACGCCCCCGGCGTGCAGGAACTCCTCGCAGACTTCGCGGCCGATCTCGTCCAGCGTTTCGATGCAATCAGACGAAAAACCGGGGTTGATCACCGCGATGGACTTCACACCTTCCTTGGCGAGCCGTTCCACGGTCTTGTCCGTGTAGGGCTGCAGCCACTCCTGCGCGCCAAAGCGCGACTGAAAGGTGGTGATGAGCTTTTTCTTGTCCCAGCCGAGCCGCTCCCGGAGGAGACGCGACGTTTTCTTGCAGTGGCAGTGGTAGGGGTCGCCGCGCTCGAAATAGACTCGGGGGATGCCGTGGTAGGACGCCAGCACCACCTCGGGTTCGAAGTCGAGCGTGGCGAGATGCGTTTCGATGGAGCTGGCCAACGCGTCGATATAAACGGGCTCGTCGTGGTAGGCCGGCAGGGTGCGGATTGCCGGCACGTCGCGGATCTTCATCAGCGCCCGGAACAGCTGGTCCCCTGCGGTTCCCGTCGTTGTTGCGGAATATTGCGGATAAAGCGGTGCCATCATGATGCGGCGGCAGCCAGCCGTGCGCAACCGCTCCACGGCATCCGCGATTGATGGACTGCCGTAGCGCATGCCCCATTCAACCACCACCGGCTCCCCAGCGAAGCGCTCGCTGAGCTTTTCTGCCTGGCTGCGGGTGAAGGTCCGAAGCGGCGACTCGTCCTTGTCGCGGTTCCAGATGCGCGCGTAGTTTTCGCCCGACTTCTTCGGACGCGTGGTCAGCACCGCTCCATAAAGGATCGGGTACCAGACCGCCTTGTTGAGCTCGATCACGCGTGGGTCGGACAAGAATTCCCGCAGATAGCGCCACATCGACTTGGCGTCGGTGCCATCGGGTGTTCCCAAATTGACGAGAAGGACGCCGATCCGGTCAGGCGCGAGTGCGGGATGGTTGGCGGGCAGGGGGCCCGTTGCCTTGGCTGCCGGCCTGTTCAGCCCGGTTGCGCTCGAAATCACGCCTGATGCTCCTTCTGATTCAAGCTGCACACATACGATGCCGGCCGACACGTTCAATGGAGCAAAAGGAAGCGGTTGACGCAAAAAGGGCCCGCGGCACGGATGCCGCAGGCCCTTGTCAAAAGCTGTGTGCTCAGTTGGCGGCCGGGATCACCAGTTCCATGCCGACGGCAAGGCGGCCTGAACGAACCGCCGGATTAGCATCGGCAATGACGCGCCACTTCGCACCGTCGCCATAGACTTCTTCCGCAATCCGCCAGAGAGAGTCGCCGCGGCGAACTGTGCGCCGTTGTTCCGACGCAGCCGGCGCGTTCATCGTTGCCGCTGATGCTTCGGGCGTCGGGGTCGTGCTCGCGCCCTGGTTGGTGGGCTCAGCCGAAGGCGGTTCCGATGCGGTGGGTTCCGTCGGCGTTTGTTCGCTGTTCTGGGTCGGCTGGGTATTGGCGGATGTGCCCGACGGAGCCGGCGCCTCGGTGCCGAAGTTGGTTGGCGGCGTGGTTGGCGCCGGAGCAACGGGTTCCGGCACGTCGATGTCGTTTGCATCCAGTGCGGGGTTCATTGCCGGCGCTGGAGCCGCCTCGTTCGTTGCCGGCGTGGTGCTGGCCGGCGGCGTCGTTGTGGTCGGCTGGCTTGTGGGCTCAGCCGACGGGGGCTCCGACGCGGTGGGTTCGACTGGCGTCTGCTCGCTGTTCTGGGTGGGTTCGGTGTTGGTTGGCTGGCTGGTAGGCTCGGCCGACGGAGGCTCGGAAGCAGTGGGCTCGGCTGGCGTTTGCTCGCTGTTTTGCGTCGGCACGGTTTCCGCCGCTGCAGGCTGCGACGTTGGTGCCGCATCGGCCATGATGATGCGGTTCTCGAGCTTCGGCGTGTAAGGGCTGTTTTCGCTGATATATTCCGCCACGACCTGTTCGAGGCTCGGCCCATAATCATAGGCGTTCTGGGCGTTTGTTTCGAACAGGTCGTAGTCGTCACCGCCATTGCGAACGAAATTGTTGGTGACGATCGTGTAGGTTTTCGCCGGATCAAGCGGCGTCCAGTTGCCGCTTTCTGAAACTTCGACTGACTTGATGCGCCCTTCATTCGGCGCAACGCTCTTGTCCAGCGTATAGCGGATGCCCGCGACCTGCGGGAATTTGCCCTTGCCTTCTTCAATCGCCGATACGGCGCCCTCCAGCGAAGCCTTGAGGTCCTCGCCCGAAAGCTGGAACGTCGCCACCGTGTTCTGGAACGGAAGCACGGTGAGCACTTCGCCCATGGTAACCGGACCACCGTCGATGGACGATCGAATCCCGCCGCCGTTTTGAATGGCGATGGTGACACCTTGGTCCTTTGTGCGGTCGAGAATGGCATCCGCGATGAGGTTGCCCATCTCGCATTCCTGCGCCCGGCAGCTTTCCCGGCTGCCATCGGCTGGCGCCGTCAGTTCGCCGACCTGCTTGGCCTTCAGTTCCTCTATCGGGCCGCCGAGTTCGGCGACGCGTTCCAGCACCTGCGGATCTTCCGGGATGCTGTTGTCGAGAAGGATCGGATCGCCGCTGGCCGACGTGACATTGCCCTGGTCATCGAAGGTCACGGACAAGTTGCCGAGATACTTCGAGTAGGAGCCTGCAGTGACGACCGGTACATCGCGGCCTTCCGCCCCGTCCACCATTGTCGGATAGGGGCCTTCTGCATTGCCGTCATTGGACAACACAGTGTGAGAATGTCCGCCCACCACGACGTCGACGCCGGGGATCTTCGCCAGCACGTCGCGATCGCGGACATAACCCACATGGGTCAACGCGATGATCTTGTTCACGCCCTGATCGGTCAGGGAGTTCACTTCCGCTTCGATTGCGGTCACGTCATCGGCAAAGGAGATGTTGGGGCCGGGCGTGGCGATGTCGGCCGTGTCCGTGGTCACGACGCCAATCACGCCGATCTTTTCGCCGCCGATCTCCACGACGGTGCTTGGCAGGAGCTTGTCCTTGGGAAGCTGTGCGCCATTGGCAACGTCGACATTGGCGCCCAGCACAGGGAAGGTCGCTTGGTCGAGAAGGCGCTTCACGCCATCCTCGCCATTGTCGAACTCGTGGTTCCCCACGACCATGGCATCGAAGTCGATGAGGTTGGAAAACTCGTTCTCGACGTCACCATGATAGGTTTGGAAAAACAGCGAGCCCTGGTAATTGTCGCCCGCGTTCAGAACGATCACGTTCTGCCCGTTCAGGCTTTCCCGTTGTTGGCGGATTGCCGTTACGAGGCGCGCTGCGCCGCCGAAGCATTCGCCTTTATCCTTTTCCTCCTGCGAGCAGGTCGACTCGTATTTATTGTTGCCTTCAATCCGGCTGTGCCAGTCGTTGATGTGGAGGATGTTGAGCGTGTAATCGGCATAGGACAACCCAGCCGAAAGGCTGAGGACTGAGGTGGAAAGCGCCGCGAGCAGGGCTATTCTTTTCATCGAGATGGTCTCCGCTTGTGCCTTGATCCGTAGCGCTCTTGCTTGTCGCTTTTGCTACAGTTTGCCATTGGGTTGCATGTTTTCATCGGCTGCCATGGCTTGCAAGCCGAAACGAAAAGCGCCGGTTGATTGCTCAACCAGCGCTTCAGTCACGCAAGGTCTTAGACCTCAAGCCCGACGGGTCAGGATGAAGCGATTGCCTTCCGCACTCGTGCAGTTCAGCTGCGAGCGCGAGGCGATGTTGCAGTTGAAGGCGATCGGCTGCTGGCGGATCAGCGAGGTGCCGGTGATGGCCACCGTGTTCGACCCGTTGAACCGATAGGTGCCTTCCGAAAGCTTGCTGCCGTTGTCCAGCGCGGTGGTGGAAAAGGTGCCGTTGGAGAAGGTCGAAACGCCGACCCCGGTTTCATCGACCCAGGAGCCATCAACACCCGATGGCGCTATGGCAACGGCCGCCATGCGCTGCGGCGAACCATTCCCGCCGACGCAACCGGCGGCCGCCACGGCCAAAAGGAGCGCGGTCGTGAGACGGAAGGAAGCAGCGAAGCGCATGATCGTTCTCCAGAAGGACAGGACACGGTGATCCTGCTTGGCATGATTCGGAACGCGGGCGCATCCGCTCCCGCGATCCGAATCAATGATTAGCGTACCAGTATGTTCCGAAACTGCCACGGATCCTTGCGGTCGATGTCTTCCGGGAAGAGGCCCGGGCGCCTGTCGAGCGGCGTCCAGTCGGTGTAGTGCCCTTCCACTGGCCCCAGATAAGGCATCTGCACTTCCAAACACCGCTTGAAGTCCATCTCGTCGGTTTCGACGATGCCGGCTTCGGGATTCTCCAGCGCCCACACCATGCCCGCCAGAACCGCCGACGTGACCTGCAGGCCGGTTGCGTTCTGGTAAGGGGCCAGCTTGCGCGCTTCTTCAAGCGTCAAGCGCGAGCCATACCAGTAGGCGTTCTTGTCGTGTCCATAAAGCAGCACGCCGAGCTCGTCGGCGCCATCCACGAGCTCGTTTTCGCTGAGCACGTGGAACTCCGCCTGCGGCTTGCCGGCCGCGCCGAACATCTCGTGCAGCGACAAAACAGCATCGTTGGACGGGTGGTAGGCGTAGTGGCAGGTTGGCCGATAAGTGACTTCGTTCTTCTTGTTGCTGGCCGTAAAATAGTCGGCGATCGAGATCGCTTCGTTGTGGGTCACCAGGAAGCCGAACTGCGGTCCGGGGGTTGGACACCAGGTGCGGACGCGCGTGTTGGCGCCGGGCTGTTCCAGGAAGATCGCGGCCTGCGAGCCATGCTCGTGCTCGCGCGCGTTTTTTGGCATCCATTTTTCATGTGTGCCCCAGCCAAGCTCGGCAGGCTGGAGCCCCTCGGAAACGAAGCCTTCCACGGACCAGGTGTTCCAAAACACGTCCCGCGGCTTCGGCTGCTTGGAACGCTGCGTATCGCGCTCGGCGATGTGGATGCCCTTCACGCCGCTCTTCTTCATGAGCTTGGCCCAACCCGTCCGGTCACTCGTGGAAGGTACGGCGAAGTCCATGCCGAGATCGGTTGCGAGGTTCACGAGGGCCTGCTTCACGAACCAGGACACCATGCCGGGATTGGCGCCGCAGCACGACACAGCGGTCGTGCCACCGGGGTTTGCAGCCTTCTCCGCACGTACCGTTTCGCGAAGAGCGTAGTTGGTGCGCGATGCATTGTCCGCCTTTTCGTCGAAGTAGAAGCCAAGCCATGGCTCGACGACCGTGTCGATATACAAGACCCCGTTCTTGCGGCAGAGCTTCATGAGGTCGAGCGAACCCGTATCAACCGACAGGTTGACGCAGAAGCCCTGCCCGCCGCCTTCCGTCAGAAGCGGCTTCAGCAGCCTCTTGTAGTTTTTCTTTGTGACGTGTTCCTGGATAAAGCGGATGCCACGCTCGTCCAGCAGGGCCTTATCGGTGTCCTTTGGATCGATCACGACCATGCGGGACTTGTCGAACTTGAAGTGCCTTTCGATCAGGGGAAGCGTGCCTCGTCCGATGGAACCGAAGCCGATCATCACGATCGGTCCCGTTATTTCACCATAGATCGGCCAGTTTGCTTCCGCCATTTTGTGCACAACTCCTGCGTTTCGTTGCGTGACCTACACCACATTAGTCCGTCACAATAAACCCCTTCAACGGCCAAGCCTTTCCAGCATCGTTACCAGCTGGTCGCGATCCGCGGACAAACCTTTGTAGTCGAGCTGCGCGGTGTCCAGCGCGGAAAGCTGTTCGGCAAAGCTCGCCGCGAGCGAGGAACAGTCTGCGTGCCGGCTGAGAACTGCCACCGGATCCACGTAGATGCGGATCGTGAACAGGATGTCGCCGCTAGCCGGCAGCTTCCGAAGGGTTTGTCGTTCGACGCGGATAAAGGTGCTGGCTGCCGTATCGTCCGACGGGAAGCGACGCACGCCTTTGTGGGAAACCAGGCTATCGGACAGCGGCTTGTGGCGCTCGGCATCCGGTTGCAAGGACCAGTTCCATCGCTGAACAGGATTTGCCGGCTGCAGCTTGTCGAACATCCGGTTGATGAGCCCGTCCGCTCGTGAGCCGGCGCCGAAATCTGGCACGGGATCATGAATGGCGGTCAGCGTGCGGCCGAATTTGTCACGCAGGTTCCAGGATGATGGAAAGCAGAGCGAGGCGGCCGCCAGCCGCCAGCCGTCGTCGCCGCGCCGCATCAGAACGAGATCTTCCTGAACGAGCGCTGCTGCAGCCAGCAAGGGGGCAGACCTGCCGAGGTCGATCGTTGTTCCAGTAGCCCTAAGATGGACCGTCTCCCCCTCGCGGCGATAACGGTCCGGATAAAACGCCAAGAGATGCTCTAGCAGCAGGTGGAGAACTTCCGCCTGGGCTGCATCAGTGTCTGCTTCCGCCGCAAAGACCTTGTCCGGCAGCGCGCGGTTGAGCACCGCCTTTTCGGCCAGGTAGGCGGGCAGGTGCTCGTCGATCTCGATCCAGGTCGCCAGGTCGAGCGGCTTCAGCCCGATCGTAAACGGTTTCGTGGATCCATCATAAGGCGTGTGCGCCAGCGTGCTCATCTTCAAGCAAAAACCGGACAAGGACGAGAAATGCCCGGCAGTGCGTCGCGCAAACCGGACCGATACCCGTTTCTTAATCCATTGCTTCCAGTTCGTCGATCAGGCCTTCCAGAACAGACAAGCCCTTGCTCCAGAAAGCGGGATCGGAGGCATCAAGCCCAAACGGCGCCAACAACTCGGAGTGGTGCTTGGTGCCGCCGGCACGAAGCATGGCAAAGTATTTCTCCTGGAAGCCGCTCTCGGCGTTCTGGTAGACAGCGTAAAGCGAGTTCACCAGGCAGTCGCCGAACGCATAAGCATAAACGTAAAAGGGCGAATGGATGAAGTGGGGCACATAGCTCCAGAAGGTTTCGTACCCGTCGCGAAGCCGAATGGCCGGCCCAAGGCTTTCAGCCTGCACTTCCAGCCAGAACTGGCCGATCTGGTCGGATGTGAGTTCCCCGTTCCGGCGTTCCGTGTGGACCTTTCGCTCAAAGGAATAAAAGGCGATCTGGCGCACAACCGTGTTGATCATGTCCTCCACTTTTTGCGCCAGCATGGCCTTGCGTTCGCGCCTGTCGGTGGTCTGGTCGAGCAGGGAGCGGAAGGTCAGCATTTCGCCGAACACGGACGCGGTTTCGGCAAGGGTTAGCGGGGTAGATGCCATCAGCGCGCCTTGGCTGCCGGCAAGGACCTGATGAACGCCATGGCCCAGTTCATGCGCGAGCGTCATCACGTCGCGCGGTTTGCCCATGTAGTTCAACAGAACATAAGGGTGCGCGGAAGGAACGGTCGGATGCGCAAAGGCGCCCGGCGCCTTGCCGGGCCGCACCGCCGCATCGATCCAACGATCGTCGAAGAAGCGGCGGGCTATCTCGCCCATCTGCGGGTCAAAGCGGCTGTAAGCCGACAGCACCGTGTGCTTGGCGTCTGTCCAGTCAATGGACGCGCTGGGAGTTTCCGGCAGGGGCGCGTTGCGGTCCCAGTTGTTCATCTGCTCCATGCCGAGCCAGCGCGCCTTCATGGCATAGTAGCGGTGCGACAAACGGGGGTAAGCGGCCTGCACCGCTTCAGCCAAGGCGTCCACCACCGGCCGTTCCACGCGGTTGGCGAGGTGGCGCGCATCGGCGATATCCTCGAAACCGCGCCACCGATCGGAAATTTCCCGATCCTTGGACAGCGTGTTCGTGATCAGGGTGAAAATGCGAAGGTTCGCCTTGAAGGTCGTTGCCAGAGCGTCGGAAGCCTTTTGGCGCAAGGCCGGATCGGCGTCCTGAAGGAGGTTGAGGGTCGGCTCCAGCGTCAGTTCCGAGCCATCAACCTCAAAGCGCAGCGCCGTCATCGTCTCGTCGAACAGGCGGTTCCACGCGCCGCGCCCTGTGACGTTCTTTTCATGGAAAAGCTGTTCAATCCGGTCTTCCAGCTGAAACGGCTTGTCCTTTCGAAGATCGATGATCCAGGGGCGGTAGCGGGCAAACCCCGGATCCGCGTCCATCGCCTCGGAGATCGCCTGGTCGTCGACCTGATTGAGTTCCAAGGGGAAGAACAGGAGATGCGCGCTGGCGGCCGTCATCTTCTCCTGGACGTCCCCGTAGAGCTTTGCGCGCCGCGGGTCTGATGTGTCGCCGGCGTAAACAAGGCTGGCATAAGAGACGATCCGGCCGATCAGCTCTTCCAGCGCTTCGAAGCCACGGATGGCACGGCCGAGACCGCCGCCCGCCTTGTCGGCGGCTTGGGCAGACAGCGTGCCTTTCCAGGCGGTTTCAAACGCCTTCGCATCCCTTGCCGCCCGGGCAATGTCGGCCTCGAGTTCGGGCGCATCCATGCTCGGGTAAAGATCCGCCAGGTTCCATTCCGGAAGATCTCCCAGATAGGGCACCGCCGAAAGGGCCGCGGATGTGGCACGGCTGGCCTGTCGGCCGCCTGTGGCGGGAGCGGACGAACTGGAAAAGAAGCGCATGCAAACTCACTTGGAACGGAATGGCGCGATGGGGTGAAGGCTTTGTTCACCCCCTTTCTTGAGCGGCTATTTAGGGCTCTGTGCCAACATGATCCATAAGGGTAGGTGATTTCGAACGGGCAGCGGCGGAAAGGCGGCAGCGACATCATGGCAGGCTCCGTCCTCATCATCGACGACGATCCCGTGCAGCGCCGGCTGGTCGAAGGTGCGCTTTCCAAGTCCGGCTACGACACCCATGTCGCCGATGGAGGCCAAGCTGGGCTGAACCTTCTCGATGGCCCCAAGGGTGGCGACATCTCTGCCATCGTGCTCGACCTGATGATGCCCGGCATGAGCGGACTGGCCGTTCTGGCCGAACTGCAAACGCGAGGCGTTGAGGCGCCCGTGATCGTTCAAACTTCGCAAGGCGGCATCGACACGGTGGTGGCGGCGATGCGCGCCGGCGCCTTTGATTTCGTGGTCAAGCCCGCTTCCCCCGACCGCCTCAACACCGCCATCACCAACGCGCTCAAGGTTGAAAGCCGGGAAGACGAGCAGCGCCGGCGGCGAAAAGGCGCAGCCGCTTCGCTGACCTTCCGGGATCTCGTGACGCGCAGCCCGGCCATGGATCGCGTGCTGCGGCTCGGGCAAAAGGCCGCCGCTTCCAACATTCCGATCCTGATCGAGGGAGAGTCGGGGGTCGGCAAGGAACTGGTGGCGCGCGCCATTCAGGGCAGCGGTGAACGGCGTGCCAAGCCTTTTGTGACCGTCAACTGCGGCGCGATCCCTGACACTTTGGTTGAAAGCATCCTGTTCGGTCACGAACGGGGATCTTTCACGGGTGCCACCGAAAAGCACGCGGGCAAGTTCGTTGAAGCCAATGGCGGCACCTTGTTTCTCGACGAAATCGGCGACCTCCCGCTCGACGTGCAGGTCAAGCTCCTGCGCGCGGTGCAAACCGGTGAAGTGGATCCGGTTGGGTCCCGGCAAACGGCAAAGGTCGATATAAGGCTGATCTCGGCCACCCATCGCGACCTCATCCAGCGCGTCAAAGAAGGCGAATTCCGCGAAGACCTGTTCTATCGCCTCAACGTGTTTCCGATCATGGTGCCGCCGCTCCGGCAGCGCCCGGAAGACATCGCGCCGCTGGTGCGGCACTTCATCGACCGGCTGAGCGCTGCCGAAACGCGGGGGCGGGTGACTGGGATCATGCCCGATGCGCTTGCGATGCTCGAAGCTTACGATTGGCCCGGCAATATCCGGCAGCTTGAAAATGCGGTGTTTCGTGCGCTGGTCCTAAGCGACGGACGCTTGCTGACCTTGGCTGACTTTCCGCAGATCAGGGCTCAGATTGGCAATCTCGACCTTGGTGTGGCCGATCCGCTTGTGCCCACGACCACCTTCGCACCCGCGCCCGCCCCACCGCAGATTACGGCGCCGTTCAGCGAACCGCTCTTTGGTTTCATGCGGACGCATGACGACCGAGGTGAGGTGCGTTCCCTGGCCGAAGTGGAACTGGACATGATCCGGCTCGCCCTAGATCATTATGGCGGCCAGATGAGCGAGGTGGCGCGCCGGCTGGGCATCGGGCGCTCGACGCTTTACCGCAAGCTGAAGGATTACGGGATCGATCCGGACAAGGGGCGCGATCAGCGCATTGCTTAACCCGCACCAGAGAGTTCGGCAGCTAAGGACTGGATAATAAACGCTTTACCATGTAAGGCAGGAGCGGAATTCAGGCGGGTTGTTGCCATTGTGTCACCGCATTTGCGCTTCAATAAGCTTGGATTAACCATTAGGTTCGATGATCGTGGTTACCATTTCACGAATGTCGCCCTAAACTGGTTTGGGGACATCCAGCCGTAAGGCAGTAATTTGACCAAGACAGACGGTTCTTCGAACGGACGACGCTCGAAACTCCCTGGTTGGCCTCAATGGCTGTCCGCTTGCGTTGTCGCCGCCGCGTGCCTTTGCAGCTCAGCCGGGCTCGCTCAGGCCGAAACCCGCACCTTGCGGCTGTATTTCATCCACACCAAAGAAAAAGCGGAGATCACCTACAAGAAGGACGGGAGGTATATCTCGTCTGGCTTGGACAAGGTGAACAAGTTCCTGCGGGATTGGCGGCGCAACGAGCCCACCAAGATGGATCCGCGTCTCCTCGATACGGTGTGGGAAGTCTACAAGGCATCCGGCTCGCGCGATTACATCCACGTCGTGTCGGCGTATCGCTCGCCGGCAACGAACTCCATGCTTCGCGGCCGTTCTCGCGGCAGCGGCGTCGCCGAAAAAAGTCAGCACATGCTCGGCAAGGCGATGGACTTCTATATTCCGGACGTGAAACTCGCCACCTTGCGCAATCTTGGCCTCAAGAAGGGGGCCGGCGGTGTCGGTTATTATCCGAAATCCGGCTCGCCTTTCGTGCACTTCGATGTTGGTAATGTCCGGCATTGGCCCCGCATGTCGCGCAGCCAGCTGCTCGCGGTGTTCCCGAAGGGTGACACGATCCACGTGCCATCGGACGGCAAGCCGCTGCCTGGATACAAGCAGGCGCTTGCTGCCTACGAGTCGCGCAAGCGCGGTGGCGGCTCCATCCAGCTGGCATCGGAAGGCTCCAAGCGCTCCGGCGGCTTCCTGTCCGCCTTCTTTGGTGGCGGGGCGGACGAAGAAGAAGATGCAAGCCCGAGCATGATGGCGTCGGCGTCGCCGCATACGCCTGCCCGTGCAAAGAGCCCTGCGACGGCCCCGGCACAAGCGCGCAGCGTGGCGCCGAGCGAACCGCCTGCAGCGGTTGCCGCTGTTCCAGCGCCGCAGCCTGAACCGGTTGCCGAAACGCCGGAAACGATCATCGCTGCACTGCCGGCCCGCAATGTGCCAATGCCGATTGCGGCGCCGCGCCCGCAAGCCGATGCAGCGGTTGCCATGATGGCGGCAATGGACACGAAGCCTGCCGCACCGACGCTTGATCCAAAGAAGGCGGTCGAGGAGGCGATTGCGGCGGGGGCTGCCGCCAGTGGGGCGCCGGTGCTTGAAGCGCCGTTTGAAGCGGAGTCGGCGCTCGCGTTCAACGTTCCGCTGCCAACCCGTCGTCCGGACTATGCCGGTGACGGCCTGAATTTGCCTGAAGCAGCTCCCGCCCTGATGGCTGAAGCACCGCGTGCGCCAGCTACGGACGGACCGACGCTGGTTGCCGCCATTGTGGACACGGCTCCGCCATCGCGCACCGCGGCTGCCGTGCAAACGGGTGACGTGACGCCGCAGGATCTGGCGGAAGTGGCGGCCAAGAAGGGCGCTCTGAACCCCGGCGCTGTCGAGGACGTGGGTGGGAGCGATCCGATTGCCGAACTCGCCACCGCCTATGCCGCGGTTCCAACCGCGCGTCCCGGTGCGCGGGAAACCAGCTATGCGATTGCGGCTTTGACCGCTGGCACGAAGGCCGCCGACAAGCCGCTGGTGGCACGCAACGAGGTCATCGTCAGTGCCGGCAGCCGCTTGAACGTCAACGAGGGTGCGCCTTCGCAGCGGCTTGCCATGCTTGATCGCCAGCCGGATCAATCCATCTCCAACGCGATCGACTCGGGCGTGAAGACCACAAGCAAGGGCGCGAAGCCGCGCGCCCACCAGGCCAAGGCGGATCGGAAGTCAGTTCCCGTGGAAGCGGAACCAAGCATTGCCCGCTGGGCGCTGCACGGTGAACGCGTGGCCAGCAACGTGGGAGGCACCAAGGCGCCGTCCTTCGCTTACAACCTCGTGCGGACTGCTCCACGGGAGGTCTACACGACGGGCTTCCAGCAGGACGACCTGACGGAAAAAGCCAACCGGTTCACGGGCAAAGCCGTGGAGTTCCTGTCCGTGGCGCGCTTCAACGGCAGCTAAGAGCCGCGACGAATGACCTTCGAAGGGCGGGAGCGATTCCCGCCCTTTTGCTTTCAGCTCAGTGTTTGCGAAGCTTCGCTGCTTCCGCAGCCAATGCCGTGATCTGGTCCCATGCGCCCGCTTCCACGAGAGCATCCGGCGCGACCCACGACCCGCCGACACAAACCACGTTCGGCAGACCGAGGTAGGTGCTCGCATTGGCGGCCGAGATGCCGCCCGTTGGGCAGAAGCGGATGCCGGCAAAAGGCGAGGCCAGCGCCTTGAGAAAGGCCGCCCCGCCTGCTTGTTCGGCGGGAAAGAACTTCAGGATGTCATAGCCCCGTTCCGCAGCAGACATGACTTCGGATGCCGTGGTTGCGCCGGGCAGGAGCGGGACGGGGCTCTGCGTCGCAAGATCAAAAAGGGTAGGGGTTTGGCCGGGGCTGACGATAAAGGTCGCACCGGCTTCAACGGCTTGCTCGAAATGCTTCGGATTCAGGATCGTGCCCGCTCCCACCACTGCTTCCGGCACATCGGCCGCAACATGGCGGATGGCATCCAGCGCCTGCGGCGTTCTCAATGTGATTTCCACCGCGGGCAATCCACCCCTGGCGAGCGCGCGCGCCAGGGGAACGGCATATTCGGCACGCTCGATGCGCAACACGGGAATGACGGGCTGGGCTTCAAGAATCTGGCGCAGGCGCTCGGACGAGGTCATGATCGGCTCCTTGTTTGCAGTTGCCTAAACCGGTTCAGGCGTGCCCGCAACGTTCAGCCGAGGTGCGCCAAGCGTTCTTTGATCCAGTCAGCAATGGCGCCGAGCCAAGAACGGGGCTGTGGCGAACTGGCTTCAACCGTGGCTGGGTCGCCGGGACACGCTGCTTTGTGCCTTTTGAAGGCTGCGGCCAGCTTCTTGTCATATCCGCTTTTGGCAAATTGCGGCCCGTTGTAGCCACGCGCAAAGGTAGGCCAGTCCAACGCATTCAGCGCGCTTGCGAGACCTGCCTTCTCAATATAGCGCAGCATCACCGCGATCTGGCCCGCAGGGCTTTCACGACATTGGTCGACAAGTGCGTCCACGGAAGCGTAGCCCAGCCACTGCCAATGCGCACCCATGACCTGACCGATGCCCCAGGAAACGGACTCGTAGGCTGCCTTGCGATTGATCGCGGCCGCGCGGTCGAGCATGGCCCATCGGGACGCCTGGCCGTTGGGATTGCGGATAGCCCCCGCTTTGGGTGAGGAAAGCCCTGCGGCCCGGGCCTGCGCCTGCTGCAAGCCTGAAAGCCGACGGTCGAAATAATGGCCTTCGAAGCGGATCATGGGTTCGCGCTTGTTGTTCACGACAGCATAGGCTTTGCCACCGCTTTCGATCTCGGCCACCGCCAAGAGTGCCGCCGGTTCGATGGAGGCGGTTCTTGCCAGGCGGACGATTGCGTTCTGTGTTTCGGCTTCGAACATGGCACCACTCCTTTGTTGAAGGGGCGAGTGTGGTGCCGCGCCGCAGAAGGTGGACCGATTGCCGCCAGCCATAGTCGACCGCAACCACAAACTGCCTTGCCAGCGCCGAAATGAGGCGCTAACCGGCCGCGATGTCGTCCACACCCCCTCCGTTTTCTGATCCTGCCGCCCTGCCAATTCGCGTTGCAGCGCTTTATCGCTTCGCACGGCTTGAGGACCTCCCCGCCTTGCAGCAGGACATCCTTGCCATCTGCCGACGCAACGGCATTGTCGGAACTCTGCTTCTTGCCTTCGAAGGGATCAACGGCACCATTGCAGGCCAGCCGGACAAGCTGGATGAAGCGTTGGACCAGATCTGCCGCAGAAGCGGCTTAGGCGATCTGGAACTGAAGTTCAGCGGTGCAGCCTCCCTCCCGTTTCGGCGGTTGAAGGTGAAGGTGAAGCGCGAAATCGTCACGATGGCAAAGCCCGATCTCGATCCGCGCCTTTCAGCCGGCACCTACGTTTCGCCGGGAGAATGGAATGCGTTGATCAGTGACCCCGAAACGATCGTGATCGACACCCGCAACGATTATGAAGTGCGGCTCGGCACGTTTGCTGGTGCGGTGGACCCGAACACCACCACCTTTTCTGAGTTTCCCGCCTGGGTGGAAGCGCATCGGGAAGACTTGGCTGGTCGCAAGATCGCGATGTTCTGCACCGGCGGGATCCGCTGCGAAAAGGCCACCGCTTACGTGCGCGAAGCAGGCTTCGAAAGCGTGTTTCACCTCAAGGGCGGCATTCTGCAGTATCTCGAAGATGTGCCGGCGGATCGCAGCCTTTGGCAGGGCGAGTGCTTTGTTTTCGACGATCGGGTGGCGGTGGGCCATGGCCTCAGCCTCGGCGCTGCCCAGCTGTGCCACGCGTGCCGGCATCCCGTCACGGAAGCCGACCGCGCTGATCCCCGCTACGTGGAGGGTGTCTGCTGCCCTCAATGTGCCGAAACACAGGATCCTGCGGACCGGGCCCGTTTCGCCGAGCGCCAGAAGCAGATCGAATTGGCGGCGGAACGCTGCCAATCCCATCTTCGGTCCCCTTCCTGATCTCTCACGGCGGCGTTCTCACGCGTCGGCTTCCTTGCAAATCAAACAGGGTTTCTTACGTGCAGTCAGCCGGCATCACGCCTGTTCGACCGCAAAGGAGCTCCGATGTTCGACCCGAAGAAGTTGCTTGACCAGTTTCTCGGCAGCCAGGCCGGCGGCGCGGGAGGGGGCCTGCGCGATCGCGCGGACCAGGCCCTGCAATATGCTCGCAACAATCCGGGGAAGTCGGCGGCGCTCGCTTCGATGCTTCTGGGCACCAAAACAGGCCGCAACCTGGGAAGTTCTGCCTTGAAGCTCGGCGGCATGGCCGCAGTGGCGGGTCTCGCTTACACCGCCTACCAGCAGTACCAGAAGAGCCAGAGCGGGCAGGGCGCTCCTGCGCCGGCCGCCGGCGAGCCGGCCGTGCTGCCTGCCCCTGAAGATACCGGCTTCCATCCTTCCCGCATGCCCGAAGGTGAAGACGCTTTCACGCTGGTGCTGGTGCGCGCCATGATTGCGGCTGCCCGCGCTGATGGCCACATCGATGAAGAAGAACGTCAGCGGATTGCAGGTCGCCTTTCGGAGGCGGGCGTGGATCGCGAGGCCGAACAGTTCGTGAAGGAAGAACTTGCGCGGCCGGTCGACCTCGACGCCATTGTTCGCGCGGGGCAAACCGAAGAACAGCGCGTCGAGATCTACACGGCGTCGCGCGTTGCCATTGAACCGGAAACACGAGCCGAGCGCGGATATCTCGACCAACTGGCCGGACGTTTGCAGCTCGACGACCGGCTGGTGGACCATATCGAGGCTACCATCGTAGCGGCAAAAACATCGGCTTGATGTCGGTCTGAACCGCTGCCCCTTGTCGCGGGGGCTTGGAGTTGCGAAGCTCCCATTCGCGCGCTGCTCGCCGAAGCAGTGTCAGAACAAGAATGGGGGCTTCATGTCAAAAGAACTCGATCACCTTAGCGCGCTCGTTGTTGGCGGCCGCCTGTCGCGCCGCGATTTCCTCGGCCGCGCTGCTGCGCTCGGCGTCAGCGCGACTTTCGCCAACAGTCTGCTCGTCGATTCAGCCAAAGCGCAGTCCCCCGTGAAGGGGGGAACGTTGCGTGCCGGCATGGTGGGCGGCGCGGCAACCGACAGCCTTGACCCTGCCACTTGGGCGAGCCAGGTCCCCTACACGCTCGGCCGCAGCTGGGGCGAGCAGTTGCTGGAGGTCTCGCCGACTGGCGAGATCGAGTATCGCCTCGCTGAATCCGTCGAGCCTTCCAAGGATGCGAAGACCTGGACCTTCAAGATTCGCCAGGGCGTGACTTTCCACAACGGCAAGGATCTGACACCGGCTGACATCGTTGCGACGATGGAACGTCATGCGGATGCGAATTCCAAATCCGCAGCACTGCCCTTTGTTGCGGAGTTCGACACTGTTCGCGCCGACGGTCAGACTGTGGTCATCACGCTCAAGGAGCCCAACGCCGACCTTCCTTATGTCGTCAGCGATTATCACCTGATGATCCAGCCCAATGGCGGCAAGGACGATCCGACGGCGGGGATCGGCACAGGTCCCTACAAGGTGGTCGAGAACCAGCCAGGCGTACGCCACACGGCGGAACGGCACGAGGGCTATTGGGGCAGCGACCAGCGAGGTCATGCGTCAAAGATCGAGATCACCGTCATCAACGATTCCACGGCACGGACTTCCGCCCTGCAGGGCGGGCAAGTGGACATCATCAACCGTGTGGAGCCCAAGATTGTGTCGCTGATCCAGCGGCTGCCGGGCGTCACAATCCGCAACGTGCCTGGCAAAGGGCATTATGTCTTCATCGCTCATTGCGATACCGCCCCGTTCGACAACAACGATCTCCGGCTTGCCCTGAAATACGCCGTTGATCGCGAGGAAATGGTGCGCACGATCCTCAGCGGCTACGGCACCGTCGGCAACGACACGCCGATGATCGCCGGCTATCCCTTGTTCGACGACGACATCCCGCAGCGCACGTTTGATCCGGAGAAAGCCGCCGAACACTACAAGAAGTCCGGGCATTCTGGCTCGGTTCTGCTGAGGACGTCGGACGTTGCCTTTCCCGGGGCCGTCGATGCCGCTTCCCTTTTCCAGCAAAGCGCGGCGAAGTGCGGCATCACGATCGATGTGCGACGCGAGCCGGGTGATGGCTACTGGTCGGAGGTCTGGAACAAGCAGCCATTCTCCATGTCCTACTGGACGGGGCGGCCAACCCAGGATCAAGTCTATTCCATCGCCTATCTTTCCGGAGCCGAGTGGAACGACACCCGCTTCAAGCGGGAAGACTTCGACAAGCTGATCATCGGCGCGCGATCGGAGCTGGACGACGCCAAGCGCAAGGCCATGTACAAGCAAGCCGCCATGATCCTGCGCGATGAGGGTGGGGTGATCGTGCCCATGTTCAACAACTACATCGATGCCACGGGTTCGAAGGTCGGTGGCTGGGTCGATGATCCGAATGGCGAGTTGATGGGCGGGCATGCCCTGACGAAGTGCTGGATCAACGCCTGACGGAACAGGGGGGCCGGCCCGCCGGCCCCCGGCTGCCTCAGAAGGAGCGTGTCTTGAAGATCATTTCCTGCGGCAGCGTCGATACCGTTGTTGCGCCAGACGCCTACTTCACGGGGCGCGTTCTGCAGACGCCCGTTGTTTCGCTCGAACAGCCGGCGCGACTTCGCGCCACGCTTGTCAGCTTTGAACCCGGCGCCCGCACAGTCTGGCATACGCATCCGCTTGGGCAGACCCTGTATGTAACGGCCGGTGCTGGCTTGGTGCAGCGGGAAGGCGAGCCGGTCCAGCAAATCAGGGCCGGCGACGTTGTTGTTTTCGCGCCCGGCGAAAGGCACTGGCATGGCGCGAGCCCAACCACCGCCATGACGCATCTGGCGATGCAGGAAGCGCTCGAGGGGGAGGCGGTGACGTGGATGGAGCCCGTCAGCGAGGAGCAGTATTCCGGTTCATGACCTTTCGGGGGCTGACGCAACAAAAAGCCCGGCGTGAGGCCGGGCTTTCTTGATGGAGGGGCGCGAAGCTCAGCGCAGCGAAGCGGTGAACCGCTGAATCCGAATACAGGCTTCTTCAAGGAGCTGTTCGGATGTCGCGTAGGAGATCCGGAAGTTGGGGCCTAATCCAAAGGCTGAACCGTGCACCACGGCGACGCCTTCCGCTTCGAGCAGTTCCGACACGAACTCCTCGTCGCTTGCGATCACCTTGCCGGATGGCGCGGTTTTGCCGATCGTGCCTTGGCACGACGGATACACGTAAAAAGCGCCTTCCGGGGTCGGGCAGGAAATGCCGCTCGCCTGGTTGAGCATGGACACAACGAGATCGCGACGGTTCTGGAAGATCGCCTTGTTTTTCGTGATGAAGTCCTGCGGCCCGTTCAGCGCCTCCACAGATGCCCACTGGGCGATGGTGCAGGCCCCGGAGGTTTGCTGCCCCTGGATCATGTCCATCGCCTTGATCAGCGCCACGGGTCCGGCCGCATAGCCGATGCGCCAGCCGGTCATCGCGTAAGCCTTGGAAACGCCGTTCATGGTCAGTGTGCGCTCATAAAGCGCCGGCTCCACTTCCGCGATCGTGCGGAAGGTGAAGTCACCATAGGTCAGGTGCTCGTACATGTCGTCCGTGAGCGTCCAGACATGCGGATGCTTCAGGAGGACATCGGCGATCTCGCGCAGTTCACCTTCCGTGTAAGCGGCGCCGGAGGGGTTCGACGGCGAGTTCATGATCAGCCACTTGGTCTTGGGCGTGATCGCCTTGTCGAGCTCGGCCGCCGTCAGCTTGAAGCCATTGTCGATCGAGGTGTCGGCAAACACGCTGGTGCCGCCGCAGATCGCCACCATCTCCGGATAGCTGACCCAGTATGGGCGCGGGATGACGACCTCGTCGCCCGGGTTGAGCGTCGCCATGAAGGCGTTGAACAGGATCTGCTTGCCGCCCGTGCCGACGATCGTTTGTTCCGGCTTATAGTCGAGGTTGTTTTCGCGCTTGAACTTGGCAGCGATCGCCTCGCGCAAGGGCGCGATTCCAGACACCGGCGGATACTTGGTTTCCCCGCGGTGGATTGCTTCGATTGCGGCATTCTTGATGTTGTCGGGCGTATCGAAATCAGGCTCGCCGGCACCAAGCCCGATCACATCACGACCTTTGGCCTTCAGCTCGCGCGCTTTCTGCGTCACCGCGATGGTCGCGGACGGCTTAACACGGGAAAGGGCGTCGGCCAGGAAAGCCATGGATCTGTCTCCTCAGGGAAGGCGGCTGTTCACCTGCCGCGGCGGAGGTAAAGCCCATCGCGACGCGGAGTTCAAGGCAAACCCATCTGGAAAGACGACTAAGAACGGCGGGGCGACATTAACTGGAGGTAAAAGCTTCCTTTGCTAGATGGGCGTTTATCGAGCTCGTGTTCTGAGTGGATCGATCATGACGCGTACTTCTGCCTTGGCGCATATCGCGCATGGCGCGGACGGCATTCATACGGCGGTTTTCGCATCCTATGTGCTGAAGTCGGCCTTTCAGCCGATTTTCGCCTTTGGCGGAGGCAAGCTCTCCATCGCGGCCTTTGAAGGCCTGATCCGCCCCTTTCGGGGAAACGAGCCCGTGCCGCCCGGTCAGTTCTTCCGCGCGGTTCCGGCGCAGGATCGCTTCACCGTGGAAACGCTGACGCGCACCCTCCACCTCCTGAATGCGGGCGCCTGCCTGACCGAGAGCGCGTCGATCTTCGTGAACTTCGATCCGTCGCAGTTCTGCGACCCTGCTCTGGCCGAAACTGCCCTGCGCGATATGCGGCTTGTGCTGCATCAGGCAGGCATCGATCCCGCCCGCATCGTGTGCGAAATGACCGAGCATGTTTCGACATCAGAAAAGACACTTTTCGCCTTCGTCGAAGCCCTTCGCGCCCACGGCTTCCGCATTGCGGTCGATGACTACGGAGCTGACCACTCCGATATGAGGCGTATCGAACAGCTGAAGCCGGACATCGTGAAGTTCGATGCGCACTGGATCACGCATCTGATGGAGTCAGGCGCGGGCTTCGCGCTCCTGAAAACCATGGTCGCGACGTTCAACGAGCGCGGGATCAAAACGGTCTTCGAAGGGATCGAAGAGGACTGGCAGCTGGAACTCGCAGAAGAGTCCGGCGCCTCCATGGTTCAAGGCTACGTTTTGGCGCGTCCGCAACTCGCACCCACGGAGTTCGGGATCTTCGCCACGCCGGAACCGGAAATCTCCGTGGGCGCGGCGCTTGCGACCCAGCATCTGCCACAGATTACCCCGTCGCACGACCGAGCCGATGCCTTGCCACGGATTGCCGTTGCGCCCGTGCTGTCTCAGCCAGGACGGCCTGGCAAGAGCCGAGTCTTTGGCCGAAGGCAGGCTGCACGATGATTGATGCAACCGCGGTATCCCAGGCCATTCTCGTGGATGAGATCGGGTTGGCGAGCGCCACTTTCGGCCCGTTCATGCTGAAATCCGTGTTTCAGCCCATCTTTGCCGCCGCCGGCGACGAGTTGGCGCCGTGGGGTGCGGAAGCCAAGCTCCGTCCTTTGCGGGACCATCTTCCCGTCCCGTCGGCCATGATTGCGGAGAGCATGGGTGGGGAAGACGTCATCGCCTTCGAAGCTCTGTGCCGGGCGCTGCATCTTCAAAACTATCACATGATCGGCGTGGACGGGCTCAGTCTCTTTTGCAGCGTGGATGCGCGCCACGCATCGAGTGCCAACAGAGCGCTCGACGAACTCGAGTTCCTTTCCGCGCTTGTTCACGAGGTCGGCCTGCCGCCACACCTTCTGGTTTGCAGCCTGGCGGAATGCGAGAAACAGGAAAAAACCGTTCTGCTGCGGCTTGCCACCGCGATCCGCCTGCATGGCTTTTCCCTCGGGGTGGACGATTTCGCTGCTGGCTTTCCAGCGCTGGAGCAAGTGTCGTTCATCAAGCCGGATGTAGTGAAGATCGACGGACCCTGGTTTCGCCGCGTGGCTGGTGTGCCGCGCGCAACCCGGCTTCTGCGGCCGCTCTTTTCAGGCTTTCAAGATGCGGGCGCCGCGGTTCTGGTGGACGGCATCGAAACGGCGTCCCAGCTTGATGCGGCGCTCGAAGCCGGCGCCGTGCTGGTTCAGGGCCCGCTCCTCGGTCAGCCCATGCTGGCAGGCAGCCTTTTTCCCGCTGCACCGATCGAACGCGCCACGCTGACGAGCCCGCAAGGCAATGTGGTGCGGCTTGCGGATCGCCGCCGCCGCATGAATCAACGTCGCTGATCGAACCACAAGAACAATTGGCTGGTTCGTCCCTCCAGCTTCGGCAGAATGCGCGTCCCTTCTTCCGTCGGAGCGACCATGCTGACCCTTTACGGCCAACAAGATAGCGGCAACTGCTACAAGCCGAGGCTGCTGCTGGCCAAGCTTGCGCAGCCGTTTCGCCATGTTGAAGTTAGCGCCATCGACGGCTCGACCCGGCAGGCGTCTTTTCTCCAAAAGAACCCGAACGGGAAGGTTCCCTTGCTTGAGCTGCAGGACGGGCGGCTCCTTGCCGAGTCCAACGCGATTCTGCTTTATCTCGGCGAGGGGACCGGGTTCGTGCCGCGCGATGCTTATGACCGCGCCTTGATGTACCAATGGCTCTTCTTTGAGCAATACAGCCATGAGCCGTATGTCGCGGTGCGCCGGGCGCTGATCATCTATCCTGAGCGGGCCGCAGAGGCGACGCCGGAGAAGCTTGCCGCCAGCCTCGCTGGCGGCAATAAGGCTCTCACTGTAATGGAAAGGCAGTTGGAGAAGACGGCGTTTCTGGTCGGCGCGTCGCTCACCCTGGCCGATCTTGCGCTTTATGCCTACACCCAGGAAGCGGGCCGTGCCGGATTCGACATGAGCCAATTTCCGGCGATAGGCGAATGGCTCCAGCGCGTCCAGGCTGAGCCAGACCATGTGGACATGGCCTGGCTGCCTTCCTGATGCCGATCAGGGTTCGAGCTGACCCTGGGTCGGATCTTCCTGCGCGCTGATATTCGGCTCGTTGCGGGTTTTCCACATCGAGTAGAACACGCCGCCCGCCAGGATGCTGATGGTTGCTACAAGCGACAACAGCGTATCCAGATGGATCCCGAACGGCACGAGGGTCACCTTGATGCCGATCAGCACCAGAACGATCGCCAGCGAGACCTGCAGATAGCGGAACCGGTTCATGGCCGCTGCCAGGGCGAAGTAAAGCGCACGCAGACCCAGGATCGCGAAGATGTTCGAGGTGTAGACGATGAAGGTATCCTGAGTGACCGCGAAAACCGCGGGTACGGAGTCCACCGCAAAGATCAGGTCAACCGCTTCGACCATGATCAGCGCGACACCGAGCGGCGTCAGGAAGCGCACGAGCTTGCCTGTTTTCGGGTCGGGCTGCATCGTCGTGAAATTCCGGCCGTCCAGCACGGACGTGATGCGGAACCGCCGCCGCAGGAAATTGTAGATCGCGTTTTGCTCGAGATCCGGCTCCTCGTCCTTGTGCGAGAACATCTTGATGCCGGTGAAGATCAGGAAGGCGCCGAAAACCGCCAGGATCCAGTTGAACTGGTAAACCAATGCCGCACCCACACCGATCAGGATCGCGCGGAACAGGATGACACCGAGGATGCCCCAGAACAGCACGCGATGCTGGTAAAGCCGTGGGATCCCCAGGAAGCCGAAGATCGTGGCGATGACGAACATGTTGTCCATCGCCAGGCTCTGCTCGATCAGGTAGCCGGTGTAGAACTCAAGCCCGGCCTCAGAGCCGCGCGACCACCAAACCCAGGCGCCGAAGAGCATCGCGATGCTGACATAGCCTGCATAGAGTGTCAGGCTTTCCCTTGCCGAGATCTCGTGTTCGTCGCGATGGAGGACGCCGAGATCAAAGACCAGAAGGCCGATGACGATGGCGAGAAACGCCACCCAGAAGTAGACAGGAGTACCAAGAAAATCGCCCATAAGGGCGCCGAGAAGCGCATCCATTTTGCCGGACCATCTGCCAATTGAACATTGGAGTAGCTCCGACATCACGAGGCAGCTTGGACGCTGCTTCGCCAGAGGGGCCCGGCACTACAGCGGCGAAATTGGATCGGGTCCGACACGAAATCAAGGGCAGCAGCGAAAAATCTGGCTCATGCTGCAAAGAAAAAAGGCGGGTTGCCCCGCCTTTTTCGAAACCGTCGCTTCGTTTGAACGAAGGGATCAGCCAGCCGAAGTGATGTTCTGCGCAGCGGACTTGCCGGTGCGGCGATCCTGAGCCACTTCGAAGTTGATCTTCTGACCTTCGTTCAACGAGGTCATGCCTGAACGCTCAACGGCCGAGATGTGGACGAAAACGTCCGGGCCGCCCTGGTCAGGCTGGATAAAACCGTAACCCTTTGTGGTGTTAAACCACTTCACGGTTCCTGTCGGCATGTGAACTTCCTGTCGTCTGCGGTTTTCTACAATCCGTGAACCACGGATAGATGGGTTCGAAATTTTGGGATTGACGTCAGAAAACGCGCGCAGCGCGGGCCAGAGGTCCGATCAGCCGAAATTCCAATCGCCATTTAACTGGCGCGTGCGAAAAGATCAAGACGGAGCAGGCTCTTGCGGCCGCGTCTGCTTCACGCGTCAGAACGCGAAGCTTGCTTGCTGCCCATCTTGCGGCGGTTTCGCCCCCTCAAGCTGGAGCAGGCGCATCTTCGTGATAATGCCGCCCGGTGCCGAAAAGCCGACCAGTTTGCCGTTCGCTCCCACGACGCGATGACAGGGCACAATGAGCGGCCAGGGGTTACGTGCCATGATCTGACCGACGCCGAGGGCGCCGCCTGCAGCCTTTGCCCGTCGGGCCACTTCGCCATAGGTGATCGTTTGACCATGCTCAACAGCGCGCAGGCACTCGTAGATGCGGCGATCTCCAGCGGAAGCGGCGGTCCAATCGAGCCGCACGTCGCTGAAACACGGCTGGCCACCGTCGGTGTAGAGGTGGACCCGCCGGATCAGGTCCTCCACCCAGCCAACAGGATCCTGCTCTCTGATCGGCCCCATCCGCGGCGCCAGCGTCGCGACATCCTCTTCTTGCCTCGGCAAGCGGAAGCTTCGGACGCCGTGTTCCGACCAAACGAGTCCCATTCGGCCTAATCGTGTGTCGAAAAAATGCGCCGCCAGCACCAAACGAGTAAGCCCTTGTGCTTCAACAACAAAGTTGCAGAACGATATGAACGTAAGGGGAACACAGGCTTGATTGAAGCGCAAGCCGGAACTTAACAAAGCCTTATGCCGGGTTGAAGCAAGGTCTGTGGTCCTGTAGGCAGCGTCTGGGGTTGGGCAGTTCGAGCATCAAAAAGGGAGCGGTAAACCTTTGCCGACCAGCACGACTTGCTTGCGCATCCTGGGTGTCGCCGGACTTCTGGCGAGTGCCGGATGCACCGCCACTTCCGGGTCCAACCAGACAGCTTCGCTCGCGCCCGTTGGGCAACCGGCCCCCACTGTGGTTGCTGCCGGCCTACCGGACAGCATGGATGTGGCAAGCGCTGATCGCGAAACCGCGGTTGCCGATGCGTCGCTCAAAGGCACCGTGATTTCAGCCGTTGCTTATGCAAGCGCAACGCCCCCGAGCGGTGGGCTTGCGGCCTTGCAGAACGCAGTCACAACCGAATCCACGCAACCCGCAACGCCGGATGCCGCTTCGGTTGCGGCGGAACTGCGCACAGGGCAGGGCGATGGCGTTCCCTCGGCAGGCGTTGTTGCCAGCGCGGCAACCGCCACGCCTGCTCCCGCTGTCCTTTCTGCCGCGAGCACCCCAGCCGTTGTGGCGGCACCTGCGGTTGCGAAACCGGTTGTTCTTGCCTCACTCAACACGACCGCGCCGAAAGAGCCCGTTGCCGCGCGCAGCCCGGAACTCGACGCGCTGATTGCCCGCTATGCGCAGGTTTATCAGGTTCCGCTTGAACTGGTCCGCCGCGTGGTGAAACGGGAAAGCACCTTCAACCCAGCGGCACGCAACGGCCCTTATTGGGGCC
Organism: Tianweitania sediminis; assembly: GCF_017813335.1. Taxonomy (GTDB): domain Bacteria; phylum Pseudomonadota; class Alphaproteobacteria; order Rhizobiales; family Rhizobiaceae; genus Tianweitania; species Tianweitania sediminis. The sequence goes on along the minus strand of NZ_JAGIYY010000003.1, from coordinate 208,514 downwards.
TCATGCAAATCCGCCACGACACGGCTAAAGGCATGGGCTACCAGGGTACCGCCAGCGGCTTGCTCGACGCTGAAACCAACCTGACCTATGCCGTGAAATATCTTCGCGGCGCGTTCATCACCGCCAAGGGTGATCACGATCAGGCCGTGAAATATTACTCCCGCGGCTATTACTACGATGCGAAGAAGCGCGGTCTTCTTGAAGAAGCCGGTTTGCGTCCGGGCAAGGCAGCCGCTTCCGTTCAGGTTGCATCAGCCGACGCCGCGGCAAAGAAACACGCCGAACTCGATCGTGGCAGCCGGCTGGTTGTTCAGTCTTTGCCGGGCGTCGCGCAAACGGCTGGAGCGCCGACGCTGTCCCTCACCGACTGAGGGGTGCAGGAAAGTCGCCTTGTGGAGAGACAGGTCGGCCCGGGTTTTTTTGACGCCATGTCAGTTTTTCTTGTGAAGCTCTGACCCGCTTTTCAGAACCCGGTCGCCGTCTTCCTGCTTCACCAGAAAAGCAGGTTCATCCTTGGATGCGTTGCGCTTGACCTTCGTGCCCTTGATGGTGCGCTGGACGGGCTTGGTGAACTTTTCGGCCACCTCGCCTTCCGCCTTGCTGCCACCCCAGTTCCACTCGACCTTCGATCCCTTGGCGATGTTGCTCATGGTTGATCCCTTTGCTTGTGCGTGAATGCAAAACAAAGGGCAAGTGACGCGGGTTCCGTCAGGTTATCGACAGATCTCCGGAAGGGGATGGTCTCCTGACTGTGCTGACAGGAGACCTCAGATCGTCAGCGAAAATAATCCTGCAGAGGCCGTACTTCGAGGCTGCCGGCCTTGAGGGCGGCGATGGCCTCCGCAACAGCGGCAGCACCCGCGAGCGTGGTGTAATAAGGCACCTTCTGCATCAGGGTTGCGCGGCGCAGCGACTTGGAGTCCGAGAGCGCCTTTTGCCCATCGGTGGTATTGAACACCAGTTGCACCTGCCGATTGCGGATGGCGTCCTCGATGTGTGGACGACCTTCTAGGACCTTGTTGATCTTTTCCACCTCGATGTCGTGCTCGCGCAGGTAGCGGGCAGTGCCTGAGGTGGCGACAACCTTGAAGCCCAACTCGGCAAGCTTCTTCACCGAAGGGAGCACGCGCTCCTTGTCCTCGTCGCGCACCGAAACAAACAGCGTGCCAGAGCGCGGGAGATCGACGCCGGCTCCCAACTGCGACTTCGCAAACGCCAGCGCATAATCCTTGTCGAGGCCAATCACCTCGCCCGTGGAGCGCATCTCGGGTCCGAGCAGGATGTCGACGCCGGGAAAACGGGCAAAGGGGAACACGGCTTCCTTCACCGCGATGTGGCCGAGCTTGTGCGGGTTCGGCTTCGTTCCATAGTGCCCGAATGCCTGCTCAAGCGTTTCGCCGGCCATGATCCGGGCCGCGATCTTGGCGATCGGCCGGCCCACGGTCTTTGCCACGAAGGGTACCGTACGCGACGCGCGCGGATTGACTTCGAGCACAAAGATGGCGCCATCCTTGATGGCGTACTGCACGTTCATCAGGCCGCCGACATCCAGTGCGCGCGCCATGGCCGCCGTCTGGCGCTCCAACTCGGCAACCAGTTCGTCGGACAGCGAGTGCACCGGCAAGGAACAGGCGCTGTCGCCCGAATGAATGCCGGCCTCCTCGATGTGCTCCATGATGCCCGACACATACACGTCTTCGCCGTCGCAAAGAGCGTCGACGTCGACCTCGATCGCGTCCGTCAGATAAGTGTCGAACAGAAGCGGGTTCTTGCCAAGCAGCGTGTTGATCTGGCCGGTCTTGTCGTTCGGGTACTTCTGCTTGATGTCTTCGGGAACGAGGCCCGGCACGGTGTCGAGCAGGTAATTCTGCAACTGGCCGGCATCATGGACGATCTGCATGGCGCGGCCGCCGAGCACGTAGGAGGGCCGCACCACCAGCGGGAAGCCGAGTTCGCCCGCCACCAGCCGCGCCTGCTCGACCGAATAGGCGATGCCGTTCTTGGGCTGCAGGAGGCCGAGCTTGTGCAGGAGCTTCTGGAAGCGGTCGCGATCTTCGGCGAGGTCGATCGCATCCGGCGACGTTCCCAGGATCGGAATGCCCGCCTTTTCCAGCGCGGCGGCGAGCTTGAGCGGCGTTTGACCGCCGAACTGCACAATAACCCCATGCAGCGTACCGGCCTGCTGCTCCTTGCGCAGGATTTCCAGCACGTCCTCATCGGTCAGCGGCTCGAAATACAGGCGATCCGACGTGTCGTAGTCGGTGGAAACCGTTTCCGGGTTGCAGTTGATCATGATCGATTCATAGCCTGCCTCGGCCAGCGCGAAGGCCGCGTGACAGCAGCAATAATCGAACTCGATGCCCTGGCCGATGCGGTTCGGACCGCCGCCCAGGATCACGACCTTCTTGGCGTCAGACACGCGCGCTTCGTCAGCCATCTGGCCGGCAAACGGCACTTCATAGGTGGAATACATGTAGGCGGTGGGTGCCGCGAACTCCGCTGCACAGGTGTCGATGCGCTTGTAAACCGGATGAACGTCGAGCTTTTCGCGAATCTTCTGAACCGCTTGCGCGTCGCTCTTCACAAGCGAGCCGAGCCGGGCGTCGGAGAAGCCCATCGCCTTGAGGCGGCGCAGGTTCTTGGCATCCTTAGGCAAGCCGTGCTCGCGTACACGGCTTTCCATGGCGATGATGCCGGCGATCTGCTCCAGAAACCACGGATCGATCTTGCACATCTCGTGCACGTCTTCGAGCGACGTGCCCATGCGGATCGCCTGCGCCACCATGCGCAGCCGGTCCGGCGTCGGTGTGCCAAGCGCGGCCCGGATGGCGTTGCGATCTTCGCCGAGGCCGAGCCCCGGGATCTCGATCTCGTCCAGGCCGGTGAGGCCGGTTTCGAGACCGCGCAGCGCCTTCTGCAGGCTTTCAGGGAAGGTGCGGCCGATCGCCATGACCTCGCCGACCGACTTCATGGCGGTGGTCAGAACATTGTCGGCGCCGGGAAACTTCTCGAAGGCAAAGCGTGGGATCTTGGTGACGACGTAGTCGATCGACGGCTCGAAGGACGCGGGCGTTGCGCCACCGGTAATGTCGTTTTCCAACTCGTCCATCGTGTAGCCGACCGCAAGCTTGGCGGCGATCTTGGCGATCGGGAAGCCAGTGGCCTTGGAAGCCAGCGCGGAGGAGCGCGATACGCGCGGGTTCATCTCGATCACGACAAGGCGTCCATCGGCCGGGTTCACGGCGAACTGCACGTTGGAGCCGCCGGTTTCCACGCCGATCTCGCGCAGCACCGCGATCGAGGCGTTGCGCATCATCTGGTATTCTTTGTCGGTCAGCGTCAAAGCCGGCGCGACGGTGATCGAGTCGCCGGTGTGAACGCCCATCGGATCGAGGTTCTCGATGGAGCACACGATGATGCAATTGTCCGCCTTGTCGCGGACGACCTCCATCTCATACTCCTTCCAGCCGAGAACGCTTTCTTCGATCAGCACTTCCGTTGTTGGCGACGCATCCAGCCCGGACGCGACGATGTCGAAGAATTCGGCACGGTTGTAGGCGATACCGCCGCCCGTGCCGCCCATGGTGAAGGAGGGGCGGATGATCGCGGGCAGGCCGACATGGTCGAGCGCCTGCGCCGCAATCCCCATTGCGTGGCTGACATAACGCTGCTTGCGGTCGCCCTCGCCGAGGTTCCATTCGGTTTCGAGCGCATCAAGCCGTGCGTCGAGATCGTCCGGGTTGCTCGCCTTCAGCTCCGCGCGACGCGCCTTGTGCGCATCCTTGTCGGTGTCTTTCACGGCGGAAGCGTTGGCCAGCATCGACTTCGGCGTTTCCAGGCCGATCTTGGCCATGGCTTCGCGGAACAGCGAACGGTCCTCGGCCTTGTCGATCGCTTCGGCATTGGCGCCAATCATCTCGACATTGTAGCGCTCGAGAACACCCATGCGGCGCAGGGACAGCGCCGTGTTCAGGGCGGTCTGGCCGCCCATCGTGGGCAGCAGCGCGTCGGGCCGCTCCTTGGCGATGATCTTGGCCACCACTTCCGGCGTGATCGGCTCGACATAGGTCGCATCCGCCAGTTCCGGATCGGTCATGATGGTGGCCGGGTTGGAATTGACCAGGATGATCCGGTAGCCCTCCGCCTTCAGCGCCTTGCACGCTTGGGTTCCGGAATAATCGAACTCACACGCCTGCCCGATCACGATTGGACCGGCACCGATGATCAGAATGGACTTGATGTCGGTGCGTTTGGGCATGATGGCTTCCGTTTGTCGAACATGTCGCACCGAAAGGCCGGGCGGAATGAACCGGCCGGCTGGGCGCACGCTTAATCTTGGGCTAGGCCGGCCTTATAGGGAAGGTTGCGCGCTTGCGTAACCCCGAAATTGATCCCCATGACAGGATTTGAACCGAAGACGGTTTGCCGGCCGTCAGCCCCGGTCAGTTGTTCGTTGCCGCGGCGGTCTGTGTGGGCGCCTCGCCGTTCTTTTCGCTGCCGATGGAGCGGATCCAGTCGGCCACGACGTTGACGTCGGCATCCCCGAGGAGATGCCCGAGATCCACCGTGTGCTCGGTGATTTTAGCGCCTTTTTCCGCCAAGGCCTTTTCGAGGCCGGGCGCGAGGGGGCCATAGGTGGTGTCGGACTTGCCGGGAACCATCAGGATGGAATCCTTGGCGAGGTTAACGTCCGGCAGGGTGTTCAGGACCATCATCGGGCGCAAGAGTGCGGCCCGTTGCACCAGCTCCGGATGCAGCATCGAAACAGCGGCAAGAAGGTTCGCCCCGTTGGAATAGCCGAGGTAGATCGCCCTGCTGAGGTCGATGCCGTAATCCTTCTGCGCAGCCGTCATGAACTGCGCGAAAGCCTGCGCTTCCGAGCGGACGTCATCCTGGTCGAAAGTTGTAGGGGTGAGGCGCTTGTACCAGCGGTTGATGCCTTCCTGCACGACGCGACCTCGAATGCCGAGCAGGGAAGCGCCGGGGTAAGCTTTGGCGGCGAGGGTCATGAGGCTGTTTTCGTCGCCGCCTGATCCATGCAGCAGGACCATGGTTGGCGAGCCGGTTCTCGAACCGGCCTTGAACTTGGCGACGAAACTGGCGGAGCGCTGCACCGACTCGCTCAACGCGTTCCCCGTTTCTGCAGTTTTCACTGATGCCTTCGGTGCCGCAGGCAGCTTGGCGGCGGCTTGAGCAGCCGACGCCTTCACGGCGCTGCATCCTCCGTGGGGTACATCATCCTTCAATCTCGGCATCACCATTTCGCACTCTGTTGCGGCAAACGCAGAAGAGGCTGAAACGCTGCAGGTGAGAGCAAAACCAAGAAGTGCGGCAAGCTTGAGCATCATGAACCAATCCTTGGGTCGGTTACGGTTGATGTTTGGTTAAGCTGTTCTCGCGTTGCTCGCCCGCGCGCGCCGCCGGACGATGGTCTTGCGTGCGGTTGCTTAGCGCATGACCGAACCGAACGCTGTAGCTTCTCTGCAACGGCCGCGTTCTTGCCGCCGTGTCGCGGAAAAAACGCAGCGTCTGACACTAAATGCTGTTGCGCCTGCAACTCTGTGCGTCTGCTTGAATTATGATGCGGTGTCGGATCGTTCCGGCAAAGCCAGGGGGATCACATGCAGTGGCGCGGTCGCAGACAAAGCTCCAACATCGAGGATCGACGCGGGCGCGGCGGTTTTGGCGGTGGGTTGGGTGGGGGAGGCGGCCGCATCCCGATCCGCACCGCCGGCGGCGGCATCAGCGGCATCATCATCCTCTTGATCGTGGCTTTCGTGTTCGGCATCAACCCGCTTGAGCTTCTTTCCGGCGGAACGGGAGCAGGGCCGTCATCGCAGCAGTATGAAACGACGGACACCGGTGCCAGCGACGAGATGACTCAGTTCGTGGCCACCGTGCTTGCCGAAACGGAAGATACCTGGAACGGCATCTTCCAGGCTGAAGGTCAGGCTTATCAGGAGCCGCGCATGGTGTTGTTCAACAACCAAGTCCAATCCGCCTGCGGCTTTGCATCCTCCGCGACAGGTCCGTTCTATTGCCCTGGTGACCAGCGTGTTTACCTGGACACCAGCTTCTTCCGCGAATTGGAAACGAAGTTCGGCGCCGCCGGCGACTTCGCGCAAGCCTATGTCATCGCCCATGAAGTCGGGCACCACGTGCAGAACCTGATCGGCATCCTGCCGCGCTACCATGAGATGCGGCAGGGCATGTCCCAAGAGGAAGCGAACCGCATGTCCGTTCGCGTCGAACTTCAGGCGGACTGTTTTGCCGGTGTGTGGGCACACTTCACCGACCAGAAGGGCTTGCTTGAAAGTGGCGATGTTGAGGAAGCGCTAAACGCCGCGACGCAGATCGGGGATGATACGCTGCAAAGGCGCAGCCAGGGCTATGTGGTGCCCGAAAGCTTCAACCATGGAACGTCCCAGCAGCGGCGCGACTGGTTTGGCCGAGGTCATTCTTCTGGTCGCCTAAGCGACTGTGATACCTTCAATAATCCAGTGTGACGCAACATCCGCTTAACTGTGTGTGCGGGAACTCAGGGCTTCATTGTCGGATCTGTAAAAGTTGCTGAGCCGTTTTACTTTCCGTTGATTAACTGTTGAGCAGAACTACTCCTGATAATTGGGGGTAGTCTCGAATGCTCTTATCGTTCCGATCTGATCGCGGTGGCAACTTCGCCATTCTTTCCGCCGTGCTGGTCGTGCCTTTGGCGATCAGCGCTGGCGTGATGATCGATCTCTCGACCATCAGCCGAACGAAGACCGAACTGCAGAACGCGCTTGATGCGGCCGCACTTGCGGTGGCACGCGAAGGGGTGAACCTCAGCGACGCGCGTGCCAGGGAGATCGCGGACGGCTTCGTTCGCACCAACTTCGATCCTGCCGTCACGCAACTGAACCTCATCCGCGCTGGCAACAGCGTCACGGTTTCCGGCAACACCAAGGCCCACATGGCGTTTGGCGGCCTGCTTGGTTACGAAAACTGGAACGTTTCTGTCAGTTCGCAGGCTGATATCGCTTACGCGAAATATGAAATCGCTCTCGTCCTCGACACGACGGGCTCGATGGCGGGCGGCAAGCTGATTGCCATGAAGGATGCGGTACTCGGCCTAATTGATACGATGTCGGCCCAGGTGACCAATCCGGACGACCTGAAGTTCAGCCTGGTCCCCTTCTCGAGCTTCGTGAATGTCGGATCCCAGTTCGGCCCGAAGTTTGACAACGATGGTCAGCAGATCCCCGGGACGGGCGCGCCTTGGCTCGATCTTGCAGGTCTCGTGCCTTTGCCGCAGATGGAGCTCGAAGCGGGGGTTTCGCGCTTCCAACTCGCCTACAACACAAGCCAACCCTGGTCTGGATGTGTTGAGACCCGGGTGTCGGCGGACGATTTCGACGTGTCCGACGAGTTGCCCGTGAAAGGGAAAGTGAACAGCCTGGTTGTTCCAGCCTTCGCGATCGATGAGCCCGCCACCGGCGGCTACGACAACAATTACATCGCATCAGAGGTCCAGCCGACGGATAAAACAACTCGCGCGAGGGCCCAAAAGCTCTTCAAATATGGCGTGCCGGAAGAAGAGATTGAGGACCTGCTGGGGATCGGCGACGTGACGGCTGTGCTCGGTTCAAGCGGCGATGAAGATGACGGAAATGAAGACGAAGACGAAGGCGAAGATGAAGACGATGAGAACCCTAAGCAGCGATCCAAGATCAAGCACAGCAAGGTCAAGATCGACGATGGCATTTCCCTCAACACCCGCTACAAGAAGGGCCCGAATTTCGGCTGCGTGACCGAACCGATCTCGCCGCTATCCAACAGCTATGTCTCGTTGAAAAACAGCGTTCGAGACCTCCAGGCGCGAGGAAACACCAACATCCTTGAAGGTGTGGTCTGGGGCATGAGGGCACTTTCCCCCGGCGAGCCTTTCACGGAAGGCGCTTCCCTCGAGGAGGAAGTCGGCCTGCAGAAGATCATGATCGTGCTGACGGATGGTGCCAACACGCTTGGCAACCGGGGCCACGCGCTTGGGTCGATCTACTCTAGCTTCGGGTACCTGGCGGATGGGCGGCTCGGCATTTCGTCGGGTGGCGATACCGCAACGAACACGGCCATGAACAGCAAGACGTCCAAGGCGTGCGAAAACGCCAAAAAGACTGGTATAACCGTGTTCACGATCCGCCTGGAAGAACCCGACGTGAAAACCGGGTCCCTTCTCCAGGATTGCGCAACGAGCCCCGGCCACTACTTCGATGCCCCGTCACGGGCGCAACTCGATGGCATCTTTCAGTCCATCCAGGACAAGATCGTGCGGGTCAGGATCTCGTCTTAAAGATCAGCGCTCGGCGAGCTGCGGCTCGCCGCGACGTTCGTGGATCAGGTTCACGAAGCGGCGGAACAGATAATGCGAGTCCTGAGGCCCCGGTGAGGCCTCAGGATGGTGCTGGACAGAAAACACGGGCTTGCCAGCAAGAGCGATGCCGCAGTTCGAGCCGTCGAACAGCGAAACATGCGTCTCGGACACGCCGTCCGGCAAGGACGAGCTATCCACTGAGAAGCCGTGGTTCATCGACACGATCTCAACCTTGCCCGTGGTGTGATCCTTCACGGGGTGGTTGGCGCCGTGGTGCCCTTGATGCATCTTGGTTGTCTTGGCGCCCGCGGCGAGAGCCAGGATCTGGTGGCCGAGGCAGATGCCGAACATCGGCAGATCAGCCTGGAGCAGATCGCGGATCACTGGAACCGCATATTGGCCCGTGGCTTCCGGATCGCCGGGTCCGTTCGACAAGAAGATGCCGTCCGGCTTCATTGCGAGAATATCTTCTGCCTTGGTTTGTGCCGGAACCACCGTCACCTTTGCGCCAAGCCCGGACAGAAGGCGCAGGATGTTGCGCTTAACGCCATAATCGATCGCCACGACATGCATGGTTGGTTCGGCCTGCTCGCCGAAACTTTCGCCCCAGGCCCAGGGCGTTTCGTTCCAGACCGAGCTTTGTCCCGAGGTGACCTCTTTTGCGAGGTCTAGGCCGACGAGGCCGGACCAGGCCTTCGCCTTTGCCTGAAGGGCAGGAATATCGAACTGGCCATGCGGATCATGGGCAATCGCCGCATGCGGTGCCCCCTTGTCGCGGATCAGCGCGGTCAGGGCGCGCGTATCGATGCCCGAAAGAGCGACAATGCCGCGCCGCTTCAGCCACTCGTCCAGATGCGCAACGGAGCGGTAGTTCGAGGGATTGGTGACGTCGGCCTTGAAGATCGCACCGACCGCGCCGTGGCGCGCAGCTGGTGTCAGATCCTCGATGTCTTCGTTATTGGCGCCGACATTGCCGATATGGGGAAAGGTGAAGGTGACGATCTGCCCGACATAGGAGGGGTCGGTCAGGATTTCCTGGTAGCCGGTCAAGGCGGTGTTGAAGCAGACTTCCGCTACCGCTTCGCCCGTGGCGCCCAGGCCAACGCCCTCGATCACCGTGCCGTCCGCCAGCACCAGCACCGCGGTTGCCGCTTCCTCGCTCCAGGCTTCGGCAGACTGACCGTTGATCGCCTTGTCCATCTCAGTTCTCCACCGCGCGCGCCGGAACGCCGCTTGAAAGCATGTTTGTCAAAAGCCATATGGCGGAACGAAGCCGGGCAAGCAAAACGCTTCTGCGCCGGAACGACCTCCACATAATGTCGTAATTGCTTGCGGACAACCCGAAAGCGGGCCGGCAAGGGCGTTTCGCCCACCTACGAAACCGACTAAATCTTGGTCAAAGGAGACCTTACCATGCTGCGCGACACGTTCGCGACTGCCCTCAAGGATGCCATGAGGGGAGGCGACAAGCGTCGTACATCGACGCTGCGATTGATCCTTGCCGCCATCAAGGATCGTGACATCGCCAATCGCGGCGTGGGCAAGGACCCCGTGTCCGACGACGAGATCCTGGCGGTGCTCGGCAAAATGGTGCGTCAGCGTGCCGAGTCGGCCGAGGCATTCGAGCAAGGTGGCCGGATCGAACTGGCGGAACAGGAGCGCGAGGAGATCGCGATCATTCGTGACTTCCTGCCCAAGCAACTGGATGAAGCCGGCATGCGGCAGGCTTGTCGCTCCGTGGTGAACGATATCGGCGCCGGCGGCTTGCGTGACATGGGCAAGTGCATGAACACGCTGAAGGAACGCTACCCAGGCGCCATGGACTTCTCCAAGGCAAGCGGCATCGTCAAGGACATGCTGCAGTAGCGACGCATGCCCGCTGCGGCCTGGCTGCGGCACGATCACGAAAAAATTGGGCGACGGGCGCGCGCGTGACCTTGGGTCCGCGCCCGCAGCCTCCATATCTGCTGGGCACTCTTATCCGCGAGGAGCTCAGCCAATGGACACCACCGACCGCCAGGCCATCGAAAGCTTGTTCAACAAACTCGCTGCTGTTGAACGGCAGGTGCCGGAGCGCGATGCGGCAGCAGAGCGCTTCATCGCCGATTCAGTTCAGCGCCAGCCCGCAGCAGCCTACTACATGGCGCAAACGGTGATCGTTCAGGAACAGGCTCTCGAAGCCGCGCAACGGCGGATCGAGGAGCTGGAGAACACATCCGCGGCTCCCACCGCGGCCAGCGGCGGCCTGCTCGGGGGCTTGTTCGGCGGTGGAAGCCAGCCTTCCTCGGCGCGGCCAGCTGGAGCAGTTCCGCGCACCGGATCGGCGGCGGCGAACGCTTCCTCCGCCACGAGAAGCAAGTGGGGCGGCGGTTCGGCGCAAGCAGCCCGGCCAGGTTTTGGAGGCGCGGGCGGCGGCGGCTTCCTGGCTGGTGCGGCCCAAACGGCCATGGGCGTGGCGGGCGGCGTCCTTCTTGGCAACGCCATTGCCGGCATGTTTGCGGGCGATGACGCCCAGGCGGGGCAGTCCGCTTCCGCTGAAGCGCCTCCTGCCGAGGAAGCCGGCGTTGAAGACGCGAGCTTCGATGATGGGGGCTTCGACGAGGGCGGTGGCTTCGACGACATCTGACCCGTTCGAGGGGGAAAACAAACCTATCGAAGAGCGCGCTCGTTCGCTGGGCGATCTTCTTCCGCCGCAGCCAGCGCAACATCTCCAATCGACAAGCCAAAGGCCGGGGCTGTAAGACACGCGGATGCGCTTTTCAGACAGCTTTCTTGACGAGATCCGCGATCGCGTGCCGATTTCGGCGCTGATTGGTACGCGCGTGACGTGGGACCGGCGCAAAACCAACACGTCGCGTGGGGATTTCTGGGCCTGCTGTCCTTTTCACGGCGAAAAGAGCCCGAGCTTCCACTGCGAGGACAAGAAGGGTCGCTACCACTGCTTCGGTTGTGGCGTTTCGGGGGATCATTTCCGCTTCCTCACGGAGCTTGACGGCCTTGCATTTCCGGAAGCCGTCGAACGCGTGGCCGACATGGCGGGCGTGCCGATGCCGGTTCGTGACCCCGGGGAAGAGCGGCGCGAAAAAGAGCGTGCCTCCCTGTTTGACGTCATGGAGATGGCCACGAGCTTCTTTGAGGAGCAACTGCATGGCGCGGCTGGCGCAAAGGCCCGCGCTTACCTCCGCGACCGCGGCCTGCATTCAGTGACGCAACGAACGTTCCGCCTGGGCTATGCGCCAGACTCCCGCAACGCCTTGAAGCAGCACCTTGTTGATCGCGGCATCGGAAAAGACCAGATCGAAGCCTGCGGCCTTGTTGTGTTCGGCGATGACAAGCCGGTGTCGTTTGATCGCTTTCGCGACCGCATCATGTTTCCGATCGAGGACAGCAAGGGTCGGGTGATCGCCTTTGGCGGCCGGGCCATGTCACCGGACGTGGCGGCGAAATACCTGAACTCGCCCGACACCGAACTCTTCCACAAGGGGCGGGTGGTTTACAATTATGCGCGTGCCCGAAAAGGGCAGGGCAAGGACGGCACGCTCGTCGTGGTGGAAGGCTACGTGGATGTGATCGCCCTGGCGCAGGCCGGCTTCACCAATGCGGTCGCACCGCTCGGCACTGCGCTGACGGAACAGCAGCTGGAAATCATTTGGCGCGCAGCGGCGGAGCCAATCCTTTGCTTTGACGGCGACAAGGCGGGAGTGCGTGCCGCCTGGCGCGCGGCAGACCTCGTGTTGCCCAATGTGTCGGCCAGCCGAACCGCGCGCTTCGCGCTTCTGCCGGAAGGCAAGGATCCGGACGATCTCGTGCGGGAACAGGGGCCGGACGCCTTTCGCAAGGTTCTTGCCGAGGCGCGGCCGCTGGCTGAGCTTCTTTGGTCGCGCGAAACCGCGGGGCAGGCCTTCGACGTGCCGGAACGCCGGGCAGCTCTTGAACAAACGCTACGAGAAATCACCGGCCGCATCCGCGATGAAGACGTGCGGCGTCATTACGCACAGGATATGCGGGATCGCGTGCAGGCGTTTTTCGGTGCAACCCGGCCGGCTCGCTTTGGCGACCGGGGCGAGCGCCGCGGCGAGGGGGGCGGATGGCGGCCGAATGGTCGACCCGGCGCGTTGGAACGCAGCCGCATGGCCGTTTCCGAAAGCCTGTCCCGGTCTGCGCTTGTTCGAAGTGCGGGTGCCGTTCCCATGCGCGAAGCGGTGCTTCTGGTTTCGCTGGTGAACCACCCCGGGCTGATCGAAGCTTTCTTTGACGATGTAGAGCGTTTCGACTTCGATCACCCCGAGCTACGGCAGCTCCATTCTGGCATTCTCGATGCGACGGCGCATCACAAGGCGACGGATCGCGAGAGTATCCTTGCTCATCTGACTAGCCTTGGACTGGAGCCGGTGCTGGAAAAGGTCTCGGGCCTCGCCAAACGTGCGCGGCTTTGGACCGCCTTTTCCGACGCGGACATTGCCGATGCGCGCGACGCCTTCTTGCAACTGCTCTACTTGCACCGCAGCGCGTCAACTCTAAATAAGGAGCTGAAGGCGGCGGAACTCGCCTTGGCGACCGAAACCACGGAAGAGAACTTCCAGCACCTTCTGGATATCCAGGCCCAGTTCCGGGACGTACAGGCGGTGGATGCTTTGATCGAGGGCTTCGGCGTATCGTCAGGTCGGGCGCAGCAGAGTTAGCCGGCAGCCATGTCGAGTTTGATTGATTCGCTTTTTCGGGGCGAATCGTGGCAGCTGCCTTGACCTTGCAGGGAAATAACGGAATCAGAACGATTCGAAATTCGAGAGTGCGGACCGTCGTTCCGCGCATGGAACTAAGGACGGATCATAAGCAGTTTGGACCGAGGCGGCGGGCAGGGGAACCTGCCCGTGCATCCAGGGTTAATCCGGCATTAATGGGCCTTCGTTACGCGGTAGCCACACGCGACAGAAACCCCTGCCGGAACAATCGATACGGGTATCGTCCACTCGCAGACCGTCCGCTTGGAGAAGCTGAAGCATGGCAGTGAAAGAAAAGGAAGAGGTCGAGACGGAACGCGAAGGCGCCACCGATGGGCCTTTGCTCGACCTTTCCGATGACGCGGTCAAGAAGATGATCAAGGCCGCGAAAAAACGCGGCTATGTGACGATGGAAGAGCTCAACGAGGTTCTTCCTTCCGAGCAAACAGATCCGGACAAGATCGAAGACACGCTCGCAATGCTTTCCGAGATGGGCATCAACGTCGTTGAAGACGACGAGGCCAACGAGGAAGAACGCGAAAAAGAGGATACCGAGGAAGACGCCAACGAGCTGGCCGAACAAACCGGCACGGCTGTTGCTGCGACTCCGAAAAAAGAGCCGACGGATCGTACGGACGACCCAGTGCGCATGTATTTGCGCGAAATGGGCTCGGTCGAGTTGCTGTCGCGCGAAGGCGAAATCGCCATCGCCAAGCGGATCGAGGCTGGTCGCGAAACGATGATCGCGGGCTTGTGCGAGAGCCCGCTCACCTTCCAGGCGATTATCATCTGGCGCGATGAGCTCAACGAAGGCAAGATCCTTCTGCGCGAGATCATCGATCTCGAAGCGACCTATGCTGGACCGGAAGCCAAGCAGGCGCCCGTTGTCGTGCACACGGAAGAAGCGGAGAAGCCGAAGGTCGACGAGCGCGGCCGCCGTTCCCGTGATGATGACGACATCACCAATGTCGGCGGTGAAACCCGCGTCGAAGAAGACGACGAAGAGGATGACGAGGCGAGCCTGTCGTTGGCGGCGATGGAAGCCGAGTTGCGCCCGCAGGTCATGGAAACGCTCGACGTCATCGCGTCGACCTACAAGAAGCTGCGCAAGCTTCAGGACCAGCACGTCGAGTCGCGCCTGGCGTCTGCCGATGCGCTGTCGTCCAGCCAGGAGCGGTCCTACAAGAAGCTCAAGGACGAACTGATCACGGCCGTGAAGTCGTTGTCGCTCAACCCGGCGCGCATTGAAGCCCTGGTGGAGCAGCTTTACGACATCAACAAGCGCCTTGTTCAGAACGAGGGCAAACTTCTGCGCTTGGCAGAAAGCTTCGGCGTTCGCCGCGAAGAGTTCCTGCGGGAATATCAGGGGTCGGAACTTGATCCGAACTGGATGCGGACCGTGTCTGGCCTCACCAGCCGTGGCTGGAAGGAATTCACGCGGTCGGAAAACACGGCGATCCAGAACCTACGGCAGGAGATCCAGAACCTCGCCACCGAAACGGCCATCTCGATCGCAGAATTCCGCAAGATCGTGAACCAGGTCCAGAAGGGGGAGCGCGAAGCCGCGATCGCCAAGAAGGAGATGGTCGAGGCCAATCTTCGCCTCGTGATCTCGATCGCCAAGAAATACACGAACCGCGGTTTGCAGTTCCTGGACCTGATCCAGGAAGGCAATATCGGCCTGATGAAGGCGGTCGATAAGTTCGAGTATCGCCGCGGCTACAAGTTTTCGACCTACGCTACCTGGTGGATACGGCAGGCGATCACCCGTTCAATCGCCGACCAGGCGCGCACGATCCGCATTCCGGTGCATATGATCGAGACAATCAACAAGATCGTCCGGACATCGCGCCAGATGCTGCATGAGATCGGCCGGGAGCCGACGCCGGAAGAACTGGCTGAAAAGCTCGCAATGCCGCTCGAAAAGGTCCGCAAGGTCCTGAAAATCGCCAAGGAGCCAATCTCGCTTGAGACCCCGGTGGGCGACGAGGAAGATTCACATCTCGGCGATTTCATCGAGGACAAGAACGCCATTCTGCCGATCGACGCGGCGATCCAGGCCAACCTGCGCGAAACCACGACGCGCGTGCTCGCCTCGCTCACGCCGCGCGAAGAGCGCGTGCTGCGCATGCGCTTCGGGATCGGCATGAACACCGATCACACGCTGGAAGAAGTCGGCCAGCAGTTCTCGGTGACGCGCGAGCGTATCCGCCAGATCGAAGCCAAGGCGCTGCGCAAGCTCAAGCATCCGAGCCGTTCGCGCAAGCTGCGCAGCTTTCTCGACAGCTGAGCGGTTCCGAGGAGATTCCAGAGAGCCCGGCCAGACCATCGGCCGGGCTTTTGCTTGTTTGTGGTTGCTGCGACCTTCTGACTCAGCCTGGAACACTGCGGAATCCCGTGGATTCGCTTGGGGAGACTCATGCGGATCAACACGATGCCTGCTCCTCTTCCCCAACGTGCGCCACGCCTCAGAGGTGCGGTGCCGCGCATCCGGCGCCAGCCAATCCGGTCGACGAGCATCCATGAAGTTGGCTACGATCCCGACACCCGCATGCTGGATGTGAAGTTCATCGGAGGCGGCTTGTACCGCTACGCTGATGTGCCGCCTTTCCTGCATGAAGCGCTGCTGATTGCGCCGTCACCGGGCCGTTTCGTCAACGAGCGGATCCGCGGCCGTTTCGGCTGCCACCGCATCGGGTGACCTGACTGATTGACGGTTGGAAAGGCGTCTGATCTGCTTGCTTCAAGCACTGAAGGGGGCGGGTTTGCATGTCCATCGAGTTCATCCTGACCACGCTGATCATCGTTGCGTCACCAGGAACCGGCGCGGTGTACACGATTGCCGCAGGCCTCTCCCGTGGCAGTCGGGCAAGCATCCCAGCTGCGTTCGCCTGCACGCTTGGCATCGTTCCCCACATGGTTGCGGCCCTCACAGGGCTCGCTGCACTCTTGCACACGAGTGCCCTTTTGTTCGAGATCGTGAAATATGCGGGCGTCGCTTACCTTCTCTACATGGCCTGGCAAACGCTGAAAGAGCGCGGCGCCATGAAGATCAACGCGTCTGCCGATCACCGCTCGGCAAAGCAGGTGGTGATCGACGGAGTTGTGCTCAACATTCTGAATCCGAAGCTATCGATCTTCTTTGTCGCGTTCCTGCCTCAGTTCATCGCGGTGGACGAGCGTTATGCGCTTCTGCGCATGCTGGAGCTCAGCGCAATCTTTATGGTGGCTACGTTCGTGATCTTCGCTTTGTATGGATTATTTGCCGCAGCGTTGCGGGCGCGGGTGATCGGCAATGCCAAGGTGATGGCCTGGATGCGACGCACTTTCGCTGCAGCTTTTGTGGCGCTGGGCGCGAAGCTGGCCCTGACAGAACGCTAAGCCCGCAAACCGTCCAGAACGGCGCTCACCACTGCAAGCGCGTCCTCAAGGCTGGCACCCTGCGCGACCGACAGCGCGGCCCTGTCGAACAAAGCGCCGAGCATTTCCGTTGTCACAGCGAGTGGCAAACGCCGGATGGCGCCGCTTTCCATTGCGGCTTCCAAACCCTGGCGCAGGGTGCGGTTGCCGTGTCGGGCATGGATCTCATCCATCTCGCTCAGCCCGAGGACAGCCGGGCCATCGAGCAACAGAAGCCGCGTGCGGCCAGGCACGCTCATCGCTTCCAGATAAACACGGCTGCCGACCCGTAGCGCATCCAACGGCGCGTTCACCGATGGCATCGTCTCGATCGCCTCGGCCGCCGCTTGCGCTTCCCGCTCCACGACTGCGGCGAACAAGGCACGCTTGTCGGCATAATGGTGGTAGAGCGCGCCGCGCGTCAGACCGGTCGCTGCGACAAGCTCCGGCGTCGACGTGCCGGCAAACCCTTTCTCCACGAAAAGCATGCGGCCCGCCTCGAGCAGCGCTGCCCGCGTTCCGTCCGTCCGGTCCTGCTGCCGGCGTCTTTCCTGTTGCATACATACAGCCTGTATGTTACTAACCCAGTTGCATGCAGAGTGTATGTATCGAAACGGATGGAGACAAGGACATGAAGACGACCAGCTACTATCCTGTTCTGATGGTGGATGACGTGGCTACCACCGCGGGGTTCTACACCCGCCACTTCCGCTTCAAGCCGCTGTTTGAAAGCGACTGGTATGTTCATCTCCAGTCCCACGAAGATCCCGGCGTGAACCTCGCCATCCTTCAGGGCGATCATGAAACAATACCGGCGGAGGGCAGGGGCCGCGCTTCCGGCGTGCTGATCAACTTCGAAGTCGAGGACGTGGATGGCATCCACGACCAGCTTTCTGCCGAAGGTCTCCCGATCCTGCGCTCGTTGCGCGACGAGGATTTCGGTCAGCGCCACTTCATCACCCGCGACCCCAACGGCGTTTTGATCGACGTCATCAAGCAGATCCCGCCTTCTGCCGAGTTTCTCGCACAGTTTGCGCCGGAAGCTGTGGCCAACTGAGGCTTGGATGCTACCTGCTCGGTGGAACACCAGCAGGATTGTCATGCCGCAAACCACCATCACCATCGCTTCGCGCGGTGCAGGGCTCTACGAGTTCACGCGCGAGGCAACCGACTTCGTTTCAGACTCAGGCATCGAAACCGGCGTGCTGACGCTGTTCGTCCGCCACACGTCCTGTTCGCTCCTGATCCAGGAGAATGCCGATCCTGACGTGCGCCGAGACCTCGATGCCTTCTTCGCCAGGCTCGTTCCACCGGCCGATCATCCATCGATGGATTACCTGGTTCATCGGCTGGAAGGCCCCGACGATATGCCGGCGCACATCAAATCGGCTCTGACTGCCGTGTCGATCTCCGTGCCCGTCACCCACGGGCGGCTTGCGCTCGGCACCTGGCAAGGCCTCTACCTTTTCGAGCATCGGCAGGCGCCCCACCGCCGTGAGATCGTGCTGCACCTGCAACGCGACTGAGGGGCGCTGGATGCGGGAGTGGGGATGCGCTAGGTGAGACATCAGCGCTGATCGCCAGGAGAGCCCGCCATGTTATTTCTGAAGAAGCTGTTTGGCGGCGAATCTCGCTCCAAGCCAGCCGCGGAAGCGGGCCCGGTCAAGGAGATCGAGCACAAGGGCTTCACCATCAAGGCGACCCCGTACAAGGAGGGTGGCGAGTACCAGACCTGCGGAGTGGTGTTGCGCGAAGTCGAGGGCGCTTTGAAGCAGCATCGCTTCATCCGCGCCGACCGCTTCACCGACATCAACACGGCCGCGGACGTCGCGCTCGCCAAGGGGCGGCAGATGGTGGACGAACAGGGCGACCGCATCTTCGACTGAGCTTGCGACCACGCGCTTCGCTTAAGGCTGTGGAAAGCTCCGCTGGGTATTCCTTCTTCACAGCAGTTTTCATCCCAAGCCAGCCTGCAGCGGGAGCGCGACGTGACTTCGATCATCTGGGACAACATCGGTACAAGCTCTGTCTCGCAGCGCGTTCAGCTGGAGAAGTACCTCAAGTTCAGCATCGACTATATCAACAGCCTGTTGATCAACCCGATCAACTTCGATGTCGTCGCAAGCCTTTATGAGCTCGACAACGAAGGTACGATCGCTCAAGCCAGTTCCGATTTTCTCCCGCTGGATGGACGCGGAGAAACCTACGCCCAGCCAGGCATGATTGAAGCGATCTCGGGTCGCGAAGTTGCAGGGGCAATCGACGCCTTCGTCACCTTCAACGCCACGAACCTTTCTGACCTGTTCTTTGACCAGACCCCTTGGAGCGGTAACGACGTGCCCTCCTTGAGCATCGACGCGATAGCAGTCACGGTTCATGAACTGCTGCATACGATCGGGTTCATGACCTTCTCGGACGACCTCACCGGCGAAAACCCGGGATACACGGTTCCGATGGATCGGCTGATCTTTGCTGCACCCGACGGGAAAATCTACTTCACCGGCGAGGAGGCAATTGCTGAGTTCGGCGGTCCCGTGCCGCTCGCCTACGGCAGCCTGGCGCATATGGGAGCGCCCTTCGATCTCGGAAGGGACATCATGTATCCCGCCGTGACCTTCGGCTATCGCAGCTATGTGAGTGATCTGAACCTCGCCATGCTGCGCGACATGGGCGTCGCGACGATCCGTGGCAACGACTTCGTCAACACCGCCGGCAGCGACAATTTCGTTGGCAACAACGCGTCGGACACGTTTGACATGCGCGGCGTTGACGCTGCTGGCACCCGCAACGTCCTCGACGGCAAGCTAGGCTACGATGTTGCCTTCTATGACGGAGCACGTTCGGCCTACGCGATCAGCTTCGCCGGCGACGTCGCGCAGATTTCCGGCGGCGGGCGGATCGACACGTTGACCTCGGTGGAGCGGGTAGAGTTCGCGGATGGCACGCTGTTGTTCGACTTCGACAGCAGCAACGCGGACGCGGCCTATCGGCTTTACGGCGGTGCGTTTTCGCGCACGCCTGACGAGGACGGCCTCCGCTACTGGACCTTAGCCTGGCTCAACAACGACCAGACCCTGCATGATGCTGCAGCCATGTTCATCGGCAGCGACGAGTTCGAAGATACATACGGTGCCTGGATCACGGATCTCGATTTTGTTTCCCAACTGTACCGCAACGTCCTTGGTCGTGAAGGAGAAGGCGCCGGCATCGATTACTGGACGGATGCGCTCGCCGCCGCCACCATGGACCGCGCCGACGTGCTCGTTCAGTTCACCCAGCTGGAGGAATATGTCGGCTTGTCGAACGCCGATCTCCAGAACGGCTACTGGGTGATGGCCTGATCTTTCAGGCCTTGCGCCAGGTTGTGCGCAGCACCCGCAGCCAGTTGCCGAAGCAGATCTTGTCCATGTCCTCGGCGCTGTAGCCGGCAAGCCGCAGGCCCTCCACCAGCTTGGGAAGGCCTGCCGCTGAACCGATCTCGGCCGGGATCATTGCCCCATCGAAATCAGAACCCAGAGCGACGCCCTCGATCCCCACCTGCTCGACCATGTGGTCGATGTGCCGGATCATCGTCGCAATTCCAGTGTCGGAACGCTCCTGCCCATCCTCGCGCAGAAAAGCGACGGCAAAGTTGAGGCCGACCACTCCACCTGTGTCCTTGATTGCAGCCAGTTGCTTGTCCGTCAGGTTGCGCGCAACCGGCGTGATGGCATGGGCATTCGAGTGCGTGGCGACAAGCGGCGCATCGCTGATCCTTGCCACGTCCCAGAAGCCTTGCTCGGTAATGTGCGAGAGGTCGACCATGATACCCAATTCGTTGCAGGCGCGCACAAGCGATTTTCCGGCTTCGGTGAGGCCAGGCCCCGCGTCGGGCGAGGACGGATAGGCAAACGGAACGCCGTGTCCAAAGATGTTGTTGCGGCTCCACACGGGGCCGATGGAGCGCAGCCCGGCTGCATAAAGGGTCTGCAGGCCAGACAGGTCCGCATCAAGCGCTTCGGCCCCCTCGATGTGGGCGATCGCCGCAAACCGGCCCTCTGCCATGGCTGATTGGATGGCCGCGACCGACGTGCAGATGGTCAGAAGATCGGCCTGCGCAAGCCTTTGCAGGACATCCATCTGCGCAATCGTCACCTCCAGCGCGCCCGCCTGGGGGATCGGCGCCGCTGCCGGGGTCATGTAATGCCCCCGGGCATCGGGCCTGCCAAACGAAACATCCCCGGACGGCACATAGATCGCGCAAAAGCCCCCGGCTAAACCGCCGGCCCCTGCTTTTTGCAGATCGATATGAGCCGTTCCGTTGGCGCGGGCGAATTCCTTAAGGGGATCGCGCCCCGCTTGCTGCCCTCGCCACAAGCGCAAAAGCAGGTCGTTATGTCCGTCGAATATCTGTTGCATGTCGTCTCCGCAGCCGCCCGATTGATCGGGGCATGTGGGGCCGGGGTCAAGACCCAAGCATCATGAACAGGGCATTCAGGCGGAGGTCAGGTTCCACCGCTCACCCTGAAAGCGCTGTTGTCGCAGGTCCCGGTGTTTCGCCAGGAGGCCGGAACCATTGCTTAGAAGATGCTTTTAAAAGTCATGAAACCTGATCCGCTTACGACCTCAATTGTGCCGGCAGGCCGTGACACGCGGATTGACGTGTTTCGCGCGCTGGCTCTGCTCACGATCTTCATCAATCATGTGCCCGGCACCATTTACGAGAACGCCACGCACAAGAATTTCGGCTTCTCCGATTCTGCGGAAGCGTTTGTGTTGATCTCGGGCATCGCCGTGGGGTTGGCTTATGGCGGCAAGTTCATTGCCGGGACTCGACTACTCATGTCCTTGAAGGCGCTTCGGCGCGCGGGCGTGCTTTACATCACCCAGATCATGACGGCGCTCGCCACGATAGCGATTTTCGTGCTGGGCTCTCAACTCCTGAACAACCCCGCACTGCTCGCCCAGATCAACATCGAAACGATCATTGACGATCCCGCGCGGGCTCTGCTCGGCCTCGTCACGCTGGGCCACCAGCTCGGCTACAACAACATCCTGTCCATGTATGCAGTGGTCATGCTGCTCTTGCCAGTGATGCTCTGGCTGAGCACTCTGAGCCTGGGCCTGATGGTCGCGGTATCGGGAACTCTCTGGCTGCTGGCTGGCGTCTATCAGGTTGCTCCCGTGAACTACCCGACAGCGGGCGTCTGGTTCCTGAACCCCTTCAGCTGGCAGTTCCTGTTTGCCATCGGCATCGCCGGCATGCTGCATGTGCGCCGCGGCGGCCGCATCCCCGTGACAGTCCCGCTGGTCGCTGCGGCGGCCGGGTACCTGCTGCTTTCCTTCCTTTGGGTGCGAGTCCCCTTGTGGGGCATCGACACCTCGTTGGGGCTGCCCGCGGTTCTGACAGGCTTTGACAAGACTTACCTCTCATTGCCACGCCTTCTGCATGTCGTTGCCTTGAGCTACCTCATCATCGCGATCCCGGGCCTGTCGCAGTTGGCCCGCCTGAAGGAAAGCCATCCATTGGCGAGCCTCGGCCGCAATTCCCTGCCGGTGTTCGTGGCCGGGACCTTGCTGTCCATGGCTGCCCAAACCATCAAGATTTCGCGCCCGGACAGCCTTCTCCTCGACACGCTCCTGATTGGAACGGGCATCGCGCTGCAGTTTGCGCTGGCCTTCTATCTCGACTGGTACAAGGGTCTTCAGAAGAGTGCGAAAGCGGCAAGCAGGACGCCGAACGACGCGGGCATTCCCTCCGATGCCGCGCTGGTGCCGCTGCCGGCGCGCACCAAGCGCCGCTGAAATATCGGATCCCTTTACGGGACGACCTGAGGGGAGCGCTGTGGCGCTCCCCTTCTGCTTTGGCCGCGAAGTTAGCGCGCCATTGTAGGTCTCCACCAGGGATGCACTCCCGCTGGAGGCGGACGGGATCTCTTAGCAAGGCTCCCCTCCGAGAGGGGACACGGCGGCTGTTCGGCTGACAAAGCCGACTGCCAGCGTGCCTGCCAACGGATCGAGCAGGTCGGATCAAGCAGTAGCTAATGCAGAATGCAGTCGATCGCTGAACCGGAGTGCCAAGGCGGCATTTCCGGAGAGCTTCCATGGAATGGCGACGTTCAGCGATGTTCAAGGCGTGCAGCTGGGTTTGGGTTACGCGCTTTCTGGTGGCCGAGAGAAGGCAGCAAGCGCGCCGTTATCAGCAAGCTGATCCATGGAGGCAGCGCTTGTGGCCTTAGCTGGCGGAAACAAAAAAAGCCGCCGGGGAGCCGGCGGCTTTGTCTTAAGCTTAAGCAAAGCTGCGGTCGTTAGGCCGCCGTTTGCATCACGTGGGCCATGCGGCGCACATCTTCGTCGGTCAACAAGCCGCCCACGCGAAGCAGGGAAGCAAAGCGGCCATTCGTTGCCGCCAGTTCGTTGAAGCCCCCCATTTCGACGATCCGGCCTTGATCCATGAAGATCACGAGATCGGCGTCGCGAACGGTCGACAGGCGGTGGGCGATGATGAAGGTGGTGCGGTTGGAGCGCAGGTCGTCGATCGCCTTTTTCACGCGCTCTTCCGTTTCCACGTCCAATGCCGAGGTCGCTTCATCGAGCACCAGGATGGGCGCGTCCTTCAGAATGGCGCGCGCAATCGCCAATCGCTGGCGTTCACCGCCGGACAGTTGCGCACCACGTTCACCCGCCACCGTGTCATAGCCCTCGCTCTTGTTCAGGATGAAGTCCTGTGCGGCGGCGGCCTGTGCGGCGGCGTGGATGTCTTCGTAGGAAGCGTCTTCGCGGCCGACGCGGATGTTCGCCTCGATCGACCGGTTCAGCATGCCGGCATCCTGGAACACGGTGGCCACGGAAGCCCGCAGCGAGCGGCGCGTCACGGTGCGCGTGTCGATGCCGTCGATCAGGACACGGCCGTCAGTCGGGTCATACACGCGCTGGAGCATGTTGATCAGCGTTGTCTTGCCCGCACCCGTGGGGCCGACAATCGCCACCGTCTGGCCCGCCTTCACTTCGAACGAGACGTTCTCGAGACCGCGCGACGAGTTGGGGAATCGGAAGCTCACGTCCTCGAAGCTGATGTCGCCGCGTACGGCAGCAGGCAAGTCCGTAGCGCCCGCCGGCTCCTGGCGCGCTTCCACAGCGTCCTCGAGACGGTAGAATTCCTCAAGTTTCGCACGGGCTTCGAAGATCTGGTTCACGAACTGATTCAGCTGGTCCAGACGGCCGATCAGGAGCGTCGCAAAGCCGGTGAAGGCCACCACGTTGCCGATGCGCATCTGCCCGATCGAAACGAGGTAAGCGCCAATCACGAGCACCACCATCATCGACAGCGTCGAGGCGATGCGGTTGAGGCCGCTTGCCAGCGCCCACCAGTCGAGCACGGGGTACTGTGCACGGATCAGTTCGCCGGTATGGCGCTGCAGTTCGCGCGTTTCCGTGGCTGTGCGGTTGAAGCTTTGCAGAACCGCCACGTTGCTGACGGCGTCCGACACATGGGAGAAAACGCGGTGATAGTGCCCCTCGACGGCCCGCTGGCCTTCCTTGGTGCGCTTCATCACCATCCGTCCGATCGCGATATAGGCGATAGCCAGCACCAGCAGGACAGCGGACATGCGCAGGTCCAGGCTCAGCGCTGTGGGAACGAGAAGCACAAGCGCCACGGCGGTTGCCAGGTGGGTGCGCATGAACTCGAGCCACAAGCCGAACAGCGTTTCCACGGCGCGCAGCAGCGTGTGCAAGGAATTGGATGTGCCGCGCTCATGGTGCCAGGCGAGCGGCATCGTGATGACCTTTTCAAAGGCGTCTTCGAGAACCGCCGCACGCCGCTTGTGGGCGAAGCGATCGGCGCCGCGCGCCACCAGAACGAACGCCACGATGTTGAAAAGACCGAGACCCGCCCACAACAGCATGTTGCTGAAGAGGTCATTGCCGCTGGCGATGGCATCGATGATGCGGCCGAACAGGATCGGTTCAGCGATGGTCACCAACGCCAAAACCACGTTGGCGCCGCAGATCAGCGCCACCTTCTTCTTTTCGGCGGAAAGATAGGACAGGGCACGTAGGTAAATTTCGACGAGAGACACGAGCACCACTCCGGCCAGGTCTAGTTCTTTTGCGCCGCAGCAAAGCAGCGCATCGAGTTCTACTTAAGCGCAGTGTTTTCCCCGCGCGAAAACGAACAGCGCTTACGCCGTCTCATTTCCCCGCGCGGCCCGAACTTCGGTC
Source organism: Tianweitania sediminis (assembly GCF_017813335.1). GTDB lineage: Bacteria > Pseudomonadota > Alphaproteobacteria > Rhizobiales > Rhizobiaceae > Tianweitania > Tianweitania sediminis. The sequence goes on along the minus strand of NZ_JAGIYY010000003.1, from coordinate 183,842 downwards.
AGCGCCTGTAAGTTCCTGCTTTTGCGCGTCTTCTTTCCAGAAAACACACGCCAGAAGGCACGTCACTCCGTTCCTGTTCCTTACGGAACTGAACGGGTGATCATGACCTCGACGTTATGGCGGCCCGTGCCTGAATGAGGCATGAACGGATCGGTCAGCAGCGTCCCATCGAGCCTGATTTGCTTGTTTTCGCCGCGCTGCACACTGATGGCGTAAGTCGCGTCGCCGATCTGCAGCGTGGCCTCGAAGCCAGGCCAGTCGGACGGCAGTGCCGGGTCGACGTAGATCCGATCATGTTCGCGGCGGATCCCGAGGAGACCCTCCACGGCTGCCCGGTAAAGCCAGCCGGCTGACCCCGTATACCAGGTCCAGCCGCCGCGCCCGCCCTTGGACCCCGCGGAGCCGTAGATGTCGGCGGCAACCACGTAGGGCTCCACCCGGTAATGCTCGGCTTCTTCCGCCGTGCCGGCGTGGTTGACCGGCAACAGCATGGACAAGGCGCGATACGCCGCGTCAGCCTTGCCAAGCCGGGCAAGCGCGATCACCGCCCAAGTGGCAGCATGGGTGTATTGGCCGCCGTTCTCACGCACGCCTGGCGGATAGCTCTTGATGTAGCCGGGTTCCTTCGGCGTTTGGGAGAAGGGGGGACTAAAGAGCCGGAGGATCTTGAGGTCCTCATCCACCAGCTGTTCCTCGACCGACTGCATGGCCCGCGCCTGACGCTCAGGGTCACCCAGGCCCGACAACACGCTCCAGGATTGCGCAATCGAGTCGATCTGACACTCGTCGCTCAGGGTCGAGCCAAGTGGCGAACCATCGTCATAAGTGCCGCGGCGGTACCACTGGCCATCCCAGCCGGCGCCTTCCAAGGCTTGCTTCAGTGTCTCCACATGGGCGCGCCACCGCTCGGCGCGTTCGGGCTCACCCCGGCGTTCAGCCAGAGGGGCAAAGTCGCTCAATGTGCGGGCAAGGAACCAGCCCAGCCACACGCTTTGCCCGACCCCGTCCTTGCCGACGCCGTTCATGCCGTCGTTCCAGTCGCCCCCGAGGATCAGCGGCAGTCCATCAGCGCCGGTTCGCTGGACAGCAAGATCCAGCGCCCGTGCGCAATGCTCGAAAAGGGTGGCTGTTTCCGGAGATGTTCCAGGCTGGAAGAAGGCGTCGTGCTCGCCGGGTTTCAGCGGCTCGCCCGTGATGAAAGGAAGCTCTTCCTCCAGGAGGCCCGTGTCGCCCGTGGTGCTGACATAGCTGTGGGTGCCCCAGGCCAGCCAAACGACGTCGTCCGAAATCGTGGTGCGCACGCCGGCGCCACTGCGCGGCAGCCACCAGTGTTGAACATCGCCTTCAGCAAACTGACGGCCGGCAGCATTGAGGATCTGCGCCCGCGCCAGGGATGGATCGTGGAGCATCAGAGCCAGCGTATCCTGCAACTGGTCGCGGAAGCCAAACGCGCCGCTCGACTGATAAAATGCGGTGCGGGCGCGGACGCGGCAAGCGAGCGCCTGATAGGGAAGCCAGGCGTTCACCATTGCGTTCAAAGCAGGATCCGGGGTCTTAACCTGAAGCGTGCCGAGGAACCGGTCCCATTCGGCGTCGATCGCGTTCAAACGCGTGTCGAAGTCGCTCCGGACATGCCGATCATGCAGTTCACGGGCTTGGTCAGGGTTGTCGGCATCCCCCATGAGGTAGACCAACGTCGCGGTCTGGCCCGGTTCGATCACGAGGTCATGGGCGAGTGCGGCGCAGGGATCAATGCCGGCTTCAACCTTGCCGGACAGGGCACTGCCCGTGACCACGGTTTCCGGCGACCAGACCGAACCGGAACGGCCGAGGAACTCGGCGCGATCTACGGTCACGGAGTTCGCCTCGACATCGGACGCCAGAAAGGCACAGCGGTCGCCGAACTCCAGGCTGAACGGATTGCGTGCAAGCAGCGCTTTCGACTGTTCGTCGCGCCAGCACACGATGTTGGGCGCGCTGCGCGCCCTGTTCTGTCCGAGAACCCATTCGGTGTAGGCGTAAACACGAAGCCGCGCTGCGTCGCTGCCGCGATTGTGCAGTGTAAGACGCGACAGGCGCACGGGGTCCTTGGGATCCACCACAAGGGTCAGCTCGGTCTCCATCGCGCCGTGTGTGGAGTGGAACGTCGACTGTCCTTGACCATGACGCGCTTCGTAGACGGCGTTGGGGTTGCGTGCCACGGCAGCCACCGGCGAGAAGGTGCTGCCGGTGACGAGGTCGTGGATATAGATCGCCTCTCCGGGGCGGTTCACGACGGGATCGTTCGACCAGGGCGTCAGCTGATAATCGCGGCTGTTGCGGCTCCATGTGAACGCCGCGCCTTCGGCGGAAACATGGAAGCCGAAATCCTCGTTCGCGATGACGTTGATCCACGGATGCGGCGTGGAGCGGTCCCCATCGAGGCGCACGACATAATCGCGGCCGTTGCGATCGAAACCGCCGAACCCGTTCCAGCCTTCGAGGTCGCTGCCTTCGGCGCGCATTCGCGCCATGGCCGGCGGCACGTAAACCGGCACCTCGCGCGAGCGGGACGCTTCGCGCAGCTTCGTGACCGTTCGATGCAGCGGGGAAGGCGACAAGGACGATGTTGCGCCCGCCTCGGGATGCATGCGTTCGAGTTCCGCAAGTTCGGCGCGCTCGATCTGGTCGGTGATGGTGCCGTTTCGGACGTGAAACACCACCCGGGCGGTGGCCATCAAGGTTTTGTAGGTGCCGGCGTCCATGAGGTCACGCCGTACGGAAAAGATGTGCTGCCTCGGGCCGATTTCGCGACCGCGCGTGCGGCCCCGGTCGCAGTGCCATTCGATAGCCTGTTGCAGGTCCTGGACATAGGAGGAGGCCTGCTCGTTGATGATCACCAGGTCGACGGTCAATCCGCGGACGCGAAGGTATTCCTGGATCCGCATGGCCTTCGCCACGATATGGAGATCAGCCTGGTCGCTGATGCGCAGCGCCAAAATGGGGTAGTCTCCCGAGATCGACAGCGACCACAGCGAGGATTGCGAGCCCATTCCCATTGCGATCGCTTCCGGCGGCGTGCGGGTCACCGGGCTCGGGAGCAGGAGGTAGCGCGCGAGCCTTTGAACATTGGCTGCTTCTGCAAGCGACAAGCCGATGTGGCGGGTTTGCACCTGGCTATGCGTCCAGTTCAGCATCGCCTGACGGTTGAAGCTTTCCGGATGGTCGAGCTGCCGCATCGCTTCCACCACGGCGTGCTTGTCCGGTCCGACAATCGTCCAGAAGGTCAAAGCCGCCTTCCTCATGGCGGGAACGCGGACGCGCGACCGGAGCGCCATGATCGGGTCCAGCGTGAAGCCCGCGCTTCCGCTCAAGCGATCCATGCTGGAGAAAGCCAAGGGATCGGCGATGGTGCGACCCCGACCGATAAAGGCGCGGCGATCGGTTTCGGCTTCCGTGTCTCGCCCGGCGCCGGAGACCGTCGTGACGAAGTGAGCCAGCGCCAGTTCCGGATCAGTCTGGGAGCGCTTGCGGCGCCGCGCAAAGATCGCGCCGTTTTCCTTGTCGTAGTCCGTTTCAACGAACATCTTGGAAAAGGCTGGGTGAGCGTTGTCCGCCGCTTCGGGCGCCAGCACGATCTCACCATAGGACGTGATCTCGATCGTGCGTTCTGTGAGGCCTTCGTTGTAGATCGTGATGCGACGCGCTTCACCATCTCCCTCCGAAACGGCGATGACCTCGACTTCCGTCAGGAGGTCGCCCACCTTCTTGGTGAAAACGCCTTTTGCATCCGCAAAGTAAACCCGCACCTCCTCGTCAGGTGCGCGCTTCGGTTCCGCGGTTGCCGACCACCATTCGCCGGTATCGACATCGCGGACGAAGAGAAATGATCCAGAGCGGTCTTCCGAACCGTCGCCGTTCCAGCGGGTCACCGCGAGATCGTTGAAGCGGCTGTAGCCCGTGCCGGTCGCCGTCGTCATGACGGAGTAGTGGCCGTTGGAGATGAGGTTCGTTGCGACCACTCCCCCAAGCGGATTTTCGATGATGCGGGTGTCAGGCGACAGCTCCTCGCCGCCCGTGGCAGGCTTTTCCGCCGACTCGGTGCGCACAGGCATAACGGGCACAGCACGTGGCGCCTTTTCCTGGAGCAGCAGTTCGGCTGCTTCGATCACCGGATCCGAATGGAAGCGCTCGCGCATGCGCCCTTCGAAAACTACGTTGGCGATTGCCACGACTGACATGCCCTGATGGTGCGCCATGTAGTTCTGCACCACCGCATGGTCGGACCCTTCCGGCACCCGGCTCGGTGTGAAATCCACGGCGTCATAATAGCCGTAGCGACCCACGCCGCCGATACTTGCCAGGCGCTGGAGATTACGCATGGCTTCTTCCGGCAAGAACTGGGCCGCAAGCACCGTCGCGTAAGGGGCGATCACCAGGTTGTTGGCGAGTCCGCGCTTCAGGCCGAGGCCCGGCACCCCGAAATTCGTATATTGATAAGTCATCTCGCGGTCGCGCGCGTTGAACGCAGCTTCCGATATGCCCCACGGGATGTTCTTTGACCGGCCGTAGCTGATCTGCCGGCGGATGATCAGGTTGTTGGTCTGGTTGAGGAGGCCGCCTCGCGGCTCCTTCATCACCAGCGGCGGCATCAGGTACTCGAACATGGAGCCCGACCACGACATCAGCGCGCCGCGATAGCCGATCTCGGTCACCGGACGGCCGAGGCGGAACCAGTGTTCCGTGGGCAAGTCACCCTTCGCGATGCCGAAAAGGCTCGTCAAGCGAGCCTCCGACGCAAGAAGATCGTAGCAGGACTCGTCGAGCTGGTGCGTGTCTGCGCGGTAGCCGATCGCCAACAGCTTGCGTTCCTCGCGGAACAGGAAGCCGAACTCCATTTCGAAGGCAAGCAACCGCGCCCGATCATGCAGTTGGCTGAACCGCTGCCGAAGCGCATCCACCGCGCCATCATCGGCATGGGCGTCGGCAACATGCGCTTCGCAGGTCTGTGCCAGCTTTCCCGCCCAAAGCTGCAGGTCTGCGGATGCGGCCGATTTGCTTTCTGCGTGGATGGAAGCGGCAAGCTTGCGGATCTCACCGGCAAGCACGGTCAGGTTGATGGTGCGGATCAGCGCCGTGTCGGGTTCGTTTTGCAGGGTCGCCACTGCGCGCCGCATGCCGGTGATGCGATCCACCAGCCGCTGGCGAAGTGGGCGCAACTGCCGCCGGTCGTCCGGAAGCGCCTGCAGGCTTTCATCCAGGATCGTGACAACATCCACCACGCCGGTGAAGTCGCCTTGAAGGTGCGCGGCCGGCGCTTCGCTCCATTCGGCGCAGGCGCGCGCAACGGCAATCAGGTGCCCGGCGAGATTGCCGCTGTCGACCGCCGAAACATAAAGCGGCAGAAGCGGCTGGAGTGTCTGGGTGTCGTACCAGTTGTAGAGATGGCCGCGAAAGCGCTGCATCTTTTCGACGGTCGCTAGCGTCTGGTCGATCCGTTCTGCGGTGCCGGCGAGGCTGATCCAGCCAAAATCCCGCGCCGACACCGCTGAAAGCAGATACATGCCGATGTTGGTTGGCGAGGTGCGGTGCGCCACCACGTCCGCTGGGTTTTCCTGGAAGTTGTCGGGCGGCAGGTGGTTGTCGCCGGGCGTGACGAAGGTTTCGAAGTAGAGCCAGGTCCGCCGTGCAATGACACGTAGCGCGGATCGATCCGCGTCGCTCACCTTAAGGCGATCTTCCGTTTGCGCCGACCGGCTGATCAGCCAGGCGAAGGCCGGTGAGCCCATCCAGAACAAGGCAAACAGCGCACCCAGAAAGGCGCCGGTGGAGTCGGCCGCAGTGGGAATGGCAACGCCGATCACGGCAATCACTAGCGCGCCGTGCATGGCGGCGTAGTAGCCCGGAATGGTGTTGGCGCCGCTCTTGTTCGCCTGGGAGGCGGTGCGCCATTCCAGCATGTGCCTGCGGCTGACGAAGGTGCGATACAGAGTGCGGATGATCGCATCGAGCATCAACCAGGCCGAATGGGCCATGAGTACGACCTTCAGCACGACATGAGCCGTGGCGAACGCGAAATCGCGCGCGTAGCTGTTGAAGTGCCCGCCGATCGTGATGTCGCCGCTGCGCGGGACGATCGAATCCACGATCTCGAAGGTTTGCGCGAGAACCACGCTGACGATCAGCAGCGCCTGCCATTGCACGGCATAGGTGAAGGGAAGCAGCGTCCAGCCCGCGACGGAGGCTAGAACCCAAAAGATTGGCGTGAGTGAGCGGCGGAGGTTGTCCACCATCTTCCATCGAGACAGGGACGGAATGCCGGACGCGGGGTCGAGGAGGTACGGCAGCAACTGCCAGTCACCGCGCGCCCAGCGATGCTGACGCGACGCATCGGTCGTGTAGCGGGTCGGATAATCCTCGATAAGTTCCACGTCGGTGGCGAGCTGCGCACGGGCGAGGGAGCCTTCAAGAAGGTCGTGGCTTAGAACTGTGTTCTCGCCGATCCGGCCACGCAACGCAGTTTCAAACGCGTCGACTTGGTAGAGACCCTTGCCGGTGAACGTGCCGCTCGCGAACACGTCCTGATAAAGGTCCGACACCGCGAAAACATAGGGATCGAGGCCGCGATTGGCCGAAAACACGCGTTGAAAGAAGGACGCTTCGTCGCCGGTGGTGAGCGAAGGCGTCACGCGAGGCTGAAGGATCGCAGTACCACGCGTCACCACGCCAGTCTTTGGATCATTGACGGGGCGATTGAGCGGATGCTGCATCTTGCCGACTAGGCGCGTGATGGCTTCGCGGGTTGTGCGAGTATCCGCGTCGAGCGTCATCACGTAAACAACGTCCGTCGGCAGCGGAGTGTCCGGCGCCAGGAAAGTGGTGTCGTTGTCGCCACGCAGCAGCAGGTTCAGCTCGTGGAGCTTGCCGCGCTTACGTTCCCAGCCCATCCAGACGCCCTCGCTGCCGTTCCAAAGACGCCGGCGATGCAGGACGTGAAAGCGCGCAGCGCTTTCGCGCGGATAGCGCTTGTTGAGCTCGCGAATTTGGGTTCGCGCATAGTCAAGCAGGTCCGTGTCCTGCGGTGATACCTCCACCTTGCTGTCGTTCCAGTCCGACAGGAGGGCGAAAGACAGTTCTCCCTTCATGTTGGCGAGGAAGTGCACTTCCAGGTTGCGGATGCTGTCATCCACATCGTCTCTTGTGCCGATCAGCGAAGGGACCACCACGAGGGTGCGGGCGTCGGCAGGAATGCCGTTCCGGTATTCGAAGCCGATCAGCCGCGTCGGCTTCAGGAACAGGAGCGTCAGTGTGTTGAAAAGGCCAACCGCGCCTTCGCATGCAGGGAAGGCGAACAGCGCGAGCAGGATCGTGATGGTGGGCGCTTCGAAACCGAGCCCCCACAAAGCAAAGCCGGCTGCGGTCAAAAGAAGCGACGTCAGAACAAGAACGGGAATGAAGATCCCCCACCAGCCCACCGCCTTGAACAAGCGGCGCCACCTTTCCGCTACTGTTGGTCGGTAGCCGATGGCCCGCTCGAAAGCGATCCGCTCGGATCCGACCAGGACGTGACCGACATCGCCGCATTCCGCTGCGGTGGCGATCGCCAGGCGCGCAACCTCAACCTCGCTGCGCTTGGAGCGCTTCGCGAGCAGTTCGATGGCGGTGCGGTATTCGTCGCGCGATGAAAAATCGAGTTCGGTAAAGTGAGCCGTCTTGCGCAACTCGCCATCGACGTGGCTCAGCGCCTCGAACCATTCAGCCCAAACGATGTCGTTGACCAGACGCAGGCCGCGGATGATGTTGCCGGTGGTGACGTTGCCCGATGACAAGGTCTGATGTTCGCCGGTGATTGTGTCCTCGGCGTTCCGGCCCGAAGCTTCCAGTTCGGATTCGAGCCAGGCCAGGGCTTCGGACGACTCACGTGGTCCATCGCGAAGGCGGTACAGGAGCTGGGTCGCGAAGGTCTTGTCGCGGGCATGACCGTCCAGCGTCTTCAGGGCTTCAACCGTTGCGTCATTGGACGCGGAACCCAGCAAGCGGTCGGCAACCAGGTTGGCGATCGCCCGCATTTCGCGGGCGCGGTTCACCCGCACGGCCAGACGACGCAGATTATCGGTCAGCACGAAGCGCAGGATGGATGGAAGCGCCCAAAGCTCGCCGATCTTTAGCGCGTGCTCGGTTTGAAACCCCTCGATCAGCGATTGAAAGGCTGAAGCCGACACTGCGCTATCGGTATGGGCAACGTACAGCCAGGCGAGCGCCAGCACGCGCGGGATCTTCTGGCCGCTGCCGATCTCGATCAGCGGCAGCTCTCGATAATAGCGCTGCGGCAGATCCCGCTTCACCTGGTGAAGCGCTTCTTCCACCATGTAGTTGTTATCGAGGAGCCATTGTGCGGCGGGTGTGATGGTGTCGCCGCGCGCCACCGCGTCGTTGGTGGCGCGGTAAACGGCAAGGATCTTCTCAGCGTTGTCCTTTACGCGAGCATGGAACTGGAACGGTTCGAGCTCGCGCAGGAAGTTGCGGCTGTTGAGCGCGAAGTCTCGCCCGAGATTGCGCAGATTGTCTTCGCGGATGAAGCTGGATCGGATCGGGCGCTCGGCCGGAAGAGGAAAACGAATGTCGGTAAAGGTCAGGCGCGCAGGATCCGTCTGAACGTTCATGATAGGTCCGTGATCAAAAAGAGCGCCACGCCTGCGGAGGACAGCCGCGACGTCGCTAAACCGATTTGGCGAAGATAAGTTGCGGAAGGAGCGGAGAAAGGCAGCATCGCGCTTTAGCCGTTAAAGCGCTGAAGTAGAACCATTGTGAAACTTCTCTGCTGCACCATATCGGAATGAACCCCGTCTCACACCGAAGCTGAACGTTGCATGACCAAAACAATCCGCAAGGCCGTTATTCCTGCCGCTGGTTTCGGCACTCGCATGCTTCCTGCCACGAAGAGCGTCGCCAAGGAAATGCTGACGGTGGTGGACCGTCCGATCATCGATTACATCGTTGAAGAAGCGTTTGCATCGGGCATCGAGCACGTCGTTGTGGTGATCGGGCGCGGCAAAGGTGTCATTGAAGATCACTTCGACCTCGCTTTCGAACTCGACACGTCGCTGCGCACGAAAGGCAAGCAGACGCTTGCCGACGAAATACACGGCAAGACGCCGGGTGCGGGCTCCATTTCCTTTGTGCGGCAACAGGAAGCGCGCGGTCTCGGCCACGCGGTCTGGGCGGCGAGACATGTGATCGGCGACGAGCCTTTTGCGGTTCTGCTGCCGGACATGCTGATGGTGGACAAGCAGCCCTGTCTCCGCTCGATGGTTGAGGTCTATGCGAAGTCCGGTGGCAACGTGGTGGCCGTGGAGCAGTGCAAGCCCGAAGAGGCCCACAAGTTTGGCATCGTTTCCTTGTCGGGCGATGCGGACAAGAAGATCGTGGGCATGGTTGAAAAGCCGAAGCAGGGCACGGCGCCGTCCAAACTTTACATCTCGGGCCGCTATATCCTCCAGCCGGAGATCTTCCACCTGCTTGAAACGCAAACGCCGGGAGCCGGCGGCGAAATCCAGCTCACCGACGCAATGATCAAGCTGATCGAAACGCAGGAGATGCGCCCCTACGAGTTCGCCGGGCGCACCTTCGATTGCGGTTCGCCGGCAGGCTTCGTGAATGCCAATTTGCACATGGCCATGATGCGGCCCGACATTGCGGACGCAATCGAGGTTGACGAGTACGCGTCCAAGGCGGGCGGCATTCACTAGCCGTCCCGCAGCAGCGGCGCTGAACCGGGCGCCAGCGGTTACCCTGCGTCTGTCACAAAACTGTCATAAAACGGTTGCCTGCGCGTCATGCAGCGTGAATACTCCCGCCTGCGGAAGTTCAACCTTTCGCCAATATGGGAGCGAAACATGAAGACCATCGGCCTTGCGGCTCTTCTCGCCGCATCTACGACCCTGATGTCGACATCGGCCTATGCCGTCACTGAGATCAGCTGGTGGCACGCCATGACCGGCGCCAACAACGAAGTCGTGGAAACTCTGTCGAAGGAGTTCAACGAGAGCCAGAGTGACTACAAGGTCGTTCCGGTCTTCAAGGGCACCTATCCTGAAACGCTCAACGCGGGCATCGCGGCGTTCCGCGCGCGCCAGGCACCAGACATCATCCAGGTGTTCGACGCCGGAACGGGCGTGATGATGGGCGCTGAAGAGGCAGTGAAGCCTGTCGCCGACATCCTCTCGATGGGCGGTCAAACCTTCGACAAGAGCAAGTATCTGGGCGGCATCGTTTCCTACTACTCGAAGCCGGACGGCACGATGCTGTCCTTCCCTTACAACTCGTCCTCGCCGATCCTTTATTACAACAAGGATGCCTTCGAGAAGGCAGGCCTCGACGTCAACAACCCACCCAAGACCTGGAACGAGGTTTGGGACGCTGCCAAGAAGATCAAGGAAAGCGGTGCTGCGCCTTGCGGCTTCACCTCCACCTGGCTGACCTGGATCCAGACGGAAAACTTCGCTGCCTGGAACAACCAGCAGTGGGGCACCAACGAAAACGGCATCGCGTCGCTGGACGTTGATCTGAAGATCAACTCGCCGGTGTTCGTGGAGCATTTCCAGAACCTGGCTGACCTCGCAAAGGACGGCACGTTCAAGTATGGCGGCCGCACCTCCGAAGCGAAGAACCTCTTCCTTTCCGGCGAATGCGCGATGATGACGGAATCGTCCGGCGGTCTTGGTGACGTGGTGAAGTCCGGCATGAACTATGGCACCGGCCAGCTGCCCTACATCGCGGATGCCGAAGGTGCCCCCCAGAACACCATCCCGGGCGGCGCCAGCCTTTGGGTGTTCGGCGGCAAGGAAGACGAGAAGTACAAGGGCATCGCTGCCTTCTTCGAATTCCTCTCGCAAACGCCGATCCAGGCCCGCCTGCATCAGGTTTCCGGCTACCTGCCGGTGACGATGGCTGCGTATGAGGAAACCAAGAAGTCGGGCTTCTACGAGAAGAACCCGGGCCGTGAGATCCCGATCCAGCAGATGATGGGCAAGGCGCCGACCGAGAACTCGAAGGGCGTCCGGCTGCCGAACCTGCCGCAGGTCCGCGACATCCTCAACGAGGAATTCGAGAAGATGCTCGCTGGCAACCAGACGGCACAACAAGCGCTGGACAACGCGGTTGAGCGCGGCAATGCCGCAATCGACCAGGCTCTCGGCAACTAAGCGGCTGGTCGAGAACGACCGACCACGCTAACGCCAAGGCTTCCCCGCATCATGCGGGGAAGCCTTTCCTCGCATCTGCCCGGGTGCGTTTCCCTATCGCGAGGTCCGCTGGGTGAGCCCACGCGTCACATTCCCCCACAAGGTCCTGCCTTACCTGCTCGTGGCGCCGCAACTGGCGATCACGGGCGTGTTTTTCTATTGGCCGGCGAGTCAGGCGATCTACCAGTCGACCTTGCGAGAAGATCCGTTCGGCTTGAACAGCGCCTTCGTTGGCCTGGACAACTTCCGCCGTGTCCTGTCGGACCCAAACTACGTGAACTCCATCCAGGTGACGGCTATCTTCACCGTGGCCACGGCTCTGCTTGCCATGGCTGTTGCGCTGTTTCTTGCCGTCATGGTGGACAAGGTTATCCGGGGGCGCGACTTCTATCGTACCCTGATGATCTGGCCTTATGCGGTCGCACCGGCGATTGCCGGCATGCTGTGGCTGTTCATGTTCAATCCTTCCATGGGCACTTTTGCCTATATGCTGCGGTCTGCCGGCGTCTATTGGGATCCGTTGTTGAACGGGAACCAGGCCATGCTTCTGGTGATCGTGGCCGCCGCCTGGAAGCAGATCAGCTACAATTTCCTGTTCTTTGTCGCAGGCTTGCAGGCGATCCCGAAGACGCTTGTGGAAGCGGCGGCCATTGACGGCGCGGGTGAAACCAAACGGTTCTGGACCATCATCTTCCCGCTGCTCGCGCCCACCACCTTCTTTCTCCTGGTGATCAACACGACCTACGCCTTTTTCGACACGTTCGGCATCATCCATGCCGTGACAGGCGGCGGCCCGGGAAAGTCGACTGAAACCCTGGTCTACAAGGTCTACAACGACGGCTTTGTGAACCTGATCCTGGGTGACAGCGCCGCGCAATCCGTGATCCTGATGGTAATCGTGATCGCGCTGACGGCCATTCAGTTCCGCTACGTCGAGAAGAAGGTGCATTATGGCTGAGGCGCAGGGTCAAGCCAAAGGTGCTGCCGTGGCGCTTGGCCGTCGCGAAGATGGCGCAATGATCGGCATACCTCGCCGGTCGCGTTACATCGCCCACGTTGCGCTGATCCTCGGCATCCTGATCGTTGCCTTTCCGATCTACTACACCTTCGTGGCGTCGACGCATTCGTTGCAGACGATCCTGCGTCCGCCGCTCCCACTGCTGCCGGGCCGCGAATTCTTCAACAACTACTATGAAGCGCTGTTTGGCGGCGTCGGCCGCATCGGCGGGGTCGATGTTTGGACGCTTCTCTTGAACTCCACCATCGTCGCGCTCGGGATCGCGATCGGCAAGATCATCATTTCCCTCTTGTCTGCCTATGCCATCGTGTTTTTCCGGTTCCCGCTCCGGATGGTGTTTTTCTGGCTGATCTTCATCACGCTGATGCTGCCGGTAGAGGTCCGCATCCTTCCGACCTACAAGGTGATGGTCGATCTGAACCTAATCGATACCTATACGGGGCTGATCGTGCCGCTGATTGCATCCGCCACGGCTACGCTTCTGTTTCGCCAGTTCTTTTTGACGATACCCGGCGAACTGGTGGAAGCTGCCCGCGTCGACGGGGCAGGGCCCTGGCGCTTCTTCAAGGATATCCTGCTGCCGTTGTCACGCACCAACATCGCGGCCCTGTTTGTGATCCTCTTCATCTACGGCTGGACGCAGTATCTCTGGCCGCTGCTTGTGACCAACCGCAACGACATGAACACGATCGTGATTGCGCTGCGGAAGATGATTTCCTTCGCCGACGCGGACACTCAATGGCACCTGGTGATGGTGACCTGCATGCTGGCGATCGTGCCGCCGGTTCTGGTTGTGGTTCTGATGCAGCGCTGGTTCGTGCGCGGCCTCGTCGAAACGGAGAAATAAGGCAGTATGGCAACCGTTGAGCTGAACGGCGTCCGCAAGGTTTATGCGGGTGGTGTCGAGGCGGTGAAGGGCGTCGACATCAAGATTGCCGACAAGGCGCTGTGCGTGCTGGTGGGGCCGTCAGGCTGCGGCAAGTCCACGCTCCTGCGTATGATTGCCGGCCTGGAAACGATCTCCGACGGCACGGTTTCGATCGACGGAAAGGTCGTGAACACAATCGGCCCGGCCGAACGCGATATCGCGATGGTGTTCCAGAACTACGCGCTTTATCCGCACATGAAGGTCTACGACAACATGGCGTATGGCCTGCGCAATCGCGGTATGAAGAAACCCGAGATCGATGAACGCGTAAAACGGGCGGCCGAAACGTTGGAACTGTCCGCGCTGCTTGATCGCCGTCCGCGTGAATTGTCCGGCGGCCAGCGCCAGCGCGTCGCCATGGGGCGCGCGATCGTGCGCAACCCGAAGGTCTTCCTTTTTGACGAGCCGCTGTCGAACCTCGACGCGAAGCTGCGCGGCCAGATGCGAGTCGAAATCAAGAACCTGCAGCGGGCACTCGGCGTCACCAGCGTTTACGTCACCCACGACCAGTTGGAGGCGATGACCCTGGCTGACCAACTCGTGGTAATGAATGGCGGTCTTGTGGAACAGATTGGGGCACCTCTCGACATCTACGAACAACCCGCTTCGACCTTCGTCGCGAGCTTCATCGGTGCGCCGCCCATGAACCTGCTGGGCTCTGAGCAGGGCACCAAGGGCGCTTCGCTGACGGTCGGCGATCTTTCGGGCCTGGGCGTCACCGTGCCACCCGGCACGACGACGCTTGGGGTTCGTCCGGAAGATTTCCGCCTCGATGCGCCGGCAGCGGAGGGGCTCAGAACGGAGCTCACCGTGGTGGCGGTTGAACCGGTGGGGGCGGAAAGCTTCCTCCATGGAACCGCAAGTGATTTCCGGATGGTGGTGCGCGTGCCCGGCCGCTCGAGCGCTCAGCCGGGCGACCGCGTGCCGGTGTGGGCCGAGCGTTTCAAGCTGCACTTCTTCGACCGGAACGGCCGCCGTGTTCAAGCTTGAGAACCGTTCACATCGGACCGACCTGCTTCAGGAACCCTTAGCGAAGCCCAGCTACTGCTGGCTTCCACTGGTCATCACGCCTGAGGAGGCACGCTGGCATGCTTCTCGTTCATACCGATCAGGGACGCGCCCTGATCGAACGCCTCGCGGTGGCCGATCCGTCCTTCGACACGCTGTTCTTTGCCAACCGTGCGCTGCTAGGCGCGACGATCGACCCGTATTTCGACCAAACCTCGTTTGAATACCGCGGCAGCAGCTATTTTGCGCAGATTCGCTACGGCTATGATGCCGGTCAAAGCAAGATGTTCGACACGGTGGAGATCTTTACCCAAGGCTTCGAAAAGATCGCGTCGCTCAGCTACATCAACGTGCCGGTTGCGGCTGGCTCTCTGCTTTACCTCGACGACAAGCTTTATCTCACCGGAGCCGATGACAACGTTTATGACGGCGGCGGGACCGACCTTGTGGATCTGTCCGACGGCGACGACATCTACCACTACCTGTCGGGGAGCGACCAGGTAAGTGGGGGCAACGGCCGGGACGTGGTGAACATGACCGTGCCGCACGGTGATGTCCTCGTCGCAAAGCTCGGCACCGCGCACACTCTGACCATCGCGAATGATGCCGTGGTGACCCTTTCGGGTGTGGAGCGGGTTGCGTTTTCCGACGGAGCCGCTCTCGCCTTTGATATCGGCGCCTGGTCAAACGCCGGTGCAGCCTACCGGCTTTATCAGGCGGCGTTCGATCGCGTGCCGGAACAGGCCGGTCTGGGCTTCTGGATCAGGGCACTGGACGAGGGAAGAGGGGACCTCGCATGGGTCGCAACCAACTTCATCGCGTCCGCCGAGTTCCAGCAGACCTATGGTACCCCGCCCAGCGTTTCGGATGCTGCCTTCGTGGATCTCCTTTACCAGAACGTGCTTGACCGCCCCGCAGAGGGTGCAGGCGCGGAGTATTGGCAGGCGGAACTCGCAGGCGGCGCGAACCGCGCGCTGGTTCTTCTGAGCTTTTCGGAAAGCACGGAGAACCAGGCGAAAGTCGCCGCTGCGATCGCTGACGGCATCTGGTTCTAGTGCAGGCTGATCGGCGCCCCGCCATCCGGTAGCGGCGGCGGCTTGAACCGGTCGCGGCGCGTCCAACGCCAAACAAGCAGAACCGCCACGACGCCGAGGCCAGCCAAAAGGCCGATCCAGATTCCTGTGCCGCCCATGTCGAGCTTAAAGCCGAGCAGCACTCCGAGCGGCAGTCCGATGCCCCAATAGCCGATCGCCGCAAAGATCATCGGAACGGTTGTATCTTGCAAGCCGCGAAGCATGCCGCTGCCGACGGCCTGGGCGCCATCCATGATCTGGAACAGGCCGGCGATTGCCAGGAAGACGATCGCAAGCTCGACCACCACCTGGTTTTCCGGTGCATCGAGATCAAGAAAGGCGCTGATCAGCAGGGTCGGAGCCAGGATCATCACCAGCGCAGCGACCGTCATGAAGCCGACACCCAAGACAAAAGCTGTCCAGCCGGCTCGCGTGACCCCGTCCGTGTCTTCGGCTCCGAACGCCAGCCCGACGCGCACGGTGGCCGCCTGGCCAAGGCCCATCGGCACCATGAAGGTGACCGACGCGATCTGGATGGCGATGGCATGCGCCGCCAACGGCGCTGTACCCAGCAACCCCATCAGAAAGGCAGCGGCGTTGAAGATCGAGACTTCGAAGGTCAGGATCGCCGCAATCGGCAGGCCGAGCTTCAGCAGCGCCACGAAGCGCGGCCAGTCTGATCGCCAGAAGCGCCCGAAGATGGAATAGCGGCGGAAAGGCCGGCGGAAGGCAACGACCAGCGCCAATCCAACAAACATCAGCGTGCTGGAAAGCGTGGTCGCCCAGGCAGACCCTGGCAGACCGAGCGCCGGGAATCCGAAATGGCCAAAGATCAGGGCCCAGTTTGCTCCGACGTTGAACACAACCGCACCGGCCACCACGATCAGCGCCCAACCTGGCCGCTCAAGTGCGGAAATGAAGGAGCGTAGGACGAGGTAACAGTGGAACGGCAGCGTGGCCCACATCACGGCGCGCACATAGCTGCCCGCGTCTCCCGCGAGCTTGGGTGCGAGGCCCATCAGCAGGAAAATGCTTTCGGCATTCCACAAGAAGATCCAGGCTGGAAGAGCATAGGCGATCGCAAGCCATAGCCCCTGCCGCACCGTACGCCGCGTTTCGCGCACGGCAAATCTGTTGCGGCCGAGTTCGCGCGCAACCATCGGCGAGGTCGCGAGCACCAAGCCGATGCCGAAGATGGTCGGCAGGAAGTAAAGGCTGGTGCCAAGTGTCGCCGCGGCAATCGCTTCTGCTCCAAGGCGGCCGACCATGATCACGTCGGTCGTGGTCATCGCGGTTTGGCCGAGATTGGTGAGAACCATCGGCCAGGCAAGCAGCAGCATCGCGCGGATCTCAGCGCGCCAAAGCGCCTGGCGGCTTTGCGCGGCAAGCGCAAGGGTGGTCATCTTTTCACCTGCGGGGTTGGAGCGCTGCCGCTTCGCAGAGCAGGGCGGTTGCGCGTCTTCAGCTTCCCCTAGCTGCGCGCGCCTCCCGAGGCAATTGGGCCAGTGGGAGGTTGGCCCAAGCGGCTCACGAGCCGTCAGTCGGGAAGCTCACGTGGGGCAATTTCGCTGCGCCAGCGAATCGAACCCACTTGGCCTAATTTCCCCCAAACGTGTCGCAATCACACGCACCTGCCGCCCTTTTGCCGTTGCAATCTGGGAATTGGGAACAATTGTGGCCGAAATTTTGACATCGCAGATCAGATGCGGAATGTTCGCGCCAACCAAGGAACACCAACGGGAGCACCTTCATGACTTTCTTCAAGAACAACGGAAACGAGGTGCCGGATCACATCCGCGCGGCTGCGGAAGATGTGAAAGCTGGCAACATGGACCGTCGCGAATTCCTGGCGCTGGCCAGCGTGTTCGGCGCGTCCGCCGCGATGGCCTATGGGATGATCGGTATGCCGGTTCCAGCCCGTGCGCAGGAAGCCACTCCTCAGAAGGGCGGCGTTCTGAAGGTCAACATGTTCGTCAAGGCACCCAAGGATCCACGCCTTGCCGATTGGACCGAGATCGCCAACACGATGCGCCAGTCGCTCGAGGCGCTGGTTTATTACACCCCAGAATACACTTTCGAGCCTTACCTGCTTGAAAGCTGGGAAGTGAACGACGACGCGACCGAGTACCTGATGAAGGTCCGCCCGAACGCTGTTTGGAACAATGGCGACAAGCTGACGGCCGATCACCTGTTGTTCAATCTCGAGCGCTGGTCCGACAAGTCCGTGGAAGGCAATTCCATGGTCGCGCGCATGGGCACGCTGGTTGATCCGAACACCGGCAAGATGCGCGAAGGCGGTGCGGTGAAGGTCGACGACCACACTGTGAAGGTCACCCTGACCGAGCCCGATATTTCCTTCATCCCGAACCTCGCGGATTACCC
Organism: Tianweitania sediminis; assembly: GCF_017813335.1. Classification (GTDB taxonomy): domain Bacteria; phylum Pseudomonadota; class Alphaproteobacteria; order Rhizobiales; family Rhizobiaceae; genus Tianweitania; species Tianweitania sediminis. The sequence goes on along the minus strand of NZ_JAGIYY010000003.1, from coordinate 166,211 downwards.
CTGCCTTATCGTCCATCCCTCCTTCGATGAGGATGGCTCCGACTTCACCCGCAACAAGATCGGCACCGGTCCTTTCGACCTCGTGTCCTTCGATGTGGGGCAGCGCGTTGTTTACAAGCGCCGTGAGAATGGTGACTGGTGGGGCGGCGAGGTCATGCTCGATGGCATTGAGTTCATCGACTACGGCACCGATCCTTCCGCTTCGGTCAGCGCGTTCGAGTCGGGCGAAGTTCACGCGAACTATGAAACCACGCCGGACTTCCTCGAAATCCTCGACGGCCTTGGCCTCGAGCGTTCGGAAGCCGTGACGTCGATCACGATCGTGGCGCGCACAAACGTCAACAACAAGCCGTATGATGACCAGCGTGTCCGCAATGCGCTTCAGCTCGGTGTCGACAATGCCGTGGTGCTCCAGCTCGGCCAGGCCGGCGCGGGCATCCCGGCAGAAAACCACCATGTTGCGCCGATCCACCCGGAATATGTGGAGCTGCCGCCGGTTGGCCGCGACGTCGAAAAGGCGAAGGCGCTCATGGCGGAAGCCGGCGCGGCCGATTTCGAGCACGAGCTGATCTCGTCGGATGAGGACTGGCACCGCAACACGGGCGATGCCATCGCTGCCCAGCTTCGCGAAGCCGGCATCAAGATCAAGCGCACGGTTCTCCCGGGTTCGACCTTCTGGAACGACTGGACGAAGTATCCGTACTCGCTCACCAACTGGACCATGCGTCCGCTTGGCGTGCAGGTGCTGGCGCTCGCTTATCGCACCGGCGAGGCCTGGAATGAGACCGGCTGGTCCAATCCCGAGTTCGACCAGAAGCTGGCGCAGGCGCTGTCGATCGTTGATCCGGAAGAGCGCAAGACCATCATGAAGGACATCGAACAGATCCTTCAGGATTCCGGCATCATCATCCAGCCGTTCTGGCGCAAGGTGTACAACCACCACCAGCCGATCGTGCACAACTACTTCCAGCATCCGATGCAGCAGCTCAACCTCGGCAAGGTTTGGCTCGAGCAGGCTTGACCTGACAGCAGCCGGTGGGTTCCGATCCACCGGCACGCCTGCCTCGGCAGCGGGGCAGGCTCTTTCATGAATCCGGTTCTTCGTCGGATTGACTGACCCCAACCCAGGCATCTTCTTTGGACGATGCTGGATCTTCGGCAGGGGCTGCAATGCTGTCTTTCGTTCTGCGCAGACTAGGCGTCATGGCTCTAACCATGGTTGCCTTGACCTTGGTCGTGTTCCTCCTCGTGAATCTCGAGCCCAACTTGAAGAAGCTCGCGATCTCGCAGACGGAGTCCCGAGCGACGATCGAACAACAAGATGCCTGGCTGGAGCGTAACGGCTACAGGCAGAACTTCTTCGTGCGCTACGGGCAATGGCTGGGCGTGGTGAAGAAGCAGCCCAACATCGACCCCGCAACGGGCGAGGCCGTGTCGCGCTTCCGCTTCTGCGACGAGGCTGCCGTGCCAACCTATTCCGGCATCCTGCAGGGCGACTTCGGCTGTTCCACCAAGTTCCGCGTTCCGGTCCAGGAAAAGCTCTTCCCGGCCCTGCGCGCCACCGGCATCCTGATGTTCTGGGTGATGGTAACCATGGTTCCCATTGCCCTTCTGGTTGGCATCCTGGGCGGCATGCGGGAAGGTTCGCGCACGGATCGCAGCCTGTCGGTGGCCTCCATCGCAACAACCGCGACGCCGGAATATGTGTCAGGCGTCATTTTCGCGGTGATCTTTGCGTCCTGGCTTGGTTGGCTGAACGGTTCGGCGGCAAGCGCCACCACGCAAGGGGTCACCTTCAACAACTTTACCTTGCCCGTGATGACCATGGCCATCTACGGCATCGGCTACATCGCGCGCATGACGCGAGCCTCCATGGTGGAGGTCATGACGCAGCAATACATCCGAACCGCGCGTTTAAAGGGTCTGTCCTTCCGCACGGTTGTGGTGCGGCATGCCTTGCGCAACGCGCTGATCGCCCCCTTCACCGTAATCATGCTGCAGTTTCCCTGGCTGCTGACGGGCGTCGTCATCGTGGAAACGATGTTCCGCTACCAGGGCTTCGGCTACGCGCTGGTGGAAGCGGCCGGCAACAACGACATCGACCTGCTTCTCGGGTGCTCGCTGGTTTCCGTTTTCGTGGTGCTGTTCACGCAGCTTCTGTCGGATATCGGCTACGCCTACCTCAATCCGCGCATCCGGGTACAATGATGGCAGACTTCAACATGCGCGACAGGCAGACACCCGCGATCCCCGGCAGGCCAACACGATGAACATCGAAACGGTTGGCGCCGTCCAGATCCTCCTTGGTGTTCTCGGTCGCTTCTGGCCCGTCTGGCTAGCGCTCGTCATCACGTTGGGCCTGAGCTTCTTTTATCGAAAGCGCCTGGGGCTTTACGGCCAGTTGTTCTCAAGCGGAGTCGGAATAGCCGGCGTTACGATCTGCTTCTTCTGGCTTTTCACGGCGATCTTCGCCCCGGAGATCGCTACCTTCGATCCGTTGGCCCAAAACGCCGTTCTGAAGAACGCTCTGCCAGGTGCGATCGTGCCGGAAAGCTATGGCGGCGGCATCTACTTCTTCGGCGGTGACAATCTTTCGCGCGACGTGTTTTCGCGCATGATCTTCGGCAGTCAGATCGTTCTGATCATTGCGCCGGCCGCCACTGCCTTCGCGTTGATGGTGGGGACAACGCTCGGGCTTCCAGCTGGCTATTATGGCGGCAAGATCGACTCGATCCTGTCGTTCCTCGCCAATCTGGTTCTTGCCTTTCCGGTGATCCTGCTTTTTTACCTGCTGGTGACGCCGGCCATCGTGGAAATGGGCTTGCCGCGCTGGATGGCAGGCGTGTTCTTCCTGTTCCCCATCGCCTTTTTCCTGACGCTGTTTTGGACGCGCTTCAAGAACCGCCCGGACCGGCTCTGGCTTTACCTCGGCCTGACGCTCGTCATCGGCGGTTGGGCCTATATGTCGCTGGTGTTCAACGCCGATCCGTTTGGCATCCTTTCGCTCAGCCCCAACGAGCTCAACATCTTTGCAGCCGTGGTGTTTGCGTCGAGCCCGGGCGTGTTTCGCATCGTGCGCGGCCTCGTCATGGACATCAAAACGCGCGACTACGTGGCGGCGGCGCAAACGCGCGGCGAAAGCCCCTGGTACATCATGCTGTGGGAAGTGCTGCCGAACGCACGCGGTCCGCTGATCGTGGATGCTTGCCTGCGTGTCGGCTACACCACTATTCTCCTCGGCACGCTCGGCTATTTCGGCTTGGGGCTGGCGCCGGAAAGCCCCGACTGGGGCACCGCCATCAAGGATGCAAGCCGGCTGCTGCGCTCCTACGTCCATCCAGCGATCCCGCCGGCTGTTGCATTGATGTCCTTTGTGCTCGGCCTAAACCTCCTGGCGGATGCGCTGCGCGAACAATCCATGAAAGATTGAGGAGACGGCGATGAACCAGCACGTCAGCAATCTGCAGCCAGCGACCGAAGGGCCGATCCTCGAGATCGAGAACCTGTCGATCTCGTTTTTCACCCGCAAGGGCGAAATCCCAGCGGTGATGGACTTTTCCTGTTCCGTCATGCCGGGCGAAGCCATGGGCATCGTGGGGGAAAGCGGCTGCGGCAAGTCCACCGTGTCGCTCGGGATCATGCGCGACCTGTCCAATGTCGGGAAGATCGTGGGCGGCCGCATCAAGTTCCAGGGTCGCGACATGGGGGACATGTCGGATGAGGAACTGCGCGCCATTCGCGGCAACAAGATCGCGATGATCTATCAGGAGCCCATGGCGTCGCTGAACCCGGCCATGCGGGTTGGCCAGCAGCTCATGGAAGTGCCGATCATCCACGACAAGGTTTCAAAGGAAGAAGCCTACCAGCGTTCGCTGGAAATGGTGCGGGCGGTGAAACTGCCCGACCCCGAGCGCATGATGCGGTCTTACCCGCACCAGCTGTCCGGCGGACAACAGCAGCGCATCGTGATCGCCATGGCACTGCTCTCGAAGCCGGCGCTGTTGCTGCTCGACGAGCCCACCACGGCGCTCGATGTGACGGTGGAAGCCGGCATCGTGGAACTCGTGAAGGGGCTCGGCAAGGATTACGGCACGTCCATGATCTTTGTGTCGCACAATCTGGGGCTGATCCTGGAAACTTGCGACCGGATCACGGTGATGTATTCCGGCGAAGCCGTGGAAACCGGACCGATCAAGGACGTTTTCGACCATATGCGGCACCCTTATACGCAAGGGCTGTTCCGCTCGATCCCGCTGCCTGGCGCCGACAAGAACAGCCGGCCGCTGATCGCCATTCCGGGACAGTTGCCGTTGCCGCATGAACGGCCGCAAGGCTGCAACTTCGGGCCGCGCTGCCACCACTTCACGCCAGGGCTCTGCGACGCGGCGGAAATCCCGATGATCGACGTGCCAGGCCAGCCTGCCCATGCCAGCCGCTGCATCCGCTTCGACGAGATCGACTGGAGCGCGGTGCCGGAAGGCGCCAAGGCAGCCAAGCCGAGAGTGGAGCCCGGGGCTCCGGTACTCAAGGTGCACGACCTCAAGAAGTATTATCAGGTTGCAGCCAACGCGATGTTCGGCGGCGCAGAGTCGCGCACGGTGAAGGCAAACGAGTCGATTTCCTTCGAAGCGCGCGAAAGCGAGACCGTCGCCATCGTGGGGGAGTCCGGCTGCGGCAAGTCCACGCTCGCCAAGGTACTGCTTGGGCTCGAAACGGCGACATCGGGCGAGGTCACGCTCGGCAACAAGCCGATCCAGGCCACGGCCATCGAGACGCGCGACGTGGACACCATCTCGTCGATCCAGATGGTGTTCCAGAACCCCTTCGATACCCTCAACCCCAGTCACAGCGTGGGCTCGCAGATCATCCGGACGCTGGAGAAATTCGGCGTTGGCAAAACCGTGGCCGAGCGGCGGCAGCGCATGTTCGAGCTCCTGGACCTCGTGAAGCTGCCGCGGGCCTTTGCCGTTCGCAAGCCGCGCCAGTTGTCCGGTGGGCAGAAGCAGCGCATCGGTGTGGCGCGCGCGTTTGCAGGGCGCGCCAAGGTGGTGGTCGCGGACGAGCCAGTTTCGGCGCTGGACGTGTCCGTGCAGGCGGCAGTGACCGAACTCTTGATGGACATCCAGCGTGAGTCGAAAACGACCATGCTGTTCATCAGCCACGACCTTTCGGTTGTGCGCTATATCGCCGACCGTGTTGTGGTCATGTATCTCGGCTATATCGTGGAGCAGGGCACCACGGATCAGATCTTTTCGCCGCCCTATCACCCTTATACCGAAGCGCTTTTGTCCGCGATCCCGATCGCAGACACGAGCGTGGTGAAGAAGCACATCGTTCTCGAAGGTGACATTCCGTCCGCGATGAACCCGCCGTCAGGGTGTCCGTTCCAGACACGCTGCCGTTACAAGCCGCTGGTGCCGGACAACCTTTGCGAAACCCAGGTGCCGCCGTTGCGGGATCTCGGGGAGGGCCACCGAAGCCTTTGCTGGCTGCCGGACGAGGAACTCGCCCGGATGGACCCGGTGATCAGCTTCGCGGGCAACCATGATGATCCGGCTTCCGCCGCTCCAGACGAAAGCCATGCGCTGCCGGTTCATGCCGGAATCCCTGTTGAGCAGGACCTTGCCGACGACGAGCCGCTTACGCCCGCGGAGGCGGACAAGCGGCGTGCTTCTGCACCGGTGCATGGCTCGCGTGCGGTCTCGGCCGTGCCGGGAGAGTCAGCGCCTGAGAAGCTGCAAACGGAAGCGGGGGATGGGCGTCAGGCCGCCAGTGCGGAAGTCATGCCCGGCCTCGCATCAGCGGCGAAGGAAGACGCAGCGGACGTGCATGCCGCAGGCAAGCAGCGCCGTGCCGTCAAGACGGCATCTTCGCCGGCAGAAGCGCGACGGTTGCTCGGGCTCGAGCGCCCCTGAGACATTGAGCCCGGCAGGCGTGCCAGGCTCAATGCAGTCGATCGGTCCGTCAGGAGGTGGTGACGGTGTTGCGGCTGCAACCTTGCTTGCCCGACGAGGAGCCGGGATCTGCGGAAGCCGGCAGAACAAGCAGCGCCTGAGCCGCCAGGGCCAATGCAACAACAAGAATACGCATGGTCAGTCTCCTCGGTTAAACCCAGGAAGCCTCCTCCCTGCCGTTGCGGAAAGCAAACGGGAATCGGAGGCCTCGCGAGAGGTTGAACGGAACGACCCTGATGTTCGCGCATTGTTCTTGCCAACAATGAGGTGCCCCATGGCTGATGATGAAGACCTGAACCCCAAGAACCACCCCACGGACAACGCAGAAAAGGATCCGGATGACTGGGTCACCGGTGACGAGCCGATGACCGGGGCACAGCGGTCCTATCTCAAGACCTTGTCCGAGAAGGCGCATGATCCCGACGCCTATGACGAAGATCTTTCCAAAGCCGAAGCATCCAAGCGGATCGACGCGCTGCGAAGCAAGGCTGGACTGGAGAGCTGAAGCGACATCGTTTTTAGCTGGAGCGGCAAATAGGATCGGCCATCTGCCGCTCCCGTGCAAATCCGCGCGCAAAACGCCGCTTTTCTGATAGTGGCCGCTGTTCGCGCGGGCGACGTTCGGTTCATGACAAACGAACCGAGACGTCGCCGATCCGCCGACCGTGCCAACAAGGGCAGCACCGCTATTCCGCAGTTGCCGCTGCAAGCCCTGCGCAATCCCTACAAGCCGATGGAGATCCTGTCGGCTGACCAGGTGGAGGCGATCCATTCTGCCGCGGTCCACATTCTGGAGAAATTCGGCATCGAGGTCATGAGCCCTCGGGCGCTGGCGCTTTTCGAGAAAGCTGGCGCCAAGGTCAACCACGCCACGCAAACCGTGCATGTAGACCGCGCGATGGTGGACGAGGCGCTGAAAACGGCACCGTCGTCCTTTACGCTGACCCCGCGCAATCCAGAGCGGGTCGTGCGGCTCGGGGGCGATGCGCTGAACTTCACGCTCGTTGCCGGTCCGCCTAACGTGCACGACCTGGAGCGGGGCCGCCGGCCAGGAAACCTTAGGGATTATTGCGACCTGATCCGGCTGGCGCAGCATTTCAACTGCATCACCATGCTCGGCAATCAGGTCTGCGCCCCCGTCGAGCTGCCAGCGAACTCAAGACACCTTGATACCTACCATGCCAACCTGACGCTGACCGACAAGAGCTTTCATGTGTCGGCGATTGGCCGCGGCCGGGCGCTGGACGGCATCGAAATGATGGCGATCGCGCGCGGCATGTCGCTGGAAGAGATGCGCGAAAGCCCCGCGCTGACCACCATCATTTCCGTCAACTCGCCGCGCCGCTTCGACGATGCCATGGCCGATGGGCTCATGACGATGTCCGAGCATGGGCAAGCGGTGTGCATCACGCCCTTCACCCTGATGGGTGCCATGAGCCCGGTCACCTTGGCGGGCGCTCTGGCGCAACAGAATGCGGAAGCCTTGTTCGGCGTGGTGCTGTCGCAACTCGTCCGGCCGGGCGCTCCGGTGATCTACGGCGCCTTCACTTCCAATGTCGACATGCGCTCCGGCGCGCCCGCCTTCGGCACGCCAGAAAACACCAAGGCAAACATTGCGTCTGGGCAGCTGGCCCGCCGCTACCGCCTGCCTTACCGCACCACCAACGGTTCGGCTTCCAACGCGGCCGATGCGCAGGGTGCTTACGAAACGCTGATGAGCCTGTGGGGTGCTGTGCTCGGGCATTGCAACCTCATCTACCACGCCGCCGGGTGGCAGGAGGGCGGCCTCACCGCTTCCTTCGAGAAGTTCATCATCGATGTGGAGATGATCCAGCACATGATCGAAACACTGCGTCCGATCGAAGTCAACGACGCCGAGCTCGCGCTGGATGCTTTGGGACGGGTGCCGACGGGAGGGCATTTCTTCGGGGAAGCGCATACGCTGGAACGCTATTCCACGGCGTTCTACCAGCCGATGCTTTCGAACTGGCAGAACTTCGAAAGCTGGCAGGAAGCAGGCAGCCTCGACGCGACGCAACGCGCCACAAGGCTTTGGAAAAAAGCGCTCGAGGACTTTGTCGAACCGGCGCTGGATCCGGCGCGCCGGGAAGCGCTGGATGCTTATGTGGCCAAGCGAAGGGAGGCCATCGGCGCAGGCGAGCCCTAGTCGTTCCAGGCTTCATTCGCTTCTCGTTTGATGCTAAACTGACGTTGTTGCTGCGGGGGCGGTTTCGATGATCCTGAATTATTCTTGGGCGGTGTGGCTTGCTTGGCTGCTCGGCGCCTTCTTTGTTGTGGACGGCGTGCTTAATCTCGTCGGCATCAAGCCGGTCAAGAATTCGTTCAAGCGATGGAACCTGCCTTCCTGGTTCCATCTCTTCAACGGCCTGGTTCAGCTCGTGACCGGGCTTCTGGTGCTCTGGTATCCAACCCGCCCGCTCGGCCTGCTCCTGGGCGCACTGATTTGCCTCGCGATCTTTGCGATCCTGGCGCGTCATCGCGATTGGGGCCACTTCCCACCATCCGTCATCCTGTTGATCGTGATCCTGGTGGATGCCTGGGGTCTGCGCCTGATCTGACCCGTCGTACGAGCCATAAAGCGGGTAATGCAGCTCCTGTTTTTGACCAGTTGATAAAAATCCAGAGCGTGTTAGCGTTCCTCAAAAGCCAGCGTTAAGCCAGCTAGGGGAACATTGATGGACGAGCGCCTCCTTCAGGATGGCATCGTGGGCAATCGGCTCTCGCCGCCCACCTATGCCGAAAACTTCGCCGATCTTCATCCGCCGCTTGATCAGCACGAAGCGCTTGTGGAAAGCGACCGCTGTTACTTCTGCTACGACGCCCCGTGCATGCAGGCGTGTCCGACCACTATCGACATCCCGTTGTTCATCCGGCAGATCTCGACCGGAAATCCGCTTGGTGCAGCCAAGACGATCTTCGACCAGAACATCATGGGCGGCATGTGCGCCCGCGTTTGCCCGACCGAAACCTTGTGCGAAGAAGCCTGTGTTCGAGAGCTCGCGGAAGGCAAGCCGGTCAAGATCGGTCACCTTCAGCGCTATGCCACTGACGCGGCAATGGCCAAAAACAAGCAGTTCTACCAGCGTGCTGCCCCGACCGGAAAGCGCATCGCCGTTGTTGGCGCCGGGCCAGCCGGATTGTCAGCAGCCCACCGTCTGGCCCTGCACGGCCACGAGGTGATCATCTTCGATGCGCGCCCGAAGGCGGGTGGCCTCAACGAATATGGAATAGCGGCCTACAAGAGCACCAACAACTTTGCCCAAGCGGAGGTCGACTACGTCACCGCCATCGGAGGCATTGAGATCCGCGAGAACATGGCTCTTGGCCGTGACTTTTCGTTGGACGATCTCCGAGGGGAGTTCGATGCGGTCTTCATCGGCCTGGGTTTGGCTGGCGTGAATGCCTTGAGGGCGGACGGCGAAGACCTGCGCGGCGTGGAGAACGCGGTCGACTTCATCGCCGCCTTGCGACAGGCCGAAGACAAGGGCGTTTTGCCGATCGGGCGGCGCGTGGTCGTGATCGGAGGCGGCATGACCGCGATCGATGCGGCCGTGCAAGCCAAGCTGCTCGGCGCCGAGGAAGTGACGGTTTGTTACCGCCGCGGCCAGGAACAGATGAACGCGTCCGACTATGAGCAGGAGCTTGCGAAAGCGAATGGCGTGGTGATCCGTCATTGGTTGCAGCCCAAGCGCGTGCTTGCAACGGATGGACGCGTTTCCGGCATCGAGCTTGAATACACCGCCCTTGCCGATGATCGCCTGGCTGGTACGGGAAGAGCGCTCGTGCTCGAAGCCGATCAGGTCTTCAAGGCAATCGGCCAGTCCTTGGATGCGTCACTTTGGAGCGACGCCGGTTCTTTTCTCCAGAACGGGAAGATCAAGGTGGATGCCGAAGGACACACGTCCATTCCGAATGTTTGGGCGGGTGGCGACTGTGTCGCCGGCGGTGAAGACCTCACGGTCTGGGCCACGCGACAGGGGCGGGATGCCGCCGAAAGCATTCACCGCAGCCTGACCGCGCAGCGCGCCCCGGCAGCGCCGGCGGCCCTCGAACTCGCCTGAGGAAGATCACCCATGGCTGACATTCGCAACAACTTCATCGGCATCAAGTCACCCAATCCGTTCTGGCTGGCATCCGCGCCGCCTACCGATAAGGCCTACAACGTCGTGCGCGCCTTCAAGGCTGGCTGGGGCGGGGTGGTCTGGAAGACGCTCGGCGAGGAGGGGCCGCCTGTCGTCAACGTCAACGGCCCCCGCTATGGCGCCATCTGGGGCGCCGACCGCCGACTGCTTGGCTTGAACAACATCGAGCTGATCACCGACCGGCAGCTGCAGGTCAACCTGCAGGAAATGAAGCAGGTCAAAAAGGACTTCCCCGACCGAGCCATCGTCGCGTCCATCATGGTTCCTTGCGAGGAAGAGGCGTGGAAGGCGATCCTGCCGCTGGTGGAGGATACCGAGGTCGACGGCATCGAGTTGAACTTCGGCTGTCCGCACGGCATGAGCGAGCGCGGCATGGGCTCGGCTGTGGGCCAGGTGCCCGAGTACATCGAGATGGTGGCGCGCTGGTGCAAGCAGTACACCCGCATGCCCGTGATCGTGAAGCTGACGCCAAACATCACCGACATCCGCTACCCCGCACGTGCCGCAAAGCGCGGCGGGGCCGATGCGGTGTCGCTCATCAACACCATCTCCTCCATCACCGCAGTCAACCTCGACACGTTCTCGCCCGAACCGTCAATCGACGGACGCGGCAGCCATGGCGGCTATTGTGGTCCGGCAGTGAAGCCGATCGCCCTCAACATGGTGGCGGAGATCGCGCGCGACCCGGAAACACGCGGACTACCCATTTCCGGCATCGGCGGTGTCACGACCTGGCGCGATGCAGCTGAATTCCTGGCGCTGGGAGCTGGCAATGTGCAGGTCTGCACGGCAGCGATGACCTACGGCTTCAAGATCGTCCAGGAGATGATCGAGGGACTCAAGAGCTGGATGGACGAGAAAGGGCATGCCACGCTGGACGACGTGATCGGCCGCGCCACGCCCAACGTGACCGATTGGCAGTACCTCAACCTCAACTACGTCACGAAGGCGCACATCAACCAGGATCTGTGCATCAAATGCGGCCGCTGCCATATCGCCTGTGAAGACACCTCTCACCAGGCGATCACCAACATCGTGGATGGTCTCCGCCATTTCGAGGTGATCGAGGAAGAGTGTGTCGGATGTAATCTGTGCGTGAACGTGTGTCCGGTGGAGGGTTGCATCGACATGGTGCCGCTCCACGCCGGCGAACTCGACCGTCGCACCGGCAAGATCGTACAGCCGACCTATGCCAACTGGACGCAGCACCCCAACAACCCGATGGCGCAGAAGCCTACACCGGTACAGGTACCGGAACAGGAGGTTGAGCCAGCAGAGTAGGCGTGGCGGAGTAGAGGCGTCCGCTGATGGCGGCTACGGCCTCAGGCCATCCATGAAGAGTTGCTCCAGGAACCGCGCGGCATCCTCGAAGCGCCCGTCGGCGCCCTTGTCAGGTCCAAGCACTGTGCGAACCTGAGTGTCAAAGTCCGCGTAGTGCTGTGTCGTCGCCCAGACCGCGAAGATCAGGTGGTAAGGGTCCGTGCGGCGGATCTTTCCATCCTGCATCCATTGGCGGATCAGCAGCGCTTTTTCGTCCACCAGAGCTTTCAGGTCGCCCCTGATCATTGGCAGAATCCGGGGTGCGCCTTCCAGGATCTCGTTGGCGAACAAGCGGCTTTCCCGCGGAAGGTCCCGCGACATTTCGAGCTTGCGTCGGATATAGCCGCGCAGTTCTGTCAGGGGATCGCCTACATCGTCGAGGTCCCGCAATGGCTGCAGCCACGTGTCCAACAGGCGCTGCATCAGCGCGGCGTAAACGTCCTCTTTGCGGCGAAAATAATAAAGCAGGTTCGGCTTCGACATGCCGGCTGCGGAGGCGATCGCATCGATCGTGGCGCCGCGGAAGCCAAGGCGGGAGAAACAATCCAGGGCTGCTTCGAGGATGGCCTCGCGCTTGGCAGCCTGGATGCGGGTTTGCGGCACTGGCGCGTCCATCGTGAACTGCGGATCTCCAAGCTTCGAAACAGCAGGGTTCTGGACCAATATACTGGACCAGAGCGTTCCCCCGCGTGGAACGTCCGGTTGCCGTCCGCCTTCAGTAGTATTGCCTTGACCGCCCCAACCGCAATGCTAACCTTTGTCCGCTCGGTCAAAAATTGCCGGCAGCTAAGCGTCTGTTCTGGATGCTCTTTCTGTCGTGGGGAACAGAACAAGGAGATCGAAGCATGCTGAATCGGGTGAATGCCCCCAACGACCTTTCTGCTTTCTGGATGCCCTTCACGTCCAACCGGCAGTTCAAGCAAACGCCGCGCATGTTGGTTGCGGCCAAGGACATGCACTACACCACGGCGGATGGTCGCCAGGTGATGGACGGCACAGCCGGCCTTTGGTGTGTGAATGCGGGCCATTGCCGCCCGAAGATCGTGGAAGCGATCCAGCATCAGGCCGCCGAACTCGACTACGCTCCGGCCTTCCAGATGGGCCATCCCATCGCTTTTGAGTTCGCCAACCGCCTTGTTGACATGGCGCCCGTTGGCTTGAACCACGTATTCTTCACCAATTCCGGTTCGGAATCGGTGGAAACCGCGCTCAAGATCGCGCTCGCCTATCAGCGGGTGAAGGGGCAGGGCGCACGTACACGCTTGATCGGTCGCGAGCGTGGCTACCACGGCGTGAACTTCGGCGGTATCTCGGTCGGCGGCATTGTCGGCAATCGCAAGATGTTCGGCACGCTTCTGACTGGCGTTGACCACCTGCCGCACACCCATCTTCCCGCCAAGAATCAGTTTACCCGCGGCGAGCCGGAGCATGGCGCAGAACTCGCCGACGAACTGGAGCGGATCGTGACGCTGCATGACGCGTCGACCATCGCTGCCGTGATTGTTGAGCCTGTTTCCGGCTCCACCGGCGTCCTGATCCCGCCGAAAGGCTACCTGCAGAAGCTCCGCCAGATCTGCGACAAGCATGGGATCCTTCTGATCTTTGACGAGGTCATCACTGGCTTCGGGCGCCTCGGCACCCCGTTCGCCACCGATTATTTCGGCGTGAAGCCGGACATCATGATCACCGCCAAGGGTGTCACCAACGGCGTGATCCCGATGGGCGCCGTGTTCGTGACGAGCGAGATCCATGATGCGTTCATGACCGGGCCCGAGCACATGATCGAGTTCGCCCATGGCTATACCTATTCGGGCAACCCGATCGCCTGCGCAGCCGGTCTCGCGACGCTGGAAACCTACAAGGAAGAAGGGCTGCTGGAGCGCGGACCTGAGATCGCGGGCTATTGGGAGGATGCACTGCACTCCCTGAAGGGCGAACCGCATGTGATCGACATCCGCAACATCGGCCTTGTTGGCGCGATCGAGCTTGAGCCGATCGCCGGCGAGCCGACGAAGCGCGCGTTTTCAGCCTTCCTGAAGGCGTTCGAGCGCGGCGCCCTGATCCGTACCACGGGCGACATCATCGCGCTGTCGCCGCCGTTGATCATCAGCAAGACCCAGATCGACGAGTTGATCGATCATGTTCGCGAAGTGCTGCGCGCGATCGACTGATGCAGTTCGGGCTGCCCGGCAGCGGTCTGCTGTCGGGCAAGCTGCGGCTCTCGCGTAGCCAAGACGTAACGTTCAAGTTCAAGGAGATGCGATGGCGGCGCCCGGCGAAAACCTGCGGATCAACCCGGACCGGCTATGGGACAGCCTCATGGATATGGCAAAGATCGGACCAGGTGTTGCCGGCGGCAACAACAGGCAGACGTTGACCGACGAGGACGGCGAGGGGCGCCATCTCTTCCAATCCTGGTGCGAGCAGGCAGGTCTGACGGTGGCCGTGGATAGCATGGGCACGATGTTTGCCCAGCGCGAGGGCACCGACCCGGATGCGCTGCCGGTTTATGTCGGCAGCCACCTGGATACGCAGCCGACCGGCGGAAAATTCGACGGCGTATTGGGCGTGCTTGGCGGCCTTGAGGTCATTCGCTCCCTGAATGATCTCGGCATTCGAACAAAGCATCCGATCGTTGTCACCAACTGGACAAACGAGGAGGGCACCCGGTTCGCCCCCGCCATGCTGGCGTCCGGCGTTTTCGCGGGTGTGCTGGAGCAGGACTGGGCCTATGCGCGCACGGACGCCAAGGGCAAGACCTTTGGCGCCGAGCTTGAGCGCATCGGCTGGAAGGGCGAGGAGCCGGTCGGCTCGCGCAAAATGAAAGCCTTCTTCGAGCTTCACATCGAGCAGGGCCCGATCCTCGAAGACGAAAACATCGATATCGGTGTGGTCACCCATGGCCAAGGCTTGAAGTGGCTTCAGGTCACGCTGACCGGCCGCGAAGCCCACACCGGCTCGACGCCCATGCCCAAGCGTCGCAACGCCGGTCTCGGCATGGCGCGGGTCACCGAACTCGTCCACGAGATTGCGATGGACTACCAGCCGGACGCCGTTGGCGCGATCGGCCACATTGAAACCTATCCGAACTCCCGCAACATCATCGCCGGCAAGACGGTCTTCACGATCGACATTCGGTCTCCCGACAAGGAAACGCTGGACGAAATGGATGAGCGCATCCGCGACGGGGTCGCCACGATCTGCGAGGCCCTGGATATCGCCTATGAGATCGAGCAGGTCGGCCATTTCGATCCGGTGACCTTTGACGAGGGCTGCGTTGCAGCCGTCCGCGGTGCTGCAGAGCGGCTCGGCTATAGCCACCGCGACATCGTTTCGGGGGCCGGGCATGACGCCTGCTGGATCAATCGCGTGGCTCCCACGGCGATGATCTTCTGCCCTTGCGTCGATGGCCTCAGCCACAATGAAGCTGAGGAGATTACGCGGGAATGGGCGGCTGCGGGTTGCGACGTCCTGTTTCACGCCGTGGTAGAGACGGCAGAGATCGTCGCATAGGGAGCATCGCCGACGGTAGCGGGTGGCTGCACCTGCCGGTCCGCCCGGACAAAGAACAAACAAGAGTTGGGGAACTCGATGTCCAAAGTCATCAAGAACGGCACCATCGTCACCGCAGACCTGACCTACAAGGCGGATGTGCTGATCGAAGGCGGGGTGATCACGAAGATCGGTCAGAACCTTTCCGGCGACGAAAGCTTCGATGCCACCGGTTGTTATGTGATGCCGGGCGGCGTCGATCCGCATACGCATCTCGAAATGCCCTTCATGGGCACCTATTCGGCGGATGATTTCGAAAGCGGCACCCGCGCGGCCTTGTCCGGCGGCACTACGATGGTGGTGGATTTCTGCCTTCCGTCTCCGGGCCAGTCGCTGCTCGACGCCATCAAGATGTGGGACAACAAGTCGGCCAAGGCGTGCTCCGACTACACGTTCCACATGGCCGTGACGTGGTGGGGCGAACAGGTGTTCAACGAGATGGCGGAGGTCGTGGACCGCGGCATCAACACCTTCAAGCACTTTATGGCCTACAAGGGCGCGCTGATGGTGGATGACGACGAGATGTTTTCCTCGTTCCAGCGCTGCAGCGCGCTTGGTGCGCTGCCGCTCGTCCATGCCGAAAACGGCGACGTTGTTGCAGCGCTCAGCCAGAAGCTTCTGGCCGCGGGCAACAACGGTCCGGAAGCGCATGCCTATTCGCGCCCGCCAGAAGTGGAAGGTGAGGCGACCAACCGTGCCATCATGATCGCCGACATGGCCAACGCGCCGCTCTACGTCGTCCATGTGTCCTGCGAACAAAGCCATGAGGCGATCCGCCGGGCGCGCCAAAAGGGCATGCGCGTGTTTGGCGAGCCGCTGGTCCAGCATCTGGTGCTCGACGAAAGCGAGTACATGAACAAGGATTGGGACCATGCGGCCCGCCGCGTGATGAGCCCGCCTTTCCGCAACAAGCAGCATCAGGATTCGCTTTGGGCGGGCCTGCAATCCGGATCGCTTCAGGTCGTGGCCACCGACCATTGCGCGTTCACCACCGAACAGAAGCGCACGGGGGTTGGCGACTTCACCAAGATCCCGAACGGCACGGGTGGCCTGGAGGACCGCATGCCGGTTCTTTGGACCCGCGGCGTCGCCACCGGCCGGTTGACGATGAACGAGTTCGTTGCGGTGACCTCCACCAACATCGCCAAGATCCTCAACATGTACCCGAAGAAGGGTGCCATCCTCGAAGGCTCTGATGCCGACATCGTTGTGTGGGACCCGAAGCGCTCCAAGACGATCTCGGCCGGTGCGCAGCAATCGGTGATCGACTACAACGTTTTTGAAGGCGTTGAGGTCACAGGTCTCCCGCGCTTCGTGTTCACGCGCGGCGAATGCGTGGTGGAGGAACAGAAGGTCGATGCGCGGCCCGGCAGCGGGCAATTCGTGGAACGCGCTCCTTTCCCGGCAGTGAACCGCGCCTTGTCGACCTGGAAGGAGATCACGGCGCCACGAAAGGTGGAACGGACCGGCATTCCGGCTTCGGGCGTGTAAGCCATTCTTCATGCACAACCCTGCCAGCCAGCTTCAACCAGCCAGCCCAGCCGTGCCGCCCGCCGTTTCCGCGCGCGGCCTTGGCCTCACCTTCGAAACCAATGACGGCCCCGTTCAAGCGCTGGCCGATGTGGACCTGACGATCAACAAGGGTGAGTTCGTTTCCTTTATCGGACCTTCCGGATGCGGGAAGACAACCTTTCTGCGCGTCATCGCCGATCTGGAGCAGCCCACGCAGGGCGCGATCTCCGTGAACGGCATGAGTCCCCAACAGGCACGGGAGCGCCGCGCCTACGGCTACGTTTTCCAGGCGGCTGCCCTTTACCCTTGGCGCACCATTGAAAACAACGTGGCGCTGCCGCTCGAGATCATGGGCTTTTCGGCCGCAGACAAGCGGGCGCGCATCGCTCGCACCTTGGATCTCGTCAATCTCACCGGCTTCAAAAAGAAGTTTCCCTGGCAGCTTTCCGGCGGCATGCAGCAGCGTGCTTCCATCGCCCGGGCTCTGTCTTTCGATGCCGACCTTCTCCTGATGGACGAGCCTTTTGGCGCGCTGGACGAGATCGTTCGCGATCACCTGAACCAGCAGTTGCTGGAGCTTTGGGAGCGAACAAGCAAGACGATCTGCTTCGTCACCCATTCCATTCCGGAAGCTGTTTATCTTTCGACGCGCATCGTGGTGATGTCGCCGCGGCCCGGGCGTGTGACGGACGTGATCGAGTCCGATCTTCCGCGGGACCGGCCGCTCGACATACGCGAAACACCGGCGTTCCTGGCGATCGCCGCCCGCGTGCGGGATGGTCTGCGGGCGGGGCATTCCTATGATGAGTGAGGGGCCTGATGCGCGCGCGGGGTGATGGTCGCGTCTTGCCGGTTGCGATCATTCTGCTCGCCATCCTGGCGATCTGGTATGTCGGCACCTACGCGATGAACGCTCCATTCCAGCGCGATCTCGATCGTCGCGGCGGTGTCACGCGAAGCAGCACCGACTTCTTCATCGCCACGATGACACAGCCGAAACCAACGCTACCGGCACCGCATCAGGTGGCGACGAATGTATTTGAAAACACCTTTCTGCGGAAAATCACCAGTAATCGCAGTCTGGTCTACCATGCCGGCGTGACGCTGGCCTCGACCCTGCTCGGCTTTGCCATCGGCACCGCGCTCGGCATCCTGATTGCGGTGGGCATCGTGCATTTCGTATCGCTCGACCGCAGCTTGATGCCGTGGCTGATTGCTTCGCAAACCATCCCGATCCTCGCCTTGGCGCCCATGATCATCGTGGTGCTGGCTGCGGTGAACCTCACCGGGCTTCTGCCGAAGGCGCTGATCTCGACGTATCTGTCCTTCTTTCCGGTGGCCGTCGGCATGGTGAAGGGGCTGCGCTCGCCGGACCTGATCAACCTCGACCTGATGCGGACCTACCATGCATCCGGGGCCCAGACCTTCTGGAAGCTCAGGCTGCCGGCCTCGGTGCCGTTTCTTTTCGCATCCATGAAGGTAGCCATTGCCGCCAGCCTCGTTGGCGCCATCGTGGGCGAACTCCCGACGGGAGCGGTGGCCGGGATCGGCGCGAAGCTGCTGGCGGGATCCTATTACAGCCAGACGATCGATATGTTCGCCGCGTTGATTGCCGGCAGCGTTGTTGCGCTTCTGCTGGTGACCGCCGTGGATCTTGCCAGTCGTGTGGTTCAGCGGCGGATGGGAGCCCGCACGGCATGAAGTCGCTCCAGTTGTGGCAGCCCTGGGTGGTTCTCCTGCTTCTTGGCATGGCCTGGCTCGGTTTGCCCTTCCATAGCGCTGACCCGTCGCCCGGGCTGGAAGCCACCGTATTCATCCTGCTGCTTCTCGGTGCCGCGGCCGGCGCCATGCCGGTGCCGAACTGGCTCCGCTTGATTGTTCTTGCGGTTGCGCCCCACGCCACGGCCTGGCTGCTGATCCGGTCGCTTCTTGAGCGACCCGGCAGCGCCGATGACTCCTTCTTCCTGGCGCTTGCAGCGGCTTGGCTGCTCGCCTGGCAACTGGTTGCCCTCCTTTCTGCGGTTCGCTGCAGGCGGCGCGACGTTCAAGCGTCCTTGGCGCTCATCATCCCGATGCTTTTCGGGGCCTGGATCCTGCTCTTCTGGGAAGCGTTCACGCGCGGTCTCGGCATCCCTTTCATCCTCTTGCCGCCACCAAGCGCGATCTTTGCGCGGCTCGTGACATCGCTGCCGGTGATCGCCGCCGACGTGAACCAGACCATCTTCAAGTCGGTGCTGGTGGGCTATCTCCTCGGCTGCGGCGCGGGCTTCCTTGTTGCGATCCTTGCCGACCGCATTCCCTTCATGCGCCGGGGCCTGCTGCCCATCGGCAACATGGTGTCCGCGCTGCCCATTATCGGCGTGGCGCCCATCATGGTGATGTGGTTCGGCTTCGACTGGCATTCCAAGGCGGCGGTGGTCGTCATCATGACCTTTTTCCCAATGCTGGTGAACACCGTTGCCGGTCTTTCCGTGACCTCCAGCATCGAGCGCGACCTCATGCGGACCTACGCCGCGGGCTATTGGCAAAGCCTTGTCAAACTGCGGCTCCCGGCCGCCGCGCCCTTCATCTTCAACGCCCTCAAAATCAATTCCACACTTGCGCTGATCGGCGCTATCGTTGCCGAATTCTTCGGCACACCGGTGGTGGGGATGGGGTTTCGCATCTCGACCGAAGTGGGCCGCATGAATGTGGATATGGTTTGGGCGGAGATTGCCGTTGCGGCGGTGATCGGCTCACTCTTCTACGGCGTCATTGCGCTTGCGGAGCGCTCGGTGACGTTCTGGCATCCGTCCTTTCGCTCCGGAAGGGCGTAACTTCAGAGGGAAAAAACAATGAAGAAAATGATGGGACTTTTGCTGGGTGGCGCAATGGCGCTCGCAGCCGGGCAGGCCTGGGCTGCAGACCCGGTCACATTGCAGTTGAAGTGGGTCACGCAAGCCCAGTTCGCCGGTTACTATGTTGCCGAAGAAAAAGGCTTCTACGACGAGGAGAACCTCGACGTCACGATCAAGCCAGGCGGGCCGGATATCGCTCCGGAACAGGTAATCGCGGGCGGGGGTGCGGATGTGGTGGTGACCTGGATGGCCGCCGCCCTGTCGGCTCGCGACAAGGGCGTGCCGCTCGTCAACATCGCCCAGCCCTTCGCCAAGTCCGGCCTTCAGATGGTGTGTCCGAAGGATGGACCGGTGCAGACCGAGGCAGACTTCAAGGGTAAGACACTCGGTGTCTGGTTCTTCGGCAACGAGTATCCGTTCTATGCCTGGATGAACAAGCTTGGGCTTTCAACGGAAGGCGGGCCGGAGGGCGTGACGGTTCTGAAGCAGAGCTTCGACGTGCAGCCGCTGGTGCAAAAGCAGGCCGACTGCATCTCCGTGATGACCTACAACGAGTATTGGCAGGCGATCGATGCCGGCTTCAAGCCGGAAGATCTCGTTGTCTTCAACTACACCGAACTCGGCAACGCGATGCTGGAAGACGGTCTCTATGTCATGGAAGACAAGCTCCAGGATCCTGCCTTCAAGGACAAGATGGCCCGCTTCGTACGCGCTTCGCTGAAGGGCTGGGAATATGCCAAGGAAAACCCGGAAGAAGCCGCGGAAATCGTGGTCGACAACGGGGGTCAGGACGAGAACCACCAGAAGCGCATGATGGGTGAGGTGGCGAAGCTGCTCGGCGATGGTACCGGCAAGCTTGACCAGCAGGCCTACGAGCAAACGGCCAAGATGGTGGTGGACCAGAAGATCGTGTCCAAGGCTCCGGAAGGTGCCTACACCAACGAAATCGTTGAAGCGGCGCAGCAGTAAGCGTCGTCATCGACCCGATAAGAAGAAGGGGCGGTGTTGAACCGCCCCTTCTTATGATTGGAGTAGCGGACGTGGTCCGTTGCTCACCTCGGTCCGGCTCGGTTTCACCGGAATTCGAGCGGCCATTGAATGCAAACAGCGTCATCAGCATCAGTCCTGCTCTTCGGCATCATCGTCTCCCTCGAGCCTCTTGCGCAGCGCCAGAAGGACTCGGTGCGCTGTCTGGATGTCCTCGACGTCCAGCCCGTCAGCAAGCGCGTTGGCGGCAGGGTCGTAGGAGCGGATCGCGGCCTCATAGGTCTGCTGACCTTTCTCCGTTAGAGCAACAAGCTGCGCCCGTTTGTGGTGTGGGTTGGGCGCGAAGGCGACCAGCCCGTCCTTGTGCAGGTCATTGATGATGCGCTGAACATTCTGACGGTTCGCACCAAGGTCACGGGCGAGCCACGCCACCGGCTGCGGACGCTCGGCATAAACGATCGCACCAAGAACCTGCCAGCGTGCGCTGGTGAGCCCCTGCGGTGCGACGAGGCGATCGCCCCAGGTCAGGGTCCGGTTGTTTGCCCGGAACATCGTGAGGATCAAATCAGTCAAGGCGGCTCCGCCCGGGGTTCGCCGGACCTGGTTCATACGGCTCCTCCTTTACAACTTGACATTATGATGTCGATGCGTAACTATGCTGACGTACTTTAAGCATGATGACAAGGCGAGGCGCAAGCACCATGATCCGGATCATCCATCGGATAACAGGCACGGTCGCGCTTGGCCTGATTGCGACTTTCTGGCTCTCGACAGTGCTGTCGGAGCTGCTCGGTTCGCAGGCTGCAGTCGTCGCCGTCAAAACCACGATCCCATGGGGCTTCCTTTTGCTTGTCCCGGCACTGATCGCAGTCGGAGGTTCGGGGTTCGCCCTGGCTCAGGGGCGACGGCGAGGATTGGTCGGAGCTAAGGCCAAGCGCATGCCGGTGATCGCTGCCAACGGCATTCTGGTGCTGATCCCGTCAGCCCTGTTCCTCGCCTCCAAGGCTGGCGCCGCCGCGTTCGACACGAGCTTTTATGCAGTGCAGGTGCTCGAACTTCTGGCCGGCGCGGTGAACATCACGCTGCTCGGGCTCAACATGCGGGACGGCTTGAAGATGAGGCAGGGCCGACTGCGCCATCGGGCCGCGTGAAATTCAGCTTTGGTCCGCTGCCATCCTCTGCAGCAAAGGCAAACCCCAAAAGTTGCCATGGCTCTGGGGGTTTGCCGCGAGCGTGAACGTCGCAGTCCACGCTCCGGTCTGACGCTCGATGCGTGTCCGATCAATGACCTGTCGCGGCGGAAGGGCCGTGTATGCCCACCCAGCCGAGATAGGTTTCTAGGAAGCCGAGCTGTTCCGGAAATTCGCCGATGGCGCCTTCGAGCAGCATCTTCAGCGCGACATACAAGATCACCAGCAGGCCGATCCAGGCGATCCACCGGTACTTGTGCAGCAGGCGCGCGACGAACGTAGCTGCCAGACCCATGAGGGCGATTGAGAGAACGAGGCCGATGATGAGCACCGTCGGGTGCTCCATCGCGGCGCCGGCAACGGCCAGCACGTTGTCGAGGGACATCGACACGTCGGCAATCACGATCTGCCACGCGGCCTGCGCGAAGGTCTTGCGCGGAACGGCGCCGGTGGTCTTCCCCTCGGCGTTCATCAACGCTTCGGTGGCTTCTTCTTCCTGCTCGTGGCTGACGCTGAGCTCGCGATACATCTTCCAGCAGACCCAAAGCAGCAGCAGGCCGCCTGCGATCAGCAAAATGGGACCAATGGCCAGAAGCCACGTGGTGATCAGGGCAAAGCAGATGCGTAGAACCGTGGCAGCGATGATGCCGACAAGGATGGCGCGCTTGCGCTGATCTGCTGGCAGTCCTGCCGCGGCCAACCCGATAACGATGGCGTTGTCACCCGCCAGAACGAGATCGATCGCCATGACCTGAAGCAGCGCCCAGAACCCAGCTGCTGTGAAGATTTCCATGGAAAGACTTATCCTGTTGTTTTGGCCAAATTAGCGTGAGGGCCGGGGATGCAAAGGGTGCAGCAGCAGCTTTGCTGCTGATGAGCGCTATCGGGTGTCGGCCATGGATGTTTTCCGCTCCGCAGCGATCAGCCACAGATTGCGGATGTAGATGAAAAGCCCCATTCCCTGGCCGGCGATGAACACCGGATCCTGGCGCTGGATGGCGTAAACGAGGAGGAGCGCCCCACCGAAGAGCGAAAAGGACCAGAAGGCCACCGGCACCACAGATCGTTTGGCGCGCTCGGAAGCCAGCCACTGCACCACGAAGCGCATGGTGAACATAAACTGCGCGACGAACCCCAGCAGGATCCAGCCGTCGAATTGCACAACGAAGGTGTCGTGCAGCCAGGTGGAGAGATGCGACAGGGCTTCGATCATGATTTTACTTCCGCGACCTTCGGGACCCTTTTGCGTCGACGCAGTAGCCACCAAACGCCAAACAGGTCGAGCACCCCGCGCAGGCCGCGGTCGAAGATGCCGTAGTTGGAAACGCCGTGTCGGCGCGGTCTGTCGACCACCTCGATGTGCACGACGTTGAAGCCTTCGCGGATCACGAGGGCGGGGAGGTAGCGGTGCCAGCCGTCGAAAAAAGGTAACTGCTTGAAGAGGTCCGCATGGAGCGCCTTCAAACCACACCCGGTGTCCGTGGTGTGGTCCTTGAGGATGGTTTGCCGTAGGCTGTTGGCGAAGCGCGACGCCATCTGCTTGGCGGGAGAATCCTTGCGCCGAACCCGCTGACCGGCGGCAATCCCGGTTCCGGGGCCGCCGCTCACCAGCGCATCTGCGAGCGCGGGGAGATAGGCCGGGTCGTTCTGGCCGTCGCCATCGATGGTGAGGATGATCTGGCCATGCGCTGCAAACACGCCCGATCGTACGGCGGCGCTCTGCCCGGCTGACTGATCATGGCGGATCTGGCGCAGGGTCGTGGCTTCCTTGCGCAACTGCGCAAGAACCTGGGGAGTGCGATCGGTTGATCCGTCGTCCACCACGATGGTTTCGTAAACGCGTCCAGCCAGGGCCGCGTTGATCTCGGCAAGCAGGATCGGCAGGTTCTCTGCTTCATTGCGACAGGGGATGACCACGGACAGCATCAGGTCTTTGCTAGCGGGCATAAAACGGCAGGTTCCGGCAAAAAGTCGCGCCTTCTAGCACCGCTTGGCCGGCAAGGTCACGCATCGCGTGATCGGGTCTTGCCCTGTGCACCGGTTTTCGGCCGCCGGCGTGTAAGCCAAGCGCCGGGATCTCAGGCTCCAAGCGCCCGATCGGCCCAGTTCGCGAAATCCGCCATGATGATGTTGCGGTTGAGCTCGTTGAGGCCCTCGTGGCGCGTCCCCCCGTAACGTGTTGTTTCGAGATTCGAAAACCGCATTTGCTTCAACCGCTTGCCCAGCGCCTCCACCACGGCTCCACCTTTGGTGACAGGATCTTCTGCGCCGCTCACGAGCTGGATCGGCATCGAGCGCGGCACGTTCAACCAGCGTTGGCGATCGGCGGCGCTTTCGGTGAGCGCGAGAAGGTCGAGCCACAAGGAAACGGACCCGTTCCAGCCGCAAAGCGGATCGGCGGCATAGGCGTCAACCTCAGCCTCGTCGTGGGACAGCCAGTCGAAATCCGTTCGCCGGTTCGGGATCTGGTTGGCCCAGGCGTAGAACGTGGCGCGGGGCATCACAATCGATGGCACATCGGAACCCATTCTGAACCGTTCCCAGGCAAGCAGCGTTCGCGCCAAATACAAGCTGACCCCTGCCGAAGTGGGGCCGTTCCAGATCGCGGCACCCGCAAGCGCTGCGCCACGGCTTTGCAACAAGGCAATCGCGACCAGGGCGCCCATGGAGTGGCCGAACACGATCTGCGGCACCTCCGGCCAGCGCTCCGTTGCAAGGTCAAGAACGGAGGCGGCATCCTCGATCACCTTCGCGGCACCCTCGGTTGCTGCGAAACGGCCTCGCGGTGCGTCTGCGGCTTTGGTGAACCCGTGCCCCCGGTGGTCGTGCGCGAGAACATGGTAGCCCCGCCCGCCGAGGAACGCGGCAAAGCGCTCGTAGCGGGCCGCATGCTCCGCAAGACCATGATTGATCTGCACCACGCCCCGGGCATCCCGAGCCTCGCTAACGTAAAGGCGAAGATCGGCGCCGGTGGCGCTGTGCAGGGTCATGGGATCGAACGACAAATGCATCACCTTGGGGTTTGGGACGAGCTTAGCAGATCGCGATCTGCGTTACTGGTTCGAATATCCGCCGCGGACATTCGATGCACGCCAGCCGCATTGCTCCCTTGGCTGGTTTCGCTTAAAGAACGCCCAACTCACCGCACTCACTGGATTGGAAAACGCGCGCGATGGCTCGCCAGTTCATTTACCACATGTCCGGCCTCACCAAGGCTTATGGCACCAAGAAGGTGCTCGAGAACCTCCACCTTTCCTTCTACCCGGATGCCAAGATCGGCATTCTCGGGCCGAACGGCGCGGGCAAGTCGACCGTGCTCAAGATCATGGCCGGTCTCGACAAGGATTGGACCGGCGAAGCATGGCTCGCTGAAGGCGCGACCGTCGGGTACCTCGCGCAGGAGCCCGAGCTCGACCCTCAGCTCAATGTCAAGGGCAACGTCATGGAAGGCGTTGCCAAGAAGACGGCGATCATCGACCGCTACAACGAACTGATGTTGAACTACTCGGACGAAACCGCCGACGAAGCGGCCAAGTTGCAGGACATCATCGACGCGCAGAACCTTTGGGATCTCGAGCAGCAGGTCGAAATGGCGATGGAAGCCCTGCGCTGCCCGCCGTCGGATGCCGATGTCACCAACCTATCGGGTGGCGAGCGCCGTCGCGTTGCCTTGTGCCGCCTTCTTCTCCAGCAGCCTGACCTTTTGCTGCTCGACGAGCCTACCAACCATCTGGACGCGGAAACCACCGCCTGGCTCGAAAAGCACCTGCGCGCTTATGCCGGCGCCGTTATGATCATCACCCACGATCGCTACTTCCTCGACAATGTCACCGGCTGGATCCTCGAGCTCGATCGTGGTCGCGGCATCCCTTATGAGGGCAACTACACCAAGTATCTCGACGCCAAGGCCAAGCGCCTGATCCAGGAAGGTCGTGAAGACGATGCCCGTAAGAAGGCGATCTGGCGCGAGCGCGAGTGGATCGGGTCTTCGCCGAAAGCCCGCCAGGCCAAGTCCAAGGCCCGCATCAAGGCCTACGAGGATCTGGTGGAACAGGCCGACAGCCGCAAGCCAACGGATACGCAGATCGTCATCCCGGCCGGCGAGCGTCTCGGTCAGGTGGTGATCGAGGTCAACGACGTCGACAAGAGTTTTGGCGACCGCATGCTGATCGAAGATCTGTCGTTCCGCCTGCCGCCTGGCGGCATTGTTGGCGTGATCGGACCCAACGGTGCTGGCAAGACCACGCTGTTCAAGATGATCACGGGTCAGGAAACGCCGGATGACGGCACCATCCGAGTCGGCGAAACCGTGAAGCTCGGCTATGTCGACCAGAGCCGCGACGCGCTTGATCCGAACAAGACCGTTTGGGAGGAAATCTCAGGCGGAGCCGAGGTCATCAAGCTCGGCAAGCACGAAGTAAACTCGCGCGCCTACTGTTCGTCCTTCAACTTCCGCGGCGGCGACCAGCAGCAAAAGGTCGGCAACCTTTCGGGTGGTCAGCGTAACCGCGTCCACTTGGCGAAGATGCTGAAGAACGGCGGCAACGTCCTGCTGCTCGACGAACCCACGAACGATCTCGATACCGAAACGCTGGGTGCGCTCGAGGATGCGCTGGAAGCCTATGCCGGTTGCGCGGTGATCATCAGCCACGATCGCATGTTCCTGGATCGCATGGCGACCCACATGCTCGCCTTCGAAGGCGACAGCCATGTCGAGTGGTTCGAAGGCAACTTCGAGGAATATGAGAAGGACAAGGTACGCCGGCTTGGACCGGAAGCGGTCAATCCGAGCCGCGTCACCTACAAGCGGCTGACCCGCTAGAATGACCAGCGACTGGTCCGCGTCACAGTATCTGCTTTACGCGGATGAGCGGACGCGGCCAGCGCGCGATCTTCTGGCCCAGCTACCCTTGACTGATGTTCGCAAGGTTGTGGACATCGGCTGCGGGCCTGGCAACTCCACGGAACTGCTTGTTGCACGCTGGCCAAACGCAGAGGTGAGCGGGTTCGACACGTCGCCCGCCATGCTGGCGGAAGCACGCAAGCGCCTGCCGCAGGTCCGCTTCTTTCAGGCCGATGCTGGTGAATGGACGCCGGAGCCGGACACGGATCTCCTGTTCGCCAATGCCGTCTTCCAATGGCTGCCGGACCATATCGAGGTTTTGGCCCAGTACGTCAGGACCGTGAAAACAGGTGCGGTGCTTGCTGTGCAGATGCCGGACAATCTGGCTGAACCCACGCACCGCCTGATGTCCCAAACGGCAGCCGCCATGCCCTTCGCGGACAAGCTGGCTGGCGCTGCGCGCGAGCCGCTGCCGCCGGTTACGACCTATGTCGACGCCTTGTCGGCTGCGGGCGCTGCGGTGGACGCGTGGCATACGATCTACAACCACCCCATGAAAGACGCGGCAGCAATCGTTGAGTGGGTGAAGAGCACCGGCTTGCGGCCCTTTCTTGCACCGCTCGATGAAGGGGAGCAACAACGCTTTCTCGAGGCGTACGAGGCTGCGGTCGCCGAAGCTTATCCGCCCTTGGCCGACGGCTCCCGGCTCCTACATTTTCCGCGCCTGTTTTTGGTTGCGCGAAAAGGCTAGAAGGTCTCGTTCGTCGCCCGAGTCGACGTGCACCTGTTCCCGTCCCCGGAGTTCTTGAAGATGGTGCCAAAGCTTCTTTATCCAGGCGGAGTTGCACTGGGCCTTCTTTTGGCCCTCGGCTCCGCTTCGATCGCTGAAGCCAAGCCGGCGCGCTGCTTCACCACCGACGACGGGACATATTCCTGCGCGTTCGAGACCCTCGATGCGAAAGGCAGTTTTCAGATCTCGGCGGAAGGAAAACCGACCTTCTCGCTTTGGATCGACAGTCCCGGCGTAGCGTCGGGTTCCGCCAATTTCGGCGACCGAGATGTGGCCTTGCCAGGCTTGTATCTCCGCCAGAGCGATGACGCCGCCTGCTGGCGCAACAACGAGACGGAAACAAAAATCTGCGCGTGGTGAAGCTGTGGTTCATCCGTCGTTTTATTAGTGCTACGTGAAATGTTTCGAGGCGGACCCGGCGTGCTTGGCCGACCCTCCGAAGAGAACGCAGGACAGTTATGAAGCGTGTGGTGATCAGTGGGCTCGGGGTGCAACTTCCGGATACGTCCATCAGCAATGATGAACTTGTTGCCACCTTCAATGAATGGATTGCCCGCGAAAACCCGCGTCGCCTGGCAGAAGGGCAGGAGCCACTGCAGGGCTCCAGCAGCGCGTTCATAGAACACGCGTCCGGTATCCGGGCGCGCCGGGTGCGCTATCCGGATGGAGTTCTGGATGTGGAGCGCATGGCGCCCATCGTGCCATACCGGGAAGATCACGAGATTTCCGTGCAGGCAGAGTTCGGGGCGCAGTCGGCGCGAAAGGCGCTGGATGACGCCGGCGTCGCTGCCGGCGATGTGGACATGGTGATTTGTGCCACGTCACACCTTCAGCGCATGTATCCGGCCATGGGCATCGAGATTCAGCAGGCGCTGGGCACAAGCGGGTCCGCCCTCGACATCAGCCTTGGCTGCTCGTCGGCATCCGCCGGGCTGCACACGGCCTTCAACCTCGTGCGCACAGGTGCGCAGAAACGCGTGCTGGTTTGCACGCCGGAACTCATCACCGGGCACCTGAACTACCGGGATCGGCAAACGCATTTCATCTTCGGCGATGCGTCCGTTTCGCTGCTCGTTGAGGCGATGGAAGACGATGAGCAACGCGCCGGCCGCTTCGAGGTGCTAGACACCCGCCTTTGGACCCAGTTTTCCAGCAACATCCGTTCGAATTTCGGATACCTCGCGCGGCTTCACCAGGCGAATCCGCGGGTGGTCGACATGGAAGGGCTGATGATCACGCAGCTCGGCAACAAGGTGTTCAAGGAAGTGACGCATGCCGGGCATGAGTTCATTCTCGACTTCCTGCGGGACAACGGCCAAACACCCGAACACATCCGCCGCTTCTGGCTGCACCAGGCCAACGCACGCATGAACGGCATGATCCTGCGCATGACCTTTGGCCATGATGTCGATCATGACCGCGCGCCGATTATCCTGGACGAGCTTGGCAACACGGCCTCTGCCGGCGTCATGGTGGCATTCGAAATGAACCACGGCGATCTCAAGGCGGGCGACTATGGTCTGATCTGTGCCTTCGGGGCCGGCTACTCGATCGGCGGCGCGCTCTTGAGGATGATGTAAGCGGTTCACAGCATGGATGATCTCTTTCCCCGCACCCTCTATGATTTCCGCATTGCTCCGGCTCGCAAGCTGCAGGGACGGGTTAGCGGCACCTTTGCTGCCAAGGGACGAGACTTCGTCACGGAGCCGGTTGAGGCGCTCCATCTTGGCTTTCCGGGCATCGAAGGCGATTATCATGAGGGCCTGACGCGTCAGTCGGGCGGCCGCGAGCCCTGGTACAAGCGCGGCACGGAGATCCGCAACGAACGCCAGCTGTCGATCGTCGCGCCGGATGAACTGACGGAGATCGCGCGTCAGATGGAATTGCCGGAGGTGCGCGCCGAATGGATCGGCGCCAATCTCGCCATCGCCGACGTGCCCCACTTATCCATGCTGCCGGCGGGCACGCTGATGTTCTTCGAGGGCGGCGTGACGCTCAAGGTGGATTCGCAGAACGGGCCTTGCATGGAAGCGGGCCGCTCCATTGCCCATCATTCCGGCACAAGCAACGCCGTCACCGCGTCGCTGCTATTCCCGAAGGTCGCCAAGCGCCTGCGCGGCCTTGTTGCTTGGGTTGAAAAGCCCGGCGTGATTGGAAACGGCGAAACGGTGTCGCTGCGCCTGCCGGAGCAGTGGATCTACTGATCAGGCGTCGCTGTCATCCGGATCAAGAAGCCTAGTGGCGCGCCAGGTCGTCAGCACTTCGTTCGTTTGATCGATCACGAAGAAGCGGGCCGCGTCGCGGTCGTATCCTTCGTCCAGCAGCTGGTGGTAGTCCGTATGCTGGTGGCGGACATGAGCCACGGTCGTCAGCCAGACTGCAATAGAAGGCGGAAGGTCAGCCATCCTGCGCTCGGAAGCCTCAGCGCGGATGGCTTCCATGTCAGCGTAAGGAGCCCCCGGAAGCAGGAGCGTCAGCGCCTTGGCGATTGCCTTCTGCCGGCCTGTTGCCCGCGCCATTCCTTGCATCCCTTCCAGCCGTTGAAGCTCGGTCGTCGCATTTGTTCATCAAGCCCGTTGCGCCGCTCGTGAATATCACATAAACATATCTTTATGTGTGGCTTGGCGGCAGGGCGATGACCGGCAAAACAGAACTCCTGTCCCTGGTGGATACCTTGAAGGCGGCCGCCGAATCCAGCCGCCTGAGGATCCTGTTTTTGCTTGCGTCGGGCGACCTGACCGTGAGCGACCTGACGGCCATCCTCAACCAGTCCCAGCCGCGCGTGTCGCGTCACCTCAAGCTGCTGCAGGAAGCCGGCTTGGTGGATCGCTATCAGGAAGGCTCGTGGGCTTACTTCCGCTTGGCGGAAGGCGAGGGTGCTCGCGAGTTGATACTCGGTCTCCTTGCACGCATTGCGGACGATGATCCGCTGGTTGAACGGGATACCGAACGGCTGTTCGCCGTTCGGCAAAAACGGCAGGCAAAAGCCGCCAATTATTTCCGCGCCAACGCGTCCAGTTGGGATCAGATCCGCTCCCTGCATGTGCCGGACAAAGCCGTGGAAGCGGCGCTCAAGACGCTAATCGGCGATCGTCCGATCCAGGCGATGGCGGATCTTGGCACCGGTACCGGGCGGCTGCTGGAGCTCTTTGCGCCGATCTATCGGCGTGGCGTCGGCATCGACATGTCGCGGGAAATGCTTTCCGTTGCCCGTGCCAATCTGGAAAAGGCCGGGGTCACCAACGCGCAGGTCCGGCAGGGTGACGTGTATGCGCCGCCTGTCGACCGGGAAGCCTTTGATCTCGTCACCATGCACCAGGTGCTGCACTACCTGGATGATCCCGCATCGGCGATCGGCGAAGCAGCCAAGCTGCTGCGGCCAGCCGGGCGACTGGTGATCGTGGACTTTGCCCAGCACGACCTCGAATTCCTGCGGGAAGACCATGCGCATGTCCGCCTCGGCTTTGCAGATCGGCTGATCGAGGACTGGCTGCGCGAGGCGTCACTCGACCTCGAGGAAACCCTGAGCTTCGCGCCAGAAAGCGAGGGGGAGGGGCTTACGGTCAAGCTGTGGCTCGGCCGCGATCGCCGCCTGCTCATTGCCGACACGAACGTCACTCCAGCAAGAGAGACCGCCTGATGACCGTGCACCGCCTTTCGCGCCGTCCCGATCTCGGCACACGCTTGCGCGTGTCCTTCGAGTTCTTTCCGCCGAAAACCGACGAGATGGAGCGTCGTCTCTGGGATACGGTTCTGCGCCTTGAGCCGCTGAACCCGCATTTCGTTTCGGTGACCTACGGTGCGGGTGGCTCGACACGCGACCGCACGCTTCGAACCGTTTCGCGGATCGCGCGCGAAACATCGCTTCCCCCGGCAGCCCATCTCACCTGCGTTGGTGCTTCGCGGGAAGAAACCGACGCGGTGATCGCGAGCTTCGCCGCGGCGGGGGTCACGCGCTTCGTTGCGCTCCGGGGCGATCCTGCGCAAGGTGTCGGTGCCGCCTATGCTCCGCATCCTGAGGGCTACACCAACGGCGCTGATCTGACGGCCGCCCTGTCTCGGCAGGGCAACTTCGACGTGTCCGTTTCCGCATACCCGGAAAAGCATCCTGAAAGTGCCGACTTTGCCACCGATATCGACATGCTGAAGCGCAAGGTCGACAACGGCGCCGTGCGAGCACTGACGCAGTTCTTCTTCGAAAACGACGCTTATGAGCGATACGTCGAGCGGGTTCGTCGCGCCGGCATCTATGTGCCGATCGTGCCCGGCATCTTGCCGATCCACAACTTCAGCCAGGTAGCGAACTTCGCCGGGCGAACCGGCGCCACGATCCCCGGCTGGCTCGCCCGCCGGTTCGACGGGCTGGAGCATGATCCTCAAACTCACGCCCTTGTTTCGGCGGCTGTTGCCGCCGAGCAGGTGCAGGACCTGATCGAGCGCGGCATCGAGGAGTTCCATTTCTATACGATGAACCGCGCGGACCTCGTGTTCGCGATCTGCCACATGATCGGCATTCGCCCGCTTGAACACGAGGGCAAGACCAGAACGCCCGCAGCGGCGTAGGCCTCAAAAGGCTCCTTTTTCCGACTTGGCGCCCTAGCTAAGGCGGCAACCCGCCTGGAAAGGATGCTCATGCAGCGTTTCAACACCGCACGCGAAGCCGCGCTGAGCTTGCGGCCGG
This sequence comes from Tianweitania sediminis, assembly GCF_017813335.1. Classification (GTDB taxonomy): domain Bacteria; phylum Pseudomonadota; class Alphaproteobacteria; order Rhizobiales; family Rhizobiaceae; genus Tianweitania; species Tianweitania sediminis. The sequence goes on along the minus strand of NZ_JAGIYY010000003.1, from coordinate 134,382 downwards.
ATGACCCGGTCTATTGCTTCCACCCGAGCGTGCTCAAGGCCGACGCGCGCCAGTTCATGGAAATGTTTCCGGGGCGCACGGCCTATGCGGTGAAGACCAACGGCGAGGAACTCGTTCTGAGGGCCCTTGCGGAAGCCGGGATTGAGGTTTTCGACGTGGCTTCGCCCGCCGAGTTCAAGGCGGTGCGCAACGTCGCGCCAAACGCCGAGATGCTTTACATGCATCCGATCAAGGCGCAGTCCGACATTCGCCTTGCGCTGGAAACCTACGGCATTCGCGTCACCGTGGTGGACCACGAGGACGAAATCAACAAGATCAACAAGATCGTCCGGGCGCTCGACATTGATCCGGGCGCGATGACCGTGTTCGTCCGCATCCAGACAAAGGGACATGCGGCTTACGAATTGTCGAAGAAGTTTGGCGCCGGTGCCGCTCATGCGGTGGAACTGCTGCAGCGCCTTCATCGCACCGGCTACAAAGTCGGCATCTGTTTCCATGTTGGCAGCCAGATCGAAGACCCGGAAACCTACGAGCGTGCGCTTGCTTCGGCCGACTGGGTGCGCAATCGAGCGGCCGTGCCGCTGGTTGGGCTGGATGTCGGTGGCGGCTTTCCGGCGGAATACGGCCACGACCCCAACCGGAAAACGCCGGACCTTCCTTCGCTCGGCCAGATCATGTCGCGCTTGCGCGGCGATATCGACGAATGGGGCTTTTCCGATCTGCCTTTGGTCGCCGAACCGGGGCGGGTGATCGTTGCCAGGGCCTTTTCGCTGATCGTGCGGGTGCTCTTGCGCAAGGGCAAGCGGCTTTACATCAACGACGGGATCTGGGCCTCGTTGTCGGATTCCTGGACCGGCAAGATCACGCTACCCGCGCGCTTCATTCCTGATCCGGCCATCCGCCAGCGCAACGGCGACGAAAACAAGATCGTGCCGTTCAAGGTCTGTGGCGCGACCTGCGACTCCGTCGACATCCTGTCGCGCCCGTTCTGGCTGCCTGAAACCGTGGACACCGGCGACTGGATCGAGATCGGCCATATCGGCGCTTATTCGCTGTCGCTTCGCACCCGCTTCAATGGCTTCTATCCCGATACCTTCGTTGAGGTGACGACACCCTTCGACGAGGGTGACACACCGCAGGGCTTTGCCAGTTTGGAAACGATGGCTGACTAGGCTCAGCCCGTATGCTTGGCCAGCCAGGCACGCCATTCCTTCTGCGTGCCGTTGAACACGTTGATGTCGGCATCGCCGCGGATTCCCGGAACCTTGCCGGTGCCGGTATACTGCCAGAACAGAAAGTCCTTCGTGCCGTATCGCACATGTGGATGGGCTGACACGGAGCGCAGCCACCAGTCATAGCCCTCGAAATTCTGCAGGCGATTGTCCCTGTAGAAGTCGATGGACGTGTAGATGATCGGCCTCTTGCCGTAATGGCGCGTCAGCTTTTCGAGGAAGATGCGCATTTCGGCCTGCACCACGTTGGCTGGCGGACGCTTCTTGCAGGAGGGCGACATGTGGTTCCATTCCATGTCCAGCACCGGCGGCAGCGCATTGGCCTCCCGCGGAACGTTGCGGATGAACCAGTCAGCCTGGTCTTCGGCCGAGCGGCAGAAGTAATAGAAATGGTAGGCGGAGTGGGGGATCCCCGCTTGGCGGGCGGCGCGCCAATGTTCGGCAAACATTGGATCGACGCGGTCGCCGCCTTCCGTTGCCTTGATGAAGGCGAACGAGATCCCGTTGTCGCGCGCGCTGTGCCAGTCAACCTTAGTCTGGTACTTCGATACGTCAGTGCCGTGGACGGCATAGGACACAGGGCTCAGCGCCTTTTCCCACGGGTGCGGCTTGCGATCATCGAAGCGCGGGTAAGCGGCGCCGCTTTGGTAGCGCGTGGTGGTTGTGGTGGACGAGGTGGGCTTCACGTCTGCAAAGTCGTAGCTGACGCTGGTGCAGCCGGCGAGAAGGCCGAGGGTCAGGGCGGCGGCAACCCCCCGCAGGATCGTTCGCTTGGAAGCCAAGGCGCAGTTCTCCATCCAGTCCCGTTGATCAATGCGTGAAGATGGTAACCAAAAGATTGCGATGCTGCGTTTCCGGTTTGCCTCGTTCTCGTGCCACGAGCAAGCCGCAACTTTTTTCCAACGACAAACAGGGTGTCATGCGCATCTTGTAGCAAGGTGCCGACTCGTGGGGGTGCAGTGAAACCGATGCGGATGGTTTGGAAGATTGTTGCCGGCGTTGCAGCCGTGCTTGTGGCTGCTGTGATCGGTTTGGCTGCGTGGCTCGCGATCGCGCCGCCGGATCTCATTCGCGTCGGCGGCAACTACGCAGCCAAGATCGTTTGTTCCAACGTCTTTATTGCCGGGCGTGACCCGCAAGAGATCCTGCGGCTCGACGTTCAGGCGCCTGGACACCCGCTGCTGCGCCTGATGCGCCTCCATGTCGACCGCGAAGCCGGCACCGTTTCGGCCGGCCTGTTCGGGCTGTTCGGGCGCGGCTATGCGCTCCACCGACCGGGCCTCGGCTGCACCTCCGTGCCGTCAGGAGACTTCGCAAGCTTTCCGCGCTCTCCCTACCCGGTTCAAGCTGCCACTGCTCCTGCGGCTCCCTGGCCTGAAGGGAACGAACCCGTGGCAGCTAAGAATGCGAGGCTTGAAGCGGTGCTCGACGATGCCGCCCTGACCGGCCCGGGCATGCGCGCCGTTGTTGTTGTGAAAGGCGGGCGCATCGTTGGGGAGCGCTACGGCGATGGGTTCGGCGCCGAAACACCCTTGCTCGGCTGGTCGATGACAAAGACGGTCAACGCGGCCTTGATCGGGATTGCGGCAGGTCAGGGGCTTTTGTCGCTCGATCAGCAGAACCTGTTTGATGCCTGGCGCGGCGACGATCGGCGCGAGATCCGCCTCGTGGACCTCATGGGCATGTCGAGCGGGCTTGCCTTCAACGAAGATTATGGCAGCGTGACGGACGTCACCCGCATGCTGTTCCTGGAGCCCGACATGGCGGGCTTCGCGGTCACTTCGCCGCTTGAAAGCCCGGCCGGCAGCACCTTCCGGTACTCGAGTGGCACGGCCGTCTTGCTGTCTCGCCTGTGGCAAGACGCGGCCGCGGATCGTGCGATGTTTCTGCCGCAACAAGCCTTGTTCGGCCCACTTGGCATGACCAGTGCCGTTCTGGAAGTGGATCGGAGCGGGACCTTTGTCGGCTCATCTTATCTTTATGCAACAGCCCGCGATTGGGCGCGCTTCGGCCAGTTGCTGCTGCAGGATGGAGAATGGCGCGGCCGTCAGATCCTACCTGCTGGCTTCGCCGCCTGGATGCGGGAAGAAGCGCCGGCGAGTGGTGGAACCTACGGTCGGGGACAGCTCTGGCTGGAAGGGCCGGACGGTGGCCGCGACGGGGCCGATCGTGATCGCGCTGCGGGACTGCCGGACGACACGTTCTGGCTGCTCGGCCATGATGGACAGTCGATGGCCGTGATCCCTTCTGAGCGCGCGATCGTTTTGCGGCTCGGGCTGACACCCTGGTCCGCTCGCTATGCCACCCAGCGGCTTGTGCGGGCAGCCCTTGATGCGGTGGAGTAGGATAGCGTTGACTGTCCCGGCGCACGCAGGTTGCCTAGACCTGTTGACGTGACTAGGTGAAGCAAGGCCAGAAACTGCAGGGTTCAACATGGATTCAATTTGGTCGCGCATCGGCGCGATGCTTTCTTCCCTGCCTTCGCGAAGCTTGTCCGGCTTTTCAGCGGTGATCGAGGCGATCCGCACCACCTTTCGGGGTGATCCAGAACTGCGCAAGCGCGTCGGCTTTTCCGTGGCCATGATCGCTCTGTCCGCCAAGATGGCGCGGGCGGACGGCGTGGTGACGCAGGATGAGGTGCGCGCTTTCCATGACATCTTCGAGGTGCCGGATGGCGAAATGCGCAACGTGCAACGTCTTTACCAGCTTGCGCAGCAGGACACCGCCGGCTTTGAAGCCTATGCTACCCAGCTCGCCGGGTTGTGCGGCAGCGGCGACGAAAACTGCCTGCTTCTCGAGGATATCCTTGATGGCCTGTTCTTCATCGCCGAGGCGGACGGCCATGTGCATGAACGTGAAATCGCGTATCTCCAGCGCATCGCCGAGATCTTCCGGATCGACGAGGTGCATTTCAAGCGGGTTCTGGCGCGCCATGCGCAAGCTTCCGATTGGGATCCCTATGCTGTTCTTGATCTCGCCCCGGACGCCGCGTTCGAGCAGGTCCGGAAGCGGTACCGGTCGCTTGTGGCGGAAAACCATCCCGACCGCCTCATTGCACGCGGCATGCCGGCTGATCTGATCGCCATCGCCACGAGCCGGCTCGCCGCCATTAATGCGGCCTATGAAGCGATCGAGCGCAGCCGGGTCCTGGCCTGACCATGTTTGAGCCGGACTTTCGCGCTGCTCGCGTGCGCCCGTCGCCCAATCATGGCGAACGGCTCGGCTGCACCGCGCCGGACATGATCATCCTCCATTACACCGGGATGGCCACCGGGGAGGCGGCCGAAGACCGGCTCTGCGCACCCGAAAGCCAGGTGTCGTCACACTACCTTGTGTACGAGGATGGCGCCGTGGTGCAGATGGTGCGCGAAGCGGATCGCGCATGGCATGCCGGTAAGAGCTTCTGGGCAGGGATCAACGACATCAATTCCCATTCCGTTGGAATCGAGATCGTTAATCCCGGTCACGCGCTCGGCTACTGCGATTTCCCGGAACCGCAGATCGAGGCTGTGATCCGCTTGTGCCGCGACATTGCGACACGTCACGGGGTCGCTCCGGTGCGGATTCTGGCCCATTCCGATGTGGCTCCCGGGCGCAAGATTGACCCGGGCGAGAAATTTCCGTGGTCGCGTTTGGAGGCGGCCGGGGTCGGCCTTGCGGCCCCCTCTGGTCCTTTATCGGAAGCGAAACCGTGCGGGCCTGATCTGGTGCTTCAAACGCAGCAGGCGCTGGCTTTCTGGGGCTACGGGATCGAACCCACCGGAGTGGAAGACGAGCAGACACGCGTCGTGGTGGAAGCGTTCCAGCGCCATTTCATGCCAGCGCGCATTGATGGCCGGGTCGACCCTGCTGTTCTTGCCGTCATTCAGAACTTGCTGGGCAGCCGCCCGCCGACACAAGTCTCCTGAAATCACGCAATGTTACAAAAGATGCGCCAACGTGATTGGCGCGACCATTTTTGGTGCAACTTTCCCCGGCATTGCACGCCTCGTTCGACGTCGGCGGCTTGAGCTGTGACCCCGCCGGCCAGTGCAGTGTAGGTCAATCCCGCTTGGGATCGGCATCAAAGACAGAATAGGCTTCGATGACAATCAGGACCGTTTTAGCGGTGGCCGTGGCCGCCGGGGTGACAACTTTTGCCTCGCTCAACCCAGCTGCGGCTGAAGGCGCGGATTTCTTCGAAAAGGCTGCACAGGCCAAAAAAGAAGCGAAGGTGGACACAGTCGAAACCGGCTCGATCGGCAAGGAAGCCCAGCGCCCAGAACTCGTGGTGGCACGAGCAAAGCCGGCTGCGCACAGGCCTGCGTTGACCGCCATTGAGCGCTCCAGCGAGAAGAAGTTCACCGCCTTGCCAGGCGTCAAGCCGGTGAAGATCGAAGGTGCCAGCGCTCCCACAAAGACCGCAAAGGTGGCTGGTGGTGCGAAGTATACCACCATCGTGTCGCGTTATGCAGCGAGCTACGGCGTGCCCGTCAGCCTTGCCCATGCGGTGATCAGCGTTGAAAGCAACTACCGCGCCGACGCGCGTGGCAGCGCTGGGGAAATCGGCCTGATGCAGATCAAGCCGGCCACAGCTCGCATGCTGGGCTACACCGGCAGCGCCAAGGGCCTTTATGACCCCGATACCAATATCAAGTGGGGCATGAAGTATCTCGCCAAGGCTCATGATCTTGGTGGTGGCAGCACCTGCGGCACGATCCTGAAATACAATGCCGGCCATGGCGCCAAGCGCATGAACCCGATCTCCGCCGCATACTGCGCCAAGGTGAAGCGCATTCTCAGCGGCGCCTGATACAAAACGGCCCTTGCTTTTGCCGTGGCCTCGGCCTTTATGGCCCGGCCAGCTGGCTGGGCGGCCGCAGTCGCAGGTGCCGAAAGGCCGCGATTGAGGAAAGTCCGGGCTCCAGGAAACACGGCGCCGGCTAACGGCCGGCGGGGGCAACCCCAGGGAAAGTGCCACAGAAAGCAAACCGCCCCGCCTGCCAAGCGACCGCACCATCGGCCGCTTGGCTGGCGGGGCAAGGGTGAAAGGGTGGGGTAAGAGCCCACCGCGAGCCTGGTAACAGGGTCGGCACGGCAAACCCCGCCGGGAGCAAAACCGAATAGGGATGGCGCGAAGGGCAACCTTCGGGGCAGTTTCCAGCCTTGTCATCCGGGTAGGTTGCGTGAGGCGTGCAGCAATGCCCGCCCAAGAAGAATGGCCGCCACGTTTCTGCCTGCGGGCAGGGGCCATACAGAACCCGGCTTATAGGCCGGCTGGCACTTTTTCCCCTTTGACGATGATGCTTGTCCCGCGTTGCTTCAGCAAAGGCGGCGGCTTCCGCGCGACCCCTTTCAAGGATTTGGCAACGGTTTGTTAGCCATAAAGCGGAATAATCGGGGATCAGCAGATGATCCTGAGGCACCGCGCGATCCCAGCCACAGACCAGCTAAAACCACCTGTTCCCATTGACGCCCATAGGGGCCCATGGTATCCCAAAAATGCAGTTTCGTTCGTTGTCCCAGTCCCTTCAGTCAATCAGAACCATCCGGTTGCCCTCGCGGTCGCTGGACGGATGCTGCGCGGCTGAAATGAGGCCGGACGAAGGCTGCAGTCGGGTGCCGCAAGCACCTTCGAAGGGCGGCTTCAAGAGGATGGTTTCGGCGCGGCATGCAGCGTTTTCTTTCCAGCGCGATCAACAAGATCGATGCGAAAGGGCGTGTTTCGGTGCCGGCACATTTCCGTTCGATCATTCAGGCGAGGGGATATGCGGAGCTTTACGCCCTGCGCTCGCTCGATACTCCCGCGCTGGATGTCGGTGGGCCGGATCTTCTCGACCAGTTCGAGGCGCGAATTGCGCAGGAAGACCCGCTTCTCCAAGCTGCGGACGACCTTTCCTTCTTTTACCACGGAGATGGCGCCTTCCTGCGCTTCGACAGCGAGGGCCGCATTTCGGTGACCGATTTCATGCGCCAGCACACGGGCATCACCACGGACGTTGCGTTTGTGGGGCGCGGCAAGTGGTTTCAGATCTGGGAACCGGCGCAACTCGCGACGCATGCGGCAGCGGTTCGCAACCGTTTGCTTCAGCGCAGGCAGCAGGCTGCGGACGGTCAGCGAAAGGAATCGGAATGATGGCGGGCCACGGCTCGGGCGACCGAGACGGTGGCGGACCGGCTCGCCACATTCCGGTCCTGCTCGCGGAAGTGCTGGAAGCGCTTCAGCCGGAACCCGGCAGGCACTTCATCGACGGAACCTTCGGCGCCGGAGGCTATACGTCGGCGCTGCTGGACGCCGGAGCAACGGTGACCGCGATCGATCGCGATCCGGATGCGATTGCGGTCGGAACAGCGCTTGTTTGCCGGTCTGCAGGGCGGCTGCAGCTCGTTCAGGATAACTTTTCCCACCTCGACGCCCATGCGCCGGCGCTGGTGGACGGCGTTGTGCTCGACGTCGGCGTATCCTCCATGCAACTGGACCAGGCGGAGCGCGGCTTTTCGTTTCGCGGCGACGGTCCTCTCGACATGCGGATGGCGCAGCAAGGCGCAACGGCGGCCGATGTCGTCAACACGTTCAAGGTCAACGACCTGATCCGGATCTTCGGATTGCTCGGCGAAGAAAAGCAGGCGAGCCGCATTGCCCGCATGATCGACAAGCGGCGGGCTCAACGTCCGTTTGAGCGGACGCGTGATCTTGCTGATGCCATCGAAACGCTGGTTGGTCGCAATCCTGCCGTGAAGATCCACCCCGCGACGCGTGTTTTCCAGGGGCTGCGCATCTTCGTGAACGACGAACTCGGCGAACTGGCGAAGGCGCTGTTTGCGGCCGAACGCGTGTTGAAGCCGGGCGGCGTCCTGGCGGTGGTCAGCTTTCATTCGCTGGAAGATCGCATCGTGAAGCGCTTCCTTGCGGACCGCTCCGGTCCGGCCGGAGGGTCCCGGCACCTGCCGATGATACAGGTCCAGTCGCCGACATTTGCCAAGCCCGCGCCGGCCGTTTCGCCCAGCGAAGCAGAGGCGGAAATCAATCCACGCGCGCGTTCGGCCCGTTTGCGCAGCGCCCGACGCACCCTTGCCCCGGCACGCTCAGCGGATGCTTCCTTGTTCGGCCTCCCGCGGCTACCCGAAATCCAGGTCGAGAAGGACCGCTCCCAATGATGTTCCGAGCAACGGACGTGGTGATGATTGGCTTGATGGTGGGGGCCGCCGCTTTCACCTACAAAACGAAGCATGATGCCGAAAATCAGTTCGACCAGCTGCGCAAGGTGGAAAGCGAGATTCGCTACGAGGAAGACACGATCTCCATCCTCAAGGCAGACTGGAGCCTCCTGACCCAGCCCGGCCGATTGCAGCGGCTGGTGGAAAACTACGACGCCGAGCTGAAGCTGGTGACGGTGGAGCCACAGCAGATCGTCACGGTGGATGCCGTGCCGCTCAAGCCCGTGGGCGAGCCGGACCCCCTCGAAGACGCCATCGCCAAGATGATCGAGAAAACCGACAAGACGGTCACGGGAGGCATCACGCGATGATCGGCAACTGGCGCAAACGTAGCCAAAGCACGGCGCTGTCGAGCGGCATCGTGGTGGATGGACAGCGCAAAACAACGGGCGGCCGCAGCCGGACCCGCTTGTTGATGACGATGACCGTATTCTTCGGGCTTTATGCTGCCTTGACGAGCCGACTGGTTCATCTGGCGGTTCTGGAGCCGGAGGAAGGGGCGGGGCCGCAGTCGCGCGTGACCGCTTCCCGGCCGGACCTTGTCGACCGCAATGGCGAAGTCCTTGCCACTGACATCAAGACCGCGTCGCTTTTCGCAGAGCCGCGCCGCATCGTCGACGCCGACGAAGCGATCGAGAAGCTCGCGACCGTTCTGCCCGACATCAACTACGAGCAAACCTACAACAAGCTGAAAAGCGGGGCGGGCTTTGTGTGGCTTCGTCGTCAGCTGACGCCCGCGCAGCAGGCCGAGATCATGAATCTCGGCATTCCGGGCTTCGGCTTCCGCACGGAAAAGCGCCGCTTCTATCCCGGTGGCTCCACGGCTGCCCACATCGTCGGCCTGGTGAATGTAGACAACCAGGGCATCTCCGGCATGGAGAAATACATCGATGATCAGGGGCTTGCCGATCTGCAGGCGAGCGGCCTAGCGATTCCCAGGGATCTCAAGCCGGTCGCCTTGTCGATCGACCTGCGCGTCCAGCATATCGTGCATGACGAGATCACGCGTGCGCTGGAACGCTACCATGCGATCGCCGCCGGTGCCGTGATCCTCAATGCCAAGACGGGCGAGGTGATCGCCATGGCTTCCGTGCCGGATTTCGATCCCAACAACCCGTTCAATGCACATGAAAAGGACAGGCTGAACCGGATTGCTGCCGGTACCTACGAGATGGGCTCGACCATCAAGAGCTTCACCACGGCAATGGCGCTGGATTCCGGCAAGGTGGACATGAACTCCACCTTCGACGCACGGCGGCCGATCACGATTGGGCGCCAAACGATCCGCGATTTCCACGGCAAGGGTCGTGTTCTGACGCTGCCGGAAGTGTTCATCTATTCCTCCAACATCGGTTCGGCCCGCGAAGCCGACGTGGTCGGCATCGACGGCCATCGTGAATTCCTGCACCGCATGGGCCTTCTTGATCGCGTCAAGACCGAACTGCCGGAAACGGCTCGCCCGTCCGAGCCCAAGACGTGGAAGAAGGTGCACTCCATCACCATTTCCTTCGGCCACGGAATGTCGACCACACCGCTGCAAACGGCTGTGGGCGCCGTGGCGCTGGTGAATGGCGGGTTTCTCATGAACCCGACCTTCCTGCCGCGCACCGAAGCCGAGGCGATGGCGAATGCGACGCGTGTCGTGCATGCGCAAACCAGTGCAAGCATGCGCTACCTGTACAAGCTGAACGCCACCAAGGGATCTGGCGGTTCGGGCGCGCGCGCGGCTGTTCCGGGCTACCGCGTCGGCGGCAAGACCGGCACGGCGGAAAAGGTGGTGAACGGCCGCTATTCGTCCGATGTCCGCTTTAATGCCTTTTTGGCCGCCTTCCCGATGGATGACCCGCAATACGTGGTGTTGTCGATCGTCGACGAGCCAAAGCCAGAGAAGCCCGGTATGGCTGCAACGTCGGGCTTGAACGCAGCGCCGGTTGTTCACAACATCATCCGTCGCGCCGCACCTCTTCTGGGCGTGCAGCCGGATTTCCGCCTCGAAGAAGAGCCATTGCTGGTATCGTCACAGTGATTCTCCGGCCATTTGGCCGGATCACTGTTGCAAATCGAGAAATGGGGGAGCGATGAAGCTCTCGGACTTTGCAGACATTCTGCCGCTGGACGGAGCGGCGGGACCAGCAACAGACATCACCGGGCTTTCCGCGGATTCGCGGCAAGTCACGCCCGGAATGCTGTTTTTCGCCCTGCCTGGGACCAAGGCTGACGGAAGGAGCTTTGCGCGCGACGCGGTTGCCAAGGGTGCAGCAGCGATTGTGGCTGTGGACGACGCCGCCTTGTGCGATTTGGGCGTTCCCGTGATCAGCGTTCAAGACGCACGCCGTGCCCTGGCGCTGGCTGCAGCTCGCTTCTTCGGACGCCAGCCTGACACCATGGTTGCCGTGACGGGAACGAGCGGCAAGACATCCGTTGCGTCCTTTACGCGCCAGATTTGGGACTTCGGGGGGTATCAAGCTGCCAGCATCGGCACCACGGGCGTTGTTGCGCCCGGACGGTCCGACTATGGCACGCTGACGACGCCTGATCCGGTGGCACTCCATCATCTTCTGGCCGACCTTGCGAAGGCCGGCGTCACCAACGCTGCGATGGAAGCGTCCAGCCATGGCCTCGACCAGCGCCGGCTGGACGGGGTGAGGCTGAGCGCGGGCGCCTTCACCAATCTTGGCCGCGACCACATGGACTACCACCCCACGGTGGAAGATTACCTCGACGCCAAGCTACGCTTGTTTCGCGAACTGCTTCCCAAGGAAGCGCCGGCTGTGATCTTTGCCGATGACCCTTGGTCCGACAAAGCCATTGCGGCAACTCAGCAGGCGGGCCTCCGCACCCTCACCGTCGGCCGGCGTGGGGCGCTGCTCAACCTGAAAAGGGTCGAGCATGAGCGGTACCGCCAGCGGGCCGAAATCGAAGCGGAAGGCCGCATCTTCGAGGTTGTCTTGCCGCTGGCGGGCGATTTCCAGATCGCCAACGCACTTGTGTCCGCAGGACTTGCGATTGCCACGGGCATGCCGATCGAGCTGACGCTGGCTGCCCTGGAGAGGCTCAAGGGCGCACCTGGGCGGCTCGACCTTGTTGGCGCCACGCCGCTCGGAGCGCCAGTTTACGTCGACTACGCCCACAAGCCCGACGCGCTGGAGAATGTGCTCACTTCGGTCCGGCCGTTCACGACCGGCAAGGTCGTGGTGGTGTTCGGCTGCGGCGGCGATCGGGATCGGGGCAAGCGGCCGATCATGGGCGAGATCGCCACGCGCCTCGCCGATGTGGTGATTGTCACGGACGACAACCCGCGCTCTGAAGTTCCAGCGGAGATCCGCAGGGCCATTCTTGAAGCTGCTCCCGGTGCAATCGAGATCGGCGACCGTCGCCAGGCGATTCACGAAGCCGTGGCGATGCTGGGGGCCGGAGACACCCTCATCATCGCGGGCAAGGGGCACGAGGAAGGACAAACGATCGGAACGGAAACGCTGCCGTTTTCGGATCATGCCGAAGTTCGCGCCGCCCTTACCGAGCGCGCCGCATGAGGCCGCTTTGGACGGGAAGCGAACTGGCGGAAGCCATGAACGGCCGGCCGTTCGGCGCCTTGCCGGAAGAAGTCTCCGGCATCTCCATCGACAGCCGCACATTGCAGCCCGGCGATGCCTTCTTTGCCATCGCCGGTGACCAATTCGACGGCCATGATTTCGCAACCGCCGCCGTGAAGGCCGGCGCCGCGGTACTGGTCGTGGCGGAAGGCAAGCTGCCGTCGCTCGGCCGCCTGACCTCGACGCCGAAGATCGTTGTGCCCGATGTGCTTGAAGCGTTGGGCAAGCTCGGTATTGCCGCGCGTGCCCGAACCCGCGCCAAGATCATCGCGGTGACCGGATCCAACGGCAAGACCTCGACGAAGGAAGCCCTGCGCCACGTGCTTGCGCCGTCTGGCCAGGTGCATGCCGCCGACAAGAGCTTCAACAATCATTGGGGGGTGCCGCTCACGCTGGCGCGCATGCCTGCCGATGTCGATTTCGGCGTTTTCGAGATCGGCATGAACCATCCGGGCGAGATCCGGCCGCTGGTGAAGATGGTGCGGCCCCATGTTGCCATCATCACCATGATCGGTGCCGCCCATCTTGGCTTCTTCCGTGACCTCGACGAAATTGCAGAAGCAAAGGCCGAGATCTTCGAGGGTCTAGAAGTCGAGGGTGTGGCGCTTATCAACGGGGATGATGCCCGCTTTCCCCTTCTTGCGAACCTTGCGCGCTCTAAGGGGCACGGCAACATCAAGAGCTTCGGAGAAGGAGCGGAGGCCGATATCCGGATCCGCGACGCAGAACTGTTTGGCGACCGTTCCGAGATTGCCGTATCCGTGAACGGTCGCGACGTCCTCGCGACCGTTGGCGCTCCGGGGCGTCACATCGTGCAGAACGTGCTGGCGGTGCTCGGGGCAGTGGATGCCGTCGGTGCCGATCTGGAAAAGGGTGCACAGGCCTTGGCGTCGCTCCAGGCCGAGCAAGGGCGGGGCAGGCGGCACCGCCTGGCACTGCCGGACGGTCCGGCGCTTCTGATCGACGAAAGCTTCAACGCCAACCCCGCTTCTATGGAAGCAGCCTTGGCGCTTCTTGGCGCCACGCAGGTTCCGGCTGGCGGAAGGCGCATCGCTGTTTTGGGAGATATGCTGGAACTCGGCGACCGCGCCCCGGAGCTTCACGCGGGCCTCGCGCCAGCGGTTGCCGCTGCCCGCGTTGACGCCGTGTTTTTGGGTGGGGCGCAGATGCGGGGCCTCCTGGACACCTTGCCGGCAGACCTTCCGAAAACCCATGCCGAAACGGCCGAAGACTTGAAGCCGCTTGTGCTGGAGGCGGTTCGACCGGGCGACATCGTGATGGTGAAGTCTTCAAAGGGCATTGGCTTCGCCAAGATCGTGGACGCAATGCTGGCGCAATTTTCGTCGGCCAAAGCTGACGAAACGGCGGCCTAGTCGAGCGCCGCCAGAGAGGTCACATTCCCATGTTCGTTCTGCTCGTTCAGTTCGCTGACGACCTCTCGATCTTTAACGTCTTCCGCTACATCACCTTTCGCACCGGTGGTGCGCTGATCACGTCTGCCCTGATCGTCTTCATGTTCGGTCCAGCGATCATCGATTCGCTGCGCCTCCGGCAGGGCCGCGGACAGCCGATTCGCGCGGATGGGCCGCAAACCCATTTCAAGAAGGCCGGCACCCCCACGATGGGCGGGCTGATGATCATGTCGGGCATTCTCGGCTCGTCCTTGCTTTGGGCGAACCTTTCGAGCGCCTATGTGTGGGCGGTTCTGTTTGTTGCCACCGGCTTCGGCGCGATCGGCTTCTACGACGACTACATGAAGGTCACAAAGCAGAGCCATCTCGGCGTTTCAGGCCGAATTCGGCTGCTCGTCGAGTTCGTGATTGCCGCCGTTGCCGCGGTGATCATCATGTATGCCGGGCAGCACCCCTTTTCCTCCTCGCTGACCTTTCCGTTTTTCAAGGACGTGCTGCTTTACCTCGGCTGGTTCTTTGTTCCCGTGGCCTGCTTTGTAATTGTGGGCGCGGGCAATGCGGTGAACCTGACGGACGGGCTGGACGGGCTTGCGATCGGTCCAGTGATGATTGCTGCAGCCTCTTTCGGCATCATCGCCTACCTGTCCGGCAACGGCGTTTTCGCCGATTACCTGCAGATCCACTTCACGCCCGGCACCGGCGAGCTCTGCGTTCTGCTCGGCGCCGTGATGGGAGCAGGACTCGGTTTTCTTTGGTTCAACGCGCCGCCTGCCGCCATTTTCATGGGCGACACGGGCTCGCTCGCGCTGGGTGGCCTGATCGGAACCATCGCTGTCGCCACCAAGCACGAGATCGTTCTGGCCATTATCGGCGGCCTTTTCGTCATGGAAGCGCTGTCGGTCATCATCCAGGTCGGCTTCTTCAAGATGACCGGGCGTCGCGTCTTCCTGATGGCGCCGATCCACCACCACTTCGAGAAGCTCGGCTGGACCGAAAGCCAGGTCGTGATCCGCTTCTGGATCATCGCCATCATCCTAGCGCTGATCGGCCTTTCAACGCTCAAGCTGCGGTGATCAGATGATCCCGGCCATAACATTTTCGGGCCAGCATGTTGCGCTCTTCGGGCTGGGCGGTTCGGGGATCGCCACCGCGCTTTCGTTGATTGAAGGCGGCGCGAAGGTGCTGGCCTGGGACGACAATCCGGAAAGCGTTGCCACGGCGCATGAAGCCGGCGTGCCGGTTGCCGATCTGCACGGGATCGACTGGAGCGCTGTTGCGTTCTTTGTTTTGTCGCCCGGCGTGCCCCTGACACATCCCAAGCCGCATTGGACCGTGGATCTTGCCCGTGCCGCCAATGTCGAGATCATCGGCGATATCGAGATCTTCGTTCGCGAGCGGCGGCGGCTTGCACCCGACGCACCGCTGATTGCCATCACCGGCACCAATGGGAAATCCACCACAACCGCGCTGATCGCCCACATCCTCCGCAGCGCAGGCCGCGACACCCATATGGGCGGCAACATCGGCCGCGCCATCCTGACGCTCGACCCGCCGCAGCCGGACCGCTTCTATGTGGTGGAATGTTCTTCCTACCAGATCGATCTTGCGCCGTCGCTTGATCCCACGGCCGGGATCCTGCTCAACGTCACGCCGGATCACCTCGATCGGCATGGCACGATCGAGAACTACGCGGAGATCAAGGCCCGCCTTGTTGCTGGCAGCCACACCGCGATCATAGGTGTCGATGACAGCTTCGGCATGGCCATCGCCGCTCGGCTGGAGGGCGAAGGCCGTTCCGTTCAACGCATTTCCGTTCGGTCGCGCCCCGATGGCGGTCTGTTCGCTGATGATGACCAGATCCTGCTGTCTTCAGGTTGCGCGGCGGAGCCACTGGCCTCGCTTACGGGCATCGGCTCCTTGCGTGGGCGCCACAACGCACAGAACGCGTTGGCTGCCGTTGCGGCTTGCCGGGCGGTTGGTTTGACGAACGGGGAAATCCAGAGCGGATTGAAGAGCTTTCCCGGTTTGGCTCATCGCATGGAGCAGGTGGGCCAGCGCGGCGATGTGCTGTTCGTGAACGACTCCAAAGCCACCAACGCGGAAGCCGCTGCACCGGCCTTATCGAGTTTCTCACGCATCCGCTGGATCGTCGGCGGTTTGCCCAAGAGCGGCGGTATCGAGGCGCTGCGGCCCTTCTTTCCGCGCATCGTGAAAGCCTACCTGATCGGTGAAGCCGCACCAGCGTTTGCAGCCACGCTTGGTGAAACGGTTTCTTATGAAATTTCAGGGACCCTTTCATCCGCCGTTAACCATGCCGCCGCCGATGCGGAAGGGGACGGCGAGGTCGTGGTCCTGCTTTCGCCCGCATGCGCGAGCTTCGACCAGTTCAAGAATTTCGAGGTCCGCGGCGACGCGTTCCGGGATGCCGTCCTGGCGCTGCCCGGAATCGAACCGATCGGAAGAGGTGGCTAATGCTCAGCAGATTGGATCGCAGTCCCGTCTCGAACTGGTGGTGGACCATCGACCGCTGGTTCCTCGCCGCCTTTCTGATGCTGATGATCCTGGGCGTGGTGCTGTCCTTTGCTGCCAGCCCGGCCGTCGCCGAGCGTATCGGTCTCGACAGCTTCCACTTCGCGACGCGCCAGATCATCTTCATGGTGCCGGCATCGATCGTGATGATCGGGGTTTCGTTCCTGAACGCCCGCCAGATCCGTCGCCTCGCTCTCGTCATGCTGATGATGACGCTGCTCCTGATGGTCATGGTGCTTTACGTCGGTGTGGAAGTGAAGGGTGCCCGGCGCTGGATTTCCTTCGCCGGCCTTTCCGTCCAGCCATCCGAATTCCTCAAGCCGGCTTTCGTGATCATCTGCGCCTGGCTGTTTGCCGAGCATGCACGGCAGCCGGATATCCCCGGCAACCTGTTTGCCATGATCCTCCTCGGTCTGGTGATTGCGCTCCTCGTGGCGCAGCCGGATCTCGGGCAAACCATGCTGACGCTCGCCACCTGGTGCGTCATGTTTTTTGTTGCCGGGATGGCATGGTTCTGGATCATCGCGCTTGGCGCCGCCGGCGTGGTGGGCGGGCTCGCCGCCTACACGATCTTTCCGCACGTGGCAGGCCGCATCGACCGCTTCCTGACGGGTGAAGGTGACACCTTCCAGGTCGACATGGGGCGCGATGCGCTGGTGAATGGCGGATGGTTCGGGCAGGGGCCGGGCGAAGGCACGGTGAAGCGCGTCATCCCCGACAGCCACGCCGACTTCGTGTTTGCGGTTGCCGGCGAAGAGTTCGGCATCATCCTTTGCCTGATTATCATGGCGATCTTCGCCTTTATCGTTCTGCGTGGTTTATCGACCGCCTTGAAGGAACATGATGATTTCACGCGCTACGCGGTGACCGGCTTGGTTACGCTGTTTGGCCTGCAGTCCTTCATCAACATGGGCGTCAACGTCCAGCTGCTGCCCGCCAAGGGCATGACGCTTCCCTTTATCTCCTACGGTGGATCGTCGGCCATCGCGATCGCAATTTCGATGGGGATGGTGCTGGCGCTCACCCGCAAGCGTCCGGAAAAAAGATCGCAGATCGGTTACTCCCGATCCGGTGGGCGGACGCTGGCGGCGGCGGAGTAGTCGATGCTGGACGCACGCGCCACGAAGGGCACCGTTCTTCTTTCAGCCGGTGGAACGGGAGGACACCTGTTCCCGGCGGAAGCGCTGGCGCACGAGATGACGGGGCGCGGCTGGACCGTGCACCTCGTGACCGACAATCGCGCCAATCGTTTTTCCGGCAGTTTTCCGGCCGCCGCCGTGCACCAGGTTTCGGCGTCCACCTTCGGTTCCCGCAACCCGCTTGCACTCAGCCGCGCCGTTTGGACGATCTGGCGCGGCTTTCGGGAATCCACAATCCTGATTAATCGCTTGAAGCCGAAGATCGTGATCGGCTTCGGCGGCTATCCCACGCTTCCGCCGCTCTACGCGGCCACTCGCCGCGGCGTGCCAACCCTCATCCACGAACAAAACGCGGTGATGGGGCGCGCCAACAAGGGGCTTGCTCCGCGCGTGACAGCGATCGCGGGCGGCTTTCTTCCCGAAGGTGGCGGCCCGCATGCGGCCAAGGTCTTTGCGACAGGAAATCCCGTCAGACCGGCGGTGCTCGAAGCCGCAGCACGCCCTTTCAACGCGCCATCGGCCGCCGAGCCTTTCCGCCTTCTGGTTTTTGGCGGAAGCCAGGGCGCCCAATTCTTCTCGCAAGCCATTCCGGCCGCGGTATCGCTTTTGCCTGCCCCACTTCGGGAGCGGCTTCGCATCGTTCAACAGGCCCGAGCTGAAGACGAAGCAGAGGTCCGCGCCCGCTATGCTGAACTTGGTCTGGCGGTCGAGGTCTCGCCCTTCTTTACCGACATGGCGCAGCGCATCGCTGATGCGCATCTCGTGATCTCCCGCTCCGGCGCTTCCACGGTTTCGGAGGTCGCGGTGATCGGCCGGCCGGCGATGTTCGTCCCTTATCCCTATGCGCTCGACCACGATCAGGCGGCGAACGCGGCTGCCCTGGCTGCATCCGGCGGAGCGGAAGTGCACCCACAGGCAACGCTGACGCCGCAGCGCATTGCCGATCTCCTTGCAAGTCGCATGGAAGACGCGGAAGGCCTCGCTAAGATGGCGGCTGCGGCGCGCCTGGCCGGCAAGCCAAACGCCGCCGGCTTGCTTGCCGATTTGGCAGAAGCTATTGCAGCCGGCCAGACGGTTGAACACATCAAGCAGGGAGGACGGCCATGAAGATGTCCAAGACGATCGGCCTCGTCCATTTCATCGGTATCGGCGGCATCGGCATGAGCGGCATTGCCGAAGTGCTGAAGAATCTCGGCTATGAGGTCCAGGGCTCGGATCAATCTGATGGCCCAAACCTGCAGCGTCTGCGCGACAAGGGCATCACCTGCTTCGTTGGCCATAAGGCGGAAAATCTCGGCAACGCCGAAGTGGTGGTGGTGTCCACCGCCATCAAGAAAACCAACCCGGAACTCATGGCGGCGCGCGAAAAGTCGCTGCCGATCGTGCGTCGTGCCGAGATGTTGGCGGAGCTGATGCGCTTCCGCCAGGCCGTGGCCATCGGCGGCACCCACGGCAAGACCACCACCACCTCGATGGTTGCGGCCCTTCTGGAGGCCGGCGGCCTTGATCCGACCGTCATCAACGGCGGAATCATCAACGCGCTCGGCACCAACGCGCGCATGGGCGAAGGCGACTGGATGGTGGTGGAAGCCGACGAAAGCGACGGCACGTTCCTTAAGCTGCCGGCCGAGATCGCCGTGGTGACCAACATCGACCCCGAACATCTCGATCACTATGGCAGCTTCGACCGCGTGCGCGCGGCGTTTCGCCAGTTCGTCGAGAATGTGCCGTTTTATGGCTTCGGCGTGATGTGCATCGATCATCCGGAAGTGCAGGCGCTGGTTGGCCGCATCGAGGATCGCCGTGTCGTCACCTACGGCGAAAACCCGCAGGCGGATGTGCGTTTTGCCAATCACCGCTTTGAAGGAGCGAAGTCCGTTTTCGACGTGGTGATCCGGGATCGCAAAACGGGCTCCACAGTCGAGATGACGGACCTCAGGCTACCGATGCCGGGTCGCCACAACGTGTCCAACGCGACCGCCGCCATTGCCGTCGCTTACGAGCTCGGCATCCGCGAAGCGGGCTTGCGCCGCGGATTGGAAGGGTTCAGCGGCGTCAAGCGTCGCTTTACGCACACCGGCAGCTGGAATGGCGTCGAGGTGTTCGACGATTACGGTCATCATCCCGTGGAAATCCGCGCCGTTCTCAAGGCTGCGCGCGAGTCCACCAGTGGCCGTGTGATCGCCATTGCGCAACCGCATCGCTTCACCCGGCTGCGCGACCTGTTTGACGAGTTCGCTTCCTGTTTCAACGATGCCGACACGGTGCTGCTCGCGCCGGTCTACGCGGCGGGCGAGGACCCGATCGACGGCATCAACTCGGAAACGCTAGCCTCTGCCGCGCGCGCCGCCGGCCATCGCGACGCCCGCTTCATTGAAGGGCCGCAGCTGATTTCGGGTGTGGTGCGCTCGGTTGCCAAGCCTGGCGATTATGTCGTGTTCCTCGGCGCCGGCAACATCACGCAATGGGCCTATGCCTTGCCCGGCGACCTCAGCGGTGGTGCGGTGGCTGCATGACGGCCGGCAGCGACCTGCTTGCGAAACTCGGTGACAGACTGTCTGGCCTGCGCGGCCGGCTGACGCCGGACTCGGCGATGGAAAAAATCACCTGGTTCCGCGCCGGTGGCCCCGCGGACGTCTTGTTTCAGCCGGCGGATGAAGAGGATCTTGCAGACTTCCTCAAGGCGGTGCCCGAAGAAGTCCCGGTGATGGTTGTGGGCATTGGCTCCAACCTTCTTGTGCGCGAAAATGGGGTTCGTGGCTTCGTGGTCCGCTTGTCGGCCAAGGGCTTCGGGACCGCCAACGCTCTTTCCGAAACGCAGATCGAAGCCGGTGCCGCCACGCCGGACAAGCACGTTTCAGGCGTCGCGTATGACGCCGGGATCGGCGGCTTCCACTTCTTCCACGGGATTCCCGGCAGCATCGGCGGCGCTTTGCGGATGAATGCGGGCGCCAATGGCTTTGAAACGCGCGAACGCGTGGTGGAAGTCCGCGCCCTGACGCGGAAGGGGGAGCGCCTCGTTCTCACCAACGAGGACATGGGATACGCCTACCGTCATTCTTCTGCGCCTAGGGATCTGATCTTCACGTCTGCCGTTTTGGAAGGCTTTCCGGACGATCGCGCCACGATCCGCGCAAACATGGACGCCGTGCGCGATCATCGCGAAAGCGTCCAGCCCATCCGCGAGAAGACCGGCGGCTCAACCTTCAAGAACCCGGAAGGAACGTCCGCCTGGAAGGAGATCGACAAGGCGGGCTGCCGAGGCTTGATGATTGGCGGCGCTCAAATGTCTCCCATGCATTGCAACTTCATGATCAATACTGGCAGCGCTTCGTCGTACGAGCTTGAATTGCTTGGCGAAACTGTTCGCGCGCGGGTGCTGGCCGCATCCGACATCAGGCTTGAATGGGAAATCAAGCGCGTGGGTGACTTCCGCCCGGGTCGTGAAGTGCAGGAGTTTCTGGGGCAGTTGCTCTAGACCTTTATTTGGTCGGTGCCACTGCGGCATCGGCCCATCACCTGAGTCTAAAATACCATAGTGACCGCGCAAAACCGCTCCAGCGGGTTTGGCCGCTTGTCACCTCTTCCTGCCTCTGATTCCTGAGTTCCTCAGCACGCATGATTTGCGCCCAAGGGCTGACAAAAGGTGCTGGCCGAACTGGCCCGCGCTATCACCCGCAAGGCTCAAGCCATGTTCGAGCGCTAGACAGAACCTGTAACGGCTGGGGCTTGGAATCGGATGGGGAAAAAGCATGTGGCGGTGCTGATGGGCGGGTTCTCGTCCGAGCGCCCCGTCAGCCTGTCGTCAGGCAAGGCATGCGCCGACCATCTGGAAGCCGAAGGCTACACCGTGACGCGTGTGGATGTCGGCAACGACGTCAGCCAGGTGCTTGCGGAACTCAAGCCTGATGTCGCCTTCAACGCCCTTCATGGTCCTTACGGCGAGGACGGAACGATCCAGGGCGTTCTCGAATATCTGCAGATCCCCTACACCCATTCGGGAGTGCTTTCGTCAGCTCTTGCTATGAACAAGGATCTGGCAAAGCGGGTGGCCAGCGCGCAGGGAATTCCTGTTGCCGAATCGCGCGTGATGAACCGCCTGTCCATCGGCAGCAAGCATCCCTTGAAGCCGCCTTACGTGGTGAAGCCGGTCAGTGAAGGGTCGAGCTTCGGCGTCGTGATCGTCAAGGAAGACCAGCCCTTTCCGCCGCAGCGGATCGGCGCGTCCGACTGGCCGTACGGTGATACGGTGATGGTTGAGCGCTACGTGTATGGCCGCGAGCTGACCTGCGCGGTGATGGGCGATGTGGCGCTCGGCGTGTGTGAGATCCTGCCGGTCGGCCACGCCTTCTACGATTATGATTCCAAATACGTCGCGGGCGGCTCCAAACACGAGGTTCCGGCAAAACTTTCATCGAATATTTACCAAACTGTACAGAAACTCGCCCTCAAGGCTCATCAAGCGATTGGGTGCCGGGGCGTGACCCGGTCGGACTTCCGCTACGACGATCGCTTCTCCGAAAACGGGGAAGTCGTCTGGTTGGAGATCAACACTCAACCCGGAATGACGCCGACATCGCTGGTGCCCGAAATTGCCGCTCAGGCAGGGCATTCCTTCGGCGACTTGTTGAGTTGGATGGTGGAGGACGCGTCGTGTTCGCGTTGAGGTCGGGTTTTCCTAACGGATCGCGCAGGAGCTTTCGTCCCGGCGAACAGTTTCACGAAAGCCTTGTTGTTCCGAGATTCCTTCGCCGCCCGATGCGTATGTTGTCGCGTCTGGAGGATGTTGAAGCCCGCATCCCGCGCTTTGCTGCGACGGGTCTCAGCGTTGCGCTTCTTGTTGCGTCCGGCATCTACGGCGGCATCGTCGGCGGGCATATGCCGGCCGTGATGCAGGCGGTTACCGCGCGCACGGGCTTCGCCGTCACCGACATTCGCGTCAGCGGCGATCATCAGACCTCCGAGATCGACGTGCTTGGCCAGTTGCAGTTGAGTGGCTGGACGGCGCTCGTCGGCTTCAGCGCCGACGCGGCGCGCGAGCGCCTGCTTGAACTGCCCTGGGTTGAAGCTGCGACCGTCCGCAAGATTTATCCGGACGCCATCGAAGTGGCGATTAGCGAACGCGTGCCGTTTGCGGTCTGGCAGCAGGGTAATGACCTCACGGTGATCCAGGCTGATGGTCGGCCGATTGCGCCTTTCGATGGTCGCAACGTCCGCGACTTGCCGCTGGTGATTGGGGCTGGCGCGCCGCAGAAGGCGGCCGCCTTCATGGCTGAACTCGCGGCCTACCCAAAGCTTGCCGGCGAGGTGAAGGCTATCAACCTCGTGGCCGAGCGCCGCTGGGATCTTTATCTCGCGAACGGCGTGCGCATCAAACTGCCGGAAAACGACTTTCACGGCGCCATCAAGGAGCTTCTGGCTCTTGATGCGGAGCAGGGCCTCCTGTCGCGCGACATTGCGGCAGTCGATCTGCGCTTCAAGGAGCGCTTCATTGTGCAGCTCACGCCAGGAGCCATGGAGCGCCGCGTCGCCCAGCTCGAGGCCGAAAAGAAGGCCGCCAAAAAAGCGGGTAAGCGGATATGAGCTGGCTGGGAACATCGTCTGATCATCCGGCCAAGCGCTCCGGCATCGTGTCGGTGCTGGACATTGGTTCGCACAAGATTTGCTGCATCATCGCCAAGCTGAAGCCATGCGAGGAAAGCCAGCTGCTGCGTGGGCGCACCCATCGCATTCAGGTCCTGGGCATCGGTCATCAAAGGTCGCGCGGCGTGAAGTCGGGCGTGATCGTCGATCTGGATCGTGCGGAGCAGGCGATCCGGTTGGCGGTCGACGCCGCTGAGCGCATGGCTGGCCTCACCATCGATTCGCTCATCGTCAACCTGTCCTCCGGGCGCCTGAAGAGCGAAGCTTCGGCGGCCACCGTCAATCTCGGCGGCCATGAAACCGATGATGCCGATGTCAAGCGCGTGCTTGAAGCGGGTGCCCGCCAGGCCCTGCGCCACGAGCGGCAGGTGGTGCATACGCTTCCAGTCGGCTTCTCCTTGGATACGGAGCGCGGCATCCAGGATCCGCGCGGCATGGTGGGCGACGTTCTTGGCGTCGACATGCATGTGCTGACGGCGGACGCTGCGCCGCTGCGTAACCTCGAACTCGCCATCAACCGGGCGCACCTGTCGGTGGAATGCCTTGTGGCAACGCCTTATGCCAGCGGCCTTTCGGCTCTTGTGGATGACGAGGGCGAGATGGGCGCTGCCTGCATCGACATCGGCGCGGGCACCACAACCATGTCCGTCTTCTTTGCGGGCAAGATGGTTTATGCCTCTTCAATCCCGATCGGCGGGGCACATGTCACCATGGACCTCGCCCGCGGCCTTTCCACGGCTATGGACGACGCGGAGCGCATGAAGGTCATGCATGGTTCCGCATTGCCGGCCAACGGCGACGACCGCGATCTCGTAACGGTTCAGCCGATCGGCAGCGGCGATGATGACGGCGGCATGCAGATCCCGCGTGCTGCCATGAACCGGATCATCCGTGCCCGTATCGAGGAAACACTGGAGATCGTGCGCGATCGGCTCACGCAGTCCGGCAGCAGCCACCTTGTCGGCAAGCGGGTGGTGCTGACGGGCGGTGGTGCTCAATTGCAGGGGCTGCCGGAATCAGCCCGGCGTGTTCTCGGCCGCAACGTGCGGATCGGTCGCCCCTTGGGCGTCGCCGGTCTGCCCGAAGCGGCGAAAGGGCCGGCCTTCGCAACGGCGGTCGGCCTGATGATCTACCCGCAAGTGGCCGACTTCGAGATCGGCCAGGTGCGGGGCGGTGTATCCCACCGGCTGACCGGAACCGGTGGACGGTTCAGTCGTGTGAGCCAGTGGTTGCGCAACAGTTTCTAGAGTTTGGCGGGGACTTCGGTCCCCATGTCAGCCGCGGCGGCGACGCGGCAGGAAAAGGCGAAAAGGACGACGAAAAATGACCATCAACCTTCAAAGGCCGGACATCACCGAGCTGAAGCCTCGCATCACCGTCTTTGGTGTTGGCGGCGGCGGCGGCAATGCGGTCAACAACATGATCACCGCCGGTCTGCGCGGTGTTGAATTCGTTGTGGCCAATACTGATGCGCAGGCGCTGACGATGTCGAAGGCCGAGCGCCTGATCCAGCTCGGCGCCAATGTCACCGAAGGTCTCGGTGCGGGATCGCAGCCGGAAGTTGGTCGCGCCGCAGCGGAAGAATGCATCGACGAGATCATCGATCATCTGTCGAACACCCATATGTGCTTTGTGACGGCTGGCATGGGCGGTGGCACGGGCACCGGTGCTGCTCCGGTTGTCGCGCGCGCAGCCCGTGAGAAGGGCATCCTCACCGTTGGCGTCGTCACCAAGCCGTTCCACTTCGAAGGCGGCCGCCGTATGAAAACGGCAGACCTCGGCATCGAGGAGCTGCAGAAGTCGGTCGACACGCTGATCGTCATTCCGAACCAGAACCTGTTCCGGATTGCCAACGACAAGACCACCTTCGCCGACGCCTTCTCCATGGCCGATCAGGTGCTGTATTCGGGCGTGGCCTGCATCACCGACCTGATGGTCAAGGAAGGCCTGATCAATCTCGACTTCGCCGACGTCCGTTCGGTGATGCGCGAGATGGGCAAGGCCATGATGGGCACCGGCGAAGCATCGGGCGAGGGTCGTGCGATGGCTGCCGCCGAAGCTGCGATTGCCAACCCGCTGCTCGACGAATCGTCGATGAAGGGCGCGAAGGGTCTCCTGATCTCCATCACCGGCGGTCGCGATCTCACCCTCTTCGAGGTGGACGAAGCGGCAACCCGCATCCGTGAAGAAGTCGACCAGGATGCCAACATCATTCTCGGCGCGACCTTCGACGAAGAACTGGAAGGCGTTATTCGCGTGTCGGTGGTGGCCACCGGCATCGACAAGGCTGCCAGCGACATCGCCGCGGCTCCGATCACCATCCGCCAGCCGATGAAGCCGGTGGCACAGAAGCCCGTTCAAGCGCAAAGCGGCGCTCCGGTGCAGCAGGCCCCGCAGTCGGCGGCCGAGCCGATGCGCGCTGCAATTGATCCGGTCACGGAAGCCCTGCGCATGGCGGAGATGCACCAGGAAGCGCAAATGGGCGCGGAGGCCGCCGCTCCGGCGGAGGACTTTCGCCCGGTAAGCAAGCTTTTCCCCGCTGCCGCGCAGCCTGAACAGCGTCCGATGCCCGTTCAGCAGCCTGTGCAGCAGGCACCTGTTCAAGCCGCGCCCATGCCGGTGCAGCAGGCGGCCCCTGCTGGCGTCCGGATGCCGCGGGTGGAAGACTTCCCACCGGTCGTGCGTGCGGAAATGGACCATGCCGCCCGCGCTGGCGAAGGTGAAGACCGCGGCCCGATGGGGCTCCTGAAGCGCCTCACCACCGGTTTGTCGCGTCGCGAAGAAGAGCCGGCACGCCTCCAGCCAGCCCAGCCGCGTGAACCACGGCTGCGGGAAGCCCAGCCGCAGCCGCGCGCAGCGAGCCAGGACCCATCGCTTTATGCGCCGCGTCGCGGGCAACTGGATGACCATGGCCGCGTCGCACCACAGCCGCGTGCCGCACAAGACGACGATCAGCTGGAGATCCCGGCTTTCCTGCGTCGCCAGGCAAACTGAACCGTCTCCAATGAACTGAAACAGGGCGATCCCACGCGGGTCGCCCTGTTTTCTGAAAAGCATGTGTTTACAATATGTTAAGACCTGAAGTTTCGGCCTTAGAGCCGTAACAAGGGGTAATGAAGCGTGATTTTGTCTGCGCGCGGACACAGCGTATCTTGCGGCCAAATCAGGGCAAGACGACCCACCTCGCGCCGCCCCAGGCGGATGCAGGGAACCGATAACGCCAAGCTGGACGAGTATATGGGCGCTGGAATTCTCGATTGCCAAACGACGCTGAAGGCGAGTGTTTCCCTCTCAGGCGTCGGGGTTCATACCGGCAAGCCCGTTTCGATCCAGTTCAGCCCGGCCGATGCCGACACGGGCGTTACGTTCCACGTTTCCAAGTCAGGCGAGCAAGCAGGCGAAATTAGGGCGCTGTTTTCGGAAGTTGGCGCCACCGACTTCTGCACCGTGCTCGGTAATCCAGCTGGCCTGCATGTTGCAACGGTTGAGCATGTGATGGCCGCGCTTTACGCGCTCGGCATCGACAATGTGCTGGTGGAGATGGATGGCACGGAAGCGCCGATCCTGGACGGCAGTGCCGCCGCCTTTGTTGACGCGTTCGATCAGGTCGGCCTGGAAAAGCAGCATGTGTCGCGTCGCTATATCCGGATCCTGAAGCCGGTGCGGGTGGAGCAGGGTGCCTCCTGGGCCGAGTTCAAGCCGTTTGCCGGCACTCAGTTCGAGGTGGAGATTGATTTCGCGGATGCCGCAATCGGTCGGCAGTCTTTTTCCGCGACGCTTGATGCGGATGTTTTTCGCCGTGACATCGCGCGGGCCCGCACCTTCGGCTTCATGAAGGACGTGGAGCGCTTGTGGGCAGCCGGCTATGCGCTGGGGTCTTCGCTGGAAAATTCGGTGGTGATCGGCGAAGACGGCCGGGTCATCAATCTCGAGGGCCTGCGCTATCCCAACGAATTCGTTCGCCACAAGATGCTTGATGCTATGGGCGACCTTGCCCTCGCGGGGGCGCGTTTCCTGGGTTCGTTTCGATCCTATCGCGGCGGACACAAGCTGAACGCCGCCGTTTTGCGGGCGCTGCTTTCCGATTCGTCGGCCTTCGAGATCGTGGAAACCACCCGACGCGAGCGCGGCCGTTCGATCGAGATGGTGGCGGTCAACGCCCCGGTGTTCGCGCCCTGGAGCCTGTGACCGGCGCTTGAAGGCGGGTTCCGGGTAGTTCAGGATCTCCGTTCCGCCACAAATTCGCAGCAATGCCTCCTGATAGCGTTGCCCCTCATGGGCGATGTGGTTTATGGGCGGGCTATTAGATCCGCGTCCCGCGCCTGGGCGTGGAGAGGGGTGAAGCGATGGCCGTTCATTCGATTGCTGAAATGTTGTTTCTGGCTCAGCGTATCCTGGTTCTTGCGGGCCTCGCAGCCGTGCCAATCGCGCTGAGTGCCTGTGCTTCCAACGATGACATCGACCTGGCGACCTATGTCGAACAGACCGAACCGGCGGACCAGCTGTACAACCAGGGTCTCGCGAACCTGAACTCCGGCCGCCTCAGCGAGGCTGCAAAGAAGTTCGACGCCGTCGACCGGCAGCACCCCTATTCGGAATATGCCCGCAAATCGATGGTGATGGGTGCATTCACCAATTACCGGCAGGGCCGCTACGAGGAAGCGATCAACGCGGGCAAGCGCTATGTCCAGCTTTACCCGTCCTCGGAAGATGCCGCTTACGCGCAGTATATCGTGGGCCTAAGCTACTTCCGTCAGATAAAGGACGTGACGCAGGACCAGAAGGAATCGCGTCGCGCCATCGAGGCAATGGAAGAGGTGACCCAGCGCTGGCCCGAGTCGGAATATGTCGAGGATGCCAACGCGAAGATCCGCTTTGCCCGCGACCAGCTCGCCGGGAAGGAAATGCAGGTGGGCCGCTATTATCTCGAGCGGCGTGAATATATCGCGGCTGCCAAGCGCTTCCGTTACGTGGTGGAGGTTTATTCCAACACCCGGCACGTCGAGGAAGCGCTGGCTCGCCTGACGGAAACCTATCTGGCGATGGGTCTCGCTTCGGAAGCGCAAACTGCGGCTGCCGTGCTCGGCCAGAATTATCCGGACAGCCAGTGGTACAAAGACTCCTACGCGTTGCTGCAGTCCGGCGGATTGGAGCCGCGGGAAAATACCGGCTCCTGGATTTCGCGGGCTGGAGCTTCGATCCTCGGCACCTGAGGCATCGCGGCGTCCCATGCTGACGCATCTTTCGATCCGCGACATTGTTCTGATTGAACGGCTGGAAATCGATTTGTCATCCGGCCTGTCGGTGCTGACCGGTGAAACCGGCGCCGGCAAGTCCATTCTGCTTGATTCGCTGTCGCTCGCCTTGGGCGCGCGGGGGGATGGCGCGCTGGTCCGGCAAGGCGCCCCCCAAGGTCAGGTGACGGCAAGCTTCGACCTGCCGATCAACCATCCGGCTCGTACCTTCCTTTCCGAGAATGCCATCGACGATGAAGGCGGTGAACTGATCCTGCGACGCGTGCAAACCGCGGATGGCCGGACGCGCGGCTTCGTCAACGACCAGCCTGTAAGCGCCGGCCTCTTGCGCCAGATCGGGCGCCATTTCGTTGAGATCCATGGCCAACATGACGAGCGGGCGCTTGTGGATCCGGCTGCTCACCGCACCATCCTCGATTCGTTCGGCGGGCATCTTGGCGAAACCGCAGCGGTGGGGCAGGCGTGGCAGGCCTGGAAAACGGCCGAGCAGGCGCTGCGGCAGCATCGTGCGCGAGTGGAAGCGGCCGAACGCGAGGGCGATTACCTCCGCAACGCGGTTTCAGAACTCGGCAAGCTCGACCCGCAACCGGGCGAGGAAAGCGATCTTGCCGCCAAGCGCACGGCGATGATGCAGGCCGAGAAGATCGCGTCCGAGATTGGGGATGCACAGGAAGTTCTGTCAGGCTCGACCTCCGCGGTACCGCAGCTATCAAGCCTTCTGCGTCGGCTGCAGCGCAAGGCACCGGAAGCGCCCGGCCTGCTGGACGAAATCATCACCAGCCTCGATGAAGCGCTTCTTTCGCTTGATGCCGCACAATCAAGCGTGGAAGCCGCGATGCGGGCCAGCGACTTCGACGCACGCGTCCTGGAACAAACCGAAGAACGTTTGTTCGCTTTGCGGGCGGCCGGTCGCAAGTTCAACGTACCCGTGGATGATCTGGCCAAGCTTCGCGACGGCATGATCGCGGATCTCGCAGATCTCGACACGGGGGCAGAACGGCTCGGCGCTTTGGAAACCGAAGCGCAGACGGCCCGCCAGATCTATGACAGCCGTGCAGCGCGACTCAGCGAGTTGCGCGAAGCGGCGGCGGAAGCCTTGGTGAAGGCGGTGATGGGCGAATTGCCGGCCTTGAAACTCGAACGCGCCGCCTTTCTGGTTGAACTGTCCACGGATCCCGAAACGCGCGGTGAAGATGGCAACGACCAGATCGAGTTTTGGGTGCGCACCAATCCCGGTACCCGCGCCGGCCCGATCATGAAAGTTGCCTCGGGAGGCGAGCTGTCGCGCTTCCTTCTTGCGCTGAAAGTCGCGCTGGCGGATCGCGGCTCCGCGCCGACGCTTGTCTTCGACGAGATCGATACGGGAGTCGGAGGTGCCGTGGCGGACGCGATCGGCCAGCGGCTCGCGCGTTTGGCCGAGCGCGTGCAGGTCCTGTCCGTGACGCATGCCCCGCAAGTGGCGGCGCGCGCCGGCGTCCATTACCTCATCACCAAGTCGGGTGCCGCCGACCGGGTGGCGACGGGCATTGCAGCCATCGACCGGGCACAACGCAAGGAAGAGATCGCCCGCATGCTGGCCGGCGCGACGATCACCGCCGAAGCACGCGCCGCCGCTGAGCGGCTTTTGGCGGAAACCTCCGAAACCTCCTGACAAGCGCTATCTTGAGCCGGATGCGCCAGCAAGGCATGGTCCGGGCGCGACAAGGATGAGGCGTGCCGGAATGGAAGTAGTCGACAGAGCCGTTTCCGAACTTACGGAAAAAGAGGCTGCGGAAGAACTGACGCGGCTCGCCGCCGAGATCGCCGAAAACGATCGGCGTTACCACGGTGAAGATGCACCGGTGATCAGCGATGCCGGATATGACGCGCTACGCCGCCGCAACCTCGCCATCGAGCAGCGCTTCCCGCAGCTGAAGCGCGAGGACTCACCGACGGATCGTGTCGGCTCCGCGGTTTCGGAGAAGTTCGCCAAGGTCACCCATGCCGTGCCGATGCTTTCGCTCGACAATGCGTTCTCCGATGAGGACGTGCATGATTTCGTCGCGCGAATCCGGCGCTTCCTGCGCCTTCCTGACGAGCCGATCGCCATCACGGCCGAACCGAAGATCGATGGCCTGTCCTTGTCGCTTCGCTACGAGGACGGGCGCCTTGTGACTGCGGCCACCCGCGGCGACGGTGCGGTTGGGGAGAATGTCACCGCCAATGCGCGCATCGTTCCGGATATTCCGAACGTCCTGCGTGGCAACCCGCCGGCTGTTCTGGAAGTGCGCGGCGAAATCTACATGAGCCATGCTGATTTCGCGGAGCTCAACCGGCGCATGGCCGAAAACGGCAAGTCGACCTTCGCCAATCCGCGCAATGCCGCTGCAGGTTCGCTGCGCCAGCTCGACCCGTCCGTTACCGCCAGCCGGCCCTTGCATTTTTTCGCCTATGCCTGGGGCGAAGTGAGTGACATGCCGGGCAGCACGCAAACGCAGATGGTGGAGCTGTTCCGTCAATACGGCTTTCCCACCAATCCCCTGATGCAGCGGCTTTCCAATCCTGAAGACATGCTGGCTCACTACCACAGCATCGAGGCGCAACGTTCTTCGCTCGGCTATGACATCGACGGCGTTGTTTACAAAGTGGATGACCTTGCGCTGCAAGCCCGTCTTGGCTTTGTGTCGCGCAGCCCCCGCTGGGCCATTGCGCACAAGTTTCCGGCAGAAAAGGCGCAAACCGTCCTGGAAGCCATCGACATCCAGGTCGGCCGCACCGGTGCATTGACGCCGGTGGCGCGGCTGCGGCCGGTCACTGTCGGCGGTGTTGTGGTCACCAACGCGACGCTCCACAACGAGGACTACATCCGCGGCATCGGCAATGATGGTCAGCCACTGCGGGACGGGCGCGATATCCGCGTCGGCGACACGGTGATCGTGCAGCGCGCGGGCGATGTTATCCCGCAGATCCTGGACGTGGTGGAAGACGCGCGCCCGGCAGGGTCGGAGCCCTACCGCTTTCCCGATCACTGCCCGGTTTGCGGCAGCCATGCGGTGCGCGAAGAAGGCGAGGCGGTGCGCCGCTGCACCGGCGGGCTTATCTGCGATGCGCAAGCTGTGGAGCGGCTGCGTCACTTCGTGTCGCGCACCGCCTTCGACATCGAGGGCTTTGGTGAAAAATATGCGCAACTGCTGCACGAAAAGGAGCTGGTTAGAACGCCAGCCGATATTTTCACGCTCCACAAACGCGTCGATGCCCTGAAGGCTGCGGTGCTGGAACAGCGCGAAAGCCATGCCTTGAAGCGGGAAGAAAGCACGGGCGCCAAGCGCAAGGGCGTGCGGGCAGAAGGCCAACGAACCTTCAAGGAAGTGGACAATCTGCTTGCCGCCATTGAGGATCGCCGTGAAATCGAGCTGACGCGCTTCATCTACGCGCTTGGGATTCAGCACGTTGGAGACACCAACGCGCGGCGCCTGGCGCGGCATTATCTGAGCTTCGAGGCGTTTTACAGTGCGGTTGGCGTGACAGAGGAGGACGCGAAGGCTGCTGCCGAACAAGAGCTCACCGCGATCAACGGGATCGGCACTGTCGTGGCGGAAGCGATCGTCGAGTTTTTCGCGGAAACGCACAACCGCGAAGCCGTGGATGCGCTGCTCGGGCAGGTGACGCCGCTTCCCGAGGTGCCGGTGGATACGTCCTCTTCGCCGGTGGCCAACAAGACGATCGTGTTTACAGGCTCCCTCGAGCGCATGTCTCGCGACGAGGCGAAGGCGATGGCGGAAAAGCTTGGTGCCAAGGTTTCGGGCTCGGTGTCCAAGAAAACGGACCTCGTTGTTGCGGGTCCTGGCGCGGGCTCCAAATTGAAGTCGGCAACCGATCTGGGGATCGAGGTCATCACGGAAGACCAGTGGTTCGAAAGGATCGGCCGCTAGGCCGTACCGCGCTCACAACTGGATCAACGGAATTCGTGTGACGGGCTGGACCTGCTCCCTTAAACGGGCCGCACGCGAGACAATTCGAGACTGAGCTTATGCCCAACCTACTTCCTGCCGTTGGCTGGAAAGCCGATCTTTGGCGCGGCGTGCAAACTGGCGTTCCAATTCTCCTCGCTTCGGCGCCGTTCGCGGTTCTTTTTGGCGCTATGTCCGTTGAAAACGGGCTGACGATTGCCGAAGCCACCTTGATGAGTGCGACCATCTTTGCTGGCGCAAGCCAGATGGTAGGCCTTGAGCTGTTCGGACACAGAGTAGCACCCTGGCTGATCGTGTTT
The DNA here is from genome assembly GCF_017813335.1 of Tianweitania sediminis. GTDB lineage: Bacteria > Pseudomonadota > Alphaproteobacteria > Rhizobiales > Rhizobiaceae > Tianweitania > Tianweitania sediminis. The sequence continues at coordinate 102,133 of NZ_JAGIYY010000003.1, read as the reverse complement.
TCGATCTTTGCGGTCAATTTCCGGCACGTGCTTTATTCGGCCGCGCTCGGGCAAAATGTGCCGCATTGGTCACCGGTCACAAAGGCAATCGCCTTCTTTTTCCTCGTGGATCCAGTGTTTGCAGAATCCGAGCGCCGCGTCGAGAACGGCCGGCCCGTGACGCTCGTTTGGTATATGGGTGTGGCGCTCCCGATGTATGGCGCCTGGATCCTGATGTCTTGGATTGGCGCTGAGTTCGGCAGCCGGGTCATGCCTGATGCTCACGCGATCGGGCTCGACTTCCTCCTGCCGCTCTACTTTTTGGGCCTCGTCATGGGCTTTCGCAACCGGCCGCGCTGGTTGCCCGTGGTGATCGTCAGCGCTGCCGCCTCGATCCTCGCCTACCGCTACATCGGCTCTCCGTGGCATGTGACGGTGGGCGCGATTGCCGGCGTTGTGCTGGCGGCCTGCTTGCCGCTTCGCGAAGAGCCAGCTGCACTTGCCGATGTGGAGCCCGCCACGACGTGACCGCCAATCTCTGGATCATCCTCTTCGGTGCGCTTGCGACCTACCTGACGCGCGTCGGCGGCCACATCGTCCTGTCCCAGTTCAGCAGGATCCATCCGCGGGTTCAGGCGGGGCTGGAGGCCGTCCCTGCCGCCGTTCTGACCACGCTCGTGGCGCCGGCCGCCATGATGGGCGGCCCTGCGGAATGGGCCGCGCTGGTCGTTGCAGCACTCGCCGGCACCCGCATGCCCATGTTTGTGGCCTTTGTTGCGGGCGCCATCACGCTCGCGGCCATGCGGAGCCTCGTCGGCTAGGCAGGCAGCGGCTCGGTTTGGGCCTCCAACCAAGCCAGCGTTTCGCCGCCCAGCATGGGGGCGATCTCCTTGCGAACCCGGGCATGATAGCTGTCGAGCCAGGCGCGTTCTTCGGGGGCGAGCAGGGCAGTGTCGATCAAGCGCCGGTCGAACGGGCACAGGGTCAGCGTTTCGAACGCATGCATCGGCAGGTCGCCCCCTTCGATCGCGGTCGCGTCTTCCACGACGATCAGGTTCTCCAGCCGAATGCCATAGGCGCCCGCCTTGTAGTAGCCGGGCTCGTTGGACAGGATCATACCTGGCAGAAGCTTCTCCGTTCCTGTTTTGGCGATCCGCTGCGGGCCTTCATGCACGGCCAGAAAGGAACCCACGCCGTGGCCCGTGCCATGCGCGTAATCCAGTCCGGCTTTCCAGTGATGCATGCGGGCAATGGCATCGATGTCGCACCCACGCGTTCCCACGGGGAAGCGCAGCATCGACAAGCCGATCAGCCCCTTTAGAACCAGGGTGTAGTGCCGCTTCATCTCGGCGGTAGGCGTGCCCAGAATTACCGTGCGCGTGATGTCGGTGGTGCCGTCCTGATACTGGCCGCCGGAATCCACGAGAAAAAGCTCATTTTCGCCAAGACGGCGGTTGGTCTTTCGTGTCACGCGGTAATGGATCACCGCGCCATTGGGACCAGCGCCCGAGATCGTGTCGAACGAGATGTCGCGCAATGGCATCTGCGCATCATCGCCGGCCTGGCGTCGGCAGGCTTCCAGCTGTTGCACGGCCTTGATCTCGTCGACACTGCCGGCGTCCTGCGCGTCCAGCCAGCAAAGAAAGTCCGCCATGGCCGCCCCATCGCGGCGGTGCGCAGCGCGACTGCCGGCGAGCTCGGTCTTGTTTTTCGTTGCGCGCGGCAGGCGAGCCGGGTCACTCAGCGCAACCATCTGGCCTCCGGCATCCTCGACAAGGAGCCGCAGCGCTTCAGCAGCCAGGCCGAAATCGAGCCCGACCGGTCCTTGCGACGCCGCAGCCCGGACGGCACCTTCCAGCAAGTCGGGTGATCGAAGATCCGCAAGCTGGGTGAGGTAGGCCTTCACCTCGATGTCGAGCTTGCGGTTGTCGACGAAGAGTTGCGGCCGCCCTTCGGCCGGGATGATGGCGAAAGCGAGCATCAGCGGCGTATGCGGGACATCGCTGCCACGGATGTTGAAAGCCCAGGCGACAGAAGAGGGGTCAGTGAGAACCGTTGCCGTCGCTCCGCTTTCCGCAACCCGCTCGGCAAGCAGCGGCAGCTTCTCCTTCGCCAGCATCCCGGCAAGACTTTCCGGCTGGATCGAAGCGGGTCCGAGCGGTGGTTGCGGCTGGTCTGCCCAAACGCGGTCTACCAGGTTGTCGACCGGCACAAGGGTGGCGCCTCGCTTTTCGGCAGCCGCGCGCAGCCCCTTCACCTCCGCAATTGTGTGTAGCCACGGATCGAAGGCGAGACGCGTGCTTGAGGTGAGATTGGCTGCCAGCCATTGGGCGGGCGGCAGATCCACCAGGCTCTCGTATTCGAAAAGAGCGGGGTCGGTTTGCTGCCGCACCTGAAGTGTGTAGCGGCCGTCCACGAAGAGGATCGCACACTCAAGGAGCACCAGCGCGGCACCCGCCGATCCGGTGAAGCCGGTGAGCCACTGCAGCCGCTCCGAGCGTGGCGCGACATATTCGCCCTGATGCTCATCCGCGCGCGGAACAAGAAAGCCGTCGACGCCCGCTTCCGCCATGGCTCGGCGCAGCGCGGCGACGCGCTCCGCCCCCTGACTTGGATCGGCCGAAGCTTCAAAGGTCTGGAACATCGCAATCCCCTCGCAAACGCGACCCGTCTAGCACGGCTTTGCCGATTGTGGTGGGTCTTGAAGCAGCGAGTTGTTGTGCGCTGCAAACTAGCATTGCTGCCATGCACAATCTTTTATGGTGTTATAGGTCAGCAAACCTTACCTTCCTGCTTGTCAGTCAGGTATTGGAGATCAAGATGACCAAGACCACCGCAAAGCGTTCTTTCTTCCGCACCGCCCTCGACGCCATCGTTGAAGCCCGTTCGCGGGAAGCCCAGCGCATCGTCGACAATCACGTTGCCAAGGGCATCGTCAATCAGTCGCGCTAAGCGCCTCCAAGCGGTTCAGGCGACGCTTACCGCTTCAGGTGGAGGGTGACCCAGCCCTCCAGGGGCAGCGTTCGGACATGGCGGAAGCCCTGGCCAACATAGGCTGCCACAACTGCATTCCGCTGACGCTCGAGTATTCCTGACAGGATGATCGAGCCGCCGGGTTGCAGGCTATTTCTCATCTGGGGCGCGAGTTGCATCAGCGGTCGCGCCAGGATGTTTGCGACGATCAGGTCGAAAGGGGCTGCCGACGCAATGCTGCGGGCAGAGAACCCGACGGCTGTGTCGCATCGAACGAGTGCACCGACGCCGTTCAGCCGCGCATTATCTCGCGCGACGGCGACGGCAATCGGATCAATATCGGTTGCAAGCACCGGCCGACGTGTCAGCTTGGCAAGGCCGATGGCGAGTACGGCACTGCCGGTGCCGAGATCCAGCATGAAGCGCGGCCGTTCGCGCCGCACGACCTCCGTCATGACAGTCAAACAGCCGGCCGTTGTGCCGTGATGTCCGGTGCCGAACGCAAGGCCGGCTTCAATTTCGAGAGGCAGGTCGTTGGGGCGACGCTTGGCGCGATCGTGGCGGCCATGAACAAGAAAGCGGCCGGCCCGTACCGGTTGGAGGGCATCGAGCGAGGCAGACACCCAGTCGATATCCGGAATCGGTTCGGCCCGCACCGCGGTATCGGGAGAAATTGCCTCGATGCGCTTTGTCGCCGTCGCTTGCTCGTCGGCGTCCGCATAGACCGAGATCTCGTGGCGGTCGGCGGCTTCGTCGAGTTCGACGAGAGCGATGGGATATCCGTCTTCCTCGAACTCGGCTTCCAGTTTTCGGTGCAACTGCCGGATCGGCGCACCGACCCCTTCGATAACCAGACGGATCTGTTCGACCATCAGGATTGCGCCAGCCGCTTCAGCTTTGCGAGCGCCGCGTCCTGCGCTTCGCCATAGGCGATGGTGCCAAAGAAGTCGCCGGTCTCATCGAGAAGCAGCACCGAGGCCGTATGATCGAGCGTGTAGTCGCCATCTTCCAGCGGCACCTTTTTCCAGTAGATGCCGAACGATTTCGCCATCGCGGCAACCTTGTCAGGTTCGCCGGTGATCCCGGTGATGCGGTCAGAAACATTGCCGACATAGTTCTTCAGGATCTCGGGGGTGTCACGCTCCGGGTCCACGCTGATGAAATAGGCGCGGATGTCCTCGCCCTCTGACCCGAGAGACTTCAGCCAGCCGTCCATTTCGAACAGAGTGGTGGGACAAACCTCCGGGCAATGGGTGAAGCCGAAAAAGATCGCTGTCGGCTGCCCGCGAAACGCCTGTTCTGTGATCGGCGCGCCATTCTGATCAACCAACGCAAAAGGCGCTCCGAAGGCCTGGCCGGGCGCATTGGACGTGCGGTACCAGTCATAGGACATGAAGCCGACGATGGCGGCAATCAAAACGCCAACCGCTAAGGTTATTGCGCGCATCATCGCGAAAAACTCCGAAATCCTGTCAGAAACACCACGCCATCCCGGACTGAAGGAGAGCCATGAAAATGGCGGATCCCTTTTCGATCCAGAGCGCAAAAGAAAGCCCGATCACCGCCCCCAACACGACCATCGCTGCCCAAAGGCGCAGCGAAGCAGCTTGGAACGGCAAGGGAGGGCGCATCGCGGTTAGATAGCGAGTTCCGTGTGCCGCGAAAAGGCGCATCTTGTCCAAGGGGCAATCGTGGCTCGCAATCCATCTGCAAGCGCTTACATTAGGCGTGTCGCTGCGTGTCTTGAGGATCCAAGTGTTTATTCAGAAGCTGGCTCGTGTTGCTGCCCTTGCCCTTGTTCTTCCTTTCGCATCCGCGCATGCGCAGGAGGTGGGTGAGGTCGGCGTCGATTGGCTGGGCAATGACATCATCGTCGAAGCCATTCCCGATCCGGAAGTGCAGGGTGTGACCTGCCACATCTCTTATTTCGAGCGAGGTCTAGTCGACCGGCTCCAGAAGGGTAACTGGTTCGAGGATCCCTCCGATTCATCCATCGCCTGCCGCCAGACCGGCCCGATCACCATTGGAGACATCAACCTGTCCAAGGGCGGCGAGGAAGTCTTCAACCAGGGCATCAGCCTGATCTGGAAGCAACGCGTGGTGAACCGGATCTTTGATCGGGCCAACAACACGCTGATCTATCTGTCGCACAGCCGCCAGGTGCAGGACGGTTCCGCCAAGATGTCGATCTCGACCGTGCCGTTGTTTGGACAGGACGTCACCTGGACGCGCGGCCAACCCTGACCGGTCATGCCGCAGCAGCCTGACGATCTCCGCTTCATCCCGGATGAGCCGCGTTTCCACCAAAGCGTGGAGCTGAAAGGCTGCAAGCTCGGGCGCCACGTTGTGATCGCCGAGCGGGTGATCCTGCGCGACGTGCAGGTCGGCGACTACAGCTACTTCGAGCGCCACAGCGAAGCCGCGCATGCCTCGATCGGCAAGTTTTGTTCGATCGCGTCCAACGTTCGGATCAACGCGCTGGCGCATCCGATCGAGCGGATCACCAGCCACAAGATCTCCTACCGCCCAAACGAGTTCTTCCGTTTTCTCGGCGTCGACCAGGCGGTTCGCGAAGCGCGCGCAGCCGCTCATGTCACAATCGGGCACGATGTCTGGATCGGCCATGGCGCCGTAATCCTGCCGGGCCTGACCGTCGGTTCGGGCGCGGTGATCGGCGCAAACGCCGTCGTGACGCGGCCGGTGGAGCCCTACACGATTGTTGCCGGTAATCCGGCACGCGTGATCCGGCCACGCTTCGAGCCGGAGATTGCCGATCGCCTTGGGCGGCTCGGCTGGTGGGACTGGCCGAAGGAAAAGCTGTTCGAGGCCATTCCCGACATGCAGGCGCTTTCCCCCGCCGACTTCCTCGCCAAGTGGGAAGCGTGACGCGTCATGTTTCTTCGAACAGGTGGAAGTGCGTGCGCTGGGGCAGGGGTACGCTCATGGTGACGCGCAGACCAGCCGGATTGTAGTCGATCTCGATGTCGGCTGCCGCCTGTTGGCGCAACACGCGCTCCAGGAGTTGCGTGCCGAAGCCACGCCGCGTCGGCACCGGCAGGGGCGGCCCTTTTTCTTCCCGCCATTGAATGCGGAGAATGTCGCGCTCCGGCGTGGGCTCGATGGACCAGGACACGTTCACACGACCGCCAGGTGCCGACAGCGCGCCATAGCGCAGCGCGTTGGCCGCAAGCTCATGGGCAGCCATGGCAAGCGGCACAGCCAGGTGCGACGGGATCATCACGTCGGGGCCTTCAAGCCTGATGCTGTCGCCGAAACTGCTGAGCTCCGAAAGAAACAAGGCGCGCAGCGGCGCTTCCTGCCATTTGTCTTCCGTCAGGATCTCATGGACATGGGACAAGGCTGAGATTCGGCCGAGCAGCGCCTGGCGGAATTCTTCCACGGACAGGGCGGAGCGGGCGGTAGAACCCATCAGCGCCTGCACGGTCGCAAGCGTGTTCTTGACGCGATGATGCAGTTCGCGGATCAGCAGGCGCTGGCGTCTCTCACTGTGCTCGAGCCGCTCCCGCGTTTGCGTGCGGTTGTCCAGCAGCTCCCGGACCCAGAACTGACGCTGGCGGGCTTTAAGTGCGGCGCGGACGTTCGTTACGAGGCTCCGGGGATCGAGCGGGCGAGGCACCACGGTGACGGCCCCGAACACGGCGAGCGGGTCCGGCATGCAGGACCCGGTGTCTTCGGCAGCCAGCAGAACGAAGGGAAAGCTCGACCAGGGCGGCTGGGTGTCGACGCAGGCTCGCACCTTCGCCTGCTCAGCGGGGGACAACGCGTGCTCGGCGATCACCGCCGCGCCAATCATCTTCACCCTGTCCAGCAGCGCGTCCAGCGAAGCGATGCGCTCGCATTCCACTCCGCCGTCCTGCAGAATGACCATGAGGTCATCCGCGTCGGCCGGACCTGTGTAGATCAGAACCTGATCGCCAAGTTCCATTCTTCCTGCTTTTTTGCTGCCGCACGGGGCGGCGGTTTCCGCCACCGCGAGCTCGAATTGTGAGACGACAACGGGCATCCCGCTGCCGTGTTCCTTGCAAAAAAGAGCTTGTTATTCCGGCGCCTGCACCCCGCGGGGAGCTTCTGGGCGGAATACGTCCGCTCACCCCTTGTTGGTTGCCGCATCAGAAAGATCTCGGAGATTGTCGGCCAGCTGTTCCCAGGCAAACGACAGCGAAAACAGGCGCTCAACATCTCGGAGCTCGAGCGACAGAGTGGCCTGCTTGCGGCGCAGTTCCTTTGTGGCGTCCACAAGATCCATGATCGCGTTTACGGCTTCACCAGGCTCGGGCAGGTCACCATCCTGCGCAAAGGCCCGGCCGAAATCACGCAAGAAGGAGCCGCAAAGTTCAGTCGCCTTGCGGGTGGGCTCGTCGATCATACGCAAGGCATCCCAGGCGAGCGGATGGGCGGTGGAGCGGTCCACCAGGTTCAGCGTGTACCACAGGCGATCGATCTCGCGGCGCACCGCGCTGTTGCGGCCGGCCCGGTTCTCCGTGCCCTGGCGCTTGCGCGATTGGCCGATCATGTCCTGCGCCTGGTGCATCTCGTCGCCGATCTGGTCGTGAAGCGCTTGCAGATCGGCATGTTCGCGCGCGCGCGAACGCGTCAAAGCTGCGTCCAGAAGCTCGGCGCATCGCTCTATGGCGCGGCCCATGTGCTGGCGGGCACGACGATGAGCCCGCACCGGCCAAACAAGCGCGCCGGCCAGCGTTCCGCAAAAGGTGCCGAGCGTGATCGCGCCAGCACGCACCAGCGCCGATTCCAGCAGCTCGTAGTCGGGGGCTGCTATCAGCATCGTCACCGTGACGAGGCCGTAGGTGTAGCGCGGCCAGTAACCGGCGACGACCGCCATGACCCCCACGCCAAGCGACAGAGACACGAAGCTGCGCCAGCCGCCAAAGCCGATCGTGTAAAGGATGACCAGACCAATGCCGAGGCCGATCGCGGCGCCCAGGACGCGCTGGATCGCGGCGCCCACCGTGCCGCCCACGCTGACATGCAGCACGAAGATGGCCGAAAACACGGCCCAGGAGGGAGACGGGAGGCCAATCGCCAGGGCGGCGCCATAAGCCAGCGCCACGCCGCACGCCGTTTGCACGGCGAGCCGGAGCGGTTCGGTGTTTGCGGCCATCCGCCGAAACACTCGCGCGGGAAGATCGAGATAGGTGTGCTGCATGGAGCCATTCGAACGCCAGGGAACGGGCGCGTGTTCCAACTGCCGCTTGCAAACGCTGCCCGGCCCGCGTTCAGCGGACAAGTGGGTGGCGGTCTGCCAGCGCTGCGCTAGTCTTTGTCCCGCAGGAAGCATTGCGAAGGAGAGCGCGTCATGGATTGGGGGAACATGCTGTTCCAGAACTGGCAAGGCATTGTGCGCACGATCTTCGTGGGCGTGCTGGCCTATGTCGCGCTTGTTCTTTTCCTGCGCATTTCCGGCAAACGGACGCTCGCCAAGCTGAACGCCTTCGACCTCGTGGTGACGGTGGCGCTGGGCTCGACCTTGTCGGCCATCCTGCTCAACGAAAGCATCGCGCTGGCGGAAGGCGCGACCGGGCTGGCGCTGTTGATCGCCATGCAATGGCTGGTCGCATTCTGTTCCGTGCGCTCCAAGGGGTTTGCCAAGATCGTGCGCTCCGAGCCCACGCTGCTTGCCCGCAACGGTGCGTTCTGTGACGACGCCCTGCGCCGCGAGCGCGTCACCCGCGACGAAGCCTTGAGCGCCGTGCGGGCGAGCGGCGGACGCGGGCTGGAGGAGGTGGAAAGCCTGATCCTTGAAAGCGATGGAACCATCAGCGCCAGCCTGCGAAACTGAACGGATCGGCTCCCAAGCCGTTGGGTTCGGGAGGCCGGCCTTTCTTCGCTGGCCGCCCATCAGCAAAGGAGTGCATCATGAGCAACACCGACAAGACGCCTCGCGCGACGGCAGACAACACCAACATCAGCGAAAGCGACCTGGCGAACGACACCATGGGCAACAACCAGCTCCAGGGGAATGACCAGCTCAGCGTGCACAACCAGCGCCAGGCCGTTCCCGATGCCAAGCAGAAGACCGAAGGCGTGGTGGAAAGCTTCGAAAACATGGACGCGGAAACGCGGGCAAAGCGCGAGAACAACAAGGATTGAGCGGCCAAGCGTCCGCCTTGCCACGCCCCGGATCCCGGTTTGGCCAATGAACCCGCGTTTCGCGGGAAAACGGGCGGCTGCGAAGTCGCTCGTGAGATTGTATGACTGCGGCTGCGCAGCCACCCGTTCAGCGTTGGATGTCGAACACCGCCTCCGCTTCGCCGCCGGCTCATCGCCGGACGGCTTAAGTGACATTCGCGTCACGCCCCCGCTGCCGTAGCGGGAGGGGGAATAACGGCCTTGGCCCGACGCTCCATCCGGACACCGGCCCACGTTAGGCCGCTTCCGAACCGCCGGTTCTTTCCCGCCGACCACCGTCGCGACCTGCGATCCCGCCGGAAAGAACGAGGGGGAGGATAGGGGCAGTGGGGAGGGGCGTGGATGGAATTTTTTCCGGGGAGAGATGAGCGCGTGGCCTTCTCCCTTTGTGGGAGAAGGTGGATCGGTGCGTCAGCGGCGAGGTGGTTGAGGGGTTTTCATCCATCGCCTTGCCCTGCTGGAACACCCCTCATCCGACTTCGCTTCCCTCAGCCACCTTCTCCCACAAGGGGAGAAGGGAAGGTCGCGGCATGGGAGAAGGCGGTGCCATTCCCGGTGTGCTTGCTGCTCTGAGGTTTTCGCTCCGCACTGTTGCTTCAGTTCGGTTGTCGTTCCTGCTCACTGAGGATGATGAGACGGGCGCGACGGTGACGCGCTCGTCCTTCTCCCCTTGTGGGAGAAGGTGGCTGAGCGAAGCGAAGTCGGATGAGGGGTGCTAGGTCAAGCGGGACCTTTCCGCTAGCATCACGTAATGCCGCACCAACCCGTTTCCCCTCGTCACCGAAGCTTCGCCCGTGCCATGCGTCACAACGCGACGGAGGCGGAGGATCGGTTGTGGCAGGAACTGCGCAGCCGGCGCTTGGACGGCATCAAATTTCGCCGTCAGTACCCGATCGGCAACGCGATTGCGGATCTTGTTTGCTTGAAGAGCCGGTTGATCGTGGAGATCGATGGCACGCAGCATGCCGACAGCGATTATGACGAAATGCGTGATGCGGCGCTGAAGGCGCGCGGGTTTCGCGTGCTTCGGTTCTGGAACGATGACGTGCTGCGCGATCTGAATGGTGTCTGCGATACGATTGTTGCTTATGCGCGGGATGAGAGTTTGCAGCCTTGGCGGTGATCAGCGCTGCGGCTTGAGGATAAGGTGCAACGGTGGAGTGCGTGACCTTCGCCGCTTGTGGGAGAAGGTGGATCGCCGCGTCAGCGGCGAGACGGATGAGCGGTGTCGGTGCCAAGCTGGAACACCCCTCATCCGACTTCGCTTCGCTCAGCCACCTTCTCCCACAAGGGGAGAAGGGAGGTTGCCGGCGTTTCAGGCTGTAAGAAACTCGCCTCAACTTATAAGGATTGTCTGGGCAGGATGTAGAGATAAGACGATGGCCGAAGAACTCATACCAGCGCGAAAGAAGATCAGGCGGCGAGGCAATACGTTGCAGAGCTGGGAGGTTTCGATCGTCAAAGCTATGATACGTCGCGGTAGAGAGTTCACAAACGACCAAGATATCCTATCGTATTTCACCCGGCCGACGCGATCGATCAATCACAGGTTGATCAGTGAAATCCGATCTGGAGTCAAGCACAAGTCCGTCAAGGTTGGTAGTGAGAACGAACTAGACGAGTTTCTCTCCACTTGGCCAGACATAGACCATGAAACTGGTCTAAGTGTACGTGGAGATGAGCTCCTGATAAAAGCCCGCGAGGCAATGATTGCCGGCGTGCAAACATTCAATTCTGCAGGGTTAACCTTCCGTGCGGAGCTTTTCATTGTTACCGCAATTATCGCTTGGACCTACCTCCTACACGCTTGGTTTCGGCGCGACGGGGTTGACTATCGCTACCCGGGTCAGAGGACGAAAGAAGGCGCGGACAAGTTCTGGGAACTTGGCAAATGCCTTACACATCCTAAATGTCCGGCAAGGGGTGGTGTCTCAAGCAACCTGAATTTTTTACTTCAGATTAGGCATGAGATTGAACATCGCTCCACCAACCGCATAGATGATGTGTTGGGTGCCAAGCTCCAAGCGTGTGCTTTGAACTTCAACGATTTGTTGAAAGAGGAGTTTGGGGCTCAATATGGGCTGGAGCGGAGGTTGCCACTGGCGCTTCAGTTCGTCTCCTTCGGCCGAGAGCAAAGGGCCGCCCTGAAAAAGGCGGCTGGATTACCAAAGCATGTGGAGGCTGCAATTCACGCTTTCGAGCATGGACTGAGTGATGCACAAATGAGGGACCCTGGGTATAGAATGTCCTATGGCTTTGTTCCATTAACCGCCAAGAACGCTGGAGTTGCAGATGCCGCCATTCAAGTTGTGAATCCCGGCAGTGACGAAGCAGATGCTATTGGGAAAATAATCCTCAAGGAAGTGAACAAAAAACGCTATCCGCCGAGTAAAGTTGTCGAAGAAATAAGAAATCGAGGATTTCCTGCTTTTGGGATGCAGGATCATCTCAAGCTTTGGCGAGAGCTTGACGCGAAAAAAGACGCAAAAGGTTTCGGATGCATCGGCGACTACGGCAACTGGGTGTGGTTCGATCGTTGGATCGAACATGTTCTAGCGCATTGTGAGTCCTGTGGCGGGAAGTACCGCTAGTCGGGATGTATTCAAACCCCCGTCACAAACCCGTCGAGCACGCGCTTCTGCCCTGCCTTATCAAAATCGATCGTCAGTTTGTTCCCCTCGATCGCCGCCACATTGCCATTCCCAAACTTCTGGTGAAACACGCGGTCTCCCACCGAAAACGCTGACGGGGTGTCGGCGACGGATTTGGCGACGAGTTCGCCTTCGATGGTGCGGCCTTTCACCGAGCCGCGGCCTGCGCCGCGAAGCGAATCCGTTTCGCCATAACCGATGCGCTCGACACCGGCGCCGGAGCGGGTGCCCCAGTTGCGGTCGGTGGCGGATGTCTTGTTCGCCTGGGCCCGAGCCCAGCCGGGCGTGGCATAGGTGTTGGAAAAGGAGCCGGAGCCGACATTGTCGAAGCGTGACGCGCCATAAGGGTTTTGCCGGCCGGCACCGCCGCCGTAGTTGCCCCCTCGGCCGGGCGCAAAGGCGCCGCCATAACCGCCATAAGACGAGCCGGATTCTTCCACCTCGACATGGGCTTCCGGCAATTCGTCCAGGAAGCGCGACGGAATGGTGGACTGCCACAGGCCGTGAATGCGGCGGTTGGACACGAACCAGATATGGAGATTGCGCTTGGCGCGGGTGACCCCGACATAAGCCAGGCGGCGCTCTTCTTCGAGGCCGGAGCGGCCCCCTTCATCGAGGCTGCGCTGGTGGGGGAACAGGCCTTCTTCCCAGCCCGGCAGAAACACGGTTTCGAATTCCAGGCCCTTGGCCGAATGGAGCGTCATGATGTTGACGGCGTCCTGTTCGGCGTTCTGCTCGGCATCCATCACAAGCGCGACATGCTCAAGGAAGGAGCGCAGCGACTCGTATTCCTCCATGGAGCGGATGAGCTCCTTGAGGTTTTCGAGCCGGCCCGGCGCTTCGGCCGAGCGGTCGTTCTTCCACATGTCGGTGTAGCCTGACTCCTCGAAGATGATCTCGGCGAGCTCGGTGTGGGGGGTGTTGTCGAGCATCTTCTGCCAGCGGCGGAAGTTCTCGACGACATTGCGGAGCGAAGCACGCGGCTTGGGCTTCAACTCCTCGGTTTCCACGATGTCTTCGGCCGCGTTGAGCATCGGCACGCCGCGGGCGCGCGCGATGTCGTGCAGCTGGCGGATCGTGGTTTCGCCAAGGCCGCGCTTGGGCGTGTTGACGATGCGCTCGAAGGCAAGGTCGTCCGCCGGCTGCGCGACGACGCGGAAATAGGCCATCGCGTCACGGATTTCCTGGCGCTCGTAAAAGCGCGGGCCGCCGATGACGCGGTAGTTCAGGCCGAGCGTGACGAAGCGGTCTTCGAATTCGCGCATCTGGAAGGATGCGCGCACGAGGATCGCCATGTCGTTCAAGTTGTGGCGGCGGTTGTTTTCATCGGGGCGCTGCAGCTGCTCGATGGTTTCGCCGACAGCGCGCGCTTCTTCCTCCGAATCCCAGGCGGCATGGACCATGACCTTGGAATCGTCGGGGCGCGCGTGTTCGGTGAAGAGCGTCTTGCCGAGGCGGCCCTCGTTGTGGGCAATCAGATGCGAGGCAGTGCCGAGGATATGGGCGGTGGAGCGGTAATTGCGCTCCAGGCGGATCACGGCCGCACCCGGAAAGTCCTTCTCGAAGCGCAGGATGTTATCCACTTCCGCGCCGCGCCAGCCATAGATCGACTGGTCGTCATCGCCCACGCAGCAAATATTGATTTGCTGCGGTTCTTTTTCGCTCACGGCTGCATCGCGCCTGCCGGCGCTGGCCTGCGCGGGCGCGTCCGAACGGTCGGACGGGCGGTTAGCACCGCCTTGGGGAGCCGTGTCATGACGTGACTTCGGCCGCTGGGCGAGGAGGCGCAGCCACATATATTGCGCGGTGTTGGTGTCCTGATACTCGTCAACGAGGATGTATTTGAACTTGCGGTGATATTCCGCAAGCACGTCCGGATGTTCGCGGAACATGCGGATCGGCAGGCAAAGCAGATCGCCGAAATCGCAGGCGTTCAGCGTTTGCAGGCGGTCCTGATAAGCCTGGAAGAGTTCGCGCCCCTTCCCGTTGGCGAAGGAGCGGGCGTCGCCTTCGGGGATGTCCTTGGGGCCATAGCCCTTGTTCTTCCAGCCATCGATCATGTTGGCGAAGGTGCGCGCCGGCCAGCGCTTGTCATCCAGCCCCTCGGCCTGGATCAGCTGCTTGATCAGGCGGATGACATCGTCCGTGTCGAGGATGGTGAAGGAGGATTTCAGGCCGGCCAGCTCGGCATGGCGGCGCAGGAGCTTGACGCCGATGGAATGGAAGGTGCCGAGCCAGGGCATGCCTTCCACCGCCTCGCCGACCAAGACGCCGATGCGGCTCTTCATTTCGCGCGCAGCCTTGTTTGTGAAGGTCACGGCGAGGATCTGCGAGGGATAAGCGCGGCCGGTGGCCAGGATGTGGGCGATGCGGGTGGTGAGCACGCGCGTCTTGCCGGTGCCCGCACCGGCAAGAACCAGCACCGGGCCTTCGGTGGTTTCGACCGCGAGGCGCTGTTCGGGGTTGAGGCCGCTGAGATAGTCGGGCGCCTGCGTTTGACCGCCACGCGCCGCCATCGCGCGCGCGGCAATGCCGCCGCCAGCAGAACGCTCGGGGGGGCGTGCAGCGGGCTTGGGCGCCGCCGGCTCGCCGCCGGGCTCGTCGAAAAAGGGCAGGTCAAAGGGATCGGACATATCCGGCAATGTAATGATTCGGGCGCGAAGTACCAGAAATTGTGTTCGCGCTTGGTTCTAGGAGCACTCTTTGGCGGCGATGCGGCGGTCCGTCATGTTCAAGCGTCCGCAGGCAATTTCGGTGGCGAGCTTGTGCAGGGCGGGGTCGGCCGCAGTGCGTTCTTCCAGCTCCTGCATGCGGTTCATCGCAATCAGCTGGAGGAGATCGGTGCGCACATTGCCCTGCGGATCGCGCGGCAGGGCGCGAACCGGCTGCACGAGATCGGCGGACGTGTTGTGGCGGGCAAGGGCGCGCGGCTCAAGTCCGGCGCCGGCTTCGACGAAGGCATAGATGCCGGTGCCTTTCCGGGGCAGCGGGTAAGTGGCGAGCGCGACATCGGCAACGCCGGGCAGGGCACCCAAGGTCGCGCGGATCGCTGCGCCCTCGTTGTCGAGGCGATCGCCGGTGCCCTCGCCATCCGACCAGTTGAAGATGCCCCGGGTGACCAGGTTGTAACAGCGCTTGCCCGTGGCGCGCCAGATCTGCGACGGCAGCGAGCGGCGGGCCAGGAGGCGCTTGCCGGCCGGCGTCAGCAGATGCGGCGCGAAGGCGCGCTTCTGCTTCAGGAGGTGGCGGAAATCCTCGTAGGCCATGGTGTGATAAAGCGGGCCGCGACGACGATGGACGGAGGCGAGCTGGAAATCGATCACGGCCGCCGATCCGTCCGGGGTCATCAGCCAGTTCTGCGGCTTGGCGAGATCGTTGTGGGTGATGCCCGCCCGGCGCAAGCGGCGCAGAAGGGCCGCAGCATCGCGGTAAAAGGCGGCTTCGCTGGGGCGTGCGAGATGCAGGGGCGTGCCTTCGCTCCAGGTGCGGAACAGGCCATGCCGGTCGGTGAGGAGAAGCTGCGGCGTGCCGCGCATGCCATCAACTGCGCGCAGAGCACGTATTTCGCGGCGCGCCAGCGTCCAGGCCAGTGGCTTCGACCACCACGGCGCCGCCGACACGATGCGCCGGATCACCGGTTGATCAGGTCGGCCGACAAGGTGTCCCTTGTGCGTCTCCGAAAAGACGTCCCGCTTCAACACCGTTTCGGAAATAAATCCGTCCATGACGTCCCGCCGAGCCCCGCAAAGATGTTAGCGGAGCCGGACCTGCGACACAACGCAGGAGCGGCCTTGTGGAACCGGCCCCAGCGCTGTTCATTGCTCTGCAAAGATGCGGTCTCAGCGTGGTGCGCCCGGCGCACAGGCGAGACCCACAGGCAGGTGAACCAGCTTGAGCGAACCCTTTCTCCATCAGGTTTTTGCCCGCGATCGCAGCCTCGGGATTCCGAACAGCGCGCTGCCCTTCGTTTTCTGGAAGAAGCGCCTGCCCGATAGCGCGCGAGATGGTGCGGCAGCGTGCCGGCTGTTTGAGGCGAATGGCTGGACCGGAACATGGGTTTATACCGTCTATCCGTTCTGGCATTTCCATACCCAGGGTCATGAAGTGCTGGCCTGCGTGTCCGGCCATGCGGTGCTTGGGTTCGGCGGCGACAGCGGCATCACCACCAAGGTGGCGATCGGTGATGTTTGCATCGTGCCGGCGGGGGTTGGCCACAAGCGCATCAACGCGTCCACCGACTTTCGCGTGGCAGGCGGTTACCCGGCAGGACAGCATGGCGACATCACAAGCCCCGGCGACATGGCTGCGGATGCGATCGAAAACGCGCTGGCGCAAGTTGCGCTGCCAGATACGGATCCGATCACCGGCGGGGCTCTTGACGGCTGGTTCGGCGGGGCGCGTGACCCATCGTGACCAGGAGCGCCAACCTGCACATGATCGAAGCCGGTGTTCTCAGGGTTGGCTACCATGAGGCCGGTCCGGCGGATGGCCCGGTCGCAATCCTGCTGCACGGCTTTCCTTATGACGTGCATGCCTACGACGCCGTCACTGATATGCTCGCCGACCGCGGCTACCGCTGC
The DNA here is from genome assembly GCF_017813335.1 of Tianweitania sediminis. Lineage (GTDB taxonomy): Bacteria > Pseudomonadota > Alphaproteobacteria > Rhizobiales > Rhizobiaceae > Tianweitania > Tianweitania sediminis. Next base: position 85,782 of record NZ_JAGIYY010000003.1, on the reverse strand, counting down.
ATCGTTCCCTATCTCAGGGGGTACGGTCCGACGCGCTTTCTGTCGCCGCAAACGATGCGCTCGGGCGAGCAGGCGGCGCTGGGCAATGATCTTCTGGCACTCATGGATGCGCTCGGTATCGGGAAGGCAGTCCTTGGTGGCTATGACTGGGGCGGGCGTGCGGCTTGCGTGGTCGCCGCCTTGTGGCCGGAGCGGGTTGCCGGGCTGGTGAGTTGCGGCACCGGCTACAACATCCAGGATATCGCGAATGCGGGGCAGCCGGCCGACCCCGAAACGGAGTTCCGGTACTGGTACCAATACTACTTCCATACAGACCGCGGCGTGGAGGGGCTGTCGCGCAATCGGCGGGCGCTCACGCATCTTCTCTGGAAACTGTGGTCGCCGACCTGGACTTTCGGTCAGGCGACATTCGATCAGTCGGCCGACGCCTTCGACAATCCCGATTTCGTGGAGGTGGTGATCCACTCCTACCGCCACCGCTACGGGGTCGTGAGGGGAGATCCTGGGGTGGAGGAGATCGAGCAGCGGCTGGCGCAACAGCCTTCGATCAGCGTCCCAAGCGTCGTGCTGGAAGGTGCCGACGACGGCGTGACGGGGTCATCGGCAGAAGACCAGACGGCGCATCGGTTCACCGGGCGTTATCGGCGGGAGATCGTGCCCGGTGTCGGACACAACTTTCCGCAAGAAGCTCCGCAGGTGTTCGCAGACGCAATCGTGGAAGTGGGGCGCGCGGGTGATTGAAGACTCAAGCGCCACTGCACTGACAAAAATTGGCATGGCCGCTTCTCCAGGAGCTTCAATGATCATTGTTCACCATCTCAATAATTCTCGTTCGCAGCGCGTCCTCTGGATGCTGGAGGAACTGGAGTTGCCGTATGAGATCCGCCGCTACGAGCGTTTGCGGAACATGCTCGCGCCACCCGAGCTGAAGCGCGTCCATCCCCTCGGCAAATCGCCTGTGATCGAGGATGAAGGGCGGGTGATCGCCGAAAGCGGGGCGATCGTGGAGTACCTCGTGAACAAGGCGGGCGGACGCTTCGGGCCGCCGGATGCGGACGACGGCATGCTGCGCTACCGGCAGTTCCTGCATTATGCGGAAGGTTCGCTGATGCCGCCGCTGCTGGTGGCGCTGGTTTTGAGCAAGATCCCGATCATGGGCAGGATCGCGATGAAGCGGATCCAGCCGATGATCGACGTTCACCTCGACTTCGTGGAAGGCGCGCTGAAGGAACGGCAATGGTTCGCCGGGGATGACATCAGCGCAGCCGACATCATGATGAGCTTTCCCCTGGAAGCCGCCCGGGCGCGAGCGGGGCTCGAGCGAAGCCGGCCGAAAACCGTCGCCTGGCTCACGCGGATCCAGTCACGTCCGGCCTACAAGCGCGCGCTGAAGGCGGGCGGGCCCTACGCCTACGGATAAACCTTCAGTGCTCCTTGGACGTCAGGTCGCTGAAGAGCGTGACGCCGGCGAAGAAGGCGAAAACGGCGAGAACGGCGGATACAACGACGATTGTTTCGTATGGCATGGTCGGGGCTCCTGTTGACGGAGCCCTTCTACCAAGCCACCGACCAGCCTGATTTGATCGAGATCAACCGGCCTCAGCTCTTCCGCTTGATCCCAATGGAGCGGCCGGCCCGCTCCGGCCGAGGCAGGGAAGCATGCGCCTGCTTCATGGCCTCGATCTTCTCCAGAATGTCCGGTGGGAACGGGGTGACCTTCGGGCCTGCCATATCGACATGCAGGGTCACGCCCTCCGACGTGGCCGCGAGCCACCCATCCACGTGGTGGATTTCCTGAAACACGTGGATGCGCTTTTCGTCCGTATCGAGGATCTGGAACGAGACGGTGACGCGGTCGCCCAGATGCAGTTCGCGCACGTAACACACATGCACCTCGGCCGTGTAGGTCGTAAGGCGGCGGGTCTTGGCGTAGTCGGCGCCGATGCCGAGGATGTCATAGGCCTGGTCGACACCACGGTCGAACAAGACATTGTAGAAGGCCATGTTGAGGTGCCCGTTGTAATCGATCCATTCCTTCTCGATGTCGAGCGGGGTGGAGGTGAAAGGTGCGGGCGTGGACATTTTGAAGCCTCAAAGACAATCAGATGAAAACCGGTGCATGCCGCATCATTAAACGATAGGACACGCGCCAAGGAAGGGCCGTCGCTTACTTCGTCGGCCGCCAACAGAAACAGGAGGCCATCCATGGCGCTGAAGGATGCCGTTGCGGCCGCACGCAACGAAGACGGAATCGCTGCAGTTGTCGCAGAGTTGAAGCAGCGTTTTGCCGATCGGCTCCAGACCGGACAGGCTTTTCGCGAGCAGCACGGCCACACAACAACCTACCTGCCGACCCAGGCGCCGGATGCGGTGGTTTGGCCGGAAACCACGGAAGAAGTGAGCGCGATCGTGAAGTTGTGCGCCGCGAACCGGGTTCCGGTGATTCCCTTCGGCGTGGGGTCCTCGCTGGAAGGCCAGGTGAATGCGCCGGCCGGCGGCATCACGATCAACACCAGCCGCATGAACAAGGTCCTTTCGGTGGATTCCGATGACCTCGACTGCACGATTCAGCCGGGCGTGACGCGCGAGGACCTGAACGTTCACCTGCGCGACACCGGCCTGTTCTTTCCAATCGATCCCGGTGCTAATGCCTCGCTTGGTGGAATGGCGGCGACACGGGCATCCGGCACCAACGCGGTACGCTACGGGACGATGCGCGACAACGTGCTGGCGCTCGAGGTGGTCATGGCCGACGGCACAATCGTGCAAACAGCGAAGCGGGCCAAGAAAACCAGCGCGGGCTACGACCTCACGCGGCTGATGGTGGGATCGGAGGGGACGCTTGGGATCATCACCAAATTGACGCTCAAGCTTTTCGGCATTCCGCAGGCGATTTCTGGCGGCATCTGCACCTTCCCGAGCCTTGATGCTGCGTGTCGTGCGGTGATCTCCACCGTCCAGATGGGCATCCCCGTGGCCCGCATCGAGCTCGTCAACGCGCTGCAGATGCAGGCGATCAACCGCTACAACAAGACCGATTATCCCGAGCAGCCCTGCCTGTTCCTCGAGTTTCACGGCTCGGACGCGGGTGTTGCCGAACAAGCCGAACTCTTTGGCGAGATCGCTGCCGACCTCGACGGGGGGCCTTTCCACTGGACCAAGGTTGCGGAAGAGCGCGCCAAGCTATGGAAAGCGCGCCACCAGGCCTATCATGCAGCTGAAGCGCTCGCGCCCCACAAGAAGGCGCTGTCGACGGATGCCTGCGTGCCGATCTCGCGACTGGCCGACTGCATCGCGGAAACGGAACAGGACATCGACGAACTCGGCTTGGTGGCGCCCATTGTCGGCCATGCGGGCGACGGCAATTTCCACACGCTGGTCCTCATCGACATGGATGATCCCGACGAGATCGCACGGGCCGAAACCTTCATCGAGCGGCTGGCGCGCCGGGCGATTGCCATGGACGGGACGATCACCGGGGAGCACGGCATCGGGCAGGGCAAGATGGCCTATCTGCGCGAGGAACTGGGGCCCGCCGTTGACGTGATGCGCGCTGTGAAAACGGCACTCGATCCGCTCAATATCCTGAATCCCGGCAAGATCTTACCGGCATAGGTTCCCGTTCAGAATCAGGTGAAAGACGGGGCTTAGCGACGGCCGGGCGGTTTCATCGCGGCACAGGCCGTACTAGAGTGGGGGAAAGCAAGAACAGAACCGGCCCCGCGCCGGAAGTCATGGAGCATCCCTGCTGGCCCGTTTGTTTGTGTTCATCGGAGGTCTGGTCGTGCTGCTGCTCACCGCAGCGCTGGTCGCCCCGTATTTCATCAACTGGTCCAGTTACCGCGCGGAGTTCGAAGCCGAAGCAACGCGCATCCTAGGCCGGCAAGTGACCGTGCGCGGTGATGCCAGTGCGCGCTTGCTGCCGTTTCCTTCCGTGACCTTCGCGGATGTGGAAGTGGCGGGCACCGAACCGGGTCAGCCCGCCATGACGGCGGCAACCTTTTCCATGGATGCAGAACTCGCGCCGTTCATGAGCGGAGAATTCCGGATCTTCGACATGCGGCTTGTTCAGCCGCACCTGCGGATCGTCGTGGATGAAAGCGGCGCCGTCGACTGGGCCGTGCGACCCAACACGCGGTTCGACCCGCGCCAGATTTCGGTGGAAGCGCTGACGATCACGGATGGGCAGGTCGACCTCGTGCATGGGCCGAGCGGAAGCACCCACAGCCTGAGCGGCCTTGATGCGACGCTATCGGCGCGCTCGCTGGCCGGTCCGTGGCGCATGGAGGGCGTGGCAGAGATCGACGGGCAACCGGCCGCACTCGCGGTCAGCACTGGCGCGGTGGATGAAAGCGGCAGCATGCGGCTGCGTGTCGGGGTGACCCCGCAGCAGATCCCCTTCAGCGTCGATCTCGACGGAACGCTGCAGTTCGAGGGCACGCAACCGAACTATACCGGGACGCTGCGGCTTGCCGCGCGAAACGAGGCCGCTGTTCCCACCGTAGATGGCGCCGAAAACGCAGCGCCGCAAGCGGAAGCCGTGCCGGCTTACCGGCTCACCGGAAGCTTCGCCCTCGAGAGCGACCGTTTCGCGTTGCCGGACTATCGCTTCGAAACAGGACCGCTCGACAATCCCTATACAGCGGAAGGGTCGGCGGAACTTTCGCTGGAAAAAGAGCCGAGCTTTTTCATCACGGCCGATGGGGCGCAGGTGCGCTTCGATGAAACCGTTGCGGGCGCCGCAGGGCCAGGCATCACCCTCGAACAGCGGATCGCGGCGTTGGAGCGCGTGGTCAACGCTTTGCCGAAGCCCACTATCCCGGGAACGGTGGAGGTGAACCTGCCGGCGGTGGTTGCAGGCGATACCACGATCCGGGACGTGCGGCTTTCCGCGCAGCCTGATGCGGGTGGCTGGCGCCTGCAAACCTTCGCCGCGACGCTGCCCGGCCGCACGACGCTGGAAGGCAGTGGTGTCCTGCGGGTGGGCGAGGACTTCGGCTTTTCGGGCGAGTTGCTGCTTGCGGTGGCGCAGCCGTCCGGTTTTGCCGCCTGGCTCTCCCGCGACGTGGATGAAGCGATCCGCGTGCTGCCGGCGGCAGGCTTCGATGCCAAGGTGGACATCAGCCGAACGCGGCAGAGCCTGACCGATCTTGAGCTTCAACTGGGCGATGCACGGTTCCGCGGCGCCGTTGAGCGCGCGCAGCCGCCCAATGCGCGCCCTTCCATTCGTGTTGAACTCGACGGCGATGCACTGGACGTGGACGGGCTTGCAGCCTTTGCTTCGATCTTCGTGAGCGACCGGGGTGAAACGCGGCTCGCCGACCATGATCTTGATTTCACCGTCCAGGCCGGGCCTGTGCGTGCCTATGGCCTTGTTGCAGACAGCCTCGACACTGCGCTGCGCCTGCGCGCAGACAGGCTGGAAATCGACCGGCTCGCGATCAGCGGGCTGGCTGGTGCCAGCATCAGCGCAACGGGCAGCCTCGACCATCTGGACGCTCAGCCGACGGGCGACATCGATGCATCGCTGATCGCCACCGACCTCGCGCCGCTTGTGGAGCAGCTCGCGGCCCGCTTCCCGCAGAACCCTGTTGTCAGCGAGCTCCAGGCTCGGGCCGTGGCCTATCCGGGGCTGTTCGCCGACACGCGCCTGGATGTGGTGGCAAGTGCCGCGGCGGCGGGCGACGGGGCACGTGGCCTCGCCGTCAGCGCGAGGGGCACAAGCGGCGGCACACGCTTGCAGCTGACAGCCAGCAGCAGCAACCTCGACAAGCCAATACTCGACCTGCCGTTGATCCTGTCGCTTGATGCGGCCAACGAAGATGGCGCCGCTCTTCTTGCGCTGGCCGGCTTGCCCGCCCTGCCGCTGGGGCTTCTCGACCGCACGGAAGCCGATCTCCAGCTTCATGGAACCTTGGCGGGAGGTCTGCGCACATCGGCCACCCTGCGCAGCACGGACCTCGATGGTGGCTTCGACGGGACCGTGTTCATGCGCGACGGAACCCTCCGCGCACAAGGCGACGCGCGTCTTACTGCCGGCGATATCGAACCCTGGCTGATGACCACGGGACTTGGCGTGCGCGGCATGGGCCTGGGTGCTGCGGTGGGGCTTGCCGGTCCCGTTTCGCTCGCGGAAGGCAGGCTCGAAGCCAATGTCCAGGGCTCCTGGAACGGCGGTGACGTTCAAGGGACGATCAGCGGCGAGGTGATCGAAGGCCGGCCGCATTTGGCCGGCGACCTGTTTTTGGCCGACCTCGACCTCGAAACGGCCGCTGGGATGGTAACGGGGATCGATCCTTTCGAAGCCGGGCCAGCCGGGGAATGGTCGCAAACACCCTTCGCCAGCCAGGTGTTGCTGCCGTTCACCGTTGACCTGAAGCTGAATGCGGGCGAACTCGAAGTCGGCATCGGGCTGCTGGTTTCAGATGCCAGCTTCGGACTGCGGCTCGACGGAGAGGGATTGCGGATTACCGACCTGAAGGGCGAGTTTGCCGGTGGCACAATCTCCGGTCTCGTGAGCCTCCAGAACGCAGGGGGCAACGGCCTCCTGTCTGCGCAATTGGCGCTGGCGAATGGCGCAGTTGAGCGGGTGAGCGGCAACGAGGCTCTCGGCGGACAGGGTGATTTCGGCATCACGGTCAGCGCCAGCGGCAAGTCGCCCGAAGCGATGGTTGCCGCCTTGTCCGGTTCGGGAACCGTGACGCTGAAGGGGCTCACCATCTCGGGCTTGAACCCGACCGCCTTGCCCGCACTGCTTGCCCAAGCCGACCAGATCGGCCGCACCGTGGACCAGATCGCGGTGGCGGAGTTCGCACCCGGTATTGTTGGGCAAGGCGTTTACCAAGCCGGTGATGCCGAGGCGGCCTTTGCGGTCGCCAACGGCGTTTTTCGTGCCCCCCTGACGACTTTCGCGGCGCCCGAATCAACCATGGCTGTTGATCTGACATTCGATGCGCGCACCACCACGGTGAATGGACAGGCCACCATCGCCTACCAACCCGGTAATGCGGCGCTGGTGGGCTCCGAACCCACGGTGACCGTGCGCTTCGCGGGGCCGGTGGAGAACCCTGACGTCACCTACGATACGGCTGCCTTGTCGCAGTTCCTGACGCAGCGCGCCCTGGAGATCGAGCAGGCGCGAGTGGAAGCCATGCAGGCGCTTTTGCTTGAACAACAACGGCTGCGCCGCGAAACCCGCTATTACGCGGCTTTGCAAGACGCGCGCAACGAAGCGGAACGCCTGCGCCAGGAAGAAGAACAGCGGCAAAGGGCGGAAGAAGAAGCGCGCCAACAAGCCGAACAAGCGCGCCGCGACGCCGAAGAGCAGGCGCAAGCGGCCGCTGCGGCCGCGCAAGCGGCCCGCGACGCGGCGATTGAAGCCGCACCCCAGCCGCAGCCAACACCAGCGCCGACGACCACTCCCAGCCCGCCGGTGGAGGTGCCGCCTCTCGATCTGCCGCTTGGGCAATCGAGTTCGCAGTCGCTGCAGCCATTGCAGCCCCCTTCCGCACCCGGCGCCGGCGGTACCTTGCCCGGCGTGTTCCAGAACCTGCCGGACGGCTAGGGCTGGGTCAAACGCCGGTTTGGATCAGGCGGTTTCCTTTGCCGCCAATCGTGCTTGCAGATCGGCCAGAACAAACAGGCGCAGCGCCGAAGACAGGTTCACATCCGTGTCGCGGCTTGCATCGACGTCCACCACCAGGCGGCCTACGCTGGTGTTGCGCCGTTCTGCGATGGCTTCGAGTTCGGCATAGAACGCCGTTTCAAGAGAAATGCTTGTTCGGTGGCCGCCGATCGAAACGGAACGCTTGGCGACCCGGGTGATCACGAGGGCTTGCGGTCACCCCGGTGGTGACCATCGAGCAGGGAGGATTGGCGCGCTTCCGCTTGTTCCTGCTGCGTTTTTTCAGCCTTGGTGCGGCCGAAGCGTTGCCGGTTTTCTTCCGCCTGACGCTCCGCTTCAATGCGCGCACGCTGTTTGCGCACGGAGCGAAGATTGACGAGGTCGCCCATTCCCTTGCCGCCTACTTCTTACGGAACGCGTCGAGGGAAACGACGTCGGCGCTTTTCACGGCGCCTTCTTCGCCGGCAGCGGGTTCCGCCAGGTCGGTTTTTGCCGCAGCCGCCGGCTTATCGGCCTTCTTCTTCGGATCCGCCTTTGCCGATTTCGGCGCCGTTTTCGGTTCGGTTGCCGTGTCCACTGCCTTGAGAACGGGGGCCGGAGGCTCGACGGGGATCACCTCGGCTGGTTCAACCGGCTTGACATCGAACTCCAGCTCGAAGTTCACCGAGGGATCATAAAAGCCGCGCACGGCTGAGAACGGAACTTCCAGCTTTTCGGGCACATCGGAAAAGGAGAGGCCAACCTCGAAGCCGGTGTCGGTGACCTTCAAGTCCCAGTACTGGAATTGCAGCACGATCGTCATCTGCTCGGGATAGCGCTCCTTCAAGCGCGTCGAAACCCGCACACCGGGAGCACCCGTCAGGAAGGTGATGAAGAAGTGATGGTTGCCGGGAAGCCGGCCCGAGCGGGCAACCTCCGTCAGCACCTTGCGCATAACGCCGCGCAAAGCCTCCTGGGCCAGAATATCGTAGCGGATGTGGTCTTCGGCCATGGCCGCAAGCAGTTCCGATTGAATCGTGAGCTAAGGTTTAGAGAAGCTTCTCGGTTCCGTAAACCGAGCAATCGCGCCTGCGTCATCAAAGAAGGGAAGTGGAGGTTTCTGTTGCCAGGTACCTCCGAACCCCGCCTAGAAGTGCGAACCCCTAGGGCTTGATTTGAAGCTATCGCACCGCATTAAGCGGCGAGACGTGCTTCCGCATAGTTGTCGTTTGCAACTACAAGTTTAGCCCGATAACGGTGGTACAATGCCGGGAAAAAGTCCGCTCTTTACACCCTCGTCGATCCTATTTCGCCCCCAGCACCAGCCGCTGTTTCCAGCGGTTCGTGGTGGAGGCGCCGGGTACCGCCCCCGGGTCCGAATGGCTTATTTCAACGGCCGTTTATTTCCATAGTCGGTCAAGCCGACAAACGAGATATAAGGGTTCTGCAAGCTTCTGCAAAGGGCCGGTGCAAGCTGACCGTTGCACCCAAGCCAAAAACGCGGGATGAACCGCGAAACGGCATTCTGTGGAGAACACCATGGCAGACAACCCGGTTTGGTTCATCACCGGCTGTTCGACCGGCTTCGGACGTGCGCTGGCCGAGTTGATCGCCAAGCGGGGTTGGAACCTAGTTGCCACGACGCGGGACAAGTCGAGCCTTTCCGACCTCGCCGGTGACAACGTCCTGTTGCTCGACCTCGACGTGACGCAGCAGAGCCAGATAACCGAAGCCGTTGCGGCCGCGGAAGAGCGCTTCGGGCGCATCGACGTACTCGTCAACAATGCAGGCTACGGCTATCTGACCTCGGTCGAGGAAGGGGAAGACGAGGCGATCAGGGCGCAGTTCGAAACAAATGTGTTCGGCCTGTTTGCCCTGACCCGAGCCGTGCTTCCGCTCATGCGCAAGCAGCGCAGTGGGCACATCATGAACATCACCTCGGTTGCCGGCTTCGTCGGCAATCCGAGCTCCGGCTATTACGCTGCGAGCAAGCACGCGGTGGAAGGCTTTTCCAAGTCGCTCGCCAACGAGATGCGCCCGCTCGGGATCCGGGTCACCTGTGTGGCACCAGGGCCTTTCCGCACCGATTGGGCAGGTCGCTCGCTCCAGCGCACCAGCACGCAAATCGCCGATTATGCCGACACCGTCGGCAAGCGGTTTGCCGACCTCGACGGCTACAGCGGCAAGCAGGCCGGCGATCCGGTTCGCGCCGGCGAAGCCATGATCACGCTTTCGCAGATGGACAAACCGCCGTTGCACATCGTCCTGGGGGCTGGCGGGCACAAGGTCGTTTCCCGCTACCTTCTGAACACGATCACAGAACTCGAAGCGCATCGAGACCTGGCGCTTGGCACCGACTTTCCGGAAGATGGCTGATCCAGCACCATCATGAGCCACGGGGAACAACACTATCTCGATCTCATGCGACGGGTTCTGGAGCGCGGCGACGAGCGACTTGACCGGACGGGCGTCGGCACTCTCTCCTTGTTCGGCGAGATGCTTCGCTTCGATCTTTCCGACGGGACGGTCCCGATCCTGACCACGAAGCGAGTGTTCTGGAAAACGGCCGTCAAGGAAATGCTGTGGTTCCTGACAGGACGCACGGATCTGCGCTCGTTGTTGCAACAAAACGTGCGGATCTGGACAGACTGGCCTTTGCAGAAATACCGGCAGGCGTCCGGCGAAACGATCAGCCAGGCAAACTTCGAAACGCGCATCCTTACGGATGATGCATTCGCCGCGCAGTGGGGCGACCTCGGGCCGATCTACGGCAAGCAGTGGCGGCGCTGGCAAGGACCCGACGGAAAGGTTTACGACCAGATCGGCGCGCTTGTGGAAACGCTGAAGCGCGATCCGGCGAGCCGGCGCATGCTGTTTCACGCCTGGAATGTGGCCGATCTCGGCCAAATGGCGCTTCCACCCTGCCACATGGTGTACCAGTTCCATGTCACGAAGGGACGGTTGTCCTGCATGATGATGCAGCGTTCCGTCGACCTGATGCTTGGCGCGCCCTTCAACTGGGTGGGAACGGTGGCGCTGATGCTGATGCTGGCCGATCAGGCCGAGCTTGAACTCGGCGACTTCGTATGGGTGGGTGGCGATGTCCACCTTTACCGAAACCACCTCGATGCCGCGCGCGAGCAACTGTCACGCCAGCCCCGAGCACTGCCTCGCATGCGCTTGACCCGGCATGCCGACAGCATCGACGACTACCGGATCGAAGATTTCGCCGTGGATGGTTATGATCCTCACCGCGCCATCGCAGCAGATGTAGCAGTTTGAGCCAAACGGCTCGGAAGGATGAAGCGATGGACATCACGCTGGTTGTAGCCGTTTCCGCCAACGGCGTGATCGGGCGCGCAGGTGGATTGCCGTGGCGGCTTTCCACCGACCTAAAGCGCTTCAAGGCCGACACGATGGGCAAGCCGGTGGTGATGGGGCGCCTGACCTATGAAAGCCTTGGCAAGCCGCTGCCGGGGCGCTTGAACATCGTGGTGTCACGCAACGCGGATTACCGCCCCGGGGAGGTGGAGGTGGTGCATTCCCTGGCGGATGCGCTTTCGCTCGCCCGCGCAAGAGCCAAAACCATGCCCGATGCGGATGAAATCTGCGTGATTGGTGGGGGGCAGCTTTTCGAGCAGGCGATCGGCATTGCAGACCGGCTGCGGGTGACGCATGTGCTGGCCGAGATCGACGGCGATACCACCTTTCCCGCCATTGATCCGCAGCGCTTCGTGCCCACCCGCTCCGTGGAAGTACCGGCTGGCGAAAGGGACGATTATCCGACCCGGAGCGTCGTTTACGAGCGCCGCCGTGCTTCTCCCTGAAGCCCCGCGCCCCGCTTTATCGCAGTTGGAGCTTAAACTGCGCGTGACGTCGCGTTGAAAGCGCGCTTTCGCGTCCTTATAGAAGGTACTGGGTGTGGGTGGAGCGCTTAACTCCCCGCAATACGGCATGTTTTGAAAGGTACTTGATGCCCTGGAATAATCAGAGCAATGGCGGCGGCGGGCCGTGGGGGAGCAACGGCGGTGGCGGCGGCAATGGCCCGTGGGGCCAGGGGCCAAGAGGACCAAGCGGTCCGCAAGGCACACCGCCCGATCTTGAAGACATCATTCGGCGCGGCCAGGATCGGCTGCGGCGCGCGCTTCCAGGCGGAGGCGGCGGCGGCAGCAATGCGGGAACGGGTCTCGGCGGCGGGCCGGCCTTGTATGGTCTGATCGCTCTGGTTCTCGTTGCCTTCTGGGCCTTCCAGTCGATCTACACGGTGCAGCCGGATGAGATCGCGGTGGAACTTCGGTTCGGCAAGCCGAAGCCGGACCTTTCTGAGCCAGGCCTGCACTTTCACTTCTGGCCTTTCGAGACCGTCGAAGTGGCAAACGTCGCTGAAAAGCTCATCAACATCGGCGAAACACGCAGCGGCAACAATGCGAACTCCAGTGGTTTGATGCTTTCGGGCGACCAGAACATTGTGGATGTGCGCTTCTCGGTTGCTTATCAGGTCGCCGATCCGACGGCTTATCTGTTCCAGGTTGCCACCCCTGACGACATGCTGCGGCAGGTTGCCGAAAGCGCCATGCGCGAATCGGTTGGCCGGCGACCGGCCCAGGACATTTTCCGCGACGACCGCCAGGGCATTGCAGAAGACGTGCGCGCCATCATGCAGCAGACGCTGGACAGCTATGGCGCAGGCTTGAACGTCAACGCGATCTCGATCGAAGATGCGGCGCCGCCGCGCGAAGTGGCAAACGCATTCGAGGAAGTGCAGCGCGCGGAACAGGACGAAGACCGCTTCGTGGAAGAATCCAACCAGTATTCCAACCAGCGGCTCGGCCAGGCGCGGGGACAGGCGGCGCAGCTTCGCGAAGAAGCGGCAGCCTACAAGACCCGCGTGGTGCAGGAAGCACAGGGTGAGGCGCAGCGCTTCGTGTCCGTGTACGATGAATACGCGAAAGCGCCGGAGGTCACGCGGCAGCGCTTGTTCCTTGAAACCATGGAGCGCGTGTTGCGCAATTCCAACAAGGTCATCGTCGAGCCGGGCACCGGCGCAGGCGGGTCGGGTGTCGTGCCATACCTGCCCTTGCCGCAACTCCAAAACCGGCCGGAAGCGCAGACTCGCGCGCCTGCTCCGGTTGTTAACCAGCCGCGTCCAGCCGCGCAGGCGACGACGGGAGCAACGAACTGATGGCGAACCGTCTTCCTGCAATCCTGATTATCCTCGCAGTGCTGGCACTGCTGGTTTATTCCTCTGTGTTCGTGGTGAACGAGCGCCAACAGGCCATCGTGCTGCGCTTCGGCGAGATCGTCGACGTGAAGACGGAGCCCGGCATCTACTTCAAGGCGCCGTTCGGCTTCCTGAATGCAGACAACGTCCAGCTGGTGGACGACCGCGTTCTGCGCTTCGACCTCGATAATATCCGCGTTCAGGTATCGGGCGGCCGGTTCTACGAGGTGGACGCCTACCTTGCCTACCGCATCGCCGATCCGCGGGTGTTCCGGTCCACCGTGTCCGGCAGCGTGCAGCTGGCGGAACAGCGCTTGCGTACGCGCCTCGATGCCGCCCTGCGTCGCGTTTACGGCTTGCGCGGTTTCGAAGCCGCTCTTTCTGAAGAGCGTAGCGAAATGATGCGCGAAGTGGCGAACCAGGTGCGGCCCGACGCTGAGTCGCTCGGCCTGGAAGTGACGGATGTGCGCATCCGGCGCACCGACCTGACGCAGGAAGTGTCGCAGCAGACCTATGACCGCATGAGCGCCGAGCGCCTCGCCGAAGCCGAGCGTCTTCGTGCCCGCGGTCGTGAAGCCGCCCAGCGCATCCGCGCTCGCGCCGATCGCGAGGTGGTGGAAATCACCGCCGAAGCCCAGCGCGAGTCGGAAATTCTTCGTGGTGAAGGCGAGGCCGAGCGCAGCGCGATCTTTGCGGATGCGTTCAGCCGCGATCCGCAGTTCTTCGAGTTCTACCGGTCCATGGCCGCTTACGACGCGGCGCTGGACGGGCAGGGCACGACGATGCTGCTGTCGCCGGACACGGAGTTCTTCCGGTTCTTCCAAAGCCCAACCGGCAACAATGCGTCGGCTGCGGCCGGAGCGCGACCAGCAACTGCTGGCGCAACGCCCGCGAACCCTACGCCCGCGGCAGCAACGCCTCAGGAAGATCTGAGCGGCACGACCGAAGACGCTCCGGTGCCCGGCCTCGTTCCGGAAGCACCGGCAACGGCGCCGACGCCGGCTCAGTAGTCGTTTTCCGTTGAACGACTTTCTCGACGCGATCGGCCTCGTGCTCGTTATCGAGGGCCTGATCTATTGTGGCTTTCCGAACTTCGCCCGCCGGTTGGCGGAAGAGGTTCGGACCACCGCCGACACAACGCTGCGCATCAGTGGCCTTGTGGCCATGCTTGCCGGGGTCGTGCTGGTTTGGGTGGTCCGCGGATAACGCAGGATTTATTGCGGGGCTTGAAAGAGACGGTCGCAAACGCGCCTCAATTCCCGCAAACATGTCGACACACCGCTCTGGGCCTGCGTGGCACCATCGGATGAACGGAGAAGTTCCATGACGTCGACCGGGGTTGGAGCAGGTCTGCGCCTGCTGATTGCCACTGCTTTCCTTGCAACGAGTGGCTTCGGTCCGGCTTCGGCGCAGGTCACGCCGCCGGTTCTTCCTGATGTCGCGCCCGACGCGGTTCCCGAAGGCGAAGCACAAGGCAATCCACAGAACCCGCAGGGCGTGCCGCTTGGCCAGCCGGCGCAGCCGACCCCGATCCAAGGGCCTGCGTCCGTTGCAGACCTCGCCGAAGACCTCCTTGGTGCCGTGGTGAATATCTCGACATCGCAGCACGCCAAGGGCTCGGACAGCCCGGATGCGGTGCCGATGCCGCAACTGCCGGAAGGCTCGCCCTTCCAGGACTTCTTTGAGGAGTTCTTCAAGAACCGCGAAGGGCAGAGCCAAGGCCCACGCGATGTCCAGTCGCTTGGGTCCGGCTTCGTGATCGATGCGCAACAAGGGATCGTCGTCACGAACAATCACGTGATTGCGGATGCCGACGAGATCGAGGTGATCTTTTCCGATGGTGGCAAGCTGAAGGCCGAGCTGGTTGGACGCGACACCAAAACAGATATCGCCGTTCTAAAAGTCGACCCGACGGCGCGTAAGCTCACGTCGTTGCGCTTCGGCGACTCCGATCGCATCCGGATCGGGGATTGGGTGATGGCGATCGGTAACCCGTTCGGTTTGGGCGGCACCGTGACGGTGGGCATTGTTTCAGCGCGCAACCGCGACATCAATTCCGGCCCTTATGACGATTTCATCCAAACGGATGCCGCAATCAACCGCGGTAATTCCGGTGGGCCGCTGTTCAACATGTATGGGGAAGTGGTGGGCATCAACACGGCGATCATTTCGCCGTCCGGTGGGTCCATCGGCATCGGCTTTTCCATTCCCGCCAAGCTGGCGAGCAACGTGGTGGATCAGCTGCGGGAATTCGGGGAAACCCGCCGCGGCTGGCTCGGCGTGCGCATCCAGCCGGTCACCGAGGATATTGCCGAGAGCCTGAGCATGGACAGGGCGGAAGGCGCGCTTGTTGCGGGCATCATCAAGGGCGGTCCGGTGGACAATGGCGTCATCCAGCCGGGCGACGTGATTCTGAAGTTCGACGGCAAGAACGTGCGCGAAATGCGCGATCTGCCGCGCGTGGTTGCAGATAGCCCCGTGGGCAAAGCCGTCGATGTCCTGATCGTGCGCAAGGGCGCCGAGCAAACGGTAAAGGTCACGCTTGGCCGGCTCGAGGACGGCGAACAGATGGCGGAAGCCGAGATCGACAGCGCAGCACCGGAAGAGCCGGATCAGGGTGATGTTGCGGATGCAGCTGCACTTGGTATGACCTTTGAGGAACTGACGGACGAACAACGGTCCGCGTTTTCCATTGCCAAGGAAGTGTCCGGGGTCGTGATCACGGGTGTGGAAGAAGGATCCGCGGCCGCCGAAAAGGGGATCGAGGCCGGCGAGGTGATCACCGAGATCGCCCAGGAGTCGGTTGCAACCCCGAAGGATGTGCTCGATCGCATCAGCAGCCTCAAAGAGCAGGGCCGCAAGAACGCGCTGCTCATGCTGGCTTCAAAAACGGGTGAGCTGCGCTTCGTAACCGTGCGGATCGAGTAGCCGAAAACTTCAGCTGAAGAATCCGGAAGGGCGGCCAAGTGGCTGCCCTTTTTTGTTTTTCGGGATGGATCTATCCGGAAGCAAGTCCGGGAGGTCGTCCAACGTGCTGCACTGCGTTCTCAATGAACAAAGTCGGACGCCTTGTAGCCCTGCAAGAAGAGGAGAGCAGTCAGATCAGCATGATCAATGCGAACGGGTGCCTGTTCGGCAACAACGGGCTTGGCGTGCAATGCCACGCCACTTCCTGCCAGGCGAATCATGTCGAGGTCGTTGGCGCCATCGCCTACGGCGAGGGCATCGGACAGCTGCAAGCCACGTTCGGCAGCAATCGCACGCAGTGCCTCAGCCTTGGCTTCGCGGCCCAGGATCGGCTCCGCCACGGTTCCGCTGAAGCGGCCGTTCTCGACATCAAGCTGGTTGGCACGGTTCTCATGAAAGCCGAGCTCAGCTGCGATCGGATCGGTGAAGTCGCGGAAGCCACCGGAGATCAATGCGGTGTAGGCACCGTTGGCACGCATGGTGGCGACCAATGTGCGGCCACCCGAAGCCAGGCGAATACGGGTGTCGATCACATGGCGGATGATGCCCGCGTCAAGGCCGCGCAAAAGGGCGACACGCTCCCGCAGCGCTGGTTCAAAGGCGATTTCACCATTCATGGCGCGAGCGGTGATGGCGGCGACGTGGTCCTTGAGACCAACCTCGGCTGCCAGTTCGTCGATACATTCCTGCTCGATCATGGTGGAGTCCATATCGGCGATGAGGATTTTTTTCCTGCGCTGTGCCGCGTCCTGCACTATGATATCGACGGGGTGATCAGCTATAGCTTCCCGCCCCGCCCGTTCGACATCGCTTTTGGGGAGAGACGGATCCGGGGAAAGGTCGCAGGCGACAGCTTCGCTCAACCAGGAAACCGGACCTGCTCCCACCGCCGCCGCAACTCGGGTGGCAAGAAGGGCAGTCAGCACCGGGTTTTTAGGATGAGAAACGAGCGTAACAACCAGAGCCATGGAACAACCCGCGCAACGTTCGAGCGATAAAGCGGCCTTGATCCGCGACGCGATCCTGATAGCGGGGCCAACCGCGAGCGGCAAGTCGGCGCTGGCGCTTCGCCTCGCCGAACAACAGAACGCGGTGATCGTCAACGCCGACTCCATGCAGGTCTATGACGTCCTGCGGGTGATCACGGCGCGGCCTGACGCTGATGCGCTCCGGCAGGCGCCGCACCGGCTCTATGGCCATGTTTCACCACGTATCGCCTTTTCCACCGGCTCCTGGCTGCGCGATGTCGCAGCGCTGGCAGCGTCAGAAGAGGGCAGGCGCTTCATCTTCGTGGGTGGCACCGGTCTTTACTTCCGCGCACTGGTGGAAGGGTTCGCGGAAATGCCGGAGATCCCCGACCATGTGCGCAACCGCTGGCGCTATAAACTGCATGAAGAGGGACCGGAGAAGCTGCACCGGATCCTGCGCGCCGAAGATCCGGAGGTCGCCACCATCCTGCGTCCGAGCGACGGGCAGCGCATTGTTCGCGCCCTTGAGGTGCTGGAAACATCCGGCCGCTCGATCGCCGCCTGGCAGGCCGACAGCCGCCCGCCGCTGATCGATCGCGCGAGCGCAACATTCAAGGTGATTGAACCGGATCGTCCGACGCTGATCGCCCGAATCGACCAGCGCTTTGACAGGATGGTGGAGGAGGGGGCGCTGGAGGAAGTCACCGCGCTTCTTGCAGCGCAACCTGACCCGGCGATGCCTTCCATGAAAGCGATCGGGGTGCGCGAGTTGACCGGGGTTCTTCAAAATCGCGTGACACTTGCTGACGCGATCGAACGGGCAAAGATCGCGACAAGACAGTATTCAAGACGGCAGTCCACGTGGTTTCGAAACCAGCTCGGGCCAGAGTGGCAAAGGATCAGCGGCTTTTCTTAAGAAGTTCCTTAAAGAAGAAAATCCGGTGGCAGGCAGCATCCAGTTTGGGGCTGCAACGCCATTTCTGCATCACGAAATTAACTTGATGTAAGCTGCCTTCGGCCTAGAAGAGTGTCAGGAGACAACGGGGGAAATGGTGCGGTTCCACAAGGCTGAATCAGCGTTCTTCGTCTTCGTCGCGCTGGTTCTCGGCGCTGGGGTGCTGAACCTGCACGCCTATGGTGTGCTGCATGCGGACGTCACCTCGCTTTCGTCTCAGCTGGCCGGTGATCGGGTCTATGTGGCGCAACTTCTGTTTGCGTCCGGCGTCTTGCTGGCAACCGGCATCATCTTCGGAACCTTCCTGATCTATCCCCTGATTCGTGGACAGGTACGGGTCGAAGGAACTCTCCGTGCGATGACGGAAACGCTCTCGCAGCGCTCTGAGACCTTGCAGCAGGCAGCGCTCACCGATGGCCTGACCGGCACACAGAACCGGCGCTATTTCGATGATGCGTTGCCCGAATATCTCGGCGAGTTCGCGCGCATCGACAAGCCGGTCGGCTTGTTGATCCTCGATCTCGACCACTTCAAGCTGGTGAACGACAATCACGGCCATGATGTCGGCGACCAGGTGCTGCGCGAAGTTGCCAACTGCCTCAAGGATATGACGCGGCATCACGACGTCGTGGCTCGGCTGGGCGGCGAAGAGTTCGCCGTCGTGGCGCCCAACATGACCCCGGAACTGTTGTTCAAGCTGGCGGAGCGTATCCGCAAGGCCATTGCGGCCATGACGATCACATCCGGCAATGTCCGGCTGAAGGTGACGGCGAGTGTAGGGCTTGCGATCTGGGACGGTTCGGAAGACGCCGAGTCGTTTTACCGTCGTGCCGATCGGATGCTTTATCAGGCCAAGCGCATGGGCCGGAACCGCGTCAGCGCTTGATGCGCTGAGCTGCCGCGGCACGGCGCGGGCTCACCACGCATACCCCATCAGGGAAAAAGAGAAGGGCGGATCTTCTACAACCGCCCGAACGGCGTGTCGGTGGCGCGGCGCATCGGACGTAGCGGCTCAGGTTCGCCGCGGGAAGGCGCAACATAGTTGCGCTCGCCGGCCTGGCTCAGGCTGGGCGCCGCCTGCGGCCGCTGCGGTGCTACCAGTGGTGCGGTGGTTTGCACCTGTTCGGCACGCGGCGTGGCGCGAAGACGGTCGACGATTTCGGCCAGATCCACGTCCTCGGCGATTTCACTGTAAGACTCCACATCTTCCTGGGCGCCGGGCAGCAGAGATGCGGGTTGTTGCTCGAACTTCAGCCGCATGGTGGTTGCGACGCCTTCGCCGAACGCGATTGCCTCGCGCTGACCCATGGACGACAGGAAGGAAAGGGTGGAGGCCGAGGAGTCCGAAATTGCGGACCGGATGATGTCCTGGTCTCGCTCGTTCGCCAACCGCATAGCGAATACGGTGGAACATTGCGACAGGATGGTCGGGTCGAGCTCGCCTGGACGCTGCGTGACGACGCCAAGATAGCAGCCGTATTTGCGTCCTTCCTTGGCGATGCGCGACAAGGCATGGCGGACGGGAGCAAAGCCCAGCGCCGGATCGGACGGCATATAACGATGCGCTTCCTCGCAAAGCACGAGGATCTTGAGGCGGCCACCGCTGCCCATGGCCAGATCAAAGGCCAAGCGCGCCAAAACGCTACACACCGCATTCACCACTTCCGCCGGCATGCCGGCCATGGAAAAGCAGGTGATGGGCTTGCCCTCATGGGGCACGCGGAAGATCTTGCCGATCGCCTGGTGGATAGTGTCGTCGATCAGGCGCGAGCCGAACATGAAGCGATAGCGTGGATCATAAATGGCCCCGTCAATACGGGAGCGCAGCGCGCGCATCGCCGGGCGCGCTTCCTTGCTGTCCAGCATGCCGATGCGCTCATCCAGCATACGGGTCAGATCGGCGATGCGAAAGGGGATCGGCGTGTCGACCGTAATACCGGCGGCGTCGTCATACCGGCGCACCGCCACTTGGCCGCCGTTGCGGTAAGCCGCCTTGGCCAAGGGGATCAGTTCGCGCAGGAGGTCGACCTCGTCGGGATCCGGCTTGCGGCCGCGGAACAGAACCTCGACCAGTTCCTCCATCCGAAACATCCAGAATGGAAGATCGAGACCGGCAAGATCGATTCGATTTGCCTGGCCCGGGAAGGCGGACGAGAACTCGTTGTGTGGATCGAAGATCAGAACGCGGAGGTCCGGGCGTGCGGCAACGGCCTTGCGAACCAGAAGCGACACAGCCGTCGATTTGCCGACGCCGGTCGTTCCGACCACAGCAAAGTGGCGGTTCAGCGCATCGTCGATCGCGACATTGGCTCCGATCGAGTCGTCCTGGGTCAGATTTCCAACCGTGACGGAACGGCGGCCGCCGAGGTCATACACAGCCTGCAGGTCGCGGCCACGGATGCGGTGGGCCAAAGCGCCGAGATGGGGGTAGATCGTGATGCCCCGGTCGAAAACGGGCCCATCCGGCGTATCGCGGACTTCGCCCACGAGCTCGATCTTGACCTCGATCGGATTGCTGTTGGCCGAGTCCCAGGTGAGAGCCGTCGTGCCGATGTGATAAACCAGCCCAACTGTGCGCGTGCCGCCCAGATTGACCGAGATCATCCGGCCAACGGTCCACTGAATCGCACCATCCCCCTCATATGCGAAGGCGGCGATCGTGGCGCGGGCGCCATCACAGGCTGTGATGCGGCCGAGGATGCGCGAGTCAGGCTGTGCAGCGCCGCGGCGTTCTTGCGATGTTGCTTCGCCCGCACGCAACTCCTTGTCGGCATACATCACGCTTGATCTCCCGATGCAGCGGGTATCCTAGCGGCGCAGTGGTTAAGAGCAGGTTCGGCGAAAACGTTCAATGGCACATTCTTCGTGCGGGCCGCTATGCAGGGATTGACGGAACGTGATCTTGCCCTTAGGGTCGCCCACCATGACCAAGACAACCATTATTGTAGTAGGATGGCGCGTGGGCAAGGCGGTGTAACCGCCGGGCGAAAGCACCCCATGCGCAAGACACAGGCTCCCTCGGGGGCCTTTTTTATTGCCTCGAAGACAGCAGCAGACCCGCCCCCAGGGCCGAGAAGAGACGGGATGGAGAGCATGAGCAACGCAACCAGCGGAACGCGCGAAATGTCGGGCGCCGAAATGGTGGTGCAGGCGCTGAAGGACAATGGCGTCGAGCACATCTTCGGTTACCCGGGTGGTGCCGTGCTGCCGATCTATGACGAGCTTTTCCAGCAGGAAGAAGTCCAGCACATCCTCGTGCGCCATGAACAAGGCGCTGGCCACGCGGCGGAAGGGTATGCGCGCTCGACCGGGCGCGCCGGCGTGATGCTTGTCACGTCCGGTCCCGGTGCAACCAACGCGGTGACCCCGCTGCAGGATGCGCTGATGGACTCCATTCCGCTGGTTTGTATATCCGGCCAGGTTCCGACCACCCTGATCGGCTCCGATGCGTTCCAGGAAGCCGACACGGTTGGCATCACGCGGCCCTGCACCAAACATAACTGGCTGGTGCGCGACGTGAATGAACTGGCAGCGATCCTGCACGAAGCCTTTCATATCGCCACGACGGGTCGTCCCGGACCCGTGCTCGTCGATATTCCCAAGGACGTTCAGTTTGCACGCGGCATATATACGCCGCCGCAGCCGGCACCACGCACGTCCTACCAGCCGAAGCTTGAAGGCGACCTCGAAGCCATCCGCCAGGCCGTCGCGCTCATGGCTACGGCCAAGCGCCCGGTGATCTATTCGGGTGGTGGCGTCATCAACGCGGGACCGCAAGCCAGCGCGCTGCTGCGTGAACTCGTTGAACTCACCGGGTTTCCGATCACCTCGACCTTGATGGGACTGGGCGCTTATCCCGCATCAGGACCCGCCTGGCTCGGGATGCTCGGCATGCACGGCTCTTATGAAGCCAACATGGTGATGCACGATTGCGACGTGATGCTTTGCGTCGGTGCGCGCTTCGATGATCGCATCACCGGCAGGCTCAATGCGTTTTCCCCCCATTCCAAGAAGATCCACATCGACATCGATCCGTCGTCTATCAACAAGACGGTGCGCGCCGATGTTGGGATCATCGGCGATTGCGGCCGGGTGCTCGACGAGATGGTCAGCTTGTGGCGCGAAACGGTGACCGCCGACCACGCCGCTCTGCGTCCCTGGTGGAGCCAGATCGAGCAGTGGCGGGCGCGTGACAGCTTCGCTTTCCGGCCGAACCGCGACGTGATCATGCCGCAATATGCGATCCAGCGGCTTTACGAGATGAGCAAGGGCCGCAAAACTTTCATCACCACGGAAGTGGGGCAGCACCAGATGTGGGCGGCCCAGCATTACGGCTTCGAGGAGCCCAACCGCTGGATGACCTCGGGTGGGCTGGGCACGATGGGCTATGGCCTGCCGGCAGCACTCGGCGTGCAGATCGCGCATCCCGACGCGCTGGTGATCGACATCGCGGGCGACGCTTCGGTGCAGATGACCATGCAGGAAATGTCGACGGCCGTTCAGTATGAAGCGCCGATCAAGATCTTCATCCTCAACAACCAGTATATGGGCATGGTGCGGCAATGGCAGCAGCTGCTGCACGGCAACCGCCTGTCGCATTCCTACACGGAAGCGATGCCGGACTTCGTGAAGCTCGCCGAAGCCTATGGCGGCCATGGCATTCGCTGCGACAAGCCGGACGAACTCGACGATGCCATCAATGAGATGATCGCCGTGAAGAAGCCGGTTCTGTTTGATTGCCGTGTGGCCAACCTCGCGAACTGCTTCCCGATGATCCCCTCGGGCAAGGCGCACAACGAAATGCTCCTGCCGGATGAAGCCACGGACGAGGTCGTCGCAACGGCCATCGACGCCAAGGGCAAGATGCTGGTTTGAGTGGCGAATGCCCGGGTGAAGATCGGAGACAAGAAAAGACCATGAACGCGCAGCTTCAGCCGACCGGATCGGCCTACTTCATCGCCCGGGACCTTCAACAGCCCGAAAGCCATACGCTTTCCGTGATCGTCGACAACGAGCCCGGCGTGCTCGCGCGGGTGATCGGCCTGTTTTCGGGCCGTGGCTACAACATCGAGAGCCTCACCGTTTCGGAAACCGAGCACCAGAGCCATCTGTCCCGGATCACCATCGTGACCCGCGGGACGGCTCACGTGCTGGACCAGATCCGCCATCAGCTGGAGCGGATCGTTCCCGTGCACCGCGTGGTCGACCTTTCAGTGCGTGCGACCGAACTCGGGCAGGAACGGCCGCTGGAACGCGAGCTCGCGCTGGTCAAGGTTGTTGGAACAGGCGAAAACCGCGTGGAGGCTCTGCGGCTGGCGGAGGCGTTTCGCGCCAGCGTCATCGATGCCAACACGGAGCACTTCATTTTCGAGATCACCGGCAAGGTTTCCAAGATCGAGCAGTTCATCACCATCATGCGGCCGCTCGGATTGATCGAGATCTGTCGGACCGGGGTGGCGGCCATGAACCGCGGGCCGGAAGGCATGTAGGCAAAACGCAGCAGAGCGCGGAAACGCCATCCAGTAACCGGAGCGTTTCCGCCTTCGAGGTCATCTCATGTCTCATGACAGTTTCCTTGCGCTCCTGGCATTTGCCTTTGTGAGCTCCATCACGCCTGGGCCGAACAACTTCATGCTGCTTTCGTCCGGCGTGAATTTCGGCTTTGCGCGTTCCGTGCCGCATATCCTGGGGATCGGCGCAGGCTTTTTCTCGCTTCTGCTGGCCATCGGGCTTGGCCTTGGTGCTTTGCTGACCGCTTATCCGTCGTTGAACGTCGCCCTGAAAGTGTTGGGTGGCGGGTACCTCCTTTACCTCGCCTGGAAGATCGGCACATCACGCACCATGGGTACAGCGAAGGAAAACCGAGCCGAGCCCCTGACCTTCTTCCAGGCCGCTTTGTTTCAGTGGGTCAACCCGAAAGCCTGGGTGATCGGCGTCAGCGCAATGGCGATCTACACCAACCCGGTTGACCCGTTCTGGTCGGTGATGATCATCGCGGTTTCCTTTTCGATCGTGAACCTGCCCAGCCTGTCGACCTGGACCGGGTTTGGTGTGGCGCTACGCGGGTTCCTGGCCGACCCCGTCAAGTTGAAGTGGTTCAATATCACGATGGGTATTTTGCTTGCGGCGACGTTGTGGCCGATGCTCCGCTAGGAGGCCAGCAGCCTGGTTGTGTTGCCCTGTGTTCTTTTTGTCTAGGCGCTAGGTTACGTCGTCTAGATCGGAGACGCTTGCATGGCCTTCCACGTACGAGATCCGAACCCCGACCGGCTGGTGAGGGAACTGGCGGCCAAGGGCAACGACTCCGCGCAACTGACCTCGATAGCTCTGTCTTGCCCTCCTGCCTCGAATCCGCTTTGAGCTGGGGATGAAGTTTTCCCCACAACAGGACGACGCGCTGCAGGCGGTCGCGCGCTGGCTGAAATCAGGCAAGCCGCAGATCTTCCGCTTGTTCGGCTATGCCGGCACCGGCAAGACGACGCTGGCGCGCTATTTCGCCGAGAATGTCGATGGCAGCGTGCAGTTCGCGGCCTTCACCGGCAAGGCGGCGCAGGTGCTGCGATCAAAAGGCGCGACGAACGCGCGAACCATCCATTCCCTGATCTACCGCCCGCGCGGTGAAGAGGCCGTGTCCGACGAGGCACCGGGCAAGACCTCCATGTCGCCCACCTTCGCGCTCAATCGGCAAAGCCCCGTAGCCCGCGCCAAGCTGATCATCGTGGACGAATGCTCCATGGTGGACGAGCAACTCGGGCGCGACCTGATGAGCTTCGGCACGCCGATTCTGGTGCTGGGCGATCCAGGCCAGCTGCCGCCGATTTCGGGCGGCGGGTTCTTTACCGAGCATGAACCCGATCACCTCCTGACGGAAATCCATCGCCAAGCCCGCGACAACCCGATCATCCGGCTGGCGCTGGAAGTCCGCGAAGGCAAGGAGTTCATGTATGGCGACTACGGCACTGCACAGGTGATCGGCAAGGACGAGGTCAACCAGGACCTGGTGCTGGGCGCCGATCAGGTGCTGGTCGGCACCAATCGCACGCGCCGGCGCTACAATGCACGGCTGCGGGAACTGAAAGGGTTCACGGCCGACTACCCGCAAGCGGGCGACAAGCTTGTTTGCCTGCGCAACGACCCCTCCAAGGGGCTGCTGAATGGTTCGCTCTGGAAGGTCATGACGGCGTCACGCGAAACGGTGAAGCCGGGAATCAACCTGCTGGTTTCGCCGGAAGAAGACGATCCCGACCGCGGCGTGGCCAAGATCAAGCTTCTGAAGGCGGCCTTTGAAACGCCGGATGAAGAAATTTCCTGGCAGCTCAAGAAGCGCTTTGACGATTTCGACTATGGCTATGCGCTGACCGTGCACAAATCGCAGGGCTCGCAATGGAACAACGTGGTCTTGTTCGATGAAAGCTGGGCGTTCCGTGACACCCGGCAACGCTGGCTGTACACGGCGGTCACGCGCGCTGCCGAGCGCCTGACCGTCGTGCGCTGAGTTTTGGAGCCGGCCGTGGCTAGCCCAGGCTTGGCGTCAGCGTCGTGGGTACATCAACGGTTCGGTTGCGGGCGAAAAACACAACCAGCATCAGCGCGACACCCAAGATCACCACAATGGCACCGATGCCGACCAAGCCCTCGGAGCCGCCATTGTCGATCACGGCCTTGCCGGCCAGCAACAGAACTGTTCCGGCCTGATAAAGCGCCAGCTGCGGAAGAGCGAGGCGGGACGCTTTCATGGATGGATAGGCTCGGTAGATCAGGCCGAACAGCACGGAGGCCGTGAAGCCGACGAGGTTCATGTGCGCATGTGTGTTGGTGAACTGGAAGTTGCCTGAAGCACCCAACCAGGTGCCCATCAACATACCGGCAATCAGCCAAGCAAGTCCCAGGCCGATAAAGACATCATCGACACGTTTCATTTGAATGGTCCCCCTTAAAACCACGGGACCCATCATAGCTCACGGCTGCGGTCTTGGCGATAAGCTTGATTGTGGAAGTAGATCCTCAGCCGATCGGGCGCGCCCCGATCCAGGCCCATGCCTGTTCTTCTTCGTCGTCTTCGAAGCGCCTCAGTTCGACATCAACGGAAGGGGCAAACCAGCCCTTGAAGTAGGACACCCAGTCAGGGCCGCCGATGGAGGCGCAACGACGAACATGCCGGCTGGCATGCTCCTGGCCTTCCTGTTTCGTGTTGTCCGACACTTCCGACCAGTCGACGCCATCATAATTCGTGAAATGCACGAGCACATCGACCTGATTGTGAAGGGCGTAGGCGCCCTCAAGAAGGCCGTAGAGGTTCTCGAAATCAGCGGCTGAAACATGCCCGGTGATTTCACAAGCAAACACGTCATCGCGGTCCGTTTCGATGCGCCGGACTGCCGGAACTGCGTCCAGGGAAGAAGGCATGAAGTTTCCTCTTGTTTCCTTGCTCGTGAAAACCAGACCGCACCGCGGGGCTCCCGCTGCGGGCCACCTCCCAAATGGAAGCGCCTTGCCTAGATAGGGCTTCAGGCCAACACGGCCAATGCAGGCGCACTAGCTCACCCTTGGGCAGCGGGAGGTGTGCGGATGATGCCGATTGATCTTACCGCCAAGCAGGCGTAATGAGCCGCCCGCCCGAAAGGAGGGCACTATCATGAGTGTTGACGAGCCAACCGTCACAGCGTCACCCGCAGTATCCCCCACTTCCCAGCAGACAACCGCACACGGAAACGAGGGGCTTGCGATCCTGATGCTCGGCGCGCTGGGCGTCGTTTACGGCGATATCGGCACAAGCCCGATCTATGCCTTCCGCGAAGCGCTGCATGCGGCCAGCGGCGGTAACCTCGCCACGCGCGAGCAGATCCTTGGCGTCCTGTCGCTGATCTTTTGGGCGCTGACGATCATCGTCACCGTGAAATACATCCTGTTTGTTCTACGCGCGGACAACCGTGGCGAGGGCGGCACCTTGTCCCTGATGGCGCTGGTTCGCTCAAGCTTTGCATCGCGTCCCGCCGTTCTCCTGGGCGTCGGCATGGTGGGAGCGGCACTGTTTTACGGCGATGCGGTGATCACGCCGGCCATTTCGGTGTTGTCGGCGGTTGAAGGCCTGAAGGTCGTTACGCCTCGGTTCGAGCCCTATGTGGTGCCGATCACGCTGGTGATCCTGGCGCTTGTGTTTGCTGTTCAGCGCTTCGGCACAGCCAAGGTGGCGATTGTGTTCGGTCCGTTGACGGCGCTGTGGTTCCTGGCGATCGGGTTGTCCGGGCTGATCCACATCTCGGATGATTTCGGCATCCTGTATGCGCTGAACCCGTACTACATCGTGCTGTTCCTGATGCACTCGCCGGCAACAGCCTTCGTGACCATTGGTGCGGTGTTTCTGGCCGTTACGGGGGCGGAAGCGCTTTATGCCGACCTTGGTCATTTCGGCCGCAAGCCGATCGTGATGGCGTGGCTCGTTATGGTGTTTCCCTGCCTGCTGCTGAACTATTTCGGGCAGGGCGCTTTTGTGCTCGCCCATGACGGCGTGATCGGGCACCCGTTTTTTGAGATGAACGAGGGCTGGACGCTTGTGCCGATGGTGCTGCTCGCGACGGTGGCAACCGTGATCGCCAGCCAGGCCGTGATCTCCGGCGCCTTTTCGCTGACGCGCCAGGCGGTGCAGCTCAACATGCTGCCGCGGCTCCAGGTCCAGCATACATCCGCGGAGCAGTCGGGGCAGATCTACATGCCGCGCGTCAACATGCTACTCGGCATCGTGGTTTTCATGCTGGTGATCGGCTTCCAGGAGTCCAGCTCGCTTGCGGCCGCCTACGGTATCTCCGTCACCGGAAACATGCTGATCACCACCATCCTTCTGCTTGTCGCCATGCTGCGCATCTGGAAATGGCCGGTTTCGGTGGCGATTGCCTTATCGGCGATCTTCATCAGCATCGACATCGGCTTCTTTGTGTCGAACATCGTGAAGGTCTTCGACGGCGGCTGGGCCTCAATCCTCGTCGCGCTCCTTGTGATCGTGCTCATGGGCACCTGGGTGGTCGGGAGCCGGACGCTCTTCGACAAGACGCGCAAGAACGAAGTGCCGCTCGACTTCTTTATCGAACAGCTCGCCAAGAAGCCGCCGACGCTGGTGCCAGGCACGGCCGTGTTCCTGACGGCCGACCCTCAGCGCACGCCCACAGCGCTGCTCCACAGCCTGAAGCACTACAAGGTGCTGCACGAGAAGAACGTGATCCTTTCCGTGGTGACGGCACAAACGCCGCGCGTGCCCGAGAAAGAAAGGGCGCTGATCGAAGATCTGAACCCGCTATTCATGCGCGTTTCGCTGCGGTTCGGTTATATGGAGCGCCCCAATATCCCGCGCGCACTGGCGATCTGCCGTAAGCTCGGCTGGAAGTTCGACATCATGACGACGTCCTTCTTTCTGTCCCGCCGGTCGCTGAAAGTATCCGCCAATTCCGGCATGCCGCAGTGGCAGGACCGCCTGTTTATCTCCATGGCGCGTTCGGCCGCCGACGCGACCGAGTATTTCCAGATCCCCACCGGCCGCGTTGTCGAGATCGGCACTCAGGTCGCCGTCTAGAACAAGGTCCAGCCCGCAAAGAAGGTGCTTGCGCGCGCCACATCTTCCCGCTAATCAGCCGAACCGTAACGTACGGTACGGTTGAATGAGCGCCGAGGCGATCCCTTCAGAACGACAGCAGGCCGTGCTCGACGCCGTGCTCGAGCTGTTGGTGGAAAAGGGCGATGCTTTGACCATGACAGCTGTGGCTCGGCGCGCCAGCTGCTCCAAGGAAACGCTTTACAAGTGGTTCGGCGATCGCGACGGCCTGCTCAGCGAAACCGTGCGCTGGCAGGCATCGCAGGTGCGTGCCGGCAATTTCGATGCCCAGCATCTCGACAGCAGTGCCTTGCGTGACAGCCTCAGGGATTTCGCCGCCAACTGGTTGAGCGTGATTTCGAGCCGGACGTCGCTCGCGCTGAACCGGGTGGCGATTGGCGGAGCCGGATCTCCGCCCAACACGCTTGGCGCCATCGTGCTGGCCAATGGACGCTTCGCCATCGGTGAGCGGCTGAAGCCCGTTCTGGAAGCAGGCCGTGCCGTAGGGCTCCTCCATTTCGACGACACGGAAGAAACCTTTCGCACGCTGTTCGGCTTGGTGGCCCGCGATGTGCAGGTGCGGCTTCTGCTTGGCGAGGCGATCGAGTTGAAACCCGATGAGATCCTGGCCGACGCGCAGCGCGCGGTCACCCAATTCTTCGCGCTTTACGGCGCGCGAGAGAACCCGGCGAAACCCGGACACTGACGTCAAACCCACCACCACCTGAGGGAAGGAACCACCATGCGTGTTTATTATGATCGCGACGCCGATCTCAATCTGATCAAGGGCAAGAAGGTCGGCATCATCGGCTATGGCAGCCAGGGTCGCGCGCATGCGCTGAACCTGAAGGACAGCGGCGCCAAGGAGATCGCGATCGGGCTGAAGCAGGGTTCGGCCACGGCCAAGAAGGTGGAAGCCGACGGGCTCAAGGTCATGAGCGTGGCGGAACTCGCCGGTTGGGCCGACCTGATGATGATGGCAACGCCCGACGAGTTGCAGGCCGATATCTACAAGAATGACATCGCCCCGAACATCCGCGATGGCGCCGCGATCGCCTTCGCCCACGGCCTCAACGTGCATTTCGGCCTGATCGAGCCAAAGAAGACGATCGACGTCGTGATGATCGCGCCGAAAGGCCCCGGCCACACCGTGCGCGGCGAATACCAGAAGGGCGGCGGCGTGCCATGCCTCGTGGCTGTCGACCAGGACGCTTCGGGCAATGCGCTCGACCTCGCGCTGTCCTACGCCTGCGGCGTCGGCGGCGGTCGCTCCGGCATCATCGAAACCAACTTCAAGGAAGAGTGCGAAACCGACCTGTTCGGGGAGCAGGTTGTTCTGTGCGGCGGCCTCGTGGAACTCATCCGCGCCGGTTTCGAGACGCTTGTGGAAGCCGGATATGCGCCGGAAATGGCTTATTTCGAGTGCCTGCACGAAGTGAAGCTGATCGTCGACCTGATCTATGAAGGCGGCATCGCCAACATGAACTACTCGATCTCGAACACCGCCGAATGGGGCGAGTATGTTTCGGGCCCGCGCATCATCACGGAAGACACCAAGGCCGAGATGAAGCGCGTCCTGAAGGATATCCAGACCGGTCGCTTCACGTCCGAATGGATGCAGGAGTACCGCTCGGGCATGGCCCGCTTCAAGGGCATCCGCCGCACCAACGACCAGCACCAGATCGAGCAGGTCGGTGAGAAGCTGCGCGGCATGATGCCGTGGATCGGCAAGAACAAACTTGTCGACAAATCCGTCAACTGATCCGAACGCTTCGGCCTGACAGCCGATCCACGATTCCTTCTTTTGCACGTCCTCGGAGGCAAGCCCCTGCGGGCGTGCGGGGTATAGAACAAACTTGTCGACAAGTCGGTGAACTGATCCGGAACGCTTCGGCCTGACAGCCGATCCACGATTCCTTCTTTTGCACGTCCTCGGAGGCAAGCCCCTGCGGGCGTGCGGGGTATCGGCAAGAACGAACTTCCCCCGTTCTGCGCACGTTACGCAGCAAAGTTCGTCGGGGTGAAAATCTAATACGCGCTCGCGGCTCAGGTTGCGGCGCGTGCGTTTTTCTCGGGATCAGCCGTAGTGCCAGTGCGGCTTGGGAGCGGTGCCGGTGAAGCGCACGCCGGCTCTGTTGCCCGTGCGCCAACGCAACTCGCTTTGATAGGCGATGCCGTCCACAGGCACGTAAAGCAGGAAGCTCGTCGGCACCAAGGCCTCGGGCGATACCCGAAGCTCGGCGCCATGCTCATGCATGTTGCGGATCGTGCAGCTGATCTCTGACTGCGAAACGCCGTTCAAGATCGTCGCGCCCTTCAGCACACGCTGCCGGTGCAGCTGCCGCGCTTGTTGATCGTCTGGATCAGACATTTCCCTCAACCGCTACGCATTTTGTATGCAACCGCTAATAGATGGCTATGGGAAAATTGTTCAAGCGCGAAGATGGCCGCAGAGAGGCTGGGGGCCGAACCAGCCCCGAAAGCTCAATCAGCTATAGGGCGAGTAACACTGCCGACGCGGTCCGTTGTAGGGCTGGAACGTGTTGTCGGACGACCGGTATGACCGATAGCGCGCGTGGCACCAGCGAACATGGGCCGCCGACAAGCGGATCCGAGGGGCAGGGCGCACAAAGCGTGGGGCGACGTAACGCGGCTGGACGTAGCGTGGTTCGACGTAGCGATAGCTTGGTCCATAATCGAAATAGACCGCCGGCCCGCGACCGCGGCGGTAGTGATCACGATGATAGCGGCGGTGTTGCCGGTAGTGGCGGCGATCCCGGTCTCGCCGCCAATGGCGTCGATCGCCTCGCCAATCGGCGCGCACCACATTGCCGCGCACCTGTTCGCGCGCACCGTCATAACGCTGCAGGGGTGGCAACACGCGTGTCGCACTGTTCTGCGATGCTTCGTTTTGCAGGCGTTCCATCTGCGCAGCGGACGGTGCTGTCATGCCAAACAGCCCGGTGACCAAGAGCGTCGTGGCGAGCGCCAAACGGGACAGAATGCGTTTCATCGAAGATTCTCCCATAGATGCGGTGCGGATCCCGCGCATTTTCCACCAAATCTGAGCCTTCCGTGAAGAACCCATCCCGGACGCCATTGTTCCAAACGCTTGGGCTCCTGGCCGCGTGACAGTGTGGGGAAACTGCAATAGAGCGGGGCAACTTCTGGACCTCACAGCCATGACCCGACGCGACCTCCTTCTCAACCAGATGCAGCCGGTTCGTGCGGTCAATCTGCGCCTCGACCCCGACCCTCTGCCGTTTTCGAAGCAGAACCCGGAGGCCATTGCCCGTCATTGGCATATCGAGAAGGCGGCGCAGCCAGCGCTTTTCAACGGCGGCGTGCTCATGTTTTCGCAAATGGATGTGGCAGACGACGAACTCCGCGGCTGCTGTCACCTGACTGACTACGCAAGCCTGCTTTACTGGCGAAGCATCCGCCCCCACCCGGGCGTCATCCATTGCTTCGCCCATCCGGCTCTGGTTGCAAAGGACGGAGCGCTGGTTGCGATCCGCATGAGCCAACGGACCGCCAATCCCGGGAAGGTCTATTTCGCGGCCGGGTCCCTGGAAGAAGCGGACCTGCGGGACGGCGTGATCGACATCGCCTTCAACATGGAACGCGAGGTCGCCGAAGAAACGGGGCTCAACCTGCGTACCTTCACGCATGAGCCCGGTTACCAGGTGCTTGCGACAACGGCGGGAACGGTGGTGTTTCGGCGCTACCAGCTGCCGATGTCCGCCGAAGCAATTGCCGACCGCATCCAGGCGCATGTGGCTGTTGATCCGGATCCGGAAATCGATGGAGCCGTGATCCTTGGTGATTCAACTGCAGCACCCGACGGCCTCCTGCCGCATATGCAGATGTTCCGGGACTGGCATTTCGCCAATCCAATGGCAGTCTGACGGAAGGCCGAGCTTCCTATTCGTGCCGCAAGGCATCGATCGGGTTCAGCCTCGCTCCCCGCAAAGCAGGAAAGAAGCCGAACACCATCCCGATCAGCGCGGAAAACGCCACTGCGATCACGACCACGGTGAGGCTGGGCGCAAAAGGGATGGCCAAAAGCGATGCGGCGCCACCGGCAAGGCCCAGCCCGAGTGCGATGCCGATCAGGCCGCCGAGCAGCGACAGAACCGTGGCTTCTACCAAGAACTGCACCAGGATGTGGCGTTCATGCGCGCCGATCGCGAGCCGGATGCCAATCTCGCGGGTTCGCTCGGTTACTGACACCAGCATGATATTCATGATGCCGATGCCGCCCACAAGCAGGCTGACGCCCGCCACGGCGCCAAGCATGCCGGTCATTGCCGTGGTCGCGCTGGTCATCGCATCGGCGATCTGCGTCATGTCACGGACGTCGAAGTTGTCGTCGCCGCCCGGCTGGATGCCGCGCACTTCGCGCATGATGGCGGTGACCTCGGACACCGCCTGAGCGGTGGATGCGCCATCCCGGACGGACACATAGATCGTGTCGATGTTGCGGTTTCCCGCAATGCGCCGCTGGAACGTGGTGAGCGGCATCAGAACCAAGTTGTCCTGATCCTGACCGAAGCCGGTGTAGCCCTTCGATCCAAGCGTGCCGATCACCCGGCAGCTGGTTTTGCCGACGCGGATCACTTCGTCCAGCGGGTCACCCTGGCCGAAAAACTGTGACCGGATTGTTTGTCCGATCAAGCAGACGCCGGCGCCGCTGCGGACTTCCCCGTCCGTAAAGGCGCGGCCGAGATCCACCGTCCAGTCGCGAGCCGTGAAGTATTCCGTGTCCGTGCCGGTTGCCTGCGCAGCCGTGTTCTGGGACCCGTAAACGAGGCGAAGCTGGGTTTGTGCTTCGCCCGATACGGCGCGTACATCATTCAGCTCGGTGCCAAGCGCTTCCAGATCCTTTTGTTCGAGCCGCCGGGGGGTGAAGTTGGCCGTGCCGGACCGATCCGGACGGGCGGCGCGCACGACCAGGAGGTTGCTTCCGAGCTTGGCGATATCGTCCCGCACCTTGGCCGTCGTGCCCGAGCCGATCGTCACCATCGCAATCACCGCGGCCACGCCGATCACGATGCCGAGCAGGGTGAGGATGGAGCGAAGGGCGTTGCGGCGCACCGAGCGGAGGGCGAGGCGAACGGTTTCCCACAGCATCAGGCAGGTTCCTCCACGAATCCGTGCGAAACGATCTTGCCATCGAGAAAGTCGATCGTGCGGTCTGCATAGGCGGCGATGTCGCCTTCATGCGTGACCATGGCGATGGTCAGACCTTCGTCGCGGTTCAGGCCGGTCAGAAGCTCCATGATCTCATGGCTGCGCTGCGTGTCGAGATTGCCCGTGGGTTCATCCGCAACAAGAAGGGTCGGGCGGGTGACAATGGCGCGCGCAATCGCCACGCGCTGTTGCTGGCCGCCAGACAGTTCTGCAGGCGTGTGGTGCTCGCGGCCCGCCAAACCCACCTGCGCCAAGGCATTCATGGCTGCCTTGCGACGCTCGGTGGTCGCTACGCCGCGATAGATCAGCGGCAGCTCCACGTTTTCCGCCGCGGTGGTGCGGGGCAGGAGGTTATAACCCTGGAAGACAAAGCCAATGTAGAG
The DNA here is from genome assembly GCF_017813335.1 of Tianweitania sediminis. Lineage (GTDB taxonomy): Bacteria > Pseudomonadota > Alphaproteobacteria > Rhizobiales > Rhizobiaceae > Tianweitania > Tianweitania sediminis. The sequence goes on along the minus strand of NZ_JAGIYY010000003.1, from coordinate 51,910 downwards.
ATTGCGCAGCACGGCGCGCTGCGATCGATCGAGCCGTCCGGCATCCACGCCAAGGAAGCCATGGCGCCCGGAGGTAGGCGTATCGAGGCAGCCGATGATGTTCATGGACGTGGATTTGCCCGAGCCCGAAGGCCCCATGATGGCCACGAACTCGCCAGCGCGGATCGCGAGGTCCACGCCTGCCAGCGCATGCACCTGCGCTTCGCCCTGGCCATAGGATTTCCAAACTTCGGTGAAGGAAAGCAGGGGCTCAGCCATCACGATCCTGCGCCGCCCGTCCTCTCGCCACCACCGCCATTGCGGGCGACACCCAGAATGACCTGATCTCCCGGTTCAAGCCCCGACAGGATTTCCGTTCGCTCGCCATCGCTCGCGCCAGGCACCACGCGTACTTCTTCCGCCACGCCGCTGCGCAGCACATAAAGGGGCCGGCCTTCCTCGTTGCCGCGGCCACCCGCTCTCCCCCGGCCGCCGCGTGAACCCATCCGAGGCGCCTGAAACAGGTTGCGGAAGCTGAAACTCGAGGTGCTTTCAGCGGGGGGCGCGAAGCGGAACGCGGCGTTGGGAACCGTCAGCACATCGCTCGCTTCGCGCGTGATGATGGAGGCAGTGGCCGTCATGCCCGGCCGCAGCTGCATGTCTGCGTTGTCCACATCAAGGCGCGCCTGGTAGGTCACCACGCCTTCGGTGGTGGCAGACGCATAGGCGATGTCGCGAATGGCTGCCGTGAACTCGCGATCGGGAAAGGCATCGACCGTGAAGCGCGCGTTCTGGTTCTTGGCGATGGCGCCGATGTCGGCTTCGTCGATCGCCGCCTTCAGTTCCATGCGCTTCAAGTCTTCGGCCACCACGAACAGAACCGGTGCCTGCATGGAGGCCGCCACCGTTTGGCCGGGATCAACGGAGCGCGTCAGCACCACGCCGTCGATCGGCGCGTAGATCTTGGTTTTTGCGAGGTCGGCCTGCTGGAGCTTCAAGTCCGCCTGGGCGACGGCAAGATTGGCCTGGGCGATCTGCAAAGCGCTGCGCGCGCGGTCCCGCGTGGCGGTGGCGGTTTCCAGCGCTTGCGGCGCGACCTGACCGCGTTCGGCGAGGCTCGACGCACGGCCGAGCGTGTTTTCGGACTCGTTCAGGGTCGTCTTTGCGTTGGCGACCTGTGCCTCCGCCGCCAGAACCGATGCTTGCGCCCGTTCGACCTGCGCGGCAAGGCGGGTGGTGTCGAGTTCCGCCAGAACCTGTCCGCGCTGCACTTCCTGGTTTTCGTCAACGTTCACGGTGCGAACGACGCCCGACAGTTCGGACGAGATGTCGACCTGCGTCAGCGGCTGCAAGGTTCCGGTTGCAGACACCTGCACCGTCAGATCGCCTTTTGTTGCTTCCGTTGTTTGGTAACCAACTGGACCAGCGGCATCCTCACCCCCGAACGCGTACCAGCCGCCGCCCGCAACGGCCGCCAGCAGCAGAGCAAAACCTGTCCACCGAGCACGCCGACCCCCGCGCCGGCCCTTGCCGAGCCTCAAAGCGGCTTCAATGTCATTGGGCGGTGTTGCTGGCCGTGAAACGCGCTGGTCCATCGGCATGGTTCCGATCGTTGCCGGTTGTGGTTCTTCCCGAGAGATCAGGTGCCAACCCGGCGAAAGCAAATTAAATCTTGGCCATGTCCCTCCGCTCGGGTGCCATTTCGTGGTTCACCGAAAGTCGAGCGAGCTTGGCCGTGGAAACAAGGGACCGGAGGTCCATGTTAGGCATTAGAGCAGTCAGGAGCACGCCATGCCCGCCGAAACGCCTCCGAGCCAGAAGAACCGCAAAGGCCTTGCCATGACGGCTGCGATCATCTTGATCGTCATCGTCGCGATCTTTCTGGGCTTCAACTTTTGGTATGCCGTGCAGAGCGCGTGAAGCCCCGAAGCCACCCGCCAAATCGCCTGAAATCCTCAAGGCTGCGCTTCCTTGACAAGTTGCTAAGATAGCCAAATGGTGGCGTCGAAGAGGAGCCAAAGGTGTGCCCAACGCATTTGTGCGAAAGCTCGGACTTTATGCGGACCTTTCCCCCGAAGACACAGAGCATCTGACGGCGCTTACAAAGGTCGTGAGGGACTTGGGCCCAAACGAGGACCTCATTCGCGAAGGCGACACACCCGAGAACGTCCATCTTGTGCTGAATGGGCTTGCCGTCCGCCACAAGACCACCGTGGATGGTACGCGGCAGATTGCTGCCCTGCTTTTGCCGGGAGACTTCTGCGATCTTCACATCGCGATCCTTGACACGATGGATCACAGCATCTCGACTCTTGCGCCCACACAAGTCGTCGACATTCCGCGCAAGACGATCCTTGATCTCGTCAACAATCACCCAACCATCTCCAACGCCCTTCTGTCGACAACGCTTGTTGACGAAGCGATTCTGCGGGAATGGCTCGTGAACCTCGGGGCACGGCGCTCCGAGATCCGGATCGCGCATCTGTTCTGCGAGTTGCACGCCCGCATGCAAGCGATCGGCTTGGCTTCGAATGGCACCTTTTCCCTTCCTATCACGCAAGCGCAGCTCGGCGAGGCGTTGGGTTTGTCGACGGTTCATGTCAACCGCAGCCTGATGGCGCTGAAAGACGCCAATCTCGTCCGGAAGCACGACCGGCAGGTTGAAATCCTTGATCTCAACAGGCTCCACGCCTTTGCCGAATTCGACCCGACCTACCTTCACTTCCGGAAAGCGCCGGATACTGCCAGCAAGAGCATGCGGGCCTGAGCGGCATCGAAACCTCGCCGCTCGCCCTGGAGACCGGCTGCCCTGGCTCAAGCCGCGCTTGCGGAACGTCTGAATCTACGAAGATTAAATGTATGACTCTTATGATGCGCCACCTTGAACGGAGTCGCATCAATGCTGAACATAACTTTTCTGCTCGGCATCGTTAATTCTTTAGGCATTTTCGCCCTTGTCACGATGGGCTATGGCATTCTTCTGAAGCGCATCCACAACCGCTTCGTCCTTAGCGTCGTGCTCGGTGTCGTTTTTGGCACGGCTGGCTGTCTCGCTCTAGCGAACGCCTTTAAAATTCTGCCTGGCGTTCTTGTCGACGTCCGAGGCGTCATGCTGGTACTCGCGGCTCCTTTTGGAGGAACGCTTGCAGCCCTGGTGGCCGGTGCTCTCGTGTCGCTTGCCCGACTTTACGCGGGTGGTGTTGGTGCCTGGGCTGGAGTTTGCAACGTGGCAGCGACCGTACTCATCGGGTTGGCCTTCACGAACTTGATCTTCCACCAGAAGCGGCCCGGATCTTTAAGGCAGTTCGCAGCACTTGGTCTCGCTAGCAACCTGCCCTTGCTGTTCATTCTTACGATTCCGGTTGAGGATCCTCTTGGCGCTTTTCTCCGGGCCGTAGGCCCGTTGATGGTCGCACAAACCATCGGGATCCTTGTGCTTGGGCGGTTCCTTTGTCGCGAACGCCAAGCCTTCGTCGCGCGGCAGCGCTTGGAGGCAGAAGCGTCAACAGATCCGTTGACCAACCTCATGAACCGTCGGCGGTTTGACGCGCTTTTCAACGCCAAGCTCGCTGAAGCACGGCAGGCTTGTAGTGCAACTTCCATGCTGGTGATCGACATCGATCACTTCAAACGCTTCAACGATCGCTTCGGCCATGATGTCGGCGACATGATCCTCGTGAGGGTCGCTCAAGCGATTGACGAGCAAACACGCTCGGGTGATCTGATTGCGCGCTTTGGCGGCGAAGAGATTGTTGTGGGACTGCCGCAAACGGGTCTGTCTGAAGCCGCTGTCCTTGCTGAGCGGATCCGTGCCTATGTGGCCGACAGCGTTTTCTACGGCGACACGGAAAGCGGCAGAGTTACGGTCAGCATCGGCGTTGCCATGCATCAGGGTTCCGGCATTACTATGCAGCGCCTGTTCAAGGCTGCGGATGAAGCGCTTTATCAAGCCAAAGGTCGCGGCCGCAACCGCGTGGAGCTTTCCCCTCCAAGGAACTTCGAAGAGGAAGCCGCCAGCAATCGTCGACGGTATGCGGATGGGAAAAGCCCTCAAGAGCCGAACTGGAACCCAAGGCGGGCTCGGGCATCAGCGAAGGGGCGATGAGAGCAAGCTCTTTTCAGAGCAGGAGTTTCGCAGCGGCGAAGATTGCGACGGAGGAGGTCTGGTGGGTGCGACAGGGATCGAACCTGTGACCCGCTGATTAAGAGTCAGCTGCCAGCCGTTTTCAGGTTCCTGTAAACACAATTGCCCGTCAACAGATTTGGCCAGAACCCCTTTTCCTGCAACTACAATCCGTTCAGGCATAGCTGAAGCTTGTAAACTATTTTGGCCGTGGCCTTAAATCCGTGGACAAGGCCACGCGGGAGCTTGCCGCCGTCAGCGCCCGAGGCCACACTTGGTTACGGGGATCGTCAGGCGGGCAGGGCAGTGGCTTCGGAAATCATCGACGGCAACACGATCCGGAAGGTCCGGAACATGCTGAAGGCGGGCAAGACGGGGAAGGTCGCGGACAGCTCGTGCCCTGGCCTCGCGATCCGCGTCTACACGCGCGTCGCCAGCTGGGCCATTGTGACCCGCGACTGGAAGGCCACTATCGCCCCGCTGGACGAGTACGGCGCCGACGACGTCCCGCGGCTGCGCGAGCTGGTGATGAAGGCCCGCCAGATGAAGGCGGAAGGCCGCGATCCCGAGGACCTCATCGCCGCGTTCCGGAAGGAAGGCGACGTGAAGCTGGCTGCCGAACGGGCGGACGTGGCGCACGGCATCGGCGAGACCTGGGAAGCCGTCCGCGACGCCTATCTCGCCTGGGTCCTGCAGCACCGGAACAGGGACACGCACCGGGGCTACCGCAGCGCCCTCGGAGCGGTGGCCGGCGGCGACCTGGAGAAGGACTTCGCGCCGGTCCGGGGGAAGCCGATCGTGTCGGTCACGACGAAGGACCTCGTGAAGGTCCGCTCGAGCATCGTCAAAAGGGGAGACGGCGAGAACCTGCGGCAGGCCGACCTGACCGTGTCGGCCCTCAAGAGCTGCTTCAAGTGGTACCTGAACCAGCCCGACAGCCTCATCGAAGCGTCGCCTGCCGAGAGCCTCGGCAAGGTTCTGGAGCGGAAGTCCGAAGACCTCGAGCACGACGAGAACGACGGACAGGTCCTGACGCAGGACGAGATGGGCCGCGCCATCATGGGCCTCGAGTCCGAGCGGAACGCGGAAGCCCGTCTGGCGTCGTTCCTGCAGCTCCTGACCGGACAGCGGCGCATGACCGCGTGTTCCGCGCGCAAGTCCCAGTTCATCGCGCATCCGGACTACGGGATGGTCTGGCGGCTGTCTCAGGACAAGGCGAAGGCGTGGCGGGTGCTGCCGCTGCCAGAGACCGCGCGGCTGACGGTGGAGACCGCGCTTGGCCTCGCCGTGCCGGACAATGCCTTCCTGTTCCCCCAGCAGCGGCCCCGGAAAGACGGCGATCCCATGGACGGCCACATCTCCGAGCGTCGCGTGTCCCAGGTCCTGGAAGACATGAGGGCCGAAGGAGGCGCGCTGCACGGGCTGGCGTTCAATCCTGCCACCCATACGCTCCGCCGGACCTTCGTCACGGTCATGTCGCCCCGGATGAGCAAGTACACCGTCGAGGGACGCCGTCTCGGCCGCGAGGACGTGAAGATGATCACGCACGCCAACGAGGGCCGGGAGGGGACCGCCTCCCTGGTCTACGACAAGGGCGAGTACCTCGACGTCAAGAACGCGATCCTGACGGAATGGCAGGACTGGTGCCTCGAGGGCTATCACCGGGTGGCGGCGGGGCGCTGACGGCTGCGCCTGCGTAGCATGCAAGTGACATCATGTGTCACTATCGTGCTACGCTCAGGTCCGGTGCGCCACCTGCAACAGCATGTCGACATGCGCTTCGACGATCTCCGCAGGGGTGGGGCCGTCGGCTTTCGCCGCGGGGATCGCGTAGCATTTGCGGCCGCCGGGGCACCGGAACGGTCGGCTGCCTGTCCTGCTCTCTCCAGCGCACGATGTGCAGACCCAGCGCCGCAGCGTCAATGGACGGTCTCACTATCCAGCCCCAGCAGCTCGTCCCAGATTTCGTCCCATACCTCCTTCAGCGGCCTGCCGGATGAGGCCGATCCCGCAAACCAACTGTCGACCTCGCCGCATGACGGGCAGGCATCCGGAACGGGGCCCTCTCCTTCGCGGTAGCACTCACAGCACATCCATCTCATGGCTTGTCGGGCCTTTCCAGGGCGCTGCGAGCGTGATCGAGGAACCGCCGCGACCGCTCGGTGACGCGTTCGTACATGCCGATGCGCTCTGCCAGTTCGGCCAAGGCCTCCTCGCTCGTCCAGCGGTCGCGGTACTGCCGCAGCGCATGGACGTGGTGCCTGCCTTCGGCGTCGCGATAGAGCACGAGCGCGTACTCTGGCGTGTCGAAGCCGGACAGCATGCCGACGGAGTCCAGCACTTCGATGCCGTCCGTTGGAATGCCTTCCTCCGAGAACCATTGCACGAGGTCCTCCTTCACGCCCTGCAGGCTGTCCGGCTTGTCCTTCTCGTCACGCGTCGGATCATTGAGCGATCCGAGCTCTTCGAAGTCAGCGTAGATTTCGGTCATCAGCCGTTCGATGTCTCCGTCCTGCGCGTCGAGCATCCCAAGGAACGCCTCGGTGTCGGCCAAGGCGGTACGCAGCGTACCGACCTGCTCGCGCAGCATGGTTACGGTGTCGCCGCCTGCCGTGCCCTGGAGCCGGATGAGCCGCGTCGAGCGATCCTCGATGTTGCGCACAAGCGCCGCATGGGTGTCGCTATCCCAGCCGGACCAATACAGCGGCACCAGCTCGACGATCTCCCAGCCGTCAGGCGTCCACCACCCGTGGAGGCTGCGGGTGCTCACGCGCTCGTCCTCGGTCATGTCACGCATCAGCATCAGTGTGCCTCCGGCGGATCGTCCGCCAATTCGTCGCAGACGACTGTGCTAATAGTCACGAGATCGGGGATGTGGTCTTCCGGCAGCATGGGGCGAAATGCCGTGCCGTCGCAGCGCAGGCAGCGGTAGCTGTCCAGCGACGAGCGGCCCCCGTACGACTCCTGCGTCTCCGGGCTGGCATCGTCGAAGAAGCGGTTGAACTCGGCAACGCGCCGCTCGGCCCAGGCGCGCGAAACGGGCCAGCTTGCCCATCCGCAGCCTCGGCAGACGACGTTACGACTCATCGGTCCTCCTCTGACACTGGCACGGCGGCAGGTGCGCCGCTCCGCTCGACGAGTCGGCGCACCCGTTCCGGCGTCATGCGCGTCCAGCCGCGTAGGTGGTAACGCGTGACTGCCTCGCGCCAGCTCTTAAACAACGCCGGATCGGTGACGGCGAGGTCCGTAGGCGCATCTTCGGAGGCGAGCCGGGCCACCTCCGCAAGCAGTTCCCACCTCCGTTCCTTGACGAGGGACGACATCCTCGCCTCCAAAGCACCTGGAGTGCCTGGTCGCGGAGTTCAGTCCGGTGCCTGGTGCTCATCGGTCCTCCGGCTTCCACGGCGTGGTGCCGTCGGCATGTTCCTCGCAGCGCACGGTGAACCAACCGTCCTTGCTGCACCTGATCCCCGCTGCTTCGCCGCAGACCTGACAGGTGCGGAAGCTGCGCCACCACAGACCGTCCGGCTTTCTCGTGTCGAGGTCGTGGATCGCACTGCGGGTATCCTGGAGCAGAGGCGGCTCGACGCGCAGCCGCACCCGTGCGCCGCCCATCTTCTCGGTTACATCCAAGAAGACGATGCGATGCCCCTCCGGCAGCAGCGCCTCGATCTCCGTCAGGTAGTCGTCAGTCAGGCCGATCCAGCCTGCCCACAAGACGCTGATGCCGCCTGCCTTGGGGTGCTTGGCCCGCAGCGCTTCGATAGCCTGCTGCTCGCGGTCGCGGTATTCCTTCGTGTCCCATTCACGCATTACATGTCTCTCAGTGCTTGCGCCATCTGCGCGGCCACGGCCATTTCCTCGGCGATGCGCGGCAGTTCCTCCAGCGAGACCAGCACCGGATCCGCGAACGGATGCCACTGGTAGAACATGGCCATCACCCCCGCCGCCAATTCGGGATCAGGCTGCCCGATCAGCGTGTAGCGGCGTCCGGACTCCGTGACGGCCTCGCCAGCCGCAAGGTCCAGCCGCTCGACAGGAGACGACAGCCGGGGCGACAGTTCGGGGTGGCGCCGTCCGACGAGGCGGTAGCCATGGATGTCGCGCAGCAGCGCCCAGACCGCCAGCCTGACGCGAGGCTCGACGGAAACGGAAGGAACACTCATGTCGTGCCTCCGCCCTTCCAGAGAATCCTGTAGCCAAGGGACTCGGAGTCCTCCGGACAGCGCACCGCCGCCTGGCCGTCGACGACGATCGCGAATCCTTCGCCGCCGCACATGTCGCAGGTCTGGGAGCGGACGGCCGAGACCCGGTGCGCGAGGCTGCCGACGGCCGCGTTGATGTCTGCGCTCGCGGCGAACCGGATCGCGAAGGCCCCCTCGGGCGACACGATCTGGAGCGTCTCGTACCGCGCTTCGGGATGCTCCCGCAGCAGGCCGTCGACGGCATCCGCGTACCGCCAGAGGAGCGTCATCCATCCGAGCGGAACGGCGTCGAAGGGAACGGACAGGATGAAGGGGTGGCGCTCCCGCAGCCGGTCGGCCTCGGCCTTCCGCTTCCTCTCGTAATCGGGGTCGTCGTAGCGAAGATGCCACACGGTCATACCTCCACGACCAGCCGCGCATCGAACGCGGCTTTTTCGGACGGGTAGCCCTTCGGGTTGCACAGCACCCGCGTCCTGCCGACCGTGTAGTCGAAGGGGCTGTGGACGTGGCCATGGACCCACAGCTGCGGCTCGTACGCGAGCATCATCCCGCCGAGGTCGCTGACATAAGCCGCGGTGAGCGGGTCGTCCTCGAACTGGGGAGCGACCGACTTTCCGTGGGGTGCGTGGTGCGTCACGACCACATCCGCTTCGGGACCGGGCCGTGCCAGTCGTTCGTCGAGCCACTTCCCCGCTTCCATGTGGAGGGCGCGGGTATGGTCCGCAGTCAGCGGCCGGGTGTACCTGTCGTAGGTGATGGTCCTGTAGTCGTTCATCCCCAGCTCGCACTTGCGCATGAGCCATGCGCGATCTTCGTCGGTGCCGCCGAAGAATTCGAAATCGGTCCAGAGGGTGGCGCCAAGAAAACGAACCCCGGACACCACGGCCTCGTCGCAGTCGAGGTAATGCAGCCCCTCGGGAAGGTCATTCTCCCAGTACCTCTGGCGGTACTCGGCGCGGTCGTCGAGCAACGTGTGGCCGTAATACTCGTGGTTACCCGGCACGAAAACCACAGGCATGTGCGGCAGCACGAAGGTCTCGAGCCAGCCGAGGCTGGACACGGTGTTGTGGAACAGGTCGCCTGCGCAGACGCACACGTCCGCCTCCGGAACCGCGGTTTCAAAGCCGTGTTTGGCGAGCTTGTTGTTCCAATCCAGATGAAGATCGGAGAAGAGCCAGAGTTTTGCCATCAGAATCCGTTTCCTTTCCATTCCCCAGTCAGCTGCCTGAACGTGCGGGGTGCGAAACCCGTATCGGCGCAGTCCACCCCGACGTCCCGGGAGCGGCCGAGTCCTTCGAGCGAGCCGTGGCTGTGCCCGTAGAAATGGGCGGCTCCCTTGTGAGCGGCGGGCCAGACCCGATGCGCGTAGTGGCTGAGGTAGACGCGCTGGCCCTCGTCCGTGGTCTCCGCCGCGTGCGCCGGCGGCGCGTCCCAGTCGAGGCCCGCGAGCGTCGGATGCAGGTCGCCGCCCTTGCGCACGTCGTGGTTTCCGATGATGAGCCGCTTGCGACCATGGAGGCGGTAGAAGATCGAGCGGACGCGCTGCTCGTCGCCAAGGCCGAAGCTGAAATCGCCGAGGTGGAAAACCAGATCGTCCGGACGCACGACGGCGTTCCAGGCCGAGATCAGGAACTCGTCCATCTCGCGGGTCGTGGCGAACGGGCGGCGGCAGTTGACGGTTTCGGACAGCATCAGGGCGTGCCCGAAGTGGGTGTCCGACGTGTAAAATTTCTGGGTGTAAGCCACGGGAGGTCTCCTCTGAATCGAAAGCGTAAGCGGGCGCGGCGAAAGCCACGCGGGCGTTCAGATCGCTATTCGGTTCGAGGTCCTCACGTCCGTGTCTCCTGTCCTGCCGCCGTTGTAGCCGACAGGATCTAACAATTCGCGATCGGCTTACGGCGTCCGCCGCCGCGGCGTCAACTCGCCCTCAGAACGGGATGTCGTCGCTGCTTTCCAGGACCTTTCCGGACGCGGGCAGGTCGTCGGCCACAGGAGCGCGGGGACGCCGGAAAGGATTCGCGGGAGCCGGCGGAGCCTTGCTCGCGGATGACTGCAGGGCCTCGTCGTCCGTGAGGTCCCGGTCGGCGAAGTCGCCGGACGCCTTCATCATATGCGCATCCGGTGCTTCCTCGGCGAAGGCGCCGTGCGCGTCCGACTTCCTGTCGAGCAGCCTGCGGCAGGCTTCTTCGACCCTCTGCGGATGCCCGATGGCCAGCCCCCGGGCAGCGTCTTCCCAGAAGGCCAGCTGCCCCTGCATGCGCAAGGCCTTCCGAATCACGTCGAGGATCACTCCGCCCATGGCCGCGTCGGCTGCAGCCACCAGCGGCCAGCGCTCCTGCACCATGGGGACCACGATGCGCTCAACAAAGTTCGAGTTCGGCCCCGATCCCCAGAGGCTCGTCCTGTGCATCTGGGCGACGAACGCCTGGCCCTGCGCGATGGCTTCAGGCGACAGCAGGAACCGCAGCGAAGGCCTCACGTCCTCCTCGGGAGCAGGCCTCGAGGCGTACTCCCGAAGAAGGCGCAGGTCGTTGTCGCGAAGGCCGCCCTTCAGCTTGGCTTCGGCCATGATGCGTGCCGCGTCGATCCTCATGCCACCATCTCCTCTGGCCCGTCCAGGTGCTTCCACAGCCGCTTCTGGATGCCGTCCAGGTCGGCCTCGGACATCGGAAACGATCCCGCGTTCCAGCGCACGTAAGCGCCCGCCGACCAGTAACGGAGGGTGACGGAGACGATGCGCGTCCCCGTGTACTGCCAGCCCTTGATGACCGGCGCGATGATGCTTTCCGCATCGTAGCAATTGTGAGCCTGGTCGCAGGTAAGGATGATCTCGCGGCAGGTTTCGAACGTCACCGCGGGAGCGCGCTGCGGGGGTTCGCACGGCGGGGCAGCGGGTTCGGGCCCGGGCTCTGCCGTGATGAACGCGGGGGCCTTGCGCTCTTTCCCCTTCTTGGGAGCCCTCGCCAGCCTTGCGGCTTCGGCCTCGTCGAAGATGGCCTGCCAGCCGGACTGCAGGAACTTCGAAAGGAGGTCGGGGCGGTCCGCTTCCTCGCAGGCGAACCCCCACGCGGCGCCGTCCGCGCCGTGGGCGGCGATGGCATCCAGCAGGCGGCTGCCGCGGTAAGCCCGTGAATGGAACCCGTCCGAGAGCGCCACGCCTTCCAGCGCCTCGTGCAGCGCCACAGACCACATCTCGGCGATGTCCCTCGCGGTGAGGACCATGGTTCCCTCGGAGTTCCCATCCGGCCGCCACTGCCGGCTGAAGCGCTTCGCCGCGCGGCGCCACGTCCGGGATTCGACGCGGTATTCCTTCGAATCCTTGCCGCCTACGCGGGCCACGTCCGTCCTCGGGTCGAAGAACATCGGAACCGTATGCCTCGCGGGCGGCATGACCGCGAGCGAGAACACTATCTCGCGCAGCGCGTTGCCGCGTCCGCCCTGATCAAGGTCCATCGACAGCCGGAACGCACGCACGCCCGCGAAGTCCGCGACGACTTTCGACAGGAAGCGCTCCTTCAGCTTGCCGACGTGCACGCGGCCGCCGGCCGCCACGGAAAAGCCGACCCATCCGGCGACCTCGTCCGGAGTGGCCGACACGCGCAGGACGTTCTCCTGGCCCGGCTTCCACGGCGCCGCGCGCGCCTTGAGCGCGAGGACCCTGTAGAGGCGGCTCGAGAACTTGGAACGCATGCGCGGCAGGGCGGCCAGCTCGAGGTACGCGTAGGAGTGCTGCTCCCTCATGAGCACGCGCAGGGGCTCGGGAAGGCGGTACCGGATCACGTCTTCGCCCGGGGCGACTTCGACATAGCCTTCCAGCAGGCGGACGTCCTCGGAGCGGCGGGTGCCCGCCGAGCCGAACGACACGCTCGTGTTCTTGAGGCGCTCCAGCGAGGCGCGCACGTCGGACCGCTCAACCCTGGAGCCGAGGTACCTCACGGCGGCGGACATCTCGAGCGAGTGCGTGGCCTCGGGCATCGCCTCGTCGCCTGCGTAGGCGTTGGACACGAGCAGCTCGTGGAGCGCCGCGTCGTCGGCCGTCAGCACGTCCCGGCCGTTGACCGACACCTCCGCCAGCATCTCCGCTGGACGCGGGGAGGCGGGAGCGATGGCATTCATCTCTCGGCTGGACGACAGCGCCTTCGCCAGGTCGCCCCGGGTCCTTGGACGGAAGTAGCCGCCCTCGGACAGCGGCCTCTGTTCCCGTTCCGGAACGGCGTGCCTCGGCGGCATCGGCTGTCGGATCATCGCGCTCTCTCCCCGTCCTCCATACGAGGCTCAGGCGCCGGCGCGCAGGCGTCAATCTTTCGTCCCGAAGATTTCACACATGGGATGAAATGGTTCTGTCCGCAATTGCCGAATGCAGGACGAAACCTTGTGCCGCAAGGATTCCGCTCTCGCTCTGTCCCGCTTTCCGCAGGCATTTCGTTCCATCATCGACGGAGGCTTGGACGAAATCGCGGAAACTGGGACGAAACAAAAGCAACAGATTTTGCGGACTTCGAAAACTGGGACGAAATCTTTGTTGACGGGCTGAGGCTGCGCCTAGTCAAACAGGCCCGTTCCGAACGCTGGATTTCCGCAGATCCTAGCAGGGGAGGATTCGGGAGGAAAAGCGACACGCCGCTCTTCGGAATCGGGCCGCTCCGCGAATGAGGATTCATGGCTCCGCCGCGTGGCTCCTGGGAGAGAGACTATGGCTCCGCGGAGCAAGGGCCAGCGGGAAAAGGAAGAAAGACCGTGCCGCTTCGCGGGGATTGTCCTTCGGTACAGACCAGGAAGGAAGGGCAGTGCCAGTCCTGCCGCGTAGCTGCGGATACGCATGGCCCTGCCGTGGACGCCCTCCCGAGGATTCGCGAGGCCTCCGGCGCTAGCCGTCCCGGCTCCGCCCGAAGGGGTCAGGCTCCCCGAGAACTGGACCCGCCAGCGAGGCATCCCGACCCCGTTTCGCGCAGCCTCCGTTCGGGCCGATTCGATTTCACGTTTTACATGTGAAACGCACTTGTCGAGTTCCGCCGACGGCGCCAGCCTCGAGGAGGCAACAAGAGGCTGCGCCATGACCGACCCGCTCGACACGCTCTACGCAAGGCTCACCGCAGGCCGCAGGTCCGGCGTCCGCGACCTCGATCCGGAAGCGCGCCGCGCCTACCAGCGGAAGGCTACGGAGGCTACCCGCCGGAGGCAGCGCGAGGCCGTTGAGGCCGGGTCTCCCGAACCGTTGGCTGCCGCCGTCCGCGATGCGCTTGCCGACGCGGCGCTGGCGCTCCTCGCAGTCGGCGGCCCCGGCTCCGACGAGGTCCAGCGGGTCGTTGCGACGGTCTTCGCCGGAAGGCCGGGCGTGGCGGGCACGGTCGCTGCGAAAGCCCGTGCGGGGACGCTGCGGCCACGGCTTCTCAAATCGAGCTGACGTGGGCGCAGCCCTTTGTCCCTTGCAGGCTCGGCAGTCACCTTCGGTGAAGGCGTAGCGTAGTGACGCTAGGCCGTGCCGTAGTGACGCGAGGGGGTGAAGGGATGCCGAGGAAGGCAAGCGGGAGGAACGAAGCTGGCAGGGAGCGGACGCGCCGCTACCGCCAGCGTCTGCGCGCGTCCCGCACTCCAGAGGCGGACCAGGTCGATCATGCCGTTTCGTGCGCAGTGGCCGCCTTCGCGGAGCTGCTTCGGCGGCAGACCGAGGAAGCCAGGGCGGCCGCCATCGAGCGCCGCGGAGAACTCCGGCTGCTGCTCGGGATGGGAGTCTTGGGGGACGCGGAAGCAGAAGACGCGAAGGCAGAGCTGGCCGAGCCGGTCAACGTCAGAATTCCGAGGCCGGAGCCGATTGCGCCCGCGGACCTTCTGCGGCGCGTCCTCCTCGGAGCGGTAGCGCTCCTCGTCGATCGCGGCTGCGACCCCGCCCAGGCGCGCCGCCGGGTCCATCACCGCATCGGCCGGGGCGGGGACGGCGCAGCCCTCGAGAGCCTCGTCGGGACATCCGGGATCACACTCGCTTCGAGGCGCAGGAAGCCGTCACCGTGACGGGGCGTAAGGTTCGCTGGCCTCCCAATCTCCGGTGGTCCTTTTCGGGACAAGGGACAACCTCCCTGTGACCGGTGGCTCCCTGTCAGCGCGTTGGCGGTGCTGCGCACGGTCGCCCGCGCTCGACCCTGCCGAGGCGGGACTACCCGCACGGCATTGCCGTCGCGGCCCCGCAGCAGCTCAAGGAGGTCCTCCAGATCAGCCACGCCGCCTGCGCAGGAACGAAAGCAGCCCTTGGCGCGGAGCTGCGCCGGGCGATGCGCAACGGCGGCAGCTGAACCAAGGATTCGTTCCTTGCATGCCCGGCGCGAAAAAATCCTCCCGACAGGGGAGGACATCATGCCGGAGAGATACAGCGACGACCTCCCGGAAGCCGAGAAGAATGGATGGAAGCTCTCGGACAGGACGAAGCAGATCGCCAAGGGCTTCCGGCTCGATGTCCCCGTCGCCTTCGAGCGCTTGACCTGCGAATCCCTGCTTTGGGCTCTGCTGCAGGTCACTGACCTCGATCTTATGGTGAAAGGCGGGCTACTTCACGACCAGCGCGTCAGGCAGACCGGCGACGCCGATTTGACCCTGGAGCGCCGCCTGTCCGCGCCCGCGCTCTACGGAGCCGTGTCGGCCGCCGCCGCGCACCTTCGGAAGTATGGACTGGCAGTCGAAATCGGCGAGGTTCACGCCCTCGACATGGGGGGCAAGGGCAGCGGCTTCCGCGTCCCCGTGACCGCGAAGATCGGCCCCACCCGCGTCGTCGCCCACCTCGACGTTGGCTTCGGCCCGCGTCCCGAAGGCGCCGTCCGCCGCGAGTTCAAGAGCCTGTTCATGGGGCCGACCTTCGCGGCCTGGGCGCAGCCGCTCGAACACCAGGTCGCCGACAAGGTTGCCGCGATCATCACGCTCGGTGCCGGGAACACGCGCCTGAAGGACTTCGCCGACCTCTCGCGGATGTACCGCACGGGGCTGAACGATACCGTCATCGCCCGTGCCCTGGTGTCTACGATGCGCGAGCGAAAGGCCGACACCTCCATACTGCTCAAGGAGTGCCCGGAAGGGCTGTCCCCCGAGTTCGCGGCGGCGAACCGCGCAATCTGGAAGGAATACCTGGCCCAGCACGATGAGGCTCTCCATATGGACTTTGAGGCGGTCGCCGGGGACGCGTTCGCCTGGTGGCAGGACATCCAGGACGAGATGCTGAGGCTCGCGGAGCGGGACGAACTGGAGCCGCAGGCGAGGCTGGAAGCGCCCGCCGTCGTTCCGGAAAACGGGAAGGTTGTCGACCTAGACGCTTACAGGCGCATGAAGGCCTAGCCTTCGCTGACGGCACGCAAGGTCGCGTGCCGCAGCCATTCCTCTCCCCGGAGGAACTTCACCCGGCCAACGAGGCCCGGGGCCAGCCAGTCCGCCTTCTCCTTCTGGACGTCCTTCGGCAGCCCCTCGGGCATCGCGCCCGGCCTCTCCTTCACTCGCGCCCACAGCCGCTCTCGCTGCGCGGACACGAGGGTGACGGCGGCTTTGCCGACATACCTGCCTTCGCCGTCTGCGAGGATCGCCTGGGTCGCCTGCCCGGGTCGCCCTACGACGCCGAGGACCTGCAAGTCATCCTCCGTGAAGCACTTGATCTTCAGCCAGTCGGCCACGCGTCCGGACAGATAGCGACCGTCGGCCCGCTTCGAGACCATGCCCTCGAGACCTGCCCGGTCGACCTCCCTGAAGAACGCGCCCGCGTCGCCTTCGTGGCTCGCGCTGAACTGGATCGGCCCGTCCTCCGGCACGAGGTCTTCCAGCAGCGCCCGACGCTCGACGAGGTGCATGCGGCGCAGGTCGTGGCCATCGAGGTGCAGGAGGTCGAAGGCTACGAAGACGAGCCGCTCCTGAGCCGTGGTGATGGCGCTGCGCAGCGCCTTGAAGTCCGGGTGTCCCTCGGTGCCAAGGATGATCACTTCGCCGTCGAGGATCGCGCTTTGGACGCCCAGCTCCAGTGCCCGCGCACAGATGTTCCGGTACTTCAGGCTCCAGTCGTAACCGTTGCGGGTGAACGCGTGGCACTCGCCGTTTCCGATAGCGATTTGAGTCCTGTAGCCGTCGTACTTGATCTCATGAATCCACTCGCCGCCCTCCGGTGGCCGCGCCGCGAGGGTCGGCAGCATGGGCGGGATGAACTCGAGCCGGGGACCGGCGGGACGCACGTACTGAACCATAGGGATGTCGAGTCTAGGATTCGCCCGCGGAAAGGGGAGTCCCGGCGCCTGCGGCATGAAGGATTTCCGGCTGCGAGGTCGTGTGGACCGGCTAGTGTTTGTCTGGAACTGCTGCCTGGCCTGAGGCTCCGCATGGCCGTCGACGACGTCTTTGCTGCAGCTGGGGGACGCGTCCTCGTGGCCGTGCCCGTACGGCTTTTGGGAGGAACACGGAGGCAAGCAGCGGCTCGTGGTCGTCGACGGGCGCCACAAGTGGATGGCGTCCGCGATGCTGGGCGAGGAGTCCATACTGGTGGCGTGGCTGGATTGTCGCGGTCCCCCGGCAGTCCGCTACCTGGCTTTAGCGGAGATGAGCAGAAGGAGGAGGGCACCGCAAAGCTCTGGATTAAAAAGATCCGATACATTCCTGACGCCGTTTCTTGGATCCTTCCCGGTAACGTCCGCCTCCGGAACAAGGAGGCTGACATGGCATATCACGGAAACGGAGGTGCGCCCGGAGCGGGGGAGATCGCAGGACTCGGCGGCCTTATCGCCGCCGTTGTCATCCCGGTGATGTACGTCGGCATTTTTCTGTACGTCCGCCTCTGGTTCATCTCGCTACCGGCGACGCTGCTCTACTGCGGCTACTATCACCCGGCGGAGACATGGGAGTTCGTCAAGAACTCGCCCTGGATCCTGGCGGCGCTCGTCGGGTATGTCACCGGAGGCTGGATCGACATCGTTGCGATCGGAAAGCTCCTGCTGGTGCTCGCAGGCCTCTTCCTTGGCTACATCGGCGTCGGCACGCTGTTCGGCATCCTCCGCGATGCTGCTGCACGCCGCCGGCTCCGCAGGCTTCGGCATGGGGCAGCCGCCCGCAGGCTGTCGTGGCCGTTCCGTGCGATCCTGTCGAGCGCGCTCGGCTGCGCCATCCTGCTGGTCCTCTGATGCCGACTGCCGCCGGCGCGCTTGCATCTGGCTCCGCCTGAGCCGGCGCAATCGTAGTGCCCTACCATCGCGCAACGGGTGGAGGAGCGGTAGGGCAAGTTGGTGTGCAACCCGCGCTACGGAGGAGGACGGCCCTCCCGAGCGATGGAAACGCCTTGCCGCGACGTTGTCGAGGCTCCTCGCGGCGTCGGATGCCGTATCCTCAGTCGCCAGCGTAGAGCCCCCCAGGACGGCCGTCTCGGCGCCATTTCCGATAGTCGCAAGAAGGACCGCCGAGCCGAACGTCCTCAGCTAGTGGCCCTCGACCTGGTCGTGGAAACCACCGTAACCTTGGGTGTAGGTGCCTGACATTCCGCCCAGCTGCAGCGTAGAGCCGTTTGGGGAAGAGCATGTCCGTCAGCACGTGCGAATGCCCGAGGGACAACGTAGGCCAGGCGCGCTGTCGTAGACATTCTGGCTGACAAGTGCGGTGATACGCCCCGGAAGGCCGGAATCGACCCGGTAATCAGCGTCGCCAGAATGACGAGCCTCGCTTCAGCTCATAGGGTTACTGCTGCGGGACGTTCTGAATGGCCGCCCAGTCCCTCGGCTGCAGAAATTTGCATGGCGGCTACGAAGCGGTCGCGCGGGGCGGACGTGGCCGAGTATTCACGCGAACGCCTTCGCAGCGAAGTGCAGGGGCTTGAAGCCAAGGCTTGGAGACAGCGGGGCCATGACCGTCAGCATCATGGGGGAAGCATCGGGTGGATGTGCCCGGCGCGCCACTTATCCATCCCGTCCAGGAGATCGACGCCTTCACCAAGGCGATCCAGGCGGGCATCACGAGCCGCAAGCGCGTGGCCGCCCAGGACGTCGAGGACATCGACGACGAGAACGAAGCCGACCAGGCGCGGACCGTCGCCAAGGACCTCGGGGACACGGTGTACACTCCCGCAGCGGGGGCTGCTCCTTCCGCTCCCGCTGCGGACCCTGCGCCGGTTCCCGAGCCGGACGAGGGGGACGCCGATGCGCTCCTGCAGACGGCGGCCTGATCAGGGGATGCCGCTTTTTTCCGGGTACCAAGACACCCGGCGACCTCGGCGAGGTCACTCAGCGGCCCTGCAAATCGCTCTGATTTCTGCGGAACGTGCCGTTAACGACGATTGCACGGCTTCTCACCGGAGATCTGGATCTCCCGCCCTCCATCGCTTACAAAAGCTCCGGGGCCTGCGGAGCTGAAATCCGCACGCTGACCAGAGCTGCGAGAAGGCAGCGGTCCGCCGAGACTCAAGGACCGCATTCACCATTGTGCCGTGGCTGGCACCCTCAAACAGAGTCCGCGAGGTCGTTCAGCCGACCTGCGCGGGGCCTGCCCCCGGCAAGGTTCGCCTTGCCTGCCAGCCAACGTGCGGCCGAGGCCGCCAGCACAAAGGAAATGCCACATGAACCACAACGAGAATGACCCCGCTACGACTCCGTCCGCCGTCGTCCCCAGGGAGGACTTCCCGCTCCGTCTCGAATTCGAGGATACGGGCGGGCTCAACGTTATGCGCGACGCAGGCCTCGAGATCGTCGACCTCGTCGACGGCCGAGGGATGCTCGTCGTCCACTACCGCCACCAGCGCACCCCCGTCGCAGGGGAGGGCCGCGAGGCCTCCTGCGCCGAGATGCACGGCCGCGACGTCTGGGCTCTCGTCCGCGAGGCAGCCTGCGCCGAGGCCAAGGAAACGGTGCTGCGCATCCTCCGTGCTCGCAAGGCAGGAGGCGCACAATGAGCGGCAACAAGGGCAACAAGGGGCACCCTCTCTTCCTTTCCGAGTTCGCCACTTCCGTGCACTCCTACCTGGACAAAGCAGATGCCAAGGCTCTTGGCATCTCTGACCTGGTGACGCTCGAAATCAGTAGGCCGGCGGCCGGGGACGGAGGGCATTTCCGGCTCCTCGTCATCCCGACGGCGGGCTGCGGTTTCTTGCGCTACGAAATGGCGGTCGGCGATCCCCGGCGCTGGCTGGAGTTGCTCGAGCAGGTGCGGCAAGACCCGGACGCGACGATGCTCGACTGGGTCAAGGCTGCAAAAGAGCATGGAGAGTGGCCGCTCTGAGCCAGCCAGAAGCCTGTCAGGGCCTCAGCCAACGCCACTCTGACTGCGGAGGCCGCCATTGCGCGGCCTCCGTCTTTTTCCGCTGACGGCTATTAGATGTTGCGGCCAGCCCCGCAGGCTCCGTCTGTGCACGGACTGCGAGATGGGAAGACGGATATCCGGAGGCAGCAGGAAACGCATGTGTGCACGCGCGCGCCCCTGCGGCCGCCGGTGAATGCCGCAGCCTCGGCGTCACGATCTCCACCGAGGCACCGTCCCGGACGGAAATAACGGACCGCGCATGGCGCTCAGGCTGGAGAACCCACCCGATGCCGATGTCGATGAGGTGCTGCTGGTCGGCGCTAGCTCAGGCCGTCGAACACCCCGTTGTTTGAGGTTCTGGAACAGTCAGGAGCAGTGGCTCATGAGCACTCCTCCAGCCTGTTCGGCCAGAGGCCCGAAACGAGACTATGACGCAAGGCGACGGTCGGAAGCAGCCGGGCCTTTTCGGAGTGCCTGCGGCTCAAATCAAGGCTTCCCTTCGCCTTGGCCCGGACGCTTGCATCACCCTGTCCCTGCCCTGCCTGTCGCCGACTCTTCTACTTCGCCTGGAAACGCCAGGTGAGTCCTTCCAGCATGTGTAACCCATCGGTTACAAAGTAAAATCGAGGTGAGTTGCCGAGAACCTGCATTGCGTTGTGGTGGTACCCTACTGAATCGTCGTCACATTGTGACGCTCAGCATATCGTAGTGACGCTCAGTCAGGATGAGATCTTCGTCGCGCCGATCCGTAATGCGCTTTAGAAGGAACAGCTCGCCTGCTCCATGCTGCTGCCCTTGCGTCCGATTGCGTGGACATCCACGAGGTTGAGATCACCTCGCTGGCAGCTCCGTTTCCGGAAGGTGAAGCAGGAGCGCAAGTTTCCATCCAGATCCACATCGAGGTTTCGCTGACCTTGTGAAGTGTTGGAGGTGCCGCTGTTGCTGCCGCTGCAGGACTCCCAAGAACCGAAGGCTGGTTTATCGGTGAGACAAGGCGGGAGCGGGGAGTTAGGTTCAGGCTCTTGGTTCTGGCATCGCAGCGTGACGCCGATCTGCCGGTGCGACGTGGTATTCCCCCCGTTACTACCTGAAACAGAATCGAAGGTTGCGCTGTTCACCCCGTGACGCGCAGCTTCCCTGATGTAGAAGCTCACGGCACGTCCCAGCGAAGACATTGGGCACCGAATGCTCCCATGGGGGAACTTCGCCCTTTCCGAGATCCCGCTGACGCTTTCTACAAGCTGCAAGCGTCACAGGCCGCCCGGGCTGAGCGGCAACGGCTTCCGGAGGCTACTCGTTGGATGCACATACCTCCCGCCGCAGGCACCGAACATGCTGTTTGCGTTTAGAATGACCCTAGCTGCAGGACGGGAAGCGGGAAGACGTAGAGCTTCCCCGCTTCGAAACCCTCAACTGACGCTGGCTTTCCCATCAACCGCAATTTCCGCAGCTACGGCCGCCGCATGACGCGCACGCAGCGAAGTGACGAGGTCGCTGGGAGGAAAATCATCGTGCTGCGGGTCCCACCAGTCCTGCGATTCACTACAGGCTTCACAGACGTCGCGAAAATCCCAGTATTCAGCGACCTCGATCAAAATCGCCAGTACGTCCGCAGAGCCTTGGCGACCAGCGATCGCAAGCATTCGCCTCTCGTATTCGTCGTGAGAGCAGCCGTCGGCGGGGCCTGATTCATGCCCGTGGATAAGACCATCTGGACGGACCTCCACAGCAAAGAGACCTTCGTACCAAGCTCTGCTCAGGCCCCCATGAACAGAGGCCTCTCCTTTGTCATCGGTGTAGTTGTAGACTGCTACCGGTCTGCTCATGTCCTCCCCGTCGTAGAGTGCCACTAGCCGCTCGTCTTCCCCAAAGGGCCGCAGTGCCTCGACCTTTGCCACCGCCTCCGGGGAGAGAAACAATGGCGTAGACGGTGTGGACCGTTTCGCGATCGACGAGATCAGCGCCGCGGTATCTGCAGAGGCATTGATCATCAGCTCTGCCAAACGGGCGTCGGTCACACGCTGACGCGGCCTTGCACCTCGTGCGAGGGTACCGTTGGGGTCGATCTCGATGACGACTGCGTCACCGCGCTTGTCAGCGCACCAAGCCGCCTCGAAGTACTTGTTGGAGGGGAAGGTGCGGGCTGGTCGCGAAGGATTGTCTCTTAAATCTTGCGCATCGTAAACAGCGTAGACGACGGGTTCATCCGGATAGTCCTTGCGAATGCTGAGGGATGTCTCTTTCGAGACGGCAGAAAGCTTGTTCATGGTAGAGCACCTGATGGGATTGTGTGGCTGAGGGCAGGGGGGACGGCTGTTGCCGTCCGCCAGCTTGCCCAGAAATCAAGCATGCCGCTCCAGAAGGAGAGACACCCACTGCAGCGTGCTGCGTTTTGCCGTCCATTCGTCGGAAAAATGCTGGCGGGAAACATAGTCGCCCAGTCGCGTCACCCCTTCAAAGCCGTCATCCAAGAAGTTGATGGCGCAGTACGCGACGATGCCGTTGCGCTCCACAACGGTCTTGAGGCCGGTTGGCTTCCAGATGGAGCCATCTCTCTGCCGAGCCTCGGAGAGAATAGCGATGGAGGCCGTCCCAGGCTCTTCAGCTGCGGCGGCAGGCGCGTCAGCCGTCCGCAGAAGCCGCTTGGCGGCTGCGGTTCCCGCCAACTTGGCGCCAGTCACCGTTGGGTAAACACCCTTCCAGATGTCGATCTTGTTGTGGTGAAGGGTGACGGAGAACATGGCGCCGTCATTGTGCACCAGCAACTCAGCATTGCTGGGAAGCGCGCGCATCCAAGCGCCGTCGAGCAAGGGGGACCACTCGGACAAAGCTTCTGGCGGTTCGCCCACGACGGAAGCAGACATGTCGGTGCTGACGAGTTTCATTGCATAACCTCTGAGTTGCGGCCCTTGGCCTGCGGATTGGCTGACGGATGAGCGATCGCCTCGCTCGTCTCTCTTTCTCTGTCCCCGCGCAGGTCGGCTGATCGCCTCGCGGACTTTGTTGGAGATTGTGCCAGCCACGGCATCGAGGTTAGTGCGGCTTTAAGTCGGGCAAGCCGCTGCCTTCAGAGCTCTTTACGGCAACGGCATCAGCACCGTCGGCGTCTACAAACATGGTAGGGGCGTCCGCGTTGACCTGTCCAGATCCTCCCAAGGAAAATCTCTGCGCCGTCCCGATACGACAGACGATCTCGCATCATGGGGCGAATCAGTTGGACTGGAGCGTTCCGATCAGCAGAGAGAGCAATGCGCGAAGTATCGCGGCTGGTCTCGGTGCGGTGATCCAGGCACCTCCGACCAAATTCAGTTATTGAGCCTTCTGTTCTGTTGGAGATGCTGTCAGCAGCGATCTCGGCGTCAGGCGGCGCGTTCAACAACGTTGAAGGCGGACAGCAGAATCCCTCCTGCCTCGATGACGTCCCTTTCGGTCGCCCCGTCAAAATTATTCGGTACGTCATACGCGATGAGATCAGCGTCCTCGCGTGACCCGACGGTGCGCACCACTGTCCGCTTGTAGCGCTGCTCCCAGTTGTCCTCCCAGAACGTCATTTCCAGGAACTGCTGTGCTGTGGATGCGTCGAGGTCCGAAGGAAGATTGCCGACCCCGAACGCGATTTCACCGTCTGGACGCACAATCACAAGCGCCCGCAACCTGCCTGCCGCGACATCGGCTTGGTACCTGGCTGTTGCCAACGCATCTTCGACCATATCGCTTACGAAGGGCAGTGGGTCACGCTTACAACGCTCGAAGTCGGTGATGCCACCCGGTTCACCGAAGGGTAGCTCCATATCCTTGGAGTGCAGAAATGAGGCGCCACTTTTGAAAGCGCCACGCACCTCCTTCATGTGAGGATCGAAGCGAAAGATCAGCCCCGGTTCAATCCCGAAATCTTCGGCCTGATCAGGGTCCAATAGCAACTCAACTACGTAGCCGTCCCCGACGGAACCCTTGACTGTCAAGGAAACCGTCGGACATTTGCACGCTACGAGGTCGACGTTCTCTGAGGATGACATTTGGAATTCCTTACTTGTTTAGAGCGACGTCGTGATCCTGCGGACAGGGTTGGCCCGAACGGCTCCACCGTCAACGCCGGAACTGGCCGAGCGTCCTTACATCTGGGGCTCCGCCCTGGCTCAGGGTTGAGACCCCTTGGAGGCCCCTAGATTCTCCTGGCATGGACTGGCACGGAGAAGATGACTGTGGCAGCCCGCGCAGAGCTGTTACGTTGGGGCGGCGTGGCGTGATTGTTCGTTCAAATGGCCCGCGCCTTGCTGCCTGCTCACCCGTTGCTATCCGAGGACAGCAAGGCCCATTGGGAAGCCTCTCCCCAGGAAGCGGCCGCTCTTCTGTGCCCAGCCTGTGTTCATGAGGGAGAGTTTCAATTCGGACGCTGGCATCCTTCACCGGGTGAGGGGATGCAGCAGCTGACCACGAGATTTGAAGCTGCATCCAGCGAGGCTCACTCCGCCAGCAGAAGTGGCTGATGCAGACTACGAGATGAAAAAGTTTTGCGGCTCCGGTCCATCATCGGACGTTCCGGCGTTGACAATGGCGCTACGAACTGGGACGCGCCTGCCGTCTGGCAAAAGGCGAGTATGCGCCCGCCGGAAGTGCTCTACCCGGGACGCATGCGTCCCTGGTCTGGTCCTGCCCGCTCTCCTGAGGTACTTGGTGTCGATCCGAACAGTCGTTCGGACAGCCACAGGCTCTTTGCCCTTTTCAAGTCGGCGCTTGTTCAGCCTGTCGCTCGGCTGTTCAATCGATAATTCGGTTTCCCTTCGAGTAAGGATATTGAGGAAGCGAGCAAGCGATCGTGCCTGATCATAGTACTCCTCAATCTCATATTCGGTTGCATACCAGCCGCATACGCTTTGAACACGAACTTGCCGGTCTGGGGTGCCGTATGGGAAGAGTTCGAAATAGATGCCAGAGTACCCTAATGTTCCTTCTATGAACGTGAGCGACGTCGCGCGGTACCCGAACATTCCCCGACGCTGGATGATCCAGATATAGTAGAAGTCCAGGAGTTCTGGGTGCTTGACTTTGGTTTGCAGCCACACGTGTTCATGTGGAACGGGGGATCTTATCCCCTCGGACCATTCCTCGTCTCCGACATCTGGATAATGTGTGTTGTAGATGTCATCGAGCCAGATCCCTGAATCTTCCCAATGGAACTCGAACATCATGGGATTTGCTATGCCTTCCAACACGCTTGGAACCCAGCGAAGTAGCTCTTGCCGCTCTTTTGCGGGCATGGGCACGCTCCCGTGCTTGAGAATTCCCTTTCTCTGAAGATCGAGTATGTGCTTCCGAACGAACATTGGTATCTCCTTGTTTGACATTCCCGATTGTTGGTGGTTTGTTGATGGCTACACCTGTGTTTCGCCGCTTTAGTTGCGTGCGCTGCCTGCCGCGACCGGCCATGCCGGGCACGCTGCTTTGAACCTTGTTCTTCTGAGAACGGGTGTACGAGCGTCAGACGTTGGGAGTTGCCGCTGCCACAGTGCTCTCGGTCGGCAAGCGGACGCGGGGGCTAGCTTTTGCGCTTTCCGTGAGCCCGCTCCAGCATCATGAGGACTGTGCCGATTAGGTCGTCCGCCAGTTCAACGCCGTTCCCCAGGCAGTAGGTCTCGATGAGATGACCATCGTAGCTGCCACTGAACGGAGCGCCCACGCTGCCGCCAGGGACATCCCAGTAGATCCCCACGTTCCCAATCCAGGAGTCGCGCACCGGAACGTCCGATCCGATGCGCATGATGATGTCGTGCTTGATCCCGTACTTGTGAGCCGTCTCGTCGGAAAGGCGAACAAGGAAGCGCAGTAGCCGACCTCCGTCCTCCTCCCGGAAATGCGCCACGGTCGCTGCCTCTGTGGCTTTCATGATCGTGCTCCTGGCCTAGACGGAACGAGATGCGGAACGTCTCGCTCGGCAAGCAAACCTCGCCGTGGACTGCCAGATCTCGCCTGCGCCCGGTTTCTCCGGCCCAGTCACAGATCCAGGTCCCGCGCGAGGATGGTTGGCGACGCAATGATGTCCTGCTCCACCACAAAAATTCGATGGGCGGCGGCGGCTCGGTGTCCCTGGTTGCCCTTTCCTGTAGAAGGTGTTTCGCCATACGAAGGCGCGCGTTGCAGGCTCGGCCTCCGAGGAGGGGTCCAGTTTCCGGCGCCGCGTGCGAGAAGCCACACTCCGATCGGGGGTTCATGTGCTGCAGATGAGCTCTTGAGATCATGCTCTGGTTGCCTCCTCCAAGCACGAAAGCACATCTGCGATTCGATCCGCCTCGATCCGATAAGCCGCGCTCATCGGCACGCAAGCGCCGTCGATCACGTGCATCGCATCGTAGGTGAGCAATTTGGCCTGTCGACCCTCAGGGCGATACAGCCCTTCGATCATCTGGTCCGGATCCTGACCGGCGCGCTCGAGCTTCAACCGGGCGGCCTGCTGAATTGTGCGTTCCGTAAGGGAGGACGATCCCAGCGTCAGGGTTTCCGATTGATATGCAGACCACGAGCCAGAGGTCGGCTCGTCGCTCTCGCGGCCGGCAACGTTCTTAGGCTCATCCTGTTCTGCAAGCCCTAGGCCTTCTGTCTCCCTTTGTGATGCAGTTGCGGGCACCACCTGTCGCAGCTGATCTTCCAGCTCCACGGCGCGCAGCCGTAGGCCCCATGTTGATGAAGGTACTCCGGCGACTTGGTGGGCGATGCTTGCATCTGCTCCGGTCGCCTGGATCACCCGCGTTGCGTCAGTCGTGAGACGAAGCGCGGCGCTGTTTGTGAGTTGAGATGCAGCGAGCTTGATGTTCTTTTCTTCGACCAGTCTTACGATCTCGGCCTCGGCAACCGCGAGCGACGTGGCAGAGCGCGCAGCCGTCAGCAGAGCGGCGCTCGCAAGATGCAAAAGGTCCTCCAGCCGTTCTGCTGTGGCGCCAGGTTTACGGAATATGCACGCCCTATGCAGAAAGCTGTGATAGTTCTGCTCGACAGCTGCCCTATCAGGGATCTGCTCGATCGCTCTTTCATAATATTTGTTTACGGTGCCGGCTGACACACCCGCCCGCTTCTCCACCTGTAGCTTTGGCAGGATGGTGCCACTCGCTCGGTGCTCTTCGTTCATCACCTGCTGCACCGCCAGTTGGAGAGTGCTCGTCTCCGGCTTCTTAGCCATGTCTGTCTCCTGTTGTTTCGTGTGTTTTCTGCTGCCCGGCCTCAGCGGGCTGCGGGGAGAAGCGGGGTCGCTCCAACCGCCGTTGCAGGGGGTGTCCCGCAGCGGGCCCGTCCCGGTGTTCCGAAGGCGCCAACCCATCAATGTTGAAAGACAAGCCCGTCGCGGTGCGCTCGCTGCGAAGCTTGGCATAAGGGCAACACAGCTGCGCTGACCGCTCCGCGTCTCGGACGCCCCATCACCCCGCATTCTGCCGCGACCGAGGAAGGATCTTCTGTCCTGGGGCGTTCACCCCGGTCGCGAGCTTCACCTCTAAGTCTCATCGCATCACCTTCTCGTTCTCTGCGCCGCCCAGACAGATCTCATGGCCGTCTTTTCGGGCTGTGACCCGGTCCAATGCCCTAAGACATAAATGCTACCACAGGTGGGTTCAAGTCCAAAAATGGCAGCCGCTTAGCGGGTTATTAGCCGACCAAGTTTTCTTTTGATGCATTTTTGATATTTCTAAGTATCCCCAGAGCTTTAACGGGAATCCTTTGCTGGCACGCTACGAAAAAATCCTCGATTAAAGGACTGAATCCTTGCAACCTCCGAGCGAGATTCCAGAACGGCGCTACGTGGGTAACCTCAAGGATTCGACGATGTTTTTCGGTCTCGAAACAGCTGCCCGGGAAGGATTGAATCCTGTGCCCTCGGGGGGGGGGAAAGCACCACCTCGCCTCATTTTGCCGAGGCCGCACGTCCAGGAAGCGCTTGTTATGACGGGCAGTTCAGCCGAAATTGCTGTTGTCCCACCAACGGGGCGGAGCTCTGTTAGCGGCTGAAAAAGCTGCCAGGAGATGCGGACCCGGCACAGGCGCCTGGATCCAAGGACTCGCAGGTTGCCACGGCAGGATTCGATGACATGTTTAGCAGACGTCCTAGGGCCCCGGGGTACTGAGGCAAATCGGCAGCGGCTGGATGGGCCTTCCGCTGCCGAAAACGGGACCATTTCAATACCGGTTTTCTTCGGCTCGTGAGGCCAGAAATCCTCCTGCGGAGGGCGGTCGCACCCCTCGCTCGCCTCGACTGTTGGAGCTTCGGACAAGCGTGAGCGGCGCGTTTTAGATCAGGCGAGGGGGCAGGGCTGTTGTTCCGGAGAATGCAGTTGGGTGTCTCTCTCAGCCGGATGCAGCGGAGGCTTGCCTCGTAGGTCAACTGCCGAAGAGGCTCGACCAGCTTCGCCACGCATGAGGTGAGGGCGCACTTTGAAACTGCAGCGACCTTCTCCAGCTGTGAATGGCTAGTAACTGAGGTCGCTCAAACGCGTTTGTAGGCGTCGTGGTCACTCGGGTGTTCACCGAGCGTTCGGGTCTTCATTGTCGAGAGATCCGATTTCGCTTCGGAGGCCCGTCAACCTGCCGCGTAGCCGCCGGCAGCTTCGCGCCCCCTGCACTAACCCGCTTCGCGAGAGGGGCGCTTCGGCGGAGATGGCTAGGATGCATAGCCTTTGAGCGGGTGGAAGCCTGTAAGCCGACCATGGAGTTCCCTCCAACGCGAGGAACTCGCCATGGCTACCAAGTACCAATCTCGCCGCTTCGTATTCAACTCGACATGTTAATGCGGGGGCACGCCTCCCACGCCGCAGGATTACCTTCGCCGCGTGGTGCGTTTTGCCGCGTATCTCGGCCGCTCGCGCCACACCGCAACGACGGAGGATGTCCGCCG
Organism: Tianweitania sediminis; assembly: GCF_017813335.1. Classification (GTDB taxonomy): domain Bacteria; phylum Pseudomonadota; class Alphaproteobacteria; order Rhizobiales; family Rhizobiaceae; genus Tianweitania; species Tianweitania sediminis. The sequence continues at coordinate 23,493 of NZ_JAGIYY010000003.1, read as the reverse complement.
CTTCCAGATTGATCAGCATGAGAACGGCGCGGGTCCTGCCACCATGCAACGGCGCGGTCTCGGCGTTGCGGTTTCTGTTTCTGGTGACACTGCAGCGCCGGAATCTATCAGGCGCACTGGTAATCACCCTTTATTCCAAACTGCCAGATGTGCTGAGCGTTGAGGAAGCGGGGAGGCTGCTCGAAGCCGCACCAGGCCTCAAGTGCAAAGCCGCGCTCCGTCGCCTATGGCGCAGGCCTGGGTGTTTCCGGAGTCGCGCACCTCGATGACGTCGACTCGACGCGCATGCTGCTTCCTGTCGAGCAGGGCAAGGGCCTGCAAGGCCCGTAACGCCATGCTCCCGCTGCAGCTCCTGGAACTCTTGCGGCTGTGGTGGCGCGAATGCAGACAGGGCGGGGTGATGCTCCCGCCCGTAGCCGTCCGAACGCCGCCTGATCGCGTTCAACGAGAGTGGCGTCACTTTCCGCTACAAGGGTTACCGTTGGAGCCGGGCGCCGCACGATGCGTGGCTTAGGCCATCAACCCTGACGTTCCGGAACGATGCGGTGATCGAAAGCGATCGGTTGTCCGCAGGTCCCGCCAGTTCAACCGACCGAGGCGACCAGAGGTTCGCGTGGAGCGTCATGGGCAGGTGCGGAACTGGGGTCGGATCCCAGCTTCCACGGTCGTGCACAAGGACGTCGTCGACGAACCAGCAGATTCGGTCGGGAAGCCATTCGATCGCATACCGATGGAAGTCCGCGCTGGCGTCGAAGTCGAGATCAATCGCACAGGGCGAGCCGCGGTAGCCGTAATCGAGTTCCGTGCCTTCGTTTCCCGGATGAAGTAGACGTTGAGAAGCATCCTACGCGGTTCGTTGCCGGTGATCTCGATGTCGATCTCCTGCCGTGGCGCCGGACGGTGCAGAAAGAAGCCGGTGACCATTCCGCTCCCCCGCGCCGCTCTCATCTCGATTTGGAAACGGCCGTGCAGGAAGCGATGCGCCGACGAGAGAGCGCCGGAGCGGAAGGGGCGGTCCCCCGTCGCCGATGCGCTCAGTGTAATCGTCGCGCCATCGGGGCCGTGGTTGATGGCGTCGGATCCGAAAGTCGCTAGGTTGCCCGGGAAGGTTCCGAGCATCGCGGGCATCTCGATGGTAGGCTCGGTGAGTGGGCACTGCATCTCGACCGCCTCACCTTTCCTCGGAGATGCTGGCTCGCAAGCGCGCGGCCATCCGTCAGCTTTGTCGATCGCCCAAGGCGTGTCGTCCATCGCCATCGGTCGTGCGGTCCGCATGGGTTCGGTCGAAGGCCCGCTATTCCGACGTCCGTCGCGGAACAGGCGCCAATCGCCTGGTGCACCGGAGGGGAATACTTGGACCGGCGTCTTCACCCCCGTCAGCGAACAGAGCGGCGGCCACCAATCGTCGCCCGGCCCGTCTCCGGGCAGGATGGTCCATGGATGCTTTGAGCGGTCGGAGGCGACGATCCGCTGCGCTCGAATCTGCTCTAGGACCAAGCCGGTGACGAGATCGTCGATTCCGTCTGGCAGAGCATCGGGCGGGAACGGCGGATCGACCAGGGCGTCGAAAGTGTTGAACAAAGTGGCAATCTCCGCGTCGGGCCGCTGCATGATTGCCGGCGTCATAACGGCGAGCGGCCTCAGCCAATCGAACTGCCTGTTGATCCACATGTCGACCGGTCCCGCGACAGGCATCGCGCGCAGCAGCGCCTGCGCTCCACCTCGCGAGAGAACGTAGCCGCAGAGGAACCATAGTCCCCGTATCGGACGGAACAGTGTCCCGCAGACGTCTGCCCGCTCGCAGGTCCCGCCGGCGTCCTCGTAGGACAGGTAGAACATGGCCGGTCCTCCGCCGTTCCCCCTAATTAACGCCTCGCGCCATGCCCTTTCGATCGATGCGGCTGCGCCCGGTCGGAACCACACGTCGTCCTCGAGGATCAGGACATGCTCCTCGGATCCCGTCGCAACGGCCTTCCACGCTTCGATATGTGATCGGGCGACGGCGATCTCCTGACGTGTCATCGTCACCGCCTCATTCTATCCGAAGCAGGCCTCTAGTTTGGCGTCCGGCTGCACGTGAAGCTGGTGGGCGAGAACGTAACGCGGGTCGACGTCCGCTGTGGCCGCGACCGCTCTGCCGTCGCGCCGTCAACCGCGGGGTGGACTTGTCCCACTTGGTGGAGAGCGTTTTCAGTTTACGCGGCCTGCCTTTCGAATTGAAGCGGGCTGATGAAGCCTAGTGCCGAATGGCGCCGGACGGGGTTGTAGAATCCATCGATGTAGCGACCGATGGCGACGGTCGCCTCGGCGCGGCTCTGAAAGACGGTGCGCCAGAACTCTGGATCCATGGTCACGTACACGATAGCTGCAATTGCGAGGTCGGGAGAACGCGGGTTGCTGCGAACCCTAGAAGATACTGTGACGAGAATGCGGGATACGATCCTTACTTTGTGATCCAGAGCGAAGCTGCATCGTGAGGCAGGATCTTATGGCGGCTTCCCACCCGACCCCATCAAGCGCGAGCAGAAGGATAGGTGATCATGCACTCAACAACTGAAGTCCCCGAAGATCCGGCATCATCTCCAGCCTCTGCTTGAGGAGGCGCTTCGGCAGGGCCTTAAGCTGGAACCAGAAGACGTTTATGCGGTGATGGCGATCCGCGCTGCCCATGAAGACGATTTTTTCCGCTACGGGTGGCAGTCGGCGCGCTACCCGCCCACCGGGGGGCGGCAACTACCCAACTTAGAGAAGTGCCTCGGGCACGTCGGGCGGCTAGTTGATCTTGCGACAGGAAATCCTGAAACACTGCGCAAGGGGCTTCGCCGAGGAGATGGAACCTTTCGCGTACCCTACCATTCCCGCTACACCAGCACCCCTGGAAACAGTCACCTCGGCAAGAGCCGAGTGGGATGAGCAGCAAGCAATGATCGACCGGGTGATGGCTGGAGCGAGGTCAGATGCCCGCTAAGCCGCATCTCAGAATGGACTTTGACAGCGGCGGCGCTTGAAGTTCCAAGCGCAAGAAGGCGGGAAGCCAAAACGCGAATGAGTGCAAAGTGCCTCTGAGGCTAACGAGCGTCAGTGGTGACCACCGACGCTCTTCCTTATCTCTGAAACCAGCGGCTCGATCTGATCAAGTCGGTAGAAGCCCACATCATGCTTATGCATTTGCTCTTCCACCAAATCGATAAAGCTCGCTTCCTGATTGGCAACGTCACCAATCACCACCAGCTTCTTGCGGGCCGTTGGCCCTGTATGATCAAAGAGAAGCTTCCCCTCGATCATGTGAGGGCTTGCTCTGTCCAGCGCGCTATCGGGTGACCCTTGCAGCGAAACTGCCTTAAGAAGGTTGTACGCGCCGTTCTGATACCCGTAATGCGCCTTGACCTCCAAGCCTGAAGGCAGGCTAACTGGCCGAGGACGATCTAGGAGGCCTTCTACTCCCCTTAGCGCGAGTTGGTTCTTAAGCTTTGTTCTGGCTTTCGCGCCATGCTCAGGCTTCAGAATGTCTCCAACCAGATCGTCGAAGAGGATTTTGAGCTCTTCGTCCATCGATCCGAGTATCAGGATCGAGCGCAGGGTGGACAACCTAACCTTGCCGGACCTCATTTGAATGAATTGTTTCACCCGTTCAGGGTCCCAGCCACCGGAGAACTCATTCATGAGCTTGTTCCGGATCGCTGATTTGAGGTCCGAAAACTCGGAGCCGACACTGATGTCAAAAACACGGTCAACGCGCGTGGGGCGCTCCGCGAATCTCATCGAGATGTGAGGAGCGCGGCTCGCGAACAGCACGACGCCAATGTTCACAAACTCCGCGCGCTCGGGATGTTCCGAGTACTGCACAAGGGCGAAGTATCCTTGATTTTCGCGCATCAATTCACACCAGGAAGGAGCGGAGCATCAATCAGCCGCTCCTCGATCGTGTTCACCACAAACGCCGCGCGGCTGCAAATCAATTCAATGAGCGTCGTTCTAGCGACGGGGCCCACGCCCCATTCTGAGGGCACGGAGTTAATGACTTCCTTCACGAACGTCCGGTCTAAGCTACGGAGCCGCTGCAGCGCAGGGGCGAGCGTCTCTGAAGTGATATATGGTTCGAACGCAGGGAACCGTCCATATACGCCGGGACTTTCCACGTCATCCTCGTTGAGAGCGAGTGGGAAATCGCCATCGAACGCCCAGGTGTGATCGATTGGGATCAGGTCGTACTTCCGGCTTTTATCACGCTTTGCGAAAAGCAGGTTCTCCGCATTGGCATCACCCAGCCCGTAACGATCCCAATTCATGATCCAAGTATCGAAGACAACGAGCTTGGCGATGTCGGTCTTGTCGTGCAGCTTTTTCAGGAACAAGTCGGATCCATCAAAGCTGGTCGCCTCCACCTCAGCAGAGAAGAACAACGGTCCCTGCACCAACTGACCGTTTTTCATGGGAAGATCGATGTCACATGTTGGGATCACGGCGAAGGCTGGAATCTGCAATCCAAACCAAGTGCCGAGCTCTGCGGCGACCAATTCTGCGGTCAAAGCGGGGCCGTTATATGGATTGTTCGTGGCTTTGATGAAGCCGCGTCCATCATCAGTCTGAACGAAAAACGGGTTGGTGCTCGATGGAAAGGATTTGATTTCACGAATTACCCGCGTCGGGCTACGGATGGTCCCGCAAGAAAGAGTCATAAGCCTACCCAAGCACTCCCACTGCTTTCCGAATAGCGAGATTCCTGTCTCTAGGCCAGTGAACGTCACCGCTCAAAGGTTACGCAGACAACCCGACTATAAGCCAAGGGCACGCACCGGGGGCGAAACGAGAGGGTTGCAGCGTCCGCTCCCGAGCGGCATGCTTAGGATCGTCGGCAGCCCGCCGGAGGATGAAGGGCTGGCTCCGGTGCTGGTCTAAGAAAAAGGCCGCACCTCATCCGCCAAGAACCCCGCAGAACCTTGCAGAGTATGGCACGCCCAACGGGAAACGAACCCGTGTTTTCGCCGTGAAAGGTGGCGATCGAGAACTTCGGCGACCTTATCGAAGACAACGTGTACGATGACAGGCAGCGTTCAGACGAGCGGAAAGCCGGGCGAGGACCTGCTGGTACTGCAACTGAGCAGACAGCTGGAAGCAGAAACGAAGGCGGTCACGATCGCGTCGGCAGCACGGATCACCGTGTCTTCGAAACGCTGGACCTTGTCAGAGTCGGCCAGTGGATCCCGCTCTGGGGTCGGGGCGCCACCATTACCAAAGGATTGGCGCATGGAGCAGAGAGGAAGCGTCGGCAATAAGCGCCAGGCGACGAAGCCGAACGGCATGCGCTGCGGCTCGTGGATGAGGAAGGGCTTACGATGATCCATCCCTCGGACGATCTGGCGATCATCGCAGGCCAAGGCACCATCGGCCTCGAGATCGTCGAAGCCTTGCCAGACGTGGCGACCGTGCTCATCGCCCTTGGCAGTGGCGGGCTGTCGTCGGGCGTCGCTGCCGCGATCAAGGGGCTTCGGCCACAGGCGCGCGTCTTCGGGGTTTCCATGGATCGCGGCGCCGCGATGAAAGCAAGCCTCGAAGCTGGGCATCCAGTCGAAGTGGAAGAGTTTACCAGCCTGGCCGATGCCCTTTGTGGTGGCATAGGCATACCCAACAAACACGCCTTCTCCGCATGCCAAGAACTTCTCGACGACATTATCCTCGTCACCGAGGAGGAGATAGCCACCGGAATCCGTCATGCCTACGAGCGGGAGGGCGAGGTCTTGGAGGGTGCCGGAGCGGTCGGAATGGCTGCGCTGCTTTCGGGAAAGGTCCCTCCGTCCAGCGGACCTCTCGTCAGCATCATCTCCGGCGGCAACATCGACGAATCTCTTCATGGCCGCGTCATCGGCGGTGAATTCAATGACAAGCGCGTGAGCGTGTGAATGCAGACCGTCACAGTAGTCACCGAAAAGAACCTCCGCGAACTCGTCCAACTGGATGAGGCATCCATCCTGTGCGTGGAAGAAGCGTTCCGCGCCCTCGCGACGAAGCGGGTAGTGATGCCTCCGATCCTTCGGCTGGACATCGCCGAGAACAGGGGCGAAGTCGATGTGAAGACCGCCTATCTGCCCGGGCTCGAGACGTTCGCCGTGAAGATCGGACCCGGTTTCTTCGACAACCCCTTGCGTGGTCTCCCGAGCACGAGCGGGCTGATGGTGGTGCTGTCCAGCACTACCGGGTTCGTCCAGGCGGTTCTCTTGGACAATGGCTACCTGACGGATGTTCGCACCGCTGCGGCGGGAGCCGTCGCCGCCAGACATCTTTCTCGGAACGACGCATCGACCGCTGCGATCCTAGGTGCCGGAGTCCAGGCGAGACTGCAGTTGCGGGCGTTGTCGCTCGTGCGTCCGATCCGGGAAGCTCGGATCTGGGCCCGGGATCCGGCGAAGGCCCGGGCAGCCGCCAGTGAACTTCAGGAGGCCCTTGGCTTTCCAGTCACCGCCTGTGCTGATCCACAGCAGGCCGTGATCGGGTCGGACATCGCCGTCACGACGACGCCGTCTTCGAAGCCGATATTGCAAGCCGAATGGCTCGCCGCCGGACAGCACGTCACGGCGATGGGGTCCGATGCCGAGCATAAGAACGAGCTCGATCCGGACGTGCTGGCTCTCGCCGATGTCTATGTGGCTGACAGCCTTGAACAGACCCGGAGGCTGGGCGAACTCCACCATGCCCTGTCCGCTGGGGTCGACTTGAGCGGAACGCGCCAGATCGAGTTGGGCGATGTTACCGCGGGTATCCAGGAAGCTCGACTGAACGACGATCAGATAACCATCGCCGATCTGACGGGCACCGGGATCCAGGACACGGCGATAGCATCGCTTGCGTTCGAGCGCGCCGTGTCTGGTGGCGCGGCTATTCAGGTGCAGAACTAACCGTAGCTGAGCTCTTCGCTGCCGCTCGTCCGGGAGGCGAGCCAGATAATCGCCGCGGTAGCAGGACGTGCATAACGGAAATTTCGGTTATGCGCACGGGTCGCCTTGGAAGGCCCGCTGACTGCAACGTGAGCCCTCCGTCAGCTTGAGGGGTCGCGGACAAGCCGCGATCCGCCAAGGAGTAGCTAATGACCGACGACGCGCCAAAGGTCGAACGACTGGAAAGGGATGCACTCGGGGCGATCTCGATCCCGCAGGATGCCTACTACGGTCCCCAGACGGCTCGGGGTATCGTTAACTTTCCTATTTCAGGCATCAGCATCAACCACTTCCCAGCCTTTATCAAGGCGCTGGCCTACGTGAAGATGGCAGCCGCGCGGGCGAATGCCGCTCTGGGACATCTGGATCAAGGAAAGGCCGACATCATCTGTCGGGTCTGTGCCGAACTCATCGACGGCAGGCACCTCGCGGAATTCCCGCTTGATGTGTTCCAGGGCGGTGCCGGCACGTCCACGAACATGAACGTCAATGAGGTGATTGCCAATCGAGGGCTGGAGCTCCTGGGATTGCCTCGTGGCAGGTATGACCAGCTTCATCCCAACGATCACGTGAATCACGCGCAATCGACGAACGATGTCTACCCGACAGCGATCCGTCTTGCGATCCTGTTGTCGCACGGACAACTGCAGAAGTCTCTCGAGCGGCTAGCAAGCGAGTTCGAGGCGAGGTCGGAGGACTTCAAGGATGTCATCAAGCTCGGCCGCACGCAGTTGCAGGATGCCGTGCCCATGACCCTCGGGCAGGAGTTCCAGGCCTTCGCTGCGACGCTTCGGGAGGATGTCGCGCGCATCGGCGAAACCACTGCGTTTTTCCGGGAGATCAATCTCGGTGGCACGGCGATCGGCACGGGCATCAATACCTGCAACGGCTATCAGTCGGCAGTCGTGGAAGAACTCCGGCTCGTGAGTGGAATGCCGCTTGTGTCGGCTGGGAACCTGATCGAGGCATGCTGGGATACCGGAGCCTTCGTGCTGTTTTCGGGCATGCTGAAAAGGACGGCGACGAAGCTTTCAAAGATCTCCAACGACCTGCGACTTCTGTCCAGCGGACCTCGCGGCGGCCTCAACGAAATCAACTTGCCGGCTCTCCAGCCTGGATCGTCGATAATGCCCGGCAAGGTGAACCCTGTCGTTCTGGAGGTCGTCAATCAGGTGGCTTTCCAGGTCATCGGGTATGACCTCACCGTCACGCTCGCATCGGAAGCAGGCCAGTTGCAGCTGAACGTGATGGAGCCCGTGATCGCCTTTAACGTCTTGCACTCCCTGGAGCTTCTGACGAATGCGAGCGACGTGCTCCGCACGAAATGCGTTGTCGGTATCACGGCGAACGTCGAGACGTGTCGCATGCATCTGGAGGCTAGTACCGCCGTCGCGACGGCGCTGACGCCGGTCATCGGCTACGAGCGCGCTTCGGCCCTGGCGCAAGAAGTCCTCGCGTCCGGCAGGACCATCCGAGAAGTCCTGGCGGAGCAACCTGACCTCTCGGAGGATCTCATCTTGATTACGGCCGATCCCGGTGTCCTTACCCGTCCTTCGAAACCGCGTCTGGCTTCTTAGAAACGATGACACCGCTTCAGTGTGAGCCGAACGATTGCCATTGGCAGTTGTCGGATGGCGCAACGGAGCAATGCCGCCCTCTGCAACATCCGTTTGACAAGGAATGTTGACGACGATGTTCGTTCTCCAATGAGGTTCGAACCTAGCGAAAGGGCACGAAAGCTGTTCACCGTCTGCTTCTTGCTTACCGAAAAGTTCTCGATGATGAGCCTTATGTCAGCCATCGAGCCTCTGCGGGCAGCAAATCGATTGCTTGGCTTCAAGGCATACGGGTGGCTGCTCTGCAGCAAGGACGGGAAGCCCGTTTTCGCTTCGAACGAAATTGCACTGGACACCACTTGCGTGCAGCCGGCTTTGCGCGAAGCGGACATACTGTTCACGTGCGGTGGCACTTGGACCGACCCCTCGAGTGAGCCCTACGTGGCGGCAACGTTGAAAAGCGCTGCCCGTATGGGCATAACTCTCGGCGCACTTTCGACCGCCACCCAGTTTCTTGGCTATGCGGGACTGCTCGACGGATATCGTTGTACGGTCAATTGGGAAAGTGCGTCTGCACTGGCCGAATGCTGTCCCTTGGCGACAGTTACCAACAAGATCTACGAGACTGACCGGGACCGATTGACCTGCGCGGGCGAGACCGCCGCGATCGACCTGATGCTGAAGATCATCGCCGACGGCCATGGAACGGGTCTCGCACTAAGCGTAGCGTCACAGCTTCAGCACCAGTGGATAAGGGATCAGCAGGAAGACCAGAAAGGCGGACGGAGGCAGGAGTTGGGGGCGTTGCCGTCTCCGGTCAGGAAGGCGGTGCGGCTGATGGAAGAAAACCTAGAACATCCGATCGGCCTTGAGACGATAGGTGAGAGGGTCAAGATGAGTCCCCGCCAGTTGGAGCGGCTTTTCCAGCGGCACCTCAGCACCACTCCTACGCGATATTATCTCTCGGTACGTATTGATCGTGCCCGCGAACTACTGCTCTACACCGAACAACCGCTCATCCAGGTCGGGCTTGCGGTAGGATTTTCCTCTCCGTCCAGGTTCGCTACGTGGTTCCGTCACTTCCAAGCGAAGCGACCGTCTGATTTCCGTGCCGAGCATCGCCAGCTTCGAGCTTGAAGATGATTATGAAAAAGAGGGCGTCCGTTTCGTCCCTACGCCCGAGGGCATGCATGAGGCCTACGAGAAGCGTGCGGTTGCGATCCGGGAGCTTGCACTCCATCACCTTGATGAGGAAGTCGGAAACCGCACGAGAAGTGCCGAATGGCATCCGCTTCGAGACCACTCTCCCGATCGACGATCTCCGGAATGACATCGACCAAAGGGCGGATTACCTCCGTGCGCTTACGCTGATCGCTTCGTGATCGGCACTGCTGAGCATCTCCGGGAACGCACGTTTTCCTCCGATAACAGTCCTCCGTTCCATCGCCTCTTCCAAAAGCGGGCTTCGGTGCCACTGCACCGGAGGTCCCGCCCGCCGAGCAGCTTCCAGGTCTGCTTGACCCATGCTGCCGCTTCACGATCTCACTGCCGATCGCCTTCGCCAGCGGTGGCGGCACGGCGTTTGCTGCAGCGGCAGGCCGCATGAAATCCTGGGCACGCGTCAAGAATGCGGCTGAGGGTCTCCTGCTCGCCGCCCGGGGAAGCCGCGAGCGCCAGCTGAGGGCGGCGGAATGTTCAAGCAGCTTCTCGAAAATTATCGGCAGGGACGCATCGGACGCGGGCCGCGCTACTGGTGTCACGAGGTGACCGAATATCAGGAGAAGCGCCGTCAGTAGAGGTCATTATCAGGACCCCGACCCGCAGCTCCGCGGATCTCACTCAAACGGCCGCTTTTAGGGAAACGTAACACTCAAACAAATGGCAGGGACGGGGTCGTAAGGTGAATGGCTGCTTCCACTTGATGCTGCCTAAGAGCGGACTGTCCGCTTCTGGGTGTGGAATGCCGTCAGGCAGCTTTCGTCCAACAATCAGCGAAAGCGGACACTCCTAAAAATGCCCGCTACTCTTCGGGTTGACCAATTTCGCTTCGCCTTACGAGGTGAAGGCCCACTGCATCGGCATCTTTCCCGCAGAAGGCCCTAAACCATAGATTGGAGAAGGTGGCCGCGAGCCGTTGCCTGTCAATACTCTCTAGCTCCGCGTTGTTGAAGATCATGCGTAGCGAGCCGTCTACTGCAGTGATACAGGATAATGCGGTGACAAGTTTTTCATCGGCATGAACTGGCCAGGGACCCATCTCGCCAGATCGCTCAAACGCCGAAACCACGCGTTTCGCCAGCTGCAGATTTTGCGCTGCGTCCAATTCCGCGAATTTCGGTACTTGGTCTGCAAGTTGAAACAGGCAGCGCATAAGCCCGAAATTTCGGCGGTAGACTTCGATATAGTATTCGTGACCTGCGAGGATGCGCGCATAAAGGTCAGCCGAGCGCTCGGGTCGTGGTCGATTCTGGCGGATTGCGGCCATGAAGTGCGTCAACGTATCGTAGGTCGCGCTCTCCGTATCCTTCCAATAGCGATAGAACGTTCCGTGGCCAACGCCCGCCCGCGCACAGATATCGGCCACCTTGAGAGCGTGGTAGCCATCGGCTGCCAGGATCTGCGCAACTGCGATTTCGAGAGCTGCCCGCGTCTTGTGAGCTTTTTTCGCAGCAGCCGATTCGACCAACTCGTGAGTGAGTTGATCTATGAAATCAAAGCCATCAGCTGGGGCTGACATAGTCGACGCCTTTTCAACCTTCAAAATCGCCCGCCTATCCCTTGACATCATCTATTTTGTGACGCTGATATCACATTCTGATTTTCATGAAAGCGGTCGCCCGGTATGACAGGAATGTTATCCATGAGCCAAGCCGTCTCCGAAGCTTTCAAGGCGAGATGCATTCAAGCTGACATCAATGTCAATTTGCACGCCGTGATCGAGGAGGCAGCCCGCACTCACCCGGACGGAGTTGCCTGGCACTTCATCGCCGACGGGTCGGAAATAACCTATGTGCAACTTGCCGCTGCGACGCGCAGTGTGGCAAGTGGACTTCTCGAACTCGGCATCCAAGCTGGTGACCGTGTTGCGGTTATGCTGCCGAACCGGCCCGAGTTCCCGCTGGCCTGGCTGTCCATCGGCCGTATTGGGGCCGTTATGGTTCCCGTGAATGTCGGCTACACTTCAAGGGAAGTTGCATATGTTCTAGCTGACAGCGGCGCCACGAACCTCATCACAACCTCCGACCTCGCCGAACGGTTGAGCGGAGACGCTGAAACCAGGGACCTACTCGCATCAATTGCCCTGATCGTGGTGGACGAAGGTTTTTCCCGCTCGGTCAGATGGGGCGATCTGGCTTCCACCGATGAGGCCCTTCTGCCCGAGGTCAGCCCCGAAGCGCTGGTGAACATCCAGTATACGTCCGGCACCACCGGGTTTCCGAAAGGTTGCATGCTGACGCATGACTACTGGCTCGTGCTAAGCGCCGTGACCGCTGCGCGTCTGAATTTCGAAGCTCAGAACGTCCTCGTGGCGCAGCCGTTCTTCTACATGGATCCGCAGTGGCTGCTGATGATGGCTATCCGGGTGCGCGGCACGCTCTTCGTCGCTGAAAAGATGTCGACGACACGGTTCATGGAGTGGGTACGCCGGTTCCGGATCGAGTTCTGCAGTTTCCCCGACCTCCTCGCAAAGGCACCTGCGCGACCGGACGATCGTGACCATTCCTTGCGTCACGTAGTCGTCTACGGGCTGCCCAAGCAGTTGCATGCCGAGATGGAAGAGCGGTTCGGGTTCGTCGCTCGTGAGGGCTACGGAATGACCGAGGTCGGCTCCGCCATTATCTCGCCATTTGAGCTTGAGGACGTCGTGGGGACAGGGAGCTGCGGTATCGCATCGCCGTTCCGTGAGCTTTCCATCCGCGACCCTGACGGAAATGCCTTGCCTGATGGTCAAGAAGGCGAGCTTTGGGTCCGCGGCCGTTCGATCATGCAGGGATACTGGAAACGTCCCGATGCCAATGCGGAGGTCTTCCGCGAGGGTGGGTGGTTCCGCACCGGCGACCTTTTCCGCAAGGATGCCGACGGACTTTATTACATCACCGGGCGGATCAAGGACATGATCCGGCGATCGAACGAGAACATCGCCGCCAGGGAAGTCGAGGCTGTTTCGCTCTCGATGGCCGGCGTCAAGGAGGCTGCCGCTCTTGGCGTTCCAGACGAAGTCCGCGGCGAGGAAGTGAAAATCTATCTCGTGACGGATACCGCAGCGGGGGCCGATGAGAGCTTCGTCGACGGCTACATCCGGCATTGCCGCCAGAATCTTGCCCCCTTCAAAGTGCCGCGCTTCATCGAATTGCGGAGCGAGTTGCCCAAGACCAGCTCGGACAAGGTCGCAAAGCACGTTCTCCGCTCCGAGCGCCCCGATCTTCGAACAGGCGCCTTCGACCGCGTCGACAACCTTTGGCGGTGAATATGTCCTTGAATTACTCGAAATCGGGCTCGGTGGCGGTTTTCACATTCGACAACCCGCCGGTGAACGCGCTCACCCCGAGCATGCACAAGGAATTCTATCTCGCGATGAAAGAATTCGTCGCAGACGATGATGTTCGCTGCGGGATCTTGACCGGCGCGGGCGAGCGGGCGTTTTGCGCCGGAGACGACATCAAGACGCCTTACAAGGCGGCGAAGGATTCCCGGGAAGAGCTTGCGGACCACCTTTGGCCTCATCGTAACGAGGCGGACGTTCCGGAAACCTTCGCATGGGCACGCGATCTGGCGGCTGTCGAGCGCTATAAGCCCATCATCGGCGCCGTCGACGGCTGGTGCCTGGGGCAGGGAATGATCTACCTGCTCCATCAGACCGACATCCGTATCGCATCGACGCGCGCCAAGTTCGGCTTCCCAGAAATCGCCTATGGGATGGCGGGAGCTGGAGGGAACACCCGACTGGGGCGGTTGCTGCCGCCGCCGGTCGCTATGTGGATGCTTCTCACGGCCGAACCCATGGCGGCGGAGGAGGCGCTCAAGCACAATCTCATCAACGAGATAGTAGAGCCCGCGAAGCTCCTCTGGAGGGCGCAGGAAATCGCGGAGCACATAGCGAAGCACCCGCCGGAGGCGGTCCGGATCGAGATGGAGCTGTTTTATCGTAGCCTCGATCTCTCGAAGGCCGACGCACTCACTCTGACCAAGCACATGTACCGGATGCAACGGCTGGCGCTTGCCACTGAAGGCGGCGAGTCCGTCGGCAGCCAGATGCTTGCTTACTCCTCCAAGAACCCGGGAACCGGGCGGGAGGACAACTTCAGTAGCCACAAGAATGGGAGAATGAAATGAAACGTGCAAACGAAACCACGAAACATCAAAAGCGATGGGCAGTCCCGAAAAGCAGTCTCTGCGCCGTTGCACTGGCTCTGGGCGGATCGGCCTTTATGGCCAGCGCCTCGGCGGCAGCCAGCTGTCATCCAGACGGACAGCCGATATCAGGCGAAGTCATCTTCTTCTCGAGCGGCGGCTCCTACGGCAATGCCATTCAGGAGCACTACTTCGAGCCATTTGAGAAAGAATGCGGGGTGAAGGTCGTTCACTCGACCGGCTCGCGAAACTTCTCCCAGCTGCAGCAGTTCGTCGACGCGGGCAACATGCCCTGGGACATCGGCGCGACCATCTCGGATCAGGAATATCCTCTTGGGGTACGGGAAGGCATCTTCCATAAGTTGCCAGATGGCTTCTGGGACGACATCGCATCCGAGATGGTCGAAGGCTCGACCAGCGAGTACGGCGCCTGGGCGTCGCCATACTCCGATGTTCTGGTCTACTCGACCGCTGGAGGTGCTCCTGCGATGGCGACATGGGCCGACTTCTGGGACACCGAGAGGTTTCCTGGGCCCCGTATGCTCCAGAACGGGCCCATGTCGCTCGTGATCGCGCTGCTGGCCGATGGTGTCGAGCCTGACAAGATCTACCCGCTCGACGTTGACAGGGCCTTTGCCAAGCTCGACGAGATCCGACCCGAAATTCGCGCATTCTGGACCTCTGCGGACCAGCCCGTCCAGGGAGTTGCCACCGGCGAGTTCGTTGCAGGAAGCACCTGGAACGGGCGCGCGGTTACCGCGATGAAAAGCGACAAGCCAGTGGCCATTTCCTGGGACGGGGCACTTCTGCACAGCTCGTGGACATTTATCCTGAAGGGGGCGAAGAACGCCAGGAACGCGGAAGCCTTGCTGTACTACATGCAGCGTGCTGAGCGGCAGGCGGCACTGGCAAACGCGATTGGTTACTCGGGCGGCAACAAGAATGTCGCAGAAATGGTCGACAAGGCGGTCCTCGACATTCTTCCGACGGCACCGGATCACGTCGCCCAGGCATCGGTGATCGACGGCGCCTGGTGGGCCGACAACATCGCTGATGTCCAGAAGCGCTGGGATGCCTGGGTCGTAAAGCAGTAAGACCCATGGCCTTGATCACCATATCTGAAGATGGTGCCGGATCGACGCCATCGATCGCGGCCGCGTCTCGCAAACGCCAGTTGAAGCGAGCCCTCCTCCGTGGACTGCTGTTGTCACCGGCGGTGCTGCTCGTGTTTGCTGTCGTGCTCTTGCCACTGGCGCTCGCGCTATACGATTCGTTGCGGCCGGGCGGTGCCTGGTCGATTTCGAACTTCCAGACGCTGCTCACCCAATCGCCCTATACCATCGTGCTGCGGCAGACCTTCGAGATCGCATTCACCGTCACGGCAATCACGCTCTGGCTGGCCATACCGGCTTCGGCTTTCCTGGCACGCCAGTCCCCGCGTGTCACCACGATCGTCCTTGGCTTTATCGTAGCGTCCCTTTGGGTGTCGGTGCTCGTGAAGATATTTGCTTGGCAGGTCATCCTGGCTCGCCTTGGCCCGCTTAATGCTCTGCTGCAGGGCGTGGGCGCCACCGAGCGACCGCTCTCGCTGACCTACACACGCGGGGCAGTCGTCCTGTCGATGGTCCATTTCATGATCCCGTATGCAACGATCCTGCTGGTCGCGGCGATGCGCCGGATCGACTGGGACCTCATCACCGCAGCCCGCACGCTGGGCGCCCGAAATCTCCTGATCTTCCGCGAGATCTATTGGCCGCAGATCCGCGTCTCCTTCGTGATGACCTTCCTGATCGTCTTCGTCCTGACGAGCGCATTCTTCGTCGCGCCGGCACTGCTCGGCAGCACGAGCGAGATCATGATCGCAATGCAGATGAAGTCCGATCTGAGCACCCAATATTCGAGCGGTATCCCTGCTGCGACCGGCGTACTCCTGACGATCTGCCTGCTGGCAATCGCCCTGGTTGCTCTCGTTCTCTCCGGAGGCTCATTCCGCAAGATTTCGCAGGAGATGACCAAATGAGACGGCGTCCCCTGCAACTGCTCGGCTGGGCCTACTGCGTTTTGCTGGTCATCTTCCTGCTTCTGCCTCTCGTGATCATCGTCCCGATGAGCTTCGGCAAATCCGACCTTCTCATCTTTCCGCCGACCGAGGTGTCGACGCGTTGGTACGACGCGGTACTGAACGACGGCCGGTGGCTCGAATCCGCTAAGCTGTCGCTCTGGATCGCGATCGGGGCATCGGTCATTTCAGTCGTTGCAGGCTTTCTGGTGGGCATTGCGCATATGCGGCACGGAAAAATCAGCCTAGGCATGCGCATCTTCCTCATGCTGCCGCTGGTCGCACCTCACGTCGTGATGGCGACTGGTCTGTTTACGCTGTTGCTACCTTTGGGGCTTCTCGGCTCTGCTCCGGTCCTGACGCTAGCCCATGCTTGCCTTGCGATTCCCCTCACGGCGATCATCTTCCTAAATGCCGTCGATACGCTCGACCCGTTGTTGTGGACGGCTGCCAGTTCTCTGGGCGCGAAGTGGCCGCGCATCATGCGCGAGATCGTGGTTCCCAACCTAGCGATCAGTGTGATTGTTGGCTTCCTGATCTCCTTCATTACCTCATGGGATGAGGTCACGCTGGCCATTTTCATCGGGCCGACGATCGTTCCGACTCTCCCGACGCGAATGTTCGCCATCCTCCAGGAGATGATCGATCCATCCGTCACGGCGATCGCAACCCTCCTGATCGTCATGACACTCGTCTTAGGGGCATCCGCAGCTCTTCTCGGCAAGTTGCGGGGGCGGCGGGAGCCGAAGTCCGACGAGGCCACACCATGAACATCCACTCCAACACAGCCATGGGGAGCAGCATCAAGTTGGCCAGAATTCCTGAAGACCAACGGGAGCAATCCCCCGCGTTGGAAATGCAGGGCGTCGCCAAGGATTACGGATCGCTCAGGGTCCTCAATCCGATCGACATGACCGTCGGCAGCTCCGAGTTCTTGACGCTGCTGGGGCCCTCCGGTTCCGGCAAATCGACAATCCTGTCGATCGCCGCTGGGATTTCAGAGCCTTCGGAAGGTAAGGTGATCTCACGTGGCCGGGACGTGACCTTCGCTCCACCGCATGCGCGTAACATCGGGATGGTGTTCCAGCGTTACACGCTTTTCCCGAACAAATCGGTGTTCGATAACGTAGCGTTTCCGTTGAAGGTGCGCGGCCTGCCGGAAGTGCAGAAACGCGGACGCGTCATGCACTTCCTCCAGCTCGTTGGGCTTGAGCAGCTGGCGAAACGATTTCCATCCGAAATCTCAGGCGGCCAGGCGCAGCGTGTGGCTCTGGCACGTGCACTCGTCTTTGAGCCCGACCTGCTCTTGATGGATGAACCGCTCGGCGCGCTCGACCGGCGCCTTCGGCAAAACCTTCAGGACGAGATCCGGCGCATCCAGATCGAGACCCGTATTCCTACGCTTTACGTCACGCATGACCAAGAAGAAGCGATGTCCATGTCGGACAGGATCATCATCCTGCGCGCCGGGGATATCGTGGAGAATGACAAGCCGGCGGCGATCTATCGCAGCCCGCGCACTTTATGGTCGGCGCAGTTCCTTGGCGACGCGAATGCAGTGGACGTTTTGGAAATGTTCGAGCGTGGCGGCGAAACCTGGGTGCACGTCGAGGGAGGCCTGGAGATACGGGCCCGCATGCCCGAACACGCGTCCGACCGTTCGAAGCTAATCGTTCGACCTGAAGACTGTGTAGTCGTCGAGGACGGCCAGGAGCCCACGGGATGCACTGCGCCATATATTCGGGGCGTGGTCGAGGGGATCACCTTCCTAGGGCCCTTCCAGCACGTTCACGTCAAGCTCGATTGCGGCTGGAAGATACGCACCATCGTATCCGGGGACAGCATCCTCTCGCAGGGTGCAATCGTGAACTGCGGGTTCAAGGCAAACAAGCCGATCGTTGTCCCGACCACCTAAGCCAGCCATTCCAATCGAAGTATCTCATGGGAGGCCTATCATGGCCAAGAAACGTCAGTTGAGCCTGGCACTTTCACTCGGAAATCTTGGTTACCATCCTGCCTGCTGGCGGCATCCCGACGTCCCGGCGGACGGCAACATGCGTTTTAGCCACTACGTTGAGGCTCTAAAACTGGCAGAGCAGGGCCGTTTCGACATGATGTTCCTGGCAGACGTTGCTGCCACTCGCGACCTCGATAATCCGAAGCTTGCAAGAGAACGGCTTCACCACATCGTTAAGCACGAGCCGCTGACTCTGCTGGCCGCGCTGGCCGCCGTAACGGAGCACGTCGGTTTGGTGGCGACGGCCTCGACGACCTACAATCACCCGTTCGACCTGGCTCGCAAGTTTGCAACCATTGACCACATCAGCGGCGGTCGCGCGGGCTGGAACATTGTCACCTCGTTCTCGCCCGACGAGGCGCGCAACTTCGGCTACGACAGCCTGCCCGACGGGAAATTTCGTCATGAGAGGGCAAAGGAGTTCATCGCCGTCACTCGGGGACTTTGGGACAGCTGGGCGGAGAACGCGTTTCCTCGTGACAAGGAATCCGGGGTTTACCTGGATGTCGCCAAGCTCAACGTGCTGAACCACAAGGGCGAGCACTTCTCGGTACGCGGTCCCTTGGACGTCGCTCGTCCCCCCCAGGGCTATCCGGTGGCGGTCACGGCGGGGGACAGTGCGCAGTCTCAGGACTTCGCTGCCGACTATGCCGATGTTCTTTACGCTGGTCAGCCGGACCTCGAGAGCGCGCGCGCCTACTATGCCGGCGTGAAGCAGCGTCTCGCTGCCCGTGGGCGTGATCCTGACAGCCTCAAGATCATGCCAGGCGTGATGGCCTTTATCGGCGAAACAGAAGCCGAGGCGCGCGCCAAGTTCGACGAGATGCAGAGGCTGATCGATCCAAAGGCCGGCTTGGGTATGATCCTGCCGATCTTTGGCGACATGTCCCACCTGCCGCTCGATGAGCCGGTGCCGCTGGCGGCCGTGGATGGCGAGAGCGAGTATGTCGATTTCCAGAAGCATGGTTCGGCCAAGGCCAAGCTGATCGCGCGCGTCAAAGAGGATCGCCTGACGGTCCGGCAGCTCTACGAGGCGATCGCCGAAGGCTACTGGCATCTGGGAATGGTCTGCACGCCCGTCCAGCTGGCCGACATGATGGAAGAGTGGCTGACGACCGGCGCTGCCGACGGCTTCATCTACCTACCGCCTTTCACGAACGGCGCCGTCAAGGATTTCGTCACACTGGTCACGCCGGAGCTGCAGCGGCGGGGACTCCTTCGACTCGACTATGAAGGCAAGACATTGCGCGACAATCTTGGGCTTCCGAAGGTGCCCTGGCACAAGACAGCAGCCGAAACAGGCCGCTTGGCGGCGGCAGGCTGATACCGGCGCTAGGAGGCAGGACATTGGAAGCATTTATCGTCTCCACCGCACGCACGCCAATCGGCAAGGCGTTCAAGGGTGCCCTCAATGTTACCAAGGGAGCTGACTTGATCAGCCACGCGATAACTCATGCCATCAGGCGGGCCGGGGTCGAGCCCGACGCCATCGAGGATGTGATCATCGGCTGTGGTTATCCGGAAGGTGCGACCGGTGGCAACGTGGCTCGCCATGGCGCGCTGGTGGCGGGTCTGCCGGTCGGCTCCGCTGGCGTTACGGTGAGCCGCTTTTGCGCCTCCGGCCTTGAAGCGATTGCCAATGCCGCCGGCCGCATCAGGCTCGATGGGGTACCGGCTGCGGTTGCTGGCGGGGTCGAGTCGATCAGCCTGGTTCAGCCCCAGGTCAAACGGGAACTCTACCAGAATGAGGCGCTGCTCCGTGAGCGGCCAGACATCTACATGTCGATGATCGAAACCGCCGATATTGTGGCACAACGCTACGGCATCAGCCGTGAGGCGCAGGATGCCTTCTCCGCGGAAAGTCAGGCAAGGAATGGCGCGGCCCGGCAGCGCGGCCTGTTCGAGGAAGAAATCGAACCGATCGCGACAACGATGCTCGTCACCGACAAGGAAAGCAGCAAGTCTCGCCTAGAGCCTGTCGTCCTTCGCCACGACGAAGGCGCACGGCCTCAAACAACAAAAGAGGGGCTGGGGCAGTTGAAACCTGTGCGCGAAGGCGGCTTCGTCACCGCGGGTAATGCGAGCCAGCTCTCGGATGGCGCGTCGGCATCGGTTCTCGTTTCGGGCGAGTTCCTGAAGTCACACGGATTGAAGCCCTTGGGCATCTTTCGCGGTTTCGTGTCGCACGGCTGCTCTCCGGACGAGATGGGGATCGGACCTGTACTGGCAATCCCGCGGCTTCTTTCGCGCCACGGTCTTGGCGTGCAGGATATCGATCTATGGGAACTGAATGAGGCTTTCGCATCTCAGGCGGTCTACTGCCGAGATGAACTCCGCATCGATCCAGAGCGGGTGAATGTCAACGGCGGCGCCATCAGTATCGGCCACCCGTTCGGCATGTCGGGAGCGCGGCTCGTTGGACACGCATTGCTTGAAGGGAAGCGCCGCGACGCGAAGTATGCCGTCGTCAGCATGTGCGTTGCCGGCGGCATGGGCTGCGCGGCCTTGCTGGAGGTGACCTCTTGAGCCCGCCAACCAATTCGGGCGATGTGCGGGAGCCAGGTCCGCTGATGGCCGTGCGGGTACTCGATTTGAGCCGCTTCCTTGCCGGACCGGCATGCGGCGCCCTGCTTGCCGACATGGGTGCCGACGTCATTCGGATAGACCGTCGTGGCGGCAGCGAGGATCGCAGCCTGATGGCTGAACGCGAGGGCTTGGATGGCGCTGCGTTCATCGTGAACAACCGCAACAAGAGATCGATCGAGCTGGATCTGAAGTCCGACGCCGATCGTGCCACCTTCCTCGGGCTTGTATCCGTCAGCGACGTAGTGCTCGCCAACATGCCCGTGAGCGGTCTTGAGCGGTTGGGGATAGGGTTCGATGTGCTGCAAGCCAGGCGCGCCGATATCATCCTCGCCTGCATAACGGCGTTCGGTTCGAAAGGGCCGTTGGCCGACCGCACGGGTTTCGACGGCGTGGCACAGGCGATGTCGGGTGCTGTGGCGCTGACTGGCGGCCCCGATAGCCCGACGCGATCGCAGGTGACTTACGTCGACTACAGCACAGCTTACGCGATGGCATTTGCCATTGCCGCCGCGCTCTACGACCGGACGATCTCAGGAAAGGGACGTTTGATCGAGGCGTCCCTCATGAGCACCGCACTGTCCATGACGAACGCGACGCTGATCGAGGACCTGAGGAACGGGCACGACAGGCAGCGCACAGGCAACCGAAGCACGGTGGCCGGGCCATCCGACATCTACGGAACAACCGACGGCCATATCGTCGTTCAGGTCGTAGGCAACCCGATTTTTGCGCGGTGGGCGAAGCTGGTCGGTCGCCTCGACATGATCGCCCAGCCGGACTTTGCCAACGATCCCGGCCGTGGGCGCAACGGTGCGACACTCAGCTCGATCATGGCGGAGTGGGCGGCGAAGCGCACCTCGGCGGAAGCGCTGCGCGAGTTGGAGGAAGCAAGGATTCCGGCGGGGCCGGTGCAGTCGTTGCACCAGATGTGGAATTCGGCCGAAATGGCGGGATGCGGCTACTTCAGCGTCGTCGATGACGAGGAACGGGGCAGTTATCCACTTGTCGGATCGCCTGTTTCCATCTCAGGCTTCGATCTTGCGCCAAGAAGTCCAGCGCCGGCTTCCGGACAGCAGGAGGCCGCAATCCGCGCCCTGCTCGAAACAACCAAGTAGAGTGACCGCCATGCCTTTGTCACCGGAAACGAGTCCCATCCCATCGAACTGGGAGCCGGTCTCGCTCGATGGGCAAGGTGTCCGACGCGTGTTCGGTCACCATCCCGCTGGCGTTGTCGCGATCGGCGCTGAGGTGGACGGTGAGCCGCGGGTCCTGGTCGCCTCATCATTCATGACGGGTATTTCGATGGACCCGCCGTTGGCCCTATTCGCGATACAGAAGACATCGCGAACTTGGCCGACCCTGCGCCAGGCGCCGCAACTCGGCATATCCCTCTTCGCGGCCCATCAGCAGGATTTGTGCCGACAGCTATCCTCCTCTGACCCGAAGAAGCGGTTCGAGAACGTGACCTTGAAGGTAACGCGCTCCGGCACCCGGTCCATCATCGTCCCGGAAAGCAGCGGTTGGCTCGAATGCTCGATCTTCAACGAGGTCGATGCCGGAGATCACACGGTCGTCCTTGTTCAGCCTGGCAGCGGTTGGATACGCACCGACGGAGAACCACTCGTGTTCCACGGCTCGCGTTTTCGCTCGCTGTCCAGCGATCCGTCCTAGACACCGAACAAGTTCAAAGAAACGGATACCTGCAGAATGAAGTCACCCGTTGACGCAAACGTCATCGCCCAGATTTTCACCGAGGCGCGAACCTACAATAAGTGGTCCGACGAGGATATCGACGACGGGACCATCCGGGCCCTCTACGACCTAGTCAAGGTGGGCCCCACATCGGCCAACTGCAGCCCGGGCCGCTTCTGTTTCGTTAAGTCGCCGGCAGCCAAACAGAAGCTCGCGCCTGCACTGTCGCGGGCAAACCTCGAGAAGACGCTTCAGGCCCCGCTCACCGTCATCGTCGCACACGACGAAGCCTTTTATGAGAAGCTTCCGCAACTTTTCCCGCATGCCGACGCGAAATCGTGGTTCACATCCAGCCCAGCGACGGCTCACGAAACCGCCTTTCGCAACGGCAGTCTTCAGGGCGCCTATCTCATCCTTGCCGCGCGTGCATTGGGGCTCGATACAGGTCCAATGTCCGGCTTCGACAACAAGCTCGTTGATGAGGCCTTCTTTGCAGGCACCACGATCCGCAGCAACTTTCTCGTAAATGTCGGTGTCGGCAACATGTCTGGCACCTTCCCGCGATTGCCGCGCCTAGCTTTCGAGGAAGCGGCTACGATCGTCTAGCTTCGCATCCTGACGGTCGAGATTGCCCGAGTTTCCGGTTCGAAGAGGCCGTCGAGGCGGTCGTCGCCTATTCCACCGAGAAGCCGCTCGGCAAGATTGGCGTTTCTTTCGGTGGTGGTCAGGCTGCGTGTTGCTTCGCGTCTAACGAGCACAGCAGAAGGACTGCATTGCGCAGCGGCCAGCACATTCCCCATCGGGAACGTCAGCGGGATAGTATGGGAAGGATGTTTTTCCGGATGCGTTTGGTGGGCTGCTTTCCCGAAACCTGTTCCCAGTTGCGTTTGCCGATATCGAGCGTCGAACATGACGGAACGGACTGCTGCCGGTTCCCGAACGGCCGCTTCCGTGGGGTACGCGATCTACCCGAATGACCGAGAAGGGGTCGGAACCGGACCCGGCAAACTTTGCCCGATCACGCAGATTCAGAACGGCAGCTTCTCTATCGCGGTTGGTGTCAAGGAGCGCACAGCATCATTTGTCGCTGAGAGGTGGCATTGCTGGTGTTAAGAGAGACGTCGAAGAGCGACGTGCGTGCATGGCTAAGCGAGGAAAGTCGATTTCCGATTAGGAGCTAGGACGTTTGGCGAAGGCTAATCCCAGGCCCAGCAGGATCATAGCACCGCCAGAGATCTCGCGAAGGCGACGCACGAGGTTGGGCCGTGCTGCCGCTCCGTTCCTGATCCCGCCGGCGGC
>NZ_JAGIYY010000022.1 GCF_017813335.1 Tianweitania sediminis | reverse complement strand
TGACGTTGCCCCCGATCAGCCCTCGTTCATAACTGGACTCTGTTCTCCTTGTGGTCCGATCTGGACCGGGTTGCAAACTCGTTCGGGGTGAGGCCGCGCAGGCTCGTGTGCGGCCGGTGCTCGTTGTAGTCGATCCTCCATTCTTCGATGATGCGGCGTGCCGCTGCCATGCCGCGGAACAGGTGCTCATTAAGGCATTCATCCCGGAAGCGGCCGTTCAGGCTCTCGACGAAGCCGTTCTGGGTGGGCTTGCCGGGCGCGATGTAGTGCCACTCGACGAGGTTGTCCTCCTGCCACTGCAGGATCGCTCGCGATGTCAGCTCGGTGCCGTTGTCGGAGACGATCATCAGCGGACGGCCCCGCGTCGCGGCGATGGCGTCCAGTTCCCGCGCCACCCGCATTCCTGAGAGCGACGTGTCAACGACGAGCGTCAGGCACTCGCGGGTGAAGTCGTCGACCACCACCAGGACGCGGAAGCGCCTGCCATCGGCGAGCATGTCGGATACGAAGTCCAGGCTCCACCGCTGGTTCGGTCTCTGCGGCAGCGTCATGGGTGCCCGCGTGCCCAGCGCCCGCTTGCGACCACCGCGCTTCTTCACCGTCAGCCGCTCTTCCCGGTAGAGCCGGAACAGCTTCTTGTGGTTCAGCTCGATGCCCTCACGTCGCAGCAGGATGAGCAGGCGCCGGTAGCCGAACCGCCGCCGCGCAAGCGCCAGTTCCTTCAGCCGCACCCGCACGGCGGTGTCATCCGGTCGCCGCGACGCATAGCGGTAGGTCTTCGGGTCGAGCCCGACCAGTCCGCAGGCACGCCGCTGCGAGTAGCACTTCTCTTCAATCGCCCAGGTCACGAAGCGCTTCCTTGTCCTGGGCGTCAGAACTTTCCCAGTGCTTCCTTCAGCGTCGAGACGTCCAGCATCGATTCCGCCAGCAGCTTCTTCAGCCGTCGGTTCTCGTCCTCGAGGCTCTTCAGCCGTCGGGCATCCGACACTTCCATGCCGCCGAAGCGGTTACGCCAGTTGTAGAAGGTCGCGTCCGAGATCCCGTGCTTGCGGCACAACTCGGCCGTCGGGATTCCCGCCTGGTGCTCCTTCAGCACACCGATGATCTGGTCTTCCGTGAACCGGCTTCTCTTCATCTCCGTCTCCTGTCGACGGAGTCCAGTTCAAACCGAAGGCATCCACGGGGGCAACGTCA
>NZ_JAGIYY010000021.1 GCF_017813335.1 Tianweitania sediminis | reverse complement strand
TGGAGCGCACCCCATTTTGACCGGACACGCGGCATAGCTGATAAGGCATAGGCATACGCCTATGAGTAAGACTATGTCCAAAGCCTCTGACGCTCCGTTCAGCAGGGTCGAAGTCATCACATCCGTGCAACGACGCCGTCGATGGTCGGTGGCGGAGAAGGTCCGCCTCGTCGAGGAAGCCATGCAGCCGGGCATGAGCATCTCCTATGTTGCACGCCGCGCTGGCATCGCTCCTTCCCAGCTCTTTGCCTGGAAGCGCCGGATGCTTGAAGGAGGTCATGCCGCCGTAGACGCCGATGAAGATGTGGTGGCTGCTTCCCAGGTCCGTGAGTTGGAGAAGCGCGTTCGTGACCTCGAACGCATGCTGGGCAAGAAGACGATGGAAGCCGAGATCCTCAAGGAAGCTCTTGATCTCGCTCGCCCAAAAAAACGGCCATCGCTGCTGCCCTCGTGGAGCGATCCAAAGGACGGTTCCCAGTGAGCACCGTTGCCAAGGTCCTGAGCGTTTCCAGGTCCAACCTGATCGAGCGCACGAGCAAGCCTTCCAAACCGCGCGGCTCGTATCGAAAGCCTGATGACCTCGCTCTCCTTGCCGAACTGCGCCCGATCATCGACGAGCGGCCAACCTACGGCTATCGGCGCGTGACGGCATTGCTGAACCGGCAGCGGCGTAGAGAGGGCAAGCCGGTGGTCAATGCCAAGCGTGTCCTCAGGGTCATGCAGCAGAACGGCCTCACCCTGCAGAAGCATACGGCTCTACGGCCCACGCGCACTCATGACGGTGTTGTCGTGGCCCTGCGCTCCAACATCCGCTGGTGTTCGGATCATCTGGAGATCCATGCCCGCAACGGAGAAGTCGTCCGCGTCGTCTTCGTCATCGATGCCTGCGACCGGGAGATCATCGCCTGGTCAGCCGTCGCCAATGCCGGCATCTCGGGCGAGATGGTCTGCGACCTGATGATCGCGGCCGTCGAACGCCGCTTCCAGACCCTCAAGGTCCCGCACCGGCTGGAATGGCTGTCTGATAATGGCAGCGCCTACATCGCCAGGCAGACCGCACAGGTCGCCGCGGCACTGGGCATCAACCTGCTCTTCACCCCAGTTCGAAGCCCGCAGAGCAACGGAATGTCCGAGGCGTTCGTCAAAACACTGAAACGGGACTACGCTTCGATCGTCATACTCCCTGACGCCGACACCATCATGGCCTTGCTGCCGAGATGGATCGACGACTACTGTGAAGTCCACCCGCACTCCGGTCTCAAGTTCCGCTCACCACGCGAGTTCCTGCGCCTCAGTGCTTAAACCAACCGCCGCCTGTCCGGTGAAACGGGGTCAACTCCA
>NZ_JAGIYY010000020.1 GCF_017813335.1 Tianweitania sediminis | reverse complement strand
TTTCCTTCCGGCAGGACTTCGGCGACGACCTCGTCGATGCCGAGTTCGGCCGCTATCGCCTCCGCCGTGCGCCGGTTGTCTCCCGTGATCATCGCCACCTTGAGGCCGAGTTCGTGGAGGGCGCGGATGGCCTGCGGCGTTGTCGGCTTGATCGGATCGGAAACTGCGATGATCGCGGCGAGCCGGCCGTCTACCGCTGCGTAGAGAGGGGTCTTCGCCTTCAGTCCGAACGCCGAAGCCTGAAGGGCGAAGTCGACCACCGAGATGCCGAGCCGCGCCATGTAGCGGTCGGCGCCGATGGCGATCTCGTGGCCATCAGCGCGTGCCGTCACGCCGAAACCAGGAACCGCATCGAATCCTTCGGCGTCGAAGAGGGGCAGCTCTTCCCTCTTGGCGGCGGCCACGATAGCGGCGGCGACCGGGTGCTCGGATTGGGATTCGACCGATCCGACCAGCGAAAGAACGCGGTTGCGGTCGAATCCTATGGCCACTTCCAGGTCGGTGAGTTCGGGGCGGCCCGCCGTCAGCGTTCCGGTCTTGTCGAGTGCGACCACATCGGTGCCCCTGAGCGTCTGCAAGGCTTCGCCGTTGCGGAAAAGGACGCCCAGTTCCGCTGCGCGGCCTGTGCCGACCATGATAGAGGTCGGGGTGGCGAGGCCCATGGCACAGGGGCAGGCGATGATCAGCACTGCGACGGCGTTGACCAACGCGAAGGTCAGCGCAGGTTCCGGACCGAAGATGAGCCAGACCAGGAAGGTGAGGGCGGCGGCGGCCATGACGGCCGGCACGAACCAGGCGGTGACCTTGTCCACCATCGCCTGGATCGGCAGCTTCGAGCCTTGCGCGGTCTCGACCATCTTGATGATCTGCGCGAGCAGGGTGTCGGCGCCGACCTTTGTGGCGCGATATGTGAAGCTTCCGGTCTTGTTGATGGTGCCGCCGATGACTTCGGCCCCTTCGCCCTTGGAAACTGGCACGGGTTCGCCGGAGATCATGGATTCGTCGATGAAGGAGGAGCCGCGCAGAACCATGCCGTCCACGGGGATCTTGTCGCCGGGGCGGACCTGGATGACGTCGCCGGCGCGTACGTTTTCGAGCGCCACGTCAACGAACTCACCGTCGCGTTCGACGCGGGCGGACTTGGCCTGCAGGCCCATCAGCCGCTTGATCGCCTCGCTGGTGCGACCCTTGGCTTTCGCCTCGAGGAAACGACCGAGCAGGATCAGCGTGATGATGACGGCGGACGCTTCATAATAGACGTTCGCCGTACCTTCGGGCAGTACCGATGACGCGAATGTCGCGACCACCGAATAGCCCCAGGCGGCCGTCGATCCGAGGATGACGAGCGAGTTCATCTCCGGCGCGAGCCTGGCAAGGGCGGGCAGACCCTTCTTGTAGAAGCGCAGGCCCGGCCCGAACTGGACGATCGTCGCCAGCACGAAAAAGGCGATGTATAGCGACTGCTGGCCGACGTTCATCAGGAGCCAGTGATGGAGCGGCGGGATCAGGTGCGACCCCATCTCGAGAACGAAGATTGGCAGCGTCAGTACGCCGGCCACCGTCAGGTCGCGCTTGAGACCGCGCAGTTCCCTATCCTTCGCCTCCTGGCGCGCGTCGGCAGCCGCGCTCGCCCCCGCCGCATTGGCAAGACGCGGTACGTACCCGGCCTGGCGGATCGCGGCTTCGACCGCAGCGGCCGGAACAGG
>NZ_JAGIYY010000002.1 GCF_017813335.1 Tianweitania sediminis | reverse complement strand
TTCCCGCCTGGTGCTCCTTCAGCACACCGATGATCTGGTCTTCCGTGAACCGGCTTCTCTTCATCTCCGTCTCCTGTCGACGGAGTCCAGTTCAAACCGAAGGCATCCACGGGGGCAACGTCACTGGGTCCAATGACAACTTGTCAGAAAACCGCTGATGAAGGTGCTCTCCCTCCGTGATCTCCATGACTATTTTTAGGTACTGAAGCTGAACCATCCACGGTCGACATGATTGCTCAGCGGATACGAGTTCTGCCTGAACGATTTCGGCAGTGTAGAGTCCATCAGGCACACTGGTCATGCCGCCGCCCTCGCCCGCTCCGCGTTATCGTTTCCAGGCTGCCGATTACCCGCCACCCATGCATCCAAATCTTCGGTGCGATAGATCACGGTGGTTCCGAGTTTCACGTAGACCGGGCCTGTGCCGTAGCAGCGGGCTTTGTCCAGGTACGACTTCGAGAGGCCGACATAGGCGGCGGCTTGTTTTACTCTCAGGTTGGGCATTCCAGTACCTCCATGCTTGGGATTGCACGGAGTTTTAGGCGTTTTCGCCTATGACGCTTAGGCAAACAAAAGGCTATTGATTGCGGTCTGCGGCAGCATCTTCTTTTGCGCGATCAAAGGTAGCTACAGCCGTGCGGACGTGCGTTTCCGAACGACCATATTTCTCCGCCAGAAGAATGAGGACCTCTTCATAGCGCACGCCTTCATCGCGCAAATGATGAAATTCCTCGCCGATCTCCAGCCAGTGCTTGGGCAGGCTCTTCCGACGTCCTCTCGATTGCTTCGGTGGCTTGATAAGGTCGGCCGCAATGCCCTGCACCACGGCGTCAGCAGCGCCGGATCGAAGGATCTCGACGATCATCGTCTTGGCATCTTCGACCCTATCCTCAAGCAGTGCGCTTCGGATCCGGATCGCCTGAAGGCTAAGCGATTTGGGGAGCGGCGCCATTCCGTCCTCCAATCGCATCCGCGATCTGGTTCGCTATGACATCAGCTCCGCGTCGTGCTGCCTCGTCGGCGATGTGGGCGTAACGTTGGGTGGTAGTGACGTCGGCGTGGCCGAGCAGCTTACCAATCACCGGCAAGCCGAGACCGGACCAAGCACCTACGCTGGCGAAACTGTGCCGGAGGTCGTGAATTCGCAGTCCGTCGAGCTTTGCGCGCTTTGTGATGGCAGTCCAGGGCCGCTTGAGGTCAGCGCGCGGCTTCTCGTCGGGCGCGCCTGCACTCTCGCCTGCAACCACATAAACCCCTACTCGCGGCATCTCCCTTAGGACGGCGAGCGCTGCCGCGGAGAGCACTACGGTCTTGCGGCCCGTTTTTGAATCCGGAAGGAACAGCAAGCCGCGTTCCAAATCGACCTCGGACCATCGGACATGGAGGATCTCCCGGAGCCGGGAGCCGGTCAACATGATGAGTCTAATGGCGCCGGTGACGCTAGGATGCATGACAGTGCGCTGTCCTTTGGGAGCGTGCTTGGACTCTCCAGCGTTGACTGGAAGGCCGACTGTCTCAGCCTCGATCATCGCTTCGCCGAGACGCTTCATCTCGTCAGCGGTTAAGAAGCGCTCGCGGCCTGTCTCCTTGTTCAGGTCGACCCCAGACGCAGGATTAAGACCCTCTGGCACATAGCCGTTCCGCGCGCCCCAGCCGTATGCCGCAGCGAGCAACTTCATTGCCCGATTTGCTGATATTCTCGCTGTCTTCGACATAGCCGCATGCGCACGTTGAACATCCACGCGGGTGAGCGCCACTGCTTTGGTGGCGCCGATATGCGGCTCAATGTGTTTGGTGAGGATCGTACGATAGAAGGCTGCTGACGACGCCTTCTTGTTCACCGACACGAATTCTGCGACGTAGGTGTTAACCAGCGTGTAAACGGTGATGCTGGCGCGCTCAACCGAGCGCTCGTTCGCAAGGTCCCTCCCGAGCCCAGCATGCGCAATCGCTCGTCGCGCGGCCTCGCGTGCCTCGTTTGC
Organism: Tianweitania sediminis; assembly: GCF_017813335.1. Classification (GTDB taxonomy): domain Bacteria; phylum Pseudomonadota; class Alphaproteobacteria; order Rhizobiales; family Rhizobiaceae; genus Tianweitania; species Tianweitania sediminis. The sequence goes on along the minus strand of NZ_JAGIYY010000002.1, from coordinate 727,168 downwards.
TTTTAGAGCCCCCACGCGACCAAGCTTGATGCGCTTCTTCGAGCCACCCGCGATCGGCCTAACTTCTACGAAGAATGTCCCTGTGCCGGCGGTGGTTCGATAGAAGCCAAATCCGGCCAGATCCGTGTCGAAATAAAACGTCGTTCGGTTCGGCTTCGACGAAGCCATTACCTCCCCCACGGCGGCAGCCGTAATCTTGATTGTAGCCACCCCACCCTCATTTGTAGCCGTATTGTAGCCAACATATAGGCAAACGGCTCAACCGAGGCAAGCGGCCACCAGTTTCCCAGCGTTGGAAAACATAAGTTTCGTCAATCTGTTATCATAATCTTACCATCTCTCGTGCAACCACAGGATTGGCTATAAAACCGCGTTAATTAGACTGGGGGTCAAGGGGTCGTGGGTTCGAATCCCGCCGCTCCGACCATTGAGCCGCCGGGGCCTGCGATTGCATCGGGAACTCAAACACGGGCTCAGGCGTCTAGGATGTGACGCCTGAAAGGATGACCGTGACCGAAAACACCAGCCTCACCCTCTCCCTTCCCCCCGATCTCGTGACCGCGATCAACCGCTATGCGGCTCAACGCGACCTCGGCTCCAACCAGGCGGAAGCCGCCATTCAGGCTTTGCGGCAGTGGGCGTTCAACGAGGGATTGTTGTCACCGGCAGGTGGCGACGAAGGGCTGCGGCCGGAAGATCTGAGCGCCGCCAACGACGGCTGAGACTTACCTCAGCGGACCTGGTCCAGCAGGCGCTTGCATTCCAGAAGATCAAACAGGGCCTCCTGAAGCAGTGCCCGGTTGTCACGCGAAAGCTTGCCCTGCCCCGGTGAAACCGGACCCTCTTCCTCGGCCTTGCCGATGCCGAAAAAGCGACGGTTCGGCTTTACCTTAGGCTCGCCAACCAGCATTTCTTCATCGACCGGCCGCGAGGGGGAGGCTGCGTGGTCGGCAGACGCCGACGGTTCGGCGGCCGCCTGCTTGCGCTGCGCCAGGGCTTCCGCGGCCGACAGGTCGCCGGTTCCGATCGCCATCAGGAACTGGTTGCCGTTTTCGCGCAACAGCTTCTGCACACCCTTGATGGTGTAGCCCTGATCGTAGAGCATGTAGCGAATGCCCTTGATCAGGTCGATGTCGTTGGGTCGGTAATAGCGCCGGCCACCGCCTCGCTTCAGCGGCTTGATCTGAGTGAAGCGGGTTTCCCAGAAACGCAGGACGTGCTGAGGCAGATCGAGATCTTCCGCAACCTCGCTGATGGTGCGAAATGCGTCCGGGCTCTTGTCCAACATACCTCAAATCCTTCAACCGCTGAGCGAATCGCGATTATCGCGTCAGTCCAGCGATTTGAAGGCAAGGTTTCAAGAGCAGCTTGACGCAAACACTGGCTATCAACCGGCTTTCTTCGCCTTGCCGGTACGCAAGGCTGCGTTGTGGCCGTCCAGGATCCGGCTTTTCAGGACATTGGACGCCTTGAAGGTCATCACCTTGCGCGGAGAGATCGGCACTTCTTCGCCGGTCTTCGGATTGCGGCCGACGCGTTCATTTTTCTCGCGGACGTGGAAGGTCGCGAAGGAAGACAGCTTCACATCTTCGCCGCGAACGATGGCAGCGCAGATCTCATCGAGCACGGACTCCACCAATTGGGCCGATTCAGTTCGGGAAAGGCCGACCTTTCGGTAAACGGCTTCGGCGAGATCGGCACGCGTGAGTGTCTTGCCTCCCATCGATCTTCGCCCTCACTACAGATGAAACTGAAATAACAAATGAGAAGAAGGATTAGGAAATTGGCCACGCTGGGTCAAGAACTTACACCAGACGCGGCTCACCAACGCAAGAGCACGGCGCCCCATGTGAAGCCACCACCCATGGCTTCGAGAAGCACCAAGTCGCCTTTCTTGATCCGGCCGTCGGCCACCGCTGCAGCAAGAGCGAGCGGAACGGAAGCCGCCGACGTATTGCCATGCAGATCCACCGTGATCACGACCTTGTCGAGGGGAATGCCGAGCTTCTTGGCGGATGCCTCGATGATCCGGCGGTTGGCCTGGTGGGGGATGAACCAGTCCAGTTCCGCGGCACTGATCTGGCCCTGGCGGAAGGTTTCCTCGACCACATCCGTGATCATGCCGACTGCGTGCTTAAAGACTTCTTTGCCTTCCATCCGCAACACGCCGACCTGGCCGGTCGTTGACGGGCCGCCGTCCACATAAAGCTTTTCGCGGTGGCTGCCATCGGAGCGCAGGCTTGCTGCGAGGATGCCGCGGTCCGTCAGCCCGCCCTCGCCTTCTTCCGCTTCAAGCACCACCGCACCCGCGCCATCGCCGAACAGGACACAAGTGGTTCGATCCTTCCAGTCGAGGATGCGCGAAAAGGTTTCCGAACCGATCACCAGCGCGCGCTTGGCCATGCCGCCCTTCAGGTGAAGGTCAGCGGTCGTGATTGCGTAAACGAAGCCGGAGCAAACCGCCTGCAGGTCAAACGCGAAGCCATGCGTGATGCCGAGCCGGTTCTGGATCTCCACGGCCGTAGCCGGAAACGTATTGTTGGGCGTGGATGTGCCGAGCACGATCAGGTCGATGTCGGCTGGCTGCAAGCCCGCCGCATCAAGCGCGGCCCGCGCCGCCGCTTCACCGAGTGACGCCGTGGTCTCGTCGGCCGCAGCGATGTGCCGCTGGCGGATGCCGGTGCGTTGGACAATCCATTCATCGCTCGTTTCCAGCGACGCCTCGAAGTCCGAATTCTTCATGATGCGGCGCGGCAGAGCCGTGCCGACACCTTTAACAACAGAGCGGATCACGCTTCACCCTCGCCTTCTTCCCCGAGGCGCGGCGCGCGCGACAAGGCATGCTGATGGCGACGGGCATGGAAGAGCTGCAAGTCCGCTTCGATGCGATCAATCAAGCGGTTGCGCACCATGTCGTAACCAAGGTCGATCGCAGCGGCGAAACCTTCGTCGTCCGTTCCCCCGTGGCTTTTCACGACAATGCCGTTCAAGCCAAGGAAGACACCGCCGTTGATTTTGCGTACGTCCATCTTTTCCGCCAAAGCCTTGAACGCACCCCGGGCGAAAACATAACCGATCTTTGCCATCAGGGTCCGTGACATCGCTGCCCGAAGATAACCCCCGATCTGGCGCGCTGTTCCTTCCGCGGTCTTCAATGCGATATTTCCAGAGAATCCCTCGGTCACCACCACGTCCACGGTGCCTTTGCCGATGTCGTCGCCTTCCACGAAGCCATGGTAGGTCATGGAATTGAGATCAGTGTCGCGCAGCATGGCGCCGGCTTCCTTGACCTCTTCCTGACCTTTCACTTCTTCAACGCCGACGTTCAGAAGGCCGATGCTCGGGCGTTCGATCTGGAACAAGGCCCGCGACATCGCGCCGCCGAGGATCGCGAAATCCACCAGTTGATGTGCATCGGCACCGATGGAGGCGCCCACATCCAGCACGATGCTTTCGCTGCGCGATGTGGGCCAGATCGCAGCGATGGCGGGACGGTCGATGTTGGCCATCGTGCGCAGGCAGAACCGCGCCATCGCCATCAAGGCGCCTGTGTTGCCGGCCGAAATACAAACATCGGCCTGATTGAGCTTCACCGCCTCAATGGCCCGCCACATGGAGGACTTGCCGCGACCGTGGCGCAGCGCCTGGCTCGGCTTGTCGTCCATGGCGACCGCCACGTCGCAATGAACGAGTTCCACAGACTTGGCGAGCGCGGGAAACTTCGCCAGTTCCGGCTGCACCAAGTCCTGCTTGCCGAAAAGGATGAAGCGAGCATCGGGACGCCGCTGGAGAAACTTCGCCAAAGCGGGAACCACAACCACGGGTCCGTGGTCGCCTCCCATGGCATCGATTGAGATCCGTATCACGCTTGGCTGTTTTCCAGGTTGATCGGGCCGGGTGAAAAGTCGCGCGAAAATAGCCGTTTTGCTTCTTCACACAACAGCAAAGGGTTGGCCGAAGCGTTTTCAGGTTTTCGCCTTCAGCGCCGCGAGCTTTTCCGCGAGAGGTCCCAGCGGCTTGTCCGCATCAGCTTGCGGCGCTACCGGGACCGCATCGCTTTTGCGCGGATATGGATTGATGGCGACACCAAAAAACTCTTCCGCCAGCGCGCCGACGTCCAACGTGTCGCCTTCAAGGATCTCCGGTGCATCCGGACCTTCGGGATCCACGAGAACTTCGCCGCTGAGGTCGCCAAGACGGAACAGCTTCGAGTTGCGAGGCAGGAACGTCGCATCCACGGGCTCGTCGATACGCGCAGGAACAGGCTCCAAAGAAGCAATGCAGGCCTGCGTAATTTCGGCTTCGACGCGCCCCCGCACGGCTACACCGTTGCCCTTCCAATCCGTCACGAGAAGATCGGCCTTGAAACGCTCCACCGAAAGGAGCCCGTGCGCTTGCGCGAGCGCTGTGCGCATTGCCGCGTCGGCTTCAACGAGCACGGGCATGCCCTTCGACGGCAATCGGTTGATGTTGACCGGAAATGAAACCGGGCTGGGCGGGGTGGTGGTCACGAATCAGGTCCCTGCAGGCTCTTCAAAGGAAAGGCGGCCACTCGCGAATTCGCCAACGGACTGGCTCGCGAGCAGAACGCTTTTGTCCTTCATATAGGCTGCGAGATCGCGCGTTTCAGGCCATTGTTCGACTCCTGGCCGCACATTGCGCGCCAAGGCCGCTTCCAAAGCCGGCAAATCATCCGCATCGAGTGCTTCTGTATAAGATTTCGCCCGACCATAAAACATGCGCGCGAGCTTCTTGATGCGCTTCGGCACGCCGACGTCCGAAATCCCGAGTTCGCGCAGGGAATGGTCGACATCGAGAAAGAACTCGTCCGTGAGGATCTGGGCGATGCCAGCCATTTCCCCCTTCTCGTCCCGAACCCGCCGCAGAAACAGGACCATGTGCAGCGCCACCATCTCGAATCGGCCAAGCGGCGTGTCCGGAACATTCCACTGGGCATAAAGCACCGGTTGCCGCGCGGCCGCCACGATCTGATCATAAAGCCTGAGCGCTGCCGTTCTGCCGGCGTTCTCGCCAAGGCCGAACAGTTTGCGTAACATGGGTTTCGAGCTCCGTTCTGCAGGAAGAGGCGGTTGGTTGCATCCGCTTCGAAGCTGGTCTACCGGTTTCCACGCTTTTCTGCAAAGCGGGTGGGGGTTCAAGGATCTCAATGGTGACGACAGGTTTTTCGCGACTGCGCAAGCTTGGCTTCGGACTGGCAGCTTTGGGGCTCGGCGGAACGGCGCTTGCCGGCTGCACGACCGCTGATCTGGCGCCGGGTGAGACGCTCACGCAGGGCTATGTGATCGACGAGCAGGCGATCGAGCTTGTTCCTGTGGGATCCTCACGCGAACAGGTCGTGCTGGCGCTCGGAACGCCCTCCACACAGGCGACCTTCGATGACGAAGCCTACTACTACATCTCGCAAACGCGCCGGCGCGACGTGGCGTTCATGAACCCGCGCATTGTCGACCAGCGCGTGCTTGCGGTTTACTTCGGCGAAGACGGCCGCGTGACGCAGATCGCCAATTACGGCCTTCAGGATGGTAAGGTCTTCGACTTCATTTCCCGCACCACGCCAACGGGCGGCCGCGACCAGACCTTTATCGGGCAAGTGCTGACGGGTGTCGGCAACTTTGGCGCGCCAAGTTCGGCGGCTCCAGGCTCCCAGCGCAACATCGGTCGGTAATTCCGGCGCTCCAAAAGAAAACGGCCGCTGATCCAGCGGCCGTTTTGCGTTTCACGTGACGATTCCCGTTAGCCCCCGTGCGCCAGAACCGCCAGCAACAAGAGCGCAACGATGTTGGTGATCTTGATCGCCGGGTTTACGGCAGGCCCTGCCGTGTCCTTGTAAGGATCGCCGACGGTGTCACCGGTCACGGATGCCTTGTGCGCGTCGGAGCCCTTGAGGTGCCGGGTGCCGTCCTTGTCGACGAAACCGTCCTCGAAGCTCTTCTTCGCATTATCCCAGGCACCGCCGCCCGAGGTCATGGAGATCGCCACGAACAGACCGTTGACGATCACGCCGAGAAGCGAGGCGCCTAGTGCTGCAAAGGCGGAGGCCTTGGAGCCGGATATCAGAAGAACGCCGAAATACACGACCAACGGAGCCAACACGGGTAACAGCGAGGGGATGATCATCTCCTTGATCGCTGCCTTGGTGAGGATATCCACTGCACGCGCATAGTCGGGTTTGCTGGTGCCCTGCATGATGCCGGCATCGGCCCGGAACTGCCGACGCACTTCTTCCACGATCGAACCCGCGGCACGACCCACCGCTGTCATGGCGATGCCGCCAAACAGGTAGGGGATCAAGCCGCCGAAGATCAGACCCGCCACCACATAGGGATTGGACAGGTCGAAGGAGACCGTCCCGATATCTGCGAAATACGGGAACAGCGTCGGGTTGGACGCAAAGTACTGGAGGTCGTAGCTGTAAGCCGCAAACAGCACCAGCGCGCCGAGGCCCGCTGAACCGATCGCATAGCCCTTGGTCACAGCCTTGGTGGTGTTGCCCACCGCATCGAGCGCGTCGGTAGATTGACGCACTTCCTTCGGCAGCCCCGACATTTCGGCGATACCGCCAGCATTGTCGGTCACCGGACCGAAGGCATCCAGCGCGACGATCATGCCGGCAAGGCCGAGCATGGTGGTCACTGCAATGGCCGTGCCGAACAGGCCTGCAAGCTGGAAGGTGGAGATGATGCCGCCGACGATCACGATGGCGGGGAGCGCGGTGGATTCCAGCGAAACCGCCAGACCCTGGATGACGTTGGTGCCGTGGCCGGTCACGGAAGCCTGAGCGATGGAGTTCACCGGACGCTTGTTGGTCCCCGTATAGTATTCGGTGATCACGACGATAAGGCCGGTCACCACGAGACCGATCAACCCGCAAGCAAACAGGCTCCAGCCGGAGATCCCCATATTGTTTGCCGTGCCGAACTCGCCCCAGCCCACGGTCAGGTGCGTGGCGATCGCAAGTCCGAGGATGGACAGCAGGCCCGTGACGATCAGGCCCTTGTAGAGCGCGCCCATGATCGAACCATTGGCCGACAGCTTCACGAAGAAGGTGCCGATGATCGAGGTGATGATGCAGGTGCCGCAGATCACAAGCGGGTAAAGCAGCACGTTTGCCAAAACGTCCGAACCGGCAAAGAAGATCGCGCCCAGCACCATGGTGGCGACAACTGTCACCGCGTAGGTCTCAAAAAGATCGGCGGCCATTCCGGCGCAATCGCCGACATTGTCACCGACGTTATCGGCAATGGTGGCTGGGTTGCGTGGATCGTCTTCGGGAATGCCGGCTTCCACCTTGCCGACGAGATCGCCGCCAACGTCGGCGCCCTTTGTGAAAATGCCGCCGCCCAGGCGCGCAAAGATGGAGATCAAGGAAGCACCGAAGCCCAGAGCCACCAGCGCATCAATGACGTCGCGGGGCAGCTGGTTTTCCGTAATCGCGTAGCCCATGGGTCCGATCAGCACCCAGAAATACACAGCCACGCCCAGAAGCGCGAGACCGGCCACCAGAAGGCCGGTGATCGCGCCTGCCTTGAACGCGATGTCGAGGCCCGCGGCGAGGCTGTTCGAGGCTGCTTGCGCCGTGCGCACGTTGGCCCGAACCGATACATGCATGCCGATGAAGCCGGCCGCACCAGACAAGACCGCTCCGATCAGGAAGCCGATGGCGGCAACGCCGGACAAAAGCCACCAAGCCAAGAGAAACACTACGATGCCCACGATCGCGATCGTGGTGTATTGCCGCGCAAGGTAGGCTTGCGCCCCCTCACGGATTGCGGCCGAAATCTCCTGCATGCGCGCGTTGCCCTGGTCGGCGGCAAGAACCGACCGAGTGGCCCAGATCGCGTAAGCAATAGAAAACAGACCGCAGAGAATGACGACGGTAAGCATGGTCATTGCCTGCAATTCCCTCCGGTTTCATCCGGCGAGCCCTCCCCCCGGACATGAAACGGAACCCGCGAAGCACGCTTCGACAGGCCCCTGGCGTAAGGGTTACGCTGCGTTGCGGGATAGTCAAGGTGGCGTGAATGCGGCTGCAAGGTTGCATCACCTTGCAGCTCAAGGCTTCAAGCGGCCTGGGGTCGTCTCAAGGTCACCGCAAGAACCAGGGCGGCGAGGCTGATCGCCACCACGGGGAACACGATCCAGTTCAGCATGTCCCAGCCATACGCGTTGTACACCAAGCCGGACATGAAGGATCCGAAGGCTACGCTGCCGAAAAGTACGGTGTCGTGGAAGCCAAGAACACGCGCGCGCTCCGACTGCCTGTAGGTTTCGGCGACCATGGCCGTGGAGCCGATGAAGCCGAAATTCCAGCCGAGCCCGAGCAGGATCAAGGCGGTCCAGAACTGCCAGAGTTCGATGCCGGACAGCGCCACCAAGGCACAACCAACCAGAAGCGCCAACCCGGTGGCCACGATCCGAGGAGCGCCGAAGCGCTGGATCAGGCTTCCCGTGAAGAAGCTCGGCCCAAACATGGCCATGACATGCCAGGAGATGCCGAGCGTCGCGTCATCGGTGGAAAAGCCGCAGCCGACCATCGCAAGCGGCGCACCGGTCATGACGAAGCTCATCAAGGCATAAGTGCCAACAGCGCAGGTCAGCGCTGCCGCAAACCGCGGCTGACTGATGATCGTCCGAAGCGGCCGCGCCGGCTCTGTGTCGGCCACAGTCACGGTCCCTTCGGACACCAGCGGTCGCCGCGGAAGACCGGACAGCAGGATGGCACCCACTGCCGCGAGGCCGATCACCGACACGAAGGATCCGGCGAACATCACTGGCGCAAACAGTTCACGCGTATGGATCACAATTTGCGGGCCGACGATGGCGGTGATCACACCCCCGGCCAGCACGAGCGAAATAGCCCGCGCCTTAAACTGTGGAGGCGCATTGTCGGCAGCGGCGAAGCGGAACTGCTGCACGAACGCGCCGCCGAGGCCGATCACCAGAAGCCCGATCGCGAAGATCAGGAAACTTGCGGCGAACAATCCGGCGGCGGCAACGGCACCGCCCGCAGCCGTCACCGCCGTGCCTGCCATGAAGCCGCCGCGTTGACCGAGCGTCCGTATCAAGGCGGCGGCCGGAATTGCGCCCAAAGCCACACCCAGGTTGAAGCCTGTCACGGGTGCGGTGGCAAGTGACTTGTCTTGTTCAAGGAGGTAATGCCCGGCCAGTGCGCCGATCGAAATGCAGATCGGAGCGGCAGCGCCCACAATGGCCTGAGCGGAAGCCAGGATAAGCGCCGTGCGACGCGCGCTCCCTGTGCCGCTGGTCATTCCGGCAGCGATCCGGGATCACGGCCTTTGCCTTCGCCGCGAATGCGGCGCGACACGCGGTCGAGAACGGCGTTCACGAGCTTGGGCTCGTCTTCCACATAGAAGGCCTTCGCGATGTCCACGTATTCGGACACGATCACAGCGATCGGCACGTCCTGCCGCTTCGTCAGTTCATAGACGCCGGCTCGCATGATGGCGCGCAGCGTGGAATCAAGCCTCGACAGCGGCCAGTCTTCGGTCAGCGCCTGCCGGATCAACGGGTCGATCGTCTTCTGATCTTCGACGACCCCCGACAGGATAGCGCGAAACCATTGTGCGTCCGCGTCGCGATAGGTTGCGCCATCGACTTCCTTGCCAAGCCGATAGGTCTCGTATTCCGCGGCAATCTCAAGCACGCCCGTGCCGGCGACGTCCATCTGGTAAAGCGCCTGTACCGCAGCGAGCCGTGCTGCACCGCGCTTGTTGACCTGGCGGACCGCGTTTGCTTCCGGCTTGTTAGGTTGGTCCGTCACGCGTCAGGCTCCGAGTTTCTCGCGCAAAGCAATCATCGTCAGGGCCGCACGTGCGGCGCCGCCGCCCTTGTCGAGCTCGCTCAACCGGGCGCGCGCCCATGCCTGTTCGTCGTTTTCCGTGGTCAGGATGCCATTGCCGATCGCCAGCGCTTCATCCACTGCAAGGTCCATGAGTGCACGGCTAGACTCGTTCGCGACGAGGTCGAAATGATAGGTTTCGCCGCGAATGACGCAGCCGAGCGCAACAAAGCCATCATAGCTCGCGCCGCCGTCTTCGGCCGCATACAAGGCGAATGATATGGCCGCCGGTATCTCCAGCGCGCCTGGAACCGTCACCACGTCATAGGTTGCGCCGGCTGCATCGAGCGCTGCCTTTGCTCCTTGAAGAAGAGCGTCGGCGAGATCGTCGTAGAAGCGCGCTTCCACAATCAGCAAATGGGGTTTGTCGCTGTCGGCCATGTCAGTCTCCGGAAGAGGCGCTGACTTAGGCCCATCACGGCGCTAGCGCAAGAAAGGAATACCTTCAGCGCCGCGACGAACCGTCAGCGCCGCCTTCCTGACCTCACAGCCCCTGCTCGCGCGCTTCCACAAGCCGGGCGGCATAGCGGGCCATTGTATCGACCTCGAGGTTCACGCGGTCGCCGACCTGGCGCGCACCCCATGTGGTGACCGTCAGCGAGTGATGGATCAGGAGCACGTCGAAGCGCGAACCCGCAACGCGGTTCACAGTCATCGACGTTCCGTCTAAGGCAACGGAACCCTTGGGCGCAATGAACCTGGCGAGTTCGCTCGGCGCTTCAAGCGTGAAGCGCACCGCCTCCCCCTCATCCTCCCGCGCCACGATCGTCGCCATGCCGTCGACATGGCCTGACACGATGTGCCCGCCAAGTTCATCACCAATCTTCAGCGCCCGCTCCAGGTTGAGCCGAGTGCCTTGGCGCCAATCTTGCGCGGTGGTGAGGCGCAGCGCTTCTTCCCACGCCTCGACTTCGAACCAGCGTTCGTTTGCGCCGGCTTGGGGAAGCTCCACCGCGGTCAAGCAAACGCCTGAACAACTGATTGAAGCACCGATGTCGATAGTCACCGGATCATAGTCGGTCGCGATGCGCAGCCGCACGCCCCCTTCACGCGGGGTCAGCCGCGTCACCTCGCCAACGTCCGTGACAATGCCCGTGAACATCAGACGGCCCTCACCCATTCCTGCCAAAGATCGTTTCCGAACCGGTTCTCGCGCCAAGCCATGAAGCGCTCCGGCACCTGCGCCGGAAGAAGCGGCGCGGCGATGCCCTCCGCCCCGATCGCTTCCGGCCCGGTCAGCAGCACAATCCGATCAACCAGATCATTCCGGAGAAAGGCCGAAGCCGTGACAGCCCCACCTTCAACCATCAATGTGCTGATGCCTTGGCGCGCAAGACCTTGCAAGAGACCGGGAAGATCGAGCTCACCGTTGCTGTGAGGCACAAACAGCACGTCCACGCCGAGGTCGCGCAACGCTTCGACATCGGCTGGGCGCGCAGCTTGCTCGTCCGCAACGATTGTTGTCGGTACCGTTTGCGCCGTTTGCGCCAGCCGTGACGCAAGAGGCAGCCGCGCGGAAGAATCAAGGATGAACCGCGCGGGTGATCTTTGCTCCAGACCAGGCAAGCGGCAGGTCAGCTGAGGGTCGTCAGCCAGTGCCGTGCCGATCCCGATCAGGATCGCGTCTGAAAAAGCGCGCAGGAGATGAACCTGACGACCAGCCACCGGACCCGTGATTGCAACCGGCTCGTTCCCCTTCCGGCCGATCATTCCGTCGGTAGAAACAGCAAGTTTCAGAGTCACTTCCGGTCGCCGCTTCAGCGAGCGCGTGAGGTATCCAGAAAGCATTTCCGATGCTTCGGTTTGGAGAACGCGCGCTTCAACGCTCACGTTGCCGTTCTGCAGGATTGCGAAGCCGCGGCCCGTCACACGATGATCGGGATCAGGCGCGCCGCACACGACGCGGCGGACACCTGCCGCAACCAGAGCTTCTGCACAAGGTGGCGTTCGACCGTAGTGCGCGCAGGGTTCCAGCGTGACATAGGCCGTCGCGCCGCGAGCCCGATCACCGGCCTGAGCAAGCGCCTGCGTTTCGGCATGCGGTCGGCCGCCGATCGCCGTAACGGCGCTGCCCACGATCGCGCCATCCTTGACGATGAGCGCGCCCACGGAGGGATTCGTGTCCGTCAGACCGGAGTGGCGGTGGGACAGCCTGATGGCTGCCGCCATGAAGCGGCGATCCTGGACGAGCGCATCGGGAGCCTGCACGTGCTAAGACCTGTTTTCCGCCTCGTCCTCGATGCTCAACTCGTCCAAAACGCCGTGAAAATCGCGCGCTTCTCGGAAATTGCGGTAAACCGAGGCAAAGCGGACATAGGCGACGTCGTCCAGTGCCTTCAGCGCTTCCATCACCAGGCGACCGATCTCACCAGCGCCGATTTCGCTTTCCCCCGAGCTTTCGAGCTGGCGGACGATCCCCGTGACGGCTCGCTCAATGCGATCCGGCTCCACGTTGCGCTTGCGCAAGGCAATGTCGAAGGATCGCATCAGCTTGTCGCGGTCGAACGGCACCTTGCGGCCAGACTTCTTGATCACCATCAGGTCGCGAAGCTGCACGCGCTCGAAGGTGGTGAAGCGGCCGCCACAGTCCGGACAAACACGACGGCGGCGGATTGCCGCCCCGTCTTCAGCGGGGCGGGAATCCTTCACCTGCGTGTCTTCGGATTGGCAATATGGGCAGCGCATGAGACTTCCGCTTCGGGGGAACTGGCGCTCCCCTTAGCCCATATAGGGATAAAGCGGGAAGCGATCCGTCAACGAAACCACCTTGCGCTTCACAGCCTCTTCAACGGACTGGTTGCCTTCGTCGGAATTTGCAGCCTTCAGGCCATCGAGGACTTCCGCGATCAGAGTGCCGATCTCGCGGAACTCCGCTTCACCAAAGCCCCGGGTCGTGCCTGCCGGCGTGCCGAGGCGAATGCCCGAGGTGACGAAAGGCTTTTCGGGATCGAACGGAATGCCGTTTTTGTTGCAGGTGATGTTGGCGCGACCGAGCGCTGCTTCCGCGCGCTTGCCGGTGGCGTTCTTCGGGCGCAGGTCCACGAGCATCGAGTGGTTGTCCGTGCCGTTGGACACGATATCGAGGCCGGTTTCCTGCAGGCTTGCGGCAAGCGACTTCGCATTGGCCACCACGTTGGCTGCGTAGGTCTTGAACTCCGGCTGCAGCGCTTCGCCAAAGGCAACGGCCTTCGCCGCGATGACATGCATCAGCGGGCCGCCCTGAAGCCCAGGGAAGACGGCCGAATTCATCTTCTTGGCAATGTCTTCGTCATTGGAAAGGATCATGCCACCGCGCGGACCACGCAGTGACTTGTGCGTGGTGGTGGTGACCACATGCGCATGCGGCAAGGGCGATGGATGAACGCCACCCGCAACCAACCCGGCGATGTGAGCCATGTCGACCATGAGATAAGCGCCGACGGCATCCGCGATTTCGCGGAAACGCTTCCAGTCCCAAATTCGGGAATAGGCTGTTCCGCCGGCCAGGATCAGCTTCGGCTTGCTTTCATGCGCCTTGCGCTCAACCTCTTCCATGTCGAGGAGGTGGTCATCCTTGCGTACGCCGTAGGACACGACGTTGAACCACTTGCCGGACATATTCACCGGCGAGCCATGGGTAAGGTGACCGCCGGAGTTCAGGTCGAGGCCCATGAAAGTGTCGCCCGGCTGCAGAAGCGCCAGAAACACGGCCTGGTTCATCTGGCTGCCGGAGTTCGGCTGCACGTTGGCAAAGTTGCAGCCAAACAGCTGCTTGGCCCGCTCGATCGCCAGCGTTTCCGCGACATCCACGAACTGGCAACCGCCATAATAGCGCTTGCCCGGATAGCCTTCGGCATACTTGTTCGTCATCACGGAGCCCTGCGCTTCCAGCACGGCACGGGAGACGATGTTTTCAGAAGCGATCAACTCGATCTCGTGGCGCTGGCGCCCCAGCTCGTCACGGATCGACCCGAAGATTTCGGGATCCCGTTCTTCCAACGGCATGGTGAAAAAGGCATCGGACACGTGTGCCATCGCAGGATCCTCGAACGATATCGGATGGGAAGTTGCGGCGCACTATCACATCTCCCAGTTATCCGCCACGAGCCGGGGGCGGATTTTTCTAGCGCGTTTCCGACAAACTGCCGCTCAACGAGCGCTCGTCGCGGAACCATGCCGGCAAGTTTACAATTGGGTTTGAACCTCAACACCAGAAGCGGAGTTCCCAATGCCGCCTTATGCACGGTTTGCCGCCATGATCGCCACCTCAACAGTGGTGATGTTTGGCCTGATGTACCTGAACACCTACCAGCTCGATCATGTGTTTTTCAGTGAAACCCGGGCCTACATGGCGCTGGTGATGGGCGCCGTGATGGCAATCATCATGATGGGCTACATGTGGAGCATGTATGAGAACCGGTCCGCAAACATCGCGATCCTTGTTGCAGCCGTCGGAGCGTTTGCCGGTTCACTTTACCTCGTGCGGAGCCAGGCGACCGTCGAGGACGTCGCCTACATGAAGGCGATGATCCCGCACCATTCGATCGCCATCATGACCAGCAGGCGGGCCAACCTCAGCGATCCCCGGGTGCAGGACCTCGCCAACAGCATTGCGGAAACGCAGGTCTCCGAAATTGCCGAGATGAAGGGCCTGATCGCCGATCTCGAGCAGGGCCAGAACCGCTGAGAGAATGCAAAAAAGGGCCGCACAAGGCGGCCCTTCCCAGGAGAAGTGCGATAGGCTCAGAGAGCCTGCGAAAGCTGCAGTTCCTGGCTGCCATCCAGTGCGTAGATGTCGTCGCGGAAGTGCGACACGCCATCGCCCGTCGACCAGGCCGAAACATAGGAGAAGTGAACCGGAACAGGCACTGCCAGCTGAACAGGCGTGTTCTGGCCGGAGCGGATCGTGTCCTCGAAGCGCTGGCGGTTCCAGCCCTGCGTGTCGCGCAAAAGCCACGTCACGAGATCGCGCACGTTCTGGACGCGAACGCAGCCTGATGAGTCGAAGCGCATCAGGTTGTTGAAAAGGCTCTGCTGCGGCGTGTCGTGCATGTAGGTCGCGTGGCTGTTGGGGAAGTTGATCTTCACCGAAGCCATCGCGTTGATCTTGCCCGGATCCTGGCGGAAGCGCAGCTTGGCTGCATCTTCGGTGGACCAGTCGATCGTCATCGGATCGATTTCCGAGCCATCGCCGGCCAAGATGCGGATGTTGTTGTCGCGCAGGTAATTCGGGTTCTTGCGCATCAGCGGAATGATGTCCTTGCGGACGATCGACTCGGGCGCGTTCCAGTAAGGATTGACGATAACTTCGTTGATCGCCGAGTCGATGATCGGGGTTTGCCGGTCGATTTTTCCAACCACCGCCGTGTGACGCGAAACGACGCGGCCGTTTTCCACCGCCTCGATCTGGGCCGCCGGAATGTTGACCATGACGTAGCGAGGCGTCTGGTAGGCGCCCATGCGCTCGTTCAGCCGGTTGAGGTTCGTTTGCAACTGGCCAAGGCGCACCTGCGCCGACACGTTCATGGCCGCATAGGTGTATTTGCCGGTCACGCCATCGGCCGGCAGACCGTGGCGGCGCTGGAAGCGCTTCAAGGCCGCGTCGACATAGGTATCGAAGGCCGGCGACATGCCGGCACGCTGCGACAGATCCCCCGAGATCATCAAACGGCGGCGGAGGGCTTCCACGTCGCCATCAACGCTGCCCAGTTGCAGCTTCTTGCCGGATGGCACCTGCCCCCAGCCGCCCTGCGCGACGATGTTCTGATACTGCCCGATCGCAGCCTGCGTATACATCAGGGTTTCCGCGCTGTAGATCGGGATGTTCGACATCACCTCTTCGCCGCCGGCGGCGCGCGCGTCGAACTGGTCGCCCCAGCTGCCACGGCGGGTGGAGCTGAAAACATCGCCCAGAATATCCTGCGCGAAGGCAGGAGCGGCAAGGGCGGTGCCAGCAAAGGCACTGGCAACGGTCAGAAAGTGGCGGCGGCTCGTGTTCATTCTTTATCCACGCTGTCAGCAAGCACTCGGAACAGTCAGGCGTCGCGCAAATCTAGGTCGACAGGCTTAACAAGTTGCAACCAGCGTCGACGCGCGTCCTGCTTCTTACCGCCTGTCACCGGATTATGGCCGCAGCGTGGCCCCTCACCTGGCGGAAGCTTCATCTCGGTCAGATCGTAGCGGATCGACCGCAAGGTGTGACATCCCGAACGCAGTTGCGGCGCCCGGAGGTCAGCCGGAGCGCCGCAACTGCTGCAGGGAAAAGGGCGGATTACATGCGGTAAGCGATGGTGTCGTTCCAGAAGCGGTCGAGGCGCTGCAGGGACTTGTTCATCTGGTGAAACTCGTCGTGGTTGATGCCGCCAACGGCTTCGATCGACCCGATGTGGCGCTCGTAAAGACCGGCAACGATCTTCTCGATCTCCTGCCCCTTCGGCGTCAGGCTGACGCGGACCGAACGGCGATCGATGCGCGAGCGCTGGTGATTGATGAAGCCGAGATCAACCAGCTTCTTCAGGTTGTAGGACACGTTGGAGCCGAGATAGTAGCCGCGGGAGCGGAGTTCACCGGCTGTCAATTCAGCATTGCCGATGTTGAACAGCAGCAGAGCCTGGATCGCATTGATGTCGCTGCGGCCGTTGCGGTCGAACTCGTCCTTGATGACGTCCAGAAGGCGGCGGTGCAGACGCTCCACCAGCTGGAGGGCTTCAAGGTAAAGCGAGCGGATGGCTTCACGGCGGTCATCCTGTGCCGGTGCGGGCTTTGCAGCCTGTCGCGCGTTGTTCATGGTATTGCCTCTCGTTTGACGCCTGGTGATTTTGTTTGTCTCACCTTGGACACGACCATAGCCGTCGCACCTAAAATTCGACTTAAACGCCAAGCTTAACCAGAGCTTTCCAAGGCCCAGTTTCCAAGAGGCTTAATGGACACTTACGTCTTCGGTTTGGTTTGGAAATAAATAACCAGACGCAGCGCGATATAGATGATGGCAACCAGCAAATGCGCCCACACCGCTGTAATGCGGTTTCCAAACAATTCTGGAAAACCAACAAACATTACTGTTTCGGTAATTGCGCAGATTGCCCAAACAACGCCACCCCAGGATGCAAGCATCCATAGGCCAATGGCGGCAAAGGGGAAGAAGACGGCAAGCGATGCACTTACCGCCTGCCAATACACGGGCATCGTGTCGAAGCGCCAGGTGAGCCCGTCATGGAGACCCACCAGCCTGATCCAGTACAGAACGCCGAAAAGCAGGCAGTAGGCCGCGACGATCCGGCTCAACCACACTTGCAGCGTTTCAGCCAAAGTCGGCGGTGCAGCCAGCGGAACCCCGGCCGGCTGGCGGCTCACACCTCGAGTTCCTTGTCGCCCAGCGGAGCGAAGTAGGCATCAACTTCCGCTTCCGAGACCGCAGCAATGTCGCCCGGCTGCCATGAAGGGGTGGAGCCCTTGTCGATCAGGGCTGCGCG
The DNA here is from genome assembly GCF_017813335.1 of Tianweitania sediminis. Lineage (GTDB taxonomy): Bacteria > Pseudomonadota > Alphaproteobacteria > Rhizobiales > Rhizobiaceae > Tianweitania > Tianweitania sediminis. The sequence goes on along the minus strand of NZ_JAGIYY010000002.1, from coordinate 709,837 downwards.
GATGCCCTCGTAGAAATCATGGCCCTGCAGCATCCGATTGAGAATTCGGTACTCCATGCGCATGCATTCAGCCATGGAAAGCATTTCGCCGTCGAGCAACTGCCGGAAGGTGACGTGCAGGCTGGTCGGCGAGCGCTTACGCATGGTTTCGAGCGTCTTTGCCGCAAACTCATCATGAGCAGCTGCTTTTTCCAGACCATCCACGACCTCGGCCAGGGTATCGACGGAAAAGAGCCGGCTGATCGTGTGCAGGGCTCCGTCATCGACTTCGCGTTCTGGCGGCGTTGCAGAGAACTTGGCGAGCGAGGCGCGAGCATTGCCGCTTGCGGCGAGTTCCTCCAGCAGCAACGGCTGGTCGGCGGAAGCTACGAAATTGGTGCCCATGCCGGATGCCATGATGTCACCGGCGCGGACGCGATCGCCGGTTAAAGCCAGAAAGCGGCCAAAGCAGCCGGCGATCTTCGGCAGAAAATGACTGCCGCCGACATCGGGGAAAAAGCCGATGCCCACTTCCGGCATGGCGAAAAGGGCGTTTTCGCTGATGACGCGATGCGATCCGTGAAAGGAGATCCCGACGCCTCCGCCCATGACGATGCCGTCGATCAAGGAGATGTAGGGTTTTTCGTAGGTCTGGATCTGGATGTTCAGCCGGTACTCGTCGGCAAAAAACTCCACTGGGTGCTCGCCGGCCTTGCCGCGTCGGTAAACATCCAGGATGTCGCCACCGGCCGAAAAGGCGCGGCCTTCCGCTTTCACGACAACGACTTCCACTTCCGGATCGCGCGCCCAGTCCGTCAAAGCCGCCGCAAGCGCCTTGACCATGCCGTGGGTGAGCGCGTTCAAAGCCTTGCTGCGCGTCAGCGTAACCACGCCTGCCCTGCCGATGCGTTCAAAAGCGATTTCCTCGCCGCCGCCGAAATCAACCTTCATCGTCGTCACTCCCCGGACATGCTTTAGCGGGCTTACGAACCGAACCCGCTTGCGTCAATGCCGCAGCGCACTTGCTTTGTGCAGGGCCACGCATCGTGATAGGACGGCCGCTGCAAAGAGGTGCGTGATGGACAGGATCACCCGCGAAGCGGCTCGCCACGGCCGAAGCGTCGACGAAATCACCAGCAGTCGCCGGCTGCGCCGCATGCGCAAGGCCGATTGGTCGCGCCGCCTGGTTCAGGAAACCCGCCTGACCGTGCATGACCTGATCTGGCCCATTTTCCTGGTGGACGGCGTGAACAAGCGCGAACCCCTGCCCGCCATGCCGGGCGTGTTTCGCTTGTCTCCGGATCTTGCTGCCCAGGAAGCCCGCAGGGCGGCATCGCTGGGCATTCCGGCCATTGCGACCTTTCCTTATGTCGATCTCGCGCTGCGTGACCAGATCGGCTCCCATGCCTCGCACCCCGACAACCTCATCAATCGCGGAACCCGCGCCATCAAGGATGCGGTGCCGGAGATCGGCGTCATCACCGACGCGGCACTCGATCCGTTCACTGACCATGGCCATGACGGCATTCTGCGCGACGGCATCATCGTGAACGATGAAACCGTGGATCAGGTCGTAGCGGCGGCGGTGGCGCAAGCGCAAGCCGGCGCGGATATCATTGCGCCCTCAGACATGATGGACGGGCGCATCGGCGCTATCCGCGAGGCGCTGGACTCCGAAGGGTTCCAGGACGTGGCGATCATGTCCTACGCCACCAAGTTCTCGTCCGCCTTCTACGGCCCTTACCGGGAAGCGATCGGCACCAGCGGCCTCTTGAAGGGGGACAAGAAGACCTATTACCTCGATCCCGCCAACAGCGACGAAGCCGTGCGCGAAGCCGAGCAGGACATGCTCGAAGGCGCGGACATGCTGATGGTGAAGCCGGGCTTGCCCTATCTCGACATCATCCATCGGCTGAAGGAAACCTTTGCGGTGCCGACGTTCGCCTACCAGGTGTCGGGGGAATTCTCCATGATCAAGGCAGCAGCCGCGAATGGTTGGATCGACGGCGAGCGGGCGATGCTGGAAAGCCTCCTTTCCTTCAAGCGCGCCGGCTGTGACGGCATTCTCACCTATTTCGCGCCCGATGTTGCGGAAATCCTGAACGCGTGATGACGGGCACGATCAGTCGTCCGTTATGCGTGGCCGCTGCGCTGAGCGGCGCCGCCGGGGTTGTTTTTTCTGCCATCGCCGCGCATGCGGGCGGCGGTTCGCTGGGTACCGCTGCTTCCTTTCTTTTGATGCATTCGCCAGCGATTCTGGCCGTTGGTTTGGTGGAAGTCGGCAAGCCGATGCGGCTTTCAGCCTGGCTGCTGTTCGCAGGACTCACCCTTTTTGCGGGAGATCTCATCGCCCGGCATTTCGGAATGGACCGCCTTTTTCCTCTTGCGGCACCAACAGGTGGCACGATGATGATCTTCGGGTGGATCGCGATCGGGCTCGCCGCGCTTCTGCCGCGCGCACGGGCTTGACGCCCATCCGCTTGAATCTCGCGCTGGAATAGCCATCTCGAAGGAATCCCCAGGCAAAGAACTCGAGGATTATGATGCGCAGCAACACTTATTCAGACGTAACCCCTGGCCTCCAGGGCAGCCTGGATGAGGCACGCCTTTATGACGGGGTGCGCTCGCGCCGGGTTCTCGCCTTCTGCATTGACTACCTGATCGTCGGCTTGCTGCTTGTTCCCGTCAGCATCATCGTCGCCCTGCTTGGGGTGATTACGCTTGGGCTGGGCTGGGTTCTTTTCGGCGTGCTCGGGCCGATCGTTGCGATCGTCTACGTATACACCACCCTCGGCTCCGCCCGTCAGGCGACCTGGGGCATGCGCGCGATGTCCTTGCGGCTTGAGCGGCTGGATGGCGGCCGCGTCGAAGGAACGCTTGCTGTTCTCCACTCTGTGCTGTTTTGGGTGGCCAACGGCCTCCTGACGCCGCTGATCCTGCTCGTGACCCTGTTTGCCGACCGCAAGCGGACACTGCACGATCTTCTCCTGGGCACCGTCGTGATCCGCGCCGATCGCTGAAACTTGCTTCGGCCGCAAGGTTCAATTCTTGTGAGTTGACCTTTGCGGCCATGAGGCCAAGGTACAGTGAACCGCGTCCAGTCATTCGGGCTCAATGACTCACCATCAGGCCTCCGCGCCACAGTTCTTTCTGACCGCACCAACGGCGTGCCCCTACCTAGAAGGGCAGTTCGAGCGGAAGGTCTTCACCCATCTTATTGGGACTCGCGCCAAGGACCTTAACGATCTTTTGACGCAGGGCGGATTCCGCCGCTCGCAGAACATCGCGTATCGGCCGGCGTGCGAAAGCTGCCGGGCCTGCGTCTCGACGCGGGTGCTCGTGAACGAGTTCAAGCCGACGCGCAACATGAAGCGTGTTCAGGCGCGCAACGCCGATCTCGTCGGTGTCATGCATGATGCGGAACCCACCACGGAGCAGTACGCCCTGTTTCGCCGCTACCTCGATGCGCGGCACAAGCGTGGCGGCATGCTCGACATGAGCGTCCTTGATTACGCGATGATGGTCGAGGACACGCATGTGGAAACCAAGATCATCGAGTATCGCCGCCGCGGACCCGACACGTTCATAACCGGACGGGGCGTGGGCGACCTCGTGGCGGTTTCGCTTTGCGACCGCATGGGCGACGGCTTGTCGATGGTTTATTCGTTTTTCGATCCGGACCTCGACGATCGCTCGCTCGGCACCTTTATGATCCTTGATCATATCGCCCGCGCCCGATCCTACGGCTTGCCACACATCTATCTCGGCTATTGGGTCAACGGCTCGCGCAAGATGGCCTATAAGGTGCGCTTTCTGCCCCAAGAGCACCTTGGCCCCAAGGGGTGGGAGCGCTTCTCCGAGGAAGCGGTGCGACAAGGCGGCTGAAGCCGATCCGCGTCTCGCGCCTTCCGGAGGAACTCCATGCTTCGATCGCTGTCGCCGCACACACGCGGCCTGCTTCTTGCCGCCGTCGGCGGCCTTATTCTCACGATTGACATCCCGCTGCTTAAGCTCGGCGGAGCCAACAGCTGGACCGCCCTGCTGATCCGCACCAGCATGACGCTGATCGCGACGCTGAGCGTCTGGTCGGTGCTTCGCCTGCTCGGTTTCAAGCTGCCGCCACTCATCCCGGGCAAGATCGGCTTGGTCGTCGCAGGGCTTTATTCCGTTTCTTCCATGTGTTTCCTGTTGGCCGTTTTCTACACGACAACGGCCGACCTCGTTTTCATTCTCGCCTTCAACACGGCCTTTGCCGCGCTCTTGTCGTGGATCTTCCTGCGCGAGCGCCCGCGTCCCGTCACCCTTGGCGCCATCGGGCTGATGATCACGGGTGTCCTGATCATCGTTCATGCCGGCATCGGCACGGGAAACCTGCTCGGCAACGCGCTTGCCTTGTGTTCGGCCTTCTTGATCGCGGCCGCCATCACGATCAGTCGGGCGAGCGGACGCGACATGGGCCTTGCGTCCCTGATGGCGGTTGTGCCCGCACTTTGCGTCGCCATTGTCATGGTGACGCGCGTCGGCTTCGTGGTGGAAGCGCCGCAGTGGATCATGCTCGATGGCCTGCTTGTGATCCCGATTGCATTTTTTTGTCTTGCGAACGCGCCGAAATACCTGTCGGGACCCGAGGTCGCGATGTTCTACCTCCTGGAAACGGTGCTGGCGCCGATCTGGGTCTGGCTGATCTTTGCGGAAGTGCCTACCGGCGCGAGCTTGCTGGGGGGTGCCATCCTGATCACGACGCTGGTTGCGCATTCCGGTTGGCAACTGACCGAACACCGCCGTCGCCGGGCAGCACTTGCGCCCCGTCATCCCGCATGAAAGTTCCTGACGACCTACGGCGGGAGATTCGCAGGCCATATGACGCGCCGGTCGGGTTCTTGAGCTAGGGTGAAGGGCATGAGCCACGTCATTCCCAACGCTGTTGCGCGGCGCCTCCTGATTCACGAGCAGGCGCTGTCAGACCCGCCGCATCGCGCGCAGTCGCTTCCAGAGCTTGGCGATGTCATCACGCGCCTCGGCTATGTTCAGGTGGACAGCATCGCAATTGTGGAGCGGGCACACCATCAGATCCTGTTTGCGCGCAACAAGACCTACAAGCAGCCGCAACTGCATCGGCTGATCGAGCGCGAGCGCGCCCTTTTCGAGCACTGGACGCACGACGCGTCCGTCATTCCCGTCGCCTTCTATCCTTATTGGAAGCACCGATTCGCGCGCGAAAAGCTGCGGCTGGCCGAGCGCTGGCCCACCTATTTCGGGAATGACTTCGCTCATTCCGCCGATGCGATCCTGGAGCGCATCCGACGCGATGGCCCGGTCATGGCACGCGATTTCGAAGCGCGCGACAAGCCTTCCACCGGCTGGTGGGACTGGCACCCATCCAAAGCGGCACTTGAGTATCTGTGGCGAACCGGCGAATTGCAGATCGCTCGACGCGAGGGGTTCCAGAAGGTTTATGACCTCACCGAGCGGGTCATCGCCGCGCAGTACCGCGACCAAACGGTCGATCATGACGCCTTTGTTGACTGGGCCTGCACCGCAGCGCTTACCCGGCTGGGCTTCGGCACCAGGGGCCAGATCGCTGCCTTTTTCGCCCTGCTAAAGCCGGCGGAGGTGGAGCAATGGATCGCTGCCAAACACCACCGACTCGTGGTTGTCCAGGTTGAGAGCAGCGATGGTTCCAAGCCACGCGCCGCCTACGCCTTTCCCGAAATCATCGAAACTCTCGATGCCCTGCCTGAGCCCCCCGCGCGGGTGCGAGTTTTGAGCCCCTTCGATCCGCTGTTGCGTGACCGCGCGCGGGCCGAGCGCGTGTTCGACTTTCATTACCGGATCGAGGTCTTCGTGCCCGAAGCCAAGCGGAAATTCGGCTATTACGTCTTTCCGGTCATGCGCGGCGACAGGATCATCGGCCGCATCGACATGAAGGCAGACCGTCCGAACAACGTCATGAGCGTCCGGAGGTTTTGGCCCGAGCGCGGCTGTCGCCTTTCGAAAGCGGTCATCTCCGGCCTCGAAGCCGAGATCGAGCGGCTGCGGCGGTTCACCGGCGTTGAACGAACAGCCTTCGCGTCGGACTGGCTTGAGCCCTAGGTGAACCGGCCCGAGCGCGGAAAGCCTTTCGGGACCACGCGGCCGGCGCTTGCCCGCTCGCTAGTCCATTCAGTCAGTTCGGCGGCGCTGCGAGTGAAGGTGCGATCCGCCGTATCCTGCCAACTGAGGCCCTGTTCCAGCGTGAAGACCTTGATGTCGGACACGCCGCCATCCTTGTAGCGCTGCAAGCGAACGCCCTTGCCGCGCGCCATCTCCGGGATTTCTGCCAGGGGGAAGACAAGCATCTTGCGGTTTTCGCCGACGATCGCGACCTGATCCCCATGCGCCTGGATGCAGCGCTTGGCTTCATCCGGCATTTTGACGTTCATCACCTGCTTGCCCTTGCGGGTGTTGGCGACCACCTCGTCTTCCGGCACGAGGAAGCCGTAGCCCCCCTGTGAAGCGAGCAGAAGGCGGCGCCCCGGCTGGTGGGCGAAAGCCGTGACGATCGCCTGGTCGTTGTCCATGTCGACAATGATGCGGATCGGTTCGCCGTGACCGCGACCGCCTGGCAGGCGGTCGGCGCCGATCGTGTAGAACTTGCCGCCCGTGGTAAAGACCAGGATCTTGTCCGTTGTTTGGGCGTGGAAGGCGAGTTTCAGCGCGTCGCCTTCCTTGAAGGTCAGCGTCGAGAAGTCCGCCAGATGCCCCTTGAGGGCACGCAGCCAGCCCTTTTCCGAAACCACCACGGTAACCGGCTCTTTTTCAATCATCGCCTGGTGGATTTCGGAAAGATCATGGGTCGGCGCGTCCGCGAACTGGGTCCTACGCTTGCCAAGCGGGGTGTGGGAGCCGAACCGATCGCGCAGCTTTTCCACTTCCCAGCGGATCGTCTTCCATTGCTTCTCGTCCGACGCGAGCAGCGCTTCGATCGAGTCCTTCTCGGCGGAAAGCGCGTCGAACTCCTTGCGGATTTCGATCTCTTCCAGCTTGCGCAGCTGCCGCAAACGCAGATTGAGGATCGCTTCGGCCTGTAGGTCCGTCAGCTCCCAGCGCGCCATCATGACGGCTTTGGGCTCGTCTTTCTCGCGGATGATGCGGATGACCTCGTCGATGTTCAGGTAGGCAACGAGGTAGCCGCCAAGGATCTCCAGCCTGCGCTCGATCTCGGCGAGGCGGTGGCGGGAACGGCGAACAAGCACCTCCTTGCGGTGCTCCAGCCATTCCCATAGTGCATCGCGCAAGGACAGGACGTTTGGCACCTTGCCGCGTGACAGAACGTTCATGTTGAGCGGGAAGCGCGTTTCAAGCTCCGTCAGCTTGAACAAAGATTCCATCAGGAGGCCCGGGTCGACGGAGCGGCTTTTTGGCACCAGCACGATGCGGATGTCTTCGGCGCTTTCGTCGCGGATGTCTTCCAGCAAGGGCAGCTTGCGGGCAAGCAGCAGCTCGGCGATCTTCTCGATCAAGCGCGACTTCTGCACGCCATAAGGGATTTCCGTGACGACGATTTGCCAGGTGCCGCGCCCGAGATCCTCGGGCTCGTTGTATTTCGCACGAACACGGAAAGACCCTCGACCTGTCTTGTAGGCTTCAAGGATGGACTCGAAGCTGTCGACGATCACGCCGCCGGTCGGGAAATCCGGGCCGCGGACCATGTTCTCGTCCGGGTCTTCCTGCGGCACCCGGGTCATCAGGTCTTCCACTGAAGCCTCGGGCTTGTCGATCAGGTAGAGGGCGGCCTTGCAAAGCTCTGCCGCATTGTGCGGCGGGATCGATGTCGCCATGCCGACCGCAATGCCAGACGATCCGTTGGCAAGCAGATTGGGGAAGGCGCCGGGCAGAACAACCGGTTCTTCGTCTTCCTCGTTGTAGGTGGCGCGGAAATCCACCGCGTCTTCCGTGATGCCCGACAGGAGTTCGGTCGCGACTTCCGTCATGCGCGCTTCGGTGTAGCGCATGGCGGCAGCATTATCGCCGTCGATGTTGCCGAAGTTCCCCTGCCCGTCCACCAGCGGATAGCGAACGGAGAAATCCTGGGCGAGGCGCACCAGCGCGTCATAGATCGACTGGTCGCCATGGGGATGGAACTTGCCCATCACCTCGCCCACGATACGGGCGCATTTGGCAAAAGCCTGGTCCGGGTTCAACCGCAGCAGGCGCATGGCATGCATGATCCGACGGTGGACCGGCTTCAGCCCGTCGCGCACATCCGGCAGCGCACGGTGCATGATCGTCGACAGCGCATAAGCAAGGTAGCGCTCTTCCAGCGCTCGCTTGAGGTCGACCGGCTCGATGTGATCACCGCCCTCGGGTGGCGGAACGAGGCTTTTTCCCATGTTCACGCTCTAGCGAAGCGCAACGCTCGCCACAAGAACAAGATCAGAACAGACCGTCCGCGCACCCTCCCAGGCTGTGGTTTCTGTGGACAGCTTAAGGTGATTGTCTTTTGATGCCGATTAAGAGCAAAGTGCAGACCTGCCCGCCGGCGGTCGCGACGATCCGACGCGACTGTATTCCGGACCGGGAAACCCAATTGTCGTGGCTCGGCCAGCGACCAGAACAAACCCGGTGAACAGGACTTCCATCATGATCGGTACACGGACCATGGCCCGCTTGCTTTGGGCGCCATCGCTTCTGCTGTTGTTGCCGCTTGGCGCTGCCCAGGCGGCGGACCTGCAGCGATTGGGCGAAAGCCTGAAGGCAGCGGCCTCCGCACAGGACATGACCCTGGAATGGTCGGACCTCACCGGAAACGACGCAAGCGCGACGCTCAACAACGTCGTGCTGCGCTTCGAATCCGTCGATGATCCGGTCGAGGTCGGCACGGTCACGCTGACCGACATCAGCGAGGAAGCAGATCACTTCCTGATCGGAGAAGCCCGGCTGCCGGACTACAACGTCACGGAGGAAGGCGTCTCGGTCAGTGCCAGCGGCATCTCGGTGAATGGACTGGAAGTGCCTTTTGCGACAAGCGCCGAGCGCGAAGCGGGGCTCCTTCTTTATGACCGCGCTGGCTTGGACAGCGTCTCGATCACGCAGGACGGCACGCAACTGTTCGAACTCAGCGGCTTGAACGTCACACTCACAAAGCCCGAAAGCGAAGACGATCCACTTGAGTTTTCCGGCACAGCCAACAGCTTTTCAGCCGACCTTTCAAAGGTGGAGGATGTCCGAACCAAAGCGGTTCTTGACCAGCTTGGTCTGCAAACTATTTCCGGCGACTTCAATGTCGCAGGCTCGTGGAACCTGCAAAGCGGCCGCCTGGTTGTCGATCAGTATGACCTAAAAGTAGAGAATGCCGGCACGCTCGGCATCACGTCGGATCTGTCGGGCTATACGCCAGCCTTCATCAAGAGCCTTCGGGAAACCAGCGAGAAGATGGCCAACGCGCCGGAAGACCAGCAGTCGGCACAAAGCCTTGCAATGCTCGGCCTGATGCAGCAGCTGAGCTTCAACCGCGCGTCAATCCGCTTCGAAGACGAGGGCCTTACCCGCAAGATCCTGGAGATGATCGCGTCCCAGCAGAACACCACGGCGGATTCGCTCGCCAACCAAGCCAAGGCCATCGTGCCCTTTGCGCTGGCGCAGCTCAACATGCCGGATTTCGCATCCAGTGTTTCACAGGCCGTGAACGCCTTTCTCGATGATCCCCAGAACATTGAGATCACCGCCGCGCCGGCAACCGGGGTTCCCTTCGCGCAAATCATGGCGACGGCCATGTCGACCCCGCAGGCGCTGATCAAACAGCTCGGCGTTTCCGTCACAGCAAACGAGTGACGAGAAGCCAACAGGACGCATGCATAAGCCCGGCTCAGGCCGGGCTCTTTGTATGCTCCATCCAGGCCTGGCAGCAGGTCGCGATGATGATGCGGGACGCCTGCAAGAGATCCTCAAGCGTCATGTCATTCGAAGGACTTGCGCGGTCTTCTTCCAGCAAAGGGGGAACATGGATGAAGCCCGCCATCTCCGGCTCGTAACCGGCACAAAGCCTCGAGCGCGCGAGATAAAAGAGGTAGTTGCACAGGTAATCGCCGGCATCATCGGAAAAGGACACCGGCAGCCCTGCCCGAACCAGCTCCTCATGAAGTGCGAGGAGCGGCAGGCTTGACGGCAGATGCTCGCCGCCTTCGTGGATGTGGGCCACAGGTGGGGCGAAGCCCACATTGTCCGGTCGACCCACGCCAAAAGCGTTGCGCGCCAAGCGTTCCAGGGTGATGCTCTGCGCTTCCGCGCTCAAACCGAAATGAATTGCGATGTCGGGGCTCGCGGCCTTGCAGGCATCGGCAAGACGAAGCGGCAGCCCTCTGAAGTCGACCGGATAAACTTCTGTCGTCAATTGGCAGAGGTCGGCATAGCGATCCCGTTCCGCTTCGATCAGCGGGATCAAGTGTTCCGTCGGATTGAGCGGCGCACCGGGGAAAACGGAAAAGCCGGTGACGAGGACGCGCGGCAAACGAACTCGCTGCGCATCCTCCTGCACCGTCCTCAGTCCTTCTTCACCGGAACCGGGCGCAGCGCCAGTTCACGAAGCTGCTGCGGGGTTGCTTCCGACGGCGCGTTCATCAGGAGGTCGTAGGCCTGCTGGTTCATCGGGAACATGGTGATCTCGCGCAGGTTCTTTGCGCCGCAAAGCAGCATCACCACGCGATCGATGCCGGCCGCCATGCCGCCGTGGGGCGGTGCGCCATACTGGAACGCCCGGTAAAGGCCGCCGAAGCGCTCTTCAACCGTTTCGCGCGACAGACCCACCATCTCGAACGCCTTGACCATCGTTTCAGGCAGATGGTTGCGGATGCCACCCGACGCGATCTCGAAGCCGTTGCAGACCATGTCGTACTGGAATGCCTTGATGGTCAAGGGATCCTGACCCTCAAGCGCTTCAATACCGCCCTGCGGCATAGAAAACGGGTTATGGGCGAAGTCGATCTTCTTTTCGTCTTCGTTCCATTCAAAGAACGGAAAGTCGATGATCCAGCATAGCGCGAACCTATCACGGTCGACGAGGTTCAGTTCCTCGCCGGCGCGTGTGCGCGCATCGCCTGCAAACTTGTAGAACTTCGCGGGATTGCCGGCGACGAAGAAGGCAGCATCGCCATCGTCCAGGCCGAGCTGCTGGCGCAATGCTTCGGTGCGTTCTTCGCCGATGTTCTTGGCGATCGGACCGGCGCCCTCGATCTTGTCGCCTTCCTTGCGCCAGAAGATATAGCCGAGGCCCGGCTGCCCTTCCCCTTGAGCCCAGGAGTTCATGCGATCGCAGAATGCGCGCGAGCCGCCGGTCCTGGCAGGAATTGCCCAGACTTCAGCCTTTGGATCATTTGCCAGGATGTTGGCGAAAACCTTGAAACCCGAACCGGCGAAATGCTCGGATACGGCCTGCATTTCAATGGGGTTGCGCAGGTCCGGCTTGTCGGAACCATACTTGCGGATGGCGTCATCATACTTGATGCGCGGGAAATCCTGCGTGACCGGCTTGCCTTCAGCAAAGGTCTCGAACACGCCGCGCAACACCGGCTCCATGGTGGCCAGGATATCCTCCTGTTCCACGAAGCTCATTTCGAGATCGAGCTGGTAAAACTCGCCTGGCAGACGGTCGGCGCGCGGATCTTCGTCGCGGAAGCAAGGCGCGATCTGAAAATAACGGTCGAAGCCCGACACCATGATCAGTTGCTTGTACTGCTGCGGCGCCTGCGGCAGCGCGTAGAAGGTGCCGGGATGGATGCGGCTCGGCACCAGGAAGTCGCGTGCGCCTTCCGGGCTGGAAGCGGTCAGGATCGGCGTCGAAAATTCGGTGAAGCCAGATTCGCCCATGCGTTTGCGCATTTCGGCTATGATCTTCGTGCGCTGTACAATGTTTTTGTGCAGCGTGTCCCGGCGCAGGTCGAGGAAGCGGTATTTGAGGCGAATGTCTTCCGGATAATCCGGCTCGCCAAACACGGGTAGCGGCAGCTCCTTGGCAGCGGACAGCACTTCCATGTCCTTGGCGAAGATCTCGATCTCGCCGGTGGGCAGGTTAGCGTTCACCGTTTCAGGCAGACGCGCCTTCACCTCGCCATCGACGCGGATCACCCATTCGCCGCGAACGGTTTCGGCGATCTTGAAGCACGGCGAATCGGGATCGGCCACGATCTGCGTCAGGCCGTAGTGGTCGCGCAGGTCGATGAAAAGCAGGCCGCCGTGATCGCGCACGCGATGGACCCATCCGGATAGACGAACGGATTTGCCAACATCGGCTTTGCGGAGTTGAGCGCAGGTGTGGCTGCGATAGCGATGCATGATGGTTCCTGATGAAGCGGGCGTGCGGAGGCCGCCGACTTGAAGCGGCCCTGCAAAATCGGCGCGAAAAGCGCATGCGAGGCTGAGATTGTCAAGGCAAGCAGCTAGTGGCTTGGCGCAGGCTTGCAATGCCAACTGGCCCAGCCGCCTCCGGATTGCGCAATAGCCAGAACGGCGTGACCTCCTTATAGCTGACGGACGGACCACCCGGACGTGCCATGAGCTCTTTGCGACCGCTTATTCCCCTGCTCATCGCCGCGGGCATCCTGCTAGGCGGGAACGGTTTGCAGGCAACGCTGATCGCGATACGCGGCGCGGCCGAAGGGTTCGAACCCGCCACCATCGGCTGGATGGGCACGGCCTATTTCACGGGCTTCCTGGTGGGCTGCATTTTCATCACCCGAATGCTGCAGGCAGTGGGGCATGTGCGGACCTTCGCTTCGCTGGCAGCGATTGCCTCCGCGGCGACCTTGATGCTCATTCTGTGGATCGATCCGATCGTCTGGTCGGTGGTGCGCCTGGTGACCGGGTTCTGTTTTTCCGGCCTTTTTACTGTCATGGAAAGCTGGCTCAACCAGGGAGCCTCGAACCAGGACCGGGCGCGCGTCCTGGCGCTTTACCGCATCGTGGATGTGACGTCTGTTACGGGTTGCCAGTTCCTGATCCCGGTTGTGGGCACCGACGGCTTTACGATCTTTGCGATCATGACGATGATGATCACCTTGTCGCTGGTGCCGGTGTCGCTGGGCGACCGCTCGAACCCGGCGGCGCCGGTCGACGTCAAGCTCGATCTGAAGCGGGCCTACCAGATCTCACCGTTGGCCGCTTTGGGCTGCATTGCCATCGGTATGACCAACGGCTCCTTCCGAACCATGGGACCGGTTTACGCCGAGCAGATCGGCCTGTCTGATACGGGCATCGTGGCCTTCGTCAGCGCCGGCATCATTGGCAGCGTCCTTGTTCAGTACCCGATCGGATCGCTTTCGGACCGATGGGATCGCCGCAAGGTGCTTCTCGTTGCGACCGCCATCTCCCTCGTGGCTGCGCTCGCGCTTTCGTTTCTTGCCGGGTCTGATCCCCTCATAAACATCGGCCTTGTGTTTGTGTTTGGTGCCTTCGCGATGACGCTGTTTTCGCTCTGTGCCGCACACGCCAACGACCGGGCCGAGAAAGGCGAGTTCGTGCTGATTTCGGCAGCGCTGATGCTGTTCTATTCGATCGGCGCCGTGGCCGGACCTGTGCTCGCGTCCGCGCTCATGCAGATCCAGGGCCCGTCCGGCCTCTTCGTCTTCACCGCAGCGATCTATGTCGTTCTGATTGGGGTGACGCTTTACCGGATGCAGGTGCGGGGAAAGGTCCCGCCCGAACAACGAGGACGCTTCACAGCCCTGTTGCGGACATCACCCTTGTTTTCGCGGCTAACGCGAAAGAAAGACGATCCTTCCTCGCCCCTGGCCGATGGCTGATCGACACAGGAAAGACCCTCAGGCCTTGACGTCGGCGTTTCTCGCTGAAAACTGCGCCCGAAAACTAAAGGCGCTTTGATGAATCTCATTCAAACTCAGTCAGAACTCGAGCAAGCCATTGCGGCCTTCGAGCAGGCCGATTTCGTGACCGTCGACACGGAGTTCATCCGCGAAACGACATTTTGGCCGGAACTGTGCCTGATCCAGATGGCAACGCCTGACCAGACTGCGCTGATTGACCCTTTGGCTGAGGAGATCGACCTCGCACCGTTCTTCCGCTTGATGGCCAATCCAAATGTGACGAAGGTATTTCACGCCGCGCGGCAGGACATTGAAATTATCTTCCACCTCGGTGGCCTGGTGCCCTCGCCTGTTTTCGATTCGCAGATCGCGGCCATGGTGTGCGGCTTCGGCGAAAGCGTGTCCTACGATCAGCTCGTGCAGAAGATCACTGGCGCTCACCTCGACAAGTCGTCGCGCTTCACGGATTGGCGGCATCGCCCCCTTTCCGCCAAGCAGCTCGAATACGCGCTGGCCGACGTCACCTACCTCATCCCCGTTTACCTTCATCTGCGGGCGCAGCTCGAGCGTGAAGATCGCGCGCACTGGCTAAAAGAAGAAGCTCTGATCCTGACGGCGCAGGACACCTACGACCTGAAGCCGGAAGACGCCTGGAAGCGGCTCAAGATGCGGTTGCGCAAGCCGCAGGAATTGGCTGTGGTGCAGCACGTCGCGGCGTGGCGCGAGCGCGAAGCGCGGAGCCGCAACGTTCCCCGCGGGCGTGTTCTGAAGGACGACGCAATCTACGAGATCGCGCAGCAGCAGCCTGTCGACGCCACGGCGCTGGGACGTCTGCGCACCACGCCTAAGGGTTGGGAGCGATCGTCCACGGCAGCAGAACTGCTGGCCACGATCAAGGAAGCGCTGGCCACGCCGAAGGACAAGTTGCCCAAGCTGCCGCGCCATACACAGGCTTCGGAAGGAACAAATGCGGGCGCAGAGCTTCTCAAGGTTCTGCTGCGGATCGTCGCCGAACAGAAATCGGTCGCGCCCAAGATGCTGGCATCCAGCGACGACATCGAACAGATCGCGTCCAAGGGCGAAAGCGCCGACGTTCCGGCCCTCCACGGCTGGCGACGCGAAGTGTTCGGAGAACAGGCTTTGAAGCTGATCCGGGGGGAAGTGGCGCTAAAGTTCGAGAAGCGGCGGATTGCCGTTGTTGACGCTCCGAACTGAGCGTCAATCTT
The DNA here is from genome assembly GCF_017813335.1 of Tianweitania sediminis. Taxonomy (GTDB): domain Bacteria; phylum Pseudomonadota; class Alphaproteobacteria; order Rhizobiales; family Rhizobiaceae; genus Tianweitania; species Tianweitania sediminis. The sequence continues at coordinate 694,836 of NZ_JAGIYY010000002.1, read as the reverse complement.
CCACTTCGAGCTTCAGCTGCCGATTGGTGACCTTGGCAAGATGCGCAAGGCGGCCTGCGGGGCGTTCGCCGTTGAGGTGAGCCAGGTCGCGCGGAAGAACAAGCGACAGCGTGCCGTCCTTCGCTTCGCGCCATTGCAGGCGGGGAAGCACACCGGGCATGGAAGCCGACAGCAAATACACAACGCGCATGATTGCGCCGAGCAGCCGTGCGCGCTCCAGGAAATGCGGTCCCGCCAGGTTTGCCAGTTCCGGTGCGAAGCGATCCTCGAAGACGCCTTCATGGCGGAACAGGTTGGCGAGCGCAATGAAGGCGCGGCCGGGATGGTCGATGCCCGTAAACGACGCATGCGCGATGATGTTGAGGGACTGCACGCCCCGGTAATCAGGGTGGGCGCGCCATCCGATGTCCGCCAGAAGGCAGGCGGCATGGCGCAAGCGTGCTTCCTGCTCTGTTTCCACGACCCCGAAGGTCTTCAAGGAACTGCCGACCCAAGCGGCAAGCTCGTGCGCATGCTTGACCGAGCGCGCGCGAAGCAGCGCCAGTTCCTCGGCCGCAGAAATCAACGGATCAACCGCGCGCTCTTCTTCTTCCAGAAGCGAGAACAGAAAGCCTTCGCGAACGCCGAGCGCTGACACCACGATCTTGGACGGCATCATGAGGGCGGCAATTTCGTGCAGCACGGCTGCGCCATAAGGCAGAAGGCTTCGGCGATTCTTCGAGATCTGCTCGACTCCGCGCATCTTGTCGAACTCGCCCCGCGCGACCTGGCGCAGGAACGGCGCAGAGTCCTTCAGGTCCATCTCATAATGATGCATGACGTTGAGCGGGTAGTTCGTCGACATCATGTGAAGGCGGGCGAGATTGCGCCATGTGCCTCCAACCGCATAGAAGGTGCGCCCTTCCCCCTTGCCGAGGAGCGACGCGCGCTGCAACTGTTCGCGAATAATCCGGCCGGCGTTCTGCGGCGCGTTCTTGGTCACGTCCTGCAAGCGCAGTCCACCGAGCGGAAGGGTGATGCCCTCCCCGATCGTGGTGTTCGCCACATCCACCAGTTCAAGGCTGCCGCCGCCGAGGTCACCGGCGATGCCATCGGGCTGGTGAAAGCCGGAGATCACGCCCATGGCCGAGAAGTAGGCCTCCTCGCGGCCGCTCAGGACGCGGATCTCCGTTCCGAGGATGCCCTCGGCGCGCTGAATGAATTCCGGACCGTTTTCCGCTTCTCGGGCCGCAGCCGTTGCGATCACATGCAACGCTTCCGAACCCGCCTGTTCGGCCAAAGCGCGGAAACGGCGGAATTCTTCCACCGACCGCTGAACGGCTTCAGGGTCGAGCTTGCCGGTTGAAACAATGCCGCGGCCGAGTCCCGCCAGCATCTTCTCGTTGAACAGCACAGTGGGTGCGCGCGCGATTCCCTCGTAGATCACCAAGCGAATGGAGTTCGACCCGATGTCGATCACGGAGATGGGGCGACGGTCTGGTAGTCGCCCTTGCGAAATCGCCATCATACGCCGGCTTCGACGCTCCCTTTCTTACGCTTCTGCCGGGTAATGCGCTTGGGCGCCGATTGTTTCAGAGCATCGCCACGACCGGACAGGCTCGGATTGGTCATGAAATATTCCTGAGCGTTGAAGGCTTCTTCCGCGCCGTCCCAAACGATCCGGCGAGACGTGCCGTCGGCGAGTACTTCAAAACTCTGCTGGTTGTCCATGATGTTCCCCAGCATGATCTGGCCGAGGATCTGCTCCTTCACCGTGGGATTGGTGATGGGCACCATGGTTTCCACGCGGCGATCCAGGTTGCGCGGCATCATGTCGGCCGAGCCGATATAAACCAGCGCTTCCTCCGATGGCAGACCATGGCCATTGCCGAAGCAGAAGATGCGGCTGTGTTCAAGAAAGCGGCCGATGATCGATTTCACACGGATGTTTTCGGACAGTCCCGGAACCTGCGGGCGCAAGCAGCAGATGCCGCGAACCACCAGATCGACTTCGACGCCGGCCGCTGACGCGTCGTAGAGCGCGTCGATGACGATCGGATCGACCAGCGCGTTCATCTTCATCCAGATCTGCGCGGGTCGCCCGGCTTTCGCGTGCTCGATCTCGCCTGCAATGTGCTGGAGAATGCGATTGCGCAAAGTGAATGGCGAGATCGCAAGCTGCATCTCCTCAGCCGGCTCTGCATAGCCGGTGATGAAATTAAAGACCTGCGATACATCTCGGGCGATGGTCGGATCGCAGGTGAAGTAGGACAAATCGGTGTAGATGCGCGCCGTGATCGGGTGGTAGTTGCCCGTTCCCAGATGCACGTAGTTGCGCAGCCGGCCCTCTTCGCGACGCACGATCAGCGACATCTTGGCGTGGGTTTTCAGCTCCACGAAGCCGAACACGACCTGCACGCCTGCTCGCTCAAGGTCGCGTGCCCAGCGGATGTTGGCTTCTTCGTCGAAGCGGGCCTTCAACTCCACCAGGGCCGTCACCGACTTGCCGGCTTCGGCGGCATCGGCCAGTGCGCGCACGATCGGGCTGTCGTTGGAGGTGCGATAAAGCGTTTGCTTGATCGCCAGAACGTCCGGGTCGGCCGCGGCCTGGCGCAGGAACTGCACCACGACATCAAACGACTCGTAGGGGTGGTGGACGACGATGTCCTTTTCGCGAATGGCCGCGAAACAATCGCCGTTGCGATCGCGGACGCGCTCGGGGAAGCGCGGGTTGTATGGCACGAACTTCAGATCGTCGCGCGGCACCTGCGTCAGTTCTGAAATCTGGCTGAGCGCGAGCGGCCCGCGCAGCACGCTGATGCGGCTTTCCGGCACGGCCAGTTCGCGTGCCACGAAGCTGCGCAGCGCTTGTGGCGTCCCACTGTCGAATTCGATGCGGATCACCTGCCCGCGGCGGCGACGCTTCAGCGCTGTTTCAAAGAAGCGCACGAGGTCCTCGGCTTCTTCCTCGACCTCGATATCGCTGTCGCGGATAATCCGGAACGTGCCGGAGGCCTTCATCTGGTAGCCAGGGAAGAGCTTGCCGATGAACATTTCAACGGCTTCCTCGAGCAGCACAAGGCGCACCTGGCGGTCCGCGTCCGGCAAGCGGATCAAGCGGCGCAAGGCGGGCGGCAAGCGCACAAGCGCGGTCATGCTTTCGTTGAGCCGCTTATGCTTGAGCTCCAGCGCCATGGTGAAGCCGAGATTCGGGATAAACGGAAATGGATGAGCGGGATCGATCGACATCGGCGTCAGCACCGGGAAGATCGTGTCCATGAAATGCGCTTCGAGCCAGGCCTTTTCTTCCTTCCCAAGGCTTGCAGGGCGCACCGTCTCAATGCCCTGGGCCTTCAGCAACTCGCCGAGCTTGCCGAGGCTTGCTTCCTGGTCTTCCTGCAAACGCCCGACTTCAAAAAGGATGCGCTCGAGCTGTTCTTCCGGCGTCTTGCCGTCCGGGCTCCTTGTTGCGATGCCCTGCCGCACCTGGCCGGCAAGACCCGCCACGCGCACCATGAAGAACTCGTCCAGGTTGCCCGCGGAGATCGAAAGGAAGCGGACGCGCTCAAGAAGCGGATGGTTGGGATTCTGCGATTCTTCGAGCACTCGGCGGTTGAATTGCAGCCAGGAGAATTCCCGGTTCACGAAGCGATCGGGATTGCCCGCAGCCGGTTCGCTGACAGCAACAGCCCCTATCCGCGCTTCCGCGCGCACCGGCTTCATCTCGTTCATCCTTTTCTCCCAATTTTGGCCACGCGGGCAACGGCAACCATAATCCCTTGCAGCGCTTTTGCGACAGTTTCGTCACACCAGCTTGCAAAGCCGCGCTTTCTGTTCCAGATGCCTGAGCACGACCAGAGGAGCTTGTCATGGCTGGCGGCACCATTCCGCATTTCCAGAACGATGCCGGGCACCCGGCAATCGCGATCGGCGTCAAGGAATTCATGTGCGTGGGGGCAAATCCACCCTTCGATCACCCGCATGTGTTCCTGGACATGGGCAGTGGCGACGAGAAGATCTGTTCCTACTGTTCCACCCTCTACAAGTATGATCCAGCGCTCAAGGCAACCGAAACACTGCCGCCCGGCGCTCTTTTCCAGTCGCCGCACGCAGCCTGATACAGCCGGGCATGCTCGACGCGAGCCGCCCGGTTCTGATCGCGGGCGGCGGCCTTGCCGGGCTGACCACGGCGCTTGCCTTTGCAGCAACCGGCACCGCGGTGCGCTTGTTTGAAGCCGCTCCGGCCTTTGGTGAAATTGGCGCAGGGTTGCAGCTTTCCCCCAACGCCACCCACATTCTCGACCGCCTCGGCGTGTTGCCACCGCTCGAACCCCAACTGACCCGCCCAAGCGCAGTAACCCTGTTCGATGCGGCGACGCTGCGGCCGCTCACGGCGATCCCTCTTGGCTCCGGCGGCGAAAAGCGCTGGCGCGCACCCTATGTGGTCGCGCATCGTGCCGCGATCCTCGATGCCCTGCTTGCAACTGCGCGCCGCAATCCGCTGATTTCCATCGAAACAGGCGCCCTCGTGCGCGACCTGGTGATCGGCCATGATGACGTGACCCTTGCCTTTGAGCGAGGCGGCAGCACGCAGACGGCCGATGGCGCGTTTCTGGTGGCCGCTGATGGCGTGTGGTCCGGACTTCGCCGCTTTGCCAACGGGGATCGCCCCGTCGACAGCCGCTTTTCAGGTCTTACCGCATGGCGCACGACCTTGCCGATCGCAGATGCCGAAAGCCTCGCGCTCCCGCGCGTGATCGACTTTGGCTGCGTGTCTACCTTCCTCGACCCCTACGCGCATCTTGTAGCGTATCCGCTGGCGGGCGGCTCCGCCCTCAACCTGGTTGCCATTACCCGCGGCGGGTCGGCTAAGAAGACCTGGCGGGAAGCGGATGGGCGCGACGTTCTCGATGCCTTCTTGCGCCGGTTGCCGCAGCCCTTGAACGGCCTGGCTCGGCTGAGCAACTGGACGCGGTGGCCCTTATACGAAGCGCCGGCCGATCTCACCTGGGTGAGCCACCGCTTCGCCTTGGTGGGAGATGCGGCACACGCGCTGCTGCCGTTTGCAGCCCAGGGTGCAGCGATGGCGATCGAGGATGCAGCCGTGCTCGCAGCCAGCGTTCAAGCTGCAGGTGCAGACCTGGATCGTGGTTTGCAGCACTACCAGGAGGTACGCCGCCGTCGCCTCCATCAGGTTCGCTCGCGCGGTCGTCTTAATCGCCTGGCCTGGCATGCGGGCGGGCCTGTGGCGCTCGCCCGCAACCTGGTTTTCCGCCTCAAGGGACCAGAAGCGCTCGCCGCCGATCTCGACTGGCTTTACGGATGGCGCGAACCGACCCGACCCTAGTGGAGGATCTGGGACAGGAACAATCTCGTGCGCTCGTGCTGCGGGTTGTTGAAGAACTCCACCGGCGTGTTCTGTTCGACGATCTGGCCTTGATCCATGAAGATCACGCGGTTCGCCACCTTGCGTGCGAAGCCCATCTCGTGCGTCACGCAAAGCATGGTCATGCCTTCTTCCGCCAGACCCACCATCGTATCCAGCACTTCCTTGATCATTTCGGGATCAAGCGCCGAGGTCGGCTCGTCGAAGAGCATGATGCGCGGGTTCATGCAGAGCGAGCGGGCAATCGCCACGCGCTGCTGCTGGCCGCCGGACAACTGACCGGGATATTTGTTGGCCTGTTCAGGGATTTTCACGCGGCGCAGGAAGTGCATCGCGGTTTCTTCCGCTTCCTTGCGAGGGATCTTGCGAACCCAGATCGGGGCCAGGGTGCAGTTTTCAAGAATGGTGAGATGCGGAAAAAGGTTGAAGTGCTGGAACACCATTCCCACCTCGCGGCGCACCTCGTCGATCTTTTTCAGATCGTTCGCGAGTTCCTTGCCATCTACGATGATCTTGCCCTTCTGGTGTTCTTCCAGTCGGTTGATGCAGCGGATCAGCGTCGACTTGCCTGAGCCCGAGGGCCCGCAGATCACGATCCGCTCGCCGCGCATGACCTTGAGGTTGATGTCGCGCAAAACGTGGAAATCACCGTACCACTTGTGCATGCCCTGGATTTCCACGGCCACGTCGGTTTCCGAGATGTGCATTCGCGAACGATCGATCTCGGCGTCTTGTTCGGCAACGGCGTTCTCAATGACCATATCCGTATTTCCCAGAGCGGTTGCGCCTTGTTGTTGTTGCAAAGATCGGCCCTTCGCTAGCGACTATGGCCGGTGTCCAGCCGCCGTTCCATGTAGATGGAATAGCGCGACATCCCGAAGCAGAAGATCCAGAACACGAAGCCCGCGAAGATCAGACCCGACATCGGCGTTTGCGGCGAGGCCCACGTGGCATCCGAGAAGTTCTGGCGAACGATCCCAAGCAGATCGAACATGCCGATGATGTAAACGAGGCTGGTGTCCTTGAAGAGCCCGATGAAGGTGTTGACGATCCCCGGGATCACCAGCTTCAGCGCCTGCGGCAGAACGATGAGGATCATCTTCTGCCAATAGCCGAGGCCGAGTGAATCGGCGCCTTCATACTGGCCCTTGGGAATGGCCTGCAGACCACCGCGGATCACCTCCGCCATGTAGGCGGAGGCAAACAGCGCCACGCCCACCAGCGCGCGCAGCAGGCGATCGAAGGTCATGCCGGCGGGCAGAAACAGCGGCAGCATGACGCTTGCCATGAAAAGGACGGTAACCAGCGGAACGCCGCGCACGATCTCGATGAAGACCACGCACACCATCTTCACGATCGGCATCTTCGAGCGGCGGCCAAGCGCAAGCACGATCCCCATCGGAAGCGAAACAGCGATGCCGACGAAGGAGATCACGAGCGTGACGAGGAGACCGCCCCACTGCTGGGTCGGTACGTAGGGAAGGCCGAAATAGCCGCCAACCAGCAGGAAAAACGCGATCACCGGCACGCCGAAGAAGAAGAGGACGGCATTCAGCGCCTTGTAGGGTGCGTTTGGCATCAGTAGCGGAATGAACAGCAGCACGAAGATTGCGGCCACCAGGTTCACGCGCCACCGCTCGTCGAAGCTGTAGCGGCCATACATGAACTGCTCGAACTTCGAATTCACGAAAGCCCAGCATGCGCCCGACCAGCCTTCCGGCTGAACGCCGCCTTGCGCAATGGTGGCGCATACGGAGCGATCAGGCCCTGTCCATTGCGCGTCTATGAACGCCCAGTTCAGCAAGGGCGGTACAAATGCAATCACCAGAAGCACCCCGATAACCGTCAGAACGATGTCCAACGGCGTCGATAGCAGGTTGGTGCGCAGCCACCTCAACACGCCGCGCTCGGAGACCGGCGCAGTTTGCGCGTTGATCATCTCGGCGCGGACGAAAGTCATGTCATGTTCTTGCATCGGCGTAGCCTTACCGCTCGACCAGCGACATGCGGTTGTTGAACCAGTTCATGAACACGGAGGTGGTCAGGCTGATCGTCAGATAAACTACCATCCAGATCGCAACCACTTCGATCGCCTGCCCGCTCTGGTTCATGGCGGTCTGGCCGATCTGCACCAAGTCCGGATAGCCGATCGCCACCGCCAGCGACGAGTTCTTGGTGAGGTTGAGATATTGGCTGGTCAGCGGCGGGATGATGATCCGCATGGCCTGCGGGATGATGATCAGCCGCAAAGTCGGTCCAGCCCGAACCCCCAGCGCATAGGCGGCTTCGGTTTGGCCGCGCGATACGCCCAGGATGCCGGCCCGCACGATCTCGGCAATAAAGGAAGCGGTATAAAGCGACAGCGCGAGGTAAAGCGACAAGAACTCCGGCTTCACCTGAACGCCGCCGGTGAGATTGAAATTGCCTTTCACGGGCACATCCACGTCGACCGGCATTCCGGCCAGGAAGTAGGCCAGGAGCGGAAGCCCGAGGATCAGCAGAATGCTTGTGCGCAGCACGGGGAACTGCTCACCGGTGGCCATCTGCCTTGCCCGCGCCCAGCGATAAACCAGAACGCTCATCACGAGGCCGGCTATCAGCCCCGCAAGGATCAACCAGGATCCTTCGTTGAACACGGGCCTTGGTATGAAGAAGCCGCGATTGTTCAGCCAGGCATTGAAGCCGATCGTGTCGTCCCAGCCGATGAGGCCGAAGGGTGTCTGGATGCCAAGCGGGATGCCGACTTCAAGGCTGTCGCGGGCTCCAGGCAGCGCCGACAGCACGCCCAGATAAATAAAGAAGATCACCAACAGCGGCGGAATGTTACGAAACACCTCCACATAGACCATGCAGATCTGGCGGATCAGCCAGTTGCGGGACAAGCGTCCGACGCCAACCAGAAAGCCGATGATGGAGGCGGTGATGATGCCGGTGACGGCAACCAGCAGCGTATTGAGCAAGCCGACAAGGAAGGCCTGTCGATACAGCGAGTTGGAGCCGTAGGGGATGAGCGATTGCGCGACGTCGAAGCCTGCGCGCGCATCCAGGAAGCCAAAGCCCGAAGCGATGTTCTGGCGGCGCAGATTGTCGGTCGTGTTGCCGACGATCCACCAGATAAACAAGGCAAGAAGAACAACGAGCACAACCTGAGCAATGATGCTGCGGACCTGCGGATTGTTCAAAGCAGAACTGCGCGATGTCGCTGCTGGCCCTGGAAGATGCGTGCTGTCAGTCGCCATGACACCGTCGGGTTGCGAGAGGGTGGGTAATTGGGGAGCGGCCGGAGCCGCTCCCCTTGTGGCGGTGGTTAGCGGATAGGCGGCGCGTACATGATGCCGCCCTTCGACCAAAGGGCGTTCAGACCGCGGGCGATCTTCAGCGGCGAGCCGGAACCGATGTTGCGTTCAAAGACTTCGCCGTAGTTGCCGACGCCCTTGATGATATTCACCACCCAATCGTTAGGAAGACCGAGATCCGCTCCGAGCGTTGAACCCTCTTCCTTGCCGAGGATGCGGCGAACTTCCGGATTGGTGGAGGTGTTCGCCATTTCCTCGACATTGGCCTGGGTGATGCCGAGTTCCTCGGCAATAATCATGGCATTCAGCGTCCATTTGACGATGTCCAGCCACTGATCGTCGCCCTGGCGTACGGCTGGTCCAAGCGGTTCCTTGGAAATGATTTCCGGCAGAACGACATGGTCATCAGGCGCAGCAAGCTGCAGGCGGATGGAATAAAGGCCCGACTGGTCGGTGGTGTACACGTCGCAGCGGCCCGACTCATAGGCGGCGTTCACTTCTTCCAGTGCCTGGAACACAACCGGGTTGTATTCCATGTTGTTGGCGCGGAAATAGTCCGCCAGGTTCAGTTCGGTGGTGGTGCCGCCCTGAACGCAAACCGAGGCGCCCGAAAGCTGCAGCGCGGACGTGATGCCTTCCAGGTTCTTCGCGTTGATCATGAAGCCCTGGCCGTCATAGTAGTTGACGCCGGCAAAGTTGAAGCCAAGCTTGGTGTCGCGGCTCAGCGTCCAGGTGGTGTTGCGGGCCAGAAGGTCGATTTCGCCGGATTGCAGAGCGGTGAAGCGCTCCGTGGCATTGGTGGGCGTGTAGTTCACCTTGTCCGGATCGCCGAGCACGGCTGCAGCAACAGCACGGCAAAGATCGACGTCAAAGCCTGTCCACTGCCCCTGGTTATTCGGCGAAGCAAAACCCGCCAGCCCTGTGTTGACGCCGCAACGCAACGTGCCCCTGGACTTCACGTCGTCCAATGTCGCAGCGGATGCGACCGACGATGCGGCGGCGAGAACGCCGGCGCCTACCAAAAGCTTCACGAGATTCTTCATTCGTACCAACCCCTTTTTCCTGCCGGGCTTCCAGCCGGCTTGCCGAAACGGAACGCGGCGAACCTGACATAAACGCTGCCGGGCTCAACCATGACACGCATCGAATGCCATTATGATCCAGCGGTCAAGCATGAAAGGGCCAGCGCGCTTCTTTGTTGTGCAGAATCAACCGGCTGCCTCGCAGCAGCCGCAGGCGTGAAGATCACAGTTTCGCCATGGGTGGCACATGTGGTTTGCGGAACCTTGGGACTGGCAGAAGCTCGCCGGGGTGGATGCGGAACGCGACTTCCCGACGGGCAAGCCAGCGCGCAAGCGCGAGCGTAAACAGGAAGCCGACCGTGAAGCCGCCAACGATGTCGCTCGGGTAGTGCGCGTCGGCTGCCACCCGCGTGGCCGCCATGAACAGCCCTGCCCCCAGGAAAAGCCAGCGGAAGCGCGGCAACCAGGCCATTAGGATCACCGTCAGGGCCGCAGCCGTGGTGGAATGGCCGGACGGAAAGCTGGCGAAGTCATGGGCGACCGTGAAAGGATCGAGGTGCAGCGATCCGAACTGTTCATATAGAACGGGCCTTGCACGGCCGAAGATGATCTTGAGGATGTTGGTGGTCATCAGCGAACCAGCCACAGCCGCGAAAACAATGCCGGCCTGCGCATAAAGGTTGGACCAGACCCTGCGGGCGCTGCTGTGGGGCTCGCCCCAGTCGACAACGCCTGCAAACAGCACCAAGAACGCTGCCGGCACCAGATACCACTGTGAGCGCACGAGATCGGTCCAGTTCGCCATGAAGTCGCGCAGAGCGTTGTCGTTTGCGCGAACGGCGGCGTTGATTTCCCCGTCAAAGAAACTGAGAACCACGATCAGCAGGGTGGCGCTCCAGGCGATCACCGTCATGGCCGGCGCCCAAACCGGGTCGGTCGCTTCACCCACAGGCATCCGGATCTTGGCGTGGCCCTGGCGGAAGCGTGTGAGGAGATGGCGGGGGGACACAGAACGGCGTCCGGTTTGCGCGTTCAGCGGGTCAGGTCGGATATCAGGCAAGTATCGGTGGTCCTTGAGATCAGATGACACGGTCACAGTTGCGTCAAACGTAGCGCCCGCCTAATCCAATTCCCATTCACTTTCACGAGGATCGTTATGGCACGCGCAAACGGTGGGGACAGCAACCGGTTCAAGGGCATCAACACGCGCCTGGCGCATTCCGGGCATGATCCGCACGCCTATTTTGGCTTCGTGAACCCGCCGGTGGTTCATGCCTCGACCGTTTTGTTTCCCGATGCCAAGACCATGGTGAATCGGGCGCAGCGATACACATACGGCACGCACGGCACCCCCACGACCGACGCGCTTGCCGCGGCCATCGATGAACTCGAAGGGTCTGCCGGAACGATCCTGGTTCCTTCCGGACTTGCTGCGGTGACTGTTCCGCTGCTCGCCTTCTTGTCGGCCGGAGACCACGTCCTGATCGTGGATTCGGTTTATTTCCCCACGCGACGCTTCGCCAATACGATGCTCAAGCGGCTTGGTGTTGCCGTGACGTATTACGACCCGCTGATCGGCGCCGGTATCGCAGACCTGATGCAGCCGAACACGCGCGTTGTTTTCACGGAATCACCGGGATCCAACACCTTCGAGGTCCAGGACATCCCGGCCATTTCACAAGCGGCGAAAGCAAAGGGCGCCGTGGTAATGATGGACAACACTTGGGCCACGCCCTTGTATTTCCGCCCCCTGGATCATGGCGTCGACATCGTGATCCATGCGGCCACAAAATATCCGGCCGGCCATTCCGACGTGCTGCTCGGAACAATCTCCGCCTGCAAAGATCACTGGCCGGTCTTACAGAGCGCGCATGACACGCTGGGCGTCTGCGCCTCGCCCGATGACGTTTACCAGGTGCTGCGCGGACTGCGGACGATGGGCGTGCGGCTTGAGCACCATGGTCGGTCGGCGCTGGAGATCGCGCGCTGGCTGCAATCGCAAGCGGGCGTTGCCGAGGTTCTTCACCCGGCGCTTCCCTCGCATCCGACCCACGCGCTCTGGAAGCGGGATTTCGGCGGTACAAGCGGCATCTTTTCCGTGGTGCTCGACGGTGGTGGCGAAAGCCAGGCGCATGCCTTCCTGGACGCGCTGGAGGTGTTCGGCCTCGGCTATTCTTGGGGCGGCTATGAAAGCCTGGCAGTTCCTGTGTCGCTGCAGGATCGCACGGTGTCTCGCAGGGACTATGGCGGCCCCGTGATCCGGCTGCAGATCGGCTTGGAGGATGTTGCGGACCTGCAGGAGGACCTGACCGCTGGGCTTCAGGCCGCAAAAAACGCTTGATGCTTGCGAAGAAGCGGCTTGCACCCCTTGCCTTCTCGCGGCGCGGTCTCTAGGACACGCGTCACCCGCCGGAGTGTAGCGCAGCCTGGTAGCGCACCTGATTTGGGATCAGGGGGTCGCAGGTTCGAATCCTGCCACTCCGACCACGGGTTTCTTCTTTAATCGATGCCGGCGCGACGCAGCGGAAAACTCCGCGGCGCTGTCCGGCCTTTGGCAGAAGTCCGCCGCGCGGCTCGATGAACTCACACGGCGTTTCTATCTCGCCTGCCGAATGCGCTGACGTCTTATGCGACCGCGTCGAAGTGGACAGCCAGGTGCTTCTTCAAGGCTGCTTCGGCGACCATGTCGTCGAACTCGCGCTGGCTAACAATGTCTTTGACCGGCAGGATCATCGAAACAGCCTGCGCCGCAGCGCGCGTAGAGATCGACTTTGCGCCCTGGCGAGAGGCGACATATTGCTCAACAACATCGCGAAGGGTCATGCTCTGCTTCCTCGTTAGCATGCGAGCAACTTACGATGCTGACGAAGTCTCGCATTAGCTTTCGTTACGTTCCTGCTAAATACTTCGAGGCGTTCTCCGACTTTTTACCCGTGGACGATGCAGAAGCACTCCGTTGCAGCCTGGAGCTTCAGAGAAGGAGCGGTTTGTCGTCGAAGAAGACGGTTCCTTAGGGTTTTTGCTTGAGGCTGTAGGTCCCAAAACAAACATCCTTTCCGGCATGGCAACCTTGCAGTTCGGTAACCCGCTTTTCCAAACGGACTCGCTCCAGACCGCCCTTTCTTCCATTCGGAAGCACCTTGGCATGGAGGTCGCCTATATCTCGGAATTCGTCGGCGACGAGACCGTGTATCGGGAAGTTGACGCTCCCGGGCTCGAGGCGCTGATCAAAGTCGGGGACAAGCGACCCCTCGACGAGGTTTATTGCCGGCATATCCTGGCGGGCCGCCTCCCCGAGCTGATTTCAGACACATCGCAATATGAACTCGCCCGATCCATGCCGATCACGGCGGCTGTTCCGATCGGAGCGCATATGAGCGTTCCCATCCGCGACAGAAACGGAACCGCAGTTGGGATGTTCTGCTGCCTCAGCCCTTCCCCGAACAAAACCCTGAACGAACGCGACCTTCAGATCATGCGGGTGTTTGCCGACATGGCGGCAGAGCAGATCTCGGAAAAGTCCGAGTCACAGCGCCATGACGCAACCAAGCGGGCCGCCGTTGAAAGCGTTATCGCTGAGGAAGCCTTTTCGATCGTCTACCAGCCCATCTGGAACTTCCTGACCGATCGGCCGACCGGCTTCGAAGCTCTGTGCCGATTTGCACCCCAGCCTTATCGCTCGCCAGACAAGTGGCTGCAGGACGCGTTCGAGGTCGGCCTCGGACCGAAGCTGGAAATGTGCTTGATCAAGAAGGCCGTTACTGCGCTCGCCCGCCTTCCGGAGAACACGTATCTTTCCGTCAACATCTCGCCCGAAACCTTGATCACCCATGTTTCGGAGGTGCTGGAATGGCAGATCCCGTTCGACCGCCTGATTTTCGAGATCACCGAGCATGCCGCAGTTGACGACTACGTTGTGCTCCTTGCCGCGGTTGAAAAGATCCGAGCCGTGGGGGCCGGCATTGCCATCGACGACGCGGGCGCAGGCTATTCGGGGTTGCAGCACATTCTCCGCTTGAAGCCGGAGATCGTAAAGCTCGACATGAGCCTTACGCGTGCCGTGGACAGTGACGACGCCAGGCAGGCGCTCGCGAGCGCTTTGATCTTCTTTTCCCTGAAAACAAGCTGCATCCTTGTTGCGGAAGGCATCGAAACCACGTCCGAACTGCAAACGCTTCGATGCCTCGGCGTTCCCCGGGGACAAGGTTATCTTCTCGGCCGACCCGCCGGACTGGACGAGGTCCTGAACCTGCTCACGGACGGGTGGAAACTCCAGCCCACCGGCTAATTAAAATCGGCGTCCGAGAAGATTATCCACGCGGGACCTTGCGGAATTGCCGATCACGCTCTAAATAGAACACGTCGAACTTGTTGACGAACGTTGTTTTTCCGGCACTGCCGCGCACTGCGATCTTCTTTCTCATTTTCGAAATATCGGGCATTTGGCGCGTTGCGAAATGCCGATCTTGTATGTCGATTGAAAGGACATCGCTATGAACACTGGTATCGTCAAGTTTTTCAATTCCACCAAGGGCTTCGGCTTCATCGAACAGGGCAACGGCAAGCCGGACGTGTTTGTTCACATCTCCGCCGTTGAGCGCTCGGGCATGAGCACGCTCTCCGAAGGCCAGAAGGTCAGCTTCGACATCGTGCAGGACCGCCGCAGCGGCAAGAGCACGGCCGACAACCTTCAGGCGGCTTAAGCTATCGAAAGATGCGCCTGGTCGTTGACCACGGATGAACTGGCAACGACTGCTCAGGCAGCACCAGGAAGGTCGGGTTCGCCCGGCCTTTTTTCTTTTCTGAAAGGATCGAAGCCATGAAAAGCATGCTGGAGCCTGGCATTTTCAAGCCGACGCCATCCCGCGGCGAGGCCAAGAGCGACGCCACAACGCGGTTGGCGCGCGAGATCATGAGCGGCGAGGCCAACGCCCGCATCGCCAAGACCGAGCGATTGCGCGCAGCGCGGCTCGCGCAGGAAGTGGCGGAGCCCGCGGTTCCCCCCGTGGCCAAGAAGACCCGCGGCAAGCGAGCCAAATAGCGCTGCCTCGTTTCGCTCTTTTCTTACGCGGCTGCAGCAACCCTGCGGCCGTGGGCGACAACCTTTTAAGCTTTGCAACCAAGCGGGCGCTGGACTATTGAAACAGCCAAACATCTTGTCGCCTTCCGGAGCCCGGCTCATGTCCGCCAGAATCTTCAGCCCCGCAAAAACCGCCATGCAGTCAGGCAAGGCAAAGACCGGCTATTGGGTGCTGGAATATGATCCTGAAATGCCGCGCAAGATCGACCCGCTGATGGGGTATACCTCGTCGGGTGACATGCGCAGCCAGATCCGCCTCACCTTCCAGACCAAGGAAGAAGCCGTGGCTTATGCGGAAAAGCACGGCATCGAGTTCCGCGTGCAGGAGCCGAAAGAAAGCTTGCGGCGCCAGATCTCCTATTCCGACAATTTCCGCGCCGACCGTCGCACTCCCTGGACGCACTGACTTGTTCTGCGCCTCCGGCGCGGGGTCCCGTAGCTCAGATGGATAGAGCACCGGCCTTCTAAGCCGATGGTCGCAGGTTCGAATCCTGCCGGGATCGCCAATAAAAACAAGTTCTTAGCTTATCTATCCTCCCCCTCCACGTCGCATTTATGTTGCAATTGAGAAGCGTTGATTTTCAACGGTTTGCACCGGTGCGCGGCAAATCGATGCGACGTGGACTGCAACATGAAAACGGAATGACCACATGAGCCAAGTAGCAGTACGCGTTGAAAAGAAGTCCGGCGAAAACTGGAAGGTTCGCGTCTCTCAGGACGGCCAGACAAAGGAAAGCGAGTTCTCAAATAAAGAGGACGCGAAGCGCTATGCCAAGGTTGAAGAGAAGCGTCTCGGCATAGCAAATTAAGCGAGCACGTCTAATCCGTCGGCGTGATTGCGGACATAAAGCGAGACATCGGAATGAGCGACAGTCCGAATGCTGATGAGTTCCTGCAGAGCTATGATCACAACTTCTGCACCGTTGGGCGGCTGAAGGCAACACAATGGCTGAGTTCCTACACCAAACCTTATCTCGGTCCTATTCGGCGTGATCATCTGCTGTATCGCTACGATCGGGCATCTGGTCGTAACCGACTTAGGTCGTATGCAGACTGACCCGAACTACAAGGCCAATCTGTTCAGAACGAGAAAGAAGCACGTGGTGTTGGCTCTCTCTCTCTCGGGCTGTTAGCGTGCGCTCTTATCGGCACCCTCATTGTGCTTGACCATCTTATGGCTGCGACATAGCGACGGGAAACCTAGCGAAAACAACCGCTGGCTTGGGCCTTCTAAGCCGATGGTCGCAGGTTCGAATCCTGCCGGGATCGCCACCCTTCTTCGTTTCAGCTTTCGGCGAGCACCAGCTTGGTGCAGGTCCCGCCCACTCCGTCGCCGTGGGTGATGGTGGCGCCGAGATTGGCTGCCATGGCCTTGACGATGCGCGAGCCGAGACCTGTGCCTTTGGCAACACCCGTGCCGTTCCAGCCGATGCCGTCATCTTCCACCGTGAGAAGTGCCGCGCCATCTTCGGAGCGGCGCAGGATCAGGCGGACCTCGCCTTTTTCCTCGGTCGGATAAGCGTATTTCAGGGCATTGGTGAGCAGTTCCGTGACGATCATGCCAACCGAAACGGCCTTGTCCGTGGGAATGCTGTAGCGATCGAGGTCGAGCTTCACGAGCGGCTTGTGACCGGACGCGCTCATGGATGTGCCGAGCTCTGCCACAATGGTGGCAAGATAATCGTCGAGTGCCACGTTGCGCACGTCGTCGGAGGTGTAAAGGCTGCGATGGAGGTTGGCTATGGCCGAGATCCTCACCTGCGTTTCGGCCAGCGCTTCCTTGGCTCCGGGATCAGCAATGGCAGACGCCTGCATGCGCACGAGGGCCGCAACAAGTGCCAGGCTGTTGCCGACACGATGGTTCACTTCGGCCAGCAGCAACTCGGCGCGATCCTTGGCGGCGCGAATTTCTGCTTCTGCACGCAGATGGGCCTGACGCATGCGCGCCGCGTTGATGGCCTGCTCGAGCGCCTTGGCCAGCAAGGTGACGAAGTCCTCACCAGCCGACTTCAACACATAATCTTCCGCGCCGGCCTTGAGGGCATCGACGGCCAGCGCCGGTTCCATGGAACCCGTCACGTAAACCACCGGAGGCGGATCGGTCAGATCGCGCATCGCGTGCAGCACGGTGAGGCCGGTTCCCGATGCGAGGTAGTGGTCGAGCACAACCGCATCCAGACCGCCTGCCCTGATCCGCGCCAGGCCGGCATCGATGTCGGCTGCATTCTCGACGGTGAAGCCGCGACGCGTCAGCGCTCGCTCCACCAGCCTGACCAGAGCGGCGTCGTCATCAATATGCAGGATGTGAACCGGCCGTGTTTGCACGTCAGGCTGTCTCCGGCACCTGCATCACCGAGAAGAACAGGCCGAGCTGGCGAATCGCATTGGCAAAGCCGTCATAGTCCACCGGCTTCGTGATATAGACGTTCGCGCCGAGATCATAGCAGCGCTGGATCTCACGCTCATCGTCCGTGGTGGTGAGGATCACCACCGGCGAACGGCGCGTGTGCTCGTTGGCCTTGACGCGCTGGAGAATGTCGACGCCGGTCATGTCCGGGAGGTTCAAATCAAGAAGCACCAGCAGCTGGCGACTGGAACTTGCTTGGCCCGACCCGTCAGGTCCAAGCAGGTATTCCAAGGCATCCGTGCCGTTTTGGAAGGGCACAATGGGATTGTTCACGCCTGCGCGGCGAATGTTCTTCTCGATCAAGCGGGCGTGGCCCTCGTCGTCCTCGACCATGACGATCGTGACGGGCCTTGAATCATGGCTCACTTCGCTTCACTCCTTACAACCGATCTGAGATCGAGCGGCAGTTCGACTCTAAAGGTCGAACCCACGCCGAATTGAGACGACACTGATATATCTCCGCCGAGATTGCGAGTCTGCGATCGCACATGGGCAAGACCGATGCCCTCACCGGGCTTGTCCTGGACACCGGCTCGCCGGAACAGATCAAAGACGCGCTCGTGGTCCTGGTCGGCGATGCCGCGGCCGTTGTCGTTGACAGCGATGGCGACGCGATTTCCACGCAGGCGTTCAGCCGAGATGCGCAGGCGCAACGGACGATCTGATGCGCGGTACTTAACGGCATTGTCGAGAAGGTTGCCGACGATCTGGTCCAGCGACATGCGGTCGGAAACGATCCGCGGGACGTTGACGTCGAACTCCACTTCGCCGTCGTTTTCGGCGATCTGGTGGTGAATGCTTGCGACGCTGTTTTCCAGCATCGCCTTGAGGTCGATCGATTCCGGCTTCAAGGGGCGGCGCCCTTCGCGTGACAGCTTCAAGATCGCGTTGATCAGCCCGTCCATCTTGCGGGTCGAAGAGCGGATGAAGTTGATGGCTTCAGGCAGGTCTTCGCCGGCAGCAAGCTTTGCTTGTTCCACATCATCGTCTGTTGCCTTGCCAGGCTCGGCCAGAACATAGGTCTGGATGGACTTGAGCGTAGTTTCGAGCTCGGACGTGAAGCCCATGATGTTAACCAGCGGCGCGCGCAGGTCGTGGGTCACGATATAGGCGAAGCGCTGCACTTCCTCATTGGCCCGGATCAGATCCTGCGTGCGCTCCTGGATGCGCGACTCAAGGCCGACATTCAACGCTTCCACTTCATTGCGCGCAGCAATGATCTCGCGTGTGTAGGTCCAAACGATCCAGGCGGCGGCCGCCATCACCAGCAGGATCAGCAAGCCACCCACGGCGGTGACAAGACGCAAAGCAAAGAAGTTGCGGTCCTGGGCAGTCATTGCGTCGATGATCTGCCCGTCTGCCTGCTCGATGGTTTGCGTGAAAAAGCTCTGCAGCTCGTCCATTAACTGCTTGCCGCGATCGGTCCGGACAGTGGCTATGGCTCCCTCGAGATCACCAGACTGGGCAATCTCGATGCTGCGCGTCATCTCATCAATCTTGCTTTGGATCGCGCCCCCAAACCGGCCGAGATCAGCGTCGTCGTCCAGCAGGGGCTCAACGGCTGCCACCATCTCGCCGTAGAGGGGGATGATGCGGGTGCTTTCCGCCGCGAAGGGTTCGAGATAGGTCGCGTCGTTGGTCAGCAGAAAGCCGCGCTGGCTGCTTTCGGCGACTTGCAGAGCGTTGCGCAGATTCACCGTTGATGCCCGTGCGATGCGCCATTGCGTCAGCGTTTCCGACAGGCTCTGGGACCGCTCGGCCAGGTAAAAGGTGGTGCCAACAATGGCGAGCAACGCCAGGAAGGCCACAACCAGGAACACGGCACTGCTGCGCAGGAATGCAGCGCGGGAGATCGGCATCAATATAATCCTCGAACCTGGCTTCCATGCTGCAAGCCGGGCAAAGACGCCAGAGAAAACTTGCTCCTGATGCGTCTGCCAAGCCGGAAAAACGAGCCCTCAGCCGTCTGGTGTCGCGACATCGTTAAGAACTTCACCTGCCAGGGCGCGGGTGATCGGTCGCCGCCGCTCAAGCGCTGCCTTGTCCAGGCGGTCCACCACCTCGATCGCGGTGCCCACGGAGCGTTCCATGCGGCGAATGATGAACTGCACCACATGCGGTTCAATCTCGACCTGGCGATCGGCAAACAGCTTCATCACCACGGCAGAAAGAAGCGCGTCGCCGGGCTCGGCTAGTTCCACAAAGGCGGCTGCCTTCAGCCGGGATTGCAGGTCTGGAAGGGTGATCTCCCAGGAAGCCGGCGACTGCCGCGCCGTCAGAAGCAGCGTTGCACCGCCGGAGCGGACTGCGTTGATGAGGTGAAACAGGGCCGTCTGGTCGATCGGCGCCCGGTCGGCATCGTCCCAGGTGATGGGCTCGCCGCGCTCGGCCCTCGCAAGCGCAGCGTCAAAGTCGCCAGCTGCATCTTGCGCACCCGTTTCATCGCGGAAGATCTCCATGAGGTGGGTCTTGCCCGAGCCCTTAGGTCCCGTCAGCACGGCCACCGGCGCCGGCCAATTCGGCCAAGCGTCGATCAGGCGCAGGGCAGCTTCATTTTCGTCCGCGACAACCAGGTCGTCCCGGCTGTGCCCAGGGCGATGACCCAGGTCGAGCGGCAGCTGGCGCGCTTCATCCGGCATGGTTCAAGGCAGGCTCATTTCAGGCGACGGTGACTTCGCTTTTGCCCCGATAAAGAGGCGATTCAAGATAACGCGAAATGGCGAAGCGCACGAGGACGCCAACTGCCGCGGCGGCCGGAACCGCAATCAACAACCCGACAAAGCCGAACAAGGCGCCAAAGGCAAACAGCGCGAACATCAGCCACACCGGATGGAGCCCGACGCTCGATCCCACGAGCTTGGGCTGCAGAATGTTGCCTTCGATGAACTGGCCGCCGAAGAAAATCGCAGCCACCAGGACGATCCAGGGCCAATCCGGCCAGAACTGCACAAACGCCACGCCCAGCGACAGCACGAGCCCAACCAGCGAGCCAACATATGGGATGAAGCTGATCAGGCCCGCGAAAAAGCCGATCAAAAGGCCGAAGTTCAGGCCAACAGCCGTCAAGCCGACCGCGTACATCGCACCCAGAACCAGGCAAAGGGTGCCCTGCCCCCGCACAAAGCCCGCCGTCGACGCGTTGATGTCGCGCGCAAGCTGCCGCACCGTTTCCACATGATCGCGCGGCACATAGCTGTCGACCTTGGCGACCATGCGATCCCAATCGAGCAGCATGTAAAAGGCAACAACGGGGGTCACCACCAGGAGACCGACCACGTCGATAATCGCCTTGCCGGAACTCCAGATGGACTGCATGAGCGTTGTCAGGAAACCCGCACCCTGCGTCAGCAAACCGTTCATGCCATCACGCAGCGCGGCAGGATCGACGCCGAAATTGTCACTCAGCCATTCCGGGTCGAAATCGGTGATGAGGGTTTGCAGGCGGGCGATGTAACCTGGAACGTTCGCCGCAAAGCCGGCCAGCTGCGAGGTGAGAACGGGCACCACGACGATCAAAAGCAGCACCAGCATCAGCACAAAGCCGACCAGGATCACGATGGTCGCCATGAGGCGCGACAAGCCGACTCGCTGCAGGCGGTCGGCAATGGGATCGAGGAAATAGGCGAGGACCATGCCCGCCACGAAGGGCAACAGGATGGAGCTGAACACAACCAGAAACAGAAGAAGCACCAAGGCAGCGCCGATCCAGAAGGCGGCGGTTCGCCACAAGCGGGGCTCAATGGCCACGACTGCCGCAACAGGTGCCGGCTCTGGTGGCGGCATGGTCGCGGCTGCTTTCCTTCTGGCAACAGCGAGGGCTGTTCGGCGGCTATCGGTCGGAGTTTTCGGGTTCGCCATAGCCGCTCATATGCCTCAGCCAGCCCACGAGATAGGCTGCCGCGGAAGCGACCGTCAAGAGCGCCGACACGATCACCAGCGCGTCCCGCAGCCAATCTCCTCGCCAGCCGGAAGCGAGCTCCGCCAGCACTGCCAGCGCCAGAAGGATCTGAAACGTCGTGTTCGCCTTGGACACAAACAACGGCTTCATGGCGACGGGATTGCCCATCACCGTAGACAGCATGACGCCTCCCACGATCAAGGCATCGCGCGACACGGCCGCCACGACGAACCAGAGCGGCAATTCGCCGAGATAGCCGAGCACAAGAAACACACAAACAAGCAGGAGCTTGTCGGCAATAGGGTCAAGGTAAGCGCCGAGTTCGCTCCGCTGATCGAAGTGGCGGGCAACGAAGCCGTCGACGCCGTCTGAAACGCCGGCAACGAGGAAACCGACAAAGGCCCACCCCATATGGCCGGTGATCATCGCCAGCACCACGCAGGGCACAAGGAAGAAGCGGATCAGGGTGATGAAATTGGCGACCGTCATCGTTTCCCTGTTGTCCTCCACCTTCGTTTTCACATGATCCATTCTCACCGGTGACTCACCAGTGCGACCGCTTTAGCATGTGGGTGGATCTGGCAGGAACTGATGCGGCGCTTGCGACCCATGCCGGTGCATGCGAAGAGCGCGGCACCCACCTCAGAACTCGGAGAACAGGCGATGGCGCGCGAACAGGACGGGCTCACCTATGCTCAGGCCGGGGTCGACATCGATGCGGGGAATGCGCTTGTCGACAAGATCAAGCCGATCGTGCGGTCGACGCGCCGCCCGGGCGCCGACGGCGAGATCGGCGGGTTTGGTGGCTTGTTCGACTTGAAGGCCGCCGGCTTCACCGACCCGGTCCTGGTCGCGGCCAATGACGGCGTCGGCACCAAGCTGATGGTGGCCATCGAGGCCGGCAAGCACGACACGGTCGGTATCGATCTTGTTGCGATGTGCGTCAATGACCTGGTGGTGCAGGCAGCCGAGCCTTTGTTTTTTCTTGATTATTACGCGACCGGCAAGCTCGAGCCGGACCAGGGAGCGGCCATCGTTGCCGGTATCGCGGAAGGCTGCCGCCAAGCGAACTGCGCGCTGATCGGTGGCGAAACAGCCGAGATGCCCGGCCTTTACCGCAGCGGCGAATATGATCTGGCCGGCTTCGCCGTGGGAGCCGCCGAACGCGGTTCGCTTTTGCCCACGGACGACATCTCCGATGGTGACATCATTCTCGGTCTCGCTTCGTCCGGGGTGCATTCCAACGGCTTCTCGCTTGTCCGCAAGATCGTGGAGCGCAGCGGCCTGTCTTACTTGGATCCAGCACCTTTCGACGGTGGGACGACGCTCGGCGAAGCCCTGCTGATGCCGACGCGCATCTATGTGCGGTCGCTGCTCCAGGCCATCCGTAACACGCATGGAATCAAGGCGCTGGCCCACATCACGGGCGGCGGCTTTCCCGACAACATTCCTCGCGTGCTGCCGGCGGAATGGTCCGCCGACATCGATCTCGAAAGCATCGACGTCCCGCCCGTGTTTTCCTGGCTGGCGGAAACAGGTGGCGTTGCGGAGCACGAAATGCTGCGCACCTTCAACTGCGGTATCGGCATGGTCGCAGTTGTCGCGGCAGGACAGGCCGCGCAGGTTGCCGCAGTGCTTCAACAAGCTGGGGAAACCGTCACTCCCATTGGTCGCATCGTGCCGGCGCGGGACCAGCGGGTGGTTTACCGCGGTTCGCTCGGCCTATGAGCAGCGCACGCAAACGGGTTGCCGTCCTGATCTCAGGTCGCGGTTCAAACATGGCGGCGCTGATCGAGGCCACAGCGGATCCGCGCTTCCCGGCGACCATCGCCGTTGTTGTTTCCAACAAGGCCGATGCGGGCGGGCTCGCCGTCGCGAAAGCTGCCGGGATTCCCACCCGCGTGATCGCAAAAGCCGATCATCCCGGTGCGGAAGCACAAGACCACGCCATGCAGGCGGTGCTTACGGAGCACCGCGTCGACCTGATCTGCCTCGCCGGCTACATGCGGCTGTTGCGCGATGAGTTCGTTCACCGCTGGAGCGGACGAATGATCAACATCCATCCCTCGCTCCTCCCCTTGTTCAAGGGATTGCACCCCCACGAGCAGGCCTTGGCCGCGGGCGTGCGCCTCCATGGCTGCAGTGTGCATTTCGTGACGAGCGAAATGGATTCCGGTCCAATCATCGCGCAAGCCGCCGTGCCCGTGCTTGCCGGTGATACGCCGGATAGCCTCGCGACCCGTGTTCTGGAGATCGAACACCGGCTTTATCCGCTCGCGCTACGCCTTGTCGCCGAAGGACGAGCGCGCATGGCAGGCGATCGCGTCGAGTTCAGCCAAACAAGCGCTGCCGAGCAGCAGGCTTTGCTGTCGCCGCTCCCGGACGACCCGATGGAAGATCTGGAAGCTCTGGCGCGCTCCACCCCTTAGGCGGTTACGAGTTCCGGAAGCGTCGTCTTTGGTGCCGCTCCGAGCGCGACCTTTCGCAGCCACACGCGCGTGTCGTGGAAGGCTGCGCCGCCATAAGGCGCCACGGCGTCGGCTCCCGTGAGTGTGTTGATGCCTTCCCCGTTGAGGTGCGCGGAGTTCGGCCAAATGCCTTCCGCAATGAGCACGCCACCTTGCACGCCATCAAAGAGCTTGACGTGAAGCGCAACGGCGCCGCGGTGGTTGCCGATCTCCGCGACGTCACCGTCACTGAGATCAAGCAGCATGGCGTCCTGCGGGTTAAGCAGCAGTTCCGGCCTCGTTTCCCGTTTCAAGGAGCCGGCGGTTTCGGTGAAAGTCGAGTTCAGAAAGGATCGAGCGGGTGACGTGGCCAGGCGGAACGGATGCGCCTCGTCCGCGCCTTCGATGAGATCAACATGATCCGGATAGGTCGGCAGGCGCGTTGCCTCTCCCTGCACGCCCATGGATGTGGGCGGCCGGTTTGGCGCCGGCGTTCCCATCCAGTCCGGCTGGAAGCGGAAGCGCTTGTCGGGGTGGCCGAAGCCCTGAAGAAAATGTGCCTCTTCGAAGGGTGGCTGCAGGTCGGCGAAACGCTGCTCTTCCAGGTCGGCGAAGGATCCGAGCCCCCGTTGGGCAAGGATCGCGTCGATGTGCTGACGTTCGCCCAAGCCGAAACCCGGCAGATGCGCGACGCCGAGACGCTTCGCCAGTTCTTCAATGACAAAGAGGTTGGTGCGGGGACCTTCCGGCGGGTCCACCAGCTTCGGCCCTAGCGTGATGTGCTGCTGGCCGCCGCCCTTGTAGATGTCGTCATGTTCCACAAACATCGTTGCTGGCAAAACAACATCAGCGAGCTTGGCCGTGTCGGTCATGAAATGCTCATGCACCGCCACAAACAGATCCTCGCGCAGAAAGCCCTCCCGGATCAGGCGCTGTTCAGGCGCGACATTGGCCGGGTTGGTGTTCTGGATCAGCATCGCCGTTACGGCCGGGCCATTGTACAAAGCCTCGCGATCCCCCGTAAGGATGCGGCCGATCTTCGACTGGTCGAGATGGCGGATGGCCGGATCGGCAAAGGCGTCGCCCTGGATGCCTCGCGTGTCGAGCTTGTAGATGCCCGAGTTGGAGTGGAAGGCCCCGCCACCCTCATGCTGCCACGCGCCGGTGACAGCCGGAATGCAAAGCGCGGCATGCATGTTGACCGCGCCATTGCGCTGGCGCGAGAACCCATAACCGAGCCGAAAGAACGTCCGCTTCGTTTGACCCACCAGTTGAGCAAACGCCTCGATCTTCTCGACGGACAGGCCCGTAATCGCAGCAGCCCATTGCGGTGTGCGGGTCTGCAGATGCGCTTCAAGCCCTGCTGGATCATCCGTGTAGCGGGCGAGATAGTCGCGATCGGCGTAGCCATCGCGGAACAGGACATGCATCACCGCGCAAGCCAGGGCCCCGTCAGTGCCCGGACGCAAGATCAGGCCTAAGTCAGCTTGGCGGACCGTTGCATTGTCGTAGACGTCGATCGCGACAATCTTGGCGCGGCGCTCCTTGCGAGCACGCGTGGCATGGGTCATCACGTTGACCTGCGTGACCACCGCGTTGGTGCCCCAGATCACCACGCAATCCGCTTTCGCCATTTCGCGCGGATCAACGCCGCGCAAGGCGCCGGCGCCCATTACCCAACCGGTCCAGGCCATGTTGGTGCAGAAGGAATCGAACTGGTTCGAATATTTGCGGGCGTGTCGCAGGCGATTGATGCTGTCGCGCTGAACGAGGCCCATGGTGCCCGCATAATAATAGGGCCAAACCGTTTCGCTGCCCTCGCGCGCTTCCGCAGCGAGAAACTTCTCCGCGATCAGATCGAGCGCGGCGTCCCAGCTCGCTTCCTTCCACGATCCCTCGCCTTTCGCACCCGCTCGAACGAGGGGCTTCAACAAGCGCTCGGGATGGTGGACGCGCTCGGCATACCGCGCCACCTTGGCGCAGATCACGCCTGCCGTGTAGCTGTTGTCCTTTGCGCCATGAACCCGGCCGATGCGGCCGTTGACGATCTCCACCTCGAGCGCGCATGTCGACGGGCAGTCATGGGGGCAGGCCGAGTGGCCCTTGCGGGGTTCGAAATGGATGTTCATGGCTGGCAAACTAGCCGATCTCGCAGCCGCCGTGTAGAGGATCGGGCAACGAGAGCCGAACACATTCGATGAACTACCGACACGCGTTTCACGCCGGGAATTTTGCCGACGTCTTCAAGCATGCAGTTCTGGCGCGACTGGTCGAGTACCTGAAACGCAAGGACGGAGCTTTTCGCGTGATCGACACCCATGCGGGTATCGGCATCTATGACCTTCACGCCAGCGAAGCGAGCCGCACCGGTGAGTGGCAGGATGGCATAGCGCGACTGCTCCAAACAAAGCTTCCCGCCCCAGCCGAAGCGCTGCTTTCGCCCTACTTGTCGGCAGTGCGCGCGGTGAACTCCGGCGGCGACACTCGCTTCTACCCCGGCTCGCCTCGGGTCACACGCGAGCTTCTACGCAAGCAGGATCGCCAGTCCCTGATCGAACTCCATCCGCAGGACGCAGAAACGCTGGCGCATCGCTTTGCCGGCGATCACCAGACCCGCGTTATTGCGCTTGATGGCTGGCTTGCCCTGGGCGCGCATCTTCCGCCCAAGGAAAAGCGGGGGCTTGTGCTTGTTGACCCGCCTTTCGAGCAACCCGGCGAGTTCGACCGCATGCTTGGAGGCCTCCAGGCCGCGCACAAGCGCTGGCCTGGCGGCATCTACGCGTTCTGGTATCCCATCAAGGACATTTCCGCTGTGGAAGCTTACCGCGCTTCGTTGGCTGCACTCGGAATCCCCAAGATCCTTGACACGTGGCTCACGGTGCGTGCTGCATCCGCCGAGGCAGGCCTGATCGGGTCGGGCATGGTGATCGTCAACCCGCCGTTTACGCTGCGTGACGAACTCACAACAATTCTCCCTGCTCTTCAGCACGTGCTCGCGCAAGAAAGAGGTGCGGCATCTGGGACACGCTGGCTCGCCGCCGAGCGCAGTCCCGGCTCAGACTGACGCGCAAAGCGTCGCCTCGCCTTGACCTTCTCCCCGGCGCGGGGCAAGTGCTTCAGAGAACGTGCACACAGGCACATCCGTCGCGAGGCACCCATGGCGCTTGGAACTCTTTTCCGCAAGTCCGCAGTCGCAGCCGCGATGCTGCTCGGCAGCCTCCATGCTCCGGCGGCAACCGCGGCGGACTACATTCTCCAAGTTGCGCCCGCTGACGCAGGATTCTGCTCCACGCCCGGCGTGCTCGGCCGCATCAAGAAGAATTTTCAGTATCAGGTGACGCATGTTCCGCACCTGCCGAATGTCGCAATCCTCGACTTCCAGAATATCACCTTGCGGCGTTGGCTGCCGGCGATCCCTGAAGAGCGGCCGATTGCCCGTCTTTATTGCGGCGGTATTGTCCAGCTTTCCGACGGGATGCAGCGCAACATCTGGTACCTCATCGAGGAAGGCATGGGCTTCGCGGGCACCGGCTACAATGTCGAGTTCTGCGTCGACGGCTTCGACCGCTGGAATGTCTACAGCGGCGCTTGCCGCGTTCTGCGGTGATCGGGCGCGTTTTCGCGCTCTTTCTGGGTCTTTCGACGCTGGCTGCCTGCGAGCCGGCGCAACCGACCGCTTCGTCTGATGCAACACCGATTACGACCGGCTCGACGGATCGCGCCCTGCCTCAGGGGAAGGGCTTCGACTTCTACGTCCTGAGCTTGTCGTGGTCGCCAAGCTATTGCCAGGCCGAGGGGGCTTCGGCCAACCGCCAGCAGTGCGGGCGTCGAGACCCGCTTGGCTTCGTGGTGCATGGCTTGTGGCCGCAGTTCAACGATGGCTATCCGGAATTCTGTTCGAGCCGCGAATCGGACCGGGTGCCGGACAGTCTGGTGAAGCAGTATCGGGACCTGCTGCCCTCCGCAGGGTTGATTGGCCACCAATGGCGCAAGCACGGAACATGCTCCGGCCTGTCGCAAAGCGACTACTTTGCCTTGACCCGATTGGCCCGCGAGCGCGTGACAATCCCGGCCGCGATGGCTGGAGGCACGGAGCCGGTTTCCCCCGCAGCGGTTGAGCAGAGTTTCATGGCAGCCAATCCCGGACTGCGCGCCGAGGACATGGCCGTTTCGTGCGACGACGGGCTTATCCGGGAAGTCCGCATCTGCCTTTCGCGGGACACGCTGGAGTTCCGCAGTTGCCCGCAGGTGGACGCGCGGGGCTGTACGCGCGCAGCGTCCATGCCACAGCCCATTTCTTACCAATAACATCCCGTGCCGCAGGAGCGTTCATGCCGAAGATCCTTTATTCCCCTGCATCCCCTTACAGCGCGAAAGTCCGGATGGCGGCTGCCTATGTCGGCCTGAGCTTCGAGTCCGAGTTGACGGAAACGAACGCCCCGCCCGACTCGCTGCTGCAGGCCAACCCGCTCGGCAAGATACCGGTGCTTGTGACTGATGAGGGCGACGGCATCTACGACAGCCGTGTCATCACCCAGTACCTGAATCGCGAACACAAGGGTGCCTTGTTTCCGCGCAACTCGGCCAAGCGGCTGCAGGCGGAACGGCTGGAAGCGCTTTGCGACGGTCTCTGCGACGTGCTTCTCGCGCATGTCTACGAGCGGCGCATGCGGCCAGAAGAAATCGTTCACCAGCCTTGGCTGGACCGGCAATGGAGAAAGGCCGAACAGTGCCTTGATCTGCTTATGACGCAAACCCCCAACCTGCCCGCGAAGCTGCATGCGGGGCACCTCGCCTTCCGCGCGGCACTTGCCTATCTCGCACTGCGGTTTGAAGGCAAATGGGAGCGCGGCCGCAGCAAGCTGGTGCGCTGGGCCAAGCGGTTCGATGAGAAGTTTCCGGATCTCGCTGCTTTGCTGCCCAAGGCCTGAGCGCGCAACAAAAAAGCCGGGCGCGAAGCCCGGCTTTTTTCGTCGTCGAGTTTGGCTCAGAACTTGAAGCCGACGCCGACCGAAACCTTGTGGTCGCGGGTGTCGACGTTCTGGGCAAGGCCGCCCGTGTTGAACGTTTCCGAACCGTAGTCGGTGTAGCGGTATTCGACGCGGCCGAAGACCTGGTCGGTCAGCTTGGCATCAACGCCGCCGCCGACCGTGTAGCCGAGCAGGGTCTTGTCGTCCGAGCCGAACGCATTGGACACTTCGGTCCGTTCAGCAGCACCACCGGCCGTTCCGTAGATCAAAACGCGATCGGTTGCTGCAACGCCCATGCGAGCGCGGATGGAGCCGTTCAGGCCACCTTCGACCTTGTTGCCGCCGTCCGAACCTTCGACGCCGCTGTAGCCGACATCACCTTCGAAGCCGTACACGAAGCTGCCCGTCTGCCAGTTGTAACCAGCGAAACCGGAGCCAGCAAAGCCGTCGGTGTCGACATCAGGACCCGTCAAACCGCTCGCGCGACCGTTGAAGCCGTAGGAAGCTGCAACACCGGCGTAAGGACCAGCCCAAGAAGCAACCGGCATCGACTCGATGAAGGCCGGTGCTGGCGGCTCTTCCATGACGACGTCAGCAGCCTGCGCCGAAAACGCGGCGAAGATAGCAGCCAGGCCGGTGAGCGCTGCGGCAGGCCGCGCATACTTGTTGATCAAATGCATTTTCATACTCCTTCACTCAGAAAGCGCCGATGGGAGGTCAGCCTTTCCAATCTGTTGG
The DNA here is from genome assembly GCF_017813335.1 of Tianweitania sediminis. Taxonomy (GTDB): domain Bacteria; phylum Pseudomonadota; class Alphaproteobacteria; order Rhizobiales; family Rhizobiaceae; genus Tianweitania; species Tianweitania sediminis. The sequence continues at coordinate 665,613 of NZ_JAGIYY010000002.1, read as the reverse complement.
CATCACCGGCGGAGGACCCGGGGTGTCTGCCGCACCGTCAGAAAATCGGCACCAAATGCGGCCGAACCAAACTCCAATCGTGAAGTTTGCCGGGCGGAGATGTGGCGAAAAATTGACGTTGCAGGATCGTCACACAGGCTTGGAAAGTTTAATCAAATCCTAAGCTTACGAAAGCCGGTACGGACGTAGTTAACGCATCGTTGCGCGAAGCCGGTCAGGATCCTTATATGCATGGAGCGCCTCGTGCCTCGTCACGCTTGCCGAGGCGACGAAGCTCAGATACCCGGTTTTGATGTTGGCTGATTTCAGCGCTGGTCTCGCGCCCCGTTCCACATGGTCTTACACCCCTTGTTGCCGCAGCATGCCACGCGCGTGCTCGCCCGAGGTGGGAGGCTGTTGTCGATGACAACGGAACCACCACGTTCGCACCAGGCCAGCAGCGACATCGCCGGCTTCATGCCCGGTCGGGACGAAGACGATGATTCGCTTGTCGACGACGGCGGCGAGGCGATCTCGATTGAAAGCGCCGCCTCCATCGATTGGCTTGGAACGGGCGGGGATGCGGCTGGCTTGACCGGGCCGGAAGCGATCCAGGTTCTGGTGAAGCGGCTTCCCAACGCGCCTGGCGTTTACAGGATGATGAACGCGGCTGGCGACGTGCTTTACGTCGGCAAGGCGCGCAACCTGAAGAAGCGCGTCACGTCCTACGCGCAGGGCCGCTACCACAGCAATCGAATCGGTCGGATGGTGCGCGAAACCGCCGCCATGGAATTCGTTATTACCCGCACCGAGATCGAGGCGCTGCTGCTCGAAGCAAACCTGATCAAGCGGTTGCGGCCCCGCTTCAACGTTCTTCTGCGCGACGACAAGTCCTTTCCTTATATCATCTTGACCGGCGACCATCGAGCACCCGGCATCTTCAAGCATCGCGGCGCACGCTCCCGAAAGGGCGACTATTTCGGGCCTTTCGCTTCCGCGGGAGCTGTCAGCCGGACGATCAACGCGCTGCAACGCGCCTTTCTTCTGCGCACATGCACCGACTCGGTTCTGGAAAGCCGTACGCGGCCCTGCCTGCTTTACCAAATCAAGCGGTGCTCAGGCCCGTGTACCGGCGAAATTGACAACGCGGCTTACCAGGAACTGGTGGGTGAAGCGCGCGGCTTCCTGTCCGGCAAGAGCCAGGCGGTGAAAGGCCAGATCTCGGCCGCCATGCAGGAAGCCTCGGAAAACATGGAGTTCGAGCGGGCAGCCATCTACCGCGACCGGTTGAGCGCGCTGAGCCATGTGCAGAGCCACCAGGGCATCAACCCGGGGTCGGTGGAAGAGGCCGATGTGTTCGCCATCCATGGCGAAGGCGGGCAGACCTGTATCCAGGTGTTCTTTTTCCGTACCGGGCAGAACTGGGGCAACCGCGCGTACTTCCCCAAGGCGGATCCGGCCATCGAGCTCGACGAAGTGCTTGGCGCATTCCTGGCCCAGTTCTACGAGGACAAGCCCTGCCCTCGCATGATCCTTTTGTCACAGGATGTGGAGGAGCAGCCCCTGCTGGAAGAAGCCCTGTCGACGCTTGCCGGACGCAAGGTGTCGATTTCCGTGCCGCAACGGGGCGAAAAGAAAGAGCTGGTGCAGCACGCGCTGCAGAATGCTCGCGAAGCACTCGGGCGGCGCTTGGCGGAAACATCGTCCCAGAACAAGCTGCTTGAAGGTGTCCAGCAGGTGTTCGGCCTTGCCAGCAAGCCGCGGCGGATCGAAGTCTACGACAACTCGCACATCATGGGCACGAGTGCCGTTGGCGCGATGATCGTCGCGGGTCCGGAAGGCTTCGTGAAGAACCAGTACCGGAAGTTCAACATCCGATCGACCGAGATCACCCCAGGCGATGACTTCGGCATGATGCGCGAGGTGATGGAACGACGCTTCGGCCGCCTGATCAAGGAGCATGGCGTTCCCGACCGCGCCGCTCCCCCCGCGGATCCCGAAGAAGACGGTTTCCCCGCCTGGCCGGATGTCATCCTGATCGATGGCGGCGAAGGGCAGATGAACGCCGTGCGCAGGATCATGGCGGAGCTCGGCATTTCGGATGCCGTCACAGCGATCGGCGTTGCGAAGGGCATCGATCGGGAAGCCGGGCGCGAGCGCTTCATCATTGAAGGCCGGCCAAGCTTCACGCTGCCCGTGCGGGATCCGGTTTTGTATTTTCTGCAGCGGATGCGCGACGAAGCCCATCGCTTTGCGATCGGCGCCCATCGCACGCGACGAAAGAAAGAGTTCGTCCGAAATCCGCTGGACGAGGTTCCCGGCGTCGGGCCTGGGCGCAAGCGGGCACTGCTGCATCACTTCGGAACGGCAAAGGCGGTCAGCCGTGCCGCCGTCGAAGATCTGATGGCCGTGGAAGGCATTTCGGAATCGATCGCCAGAACCGTTTACAATCATTTCCATGAGCGCGGGTGATGAAGCCGGTGGCTTCCCTCCTTGCCCATGGTTCCAATTTGCCGCATTTGACGGCATGACAATCCGATCACCCCGGGATCTCCGAAGCGCATAAAGCGAGAACAATGGCAAGCCGTCGCGCTTTCAACGTTCCAAACCTCCTGACCTACGGCCGCATTTTGTGCGTGCCGCTGATCGTGTTCTGTTTCTTTCTTGAAGGGCGGTTGCAATCGAGCGACGTGGCGCGCTGGCTGGCGCTGTTTCTTTTCGTTCTCGCCAGCGTCACCGACTATCTCGACGGGTATCTAGCGCGAATTTGGCAGCAGACATCGAACATCGGGAAGATGCTCGATCCCATCGCCGACAAGCTGCTGGTTTCGACGTGCCTGCTCCTGCTTGCCGCCGATTCCGATCGGACCATTGCGGGCTGGACGCTTTGGGCGGCCATCATCATCCTGTGCCGTGAAATCCTCGTGTCCGGCCTCAGGGAGTACCTCGCGGCCTTGAAGGTGCGCGTTCCCGTGACCCAGCTGGCGAAATGGAAAACCACGCTGCAGATGTTTGCGATCGGCTTTCTGCTCGCCGGTCCTGCCGGTGACAAGCTGGTGCCCTACACGACGCAGATGGGCATCGTGCTCCTGTGGATCTCCGCCATTGTGACGCTTTACACGGGCTACGACTACTTCCGTGCGGGCGCCAAGCACATCATGGACGAGTGACGATATGAAGCTGGTTTATTTTGCCTGGGTGCGCGAACGGATTGGACGGGGCGAGGAGGAACTCGATCTTCCCTCGTCCGTCCAAACGGTTGCAGATTTGCTTGAATGGTTAAAGAGCCTGGGCGAAGGCTATCAGGAGGCTTTGAAGGTCCCGAAGGCCATTCGCGTGGCGATCAACCATGAGCATGTGGATTACCATGAACGGCTGGATGGCGCGCGCGAAATCGCTCTTTTCCCGCCCATGACGGGGGGCTAGTCGTGTCCCCTGCGCTTTCCGTCAGAGTCCAGCGCGAGGATTTCGATACGGCGGCCGAGATCAAACTCGCCGGCGAGACCTCCCGGCAAACGGGCGCAGTGGTTAGCTTCACCGGGATCTGTCGCGACGACGACGGCGGGCTGGCAGCGCTCGAACTGGAACATTATCCCGGCATGGCGGAACGTGCTCTTGCCGCAACCGCACAGGAGGCGCTCGACCGCTGGCGGCTCCTTGCCATCACCATTATCCATCGGTTCGGGCGCATCGTGCCGGGCGAAAATATCGTGCTGGTTGTGACTGCTTCCACACACCGGCAGGCGGCCTTTGAAGCGGCTTCGTTTCTGATGGACTTCCTCAAGTCGCGAGCTCCCTTCTGGAAAAAGATCATTTCGGGCGATGGCAGCGACAGCGGATGGGTCGATGCCAAGGACACCGACGAAGACGCGCTTCGTCGTTGGTCCGAAACACACGGCTGCGATCGATAACCACCACTTAACCGTGTACGAGGTTTTCGTGCTGCGGTTACATTTGCGAGACTTTCCGTGGCGTAAGGTGCAGGCGATCAACTTGCCGGCGAACCGTCATAGATGTTCTTTGAACCCTTTCTTCCCGGCTTATCGGGCACAGAGCTTCTCCTGGCGGCGCTGCTGTTCGTGTCCCTGGTGTTTTCTGCAAGCACGTTGTTTTTCTACCGGAGATTGCAGGGCTCGCTTGCAACGGCAGAGGAGAGCAGCGCAGCGTTGATCGCCCACCTGTCCGACGGGATCTACCGTTCCTCGCTGGACGGGCGTCAGCTTTCAGCCAATCCCGCTCTTGTTCGGCTGAACGGGTATGACACCGAAGAAGAGATGCTGCGTTCCGTCGAGGACATCGCGGTCGAATGGTATGTGGAGCCAGGCCGCCGCGAGGAGTTCCGCCGCATCCTCCAGGCTGAAGGTCATGTCAGCAATTTCGTATCCGAGGTTTATCGGCACAAGACGCGGGAGCGGATCTGGATCACAGAGTCTGCGCGTGTGGTGCGTCATGGCCGGACGGGCAAGCCGCTGTTCTACGAAGGGTCGGTGCGCGAGATCACCGAAACGCGGCGGCGGTTAAATCAGGAAGCCCTGTTTCAGAAACTGATGAGCGGCGTTCCCGGAGGCATCTTCCAGTTGAAGGTCGGCGCGAGCGGCATCAGCGCTTTCACCTTCCTCAGTCCCGGCTTCGAAAGGATCACCGGCATCTCGGTGCAGGAGATTTTGCGCGATCCGGCGACGCTGACCCAGCACATGCATGTGGACGATCAACAGCGCTACCGCACAAGCTTCCTTGAAGCCGCAAGCACCCTGCACTCTTGGGAAGTCGAGTTCCGTGTCGAGACAGCGAGGGGTGGTGAGAAGTGGCTGAGGCTCACGGCTGATCCGGAGCGCTCCGCCGATGGGGTGACCTGGCACGGCTACATGGCCGACATAACCATTCGCAAACGGCAGCACGCCCAGATCGAAGCCCTGGCTTACCGCGATCCGTTGACCGGACTTGCCAATCGGCGCCGCTTTTTCCGCGGCATGGAAGCGACGATGGCCGGCTTGCGGGATTTCGGCGGCACGGCTGCGGTGCTTTTCATCGACCTCGACAACTTCAAGTTCCTCAATGACACGGCAGGCCATGACGCCGGTGACCGCTGCCTGAAGGACGTCGCTGCCATCCTCCAGTCGAACACGGCGGAGGGCGAGATCCCGGCGCGCATCGGTGGCGACGAGTTCGTCCTGATCATCGGCGGATCGCTCATGGATGAAGCGGAGATGACGCAGCAAGCACTTGTTCGCGGCAACCAGATCCTTTCAGCGATCCGCCATGGTTGCGGCTCGCACCAGGTGTCCGCCAGCATGGGCGTGGTTGTGTTTGATGGCTCGAGCGCCGGCCCGGACGACGTGTTGCAGCGGGCAGACCGAGCAATGTACCGGGCGAAACAGGCTGGACGCGACGGACTTGCGATCTGCGATCTCAGGCCTGCCTCCGAAACGCTGAAGCCGATCGAGCTCCTTTCGCTTGCCGCGGCAGACACGGAACAGTCGCTCGACACATTCCAGCCACGGCGACGCAAGCTGAACTAGAAAAGACAAAGCCCGGACATGATCCGGGCTTTCTCGGTGTCTTGCGAGATCGAGTGGCTTAGCCAACCACTTGCGTTTGCGAGAACCAGTAGGCAATCTCCTGTGCGGCCGTTTCCGGCGCATCCGAACCGTGCACGGAGTTCTCGCCGATCGACAGGGCGTGGACCTTGCGGATCGTGCCTTCGTCAGCGTTCGCAGGGTTCGTGGCGCCCATCACTTCGCGATTCTTGGCGATTGCGTTCTCGCCTTCCAGGACCTGAACGACCGTCGGGCCCGACGACATGGATTCCACCAGTTCGCCGAAGAACGGGCGTTCCTTGTGCACGGCATAAAACCCTTCGGCTTCTCGACGGCTCATCCATACGCGGCGCGACGCAACCACGCGCAGGCCGGCATCTTCGAGCATCTTGGTGATGGCACCCGTCAGATTGCGCTTGGTCGCATCGGGCTTGATCATGGAGAAAGTACGTTCAACAGCCATAACTGGGCTCATCCTGTTTGAAAGGGTCAATGGGGAGGTGCCGGCTCTATACAGAGCCCCCCACCCCTTGCCAAGCCTCCGCTCAGGCTGCGGCAGGCACCTGACGCGCTATCCCGCCATGCAGATCAAGACAGCGCTGCAACCAGATCCCAACGGGGTCGGCTTCGTCCAGGAAGCGGAACGGGGAAACCACGCGAACCCATTGAAAGGCGCCGAACACGATGTAGTCGCAGAAAAGCGGGCTTTCGCCACCGATGAAAGGCTGAAAGCCAAGCATGCCGCGCAACGGCTCGAGTGAAGCGCGGAACGCCACCACCTTGGCCTCGCGTCCGACCGGCACCTCTTCCAGCTTCTTGTTGAACCGCGCTTCCCGGCTTTTCCGAAAATACTCCTGATCTTCCGGCGCGAGATGATCGTGAATGTCCATCAGCGCAGCCGACGCCAGGAAGGGATGAAGCGTCACGAGGGACCATCGTTCGATGAAGCGGCTCGTCGCTACCCCTGCCGGACCGCCGAACAGCGTTCGCCGATCCGGATATCGATCTTCAAGGTAAAGCGCGATGGCGAAGGAATCCCACACGATCTTGCCTCTGTCGGACAGCACCGGGATGAGGGGTGATGCTCCGTTTTCCACATGCTTGATGCGGGTGAAAGACGTCGGCACGCTTTCAAACTCGAGCCCCTTGTGTGCCAGCGCCATCGCGACCTTCCAGCAATGCGGACTGAAGGGCCGCGTTGGGTCCTTGCCCACGAGATCATAGAGTTTAATGGACATGGCGTTCTCCCTAGTCGCTTCGGCACCCGTTTAGCAGAAAGACACATCTATGAGGCAGGTTTTCGAGATGTTTGCGGCCTATAACGCATGGGCCAATAACGAACTTTATGAGGCGGCGGCGGAGCTGAGCGATGAAGAGTTCGGCCGGGATGCCGGCGCGTTCTTCAAGTCCATGCGGGGCACGCTCAACCACATTCTCGTTGCCGACCGCATCTGGATGAAGCGCTTCACGGGGCGCGGTGAGGTGCCAACCAGCCTTGCCGCGATCATCCATCCGAACCTCGCGCCCCTGCGGATCGCCCGGGAAGCGGAAGACACCCGCATCTCTGGCTGGGTCGCCGGCCTCAGCGATCCAGAACTGTCCGGACGCTTTTCCTACACAACCGTTTCAGAAATGCGCACCGTGTCACAGCGGCTCGCACCCGCCCTGTTTCACGTTTTCAATCACCAGACACATCACCGGGGACAGGCGCACATGATCCTGACCAGCCTTGGCCACCGCGCTCCCTCGCTTGACCTGATTGCCTTTCAACGCACCGAGATCGGCCGCAGCTTTGCTTAAGCTCGAAAGCAGTTTTCTTATATAAGCATACGGTAATTATAGCTTCGGATCGCCTGCAACGGTTCCGCGCATTGCTTCTTCTTTCTCCCAGCGGATTGAACCCCTTCTGGATGAAAGAGGAGCTTGTAATGACTAAGAATTCCAACGTTCTAATCGGCAAGATCATCGGCGCGGCCCTGCTCACCACGGTCGCCTTTCCTTCCTTCGCACAAGAAGGCGGGATCGGCGCGGGCGTGGGCGCGTCCATCGGCGGCAGCGACGGCATCGGCGCTGGCCTGGGCGCCAGCATCGGTGGCGATAGCGGCATTGGCGCCGGCCTGGGCGCTTCTGTTGGCGGTGACAGCGGCATCGGTGCCGGCGCGGGCGCAAACATCGGAGGCGGCAGCGGTGTCGACGCCGGTGCGGGTGCCTCCATCGGCGGCGGCGGCGGCGTCAATGCCGGTGCAGGCGCAAGCGTCGGCGGCGGCAGTGGCGTGGATGCCGGTGCAACGGCTTCGATCGGCGGTGGCAGCGGCGCGAATGCTTCAGCCGGCGCCACTGTGGGTGGCTCGGGCGGCATCGGCGCCGATGTCGGCCTCGGGATCGGCGGAAGTGGTGGCGACACCAGCCCTGCAACGGCCAGCGGGGTGTCCAACCAGGGCGGCCGCAGCATCTTCGGCGGCATCTTCGGTGGTGGCATGTCGGGCAGCACGGCGAGCAACCCCGACAGCAGCACGGGCGTAGCGGGCAATGCGGGCCGGACCGGACGGTCCTCGGTCGCTGGAACGCAGTCCACCGGCAGCAACGTGGTGAGCGGTCGCGATACGCGCAAGCTCAGCATCCTGTGCCGCCAGGTCCGCGCCAACCCCTACAACTACGATCAGGCTTCCAACGACGCCTGCATGCGCTGAAGCATCGGAGCCGCTTGGCTCCTGTCGACCTCAGACGAAAGGGCCTGCCGTTGTGGCAGGTCCTTTTCCGTTTCCCTATCCTTCTTCTTGCATGGTGCGACGCAAGCAGGCAAAAGCGCCGCCATGCTGATCATCAACGACCTTTCGCTCCGCGTTGCGGGACGCCTTCTTCTTGACCATACGTCGCTCACCCTGCCAGCCGGCACAAAGGCCGGTCTGGTGGGTCGCAACGGAACGGGCAAGACCACGCTCTTCAAGGCGATCACCGGCGATCTTGCCAGCGAAACCGGATCCGTCAGCCTTCCTAAGGGCCTGCGCATCGGCCAGGTCGCGCAAGAAGCACCCGGCACTGAAGAAGCGCTGATCGAGATCGTGCTGAAGGCAGACAAGGAACGCCTCGCGCTGCTGGAAGAAGCAGAAACGGCGACCGACCCGGGGCGCATTGCGGACATCCAGATCCGGCTGGCCGATATCGACGCGCATTCGGCGGAAGCACGCGCTTCCACGATTCTTGCGGGTCTTGGCTTCGACCTCGAAGCGCAGCAGCGTCCCGCCTCCTCATTCTCCGGCGGTTGGCGTATGCGCGTGGCACTGGCGGCGGTGCTGTTCTCGCAGCCCGACCTTCTGCTTCTCGACGAACCGACCAACTATCTCGACCTTGAAGGCACGCTGTGGCTTGAGAACTATGTTTCCAAATACCCGCACACTGTGCTGCTCATCAGCCACGACCGCGACCTGCTCAATCGGGCGGTGAACTCGATCGTTCATCTCGACCAGAAGAAGCTGACCTTCTGGCGTGGCGGTTACGACCAGTTCGAGCGCCAGCGGTCCGAACAGGCGGCCTTGCAGGAAAAGGGCCGCGTCAAGCAGGAGGCCGCGCGCAAGCATATGGAAGACTTCGTGGCGCGTTTCCGCGCCAAGGCTTCCAAGGCGCGTCAGGCACAATCTCGCTTGAAGGCATTGGAGAAGATGAAGCCCATTGCAGCCGTGATCGAGGATCATGTCGCGCCCTTCAACTTCCCTGAACCGGTGAAGACCGTCGCATCCCCGATCATCACAATGCAGCAGGGCACGGTTGGCTATGCGGAAGGCAAGCCGATCCTCAAGAACCTGACCCTGCGCATCGATGCGGACGATCGCATCGCGCTGCTTGGCGCCAACGGCAACGGCAAGTCTACCTTTGCCAAGCTGCTTTCCGGCCGCCTGCCGCTGCAGTCCGGCTCAATCACGGTTGCACCGCAGCTCAAGGTGTCGATCTTCGCCCAGCACCAGCTGGATGATCTGCGGCCCGAGGAAAACGCCATTGAGCATGTTCGCCGCATGATGCCGGAAGCGCCCGAGGCCAAGGTGCGCGCGCGGGTCGCGCAGTTCGGCTTGCCGACAGAAAAGATGATGACACCGGCCAAAGACCTTTCCGGCGGCGAGAAGGCGCGCCTCCTCATGGGCTTGGCCGTGTTCGACGGGCCGAACCTCTTCATCCTCGACGAGCCAACCAACCACCTCGACATCGACAGCCGCGCAGCCCTGATCGAGGCGCTGAACGATTTCTCTGGTGCGGTCATCATCATCAGCCACGACCGCCACCTTTTGGAAGCAACGGCCGACCGGCTTTGGCTGGTGAAGGACGGCACGGTTGCGCCTTATGACGGCGACCTCAGCGATTATCGCCAGCTCGTGACCGGCAGTGCCGGCGATCGGCGGGAACGTCGCGAGGCCGATAAGGCGAACAAGGCTGAGAAAAGGCGCGAGGCAGCGCAACGACGCGCTGCAATGGAGCCGGTGGCCAAGGAAATCAAAGCTACCGAAGCCCTGATGGAGCGGACACGCAAGCGGATCGACGGCATCGAGGATAGGTTGGCCGACCCTTCCCTGTATGAACGCGACCCGACCACGGCGACGCAGCTCGCTAAGGAACGCGCGCAACTTGAAGCCACCCTCGCCCAGAATGAGGAGAAATGGCTGACGCTTTCGGCCGAATACGAGGAAGGCGTGGCGGAGTAGCTACGCCTTTCTTTCCCAGCGGCGGTCCGGCGTTTGCTGCCAGTAGGTCGCTTGATGGCCGGAGCCTTTCACCGTGCGCCAGTGGCGCCGGGCGGCTTCGAGCTGCGCGTCATCATGCCCGTCGAACAGGAAAACGGCGCGTTCATAGCTTGTCAGGTCAGGCGGCTCGGCGGCGTCCACCATGAAGCGGATCTGCGCATCGTTGGTGTTGGCTTGCCCGGTGGTCAGAAGCACCGGCTGTTCTCCGGCATGCGGCTCGTGATCAACGCCATGCCCCAGAAACGAATCCTCGCGAAACGTCCAGAGATGGGCATCAAGTGCATCTCGCCGTTCTTCGCTGCCGGCCTGTACCACCACGCGCCAGCCACGCGCCGTGCTGCGCTCGAGAAGCGCGGGCAGCGCTTCTTCCAGCGTGGACTCGCTGAGATGGTAGAAGAGGACCTCGGTCATCGCGGTCCCTTTCGGCGCCCTAGCTTTCGTAGTGGTCGCGCACCAGCCGGTCGAGCAGGCGCACGCCATAGCCTGAGCCCCAGGACTGGCTGATCTCGTTGGCCGGCGAGCCCATGGCGGTTCCCGCAATGTCCAGATGCGCCCAAGGCGTGTCCTTGACGAAGCGTTGCAGGAACTGTGCGGCGGTGATCGCGCCGCCGAAGCGCCCGCCGATGTTCTTCATGTCCGCCGTCTTGGAGTCGATCATCTTGTCGTATTCCGGTCCAAGCGGCATCCGCCACAGCTTCTCGGCCGTTGCCGTACCAGCGCTCGTGAGTCGCTCGGCCAATTCGTCGTTGTTGGAGAACAGCCCCGCATGATGCTGCCCGAGAGCGACCATGATCGCGCCGGTGAGCGTCGCGAGGTCGATCATGAAGCGAGGCTTGTATTCCTCGTTCACGTACCAGAGCGCGTCGCACAGCACCAAGCGCCCTTCCGCATCGGTGTTGAGCACCTCGATGGTTTGACCGGACATGGAGGTCACGATGTCGCCCGGGCGCTGCGCATTGCCGTCGAGCATGTTTTCCACCAAGCCGACGACACCCAGTACATTGGCCTTTGCCTTGCGCGACGCCAGCGCGTGCATGAGCCCCGTTACGGCAGCCGCGCCGCCCATGTCGCCTTTCATGTCTTCCATTCCGGCGGCGGGCTTGATGGAGATGCCGCCCGAATCGAAAACAACGCCCTTGCCGATGAAGGCGATCGGCGCTTCGCCCTGCGCGCCGCCGTTCCAGCGCATGATGGCCAGCCGCGGCGGACGCACGGATCCTTGGGCCACGCCCAGCAGGGCTCCCATGCCGAGTTGGCGCATTTCGGTTTCCGTCAGGATCTCGACCTGCACACCGGCCTCGCTGAGCGCCTGGATGCGTTCGGCGAACTCAACGGGACCCAGCATGTTTGCGGGTTCGTTCACTAGGTCGCGCGCGAGCATGACGCCTTCCGCCACAGCGCGGTGGGCAGCGAAAGCGGCTTCCGCCGCAGCGGGATCGGCACAATGGATCGTGACGGCGACCGCCGCATCCGGCGCGTCTTCCCCGTCTTCGCCCTTCCTGGTCTTGTATTTTTCAAAGCTGTAGCTGCGCAGCAGCATGCCCTGCGCCAGCGCGGCGACATCATCGGGGCGCGCCGGGCCATCCGGCGTGTCCGCGATCACCGCCACCGTGGTTGCTTTGCGAATGGCAGCCGTCAGCGTGCCGCCGAGCTTGGTCCATCCCCACTCGTCGAGGGCGTCGGCCTTGCCGAGCCCGACCACATGGAGGCGATCGACCTGCGCGCCTTCAGGGCTCACCAGATCGAGGCTCGACCCAGGCTTGCCGCGGAAGTCCGACACCTTCGCGGCACGGCCGATCACACCAGCCGGATCGCTGTTCATCGCGTTTTGCGACAAGGCAGCATCGGCGCCGGCCAGCAGCAGGACAGTGCCTCCGCTCGGGCGTGCGAAATCGGCGAAGCGAATGGTGAGCTGAATCGGCATGCTGCTATCCCGTTGAAGCGAGTAGGAGGGTCGTTATTCCAGTGACATCACGCGTCCCCACTTTCAAGACCGTGACCTTTTGGCAACCGCGCCCGATGAAAGCGGCGGGGGCATGCATCAACGTACGCAAGCGGGAAAAGGCGCCGAGTTCCGCCCGCCTGCGCGCAAATGCCCCCATAAACGGTTCCTTAACTCTGTTTGTTGGCCCTTCCTTAGCCATTCTCATCGCTTGTATGAAGCTGGACAATCGATTTGCGTCGGTTAAAGACTCGGCTCGGGCGAGGCCGGATGATTGCGGTGGCGGAAGCGCGGGGGCGCGATTTCTGCTACAAAGGACGAACGCGACAGAATGAAAGTCGTTGAGCGCTACATCCTGCGGCGAGCCTTCGGTGTGTTTGCCGCAGCGCTGTTCTGGACCCTTGCCATGGTTTGGGTGAGCCAGATCCTCGCACGCATCAATCTGGTAACCGACAGTGGGCAATCCGCCTCGACCTTTTTCGAGGTCGCAACCATGATGCTGCCGTCGGTGGTACCGATCGTGGTTCCATTTGCGATCGTGATCGGCATCACGCAAACGCTCAGCGCCATGAACCAGGACTCGGAGCTCGTCGTTCTGAGCGCTGCGGGGTCTTCGCGCGGCACGATTATTCGCCCGATCATCCTGATGGCGCTCGCTGCCAGCCTGTTTGTTTTCATCGTCGACAACGTGGTGAACCCGCCGGCCCGCGAGCGGTTTCGCCAGCTTCTCGCCACTGCACGGGCTGACCTGATTTCGACCGTGATCCAGGAAGGCGCGTTCCGGCAGATCGACGACGGGCTTTACGTGCAGATCGCGGAACGACTTCCGGACGGCCGGCTGGGCGGCATCTTCGTCGCCGATACGCGCGATCCGCAGACCGAGCTCGTTTATTACGCCAAAACCGGCGCCATGCTGGACAAGGTCGGCGAGAACGTCCTCCTGATGCAGGATGGCGTGATCAACCGGAAGGAGCCGAACCGCCCGGCCTCTCTGATCCGCTTTGATTCCTACGGCTTTGACCTGTCTGCTTTCGCTTCCACCTCACGCGCCGTGGTGATGTTCCCCAAGGATCGACCGCTGGCCTACCTTCTCGACCCGGATCCCAGTGATCCCGTCCTTCTGGAACGTCCGGATTATTACAAGGCCGAGCTCCACAATCGATTCACCGAATGGCTTTATCCGCTTGTTTTCGCCTTGCTTTCGATCGCGGCGGCAGGCGACGCCCGGTCACATCGCGAAGCGCGGCTTCACCCCATGGTCACGGCGATCGGGGTTGCGCTGCTGGTGCGCTGGCTGGGCTTCACCGCCACCAACAACGCGGAAGGAAGCGCGCTGTTTTCGGCAGGCGTTTACGCCGTACCGATCCTGTCCGCCGCCCTGGCGGTCGCCTTCATTCGGGCCAACAAGACGCTGGAACTGCCCATTTCATGGATCGATCGGCTGACTGCCTGGATTGACCGGTTCCGCACGTCAGTCCTGGGTCGGCGCCTGCCGAGCCGCGGAGGTGCCGCATGATCGGCTTCACGCTTGGGCGTTATTTCTTTCTTCGGTATGTGACGATCACCGCCTGGTTCTTTCTGGGGGTGTTCGCCCTGGTGTTCATCGTTGATTTCACCGAGTTCCAGAACGTAGTGGCGGGTCTTTCTACCTACTCCTTCACGGGCGCGCTGACTGTTTCAGCGCTCCGCGTGCCCATGGTTATGCAGCAAACAGTGCCCTTCATCGGCTTGTTTTCGGCCATGGCCACGCTTGTGTCGCTGAACCGCAAGTACGAGCTCGTGATCGCGCGTTCAGCCGGCATTTCGGCGTGGCAGTTCCTGACACCGATTGCGCTTGGCGCTTTTGTGTTTGGGCTGTTTACGATTGTCGTGCTGAACCCAATCGCGGCGGCCGGGTTCGAGCGGTCGCAGGGCCTGGAAACGAACCTTCGAGCAGGCGAACCGAACCGCAATACCGCGTTCGAGACGCCATGGCTGCGCCAAAGCTTTGATGGCGTCGACACCATTATCAGCGCACAGGCAGTTCTGAACAACGGCCTGGAACTTCGTGAAGCAACCTTTTTCCGCTTCGATTCCGACGGTGATTTCAGCGACCGGCTCGACGTCCAGCAGGCCTTCCTGCGGGACGGCTATTGGGAGCTGCAGGGGATCGAAAGCTTCGCCAACGGCGCGAGGATCATCAACGAGGAAACCGTCCATATCCCGACCGGCCTGACGCCGGACCTGGTTCAGGAACGGGTCACGCTGCCGGAAACCATCCCGTTTTTCGAGCTGCCCGGCCGGATCAACACGGCGCGCGCCTTTGGCCTCAGCGCCAATGCATTTGCCATGCAGTTCCAGTCCCTCCTCGCCCTGCCGATCCTGCTTGTTGCGATGACGTTGATCGCCGCCACAGTGTCGATGCGCTTTACGCGGATGGGCCAGAACGAGGTCATGATTCTGGGTGGCATCCTTGCCGGCTTTCTGCTTTATGTCGTTTCGGTCCTGGTCAGGGCGTTCGGGAGCGCGGGGATCGTTCCCCCCGTCATCGCGGCCTGGGTACCCGTCGTGGTGGCGATGTTTTTCGGGGTGACTTTTTTGCTGCACAGGGAAGACGGCTAGTGTCGCGCGCGATTTGTTTATCCGCGCGAATGGGGCGCCTGCTTGAGGCAAGTGCCCTCGCCTGCCTCATGACGGTGCTGCCGCTGGGGCTCGCCTCCGCGCAAACGCCGGAAGAACTAGCCGTGCGCGACCGCGTGGCTCCCGATGGCCAGATGCTGCTGGAAGCCGACACGCTCGTGTACGACAACGATGCACAGACCGTTACGGCGGTGGGCGGCGTGCAGATCGACTACAACAACAATCGCCTTGTAGCGCAGCGCGTATCCTATAACCGCGCCACAGGTCGGCTGGTGGCGAGCGGCGCCGTCCAGGCGGTCGATCCGGGCGGCAACATCATCTATTCCGACCAGATCGACGTCACCGACGATTTTCGCGACGGCTTTGTCAGCGCGCTGCGGATCGAAACGCCGGACAAGACCTATTTCGCGGCGGAAAGCGCTGAACGCCGGGACGGCGTGGTAACCACGTTTAATCGCGGCGTTTACACCGCATGCGAGCCTTGCGAGGACCAGCCAAGCAAGCCGCCGATCTGGCGGATCAAGGCGCAGAAGATCATCTGGAACGGCCAAACCAAAGTCGTGCGCTTCGAATCGGCCCGCTTTGAGATGTTCGGCTTCCCGATCGCTTATCTGCCCGCGTTCGAGGTTGCTGATCCGACGGTGCGGCGCAAAAGCGGCTTTCTGTTCCCGACCTTCGGCTACAAGAACAAGCTCGGCTTCAGCGCGGCCGTTCCCTACTACTTCGCGCTTTCGCCGACCTATGACCTGACCCTTACCCCACGCGGCTACACGCGTCAGGGGTTCATGGGCGAAGCGGAATGGCGCCAGAAGTTCGACAATGGCGAATACAATCTGCGAGTTGCGGGCATCAACCAGCTCAAGCCCGAAGCTTTCGACGAGAACACCGTCGATCGGCAGGAGGAATTCCGTGGCGCAGTGACGACGCGCGGTGCGTTCACGATCAATCCGCGCTGGACGTTTGGCTGGGATGCCCTGCTGCAGACCGACAAGAACTTCGCCTACACCTACGGCCTCGACGACTACGGCACCTATGTGCATCGTTCCGAAATCTACCTGACCGGCTTGAACGACCGGAACTACTTCGACCTGCGGGCGATGAAGTTCCAGGTGCAGGAAAGCGTCCTGGACGACAATCCGGACTCGGTTGCCGAGCGCCAGCCTTACGTGCTGCCGAGCTTCGACTATTCCTTGACGCCGGACACGCCGATCGCGGGCGGCGAACTAAACATCGACGTCAACGTCACAGCAATTTCCCGCGACCGGCTGGCGATCGACGATTATCCTGATTTCGCTGGTGTTGTTCCGCCAATCTACGGCCAGAACATCCGCGGAATAGACGGCGACACGGCCCGCGCCACCGCACAAGCGGAATGGCGGCGCACCTTGATTACTCCCGGAGGCCTGGCTTTGACGCCGCTTCTCCAGGTGCGCGGCGACGGCATCTTCACCGACTACGAAGAGAACACGGTCCAGGCCCTTCAGTCGCAATATGTTGCAGCCGACATCCGCGACGAATACTGGCGCGGGATGGCGACGGCCGGGCTCGAAGCCCGCTGGCCGGTGCTGTTCACGTCAGCCAACTCGACGCATGTAATCGAGCCCACGGCTCAGATCCTTGTCCGGCCGAACGAACAGTTTGCCGAGCGCCTCGGCATCCCCAACGAGGATGCGCAAAGCCTCGTCTTCGACGCCACCTCGCTGTTCGAAACAGACAAGTTTTCCGGCTATGACCGGGTGGAAGGCGGCACGCGCGCCAATCTCGGCATCCGCTATTCCGGGACCTTTGCGAATGGCTGGACGACCAATGCCATTGTTGGCCAGTCCTTCCACCTTGGCGGACAGAATTCGTTCGCATCGCCTGACCTCGTAAGCGCCGGCGCCTTTTCCGGGCTCGAATCTGACCGCTCGGATTATGTGGCGCAGGTCGGCGTCGGCAGCCCTCTCGGCTTCACCGGCATTGTTGGCGCGCGCTTCGACGAAGACTCGCTGGACCTGCGGCGCGGCGAAGTAAAGGTGGGCTATAACACGGTGCCTTTGGCCGTGACGGCCCAATACGCCTTCATCGAGAAGCAGCCGCTTTACGGTTTCCCGCGCGATCGCCACGAGATCACGGTGGGTGCGCGCGCGAAGGTCGCCGAAGCGTGGAGCGTGTTCGGTTCGGCAATCTACGACTTCCAGTCCGAAGTGGTGGTGCGCGATTCGATCGGCTTTGCTTATGACGACGAGTGCTTCACCTTCGCCATGGCGTTCAACGAGCAGCGCGAGATCGACACCCGTGAAGTGAGCCGCGGCGTCGGCTTCCAGCTGACCTTCCGCACCATCGGCGATTTCGGTTCGGTCAATCGCGGCGGGTTGAACTAGCGTTGCTCCGCATGCCAGTGGGCGGTTGCAACAGCCGCCCGCCCGGAGTTAAGAAGAGCCGAACTGCCAGTCATCGTTTCGCCGTACTAGACGGGCAGGAGCGCGTTCGACCTGTGCGCGCCCCGTTCAATGAGGCCACTCCTTCATGAAGACGATCATCACGAAGCTTGCTGTTTCTTCTGCCCTCGCCGTCACCTTGTTGACCGGGACAATGGCGGTTTTGCCGCAGCCAGCTGCAGCAAGCGAAATCCGCTACGTGGTGAACAAGGAGGCGGTCACGAGCTACGACATCGAGCGCCGGGCAGCGTTTCTGCGCTTGCAGCGCCGCGACCCGTCCGATGCCGCCGACAGCATGATTGAACAAACCTTGCGCAAGCAGGAAATTGCACGGCAGCGGATCGCGATCTCGGACACGCAGGTCGACGACGCCTATAAGCGCTTCACCGATTCCAACAAGCTCACCACCGCTCAAATGGACCAGATCCTGAACCAGAGCGGGGTCACGAAGAGCCACTTTCGCGAATTCATGCGCGTGCAGATCGGATGGGGCCAGGCGATCGCCCGGCGGTCACGTTCCGACAACCGCATGAGCGAGCAGGACGTGGTGCAGCGGATGATGAAGGAAGGCCGCAAGCCTTCCGCCACAGAATATCTCCTGCAGCAGGTGATCTTTGTTGTGCCGGCAGCGGAGCGCGGTGCCAAGCTTGCGCAACGCAAGCGCGAAGCCGAAGCCATGCGCGCGCGCTTCAACAGCTGCGATAACACCCGTAGTTTCGCCAAGGGCCTCCTCGACGTGACGGTTCGCGACCTTGGCCGCGTTCTAGAGCCGGAACTGCCGCCGGACTGGTCGGAGCAGATCAAGTCCACCAAGACCGGTGGTGCGACCGCGGTGCGCGAGACCGATCGCGGCGTGGAATTCATCGGCATCTGCTCGCAGCGCGAAGTGTCGAATGACCGCGTTGCACGCATGGTGTTCGGCGCGGAAGATGCCAGCAAGGACGGCGCCGGCGAGGACATCAGCAAGACCTATACGGACGAGCTGCGCAAGAACGCCCAGATCGTCAAGCGCTGATGCCCTTTTCTATCTAGCACCATCGTGGCGATTGATGCACTTCCGCCGCTGCGCGAGGTCGTGGATCGCCACGGCCTTTTCGCCAAGAAGGCGCTCGGGCAGAATTTCCTGTTCGACCTCAACCTGACCAGCAAGATCGCCCGCGCGGCCGGACCTCTCGACGGCGTGACGGTGATTGAGGTTGGGCCTGGACCGGGCGGCTTGACGCGGGCCCTTCTGGCGCAAGGAACCAAGCAGGTCCTTGCCATCGAACGGGACGAGCGATGCCTCGCCATCCTGCAGGAAGTTGCCGAGCATTATCCCGGACGGCTTCAGGTAACGGAAGGCGACGCGCTTCTATCCGATTTCGCGGCATTGGCAGCAGGCAAGGATCCGGTGCGGATCATCGCCAACCTGCCCTACAATATCGGCACTGAACTCCTGGTACGCTGGCTCACCGTTCCGGTGTGGCCCCCGTTCTTTCAAAGCATGGCACTGATGTTCCAGCGCGAGGTGGCAGAACGGATCGTCGCCAAGCCAGGCGATGACGCTTATGGCCGGCTTGCCGTGCTGGCTGGCTGGCGCACGGAAGCGCGCATTGCCTTCGACGTGCCGCCACAAGCCTTCACGCCGCCGCCCAAGGTCACATCATCGGTGGTAACCCTGCAGCCGCGACCTTCGCCGGCTGCGGTGGAGTTGCGCATGCTGGAACGGGTCACTCAGGCCGCCTTCGGGCAGCGCCGCAAGATGCTGCGTCAAAGCCTGAAGGCGCTTGGCGGAGAAACACTCCTCGCGCGCGCCGCCATTGATCCAACCCGCCGCGCAGAAACACTGGACGTCGCTGAGTTCATCAGGCTCGCCAACTGCCTGGGGCACCCCGCTGGCTGACCAGGCTTGCTACTGTTCCGCCGGGGCGGCGGAATTGTCGTCGAGGAGGTCGGACACGAAATCGAACAGACCCGGCCGCCGGTCGCGACGGAGGCGCTCGGCAGCCACGATCGATCGAACAGCGCCGAAGGCGCGGTCCAGATCGTCGTTGATCACGACGTAGTCGTAGTCGCGCCAGTGCTCGATTTCCTTGCGCGCGTTTGCCAGTCGGGTTTCAATCACTTGATCGGAATCTTCGGCGCGCCGCTTCAACCGGCTGCGCAGTTCTCGCATCGAGGGTGGCAGGATGAAGATAGACACGATATCGGCCCGGATCTTCTCGCTCAGTTGCTTGGCACCCTGCCAGTCGATGTCGAACAGCATGTCACGCCCTTCGGACAGCGCGATCTCGGCCGGTTCGCGCGGCGTGCCGTAATAATTCCCATGCACTTCCGCCCATTCCAGCAGGGCATCGGTATCGCGGAGGCGCTCGAAATCGCGATGCGACACGAAATGATAATGGACGCCATCAATCTCGCTGCCGCGGCGGGCGCGGGTCGTGACGCTTACGGAAAGCTCGAGGGCCTTATCGTTTTCCAGAAGGTTGCGCGCGATTGTGGACTTGCCTGCTCCTGACGGCGAGGAGATCACCAGCATGACGCCGCGCCGGCGGATAAAGGTCGACGGATGAACCGCGGGCATCGCTTTCTTTCACTCCAGGTTCTGGATCTGCTCGCGAAACTGATCGACCACCACCTTCAGCTCCAGGCCGATCGCGGTCACGGCGGCAGCATTGGCCTTTGAGCACAAAGTATTCGATTCGCGATTAAATTCTTGCGCCAGAAAGTCGAGCTTGCGACCGACAGCGCCGTTCTCCATCAGCAATTGGCGTGCCGCTTCGACGTGGATCTTGAGGCGATCGAGCTCCTCACGCAGATCAGCCTTCGTCGCCAGAATGGCTGCTTCGGTGTGAAGCCGCGCTTCGTCCAGCGCGGGCGAGGCTTCCAACAACAAGCGCACCTGCTCGCTCAGTCGCGCACGGATGGCTAGGATGTCGCGCGAGGGATCCGCTTCCGCGCGTTGCCTCAGAGCATCGATCGTTTCAACATGGGCGAGCAACACGCCCTGCAGTGCAGCGCCTTCGCTGCGCCGTGCTTCTTCAAGCCCGCGCGCCGCGTCTTCCAGCGTTTGGAGGATGGCGCGGTCGAGGCCTGCACGTTCTTCGTCGCTTTCCAGCGCTTCCGGCGCTTCCATGACACCGCGCAGGGCGAG
Organism: Tianweitania sediminis; assembly: GCF_017813335.1. Classification (GTDB taxonomy): domain Bacteria; phylum Pseudomonadota; class Alphaproteobacteria; order Rhizobiales; family Rhizobiaceae; genus Tianweitania; species Tianweitania sediminis. The sequence goes on along the minus strand of NZ_JAGIYY010000002.1, from coordinate 645,253 downwards.
CAGTTGGGCAGACGTGGCCGGGGCGGCGCCGTATTCCTTTTCCAAACGCCCGGCGAGCTCGGCCATTCGTCGCAGCAGGCTCTCATTCACCACCGGCTGCGCTGATTTCTCCTCGCGGCTCAGGGTTAGGGTTGCCTGGATGTTTCCACGCGCAAAACGCTTTTGCAGGATCTGGCGCGCCGGTTGCTCAAGCCGCTCCAAGCCGGGAGGCATGCGCAGGCGGGCTTCCAAAGTCTTGCCGTTGACGGACTTCAACTCCCAGCCAACGGAGGCGCCCTCGCCTGTTGCCGAGGCACGCGCGAAGCCCGTCATGCTCTGCAAACCCATCGCGACCTTACCCATGATGCCGCGCGGGCACTGAAGCGCTCATTGGACCGCCAGCGTATCGTCGGCTGCGTCCGCGCTTTGACCCGCCTGCTGTGCCTGTTGGCGGCGAAAAGCACGCCAGCGGGCTACATTTTCATTGTGCTCCTGCAGCGTCTTGGCGAAAACATGCCCGCCGGTGCCATCGGCCACGAAGTAAAGTTCGTCGGTACGCGAGGGGTTGGCAACCGCTTCCAGCGAAGCACGGCCTGGAATTGCGATCGGCGTCGGCGGCAGACCGTCGATGCGGTATGTGTTGTAGGGCGTCGGCTTGTCGATGTCGGAACGGTAGATCGCGCGGTCGGCCGGCTTCCCGGCGCCACCAAACAGTCCATACACGATGGTGGGGTCGGATTGCAGCCGCATGCCCTTGCGCAGGCGGTTGATGAACACGCCGGCGATGCGCGGACGTTCATCAGCCACCGCCGTTTCCTTCTCGACGATGGAAGCAAGCGTCACGAACTCGTTGATGTTCTCAAGCGGGAGGTCGGGCTGTCGCCGCTCCCAAACGGCCTCGATCAGGGCCGTTTGGCTGGCCTCCAACTTGTCGACCAAAGCCTGGCGCGACATGCCGCGCGTAAAGCGCTCGGTATCGGCCATCAGGTAGCCTTCTTGCGGCACCTCGGCGGGCATTTCGCCGGTCAAGGCGTCGTGCTCGGCGATGCGCTGCAGGGCCTGCTGCACTGTCAATCCTTCGGGAATCGTCAGCGACAACAGCACGGAACGGCCCGAGCGCAGCAGTTCCATGATGTCACGCATGGAACTGCCCGGCTTGATTTCGTATTCGCCGGCCTTCAAGTCGCCATCTGCGCCATTCACGCGAAGGCCGATGCGGAAGATGCGCGCATCGCTGATGACGCCTTCGCGCTCGAGCGTGGTTGCGATCGACGCAACACTCGAGTTCGGCTTGATCATCACCAGTTCGGATTGCGTGGCGGGGCCTGGCCCGTTGAACATGGATCGTCCGAACCAGGCGCCCGCCAGAGCCACGATAGCCAGCAGCACCAGGCATGTCACCACGAAGTTCATGAACACCACGAACTGGCTGCGAGACTTGCGCGAGCGGCGCGGCGGCGGCACTCCCTTTTGGGGACGAAGCGCTTCACTGGCCGATTTCGGCACGATCGGCCGGTTGGTGCCGGCGCCTGACGGGTGCTGATCGGTCGGCTCGATGCTCATAGGGTTCCGGCGTGCTCCATGAAGGGAATCAGCCTCCGAACTATCGCCCCTTTATGGCAGAAATGACAGACGAAGCAGGCAACAGCGCACGCCTTGTGCGCCGTCCTCCTCAAGCCGCGTAGCGCTGGAAGACCAGGGACGCGTTGGTTCCGCCGAAGCCGAAGGAATTCGACAAAACCACATCGATCGGCCGCTCGCGTGGGGTATGCGGAACGAGGTCGATGGCCGACTCCACGGAGGGGTTGTCGAGGTTCAAGGTTGCCGGGGCAATGTTGTCGCGCATGGCAAGGATGGAGAAGATGGCTTCAACCGACCCTGCTGCTCCAAGCAGATGCCCAATCGACGACTTCGTGGACGACATGGAGATCTTGGACGCGGCATTGCCGACCAGCCGCTCGACGGCTCCAAGCTCGATCGTGTCGGCCATGGTCGAGGTGCCGTGGGCGTTGATGTAGTCGATGTCGGCCGGTGCCAGATTCGCGCGCTTCAAGGCAGCGGTCATGCAGCGGAAGGCACCGTCGCCATCTTCGGACGGCGCGGTGATGTGGTAGGCGTCCCCTGTCAGCCCATAGCCGACGACCTCGGCATAGATGCGGGCGCCACGCGCCTTGGCATGCTCGAGTTCCTCGAGGACGACAACACCGGCACCCTCTCCCATGACGAAACCGTCGCGGTCGACGTCATAAGGACGCGAAGCCTTCTCAGGCGTGTCGTTGAAGTGGGTGGAAAGCGCCTTCGTGGCGGAAAATCCTGCCAGTGACAGCCGGATCACCGGGGATTCGGCACCACCTGCAACCATCACGTCAGCGTCACCGAACGCGATCAAGCGAGATGCGTCGCCGATTGCATGCGCACCCGTGGAGCAGGCCGTGACGACGGCATGGTTGGGGCCCTTGAGGCCGTGGCGAATCGAAACCTGACCCGACACAAGGTTGATGATGTTGCCCGGGATGAAAAACGGGCTGACGCGGCGCGGACCTTTTTCGTGCAGGATCAGGGCGTTGTCGGCAATGCCACCCAGCCCGCCGATGCCGGAGCCGATCATTACCCCCGTGGCGCAGCGATCCGCTTCGTTCTCGGGATGCCAGCCGGCGTCGTTCAGCGCCTCATCGGCCGCTGCAATGCCGTAAAGGATGAAGTCCGCAATCTTGCGGAGTTCCTTCGGCTCCATGTAGGATTCTGGATTGAAGGTGCCGTTCGTCCCGTCGCCGCGCGGGATCACGGCAGCGATCTTGCAGGCAAGATCGTCCGTTTCGAAGTGCTCGACCTTCTTCACAGCGCTTTTCGCCGAAAGAAGCGACTTCCAGCCGTGCTCGACACCTGGGCCAAACGGGGTCACCAGGCCCATACCTGTGACAACGACACGCCTCATGACCGGTCCTCCTGAGACATCGGGATCTTGGGGATGATGCAGCGTTGCCGATGGCGGGCGACGCGGTTTCGAGCCGCCCGCAGATCGATCAGGCCTGGGCCTTCTCGATGAACTTCACTGCATCGCCCACCGTCAGGATGGTTTCTGCAGCATCATCCGGGATTTCGACGCCGAATTCTTCCTCGAACGCCATGACGAGCTCAACCGTATCGAGCGAGTCGGCGCCCAGATCGTCGATGAAGCTTGCCTGCTCCGTTACCTTGTCGGCTTCGACACCGAGATGCTCGACGACGATCTTCTTAACGCGCTCTGCGGTATCGCTCATGGCGTGGCCCTCAGTTTCCTGTGTTGAGTGCTCTCGTTAGCGGCCTCAATGCCGCTAATCAAGCTGAAAAAGTTCATGTTTCGGCGGGTTTACCCACTGGGTTTCAGCAGCAGGGCCGCGTCAGATCATCGCCATGCCGCCATTCACGTGCAAGGTCTGGCCCGTCACGTAGCTGGCTTCATTGGCGGCGAGGTAAACAACCGCAGCCGCGATATCGTTGCCGGCGCCCATCTTCTTTGACGGAATGGCCGACAAGATCGCGTCGCGCTGCTTGTCGTTGAGCTTGCCGGTCATGGCCGATTCGATGAAGCCCGGCGCCACGCAGTTCACCGTGATGTTGCGGCTGGCGATTTCCTGCGCCAGCGATTTGGTGAAGCCGATCATGCCGGCCTTGGACGCGCAATAATTGGCCTGTCCAGGATTGCCCGTCACGCCGACCACGGACGTGATGTTGATGATGCGGCCGAAGCGGCGACGCATCATCGGATGGGTGAGTTCGCGCGTCAGGCGGAAGACGGAGGTGAGGTTTACCTCCAGCACCGCATCCCAGTCCTCGTCGGACATGCGCACAAACAAGCCATCGCGCGTGATGCCAGCATTGTTGACGAGGATATCGACGCCTTCGAGTTCGGCCTCCGCCTTCTGCCCCAGAGCCTTCACCGATTCACGATCGCCGAGGTCGGCCGCAAAGACCTTGGCGCGGTCGCCGAGGTCTGCGGCAAGCGCTTCGAGCTTTTCCTGGCGGGTCCCGTGCAAGCCCACCGTTGCGCCCTGAGCGTGCAGCGCGCGTGCGATCTCTTCCCCAATGCCGCCGGTTGCGCCGGTCACCAAAGCCTTGCGGCCGGTCAAGTCGAACATGGATCGTCTCCTCGTGGATGCGACGCCCTTAGCAGGGCTTCGCCTTACTTCAAAGCGGCGAGCGCTGCTTCTACGTCGGCCGCCGTCGCGATGTTTGCGGTCGTAACCGACTTATCGATGCGCCGCGCCAAGCCGGACAGCACCTTGCCCGAGCCGATTTCGTAAAGCGTTGTCACGCCATTTGCGGCAAACCACTCCACCGTTTCGCGCCAACGCACACGGCCGGTCACTTGCTCCACAAGGCGCGCGGCGATCTCGTCCGGATCGGACAAGGGTGCCACCACGACATTTGCGACGACGGGGACCTTCGGCGCGTTCTTTTGCACTTCGGCCAGAGCTTCGCGCATCGCCTCGGCTGCCGGCGCCATGAGCGCGGAGTGGAAAGGCGCGGACACCTGCAGCATCAGGGCGCGCTTGGCACCCTTTTCGGTGCACAACCGCGCCGCTTCTTCAACAGCCGCCTTTGCGCCGGAAATCACCAGCTGCCCGCCGCCGTTGTCGTTGGCGATCTGGCAGGCCGAACCCTTGCCGGCCTCGGCGCAGGCTTCTTCCACCGCATCCTGTTCGAGCCCGATGATAGCAGCCATCGCACCTGCGCCGACGGGAACCGCCGCCTGCATGGCATTGCCCCGAATGCGCAGAAGCCGGGCCGTGTCGGCAACGGAAAAGGTGCCGGCCGCGGCCAGTGCGGAATATTCGCCGAGCGAGTGGCCGGCCACGTAAGAGACCTTCGAGGCAAGGTCGAAGCCGCGTGCTTCCAGCGCGCGCATGGCGGCCAAAGACACCGCCATCAGAGCCGGTTGCGCATTGGCGGTGAGGGTCAGCTTGTCTTCCGGGCCGTCCCACATCAGTGCGGAAAGCTTTTCGCCCAGGGCGTCATCGACTTCGTCGAAGACGCGGCGCGCGTCCGGAAAGGCTTCCGCCAAGTTTTTGCCCATGCCGACGGCTTGGCTGCCCTGCCCAGGAAAGGTGAATGCAATGCTCATGAGGATGCCTCCGATTGCGCGGCGTGTTGCGCAAGGGCGATCATGGAGTCAAGACGGGCGCGAAGCCATCTTCGCATCGGGATGCCAGCTTATTCACCTTGCTTTTGACGGGCGCCCCTGTATAAGCGCGCCATTCTGCCGGTCTCAGCTGGGGGCTGAACGGAGGGCAACGCCTTTGTTTGAAGGCGTGTTGCGGAGCCAGATGGTCTCCCGCCTCCCGTGTCTCCGCTCTCGACCGTCTCGACGATGCGCCTTTCTCGCCACCCCACGTGGCACCCGAAAAGTCGCAGAGGCTTTGCCGTTGGGACCGGGAGATCAAACGAAGAAAGGCGAACAATGGCTCTCTACGAACATGTGTTCCTTTCCCGTCAGGACCTGTCCCAGCAGCAGGTCGATGCGCTTGTCGAACAGTACAAGGGTATCGTCGAAGAGCTGGGTGGTTCCGTTGGCCGGATCGAGAACTGGGGACTGAAGTCCCTCACCTACCGCATGAACAAGAACCGCAAGGCGTATTTCACGCTCATGGACATCACTGCGCCTGCCGCCGCGATTTCCGAGCTGGAGCGTCAGCAGGGTCTGTCGGAAGACGTTCTGCGCTTCATGACCATCAAGGTCGAGAAGCACGAGGAAGGCGCCTCGGCCATGATGCAGAAGCGCGATGACCGCGAGCGCGGCGACCGCTTCGGCGATCGTCCCGGCGGCGGCCGTGGTGGCTTCGGCGACCGTGACCGTGGCGATCGCGGCGGCGGCCGTGGTTTCGGCGGTGGTGATCGTGATGGTGCGCCGCGCCGTCCACGGGAAGCTCAAACGGAAGGCGCTGAATGATGGTCGACATCAACCAGATCCCGACGCGCCGGCCGTTTCACCGTCGTCGCAAGACCTGCCCGTTCTCCGGCGCCAACGCGCCGCGCATTGACTACAAGGACGTGCGTCTCCTGCAGCGCTACATTTCCGAGCGTGGCAAGATCGTGCCGTCGCGCATCACGGCTGTCAGCCAGAAGAAGCAGCGCGAACTCGCCAAGGCGATCAAGCGCGCCCGCTTCCTGGGTCTCCTGCCCTACGTCGTGAAGTAAGATCGAAGGCGGCCGGCTGGTCCGGCCGCCTTTCCCTTTCCCCGTTCGGCGGTTGGAAAGCAGACCAGAAAATCCGAGTTGGGCTCCGGCCCTAACTGCCAGGCGGCAGGACAGCGAAACGGGCTTTGCTCCCTTTGTCCTTGCTTGCGGTGGCTCGTTGCCAATCCCCGGTTCGATCCGGATAAAACAAGGACCAACATCCATGCAGGTCATCCTCCTCGAGCGCATCGCGCGCCTCGGCCAGATGGGCGACACCGTCAAGGTCAAGGACGGTTTCGCACGCAACTTCCTTCTGCCGCAGGGCAAGGCACTGCGCGCCAACGAATCGAACAAGAAGAAGTTCGAAGGTCAGCGCGCGCAGCTCGAAGCCCGCAACCTCGAGCGCAAGTCGGAAGCGCAAGCTGTTGCCGACACGCTGGACGGCAAGAATTTCATCGTCGTTCGCTCGGCTGGCGAAACCGGCCAGCTCTACGGTTCGGTGTCCACCCGCGACATCGCCGAGCTTCTGGTGAGCGAAGGCTTCAACGTTTCGCGCAACCAGGTGCAGCTCAACAACCCGATCAAGATGATCGGCCTGAGCAACGTGGCGATTGCGCTCCACCCGGAAGTGGAAGTCACCATCTCGCTGAACATCGCCCGCTCGGCGGATGAAGCAGAACGGCAGGCACGTGGCGAAACCCTCACCACCGCCGAAGCCATCTATGGCGACGACATCAACGAGAACGCCCGCCCCGACAACTTCTTCGATCCGAATGCCGAAGAAGACGAAGGTGATAGCGAAAGCGACAACGAAGAAGCATAAGCTTCCAGAACCGGCTGGTACAAAAGGCCCGGGATTGCAGTCCCGGGCTTTTTTGTTTTTGTTAACGCTGGACGCGCGGATCTGGTCTAGATGCCACCCGGCTGTTTGCGCGGCGGAAACTGCATTCTGGGTCTCGCTTATGAACAGGTTGCTGCGTAACGTCATTGAAGCGACCATCCGGACGGGCAATCTGCTTGTCACTAGCCCAGACGGCGCGGTTCATCACTTCGGGGACAAAACGGGCGCCCCGGTCCATGTCTGGATCAAGACGCGCCGTGCAGAGCGCGCGATTGCTCTCGACCCCGCCCTGCAACTCGGAGAAGCCTTCATCCAAGGAAACCTCGATTTCCTCGAGGGCGACGTGCTGGCGCTGCTTCGACTGGTTTATGCGAATTCGGCTCGAAGCGACTCGGCAACCGGTAAATCTCTGAACGCCCTACGCACCCTGTTCAAGCGCTTTCAGCAGTTGAACAATGAGCGCCGGTCGCGGGAGAATGTACACCATCATTATGATCTCTCCGGGGAGCTTTACCGGCTCTTCCTGGACGACGACATGCAGTACTCCTGCGCTTATTTCGAGCATCCGGGCATGACACTGGAAGAAGCGCAGGCTGCCAAGAAGCGGCATATTGCAGCCAAGCTGGACCTGAAGCCCGGACAAAGCGTCCTCGACATCGGCTCAGGGTGGGGCGGAATGGGGCTTTACCTCGCGCGCGAGTTCGGCGTGCATGTGCTGGGGGTCACGCTCTCCACAGAGCAGCATGCGGTTTCCACGGAACGAGCCCACGAACAAGGACTTCAAAACGACGTCCATTTCGAACTCCGCGATTACCGGAGCCTTTCCGAACGGTTCGACCGCATCGTGTCCGTCGGCATGTTCGAGCATGTCGGGGTCAATCATTACAAGACGTTCTTCGAAACCGTTGCCGCGTTGCTGAAGCCGGGCGGCGTCATGGTGCTCCATTCGATCGGCCGCAATGGACCGCCGTATGCAACGAACCCGTTTATTCGGAAGTACATCTTCCCCGGCGGCTACATCCCCTCGCTTTCGGAGGTGCTGCCGCATATCGAACGGGCCGCGCTGATGGTCAACGACATCGAGATCCTTCGCCACCACTACGCCGACACGCTCATGCATTGGCGCGAACGGTTCATGGCCAACCGAGACAAGGCAAAGGCGATCTATGACGAGCGCTTCTGCCGGATGTGGGAGTTCTATCTGTCGGGCTCGGAATCAGCCTTTCGCTGGCAGGACATGATGGTGTTCCAGATCCAGATCACCAAGCGCAACGACGTTCTGCCGGTGACGCGAGACTACATGTTGGAAGCCGAAAGAGCTGCGCCTTTGCCCCTTCTGTCAGCAAGCATAGCGCCCCCGCGCAAGCGTCCGCGCAAACGCGCCGACAGCATCGAGGATTGAGCGAGTTCCAGGTCACAACGCTTTTGTGCTCCGGCGCTCAAGTTCCTGTTCTGTTCCTACTGCGACTCAGCTATGCTGGCTGGCCGGCTTGGGTCAACGGGATTCTTTCCCCGGATTGATGATGATCTGTGAATCCGGTGCGCAAAGCGGCGGCGACCGCGCCTTTCCGCGCCCGGCCTGATAGCTAAGCCGGCACATCAGAGGTGACGAAGATCATGGCGGAAGCCGTCAGGAAACTCCCGGTCAGCGAGGCTCCCCTTTATCGGGAAGCGCCGCACAACATCGAGGCGGAACAGGCCCTTCTGGGCGCCATTCTCGTCAACAACGACGCATTCTACCGTGTGTCGGACTTCCTCAAGGTGTCGCACTTCCACGAACCGCTGCACCGCAAAATTTGGGAAGTCTGCGCGGAAATGATCCGCATGGGCAAAACCGCCACGCCCGTAACGATCAAGACCTTCCTGCCGTCGGACGCCCGCGTTGGCGACATGACCGTGTCGCTTTACCTCGCAAAGCTCGCAGCCGAGGCCGTGACGGTGATCAATGCCGTGGATTATGGCCGCGCGATCTATGATCTCGCCACCCGCCGCGCGCTGATCACGATCGGCGAGGACATGGTCAACATCGCCTACGACGCGCCGGTCGATATGGCGCCGCAGGAGCAGATCGAAGACGCCGAACGGCGCTTGTTCGAACTGGCGGAAACAGGCCGGTATGATGGCGGCTTCGAGTCGTTTTCAGACGCCATGAAGACCGCCGTGGACATGGCAAGCGCCGCGTATCAGCGCGACGGAGGCTTGTCGGGCATCGCCACCGGTCTCCGCGACCTCGATATGCGCATGGGCGGATTGCAGCGCTCCGACCTGATCATCATCGCCGGCCGCCCCGGCATGGGCAAGACGTCGCTCGCCACCAACATCGCCTTCAACATCGCGTCCGTTTATGAACCTGCCCAGCAGGCGGACGGCTCGTTTGAAGCCAAAAACGGCGGCGTGGTCGGCTTTTTCTCTCTCGAAATGTCGGCAGAGCAGTTAGCGACCCGCATCATCTCCGAGCAAACGGAAGTGCCCTCGTCCAAGATCCGTCGCGGCGATCTGACGGAAAGCGACTTCGACAAGCTGGTCGCTTATTCGCAGATGAACCAGAAGCTGCCGCTCTTCATCGACTCCACGGGCGGCATCTCGATCGCCCAATTGGCCGCGCGTGCCCGCCGCTTGAAGCGCCAGCGCGGGCTCGACATGATGGTGATCGATTATATTCAGCTCATGCAGGGCTCGAGCGCAAAGTCATCGCAGAACCGCGTGCAGGAAATCACCGAAATCACCACCGGCCTGAAGGCGTTGGCGAAGGAACTGAACGTTCCGATCGTCGCCTTGTCGCAGCTGTCGCGCCAGGTCGAAAATCGTGACGACAAGCGGCCGCAGCTATCCGATCTGCGCGAATCGGGTTCGATCGAGCAGGACGCCGACGTGGTGATTTTCGTTTATCGCGAGGAATACTACCTCAAGAACAAGGAGCCGAAGCCCGGGACGGACGAGTACCTCAAGTGGGAAGGCGAGATGAATGATGCGCGCGGAAAGGCGGAGATTATCATCGGCAAGCAACGTCACGGCCCGACGGGAACGGTGACGGTGTCCTTCCAGGGCGAGTTCACGCGCTTTTCCGATCTTGCGGAGGAAAGCCACCTGCCGGAGCGCTTCGAATAGCCTTGTCCGCTCCGTTTCCTCCGCCCTCGGGCTCCAGTGTCGACGCCCGCCTGGCGGGTGGCGAACTGGTGATCAACCTCGAGGCGCTCCAGTCCAACTATCGCCGGCTCGCTGAGGCAGCGCCCACGGCAGCCACAGCCGCGGTGGTTAAGGCCGATGCGTATGGCCTGGGCGTCGACGTCGTGGTGCCCGCACTCCTGTCCGCGGGGTGTGACACCTTCTTCGTGGCGATGCTGCATGAGGCGCTGGCGGTTCGCGCACTCGCGCCGGAGGCGCGCATTTTTGTGTTGAACGGGTTGTTCGGCAACGATACCGCCCAGACTTTCGTCGAAGCGCAACTGATCCCGGTTTTGAACACGGCGCGCGATGTCGCCGTGTGGGAAGCGCATGGACGAGCCGGTGGCGAGCCACTCCCTTGCGCCCTTCATGTCGACACCGGCATGAACCGGCTCGGCATGAATCTGGAGCAAGCGGTTGCGCTCGCGCGCGAGAACGCGCTGACGCGGGCGCTCAACATCGTCCTTGTGATGAGCCATCTCGCCTGCGCCGACCTTCCGGAACATCCTCACAACGCGCACCAAGCGAAGTGCTTTGCGCTCCTTCGGGACGCCTTCCCCGGCGTGGAAGCAAGCCTCGCCAACACAAGCGGCATCCTGCTCGGGCAAGCGTATCACCTGTCCCTCACCCGGCCGGGAATCGGACTTTATGGCGGCGTTGTTTTACCCGGTCTCGTCCTGGAGCCGGTGGTCACGCTGACAGCACGGATCCTGCAATTGCGCGATGCGGCGGCCGGCGAAGCGGTGAGCTATGGCGCAGCCACTCGCCTCCGCCGCTACAGCCGCCTTGCCGTGGTGGCCATTGGCTATGCCGACGGCTTTCCCCGCGCTTCTTCCGGAAGCGGCGTGCCCCTGCGAGAGCTCCAGCCGATCGGCGGATACGGCTTCCTTCACGGCCACGCTGTTCCGATCCTAGGCCGTGTCACCATGGATCTCACCATCTTCGACGTCACGGATCTTGCAGCGGATCTCGTGCGGGAAAACGATATGATTGAACTGATCGGTCCAAACATCCGGCTGGGCGATCTCGCCGAAGCAAGCGGCACGATCGGGTATGAGATCCTGACGCGCCTGGGGCGGCGCTTCCATCGCCGTGTCCTGGGAGCCGTTTGACCGTGGCCAAGGCGCGTTCGCAATTCATCTGCCAGAACTGTGGCACCGTGCATTCCCGCTGGGCCGGCAAATGCGATGGCTGCGGCGAATGGAATACCCTTGTCGAAGAAGGCACGGCGGGCGGGATCGGGAGTGGACCTTCATCCATGAAGTCGGCCCGCAAGGGCCGCGCGGTGACACTGACGTCCCTGGACGGGGAGATCGAAGACGCGCCGCGGATCGTGTCCGGCATCGGCGAACTCGATCGTGCGACCGGCGGCGGGTTCGTTCGCGGTTCGGCTTTGCTCGTGGGAGGCGATCCCGGCATTGGCAAGTCGACGCTGCTCACCCAGGCTGCGGCCGCGCTTGCGTCCAAGGGCCACCGCATCGTGTATGTTTCGGGCGAAGAAGCCGTGGCGCAGATCCGCTTGCGCGCGCAACGGCTGGGTGTGGCCTCGACCCCGGTGGAACTGGCGGCGGAGACGAATGTCGAAGACATCCTGGCGACGATCGCCGATGGCAAGCGGCCGGACCTGGTTATTCTGGATTCCATTCAAACGCTCTGGACCGACACGGCTGATTCGGCCCCAGGCACGGTGACCCAGGTGCGGTCTTCCGCTCAGGCGATGATCCGCTACGCCAAGTCCACGGGTGCAGCCATCGTGCTCGTCGGCCATGTCACCAAGGAAGGCCAGATTGCGGGCCCTCGCGTCGTGGAGCACATGGTGGACGGCGTGCTGTATTTCGAAGGCGAAGGCGGTCACCATTACCGCATCCTGCGCACGGTGAAGAACCGCTTCGGCCCGACGGACGAGATCGGGGTGTTCGAGATGTCTGATCGCGGTTTGCGCGAAGTCGCCAATCCATCCGAGCTGTTTCTGGGCGAGCGCAGCGCCAAGTCGCCCGGAGCCGCCGTCTTTGCAGGCATGGAAGGCACACGCCCCGTGCTGGTTGAAATTCAGGCACTGGTGGCGCCTTCGCCACTCGGCACCCCGCGCCGCGCTGTGGTTGGCTGGGACTCGTCGCGCCTGTCGATGGTGCTGGCCGTGCTGGAAACCCATTGCGGCGTGCGCTTTGCGCAGCACGATGTTTACCTCAACGTCGCAGGCGGCTACCGGATCAGCGAACCGGCCGCCGATCTGGCGGTTGCCGCGGCGCTTGTGTCGTCCTTGACCGGCCTTGCCCTGCCTGCCGATTGCGTTTATTTCGGCGAAATCAGCCTGTCGGGCGCCATCCGGCCGGTCGCCCATGCGTCGCAGCGAATGAAAGAAGCAGAAAAGCTCGGGTTTCGCCAGGCAGCGATGCCGGTGGTCGGAGAGGACGCCACCGGGGCGTTCTCAGCACGATCCTTTCAGCCCACGGTTCTTGCCGATCTTGTTGCGCGGATCGCGGCGACACGCCGAGGCAAGCTCGATGACGAATAACGGCGTGGTGGAACGCATTTTGGCCGCGGCGGAGTAAGGGGAACCATGCCGATCACATTGCTGGACGGAATTCTTATCGGGTTCACCCTCGTGTCGGCGCTCCTGGCCATGGTGCGCGGCTTTTCGCGAGAGATCCTCTCGATCGCATCCTGGGTTGCGGCCGCAGCGGCTGCCTACTTCTTCTATCCCGTCGCGGTGCCTTATGTGACGCCTTACATCGACAACGACCAGATCGCGCTTGCCGCTTCGGCCGCGATCATCTTCGTGATCGCGTTGATCGTCGTCACCGTGATCACCATGAAGGTTGCCGATTTCATCATCGACAGCCGGGTCGGCGCACTCGACCGCACGCTGGGTTTCCTCTACGGCGCTGCCCGCGGCATTCTGGTGGTCGCTGTGGCGCTGCTGTTTTTCTCCTGGCTCGTCGGCTCCAATCCGCCTGCCTGGATCACCTTCGCCAAGTCGCGGCCGTTTCTTGAAGATATCGGCGCACGAATCGAGGCTCTGCTGCCTTCGGACCCAGACGCCGACATTTTTGACCGACTGACGGGTCCCGACGCCAACGAAGCCACGCCGGCTCCCGAAGCGCCTGCCGATGCGCCAGTGGTGCCTCCTGGGACAGTTACGCCGGCACCAGCAGACGGCGTCACAAACAACTGAGTGGCGCAACGGCGCCGGCTACATTATATGAGCGCCTTAACCTCAGGGACGGGCCTGAAAGGTCCGCCCACAGCAGCCGTCGCGAGCTGAAGGGCCGTTAAACATGCAGGACGCCGTGCGCCAAGCCTCGAACGATCTCCGTTCCGAGGTCGATGACCTGTTCGGTGATGAACTTCATGAGGAATGCGGGGTTTTCGGCATCCTTGGCCATCCCGACGCAGCGACGCTGACGGCACTCGGCCTTCATGCGCTCCAGCACCGCGGCCAGGAAGCAGCCGGCATCGTCTCCTTCGATGGACGGCGATTCCATTCCGAGCGGCGCATGGGCCTCGTCGGCGATCACTACACCGACCCCGCAACGCTCGCGAAACTCCCCGGCACCATCGCCATGGGCCATGTGCGCTATTCCACCACGGGTGAAGTCGCGCTGCGCAACGTTCAGCCGCTGTTTGCTGAACTGGAAGTTGGCGGCATTGCAATCGCCCATAACGGCAACTTCACCAATGGTTTGACGCTGCGACGTCAGCTGATCGCCGGTGGCGCGATCTGCCAGTCGACCTCCGACACGGAGGTCGTGCTGCATCTCATTGCCCGTTCGCGCTACACGTCGACCTCGGATCGCTTCATCGACGCCATCCGCCAAATGGAAGGCGGCTATTCCATGGTGGCCATGACGCGCACGAAGCTGATCGCCGCCCGCGACCCGACCGGCATTCGCCCGCTCGTGATGGGCGAACTCGACGGCAAGCCGATCTTCGCATCCGAAACCTGCGCGCTGGACATCATCGGCGCCAAGTTCGTGCGTGACGTGGAAAATGGCGAGGTCATCATCTGCGAGATCCAGGCAGATGGCTCCATCTCGATCGACGCGCGCAAATCCGGCAACCGTCAGCCGGAGCGGCTTTGCTTGTTCGAATACGTGTATTTTGCCCGCCCCGATTCGGTCGTCGGCGGCCGCAGCGTTTATGTTGCCCGCAAGAACATGGGCATGAACCTCGCCAAGGAGTCACCCGTCGAGGCCGATGTGGTGGTCCCGGTGCCCGATGGCGGCACGCCGGCTGCACTCGGCTTTGCACAGCAGAGCGGCATCCCGTTCGAATACGGCATCATCCGCAACCATTATGTCGGGCGCACCTTCATCGAGCCGACGCAGCAGATCCGCGCTTTTGGCGTCAAGCTCAAGCACTCTGCAAATCGCTCCATGATCGAGGGCAAGCGGGTGGTTCTCGTGGACGATTCGATTGTGCGCGGAACGACTTCGTTGAAGATCGTCCAGATGATCCGCGATGCGGGCGCGCGCGAAGTGCATCTGCGCGTGGCAAGCCCGATGATCTACTACCCTGACTTCTACGGCATCGACACGCCGGACCGCGAAAAGCTGATCGCCAACCAGTACGAAACACTGGAAGACATGTGCCGCTATATCGGCGCGGACTCGCTGCAGTTCCTGTCGATCAACGGCCTTTACCGGGCTGTGGGTGGCGAAGACCGCAACAATGCGCGGCCGCAGTTCACCGACCATTACTTCACCGGTGACTACCCGACCCGCCTCCTCGACAAGGACGGCGAAACCATGGGCAGTAAGCTTTCCCTTCTTGCCAGCAACGGCTGAGATTGCGGCTCACCCCCGTCCCTGGGTGAGCCATTCTTCGTCAACGGTTTAATAGCCCATCGCCGAACCGGCCTCGGCGCGGCTGTCGATCGCGCCATAATAGCGGGCGGCGGCGCTGCCGTTCTCAATTTCCTCCAGGTTGCGGCCACCCACAAGTATGGCGGCGGCCTCGCCCCAGATTGTCCAGTTCTCGTCGATTCCGACGTCGTATCCCTGCGCCGCCAGGATCTTCAGGGTGTCCGGCGACAGCGCGAGGGGCTCCATGCGGACCTTGTCCGGCAGCCACTGGTGGTGGATGCGCGGCGCGTCGATGGCTTCCTGCACATCCATTCCGTGGTCGATGACGTTCATGATCGCGGACAGCGTGATGGTGATGATGCGCGAGCCGCCCGGGCTGCCGACCACCATGAACGGCTTTCCGTCCTTGGAAATGATGGTCGGGCTCATAGAAGACAAAGGTGACTTTTTCGGTTCGATGGCGTTGGCCTCACCCTGAACCAGGCCGTACAGATTAGGCACGCCCGGCTTGACGGTGAAGTCGTCCATCTCGTTGTTGAGCAGAATGCCGGTGCCTTCCGCCACCTTGGCCGTGCCGAACGACCCATTCAGCGTATAGGTCACGGCAACCGCATTTCCGTCCTTGTCGATGATGGAGTAGTGCGTGGTTTCCGTGGATTCGCCGAAGCCTTGCGGTTTCAGGCCCTCGCTCTTGCCCGCGCGATACGGATCGATCCTCCCTCGGATCTCAGCTGCGTATTCGTCGCTGGTCAGCTTCTCCACCGGGTTCTGCACGAAGTCGGGATCGCCGAGAGCCGTGTTGCGGTCAACAAAGGCATGGCGCATCGCTTCCACCATCAGCCGCGTTGTTTCAGCGGATCCGTAGCCGAGATAGCCGATCGGGTAGCCTTCCAGCACGTTGAGGATCTCGCAGATCACCAATCCGCCCGAAGACGGCGGTGGCGATGACACGATGTCGTAGCCCCGGTAGCCGCATGTCACCGGCTCCAATTCGCGAACGGCATATTGCTCGAAATCAGCCTTGGCGAGGATGCCGCCATTCGCCTCGCTCGCTTGGACGATCAGATCGGCGATCTCGCCCTTGTAGAAGGCGTCGGTGCCGCGCTCGGAGATTGCACTGAGGGATTTCGCGAGGTCGGCCTGCTTGAGAGTTGCGCCAAGCGCCAGCGGCTTGCCGTCCGTGAGGAAGATTTTTGCGGCGGCCGGATCCTGGGCGAGCCGCTCGTTGCTGCCGGCGAACGACGCAATGTCGCCGGCCTCAAGCGCGAACCCATCCTGTGCGAACCGGATCGCCGGTTGCAGGAGGCGCTCGCGTGGCATTGTGCCATATCTCTCGCGCGCCATCTCGAAGCCTGCCACCGAACCCGGTGTTCCGACCGCCAGGTAGGTTTGCGTGCTCGCATCGGGAATCGGGTTGCCGTCCTTGTCCAGGTACATCGTCTTGGTGGCAGCTAGCGGCGCGCGCTCGCGGAAGTCGAGGAACGTGGTCTTGCCGTCAGCAAGCCGGATGGTCATGAAACCGCCGCCGCCAAGATTGCCCGCCGTCGGGTAGACCACTGCCAGCGCGTAGCCGACCGCAACTGCGGCATCCACGGCATTGCCGCCGTCCTTCAGAACCTGGACGCCGACCTCGGTTGCGAGATGCTGGGCGGTGACGACCATGCCGTTGTCGCCCTGCGCCGGGGCTGGCGACGCGGCCGACGCAAAGGAAGTATGGCCGGCAACCGCGGCCAGGGCACAGAAGGCGGTGCAGGAAAGTCTCTGGATATGCCTCATGGTGGCTCCCCTCCTCCGGGAGAAGGACAGAATAGGCACCCCGCCCTGCGGCTCAAGGCGTCACGAGCTTGAGACCGACAATGCCAGCCACGATGAGGCCAATGCAAACAAGCCGCATCGCTTGCGCCGGCTCGCCGAACAGCCAGATCCCGAGCAGTGCGGTTCCCACCGTTCCGACGCCGGTCCAAACGGCATAGGCGGTGCCCAGCGGCAAGGTGCGGAGGGCCAGTCCCAGAAGGGCGAGGCTGATGATCATGGAAACGAGCGTCAGGCCGGTTGGAACGACCCGCGTGAAGCCGTTTGTGTATTTCAGGCCCACGGCCCAGCCGATCTCGAAAAGGCCGGCAACAACAAGAATGATCCAGGCCATCGCCAGATCTCCTTCATGGCGATGAGGTCGTCCTCATCCGGGATGATGATGAAAAGCGGGCCGTCCCGCCGCTGAACTAGCTAGGCTGCAGCGCGCCGCCGTCAACGGATCGCCCAAAGCCCGGGGTTACGCGCCGGACGAATTCATATTATCAGCCTCGCAAACGCTGACAGCAGGAGCTCCCCGCATGACCACCGCCCCTGATCTCACCGGCCGCATCGCGCTGGTCACCGGCGCTTCGCGCGGCATCGGCTATCAGATCGCCAAACAGATGGCGGCGGCCGGAGCGCATGTGATCGCAGTGGCACGTACCGTCGGCGGGCTGGAAGATCTCGACGACGATATCAAGGCCGAGAACAAGCAGAGTGGCAAGGGCGAAGCCACGCTGGTGCCACTCGACCTCATGGACATGGCCGGGATCGACCGCCTCGGGGGCGCGATCTTCGATCGCTGGGGCAAGCTCGACATTCTCGTTGCCAATGCCGGTGTGCTCGGGGTGATCGCGCCAATCGGGCATGTTGAAGCGAAGGTGTTCGAGAAGGTGATGCAGATAAACGTCACCGCAACGTGGCGCCTGATCCGCTCCGTTGATCCGCTGTTGCGGCGCTCCGACAGTGGCCGAGCCCTGCTGCTGTCTTCGGGCGCCGGCTCCAATCCGCGGGCGTTCTGGGGTCCTTATGCAGCGTCCAAGGCTGCAGTGGACGCGCTTGCACGCAGTTGGGCCGACGAAACCAAAAACTCGGCCTTGCGCGTCAACGCGGTTGATCCAGGAGCCACCCGCACCGCCATGCGCGCGCAGGCGATGCCCGGTGAAGACCCGAAGACCCTGCCGACGCCCGCGGAGGTCGCCGCACGGATCCTGGCGATCTGCGGAACCGACCGCACGGAGACCGGGCAACTGTTCCACGTGCGCGACAACCGCTTCAAGAGCTTCCGCCTGCCCGACTAACGCATCCGTCCCAAGCCGCCGCTCCGTTGCGGGGCTCCATGGGTGCCGCTAGATTGCCACCCTGCGCTTTCCCGCGCGGGATTTTCACGAGCCGCCATGAACCTTCGCGCCGACCCGCATAACAGCCGCCTGGATGATGCCGCACGCGCCGGCTGGCTTTATTATGTCGGTGGCAACACCCAGGATCAGGTTGCGGCCAAGCTCGGCGTGTCGCGGCAAACCGCACAGCGTCTTGTCTCCCTGGCCATGTCGGAAGGCCTGGTGAAGGTGCGCATCGAGCACCCGATCGCCAGTTGCCTTGATCTTGCGCAGCGGCTTCAGGAGCGGTTCGCGTTTGAGCTCGTGGAAGTGGTGCCGAGCGACCCTGGATCTGCCTCCACAACGCTGGGGATTGCGGATGCCTGCGCGGCTGAGATTGAGCGGCGGCTTCGCAGCAGCGAACCGCTTGTGCTCGGGATCGGCACTGGCCGCACCCTCAAGGCTGCCGTGGAGCGGCTCCCGGTTATGGATTGCCCGCAGCACAAGATCGTGTCGCTGACAGGCAACGTGGCTCCCGATGGCTCGGCCGCCTTTTACAACGTGCTGTTCAGCATCGCGGACACGGTGAAAGCGCGGTCGTTTCCCATGCCGCTGCCGGTGCTGGCCTCTTCGCCTGCAGAGCGGGAAACCCTTCACAGCCAGCCCATGATCCGCGCCACGCTGGAGCTTGCGGCCCTTGCAGATGTCACCTTTGTGGGGATCGGCGACCTCGGCCAATCGGCGCCGCTTTTTCTGGACGGCTTCATTTCGGCCGGGGACCTCGAGGCGCTGCAGCAAGCGGGTGCGATGGGCGAGATCCTCGGCTGGACCTTCGACCGCCACGGCTGCCTGATCTCGGGGCTGACGAATGATCGGGTTGCCAGTGCGCCGATCCCGTCGCGCGAGCGCTCGCTGGTGATCGGTATTGCGATGGGCGAGCGCAAGCAGCAGGCGGTGCTTGCCGCTGCAAAAGGCAAGCTCATCAACGGCCTCGTCACAGACGAGGCGACCGCGCAATCACTTCTGGGCTGACCCGGCAGCCGGAGCCGCCATCAGCCACGCCGATGTCACGGGCGAGATGTGGAGACAATTCGTCGATGAAGAGCTTGCGCTGAGGTGCGGTTGGCCGCCGACGGAAGATCGCATCGCGCAGCCATCTCAGAGGCCTGATCTGGCTGCTTGAGTCCGATCTTGAGGCCGTTCTTGTGGTGAAGGTCATGGCACCATCCTCTTTGCTGCTTGCATCAAGATGGCGGTTTGTGCCTTGATCGACCAATTGAACGTCGATCAGGATCGATAAGGCTGCCTTATGCCGAACGAGATCGCCAACCTGCCGCTCGCAGCCCTGCGGGTGTTTGAAGCTGCTGCGCGGCTGCTGTCCTTCACACGCGCCGCAGAAGACCTGCGGATGACGCAGGCTGCGGTGAGCTACCAGATCAAGGTTCTGGAAGAACGCGTTGGGGCGCCGCTGTTTTTGCGCAAACCCCGCCACGTGGAACTGACCGAGGTGGGCGCCCGCCTTGCGCCGATCGTCAGCGACGCCTTTGAACGGTTGCGTAGTGGTTACGACGAGGCGCGGGGTGAAACCCGATCCGTGCTGGCGGTCACCAGTACGTCTACCTTTGCGTCGCACTGGCTGGCGCCACGGATTGGGTTATTTCAGCTCCAGCACCCGCAGATCGCCGTTCGGCTCGACACGGAAAATCGCGCCCGCGATTTCACGCGCGAACAAGTCGATGTCGGGATCCGTGGCGGTTACGGCGTTTGGCCGGGAGTTGCAGCACACAAGCTCCTGCCGATCACCTTTACGCCGATGGCCAGCCCTGCCCTTCTCCATCGCCTGGGGACACCAAAGCGTCCTTCCGACATCCTTCAGATGCCAATCATCGACACGTCGGACATCTGGTGGCGGCTCTGGTTCAAGCATGTGGGGATCGCCGAAGACAGCCTCGAATCGCACCCGCAGAACGATCTCGGCGCCCAGTCCATGACGTCCAGTGCTGCGCTTGCTGGACGCGGCGTCGCCATACTCACGCCGCTGTTTTTTCAGGAGGCTCTGGCGAGTGGTGCACTTGTTCAGCTGTTTCCCGACCTCGGCAGCGATGGACAGCATTATTGGCTGGTTTATGCGCAGGCCCGACGAAATATCGCAAAAATTAAGGCTTTCCGCGACTGGCTGCTGGACCAGTTCGAGCCGAGCCTTACCTGATGAAGAACGTGGGAGGCCGCATCGCTTGCTGCGCCGCAACGACGAATCCATGTTGACTTCGCGCCTTAGCTTTGAACATTTGCCCAAGGCTGAGGCAATTGCTCGTAGCCCGTTCAAGGGAGGTTACCAAATGACCCTGAAATCACTCATGCTTGGCGCCTGCTCCACGCTTGCGCTGGCGAGCGTCGCACAGGCGCAATCCACAACGTTGACGATCGCGACGGTCAACAACGGCGACATGATCCGCATGCAGTCGCTGACAGACGACTTCACGAGCAAGAACCCGGACATCCAGTTGCAATGGGTCACGCTTGAAGAAAACGTCCTGCGCGAGCGCGTGACAACCGACATTGCCACCAAGGGTGGCCAGTACGACGTCATGACCATCGGCAACTACGAAGTGCCGATCTGGGCAAAGCAGGGTTGGCTGCTGCCGCTCGACAACCTCGGCGACAACTACAAGGTCGACGACCTGCTGCCCTCGATCCGCAGCGGCCTGACCTATGAAGGCAAGCTTTACGCTGCGCCGTTCTACGGCGAGTCCGCGATGATCATGTATCGCACCGACCTGTTCGAGAAGGCCGGACTGACCATGCCGGAAGACCCGTCCTGGGAATTCATCGCCGACGCCGCTCGCAAGATCACGGATCGCGACAACAACATCAGCGGCATCTGCCTGCGCGGCAAGGCCGGCTGGGGCGAGAACATGGCGTTCCTGACGGCGCTCACCAATTCCTTCGGCGGTCGCTGGTTCGATGAAAACTGGCAGCCGCAGTTCGACCAGCCAGAATGGAAGGAAGCGCTGCAGTTCTATGTCGACCTGATGAAGGACGCAGGCCCCTCCGGCGCGTCGTCCAACGGTTTCAACGAGAACCTGACGCTGTTCCAGCAGGGCCAGTGCGGCATGTGGATGGATGCCACTGTTGCGGCGTCCTTCGTGTCCGACCCAGACAATTCGACGGTCGCAGACAAGGTGGGCTACGCGATCTTCCCGAGCAAGGAAGGCGTCGACAACAATGGTAACTGGCTGTGGTCCTGGAACCTTGCGGTTCCCGCCGGTTCATCCAAGGCTGAAGCTGCCCAGAAGTTCATCGCCTGGGCGACCAGCCAAGAGTACACCGAACTCGTTGCTGACAAGGAAGGCTGGGCTGCTGTTCCTCCCGGCACGCGCACCTCGCTTTACGAGAACGAAGAGTACCTGAAGGAACCGTTCGCACAGCCAACGCTGAATGCGATCCAGGCCGCCAACATTACCGAACCTTCGGTGAAGCCGGTGCCTTATACGGGCGGCCAGTTCGTTGCGATCCCCGAGTTCCAGGGGCTCGGCACGACCGTGGGCCAGTTGTTCTCGGCAGCCCTTGCTGGTCAAAGCAGCGTGGATGATGCGTTGGCTCAGGCCCAGCAGGTCAGCGTGCGCGAAATGACGCGCGCCGGCTACATCAAGTAAGCGTCCTCCCAAGCACGCTTTGCTCCCGGCTGGGTCTCGTCCCGGCCGGGAGCGCACCTTCTCACCACAAAACTCGTATTTGTGGCCCGGGCTTGTTCCGGATGATCCTGCGCTAGATGACAATGAGCCGGCTGCGGTTTGGCCCGCCGGCGGAGGGGAGACGGAGGATGGCGACCAGACAAACGCGAACGCTCGCCCGTTTCATGATGGCGCCTTCGGTGCTGTTGCTTCTTGTCTGGATGATCGTCCCCTTAGCGATGACGTTGTGGTTCTCGTTCCAGAACTACAATCTGCTCAACCCCGCAAATGTCTCCTGGGCAGGCTTCTTCAACTACCAGTATTTCTACACCGATCCTGCCTTCTTCCAGGCAATCTGGAACACGCTTCTGATTGTCGGCGGCGTGCTGCTGATCACCGTCGTTGGCGGCACATTTCTCGCGCTGCTGCTTGATCAGCCGATGTTCGGCCAGGGGATCGTGCGCATCCTCGTGATCTCCCCCTTCTTCGTGATGCCGCCTGTGGCCGCGTTGATCTGGAAGAACATGATCATGCATCCGGGCTACGGCGTCTTTGCAAGCATCACGCGGTTCTTCGGCGGCACGCCGATCGACTGGTTTGCGCAATATCCGCTGTTTTCCATCATTCTGATCGTGGCCTGGCAGTGGCTGCCGTTCGCCACGCTGATCTTCTTGACGTCGCTGCAGTCGCTGGACGGCGAGCAGAAGGAAGCCGCTGAGATGGATGGCGCGGGCCTTGTTGCCCGCTTCTGGTACCTGACGCTGCCGCACATGTCGCGGGCGATCACGGTGGTGATCCTGATCCAGACCATCTTCCTCCTGGGCGTTTATGCCGAGATCCTGGTGACCACCAACGGGGGCCCCGGTTACGCATCGACCAACCTGCCCTTCCTGATCTACCGCACAGCGCTCCTGAACTACGACGTGGGTGGCGCGTCGGCCGGCGGTGTCATCGCCATCATCCTCGCCAACATCGTTGCGCTGTTTATCATGCGCGCGGTGGGCAAGAACCTCGATCGCTGAGGAGGACCGGATATGGCCCGCGCTGCTTCGACTTCGCAGAAAATCGCCTGGACCGTTGTGGCCTGGGCGGTGGCTTTCGTGATCTTCTTCCCGATCCTTTACACGGTAATCACCAGCTTCAAGACCGAACCGGAAGCGATTGCCGGCATCAACCTGATCCCGTCCGGCACGCTCAAGAGCTATATCGACGTGCAAACGCAGCGCGACTACTGGCGGCCGTTCACCAATTCGGTGATCATCTCACTCGGCTCCACCCTGCTGGCGCTGTTGATTGCTGTTCCCGCCGCCTGGTCGATGGCGTTCTCCCCTACGCGACGCACCAAGGACATCCTGATGTGGATGCTGTCCACGAAGATGATGCCGGCGGCGGCCGTTCTGGTGCCCATCTATCTTCTGTTCCGCGACTTTGGCCTGCTCGACAGCCGCATCGGTCTGACGCTGATGCTGACGCTGATCAACCTGCCGATCGTCGTTTGGATGCTTTACACCTATTTCCGCGAGATACCGGGCGAGATCCTCGAAGCGGCGCGCATGGACGGCGCCTCGTTGTGGAACGAGATCATCCATGTGCTGACGCCAATGGCCGTGCCGGGCATCGCGTCCACCATGCTTTTGAACATCATCCTGGCCTGGAACGAGGCGTTCTGGACGATTCGGCTGACCACCACCAACGCGGCGCCGCTGACAGCCTTCATCGCCTCCTTCTCGAGCCCGCAGGGCCTGTTTTGGGCGAAACTGTCGGCCGCATCCACGATGGCAATCGCGCCGATCCTGATCATGGGCTGGTTCTCCCAGCGGCAGCTCGTTCGCGGCCTGACATTCGGTGCGGTTAAGTAGCAGAGAGGCGATGCAGCGCACCTCGGCGGGGACTCGGTTTCGGAGAAAACATGGGCAAGATCAATCTCGAGCACGTTTCGAAGTCGTTCGGCGTCACAAGCATCATTCCGGACATCAGCCTCCAGATCGAGGACGGAGAGTTCGTCGTGTTTGTGGGCCCGTCGGGCTGCGGCAAGTCAACTTTGCTGCGGCTGATCGCGGGATTGGAAGATGTCACCAGCGGTACGATCCGGATCGACGACCGCGACGTCACCAACGCCGCACCTGCCAAGCGTGGTCTGGCGATGGTGTTCCAGTCCTACGCCCTTTACCCCCACATGTCCGTTTACAAGAACATCGCCTTTCCGCTGAAGATGGCGGGCGAGGACAAGGCGGTGATCGAACGCAAGGTACAGGATGCTGCGAAGATCCTGAACCTCACCAATTATCTCGACCGCCGGCCGGGGCAGCTTTCGGGCGGCCAGCGCCAGCGTGTCGCGATTGGCCGCGCCATCGTGCGCCAGCCCTCAGCCTTCTTGTTCGACGAACCGCTTTCCAATCTCGACGCGGCACTACGCGGCACGATGCGCCTCGAGATCAGCGAGCTACACCAGACGCTGAAAACCACGATGATCTATGTAACCCACGACCAGGTCGAGGCGATGACCATGGCCGACAAGATCGTGGTGCTGAACGCCGGCAACATCGAGCAGGCCGGCTCGCCGCTGGAGCTTTATCGCAGCCCGAAGAACCTGTTTGTCGCCGGTTTCATCGGCAGCCCGCGCATGAACCTGGTCGGCGGCGCCCAGGCGGCCAAGCATGGTGCTGAAACCATTGGCACGCGTCCGGAGCACATCGCCATCTCCCGCACCGAGGGCGAATGGCGCGGCACGGTTGGCGTTGCCGAGCATCTGGGCTCAGACACCTTCCTTCACGTCCATGTGGACGGCATCGGCCAGGTGACCGTGCGTGCAGACGGCGAGGCCGGGCTCCACACGGGCGAAACGGTTTTTCTCACGCCGGAGCCGGGCAAGCTGCACCGGTTCGGCAAGGACGGAGTGGCATTGTGAGTGGAAGACTTGAGGGCAAGAGCGCCCTCATCACAGGCTCGGCGCGGGGCATCGGACGTGCTTTCGCGGAAGCCTACCTTCGCGAAGGTGCGACCGTTGCAATCAGCGACATCGACCTCACGCGGGCTGAAGCCACTGCGGCGGAACTCGGCGATAAGGCCTTTGCAGTAAAGCTCGACGTGACCGACCAGACCTCCATCGACGCTGCGGTTGCGGCGGTGGAAGCCAGGGCTGGCGGGATCGACATTCTCATCAACAATGCCGCCCTTTTTGACCTTGCACCGATCGTCGAGATCACGCGCGCAAGCTTCGACAAGCTTTATGCCGTGAATGTCGCTGGCACGCTGTTCACGCTGCAGGCCGTTGCCAAGTCCATGATAAAGAGGGGCAAAGGCGGAAAGATCATCAACATGGCGAGCCAGGCCGGCCGCCGCGGCGAAGCGCTGGTGGCCGTTTACTGCTCCACCAAGGCGGCCGTGATCAGCCTCACGCAATCGGCGGGCCTCGACCTCATCAAGCACGGCATCAACGTCAACGCGATCGCACCCGGCGTGGTGGATGGCGAGCACTGGGATCATGTGGATTCGCTGTTCGCCAAATACGAGAACCGTCCGCTGGGCGAGAAGAAGAGGCTGGTGGGTGCTGAAGTTCCGTTTGGCCGCATGGGCACGGCCGATGATCTGACCGGCATGGCGGTTTTCCTCGCCAGTGCCGAAAGCAACTATGTCGTCGCACAGACCTACAATGTGGACGGCGGGAATTGGATGAGCTGACCCATGGCAACGAAACTTTCTGCCGCCACGCTGGCCGACCTGCCGGCGAAGGTCCCTGCGCCGGCCTATGATCGATCAAAACTCACGGCCGGCATCCTTCATTTTGGCGTCGGCAACTTCCATCGCGCCCATCAGGCCATTTATCTCGACGACCTTTTCGCCTCGGGCGCAGGACACGACTGGGCGATGATCGGCGCCGGCGTTTTGCCATCTGAGAGCATCATGCACGCCAAGCTCGCGGAGCAGGATTGGCTCACCACCGTGGTGGAACAGGACGAGGGCCACATGGAAGCCCGCGTGACCGGGCCGATGATCGACTTCATCCCGCCGGGCGCCACGGGACAGATCCTGGCCACACTTGCCGATCCCGCGATCCGCATTGTCTCGCTGACCATCACCGAGGGCGGCTATTTCATTGATCCGGCGTCGGGTAGGTTCAACCCGCGACATCCGGCCATCGCTGCCGACGCGCAGGCACCAGAAGCGCCTGTCACCGTGTTTGGACTGATCCTCGCCGGTTTGAAGCATCGACGCGCTGCAGGAACACCGCCGTTCACTGTGATGTCCTGCGACAACATTCCCCACAACGGCCATGTCACGCGCGACGCGGTGGCGGGGCTTGCCGACCTGCAGGATCCGGAACTCGCCGGCTGGGTGCGCAGCACGGTCGCTTTTCCCAACAGCATGGTCGACCGGATCACCCCAGCGACCTCCGACCGCGAGCGCACTATCCTGCGCGACGAATTCGGCGTTGAAGACAATTGGCCGGTGTTTTGCGAACCCTTCAAGCAATGGGTTCTGGAAGACAAGTTTCCCGGCGGTCGGCCGCCGCTGGAACAGGTCGGCGTCCAGTTCGTGCCGGATGTGGCGCCCTTCGAACTGATGAAGATCCGCATCCTTAATGGCGGGCATGCCACCATCGCCTACCCCGCCGGCCTGCTGGATGTCCATTTCGTCGACGAGGCGATGAGCGAGCCGCTGGTGAAAGCCTTCCTCAACAAGGTGGAGCGCGACGAGATCATTCCAACCGTTCCGCCCGTACCGGGCGTTTTGCTGGACGAGTACTACGAACTCATCGTTCGCCGCTTTTCCAATCCCAAGATCGGTGACACCATCCGCCGGCTGTGCCTCGACGGATCCAACCGGCAGCCGAAATTCATCGTGCCTACCATCGCCGACCGCCTGAAGGCGGGCGCCTCCGTCCATGGCTTGGCGCTCGAGTCCGCGCTCTGGTGCCGCTACTGCTTCGGCACGACCGATTCAGGCGCGATCATCGAGCCAAACGACCCGGCCTGGGATCGGATGCAGGCAACCGCAAGGGCGGCCAAAGAAGACCCTGCCGCCTGGCTCGCCATGGCCGACATTTATGGTGACGTTTCGCACTCGGAACCCTTCCGGACGGCCTTCTCAGCCTGGCTCACCATGCTCTGGGGCGACGGCACCAAGGCTACTTTGGAACGCTACCTCGCCAGCGGAAACCCATCTTCGGCAGGCTTGTGACCATCAAGCTGGTAATTTTCGACTGCGACGGCGTGCTGGTGGACAGCGAGCCGATTGCGGTCGAGATCCTGGTTGATCACATTGCGCGGGCCGGTGGTGCGGTCACTCCCGCACAGGCGTATGAGGCGTTTCTCGGCCGCAGCATGGCAACGATCCGGGGCATCCTTGCGGATCAGTTCGATCTTCGCTTCAGCGAAACACAGATGGACGCCATGCGCGCCGACACCCGCAGGCGGCTCGCCGCGGAGCTGAAGCCAATCCCCGGCATCGCTGCTGCGCTGTCTGCGCTGCCGGCGCCCTTCTGTGTCGCCTCGTCCAGCCAGCCGGATCGCATTCGGCTATCGCTGCGGGTCACGGAGCTACTCGCCTTCTTTGAGCCGAACATCTACAGTTCGACGATGGTTGCGCGCGGTAAGCCCTTTCCCGATCTGTTTCTTCACGCGGCCCACAGCATGGGCGTCGATCCATCAGCCTGCCTTGTGGTGGAAGACAGCGCACCCGGCATCGAAGCCGCGAAGGCAGCCGGCATGCGCGTGCTGGGCTTCGCCGGCGGAACCCATGCCACACCGGGCAAGCTCGCTACTGCCTTCGAGCGGCTGAAGCCCGACGCGATCTTTTCGGATATGCGCGAGCTCAACTCGCTTCTGCATGCTGTGGCGGTGCGGACCGCCTGATGCCGAAAGGGGATCTCGTGTGCGCCGTCGATGTCGGGACCGGCAGCGCCCGCGCCGGTGTGTTCGACGGCAGCGGAAATATGCTGGGCCGGCAGGACCATCCCATCGCGATGCACCAGCCGTATCCCAACTTCGCGGAGCATAGCTCCGAAAACATCTGGAATGCCGTATGTGCTGCCGTGAAGGCCGCGGTTGCGCAGGCAGGGGTAGAACGCGTGCGCATCGCCGGCATCGGCTTCGGTGCAACCTGCTCCCTTGTGATGCGCGACAAGCAGGGCGAGCCGCTCAGCGTATCCCCTTCAGGCGACAACCAATGGGATACCGTTGTTTGGCTCGACCACCGCGCGATCGAGGAGGCGGACGCCTGCACGGCAACCGGTCACCCGGTGCTGCAAACCATCGGCGGGCGGATGTCGCCGGAAATGCAGGTGCCGAAGGCCATGTGGCTGAAGCGCCATCTGCCCCATCAATGGGAGCGCTGCGGCTTCCTGTACGACCTTGCAGATTTCCTTACCTGGAAGGCAACGGGGTCCAGCGCCCGCTCGCGTTGCACGCTGACCTGCAAGTGGACCTTCGAGCCGGATCGGGCGTCACCCTGGCACGGCGACTTCCTGTCGGCCGTGGGCCTTGAGGATTTCCTCCTTTGTGGCGGGCTGCCGAACACGACTGCCAGACCTGGCGACCCTCTTGGCACGCTCACCGATGCCGCCGCAGAAGCGCTTGGCCTCTCGTCCGACTGCCGCGTCGGGCCTGGATTGATCGATGCCTATGCCGGTGCGCTTGGCGTGCTCGGCCAATATGCCGGCGCCCCTGACATCCTGCGCACCCAGCTGGCGCTGATCGCCGGCACGTCGAGTTGCCTCATGACCCTTTCTCCGGACCCTATCGCCATCCCCGGCGGCTGGGGTCCCTATCCCGGCGTTACGCTACCACAATCGTGGGTGACCGAGGGCGGGCAATCAGCCACTGGCGGGTTGCTGGACCACGTGATCCGTGCGCATGGCGCCGGAGGTGAACCCACATCGGCCATGCACAGCAGGATCTGCACCAGGATCAACGAGTTGCATGCTGCAGAGGGCGAGGCCTTTGCCAGGCGCCTTCATGTGCTGCCGGACTTCCATGGCAACCGGACGCCCTTTGCCGACCCTCATGCGCTGGGAGTCATCTCCGGGTTGTCGCTCGACGCGTCGTTCGACGGCTTGTGCCGGATCTATTGGCGAGCCGCGGTGGCGATCGCGCTTGGCACGCGGCAAATCCTCGACAGCCTCCGGGCGGCTGGCGCAGCGGTGGAAACGCTGCATGTCGCGGGCGGCCATGCCCGCAATCCCCTGCTGCCGGAGCTTTACGCCGATGTAACCGGCCGCGAAGTCATCGTACACCACGACGGCGATGCCATGCTGGCGGGAAGCGCCATGTGCGCCGCCGCTGCCGCCGGCCTG
Source organism: Tianweitania sediminis (assembly GCF_017813335.1). Lineage (GTDB taxonomy): Bacteria > Pseudomonadota > Alphaproteobacteria > Rhizobiales > Rhizobiaceae > Tianweitania > Tianweitania sediminis. Next base: position 616,226 of record NZ_JAGIYY010000002.1, on the reverse strand, counting down.
CATGGCTCCTTGGAAAGGGCCTGCATCGCCATGGGAAAATCAGGGCGAAGCCAATTGCCCAAGACGGACGTCAAGGCTCGCTTCGACCGCGACTACGCCATCTTCCTTCAGATGCAGCGTCATCGGACGGCAATCGAGGCGCTCGACCCCTAATCCTCCGCGCCCTGCCCCAAGTGCTTTCGCTTGGCTGGCTTTGGCGCCGCGTGAAGGCGTCCGGTAGGCAGATGCTGGCTCTGCGCGAGAGTCCCGGAACCAGCATGAGCCAGCCCCTTGATTTGAACGCGCGGCAAACCAGCATCGCTGCCATCGGCTTCGTGACCTGCGCCTACTCGCTTTTTGCGATTCATGATGCTGGCATCAAGCTGCTGGTTGCCGGCTTCACGGTGTGGCAGGTGCTTTGCCTGCGCAGCATCACCATCCTCTCCGGCTTTGCCCTTGCCGGGCGTTGGGATGTTTACCGCGACGCCATTCGATCGCCGATCATCAAACCGATGGCGTTCCGGTCCCTGGTCATCCTTGGCGCCTGGATCTGCTACTACACGGCGGCTGCCGATCTGCAGCTGGCGGAACTGACCACGCTTTACTTCGCCGCGCCGATCATCACCACGCTGCTTTCGATCCCGCTTCTCGGCGAAAAGGTGACGCCGCTGCGCTGGTTCGCCGTGCTGACCGGGTTTGCCGGTGTGCTTGTTGCCAGCAACCCAGCCCAGCTCGGCTTCAGTGTGCCTGTGATCCTGGTGCTGATGGCGGCCGGCTTCTGGGCCTACTCGATCATCCTGTTGCGGCAGATCGCGCTTTCCTCTCCCACAAGCATCCAGATGGTGCTCAACAACCTGTTTTTCCTGATCATCCTCACCGTGCCGATGATCGTGACATGGGTCACGCCGACATGGGAACAGGCAGCGCTCCTGCTTGGCGCCGGCGTTTTGGCGGGCGTCGGCCAGTTCACCCTCTTCGAAGGGATGAAGCGCGCGCCCGCATCGGTGGCTGCCTGCTTTGAGTATTCCGCGCTGTTGTGGTCGTTTCTGCTCGGCTACCTGATCTGGCGCGACGTTCCGCGGCCGGAAGTGTTCTTGGGCGCGCTCCTGATCGTCGTCGCGGGTATCGTGATCGTGTTCGGCGAAACGCGTCGACGCCGCGCTTAGGCGCTAGCCCTCGCGCGCTTCCCGGCGCTTGAACGCCCGCACGCTGAACGGCAGGAACAGAAGGTAGCAGAGCGCAGAAACCACGAGGGTCTCCCAAGTGTAGCTCGCCAGAAACAGCACATAAGCCACCGTGCCAAGGATCAAAGGCACAACGGCATCGCGTCGGATTCGCTTGCCGGCTGTTTTGCCCGAGTAGATGGGCAGGCGACTGACCAGCAGGAAGGCGACCACGAGCGTGAACAGCACCGCAAGAAACGCGAAGGAAGGTCCCGGCTCCACGCCAAGAAAGCCCAGGTAGATCGGCAGCATCACCAGCCCTGCCCCGGCAGGGGCAGGCACGCCAACGAAATACGCGTTCTGCCACGCAGGACGGTTTGGCTCTTCCAGCATCACGTTGAAACGCGCGAGCCGCAAGCCCACGGCGATCGCGTAGATCATCGCCACGATCCAACCCAGTGAGCCGGCGTCGTTAAGGAGGTACGCGTAAAGCACCAGTGCCGGCGCAACGCCGAAATTGACGATGTCGGCCAACGAGTCCATCTGCGCGCCGAAATTCGAGGTCGCCTTCAGGGCCCGGGCTGCCCGCCCGTCGATGCCGTCCAGAAGGGCGGCGCCGAGCACCATCACCACGGCGACGTCATAGCGCCCTTCAAAAGCGAGGCGGATGCCCGTCATACCGGCGCAAACGGCCAGCAGCGTCAGCAGGTTCGGGATCAGCAAGCGGATGGAGATGCGCCGGGACTGCGCGGGGGGTGGCTTGTCGTCGAAGTTGGCGCTCATCGCTTCAGGATACCCTTACAAGTGGCGCCGGCAAGCCGCGGCCGAAATCTGCGATGATGGTTTCGCCGCCGATGGCACTTTGCCCCACCGCAACGCGCGGCGTGGCGCCAGACGGCAGGTAGACGTCGAGGCGCGAGCCAAAGCGGATCAGGCCGAAACGCTCGCCGATCGCAAGGCCGTCGCCTTCCTCGGTCCAGCAAACAATCCGACGCGCAACAAGTCCGGCCACCTGGACGCAGGCCACCGTTCCATGAGGGCTGTCGATCAAAAGGCCGTTGCGCTCGTTTTCGACGCTCGATTTATCGAGGTCCGCGTTCAGGAACTTGCCCGGACGATATTCGATCTTGCTGACCCGACCGCGCACCGGTGCGCGGTTCACGTGGCCCGAAAAAACATCCATGAACACGGACACGCGCATCATTTCGCCCGATCCGAGATCAAGCTCGCGTGGCGGAACAGCGGGGCCAACAGCAGACACACGCCCGTCGGCCGGGCTCACGACCACATCATCATCCACGGGCGTCACTCGCGGCGGATCGCGGAAAAAGAAGGCGCACCATGCGGTCAGCACCAGTCCCACAAAAAACAGCGGTTCCCAAAGCAGGCCAAGCAGGATCGTGGCCAAGGCAAACGCCGCAATGAACGGGTAGCCTTCCTTGTGGATCGGGACCAGCGTGTTGCGGATGGTTTCCGCTATGCTCATCAGAAAGGCCTCGTGAAATGACCCCCCGTGCTTAGCGGAAAGGTGGGGCTGCCGCAACGCGGCCGCCTATCACTCGTTTTCAACCGTTTCGGAGGTGCGGCGACGAACCACGATGCCGAGATCGTCGGTTTCGCGGGCCAGGCGCAGCCGCTCTTCTGCCTCGGATGCTTCGCGCTGGCGCATCCACATCGACGCATACAGGCCATCCAAGGCGAGCAGTTCGGCATGCGTGCCGCGTTCAGCGATCAAACCGTCGCGCAAGACGATGATCTGGTCGGCGTTGATCACCGTGGACAAGCGGTGGGCGATCACGATCGTCGTTCGGCCGCGGCTGACCACGTCCAGTGCAGCCTGAATCGACTGTTCGGTTTGCGTGTCCAGCGCTGATGTTGCCTCATCGAGGATGAGGATCGGCGGCGCCTTGAGAATGGTGCGGGCGATCGCGACTCGCTGCTTTTCGCCGCCGGACAGCTTCAACCCGCGCTCACCGACCATGCTGTTGTAGCCATCCGGCAAGCGGGCAATAAAATCCGCAATCTGCGCGCGATCGGCCGCTTCCTTGATTTCGTCCATGGAGGCAGACGTCCGGCCATAGCGAATGTTGTAGGCGATGGTGTCGTTGAAGAGCACGGTATCCTGCGGCACCATCCCGATCGCGGCACGCAGGCTTTCCTGCGTGACCTCGCGCACGTCTTGCCCATCGATCGTCACGCGGCCTTCACCGACATCATAGAAGCGAAACAGGAGCCGCGAGATAGTTGACTTGCCGGCACCGGACGGCCCCACGATTGCGACCGTCTGTCCCGCCGGGACTTCGAAGCTGATGCCACGCAGGATCCGGCGGTTGGCATCATACGAGAAATGGACGTCCTCGAAACGAACCACGCCTTCCGTCACCGCCAGCGGCTTGGCGCCCGGGCGATCCTGGACCTCCTGCGGCACATCCAGAAGGTCGAACATCTGCTCGATGTCCACCACGGCCTGGCGGATTTCGCGATAAACGAAGCCGATGAAATTCAGCGGCACCGACAGCTGCATCAACAATGCGTTGATGAATACGAAGTCGCCAACCGTCTGCGTTCCGGCCATGACCTCGCGAGCCGACAAGATCATGACAACTGCCATGCCGATCGCAAAGATCACCCCTTGCCCGAAGTTCAGCCAGCCGAGTGAGGTCCAGGTCTTCGTGGCAGCAACTTCATAGCGGGCCATCGAGCGGTCGAAGCGCTCGGCCTCCATGCGCTCGTTGCCAAAATATTTGACGGTCTCGAAGTTCAACAGCGAGTCGATTGCCTTGGAATTCGCTTCCGTGTCGGAATCGTTCATCTCGCGGCGGATACCAATGCGCCAGTCGCTCGCCTTCACGGTGAACCAGACATAAGCCAGCACCGTCAGCGCCACGACCAGGACGTAGCTGAAGCCGTAAGCCCAGGCGAAGACGATCGCCGTCAGGGCAAATTCCAGAATTGTCGGAATGGTGTTGAGGATCGTGAAGCGCACGATCGTTTCAATGCCCTTCGTGCCGCGCTCAATGATGCGCGATAGTCCGCCGGTGCGGCGCTCGAGATGAAAGCGCAGCGACAGCTGGTGCATGTGCACGAAGGTGCGAAACGCAAGCTGGCGAACCGCGTATTGTCCCACGCGGGCGAAGAGCGCATCGCGCAACTGGTTCAATCCGACCTGAATGGTGCGCACCAGATTGTACGCCACCACCAGCATCACCGGCCCCAGCAGGAGTACCGGCACCACCTCCCGGCCGGTGACGTCACCGGCCAGTGCATCCGTGGCCCACTTGAAGAAGTAGGGTACAGCAATGAGAACGAGCTTGGAGATGATGAGATAGAAGCTCGCCCAGACCACGCGGGCGCGCAGATCGGGGCGCTCGGACGGCCACATATAGGGCCACAGATTCCGCAAGGTTTGCAGAAGCGAGCCGGAGTCGGCTGAAACGGTTTTAGGCAAGGGGTTTTCCAGGGTTCTGGCAGGTGTCTGCCGTGCAGCAGCAGTCCACAAAGCCTTGTAGCGCGCCAGACAGCTTCTTCAACGCCACACGGTCAAGGGAATAGTGGGAGCGCTGCTTGTCGGGTGTGTAACGTACCAGCCCGGCGGCCACCAACACCTTCAAATGTTGGGAAACGGTGGACTGGGCAAGATCAAGGCGGGCGACAACTTCCTTGCAGCAACAAGCGGGCTGATCGGATAGCTCGCGCAGGATCCGCAGGCGCGTCGGATGCGCGAGGGCTGCCAGGCGCTCAGCGGTTTGGCCGTCGGCGTTTGCGTCGTCAGGAGAAGCCATCATCGTTCATCGGCGATAAACGATGGAGATTCGAAGTGCAAGAGCGTGGCTCGTGATCGCGACTTTGGTTTACTCGCTCTCCACCACCTGGTCGCCCGCGACTGCTTGTGCGCCGAGCTTGCTCATATCCACCTCGTGACCGTCTCGGGATGTTTTCGGCATCACGAAGACCTGGCCTGGCCAGATCATATCCGGATCTTCGATCTGATCCTGGTTGGCCAGGTAGATCGTGGAATAGCGGGTGCCCCGCCCATAAGCGCGGCGGGAAATCTTCCAAAGCGTGTCACCGCGACGGATGATCACTGCGCCCTTGGCCGACTGCAACGCAGGCGCTGTGGTTTCGGCTGGCGCAACCGGGCTCCCCCCAACGATTTCCGCACGCCGGGTGGAATCTTCGGGCGCCTGGGTGGCCGTTTCGACCGGCTTTTGCGCCGTGGTCTCAACGGGTGACGCCGTCCTCGACGTTCCCGCTTCCTGGACGGTTTGGGGCTGGCCGACCCTCGCGGCAGTGCGCGTGGCGGCCGGTGAGGCCTGGGATGGCTCAGCCTCGGGAGCGAGCGGTGGGGGCGCGGCGGGAGCCACAGCGCCGGCTGGCGCAGAAGCCGGTGGCGCAACAGACGGGGGTGCAGCCTCAACAGGGGCTGTCGCGTTTGACTCCACCACAGCCGGCGCTACAGCCGCCACCGCTTCGCCGGCTTCGCGGTCGAACGGCACGGCGGCGCGGGCCACGACGGTTCTGCCGTCGGGACCGAGGGCATCGACGCGGATGGTGTAGCTTCCCACCGGAAGATCCTGCTGCGCTTCAACAAGGAAGCGGCCGGCTTCGGAGGCGATCACCTGACCGAGAAAAAGGTTGTTGGCATAAACCCGCAGCGTGCTGCCCGGAGCCGCACGCCCGGCGATGTAAACCATGCCTGCTTCGATCTCCACCGCTTCCACGGCTGGCGAACGCCGTTGCGGACGCGCGGTTTCGTTGTTTCCCTGCGTTGATGTCCCTGGTGCCGCCACGTTGCCGGCAGAGGCGGGACCAGCGGCAGCAACCTGCTTTTCCTCCGCCTCGCCTGCCGGCGGGACAGGTGCAGGCGGTGTGGCGGCCGGTTGCTGCGATGCTGCGGTGCCGCCAGCGCTTGCCGGAGCCGAGGGATCATTGGTTGTTGTGCCGGCGGGGCTCGCGGCCGCAGCGGCTGTTTGCTGAGCTTCTGCCTGCGGCGCAGCGGCTGCGCTCGGTGCTGATGCGGCTGGTTGCTGCACCGATGCGTTTTCACCCGTTGCGGGTGCCTGTGCGGCGGATTGCTCTGTTGGTGCGCTCGCAACAGCTGCCGGTGCTCTTGCTGCAGTCTCACCCGCTGGTACTGCTGCCACGGGATCGGATGGGCGCGCTTCGCCTGTCTGCTGCGTGGCAGCCGAGGCGTGCGGCGTATCCGTTGATGGCGTCGGAGCGGGTGACGCAGCGCCCGCCGCTTGTTCGGCAGGCGGCTGAGGGGTGGCCGGGGCGGCATCGTTTGATGCTGCAGGCGCTTCCGGAACAGTGATCAAGCGGCTTGGCTCACCTGGCTGCTCCACCAAGGCGAGAACCTGGCCGCTCTTGTCCTTAGGCACGGACACAATCGCAGTTTCAACCGAAGTGGCAGCACTGCCCTTGTCCGTTGAACGCAGCACAAGTGAGTAGTCGCCGCCGCTCAACGGCTCTTCAAGCACGATCGCAAAATCGCCCTGGGGGCCGGCAACCGTGTTACCCAGAACCGTCGAACCGGAAACCACCTCCACCGCAGCGCCAGCGGCTGCCTGTCCTGCCACAACCACCGACCCATTCGGCTCCACGCGCAGCAAGTCAAAGCTTGGCGCCTGCACGTGCCCTGCAGAAGCGCCAGCTTTTGTCGTGTCCGGCGCGTCCGCAGGCGGCTCGGCTTGCAAAGGTTGTGGTGCGGCTGTGTTCTGCGCGTTGGAAGCGCCTCCCCCATCCGCGGCCAATCCGTTGGACGATGACGTACCCGGCGCCACGGCGGCAACCGTGCCAGAACCTTGCGCTTCTTCGCGCTGGAAGGCACCAGATCCATAGGCAACGATTCCCGCTGCTAGGAACAAGCCAAACAGGAACAAAACAACGCGCGCCGGAGTCACAGCCATGAGGAAAACCCTTAATCCTAACGGGCCTTAACTTGTTTTCATCCGGCTCACAAGAAAAAGCCGATTTAGGGCTTGACCGCTTTTCCGCACGACCTAACGACAGGTATTCACCGGCATGACCTCCATCACCTCTGTTTGCGTTTATTGTGGCTCCTCCCCAGGCCGCGCGCCGCATTATCTGGAAGCCGGGCAAGCGCTCGGAGCGCAGATTGCACGCGCCGGTCTTCGCCTCATTTATGGCGGCGGGACGCGCGGCGTCATGGGGGCCGTTTCGCGGGGCGCCATCGAAGCTGGAGGAAAAGTCACGGGCATCATCCCCCGCTTCCTGCTTTCCAAGGAGGCTGCAGACGGCCAGCACGCGGGCCTCGACGAACTGCTCGTGGTGGACACGATGCACACGCGCAAGCACATGATGTTTGAACGGTCCGACGCCTTCGTTGCCTTGCCCGGCGGGATCGGCACGGTGGAGGAGATCATCGAGATCATGACCTGGGCACAGCTCGGCCACCACCGCAAGCCGATGATCTTTGCCAATCAGAAGGGGTTCTGGAACCCAATGCGAGACCTTCTGGACCACATGGCTGCCGAGGGCTTCGTTCACACCGCCCACAACGTGCAGCCGATGTTCATCGAAGCGGTGGACGGAATCGTTCCTGCCCTGCTCGGAGCATCCGCCACCGGTAACGTCGGCGACGAAAGGGTGATCCGGCGGATGTGACGGTCAGCCCGCTTTCCTGCTGCGAAAGAAGGCGGACCAGGTGAAAACCACCAGGGCACACCAGATCAGCAGGAAGGCGATAAAGGTCGTGCCGCTGAAGGGTTCGCGGAACCAGAATACCGCCAGCAGGAAGATGATGCTCGGCGCAATGTACTGCATCATCCCGATGGTGGAGAGCTTCAGGAGCTTGGCGCCGTTGGCGTAAAGCAGCAGCGGACAAGCCGTTGCGAGCCCGGATGCGGCCAGGAGCCAGGCATTGAGGTGCGCGGGGCCATCGAGGAAATGCGACTGGCCGCCGATCGTCAGCCAGGCCAGGTAGGCCGCAGCCGGGACGCTGATGATGAGCACTTCCAGAAAGAAGCCTTCGTTGGCGCCGATCGGCAGGGCGCGTTTGAACATCGCGTAGAAGCCCCAGCTTACCGCAAGCGCCACCGACACCCACGGCAAGCCGCCGCGCTCCCAGGTGAGCACGGCCACCGCCGCAGCGGCAAGACCAATGGCCACGATCTGCGCCTTTGTCAGCTTTTCGCCGAGAAGAACCGCTGCGAGGAACACGCTGAACAAGGGGTTGATGTAGTAGCCCAGCGCGGCTTCCACCGTGCGGTCCGCCGCGATCGCCCAAACATAGATGCCCCAGTTCACCGAGATAATGGCGGCCGTCAGCAGCGCCATTGCAAACACGCGGGGCGTGGTGAGTGCCAAGCGGACACTCGGCAGCCGGCCCATCCACAACACTGCAAGGCCAGCAATCGGCACCGACCAGAGTGCACGATGCGCCACCACCTCCACCGTTGGGATGTGAGCGACCGCCTTCATGTAAAGCGGCAGGAAGCCCCACAGAAAGTAGGCGGCGACAGCCAGGAAGAAGCCGCTGCGTGCGGGATCGGTATTCTGTATCGGCAGGGTGTGCGTGGACATGCCTGCGCTATGCGCCCACTCGGCGAATGGAACCAGCAAAATCTGCTGATCCCTCCATTCAAGCCGTTGAAGAACCGGGGCTGCGTCAGGTCGGTGGCGGCGGGGCAGACAACCTGTTCTGGTTGAAAAGGAGCGAGAGCGTGTAAACGATCAGCCCTGCCCAGATGAAGCCGAAGGCGACGCCGCGCTGCCAGGTGAACGGTTCGTTGAACACGAAAACAGCCAGCAGGAACAAGCCCGTAGGAACGATGTACTGCATGATGCCGATGGTGGTGATGCGCAGAAGCTTTGAGCCGAACCCGTAGAAAAGGAGCGGAATGGCCGTTGCCGGCCCGCAAACCAGCAGAAGCAGGATGTCTTCGCCGGTGCCTGCAAAGAAGTGATCCTTCCCTTGCGCTGCCAGCCAAGCGACATAACCCAAGGCTGGAACAAGGAGGATCAGCGTTTCCAGGAAAAACCCCTGGCTCGGACCGATCGGAAGCGTCTTTCTGAGGAAGCCGTAAGCCGCGAAGGAGAAGGCCAGCGTCAGCGAAATCCACGGCACGCCGCCTGCTTCGATTGCAACCAGCACGACGCCAACCACCGCCAAGCCGATGGCCGTCAGCTTTGCCTTGTCCAACGGTTCGCGCAAGATAAACGCGCCGAACGCCATGGTGACCAGCGGGTTGATGTAGTAGCCGAGCGCTGCCTCCACCGTCCGCTCGACGGCAATGGCCCAGACATAGATCCCCCAGTTGACCGTGATCAGCGCTGCCGTGACGACCGCCATCAGCATGGTGCGAGGTGATCGGAGCGCTGCCCTGACATCGGCCGTGCGACCCAGCCACAAAAGAACGCCAGCAGCCACTGGCAAAGCCCAGATCACGCGGTGCGCCACCACTTCCGCAGCCGGCATGTGCGCGACCAGCTTCATTAGGAGCGGAAAGAAACCACCCCAGATGCCATAGGCCAAGCCGGCATAGATAAAGCCGCGAGTTTCGGGAGCGAGGGCATGGGACTTGGTGGTCATGCCCGCTCTATGCGCCGACAAAGCTGCTCAAGCCATGCCGGATTGCGTATGGCACAGCGGCATTTTGTGCATGGATCACCCGCTATTCTGCGGCGACCCTGCCGGCCAATTGGCGGTTCTTCATCAGCTTGAACACGATCGAGTCCATCAACGCCTGGAACGAGGCGTCGATCACATTGTTCGACACGCCCACGGTGCGCCAGCGCGCACCCTGCCCGTCCTGTGATTCGATCATGACCCGCGTTACCGCTTCAGTTCCTCCATCAAGGATGCGCACCTTGTAGTCCGCCAGCACAAGATCCTGGATCTCGTGCTGGAACTTGCCGAGGTCCTTGCGCAGCGCGATATCGAGCGCGTTGACCGGCCCATTGCCTTCGGCGACCGACATCTTTTCTTCGTCGTCGATCATCACCTTCACCACCGCTTCTGACACGGTGCGCAGTTGGCCGTTGGCATCGAAGCGACGCTCCACCATGCAGCGAAAGCTGGTGACGGAAAAGAATTCCGGCACATGACCGAGGGTTTGGCAGGCAAGCAGTTCAAAGCTGGCGTCGGCTCCCTCATAGGCATAGCCGCGGGCTTCGCGCTCCTTCACGAGGGTGATCAGCGTGTCGAGCCGGCTGTCATCGCGGGGGACATCGATGCCACGGCGCGCCAGTTCGGCCATGAAGTTCGCTTTGCCCCCCTGGTCCGACACCATCACGCGGCGGCGATTGCCGACCGCTTCCGGCGGCACGTGCTCGTAGGTTTGCGGTTCCTTGGCGATGGCGGAGGCATGGATGCCAGCCTTCGTAGCAAAGGCGGACGCGCCGACATAGGGTGCCTGTTCGCCCGGAGCGCGGTTGAGGATTTCGTCGAAGGCATGCGACACGCGCGCGATGCCGGCCAGAGCCTGCCCGGAAATACCGACTTCGAAACGATCGGCAAAAGCGGGCTTAAGCATCAGGGTCGGAATCAGGCTGACCAGGTTGGCGTTGCCGCAGCGCTCGCCGATGCCGTTCAGCGTGCCCTGGATTTGCCGGACGCCGGCTTCAACCGCTGCCAGCGAATTTGCTACCGCCTGCCCCGTATCATCATGAGCGTGGATGCCGAGATTTTCGCCCGGTATGCCGGCTGCAATAACCTTGCCGACGATGTCGCGCACTTCAGACGGCAGCGTGCCGCCATTCGTGTCGCACAAGACCACCCAGCGGGCGCCTGCTTCCAGCGCGGTTCGCGCGCAGGCAATCGCATAATCGGGATTGGCCTTGAAGCCGTCGAAGAAGTGTTCGCAGTCCACCAGTGCTTCGCGGCCGGCCCCGACGGCGGCTTTCACCGAAGCCTCGATGGCTTCAAGGTTCTCATCGTTGGTGCAGCCGAGCGCAACACGAACATGGTAGTCCCAGCTCTTCGCAACAAAGCAGACCGCGTCGACCTGCGCCTGCAACAGTGCGGCCAAGCCGGGATCGTTGGACGCTGAAATGCCGACCCGCTTTGTCATGCCGAAGGCTGTGAACCGAGCCCGCTTCGTCTGCTTGCGGCCGAAGAAGGCTGTGTCGGTTGGGTTTGCGCCGGGGTAACCGCCCTCAACGTAATCGAGACCGAACTCATCCAGCATCCTGGCGATCGCGATCTTGTCTTCAACCGAGAAGTCGATCCCCGGCGTTTGCTGACCGTCCCTGAGCGTGGTGTCGAAGAGGTAAAGCCGCTCGCGCGTCATTGGACGACCTTTCCGGCATAATGATCCGTGGCGCGGATCAGCTGATCGAGAATACCGGGCTCGGTATAAGCGTGCCCCGCTCCTTCAATGATGTGGAGCTTCGACCCAGGCCATGCCTTGTGCAGGTTCCAGGCCGTGCGCAGCGGGCATGGCATGTCATAGCGGCCATGGATGATCACACCGGGAATGCCGGCAAGCCGGCCGGCGTCGCGGATCAGCTGTCCTTCTTCCAGCCAGCCGGCATGCGTGAAGTAGTGGTTCTCGATGCGCGCGAAAGCCAGCGCGAAGTGATCACCATCATGCTGGGCGCTGAGCGCTGGCTCCGGCAGAAGCGTGATGGTTTCCCCTTCCCACAGGCTCCAGGCCTTGGCGCAGCGAATCTGCTCCGCAGGATCATCTCCCACGAGGCGCTTGCGGTAAGCCGCCATGAGGTCACCGCGTTCGACTTCCGGAATGGGCGCGACGAAGCGCTCCCACTTGTCGGGAAACATCTCTGACACGCCGAACTGGTAGTACCAGTCGAGCTCGGCCTTGGTCAGCGCGTAGATCCCGCGCACAACGAGTTCGGACACGCGGTCCCGGTGCGTTTGCGCGTAAGCGAGAGCCAATGTTGAGCCCCAGGAGCCGCCGAACACCAGCCATTGCTCCACTCCCGCCATCTCACGCAGGCGCTCGATATCAGCCACCAGATGCCAGGTTGTATTAGCATCTAGCGAGGCATGCGGGCGGGACCGGCCGGCGCCGCGCTGTTCAAACAGGAGCACGTCATAGAGGGTTGGATCGAAAAGGCGCCGGTGGTTTGGCGACAGGGTCGACCCGGGACCGCCGTGAAGAAAGACCGCCGGCTTCGCACCGGGTGTGCCGCATCGCTCCCAATAGATTTCATGACCATCCCCAACCGCAAGATGACCGGATGCGTAGGGCTCGATGGCAGGGTAAAGCTGGCGCAGGGTCATTGCTTTTCCTGCCGTCCCGGCACCCACCCACTGTCAGTGTCGTGATCGGGATGCTGGAAGTTCTGCATGTCCCGCAAGAACGATGCGGAGGTCTCGTCCTCCATGGTTTCGTGCCCGGGCAACCCATGCAGATCGTCCACAAAGGGAATCTTGTTTTCCGTGCCCCACTGCTTGTCGGGCGCCACGGACGCGGGATCATCAAAAGCGCCGATCGCCAGCGCCACGCCATCCGGCGCCTCGTAGGTGAGCGGTGTGCCGCAGTCCGGGCAAAAGCCGCGCTTGACCACACTGGATGATTGGAACCGCTTCGGTTCGCCGCGGGTCCACCTGAGGCTGTTCTCTGGAACCGTCGCAAGCGGGGCATAGAAGTTGCCGAAGGCCTTCTGGCACATGCGGCAATGGCAGATCGAGATGCTTGCCAGCGCGCCTTCGACGCGAAAACGCACGGCGCCGCATTGGCATCCGCCCGTGTAGATCGGCTTGTTGTCGAGGCTCACCGTTTCACCTCCCAGGTTGTGATGCGTTCGCCCGTCGTGGGGTCCTTGCCGTCCTTTAGCTGGATGCCCTTCGCGAGAAGCTCGTCGCGGATGCGGTCGGCTGCCGCCCAGTTCTTCGCCGCGATGAAGGCGAGGCGCTGTCGCACCGCTTCATGCACCTCGGAGCCGACATCCGTTTTCCGCACAGGATTGATACCCATCAGCCGCAGCGAAGCCAGTGCGGAGGCCGCCTCGCCGCCATGCAACAGCGCATGAATGCGGCCGATCGCTTCCGAAACGTTCAAGTCGTCAGCAAGGGCATCCAGCACTTGTGGATCCGGCTCGCCCGCGGGTTCAACGTCCTGGACGAACCGCTCCCACCGCTCGATCTCACGCAACGCATCTTCCAGCTTGACGACGGTGAAGTCGATCGGCTCGCGGTAATGCGTTTTCAGCATCGCCAGGCGCAGCACCTCTCCCGGCCATTTGCGGCCGCCGAACTTTTCCGTGTGCAGGAGATCGTGGATGGTGATGAAATTGCCTTCCGACTTCGACATCTTGCGCCCTTCGACCTGCACGAAGCCGTTGTGCATCCAGACGTTCGCCATCACCTCCGTGCCATGCGCGCAGCGGGACTGGGCGATTTCGTTTTCGTGGTGAGGAAAGATCAGGTCGAGCCCCCCACCATGGATGTCGAAGACCTCGCCAAGATAGGCGGCGGACATGGCCGAGCATTCGATGTGCCAGCCGGGACGTCCGCGGATCGCGAACGGCAAGGCCTCCACCGTGAAAACAGCGTTCCAGCCTGGCTCGTCTTCGGAAGAAGCCTTCCAAAGCACGAAATCGCCGGGGTTGCGTTTGTGTGCATCCACCGCAACGCGCGCGCCTGCTTGCTGCTCGTCCAGCGGACGGCGGGACAGTCCGCCATAGCTGCTCATAGAGGCGGTGTCGAAAAGGATTTCCCCTTTTTCGGCATAGGCATGGCCGCGGTTGATGAGGGTCTGAATCAAGCTCACCATGTCGGTTCTGCCATCATCGCGCGGCAGCACGAAGTCGGTGGCGCGAGGCTCGTGCGAGGGCTCCAGGCAACCCAAGGCCTTAACGTCCGCGTGGAACTGATCGGCTGTTTTTTCCGTGACACGCCGGATCGCTTCGTTGAGCGGCAGATCGGGAAAGTCACGCAAGGCGCGTGCGTTGATCTTGTCGTCGACATCCGTGATGTTGCGGACATAGGTGACGTGGCTGTCGCCGTAGACATGGCGCAAAAGTCGATAAAGCACGTCGAAGACGATCACCGGCCGGGCGTTACCGATATGGGCAAAGTCATAGACGGTCGGGCCGCAGACATACATGCGCACATTATCCGGATCGATGGGCGTGAAGACGTCCTTCGAACGCGAGAGCGTGTTGTGAAGCCGCAGCGACGTGCCTGCCATTCCCGTTCCTTTTCCCCTCTTCATCGGCGCGCCAAGCGCTGACCAACGCCGATAACCAGCCCTCGCCTGCTGGCCGGGGCGTTTGTTTCGTCTGTGAGGAGAAGGCGAAAACGACCGGACCAGCGAAGCGCTAGCCGATAATGCAAATCCCGCGAATTGCCCAAGTCGTTTTCATGCCGGCGTTATCGCGCCTGACGCTGCGAAAAGCAAGCGTGCTGCTGGGTCAGCATCAGCTCCATAGGACTTTATTAAACATAGAAGAATTCTGTGATTAGCGAATAGGAGCGAACCGGCCGGCGTGACATGGTTTAGTCCCAATCAAGCAACATCTACTCGAAGCAAGGGACAACGCTTCGCTCGAGGAAACGAGATGGCTCAGCACGCTGAAACGAAATCCAAGCGGCCGCAGGCTGCAAAGGACGCTGAACTCGCACGGCACTACCGGCAGATCGGCTCTGCGGCCATTCTGGGCGCGCTGGCAGTCAAGATGAAGCAGGCGGCCGACGACACAGCCGAGGTGCCGGCCCGCGGCCGAAAAGCTGCCTGATCGTCAGAAGAGCTGCAGTTGGCTTTGTTCCGGCTCGCTTGTTTCGGCGGCGCGGGTCGGTTGATCGACCACCGCAACCGGCCGGATCAGGTCAGCGCCGATGTTGGCAACCTTGTTGACCTTGTCGGACACGGGAATGGCTTCAAAGAAGCCAGGCTCCACAGGCCGCAGCAGATCTTGCACGTCGCGCGGCTCGCGCGTGCGGCAATCAAGCCAGCGGCTAAAATCTTCCGGCTTGATCACGACCGGCATGCGGTCGTGGATGGATCGCAGATCATCGTTGGCGGCGGTTGTGACGATCGCGCAGCTGTCCATCTCAGACCCACCCGGCTCCATGTAATGCTCCAGGAGACCGGCGAAGGCAGCGATGCCGCCGCTTCTCGGCCGAATGAAAAAAGCTTGCCTGGTTTTTCCGCTCCGTCTCCATTCGTAGAACCCGGTTGTGGGGACCAGCACGCGTCGGTGACGCATGGGCGCCTTGAAAGCAGCCTTTTCGTTGACCGTTTCGGAACGTGCGTTGATCAGCAGCGGGAGTTCCTTCGGGTTCTTGGCCCAGGATGGAAGCAAGCCCCAGCGCACAAGCATCCCCTGTCGGTCCGGCAGGTTGGATCCAGGCTCCCGCGCGGGACCGGGCGCGACAATCAGAACGGGCTGCGTCGGCGCGATGTTGTAGCGGGCAGGAAACGGCTCCACCTCGAGCAGCGCAAACATTGCGCCGACTTCGTCCGGCGTCGCTGTCAGCGTGAAGCGTCCGCACATGGCCTGCACCCTTCGATTTGACTTCGCATCCGTTCCTTAGATAGTCGCGACCCATGGCAAATGCACCCATCCCGGCCGTTTCCGTTGTGCTCCGTAAGGGCGACGCGTTCCTTTTGGTGAAGCGCGGCCGCGCGCCAAATCTCGGTTTGTGGGCCTTCCCGGGCGGCAAGGTCGAAGCCGGCGAATCGCTTGAAGATGCCGTGCGCCGAGAACTCCTGGAGGAAACCGGACTAAGCGCAACGGATTATCGGCTCCTGCGGATGATCCCACTGGTTGGCGACTGGGGTTCGTTCCACCTCCATGTGTTTAGCGCCGTTGCCAATGGTGCAAACCCAACCGCCGGTGACGATGCCGCGGAAGTCGGCTGGTTTGCTGTGGACGCCATGGAGGATCTGCCGGCCACCCCTTCCACGATAGAAGTCGCGAGGGAGATTCTCGGACAAGGGGTGTCGCTTACCCGCCACGACACTCCGGCAGGATGCCCCTCATGATGCGCCGCCACCTTTTCGCCGTCCTGGTTGTTTGCGCGGCAAGCGGACCGGCGACCGCGCAAACACAAGCGCCGCCTTTCGAGCCCGCGTTGCTGCGTCTTTCGGAACTTCTGGGCGCACTCCATTACCTGCGCAACCTGTGTGGCGAGCCGGGCACGCAATGGCGCGACCTCATGGGCAAGCTGATCGCAGCCGAAGCGACCACGGACGCGCGCAAGGCTCAGTTCACGGCGAGCTTCAATCGCGGCTACCGTTCGTTCGCGAGTTCATATTCGACATGCACGAGCTCGGCCGTGGCAGCTTTTGAGCGATACCGAGCCGAGGGAGAAAAACTGGCTGATCAGACTGCCGCAAGATTCGGCTATTAACATTCGATTTACTTTTTAACCCGGTAGGCGGGGTGCAGTCGGGGCAGACTGTGCTAACGTTTAAAGGGACATTAAAGGAAAGCATCAAGTTCGACCGGTGTGGCAGCCGGGTGACACTGCAGATGGGGATAGGAAAGCATGGACCTTGGTCGCAACGACATCGATGCCATGATCCGCGAAGAAAAGCGGCTCACCGCCGTGGAAAGCCACAACGAGGCCTGGGCCGATGGCATTTCAGCCGGCATCGAGCCGGAGATCATGGCGGAAGCGGCCCTGACGACAGCGCTCGGCGAACTGCTGCGCGAGTCGGGCGACGCTGCGGCGCTGGCCTTGCTCGAGCGCATGCGCGAGCGTGTTGAAGCCGGCGAGTTCGACGTTTATCAGTCACGGCACTGATCCGGCGCAACAGCATCACCAGCTGCGCCGGCGGATACTCAGGAGCACGATGCCCTTTTTCTTCGCTACTCCCCTCGGCCGCTTCACGGCAACGGCCGCGCTTTTTGCCGGTTTGACCCTGCTCCCCCTACCCGCGCATGCGCTGAGCGAGATCCAGAACGACGCCACAACCGCGCCATCCGGTGCGCAGGCGCCGATTCAGCGCAGCCCTTTGCCGCTCCCGAACGCCTTGGGCGATAGCCCGGCTCCTGCCGCTCCCGATGGGGGTACAGAAACGGAGGAACCCGAAGGTGGCCTTTCGTCCCCTTCGGCGACCCATCCGCAAAGCGACCCTGACGAACAGCCGGCCGAAGTGATCTATGATCTGTCGCGGCTGCCTGAGCCCGTTCGGCGCATGCACCAGTTGATCTACGATGCCTGCAACAGCGGGGATATCGAGCGCCTGCGTCCGCTGATCGGCACAGGCGAAACACAGACACAACTTTCGCTTGGCGATGTGGAGAGCGATCCCATCGAGTTCCTGAAGCAGTTGGCCGGCGATGACCAGGGACATGAAATCCTGGCCATTCTCGAGGAAGTTCTCGACGCCGGTTTCGTGCACCTGGACGCCGGAACGCCGGACGAGCTTTATGTATGGCCCTATTTCTTCGCCGTGCCGCTCGACAGCCTGACGGGTCCGCAGCGGGTGGAACTGTTTCGGATCGTCACTGCAGGCGATTACGAGGAAATGAAGAGCTTCGGCGCTTATGTGTTCTACCGCGTGGGAATCACGCCGGAAGGCCGGTGGTCGTTCTTCGTCGCCGGCGAATAAGCGTCACGCTGCGGGCAGCGCTTCGCTGAAAAGAACCGGCTGACCTGTGGATGGCGCGACGATCTCGCCTTCCCACATCGCCCGCTGGCCACGCACGATCGTTCCTACTGGCCAGCCGGTGACCTGCTTGCCATCATAGGGCGTCCATCCGGCCCTCGACCCAGCCTGCGCGTTTGTGATTGTTTCCGTGCGCTTCATGTCCACCACAGTGAGATCGGCGTCATAGCCAACGGCGATGCGTCCTTTCCGGGCCATGCCGAAGATCCGGTTGGGCCCGTGGCTCGACAGGTCCACGAAGCGCTGCAGGCTCAGGCGGCCGGCATTGACGTGGTCCAGCATGATTGGAACCAGGGTTTGCACGCCCGTCATGCCCGAAGGCGAGGCAGGATAGAGCTTTGCCTTTTCTTCCAGCGTGTGGGGTGCGTGGTCGGAACCGAGCACATCGACGATGCCCCCCTTGATGCCGGCCCAAATGCCATGGCGGTGTCCTGCGTCACGAACAGGCGGGTTCATCTGAATGAGCGTGCCCAACCGCGCGTAATCGTCAGCAGTCAGCGTCAAGTGATGCGGCGTCGCCTCGCAGGTTGCGACGTCCTTGTGGGCGGCAAGAAACGGGATCTCTTCGGCCGTCGAGATATGCAGCACGTGAATGCGCGCGCGGGCGCGCCGAGCAATCGCAACGAGCCGCTGCGTGCATTGCAGCGCCGCCGTCGCATCCCGCCACACCGGGTGCGAAGCCGGATCGCCTTCAACCCGCACGGAAAGGCGTTCGCGAAGGCGGAACTCATCTTCGGAATGGAAGGCAGCGCGTCGACGGGTCCGGCGCAGGATCTCGAAGACCCCGTTGTCATCTTCCACCAGGAGGTTTCCCGTGGAAGAGCCCATGAACACCTTGATGCCGGCGGCACCCGGCAGACGCTCGAGTTCGGCCACATCGGGCGCATTGTCGCGCGTGCCGCCGACCCAAAAAGCGAAGTCGCAATGCATGCGGTTCGTGGCGCGGCGCACCTTGTCGGCCAAGGCCGCCTCGTCCGTGGTGAGCGGATTGGTGTTCGGCATCTCGAACACCGCCGTCACACCTCCGAGCACCGCTGCGCGCGACCCTGATTCCAGATCCTCCTTGTGTTCCAGCCCAGGCTCGCGGAAGTGCACCTGGCTGTCGACAACCCCCGGCAGAATGTGGAGGCCGGTACAGTCGACCCGTTCCCCCGCACTTGCACGCGATAGATCGCCGACGAACGAGATACGGCCAGCCGTGACGCCAATGTCGCGGATGCCCTCACCATCGTGGTTCACCACTGTGGCGCCCGTCAGGATTAGGTCGTGGGTGGCCGTCATGTCGCTTGTCCCGGTTGTGCGCCCGGCTTACGTAATGCGCGACGCAGAGACAAGGGAAGACACCGATGCCAACCGTCCGCCTTGCCCATCGCGCGCTGATCCTCGTGACCGGCCCCGATGCCGAGTCCTTCTTGCAGAACATCCTCACGGTGGACCTCACCCCCGTGCAAGCCGGCGAAGTTGTTCCCGGAGCCCTGCTTTCACCACAAGGCAAGATCCTGTTCGACTTCCTTGTGTCGCGGGTTGAAGGGGGCTTCCGACTCGATTGCCGCGCCGCCGTAGCGACCGATTTCGTGCGGCGACTGACAATGTACCGGCTTCGCGCAAAGGCCGAGATCACCGTTGAAGATGAGTCGCTTGTAACAGTTTCCTTGCGCGGGGAAGCAGAGGCCGAAAACCCCGGATTCGGCCTAGTGGACCGGCGCTTTGCAGATGGCTCAGTGGTGCGGCACTACGGCACTGAACCGGCTGAAACCTCGGATCTGATGGCGTGGACCGCTTATCGCGTGAAGCACGGCATCGCTGAAAGCGGCAGCGATTACGAGCTTGGCGATGCCTTCCCGCATGACGTTCTCCTGGACCAGATCGGCGCCGTCGGCTTCAAGAAGGGCTGCTATGTCGGTCAGGAGGTGGTGTCGCGCATGCAGCATCGCGGCACCGCACGCCGCCGGATCCTGCTTGCCGAAGGGGAAGCGGATCTGCCGCCGACCGGCACCGACATCACGGTTGCGGGCCGCCTTGTCGGTTCAATGGGCTCCGGGCTGGGACGGCACGGGCTGGCGCTGGTGCGCATCGACAAGGTGAAGGCTGCCATGGACAACGGCTTGGCCGTCACAGCAGGTGATGTTCCCGTGACGCTGTCCATCCCCGGCTGGGCCAAGTTCGGCTTCCCAGAAGCCGCTGCAGACGCAGGCGACTAATGCCCGATCGACCTGGCGCACCGACCCGCGCTTGGCAGCGGATGCTGTCTGGTCGGCGGCTCGATCTTCTGGATCCATCTCCGCTCGACATCGAGATCAGCGACATCGCCCACGGGCTTGCCCGCGTGGCCCGCTGGAACGGGCAAACCCAAGGCGACCACGCCTTTTCGGTGGCCCAGCACTCCCTTCTGGTGGAGAAAATCGTCTGCCGCTTCGACCCCGCTGCGTCATGGGGGGCAAAGCTTGCAGCCTTGCTGCATGATGCGCCGGAATATGTAATCGGCGACATGATCTCGCCGTTCAAGGCAGCGATCGGCGGCGACTACAAGAGCGTCGAACATCGTTTGCAGGCAGCCATTCACCGCTGCTTCGGGCTTGCCCCTGCCCTGCCCGAGCCGCTCCGGCGCTTGATCAAGCGCGCCGACATGGTGGCCGCCTACTTCGAGGCAACCCAGCTGGCCGGCTTTGCGGAAACGGAAGCCGCCCAGTTCTTCGGGCGGCCACGCGGTTTTGCAGCGGACATGTTTCAGCTCGAGCCCATGCCCGCGGTGCAGGCCCAGCAGCAATTCCTCGATCGCTTCGCGGCAATCCAAAGTGAGAATACGAACTAGAATCACGTATCTCTGGTGCCGGCGTCCTGGAGCGTTGCTTCGCAGCATTGTCGCACTAGTTGCGCCGCTGAGCGGATGAGCGAGCAAGGAATCTAATGGACGCTTCCCGAACAAACCTTTTGGCGGCAGCGAGCAGCGCCTGGGACATGCTGGCTGCTCTGGCGGTCGCTTATTCCCTCTCGCTTCTCGGGGCGGTGGTGATCCTCGTCGTGGGCTGGATCTTCGCGGGCTATGCGGAGCGCTGGTCCTACGCGGCCATGGGCTCGTTCAGGCACATCGACGAGACGATCAAGACGTTTCTGTCTAAGACGCTGCGCTACGTCGTGCTCATCTTCGTTGGCGTCACGGTCCTTTCGCAGTTCGGCGTGCAAACAACCAGCATCGTGGCCGCACTCGGCGCTGCCGGTCTTGCCATTGGACTGGCGCTTCAAGGCACGCTGCAGAACATCGCCGCCGGGCTGATGCTGCTGTTCCTGAGACCCTTTCGCGTGGGCGAATATATCGACGCCGGCGCCGTCGCCGGAACCGTTCGCGAGATCGGCCTTTTCGCCACCGAACTCCGGACCTTCGACGGGCTCTATGTTCTCGCCCCAAACAGTTCGCTGTGGGGAACGCCGGTCAAGAACTTTTCCCGCAACGCGGATCGACGCACCGATATCCTCATCGGCATCGGCTACGATGACGATGTCGCCCTCGCCAAGTCGACTTTGATGGACATGCTGATTGGCGACAGCCGGGTCTACAAGGAGCCGGAACCTGCCATCTTCGTCACGGAACTGGCGGCGAGCGCAATCAACCTCAATGTCCGCTACTGGTCGGCAAGCAGTGATTTCGAGCGGCTGAAGTCGGACATGACGGCGTCCGCCAAACGTCTTCTCGAGGAAAAGGGGATCACGATCCCCTTCCCGCAGCAGGAAGTGCATTTCGTTCCGCAGGACCTGGCCGGCCAAGCGCAGAAGTCGGCAAAGCCGGCGCTGGTGCTCGATCAAAACAATTGATCGGTCCGGTTCTTCTATTCAATTGTAGCTGTCCCCAAACGCGGTAGAAGTCGCCTATCTGGCGGGGACTTCTTCCATGGCACTTGCAGCCACGCACCGTAGCACGCTTCCGTGGTTCCTCATCATCTGCGGCTGCGTTATCGCGGCACTGACCTTCGGCCCGCGATCGGCCATGGGCTTCTACCAGTTGCCGATGCTGGCCGAGAAAGGATGGGACCGCACCACCTTCGGCCTGGCCATGGCTTTCCAGAACCTTGCCTGGGGCGTCGGAACGCCAATCTTCGGTGCGCTTGCCGACCGCTACGGCACCTGGCGCGTGCTAGCGTTGTCGGGCTTCATGTATGCAGCGGGCCTTTGCCTGATGGCGCTCGCAACCACGCCCGGCATGCTGTACCTCGGTGGCGGCCTGCTGGTGGGCCTCGGTGTTGCGTCGGGTTCGTTTGGCATCGTGCTGGCCGCCTTTGCGCGCAACGTTCCGGCTGAACGGCGAAGCTTTGCCTTCGGCTTGGGAACGGCAGCCGGTTCAGCGGGCATGTTCCTGTTCGCGCCACTTAGCCAAGGCTTGATCGATGCCTATGGCTGGTTCAACTCGCTGTTGATCATGGCGGCGATGATGCTGGTGATCCCGTTGATCGCCGTGCCGTTGCGGGGCAACTCCAAGACGGGACTTGCCGGTCAGGCCGTTTACGAACAGACGCTCGGAGCCGCGCTTCGCGAAGCCTTGGGACACCGCAGCTACAACCTGCTGGTTGCTGGCTTCTTCGTGTGCGGCTTCCAGGTGGCGTTCATCACGGCTCACTTCCCCGCCTATATCGCGGATCTCGGCATCGACGCCCGCTATGCCGTTCTGGCGCTCGCGCTCATCGGCTTCTTTAACATCATCGGTTCGCTGGCAGCTGGCATCATCGGTCAGCGCTACTCAAAACCGACCTTCCTCGCCTGGATCTATATCGGGCGCTCCATTCTCGTGACGGGCTTTCTTTTGTTGCCGCAAACGCCAACGAGCGTGGTCGTCTTTGCCGTGCTGATGGGCCTTTTATGGCTTTCAACCGTGCCACCGACAAACGGGCTGGTGGCGATCATGTTCGGAACGCGCCATCTCGGCCTTCTTGGCGGCCTGGTCTTCTTTTCGCATCAGATCGGGTCGTTTTTGGGCGTGTGGCTCGGCGGCTACCTGTACGACCGGTTCGGCAGCTATGATCCCGTTTGGTGGCTCGGTGTCGCGCTCGGCGTCTTCGCGGCCTTGGTTCACCTGCCCATTCGCGAGAAGCCGGTGGAGCGGCCGCAGATCGTGCCGGCCGAGTAGCTCAGCGGGGCGCCAGCTGCGTTATCGGGAAGATGGAGCAAGTCTCGGTGCCGATTGCGAGGAGCTTGCCGGTGCTGTCCTTCAGGCTGGCTTCTGAAACAGCGGTGGTGCGGCCCTTGTGCAGGACACGTCCTTCCGCAACCACTTCGCCGGTGTTGGCCGTGATCGGGCGCGTCAGGTTGACCTTGAACTCGACCGTCGAATAGCCCTCGCCCGCCTGCAATAAGGTGTGGACGGCACAACCCAGCGCACTGTCCAGCAATGTGGCCGCCCAGCCGCCATGCACCACGCCGAGCGGGTTGAGATACGCTGCACTCGGCATGCCGCGGAAGACCGCCCGGCCTTCGGCCACCTCGGACAGGCCGAACCCCAGGTGCCGACCTATCGGAGGCACGGGATAGTCGCCCTGGATGATCCGTTGCAGGAATTCGAGCCCGCTTATCGACCCCACAACATCATGGGGCACGGTGCCGGCACCACCGCGTGCCACGAAACCGGGAAAGAGCTCAACAGCGTCGCTCATACGGATGTGTGCTCCTTCGACACAGGTCGGTTCAGCGCCTTGGTCAAGGCCGCTAGAAAGGAAGCGCGCGCTTCCGGCGCTTCGATACCGCGCGGCTCATAAACATGCCGGGCCAGGAAATGGCCCGTCAGGCGGAAGGCGTCGTGGATGGCCGCCGCGTCTCCTCCCAGCGCAGAGCCGACCCGCAGGAAGGGTGGGAGGCCGAACAGCCGGTCAGCCCAGGCGCTTCCCGCTTCGCCGCTGATGGCGCGGCCCGTTTTCGGCGAAACATAGATCAGGTCGTCGCTCGATCCCGTGGCCCCACACCGGGTGAGGTCCAGGCCAAAACCGAGTTCGTCGAGCACTGCGACCTCGAAGCGGGCCAATAGGGCCCCGACCACATCTGCATCATCGAGATGGGCGATGATGATCCCAAGCGTCTCGTAAAGACGGATATGCGGGTCCCGTTCGGGCAAAAGGCGCAAATGGGCGGCCAACACCTGCAACCCGTAAACGGAAACCGCACTGTCGAAGAGCCGGGCGGCGTTTTGTTCCAGCGGCTCCACTTGGAAGCTGCCGAGATGCTCATCGAGCCGCGCACGCCACAGAAGGTCGACCTTGTTGCCGGGTTGCAGAAACGGGCGCATCCGCCGCGACAGGCCCCCGCGAACGAGGCCAAGATGGCGCCCGCGCGAACGCGTCATGACTTCAAGGATGGCGCTTGTTTCACCATGCTTGCGAGTAGCCAGGATAATGCCTTCGTCGCGCCATTCCATGGCAGCGTTCTGTGCCGGTCAGGACGGGAACTCAAGTCCCATTTCACGGTAGCGTTCGGGATCATCGCCCCAGTTTTCCCGCACCTTCACGAACAAGAAGAGATGCACGGTCTGTTCAAGCATTTCGCCGATCTCGCGGCGCGCAGCCTGGCCGATGGCGCGGATGGTCTCGCCCTTGTGCCCGAGCACGATCTTCTTCTGGCTATCCCGCTCAACATAGATGACCTGCTCGATGCGCACCGAACCGTCCTTCTTTTCTTCCCATTTCTCCGTTTCGACATGGGACGAATAAGGAAGTTCCTGATGCAGCCGCAGATAAAGCTTCTCGCGCGTCACCTCGGCGGCGAGCTGGCGCATCGGGAGATCGGAGATCTGGTCTTCGGGATAATACCAAGGCCCCTGCGGCAGCGCCTCGCCGAGGTAGCGCAGGAAGTCCTTGCAGCCGGAGCCCGTCAGCGCGGAAATCATGAAGGTGCGCTCGAAGCGCACCTTCTCGTTGGCTTCGGCAGACAACGTCAGGAGCTTTTCGGGATTGACGCGATCGACCTTGTTGAGGAGCAGGATCTTGGGTTGAGCCACGTCGTTCAGGCTCTGGAGAATGGCTTCCGCGTCACCGCGGATGCCGCGCTCGGCATCGATCAACAGGACCACGAGATCGGCATCCTTTGCGCCGCGCCAGGCCGTGCTCACCATCGCATTGTCGAGGCGCCGCTTCGGCTTGAAAATGCCCGGCGTGTCGACAAAAACGATCTGTGCATGATCCTGCGTGACCACGCCGCGAATGATCGCACGCGTGGTCTGGACCTTATGCGTGACGATGGAAACCTTCGAGCCAACCAGCTGATTGAGCAAGGTGGACTTGCCCGCGTTTGGAGCCCCGATGAGCGCAACAAAGCCAGAGCGTGTTTGCACCTCCGGTACCGCGTTCTCTTCAGGCATCCACGCTCAACCCTTCATCCGTCCAAACTCCTTCCCGACGCAAAACAGCGGTTGCCGCCGCCTGTTCCGCTTCGCGCTTGGAGCGTCCGCTTCCCTGCTCGTCCGCAAGTCCTGCTATGCTCACCGACACCACGAAGACTGGGTCGTGATCCGGCCCGGTGCGGCTGACGACGCTGTAGACCGGCGTCAGAGCCTTGGCCTGATGCGCCCATTCCTGCAGCTCGGTCTTGGCATCGCGCCGGGCAGACGCTGCCTTGTCCGCATGGCCGCGCCAGAAGGTGCGAATGAAGGTCTGCGCCGGCCCGAACCCGCCATCGAGATAGATGGCCGCGATCAGCGCTTCCATGACATCCGCGCGCATGTTGACCCGCTTGCGACCGGCAACACCGCGCAACTCCCGACCCGCCTTGATCCACTCCGTAATGCCGATCTCCTCGGCAATCATCGCCAGCGTCTCGGCATTGACGAGCGCGTTGAGACGCACCGACATTTCGCCTTCGCTGGCCTGCGGATAGGTCTGGTAAAGCCAATCGGCAACGACAAGGCCGAGCACGCGGTCGCCGAGGAATTCCAGCCGCTGGTAGTCCGTTCCGCCGCTCGAGCGAGCACTGGCGTGCGTCAGAGCCCCCTCAAGACGCGCAGTGTCACTGAACTGATAGCCAATGCGCTCTTCAAGGCCGCTCGTGGTCCAACGCTCTGCCTGGCTCGCCCGTTGCGCCATTTCAGTTGACGAAGTTGAGGAGCCGCGACGCGCGCAGTTCGGTTGGCCATCTCCAGATTTCGAGCGGGCTCGCACTGTCCGCTATGGAGAAGAAGATGATGTTGGCTCGACCGACGAGGTTTTCTTCCGGCACAAAGCCAACGGCGTTCATGAAGCGGCTGTCGGTGGAGTTGTCGCGGTTGTCACCCATCATGAAATAATGTCCGGGCGGAACGACATATTCTTCGGTGTTGTCACCGTAGGAGTTCGGGGTGAGATCGAGCGTTTCATAGGAAACGCCGTTCGGAAGGGTTTCGCGATACACGTCCACCGGACGTTCTTCTTCCGTGATGTCGCGGTTCTGGATCTGGCCGATCTTTTCGCGCGGAACAGCCTCGCCGTTGATGTAGAGGACGCCGTCCTGCATCTGAATGCGATCGCCCGGCAAGCCGATCACGCGCTTGATGTAATCCAGGGACGGATTCGGCGGATACTTGAAGACGGCCACGTCGCCGCGTTCCGGCGCCGATCCCCAGATGCGGCCATCGAACAGATCCGGTCCGAACGGCAAGGAATAGCGTGAATAGCCATATGCCCACTTGGTCACGAAGAGGTAGTCGCCTTCCAGGAGGGTCGGGCGCATGGAGCCGGACGGGATCGAGAAAGGCTGGAAGAACAGCGTGCGGATGATTAGCGCCAGAATGAGCGCCTGCGCTATGACGTTGACGGTTTCGCCAAAGCCGCCGCTTTTCTTCTCGGTCTTGTCTGCCACGCTCATGCCGTCCTCGATGAGGCCCGCTCCCGCGCAGACCCGAATAGTGTTCACCTCTTAGCCGCTGTTCCCCACGCGGGCAATGCGGCCGCAGCGTGGCGCAGCGTCCTCACGAAGCCGGCAGAGCTTCGATAATCACAAAGGCTTGCGCGAGCGGAAAGTCATCGGTGATGGTGAGGTGAACAACAGCCACGTGTCCCGCGGGCGTCATGGAAGCCAGCCGCGCGGCTGCGCCGTTGGTGAGCTTCATCGTCGGCTTGCCGCCCGGCAGGTTCACCACGCCCATATCACGCCAGAACACGCCACGAGCAAGGCCGGTGCCAAGTGCCTTGGCGCAAGCCTCCTTGGCAGCAAAACGCTTGGCGTAGGACGCGGCGCGCTCCTTTCGGCGGTCGGATCTTGCCTGCTCGATGTCAGTAAACACGCGTGCTCGGAAGCGCTCGCCATGCCGCTCCAAGGTCTTTTCGATTCGACGGATGTCGATAAGGTCGCTGCCGATGCCGATGATCATGGCAAGGAAATCAGCGCGAAACTGCGGCGGAGCGGCTGCCCGGCTTCACCGGCGGGATCTTGGCAAGCTCTGCAGGCATCAGGTCCGGCGGATAGGCGGGCACCTCGTATTGCGCCAAGGACACCAGCGGGACGCCAACATCTGCCTTGCCCGCGGACCGGTCGATGATACAGGCGGCTCCGAGAACCTCCGCGTTTACCTTCAACATGGCCGTGACGGTTTCGCGGATGGATAGACCAGTCGTGACAATGTCTTCAACGATCAGGATGCGCGCGCCTTCCTTGATCTCAAAGCGCTTGAGCCGAAACTCGCCATGATCGCGCTCGACCCAGATCGCGGGCACACGAAGATGGCGCGAGGTCTCGTAGGCCGGGATCAGACCACCGATTGCAGGCCCAACGACGTAGTCGATGTTCCCTGAAAACTGCTCGCGGATGCGTTCCGCCAGCGCGCGGCAAAGAACTTCCGTCTTATCGGCATGCATGAAAACGCGTGCCTTCTGCAGGAAGATGGGGCTGCGCAGACCTGACGTCAGAATGAAATGACCTTCGAGGATCGCGCCTGCGTCGCGAAAGATGGCGATGACGTCGTCCGTGTTCATTGGTCTCCCCAGTGTGCGGTCAGCCATTGACGCGGCGTGCGTCACTAACGCTCGATGCGTCCTTCAGTTGCGACAGAAGCCGACTGAGGTGCTTCAGGTCCCAGACTTCTAGGTCGAACATCATCTCGGTGAAATCAGGCGCCGTGCTGATCATCGAAAGGTTGTGAATGTTCGCGTCGTTGGCAGCGACCACGCCGGCAATCTCGGCAAGTGAACCCGGCGCGTTGATGGTGGTGACAGCAATGCGCGCAGGAAAGCGCTCGGCCGTGGCTTCATCGATATCCCAGCGGACGTCGATCCAGCGTTCGGGGTGATCGTCGAACGCGGTAAGCGAGGGCGACTGGATCGGGTAGATCGTGATGCCCTGCCCCGGCTCGAGAATGCCGACGATGCGGTCGCCCGGCACAGCGCCTTCCGGCGCGAAGCGCACCGGCAGATCCCCTTGCACACCGCGGATAGGCAGGGCGCCGTTTGACGGGGCCTTTCTGGTGGATTTGCCCGGCACCTGGAACAACATGCCGGCCGCGTTGCGCAGGTTGAACCACCCTTCTTCGCGCTGTCGCGGCGGGTTCAGTGACACGCGTTCGTCCTTGAAGTCGGGGAACACGGCCTTCAGAACGTCATGCGACGGCAGTTCGCCACGGCCAACGGCTGCCAGAACGTCATCGATGTCCTTGTGGCCCAGCCGGTGGAGAACTGGCTTCAGCTGGTCGCGGGTGAACTGCTTGCCACTCCGCTCGAACGCGCGCTCGAGGATGCGGATGCCCAGGCCGGAATACTGTTTGCGAATGGCGTTCTTGGTTGCCCGGCGAATGGCAGCGCGCGCCTTCCCGGTGACCACCACCGATTCCCAGGCAGCGGGCGGCACCTGCGCCTTGGAGCGGATGATTTCGACCTCGTCGCCGTTCTTCAACTCGGTCACCAGCGGCATGACGTGGCCGTTGACCTTGACGCCGACGCAGGTGTCGCCGACCTCCGTGTGAACCGCGTAAGCGAAGTCGATGGGCGTTGCTCCACGCGGCAGCGCGATCAGCTTGCCCTTGGGGGTGAAGCAGAACACCTGATCCTGGAACAGTTCGAGCTTTGTGTTTTCCAGGAAGTCTTCCGGGCTATCGCCTTCCGCCAGCGACTCGATCGTACGCCGAAGCCAGGCATAGGCGTTGGTGTCCTTGGACACGCCGTGACCGCCCGAGGCTCCGTTGCGATTGCCACCGTCCTTATAGATCGCGTGGGCCGCGACGCCATATTCGGCGATCTTGTTCATTTCCTGCGTGCGGATCTGAAGCTCCACGCGCTGGTTGGACGGGCCGACAATGGTGGTGTGGATCGAGCGATAGTCGTTCTGCTTAGGCGTCGAGATGTAGTCCTTGAACCGGCCCGGCACCATGGACCAGGTCGTGTGAACGGCACCAAGCACGCGATAGCAGTCGTCCACCGTGTCGACGAGGACGCGGAAGCCGAAGATGTCCGACATCTGGTCGAAGGAGAGCGCCTTGGTTTCCATCTTGCGGAAGACTGACCAGGCCTTTTTCTGCCGCGACTTCACGGACGCCTTGACGTTCGCCTTCTCCAACAGCCGCGACAGCGAGGCTTCAATATCGGACAAGGTCGTCTTGTTCTTCTCGAAGACCTCCGCCAGCTTGTTGGTGAGGGTCTGGAACGCCTCCGGATTGATGTGCCGGAAAGCGAGCTCCTCGAGTTCCTCGCGAACGCCCTGCATGCCCATGCGGCCTGCAAGCGGGGCGTAGATATCCATGGTTTCTTCGGCGATCCGCAGGCGCTTTTCCGGCGCCATGTGGTCGAGCGTGCGCATGTTGTGCATGCGATCGGCGAGCTTCACCAGAAGAACGCGAACATCCTGTGCGATTGCCAGAAGAAGCTTGCGCAGGTTTTCGGCCTGCTCAACCTTCTTGGAAACCAGGTCGATCTTCTTGAGCTTGGTCAGGCCTTCCACGAGGTGGCCCAGATCGGGGCCAAACAGGGCATCGATTTCCTGGCGGGTTGCCGTCGTGTCTTCAATCGTGTCGTGGAGGAGAGCCACCGCAATGGTCGCCTCGTCCATATGCATGTCGGTCAGGATCGCCGCCACTTCGAGCGGGTGGGAGAAGTAAGGATCTCCGGAAGCACGGCGCTGATGGCCGTGCTTCTGCATGGCATAGACGTAAGCCTTGTTCAGCAGCGCCTCATTGACGTCAGGCTTGTAGCGCTGGACGCGCTCAACAAGCTCGTACTGACGCATCATGGACGGACACTCCTGCACCGGAAATCAAGAAGGGGCGCCCGCGCTAGGCGCCGGCACCCCTTAAGTAACATCTATTCACCACACTAAAAGATGTGGTCTTTGATCCAAGAGCTTAGAAATCGTCGCTTTTCTCCGGCGCGACGAGACCCTCGATGCCGGCAATCAGATCTTCTTCCGACATGCGGTCGAAGGTGATGTTCTCTTCCTCGACGTCGTCGGCCGGTGCGTTGGCATTGGCCTCGATCTGAGCCGCATCCGCTTCCGGCTCGTCGACTTCGACATGCTTCTGCAAGGAGTGGATCAGGTCTTCCTTGAGGTCGCCCGGCGACAGCGTTTCATCCGCGATTTCACGCAGGGCCACAACAGGGTTCTTGTCGTTGTCGCGGTCGATGGTAATCGGCGCGCCCTGCGAAATGAGGCGGGCCCGGTGACCGGCGAGCAGAACGAGCTCGAAACGGTTGTTCACCTTGTCGATGCAATCTTCAACAGTTACGCGGGCCATCGGGTGCCCCTTTCATGTCAGCGGTAGCGGGAGTTGGAGCCTGCTTAGCGCCAGAAAGCGAAAAAAACAAGGCAAGGGAGAAATTCCAAGGCTTAATGTTTTTGTCAAAATTGTGGTGCCAAAGACATCAACGTGCAACGCTTTGAGCACCAGCCAGTTTGTCCATGACATATTGCCCACGTTTCCGTTGAAGGAAATTCCGATGTTTGACCCTCGCGAAAAGATCGCGCTCTTCATAGATGGCGCCAACCTCTACGCCACGTCGCGCTCGCTCGGCTTCGATATCGACTACCGCAAGCTGCTCACCAACTTCCAGCGGCGCGGCTATCTGTTGCGAGCCTATTACTACACCGCGTTGGTGGAAGATCAGGAGTATTCCTCCATTCGCCCGTTGATCGACTGGCTCGATTACAACGGCTACCGGGTTGTCACTAAACCCGCCAAAGAATTCACCGACGCGACGGGCCGCCGCAAGATCAAGGGCAACATGGACCTGGAACTGGCAATCGACGCGCTGGAGCTCGCCGATGTGGTGGACCATTATGTGATCTTTTCTGGCGACGGCGATTTCCGCACGCTCGTGGAAGCACTCCAGCGTCGCGGCCGGAAAGTGAGCGTCGTGTCCACCATGGCTTCCCAGCCGCCCATGATTTCCGATGAGCTGCGACGCCAGGCGGATCACTTCATCGATCTGCAGAACTTGCGGCTGGACATCGGCCGTGATCCATCTGAACGTCCGCTGCGCCGGCCAGAACCGGCAGAACTTGAGTCGGAAGATAATCTTGCATGACGAAACAGCGCCGTCGGAGCCCTCGCCCGACTGCGATTTCTGCCCCCGCTTGCATGCCTTCATCGCAACGTGGCGCGAACGTGAACCGACTTGGTACAATGCCCCCGTGCGCGCATTTCTGCCGAACGGTGCAGTCAGCGCGCCACGGCTCGTAATCGTCGGCCTGGCACCTGGGCTACGCGGCGCAAACCGGACCGGCAGACCGTTCACCGGAGACTACGCCGGCGACCTGCTTTACAGCACCTTGCTTCATTTCGGATTTGCCACGGGCTGCTTCGAAGCGCGCCCGGACGACAGCCTTGAGCTCGTCGACACCGCAATCGTCAACGCCGTTCGGTGTATGCCGCCGGAAAACAAGCCGACACCTGCAGAAATCAACACCTGCCGACAGTTCCTGGCGCCGATGCTGCTTGGGCACCCCCTGCCCCGCGTGATCGTCACGCTGGGAGCCGTCGCCCATCAGTCCACCTTGCGTGCGCTTGGTTTGCGCATCAAGGACTATCCGTTCAAGCACGGCTTGCAGATGGATGTACCAGGTGGCCCGACGCTGATCGCGAGCTATCACTGCTCGCGCTACAACACCAACACGGGTGTACTCACCACTGCGATGTTCCACGATGTGTTTCGGCAGGCACGAACCCTGCTCGACTAGTTCCCCGCGGCGGCCGGCGCCACAATATTCAAGCGGATCGGCAGCCGGTAAGTGGCATCGGAAGCGGCATAGTCTCCGATCGCGAGCGGCGGCAGGGCGTTCAAGGCTTCCAGCACGAGCTGCTGGTCGTCCTGCGAGAGAATCGAATGCACGATGCGTGCATCGCGGGCTTTGCCATCCGACGTCAGCCCAAATTCCACCACGACATTGCTCGGGGAAGCATTCAGCGCCACCAGTCGCACACGTGGATCCGCGGCGACGGCACCGAAGTGCGCCTGCACGCGCGCAGCGAAGCCCGCACCCGTTTCAGCCACCGCGTCAGCCGAGAGAGACACCAGCAAGGCTGCCGCGAAAACGAGCGGACGTGTCATCCGCGATCCCGCAACAAACGCGCTTTTTCACGACCCCAATCCCGCTGCTTGGACGCTTCACGCTTGTCATGGAGCTTCTTGCCGCGTGCCACGGCGAGCTGGAGTTTGGCTCGACCGCGATCGTTGAAGTAAAGCTTGAGCGGCACGAGGGTCATGCCCTCGCGATCGACATGCTGAGCCAGGCGCGCCATTTCCCGCTTGTTGACCAGCAGCTTGCGGCGGCGGCGTGGCTCATGGTTGAAGCGGTTGGCCTGCAGGTATTCCGGCAGATAGGAGTTGATCAGCCACATCTCGCCGCCTTCCACCGAGGCGTAGGATTCGGCAATGTTGGCATGGCCTTCCCGAAGCGCCTTCACCTCCGTGCCGGTCAGCACGAGGCCAGCCTCAAGCGTATCGAGAACCTCATAATTGAAGCGCGCCTTGCGGTTCTCGGCGGCAATCTTGTTGTTGGGGTCGCTTTTCTTCGGAGCCATGCTGGTTAGATAGGCGCAATCCGCCTCAGTTCATCAGGCCGGCATGCTGAAGTGCCGCGTCAATCTTCCCAGCCGTCGCCGCTTCCACCGTCACCAGAGGAGAGCGAACCACATTCTTCACATGACCCAGACGCGATAGCGCGTATTTCGCGCCGGACACGCCGGGTTCGACGAAAATCGCCTTATGAAGCGGCATCAGCCGATCCTGCAGTTCAAGCGCCTTGTCCTTGTCGTTGGCGAGCGTTGCCTCTTGGAACTCGGCGCAAAGACGCGGCGCGACATTGGACGTGACCGAAATCGCACCGACCCCGCCATGGGCGTTGAAGCCGAGCGCGCTGGCGTCCTCACCCGACAGCTGGATGAAGGTCTTGCCGCAGGTCATCCGCTGTTCCGAAACGCGTTCGGTGCGGCCGGTCGCGTCCTTTACGCCCGCGATATTCTTGAAGTCAGCGGCGAGCTGACCCATCGTTTCGGGGGTCATGTCGATAATGGACCGCCCGGGTATGTTGTAGATAATGATGGGCAGCGTCGTTGCCTGTGCAACCGCTGCGAAATGGGCATAGAGACCCCGCTGCGTCGGCTTGTTGTAGTAGGGTGTGACCACCAGAACCGCATCCGCGCCAGCTTGTTCTGCAAACTCAACAAGGCCGATCGCTTCACGCGTGTTGTTCGAGCCGGCACCCGCAACCACCGGGACCTTGCCCTTTGCGACTTCGATGCAGGCCTTCACGACCTGGCGGTGCTCGTCATGCGAGACCGTCGGGGACTCGCCCGTGGTTCCCACCGGAACCAGGCCATGCGAGCCCTCCGCGATCTGCCACGCGCAGAACTCTTGAAAGGCTTTCTCGTCGAACCGGCCGTCCTCGGTAAACGGGGTAACGAGCGCAGTCAGCGAGCCTCTCAACATCATTCGAACTCCACGGGTTGTGCCGCCGGCAGCAGCGAGCGAAGCCTTCTAGACGATCCCAGCGGCGGGCACCATAGTCTTGACACGGAAGACAGAGATGTTCCGATCCCGCGGCGTCGCCCGCATCCGTTTACGCACTCTTCACGATGCGCACTTACCCTTAATCAACGGCTGACCGCTCCCTTCCCTTTCGCTTGGTACTGGAAAAACAACGACATGAAGCCTCGCACGCTCCTGCCATTGGGTTTCTCCGGTATGCTTCTGGCCGTTCTACCGGCTTTGCATCCCGCCCATGCCTTCGACCTTGGCAAAGCGCCTACGCCAAGTGCGCGTCCCAACATCAATGCTTATGTGGATACGCAGACAACAACCGGATCTGTGCCCACCCGCACGTCTGTTTCCGCGCCGCTTCAGCGCGGCGGAAGCATCACCCAACTGAAGAACGGACTTGATGCAATCGCGTCCAGGGATGTTCCCCGAGCCCGCGCGGTTCGCGACAGCCTGCCTGCTCAGTCGATCGATCGCCATATCCTTGCCTGGGCCATTGCGCTCTCAGCCGATCCCTCCGTCGGAAGCAACGAAATCGCTCAGGCGGCTGCCATGCTGCCCAACTGGCCGGGGATGGCGAGCTTCCGGCGCAACAGCGAGCGCGCACTCGCCCGCGAGAACGCCGCGCCGCAGGTCGTGGTGAATGCGTTTGGCGGAACGGCGCCACTGACGCTCGCGGGAACCTTGACGCTGACGCGCGCGCATCTCGCGCTCAACGACACAAAAAGAGCGCGCGCTGTTTTGGCGCCGTTCTGGCACAAGGAAAAGCTCGAGGCGGCCGACGAACAGGCCATCATCCGCGAGTTTGGCAGCAAGGTCCTGACACAGGCAGACCACCGTGTCCGCATGGAGCAGATGCTTTTCCACGACCGCATCACTTCGGCCGAACGCGTCGCCAAGCTCGCCGGCGCGCAGGCACTATGCGCTGCCTGGTCGGCCGTGATCCGCGGAGACCGAAACGCCACCAAGCTGCTAGACGCCGTTCCGGCAGCCCAGCGCAAGACGGGCTTCTATTTCGCACAGGCCAAGGCCCTGCGGCGTGCTGAAAAGTTCACGCTTGCCGCAGCGGCGATGCTGAGCGCGCCGAAAGATCGGGCTTCACTTATCGATCCCGACGCATGGTGGGTGGAGCGGCGTGTGCTTTCCCGCGAACTGCTGGACATCGGCAAACCCGACCTTGCTTACAAGGTTGCCGCTGCCCATTCGGCGGAAAGCGCCACAAGTGCCGCTGATGCGGAGTTCCACGCGGGCTGGTACGCGTTGCGCAGTTTGGGCGATGCGCGAACCGCGTCTGCTCATTTCGGCCGCATCGCCCAGCTGTCCAGCACACCGATTTCGCTGGCAAGAGCGCATTACTGGCTTGGACGCGCGGCCGAAGCCGGCGGCCCGGGCGACGCGCGCACGCACTACCAACAGTCGGCGCGTTACGGCACCACCTATTACGGCCAACTTGCATCGGCCAAGCTCGGACGGCAGTCGATCGTTGCCGACTATCCCTCCCCCACCGTTACAGACCGCCAGAACTTTGCGGGTCGTGAAGCGGTACAGGCGATCCAGCGGCTGGAACAAGCCGGTTACGAATGGCGTGCCGATGTTCTTTATCGCGATCTGGCGGAACAGCTGACGAGCCCCGGCGAACTGGCGCTGCTCGCCGTGCAAGCCGAAAAGCGCGGCAACCATTATCTGGCGCTGCGAATCGGGAAGGTTGCCAGCCAACGCGGTCTTGATGTCGGCGCCCTTGCGCATCCGACCGGAGCCATTCCGGCTTCGGCCAAGATGTCAGGCGCAGGCAAAGCCCTCGCCTATGCGATCGCGCGACAGGAAAGCGAGTTCAATCCTTCGGCAGTTTCGGGCGCCGGCGCGCGGGGATTGCTTCAACTTCTGCCTGGAACGGCAAAGGAGATGGCGCGAAAAAGCGGGCTTGCTTATTCAGCACAGAAGCTGACGGCGGACGCCGGCTACAACGCCACGCTTGGCGCTGCCTACCTTTCCACGCAGCTCGACCGCTTCAACGGATCCTATGTGATGACGTTCGCCGGCTACAATGCCGGACCGAGCCGTGCGGCGGAATGGGCGCAACGCTACGGCGACCCGCGCGGCAAGGATGTTGATAGCGTCGTCGACTGGGTGGAACGGATCCCCTTCACCGAAACGCGAAACTACGTGCAGCGCGTGATGGAAAACTACCAAGTCTACAAGATGCGCTTGTCCGGTGCGACCGACATCGCGGCGGATCTGTCCAACGGACGGTAGTCCACCGCCACTTCCGAGTTTTTGCAATTAGAGGTTCCCGGAGCAGATCGCTTCGGGGGCCTTTTTCGTCGTCCCCTCCTCGATCTCCAGGACGTTAGGCCGGTCCCGTTGCCCCAAAACAGAAAAGGCCCGGCGTGAGCCGGGCCTTCCTGCAATCTGCTCTGGAGAGCGGATTAGAACGAGCGCTGGAAGCGCAGGATGCCAGTGAAGTCTTCCGAGAACGTGTCGTAAGCAACTTCAGGCGTGATCGACAGACCGGAAACCGGGGAGATCGGCATGCCGAGCGAGAATTCCCACTCGTCGTCCGAGCCCACGAAGGTGTCGTTGTCGGAGAACCACTGAGCGGTTGCAGCCAGACCGACCTTTTCCGTCAGAGCGAAAGCGGCACCAGCGAGAACCGAGTACTC
Organism: Tianweitania sediminis; assembly: GCF_017813335.1. GTDB lineage: Bacteria > Pseudomonadota > Alphaproteobacteria > Rhizobiales > Rhizobiaceae > Tianweitania > Tianweitania sediminis. The sequence goes on along the minus strand of NZ_JAGIYY010000002.1, from coordinate 579,972 downwards.
GGCAATCGCGCCGTTCGGCGAGATGATCGAGTAAACGCCAGCCACGCCATCGTCATCCGACGAGTAGAAGCCGTCGAGGTTGAGCTTCACAGCGGTGTTCGGAACGGTGAAGCGGAGGCCAACCTTGGCACCCCAGTTCTCGCGAACTGCGTCGTAACCGGCGATCGCACCGATCGAGCCCCAGCCCTGCTTGAAGTTCACGCCACCTTCGAAGTTCGTGTCCCAGTCGCTGTTCGCGGTGTTCTCAACAGCAGCGATAATGGCCGAGAAGCCGTTAGCGCCGGTGTAGGTGTAGGAGATTTCACCCGAGTTGTTGAAGCCGTAGCGGCCTTCGTAGATGGTCGGACCAGCATAGCCCAGGAAACGGGAGTACGGGGTGTCGCCCTTACCAACGAGGAACGTACCGTTTGCAGTCGCAAGCGAGATCTGCATGTGGTCGATGGTCGTTGCATTGCTGCTGCGGCCTTCAGGGAAACCGGTCGAGGAGTTATCCCACGTGTCCCACTGAGCGTAGAAGCGAGCATAACCGGTCAGGGTGCCGAGTTCGGTTTCCGACTTAACGGTGAAGGTCGGAGCGAAGCGAGCGCGCTTGCCGTAGCCTTCGTCGACCTGACCGTACTGACCGTTGCTGAAGTCGTCGAACGAGGCGCGAACTTCGTAACGGAAGTAGCCACCGATCTTCAAGCAGGTTTCGGTGCCCGGGATGTAGAAGTAGCCGGTGCCGTAAACGTCGCAGACGCGAACGTATTCGACCGGCTCGGGTTCAGCGATAACGATCGCGTCAGCGGCGCGTGCGCCGGAGACAGCGATCATCGCCGCTGCGGAGCCGAGAAGCAGGCTCTTAATGTTCATTTTCTGACCTCCAGTCAAAGTTGATAGTGGGTCTGGGTATTTTGCTGAAGGACAGCGTTCCCTGCCCCATCCCCTATGGCCGAAAAAGCTGCGTCTGCACGCCCCTTCTTCGAGGCAGACATTTACCCAGCCCCACACGCCGTTCAACCGAGATTGTGGCGGCAGCCCCTTGCAATCGCCTCTATCCAAACACCTTGTTGCACAAAAGCCACGAAATCGGGGGGCGGGGTAAGGTCTCGTTAAGGACTGGGCCTCTGTTGCGGGGCTTCAGCGCATCCGTTTGGGGTGAAGGGAGCTGGAATCACGGTGAATCCGGCGCGTTCAACTCCGTCGAGCCGCCTCTTGCCGGAAGAACAGCTCGGACGTGAGTCGCAGCACCGTCAGCTTAGGACGAGCAGCCTGCTGACCTAGCAAGGTCGGAGCAAGTCACACTTCTTCCCTTCCTGAATGTGAGCACACGGAGGGCGACGCTCCCCTGCCTCCCGTTTAAGCATCCGCCCAGATCAGCAGCAGCCAGTTTTTAGCCACCCTGCCTAGGTCTTCCGCAGTCCTGCCAAGCACTTGAAGCTCTTGTTACTTGCTTACAACAAAACAGTCACATTCAACGAAACAGAAGCGGTTGGCGCGGCGATGTATATTGCGAAGACCCGCAAATCAGATCTTACTCACTTCACCAAAGGGCAAGAAGCGCCACCGGTCGGGGGACCGAGAGGGGACGCCAGCAAGCCTCCGGCATCCACAACAATGCGCTTCTGGAGCACTCTATGTATATAAAGACGATCTTGCTCGGTTCTCTTGCCGCATTCGGCGCGGCGACGAGCGCGAATGCCGCTGATGCAGTGGTGATCGCAGAACCCGAGCCAATGGAATATGTTCGCGTTTGCGACGTCTACGGCACCGGTTACTTCTATATTCCCGGAACGGGAACCTGCCTGAAGGTGAGCGGTTACTACCGTTACGAGATCACAAGCATCGGATCGAGCGACTTTGGCGGCGACCAGTACGGCGATAACGTTGACGGCTATCGCAAGCGTGCGCGCTTCGCACCAGAGTTTACGGTGAAGTCGGAAACCGAGCTTGGTACTTTGACAGGCTATGCCCGCATTTACGCCCAGTGGGATACGCTGGAGGGCAGCGGGGCCGACAACGCAACCTATCTCGACCACATGCAGATCTCGCTGGCGACCGCGAACGGCACCATCCTGGTTGGCTACGGCGATACGCCGTATTCGCGTTTCCTCGGCTATGCGGGTCCCACCATTTACGAAGGCCGCTATGGCTTCAACAGCTCGGGTGAAATTTCCTACACCTATGACAGCGGCAACGGCCTGACCGCCATCGTGGCGGCGGTGGAGAATGACGACAACTCCGATTGGGACACCAATTTCGAAGGCGGCGTCAACTTCACGCGCGGCTGGGGCTCGATCGGCGCCATGGCCGGGTACGACGGCGTGGACGAGAACTGGGGTGCCAAGATCGGGGCGCGCTTCGCGATCCCCGACACGGCTGTGAAGCTGACGCTCGATGGCTTCTATTCTTCGGATGATGACGGCGTCGCCGGCGACTACTCGATCATCTCGCCGAACGGCTTCATTTCCGAATGGTCGGTGCTGGCTGGCGCGTCCGTGCCGCTGGGCACGAAGTTTGCCATCGTCGGAACGGCGCAGTGGTTCAGCGACAATGACACGCTGGTGGGTTCGGACGACGAGTGGGAATTCTCCCTCGGCGCGCCTTTCGCCCCCGTCACTGGAATGTCGATCACCCCGGAAGTCGCCTACGACACGTTCTCCGAGGAATACACCGGCATCCTGCGCTTCCAGCGCGACTTCTGATCAACCCACAACCTCCCAAGGGTGGAACTCGGCTCGGTGGAAACACCGAGCCTTTTCTTTTGATCACCCGAGTTGATGCCGGCCGAAGCGGCAGCTAAGCACCTTACGTTCCTTTAGGAGGGTTCCCCCACATGGCACCGCGCTTGACCAGGCTTGCCCAAAGCCTTCCTCAGACCGTCCCCTTTGTTGGAGTGGAAACGCAGGAGCGCGCCAGCGGTCGCCCATTCCGCGCTCGTCTTGGCGGCAACGAAAACGGTTTCGGCGCTTCACCACGCGTGGCCGAGGCGATGACCCTGGCGGCTGGGGAGATGTGGAAATACGGCGATTCGGAGAGCCATGATCTGAGGCAGGCGCTCGCAGCGCGGAACGGCATTTCAGCAGAGAATATCGCCGTAGGCGAAGGCATCGACGGACTGCTGGGTCTCGTCGTGCGGCTGTTCGCGGAACCAGGCTCTACAGTGGTTTCATCCCTCGGCGCATACCCCACCTTCAACTACCATGTCGCTGGCTTCGGCGCTCACCTGCATGTCGTGCCCTACAGAGATGACCGCGAGGACCTTGAAGCGCTGCTGCAAGCCGCACGAACCCTTCAGCCCGCAATTCTTTACCTGGCTAATCCTGACAATCCGATGGGCAGCTGGTGGCCCGCAGACGAGGTTGCTGCCTTCATGGAGGCGCTGCCCGAGGATGTGCTGCTGGTTCTCGATGAAGCCTATGGTGAGTTCGCACCACCGAGCGTTCTCCCCGCGCTGCACCCGATCCGTCCCAACGTTCTGCGCATGCGGACCTTTTCGAAGGCCTATGGGCTCGCCGGAATGCGCTGCGGCTATGCCATCGGCGCGCCGGAGGTGATCAGGGCCTTCGACAAGGTGCGTAACCATTTTGGCGTATCGCACATGACTCAGGTCGCGGCTCTCGCGGCCCTCGGCGACGACGCGTTCCTAAAGGATGTGGTCCTTCAGCTGCAGGCCTGCCGGCAGGAACTCGTCACGATCAGCCGTGACAACGGTTTGGTCGCGCTGCCGTCCGCAACCAATTTCGTTGCGATCGACTGCGGCAGCGATGGCGCCTTTGCCACGCGGGTGCTGAGAAATCTGGCGGAACAGCAGATCTTTATTCGCAAGCCGATGGCGCCGGTACTCGACCGCTGCATCCGCGTGAGCTGTGGACCCGAAGGGGAGATCGCGCTGTTTGCGGAAGCCCTGCCCCGCGCCCTGGCGGCGGCAAGCAGCGCCGCACAATAAAAGACGATCATCAAGGCGGATGATCGTCCTTGAAGGGCTGAGCCTGCCCTTGCTGGGCAAGCTGGCGGGTCAGATCAAAACTTAAGGGTCGCGCCGATTTGGAGCGCATAGCCCCATTCAGATGGCGATACTGCGGTGTAGTCGGTAGCGCTTGACCGCTGATCCTTCAGGCCATCCTCGAAGTAGATCGCCGCTGCGCCGGCACGAAGCTGGAACTTGTCCGTGGCGTTGTAGCCGAGGCCGCCTGCAATCGTCCACGTATCGTACAGCGTATCCCAGCCGGTGCTGACGCCCTTGTCCCAAGTGAGCGAGACCTGACCGGCGAGCTTCTCGTTGAACTGGTGACCAATGCCGCCGTTGATCGTCCAGCCGTCCTTGAAGAAGAACTGCGTGGACGAGAACGGGCGTCCGGCGACGCCTTCGGTGACAATCAGATTCTGAAGGACGCTCCAGTCGGTCCATTTCACCGAACCGAAGGCGAGCCAGCCAGGCGCGATGCCGCTTTGCAGGTTCAGCTCGAGGCTTTGCGGCAAGGAAGCGCCGGTGCGAGCCGTGGCGCTGGTGGCTGTGCCATAAAGAGCGCCGGCAACAGCGGGTGGCGCACCGGTCAGCACCGCCAAAGCTGCGAACGGCGTGTTCGTGTAGTTGCCGGTGGCATCGTCGTGGTTCGTTTCGGAGCGATAAAGCAGCTGTGCCTTCAGCGCGATTTCCGGAATGTCATAACCAAGCCCAAGCCGGTAACCGAAGGTGTCTGACTCGACCTGGAGCAGGCTGATATCCGTTACGCCCGGAATGATGCCGATGAAGTTGCGCCCTTGCGTGAACTCCACCGTTTCGTAGAAGCCCCCGCCGATAACCGATAGCCGGCCCTTGCCCACGTCGAAGCCATAGGCGCAGGTAAGGCCGTATTCATGTGTTTCGAGCGACTGCTCGGCGATATGGAACGTGATCGGACCAGAATATTTCGCGTCCGCGCCATAAGGCTGCGTATAGGACCCGGCGCAGCTCAGGCCGCCTGCGATACGACCACCGACCGAAACGGACGGGATCCAGTAGTCTTCACCGAATTCAACGGAGCCCGAAGGGCCGGTGACGGGGCTGTTCACGCTCGAATAAGAGCGGCCGGGCGACACGTAAATCGCTGTCGAGTAGATGCCGAACCCGCCAGCGTTGTAGAGCGGATCAAGGTTGGCTGCGCCGCGATTGAAGCCGCCGGCCTGCGCCGACACGGCGGTCGCCAAGATGATGCCGCCCGTCAGTGCCGCTGAAAGTGGTTGTTTGCCCATAGTGGTTCCCCCAAATCACCGCAAAACCTTACGTGACTGCGACTTAAGCGAAAACGCTAAGCGCGATGCGCAGCCGCTTTCCCAAACAACCGTTGCCCATGGGCCACAGAACCAGCACTCTTGAAAGAAATGAACGTTCGTTTTATTGCTGCCGCCGGAGGAACGGATGGCGCGCACAACGGGATCCGAGGGCGGGAAAACAGAGGCTGCAATCCGCATTGCGGCGGCAAGCTTGATCGCGCGCCACGGCTTCGAAGCGGTTGCCATGCGCCAGCTCGCATCCGAGGTGGGCGTGCAGGCAGCTGCTCTTTACCGCTATTTTCCCAACAAGCAGGATCTGCTCTTCAAGCTTATGGCCCGTCATATGGAAGAGCTTCTGTCTTCCTGGGAAGCAAAGCGCGCCCAAGCAGGCTTGGAGCCAGCTTCGAGGCTGGCTGACTTCGTCGAGCACCACATCCGGTTTCATCTGGAACGGCGCGAAACCACCCACGTCTCCAATCTCGAGCTGCGGTCGCTTTCCGAAGGCCAGTTGCCGGTGATCCTCGATCTCCGCTCCCGCTACGAGGCACAGCTTCGCACCATCCTGCAGGACGGGATGGCGGCAGGCCGCTTCACGATCGAGGACGCGGGGCTGACCACCATGGCCATCATTCAGATGATTACCGGAGTGATCGTCTGGTACCGGCCGCAGGACCGGCTTTCGGTGGATGAACTGATTGCTAGATATCTCATCATGACGCTGCGCCTCGTCGGCGCGGCTCCCCATCATTGAACCTGAGCGAGAGGCAGCATGTACGCAAACAGCATGGATTTTGGCCTGGGCGAAGATCTCGAAGCGCTGCGCGACACCGTGCGCCGCTTTGCGCAGGAGCGCATCGCCCCGCAGGCGGCGGAAATCGACCGAAGCAACGAGTTTCCAGCGCCGCTTTGGCGTGAAATGGGCGAGCTCGGCCTGCTGGGGATGACCGCCGATCCCGAATTCGGGGGCTCCGGCATGGGCTACCTCGCCCATGTCGTGGCGGTCGAGGAAATCAGCCGAGCATCCGCATCCGTCGGACTTTCCTACGGGGCGCATTCCAATCTGTGCGTCAACCAGATCAATCGCTGGGGCTCGGCCGAGCAGAAAGCCAAATATCTGCCGAAGCTTTGCTCGGGTGAGCATGTCGGTGCGCTTGCGATGTCGGAAAGCGGTTCAGGCTCCGATGTCGTTTCGATGAAGCTGCGCGCCGAAAAGCGCAACGACCGATATGTGCTGAACGGCACCAAGATGTGGATCACCAACGGTCCCGATGCCGAAACGCTGGTGGTCTATGCAAAAACGGATCCGGAGCGGAAATCGCGCGGCATCACGGCTTTCCTGATCGAAAAGGACATGGCCGGCTTCTCCATTGCGCAGAAGCTCGACAAGCTCGGCATGCGCGGCTCCAACACCGGCGAGCTGGTCTTCGAGGATGTCGAGGTGCCCTACGACAATGTGCTGGGCGAGGAAGGGCGCGGCGTCGAGGTGCTGATGTCCGGCCTCGATTACGAGCGGGTTGTGCTGTCGGGCGGTCCGCTCGGGATCATGGCTGCCTGTCTCGACGTGGCCGTGCCGTACGTGCGCGAGCGCAAGCAGTTCGACCAGCCGATTGGATCGTTCCAGCTCGTGCAGGGCAAGATGGCCGACCTTTACACCACGCTGAACGCCTGCCGCGCTTATGTCTACGCGGTTGCGCGGGGCTGCGACGACGGCAAGACCTCGCGTAAGGATTCTGCCGGCTGCATCCTTTTCGCCGCCGAAAAAGCCACGCAGTGCGCGCTGGATGCCCTCCAGCTGCTTGGCGGCAACGGTTACATCAACGATTATCCAACCGGCCGCTTGCTGCGCGACGCCAAGCTCTACGAAATCGGCGCCGGCACCAGTGAAATCCGCCGCTGGCTGATCGGCCGCGAAATGATGGAAGAAGGCTGATCCCATGCCCGTGATCCAGACACAGATCTCCCCGTCGTCCGAAGCCTTCAAGGCTAATGCGGAGCGCATGCGCGCGCTGGTGGCCGAGATGAAGGACAAGGCGGCGATCGTGGAACAAGGCGGCCCGGAAGAAGCTCGGCAGCGCCATACTGCACGCGGCAAGCTCCTGCCGCGCGAGCGTTTGGCGCAGCTGCTGGATGCCGGTTCACCGTTTCTGGAGATCGGCCAATTCGCGGCGTGGGACATGTATGGCGGTGGCATCGCGTCGGCCGGAATGATCGCCGGCGTCGGCATGGTCGAGGGCACGCCGTGCATGATTGTCGTCAACGACGCGACCGTGAAGGGCGGGACCTATTATCCACTCACCGTGAAGAAGCATTTGCGGGCGCAGGAGATTGCGGCGGAAAACGACCTGCCCTGCCTGTACCTAGTGGATTCGGGCGGCGCCAACCTGCCAAACCAGGATGAGGTCTTCCCTGACCGCGAGCATTTCGGCCGCATCTTTTTCAACCAGGCCAATATGAGCGCCCAGGGCATTCCCCAGCTCGCTTGCGTGATGGGCTCCTGCACCGCCGGCGGCGCTTACGTGCCGGCTATGTCCGATGAAACGATCATGGTGAAGAACCAGGCGACGATTTTCCTTGGCGGCCCACCGCTGGTGAAAGCGGCGACCGGCGAAGTGGTGTCGGCGGAAGACCTCGGCGGGGCGGATACGCATACGCGTTTGTCTGGCGTGGCGGATCATTACGCGCTCAACGACGAACATGCGCTCGCTCAGCTGCGGCGGATCGTCAGAAACCTGAATCGAAAGAGCGAGATGCCGCTCAAGCTTCGTGAGGTGGTGCAGCCGCTTCGCTCCCAAGATGAGATCTACGGCATCGTACCTGAAGACACGCGCCAGCCGTATGACGTGCGCGAAGTCATCGCGCGCATCGTGGACGGATCGGAACTCGACGAGTTCAAGCAGAACTACGGCACGACGCTGGTCACCGGCTTCGCGCATATCCACGGCATGCCGGTTGGCATCATCGCCAACAACGGTGTTCTGTTCTCGGAAAGCGCGCAAAAAGGCGCACACTTCATCGAGTTGTGCTGCCAGCGGAAGATCCCGCTGGTGTTCCTGCAGAACATCACGGGCTTCATGGTGGGCCGGAAGTATGAGGCGGGCGGCATTGCCAAGGACGGCGCCAAGCTGGTCACGGCCGTCGCAACCGCGCAGGTGCCGAAGCTCACCGTGATCATCGGTGGCTCGTTCGGTGCCGGCAATTATGGCATGTGCGGCCGCGCTTATTCCCCGCGCTTCCTGTGGATGTGGCCGAATGCGCGCATCTCCGTCATGGGCGGCGAGCAGGCGGCAACGGTGCTGTCGATCGTCAAGCGCGAGGGCATCGAACGGCGCGGCGGTGAATGGAGTGCCGAGGAGGAAGCCGCGTTCCGCCAGCCAATCCTCGACAAGTATGAGCGCGAAGGCCATCCGCTTTATTCTTCAGCGCGGCTTTGGGACGATGGGATCATCGATCCGGCAAAAACCCGCGAGGTGCTGGCGCTCAGCCTCGCCACCACTCTGAATGCACCCATTCCGGACACCAAGTTCGGCCTGTTCCGGATGTGAGGTTGAGCGAGATGACAAAGCTTTTCAGCAAGATCCTCATTGCCAATCGCGGCGAGATCGCCTGCCGCGTGATCCGTACGGCGCACCGCATGGGGATTCGCACTGTCGCGGTTTATTCGGATGCGGATGCAAAAGCGCTGCACGTCGAAATGGCGGACGAGGCCCTGCATATCGGCCCCTCGCCTGTGGGTGAAAGTTATCTGCGCGGCGACCTGATTATTGACGCTGCCCTTCGAACCGGCGCGGAAGCCATCCATCCGGGCTACGGCTTCCTGTCGGAAAATCCCGACTTCGTGGATCAAGTGACTGCCGCCGGCCTCACCTTTATCGGACCATCTGCCGATGCGATCCGCGCGATGGGCTTGAAGGACGCGGCCAAGCGGCTGATGGAGAAGGCCGGCGTGCCCGTGGTGCCAGGCTACCATGGCGAAGCGCAGGAAATCGTGGTGCTCGCCACAAAGGCGCATGAGATTGGCTATCCCGTGCTGATCAAGGCGCGCGCGGGCGGCGGCGGCAAAGGCATGCGGCGGGTGGATGATCCCGACAGCTTTCCCGAAGCGCTGGCAGGCGCCAAGCGCGAAGCGAAGGCGGCGTTCGGCGACGACCGGGTGCTGGTCGAAAAATACATCCTGTCGCCGCGCCACATTGAGGTGCAGGTGTTTGGTGACAACCACGGCAACGCCGTGCACCTGTTTGAGCGCGACTGCTCGGCGCAGCGCCGGCACCAGAAGGTGATCGAGGAAGCCCCCGCGCCCGGCATGACGGCCGAGATGCGCCAGGCCATGACAGAAGCAGCCGTGAAGGCTGCCCGTGCCATCAACTATTCAGGGGCGGGCACGATTGAGTTCATCGTTGACGCTTCCGCGGGGCTGCGGCCCGAAGGCTTCTGGTTCATGGAAATGAACACGCGTTTGCAGGTCGAACATCCTGTCACGGAAATGGTGACGGGCATCGATCTCGTGGAATGGCAGTTGCGTGTGGCCGCAGGGGAGCCGCTGCCTCGGGACCAGGAGCAAATCACCCTGTCAGGGCACGCTTTCGAGGCGCGGCTTTACGCCGAAGATCCCGCAAAAGGCTTTCTTCCGGCGACCGGAACACTGCACCATCTCGACTTTCCGCAGGAGAACGCTTCGCTGCGCGTGGAAACCGGTGTCCGGCAGGGCGATGCGATCTCGCCCTTCTATGATCCCATGATCGCCAAGCTGGTGACGCATGGCGCGACGCGTGAGGATGCCCTGGAGTCGCTCGTGGCAGCTGTTGACGCGACGCGGGTTGCGGGATCCGTGACAAACAAGAATTTTCTTGCGCAGCTTGGTCGGGACGCGGAATTTGCCGCCGGCAAGGTCGACACCGGCATGATTGAGCGCAAAGGTGAGGCCTTGGTGTCGCGAAGGCAGCCCAGCGAGCGTGCCACCGCCATTGCTGCGCTGGCCGCTGCCGGCGCTTCCGATGTTGCGGATCGTGCCGATCCTTGGGCGGCGCTGCGCGGTTATGCGCATTTCCATCCGGTCGCACGCAGCGTCACGATCGGCGAGGACGAGGCCGTTCAGGCGCGTATCGCCCCATCGGGCTCTGGATGGACGGTGACGCCGGAAGGCTCCACGGCGGCGATCACGCTTCCTGCCGATGCCGCCGCCGAGGCGGTGCGCTGGCCCGGTCACCTGACGGTTTTCGAGAATGGCGTCGGCTTTGACTTCGCACATGCCGACCCTCTCGACCAGGCTGCCGGCGCCGGTGCCGCATCCGGGGGGCTGCGGGCGCCGATGCCGGGGCTCGTCAAGCTCGTGCGGGTTGCGCCCGGCGACACGGTCCAGAAGGGCCAGCCGCTGCTCGTGCTTGAAGCCATGAAGATGGAGCACACGATCACGGCACCGCAAGATGCGGTTGTGGCAACGATCGTGTCGCAAGGAGATCAGGTGGAAGACAAGGTCGTGCTGGTGACCTTTGAGGAAGCGACGGGATAACAGCACCGCTTGATTGCTGCGTTGCCACAGGAGGCCGTAAGAATGCGCTCATGACCCTTCCTGGCGCCGATCCTGCCGTTCAGCGGCACCGCCTCTACGAGGATGTGCTCGCCATCCTGACAGGCACCGCTTTTGCGGCGCTCGGCCTCGTTATGTATACGCATGCGCATCTGACGGCCGGCAGCGCGGCAGGCCTCGCGCTTCTGCTGCAGTACATGACAGGCTATGGCTTCGGCACGATCTTCTTCGTGATCAACCTGCCCTTCTACGCCTTCGGCGTTGCTCGAATGGGCTGGGCCTTTGCGGCCCGGACCTTCGCCGCCGTTGTGCTGGTTTCGGTGATGAGCCGCGCTTTTCCTATGTGGATCAGCTTCGAGTTTCTGGATCCGCTGTTTGCCGCGCTGCTCGGCGGAGCGCTGCAAGGGATGGGACTGCTGGTTCTTGCTCGTCATCGCACTGGATTGGGCGGCTTCACCATCCTTGCGCTCTTCTTGCAGGACCGAAACATCATCCGTGCCGGATATTTTCAGCTCGGGGTGGACCTGATCATCCTAGCGGTCGCTTTCACCGTGCTCACCGGCCCGCAGGTAGTTCTGTCGGTGATCGGTGCGGTGGTGTTCAACATGATCCTCGCCATCAACCACCGGCCAGGTCGGTATGTGGCGATGAGCTGAACGGCAAAGGAACAATCCGGAAACAGGAACCGTTGGGGTGAGCAGACCAAAACCCAAGGAGTTCTGCCCTCATGAAACACCTGATCATTTCCGCCGCAGCGCTTGCGCTGCTTGCCGGCTCCGCCTACGCTCAACAAAACGCCGCACCGCCTGCGGCGCCCGCTCCCGCACAAACCGCTCCTTCCGCCGCGCCACCGCCACCTCCTGCCGAGCTCACCCCGGATGGGGACGATGAGCAGATGCAGCAGGACTCGAATGTTGGAACAGAGTCTCAGGACGCGTCCGAATACGATGACGACGACGGCCGCATGGAAGACAGGCAAAGCAGGCGCGAGGAGATGCGCGACCAGCGCCGCCAGATGCGCGCTGAATATCGTGAGCATAGCCGCCGGTGGGATCGCGATCGTCCGCGCTGGCACGGGCCTCGCCACGGCAAGGGTCCACAGCAGGAGCGCCGCGGCGCGCGCTTCCAGATCGAAACCGACGAAAACGGTCAGATCAAGCTCGATGTTCGCTGCCCGGCAAATGAGTCGCTGCAGACCTGTGCGGACGTCATCAACGATCTGCTTGATCGCATGGGTTCAGGCAACGTGAGTGGCGGCAACACTGACCTGTAAGGCGTGCCGCATCGTCGTTCCAAAGGGTCGCTTCGGCTGAAGCGGCCTCTTTCTTCAGTGGATGGTCATCCATTCGCGCGCTGCTCGCAGCGCCTTGGCGATGTCGGCCTTTGACATGGAAATCGCGAGTTCGGCCCGCAAACCGGCGGCGCGTTCGGAGCCCTTGATGGCGGCAATGTTGAACCATTTGTGTGCCGCGACCAGATCCACTTCGCAGTCGCGACCGGTAGCGTGCATCAGCCCCAACTCGAACAAGATGTCCGCCTGAGCCGTTGCGCCCATCGTGCCGACCGTGCCGTCCAGAATTTCGAAGCGTGCCATTGTCTTGATCCCTGTTAGCCCCTGAGAACCGTTTGTTCGGCGCCCTTTTTGATGGGATCAGAATGCGCCGCCGGCTTGAATTTGCCGTTAAACCTTGTGCTTAACTCGCGGAAAACAAAGCTAAAACAAGACGTAAACGTGAGGATCCGTTAAGGATGAGATCCCTTGTATCGCCTCGCATTTCGTTCAAAGGCGATGGAAACGGTGGGACGGGAAAGTCACGCTTCGCTAACCAGGAATCACACCGGTCAGAGTGACTGCTTTTCTTGTAAGCTGGCGCTGAGGGTCTTTTCCAGCCGTTCCAGCCCCTGCTAAGCTGCTGCAGAACCTGACCGGCCATGGGCTGGTCGCATCGGGAGGATCACATGCGTATTCTTGTGGCTGCCATCGCAGCGACGCTCAGCCTGACGACCATCGCCGCAGCCGACAACATCGAAGGACGTTGGCTGACCGACAGCGGCGCCACTGCAACGATCGCCTCTTGTGGAAAGGCTTTCTGCATCACCTTGAGCAGCGGGGCCCACAAGGGCCGCCGGATCGGACGCATGAATGCGGACGGTGAAAGCCGCTATTCGGGTGAGATCACCGATCCTGCCAACAACAAGACTTATGCCGGGAAGGCGTCGCTGGACGGGAATTCGCTTTCCATGAAGGGCTGCGTCCTCGGTGGGCTGATCTGCCGAGGTCAGAAGTGGACCCGCATGTAGGCAGCAGCGCGAGGGGCGGCACCGCTCCGCCCCCGTCGCATTCTTGATCAGCGTGCCTTTTGGCCGAAAAGAACCTTCTGCGCTTCCTTGTCTTCGGCGAGGTTCGAGCGCGCGTCAGCGGCCAATGCAAGGCCGCGCTGAACGGCCGGTCTTTCATTTACGGCCTCGAACCAGCGCTTGAGGTTCGGGAAGTCTTCGAGGTCCTGGCCCTGGTTCCTGTAGGGCTTCACCCATCCAACCGATGCCATGTCGGCAATGGAATACTCTCCTGCAAGGAAATCGCGGTCGGCCAGGCGCTTGTTCATGACGCCGTACAGGCGGTTTACCTCGTTGGTGTAGCGGTTGATGCCGTACTCGATCTTTTCCGGCGCGTATTGACGGAAATGATGAGCCTGGCCAGCCATTGGACCCAGGCCGCCCATCTGCCAGAAGAGCCACTGGTCGACCTCAACGCGGCTACGCTCGTCGGTGGGATAGAAGCGGCCAAATTTGCGGCCGAGATACTGCAGGATCGCGCCCGACTCGAAGATGGAGATCGGCTCGCCGTCAGGGCCCTCCGGATCGATGATTGCTGGCATGCGGTTGTTCGGCGCGATCTTGAGGAACGAAGGCTCGAACTGCTCGCCCTTGCCGATGTTGATCAGCTTCACCTCGTAGGGGACACCGAGTTCCTCGAGCATGATGGAGATCTTCCACCCGTTCGGCGTGGGCCAATAATAGAGTTCGATCGGCTTGGTCTGGTCGGCCATGATGCTCTCCTTTTTGCTGGACCAGCATATGGCGCCGCCGGAAGGGATGGTCGAGCCATGTGGCGCAGGCCAGGCCTCAATTTTGTTGAACGGTGGATGAACGCACGCATCAGCACCAATTCAGTCGCCTGTGTTCATGCTCTCCTCGATCTTCACAGGAGACGCTTCCATGCTCGCCCGCCGCTTCGCCATTGTTTGCCTGATGACGATGATCTTCGGAATGATGTTTTCCGTGGTGGTGGCAGAAACCAGTCGCAAGCGCAGCAACGACGGCGGGATCTCCTGCACCTGGGCAAACGATTACCCGTGCCGGTGGGACCAACCCTGAGCCGTTAACCGGCTGCCACACATCTCGCCTAGGCCTCTCCCATAGCCTGCAGCGAGCCTTTATAGTGGGTCATGGGAAAGCGAATCTATCCGACTGCAATCGAAACGGTCCATGGACCCGATCCGTTTGAGCGGCAGAGCTTCACGCGGGCAGAAGACGCCGTGGACGCTCTTGTCTGGCTTTACGAGCGCAACACGCGCTTCCTGCGAGACAGCTTTGTTGGGCTCGCGCAAGGTGGCGATCTTCTGCGCCGATACCGCGCTTTCTACCCCGAAATCTCGATCACCACGTCATCCTTTGCGATGATCGACTCGCGGCACGCCTATGGCCATATGCCCGCGCCCGGACAATATACCACCACGGTGACCCGACCAGACCTTTTCCGTCATTACTTGGTGGAGCAGTTGCGTCTCATCATGCGCAATCACGGCGTCCCGATCATTGTGCAGGAGTCCGAAACGCCGATTCCGCTGCACTTCGCCTTCACGGAAGGCAGCTATGTGGAAGGAGCTGTGGCTGACCGCATCAACCGGCCGCTCCGCGATATGTTCGACGTGCCGGACCTGAATGCCACAGACGATCTGATTGCCAACGGAACCTATGAGCCGGCGCCCGGCGAGCCCGGCCCCCTTGCCCCCTTTACGGCACAGCGGATCGATTACTCGCTGCATCGGCTGTCGCACTACACGGCTACGGCGCCACAGCACTTCCAGAACTTCGTTCTGTTCACCAACTACCAGTTCTATATCGACGAGTTCTGCGCTTATGCGCGCGGCCTCATGGCGGAAGGTGGTGGCGGCTACGAGAGCTTTGTGGAACCGGGAAATCTCGTGACGGATGCCGGCCGAAGCGATGCGCGCGAGGGTGCAGTGCCGATCCGCTTGCCGCAGATGCCAGCCTACCACCTGAAGCGACGAGGGCACGGCGGCATCACCATGGTGAATATCGGCGTCGGTCCGTCCAACGCCAAGACCATCACGGACCACGTGGCGGTTCTACGACCCCATGCCTGGCTGATGCTGGGGCATTGCGCGGGCTTGCGCAACACGCAGGCGCTCGGCGACTACGTCCTCGCCCATGCCTATGTGCGCGAGGATCATGTGCTCGACGACGATCTCCCGGTTTGGATCCCGATTCCCGCCCTTGCCGAAATCCAGGTCGCGCTGGAAGAAGCGGTCGCGGAAGTCACTGGGCTGACGGGGTACGAGTTGAAGCGCATCATGCGCACCGGTACGGTTGCGACCATCGACAACCGCAACTGGGAACTGCGCGACCAGCGCGGCCCGGTTCAGCGGCTGTCACAGTCTCGCGCCATTGGTCTCGACATGGAAAGTGCCACCGTGGCAGCCAACGGCTTCCGCTTTCGTGTGCCCTACGGCACCCTTCTTTGTGTATCCGACAAGCCGCTGCACGGCGAGTTGAAGCTGCCGGGAATGGCCACGGAGTTCTACAAACGGCAGGTGTCACAGCACCTGACGATTGGCATCCGCGCCCTGGAGAAGCTGGCAGCCATGCCGTCCGAGCGCCTTCATTCCCGAAAGCTCCGAAGCTTCTCGGAAACGGCGTTCCAGTAACGAAAAAGCCGGGCGATCTGGCCCGGCTTTCGATGGTAACGTAGCCGGCGCTTCACCGGCATTTTCCAGTCGGCGGTCGTGCAGGCCGCGCCAACACTACATGTTGGCGTAGACTGGCCCTTCGCCGCCTTGTGGCGGAACCCAGTTGATGTTCTGGTTGGGGTCCTTGATGTCGCACGTCTTGCAGTGCACGCAGTTCTGCGCGTTGATCACAAAACGCGCTTCACGAGCATGGCCCTCGTCGCGGTTTTCGCCCCCCTTGTCAGTGGCGCCTGGGCCGCCCGACACCGAGTTGCCGTCTTCGTCCACCCACTCGTAAACACCGGCGGGGCAGTATCGCGTCGACGGGCCCGAAAACACGCCGAGTTCCGAACGCTTCTGCAGATCCGGGTCCTTCACTTGAAGATGGATCGGCTCGTTCTCGTCGTGGTTGGTGCTGGACAGGAACACCGATGACAGCCGGTCGAAGGTCAATACGCCATCCGGCTTCGGGTATTCGATGGGCGAGTGCTTTGACGCGGGCTCCGTGGCCGCATAGTCCGGCTTGCCGTGCTTCATGGTTCCGAACGGCGACCAGTTGAAGAGCTGGTTGAGCCACATGTCCAGCCCGCCAAGCGCTACGCCAAACAGGCCGAGCTTCGACCAAAGCGGCTTCACGTTGCGAACCCGCTTCAGGTCCTCGCCGATCAGCGAGTCGCGCCAGCCGTTCTCGTAATCCAGCAGTTCGTCATGGGAGCGCCCGGCCGCGATGGCTTCCGCCGCGTGTTCGGCCGCCATCATTCCCGACAGGATGGCGTTGTGCGAGCCCTTGATGCGAGGCACGTTTACAAAGCCTGCCGAGCAGCCGATCAAGGCCCCACCGGGGAAGCACAGTTTCGGCACCGACTGGTAGCCGCCTTCCGTGATCGCGCGGGCACCATAGGACAAGCGCTTGCCGCCCTCAAAGGTGTCGCGGATGCGCGGATGGGTTTTGAAGCGCTGGAACTCCTCGAACGGGGCGATGTAGGGGTTCTTGTAGTTCAAGTGGACCACGAAACCGACGGCCACCGTGTTGTTTTCCAGGTGGTACAGGAACGAGCCCCCACCCGTAGAATAATCAAGCGGCCAGCCAAACGAGTGCTGCACCAGCCCCGGCTGGTGCTTTTCCGGGCTGACCTGCCAAAGCTCCTTCAAGCCGATGCCGAACTTGGCGGGCTCGCGGCCCTGATCGAGCCCGAACTTCTTGATGGCAACCTTGGACAAGGACCCGCGTGCGCCTTCGCCGAGAAGTACATACTTGCCAAGTAGCGCCATTCCGGGTGCGAAGTTCGGTCCGGGCTCGCCGTTGCGCTCCACGCCCATATCCCCGGTTATAACCCCGGTGACGGCGCCTTGGTCGTTGTACATCAGCTCCGCGGCCGCGAAGCCGGGGTAAATTTCCACGCCCAGCGCTTCGGCCTTTGTTGCCAACCAGCGGCAAACATTGCCGAGCGAGACCACATAGTTGCCGTGGTTGTTCATCAAACGCGGCATGATGAAACCGGGCAGGCTCAGCGAACCCGCAGGACCAAGAAGCAGGAACTGGTCCTTGGTCACCGGCGTCTTGAACGGATGATCGCTGTCTTCACGCCAGTCGGGCAACAGCCTGTCGATGCCGACAGTGGCCACAACTGCGCCCGACAGGATGTGGGCGCCCACCTCACCGCCTTTTTCCAGAACCACCACGGAAAGCTCCGGGTTTACCTGCTTCAAGCGAATCGCGGCGGCGAGACCGGCAGGGCCGGCGCCCACGATCACAACGTCGAATTCCATGCTTTCGCGTTCGATCTCGTCCATGCAAACTCCCGGTGCGGTGACCCTTCAAACAGTCGTTTGGTTTTGCATAACGCATGAGCAGCGCCGTCGGCACAACTTTTTCGCTGACGCAGCGGCGCAAAACGTCGCGTTTTCTGGAAATATTCTAATCCGGACCTTTCGCTTGCAACAGGGGGCGGAGAAGACCAAAAGAACCGCATGCCTGACCGGATCGCCGCCGAAGTTGAAGCGCTGCTGCGCTTTTATGCCGATGCCGGCTATGACGCCGCGCTCGATGAGGTGCCGCACGACCGGTTCGCCGAGACAGCCGAGCGGATTGTTCGGCGGGAGGTGACGCAGCCTGCGCAAGCGCCCGGCGCTCCGCTCCTGCCGCAAAAGCCCGCCGCTGCACCCGCCTTGCCGCAGCCCACCATCCCCGCCGAAGCGCAAGCCGCGCGCGCCCGCGAGATGGCGCGCTCCGCCCGCTCGATGGAAGAACTGCGGCAGATCCTTGAGGCGTTCGATGGCTGCAATTTGCGGTTCACGGCGAAGCAGCTGGTGTTTGCCGACGGCAACCCGCAAGCACCCATCATGTTTGTGGGCGAAGCGCCTGGCCGGGATGAGGATCTTGAAGGACGGCCTTTCGTGGGCCGGTCCGGGCAATTGCTGGACCGCATGCTCCAGGCGATCGGCCGTGATCGCGACAGCGCCTACATCGCCAATGTCATTCCGTGGCGGCCGCCCGGCAACCGCGATCCCTCGCCGCTCGAAACAGAGATCTGCCGCCCCTTCATCGAGCGCCAGATCGAGCTCGCTGGCCCGAAGGTGCTGGTGACGCTCGGAGGGCCATCAAGTAAGATCATCCTGAACACCCGGGACGGGATCATGCGGCTTCGCGGAACGTGGCAAACCCATACCACGCCTTCGGGTCGTGAGATCCCGACCATGCCGACGCTCCACCCGGCCTACCTTCTACGCAACCCGGCGCACAAGAAGCTCGCATGGCGCGATTTCCTTGAAGCGAAGGTGCGGCTGAAGGCGCTAGCGGGCGAGGCCTAGGCGGTCCACAAGGTCAGGCGTTGCGCCCGTCATGGCATCCGCCAAAAGGGCTGCAGTGGTGGGTCCTAGCGTGAAGCCCTGGTGTCCGTGGCCGAAGTTCAGCCACAGGCCTTTGTGCCTCGGCGCCGGCCCCACCACTGGCAGCATATCGGGCATGCAGGGTCGGTTGCCCATCCACGGCTCTCCTTCGACAGGGGTTCCGAGATCGAACAGTTCGCTGATTCCCTGTTCAGCTCGCTTGAGCTGCCGCAGAGCAGGCATCGCGTCGAAGCGTGTCAGTTCCGCACCGGTGAGAATGCGCGAGCCGTCCAACATCGGCGCGATGATGGCTGCATTCTCCACATCCATGATGGGCACGGTTGGCTGGGTGCCGCCTGTGAAATGCCGGTGATAGCCGCGTTCGAACAACATCGGGACGTCATAACCAAAGCGCTGGAGGAGCTTGGGCGTCCAGGGCCCCAGCGCGATTACGACATCTGGCGCCTCGAGAGGTCCATCTGCCGTTTCGATCGTCCAGCCACTTCCGCTTTCGCGCAGCGTTTCGGCGTCGCCGCTGCGCCAACCGCCGCCTTGCGCTTCAAACAATCGCGCATAGTTCGCGGTCAGTGTGCCTGGGCTGGCGCATGTCCAGGGTTGCGTCCAATGCACCGCGCCCTGGAGATCGCGCTTGAGATGCGGTTCGGCCGCGCGCAGCGCCGAAGCATCCTCGATCCGCATGCCCACGCCGAATTCCGCATGGAGACGCTCGGCCGTACGCAATCCCTGCTCGAAACGGCGTGGCGATCGGAACACCTGCCTGAAACCGTTTTTCGCTATGAGGTTTCCCGAACCGGAAGCCTCGATCCAGGGTGCATGGTCGCCGATCGCGCGGCTGATTAGCTGGCTGTAGGTCGAGGAGATCGTCTTGTAACGCTTGGCGGCGGAATGACGGAAGTAGTGCCACACCGGCCGCGCCCATAGCGGCATGGCGGCAAGGTTCCAGTTAACGTCGTTGCCGCGCTTCAGAGCAATGGAAACAATGGATGCGAGGTCGCGCGGAAAGGCATAAGGCTCGACGGCTTCACTCTGGATGATGCCGGCATTGCCATAGCTCGTTTCCTGGCCAGGGTTCCGGCGGTCTATGAGCACCACCTGCTTGCCCCGCGCCTGCAGGGCCAATGCTGTGCTGACACCGACCATCCCGGCCCCGAGAACGATGCAATCCGACATTGAAGCGACCTTCTTTTTGCGTTGACCTCGGTCAACCAGCGCAACCGGCCGGGCGGCATCAGGTTCCAGATGGCGGCGAAACCTGACGCGCTGTTCCACGCTCCAGGCCGAGGCGGTGTTCGCGCCAGATGATGAAAATGCCGGCAGCGACAACAATGGAGCCGCCAACAAGCATGTTGAGCGACGGCAGTTCGGAGAAAACCAAGTAGCCTGCCACGGTTGCCCAGATCATGGAGGTATATTCGAACGGCGCCACGGTTGAAGCCTCGGCATGCCGATAGCTTTCCGTCATGGCGATCTGGCCAAGCCCACCAAACAGGCCTGCCGTCACCAACAAGATGAACTGCTGGTTGTTAAGGAACACCCATCCGAACGGGAGCGTCATCAGAGCGACCACCGTCGACGTCATCGTAAACCAAAGAACGATGGTGGCGCTGCGCTCCGTATGCACCAGGCGGCGGACCAGAAGCATGGCGATGGCCGATGCCGCCGCAGACGTCAGCGCTGCCGCGACGCCGATTGCCTGAGCATTGTCGAGCCCGGCACCGGATGTGAAAAGCGTCAGCTTCGGCCAGGAGATCACCAGCACGCCGACGAAGCCGACGCAAACCGCGGCCCATCGATAGGCTCTTACAAGCTCGCCCATGAACAAGGCGCTGAACACGACGATCAGCAGCGGCTGCGCATAGCCAAGAGTCACCGCCTCCGGCAAGGGCAGCCGCGTGAGAGCAAAGAACCCCAGTCCCATCGAGGACACGCCGACGAGGCCACGAGCAACATGGCTGAGCGGCGCCTTCGTGCGGAAACCGCCCTTCAGCTGTTTCCGCCATGCCATGATCAGCAGGAGGGGAACGAAGGCAAAGGCAGAGCGAAAAAACACCAGCTGGCCAGCTGGAACATCGCCGGCGACCTTCAGGCAGGTGAACATCATTACGAAGGCGAGAACGGATGCCACCTTCAAGCCGATCGCTGCAAGCGGCCGGCGATCCCTTGGTTCAGCGCGTGCCGAACCTGTTCTTGCTTCGGCACTCACCTGCGCAATCCTGAGTCGTAGCTGCCTTCGTCCGGCCTCTGCCGGCGACCACATCGAAATACTATGGCTGCCTTACGGCAAAGCAGCTTCCCATGCCAGAGGCGGTTGTGGTGACACTGTCGACCATGGTTCGATTTGAGGCGGGGGCGTCTTCATGTATGAGGCAGAGTTACACGCCCCCTGCCCGGTTTACCCGTGGTCCCCAATCCAAAGGCAAAGCACCAAATGCGCGTCGACCAAGGACAGGTTTTCAAGCTCGAGGATTACAGGCCGAGCGCGTTCCTGATTCCGGAAACCAAGCTGACTTTCCGGCTCCATCCCAAGCACACGCTCGTCCAGGCCGAACTTCATGTTCAAACCCGCACGGGTGCGCCCAGTACAAGCAAGCTCGTGCTGGACGGGGATGAGCTCACCTTGCGGTCGATCGCCATCAACGGAGCGCCTTTGGCGCCGGATGCGTATACGGCCTCACCGGACCAGTTGGTGATCCACGCGCTGCCGAACGCAGCCTCGTTCACCCTTACGATCGAGACCGAAGTGGCACCGGAAGACAACAAGGCGCTGTCTGGTCTTTACCGCTCCGGCGGCAATTACACGACACAATGCGAAGCCGAAGGCTTCCGCCGCATCACCTATTTTCTTGATCGGCCGGATGTCCTGTCCGTTTACACGGTGCGGCTGGAGGCTGACCGGGCGGAAGCGCCTCTGCTTTTGTCCAACGGCAACCCCGTCGAAAGCGGACCGCTCGCCGATGGCCGCCATTTCGCTATCTGGCACGATCCCTTTCCGAAGCCCTCGTACCTGTTTGCGCTCGTGGCGGGGGACCTTGGCTCGATCAAGGACAGCTTCCAATCGGCCAGCGGCCGACAGGTGGAACTCGGGATTTATGTCGAACACGGCAAGGAAGAGCGTGCGCTCTACGCCATGGATGCGCTGAAGCGCTCCATGCGCTGGGACGAGGAGGTGTTCGGCCTCGAATATGATCTCGACGTCTTCAACATCGTTGCCGTGTCGGACTTCAACATGGGGGCTATGGAAAACAAGGGCCTCAACATCTTCAACGACAAATACGTACTCGCTGACGAAGCCACCGCGACCGATGCCGATTACGCGGGCATCGAAGCGGTGATCGCCCACGAATATTTCCACAATTGGACAGGCAACAGAATCACTTGCCGGGACTGGTTTCAGCTCTGCCTCAAGGAGGGGCTCACCGTTTTCCGCGACCATGAGTTTTCGGCGGATCAGCGGTCACGTCCCGTGAAGCGCATTGCGGAAGTTCGCGCTCTGCGGGCGCACCAATTCCCTGAAGACCAGGGACCGCTTGCGCATCCGGTACGTCCACGCCGGTATCGCGAGATCAACAACTTCTATACGTCCACGGTCTACGAGAAGGGATCGGAAGTGGTGCGCATGATCCGCACCATCCTTGGCCCGCGCGATTTCCGTCGCGGCATGGACCTTTATTTCCAGCGCCACGATGGCGAAGCCGCGACGATCGAGGATTTCCTGAAGGCCTTCGAGGACGCGTCAGGCCGCGATCTGCAGCAGTTCGCCTTGTGGTATCATCAGGCCGGAACGCCAACCGTCACGGTGGCCACGCGCCATGATCCGGACAAAGGCGAACTCACGCTGCATCTGGAGCAGGCGCTGGCGCCCACCCCTTCCGAAAGCCGCAAGCGCCTCATGCACATCCCGCTGGAATTCGGCTTGGTGGCCCCCGACGGCAGCGAAATGGCCGTGCAGGCGAAACACGAAGGCGTCGAAGGCAACATCATCCACCTGCGCAGGCGTCACCAAACGATCCGCTTCACCGGTGTCGATCAAAGGCCGGTTCTATCGATCAACCGCGGTTTCTCGGCGCCGGTTGCCCTTTCGCTGGAACAAACCGCGGAAGACCGCATGTTCCTCGCGCGCTTCGACGGTGATCTGTTTGCCCGATGGCAGGCGCTGACAAGCCTCTACACTCAAGCGCTGATCGCAGGCTATCGCGCCGTGCTTGGCCAGTCTGCACCGAGTTTCGAGCCAGCACTGTTGACGCTTGCCGGCGACCTGGCTTGTGACGAGGGCCTGCAGCCTGCCTATCGCGCGCTTGCGCTCACGCTGCCGGGCGAAGGCGACATCGCGCGCGAAATCGGCCAGAACATCGATCCGGACGCGATCCTGTCTGCCCGCACCGGGCTTGTCTCGGCCGTCACGCAGGCAAATGCAGCGCGCTTCACCCCGCTTTACCATGCCCTCGCCGAAACGGGCGGTTTCAGCCCCGATGCGGCGAGTGCAGGCAGGCGCGCCCTGCGCAACGCTCTGCTGGACTACGTCTGCAGCGAACCGGGGCAAGGCACCCTTGCAGCAAAGCAATACCAAGACGCCACCAACATGACAGAGCGCTCAGCCGCCTTGGCCGTGCTGGCGCATCGCCACAACGGAACGCCGGAAGCCCTTGCGGCACTTGCCGATTTCGAGGCCCGCTACCGTGCGGAGCCGCTGGTGATCGACAAGTGGTTCCAGATCCAGGCGACTGTACCCGGCGCCGCAACGGTTTCGACTGTCCGTGCGCTTATGGACTACAGCGGATTTTCTATCGACAATCCTAACCGGGTGCGGTCGCTCGTCGGAACCTTTGCTTCGGCCAACCAGACCGCGTTCCATGCCGCGGATGGCTCAGGCTATGCCTTGTTCTGCGATGCCGTGCTTGCGGTAGAGCAACGAAACCCACAGGTGGCCGCTCGGATTGCCACGGCTTTCCGCTCCTGGCGTTCGCTCGAACCCGTGCGGCGGGAAAAGGCGAGG
The DNA here is from genome assembly GCF_017813335.1 of Tianweitania sediminis. Classification (GTDB taxonomy): domain Bacteria; phylum Pseudomonadota; class Alphaproteobacteria; order Rhizobiales; family Rhizobiaceae; genus Tianweitania; species Tianweitania sediminis. Next base: position 556,397 of record NZ_JAGIYY010000002.1, on the reverse strand, counting down.
CAAGCGCTGGTCGCGATCAGCCAGGTGCCGAACCTGTCGTCCGACCTGCGAGACATCGTGGAGCGGACACTCGGCTGAGTCCTCTTTGCCACGTTTCCGCCCGAGACGTTAAGGCTTCGTTGTTTAGGGCTGGACACCGGGAATCCCGTCTGATTCTTTAGGTTAGATTCGGCAGTGCGGCGTTCGCCGGATCCATCAAAATGGCGGCAATCTTGGGAGCCCATCCATGGGTAAGGCGGACGCGTTGCGCGCGGACGATGGGCGCATTTATGCGCGGGCAAAGGCAACCAGTCAGCGCGCTGTGCTGACCGGAGCAGCACGCTCCCTGGCGCATCCCGCCTATCAGCGTCTTCTGGCTGCCGAGCCGATCCTTCGCCGTTCCATCCCTACGCTGATCATCGTGTTCCTGATCGTGGTTGCAGCGGCTCGTACGCTGTCGCTGATGAACGCCCAGGACGAAGTGGAACGCGGCGCGAAAACTATTTTGGCCCTGGCTGCGGCCGATATCATTCAAAGCTATGACGGCTCTGCCCTGCCCGAGGGCGAGCGCCAGCAAAACGCCGACACCACCTTGAACTACGCTCGCAGCCTGGGCGCATTGAACATGCGCCACGTCCTGGCTGTCACGGACGCAAGCTTCAACGTGATCGCTGCCTCGCCTGAACAAAGCGGCCTCGTCGGGCGATCCCTCGAGCAGGTGATCGTGGGCGGCCAGCCGCTGTTCCTGTTCGGTGAAAGGGCCGGCGTTCTTCCCGTGACTGTCAGGGGCGCCAGATGGTACGCCGCGGTGAGCTTGATGCCGGACCGCTCCGCCGCCGCCGTTGCAATGGTCTCGGAAGACGCGGTGTTTGCGGAATGGCGCAAATCGGTTTCGCTGAACGTGACACTCTACGTCCTAACCGCCGGCGTCATGATCATCATCCTTTATGCCTATTTCGGCCAGGCTTCGCGGGCACGGGTTGCCGATCGCATCTACCTCGAAGCGCATCAGCGCATCGATCTTGCCCTGGTGCGGGGCCGCTGCGGCCTTTGGGATTGGGATCTCCATCGCGGCCGGATGTACTGGTCTCGCTCCATGTATGACATGCTTGGCTACGAAGCTTTCGACACGATGCTGTCGTTTGGCGAGGTGGCCCAGATTATCCACCCCGACGACGGGGACCTGTTTGAGATGGCAAACCGCATTGTTTCGAAGCAGACGGATCAGATCGACCACATCTTCCGCATGCGCCATGCGGACGGCCAATGGGTGTGGATGCGGGCCCGCGCGACCGTCGTGGATCCCAACGCAGAAGAAATCCACCTGATCGGCATCGCGGTGGATGTTACGGAACAGCGCACTTTGGCCCAGCGCTCGGAAGCCGCCGACCAGCGCCTGCGCACCGCCATTGAAAGCATTTCGGAGTCCTTCGTCCTGTGGGACGCAAAAGGCCGGCTGGTGATGTGGAACAGCAAATTCGCACAAGATACCGGCCTCAACATGCAGGATCTGGCGGAAGGAATGGAACGGCGCGCCGTTGAGGAACGAATGACGAAGTTCGTTTCCGAGCGGCGTCTCGCCAATCCGAACGGGCCACATGGCGCGGCAACCTACGAGCGCCAGGTGGCGGATGGACGGTGGCTGCAGGTCAACGAGTTGAAAACGCGGGACGGCGGTACGGTGTCGGTGGGCTCCGACATCACGCAGCTGAAGCAGCACCAGGAGCGGCTCACGGAAAGCGAACGGCGCCAGATGGCGACGATCCATGACCTCAGCCTCGCACGGCGTGCGGAAGAAGAGCGCGTCGTGGAACTGGCGGATCTCAATCGCAAGTATATGCGCGAAACCGAACGCGCCGAAGCGGCCAACCGGGCGAAATCCGAATTCCTCGCCAACATGTCGCATGAGTTGCGGACGCCCTTGAACGCCATCATCGGCTTCTCGGAACTGATGGCGAACGGCTTCTTCGGGCCACTCGGTTCGGAGCGGTATGTCGAATATGCCCGTGACATTAATTCGAGCGGCTCGTACCTGCTTGGCGTGATCAACGACATTCTCGACATGTCGAAGATCGAGGCAGGTCACTTCACCGTGGATCGTGAAGAAATCGACCTTGGCCCGCTGATCACGGAAGCCGTGCGCGTGGTGGCGCTGCAGGCGCAGCAGAAATCCATCACTGTGGAAACAAAGATCTCGGACTCGATCTCGCTGCATGCCGACAAGCGCGCGGTGAAGCAGATCGCTCTCAACCTCTTGTCCAACGCAATCAAGTTCACGGGGCAAGGCGGCCGCATCTCTGTGCGCGCACGCAACGTAGCTGGCGCCATGATGCTCACGATCGAGGACAATGGCTGCGGCATTCCGCGAGACGCCCTGAAGAAACTCGGCCGCCCTTTCGAACAGGTCCAAAACCAGCTGTCCAAGAACCACACCGGGTCGGGCCTTGGCTTGGCGATCTCGCGCTCCCTGGCGGAACTGCATGGCGGAACGCTGAAGATTCGATCCGTAGAGGGATCAGGAACCGTGGTGTCGGTGCGCATTCCGGCCCAGCGGCAGCCGCTGATGCGCGCGGCCTGACTAGGCCTTCATCAGTTCGTTGAACACGCTTCTTACGGCAACCGCGGTCTGCGCCACATGCGCTTCGAGCACGGTGAAATCCGGCAGGTCGGTTGCTCGCAGCAGAAGATCGGAAAGGCCAGGCAGGACGCCTTCGCCGTCAAAGGGCTCGGTCACGCAAAGCCGAATTACCTGCGTCAAAGCTGTGTAAAGGTCGTGGCCTCGCACAAGCACCTCCCTGGAGCCGGGCTCGACAAAGGCCGGTGACAGGCAACGCAGGATTTCGCCCGTTCCGGTCACCCGCCCCTGGCTTTCCACTGCGCCGGCAAGCACAGCGACCTGAGCGATGAACTCCAGGTCGATCAGCCCCCCAGGCATCAGCTTCAGGTCCCACTCGTCACGCGGCGGCTTTTCTTCTTCCAGGAGGGCGCGCATCTCGCGGGCCGCCTTTCGAAGCTCGCCGAGCGGCCGCTTGTTGATCAGGACTGCGTCGATCGTTTCCACGAGCCGATGCCCAAGGCTTTCATCCCCTGCAACGGCGCGGGCGCGAGTCAACGCCATGTGCTCCCAAGTCCAGGCGTCGCGCTCCTGATAGCTGCGAAAGGCTGCAATATGCGTGGCGACCGGCCCCTTGTTGCCGGATGGTCGCAAGCGCAGGTCCAGTTCGTAAAGAATTCCCTGTGCGGTCGGCGCCGACAGGGCGGCAATCAAACGCTGCGTGAGCCGCGCGAAGTACTGGGAGGAGGCAAGTGGCTTGGCGCCGTCCGACCACTCCGCTCCTTCATCATGGTCATAGATCAGGATGAGGTCGACATCCGAACTTGCGGTCAGTTCACGACTGCCGAGCTTGCCCATCCCGAGGATCGCGACCCGCCCGCCGGGCACGCTTCCATGCTTGGCTTCCATCTCGGCCTGAACGACTGAAAGCGCGTGTCCGATCGCGAGATCCGCCAGGTGGGAAAAAGCGCGACCAGCACGACCCGCATCGATAAGCCCCGTCAACAAGCGCATGCCGATGAGGAAGCGCTGCTCGGCCGTGAAGATGCGCAACCGGTCCAGTGCTTCTTCCAGACCCGTGGCGGCTTCAAGAAACACGTGCAGTCGGCCTGCAAGGTAGTCGCGGCTCGGCAGCTCGGACAAAAGCCGCGGGTCGAGAAGACCATCGAAAACATGCGGCGAGCGCGTGATCGTCTCGGCCAGCCGCGGTGCCGCACTCATCACCGCCATCAGCATGTCCAGCAAGGGCTGGTTGTTTTGCAGCAGCGAGAACAGCTGAATGCCCGCCGGCAACCCCGCCAAAAACCCGTCAAACCGAACCGCCGTTTCATCTGGACGGCCGGCCCGGGAAAATGCCCGCAGGAGAGCGGGCGTGAGTTCTGTCAGGCGCTCCCGAGCTTCCGCCGACCGCGTTGCGCGGTAGCGGCCGTAGTGCCAGCCCCGCACCAAACGGATCATGTCCGAGGGTCGTTCGAAGCCGAGATTTGCCAGCGTCTCCAGCGTGCCTGGGTCGTCGACGTCGCCGGTGAAAACGAGGTTCCCTAGTCCACTGGAAAGCTGCGGCGCTGTTTCGAAGAGAGCGGCGTAGTGCTGTTCCACATCCACCAGTGTGGATCGAAACACCTGCTCGAAAGCCGCCTCGTCCTCGAAGCCCATCAGTCTGGCGACGCGCGTGAAACCCTCGTCGTCTTCCGGCAGGACATGGGTCTGCTCGTCGGCCACGATCTGAATGCGATGTTCCACATCCCGTAGGAACCAATAGTGCTTGCCAAGCACATCAGCGGTCTCCGGTTCAATCCATTTTTGCTGGGCGAGCATGTCGAGCATCGGGACCGTTTCGCGGCCCCGCAATTCCGGCACCCGCCCTCCTGCGATGAGCTGCTGTGTCTGCACGAAAAATTCGATTTCGCGGATGCCGCCGCGACCGAGTTTTACGTTGTGGCCGCGCACGGCCACAGCTTCGTGGCCGCGATGGGCGTGAATCTGGCGCTTGATGGAATGAACATCCGCGATGGCGGCAAAGTCCATATACTTGCGCCAAACGAATGGGCGCAGCTCCTTCAAGAACCTCGCTCCCGCCGCCGCGTCTCCGGCAATCGGTCGGGCCTTGATCATCGCGGCACGCTCCCAGTTCTGGCCGCGCCCTTCGTAATAGGTCATCGCCGCATCCACCGAGATCGCGAGCGGGGTCGACCCAGGATCAGGCCTCAAACGCAGGTCGGTGCGAAACACATATCCGTCTCCCGTGCGGTCTTGAAGGATGCGCACGAGCCGGCGCGTCAGCCGCACAAAGAGATCCCCGGCCTCGTCAGGATCCACAATCGCGGGCGCCTCGGGGTCGAACATCACGATGAGGTCGATGTCTGATGAGAAATTCAGCTCGGCGGCACCGAGCTTGCCCATTCCGATCACGATCCAGCCGCAACCGGCTTGAGGATCGTCCCGCTGAGGGAGCTTCAGGCGCCCGGACGCCTCCGCATCGCGCAAAAGAAATCGCACGGCGGCGCAAGTGCAGGCTTCCGCAAGCTGTGACAGCTGGCGAACCGTTTCCTGTGCGGCTTGGGTGCGCGACAGATCGGCCAAGCCGATCAGCGCATGCGCCTCGCCCTTCAAACGCCGCAGCCGAGCCATTAATTGGCCCTCGGTTTCCCCCGCCACGTCAGCCGCAAGTTCGTCAAAGATCCGCGCCAGGCGCTGTTCAACGCCCGTGTCGAAAAGCGCTTCCAGGATCTGCGGCCGCCGTTCCAGGACACTATGGAGAAACGGGGACAGGGATGCCGCACTTGCCAAAAAGGAGGACAGCCCCCCGCTGCCTTGGCACAAGGCCTGGAGGCGCTTGCAACCTGCCTGTTCTGCCGCGTCCAGCAGATCTTCCCGCGCACGCTCGGCTGCTTCGATGCCTTCCGGCGGAAGAGGCAGCGGAGGACGGGTGAACCAGTTCGCTTCGCCAGGAGCCGAAGATCTCGCTGCCGCCTTGCTCACCGCGCTCCTTCCCCCGCCGGAAACACCATGCTGACCAGCAGGCCTGGATTGGCGTCCGACAGATCAAGCCGCCCTTTGTGGAAGGCCATCACTGCTCGAGCAAGGCTGAGCCCTAAACCGGAACCGGGCTGGGATCGGCTTTGTTCGAGCCGCACGAAGCGCTCAGTCGCCCGTTCCCGCTGTTCCTCTGGAATTCCGGGACCGCTGTCACGCACCCACAATCGTGCTTCGGCATTCGCGACAGTGAGCCCGACCACCACTTTTGTTGCGCCGGATCCTGCTCCGGCCGAGTATTTGATCGCGTTGTCGACGATGTTAGACAAAGCCTGCCCGATCAGTTCACGATTGCCGTTCACTGTTGCACCTTGCGCGATATCGAGATGCAGTTCCACACCCACCTCCTCGGCGGCGGGTTCATAGAGTTCCGCCACATCGGCCGCGATCGTCGCGAGATCAACCGTGGTGATCACTTCCGTGGATTGCCCTGCTTCCAGACGCGAAATCATCAGGATCGCGTTGAACGTGCGAATCAGATGATCGGACTCGGCAATCGTTCGCTCGATCATCGCACGGTATTCGTTTGGGTCTGGCGGAAGGTTCAGCGCCGCTTCGGCGCGATTGCGCAGTCGCGTGAGCGGCGTTTTCAGATCGTGCGCGATATTGTCGGAAACCTGCTTCAGGCCCTCGTTCAAGGTCGCGATCTTGGTCAGCATCTGGTTGAGGTTTTCCGACAGCCGGTCGAACTCGTCGCCCGTGCCCTCGACGGGTAGCCTGCCGCTGAGATCCCCGCCCATGATGCGCTGGCTGGCATCAGAAATCCGGTCGATCCGCCGCAGCGCCGCTCGCCCGACGAAAAACCAGATCAGCAACGCGCCGAGGCTCATGATGCCAAGCGTCACGATCAGCGCACGCTGAACGACTTGCCGGAAGCGCTCGGGCTCGCCCAGATCGCGTCCTACCATCACGATCATGTCGTTGGGGAGCCTCAACACCAGAGCTGTTGCAAGATGCATGGCTCCACTTGCATCCGTGGCTGCGGTTGGCTCGTCGCCCAGCCGTGCATTGCGCCCGTCTTCACCATAGCGCTGATAGCCGAAAGGTGACGCCGTCCATCCCGCCTGGTCGAGAACGCCCGGCTGCAGGCTCTCGACGTTCCCCGCGAGAATGCGGCCGGAAGGATCCGTGATCAGGTAAAGATTGGCGCCCGGCTGACGGGAACGTTGGTCGATCACGCGAACAAGGGCGTTCAACCCGCCCCGCTGGTATGCGCGGCCGAGCCCGTTCATCTCATCATCGATGGTGTTCTGGATCTGGCCGACCAGCATGCGGCCGGACAAGGACGTCATGTAGAAGACGAGAAGGATGGCACAGGCCGCAAACAGAAGCAGGTAGAGGGCCGACAACCGAGCGGCCGTGGTGCGCATGGTCGCGCCGAGCCGCGCAAACACCGTCACCCCGCCTTCAGCATGTAGCCCGCTCCACGGACGGTATGCAGCACCGGTGTTTCGAAGCCCTTCTCGATCTTGCCGCGCAAGCGGGAGACGTGCACGTCGATGACGTTGGTTTGCGGGTCGAAATGATAATCCCAGACATTTTCGAGAAGCATCGTACGGGTAACGACCTGGCCTGCATGACGCATGAGATATTCAAGCAGTCGGAACTCGCGCGGCTGGAGCGTTACCTCCTGCCCTGCCCGTTTGACGACGTGGGACAAGCGGTCGAGTTCCAGATCGCCGACGCGGTAGATCATCTCGACATCTTTGCTGCCGCTGCGCCGCTTCAGGACCTCCACGCGTGCAAGGAGTTCGGTAAAGGCATAGGGTTTTGTGAGGTAATCGTCGCCGCCAGCCCGCAGGCCGGTGACACGATCATCGACTTGCCCAAGCGCCGAAAGGATCAAGGCCGGCGTTTCGTTGCCGCGGGAGCGCAAGCCCGCGATGAGGGACAGCCCGTCGCGCTTCGGCAACATCCGGTCGACCACCAGAACGTCATACTCGCCGTTGTCGGCCAGCACAAAGCCGGACTCTCCATCCCGAGCGACATGCACGGTATGCCCCACCTCGTTCAAAGCTTTCTCGAGGTAGTCGGCCGCTTCACGGTCATCTTCGATAACAAGGATCTTCATGCCACCTGTATATGATGTCAGGTCGGCTCGCGGCAAAGAGGACGCTTCCTGCAAAAGGTCACCTCAGAAAAAGGAGCGGCAGCGGACCTAACGAAAGATCCGCTGCCGCCCTGTTCGCCGCTCAACTCAATACAAGAGCGGCATCATGTTCAAGCACCTGAAAAGGTCGGCTGACCGAGATCAACCCTTGCTGGTCGGCAGCGCGATGAACCGGTTGGCATCGTCGCGGGTGATCTGCACCAGAACCTGCTTGCGGCCTGCCTTTTCTGCTGCACGCACGGCTTCCTGAACGTCGCTCGCGCTGTTCACTTCCGTGTTGTGGACAGAGGTGATCACATCGCCTGCCTGAATGCCACGCGCCGCCGCATCGCCATCCGGGTCGACTTCCGTGACGAGGACGCCTTGTCCGTCTTCAGAAGGCGACACCGTCAAGCCAAAGTCGCTAAGGGCGCGACCTTCGCTCTGCTGCTCCTCGTCGCTACCATCGGGCGACGTTGCCGCGACAGTTTCTTCGGGCAACTCGCCAAGCTTCACGGTGATCTGCTCAGCCTTGCCATTACGCCACAAGTCGATCTCCACCGCGGTGCCTGGCCGATCAGAGCCGATCACGCGCGCCAGTTCCCGCGGGGACGACACAGACTGGCCATCAACCGCCGTGATCACGTCGCCTTCCTCGATGCCGGCTTCAGCTGCCGGGCTGTCGCTTTGCGCCGAAGCGACGATCGCGCCCCGTGCATCCTCGAGGCCGAGCGATTCGGCAATCTCCGGCGAAACCGGCTGGATCTGGACGCCAAGCCAGCCACGCTGGACTGACTTGCCCGTCATCAGCGTCGAAACGACGTCCTTTGCCGTTGAAGCCGGAATGGCGAACGCGATACCGACATTGCCGCCAGAAGGCGAGAAGATCGCCGTGTTCACGCCTACGACCTCGCCGTTGATGTTGAAGGCTGGGCCACCGGAGTTGCCGCGGTTAACCGCCGCGTCGATCTGCAGGAAGTCGTCATAGGGACCTGCACCGATATCGCGGCCACGGGCCGACACGATGCCTGCGGTGACCGTGCCGCCGAGGCCGAAGGGGTTGCCCACGGCGACCACCCAGTCGCCGACACGAACCTTCATGTCATCGGCGAAGTCGACATAGGTGAACTTGCGGGTGCTGTCGTCCACCTTCAGAACGGCCAGATCGGTGCGCGGATCGGTTCCGATCAGCTTGGCGTCGAGCTCGGTTCCATCGTCCATGCGAACGCTGAAGCCTTCTCCGCCTTCCACTACGTGGTTGTTGGTAACGAGAAAGCCGTCTTCGGAGATGAAGAAGCCCGAACCTTGTGCGGCAGGGCGCAGAGGACCACGCTCGGCACGGCGCTCGGAGCGACGGCCTTCAGGGCGATCCGGTGCACCGAATTCGCGGAAGAAGCGCTTCAGCGGGTGATCATCCGGCAGGTCTTCGAAACCAGGGATCTGTGAGGGACCAGCGGGGCCGGCGGATGCGCGCTCGGAGCCGCCCTTCACGAGAACGCTCACCACGGCAGGCGTCACGCGCTCCACGACATCCCCGAAACCAGGCGTCGCCGTCGTCGATTCGACGCGAACAGGCTCAGCAAAGACAGGCGCGGTTCCAGCGGTGATTGCACCAGCGCCGGCGCCGGCAATGATGCCGATCGATGCTGCGGCCGCGAAAAGGCGTGCGCGCGTAGTCATGTTGGATTTGCTCATCTGTTCCTCGTGTATCCTGAGATCGGGAGCGCTCGTGGCGTTCCGTTGAAGATACAGATAGGGAGCTTTGGGTTACATCGACCTGTCCGGGAGATGAAATCTTGTTAATCTAGCCGGAACGGGGCCCTCAGCTGTCACGAAGGATCGCCTGAAGCTTTCGTTCTTCCTCTTCACTGAGGAGCGCGGTTGTTGCAGCCTCGCGGCGGCGCATCATGAAGAGACCAATGCTGCCAGCGACTAGGATCAACAGGGGCGCCCCCCAAAGCAAGGCCGTGTGGTAGCCAAAGCGGGGTTTCAGCAAAACGAACTCGCCGTAACGCTGCACGATGTAATCAGTCACCGCCTCATCGGTGTCGCCTGCGAGGATCCGCTCCCGGACTAGGATACGCAGATCACGAGCGAGGTCTGCATCGGAATCGTCGATCGACTGGTTCTGGCAAACGTAACAGCGCAGCTCGGACGAGATCTCGCGCGCCCTTGCTTCCAGCTGCGGATCCGCCAGGATCTCGTCCGGCCGGACGGCATGCGCGGGCAAGCAGAGGCTTGCCAGAACCAGCACCGCGAAGATCAGCTTAGCGACCGTCATTCGGCTGCCGCCGGAACGGGCTGCGACCTGCGCCGGGCCGGGGCGCCGACGCGCAGCCGCCGGTCCGAGATCGACAACAGACCGCCGGCCATCATCAGGCACGGACCGAGCCAGATCAGCGTCACCATCGGCTTCCACCAAGCCCGCACCACCCAACTGCCATCGCCTGAAGGGTCGCCAAGCGCGACATAGGCCTGGCTGAAGCCGCGCGTCAGGATCCCTGCCTCGGTTGTCGGCATCTGGCGTGCCGTGTAGAGCCGTTTGGCAGCGACAAGCGTTCCGACGTCTCGATTGCCAGAGATCAGGGTGAAACGAGCCTGATCTTCGGTGTAGTTGGGTCCGGCAAACGGCTCCACACGCTCGAAACGCAGTTGCCTTCCAGCGAAATCGATCGTGTCACCCGGCTTCATTATGACGATCCGTTCCGTCTGGAATGCAACGGTCGCAACAATGCCCACCACGGTGACGCCCAGTCCGAAATGCGCCAGCGCCGTGCCCTTGGCGGAGCGTGGAAGACCCCACAAGCGACGACGGACCACGCTCCACGGCTGCGACCCCACCCCCGAACGCAGCACGAGATCCGTGGCAGCACCCAGCATCAGCCATGCGGCTAGGCCGATGCTCAAGGCGGCAAACAGCATCGTCCGATCAACGAACAACATGATCAGCAACGCCACGAGGATCGCGCCGCCCAGCGCCCAAGCAAGCCGTTGCGCGGCGGCGTAAAGGTCGCCCCGCTTCCAGGCGAGCAGCGGACCGAACGGAACCGCGATCAGCAAGGGCACCATCAGCGAACCGAAAGTGAGATTGAAAAAGGGCGCGCCAACGGAAATCTTGTCGCCGGTGAGCGCTTCCATCAGCAGCGGGTAAAGCGTGCCGATCAGCACGGTCGCGGTCGCCGTCGTCAGGAACAGGTTGTTGAGAACGAGCGAACCTTCACGCGAGATGGGTTGAAAGATGCCGCCGGCCGTCAGAGCGTGTGCCCGCCAGGCAAACAGCGCAAGCGCTCCGCCAACAAGCAACGTCAAGATGCCGAGGATGAAGACGCCACGGGTCGGGTCAGTCGCGAAGGCATGTACCGAGGTCAGCACGCCCGAACGCACCAAGAAGGTTCCAAGCAAGGACAAGGAAAACGTCAGAATTGCAAGAAGCACCGTCCAGATCTTCAGGGCCGAGCGCTTTTCCATCACGAGCGCCGAGTGCAGCAGAGCAGTCCCGGACAGCCATGGCATGAAAGAAGCATTTTCCACCGGATCCCAGAACCAGAAGCCACCCCAGCCGAGTTCGTAATAGGCCCAATAGGAACCCATCGCGATTCCACCGGTGAGGAAGATCCAGGCAGCCAGCGTCCAAGGCCGTACCCACCGCGCCCAGGCAGCATCGATCCGCTTCTCGATCAAAGCAGCAACCGCGAAAGAAAAGCTGACGGAAAAGCCGACATAGCCGAGATAAAGCAGCGGCGGATGAACCGCGAGACCGACGTCCTGCAGGATCGGGTTGAGGTCCTGCCCCTCGAACGGGGCCGGCACAAGCCGCGCGAAAGGATTGGATGTCACCAGGATAAACAACAAGAAGGCTGCCGCGATCCACCCCTGGACGGCGAGCACGGTTGCCTTCAGCTGATCCGGAAGGTTGCGTCCAAAGACAGCTACCAGAGCAGAAAACAAGGCGAGGATCAGGACCCACAGCAGCATGGACCCTTCGTGATTTCCCCAGGTCCCGGTGATCTTGAACAACATGGGCTTCTGGGAATGCGAGTTTTCCCAGACATTGACGACGGAAAAATCAGAAGTCACGTAAGCCCAGGTCAACGCCAGGAACGCCAGCGCAATCAAGGCGAAGCTGACAAGTGCGACCGGTGCGGCCACAGCCATCATGCGCGCATCGTTGATGCGGCTCCCCACGATTGGAACTGTGGATTGCACCAGCGCCAGAGCCAAGGCCAGCACCAGCGCGAAATGGCCCGCTTCAATCATGAGCCACGCGCCTCAGCCATCAGTTTTCCTGCCAAAGACCCTGGGCCTTGAGGCCATCCGCGACTTCCTTCGGCATGTAGGTTTCGTCATGCTTCGCCAGAACGCTGTCGGCCATGAAAATCCCGTCCGACCGGAAACTGCCTTCCGTCACCACGCCTTGTTCTTCGCGAAAGAGATCGGGCAGGATTCCAGCAAAAACCACGGGCACGGACCGTGTTTCATCCGTCACGGCGAAGGAGACTTCGGTGCCCTGCCCGCGCACCACCGTGCCCTTCTCGACAAGACCGCCCAACCGGATGCGCTGTCCAGGCGGCACAGCCTGCGTCGCCAGATCGGTCGGCATATAAAAGTACGACGTGCGCTGGCCCAGGGCATAGAATGTCAGGCCCATCGCCAGACCAAGGAAAGCCAATCCCCCCGCGATGACGCCGAGGCGCTTTTGCTTGCGGGTCATGGCTGAACACTCGCGAGGACATTGATGGAACGGGCAAAGTCCTGCAGCGCCGCTGCATCCCGGGTCGTTTCGCCTAAGGCGGACATCCCGCGACGCAGCGCCTCCCGCGCCTCGTCTTGGCGCCCGAGAACCGCATAGGAGCGTACGAGTTTCTGCCAACCTTCAGGATCGCGCGGATTGTCTCTCAGCTTCGCGTCAAGCGTGGCGACCATCCCCTCGATCATCGTTGAGCGCTCTGCAGAGCTCAAGGCAGCCGCATCTTGCACGTCCTGCGCGCCCGGCCCACGACCCGGTTGCGCGATGCGCGCAAGCGCCTGGTTTGCGGCCTCGCTCCAGGGCGATCCTGCCGGTTGATCCGCTTTCAAGGCCTGCCATTGTGCTTGCGCGCCGGCGACGTCACCCTCTTGCGCCGCGGCAAGGGCAAGGAAGAAGAGCGCCTTCCCATCGCCCGGCGCTGCCTGCAAGCCTTGCTCGAAGGCCTCGCGCGCCTCCGCAGTGACCGTGCCGCCTGCCTGCGCGATCAGCGCCTCGCCCAATCCAGACTGCCTTATTCCGCTCGAGCCAAGACGATCGATTGCTTCTCGATAAGCGCGAACCGCGTCATCCGTGCGGCCAACCCGCAGGTAAATTGGGGCAAGCACTTCCCAGCCACGGCTATCCGAGGGGTCCGTGCGAAGGTGTGCTTCCGCCCGCGCAATCAAGTCCTCTACAGGCAGATTGCCAGGACTCTCCTGCAAGCGTGCTTGGAGGGGTTGCGCTGGTTCGCCCGGTGAGCCAGTGGCCGCGTAAACGCTCCAGCTGACCAGCGGAATGGACAAAACTGCCGCCGCCGTCACGGCCCGACCCCACAGCGGCCTCTGCACCGTCGCACCGCCCGCTCTTTCGCTGGCGCGGAGGATACGCCGACCGATTTCGCTGCGGGCTTGTTCCGCTTCCCCGCGCCCGATCAAACCTCGTGAAAGATCCCGTTCAACCTCGGCAAGCTGATCCTTGTAGATCGCGAGGTCTGGTGAGGTCATTACGCCAACAGCGGCTGGCCGCCGCAGAAATGGCACGAGGACACTCAAGCAGGCCATCAACGTTAACAGCGTGGCAACGATCCAGAACAGCATGGCGTCCTTCTAGCCGGGCGGATCGCCACCGCCAATGCGACATGGTGCTGCCTCCGCGACAACCTCCCGCCCCAGGGAGGCCAAGACGATCAGGTGAGAGGCGTCCAGCTTCCGTTCGCGTTCCGGCAGGCCGTTCCGCGGGCGCTGTGCGGATTCCCCTTCACAAACACCGTATGATAGTATTGGCGGCAATCCTGGGAGCCGACGCGATAAGGCTGTGCGGCCACAACTTCCCCATAGGTATTGGCGCGCTGGTTGCGCCAGGTCACCGGCTGGCCGCTTGGTGTGTATTCGAGCGCCCGGTATTCTGCTTCCAGTGCGCTTCGACGATCGCGTGTTTCCAGCTCACGGCCTATCGTGCCGCCGACGAGACCACCTGCCATAGCCTCAAGCAGCGCTGCGCCGACCGGCCGCTCTTCGGCTTCCGGTTGAACAAAGCTGCTCGCCGTGGAACCAAAGCCGCTGGCCGAACATCCCGCCAAGGCAATCAAGAGAAGGGCAAGACTGACTGTCGTTTTCATGAAGCATCTGCCGCAGATGTGGGGTTACGCGAAGTCAAGTACATCTTAGCATAGCTAGGTGGCGCGCGGCAGTTCTACAATCACCTTCAGGCCACCAAGTTCAGAGCGGTCCAGCCGCAGAGCGCCGCCATATTCCGAAACAAGGTCGGATACGATCGAAAGGCCCAGTCCCGACCCAGGTTTCGTTTCGTCGAGACGCTTGCCGCGTTTGAGCGCTTCGTGACGCTGGTCTGCCGCAATGCCGGGTCCATCGTCCTCGATCGTCAACAAGAAGCGGTCGGCGCCCGCCGCGCTTTGCGCGACGTCCGTTGAAATCCGAGTCCGTTCCCTGCTCCATTTCATCGCATTCTCGAACAGGTTGCCGGTGATCTCTTCCAGGTCGCCTTCCTCGCCCGCAAAGATGATGTCGGCGTCCGACCCAAACACAAGGTCGATCCGCTTTTCCGGGTTGAGCTTTTCCATCACCCGAGCAAGCCGCTCAATGGGCTGCCGGACGCTGGTACGAAACACGACGCTGTCGCGCTGAGCCGCAATGCGGGCGCGTTGCAGATAGTTCTCGATCTGCTGGCGCATGGCCTTCGCCTGGTCATCCAGCAGTCGCCCCTGTTCCGTGTTCATCGCGCGCCCTTCATTCATGATGATCGCGAGCGGCGTTTTCAGCGAGTGCGCGAGATTGCCGACCTGCGTGCGGGATCGCTCGACGATTCGGCGATTGTTCTCGATCAGCGCATTGGTTTCATTCACCAGCGGCTCGACTTCCGGTGGGAAAACGCCGTCCAGCCGATGCGCCGTTCCTTCGCGCACCGCGGAAAGCGCGGCGCGCACTCGGGCAAGTGGCTTCAGGCCAAACAGAATGGCTGCCGCGTTGAAAGCCACCGTCCCGAGACCGAACAGGAAGAGATATGCATAAACGCTGTGTTCGAACTCTGCGATTTCCGCCTCTAGTTCGCTCAGGTTTCCCATCACGCGAAACCGCGCGATGCGGTTCTGGTCGTCCAGCACGAACTCGTTCTCGATCACCTTTACGCGTTCGCCGTTAAGTCCGTTGGCGGCATAGCTGCGTTGAAAACGATTATCGAAAGGAACTTGAACCAGCGTCGGCGAATCGACATTGCCGATAAACGACAGCGACCGCAAACGGCCTTCCAGGTTCTCGGACAAAGGCTCGACCGACCAGTACCAGCCGGACCGCGGGATCACGTAGCGGACGTCGCCCAGATCCGGTGAGCCCTGCAAACGCCCGTCCGGACTGACGCTTGCCGCACCGATCAGGTTGAAGAGATGCGCCGACAACAGGCTGTCGAAGCTGCGCTCGCTGGATTGGCGATAGAGTGCGGAAATCACCGTTGCGATCGCCACAAGCGACAACACGGCCCACAAGGTCGACAGCGCAAGAACGCGAATCGTCAGCGATCGCGGGAAGCGGATCATGGGCGCTCAGGCAGCTGAGCCGGGATTGCGCATCCGGTAACCCATGCCTCGGACGGTTTCGATCAGATCGACGCCCATCTTTCGGCGCAGCCGCCCTACGAACACTTCGATCGTGTTGGAGTCACGGTCGAAATCCTGGTCGTAAAGGTGTTCAACCAGCTCGGTTCTCGAAACCACCTCTCCGCTGTGATGCATGAGGTAGGCAAGCAGCCGGAACTCGTGCGAGGTCAGCTTCAAGGGAACACCATCAACATCGGCCTTGGAAGCCTTGATGTCGAGCCGGAGGGGTCCGCAGGTCAGTTCGGAAGAGGCATGTCCGGCGGCACGGCGGATCAGGGCCCTGACGCGTGCGAGAACTTCTTCGATGTGGAACGGCTTGGTCACATAATCGTCTGCGCCCGCGTCGATGCCCTGGACCTTGTCGCTCCAGCGATCCCGCGCAGTCAGAATTAGCACAGGCATCTTGCGGCCGGCCCGCCGCCAGCGCTCCATCACGGAGATACCGTCCATCTGCGGCAAGCCGACATCGAGCACCACGGCGTCATAGGGCTCGGTGTCGCCGAGGAAGTGCCCCTCCTCGCCGTCATAGGCGCGATCCACGACATAGCCGGCATCGGCAAGCGCGTCGGTGATCTGACGGTTCAGGTCCTTGTCGTCTTCCACCACCAGAATGCGCATGTCCCCTCCCGAAGTGCCAGACTGGCGGCCAATCTATTCCGCCGGCACGACATATTCGGCGCGGCGGGGCCGTGCGCCATCGCGGCCTGGAACCAGGATAACGATGCGGCACACCTGCTGGCCGTCTTGGACGAACGGCATGGCGCGTGCAAGCTGGCCGCCATATTTTGCTGCAAGTTCAAGGCCCAGCGCATAGCAATCCGCCGCCTGCGCGTTTGACAGCGACGAACCTTGCATCGCTGTCAGCGCTGTCGCCAGCAACAAACCGGAAAGAACGCGTTTTACTTTCATGGACCCCGTCAAGGCCTTGAACTGCGGTTGAGCAAGCGCGATGAAGCGCCCTTCACGGGTGATTGTGCCACCAGGAAGCACCGGACGACAGGGAAAACAAAGGGCTGTCGCGACCGGTGCATTCCAAACTCCATCCAGGCCGACACACTAGTTCTGGCGGGCTGAACGCGTCATGAACGGTTCCGTTGCCCATTCGATCAGGATCTCATGCTCGCCCTTTGCAAGAGGCGGCAGAGGCGACACGGATCAACTGATCTTCGCCGTTGCGGCGAACCGACCCATGACGGCAACCACGCCGCTGACTGCAGTAACGATCTGCAAAAGCGCATCCGTCAGAAGCATCTGCTCGGCAAGGCCGACGCTTCGACCCATCAGGCCGCCGACCGCGGCTGCAACGGTCACCAGAGATGCCCATACTGTACGCGACAAGTACCAAGGTTTTGAACCGTCCATGTTGCACTCCTTTCAGTTGGTTGATCACAATAGTGGGAGATCGGCTTTTGCGGGGATGCCTGTTCCGACGGTCCTGCTCACCTGCCGTACGGCAACCGCAATGCGGTTCGGCAGCCCGCCGAAGTCTGAAGCGGCCTCCGCAACGGGATAGTTGAGGAAGGGCACGCTGGTTTGCACGCGCCGCCGCACCTCACTGCTTCCTGACGCGGCGATCTCGACGAGATAGGTTTCGCTGTCTTCGCCAAGCGGGATTTCCGAAGCTTCCCAATCGTCGGCATCGATTCGGCTGCGGCGGATCCAGGTCAGCAACCATCCCGTGGCGGTTTTCCTGGCCCGAAGATGCACTGGGGCCAACGGCATGCGCGACCGCTGCCCTCCTGTGGCGCTGAGTTGGGTGAAGTATTCGCCCGTGACCGGATAACCAGCCGGGCCGATCCGCCATCGCCGCTCAAGACCGACTTCGGATGACATCAGGCCAGCCGGCAGGGCGCGATCATTCAGCAGAACAAAAGATCCTCCAGCGGCAGCGCCCGACTGCATCGCATCTTCCGTGCCGAGTTGCGCCCGTAGCAGGGCCGACAGCTGCCAAGTGTCGGCGGCGGTTTCTTTCGCTCTCTCGAACTGAAGCACCTCCCACTGGCCGTTCGCACAGGACACCGCGGCTGTGCCGGAACCGTTCAGCACTTCCAGCCGGGTTCGGTTTGCCAGTTCACCGCGTAGAAGCGAGACTTCGAGCACGTTTGTCCGGTCAATCCGCCCGACGGGTCCGGGGAAAAGCGGCGCAACAAGCTGGCCCATCGTGGCCGGCGCGGCGACCGTTCCTCGTTGAACATAGCCTTCGGCGCCTGAGGCACTGAACACGGCCAACGTCTTCCAAGGCTTCGCATGGGTCGCGAGACGCAGTTGCCGGGCCGGATCGGTTTCGCCCGGCAACATTGGCAGGTCGAGCAGGATCGAGGCAGGCCTGCCTGCCATTGGCTCGACAATTGCCGTTTGAAGCGGCCGGCGCACACGCCACGGCGATGACGCGATGCGCCGGACCTGCTTGGCGCGGATGCTGCGCTTGCTGCCTGCTTCGACACTGGTGACAAGAAAATCCACGCTCGGTATTTGAAACGGCAACCGGACGGTGGTGCCCGGCGTGACATCGGTTCTGCCCGGCTCCAGAGCGAAGCTGATCTCCTCGCGTCCTGCCCAATGGTCGCGCAGCCGGTCGGCAGCGAGCGACGCGGCCGCATCCGGTTCAAGCACGGCGCTGAGCGCGAGCGCCTGTTGGCGCAGCCCGGTGCGACCTGGGTCCACCGCGCGTGCGGTGGCACCCTGATATGCCGCAAACGGATCCCGGAAGCCCAGCGTCAGTTCGGTGGGCAACTCGCCCTCTCCGGCGCGCGTGCTTTCCACCACGGGTACGCCGTCCTCCACCACGAGCTCCGAGACTGAGATCGGCACCGTTGGCGTCGGTCCCGCGAAGCGCAAGGTGCCGCCGTCGTCGCCCACGCCGAGGCCGAAAAGACTCACGAGCGGCTCCAGTGCTTCGCGCGCCGTGCCTGGCTCCTCGATCACATAGCCATGAAGGGACCCAGGCGAGTCGTGGGTTTGCGCGAGGGGTAGGTCGTGATCCTGGAGAACAGCTGCAATCAGGTCCGCCGTTGTTGCCGTGCTTAAACGGCCGTTGAGCCAGTGCCCGAGCAACCAGTTGTCGCCGTCGCGCCACTGGTCACCGAGCGACGGGAAGGCGGGAAACGGTCGCGCGTCCCAGGCCCAAAGGTAGATGCGGTCGGGATCCACCATTGGTCCGCCGTAAATGGGGGAAAGCGGATTGTTCTGCCGCTCGAAACCCTCCGCATCGCCGTCCCAATGCGCCTGATGCGCCGCAATGAAGCTGTGTTGTGCGGGGTCCGAACGGCCGCCGGTGGAGTAATAGGGAAAAGCGCTTTCAGACGATTTCGGATCGGGAAAGACATTCGGCTGGTTGGGGCCCTTGTCCGATGCAGGACATCCCAGTTCCGTGAACCAGATTGGCTTGGAACAAGGGATCCAGTCTGTCGCTGTGGCAGCCTCGACCCCATTTTGCCTGTCGTGGTGGGGGTTTGACCACCAACTCACCAGGTCCTTGTAGCGATAAATCCAGGGCTTGTTGTAGGCACCGTCGCTGATGGGCGTGCGCCGCCTGGCGTGGCGATCTTCGAGACTCGCATAGAACCAGTCGTAGCCCTCGCCTCTTGCGATTTGGCCGCGCAGCGCGACCACGTCATACTGGCTTTGGAAGCCATCCGGATTGCCGGAGGCCCAATCGTTGTCGCGCCAATCGGACAAGGGCATGTAGTTGTCGATGCCGACCGCATCCACGGCAGAATGCGACCAGAGCGGGTCGAGGTGAAAGATT
Organism: Tianweitania sediminis; assembly: GCF_017813335.1. Lineage (GTDB taxonomy): Bacteria > Pseudomonadota > Alphaproteobacteria > Rhizobiales > Rhizobiaceae > Tianweitania > Tianweitania sediminis. The sequence goes on along the minus strand of NZ_JAGIYY010000002.1, from coordinate 537,156 downwards.
CGGTCCGCGCTCCCAATCGGTTGGTAGCCGGAATATTCCGACCAGTCCGCGCCATAGGTGATCTTGGTTGCAGGCCCAAGCAGGGCTCGCACATCCGCGGCGAGATCCATGAGTGCCGCAACGAAGGGAAAAGCGCCCGCGTGGTCGCGCACAGTTGTAAGTCCGCGCAGTTCAGACCCGATCAGAAAGGCATCGACGCCGCCGGCCGCCTTTGCCAGATGTGCAAAATGGAGCAGGAAGCGTCGATAGCTCCATTCGGCTGGATTGCCGTTGAAGGCCACCGTATCGTCCTCCAACGCGAAGTCGCTCGACGCCGCTCTGCCGACGAAGGCTGCAATCTCCTCCCCCGCCGCAGTGCTGCCGTCGCTTGTTTGCGGTGTTCCCGGCGCCGGATGGCAGGTGATGCGGCCGCGCCATGGATAGGGCGGCTGCGCGGTGCCACCATGCGGGTCCGGCAACGTGTTGTTGTGGGGCACATCCATCATGATGAAGGGGTAAAGCGTGACCTTCAGTCCCCGCCTTTTCAGGTTGAGGATCGCGTCCGTCACCGATCGGTCAGACGGTGCGCCGCCATAGGCCGCGCTGCCTTCATGCCGAGACACTTCCTCGGCATCAGCCCGCTCCAAGCCTGATACCCGCCAGGGCTGCGACTGACCGGTCACGTCCTTTTGCGCCACCATAGGCCGGATGGTGCAGGACCCGGCCCGCAGATCATTGCCGAACCAGGTCGCAACCAGCCCCACATGCTCAAGGTTCGGGCAAAGCGCCTGCAACTCGTCGAGGGCAGCCCCGATGTCCGTGCCGGCATGAAGAACATGCCGATTGAGTATCTCGGTTTCGCCGGGCTTAATGGTCAACGTCACCGGGCTGGGCGACAGGCCGTATTCCGTCGATCCCGGGATGAGGGTCACGGCCTTGATCTTTGCCGGGAGAGTGCCGGTCGGCCGAAGGACCTCGAAGCCGAACTGCGGGATTCGGTTGCCGAACTCCGCCAGCGGAAGGCGGTCGAACACCACGTAAGCCGTGCCACGAAAAGGCGCAGCGTTGCCTTCGCCCTGCTTGGCCTCGATGAGCGGATCCGGCAATTCGTCTTCGCTGCCCTTGTAGACCCGAACCTCGAACATGGTCTGGTCGAGTTCGCGCCCGTCGGCCCAGATCCGGCGCACGCCGGCGATCGGCCCTTCGCACAGGGCAAAAGCAACGTTGGCGAAGTAGCTGTAATTGGTGATCTTCGGGCCGCCCTTTCCGCCCGTGCGTTCCGCCGTCGCGACTTCCTCGAAGCGCGTCGCCCAGATCAGCGTGCCGCCCACTCGTACCGTGCCATACACGCGGGGCAGCGCTGCGCCGTCTTCCGCTGAAAACGGCCGGGGATCATTGAGCCTCCCACCTTCCAGGCGCCGCGTGCCGTTGATCACGGCCTGGTCAATGGCATAACCAGCCAGCGCACCGGCTGCACGGCCGATCACGGCGCCGGCAGGACCAAGGGCGCCGCCGAGGAAGGCCCCGGCAGCCTGCAAGACGATGGTTGCCATGCGGCACCTCTAGATGTGAGCGGGAAAAGCGAAAACGCCGGCAATGCGGTTGCGCCAGTGTCGGTTGAGCGCCGACACAACCACGCCATGCCGTTCATAAGCGTGGATCATGCGGTTCTGCGGCAGGGCAATTGCGCAGTGTGTGGCCGGGGCGTTCTCGTGCCAGCGCAACAGCATGAGATTGCCCGGCGCCGGCACACCGATCTCTGGACTGCTCGGGCAGGCGCGAAAATGTGCCCTGGCCGCTTGCAGCAGAAGACCATCCGCGCCAGTTTCCGCCCAATCGAGCGAATAAGTGTCGGGCACCATAGCCGGCGCTTTGCCGTAGAGGCCCTGCCACACACCCACGATCAAACCAAGGCAGTCGCAGCCCACGCTGCGCTGGCGACCCTGATGGCGATAGGGTGTCCCGCGCCACGAGAGGGCTTCCGCGACGACCCGCTCATTGATGCAAGCCTCCGTTCTCATGGCACAAGCGGGGCGCCGTCGAACACCACCCCATCCGTGACATAGCCATAGGCCGCATCATTGCCCGGAAGGTGCGGAAAGCCACGGAAGTTCAACACGTTGTTGAACTTCGCTTTGCAGGTTGCAAAATGCTTGTCACAGCCCACCTCGACGATGAAGCTGTCGCCCGTGTCCGAAACGACCGTTCCGTCGCGCCACAAGGCGAGCCGGACGCCGTCAAGGCGGCGCGCATGGTCGAGAACCTGCTCGCTACGACCCAGATTGCTGCCGCTCGTCCATGTCAGGCGGCCATGGGAAAACCAGCCATGCGCGGCGTCGCCGAGGCCGCTCACGAGGATCGCGTCGCTGCCCTCGGTCTCAACCACCGCTCCTTGGGCTCGAAAGCTTGGTCGATCGAGATCGACCCGGCAGCGGCGGTCGCCCAAGACCGCGTCGCAGTTTCTGCGGATGAAGCGGCCATTCACCCGATCCAGGCTTTCGCTTTGGCTGAGCAGTTCGGCGGTGAAATGCCCATCCCGGCGCGTGATCTTGCCCATCACGGCGCGGCGCAGCAACGTCGCGGTTCCCGACTGGCTCCAGTCGACAAGCAGGGTTTCCACAACCGCTCCGTCGTATGCGCCATCCGCGATCGCTTCTTCGGAAATCTCGAAGGCTGTCAACGCCCCGTCGATCTCCACCGCATCGGCAGCCAGGCCCAGCCGGTCCCGCGCCTCGCTTGCGGAAAGACCGGTTTCCGGCTGAAAGTGCGTTCCGACCACGCTCAAGGCGGTGTCGTGGTCGGTGAACCCCGCAACGTGACCATCGCGCCGCGTGATGCGCCAGCAGTGGCAAAGCGTGGAAACGCTCACAGGCTCACCTCGATCAGGGGAATGCTGGGAATCTGCCCCGCCTTGAAGGCGGTGAGGCTGAGAGAAAGATGTTCTGCGTCGAAGCGCACGGGGACGTGGAACTCGAACCCCGCCGTAAGCGCTGCGCCTGGCGCCACCGGGTCCGCCAGCGTCAGCAAGCCCGTGGCAGGATCAACGGCGAAGCGATCTTCCCTCAGTTCGACGCCGTCAACCGCGCAACGCACACTTCCAGCAACGATCTTGCGGATCGGACGCACGTAGGATGCCTCGCCGGTTCCGTAGGTCTTCGCCAGTTGAAAAGCCGCAGGCTCTCCTTCCGGGGTCCCGAGCGGCTGGTCAAGCGGGGTGATCGCCTGGTCCGGAAGGCAGGATTTCATGTCGAACGGATCTCGGAAGCGAAACGGATGCAGCGAGCCGCGCCGCGCTTCGAAGAAGGCCAGAACGGCGTAAAGATCGGCCAGCGCGCGCAGGCCGGTGCCGACGTCATAACGGCGGCGGGAATGGCGCAGCCTGAGGTTGCGCGCTTCCCTGCCGGAGGTCAGTTGAACGATCTCGACCTTGCGCTCCGGCCCGCCCGTTGCGCCAAAGGAGATCGCCGTCGGAAACAACGCGTCGTGAAACTCCTGCATGACGTCTCCTAGAGACCGCGCGTGCCGCGGCGAACGGCCTGCGCGAGCATGCCGGTGACCTGCGCTTCCGATTTGCGGAACGATGCCGCGTCGGTTGCCGTGACGTTGAAGGTGACATGAACGCTTGGCGTGCTGCCGCCGGCTGCGACCCCAAGGCGGCCATCGGCGCCTCGTGCCAGGGGCAGGATCGCTTCCGCACCGGCTTCTCCCATGAGACCGAGGTTGTGCCCCATGGGAAAGTAGCTCGGCGATGCCACCACGCCGCCTTTGGCAAACGGCACGACACTCGCCGCGCCACCAAACAAGCCCGACATCATCGAGCCCGCCATCTGCCGCAGCGGCGCTAATCCGAGGTTCAGAGCACGTCCTGCAAGGTTGGATGCAAGACGCCGTAAGATGTCATCGAGCGAACGCCCGCTGACGGCGGCGCCCTTTAGCGCGCCGGTCAGTTCCGCGCCAAAGCTCGTCGAAAGCGATTTGAGGTTTTCGAGTGTCGCAAGAAAGGGAGCGGCATCCGCTTCGATGCGCACTCGGATGTCTTCAGCCAAGGGGTTGCTCCTTATGCTCCGTCGGGAAATTGTTGCATCAAGCGGTCGAGTTCGTGGCGCGGCATGGCCTCTGCCGGGTCGCCGCCGGTGAGCGGCTGCAAGGCAGCCGCCAGTTCACGTGGGGTCATCATCCAGAAGTCAGCCGACCTCAGCCGCAGCAGACCTAGCCCGAGCGCCATCGCGCGTTCCCAGGGAAACGCCTCGTGTTGACGGGGCACCGTCGCGCCTGCTGCGGCTATCAAGGGTTTGCGGGCGCGTTGCTCCCGAATGTTGCTTGGAGCAGGTCGCTGACCATGCGCGCGTAGCCTGCCACGCCGTCGTCGCAGTGCATCCGCGCCACCGTCTCGTCTTCCACGGGGTTGCCGCCGCCGCGCAGCCCGGCGCCCAGGATCGCGATCATGTCAGTGGCCGACAGCGTTCCGCTTGAGAAGCGCTCCACCAGCGCGCGCAGATCGGTTGCGGCAAAGGCGCTTTCCAGTTCCGCCAGCGCCCCCAGCGTCAGGCAAAGCCGGTAATCGCGGTTATCGAGGCGCGCTGCCACCTCGCCGCGTCGCTTGTTCACATTCATTGTGATGCGAACCCGATTGCGCCGGCTGATTCAAGCGCGATCTCGAAGGCAATCTCACCGTCATGCGCTCCGGAATATTCCAGCGCCGCGATCTGGAATGGCCCTTCCACCGTGCCGAAGTCGGGCAGCACCAGTTGCCACCGCACGATGGCGCCGGAAAAGAAGGTGGACCGGATCGCAGCGTCCGAAGCCGCGTCCTTGAAGATGCCGGCCCCGCTCAGTGACGCCCGCTGAATGCCGGCGGCAGCCAGCAGTTCGCGCCAGCGGCCGCTTGAGTCCGCATCCGTAATGTCCACGGTTTCGCTGTTGAAGGCGAGCCGCTTGGTGCGCAAACCTGCCACCGTGCTGAATGTGCCATTCGCGGCCGCATCCATTTTGACGAGCAGATCCCTGCCCCGCTGAGCAACCATTTTTTGGCTCCGAAGATTGAAGTGGTAGTGGCCTAGTCAGTCGGCTCGGTCACCGCGCGGTAGCGCAGCAGGCCGTGATGGAGCGAAAGCTCCTCGTCGAAACGCGATTCCGCGAAATCCGGCGTCAGGTTGACAAGATGATGGCCTTGCGGCGCGAGCGATCCGTCGCGCAGGATCTCCTCCACCCGTCCCATCAGCTCCAATGTTTCCGATTTGCCCTTGGCCTTCGACCAGACATGGATGGTGAACAGGTGTTCGGTGCCGATTTCCGTTCCCGTGCTCCAGTCGAAGGAGCTGGTGCGCCCGAAGGTGAGATAAGGAAACGCAACATTCGCCGGGGCATGATCGTGGATGCGGTTGCCCACGATCGCGCTCACGGCAGGATCAGCTTTCAGCGCAGCAAAGATTGCCTTCTGCAGTTCAAGCGCTGCGGCTGCCACGATGCGTCACCTCCCGCTGTTGCCGTTGACCCCGCCTTGGAGGCGCGCCGGCACGATCTTCCATGTCCCGTCTGCTGCTCTCGGCAACGTCCGCATCTTCCTGGAGCTGGTGCAGCGTTGCTCGAAGCGCCCGCATCATACCGTCCATCGTCAAAGAATATCTGACATTCACCGCCCTTGCTCCTCCGTTCTGCAAACAAGGTAACGCCCGCCTTCATCCGGATCGTGCACCGTCAGGATCCGGAAATGGCGGTCGCCTCTTCGGAAGCGCATGCCGCTTGCCACATCGTCGCGCAAGCGCAGGGTCACGGTGTGCGTCACGCTTTCCAGCGTTTGATCACCGCCGAACCGCATCTGAGCGCGCACCGGCTCCAGCGCGGCAAAGATCCAGCCGATTTCGGTCCAGCTTTCCGCATGACCGCCCGCTCCGTCGTCGGTGAGCACGGCTTGTTCCAGTGCGAGTTGCGTTCGAAACCGCCCGGGATCCACGAACTGAAGCCGCATCAAAGCCTCCGAGTCTGGTAAGGTGCGATCAGCCGCTCATAGCCGCGGGGGAAGGAAGCGGGCCGTGCGGCCGGTTCCAGTTCCGTGCGGAATTCGAACCAGTGTGCTGCAAGCAGGATCACCGCGCGCTTCAGGAGATCAGGCACATCCGTGCCCGCGTCGCCGAAGCCAGCCCGCAGGTCGATCTCGATGCCGCTCAAAGCCTTGCCCGGCGCGGGCGGCGCTTCAATCAGCAAGCGAGCCGGTCGCGTTGTTCCGTCGAGGAGAATGCTGCCGGGGTCGAGCACCGTCGGGTGCCCGTCCCCATCAAAAACCGTGATGGCTACAACGGCCCGCACGGGATGGATGCTGAAAACAACGAGGTTCGAGCGCGGCCACCGGTCGAGCAACAAGCGCCATTCCTGCGTCAGCAGCGCGCAGCCCGTTGCCCGCTCCACCTCGCACCGAGCCGCCTTGATCAGGCCCGAAAGCAGGGCATCCTCACGGTCGCCGTCGAGGCGCAGATGCGCCTTCACATCCGCAAGCGTCACCGGCTCGGCCGCAGGCTCCGCCGTGCGAAACAGAGTCATGTTTTCCCCTCAAGGTCCAGTTCTGAAAAGAAAAACCCCGGCTCAAAGGCCGGGGTTCGTGAAGGAAGGCGGTTGACGCAGCTTATGCCGTGCCGAACTTCAGCAGCTTGATGGCGCTGAAATCCTGCACGCCGCCGCCCACGCGCTTGGTCACGTAGAAGAGAACATAGGGCTTTGCGGAATAAGGATCGCGCAGGATCCGCACGCCCGTGCGATCCACAACCAGGTAGCCCCGCGTAAAGTCTCCGAAGGCCACCGCGAAGGCGTCGGTACCGATATCAGGCATGTCCTCGGCTTCCACCACCGGGAAGCCCATGAGCATGGCCTTGGCGCCCACAGTGGCGGGCGGTTGCCACAGGTAGTTGCCGTCGCCGTCCTTCATCTTTCGCACGGCGGCCTGCGTTTTGCGGTTCATCACGAAGCTGCCATTCTCGCGATAGCCAGCCTTGAGCGCATAAACCAGGTCCACCAGCTTGTCCGCCGGGTTGCTGGCTGCGAAGGCACCCGCCGCCCCGGTCGCTAGGTAACCGAGGCTACCCCAGCTCCAGCTCGCATCGGCAACCTTGTCGGAAGCAAGGAAGCCTTTCGGCTTGTTGACGCCGTTGCCGGTCACGAAGGCGGTGCCCTCCTGTTCGGCAAAGGCCATCTCGATCTCATCGGTGAGCCAGCTGTCCAAGTCCACCGCGCTGTCTTCCAGTAGCGCCTGCGTTGCGGAAGGCATCGCGTAGAGCTCAGCCGTTGGAAACTCGAGCTCTGCCAATGTCGGGCTTCCGGTTTGCGGCCGCGCCGCTGTTTCGCCGACCCAGCCGGTTGCAGGACCCGTGAGGGCAAACGGCTTCTTCAGGAGTGCGGTTGAGACCTGCCGCACGGATGCAATGGAGCGGATCGGCGACAAGGCGCCCAGCCGCTTGGCGATCTGGGTTTCGGTTTCGTTCGGCACGAGGTATCCGCCGTCCGAGCCGGAGCCGAAGCTCATCGCCTTTGTGTCGAGTGCCCGCATCGCCCGGTCATCGCCGGACCGGACATAGGCTTCAAACGCTGCCTTGTGTTCACTTGGTGCGGTATACCCGCCGCCCAGCGCCGGTCGCGCCTTGCGCAGGAGCAGTTCGTCCAGCTTGCGCTTGTTGTCGTCGAGCGCCTTGGAGATGCGGTCGACCTTCTCGGTCGCCAGAACGTCGCCGCTCATGCGCGTTTCAAGCTCGCCCAGCCGCTGGTCGTTGGCGTCCTTGAAGGCCTCGAAGCTCGTCATGAAGTCATCGAAGGCGCCCTTCACGTCATAAGGAAGGGCGCTCTTTGTTTCAGGTGCGGGGGTCGATTGGGTCATGCAGGGTCCTTGGAATGAAACAGGGTTGCGGCGCGGCGGATCGTGCCGGCCAGATCAGTCGGAAAAGCTGTCGCGGCGTCGCGCTCGCGTTTCAGTTCGTTGAAGCCCTTGGCGATCACGCATCGCGCTTGGCTTCGCGTCAGCCCAGCGTCCTGCGTGAGCCAGCGTTCGAAATCTCTGGTTGTGGGAAGACCCTGGTGGGCCGTCTTCACCTGGTGGATGCGGGCAGCGCCTTGCATGGGAAAGGTCACCACGGAGATTTCCCAAAGGTCCGCTTCGAGGATACGGCGCAGCCCCGTTCCCGCCTCGGCTTTTGCCCGCAGCGCACGAAACCCGATGGACAGCCCGTCCAAGCCGCCGGCGCGCATCAGCGCGTGAACGTCGCGGGCGCGCGCCACGTCGAGGGCCAACTGGCCGCGCACCAGCAGGCCGCGGCTGTCTTCGCGCAGTTCAAGCCAGCGGCCGATCGGCTGTGCCGGATCATGCTGGAACAGCATTCGGATCCCGGCCGCACCACGCGTTTGCAGGGAGCGGACAAAGGCGCCTCGCGCCACGACGTCGCGCCCGAGGTCCGGCAGCTCGAACAGGCTGGCATAGCCCGTGAAGCTGCCGTCCGCGTCGAGGTCATCCACCGCAAGCGTCAAGCGTTTGGTTTCGATCCTGGGCTCGATCATCCCCGTGCCTCCTTGTTGCTCGTGAAGCTCGCGGACGGCCGAAGGCCTCGGCTGAACACCCGCATCAGGAAGCCCAGCGCCCACCAGGCACACAGGCTTGCCGCGGCCGAGCCCATCAGCATCAGTTCGAACGGCCCGAGTTCAGGCCCGAGCCCGAGTTCGACCGCAATTTTCAAGCCAACCGCACCGCCGAACACGAGGCCGCTCACCAGTCCGACTGCGAAACGGACGGCGGCTTCACGCCGACCCCTAGGCAAAATGTAGGCCAGCGAGATTGCTGATCCCGCGACGGCTCCGGCCGCACGTGCTAGCCAGATCCAGGCAGTGTCATTCATTGCTCCGGTCCTTCTGTCGGGGTGTTCAGCCAAGCGGCGGATAACCAACCGCCTGCCGCTTTTCGTCGTCGCTGAGAAAGGTTGCGGCGGCCAATCGCGACCAAAGCGCTTCACGCTCGGCTGCCAGCCCCTCGATCCCGTCCGCATCGAACCACAACCGAAGCCCACCGCCGAAGGTGGGTGACAGCCAGGCCGACAGCTCGCGGGCGGTTTTTGCCACCAGCGGCAGCACGGTCAGGCGATAAAAGGCGCGATGCGCTTCCTGGTAGTTGGCGTAGGTGTTGTCGCCGGGGATCCCGAGCAGCATGGGCGGCACCCCGAACGCCAGTGCGATGTCACGGCTGGCCGCATTCTTCGCCTCGATCAAGTCCATGTCGCGGGGCGAATAGCCCATCGCCTTCCAATCGAGGCCACCCTCCAGCAACAGCGGCCGGCCAGCGCGTTTGGCGCCGGAATAGCCCTCCTCGAGTTCCGCCCGCAGTCGATCGAACTGCTCGTCCGTCAGGTTACCGCCTTCCTTCGGCGCATAAACAAGCGCACCTGACGGCCGAGCGGAGTTGTCGAGCAGCGCCTTGTTCCATTGGCCTGCTGCGTTGTGCGTATCCAGCGCGGTCAGCGCGGCTTCCAAGGGCGCGAAGCCGTAATGGTCATCCAGGGGATGGAACAGTTGCAACTGCAACGCCCCTTCGGGCCCAAGCGGGATCAGGCGCTTGGCGCGGCCTTCGCCCACCGCCACCGCGACGGGCCAGCCGGCTTCATCCGTTTCCACCCGCGTACGATCAGGCCGCAGCACATGGAGTTCACGTTCCTCGCTCGCCGTCACCAGTTCAAGATAGGCGTTTCCCGCCAGAAGAAGGTGGCCGTAAACCGCTTCCATGAACGCAGAACCGGCCATGCGCCGGTTAGGCCGTTCAAGAAGCGCCAGAAGCGGATGCACCTCGAGCTCTGTTGCTCCTTCGTACAACAACCAGGGAACCGAAGCCGCCGCTTCCGCAACCATCCGGACGCAGCGATGCGCCACCGCATTGCGCATGAAGCCTTCGCGGGCGAGCGCGGGATAGTCACGCCGCGTCCAGCGGGCTTCACTTTGCGTGTGGAGCGATACGAAGCCGTAACGCGATTCCTCCTTGCGCTCCGGAGCTTCGGGCACGCGTCGCCAAGGCCAGTTCCATGCCTTCATCGTCACCAACCTTCTTTTGAAACGAAGCGGCTAGCGCATCTGCCGGATGCGCGGCTCGCCTGCCCTGCCAAGCAGCAATTCCGTCACCGCCCACACAAGGGCATCGACGCGGTCGGGCGAACGCCCGCCAGACAGCCCATCAGGACCGAAATCACACATCTCGTCTTCAAGCGCCGCGAAGCGTTGCGCGTGACCGACCCGTCCTTGCGCATAAAGAGCCGCCACAGGTTCGGCCCGCAGCCACTTGCCGCGGGTCGCGCGCACGGGTTTGACCGGCACTGTCGGGTCCACCGCCCGCAGCACGCTTTCCACCATGGCGCCACCCTGGTTGATTTCAGCCACGATGCAGTCCGCTTGCAGCCGGCGATAAAGCGCAACGGCAGAAGCCGCCCAGCCGTCCGGCGTCTGGCCGCTCACCGTTGCGTCGGCCAGCACCACGGCCCGCCCGTTTCCGTCGAGGCCGGCAGCCACGATGCCGCAGCGGTTGCCTTTTCCGTGACCGCCAGCCGGGGGATCCACCGCCACGACGATGCGCCCGACCTCGGCTTCGGCACGGCCGCAGCAAGCGTCCAGCATGGCACGGGTCCAAAGGGCGTCCGGCCGATCCTCAACGAGCTCGCCGTCAAGCTCTTGGCGTCCGAGATGCGTGCCGCCATAGCGTTGCTGGATGGCTTGCAGAAAACCCGGCGCGAGGTTGGCTGCGTTGTCAGCCGTCTTCATTCGCGTCACCCGCACTGCGGGGTCGGCAAGAAGCCGCTTCACCAGCGGTGTCGGCTTCGGCGTTGTTGTCAGGATCTGGCGCGGTTCTGTTCCCAGCCGCAATCCAAACTGAAGCTGGTCGAACACAGCGTCGGCATGCTTCCACTTTGCTATTTCATCACACCAGGCAGCGGCGAATTGCGGGCCGCGAAGGCTGTCGGGATCTTCGGATGAAAACGCCTGCGCCACCGCGCCATTGTCCCACAACAGCCGCCGCCTCGTGGCTTCGAAACGCGGCCTGTCATGGCGGGCGATGGTCACGAGACCCGAAGGACCCTCGATCATCACCTCGCGGACGTCGCCCAGCGTTTCGCCCACCAGCGCGATCTGCTCGTAGCGATCGCCAGGTCTCGTGAACGGCGGAAAGCCGCGCACAAGCGCGTTCACCCATTCCGCGCCAAGCCTCGTTTTGCCGGAACCACGTCCGCCAATCACCAGCCACGTCGCCGGCTGTTCGTCTTCCATCGGGTACTGGGCCGCGCGGGCGGTTGTAAACCACTCCCCCTCAACGAGCTCAGCGTCTTCCCGGCTGAGGTCCCCCGCCCGGGGCCAGTTGTTGCGCGAGCGTTTGGATCCGCTCGTGGATTTTTTGGAGGATGTTGGCGACGCGGGCATCGCGCTCCTTCACGGTGTCTTCTTTCCGTTCCGTCGGCACGAGTTCGCGGAGCTTTTCCACTGAGCGCAGCAGCGTCGACAACAGGTCGATGCGGCTCTTGTCCAGGCCCGTGCCCGCTTCCTCGGCATCGGCCATCAGGCGATCGACCTGTGCGTCGAGCCGCGTGATCTGCTGCTGCAGCCGCCGCTGCCGCTCGCGCACGGCATCCGCATGCGGCGCTTCCCAGCCTTCGTTCTCCGCCCGGCGCGCAACGGCCGCGGCCGTCACGCGTCCCGCCTTTGCCAGCAAGGCAATGCTGGGCGCAGCGCCTTCATGAAGCGCACGCAAACCAGCCCAGGCTTCTGCAGCCTTTGCTTCCATGTTCGATCATGTCCGATTGAATTCGTCGCGCTGCTGTCCAGCCCCGCCGCCTGCAGTCGCAACTCTTTGACGATGCCTGAACCTTACAGAACCATCGTCACGGTGTCAAGGACTATTTTCCTATTCGAGAGATTGGCTTGATGAATGCGTTCCGCCCTAACCGCGCCTTCACACTATCGCGTTATATCGCGCCTCGTTTCCCTTTCTTCTTGCTGTGTGGCCGAAAAGCTTGGCATCCTCTCAGCCGGGCGAAGGGACGCGCCCGCATCGCTTGTTCTATGTTCTGTGTTAAGAAGCCTGCCGGACCGTCACCATGGTTGAGCCCAAAAAAGCCCGCGGGAGGCGCGGCCAGATCGCCGCCCGGCTTCTTGAAGCCGACGCGTGGTTTGACTCGACCTTGTATGAGGCGGGGTTCCGCTTCGCGCGAATCTGGGAAAACATCACCATCTTCTCGCGCCGGTTCCGGGTAACCGGTTGGCGGCGCGGCCTGGTGGAGCTTTCCTCTGAAGCCTTCACCTTTGGTGCGGCCGGTTCCGTGGTGATGCTCGCTCTTGCGATGCCTGCTTTCGAGGAAACCAAGACCGATTGGCGCAACCAGGGAGACTACGCCGTCACCTTTCTCGATCGCTACGGCACGGAAATCGGCCAGCGTGGCATCATCCAGCGCGACAGCGTCCCCGTGGACGAGATTCCGGATTATGTGATCCAGGCAGTTCTCGCCACGGAGGACCGTCGGTTCTTCACGCATTGGGGCATCGACTTTCTCGGGCTGGCGCGCGCGCTCAGTGAGAATGTGCGGGCAAACGGGGTCGTGCAGGGTGGTTCGACCCTAACTCAGCAGCTCGCCAAGAACCTTTTCCTCACCAACGAGCGCACGTTGGAGCGCAAGATCAAGGAAGCGTTCCTGGCGGTTTGGCTCGAGCAGAACCTGACGAAAAAGGAAATCCTGCAGTTCTACCTCGACCGCGGCTACATGGGCGGCGGAACCTTCGGCATCACCGCCGCGGCCGATTTCTATTTCGGCAAGTCCGTCAAGGAACTGACGCTGGCGGAAGCGTCCATGCTCGCCGGATTGTTCAAGGCGCCTGCCAAATACGCGCCGCACATCAACCTACCGGCGGCACGTGGTCGCGCCAATGAGGTGCTGACCAACATGGTCCAGGCCGGCTTCCTCACCGAAGGCCAGGTTCTATCCGCGCGCATCCATCCCGCGAGCGTGATTGATCGCGGCGACAAGCCCAGCCCCGACTATTTCCTGGATTGGGCCTTCGAGGAAGCCAAGAAGATCGCATCGGCGTCCGGCATCCGCTCCATGGTGGCGCGCACCACAATCGATCTGAACCTGCAACATGCAGCGGAAGAAGCGCTGGAATTCATGCTGCGCCAGCACGGCAAGGAATATCGCGTCACGCAGGGCGCCATCGTGATGCTTGAAACCAATGGTGCCGTGCGGGCCATCGTTGGCGGGCGGGATTATGGCGCATCGCAGTTCAACCGCGCCACCAACGCGCTGCGGCAAACCGGCTCCTCCTTCAAGCCCTATGTGTATGCCACCGCCATGGAGCACGGCTTCACGCCGGACTCGGTTGTTTCAGACGGACCGATCACCTGGAACGGCTGGTCGCCCAAGAATTATGGCCGCAGCTTCTCCGGCCGCATGACCCTTGCCACCGCCCTGATCCGGTCGACGAACACGGTTCCCGTGCGGCTGGCAAAGGATCACCTCGGGGTGGACGCCATCAAGGCCATGACCAAGGCTATGGGGGTGGAATCGGAGGTGGAAGCCCACAAGACCATGGTTCTCGGCACGTCGGGCATGACGGTGATGGATCAGGCGACGGGTTACGAGGTGTTTGCCAGCGGCGGCTTCAATGGGCTTCGCCACGGCATCACGCAGCTCGCGAACCATTCGGGTCGCGTGGTTTATGAGCGCGAGCGTGATGCGCCGCCGCCGACCCGTGTGCTGTCGGAACAGGCCGTGAAGTCCATGAACTCCATTCTGGTGCAGATCCCGGAAACCGGCACGGCCCGCCGCGCTGCCCTGCCCGGCATCCGATCGGCTGGAAAAACCGGCACCACGCAGGCTTATCGCGATGCGTGGTATGTCGGCTTCACCGGCAACTACCTGGCCGCTGTGTGGCTTGGAAACGACGATTTCACGCCGACGCGCGAAATGACCGGGGGGTCCTTGCCCGCAATGACCTGGCAGCGCCTGATGGCCTATGCTCACCGCAACGTCGAGCTCAAGCCGATCCCCGCAATCGACAAGCCGTTCATCGAAAAACCGGCTGGAGACGCGGTGGCCGAACTCGCGGCCGGTCAGGATCCAAGCTTTGTGGAGGAAGCGCCGCGGGTGCTTTCTCCTGCAACCAGCCGTGTGCTGGAAGAGATCGGCGATGCTTTGCGGGGAACAACTTCGCCAGCAGCTGGTCGGCTGTCAGCACTTTGATTGTAGCCGCTTGCTGCCCACTCCACCGGCACGCTATGCGGCTTGATCCGCCCGCGACCGATCCATGCTGAAAACCATCCTGCTTTTCGCGCTTGCCTGCGCGACCGCCATCTTGGGCGGCGCGTGGAGCGTCGACTACGTGCTCAACAAGAGCGCGAGCTTCGGTGCGGTGTCAGTGGGCCCGTGGGTTGCCTTCCCCACGATGGGCACGGCCGAAGCCGATCCGTACATGCGCGCGCGCTATGCCCGAGATGGAACTTTGGCGCTCGGTCGCGCCGAAGGCATCGCGTTTCGCGCCTGGAGCGATTCATCCGGGGCGCTGTTGTCGCGCTCCTGTGACTACGCCATCGAAGGCACAACGCCGCCGGCCCGCTTCTGGACCTTGTATGCGAGCGACGCCGAGCAGGTTCCGCTCGGGCCGGTGGGACTGCGGCAGGCGGCCTTGAGTTCCTTGTCCGTGCTTCGCGTCGACCAGGCGGAGCGCTTTACAGTGACGGTCAGTGCCGATCCAGCCCCGTTTAACTGGCTGCCGCTCAGCGGCGAAGGCGCCTTCCAGTTGGTGCTGACGCTTTACGACACGCCCCTCGCAAACCAGACCGATGCGGCCAGCAACATCCTTCCCGCCATTCGCCGGACGGGCTGTCATGACTAAGCTCCTTTACGCGATCGTGGTGGGCTTGATCGGCGCGGCGATCGTGCATATCGCGATCGTTCTGCTGATCCCCTCCTATGCACCGCGGGATGCGTGGTCCCGCCTTGCCGCGGCTGGGGACCTTTACACCGTGGCGCCGATTTCCGGCGACACAGCCGGCGCTGGCCTTCTTGTGGGCGAAGGCGATCCGCTGTTTCGCGCCGCCGCTTGCCGGTTCGACCTCACGGATGGCGCGCTGCATCTTGTTGGAACGGGTCGCCTGCCGTTCTGGTCCATGTCGATCCGCGACCGCGCCGGCCAGACCACTTTCAGCCTGAGCGACCGCGCATCGACGCAGGCTGCACTGAACGTCATCGTATTGACGCCGCTGCAGATGATTGAGATGCGCCGCAGCCTGCAGCCGAGCCTGGATGAGGCCGTTTTCATCGAAAGCGAAACGCAGGAAGGCATCGCGGTGGTGCGGATCTTTGTTCCGGATCCAAGCTGGTCCGAGACAGCCGACACTTTCCTGCGTGAGCTTTCCTGCACCCCGCTGTGATTCGGGGCACGACCTGAAGCCCGTCAGCCCTGCCGCAACAGCGGCTTGGTGACGGTCCCCTGCTTTGCCGGCGCCGCCGATTGGGTGTCCAGGCGCTCATAGCGCACACCCGGGAAGATCACGATTTCCGCGGATCTTTCGCGCTGTGGTGCCGCGCTTCTTTGGGAAGAGCGGAATTTCA
Organism: Tianweitania sediminis; assembly: GCF_017813335.1. GTDB lineage: Bacteria > Pseudomonadota > Alphaproteobacteria > Rhizobiales > Rhizobiaceae > Tianweitania > Tianweitania sediminis. The sequence continues at coordinate 521,572 of NZ_JAGIYY010000002.1, read as the reverse complement.
GTTCCACGATGTTTGTCATTTTCGAAGCCCTCTCACGATGATCGGAGCAAGTGACGCAACGCCTCCATGGGCGATTGAGCCCCCAGACGGTTAATGGTCCGCTAACGGAGTTCGTTTAAGTGTAGCGATCGAGCCATCGTTGAGTGCAGATCGCCGTGTCGCAGGAATTTCGACAACTCGCCCGCAAGCAGGAAACCGGACGTTCGGACCGCTTGTTTCGTGCGGCGATCTCTGCTTTTTGCGCCCTGACGCGGCCCAGCCGGCGCGACATCGTCCAGCTGGAAGATCTCTGCCTGCAGCTTTATGACGCCGTGTCGGCTGAAACGCTGCGCTACGTTTCCGCCGTGCTAAGCGAATGCGCGGTTGCGCCGGCTGGGATCGTGCGTCGCCTTGCCGATGAAGCCATTGAAATCGCCGCACCTTTGCTCCTGAAATCGCAGGCGCTGACGGAGGTCGACCTTGTTGCGATCATCGGGCGCCACGGTGCGAGCCATGCCCGCGTGGTGGCACAGCGCAGCCGCCTGACGCCGCCGGTGGCTTCCGTGGTGGAAAGGGTTCGCAGCAGCGGTGAACCAGGAACACGAGGCGAGAACAACGAGGGGCAGGCCGCAGCTGAAACGCGTGAGATCCTGCGCGGCATGATGCGCCCGTCGCGCACGCGCGCAGAAGGCGATGCGGAAGCCGCGATGGACGCAGTCTACGAAAAGCTCCGCTCCACGGCTTTGACGGGATCCCTCCCCTTCTTCCAGACCGCCTTGGCGGACGTGCTGGAAATCGAATATCGCCAGGCCCGCAGCATTGTCGCCGGCGCAAACAAACAGGACCTCCTGCGGATTTTGAAAGCGCTTGGCCTGACACAGGAACAGGCTTTTCTGCTCACTTCCGCGGTTCGCCCGCAGGATTTCGGCCACGGGCAAGCGATCCGGGCCTTTTTGTCGGCCTTCGAAGCCATCAGCGCGGACGAGGCCGTGAGCGCGGTGCGCTTGTACCAGGCCGACGCTGTTTATTCGGGCGTGACCCAGCACCTCGCGGGCAACGGCAATCTGGCCAAGGCGCCGACGCGCCGTTCAGTTCAGGCCGCCTGACGCGTTTCAGGGTTCATCCACCGACAGGAGCTCGTCGACTGCCAGGCGGCCCGGCTCGACGTCGACGATCCATATATCGGGATCGAAGCGCATCTCCTTGGCGAGCCGGGCTTCCACGGATGCATCGTCCGCACCGTCCAGCAGCCTGGAAAACTGCCGCTCCGCCGGACAGTCCTCGCCGTAGCTCGTTTGCGCTGCCGGACCATACAATGTCACCTCGCCGAAGCGATTTCTCGACGTCACGAAGATGGCGCCAGCTTCCGTTGCGCCCCGGCGTACCACGGCAGCAAACCCGCCGTCGCCGAACACCCGTCGCGTCAAGGCGGCTACAAAGAAGTCCGAGGTCAGCCGCATGATCGGAACGGCTCAGTTCGTCAGGCCAATTTCGCGCATCTTGGCATAAACCTCGTCCGTCGGCTCGCCGGTCACGGCCAGCCCGAACAACGCCTGGAATTCTCGGATTGCGCTCCGCGTCTTGGCGCCCATCAAGCCATCCACCTCGACGCTGTGATCGCCGAAGGCTCGCAAACCCGCCTGCACCTGGCTGATCCGGATCGGCTCCGGCGTCGCGCCTGGTTCGGCAATCAAGGAGGCGACTTCGTCGGTTCGCCCAATAGGGTCTGTCGGGACAGGAACGCTCCCTACCGAGGCGGTGTTGGTTTCGATGCCGAGGTGGTTCAACAGCGTGTCGTCGATCCGCCCTGTGGTCGGTTGCCCAAGGATCTTCTGATAGATCGAGATCGCCTCGCTCGTCCCGCTGCCCATGCGGCCGTCGACAGGGCCGCGATAAAGCTTGAGGTCTTGCAAGGCGGTCTGCACCTGCTGCACGGTCAGGTCGATGCTGGTGTCCGCCCCGTCCGGCTGTTCAATGCGGTCTTCGGGCTGCAACAAGGAAGGCACAACCGAGGGGGTGCGCATCTGCGGCAGGTCGCGCGTGGCAAAAAAGGCCCCGCTATGGACGTGAGGCTGGTACCAAACGGCATTCGCGGAAACAAAGAATAGCGCCACCAGAAAGGCCGTGCTGCCGCCCACCGCAACGGGATTGCGCGCGATCGCTGCCGCGGATGCCGAAGCAGCCCGGTGCATCACCCCATGTTGCGCAGCCGGCTGCGGCTTACGCGCTTTTGCGGAAGCTTTCTGCGATCTGCCTGCCATGCCTCTCCGTTCCTTTGCTTCCCCCAATTGCCGCATCCGTCTCCGGACCGTCGATCGGCAGGGTCACCGTCACCGTCGTGCCTTCGCCGGGTGCACTCGCCACCGACAAAGTACCCTGGTGCAGCTCCACAAGACCCTTCACGATGGAGAGCCCCAATCCCGCCCCTTCATGCTGGCGATTATAATCGCTGCACACCTGGACGAAAGGCCGGCCGATCTGTTCCAGGTCGCAGGCGGCGATACCGATGCCCGTGTCAGACACCCAGAACTGTAGCCGGCGACCCTGCCGGTGCGCCCCGATTGTTACGGCGCCGCCTTCCGGCGTGAACTTGATCGCGTTGCCGACCAAGTTGATCAAGGTTTGCTGGATCGCACGTCGGTCGCCGCAAACATCGCCGATGTCGCGCTCGATCTGGACCCGCAGCGAGATCGCCTTGGTTTTCGCTTGGCCTGCGAGCATGGCTCGGCAGAACTCCACGGCGTCGGCAAAGGGGAACGGCTCGGCATTGATCGTGTATGTGCCCGATTCAATCTTCGAGACATCCAGAATGGAATTCACCACGCTGAGAAGGTGCTGGCCCGACTCGCGGATGATGCCGACATATTCCGCTTGGCGAGGATCGGCAAAGGGGCCGGCCATGCCGCTGTTCATCATCTCGCTAAAGCCGATGATCGCATTCAGCGGCGTGCGCAGTTCGTGACTCACGGCAGCCAGGAACCGGCTCTTTGTCAGCTCGAGGCGGTCAGCGCGCTCGATCGCCTCCTCCAGCCGATGCTTGAGGTCGACTTCTTCTCCCCGGCTGCGAACCGATAGAAAGACGCTGAGGTCGATCTTGCGTTGCACCATGGTGAGGGCAAAAAGCTTGACTGCGGAGCCTGTTTCTCCTTCCGGGACGCGTAGCCGGACATCGAGGGTCTGGTCGACACCGGTGAGGCGCAGGTCAGCGAGAGCGGTGAGATACGTCACCCGGTCCGCGACATGAAGACGCTCGAAAAAGCCTTGCCCGCGCAGATGCTGACCAGGAAGGCCGAGCACGGTTTGTGAGTGCCGGTTCACGCTGACGACTTCGCCCGCGCTATCCACCCGCAAAACGGCCGCGTCCGACAAGGCTTCCAGTTCTGACGTGGGGTCTGACGTGGGGTCTGACGTCGGCACGACGTCAGCGTGCGGCGTTTGATTGAAGCGCTGCAGGAGGCTGAAAGCATAGCCGATCGGAAGCAGCCAGTGCCAAAACGCGCTCGGTGCCAAGGGCAGAAACAAGCCCGCGCCTTGCAACGCAACCAGCACGCCAAGCACGGATGCGGCGGCAAAGAAGCCGGCCTGCGCCGCGCGTCGCGAACGCTTCACCCACCATGCTTCAAGCGGCAGCGCGATCAGCATCAGGGTCACGGGAGATGCGACGCCTCCAGCAGCAGCGATCACCACCGTCAGCGCAAGGCCACCCAGAACAAGCCCCGCGGCCGCAAACAGGGAATCGCGCCCTGTGCTCGCCAGTCCGACGAGCAGGCCCCAGGAAGCGGCGATGCCGACGCATACGAGGGCCAGCATGATGGGCACGGTGAAGAAGGATGACAGATAAGGCGTTGCCAGTGCCGAAAGGCCGATCGGCGCAAGCAAAAGAAGCCCCGCCAAGCGAAGATGGCTGTTGAACGCCGATTCCGCCACGCGCGGATGCACAAGCCGGCTGCAAGCGGCAGCCAGGCCGCCTTTCCAATCGCCGGATCTGCGGGCCGTATAACTCAATACAACGCACTCACATGTAGCCGCGCCGTCGCGACCTCGAACTGGGTCGAAAGTCGCATCCAGCGTTTAAGGAAGAGATAAACGAGCCACCTTTCCTCGCCTTCTTCGCTCGCTGACACCCTCCGCGGGCTCTTCCGCCAAGCCAGCAGTTGCTAGGGTTAATTGCCCGTTGTGGCGTGTTCCGGCCCGGTGCGGCGCGCCGTCCCGCTGACCCGCCGACATTTCGACGAAGCACGCTCAGGAACTTAGATGGTTAACGAAAGGTTGGCTGGAACCCATTGCACCCGCAGCGCTTTTTCCGAATGATCGGGTATTCCGCATTTGAACTAATTTTGCTGAAAATGCTGGTTCTGCCTTCAAGCCGCTTTTGAAGGGAAATGCGCCAGAACGCCTTCAGCATAAGCAACGGGCCTTGGGCCCTTCTGGATGAAGTCGATGGCGTTTCTGATCCGCATGGGGTTTTGGTTCTCGCTGGTTCTTCTCGCACTTCCCTTTGGTGTTGGGGGAAGCGATTCGTCAGTACGGGAAGTCGGGCCGATCGAGGCCCTGTTTGCCGCCAAGGATGCCGTCAGCGACGTGGCGGGCCTTTGCCAGCGTAAGCCGGATGTCTGCGAAACCGGACGCGCCGCTTTCCAGACGATCAGCGTGCGGGCTCAGGAAAGCGCCCGCTTGGCTTCAACCATGATCGACCCTGAGCTTCCCGCCGATCCGGCGGCCGCCGACCTTGCTCTTGCGGATGTTGCGGCGGAGCCGACCACGACCGGAAGCATTCCCCTTCCCACCGCACGTCCGGACCACGCCCCTTTCTAGCCTTCGCAGCGCGAAGAGCAGCGTGACGCCCAGCTTTCCTCGACCTATATGCGCGGCATGACCGCATCCATCGAATCGATCCGCGAAGACTTCGCCTTCCTTGACGACTGGGAGGACCGCTACCGCTACGTCATCGAACTCGGGCAGGATCTTCCCCCCTACCCGGAAGAAGCGCGCGACGACGCGCACAAGGTTCCGGGTTGCGCCAGCCAGGTGTGGCTGGTCAGCGAACACGCCGGCGGCAACGATCCCGTTCTCACGTTCCACGGCGATTCGGATGCCCATATCGTTCGCGGCCTCGTGGCCATCCTCCTTGCCTTGTATTCCGGCCGGCGAGCGTCGGAAATTACCGGGATCGATGCCGAAGAAACGCTGCGGTCGTTGGGCCTCGACTCCCACCTGACGCCGCAGCGATCCAACGGACTTCGTTCCATGGTGAAGCGCATCCGGGCCGAAGCAGAGGCCAGCCGCGGCGTTTGATGCCAACCTACCGGACCGTCGGCCGGTAATCGTCTGTACCCCAATGAAGCACCCGCTGTTGCCGGTTCGATGATCGCGCTGGCTCGTAATGGCGCGCCAATGCGCTGAGTGCGGCCTTCAGCATGACCTTGCCTGAACGAACGGGCCATCCGCGCTCGGCTTCCACTTGCTCCAGCCCTTTCAGAAAACAGCAGATATCCAGCAGCACGCCCGACAGTTCCGGTCCCGTGGCATTGATCGCCCGTTCCACGCGTTGGCGGGCTGCCAGCGCCGCGTCGGTCAGATCGGCCATTCCGCCAGCACCGCCGCGGCCGCGCTGGGCCGCAGAAACTGTGGCGTTCCAGTTGGCGCTCAAGCGCGGCATCAGCTGGCCGCGGGTGAAATCGGCTCGCAGCCGCTCGCCAGCCCGGATCTCCTCCTCGCCCAGATAAGCACGTCCCGCACGATCCCTGCGGCGTGCAAGTTGTGCCAGGGGCGACTCCGCCAGGTTCACCGTCACGGTTTCCCATTCGCCGTCCGTTTTCACGGCTGCTTCCGCAAGCTCGCGATGCTGCGCGGCAAAGGCGTCCTGCAGGCCACGCCGCACGGCTCGTCCGTTTTCGGTGATCGTCACCGTCTCACCGGCTCTCTCCACCGCGATAGCTTGTAGCGCAGCATCCAGAACTGCGAGCGGCACGGCTATCCGGCCGCGCGGGCCGCTCAAGAGCAGTTGATCTCCAGTGTCCCGTTCGATGCGCGCAGCTCCTTGCGCGAGAAAATCGAGCAGGCGGCGCTTGTGGTGTTCTTCCTGTACCGGGTCCTTCATTATCGCAGGCTCCACACCTTGCGACCGCGCATCACGGTCTTCGCGATATGTTCGGTTCGCGCCAGGACAGCATCGAACTCGGCGTCGTCGCGCAGATCCTCGATCAGATGAACGGCATGAAGAACCGTGGTGCGGTCGCGCCCGAAGCCGCGCCCCACCTCCCCCATGCTCATGTCGAGGACGGTGTGGGCCACATACATGGCGATCTGCCGCACACGCGCGACCTCGAGGCGGGAACGCCCGGTTTGCCGCAGTTCCCGTCCGGAAACGCCATAGAAGGCCGCGGCGAGGTCGAGCACGCAGTCACACAGTTCCACGACTGCTTCTTCCCGACCCTGCTTGCCGGTATCCCCGTCGATATCCTCCTCCGCTTCAACACGCCTGTCCTGCCTTGCCGCATTTGCCGCCACCGGCCGCACTCCCAATAGGAATAGGTTCCTTTCTATAGGTGCAGCTCCTCCTCATGTGAACAAAAAAGGAACATCGGGCAGGTTTGTCAGAGGCGCATCATCTTGGCAGCGCTGGGTTTTCCACCTTCGGCGGATTGCTCCCACGTCACGTCCATTCCCCTCCCACTCCCGCCAGGCGAAGCTTCGCGGACTAATGGAGATGCCTGGGAATGACGATAATCAACGAGCGAACGCAGTTCTTAATGGCGAAACAAAGCTGGAGCGAACACGCCCGGCAAACAGCGGCATTGTCACTGCTGTGTGGGATCAATCTCGAGAAAGCGCTGACCAGCTCACCGAAGGACCGCGAACGTCTTGTGACAAGGCTGCGCCGCTACCTCGAGCGGGAGCGGCTTCGGGGCGCGCAGCGCCACTGGTGCTACGACCTCAACCGGCACATCGCCTTGAAGCAGGCTATGGACCGACTGGTTGCGAGCACCGGCGCCGGAAAACGGGACATCCATTAGGATACCCCCCGCGCAAACAAAAAGCGGCGCCGAAGCGCCGCTGATTTTTAGGATGTCGCGAAGAACTTTACGACGAGGCTTTGGGCTTGCGGCCAAGACCCATTGACTTCGCCAATTGCGAGCGGGCCGCTGCATAGTTTGGCGCCACCATTGGGTAGCTTGCATCAAGGCCCCACTTCTCGCGGTATTGTTCCGGCGTCATGTTATAGTGCGTCATCAGGTGACGCTTCAGCGATTTGAATTTCTTTCCGTCTTCCAGGCAGACGATGAAGTCGTCATGAACGGATTTCTTCGGATTGATCGCTGGCTTCTGCTTTTCAGGAGCGACAGGTTCGGCAGCCACACTGCCGACACGGCCAAGTGCGGCATGAATTTCGGCAATAAGAGACGGCAATTCGGATGCTGGAACGGAATTGTTGCTGACGTAAGCAGCCACGACATCAGCCGTAAGTTCCATGAGCGAATCGCTCGAACGGGGATCAGAAATTTCCATGAAGAAGGGCCTCAGGGCGAAAGGATACTAGGTTGTTGATTTTGCGCTTATAATAAGCGGGCAGTCACTTGAAGGTCGATGGCGGCATCGCGCCCGATCGCCCTCAAGCATTGCGCCCTATCTGGTCAAGAGTTTGCCGGAAGTCAAATAAAGCGTTTGTAATAAGTCGCAGCTATAAGCTAGCAGAAAACCTGCTGTGTTGCAGATCGGCACATCTCATCAGACTTTGGTCCGATTTGAGGCAAGAAGTAGCTTCCGAAAGAGTAGCCTCAGTCACGGGTGCCGTCATTCTCACGCGCGAGCTGAGGTCTTTCGTCGCAGTTCGCCCCCCGCCACATCGGATAGCCGGCCTGCAAAGCGGCGCGCGCCAGGAGATGCGCCGAGATGGGCGCCGTGATCAGAAAGAAGACTGCCGCCGCAATCGCCCGCGTGCCGAGTGCTGCATCCATTTCCACGAGTGCAACGGCGATCAGAATAACGCAGGAGCCAACCGTCCCCGCCTTGGACGCCGCATGCATGCGCGAATACACATCCGGCAGGCGCAGAATGCCAATGGCAGCCGTGAGCGTGAACAACGATCCGACCACAAGGAGAACGGCTGCCAGAAGCTCGAGAGCGGTCGCCACCATTATGTTTCGCCCTCCTGGTTGCCGGCATCCCGAGCGTCCTGGCGCAGTTGCAGCTTGCCCTGAAGGCTCAAGGTGAAGCGCGCGAAAGCCACTGTTGCAAGAAAGCCGACGAGCCCCAGCGCGAGCGCGATGTCGATGTAGAGCGTGTAGCCAGTCTTGATCCCAATGGCGCCGATAAAGCCGATGGCAATGACGACGAGCATATCCAGCGCCACCACGCGATCCGGCAGCGTGGGGCCGAGGATCACCCGCCAAACTGCGAACAGGAAGGCAAGGCAAAGCACCGCCAGCGTCAGCCAGGTCGCCCATTCGAGGATCACGGAAGACAGGCTCATTCGAAAGCCTCCAGGATGCGCCGCTCGAACCCGTTCTGGATGTCGCGTCGCGTTGCATCGGGGTCCCTGCAGTCGAGCGCGTGGATCACCAGATGCGACCGGTCGCTGGTGACGTCCACCGTCAGCGTGCCCGGCGTCAACGTGATCATGTTGCCGAGCAGCGCGATCTGGAAGTCTGACTTGAGTTGCAGCGGATAGATGATGATGCCGGGCGACACGTCCATCGTCGGCTTCAGGACCGCCTTCACCACGTTCCACACAGATTTCATCAGTTCCACCGCGAACACCGCCAACAGCACGAGGATCTTGCGGGGACGGCGGATCGAGACGGGGGTGCCAAGGTGATGGCGGACGATAAACAGCACGGTGGCGGCAAGCAGAAGCCCCAGAAACAGGTTGGGCAGAGTCCAGGTCGCGGAGATCGCCAGCCACACCAGCGTCAGGAGGATCAGCATCAGAATTGGCATCAGCCCTGCTCCCCAAACACAGCGTTGATGTAGGCGGCGGGATCAAGCAATCCGTCGGAAGCTCGCACTGCGGCAGCAACGAAGGGCTCCGGATAAAGCCCCATGACAATCGCAACAACCGTCAGAACACCGAGCACGCGAGGTGTTCCGTCGTGCTTGCTCCGACTTTCGGTGGAACTCGGCCGCCAGAAGGTCAGCAGAAAGAAACGGCCGAGTGCGATCACCGAAAGCAAAGACGACACCAGCACCGCTGCCGTGAGCCAGCCCCGGCCCGCTTCCAGTGCCGCCTGCACGAGCATCACCTTTGGCCACAATCCTGATCCGGGCGGCAAACCGCCGAGGGAAAGCACCAGCACGAAAGCGATCGCGCCGAGGAGCGGCACATCCTTCCACAGACCACCGAGCGCATTGAGAGAGGCCGACCCGCTGCGCCGCTCGATCACGCCCACCAGCAGGTAGGCGGCCGAAATCGCCACCATGGAATGCAGGGCATAGAAGATGCCGCCCGCGAGCCCTGGCGCCGATCCGATCGCGAGGCCTGCCATCATCACCCCGACTCCCAGGATCACCTGAAAGCCGACCATCCTGCGCAGGTCGTTTTGCGCCAGCGCACCCAGCGCCCCCAGCATCATCGTCGATCCTGCCACCCAGGCGACGACCGTTTGGAGTTCCAGGAGTTGCACCGGAAACATCATCACCAGCACACGGAACAGCGCGTAAACGCCAACCTTCGTCAGAACGCCTCCGAAGTAAGCGGAGGTGGCGTTTTCCGGCGTGTGGTACGAGGCCGGGAGCCAAGCATGGACGGGAAATGCGGCGGCCTTCATGCCGAACGCCAGCAGGTAGAGCGTTGCAAGCGTCATCAGCGGCGCGGCTTCGATCAGCGGCAGCTTGCGCATAATATCGGCCATGTTGAGCGTGCCGACGATGCCATAAAGAAGGCCAGTCGCGATCAGGAAAAGCGTGGTTCCGATCAGGTTCAGCACCCCGTATTTCATGGTGCCGTCGAGTTGAGCACGTGTTGAGCCCACCACCAGAAGACCAAAGGACGAAATCAGGAAGACTTCGAACCAGACATACATGTTGAAGATGTCGCCGGTCGTGAAGGTCCCGTTCACGCCGGCTGCCGTGAGCACCAGGAAGGCGAAGTAACCGTAGCGGCGTGACGAACGGATCACCCGGCGCGACGCCGAGATCGCACAGCCGAGCGCGATCAGCGAGTTTGCCACGGCGAACAGCGCGCCGAGCAGGTCCACGGTGAAGGAAATCCCGAAGGGCGGCAACCAGCGGCCCATGGTCATCACCAACGTCCCCTCGCTCCAGACCCGTGCGAGAAGTGCGATGCTGGCCAGCGAAACCAGCGCCAGGGTTGTGATCGCCACGGGCGCCTGCCAGTGCAAGCGCTTCCGCACGATGATCAGAAAGGCGCCGACAAGCAGGGGCAGCACAGCGGGTGCAACCACCAGCCAGTCCGCCAGCGGCGTCGGGGTCATCAGGAGGGCATCAGCGCCCGCGTTCGGAAGCACAGCCACGTCTCAGTATCCAAGCGGCGGAAGGGTGTCACCTTCCGGTTCGGCAACGCGCATCTGCACCGTATTGTCGCTTCCAAGCTCCTGGTAGGTGCGTAGCGCAAGCACCAGCAGGAAGGCGAAAAACGAGAACGATATCACGATTGCCGTCAGAATCAGGGCTTGCGGTAGGGGATTGGCGGCAATGCCGGTCAGTCGGTCCATGTCGGGCGCAATCACCGGCGGGGCTTCGCGGGTGATGCGGCCCGCAGTGAAGATCAGCAGGTTTACCGCATTGCCGAACAGAACGATGCCGATCAGGATGCGAATGATCGCTTTGGAAAGCATCAGGTAAACGCCGGCAGCGAAGAAGCAGCCGACCAGGAGGGACATCACTGCTTCCATCAGTGGTTATCCTCGGTGCTTTCGAGGGCAAGCGCGATCGAACTGACCGCGCCGGCAACCACGAGGTAAACCCCGATGTCAAAGATGATCACATTGGAAATGTCGAAGCCGATGATTGGGGATTTCGTCCAGACCCCCGTCAAAAGGGGTGTGCCGCTGAACAAGCCCGTGAGCCCTGACAAGGCCGCTATGAGCAGGCCTGTTCCCGCGATTGCGATCGGGTGAAACCACATCGCACGTCGCGTGGCAGGCACACCAAAGGCGATGCCGTAGATCGCAAAAGCTGATGCGGCAATCAAGCCACCGATAAACCCGCCACCGGGCTCATTGTGGCCGCGCAGCAGGATGAACACGGAGAAAAGCAGCATCAAAGCAGTCAGGTACGGCGCAACGGTTCGAAAAATCAGTGTTTTCATGACCGTCCCCTAATCCGTCCCGGCGTAGCAATCCGCAGGAGGGCAAGGATGACCAAGCCCGTCACGGCCACAACGGCGATCTCTCCCAAAGTATCGAGAGCGCGGAAATCGACGATGATCACGTTCACGACGTTGCGGCCGTGGGCGATGATGCGGGCGTTGGCGTTGAAGAACTCGGAGAGCGACGCGTCGAAGGGATTTTGCGTCACGCGAAGAAGCAGGAGCGTGAATGCCACGCCGCACGCGATCGCAATCGACCCGTCGAACAGACGCTCATTCCAGGGCCGGTGATCGGTTGGGGAAAGGTGAAGCCTCGTCATCGTCAACGCCAGCACGATCACCGAAAGCGTTTCAACCATGAACTGGGTGAACGACAGGTCCGGCGCGCCCATCAGCACGAAAAGAACGGCCACGGCAAAGCCCTGAATGCCGAGTGAAACAATGGCGGTCAACCGATTGCGCGTGCGAACGACGCTGTAAAGGCCGACCAGCGCAACCACGACCAACGTCCATTCGTGGAGTTGAAGCGCTGGAAACGGTGGCATGCTCGGCAGTTCGCTGTAAATCACCATCGGCACCAGCAGGACCACCGCCGTCGTGATGAAGGCGATTGTGATGTAGACGTCAAGGCGGCCGTTCTGGACGATGCGGAGCACGGCTGCGGACAATCGAACCAACCCGGCCACCACGTGGTCGAAGCCGCGGTCCGGACCCCAGTTTCCAGCGCCGAAAACGCTTGCCAGTCCGCCACGCAGGCGGGCCTGTGCGGCATACAGCACCAGGCCAACTGCAAGCGTGACCAGAGACAAGCCGAAGGCAAGGCTGACATGCGGCAAGGGAGAAATGGCGTTGGCGAATGCCGACCCTGCCACGGCCGTCGTCATCGGATCGGCGATTGTTCTGTAGAACAGGCCGTAAAGAAGGGCGGCGAGGAGCCCGGTGATGGCCAGAACAACTGGTCCCAGCCACAAGAGCGCCGGGCCTTCATGCGGATGTTTTGGCGTTTCCCGTTGGCGGCCGATGAAGGGTCGGAGCCCCACCGCGAAGCCGATGGCCACCATGGTAGCGTTACCCAGGATCGCGACAAGGAGGATCAGAAGCGGCCAGCCGCCGCTGTCGTGGGTGAGCGCCTCATAGATGGCTTCCTTGGCAAGAAAGCCCGTGAACAGCGGAATACCGGCCATGGACAAGGCGGCTCCGATGGCTGCGGCAAAGGTGATCGGCATCGCCTTGCGCAGCCCGCCGAGATCGCGGGTGTCGCGCGAGCCGGTTTCGTGGTCGAGGATGCCCACCACCATGAACAGCGCGCCTTTGAACAGCGCATGGGCGATCAGGTAAAGCACTGCAGCAGAGACGGCCAGATCGCTGCCGAAGCCGGTGAGCATGACAAGGAGGCCGAGCGAGCCGACGGTTGTGTACGCCAGCATCAGCTTGAGATCGGTCTGGCGCAGCGCCAGCACGCTACCCACCAGCAGCGTTGCGCCGCCGAACAAGGGCAGCACCGTTTCCCAGATCGCCGTTTCCCCCATGGCAGGGTTCAAGCGCATCAGGAGGTAAACGCCGGCCTTCACCATCGTGGCGGAATGGAGATAGGCCGACACGGGCGTGGGCGCCTGCATCGCGTTCGGCAGCCAGAAGTGAAACGGAAGCTGCGCCGACTTGGTGAAGGCGGCGAGCAGGATCAGGAGAAGCGCGGGAAGATAGAGCTCGCTGCCGCGAAGGCCTTCCGGCTGCGCCAGGAGGCCCGACAGGGTGTCGGTGGTTGTTGCCATGCCGATCACCACCAGCCCGGCGAGCAAGGCGAGGCCACCAAGCCCGGTTACCACGAGCGCCTGCAACGCGGCGCGACGGCTTGCTTCACGCTCGTGATCGAAGCCGATCAACAGAAACGACGCGATGGACGTCAGTTCCCAAAACACGAACAGCATCATGAAGTTGTCGGCGACAACCAGTCCCTGCATCGCGCCCATGAACAGAAGCAGGTAGCTCATGAAGCGGCCATGCTGCGGATGCCCATGTAGGTAACCGCCGGAATAAAGCACGATCAGCGTGCCGATGCCCGATATCAGCAGGGCGAAAGCGGTGGACAGCCCGTCGAGATACCAGGCCAAGGTCACGCCGAGCGAAGGGATCCAGCTGACCTCGCCGCGCACGGACGTTCCCGATGCGACGGTGGAAACAAGCGACACGAACACCGTGAACGCAAACAGCGGGATGAGCGCCAACAGCCATGCACCACGATCGCCCATCCGCCGCATCAGCCATGGCGCCACCGCAGCGCCCGCGAATGGCAGGGCAAGCCCGATCAACAATGCTGTTTCACTGCCTGACTGCATGAATGCGGTGGTCTCGATTGCGCTTGGGAGAATGGGGTTGGTTGCGCTGCCTGCCTAACCCGGGCTTGGCGAAAGCGCTAGCGCCGAATCCTCGGAAGCGTGCAGGCGCATCGTCCGAAACACCCTTCCGCCCAGCTTTTCAGAGCCCTCTGCGGGTGACTTCTCGCGGTCGGACCCTTATGTTCGGCAGGATTTTCGGGCCGCCAACCCACCTTCTTCTTCTGGTGAGCAGAAGCAGCTGTTTTCACTCACTTTTTTGTCAGAGATCCTCATGACCAAGAGCCTTTTCCCGCCTCTTCCTGCGCTCACCACCGAGCGTCGGGAGTGGAGCAACACACGCCATGGAATCAGCCGCAGCGACGAGTATGCCTGGCTGCGCGCCGACAACTGGCAGGACGTGTTCCGAGATCCGTCTCTGCTTGACCCCGCCATTCGGACGCAGCTTGAAGCGGAAACCGCCTATCAGACAGCCCTAATGGCCGACACGGCCGCCCTGCGTGAAAGCCTGTTCAAGGAGATGCGGGGGCGCATCAAGGAAGACGATTCCTCCGTTCCGCTGAAGGACGGCCCCTTCGCGTACGGCTCGTCCTACGTCACAGGCGGACAGCATCCGCGCTTCTTTCGCACGCAACGCGATGGCGGCGAGCGGGTGATCCTGCTCGACGGTGACAAGGAAGCGGAAGGCCAGGCCTATTTCCACCTCGGCAGCGTTGATCATTCACCTGATCACCAGCAGCTGCTTTGGGGCTACGACAACAAAGGATCCGAGTTCTACACGCTGCGGGTTCGTAACCTCGCCGGGGGCGAGGATCTTGGGGATGTCGTGCCCGATACTGGCGGAGGTGGCGTGTGGAACGCCTCCGGGGACGGCTTCTTCTACACCCGTCTCGATGACAATCACCGGCCCTCGCGAGTGTTCTTCCACCGGATCGGAACGTCAGCTGACGAGGACCGTCTGGTGTTCGAGGAAGACGATGCCGGCTTTTTCGTCAGTGTCGGCGGCACCCGCGACAACAAGTGGATCATGATCTCGATTGGAGATCACGAGACGTCCGAATACCGGATCCTGCGGGCGGACGAGCCGGATGCGACCCCTCAACTCGTGGCGGCGCGCGAAACAGGGCTGCAATACGATCTGGAGGAAGGCGGCGACGTCTTCTTTGTTCTGACGAACGCCGATGGCGCCAAAGATTTCAAGATCATGGAGACGCCGGCTGACAATCCGATTCGGGACAACTGGCGCGAGGTCGTGCCACACGAACCCGGCCGTCTGATCCTGTCTGTCATGGCTTTCCGCGACTTCCTCGTCCGGCTCGAGCGAAAGGACAGCCTGCCGCGCATCGTTGTGCGCGAACGGGCCACCGGTGAGGAGCACCTCATCGCCTTCGACGAGGAAGCCTTTTCGTTGGGTCTGGGCGGCGCCTATGAATACGGCACGGACGTGATCCGCTTCTCCTATTCCTCGATGACGACCCCCGCACAGCTTTTCGACTACAACTTGCGCACGCGCGAGCGCACGCTTCTCAAAACACAGGAAGTGCCGTCCGGTCATAATCCGGATGATTATGTCACGCGCCGCCTGATGGCGCCGGCACCCGACGGCGAGCTTGTGCCGGTATCCCTTCTTCACCGCCGCGATACCAATCTCGACGGCACCGCGCCCTGCCTGCTTTACGGCTACGGCTCCTACGGCATGAGCATTCCGGCGAGCTTCAACACCAACTGCCTGTCCCTGGTGGATCGTGGTTTCGTTTACGCCATCGCGCATATCCGCGGCGGCAAGGACAAGGGTTATGCCTGGTACGAAAACGGCAAGCGCGCCGCCAAGCAGAACACGTTCACCGATTTCATCGCGGCCGCGCGCCACCTGGTTGCTGAAGGCTACACCAGCCACGACCGCATCGTGGCGCAGGGTGGTTCTGCCGGCGGCATGTTGATGGGTGCCGTTGCCAATCTCGCGCCGGAAGCCTTCGGTGCGATTGTGGCGGAAGTGCCGTTCGTGGATGTGCTGTCCACCATGCTCGACGACACGCTGCCGCTCACGCCCCCGGAATGGCCGGAATGGGGCAATCCCATTGCGTCCGAGCAGGACTACAAGACGATCGCGGCCTATTCGCCTTATGACAACGTTGCGGCCCTGCCCTACCCGCCGATCCTGGCGGTTGCCGGCCTCACCGACCCGCGTGTGACCTATTGGGAGCCGGCGAAGTGGGTTGCGCGGCTGCGCGATCGCTCGACCTCGGGCAATCCGGTTCTGTTTCGCATCAACATGGATGCGGGCCACGCGGGCGCTTCCGGCCGTTTTTCACGGCTGGAAGAGATTGCCTACACTTACGCCTTCGCCCTGAAGGTGACAGGAAAGGACGCTGCTGTCCCTTAAGGGAACGCGGATGGGCAACCATTCGCGTCCTCCACGCTTCTTGTTCTCGGCTCCTCTGACGGCCTGAACAGCCGACCTCTTCGAAAGTCACTTCCATGTCCCAGCCGATGCAAGCCGCCGCGCCTGAACAACCTTATGCGCGGCGCTGGCCGATGCTTTTTATCCTGCTGCTCGCAGGGTTCATGAACCTGATCGACGTGACGATCGTCAACGTTGCCCTTCCCAGCTTGCAGGAAGGTCTCGGCGCGTCATCCAGCGAAATCGAGTGGGTCGTGGCTGCCTATATCCTGGCTTTTGCGATCGGCTTGCTGCCGTTCGGCCGTTTGGGTGACCGGATCGGGCGCAAGTCGGTTTTCCTCGTCGGTGTCGCAGGCTTCACCCTGTTTTCGGCGTTTTGCGGACTGGCACCGTCCACCGGCTGGTTGATCATCGCGCGGGTGTTTCAGGGCTTTGCGAGCGCCATGATGATGCCGCAGGTGCTGGCCATCGTTCAGGTCACCTTTCCGCCGGAGGAACGGGGAACCGCATTTTCCCTGTTCGGGCTCAGTGCCGGCCTTGCTTCGGTGACCGGTCCCTTGGCCGGCGGCCTCCTGATCAGCCTCGATCTTTGGGGTCTCGACTGGCGCCCGATCTTTCTCGTCAACATACCGGTTGGTTTGTTTGCCCTTTGGGCGGCTGGCCGCGTGGTGCCGAAGCTGCCTGGCAACACCGGGCAGGTGAATGACCTTGGCGGCACGCTTCTGGCGGGTGCGTCGATCTTTCTGATCGTGTTTGCCTTGATCGAGGGCCGCGGCTTCGGCTGGGCCTCCTGGATCTTCGGCCTGATGGTGCTCGCCGCCGTCGGCTTCGTCTTGTTCTACCGGCTCCAGAAAAGCCGCGAACGGGCTGACCTCACCCAGCTTCTGCCTGCCGCCCTGCTGCGCAATCGCAACTTCATGCTGGGCACCACGATGGTGCTTCTGTTCTTTTCCGGCGTTGCGGGCTTCTTCATGGTGCTGGCGATCTTCTGGCAATCAGGGCTTGGATTCACGCCGCTGGAGTCCGGGCTCACCACCGTGCCCTTCTCGATTGGTGTGCTTGTTTCGTCGGCCATAAACGGCCGGCTGAAGTCCAGCTTCCTGCGCCAAAGAACTGCCGCCGGCGCGCTTCTGCTTGCGGCCGGCATGGTCTGGCTGCGCGGGGTCGTCGGCGCGATCGAAAGCTTCGACGATCACTGGACGGCGGCCGCGCCCTTGTTCGTATCGGGCATCGGTCTCGGCATGACGATCTCGTCGCTGTTCCAGACTGTGCTGTCCAACGTTCAGGGTCGCGATGCCGGATCGGGTGCCGGCGCCTTGCAGTCGTTTCAGCAGGTCGGCAGTGCACTGGGCGTCGCCATCATGGGGCAGATCTTTTTCGCCGTGCTGGAAGGTGGCGGCCCTTCTGCCTCAGGAGACCGCTATCTCAGCGCGATGCAGACCTCGCTGATCTATGAAATCGTCGCCTTTGTCGGGGTGGCTGCCCTCGTTCTGCTTTTGCAGGCGCCGAAAGCTCCTTCGGTTTATGCCCCTTCCGCTGTGCCGGAATAAGGACGACCGCTCGACGTCAGTTCGAAGCGGGATATCCGTTTGGCTTGCCGGGGATGGCCTTCAGGTAGGCCGCGATCGCTTCGCGATCTTCCGGCCTGAGTTGCGCTAGGTTCTTCTGGACTTCGGCCATTGGGCCACCCACCACGTCGAAATCGGGTGTGAAGCCCGTTTCGAAATAGGTGACGAGATCGGCCTGCGACCAGTCTCCGATGCTGCCGTCGGGGGTTATGTTGGGAATGATGCCTTCGCCTTCCGCCGCAATGCCGCCGGCCAGCCATTGCGACCGCTCCAGGCCTCCCGTCGCATCGCGCGGCGTATGGCATTCGCCACAGTGCCCCGGACCTTCCACCAAATATCGGCCGAGTTGCACCTGTTCGGACGCATCGGGCGCCAGCGCCACGACGGGTTCGCTGTCGAGGTTCACCGCCTTCCAAAGCCCTAGGCCACGGCGGACGCTGAACGGAAAGCCAACCTCGTTGGGGGCGGCGCCACCGGCGACCTGTGGCGTGGTCTTCAGGAAGGCGTAGAGATCGCCGATGTCGGACGGCGCCATGCGGGTATAGGAGGGGTAAGGAAAAGCCGGATAAAGATGCGATCCATCGGGCGCAACGCCGTTAAGCATCGCATTGGCGAGATCTTCGCTCGACCAGTTGCCGATGCCGTCGGTTGGGTGCTGGGAAATGTTGGGCGCCACGAAAGTGCCGAATGCGCTCACCAAGCGGACTCCGCCCGGCAGTTCGAGAAGGGCCTCGCCTTCCGAACCCGGGGCGGCATGGCAGGAAGCGCAGCCGCCAGCAAAGAAGATCCGCCGTCCGGCTTGGGCATCGCCGGGGCCGAGCGCCGCAACCACATCGGACGAAACGCGCTGCGGCGCGGTCAGGAACCAACCGGCTCCCGCCGCGACCGCAACCAGTCCGACAGCGGCCCAGCCGAGCTTTGCTGTTGTCCGCATTCTGGGATCAGCGCTTCACGCGATAGCCCTGGTGGCAGGTTCCGCAGTTTGCCGTCACCAGCTTGAACTGCGTTTGGAAGGACTGGAGGTCCTGTGGGTTGGCGGCAACGGCTGCTGCCGTATCAGCCTTGAACTTCTCGGCAACGGCGATGAATCCAGCGCGATCTTCCCAGATCTTCGGCGACGCTTCGGTGTCTCCGCCGGTTTCAGTTCCCTCAGGAAAAAGAGCTTCGACGTCAAGTTTCTGCGCGTCGGCGGCCAGCGTTTCAAGCGCTGCCTGAACCTTGGCTGCGTCGAATGGCTCCTGGCCCTGGGCGATCTTGGCCACGGATCCCACCGCACGCCCCATATCCTTCATGAGCGCCTGCCGCTCCTCGATGGGATCGGCATAAGCAAAACCGATTGTCAGGATCAGCAGGCCAGCGGTGAGTACGATCTTCTTCATCCATTCCTCCGAGATGATCGACAGTCCCTGAAGCGCAGCATGCACGAGCTTCGTGAAATGTCGCGGACAAAGATCCGTGAGCGGGCCAGCCTCTTCTTGAACACTGCGTTCACAGATCCGGCGCGTCACGGGCAAAAAAAAGCCCCGCCGGAGCGGGGCTTTGCAGGATGGGTGAAACGAAAGCTCAGGCGGCGGCTTCGTAGCGCTCGAGCACGTAATCCCAGTTGATGAGGTTATCGACGAAGGCTTCGAGGTACTTCGGGCGCGCGTTGCGGTAGTCGATGTAATAGGAATGTTCCCAAACATCGACGCCGAGGATCGGCGTGCCGCCGTGCACGAGGGGGTTTTCACCATTCGGCGTCTTCATGATCTCGAGCTTGCCGTTCTTCACGGCAACCCAGGCCCAGCCCGAACCAAACTGGCCCTTGCCTGCTTCGATGAAGTCGTTGCGGAACTTGTCATAGCCGCCGAGATCGCTGTCGAACGCGGTCTGCAGCTTGCCTGGGAGGCTCTTGCCACCGCCGTCCTTCTTCATCCACTTCCAGAAATGGATGTGGTTGTAGTGCTGCGCAGCGTTGTTGAAGAGCGGCTGGTCCTTGCCATAAGACGCCTTCACCACTTCCTCGACCGACTGGTCGGCCATGCCGGCTTTCTCAGCCAGCGTGTTGCCCATGTCCACATAGGCCTTGTGGTGCTTGTCGTGGTGGTATTCCAGCGTTTCCCTCGACATGTAAGGCTGCAGCGCCTCGTAGTCGTAAGGCAGTTCGGGAAGTTGGAAGGCCATGGAACAATCTCCCTCGTTTATGGCTGTGCGGGTCCTGGTGGAACATAGGCGGCGCGCCGCGAGCGGCAACGCAGCCTGGTGGCTATTGGCTTGAATTCTTCAGGCGGCCGTTGAGTGCGCCCACTCCCAGTAAAGCTCACGCGCCTTTTTGGCGATCGGTCCTGGCTGGAGATCGCGGTCTTCCACCTTGATGATCGGAACGACCTTCGAATGATTGCCGGTTGAGAACACCTCGTCGGCATCCAGAAAGTCAGCGACCTTCAGAGCCTTTTCGATCACCTCGTGGCCGGCCTGGCGCAGGAGCGCGATGTTGCGGGCGCGCGTGATGCCAGACAAGAAGCTGCCGTTTGGCGCGGGCGTGAACACCACGCCGTCCTTGGCCATGAACACGTTGGACGTGCCGGTTTCCGCGACATTGCCCAGCATGTCGAGCACCAGCGCATTGTCGAAGCCGCGCGACCGGGCTTCCACGACGGCGCGTGCATTGTTCGGGTAAAGGCACCCGGCCTTGGCGTTTGTCGGCATGGTTTCCAAGGAAGGCCGACGGAACGGCGATTGCGTGACGGAGAAACCTGATGGCGGGATCATCGGCGCTTCGTAAAGGCACAAGCAGAAGCGGGTGGATGCCGGATCCGCCGCCACGCCCATGTAGCCGCCGCTTTCGGCCCAATACATGGGGCGGATGTAAACCGCTGTGCTGCCATCAAACTTCTTCAAGCCGTCGCGAGCATAGCCGACGATCGACTCGGCTGTTTCAGTGGGCTGAAGGCCGAGGTTTACGGCGGACATGTTGACGCGCTGCGCGTGAAGATCCAGATCGGGAGCAACGCCCTCGAACCAGCGGGCGCCGTCGAACACGCAAGACGCCATCCACATCGCATGGGTTTGCGGTCCCATGATCATCGGGTTGCCTTCGACCCAATCGCCGTCAACAAAGGTCCAGGTCTTGGTCGTCGTGGGCTTGGTTGGGATCATAGCCAGTGCTCTTTTCCTCGGGCGCTCTTGAGCGCGCACTCAAAAACGGCAATGCGCTGCGCGTCAACCGGCAAGGGGCTGATCTTCGCTCCAGGCCTCAAACTCCCGGCCCGGTGGCTCAGTCCATTCGGGTCGGAACCACGCTAGGTGAACAGCGACCAGGATCACGCCATGCCCTTTAGCCACTTTGTTTTTGACGCCTACGGAACGCTGTTTGACGTTCATGCAGCGGTGCGTCGTCACGCGGAAGAAATCGGCCCGGACGGGCAACTCCTTTCCGAGATCTGGCGTGCCAAACAGCTGGAATATTCGTGGGTCCGCACCCTGATGGGGGCTTACCAGGACTTCTGGGCTTTGACGGAGCAAGCCCTCGATCATGCGTTTGCGCGCGTTCCAAGCGCCGACCGCGCGATCCGGCAAAAGCTTCTCGATGCCTACTGGACCTTGGATTGTTATCCAGAAGTGCCGGCCGTGCTGCGCGGGCTCAAGGCTGCGGGTGCGCGCGTGGCAATCCTGTCCAATGGATCGCCGGACATGCTGACCTCTGCCGTGAAGTCGGCGGCCCTTGACGCCGTGATCGACGAGATCTTTTCCGTTGATCTCACCCGCCGCTTCAAGACCGACCCCAGCGTTTATGATCTCGTCACCACCCACTGGCGCCTTTATCCCGATGCGGTGTCATTCCAGTCGTCCAACCGCTGGGACATCGCGGGCGCAACCCGGTTCGGCTTCCGCAGCGTTTGGATCAACCGCAACAAGATGCCGGACGAATACCTCGACCTCCCGCCGGCGCTCATCCTGCCCAGTCTGGACGGCGTGCTGCAGTCCTGATCCAACCTGGAGAAACGCAAGGGAAGCTGTTGCTGATATGGCACACAGGCCAGCCCGATTGGCAGCAAAAGGCGAAAATGCGTCGCTGGAACTGATTTCCTGCCGCACTCACGCGTTGTTGCTTTTGCAAGCCGCACGCTTGGCTTTCTCCTAGTTCCGCGTCCAGTCGAAAGGCAGAACCACCTTCCATGTCGAACCCACTTACCCAAACGCGCGCAGATCGCCGACGCTTTCTGCTGAGCGCCGGGTCGCTGGCAGCCACTTTCGCGCTGGCATCCTGTGCAACCCGCATCGGCCCGGTTGACCGGACGGTTGAACTCGCTCCAGCCGAGCCCTTCATGGGCGGCGGCAGCAGCGGCCTGAACCCGGCAGCGATGTATGGCCCTGTTTATGACGAGGGCTACCAGATCCCGGCGGTGCCGTTCGAAAAGATCGATCCGCAGTTCTACCGCCAGATCGTGCCGAACCCCACCGGCGAGAAGCCCGGCACCGTGGTCGTCGATACCGGCAGCCACTTCCTTTATTACACGATGCCAAATGGGCAGGCGATGCGCTATGGCGTGGGCCTGGGTCGCGAAGGCTTCGCCTGGTCCGGCCGCGCCGTTGTGCAATGGAAGCGCAAATGGCCGACCTGGACCCCGCCGGACGAGATGATCGCCCGCCAGCCAGAGCTTGCGCCCTACAGCGCCGAAAACGGCGGCATGGAGCCAGGTTTGAACAACCCGCTCGGTGCACGCGCGCTTTACATCTTCCAGAACGGCGAAGACACGCTTTACCGGCTGCACGGCTCCCCTGAGTGGGCTTCGATCGGGCGCAACGTGTCTTCTGGGTGCGTGCGCCTGATGAACCAGGACGTCATTGATCTTTATGACCGTGTGCCAAATGGCACGCCGATCGTGGTGATCTGATCGTCAGGACCTGACGCTTGAAAAGCCTCGGTGCCGGGGCTTTTCCTTTACCGGCCGCGCTTGAGACTGCCCAGTAAGCCGCGCACCAGAGCCCGGCCGAGGGAAGAGCCGACGGAGCGAACCACCGATTTTACGGCTGCTTCCGCCACCGTTTGGCGGTTGGATGCACGTGGCGCGCGGCGTTGCGGCTCGTGATCGCCGCTTGAACGGGTGCGGCGCGTCGGCGCCCGATCGTTTGGCGACCGATCTTCTCCGAAGTCGGGCAGCGTCCATCCTGCCCCGCCTGCTTGAGCCTGTTCCGCTTCTTCTTCTTCGGGCACTGCGGCTTCTTCGGCTCGGCGCTGCAGCACCTCGAAGGCGGAGTCGCGATCGATGGTCTGGTTGTAGGCGGCAGCAACCGGACTGTTGCTCATGATTGTGCGTCGCTCGTCCGGCGTAATGGGCCCCAGCCTCGCTGCAGGCGGACGGATCAGCGTCCGTTGCACCACGGACGGCACGGCCTTCGCTTCCAGAACGGAAACGAGGGCTTCACCGACGCCCAGTTGCGTGATCGCAGCCGCACAATCGAAATCGGGATTTGGACGGAAAGTTTCGGCGGCCGTCTTCACCGCCTTTTGCTCCCGCGGCGTATAGGCGCGAAGCGCGTGCTGCACGCGGTTCCCTAATTGCGCCAGAACGGTTTCCGGAATGTCGAGCGGGTTCTGCGTGACGAAATAAATACCGACCCCCTTGGAGCGGATCAGCCGCACGACCTGTTCCACCCGGTCCACCAGCACCTTGGGCGCGTCATCGAACAGAAGATGCGCTTCATCGAAAAAGAACACGAGTTTCGGCTTGTCGAGGTCGCCCACTTCCGGAAGTTCTTCGAAGAGTTCCGAGAGCAGCCAAAGCAGGAAGGTCGCGTAGAGGCGCGGGCTCATCATGAGCCGGTCGGCTGCCAGCACGTTGACGGCGCCACGGCCGTCACGCGTATGCCCCATCAGGTCCCGGATATGCAGCGCCGGTTCGCCAAAGAAGTGATCGCCGCCTTGTTGCTCGAGCACCAGCAGGGCCCGCTGGATGGCTCCTACGGACGCCTTGGTGACGTTGCCGTATCTCGTCCCGATTTCCTTGGCCCGCTCGCCGATGTTGGCGAGCAGCGCCTGCAGATCCTTCATGTCGAGGAGCAAAAGCCCTTCGTCATCCGCGATCTTGAACGCGATGTTCATGATGCCTTCTTGTGCGTCCGACAGGTTCATGAGCCGCGACAACAGAAGCGGTCCCATCTCAGAGACCGTGGCGCGGATCGGATGCCCCTGCTCGCCAAAGAGGTCCCAGAAGATCACCGGGAATTCGGTGTTCTCGTAGGCAGCAAGGCGCACGTCAGCTGCCCGCTTCACCAGGAAGTCCTGCTGCGTACCCCGGCAGGCAATGCCCGACAGGTCGCCCTTGATGTCGGCGCAGAACACCGGAACGCCGGCGTCGGAAAAGCCTTCCGCCAGCACCTGCAGCGTCACCGTCTTGCCGGTGCCGGTCGCGCCCGTGATCAGGCCGTGCCGGTTGCCGTACTTCAGGAGAAGCGCTTCCGGCGCCCGGTAGCTGTCGTCAGGGTTTCTGCTCGCGCCCAGGAAGATGGTGTCGGCTTCCCACATGCACAGGCTCCCCTTCCGCCGCTTCGGCGCATCCCGCTCCTATATCGACGCATCGGCTCCACCACAATCATCCGAGCCATGCCCGTGATTCCCTCTTGCCAGCCGCGCAAGGCGGCGCCAAAGACAACCTAACAAATATTCGGTTGGCTGACGGAAAGCGGCTGTGCGATTGCGGCATCGCCCGGCACGCCCTAGTTTTCCAGAAGCTTCCAACATGCGGGGTTGAGGATGGAATACGGCTCGATCAAGGACGCACAGTTCCCCCAGGCCGATATGGATGCTTGGCGAGCGGTGGCCGAAAAGGCGCTGAAAGGCGCCGACTTCGAGGAAACACTGGTTTCCCACACGGATGACGGCCTGCGAATCGAGCCGCTTTACCGTCGTGCGGACCCTCTTTTCGTCCCGCGGTGCAATCCCTTGAAGCCCTGGAGCTTCGTACAGCGTATTGACGATGTCGATCCTGCCCGCGCCAACCGGCAAGCTCTGGATGATCTGGAGCAAGGCGCGACTGGTCTTGCCCTCGTGTTCGAGGGTGCCCCCAATGCCTTCGGCTATGGCCTGCCCGGGACGCCGGAAGCGTTGGCCGCCGTCTTGGAGGGCGTCGCCCTCAACAGGGTGCACCTGAGAATCGACGTGCATCCGCAAAGCCGCATGTCCGTTGACTGGCTGGTGGACTACCTCACCCGCAAATCGGCCGATCCAGCCAAGCTCGACATCGCGCTCGGGATCGATCCGGCCGCCCTTTTCGGCGGCACAGGCCGGCTGCGCATGTCGATCGAAGCGCTGGAAGCGTCCATGCCGACCTCGCTCGCCCACTTCTTCGCCATGGGCGTGCCGGCCGTTTTGATCGAGGCTGATGGGCGCGTGTACCACAACGCTGGTGCATCCGAAGCGCAGGAACTCGGCGCCATGGTGGCCGCGGCCGTGTCGCATCTGAGGATGTTTGAAGCCAGCCGCCAGCCGCTGCAGCATTCTGTGCCGCATCTCGGTTTTGCCGTGTCGGTGGACCAGGACCAGCTCCTGTCGATCGCGAAGATCCGCGCGCTGCGTTTGCTTTGGACGCGCGTGCAGGAGTTGTCCGGCGTCCAGCCCGTTCCGGCAAAGATCCATACCGAAACGTCCTACCGGATGATGGCCTTCAAGGATTGCGAAACCAACATCCTGCGCACCACGATCGCTGCTTTCGCAGCCGGCGTGGGCGGCGCCGACAGCGTGTCTATCCTCCCGCACACGATCACCCATGGTTTGCCGGAAGCCTTTGCCCGTCGAATTGCGCGCAACACGCAGATCATCCTTGCCGGCGAAAGCAAGCTCGATTTCGTGGTCGACCCTGCGGCGGGATCCGGTGCTATCGAGGCTTTGACCCACGAACTCTGTGCGGCGGCCTGGGGTGAGTTCCAGCGCATCGAAGCCGAAGGCGGCATCCTCAAGAGCCTCCAAGCCGGCAAACTCCAGGCGCGGATCGGGGCCATGGCGCAGGCTCGCGGCGAAGCCATCCGCGGCGGCAAGCGCGACGTGATTGGCACGACCCTTTATCCCAACAAGACGGAGCGCCCGGTGCAGGTGATCCGCGCCGAAACACGCGCCGCACCAGAAGATGGCGCTGTTTTCTGCCAGAAGCTGACCCCGATCTTTCTTGATCGCCTTGCAGGAGCTACAGCATGATTCCTGATTTCACGAAAGAAGCCTGGCACGCGCCGAAGACCGCAGGCACGATCGATGTTGCCGGTGATCCCTGGGCCACGCCGGAAGGCATTCGCGTCAACCATGCCTACTCGTCGGCGGATGTGGTCAATCTTTCCTACCTCGACACGGTGCCGGGTATCGCGCCCTTCATTCGAGGCCCCTACCCAACGATGTATGTCCAGCAGCCTTGGACGGTTCGGCAATATGCGGGCTTCTCGACGGCGGAAGAGTCCAACGCCTTTTATCGACGCAACCTCGCAGCCGGCCAAAAAGGCTTGTCGGTTGCCTTCGACCTGGCAACCCACCGCGGCTACGATTCGGATCATCCGCGGGTTGCGGGTGATGTCGGCATGGCGGGCGTCGCGATCGATTCCATTTTGGACATGCGTCAGCTTTTCGACGGCATTCCGCTCGACAAGATGTCTGTGTCGATGACGATGAATGGCGCTGTGCTGCCGATCATGGCCCTGTTCATCGTGGCCGCCGAGGAACAGGGCGTCGCGCAAAAGGATCTGTCCGGGACCATCCAGAACGACATCCTCAAGGAGTTCATGGTCCGCAACACCTATATCTACCCGCCGAAGCCGTCGCTCAGGATCATTTCGGACATCTTCGCCTACACGTCGAAGAACATGCCGAAGTTCAACTCGATCTCGATCTCCGGCTACCACATGCAGGAAGCCGGTGCGACGGCCGACCTGGAACTCGCCTACACCATCGCCGACGGCATTGAATATGCTCGCGCAGGCGTCGCGGCCGGCCTCGACATCGACCATTTCGCGCCGCGCCTTTCCTTCTTCTGGGCCATAGGCATGAACTTCTTCATGGAAGTCGCCAAGATGCGTGCCGCCCGCCTGATCTGGGCAGCCCTCATGCAAAAGAACTTCCAGCCCAAGGACCAGCGCTCGCTGTCGTTGCGCACCCATTGCCAGACCTCCGGCTGGTCTCTGACGGCGCAGGACCCCTACAACAACATCATGCGCACCATGATCGAGGGGATGGCGGCCACGCAGGGGCACACGCAATCGCTCCATACCAACGCCTTCGACGAGGCGCTGGCGCTGCCTACCGATCACTCCGCGCGCATTGCTCGCAACACCCAGCTTCTGCTGCAGAAGGAATCCGGCACCACCCGTGTCATCGATCCATGGGGTGGTTCGGCCTATGTGGAGCGTCTGACCCACGAGCTCGTGCGCAAGGCCCTCGCCCACATCGACGAAGTTGAAACACTTGGCGGCATGGCCAATGCGGTGGAACGCGGCATTCCTAAGCTGCGCATCGAGGAAGCCGCCGCCCGCACCCAGGCGCGCATCGATTCCGGCGAACAGCCGCTCGTCGGCGTCAACGTCTTTCAGCCCGAAACCGACATCGAGGTCGACGTCCTCAAGATCGACAATGCCGAAGTGCGCGCCCGCCAGCTTTCCAAGCTGCAGCAGCTGAAGGGCACCCGCGATGTGCAGGCCGTGGAAGAAGCGCTTGATGCGCTGACCAAGGCGTCGGAAGGCGACGGCAACCTGCTTGAATTCGCGGTCCGCGCCGCCCGCGCCAAAGCGACAGTTGGCGAGATTTCGCTCGCACTGGAGAAAACCTTCGGCCGCCATGCTGCCGTCGTGCAAACGATTTCGGGCGTATACCGGAAGGAGATCGGCCAGAACCCGACCGTGGATCGCGTGCAAGGCAAGGTCGAGCAGTTCGAAAAGAAGACCGGCGAAAAGCCGCGCATCCTCGTCGCCAAGATGGGCCAGGACGGCCATGATCGTGGCCAGAAGGTGATCGCGACCGCCTTCGGCGATCTCGGCTTCGACGTCACCGTCGGCGCGATGTTCCAAACGCCGGAAGAGATTGCCAAGCTCGCCGTGGAACGCGATGTCCACATCGTCGGCGCCTCATCGCTGGCCGCCGGTCACCTGACGCTGATCCCCGAGCTCAAGGAAGCGCTGCACCGTCTCGGACGCGAGGACATGATCATCGTGGCCGGCGGCGTGATCCCACCGCAGGACTTCGACGCCGTCCGGCAGGCTGGCGCCAGCGAGATCTTTCCGCCCGGCACCGTGATTCCCGATGCGGCAGACCGGCTGATGGATGCGCTGCTGGCGTGAGTTAGTAACTGCAAGAGATGCATCCACGTTAGATGGTTGTTATAACTTGGGTCGATGCAGTGACGTACGACCAGACGCACTTCGACAGGCAGATGGAAGCCGCTCTGCAACGGCTACAGCCTTGAGACAGCACCAGAAGACCGATCCACTTGGTGACATTTGCCGCCGACGGAACGATCGATGAAGACGGACTCGCAACCTTCTTCAGGGACAAATGTCAGCTGATTGAAAGCCTGACCCTCTTGCCCCGATGAGGCCGTGAACCAATGCTCAACCGACGCGCCCTTCTCACCGCCGGCTTGGCCTTTACCACGGCACCCGCATTCGTCCAGGCTCAAACCCAGCTGCGCGGCGGGCTTGACGGCGGAGCTGCGGCAGGATCCAGCCAAGAGCTGCAGCGCCTTCTTGAGGAGGCATCCGAGCGCAGCGAGGTCGTTTATCTGCCGGCTGGCACCTACGCCGTTTCGAACCTCGTTTTGCCCCGCCGGACCCGCATCACCGGCGTTCCAGGCGCGACCCGCCTGATCTTTTCAGGCGGCGGCGCGATGGTGACGGGTGAAGACACCGAGCATGTGGAACTCACGGGGCTCACCTTTGATGGCGCGAACACCCCGCTCGGCGAAGCCAGCCGGGCGCTGATCGACCTTCGTCGCCCAGCGGAGGTGGCGATCACCCGTTGCGTCATCCTCAACAGCGCCAAGAGCGGCCTGGCGCTTGAAAGTGCTGCCGGCCGCGTGGAGGATTGCACGATCACCGGCGCTGCCGAGCACGCGATCTATTCGGTTCAAGCGCGTGGGCTGTCGATCGCCGGCAACACAGTTGCCGATTGCGGAGATGGGGGCATTCTCGTGCATCGCTGGGAACCCGGCGAAGACGGAACCATCGTTTCGGAAAACCGCATCTCCCGTATCGGCGCCCGAAGCGGCGGCACTGGGCAGGTTGGCAACGGCATCAATCTGTTTCGAGCGCACACAGTCACGGTTTCGAACAACAAGATCGCGGATTGCGCCTTTTCCGCGATCCGCTCCAATGGCGGATCAAACGCCGTGATCACCGGCAACAGTTGCTTGCGGTCCGGGGAAACCGGGCTTTACGCCGAGTTCCAGTTCGACGGCGCGGTGATCGGATCCAACCTGGTCGACGGCGCCGCCAACGGCATTTCCGTGGTCAACTTCAACGAAGGCGGCCGCCTGGCAACGGTAACCGGCAACATCGTCCGCAATCTGCGCTCCACCGGCCCTTACCCCAGCGATCCGCCTGGCTTCGGCACCGGCATTGCCGTTGAAGCGGACACGGTGGTCACCGGCAATGTCGTTGAAAACGCGCCCTTGTTCGGGATCCATCTCGGCTGGGGCGAGTTCATGCGCAACGTCGTTGCGAGCAACAACGTCATCCGGGAGGCGGGGATCGGGATCTCGGTGACCGTTGTGGAAGGAACGGGAAGCGCGGTGGTGACGGACAACGTGATTTCGGGCGCACGCAACGGGTCGATCATCGGCCACCGCTGGACGGAACGTGCCACCGGAGATCTCGCCACAGGGGAGGAGCAGCCCTTTGCCAACCTCCGGGTTTCCGGCAATCAGGTGCTCTAGGCGAAGGCCTCCGGCGTCCGCACGCCGCCCACAACAAGGCCGTTCCAGTTCGTGAAGATGGGATTGGCGATTTGTTCGAAGCGCTCCGCGAAGGCTTCGTCGCCGCGCATCAGGATGACCAGGAGCCGCGCCACGATTGCTTCGGCGGCACGACTGGCGCCGTCCTCGCATTTCAGCGCAAAGCCCAGCCCAAGCTCCGGAACCGCACCGCAGTAAACGCCTTCCGCGCCGATCTTCACCATCACGCGCCCCTCGCCCGCTCGCATGATCGCCGTGTCGGCCCGATCCGTTCCGGCAACAAAGAATGGCTCGGCCATGCAGGCCGCGAACAAGCGCCGTGCGGCGGCAGCGCGATGGGGCTCCAGGCCCTCACCGGTTGCCATGCGGGCAAAACCCCTTGCCAAACTCTTCAGGGGCACCGCGTAAGTCGGAATGGAGCAGCCATCGATGCCTCGATGCGCCGCGTCGTGTTTCGCGCCGGTCACGCTTTCCATCGCGTCGCGCACGATCTCCTGCAACCGGTGTTCCGCCGTCACGTAGCCGCGCGGCGCGATGTGCTGGTGAGCGCAGGTGCAAAGAAAGCCGGAGTGCTTGCCGGAACAGTTGTTGTGCAGCTGGTTTGGATGTTTGCCGCCCTTCGCCAGATCCAGCGCCGTGTTCTGACGGCTCGGCCAATGGGTGCCGCATTCGAGATCTGCTTCGCCCAGGCCTGCTTTCTCCAGCATGCTTTGCGCCCGGGCGGCATGTTCCGGCTCCCCGTTATGCGAAGCGCAGGCCAGGGCGAGTTCCTTGTTTGTGAAGCCAAACGCATCTGCGGCGCCGCTTTCCACCAGCGGCAGCGCCTGGATCGATTTCACGGCTGAACGGGGAAACACCCGCCCTTCCACATCGCCCACTGCCAGCACCACGCCGCCGGCTGCATCGCAGACCACCAGGGAGCCGCGATGGCGGCTTTCCACCTCTTCGCCGCGGAGCACTTCAGCCAGAACAGGGTTCGTCATGGTCTCACCAATGTGATCGCGCGCGGCCGCGATCATTCCTACATAAATGCTGTTCCCGCCGTTTGAGGTTTACCCGCTGTATGGCTCTTCTGAAAGCCGTCCTTCTTTTCATCCTGCTTGTGTTCATCGTGCCGACTGCCGCCACCACCGTCTGGTGGATGTTGCAGGAGCGGCCGAACTCCTGGCGATCGGCGGACTGGTCGGCGAGCGGCGTTCTGCCGGTGGTCACCGACACGGACGAAGCCGCCGTTTACGTGATGGCAGCAAGACTCGGCGGGCTGAAGGGAGCCATCTCCGTCCACAGCTGGATCGTCACCAAGGAAAAGGGCGCGTCGCGATACAACCGCTTCGACGTTGTGGGCTGGGGCAGCCCCGTGCGCCGCAACGGCTATCCTGCCGATGGCCGCTGGTATTCCAACGAGCCGGTGATCATGCACGCCGTTGTTGGAGCGCAAGCCGAGGCCCTGATCCCTCGCGTGGAAGCAGCCGTCGACGCCTATCCTTATGCCCGCGCCGGCGATTACGTGGTGTGGCCCGGTCCGAACTCGAACTCCTTCGTGGCGTGGGTGCTGCGCGAAGTGCCGGAGATCGGCGCGCGCATGCCGCCGAACGCGACGGGGCGTGATTTCGCTCCGGGGGTCTTCGATATCCGCTGGACGCCGCAGACCCGCGACCTCCATGTCACGCTTGGCGGTTTCGTGGGCTTTGCCGCGGGTTGGACCAGCGGCTTCGAGGTTCATTTCCTGGGCGTCGTAGCAGGAATCGACTTGGTTCAGCCGGCCCTGAAAATACCGGGCTTCGGGCGGGTGGAAGCCTCGATCTTCCGCTGAGTTGCTGCATTGCAACAAATTGGGGCCGATCGTCATCGGACCATCATGGAAGGTTCATCAGTTCATCAAGGAGCGATGAGAAACAACAACAGCAAAAGCTAACCCGCTGAGTCCTTTTCAAGGCCCGCCATGCTGACGCTGCTTCTTCTTCTGCTGCTCTTCTTCCTTGTTCCCGCGGGCTTGCGGATCCTGTGGTGGTGCCAGCGTTCACAATGGCAGTATTGGGACGGGGAGGATTGCCGTGCGACCGGCCTGCTACCGGATCCCGCGCACCAGAGCTCGGCTGCGGTTTATGTCCTCAGCGCCCGCACGTCCGGCTTGAAAGGCGCGCTTGCCTCCCATTCCTGGATCGTTATCCGGCGCGCCGGCAGCCACGTCTATGAACGCTACGACAAGATGGGCTGGGGCGATGTCATCTGGAAAAACGGCTTTCCGGCCGATGGCCTGTGGTTTTCCAACATGCCCGTGGTGGAGCATGCGATCGAGGGGGCGGCGGCCGCCCGACTGATCCCGCTGGTGGATGCGGCCATCGCCTCTTATCCCTTCGCCGCCCAAGGGTCCTATTGCGCATGGCCGGGACCAAACTCGAACTCCTTCGTGGCCCATGTGCTTCGCGCAGCACCTGAGATCGGCCGCATGCCAGTTACGGCGATCGGCCGTGACTTCCACCCGCGCGTAACGTTGCGCTGGCAGGCCGAACAGCAGGCCCTCGCCTTCAGCGCCTATGGCTATGTCGGTGCGGCAGTGGGTCCGCGACTGCTCGAGATCCAGTTCCTTGGTCTGGTCGGCGGCATCGACCTGCAGAAGGGGCTGATCCTCGTTCCAGCCTTCGGCGCCGTTCGGCTATGGCCCGGCCGCATCCTCAGCGAAGGGCTGCGCCGGCGCTATGAACCCGCTGACTATTTCGACTCCGAGGCCGCTTGATTGATCAGTCAATAAACTTTAGATCCGAGCGATGCCCAAGCTCGGAATGGAACCTGTTCGTCGTCGTGCGCTGATCGATGCTACCATCGAAGCGATCGGCGACAGCGGGTCTCTTGATGTCACCATGTCGGAGATCGCCGGTCGTGCCGGCGTATCGTCGGCTCTTGCGCATCATTATTTCGGCGGCAAGGACGACCTGCTCCAGGCTGCGATGCGTCACATCCTGACTGAACTCGGGGCTGATGCCCGCGCAGCGCTCGCCTCGGCCGAAACCCCGCGCGGCCGCGTGTCCGCGATCATCGAGGTGAACTTCTCACCCAAGCAGTTCCGCAGCGAAATCATCGCATCGTGGCTTGCCTTCTATGTTGAAGCGCAGCGCACGGAGCCTTTGCGCCGCTTGCTGCGGATCTACGCGCGGCGGCTTCATTCCAATCTCATGAGCGGCCTGTGCGCATTGCTGCCGCGCCCCGAAGCCGCCCTTGTTGCTGAAGGCGTCGCGGCCCTGATCGACGGTCTCTACATCCGCCGCGCCTTGAAGGACGGATTGCCCGACGCCGCTTCCGCCATTGCCCTGGTGGAAGATTACCTGTCCGCCAAGCTTCCCCGGGAATGACCATGACGAAGCCGAACATCCTCATCATCATGGTTGACCAGCTGAACGGGACCTTGTTCCCGGATGGTCCTGCGGATTTCCTTCACGCGCCGAACCTCAAGGCCCTGGCGGCGCGCTCGGCGCGGTTCCGCAACAACTACACGGCCTCACCGCTTTGTGCCCCCGGTCGCGCCGCCTTCATGAGCGGTCAATTGCCCTCGCGCACCGGTGTTTACGACAATGCCGCCGAATTCCCATCCTCCGTGCCCACCTACGCCCATCACCTGCGCGCTGCCGGCTATCACACGGCCCTTTCCGGCAAGATGCATTTCGTCGGTCCGGACCAGATGCACGGCTTCGAAGAGCGGCTGACCACCGACATCTACCCCGCCGACTTCGGTTGGACGCCAGATTACCGCAAGCCAGGGGAGCGGATCGACTGGTGGTACCACAATCTGGGTTCGGTGACCGGCGCGGGCGTCGCCGAGATCACCAATCAGATGGAGTATGACGACGAGGTCTGCTTCCATGCCTGCCAGAAGCTCTACGAGTTTGCCCGCGTGTCGGACGATCCGGGTCGTCGACCGTGGTGCCTGACGGTGTCCTTTACCCATCCACACGACCCTTATGTCGCGCGCAAGCAGTATTGGGACCTTTACGAAGACTGCGCCCATCTGAAGCCGGAGGTCGGATACATTCCCTTCGAGGAGCAGGACCCTCACTCGCAGAGGCTTTATCGAGCCAGCGATTATCCGAGCTTCAACGTTTCGGACGAAGACATCCGGCGCTCGCGCCGCGGCTATTTCGCCAACATCTCCTATCTCGACGACAAGGTCGGCGAGCTGATGTCGGTTCTGGAACGCACCCGCATGGCCGACAACACGCTGATTTTGTTCTGCTCCGACCACGGCGACATGCTGGGAGAGCGTGGTCTCTGGTTCAAGATGTGC
The DNA here is from genome assembly GCF_017813335.1 of Tianweitania sediminis. GTDB lineage: Bacteria > Pseudomonadota > Alphaproteobacteria > Rhizobiales > Rhizobiaceae > Tianweitania > Tianweitania sediminis. The sequence goes on along the minus strand of NZ_JAGIYY010000002.1, from coordinate 487,840 downwards.
TTCTACGAGGGTTCGGCCCGCGTGCCGCTGATGATCGCCGGACAGGATGTTGCGCCTGGTTTGATCGACACGCCGGTGTCCAACCTCGACATCCTGCCCACGCTCGCGGATCTCGCCGGCCTCGACCTCTCAGGTATCGCACCCTGGACGGACGGTCAGTCCCTGATGCCTTTGGTGAACGGCGAGGATCGAACCGAGCCGGTGCTCATGGAATACGCTGCGGAAGGATCTGAAGCGCCGATGGTTGCCGTTCGCGACGGTCGCTTCAAGTTCGTTCATTGCGAAATAGATCCGCCGCAACTCTTTGATCTCCACGCGGATCCGCTCGAACTCACCAACTTTGCCGCCGATCCCGCGCATGCTGAAACGGTGGCCCGCTTCACCGCCTTCGTACGCGCGCGCTGGGACATGGCGCGCTTCGACGCCGATGTTCGCGCCAGCCAGGCCCGGCGCTGGGTGGTTTATCCGGCACTTCGCAACGGCGCTTATTATCCCTGGGAATACCAGCCGCTGCAGAAGGCGTCGGAGCGTTACATGCGCAACCACATGGACCTCAACGTTCTCGAAGAGAACAAGCGCTTTCCGCGAGGCGAATGACATGATCACCCTCCATGGCCGTGCAACCTCCTCGAATGTCCAGATGGTGGTCTGGACGCTGACCGAAATGGGTTTACCCTTCAGCCGGCTCGATGTTGGCGGCGCGTTCGGCGGCAACGATACGCCAGCGTTCAAGTCGATGAACCCGAACGGCTTCGTGCCGGTGATCGAAGACGGCGAGCTGGTGCTGTGGGAAAGCGCGGCCATTGTCCGCTATCTGGGCGCCCGCTACGGCGACGACCAGTTCTGGCCAGTGGATCCGGCAAAGCGTGCGATTGCCGACAAGTGGGCTGAATGGATCAAGACCACCTTTGTGCCAGCCTTCCTCGGAGGCGTTTTTTGGCCGATGATCACCCAACCCCTGAAGGACCGGCAGCCGCAAGCGCTGTCGGCTAATATCGAGAAGCTCAAGGGAGTCGCCGCGATCTTCGAAAGCGGCGTGCCGGCTGAGGGCTTTTACGGCGGCGGGGACGTCAGCTTCGCCGACATGGTGCTCGGTACCTATCTGTTTCGCTACTTCGACATGGACTTCGACCGCGCCGACACACCGAAGCTGCGCGCCTATTACGATCGCCTGGCCGCCCGGCCGGCTTATGCCGAGCACGTCATGGTCAGCTACGACAGTTTGCGCGCACGATGAGCCTCGAAGCCGATTTCGTTGTGGTTGGCTCCGGCTCCGCCGGCTCGGCCCTGGCTTATCGCCTGTCGGAAGACGGCAAGAACTCGGTGATCGTGATCGAGTTCGGTGGCACGGATGCCGGGCCGCTCATCCAGATGCCCTCGGCGCTGTCGATCCCCATGAACATGGCTCGATACGACTGGGGCTTTTCCACGGAACCGGAGCCAAATCTGGGCGGGCGGATTCTTGCCACGCCGCGCGGCAAGGTGGTTGGCGGTTCCTCTTCCATCAACGGCATGGTGTATGTGCGCGGTCATGCGAGGGACTTCGACCACTGGTCGGAAGCGGGTGCCACCGGCTGGGCCTTCGCGGATGTTCTTCCATACTTCAAGCGCATGGAAACAAGCCATGGCGGCGAGGAAGGTTGGCGCGGCACCGATGGGCCGATGCATGTCCGCCGGGGCCCGCGCAGCAACCCGCTTTACCACGCCTTTGTGGAAGCCGGTCGACAGGCAGGTTTTGAAACCACCGAAGACTACAACGGCTCCAAGCAGGAAGGCTTCGGCCCGATGGAACAGACGATCCACCAGGGTCGCCGCTGGTCTTCCGCCAATGCTTATCTGCGCCCGGCGCTGAAGCGCCCCAACGTTCGGCTGGTGAAGGGTTTCGCCCGGCGGGTGGTGATTGAAAACAACCGCGCATCCGGCGTCGAGATAGAGAGCCGCGGCGGGATCCAGATCATCACCGCGCGACGCAAGGTCGTGCTTGCCGCCTCGTCAATCAACTCGCCGAAGCTTTTGCTTCTTTCGGGGATCGGGCCCGCGGAAGAGTTGCGCCAGCACGGGATCACGGTCGTCGCCGATCGGCCGGGCGTGGGCAAGAACCTGCAGGACCATCTGGAAATATACATCCAGCAGGAGTCGCTGAAGCCCATCACGCTGCATTCCAAGCTCAACTGGGTCGCCAAAGGCATGATTGGCGCTGAATGGCTGTTGTTCAAGACGGGCCTGGGCGCCACCAACCACTTCGAATCTGCTGCGTTCCTCCGCTCCAAGGCGGGCGTCGATTACCCGGACATCCAGTATCACTTTCTGCCGGCTGCCATGCGCTATGACGGCAAGGCAGTGGCGAAGGCCCATGGCTTCCAAGCCCATGTCGGGCCCATGCGGTCCAATTCGCGCGGCGCAATCACGCTGCGTTCGCCTGATCCGGCAGTGAAGCCGAAGATCCTGTTCAACTACATGGCGCATGAGGAAGATTGGGCGGATTTCCGCCATTGCGTCCGCCTCACCCGCGAGATCTTCGGTCAGGAAGCTTTCCGACCCTATGCCGGTCGCGAGATTTCGCCCGGTGCCGAGGTGCAAACCGACGCTGAGCTCGATGCCTTCATCCGCGAACATGCGGAAAGCGCCTATCATCCCTGCGGATCCTGCCGGATGGGCCGGGCAGACGATCCTCATGCCGTGGTGGATCCGCAAACCCGGGTCATCGGCGTCGATGACCTGCATGTGGCCGACAGCTCGATTTTCCCGCGGGTCACGAACGGGAACCTGAATGGTCCCTCCCTGATGACGGGCGAAAAAGCAGCCGATCACATTTTGGGCCGCACACCGCTCCCCCCGTCCAACCAGGAACCCTGGATCAACCCACGCTGGCAAGTGAGCGACCGTTAAACCGTGTCGCGAGGGCCACAGCGGGCGCCGGGAACCTACGATGACGCCATGTTGAACGGGAGATCATCCGAAACGGCATGCTGACGGCACATTCTTAAGGGGGATGATTGCACTTCTCCTTCGACCCGCACCAGCCTACGGAATTCTTGATCATGCCCCATATGACGCGCCGCTTGTTTGTTTTGTCCCTTCCCGCTTTTGCGGCGGGCTGCGTTTCTTCGGCGCAAACGACCTCCATCAAGCCGGAGCGACCGCCGGTTCCCGCTTATTACCAGCAGATGTATGCAGCGGTTCCGGGTGAGCCTTACCCCGTTGCGGCCGCCGACCTGTCGAAGATCGATCCGCAATTCTATCGGCAGGAAGTGGATTACTTCACGACCGAGCCGATCGGCACCATCGTCGTGGATACGCAAGCGCGCTTCCTTTACCTCGTGGGCCAAAACGGCCGCGCGCTCCGCTATGGGATCGGCGTTGGAAAGGCCGGGCTTGCCTTTGAGGGCGTCGCCCGCGTGCAATACAAGCGCGAGTGGCCGCGCTGGACGCCAACGCAGGACATGATCGCCCGCGAACCGGAGCGCTATGGGCCGCTCGCCGGCGGCATGGAGCCGGGACCCACCAATCCGCTCGGCCCACGCGCGCTTTACCTGTTCCAAAATGGGGTCGACACGCTTTACCGCATCCATGGAACCACAGAAGACTGGTCCATTGGCCAGGCCGTTTCCAGCGGCTGCATTCGGCTCCTGAACCAGGATATTATTGACCTTCACGGTCGCGTGCCGAACGGCACGCGCGTCGTGGTCCTGCAAGCGCCCGTCAGCCCGGTGGCCTGACTTAACGAGGAGTTTCGCTCATGAACGTCCAGCCGAAGGCTTCCCACTACATCAACGGCCGCTTTGTTGAAGATGAAGGGGGCAGTGTGCTGGACGTGATTTATCCCGCAACCGGCGAGATGATCGCGAAGCTCCATGCGGCCACGCCCAACATCGTGGAGCTTGCGCTGGAAGCAGCACGCACGGCACAAGGCGAATGGGCGCGGCTGAAGCCGGTGGAGCGCGGCCGCATCCTGCGCCGTGCAGCCGACCTTCTGCGGGAGCGCAACGCAGACCTTTCGCGCATCGAAACGCTCGATACGGGCAAGCCCATCCAGGAAACGCTTGTTGCCGATGCTGCCTCCGCCGCAGACGCGCTGGAATTCTTCGCCGGCGCCGTGGCGGCCTTCAACGGCGAGTTCGTGGATCTCGGCGGCCCGTTTGGTTACACCCGGCGGGAGCCGCTCGGCGTGTGCGTCGGCATTGGCGCCTGGAATTATCCGATCCAGATCGCGGCCTGGAAATCCGGCCCGGCGCTCGCCATGGGCAACGCCTTTGTTTTCAAGCCGTCCGAAAACACGCCCTTGTCGGCACTTGCCCTGGCGGAGATCTACACCGAAGCCGGACTGCCGGACGGCTTGTTCAACGTGGTGCAAGGGTTCGGCGACGTGGGTGCCGCCCTTGTTTCGCATCCCGTCACCGCAAAAGTCTCGCTGACGGGCTCTGTGCCGACCGGCAAGAAGGTCATGGGCCTGGCGGGCTCGCACATGAAGCACGCAACCATGGAGCTTGGCGGCAAGTCGCCGCTGATCGTGTTTGAAGACGCCGATCTCGAAAACGCGATTGGCGGGGCCATGCTCGGCAACTTCTATTCGTCGGGCCAGGTTTGCTCCAACGGCACACGCGTGTTCGTGCAGCGCAATGTGCACGACCGTTTTGTTTCGCGCCTGGTTGAGCGGACGAAGGCGATCCGCATGGGCGACCCGCTCGATCCCGATGTCCAGATGGGACCATTGATGAACAAGTCGCAGCACGCCAAGGTGATGGACTATATCGCCGCCGGGAAGTCCGAAGGCGCGACGCTTGCCACCGGCGGCAACGCGCCGACCATGCAGGGGTTCGAGAACGGCTTTTTCGTCGAGCCGACCGTGTTCACCGGCGTGACCGACGAGATGCGGATCGCGCGCGAAGAGATCTTCGGGCCCGTGATGAGCGTGCTTGCCTTCGACACGGAAGACGAGGTCGTGACGCGCGCCAACAACACGGAGTTCGGGCTTGCAGCCGGTGTTTTCACCCGCGACCTTTCCCGCGGGCACCGGGTTGTGGGACAATTGCAGGCAGGAACCTGCTGGATCAACGCCTACAACCTCACCCCCGTGGAGCTACCGTTCGGCGGCGCCAAAGCGTCCGGCATCGGTCGGGAAAACGGCCTCGCCGTTCTGGGCCATTATTCCCAGCTGAAGTCAGTGTATGTGGAAACAGGTGACGTGCAGAGCCCATATTGAGCAGGCTCTGCTGCCTCCACCTATTCCACCCGGTCGAGATACTGCGTCAGTGCACTGACGAGGTGGTAGAAGATGCTGGCCGGCACTTCGGTGGCCGACGCCCTGCCCTTTTCGTCGATCTGGTCGATCCACATGCCGGTCGGCGCGGGGTCGATATGCCAGCGGAACAAGCGGCCGACGCGCTGCTCGATTTCCGGCTTGAGATCCGGGCCGCCCGTGGCGTCCAGCGCAATCGCCGCCTTGATCGCTTCGGACTGCGGCCAGGAGCGCGACATGCGGTCGAGCGGCAGGCCCGCCCGCGATACCGCACCATAAGCGAGGCCGGTCGCCCGGTTGAGCCCGTTCGCCACGGCTGACGCGTAAAGCTTGCGACCGAAGGGGATCAGGTCCTTTTGGCCGCTCGCCTTCGCGAAATCCACCAGGAGCGAGGCCCATTCGAAATGGTGGCCGGGCTCGGTCCATTGACCCTGTTCGCCGACCGCACGGCTCCAATCGTCTTCGAAATATTCGCCGAGCGTCCAGGTGTCGGCATCGAAGAAGCTGGAGCGGAACAGGTCGACGATGCGAGCGGCTCGGCGAAGGTAAGCGCGCTTGCCCGTGACCTGGTGCCAGGCGAGGAACGCCTCCAGGAGGTGCATATGCGGGTTGGAGCGGCGTAGCCCCTTGCCTTCCGAGGTCTCCAGAAATCCGGTGAGCCGGTGATCCTCGAGATGCTCGTCCAGGAAGTCGAAGGTGGCATCTCCCAGCCGCATCGCGTCCTTGTTTCCGGCGGCATGGGCATGGGCGAGCGCCAGAAGCACGCAGGAATGATCGTAGGCATCCTCGGTCGGGTCGGCCACGGCGCCATCCACCGTAAGCGTCCGAACGAAGCCGCCACGCACCGTGCGGGCTTTCAGCGCAAGATGTTCGATGCCATGCGCAATCAGCTTGTCGGCATCACCTGTCCAGCCCTGCTGCTTGGCCATGGCAAAGGCATAGATCTGGCGCGCTTGAGTGCGCACCCGCTTGTTCTTCAGAACCGGCCGTCCGTCGAAGGTCAGCGCTTCATGAAAACCGCCATGAACGCGGTCGACGCCGTTTTCGCACCAGAGCGGCAGTGTTTCCTCGAACAACCAGTGCCGCACGCGCTTGCGCCAGGCGCCGCTTTCCACGATGCGATCCTCCGTGGGCGTGAAGCGGGTTTCGAGACGGCCGCTTTTTTCCAGCTGCTCGACGATCTTCTTGACGTGCTGCGAGTGCGTCACCGGCGCAACGAAGGTCGCGTCCAGCGTGGACACCACGGCCACGTCCTTCATGCCGATTGCGGTCAGCAAGCGGCCGTGGGAGCGGAAATAAGCGTTCTCGCAATCGATGGCGATGACGTCGCCGAGCTTCACATTGCCCTTCTCGTCGGCTTGCGACACTTCCAGCAGCGATTGCCAGGAGCCAAGATCCGACCACTTGAACCGCGCCGGCACCATGGTGATGTCTGCCGCTCGTTCCATCACGGCGTAGTCGATCGAGTCCGACGGTACGTCGGCATAAAGGTCGGCCGGCAGGAACACGCCGTTGACCTCTTCTGTGGCGGCCTTCAGCGATGCTTCGGCGCGGGCCCAGATTTCCGGCGCATGCGCCGCGAAAGCATCGCGCATGGCGCTCGCCCGGAACAGGAAGATGCCTGCGTTCCAATAAAATGAGCCGTCGGCGAGATAGCGCTCGGCGGTTTCGAGGTCCGGCTTCTCCACGAAACGCGCAACCTTGCGCGGCTCGTCCACATTGCTGTCCGGGGCGCCCGGCGCTTCAATATAGCCATAGCCGGTTTCCGGCTGCGTCGGCTTGACGCCGAACACAACCAGGCTGCCGGCCTTCGCCGCGGGCACGCCGCTTTCCACGGTTGCCCAGAAATCGGCTTCGGTGGAAATCTCGTGGTCGGACGGCAGGATCAGCGCCAGGGCATCGTCGTGGCGTTCCAGAACCCGCAGCGCGGCAACAGCCACCGCGGCCGCCGTGTTGCGGCCCATCGGCTCGAAGATCGCCGCGCCGCCAGCCAAGTCGATCGGCGCCAGATCGTTGCGCACGCGCTCCGCATGGCGCTCGGATGCAATCAGGTAAACCGGAGTTTCGCCGGTTTGCCGCGCCTTCAAGCGCTTCACTGTCTTCAACAGCATGGAGCCGCCGCCGGACAGGTCGTGGAATTGCTTCGGGTTGTCTTCGCGTGACAGCGGCCACAGGCGCGAACCAACGCCGCCGCTCATCACGAAGCCTACAATGCGCTCAGATGCCACGTTCGTTTCCATTCCCAAAGGAAATGCTGGATTAGCATCCATTGCCGTTTGTCTCCACGAATAACCGGATCGGTCAAAAGGTCTGGTTGTAGGCACCAACTTCAGGGTTCTTGCGCAACACGGCGTCCACGGCCTCGAACATCGCGCGGCGGCGCTCCGACGACACCGGACTTTCGATCACCACCACCAGTTCCGGCTTGTTGGATGAGGCGCGCACCAGCCCCCAGGTGCCATCTTCGGCCGTGACCCGGATGCCGTTCACCGTCACTAGATCCACGATCTGCTGACCAGCAATTGCTTCCTTGCGGTCGCGCATGTCGGTGAAGTCGGCAGTGACCCGTTCCACCACGCCGTATTTCTTGTCGTCGTCGCAATGCGGCGACATGGTCGGCGTGCCGTAGGTCACCGGCAAGGCGCGGTAAAGATCAGCCATGGACTGGTCGGTATTGCGGTCGAGCATCTCGCAAACGGCAATCGCGGTGATCAGGCCGTCGTCATAGCCGCGCCCGATCGGCGGATTGAAGAAGAAGTGGCCCGACTTTTCGAAGCCTGCGATGGCGTTCAGTTCCTTGACCCGGCGCTTGATGTAGGAATGGCCGGTTTTCCAGTAGTCGGTTCTGGCACCCTTCGCCTTCAGGTCTTCGTCGGTCATGAACAGTCCGGTGGACTTCACATCAACCACGAACTGCGCATCGCCGTGCTGGCCAGCGATATCACGGGCAAGCATGACGCCGACCTTGTCAGCAAAGATCTCGTTGCCCTCGTTGTCGACGACACCGCAGCGGTCGCCGTCGCCATCGAAACCAAGACCGACGTTGGCGCCGACTTCAAGAACTTTGTCGCGGATGGCATGGAGCATCTCCATGTCCTCCGGGTTTGGGTTATAGCGTGGGAAGGAGAAATCGAGCTCGGTATCGAGTGGCACCACCTCGCAGCCCAGCCGTTCCAGCACTTCCGGGGCGAATGCGCCGGCTGTTCCATTGCCGCATGCAGCGACGACCTTGAGCTTGCGCTTGATCCGCTTGTTGGCAACAAGGTCGTCGACATAGGTCTGCCTGAAGTTCTCGACGAACTGGTAGGAGCCGCCTCCGACAAGGTCGAAGTCGCCGTCCAGCACGATCTGCTTCAGCGCGCTCATCTCATCCGGCCCGAAGGTCAGCGGCCGCTCGCAGCCCATCTTCACGCCGGTCCAGCCGTTTTCGTTGTGCGACGCCGTGACCATCGCAACCGAAGGCAGATCAAGCGCGAATTGCGCGAAATAGGCCATTGGCGACAGCGCCAAGCCGATGTCGTGCACCTGGGCGCCGGCGGCCATCAACCCTTGCGTCAGCGCGATCTTGATGCCCATAGAATAAGAGCGGAAGTCGTGTCCGACCACGATGCCGGGGGCCACGCCCTTGCGGCGGATCAAGGTGCCCAGCCCCATGCCGAGCGCCTGCACGCCCATGAGGTTCAGTTCGGGCGCCTTGTTGCTCGCAGGATGACCGAACCACCAGCGCGCATCATATTCGCGAAAGCCGGTGGCCTTCACGAGCGGCATGGTTTCAAAAGCGAAGGTGTTGGGCGAAACGTCGTCGGTTGGCTTGAAGAACACGGAAGGGCTTTCGATCGCTGCTGCAATTGCTGCGTCGTTATGCCGAAAAGCGACCCGCGTTGCCATGACAAAAACCCCCTGCCAGCGTCCTGACGGGTAATGTCATACGGATCGGCAACGGCGTCCTTAACTTCGATCGAGTTTCCTGCACACTGCGGAAAGGTTTCCGCAATATTCAGCGGGGCGCCGCAAAGACGCTGGCGCGGCGGATATGAAGAAAGCCGGCGTCACCGCGCGCAACATCCGTTTCGGGCGAAACGTCAAGTTCCACGGCGTCTCCGTTGGCCAGCCGCGCCAGGACGCGACGGCTATCCGGCCGATCGATGACGCGGGTCACGGTCGCTGCCATGCCTTCGCCACTCCGCGACCAGTCGAGGTCACCCGGCCGGACATAAATTTCCGCTGCACCATCCGCCAATCCCGGCGCCGCGATCGCCTGGCCGTCGATCTCCGCCCGCCCCCCGGCCACTCTGCCGAACAGCCTGTTCGTGTCGCCGAGGAAGCGCGTCACGAAGGCGGAGTTCGGCCGGCGCGTGACGTCCTGCGGTGAACCTTCCTGAACGATCACGCCGTCGTTCAGGATCACCACGCGATCGGCGAGATCAAGCGCTTCTTCCTGGTCATGCGTCACAAACAGCGTGGTGATGCCTAGCTGTTCCTGGATCTCGCGCAACCATAGGCGCAGATCGCGGCGAACCGCAGCATCCAGGGCGCCGAACGGCTCGTCGAGCAGGAGCACTTTGGGATCGACCGCCAGCGCTCTCGCCAAAGCAACGCGCTGCCGCTGACCGCCCGAGATCTGGGTGGGAAACCGGTCGGCAAGCCCTTCGAGCTGCACGAGCTGCAACAGCTCCGAGACCCGCGTGGCGATCGCTGTCTTGGAGCGCTTCACCTTCGAGACCTTCATGCCAAAGGCGATGTTTTCCGCAACAGTCATATGCGGAAACAGTGCGTAGTGCTGGAACACGAAGCCCACGCCCCGGTCGCGCACAGAGATCGCAGTGGCGTCTTCGGCGTCGAAATAGATCGCGCCGCCATCGGCATATTCCAGGCCGGCGATCATGCGCAGGATCGTCGTCTTTCCAGAGCCCGAAGGGCCAAGCAGCGCAACCAGTTCCCCGCTGGCGACCTCCAGAGACACTCCGCGGACCGCGCGAAACGTGTCGAAGGTCTTCACCACATTGTCGAGGCGGATCTTCATGGACGTTGTCCTTCAGCAAGTAAGACCGGTGCTGCCACGCTGACGCGGCTGCGGCGCCCCGCGCCCTGCCGCTCAAGCAAAACCTTGGCAACGATGGTCACCAGCGCCAGAACGGTCAGGATGGACGCGGCCGCAAAGGCCCCGGCGGTCTGGTAATCGTGGTAGAGCAGCTCGATATGGAGCGGCAGCGTGTTGGTTTGGCCGCGGATGTTGCCGGAAACCACGGAAACGGCGCCGAACTCGCCCATCACGCGGGCATTGCACAGCACCACGCCATAAAGCAGCGCCCAGCGGATGTTGGGCAACGTCACCGACCAAAAGGTGCGCCAGCCCGATGCACCCAGCGACGTCGCGGCTTCCTCCAGATCCCTGCCCTGCGCCTGCATCAGGGGGATCAGCTCGCGCGCCACAAACGGCGCCGTCACGAACATGGAGGCGAGCACAATGCCCGGAAGTGCGAAGAGGATCTGGATGTTCGCGTCGGCCAAGGCGGGCCCGAACACTCCTTGCAGGCCATACACGAACAGATAAGCGACACCGGCCACCACGGGCGAGATCGAAAACGGGATCTCGATGATCACGATCAGCAAGCGCTTGCCGGGGAAGTCGAACTTGGTCACCGCCCAGGCGGCTGCCAACCCAAAGGCTGTGTTCACCGGCACGGCGATCAGGGCGACGATCACGGTGAGCATGATCGCGTGCCGGGTGTCGGGTTCAGCGATCGTGGCAGCAAAGGCGCCCACTCCCAGCGAGAACGCTTGGGCGAAGATAACGATCAAAGGTGCCAGCACGAGCACGGCCCCAACGAGGAGGACCAGGGTGATCAAGGTGCGGCGCACCAAGGGGGTGTCGCCGACGCGGGAGGGTTTCCCGGAAGGGCTTGCGCTCATCTCAGGACCTTTGCGTGTAGCGCAAGGCGCGCGCCTGCAGGAAATTGGTGACGGCAAGCATCACGAAGGCAGTGATCAGCAGTACCGAGGCAATCGCCGCAGCGGCCTGATAGTCATATTCTTCGAGGCGGATGAAGGCGAGCAAGGCAGTGATTTCCGTCGACATCGGCTGGTTGCCTGCAATGAAGATGATCGCGCCGAACTCACCCAGGCTGCGGGCAAACGACAGCGAAACACCCGCCATCAACGCGGGGGCGAGCAATGGAAGCATCACCTGACGAAAGATGGTCCAGTCTGAACCGCCGAGCGACTGACCCGCTTCTTCTAGCGCCGGGTCGAGGTCTTCCAGCACCGGCTGCACCGTGCGCACGATGAAGGGAAGGCTGGTGAACGCCATCGCCACCACAATGCCGAGCGGCGTGTAAGCCACCGGAATGCCGATTGAGGCCAGCGGGGAACCGAGCCAGCCATTGGCCGCAAACAGGGTCGTCAGCGCGATACCCGCAACCGCCGTGGGCAAAGCGAAAGGCAGATCTACAATGGCATCCACCAGCCGCTTGCCGGGAAATTGGTAGCGTACCAGCACCCAGGCCAAGGCCATGCCGAAAACGAGGTTGAACGCCGTTGCTATCGCCGCTGACCCCGCCGTGACACGGTAACTCGCCACCGCGCGTTCCGAAGAAACAATGCGCCAGTAGTCCTCCAGCCCAAGCGTGCCCGCCTTGTAGATCAGGGCGCCCAGCGGAAGCGCCACGATGAAGCCGACATAAAGAAGCGTGATCCCGAGCGCCAATGGCAGACCCGGCAGGACACGGCGTTTCAAGTGGAGCAATCCTTTTCGTTCACAAAGAGAGGCCGGCATGCGCCTGCGCATACCGGCCTTCCGGTCTCAAGTCAGGCAGTTAGCGTTGACCGTAGATCTCGTCCAGCAGCGCCCCGGACGCGAAGTGCTCTTCCTGGATCTTGTCCCAGCCGCCGAACACGTCTTCTACCCGCACCAGGCGAACTTCCGGGAACTGGCTTTCGAACTCTGCCGCGACCGCTTCATTGTTCACCCGGTTGCCATGCTCGGCAATGATGCGTTGGCCTTCTTCCGAATACAGGAAGTCGAGATAGGATTTGGCGAATTCGCGCGAGCCACGCTTGTCGACGACCCGGTCGACGATTGCCACCGGAAATTCGGCAAGGATGCTCATGGCCGGTACAACAACATCATACTTATCTTCGCCAAATTCCTTGGCGATGCCGCGCGTTTCGGCCTCAAAGGTGATCAGCACGTCACCGATCTGACGCTCCACGAAGGTGGTTGTGGCGGCACGGCCGCCTGTGTCGAACACCGGAACATTGTCGAACAGCTTGCCGACGAATTCCTTCACCTGCTCGGGGTCATTATTGAACTTCTCTTTGGCGTAAGCGGTCGCGGCAAGATAAGTGTAGCGCGCGTTGCCGGATGTCTTCGGGTTCGGGAACACGACCTTCACATCGTCCCGGACCAGATCACCCCAGTCCTTGATGTTCTTCGGGTTGCCTTCACGCACAAGAAAGGCTGGCAGCGAGTAGTATGGCGAAGCGTTGTTGGCGAATTCGCTCTGCCAATCTTCCGATACCGCCCCGCCCTTCACGAGGGCATTCACGTCCGTAACCTGGTTATAGGTCACCACGTCGGCATCAAGCCCTTCCAGAATCGCGCGCGCCTGCTTGGACGAACCAGCGTGGGATTGGTCGATGGTCTTGCCCGGGTTTGCCGAGACATAGGCCTCGTTCACCTTTGCAAAAAGCTCGCGAGCGATGTCATAAGACGAGTTGAGGATCTTGTCGGGCGCTTGCGCGAAGGCCGAGCTGGAAAGGAGCGTCGCAAACGCCGCGCCGAGAATGAAGAGCCGCATGAAAACTATCCTGGTCTTGATCACTGCCAGGACATTACCGGTTCCGTTGCCACAATGAGAGGCAGGGCTGCGCGCGGCGCAACGCGCAGCAGAAAAGAGCGTCTAAAGGAGGGGAACGGACGAGAAAAATGTTCCCCTCGCTAGACCGCGCTTTCAGCCGACCGGGTAAAGATCCTTTGCACGGATCCGGTCGCGGATCTTTTCCTCGATCTTCACCAGCGGCTTCTCGGAAAAACGCGGCGCAAGGGCCGCTGCGCATTCCTTGACCGGAATGAGCAACTGACCGTGGGCTGCCGCGTCGTCGACGTAGTGGTTGATTTCAGACAAAAGTTCCGGGCTCGTTGTCATTCCAGTTCCTCCCTTGAACGACTGAACCAGTATGCCGCAGTTTTGGCGCGACACAACAGGTCTTCACCTGGCTAAGCGTTTCGGCTGAATCACACGCGCCGGGGCCTCACTCTTCGAGGAACTCCACGCTGGTTTCCTCCGGCTTCACGAGGTCTGCCAGTCGGCCGGCATCCCAGTTTGTCAGCCGGACGCAGCCATGGCTTGCGCTTTTGTCGATCATGGCCGGCTCAGGCGTGCCGTGGATGCCATAGGTCGGCTTGGATAGGTCGATCCAGACGTTGCCCACGGGGCCGTTCGGGCCCGGAGCGATCTCGAGCTTTTCCTTGTTGTCGCCCTGCTGGAAGTTTTCTTCGGGATTATAGGTGTAGGTCGGGTCCTCCACCGCCGCGAGCACTTTCATCGTTCCGGATGGAGAGGGGGTGTCTTCCGAGCCAATGGTGGCCGGTGCAACGAAGACCGGCTTGTCGCCGTCTCCGAAAGCGCGCAACTCGCCCTTCTCCTTGTCGATTTCGATGCGCGTGACTTGCTTTTCCGGAACCCCGCCGGGCGCCACAACGGCGATCTCCGTGCCGGCGGCGGTAAAATCAGTGTTCGGGTTCAGCAGCTTGAGGAGATCCTGGTCCATGTGGAAGCGCTCGGCGAGCATCTCCGTCACATCGTGGTACCCGATCCAGTCGAGCTCGGCGAGCTTCGCGTAATCATCAGGAACTTCATCGACATAGCGGCCGTTGATGTCGTCCTCGGTCAGCTTGTAGGTTTGAACCGGGCTCGCCTCATCTTGCGAAAGGCTGCTCCAAAGCTCGGCCGTGATCTCGCCGGTGACGTCCATGTCCTTGATACGCTGGTAGGCCTCGATCGCCTTGCGCGTATTTTCACCCATCAGCCCGTCGATCACACCCGGCGAGGTATAGGCACGGTCAAGAAGCACCTGCACCCGCACCAGGAAGGGATCGGGACCCTCAGCCGATTCACTGCTGGCTTCCTCGGCTTCTTCCTTGATGGACGGATCTGCTTGCACCTGCGCGGCCGCCTCATCGGGAACATCTGTGGACGCTTCAGGTGTTTCCACGACGGTGTCGGATTGACCTGGAACAGAAACCGTTGCGCTGTCGCCCTCCTCCGAGCTCGATTGGGATCCTTCTGCGGCTTCCACTTCGCCGGATCGCTGGTCGACCTCGAGCACCGCCTTGCCGGCCTCCCGTTGTTTCCAGCGCTCGAAAGTAGCGGCTTCGATCGCCTCCGCGTCGAACGCCTGAGCCCGAGCCATATTGCCAACCAGGAGCGACGCTCCCACCATCAGCGCAGCCATCTGCAGCTTTGTTGCAATGCCCACTTCGATCCCTCTCCTCTTGTTCTCGTGATCCCCAACGCGCGCAGTGGCGGTTTTGCTCCCATGCAACCCACCACGCGCTTGCTTTGCCCGCCTCGAGCTTAAGAGGGACGCAGGATGCGCAAGGGCGGATCTTCCATGGAACAGCCAGTCGAGAAGAATTGGCGGAGCAACTCGCCGCCAAGGAGGGTGCATCGAATAGATGACGAAAGGCCCTCAGCGCAGATCAGTGACGGGGATTCTTTGCAGGATGGGCATCGCGCCTGGCCAGGCAGGGCGTTGATGCCGCTGGGGCCCGATCTGGCTGGTCGGAGTGGCAGGATTCGAACCTGCGACCCCCTCGTCCCGAACGAGGTGCGCTACCAGGCTGCGCTACACTCCGCGACCAGACGCGGGCTTATAGCTTTGCCCCCAAACATGTGCAAGCGCCGCACCGGCCAATTTGTGGCGGCGGAGGATGTCGGTCAAACGGCGTAGAAGGCTCGGTACCAATCGACAAAGCGGCGGACACCTTCGCGCACGGACACCTTCGGGCGATAGCCCAGGCGGGTCTCGAGCTCCGACACATCTGCGAAGGTTTCCAGGACGTCGCCGGGTTGTGCATCCACGGGAACAGTCACAGCCTTGCGGCCAAGCGCGTCTTCGATCGCTGCCAGAAAGTCGATCAACTGCACCGAGTCGTTGTTGCCGATGTTGAAGATGCGAAACGGCGCATCGCTGCTCGCAGGATCGGGCACGCTCGGCAACCAGTTTGCATCGGGCGTTGCGATGTCGTCGCTCGCCCGCACCACGCCTTCCACGATATCGTCGATATAGGTGAAGTCGCGCGCGTGATTGCCACGGTTGAACAAGCGGATCGGCGTGCCTTCCATGATGCTCCTGGTGAAGATCATGGGCGCCATGTCCGGCCGGCCCCACGGGCCATAGACCGTAAAAAAGCGCAGCCCCGTCACCGGCAGGCGGTAAAGGTGGCTGTAGGCATGAGCCATCAGTTCGCCGGCGCGCTTGGTTGCGGCGTAAAACTGCAGCGGATGGTCGACATGGTGATGCTCAGAAAAGGGCATCGTCGTGTTGGCGCCGTAAACGCTGCTGCTTGAAGCAAAGGTGAGATGCGCCACCTGGGCGTGGCGGCAGGCTTCCAGCACGTTGGTGAAGCCAGTGACGTTGCTTTCAACGTAGGCCAGCGGGTTTTCGCTGGAATAGCGAACGCCCGCCTGTGCTGCCAGATGGATCACCCGATCAGGACGCGCAGCGTCGAAGCAGGCGTGGAACGCTGCTCCGTCGGCAATGTTGGCATGAACGAAGGTGAAGTCTGCGCCGAGGCGCTCCGCGAGCTTGCGGCTTTCTGCCAGGCGCGCCTCTTTCAAGGCGACGTCGTAGTAGGCATTGAGCGAATCAACACCAACCACCGCATCACCGCGCGCGAGCAGCCGTTGAACCACATGAAAGCCGATAAAGCCGGCGCTTCCGGTGACGAGGACGCGCATGTTTCTCCTGTCGGTGCGGTCGGTCGCGCCACGCGTCAGGATGGTGGCGGCGCAGGCTGCGCCGCCCGTTTAGCCGCTGCCGCTTACGAGCGGAAGAGGGACAGAACGCCCTGAGCGCTGGAGTTGGCGATCGACAGAGCCTGGATGCCCAGCTGCTGCTGGACCTGCAACGCCTGCAACCGCGTCGACTCCTGGTTCATGTCGGCATCCACCAGATTTCCGATGCCGCGTTCAATCGTGTCCATCAGGTTCTTGACGAAATCCTTTTGGAGGTCGACGCGCTTTTTTGCGGCGCCAAGATCTGACGCTGCATTGGTCATGCGCGTGATCGTATCATCTACGCCTATAATGAAGCTGTCGATCTTGGCGATGTCGAACGCGCTGTTGGTCAGCGCACCAATGTCAAGGGTCGTCACAGTGAAAGCGCCGGTCCCGGGTGTGGACTGATCCGCCTCCCTTACGCCGCCGATCGTTGGCGGCGTACCGGTCACTGCTCCCGTATAATGCGCGTCCAGTATTCCGATGCCACCGGTGGCGGTGTTTACTGCGGCGTCGAAGAGAACAACGCTCGACAGGTCGATGTCGATGGTGCCGACCGAAACGCTGGAAGCCGAACGGGTGAAGGACGACACGATTTCCTTGGTTGCGCTGTAGTTGCCGTCGTCCGACTTCACGGCCAGCCAGTTTTCTCCCGAGAACGATGCGGCCGCAGCGTTGCTTTTGAGCTGTTCCTGGAGAGTTGAGATTTCAGCCTGGATCTTGGCCTTGTCGACGCCGCCTTCCCGCGCCGCCACCAGCTTCTTCTTGATTTCGTCCACGACTTCGATGGCCGAGTTCATGCCAGTGTAGGCGGTATCGACCTTGGCTGCGCCGAGGCCCAAGGCATCCTGAACGGTGGACAACGCCTTGTTGTCGGACCGCATCGTGGTTGCGATCGACCAGTAGGCAGCGTTATCTGCGGCGCTTGCTACGCGGTAACCTGTCGAAATCCGGCTTTGCGTGCTTTCCAGCGCCTTGTTCGTTGCCTGCAGAGACTGCAGCGCCGTCATTGCAGACGCATTGGTCATGATGCTGGTCATCGATCGATCCCCTCCATCGCGCGACCCTGTCGCCTGCGATGCTTGTCATCCGGTGGGAAGGTGTACACCAACCCTTATAGCTAAGAGACAATGAACGGGTTTGGTTAACATTCAGTAAGCGAGGTTAATCTCCCGTCCGTGAGTTTTGGGTCTGCGACACGAAACCTGCTCACGAGGAAGCTTCAAGGGCGATCTTCGTTCAGCAACTCGCCTACCGGTTCCTCGATCGCGAATACGACGCTACGCGGCGGGGATTCCACCAGATGATCCTCGCGGCACTCACCGTCCAGTGTTCGCCACCGCACACCACTCACTTCGGGAAGGCGGAACAGGCTCGCCCTGTGGCCGCCATTCACAAGCACGGCGAGCCGCTCTCCTTCGCAAGTCAGCACCATCGCAAGCTTGCGGCTGTCCGGCTCTTCCCATTCAAGCGCGCTCAGGGCTTCGCCCGTGGGAGACAGCCATTGAACATCCTTGGACGTCAGCAGGCGCGCATGCCCGAGCACCGGGTGCCTTTTCCGCAACTGCGACAGCGCACTGGCATGACCCAGCAGGTCAGCATCGGCGCTTTCCCAGTCCAGCCAGGTCGTGTCGTTGTCTTGGGCGTAGGCGTTGTTGTTGCCCTTCTGCGTCCGGCCGAACTCGTCTCCAGCCGTCAGCATGATCGTGCCCACGGAGGCAAACAGCGTGCCCAGCATCGCTTTGAGATCAGCCCGCCGGGCTCGGAGAACGGCCGCGTTTCCGCTTGGTCCCTCCACGCCATGGTTCCATGACAGGTTCTCGTTGTGGCCGTCGCGGTTGTCTTCGCCGTTGGCCGCGTTGTGCTTTTCGCAGTAAGCGGTGACATCGGCGAGCGCCATGCCATCGTGTGAGGCGAGGAAGTTTATGCTGCGCGTCTCATCCTCGCCGCTTCGCCCGAAAATGTCGGAAGACCCAGCGAGACGCGTTGCCAGGGCGCCCAGCCCCCCATCGCCACGCCAGAAGCGGCGCACATCGTCACGGTAGCGGTCGTTCCACTCGAGAAAGGGTGCCCGGAAGTTGCCCAGCTGATACCCTCCGGCGCCGATGTCCCAGGGCTCGGCGATCAGGGTGCGGCTGCCCACAACGGGGTCGCTGCGTAAGCTTTGGAGCAAAGCAGATTTGGCGGAAAAGCCATTCTTGTCGCGACCCAAAATGGGGGCGAGGTCGAACCGGAATCCCTCAATGCCGGATTGAAGAACAAAATGCCGAAGCGCATCCAGGATCAGGTGCTGCGCTGCCGGATGGTCGCAAGCGAGCGTGTTGCCGGTGCCCGTGTCGTTCACCAGCGTTCCATCCGGGGCGTGGCGGAAATAGCTTCGGGCATCCAGTCCCCGCAAGGACAGGGTCGGCCCCCACTGATCGCTTTCACCGGTGTGGTTGAACACGACATCAAGGATCGTGCCGATCCCCGCGCGCTTCAACGCCGCCACCGCATCGCGCAACTCGGATTGGCCACCGGGAGCGAGGCGCGGATCAAGTGCAAGATAGTTGACGGGATTATAGCCCCAGGCGTTACGCAGCCCGAGTGTCGGGAGGTGCCGCTCATCGATCCAGGCCGTGATCGGCATGAGTTCCACCGCAGACACGCCAAGCTTCTGGAGGTATTCGATTACTACGGGCTCGGCCAGCGCTGCGATCGTACCCTGCTTATCTTTCGCAACGCCGGGATGGCGCATGGTAAAGGCGCGGACGTTCAACTCGTAGATCAGGCCGCCGGGCTGAAAGAGCGGCGGCTGCGCGGGCAAAGCGGCCGGCAGCCGTGTCACCACGCATTTGGGCATCAGCGGCGCCGTGTCGATGGCAGCCTCCCGCGGCGCTCCGAGCCGCGGATCATAGGTGAAGGGGCGGTCAAGCGTTAGCGCATAAGGATCCGTCAGAAGCTTGTTCGGATCAAACCACAAGCCACGGTCCGGCTCGTAAGCGCCTTCTGCGCGAAATCCATAGCGGGCGCCCTCGCTCACACCCGGCAGGTGCAAGGCAAACACCTCGTGGGCGCCACGCGAGAGTTCATGGCGTGCCGTTTCGCGCTCGCCGGTTGCGTCGAACAGCGAAACCCAGATCCGCTCGGCCGCGCTCGACCACACAGCGAAGTGAGTTCCGGAGGCGTCCGGCTTGGCGCCGAGTTGTGCGTGCCGCGTGCTCAGGTGATTACGCTCGGCTTGTCACGACCGGTTTTGGCCCGGATGCCGGCGATCTCATCCGCCGCTGCGATGAGATCGGCCAAGGCCTCGCCCGTGGCGACGTCATGCTTCGCGGCATCAGGCTCGAAGCGCTCGATATACACGCGCAGCGTCGCGCCGGAGGTGCCGGTTCCCGACAAGCGGTAAACGATGCGCGATCCTCCTTCGAACAGGATCCGGATGCCCTGATTGGCGCTGGTGGAGCCATCCACCGGGTCGAGGTAGGAAAAGTCGTCGGCCGTGGTGATCACCAGCCCCTTAGATGATGTTCCTGCCAAGCGGTCGAGCTTTTCCCGGAGTTCCGTGATCAGGCTGTTGGCAGCGTCGCTTGCAACGTCTTCATAATCGTGGCGCGCGTAATAGTTGCGGCCAAACTCCTTCCAATGCCCTTCGGCGATCGCCTGCACGCTTTCGCCCCGCTTGGCGAGAATGTTCAGCCACAACAGAACGGCCCACAACCCGTCCTTTTCGCGCACGTGGTCGGAGCCGGTGCCGGCACTTTCTTCCCCGCAGATGGTGACCATGCCGGCATCAAGCAGGTTGCCAAAGAACTTCCAGCCGGTCGGCGTTTCGTAGAGTTCCACGCCGAGCTTTTCCGCCACCCGATCGGCAGCCCGGCTGGTGGGCATGGAGCGGGCGATCCCCTTCAGGCCGCTCGCATAGGCCGGCGCCAGATGCGCGTTGGCGGCAAGCATCGCGAGGGAGTCGGACGGTGTCACGAAGATGCCGCGGCCGATGATGAGGTTGCGGTCGCCATCGCCATCGGACGCCGCGCCGAAGTCCGGCGCTTCGGCCGACATCATCAGCTCGTAAAGTTCGCGGGCATGGACGAGGTTCGGATCGGGGTGATGGCCGCCGAAATCTTCCAGCGGCACGAAATTCCTCACGCTGCCTGCCGGCGCACCAAGGCGGCGCTCCAGGATCTCCTGGGCATAGGGCCCTGTCACCGCGTGCATGGCATCGAAGGTAAGGCTGAACCCGCCGGCGATCATCGCCTTGATCGCCCTGAAGTCAAACAGCTCTTCCATCAGCGCCGCATAGTCAGCCACGGGGTCGATCACCTCGACATCCATGCCGCCCACTTCGACGCGGCCGATCCTATCGAGATCGACGTCCGGCGTTTCGCAGATCTTGTAGCTGTCGATCACCCTGGTGCGGGCATAGATCGCTTCGGTCACCTTTTCCGGTGCCGGACCGCCATTGCCGATGTTGTACTTGATACCGAAGTCTTCGTTGGGGCCTCCAGGGTTGTGACTGGCGGAAAGGATCAGACCGCCAAACGCCCTGTTCTTGCGGATCACGTTGGACGCGGCGGGTGTCGACAGGATGCCGCCCTGCCCCACCAGTAGGCGACCGAAGCCGTTGGCCGCCGCCATCTTGATGGCCTTCTGGATCACCTCGCGGTTGTAGAAGCGCCCATCGCCGCCGATCACCAGGGTCTGCCCGGTAAAATCTTCCAGGCTGTCGAAGACGGACTGGATGAAGTTCTCGACATAGTTCGGCTGCTGGAACACGGGCACCTTCTTGCGCAGGCCCGACGTGCCCGGCTTCTGGTCCTCGAATGGCGTGGTGGATACGGTCTTCATCCGTGTGTTCCTCGAAGAAGCGAGCGATAAACATCGATGTAGCACTTGGCGCTGTGATCCCAAGACACGTCGGAGCGCATCGCCTGCACCTGCATCCCCTGCCAATCGGCTGGCTCGCGATGCACATGAAGCGCGCGACGCACCGCATTGATCAAGGGCTGGTGCGCCAGCGGCTGGAACTGAAAGCCGGTCGCGACACCTGCGGTCAGCGCCGCTTCGTTTGCATCGATGATCGTGTCGGCAAGGCCGCCGGTGCGGGTAACGATCGGCAAACAGCCGTAGCGCAGACCGTGCAGTTGCGTCAGTCCGCAAGGCTCGAAACGCGACGGCACGAGAATGGCGTCGGCGCCTGCCGTGATTTGGTGCGACAGCGCCTCGTCATACCCGGTGACCACGCCGATGCGTCCGGGATGCCGACCTGCGGCCGCATGGAAAGCTGCTTCGAAGGAAGGATCTCCGTTGCCCAGAAGCGCCAGCTTGGCACCCATGGACACGATCTCATCCAGGCAATCCACAAGGACGTCGATCCCCTTTTGCCAGGTCAACCGGCTGACCAGGCAAAGAAGAAGGCTGTCGTCCCGATGCAAGGCGAAGCGCTGTTCCACCGCGTGACGATTGCCGCGCCGCGCGCCGAGGTCGTCGGCCGAAAAATGCTGCGGCAGATGCCGGTCGGTGCGGGGATCCCATTGTTCAAGATCGATGCCGTTGACAATCCCGGTGAGTGCGTTGGACCGGCTGCTCAGCAACCCGTCGAGGCCCATCCCACCTTCGGGCGTGCAGATTTCCTGAGCGTAAGTGGGACTGACGGTGGTAATGGCCCATGCCGCCTTGAGACCTGCCTTCAAGAAGCCGACGCCGCCATAATATTCTACGCCATGGATCGACATGGCATCGTCCGGCAGCCCAAGCTCGCCGAAGATGTCTGCGCCAAACTGCCCCTGGAAGGCCAGGTTGTGGACGGTGATCACGCTCGCAACATCATTCGCGGCACCGTAGCGCATGTAGGCCAGTGTCAGCGCGGCCTGCCAGTCATGGACATGAACGAGGTCGGGCTTGTAGCCGGTGAGCATGCCGCCTGCGATATCCGCGCCAGCACGCGAAAAAGCTGCGAAACGGCGCCAGTTGTCTGGCCAGTCCACCGCACCGTTGCCATAGATGCCGCCTGGGCGATCAAACAGATGCGGGGCGTTCAGGATCAGCAGGTCGAGGCCTGCGACCTCCGCGCCGATCAGTTCAGCCCATCCGCCGTAGAAATCGTTCCAGGACCAGACCTGGTGGGTCGTGCCTGACGAATGGGCGCGGGCCATGACCTTCGGGAAGCCCGGCAGGAGCGTTGTGGTGTGGGCACCATGGCGCTCGAGGGCCAGCGGAAGCGCGCCTGCGACATCCGCCAGTCCACCGGTCTTGACGAGAGGAAAGGCCTCGGATGCAACTGCCAGAATGCGCATCAAGTCAACCGAGCCGATCGATCATGTCCTGCGTGATCAAGCAGACACCACCCTCGGACCGGGTGAAGCGCTTTTCATCCAGCACGGGATCGAAGCCGACGGACAGCCCTTCGGGGATGCGCACACCACGGTCGAGCACCACCTTGCGCAGCGTCGCATTGCGTCCAATCAGGCATTCGGGAAGCACAACAGCCTCTTCCAGGGAGGAAAAGGAGTTCACGCGCACCCCGTTGAACAGAAGGCTGCGGCGCAAGGAAGCGCCGGAGATGATGCAGTCGCCCGATACCAAAGACGAGACAGCCGAGCCGCGGCGACCATCCTGGTCATGCACGAACTTTGCCGGCGGGCGCACTTCCGCATGGGTCCAAATCGGCCACTGCCGGTCATAAAGATCGAGATCCGGCACGACGTCCGTGAGATCGGTGTTGGCTTCCCAATAGGCGTCGATCGTGCCCACGTCGCGCCAGTAGGCCTTGTCCTCGAAGCTCGACTTCACACAGGAGGTGGAAAAGCGGTGCGCGACGGCTTTGCCGTGCTGGACGATATAGGGAATGATGTCCTTGCCGAAATCGCGGCTTGATCCTTCCGTCACCGCATCCCGGCGCAACTGGTCGAACAGGAAGCGCGTGCGGAAGACGTAGATGCCCATCGACGCCAGCGCCATGTCTGGGTTGTCGGGCATGCCCGGCGGGTCCTTCGGCTTTTCCACGAACGAAATGATGCGGTCCTGCGCGTCGACATGCATGACGCCAAAGCCGGTCGCCTCCAGCCGCGGCACTTCCAGGCATCCGACAGTGACATCGGCATTCTGGTCGACGTGCTGGCGCAGCATCAGCTCGTAGTCCATCTTGTAGACGTGATCGCCGGCCAGGATCACCATGTATTCGGGATCATAATCCTCGATGATGTCGGCGTTCTGAAACACGGCGTCGGCCGTGCCTTCATACCACTGGTGCTCCGATACGCGCTGGCTCGCCGGCAGGATATCGAAGCTTTCGTTGCGTTCAGTCCGGAAGAAGTTCCAGCCGCTTTGAAGGTGCCGGATCAGGGAATGAGCCTTGTATTGCGTTGCCACGCCGATGCGGCGGATACCTGAATTCAGCGCGTTGGACAGCGCGAAGTCGATGATGCGCGACTTGCCGCCGAAATACACGGCCGGCTTGGCACGGCGATCCGTAAGTTCTTTCAAGCGGCTGCCGCGACCACCAGCCAAAACATAGGCCATGGCGTCACGCGCCAGCGGCTGCTCCCTTGTGCCCGGCATCCCGTCCTCCCACTGCACTTTCAAGGCGATCTTTGCCTTAACATAGCTAGCGGCGATACAACCAAAGTCGCGCCGCCGCAGCTATTTTGTGGACTTTGGTCCCATGCGGGGGACGCACGCGGGCTCACCCCAGGCGGGCCGCTTCCTTTGGGCTTGACGGTCCAAAGATACGTCGCGCTCAGGCGGGCACGTCCCAGATCTCGTTTGCATATTGGCGGATGGTGCGGTCCGATGAAAACCAGCCCATGCGCGCCGCATTCAGAATGGCCTTGCGGTTCCAGTCAGCCGGATCGGTCCACAGCGCGTCGACCCTGCGCTGGGCGTCGGCATAGGCGTCGAAATCGGCTGCCACCATGAACCAGTCGCGCTCATAGATGCCGTCGATGAGGTCGCGGTAGCGATCCGGCTGGTCATGCGAAAACACGCCGCCCCTGATCGCGGACAGCGCCTGTGACAGTTCCGGGCTCGCTTCGATGAATGCGCGCGGGTCGTATCCCTCGGCGCGGCGTTCTTCCACCTCATGCGCCGTCAGGCCGAAGATCACGATGTTCTCGTCGCCGACTTGGTCCTTCATCTCGACATTGGCCCCATCCAGCGTGCCGATCGTGAGCGCGCCGTTGAGGGCCAGCTTCATGTTGCCGGTGCCCGATGCTTCCATGCCGGCCGTGGAAATCTGTTCCGAAAGGTCGGCTGCAGGCATCATCACCTCAGCCAGGCTGACATTGTAGTTCGGGATGAACACCACCTTCAGAAGACCCCGCACGGCCGGATCATTGTTGATCACGCGCGCAACATCGTTGGCGAGCTTGATGATCAGCTTGGCGTTGAAATAGCTCGGCGCGGCCTTGCCGCCGAAGAACTTGATGCGCGGAACCCAGTCACGTTCCGGATGCGAGCGGATCTGGTCGTAGAGCGCGACCGCTTCCACGATGTTCAAGAGCTGCCGCTTGTATTCGTGGATGCGCTTGATCTGGATATCAAACAAGGCCGATGGGTCGAGCCACAGCCCCATGCGCTCGCTGACGAGGCGGGCGAGCCGCTCCTTGTTGCCGCGCTTTACCGCCGCAAAGCGCTCTCGGAAGGCTGCATCCTCGGCATGGCGTTCGAGGTCCCGCAGCGCGTCGATGTCGTCCATGAAGCGGTCGCCGATCACCTCGCGCACAAGCGCAGTGAGGCCGGGATTGCATTGAAACAGCCAACGCCGCTGGGCGATGCCATTGGTCTTGTTGTTGATACGGGCGGGATAAAGCTGGTGCAGGTCGGCAAACACCGTTTCCTTCATCAGCTCGGTGTGGAGCGCGGACACACCGTTGATGGAATGCGACCCCGCAAAGGCCAGGTTGCCCATCCTCACGCGTCGCTCGCCGTCTTCCCCGATAAGGGAGATCGAGCGGATCTGGCTGTCGTTCAGACCTCCCTCGCGCGCTTCGCGCAGAAGCTCTGCATTGATCGCGTAGACGATCTGCATGTGGCGGGGCAAAAGCCGCTCGAAGACGTGGATCGGCCAGCTTTCCAGCGCTTCCGGCAGCAGCGTGTGGTTGGTGTAGCCGAAGGTGCGGCGCGTGACGTCCCAGGCCTCGTCGAAGCCAAACCCGTGAACGTCGCAGAGAAGGCGCATCAGTTCGGCGACCGCGACGGCGGGGTGCGTGTCGTTCAGGTGAATGGCCGCCTTGTCCGGCAAGGAGCGGAGGTCATCATATTCCCCAAGATGGCGATTGATGATGTCCTGCAGCGACGCGGCGGAGAAGAAGTATTCCTGACGGAGGCGCAGTTCCTGCCCGGCTTGGTGCGAGTCGGCCGGGTAAAGCACGCGCGTGAGCGCTTCCGCCTTGTTGCTTTCCCGCAGGGCACCGATGTGGTCGCCGGCGTTGAAGGCGTCGAGCAGAATCGGGTCGATGGGCATGGCCGACCAGAGGCGCAGCGTGTTCACGCGCTTGCCGCGCCAACCCACCACGGGCGTGTCGTAGGCCGTTGCAAGCACCCGTTCACTCGGACGCCAAACGTGCCGCTCCACACGACCCAGCTTGTCCGTGGTCGCTTCCACCGTGCCGCCGAAACCGATTTCATAGGAGCGCTCCCGACGCTCGAATTCCCAGGGATTGCCGTGTTCAAGCCAGGTTTCCGGCAGTTCGACCTGAACGCCATCCTGGATTTCCTGACGGAAAAGACCGTGCACATAGCGAATTCCATAGCCATGCGCCGGCACATCAACGCTGGCCATCGACTCCATGAAGCAGGCCGCAAGACGACCCAAACCGCCGTTACCGAGTGCCGCGTCCGGCTCGAGTTCGGCGATCACATCGATGTCGACGCCTAGCGACGCAAGCGCGTCGCGCATTTCTTCCATAAGGCCGATGTTGGAAAAAGCGTCGCGCATCAGGCGGCCGATCAGGAATTCGAGCGACAGGTAGTAAACGCGCTTGCCGCCTGCCTCATAGGTCCGTTGGGTGGACTCGATCCAGCGCGCGATGATCCGGTCACGCACCACCTTGATCGAGGCATTGAGCCAATCGTATCCCGTCGCCACGCTCGGGTTCTTGCCCACCCTGAACATCAGCGCCTTGACGATTTCGTCGGCCAGCGTGCCGGCTTCCGGCAGCGGCGCTACGGGATGTTTGCGCGGTGTCATCATTTCCGTCATTGCTCGTCTCCAGAACGTGCGGCTTCGTCCAGGTCGCTGGTCGCGAATGACCTTTTATAGGCTGGCGGGTTCCAATGCACGCTTAAGCGGAAGGGTTGAAAACTGATTACACAGCGATCGCTAGCTGCTCGATGTGCTGGCGAGCATCCGGCAATCCGGCTAAACGGCAGCTCGCAACTTTAGGGGAGGCAAAGATGATCGTTTGCTGTGGAGAAGCTTTGATCGACATGTTGCCGCGGAAAACCGGCGACGGCGAAGAGGCTTATGTCCCCTTCGTTGGTGGTGCTGTCTTCAACACGGCCATCGCGCTCGGTCGTTTGGGCGCCCCGACCGGCTTTTTCACCGGATTGTCGACCGATGTCTTTGGCCAGCAGCTGCGTGACGCACTGGTCGCCAGCACCGTTGATCCGCGCTACATCCATTTCGCGGATCGCCCAACCACGCTTGCCTTTGTGAAACTCACCAACGGCCAAGCCTCCTACATGTTTTATGACGAGAACACGGCAGGACGCATGCTGTCCGAAGCAGATCTCCCGGATCTTGCGCCGGACGTCGCCGCTCTGCACTTCTCCTGCATCAGCCTGATTCCCGAACCCTGCGGCTCGACCTATGAGGCGCTGATGCGCCGCGAGCACACGGGGCGCGTGATGATGTTCGATCCCAACATCCGCAAGGACTTCATTCCGGACCGGAAGACGCATCTGGCACGCATGAAGCGGATGCTGCAAATGGCTGACATCGTGAAGCTTTCCGATGAAGACCTCGCCTGGTTCGGCGAAACAGGCGAGCCGGCGGAGATCGCCCGGCGCTGGCTCGACGCGGGGCCGAAGCTGGTGGTGATCACCATGGGCGCCAAGGGCATCGCCGGCTTCTCGCGAAACGGCGATGTGCTGGTTGAAGGTGAACGCGTTCTTGTGAAGGACACGGTGGGAGCCGGTGACACCGTAAACGCCGGCATCCTGGCTTATCTTTCCGACCACGGCCTTCTTACCAAGAGCGGCATTGCCTCGCTTTCGCGGGACCAGGTTCGCGGGGCACTTGCCTTCGCCAATCGTGCAGCAGCCGTGACAGTGTCTCGCGCGGGTGCCAACCCGCCTTGGCGCGACGAGCTCGCATCCTGATTTTGCAAGACTATCCTGCACCCCTGACGCTGGCAGGACAGGCCTTCAATCCCGATCTGAGTGGCAGAGCATCGGAGGTTCGCCATGCATGGTACCGTTTCAAAGAAAAAGGCAGTGGTTTACCGGATGGTCGTGCCGGATCACACCTGTCCTTTCGGCCTCAAGACCATTGATCTCCTGAAGCGCCGTGGCTTCGAGGTGGAAGATCGACCGCTTCGCACCCGTGCGGAAACGGACGCGCTGAAAGCGGAGCTCAACGTGAAGACCACGCCTCAGACCTTTGTGGATGGGCAGCGTATTGGCGGCCATGATGATGTCCGCCGCTTCCTTGGCTTGGCGGTGCAGGACCCGGACGCAGTCAGTTATCGGCCGGTGATCGTGGTTTTCGTAGTTTCCGCCCTGATCGCGCTCGCCGCATCTTACGCGGCCAATGCGACCATTGAACCGTCGACCGCCTTGCGCTGGTTCTTAGCCATCACGACCGCGATCCTGGCCATGTTGAAGCTTCAGGACCTGTCACGCTTCAGCACGATGTTCCTGAACTACGACCTGCTTGCCAAGCGGTGGGTTCCTTACGCGACCGTTTATCCCTTCGCAGAACTGTTGGTGGGCGTCCTGATGATTGCGGGCGCGCTGGCTTGGCTTTCCGCCCCGGTGGCAATCTTCATCGGCTCCATCGGTGCATGGTCAGTCTTCAAGGCCGTTTATATCGACAAGCGATCGCTGAAATGCGCCTGTGTTGGCGGCAACAGCAAGGTTCCGCTGGGCTTTGTTTCCTTGACGGAGAACATCGCCATGATTGCGATGGGCATCTGGATGCTCGCAGCGATGGTGAACTGAACGCACGCGATGAATTGAGCGCAAGAAAAAACCGGCACCCGAAGGTGCCGGTTTGTCGTTTCGACAGGCGTCGAACTTAGTTGGCCGTTGCAGGCGTGCCGCCGGGGACCTGGCAATCCTGCGTGGTGCCTGCACCCGTGCCGGCTACGCAGTTGCCCTGGTTCTGCTTACCCGAAGCGTTGTTGTCGGTCGTTCCGGTCGAGCTTGCCGCTGCGCCAGCACCCGTGTTGCCGGCATCGGACGTGCCCGAGCCTGCGCCACCGCCGCCGCCAACAGTGCCACCGCCGGCTGCGCCGCCGCTGGTGCCTGCATCGGAGGTGCCGCTACCCGGAGCGCCGCCGCCGCCGGTACCGCTGTTGGAGGAGCCGTTGCCGGCGCCTGCGCTACCCGACGCACCGCCTGCTGCACCACCTGCCGAGCCGCCACCGTCTGCCTGGGCGAAAGCTGCGGAAATCGGAGCACCGGCCAGAAGAACAGCCATGGTGCTTGCAAAAGCAATTTTCTTGAAAGTCATTTGATAATCCTCACAATTGGTCGTTGGTCGTCGGGGATAACAACAAGCCAATCGGCATTTGGTTTCAACGCGCTGCGCGAATTTCTCGGGAAGCAAAAGTCCCGGATAATGTCCCGCGTATGGGAACCAGCACCCGGCGCTACAACCGCACAATTTGTGCACACACCGTTCCTTCGCCGGCTTGAAACTTCCTTCCCCGGACGTCCGTTGCTTGGGCATCGAAACATCGATTTGAAGGAGCTATTATGATCAAGTCCATTTCCATCGCCGCCCTCGCCCTCGCCATGACCGCTGGTGTCGCTTCGGCACAAAGCACCACCGATCTGCAGCAGGGTGCCGGCCTGTTCGACCAGGGCGGAGCTTTTGGTCCGCGCGACACGGCAACCAACAGTTACCAGGCACAGGACGGCCTCGACTTCGGCTCGACCGCGTCGATCGGCACCGGCATGTCCGACATGGACAACAACGCCGTGACCTATGAAGGTCGCAGCCAGACCGGCAACACCACCGTGCCGAGCGGCAGCACCTTTGGCGGCAGCAGCGTTCTGTTCGACAATTCGAAGTAAGGCCGAGCGCCTCGGCGCTTGTTCAACGAAGGGCGGCGAACTCCGGTTCGTCGCCTTTTTTGTTCGCGTGGGATCTGGCTGGGGCGCCTGGATTCGAACCAGGGAATGACGGTACCAAAAACCGTTGCCTTACCGCTTGGCTACGCCCCAAAGTCGCGGCCTTTGCCGCGGATCGTCAGCCGACTTCGGCGCCTATACACGGGCCTTTGCATCGGATCAACGGCGATTGATGGGCAATCCCCATCAGGCCACCGTCCTCAGGCCGCACGAACAGCTTCCGCAACCTGGTCGATGATGTAGTCCTGGGTAGACGCGTCCAAATAAGGATGCATGGGCAAGGCAAAAATGTCCTGTGCCACTTCCTCGCTCATGGGCAAGCCGTTCGGGGCCGTCGGGAAGTCGCGATAAGCCGTCTGCTGGTGCAGGGGCTTGGGATAATACACCGCGGTAGGAACTCCGGCTTCCGCCAGCTTGGCGAGGATCGCGCCGCGGTTTTTCCCCGGCGCACGGACGCAATACTGCGCCCACACCGACGTTGACCCTTCCGCAATGCGCGGCGTCGTCAGCACGTTGGAAAGGCCGTTTTCGTAGCGATCGGCAACCGCGTTGCGGGACACGATCTCTTCTGGAAACAGCGCCAGCTTCTCGATCAGGATCGCAGCCTGGATCGTATCCAGCCGGCCGTTCATCCCGATCCGCACATTGTCGTAGCGATCGCTGCCCTTGCCATGAAACAGGAGCGAGCGCAGCAGCGCGGCCGTGTCATCATCGTTCGTGTAGATGGCGCCGCCATCGCCGTAACAGCCGAGCGGCTTGGCGGGAAAGAAGCTCGTGGTGGTGAAGTCGCCGATCGTGCCTACCTTGCGGTTCTTGTAGACGCCGCCATAGCCTTGCGCGGCATCGCACAGCAGCCAGATCCCGGCCTCTTCCACGATTGGCTCAAGCGAATCGTAGTCAGCGGGCTGTCCGAACAGATCGACCGAAATCAGGCCGACGACCTTCATTCCGATCTCGCGTGCGTGGTCCAGTGCAGCCCGCAGGCTGGCTGGCGACAGGTTGAAGCTGCCTTCCTCGATGTCCACAAAGAAGGGGGTTGCACCCAGTTGGGCAACAACTTCCGCCGTGGAGGCGAAGGTGAAGCTTGGACACAGCACCACATCGCCCGGACCGACCCCCCTTGCCATCAGGCAGAGTGTCAGCGCGTCGGTGCCGTTGGAACAGGCAATCGCATGCTTGACGCCTGAAAAGGCGGCCATCTCGGCTTCGAGCTGCGCCACTTCCGGCCCCAGAATGTACTGGCCATGATCCAGTACCCGCGCCACTGCGGCATCCACTTTGGCCCGGATCCGCTTCTGCTGCGTTGCCAGGTCGATAAAGGGGATGGCTGGTCGGGTCATGATCGTCTCGCTTCGGCTCAGTGGTGCTGCCATAGCGTTCGTTCGCGGGATTCGGCAAATCACCTGTTACGTCAGGCTGTTGCAAATGGAAGGGCCAGAAAGCCTGCTCTTCTTTGCCTGCAGCCGCTTCCATGGTAAGCGGTCTCAAACAGTTGTTAGGTGATCATGTCGCTTGAGTTCAACACTGCCTTCGACGGTCGGGCCGATGAGCCGCTGCCGATTGCGCCCGACGTCTTGCGCGTGACGGCCAACAATCCCGGACCTTTTACCTTCCACGGCACCAACAGCTACATCGTCGGGCGAAACACGCTGGCGGTGATTGACCCTGGTCCGAACGACCCGGCCCATCTCCAGGCCCTGCTCGCCGCGATCAACGGGCGTCCCGTTTCCCACATCTTTGTGAGCCACACGCACCGCGACCATTCTCCGCTGACCAAGGCCATAGTGGCCGAAACGGGCGCCACGGTTTACGCGCAAGGCCCGCACCGCGCAGCGCGCCCCTTGCGCGATGGCGAAAGCAATCCCTTCGCGGAAAGCTCGGATTACGATTTCGCCCCTGACCAAACCCTGGCCGACGATGAACTCGTGCAAGGCGACGGCTTTGCCATCCGGGCAATCCACACGCCGGGCCATTGCGCCAACCATTGCGCCTTTGCGTTGGAAGGGACCGGCCTCCTGTTTTCTGCCGATCACGTGATGGCCTTTGCCACAACCGTGGTGGCGCCGCCGGATGGCGCGATGTCCGACTTCATGCGGTCGCTCGATCGTCTGCTTGAGCGCGACGACACGCTTTACCTTCCAGGCCATGGCGGCAACGTGGAGAACCCGCTGCGCTTCGTGCGCGGCCTGAAAGCCCATCGCAAGATGCGCGAGCGCGCGATCCTGGAGCGGTTCAGCGCCGGCGACCGGACCATCGCCGAGGTCGTGGCCGCGATCTACCGCGATATTGATCCGCGCCTCCATGGCGCCGCCAGACTGTCCGTTTATGCCCATGTCGAGGATCTTGTCGCCCGCGGTGTCCTCCAGGCGGAACCCTTTCCGGCCCTTGACGCGCGTTACTGGACGACCTGAGGCTTGGCGGCATCGGCGAGAACCGCTGCGTCGAGATCAGCAAAGAAGCGCCGAATGCGCTGAGCGTTGTCGCCGAAGTCATGGCGTCCGTACCGGGAGGCCGAGCGCATGTCGACGTAAGTCGCCGTACCGTCATCCATGATGCGGATGGC
This sequence comes from Tianweitania sediminis, assembly GCF_017813335.1. Taxonomy (GTDB): domain Bacteria; phylum Pseudomonadota; class Alphaproteobacteria; order Rhizobiales; family Rhizobiaceae; genus Tianweitania; species Tianweitania sediminis. Next base: position 455,757 of record NZ_JAGIYY010000002.1, on the reverse strand, counting down.
AACGTCTGCGGGGAAGCCCACGAGGAACGATCGAGCGACCGCGTTCAGGGTGGCGGAGCCGCCTTCCGCCACCGAGCCGAAGGGTCGCAGGACCGTCCAGCCACGCGCCGCCACCACGCCGTTGATGATCTGCGCCATCTTTTCCCCGGGCAAGGTATAGCTGTGACCGATCACCTGCGGATAAGCGGCGAGTTGAGCTTCCGCCTCGCTTTCCCTCATGGCGCGCGGCGCGTTCATCCAGGGCGTGCGATCCCGTACAACCGCAAGCACGGGGCGGCTTTCCGTATCCGTGGTGATGTCGTTCAACATCGGCGTGGTGAAGCCGCGATAAGCAGTAGCGGCAAAGGGCGTCAGCCCCGCCAGCAGCACAAGGGCTGCCACCGCAAGGTTGCTTCCGACGCGATCGCCTTCGTTCCACATGCGGTAGAACGCATAAACGAAGGCCAGGATTGAGCTGGCGAACACGAGCGCCACCAGCCCTAGAGCCAGAATGAAGCTCTGCGTGTCCAGCCGTTCAAAGCGATGTGCGGCGGCGGCGGCCAGAAACAAGACAACGCCAAAAACGGCCAGCCGGCGCGACCAGCGCGCCGACCGTGAAACATGCTCGGGATAAACGGCAACCAACCGGGACGCCTCAGGCGGTCGGCAGCTGATAATCCTTGAAGCGCTCTCGCAGGGTTATCTTCTGGATCTTGCCCGTTGCCGTATGGGGGATCTCGTCGACGAAGGTCACGTCGTCCGGCATCCACCACTTGGCGATCTTGCCTTCCATGAAGCTCAAGAGATCTTCTCGCGTCGGTTCCTTGCCGGGCTTCTTCACCACCACGAGCAGCGGACGCTCGTCCCAGCGCGGATGCGCAATGCCGATCACGGCTGCTTCCGCCACATCGGGATGGGCCACGGCGAGGTTCTCCAGATCGATGGTGGAGATCCACTCACCGCCCGACTTGATCACATCCTTCGCCCGGTCCGTGATCTGCATGTAGCCTTCCGGATTGATATGGGCGACGTCGCCGGTGTCGAACCAGTTTTCCTCGTCGAACTGGTCCGCGCCGGCGCCTCCATAATAAGCGCGGGCTACGGCGGGGCCCCTCACCTTCAAACGGCCAAACGTCTTTCCGTCCCATGGGCGTGGGTTGTTTTCGTCGTCCGTGACCTTCATTTCGACGCCAAAGGGCGCGTGTCCCTGGGTCTGCTGGACGTCGAGCTTGGCTTCGCCCGAGAGGTCGGCGTATTCCGCCTTCAACGAGCACAGCGAACCGAGTGGCGACATCTCCGTCATGCCCCAGGCGTGAATGACCTCGACGTCATAGTTGTCTTGGAACTTCTGGACCATGACGCGTGGACAGGCCGAACCACCGATCACCACCTTCTTCATGTAAGGCAGCTTCTTGCCGGTTTCTTCGAGGTACTGGAGGAGCATCAACCAAACCGTTGGTACCGCGGCCGAGAAGGTGACCTTTTCCGTATCCAGCAGTTCATAAATGGACGCGCCGTCCATCTTTCCGCCCGGCATCACCATCTTTGCGCCCACCATGGGGCCGCTTTGACCCAGGCCCCAGGCATTGGCGTGGAACATCGGCACCACTGGCAGGACGACGTCGCGCGAGGAAATGCCCATCGCGTCGGGCATGCTCGCCATCATCGCGTGAAGCACGTTGGAGCGGTGGCTGTACAGGACACCCTTGGGATCCCCCGTGGTGCCGGACGTGTAGCACATGCCAGCCGCGGTGTTTTCGTCGCCATTGCAGTTATGCCAGGTGAAATCGCCGTCGGCTTCCTTCAGCCAATCCTCATAGGCGACGACATTAGGCAGGCTGGTTTGCGGCAGATGCGCACCATCCGTGAGAACGATGATCTTTTTCAGCGACGGAATGGCAGGCGCAAGCTTCTCCACCAGCGGCATGAAGGTCAGGTCGGTGAACAGTGCCCGATCCTGCGCGTGGTTCATGATCCAGGCGATCTGGTCGGGAAACAGGCGCGGGTTCAGCGTGTGGTAAACGCCGCCCATGCCCATGATGCCATACCAGGCTTCGATGTGGTTCGCCGTGTTCCAGGCAAGCGTCGCGATGCGGTCCCCGGGCTGATAGCCTTCGCGCGCGAACAGTTGCGCCACTTTGCAGGCGCGGAGATGGATTTGCGAAAAGGTGGTGCGTACGATCGGGCCTTCCACCGAGCGCGACACCACCTCGCGGTTTGGATGTTGCGTGGCAGCGTGATCAAGGATCTTGTGGCAAAGAAGCGGCCACTGCTGCATCAATCCGAGCATATGTTCCTCCAGTCGGCTTTCGGCTGGTATAGAGACACGAAACGGCCCGATGTCCAGTATCTCGCTGGCTGTGCATAGCCGGCCCCGCTTTCTTCCGCAGCGAAAGGAACCGTGCTACGCAAGCATGCTGTCTCTTGCCTGTGCCTTATTTGCGACACCTTGGAAGCCAAGAAACGAGGTTTGCGCGAGGCATTGCAACCGATCTGGAGGTCACCCATGCATGCGCTGCAGATTTCCCATGATGACCTGGCGATCGCCGAGGCGCTCGATACGCTCGAACTGGAACTCGCCTTGCAGGTGCAGGACGTTTCCGTGGTCGGGTTTGAAACCGCGCTCGCACAGGCGCTTGCGGGACTGAAGGGTGAGCTGCTGTTTCGAATGCCCGGCGACATCCTGCCCGATGCGCGCGAGATCGCGGCAGTGTCTGTGCCGGATGAGGAAGCCGCCCGGCGCAAGGTGCTCCTGGTGGTATTGGCGCATGATGGCACGACGATGCGGGTTCAGGACGCCGGCGATGTTGACCACGCGGTGGGTTCCCTTGCCCGCTCCATGGCCGGAGTGATCGACAGCTTCAGCGCTTCTGAACAGGCTGACGAGCACCCCATTCTTCTTTAGGCGTCTTGCCGGTTTGGAACACGGCTCGGTGGCGCGCGTTTCCCGTCGAACGCCACGCAGGAGATCCACCATGGACAGCTTTGCTTCTTCCGTTGCTGCAACCGAAAAGCCGAAGTCGCATATCACGATTGAGCCGTTCGATGGCGTCGTGAACGTCACCTATTCGGACGCGGTGATCGCGTCATCCCAGCGCGCTCTGCTTTTGCGCGAAGGCTCCTATGAGCCGGTGTTCTATATCCCCTTCGAGGACATCTACTTCACCTTCCTGCGCAAAACGGAAACCACCACGCAGTGCCCGCACAAGGGCGTCGCCACCTATTGGCGTGCAACGGCTGTCGGTGAATCCATGGACGACGTGATGTGGGCCTATGAGCAGCCGTATGAAGGCGTGGCTCCGATTGCCGGCCACGGTGCCTTCGATCCGAAGAAGGTCCGCATCGAGGCTGTCGACAACAAGACGGACAAGTCGATCGACAACTGAGGCTCCGGCTTCTCCGCGCATTGTGATGACCGGGCAGCCATGTTGTGACTGTCCGGCCATGGAACTGCGCCATTCCCGTGCCACCTGCCACGCATGGCCTCCTTTAATCTACCTTCCAAACTCTCTCGCCGCGCGGTGCTGACCGGCGCCGCTGCCGTCGGCTTTTCCCTCCTCCACAAGCAGGCGTCCGCGCAAGCAGCCGGTTGGCAGGACAGTGTCCTGCGGCAGGCCCGAAGCTTCGAGGCCTTGCGGTCCCTGATCGTGACGCGAAGTGGCGCGCCGCTTATCGAAGAGGCTTTCAGCGGCGGTTCCCTCGACCGCGGCGTCAACATCAAGTCGGCGTCGAAAACGGTTCTGTCGGCGCTTGTCGGCATTGCGATCGAAAGGGGTGAGTTGGAGGGCGTGGATCAGCCGATCGTGCCCCTGCTCGGCAGTGCCGTCCCCGCCAATGCGGATCCGCGTCTGGCGGAGGTAACGATCGGCAACCTCCTGTCCATGCAGTCGGGGCTTGAACGCACATCCGGCCCCAATTACGGACGCTGGGTGTCCAGCCGCAGCTGGGTGCGTGCCGCGCTTGATCAACCGTTCGTCGATGAGCCTGGCGGACGGATGCTGTATTCCACCGGCAACACGCATCTTCTGTCCGCCATTCTCACGCGCATCACCGGCCGCTCTACGCTGCAGCTTGCCAGAGACTGGCTGGGCGAGCCGCTGGACATCACCATCCCGCCGTGGCCAACGGATCCTCAGGGCATCTATTTCGGTGGCAACGACATGGTGCTGTCGCCCCGCGCGCTGCTCGCCTTTGGTGAAATGTACTGCAACAACGGCAAGGCGGGCGACGTTCGGGTCGTATCGCCGGCCTGGATAGAGCGCTCCTGGACCGCGCGCACCTCGTCTCCCTGGACCGGGCACCAGTACGGTTATGGCTGGTTCCTGCGCGAGGTCGACCGCATGCCGGTTCGCTATGCCTGGGGTTACGGCGGACAGATGCTGTTTGTTGCGCCGCAAGCCGGCGTGATGTGTGTGATGATCTCGGATCCCACCGCGCCTTCCGGTCGCAACGGCTATGTGGACCAGTTGCACCAGTTGTTCGACGGGATCCTGCGCGGCGCAACAAGCGCCGCGTGAGCCCTCACTTCCGCACCGCAGCCTGCGCTGCCGCGAGCCGCGCGATCGGCACGCGGAACGGCGAACACGAGACGTAGTCGAGACCTACCTCTTCGCAGAAGCGGATGGACGCAGGGTCGCCTCCATGTTCGCCGCAGATGCCGAGCTTGATGTCAGAACGTGTTTGGCGTCCCTTTTCGGCGGCGATGCGCACCAGTTCGCCCACGCCGTCCACGTCGATCGACACGAACGGATCCTGCTCGATGATACCCTTCTGGCGGTAGGTTTCCAGAAAGCTCGACGCATCGTCGCGCGAGATGCCGAACGTGGTCTGGGTCAGGTCGTTGGTGCCGAAGGAGAAGAACTCCGCGCTTTCGGCAATCTTCTGCGCCCGCAAAGCCGCGCGCGGCAGTTCGATCATTGTTCCGACGAGGTAAGTGATCTCCGTGCCGGCTTCCGCCATCACCTCCTTGGCGACCTTGTCGATGCTCGCCTTCACGAAGTCGAGCTCCTTCACGAGCCCGACCAGCGGGATCATGACCTCGGGCACAACGGGGTTGCCGGTCTTCTTGGCGGATTCCACCGCCGCTTCGAAGATCGCGCGGGCCTGCATTTCGGCGATCTCGGGATAGGACACGGCAAGCCGGCAACCCCGATGGCCGAGCATCGGGTTGAACTCGTGCAGTTCCTCTGTCCGCTGGCGGAGCTTTTCCGGTGCCACGCCCATTGCGGTTGCGACTTCCGCAATCTCCTCGTCGGTATGGGGCAGGAACTCGTGCAGGGGCGGGTCAAGCAAGCGGATCGTCACCGGCAGGCCAGCCATGATTTCGAACAGTTCGCCGAAGTCGGCGCGCTGCATCGGCAGGAGCTTGGTCAAGGCCTTTCGCCGCCCGTCTTCCGTGTCGGACAGGATCATTTCGCGCATGGCGACAATGCGATCTTCGTCGAAGAACATGTGCTCGGTGCGGCAAAGGCCGATGCCTTCCGCGCCGAACGAGCGCGCCATGCGCGCATCGGCGGGCGTTTCAGCGTTTGTGCGCACCTTCATGCGGCGGATGCCGTCGGCCCATTCCATGATCGCCGCGAAATCACCCGACAATTCCGGCTGCAACATCGGCACCGCGCCCTTCAGCACCTGCCCGCTGGAACCATCGATGGTGATGATGTCGCCCTTGCGGAAGGTTTGCCCCATGACCATCATCGTGCCAGCCCGCGCATCGACGCGCAGCGACCCTGCACCCGATACGCATGGCTTGCCCATGCCGCGCGCGACAACGGCCGCGTGGCTGGTCATGCCGCCGCGCGTGGTCAGGATGCCTTCGGACGCATGCATCCCGTGAATGTCTTCCGGGCTCGTTTCCACCCGCACCAACACGACCTTGCGGCCCTGCTTCTTCAGATCCTCCGCTTCGTCGGAGGTGAACACGATCTCGCCCGTTGCTGCACCGGGCGACGCCGGCAGACCAACCGCCACGACGTTGCGCTCAGCCTTGGGGTCGATGGTTGGATGGAGGAGCTGGTCGAGCGAGGCAGGATCGATGCGTGCCACCGCTTCATCGCGCGTGATCAGCCCTTCCCCCGCCATCTCAACGGCCGTCTTCAGCGCCGCCTTGGCCGTGCGCTTGCCGGACCGCGTTTGCAGCATCCAGAGCTTGCCGCGCTCGATGGTGAATTCGAGATCCTGCATGTCGCGGTAGTGCTTTTCCAGCACGCCTGCGATGCGCACGAATTCGCCGAACGCTTCCGGCATGACCTTTTCCAGTGACGGCTGGTCGGATCCCGCGGCAATGCGGGCTTCTTCCGTTATGTTTTGTGGGGTGCGGATGCCGGCCACCACGTCCTCACCCTGCGCGTTCACCAGGAACTCTCCGTAGAGCGCCTTTTCGCCGGTGGACGGGTTGCGGGTGAAGGCGACACCGGTGGCGGAGGTTTCGCCCATGTTGCCGAACACCATCGCCTGCACGTTGACTGCCGTGCCCCAGCTTTCGGGAATGTCGTGCAGGCGGCGGTAGGTAATCGCGCGCTGGTTCATCCAGCTCGAAAACACTGCGCCGATCGCGCCCCAGAGCTGTTCCTGCGGATCCTGCGGAAAGGGCGAGCCGAGCTCTTCTTCCACCCTGCCCTTGTACAAGCCGACGATCTTGCGCCAATCGGCAGCCTTGATTTCTGTATCGAGCTCCACGCCCAGCCGCGCCTTGGAGTCTTCCAGGATTTCCTCGAAGTGCTCGTGATCGATATCAAGCACAACATTGGAATACATCTGGATGAAGCGGCGGTAGCTGTCCCAGGCGAAACGCTCGTCGGAAGCATCCTTTGCCAGGGCTTCAACCGTTTCGTCGTTCAGCCCCAGGTTCAGAACCGTGTCCATCATGCCGGGCATGGACGCGCGCGCGCCCGAGCGCACCGAAACCAGCAGCAGCTTGTCCTTGTCGCCAAAGCGCCGCCCGGTGATCTCCCCCACGCGATGAAGCGCGGCGAGCACCTGATCCTTCAGTTCCGGCGGGTAGCTCTGGTTGTGCGCGTAATAATAGGAACAGACTTCCGTGGTAACGGTGAAGCCGGGCGGAACGGGAAGGCCCAAGCTGCACATCTCAGCGAGGTTCGCGCCTTTGCCACCAAGGAGGTTCTTGTCGCCTGCCCGCCCTTCGGCGGCGCCGTCGCCAAAGCTGTACACCCACTTTGCCATGAACCCGTCCCCATGGAACTTTGAACTACCCGTGGGGTGGCGATAGGACGCGCGGCGAAGCTTGGCAAGTACGGCGCATCCTGCCAATCGATGCGAATCGATTGAGGCCGAAGCGTCAGGCGAAAACCCTCGCTCGATTGCCTTTTTCGCGCGGCGACCTCACCATCCTCCTCATGATCAGCGCGGATGCGACGAATGCCAGAACCACAACCGCCAAGGAGGGCGCGAGCCCGGCATCAGGCCCAAAAACGACCTCGTGCATACGGCGGCCCGGCATCAAGGTGAAGGCGCCCGCAATGATCAGGGCGCCCACATAGGTCGAGACCATGAAGCCGCGGTGAACCGCCAGCCGACGCTGTTTCGCCGCCCGAACGCCCATCACAAGGCCGAAGATCGTGTACACCGACAGGAGGTGGATGGGGCTAAAAGGGCCGATCACCTCCAGGTCCGAGATAAAGAAGGACGTGACGGAGACACCCAGCATCAGAAGGACCCAGATGCGTCCGAGAATCCGATGCACCGCGCCGCCTTTTTGCTTGAACACCACCACGGAGCCGAGCAAGAAGGCGCTGATGGCACATGCGACGTGAAGCTGGGTTGCAAGGGGAGCGTCCAACAAGGGCTGCAAGGACATGATCGACCTCCTTCAATGTGATCATTTGTCCTCCATTCCGTTTGGCGGTGTGCCTCGCAACGGAAGCTTCGCAGACGGGCCGTCCGCTTCGTGAACGGAGGCGCTCTGCAGTTCACGCTTCGTGAATGGCGCGATCATTTCAGCGAACCCCTCACCTGGGTGATCGCGGGGCTGGTCGGATCCGTTCTCGGTCTCGCAGGCCCGTTCGGCACCTATCACGACTTTTCGCCCGTTGAACTGATTGCCTATTGGCTGGCCGTGACCGTCTCGACCTATGCGGTCGGGCTCTTCTTTGTTGCGCTGGTCATCAACTGGGGCCAGGCCCGCAACTGGCCCAATGCGCCTTGCGTGTTGCTCGGTGGACTTGCAGCCGGGCCGCCGGTCACGCTTGTGGTACTTGCCGTCAACGCCTTCGCCTATGGCTTCGGTCATCAGGGAACGATGCGTCCACTGACGCTGCTCGGCTATTGCACGGCCATTGCGCTGGGTGTCGCCACCGCCTTCACGCTTTTGCGCCGCAAGCAGCCAGACCTCCTATCTTCAGCAACGGAACCGGTAACGGGGAAATCCGAAGCTGCCCCTGCGGCGCTACCGCGAATCCTGCAGCGCTTGCCCCATCCGCAGCGAGGCCGCCTCCTCGCCCTTTCGGTGCAAGACCACTACACGCAGGTCGTTACCGATCGCGGCAAACCCTTGGTGCTGATCCGCTTGTCCGACGCAATCAGCGAAACAGCAGGGGTGGAAGGCCTGCAGATCCACCCCTCCCACTGGGTGGCCGCACATGCAGTGAAGCGCGTTCTTTCAAGGGATGGCCGCATGGAGTTGGAACTGGAAAACGGCGACGTTCTTCCGGTCAGCCGAAGCTACGCTCCCGCCGTTCGCAAGGCAGGGTTTGGAAGCTGAGGTCACACGCCCCTGTCAGCTGGCTTCGCGCAACTGCTCGGCAGCCTCGAGGTCAACCGAAACCAACTGGCTGACGCCCTGCTCCACCATTGTGACGCCAAACAGGCGGTTCATGCGCGCCATGGTGATCGGGTTGTGCGTGATCACGATGAAGCGGGTCTCGGTTGAAGCGACCATCTGGTCCATGAGGTTGCAGAAGCGCTCGACATTGTGGTCGTCGAGGGGGGCATCGACTTCGTCCAGCACGCAGATCGGGGCAGGATTGGTGAGAAACACCGCAAAGATCAGGGCCATCGCCGTCAGCGCCTGTTCGCCGCCCGAGAGCAACGTCATGGTTTGCGGCTTTTTGCCCGGCGGGCGGGCCAGGATCTCGAGCCCAGCTTCCAGCGGATCGTCGGACTCGATCAACTGCAGTTCGGCCGTTCCCCCGCCGAACAGGTGGCTGAAAAGCCGCTGGAACTCGACATTAACCAGGTCGAAGGCCGCCAGCAGCCGTTCGCGCCCTTCCCGGTTGAGGCTGCTGATGGCTCCGCGCAGCATGCGGATGGCTTCCACGACATCGTCCCGCTCCGACACAATGCTTTGAAGGCGCTCCGCCTTTTCCTGCTGTTCCTCATCCGCCCGCAGGTTCACGGCGCCCAGCCGCTCGCGTTCGGTTTTCAGGCGCTCAAGGCGCTGCTGGACTTCCGCTTCGGGGGGCAGGTTCGCGTCGTTTGCGAGGCCCGCATGCTCAAGCACCCGATGCGGTTGCACGTTGAGGATCGTGGTGATGCGTCGTTCGATTTCGTCGCGGCGATCATCCGCCGCCGCCAGACGTTCTTCGATGCGCCCTCGAACTTCCCGGGCTTCCGCCAAGGCGGCCAAGGCGGCAGTGGCTTCCCGATCAAGTTCGGACTGACGTTTTTCGGCCGCTTGCAACGTCGATCTGGCCTGCTGCCGCGCTTTTTCCGCTACGGCGATTTCGCTCAAGAGCGCCTTGCGCTTTTGTTCAAGATCATCCGGCGCTTCGGCCAGCTGCGCGCTTTCTGCTCGAGCTTCTTCCTGGCGAGCGAGTAGCACAGCACGGTGACGCTGCGCGTCCTCTCCGCGCTTCAACCAGCTTCCCCGCTCGGCCGCGATGCCCGCCAAGCGCTGCCGGCGCATTTCGGCGGCCCGCTTCAGGGTTTCGAATGCGGCCCGACGGTCGCCATGCAGCGTCCGCGCCTTGGCGGCCTGTTCCGAAATGCGGGCGAATGCATCTGCCAAACGCTTCAGATCCGGTGCTGCCGCCAGGGTGGTTTCAGCATGCCGCACATCTCGATCGGCCTCCCCCAAGCTTTCCGCCAGGCGCGACGCGGCCTCGCTCAAGCTCGCCTGTCGAACCGACAGCTCACCCGATGCGCGCTCCGCACGCGACAGGGCTTCTCGCGCCTGCCCTAGCTCAGCTTGCGCCTGCTTCACCGCGATTCGGCCTTGTCGCTCCCGCTCTGCGGCTTGCCGGTGGGTTTCAGAAGCCGCCTGCGCTTGCCGCGTTGCCCCTTCCACGACCGATCGCGCCATGGCGATCTCGCGCTCCAGTTCGGCGAGCCGGTTCTTTTGCGCAAGACGCTGTGCTGCAGGGGTTGGCGCGTCGGCGGCCGCACGAAAACCGTCCCACCGCCAAAGAGCGCCGTCTCGGGTCACCAACTGCTGCCCGACGGCTAGCCGCGGCTGAAGAGCCGCGCCGTCCCCATGTGACACGAGGCCGATCTGCGCCAAGCGCCGATGGAGCTGCGCCGGGGCCTGAATGTAGCGCGCCAGCGGTTCGGCCCCCGCCGGGAGCGCCGGATCGGCGTGCGACGGCAGTGCTTCGCCCCAGTGCGCCGGTGCTTCGACATCGAGCGGCAGGTCGAGGTCTTCGCCGAAGGCCGCGCCTAAAGCAGCTTCAAAGCCGGGTTCCACCATGATGTCGTCAAGCACGCTCGACCAGAGCCCGCCGGAACCAGCATGCACCACCGCATGCAAGGTTTGCGCTTCCGTTTCCAGCCGACCGCAGCTTGCCTTTGTTTCCGCAAGGGCAAGGGACGCAGCACTCTCCTTTTGACGCGCCTGGGTGACACATGCTTCTGCTTCCGCGTGGGCGCTCTCGGCCGCAGCCGCAGCCGCAACGGCGGCTTCAACGCTTGTCGCGCATGCCTGAAGGTCCGGGAGGGCGACCAGCTTAGCAGCCAGCGCCTGTTGATCCTTTTCGATCTCGCCGGCCTGGCGCTTCAATCGGCTGGCGCGATCCCTCGCTTCAAGAAGCGTGCGCTCGGCCTGCTTGTGCAAGGCGGCAGCTTCAGCCTGCTTTGCTGCGGCCGTGGCAAGCGCTGCTTCCATGTGCTGCAAAGCGGCAAGATCAGCCGCCAGCGCTGCTTCCGCTTCGCGTTCGCGCTCGCCCTGCGCGTCATCCTCTCCGCGAAGGGCCTCTTCTTCTTCGGCGAGCTTGTTCAGTGCCGCGCCATTGTCATCGCCGATCTGGTTTTCACGTTGAAGGTCGGCGGCCAGTTGCTCGAGGCGGCGGGCGAGTTCCTCCTGCCGCGCGCGCAGACGGGCCGCCTCCTCTTCCAGCTGTGTTTTGGCAACCGTCATGCGTGCCACGGCCGCACCCGCGGCTGCGGCGGCTTCGCGGAGCTTCGGCAGGTGATGCGCGCCCACCGCCTGCTCTTTCGCACTTTCCATCTGCGCCGCAGCTCGCTGCGCTACGCGGTTCATAGCCTCATCCAGCGCAACCTGTTCTTCCAGCGCCTGGGCTTTCGCGTGGCTCCACCGCAGATGCAGCAGCAGAGCGTCGTTCTGGCGGATGTCGGCCGACAAAGCCTTGAAGCGCTGCGCCTGACGCGCTTGCCGCTTCAGGCTTTCCACCTGCGTCGTCAGTTCGGCAACGACATCTTCGAGGCGCTCCAGATTGGCTTCGGCCGCCTTGAGCCGCAACTCAGCCTCGTGCCTTCGCGAATGAAGACCTGAAATGCCGGCTGCTTCTTCCAGAAGGGCGCGGCGGGCCTGTGGCTTGGCCTGTATCAGCTCGCCGATGCGACCCTGTCCGACCATGGAGGGCGAGCGCGCGCCTGTGGACTGATCGGCGAACAGGAGCTGCACATCCTTGGCCCGCGCTTCCTTGCCGTTGATCCGGTAAACCGAACCGGACTCACGCTCGATGCGGCGGGATACCTGCAATTCATCGCTCGCGTTGAAGGCGAGCGGTGCGGTCCGGCCGGTGTTGTCGAGAAAAAGAGTGACTTCAGCCGTATTGCGCGCCGGCCGGGTTCCCGAGCCGGAAAAGATGACATCGTCCATGCCGGACGCGCGCATGTTCTTGTAGGAGCTTTCGCCCATCACCCAGCGCAGCGCTTCAACAAGATTGGACTTGCCGCAGCCGTTCGGTCCGACCACGCCGGTCAGGCCAGGCTCGATGATGAATTCAGCGGGCTCGACGAAGGATTTGAAGCCCAGAATACGAAGTCGGGAGAAGCGCATCAGCGCTGTCCCGTGATGCTGGACGAGCGGCGCCCGTCCAGCAGCGATGCCAGATCAAAGCAAGGAGTCGATGATCGCCGACATCTCGTCAACCGAGAGCGCCCCTGCGTATTTCTTGCCGTTGATGAAGAAGGTCGGCGTAGCATCAACGCCAAACTCCTGCGAACCGCGCGTGCGCACACTTCTGATATCGTCAAGCAGCTTCTGGTCCGTCAAGCAGGCTTCGAAGCTTTCCTGTGTAAAGCCGGCCAGCTTGGAGATCTGCAGGAGTGCGGCGCGCGCATCCTGAACGGGTGCCCACTGCTCCTGCTGCTTGAAGAGCACATCCACCATGGCGAAGTAATTGTCGCCTGCGCAGCGTGCCAGCATGAAGCCAGCTTCGGCGCGCGGGTCGAACGGGAACTCGCGCAGGATCAGCCGCGCCTTGCCCGTATCGATGTACTTTTCCTTGATCACCGGCAGCGTCGTCACGTCGAAATGAGCGCAGTGGCTGCAGGTCATGGACGCGTATTCGACGATCGTCACCGGCGCATCGGCGTTGCCGAGAACCTTTTCCGGGAGAACGCCAGGCTCCAGGAGCTTGGCCATGTCGACGTTGCCCTGTGGTGTGGGGGCAGCCGCCTGAGCCAAGCCAGCGCCTGTTCCGAGAACAAGCGCAGCGGGAGCGATGGCGATCGAGCCCAGCAAAGAGCGGCGGGTAAGCAAGGGCGTCATGGTTGGGATCACCTGTGGCATTAAACGCGGGAAACCATAACTGGGTCTGGTTCTCCCGGCAATTAAGGGATTTATCGCGTAAAACCAATTCCCTCCGCAACAGACTTGTTCACGAATGCGGGAAAATCATCGTCGTCTTGATCACCCTCGCCGTCCTAGGACGCTGCGACCCAGCGCTTCCAGCGACTGGCGCAGGCTTTCTTCCTCGATACCCGTAAGTTGACGGTCCAGCCCCGCTTCTTCGGCCGCGCTTAAAGGACGCAGCACGGGCTTGGTCTTGGCTGGCGCGTTTCGCACCGGCTTCTGCACGATCCTCAGGCGTCCGATTGCCGGGAAGCCGAGATAGCTGTTGATGCGGCCGATGATTTCGCCCGCTTCGTGCTGGATGTGCATGGCCGCGCGGGCTTCACAGGCTATCACCAATGTCGCGGGTTGAAACGGATCATCCTCATGCATCCTGCGCGGCCACAGGATCTTTTCCGGGCGCGATTGCAGCGCGACTTTGACGCCGACGATCTCCTCCCAAGATTGCACCAGCCCAACGGATATGCCGGCACGTTTGCGCAGCACCGGATCGAGAATCTCTCCGGAAAGGTCGCTGACGGGCTTGGCGTTGTAGCTGCGGCGCTTCTCTGTCATGAGGATTGTTTACTGCCCCGCCGGTCTTGATGGTAGCCGCTCATCCGCTCCATGACAGCCAAATTGCTTTCCCGCACGGACGCCTTCGAGGCCGAGCGTCTTCTTGCCTGGTATGACCGCCACGCGCGTGTCCTGCCGTGGCGGCTTGCGCCCGCCGACCTCCGGCGAGGGCAGCAGCCGGACCCATACCGCGTATGGCTGTCGGAAGTGATGCTGCAGCAAACCACGGTCGAGGCGGTGAAGAAGTATTTTCTCGCCTTCACGGCCAAGTGGCCGACCGTGACAGCCATGGCTGCAGCCAGCGAGGACGACATCCTGCGCGCCTGGGCTGGGCTCGGCTATTATTCGCGCGCGCGAAACCTAAAAAAATGCGCGGACGTGGTCGCGAAGGATCTGGGGGGCCGTTTCCCGCAAACGGAGGACGGCCTCCGCGCGCTTCCGGGGGTCGGCGCTTACACGGCAGCGGCGATTGCAGCGATTGCGTTCAACCGTCCGGCCGTGGTGATCGACGGCAACATAGAGCGGGTCACCACCCGCGTTGCCGCGATCGATACACCGCTTCCGCAGGCGAAGTCGCAGATCCGTGCTGCCTTGACCCCGGTGGTCTCCGCCGATCGCCCCGGCGACTTCGCCCAGGCGATGATGGACCTCGGCGCAACCATCTGCACCCCGCGCCGTCCGGCCTGCATTTTATGCCCCCTCAACGAAACCTGCCGCGCCCTCTTCCTCGGTGAGCCCGAGCGCTTTCCGGTAAAGAAGACCAAGGCGGACAAGCCGACCCGGCAAGGCGCTGCCTTTGTTGCCGTTCGCGCCGACGGCGCTATCCTCTTGCGCAAGCGCCCTGACAAGGGCCTGCTTGGCGGGATGGCGGAAGTTCCGGGCAGCACCTGGTCCGCAGACGTGAAACCTGGCGCCGACGACGCGCCCTTTCCTTCCGACTGGATGCCGTCCGGCGTCATCACCCATATTTTCACGCATTTTTCGCTGACGCTGTCGGTCTATCGCACCCGCTTCAACGGCGCTGCGCCACCTGGCATGTGGTGGTCCGTTCCGGCCGCGGTAAGCGGCGAGGCCTTGCCCACGGTCATGAAAAAGGCCATCGAAGCCGCCTGCCCCGGCCTCCTTTCACCCTAAGCGCGTTTTCTGCCATGACCCCGATCAAGCACATCGTCTTCGACATCGGCCGCGTGCTGATCCATTATGATCCGAACATCCCCTACCAACGGCTAATCCCGGACGAAGCGCAGCGACGCTGGTTCCTGGAAGAAGTCTGCTCCAACGCCTGGAACCTGGAACAGGATCGCGGGCGGTCATGGGCCGATGCGGAAGCGCTGTTGATTGCGGCTCATCCCGATCAAGCAGCGATGATCCGGGCTTTTCGCCCCCATTGGCACGAGATGGTGAGCCATTCCTACCAAGACAGTGTTGTTATCCTGCGCAAGCTCCTTGCCGCAGGTTACGACGTGACCATGCTCACGAACTTCCATTCCGAGACCTTTGCGGAAGCACAAAAGATGTTTCCGTTTCTGACCGAAACACGCGGCGTGACGGTGTCGGGTGACATCGCCCTGATCAAGCCGGATCGCGCCATCTACGAGCGCCACGCTGCCGACTTCGCGCTTGACCCGGCCGCAACGCTTTTCATCGACGACAATCTTGCCAATGTGGACGGCGCCCGTGCCGCCGGCTGGCAGGCGATCCAGTTCACGAGCGCCGAGCAAATGGAACGGGATCTGCGGGAGCGCGGCATGCGCTTCTGAAGCGCAGAAGTGGTCCTTACGCGCCGGCGCGTTCGATTCCGACGCGCGCGACGCGTCGTAGTTCGTCGATGGGCGTCAGGCCTCCGGCTCGCTCATAGTGCCAGAAAGTCCAGCCATTGCAGGCTTCGGCGTCCTGCACCTGCGCGCCGACCTTGTGGATCGAGCCGGCAAAGGTGCCGCTGGACAGCGTTCCATCGGCTCTTACCACGGCCGTATGACGACGCTTCGCATCGAAAAGCCTGGTGCCGGGCTTGATCAGGCCAGTGTCGAGGAGGCTTGCAAAGGCGACGCGCGGTTCCGCGCGCTTGCTGACGAGAAGTTCCAGAGCGAGGTGTTCGAGCGGCTTCACCTCGGCAATTCGTTCCTGCGCGGCGTCGATATAGGCCTGCTCACGCTCGATGCCGACAAAATGACGCCCAAGGCGCTTTGCGACCGCGCCTGTGGTGCCCGAGCCAAAAAAGGGGTCCAGCACCACGTCGCCCGGCTTTGTTGACGACAAGAGAACGCGGGCCAGAAGCGCTTCCGGCTTCTGCGTCGGGTGAACCTTCGCACCTTTCTCATCCTTCAAGCGCTCTGCGCCGGTGCAGATCGGAAACAGCCAGTCGGAGCGCATCTGCACATCGTCATTGGCCGCCTTCATGGACTCGTAGTTGAAGGTGTAGCCTTTCGCATCACGGTCCCGGCTCGCCCAGATCATGGTTTCATGGGCGTTCTGGAAGCGGCGACCGCGAAAATTCGGCATGGGATTGGTTTTGCGCCAGATCACATCGTTCAGCAGCCAAAAGCCGAGGTCCTGCATGATCGCGCCGACGCGGAAGATGTTGTGGTAGGAGCCGATCACCCAGATCGTACCGTTCGGCTTCAGGACGCGGCGCGCCGCCAGCAACCAGGCGCGCGTGAACGCATCGTAGGCCGCGAAGCTTTCGAACTGGTCCCACTCGTCATCGACCGCATCGACCTTCGACTGATCAGGACGGTGAAGCGTGCCCTCGAGCTGGAGGTTGTAGGGCGGGTCGGCAAATATGGCATCGACGGAGTGCGCCGGGAGCTTTTCCATTGCCGCCACGCAATCGCCTTTCAGGATCGTGTCGAGCCATGCGGAATGGCTGACGTCAACTGAGTTCTGTTCGGCAACTAGGCGCAGAGCGGTCATGGCGGTACTCGGAACAAACGCGTTACTTTACTGCCTGTTATGGTTACCGGATGGCGTAAAGATTTAATGAAGTCCGCCGAATTTGCCTCGAAACGCCGCGTGCTGTAGACCCGCCGCCTTCACCCCTTCCAGCCTTCTCGGAGTTCCCATGCCCCAGCCCGATCTCGTGATCTTCGACTGCGATGGCGTCCTTGTGGACTCTGAAATCATCGCGGCGCGGGTCGATGCCGGGCTGCTGTCGGCTGCCGGCTACCCGATCGACGCGGATGATTATGCCGAGCGCTTTGCGGGACTTACGTTTCGCGACATCCTTTTGCGTGTGGAAGCCGAAAGTCAGATCCCGTTTCAGGCACGGCTGATCGACGAGTCCGAACGTCTCCTAGATGAAAGACTCCGCGCCGAGGTAAGGGCCATCGAGGGCGCGCATGAAGCGGTGGCGTCGGTCCAGACCAAGCGCTGCATCTGCTCGAACTCGAAGCTGCACCGGCTCCAGTTCATGCTGGAGAAGGTCCGTTTGCTGCCGTTCTTTGGCGAGCACATTTATTCTGCGCGCGACAATTCCGGTATCAGGCACAAGCCTGCACCCGACATCTTCCTGCAGGCAGCCAAGAAAGAGGGTGCGCGGCCGGAAGCAACCTTCGTCGTCGAAGACTCGGTGCATGGCGTCACGGGCGCCGTTGCCGCCGGGATGCGGGTGATCGGCTTCACCGGCGCGTCGCATACTTATTCAGGTCATGCCGACCAGCTGACGGATGCCGGCGCGGAAACCGTGATCCGCCGCTGGGCGGATTTCGCGGGGTCCCTGGCGGCACTGTCGGAGTGGTCGGAGGCCTGAAGGTCAGCGGCTCGGCGGACCTTCGTCGAACCCGATATAGATCATGATGTCCCGCTGTTCGGGCTGGGGAATGTTGATGGCGGGGTCAGTGAACACGAACTGTGTGGCAGCAGCCGTATCGGTGACGCTCACCTGATGCTGATGCAGTTGCGAGTAAAGCACGTCACCACCGCGAACCACCGCCACCCGGATAGGCATACTGACCGTGCCAGCCTTTCCGACCGGGCCGGGCACGATGCGTCCAGCCACTGCGGCCTTGATCGTCATGGTGCCGCCTTCATACGTGCAGGCACGTGTCGCTTGCGACAGCGACGCCTGGTAGATCACCTTGGACGGATCGCCATCACCGCCCTTTTCGAAGGTGCTGAACGCCGAAGTGCCCTCACGCAGGGCGACATTGGGGCAATAGGCCCGCAGCTCCGACTCCGTGATCTGCGTTGATTTATCCGGCACATTGCGTGTTACGCTGTCGCCCGACTGGCATCCCGCGGCGATCAACATAAAGCCCGTCACGATCGAGCCGGCAACAATTCCACCTCTTCTCAACGTAACCCCCATCCAAGCTTCCAAAGCGAACCGTCGTCCTATACACAGCCCGCGGCTGAAATGCGACCAGCACGCGCGGCCTTGATCCAAGCGTTCCACAGATGGACAACGCTCCGCCGAAACGGGTACCGCCGCACATGGACTTCATCAGCACACGAGGAACCGCGCCGCGCCTGGGCTTTTGCGACGCTTTGTTGGCCGGCCTGGCGCGTGACGGCGGGCTTTACCTGCCCGAAAGCTGGCCGCAATTCAGCGCAGCCGAGATCCGGGCAATGCGCGGCTTGTCCTATCCCGACCTGGCCATACGCGTGCTCTCCCCGTTTGTGGACGGAGAGATCGACGAGGCGACCTTCGCGCGCATCGTTCGCGATGCTTACGAGAGCTTCCGCCATCCGGCTGTTTGCCCGCTGGTGCAACTTGATCACGATACGTTCGTGCTCGAACTGTTTCATGGGCCAACCCTCGCCTTCAAGGACGTCGCCATGCAGCTTCTGGCGCGCCTCATGGATCATGTTCTGGCCGAGCGCGGCGAGCGGGCGACAATCATCGGCGCAACGTCGGGCGATACGGGCGGAGCGGCAATCGAAGCCTTCGCCGGCCGCGATCAGACGGACATCTTCATCCTGTTCCCCGAAGGGCGCGTGTCTCCCGTCCAGCAGCGGCAGATGACGTCGTCGGCGGAGGCCAACGTGCATGCGCTGGCGATGGGTGGCAATTTCGACGACTGCCAAAGCATCGCGAAGGACCTTTTCAACGACCACGCTTTTCGCGATCGCGTGGCCCTTTCGGGCGTCAACTCGATCAACTGGGCCCGCGTGATGGCGCAGATCGTGTACTATTTCTCGTCCGCGCTGACGCTCGGCGCGCCGGAGCGGCCGGTTTCCTTCACCGTGCCGACCGGTAATTTCGGCGACATTTTCGCAGGCTACGCGGCCAAGCGGATGGGCTTGCCGATCGAGCGGCTGGTAATTGCCACAAACGACAACGACATTCTTCATCGCACGCTGCAAAGCGGGACCTACGAGATGCAAGGGGTGGTGGCGACGACCTCCCCTTCAATGGACATCCAGATCTCATCGAATTTCGAGCGCCTGCTGTTCGAGGCATGCGGACGCGACGCTTCGGAAGTTGCCGGCTACATGGCCGGGTTGAAGCAGTCCGGCGCCTTCACGCTCGAGCCGTCGACACTTGAAACAATTCGCGGCGAGTTCGATGCCGGCCGCGCATCCATGGCCGAGATCGACCGCACGATTGCCACCACGCTTGCCGAAACCGGCTACCTTCTTGATCCGCATACGGCAGCGGCAGTGAAGGTCGCGCGTGAAACGGTGAGTGCGGCGCCGATGGTGATCCTGGCAACGGCGCATCCGGCGAAATTTCCCGATGCCGTGCAGGCGGCCGCCAACAAGCGACCTGAACTTCCGGCCTGGCTTGGGAACCTCATGGAAAGGGAGGAGCGATTTACAACGCTTCCCTCAGACACCAAAATGGTGAAAGACTATATCGAGCGCCATTCCCGGGCGCTTCGATGATCGGTTGGAGACAAGCGTATTCATGAGTGTTGAGGTCAGCCGGCTGTCAAATGGCCTGACAGTCGCCACCGAGACGATTCCGCACATCGAGTCGGTTGCACTGGGTGTGTGGGTGAAATCCGGATCGCGCAACGAGCGCCAAGAAGAACACGGCATCGCTCATCTGCTAGAGCACATGGCCTTCAAGGGTACGGGCAGGCGCTCTGCGTGGCAGATTGCCTCGCAGATCGAAGATGTTGGTGGCGAAATCAACGCAGCCACCAGCGTCGAAACAACGTCTTTCTACGCGCGGGTGCTCGATACGGACGTGCCGCTCGCCATCGATATCCTGGCCGACATCCTGACCGACTCGAAGTTCGATCCGGCCGAACTCGAGCGGGAACAGAACGTCATCCTGCAGGAAATCGGCGCTGCCTACGACACGCCGGACGACATCGTTTTCGACCATTTCACCGAAACGGCTTTTCGCGGCCAGCGGATCGGCCGCTCGATTCTCGGCACGCCCGACACGGTGCAGGCATTCACGTCCGCGCAGTTGCGCGGCTTCATGGATCGCCAATATGCGGGTGATTCGATGGTGGTGGTTGCCGCCGGAAACCTGAAGCACGACGATTTCGTGCGCGAAGTCGAAAAGCGGCTCGGCTCGTTCCGCCCCACTTCCGGCGCGGAAGCGCCGGAACAGGCAAGTTATGTCGGTGGCGACTTCCGCGAAGATCGCGACCTCATGGATGCGCAGGTGATCCTGGGCTTCGAAGGGCGCGCCTACCATGTGCGCGACTTCTATGCCTCGCAGGTGCTGTCGATGATGCTGGGCGGCGGGATGTCGTCACGCCTGTTCCAGGAAGTGCGCGAAAAGCGCGGCCTTTGCTACTCCGTTTATGCCTTTCACTGGGGGTTCTCGGATACCGGCATCTTCGGCGTTCATGCAGCGACGGGCAAGTCTGACCTTGCCGAGCTCGTTCCCGTGATCGTGGATGAACTCCGCCGCTCCGGCGAAAGCATTCTTCCCGAGGAACTCGACCGGGCGCGGGCTCAGTACCGTGCCGGCCTCCTGATGTCGCGGGAAAGCGCCGCCAGCCGCGCTTCGCAAATTGCGCGTCAGCTGCTGCTTTATGGTCGCCCGATCCCGATGGAGGAATTGATCGACCGACTGGCTGCCTTAACCGTGGACCGCCTGGCCGACCTGTCGCACCGGATGTTTTCCGGTGTTCCGACCGTCACCGCGGTCGGGCCGGTGTCGCCGCTGGCATCCTACGACAGCATCAGCCAGCGACTGGGTGGCACCCGGTCGGCAGGCCGCACGGCGGCGATCGGCTGAAACAGGACCCATCATGCTTGCTCTGCCGTTTGGATCCAAGGCAACGCCGGTTCTGAAGGGCGAGCAGGTGCTTTTGCGGCTCCCTGCCTCATCCGATTATCACCAGTGGGCGGCGCTGCGCCATGCCAGCCGCAGCTTCCTGGAACCCTGGGAGCCGCGCTGGTCGGTGAACGAGCTCGAGCGATCCGGATGGCGCCAGCGGCTGGAGCGCAACAAGGCGGATTACAAGTCCGGCACCGGCTTCGGCTTCCTGATCTTCAAGGTCGCAGATGGCCAGCTCGCCGGCGGGCTGACGATCGGCAACATCCGCCGCGGTGTCGCCCAATCCTGCCAGATTGGCTACTGGATGGGCGAAGCCCATGCCGGGCGCGGCTACATGCTCGGTGCATTGAAGCTGGTGATACCCTACGCTTTCGACGAGCTGCGGTTGCACCGGATCGAGGCGGCTTGTATCCCTTCCAACGCGCGGTCTGTACGCGTGCTTGAAAAAGCCGGATTCGCCCGCGAGGGACTGGCGCGATCCTACCTGCGCATCAACGGCGCCTGGCAGGATCATTTTCTTTATGCTCTCGTGGCGGATGACCGATTCCGGTAGCCAGCCGCAGCGAGGCGGGACAGGGGTGATCTTGCCGCGCTTCATTCAACCTTGGTTGCTGGCTTTCCTGGCGCTGTGCGTGCTGGCCGTGGGCCGGGCTCAGGCGGTCGAGCCGATCAAGATCACGCGCGATGATGTGGCGCTGAACCTGACCAATGCGGTGGAATTCTACCGCAACCAGGGCGACACGTTCCAGGTTTCCACCGCCCCCGGACCAGACGGCATCGTGCGCCGCATCGAAGTGGAAGCATTGAACGAGCGCGCCACCGGTGATTGGGCAGTGTTTGCGCTGGCCAACACCACGGACCAGCAGCTCGACCGTTTGATCGTTACCCCGCATTTTCGGCTGGTCGGCTCTGGCCTTGTGTGGCCGGATCTAGGTTCCACGCGTATCGCGGCCATTACCCCGAGCGAGGGCTTCACGCTGGATCGCCAGGACAGCGAAGATGCCGACGTCTTCCTGGTGACGCTCAACCCCGGAACGGTGGTGACGTTTGTTGCCGAACTGGCGGCGTCGCGCGTGCCGCAGATGTATCTGTGGGAACCGGAATCCTACAAGGATCAGGTCAACTCCTATACTCTTTACCGCGGCATCGTGATCGGCATCGCCGGGCTCCTCGCCTTGTTCCTGACCATCCTGTTTGTGGTGAAGGGGACGTCGCTGTTTCCCGCAACGGCCGCCCTCGCCTGGGCTGTGCTGACCTATGTCAGCGTTGACTTCGGCTTTCTCAACCGGCTGATCGAGATTGCGCCGGGCAGCGAGCAGATCTGGCGCGCCGGTACGGAAGTGGCCCTGGCCACGACGCTGCTGGTATTTCTGTTTACCTACCTCAACCTCAACCGCTGGCATGGTCACTTCTCTTATGGTGCGGTGATCTGGATCTTCGGCCTGCTGCTTCTGGCGGGTGTGGCCGTGTACGATCCGGCCGTCGCCTCGGGCATCGCGCGTCTGTCCCTCGCAGCCACCGCCGCAACCGGCGTGCTCCTGATCGCCTATCTGACCTTTCAGGGCTATGACCGGGCCATCATGCTCATCCCGAGTTGGTTGATGGTGTTGGTTTGGCTTGTCGGCGGGTGGATGACCGTGACCGGGATGCTCAACAACGATGTGGTGCAGCCGGCTCTCGGGGGAGGCCTGGTTCTGATCGTGCTCCTGATCGGTTTCACCGTCATGCAGCATGCGCTGGCAGGCTCCGGCCTGCATCAGGGTCTGTTTTCCGACATGGAGCGTCAGGCGCTGGCCGTGATCGGCTCGGGCGATATTGTTTGGGACTGGGATGTGCTGCGCGACCGTGTTGTCAGCCGTCCGGACGTGGCCCCGCTCCTTGGGCTCCCCGCCGGCGAACTGCAGGGCCCCGCCCGCAATTGGCTCCCTGTGCTTCATGTGGACGATCGCGACATCTTCCGCACGACCTTGGATGTGGTGCTCGAACATCGCCGCGGCCGCGTGTCGCAAAGCTTCCGCCTGCGCGGTGCCGATGGACATTATCGCTGGTTCACTTTGAAGGCACGGCCGGTGATCGGTTCCGACGGGGAGATCATCCGCTGTGTTGGAACGCTGACCGACGTCACCGAGCAGAAAAAGTCCGAGGAGCGGCTGCTCCAGGACGCCGTTCACGACAACCTGACGGGCTTGCCCAACCGCGAACTCTTCATCAACCGGCTCGACGCCATCGTCGCCCTGTCCAAGGGTGAGGTTTCGGTGCGACCGACCGTGTTCGTTATCGACATCGATGACTTCGGCCGGGTCAATGACATGCTCGGCATTTCGGCGGGCGACACGATCCTGCTCACCATCGCGCGACGGCTTTACCGGCTCCTGAAGCCAGGGGATGCGCTGTCACGGCTGAGCGGCGATCAGTTCGGGCTGATGCTCTTGTCTGAACAGGAGCCCGCGCGGATTGCCGCCGTTGCTGAAGCGATCCGCCAGGCCGTGCGAAACCCCATCACTTTTGCCAAGCGCGAAATCGTGCTGACGCCGTCGATCGGGCTGATCTCCTGGACGAGCGCCCAGAGTTCCGCAGACGACATGGTGAAGGATGCTGAGCTTGCCATGCTGCAGGCCAAGCGCTTCGGCGGCGACCGCATCGAGCCTTTCCGTCCGGCCTTCCGCTCCGTGGGCACCGACCGGCCGACGCTCGAATCCGATTTGCGCCGTGCGGCCGACCGGGGCGAGCTTTCGCTCGCTTATCAGCCCATCGTGCGGCTGGAAGACCGCACCCTTGCCGGTTTCGAGGCCCTGCTGCGCTGGGAACACCCACGGCGGGGCACCATTCCGCCCTCCGACTTCATTCCCGTTGCCGAGAACTGCGGGCTGATCGCCCAACTCGGTCTGATGGCCATGACCCGCGCGGCCGAAGATCTTGGCGACTGGCAGAAGCAGGTGCGCGATGTGCCGCTGTTTGTGTCCGTGAATGTTTCAAGCCGCCAGTTGCTGCGCCGCGATCTTGTGAGCGACGTACGTTCGGTGATCGCGCGCGCCAATCTGCAGCCGCGCTGCTTCCGGCTGGAACTCACCGAGTCGCTGGTGATGGACAGTCCCGAACAATCCGCCCACGTTCTTGCGAAGCTGAAGCAGCTGGGCATCGGTCTTTCAATCGATGATTTCGGAACGGGCTATTCGTCGCTTTCCTATCTCACGCGCTTTCCGTTCGACACGATCAAGATCGACAAGAGCTTTATCGACGACTCCAGCCCCAAGCGCGGCGTTCTCCTGAAGTCGATCGTCGGTATGGCGCACGACCTCGGCCTTTCCGTCGTCGCCGAAGGTGTCGCCGATGAAGCGGACGCGACCATGCTCAAGGACATCGGCTGCGAATATGTCCAAAGCTACCTGTTCGGCCAGCCGATGACGGCGGAAGCGGTGCTGAAACTACTGCGCGAAAATCATCCTGCCGCATCAACGGCGCGGACCTGACCTCTGCGACTAGACGCGGCCCCGCAGCCGGTTTAGCAGGGCAGCCCCTGCGACACCGGCGAGACCGCCGGCGCATTTCACCAGCGCATCCGGCAAGCGCCCATGGCGACCCGGCACAAGCTCTTGCAGGAGTTCGAAACTCAGCGCTGCGGCAACCAGAATGGCCGCAACCAGCCCGAGCCTGCGGGGATGGGCCAGCCCGAACAAGCATCCGAGGAGAACAAACGCGAGGAGACGTTCAGTGTTCGGCCCGCCGACATGCGGCCGTAAACCGATCGGTGACAAGGTCACGAAAGCGATCGCTGCCAGGCTGCCCCAGGCCGCAACAAGAAGAACACGCTGCAAGGGCGTTCGCGCGGATGCCCGCTCCCACGCTTTCCGGCGCCCCTGGTGCGGCTCAGGCGTGGCCGGCAACGTGGCTCAGATGCGTCGGATCAATCCCGATGGAGCTTAGTATCCGCTCGTATTTGCGGTCGATGTCCCGGTCGAAAAGCAGATCCGGATCGGCCGGACAAGTCAGCCAGCCGTTTTCGATGATCTCGCTTTCCAGCTGCCCGGCGCCCCAGCCGGCATAGCCAAGCGCCATCAGTGCGCGCTTGGGACCGCGTCCGGCCGAAATCGCGCGCAGGATGTCCACCGTCGCGGTGAGGTAGATTTCGTCGGCCACCGGGGTGCTGGACTCGACCGTGACATCATCGGAATGAAGCACAAAGCCACGGCTTCGATCCACCGGTCCGCCATGCCTTACAACGAGGTCGCGCGCCTGATCGGGCAAACGGATTGCATCCGCTTCTTCGATCACGCCAATCTGTACCAGAAGATCCGGGAAGAGCATCTGCTGGGCCTGGTTGATGATCAACCCCATCGCACCTTCTTCACTGTGCGCACAGATATAGATCACCGTGCGCGCGAAGCGGTCGTCCTTCATGCCAGGCATGGCAATCAGAAACTGGTCATCGAGATACCCCTTTGTCGGGGCTTCCACGTATTTCTTGCGGAGCAGATCCATGGTCAAAGCGTAGCGCGTTTTCTGTTCTCGTAAAGTGGCACCTGCCTTCGAGCCGGCAAAAAAGCTAACGCCGCCAAGGGCGGAGGCGAGGCCTTCACGCAAAGATGAGGTCCATCGCAGCCCTTCATCTTGTTCCCGCCTGCAACAAAGGACAAGAAGGTTACCATGCACCAGCCCAAGCTCCTGATCAGCGCGGCCCTTCTCCTTGCATCGGCCACAAGCGTTCAGGCCGCGAGCAGCTCCTGGTTCGGAACCGAGGGCGGACGTATCCGCCTGGTCAGCACAGGCGTTCCCGATGAGAACGGCCAGTTGCGGGGCGCCCTGCAGGTTGACCTGAAGCCCGGCTGGAGAACCTATTGGCGCGACCCGGGCGATGCCGGCGTGCCTCCACAGCTTACGCCCGGTGCAGACGGTCCGCTTGGCGCGGTCACGCTCCACTACCCTGCCCCGCAACGCTTCGTGGACCATGGCTCCCATTGGACGGGTTACAGCCAGTCCGTTTCGTTGGCGCTTGACCTGTCGCTCGATCCGCCCATCAAAGGGGATCCTTTCACTGTCGACGTCTTTCTTGGCATCTGCCAAACGATCTGCATTCCCGTGCAGACGCAGTTGAGCCTCGATCCCGACCTGCGGGCCGATGATCTTTTCGACCGCGCCGTCGTGGGTGCCGCGTTTGACTCCCTGCCCCACGAAGCCGGTCCGCAGCTCGGCATCACAGCCGTGGAGATGAACGGCAGCCACCTCTTGACGAAAGCTTCAGGGTTGGCCGGCGACGATCCACTCCTGTTTCTTGCCGGTGATGGAGGCTACCGGTTCGGCACGCCCCGCTTCGACACCACGACCCAGCGGTTCGAAACGGAGATCCTTTCGCGCCCGAAGGTATCCGGTTCCGTCACGATCCATTACACGCTCAGCCATGGCGGCAATGCGGTGCAAGGAAGCTTCGTTCTTCCGCCGCAACCCTGACTGGCTGGACTCGGCCAACGATCGCGTTAGATGTCGCCCCTCAACCCCTCATGATTGGAGCCTTGGTAACGATGACGATAGCGACCGGCGAACGCCTGCCAGATGTGAAGGTGAAACTGGTCACCCCCGACGACATCACCGAGGTGAACACGGCCGATTATTTCGCCGACAAGAAGGTCGTCCTGTTCGGGGTGCCGGGTGCCTTCACGCCGACCTGCTCCAACAATCACCTGCCGGGCTATCTCGAGAATGCCGAAACGATCCTCGGCAGGGGCATCGACGAGATCGCGGTGATCGCCGTAAACGACCCCTTCGTGATGCGGGCGTGGGCGCGCTTCACCGGCGGGGAAGGCAAGATCACCTTTATTGCCGATGGCAGCGCTGTTTTTGCGAAGGCGGCGGGTCTCGACCTGGACATGAGCGCCGGCGGCATGGGACTCCGTTGCAAGCGCTTTTCCATGGTGGTGGACAAGGGCGTGGTCAGCGCAGTCAATGTGGAAGGCACGCCGGGCCAGGCCGTCGACAGTGGCGCTGCGCGGATGCTGGAACAGCTTTAGAAACCGGGAGGCGGGGTAAACTCCCCTGCCTCACTCTTCCCGAACGAAGGTGCGGTTGAGCTTTCGCGTCGGGGCAGCCGGTGCCGCCGCCCGGATGGGATCCACCTTCTTTGGCGTTCCCTTGACTTTGAAGGGCGCCATGCCCGCGCGGGCCAACTCGTCCGCCCGTTCGTTTTCGGGGTGGCCGGCGTGCCCCTTCACCCAATGCCATGTCACCTTGTGGCGGCGCCGCGCTTCATCCAGCTGCTGCCAAAGCTCGGCGTTCTTGACCGGCTGTTTCGCGGCGGTTTTCCAGCCATTGCGCTTCCAGCCCTCTATCCAGCCGCCAATGCCGTCCTTGACGTAGTTGCTGTCGGTATAAAGATCGACCTCGCAAGGCTCTTTCAGCGCGTTGAGCGCCGAAATCGCCGCCATCAGTTCCATGCGGTTGTTGGTTGTGTCCGCTTCGCCGCCGGACAGTTCCTTGGTCTTGCCGTTGTAGCGCAAAATAGCGCCCCAGCCACCGGGTCCTGGATTTCCGGAGCAGGCGCCATCCGTATACGCGTCGATGTGCTTCATGACAGGCCGTAGGTGCTGGGGGACGTCACGTCCCGGTGGAACCGCAGCTTGGCGACATATTCCAGCGGATCGCGCTTTTGCACCGATGCGCCATCCGGGATGGTCAGCCAATCGTAAAGCCGCGTCAGCATGAAGCGGAGCGCCGAGCCGCGTGCCAACAGCGGCAGCGCAGCCTTTTCTCGATCGCTGAGCGGGCGCACCGCCTCGTATCCGGTCAAAAGGGCCGCCGCTTTGGCTGGGTTGAAGCTGAAATCAGTCTCAAAGCACCAGGCGTTGAGGCAGGTCGCTACGTCGTAGGCGTAGAAATCATCACAGGCGAAGTAGAAGTCGATCAGCCCGGACAACCGATCGCCGAGGAAAAAGACGTTGTCGGGAAAAAGATCGGCGTGGATGATGCCCCGCGGCAGGTCGTTCGGCCATCGGGTCTCAATGTCGGTGAACTCCGCCTCCACTTCGGCTGCCAAGCCGGGTGACACTTCGTCCGCCCGGTCTCGCGAGCCGTTCCACAACAAGCGCCAGCCCTCGACGGCGAGCGCATTGGCGCGATGCATGGGGAAATCCGCGCCCGCAAGATGCAGTTGAGCCAGCGACCTGCCGACCTCGCCGCACTGGGCGACGGTCGGGTGGCGCATCCACATGCCTTCCAGGAAGGTGATGATGGCGGCAGGCCGCCCGGCCAGTTCGCCGATGAGTTCCCCGTCACGCCGCTGCACCGGCAGCGGGCATATGACGCCTCGACGCGCCAGATGCTGCATCAGGCACAGGAAAAACGGCAGATCGCTCTGATCCACCCGCTTCTCGTAAAGCGTCAAGATGAAGGATCCGCGCTCTGCATGGAGGAGGAAGTTCGAATTTTCGGACCCTTCTGCGATGCCCTTGTAGGATAGAACGGATCCAACGTCGTAGTCCTGAAGGAAGCGCGACAGCTGCGCCTCGTTGACATCGGTATAAACAGCCATCAGGCCGCATTTCCGTTGACGAAGGCCATGTCATCCGCCGTGAGCGGCATGTCACGCAAGACGCTGAGAACCGGGAAGTTTTCGTCTTCGACTGCTGTGACCGCGAGGTCCACGGAGACGGCAAAGCGCTGGTTGAAGGCGTCGACAATTTCATCGACGATGATCTGCGGTGCCGAAGCCCCCGCCGACAGCCCCACCACCTCACCGCCAATCATCATGTCCCATGGGATCTCGGACGCGCGCTGCACCAGCATCGCCTGCTTGGCGCCTGCGCGCCTGGCAACTTCCACGAGGCGCATCGAGTTGGAGGAATTGGGCGCGCCCACGATCAAAAACAGGTCCGTTCCGGCTGCCGTCTCCTTCACCGCTTCCTGGCGGTTCGTGGTGGCGTAGCAGATCGATTCCGCCGATGGCGCCTGGATCGCCGGAAAGCGCTCCTGCAGCCGCGCGATGATGCCGGCCGTATCGCTCACCGACAACGTGGTTTGCGTCACGAAACCCATGTCACCTGGCTGTGGTGGCACGAAGGACAGCGCATCCTGTTCCGTTTCGATCAAGCTGACGGCGCCCTCCGGCAACTGGCCCATCGTGCCGATGACCTCCGGATGCCCGGCGTGGCCAACAAGAACAACGTGCCGGCCCTGCCGCTGGTGCCGCATGGCCTGCTTGTGAACCTTGGACACAAGCGGGCATGTGGCGTCGAGATAGAACAGATTGCGCGCCTGCGCGTCTTCGGGCACCGACTTCGGAACGCCGTGGGCGGAAAACACGACCGGCCGGTCGTGGTGCTCGGCCGGAATCTCGTGCAGTTCCTCGATGAACACGGCGCCGCGTTCCCGCAGCCCCTGCACCACGAACCGATTGTGCACGATCTCGTGGCGTACATAGACCGGGGCGCCGTATTTCTTCAGCGCAAGCACGACGATCTGGATCGCACGATCCACGCCGGCGCAAAAGCCGCGCGGTTCGCACAAGCGGATCGTCAACGGCGGTTTGGCGGTAGCGGTCATCAACAGGTCCATGGGTCAGCCCCGGACATGAGGGCTCGCTGCTCGAGTGTCAAGTTTCTGCCGTCTCGTCCGGCGCCGAGTTCGCGTGTCGCCGACTGCGGATAAGCATCAACAGCGAAACGGCAGCCAAAGCGAGTGCCAGCCCATACCAGGTCACGGCATATTGCAGGTGGTTGTTGGGCAGGTTGACCATGGTGACGCCGCCCACCGGCCAGCCGCCGGGACTGGACGTTGCATCAGCATCCACGAAAAAGGGCAGGATCGAGCCCGGCACGGCCGCGCTGGACGCCATCGCTCCCAGATCCTTCCAATAGAAGATGTTCTTGGCGGAATCGTTTTCGGGCACCAGCCAAGACGGCTTGGCGGCGGGTTGTTCGCGCGCAAGCCCGGTGACTGACACGGTGCCGGCAACCTGCCCTGCCGGCCGGGTCGAAGGAGATTTCAGGTCGAAGGGCACGAAGCCCCGATTCACGAACACGGCCCGGCCATCGGCAAGCCGCAAGGGCGTGTAGACATAAAAGCCGGACTGCCCTTCATGCGTGGCAAAGAAGTGCCGCTCCCGCTCGTGCTCGAACTGCCCCGACAGCGTGACGGGCTGATACTCGATAGGATCGCCACGGCTTTGCGCCGCTTCCACCTCTGCAAGATCGAGCGGCTGCTGCGACAGCTGTTCCTCGATGCGGGAAAGCAGCGCCTCCTTCCATTGCATTCGCTGGACCTGCCAGGTTCCCAGCACCAGAAGAAGCGCGAAGGCGGCGACAACCAGACCGCCCAGCGCCATCCGGCGCCAGCCGGAAAGCGCGGAGGCGTCATCGGCAGCTGGAACATTGGAAGGATCGGTCATATCCCGCTCAAACGAAAAAGGCGGCCGCGCAAGCGACCGCCCTTTCCTAGCATAGAGGCTGGCTTAATGCCCGGCCGCGATCGTCGCACCAGCCGACGCCCACACGTAGATCGTGGCGAACAGGAAGAGCCAGACAACGTCCACGAAGTGCCAGTACCAGGCTGCTGCTTCGAAGCCGAAATGCTTTTGCGGCGACATTCCGCCGTTCATCGCCCGGATCAGGCAGACCAGCAGGAAGATCGTGCCCACAAGCACGTGGAAGCCGTGGAAGCCCGTCGCCATGTAGAAGGTGGCGCCATAGATCGATTCGGAGAACGAGAACGGGGCGTGCATGTATTCATAAGCCTGCACGAAGGAGAACAGCACGCCGAGGCCGACGGTCAGTGTCAGACCAGCCACGAGGCCCTTGCGGTCGTTGTGCAGGAGGGCATGGTGTGCCCAGGTGACCGTGGTCCCCGACAGAAGCAGAATCACCGTGTTGTAAAGTGGCAGGTGCCAGGGATCGAGCACTTCCACGCCCTGGGGCGGCCACTGACCGCCGGTGAACTCCGTGCGAAGGACCTGCTCCGCATCCCCAGGGTAAAGGCTGGCATCGAAGAAAGCCCAGAACCACGCGACGAAGAACATCACCTCGGAGGCGATGAACATGATCATGCCGTAGCGCAGGTGGAGCGACACGACGCGCGTATGGTGCCCTTGCCGGCCTTCCTTGATCGTGTCGGACCACCATCCAAACATGGTGTAAAGAACGATGGCCAGACCGATCAAGAACAGCCAAGGGTTGTTCAGCGGCAATCCCAACAAGCCGAACTCGTTGCCCTTGATGGCCTGCATCCATCCGATGCCACCGATTGCCATCACCAGCGCGCCGAGCGACGCCAGCGCAGGCCAGGGGCTGGGATCGATGATGTGGTAATCGTGATGTTTGGCGTGCGCCTCGGCCATATCAACCCCCGAAAGTTTTGCTTGTCGTGCTTTCCTCTGCGTTCACCGGGGAGCTTGCCGCGAGCGGCTGGTTTTCCGGCAAAGGAAAGAAC
The DNA here is from genome assembly GCF_017813335.1 of Tianweitania sediminis. Taxonomy (GTDB): domain Bacteria; phylum Pseudomonadota; class Alphaproteobacteria; order Rhizobiales; family Rhizobiaceae; genus Tianweitania; species Tianweitania sediminis. Next base: position 424,636 of record NZ_JAGIYY010000002.1, on the reverse strand, counting down.
GTGTATGACAGTGTGATGGTTCGTATATTTTTCAGGTCCGGATCGTCGACGATCGCGGGATCAACGAAAAAGACCACGGGCATGTCCATGGACTCGCCCGGTTGCAAGGTGGTGTCCGTGAAGCAGAAGCACTCGATCTTGTTGAAATAGGCGCCAGCCAGTTCCGGCGTCACATTGAAGGTGGCCTTGCCAGCCGTCGGCGTTTGGAACGGGTTGGAGGCTTCGTAAGAAACCTGGGCCGTTTCGCCGATGCGCAGGCTCACCTCACGCTGCACCGGCTTGAAGGCCCAAGGCAGCCCACCGCTGATATTGGCATCGAAACGAACGTTGATGGTCCGGTCCAGAACCGTGTCGGAATATTGCGTGACGCGCTGCGTGGTGCCCCCGTATCCCGTCACCCGGCAGAACATCTCGTAGAGCGGTACGGACGCATAGGCAGCGCCCAGCATCGCGCCGAAGAACGCGAGGCAGCCGAGGGCGACCGTCCGGTTCGCCCGGCTCCTTCTTGCCTGTTCCGCTTGCTTGTCAGCACTCATCTCAAAGCGGCCTGTTCATCATGCCGGGTCCCTTGGCCAGCGTGACAAGATAGAAAATCACCACCAGCGCGGCCAGCGCGATCGCAATGGCGACCGAGCGGTTGCGCCGCGCCTTGCGCTGCTTTTCCGTCAGCTCGACGGTCTCGACCGGCTTGTCTCGCTCGGGCGTCGCCATCAGAGAAACGCTCCGGACGCAAGCACACGCGCCGCAACAACATCAACGAGATAGGCAGCGAAGATGCCAAACAGGTAGATCAGGGAAAAGCCGAACATCTGCTTGGCTGGCGCCATGGCGGTGTCGCTCGGCTTCATGCGCAAAACGCCCCATGCATAATAGATGAAGCCTGCACCCAATGCCGCTGCAACAAGTCCATAGCCGGCTGAAACATAACCGAGCAGCCACGGAAGAACCCCGATCGGCGCGACAAGAAGCGTGTAAGCGAAAATCTGGCGACGGGTCGACGCCTCGCCGGCCACGTTCGGCATCATCGGGATGCCCGCGCGGCCGTAGTCACCCGCCTTGAAGAGGGCCAGGGCCCAGAAATGCGGCGGCGTCCAAAGAAAGATAATGGCAAACAGGATGAGGCTTTCCAGGCTAAGCGAGCCCGTGGCGGCCGCCCAGCCAACCACCGGCGGAAACGCACCGGCCGCGCCGCCAATCACAATGTTCTGCGGCGTCCAGCGCTTCAGCCACATGGTGTAAACCACGGCATAAAAGAAGATCGTGAAGGCAAGAACCGCCGCCGCTAGCCAGTTGGCAGCAAGCCCGAGCGTGAGAACCGCAAGCAGGGAAAGGAAGAGCCCGAAACCGAGGGCTTCGCCCGGCTGCACGCGCCCGGCCGGAACCGGCCGCCGCGCCGTGCGGCTCATCACCCGGTCAATGTCGGCATCGTACCACATGTTCAGGGCACCCGATGCGCCGGCGCCGACCGCGATTGCCAGCACGGAGATCGAAGCCAGAATAGGATCCAGCGGAACCGGCGCGGCAACCAGGCCGACCAGCGCCGTAAACACCACGAGCGACATCACGCGCGGCTTCAGCAAAGCGAGGAAATCGCCTGCCGTTGCCTCGGACACCCCCACCTCGGGAGCATCGACGCTTGTCTGCTCAACTATGCTCATTCTTTATAACATCCAATGACTTGGCCCGGACAACAGGCCCGGGCCGGGTCGCGCCCGAAAGCGCTTACTTGATCTTCGGCAGCTGTTCCCACTGGTGGAACGGAGGCGGCGAAGACAACTGCCATTCCAGGGTCGTGGCGCCTGCGCCCCACGGATTGTTGCCGGCGAGTCGCTTCTTCGAGAAAGCTTCGTAGATGCCGAACAGGAAGATGAACACGCTGAACATCGAGAGGTAGGAGCCGTAGGACGACACCATGTTCCAGCCTGCATAAGCATCCGGGTAGTCGATATAGCGGCGCGGCATGCCGGCCAGTCCCAGGAAGTGCTGCGGGAAGAACACCAGGTTCACACCGATGAACATCAGCCAGAAGTGGAGCCGTGCGATCAGCGGCGAGTACATGTAGCCGAACATCTTCGGGAACCAGTAGTACCAGGCCGCAAAGATCGCGAACACGGCGCCCAGCGACAGCACGTAATGGAAGTGCGCCACGACGTAGTAGGTGTCGTGCATCGCACGGTCCAAACCAGCATTCGCGAGCTGGACGCCCGTCACGCCACCGATGGTGAACAGGAAGATGAAGCCGATCGCCCACAGCATGGGCGTGCGCATCGCGATGGAGCCGCCCCACATGGTGGCGATCCAGGAAAACACCTTCACACCCGTCGGCACGGCAATGACCATCGTGGCGAACACAAAGTAGCGCTGCGTGTCGAGCGAAATGCCCGTGGTGTACATGTGGTGCGCCCACACGACGAAGCCGACCACGCCGATCGCGACCATGGCGTAGGCCATGCCGAGATATCCGAACACCGGCTTGCGCGAGAAAGTCGAGATGATGTGGCTGATGATGCCGAAGCCCGGCAGGATCAGAATATACACTTCAGGATGCCCGAAGAACCAGAACAGGTGCTGGAACAGGATCGGGTCACCGCCCCCTTCAGGCGCGAAGAAAGTGGTGCCGAAGTTACGGTCCGTCAACAGCATGGTGATGCCGCCAGCCAGAACCGGCAGGGACAAGAGCAGCAGGAAAGCCGTGATCAGCACCGACCACGCAAACAGCGGCATCTTGTGAATGGTCATGCCCGGCGCGCGCATGTTGAAGATCGTGGTGATGAAGTTGATCGCGCCCAGGATCGAGGATGCACCGGCTATGTGCAGCGACAGGATCGCGAAATCCATCGCCGGGCCGGGATGCCCGCTGGTTGATAGCGGCGGATAGATTGTCCAACCGGTACCCGCGCCAGCCACACCGCCCGGTCCGCCAGGAACGAACATGGACACCAGAAGCAGGAGGAAGGCGGGCGGCAGCAGCCAGAACGAGATGTTGTTCATGCGCGGAAACGCCATGTCCGGCGCTCCGATCATGATCGGGATCATCCAGTTGGCGAATCCGCCGATCAGCGCCGGCATCACCATGAAGAAGATCATGACCAGCCCGTGACCCGTGGTGAACACGAGGTACATGTGCTTGCCAGCATCAAGGGCCGCGTCGCCCTCCACGCCATAGACCATGGATGCAAGACCATGGAAGATCTGGATGCCCGGCTCCTGCAGCTCCCACCGCATGAAAACGGAAAGGAGGCCGCCGATGATGCCCGCCGTGATCGCGAAGATCAGGTAAAGCGTCCCGATGTCCTTGTGGTTCGTGGAATTGACCCAGCGCGTCCAGCCATGCGGCTTGTGATCGTGATGGGCGTCCCCGTGGTGGGTTGCAGCGCCTGCCATGTTCCGCTCCGTTTCCCTTTCGTCCGGCTGGTGCGGCTTATTCGCCGGCCGAAGCAATCTTGTTTTGGGCTTCAATGGAAGCCATCAATGCGCGGTTGGCGCCACCAACATCCGTCGCCGCCGCCGCAACCCACGCATCATACTGTGCCTGGTTCACGATCCGGATGGCGATCGGCATGAAGGCATGGTCCTTGCCGCAGTTTTCCGAGCACTGCCCATAATAAAGGCCTTCGCGCTCCGCGCGGAACCACATCTCGTTGATCCGGCCCGGCACGGCATCCAACTTTACGCCGAAGGCTGGGACAGCAAAGGCATGGATGACGTCGCTGCCCGTGGTAAGCAGGCGGATCGTGGTGCTCACCGGCAGCACGACTTCGTTGTCGACTGCCAGAAGCCTCGGATAGTCCCGCAGGTCTTCCTTGCCGGAGTCCGGCCGCGCCGCGTCCGTCAAAATCGCCGAGTTAAAGCTGATCGGCTGCTCGAGCTGGTATTCATAGTCCCAGTTCCACTGGTTGCCCGTGGCCTTCAAGGTGATGGCGGGTTCTTCCGGCGGCGAATACTGTGCGGTGAGAAGCTGGAAAGAGGGGATCGCGATGCAGAGCAGCACCAGAACCGGGCCCACCGTCCAAATGACCTCGATCAGCGTGTTGTGGCTCGTGCGCGACGGCGTCGGGTTGGCGCTTTCGCGGAACCGCAGAACACACCAGGCCAGAAGCGCCAGCACAAGAAGGGTGATCGGCGTGATGAACCACAGCGTGTAGTCCTCGAACCACGCAATGCTTTCCATGATCGGAGAAGCCGCCACCTGGAAATCGAACTGCCACGGCGTTGGCTGACCGGGCGCCTGAGCCCAAGCGGCTGCGCTCGACAGCAGAACCATTGCACCGGCAACGCCTGTCAGTTTCTTCATGGCGATCGTCATCTCCCGACATCATCCTAGAAAGCCGCCTGCATCGGCACGCAGGCAAGCCGACTCCCGGCTCTCGGACGCGTTCAAACCATACTCTCATGGCGACCGCAAGAAAGCCACGTTTTGGCCCGATGCGGCATTTTGTGCTCCTGCTTCAGCAAACCGGGAACGGCTGCTGAAGTGGAGGAGCGGCCGAACCGCGCCCGCCGGCAGTTGAAATCTGTTCGAAGCGCCAACAACCTTTTGAGCAAGGCTTTTCATTTACATGCCGTTCCAGCCCACTACATTGCGCTGATTCGCGTTGGAGACCTTTTGCTGATGCGCTTTTTGAAGCCGCTCGCCCTTGCCCTTCTGCTTGGCTCGCCGCTGGTTGCCAGCGCGCCGGCCGGCGCCCAGCAGCCCGCCCCCACCGGAACCGTGCGCTCCACTCATGGCGCCTGGTCAGTGATCTGCGACACGCCGGCGGGCGCTACGGCGGAGCAGTGCGCCATGATGCAGAACGTCGTTGCCGAGGACCGGCCGGAAATCGGCTTATCCGTGGTTGTTCTTCGCACGGCCGACAACAAGGCCGAGATCCTGCGCGTTCTTGCTCCCCTTGGAGTGCTTCTGCCAAACGGGCTGGGCCTCAACGTCGACGGCAAGGATATCGGCCGTGCTTACTTCGTGCGCTGCTTCCAGGATGGATGCTACGCCGAGGTCATCCTGGAGCAACCGCTTCTGGAAACCCTGCGCACCGGTTCTTCCGCAACGTTTATCGTGTTCCAAACACCGGAAGAAGGCATCGGCATTCCGGTCGCGCTGAATGGCTTCGCGGAAGGGTTCGCCGCACTTCCTTGAGGGTCCGCGAGGGGCGCTGAAAGCGGCGACGCACACCGCCGAGCCTGCACCCACCGCCGCGCCGACAACGATCCCTGTCGAGGGCCGCGGCCGGCTCCCCTACTCCCTGGTGTTCTTCTGCTGGAAGTGAGCCAGCCGCACTCCTACCTTCAAGCGAGTCCTTCCCAAAGTGAGTCCAGAACCATGCCCAAGCCGCTGATCCAACAGTTCGATTGTTCGGAAGAACGGCTGCGGCAGATGCTGGCGGATACGCTGAAGGGCGCCGACGACGGCGAGTTGTTCCTCGAACAAAGCGAAAGCGAAGCGCTGATGTTCGACAACGGCCGCCTGAAAACGGCGAGCTACAACACGGACCGCGGCTTCGGCCTTCGTGCGGTTGCGGGAGAAGCATCCGGCTATGCCCATGCGAGCGAGCTGTCGGAAGCCGCTTTCGGGCGAGCGGCCAGCGCGGTTTCCGCCGTGAAGGCCGGCTATTCCGGGACCTTGGCCGACGCACCGCAGGGCACAAACCGGCGCCTTTACGGGGACGTCAATCCACTGACAGAGCCTCAGTTCGGCGAGAAAGCCAAGCTTCTGCAGGACATCGACGCGTTCGTCAGGGCCGAGGACCCGCGCGTGCGCCAGGTCACCGCATCGCTTGTCGCGTCCTGGCAGCAGATCGAGATCCTGCGGGCAGATGGCCGGACTGTCGGAGACATCCGCCCTCTCGTTCGCATGAACATCACGGTGGTGGTCGGCGAAGGCGACCGGCAGGAAACCGGCTCCTATGGCATTGGCGGTCGCAAGGGCTTCGGCGCGTTCATCGCGGAAGATTCCTGGCGGTTCGGCGCGCGCGAAGCGCTGCGGCAAGCGCTGGTGAACCTGGAAGCCACCCCTGCCCCTGCCGGCACCTTCGACATCGTGCTTTCGGCGGGTTGGCCAGGCGTGATGCTGCACGAGGCCGTCGGCCACGGTCTGGAAGGTGACTTCAACCGCAAGAAAACGTCGGCCTTCGCCGGCCTGCTGGGTAGCCAGGTCGCAGCCAAGGGCGTGACTGTGGTGGATGACGGCACGATCGCCGAGCGGCGCGGGTCGCTCACCATCGACGACGAAGGCACGCCCACCAACCGGACCGTGCTGATCGAGGACGGCAAGCTGGTCGGCTACATGCAGGATCGCCAAAACGCCCGGCTGATGGGCATGCAACCGACCGGCAACGGCCGGCGGGAGTCTTATGCACACCCGCCGATGCCGCGCATGACCAACACCTACATGACGGCCGGCGACAAGCAGCCGGAAGAGATCATCGCTTCGGTGAAGAACGGCATCTATGCCGTGTCGTTCGGCGGCGGTCAGGTCGACATCACCTCAGGCAAGTTCGTGTTCGGCTGCACCGAAGCCTACATGATCGAGAACGGCAAGGTCACGCGACCCATCAAGGGCGCCATGCTGATTGGCAACGGCCCTGACGCGATGCACCGCGTGTCGATGGTTGGCAACGACATGAAGCTCGACACGGGTATCGGCATGTGCGGTAAGGCCGGCCAGGGCGTTCCCGTAGGCGTAGGTCAGCCGCATCTGCGCATGGATCAGATGACGGTAGGCGGCACGCAGGCTTGAGCTAGACCCAGGACGCCGGCGTTTTCGGCAGTCGCTTATCCGGATCAACCACCTGCAGGGTCGCTCCTGCGCCTGCGTTCCAGCGCCACAAGGCAACGCAACTCCCGCCCGGGGACATGAAGGACGGGTAGATGACGCCGTCCCATCCCCTCGCCGCGAGCGTTGCCTGGAGCGCGTGGGTTTGCGGCTGCCGGCCTTCGTCGAGGTCTGCGCGCCATTCGCAGCGATGGATCTCGTCGGATATTCCGTTTCCTGCCAGCACGGCCTCGTCGGTCAGGTCGAGAACCCGTGCATTCTTCAGCGCAAGTTGGGCGATGAGGGCCGGGTGCTGGACGAAGCCTTGGTTGTATTCGGCCCAGGCAGTGGAGAGCTCCCGCGCCGCGTAGATCGCTGGCGTGCCGATCGGGTTCCAGCGTCCGCCAAAGCGCGAAGCACCCTCGCCCGATAGCGGAAGATGCGCCCAGCGGGGCACGAAAGCGCGCCACAGCGTCAGCGCATCAGGCATAAACGCCCGAGCGCACTGCCTCCAGATAGGCGAGGACCTTGTCAGCCTTGCCCTCGCGCACGAGATCGTAAGCGGTTTTGCCTGCCCAACCTGGCAACGGCTGGTGCTTGAACCAGATCGCTGCGCGCTGTTCGCCGCCCGCCATTTCACTCGCCATGGCGAGGATACGCACAACCGGGCTGAGCGCGGCATCGACGCGCCGCGCCCCGCTCTTGGCTGTTAGCGTGTTGCGGGCGATGCCGATCAGGGCGGCGAGCTCCGTCAAGGTCACGCCAAGAACTTCGGAAACGCGGCGCGCGGACAGGAATGGTGAGTTCGCGTCGCTGAGCGCATTCACAACCAGCGCTGTCATTTTCCCTCGCAATTTGCGCATCGTTTGATAGCTATATGGATAATCCGCGCTCAACACGCAAATCAAGCCGCTCGTTTCGCCCTGGAGCTCGAATGTCCTTTTCGTCTATCGTGATCCTCACAGGCGCCGGTATCTCGGCTGAATCGGGCGTGGACACGTTCCGGGACAAAGGCGGCATCTGGTCGAAGGTTGACCTGCGGGATGTGGCCACGCCGGAAGGCTTTGCGCGCGACCCCGAGCGCGTCCACGCCTTCTATAACGAGCGGCGCAGCGGCCTTTCGAGCGTAGAACCCAATGCGGCGCATCGGGCGCTCGCCCAGCTGGAAGCCGAGTTTGCGGGCGATGTGCTGGTGGTGACGCAGAACATCGACAATCTCCATGAGCGCGGCGGTTCCAAGCGGCTCATCCACATGCATGGCGAACTCACCAAGATCTTCTGCACGAAATGCGGCACACGCCGCGAGGAACATGGCGATTTGACCACCTTCGACTGCTGTCCCCAATGCGGCGCGATGGGTACTCTACGGCCCGACGTGGTGTGGTTCGGCGAAATGCCCTACCAGATGGACGAAATCAGCGAAGCGCTGCAGCAGTGCGATCTGTTTGTATCGATCGGCACAAGCGGCAATGTTTATCCTGCGGCAGGCTTCGTGGAAGAAGCGCATCAAGCCGGCGCTCACACAGTCGAACTCAACCTCGAAGCGTCGGAACATCACACGCGGTTTGCCGAGGTGCGGCGCGGTCGCGCAACGGAGCTCGTGCCAGCTTTCGTGGAAGAACTGCTCGGCCGCTAGCGCCGCTTCCGTGGCTTCTCGAGAAGCGCCACGGCTTCCACGTGGCTCGACCACAGAAACTGGTCGATCGGCGTAACCGACGTCACCGTGTAACCACCCGCGACCAAGGTTGCGAGGTCCCGTGCCAGCGTCAGCGGATTGCAGGAAACCGCCGCGACCTTCGACACCCCACTTTTGGCCAGCTGCCGGCACTGAAACTCAGCACCCGCACGCGGCGGATCAAACACCACCGCATCGAACCGGTCGAGTTCCTTGGTGGTCAGCGGCCGTTCAAACAGGTCACGCTTTTCCGTGGAAACGCGCTTCAGGCTCGGCGTGAACCGGAACGCACGATCGAGCGCAGCAAGGGCGGCCGCCTCCCCTTCCACGGCATGCACTTCGGCGCGTTGAGCCAGCCGGAAGGTGAAGGCGCCCGAGCCGGCGAAAAGGTCGGCCACCCGCTTGGCCTTTCCAAGGTGATCCAGCACCAGTTGCCCCATCGCCTCTTCCGCGGAAGCAACGGCCTGAAGAAAGCCGCCGGGCGGGATGTTCACCACCGCAGGTCCCATGGACACCTGCGGCTTCTTTGGCTCCACGATGATCTCGCCATCCACCGAAACACGCGCCAGGTTTGCCGCCATGGCGAAGTCGGCAATTGCCTTGCGCGCGGCGTCATCCAGCACTCCGCTGTCCAGCAGCGCCACATCGAGCCCCGATGCGGTGGCGGTCACCGTCATGCGAAAAGCCTTGCTTGTGAAGCAGCTTAGGCGCGCCAGCGCGCGCAAAGAGTCAAGCGCCTCAACGATCGGCGGAACACTGATGGGACACTCGGCAATGTCCACGATCTCGTGCGACAAGTGGCGATTATAGCCAAGCAGCATTCCCCCTTCGACCTTGCGCAAGGCAAAGGTGACACGGCGGCGGCTATGCGGCGCACACGGCACGATCTGGCCGACGGCGGGCTTGAGCGCCTGGGATTTCAGCGCCTGCACCACCTTGTCGCGTTTCCAGGCGAGGTAATCGGCCATTGCCAGATGCTGCAGCTGGCAGCCGCCGCAGGTGCCGAAATGCCGGCATGGCGGCTCGACGCGATTGGATGCAGGCTCCGTCACGGCGATCAGCTCGCCGCGATCCTTGTTGACGGCGGCCGTAACCATTTCGCCCGGAAGCGTGAAGGAAATGAAGACGGGGCCCCGCTCGGTGTCCGCGATGCCGTCGCCCTGCGCTCCCAGCCTCGCCACGCGATAGCGCGTCGTCATGGCGCTTTCCTGCCGCCGAGCAGCCATTCCTTGTTGCCGTCCCCGCCTGCGATCGGCGATGGGACGAGCCCGAGCGCAGTCCAGCCGTCCTGCTCCTCCAGCCAGCTTCGCAGGCGCTCCGCGATCCGCGCGCCATCATCCGAATTTTTGAGCAGACCACCCTTGCCGATTGCTTCGCGACCCGCCTCGAACTGCGGCTTCACCAGAAACACGGCTTCCGCACCCGGTCGCGCCAGCTGAAGGGCCGCCGGCAAGGCGAGCGTCAGGGAAATGAAGCTGACGTCGCAAACGACCGCATCGATCGCTTCGCCGCCGAAATCGCCAGCGGCCAATTCCCGCGCGTTCCTGTTTTCCATTGAAATCACGCGCGCATCTTCTGCGAGGGTCGAATGGAGCTGACCATGACCAACGTCCACGGCAAAGACCCGCGCAGCGCCGCGTTCCAGCGCGACCTGCGTGAAGCCGCCGGTGGACGCGCCGAGATCAAGCACCGTCTTGCCCTGAAGATCGATGCCGAAATGATCCAGGCCCGCGATCAGCTTCAGTGCTGCGCGCGAAACATAGCTGCGAGCCGGATCGTCCACCTCGATCGCCGCATTCTCCGCGACCAAATGGCCGGCCTTGGTGACAATCCTGTCGCCGACGCGCACGGTTCCGCGCTTCACCGCATCGCCCGCTCGGGAGCGGGTGGGGAAAAGCCTGCGTTCCACAAGCACCTCATCGAGGCGCTGCAGGTTCTGCTGGGTTTGTTTGCCTTGCATGGCCGGGTGCATGGCTGAAGCCGCCGGCGAAGGCAAGCGCTTCAGCCGTTCGCCTCAGGCCCGAGCGGCGGCTTGTGGTCGTCCCAGCGCCGCAAACACCGCACGGGTAATGCCGGCGGCATCCAGACCCGCATCGGCATACATCTTTTCCGGCTTGGCATGGTCGACAAAGCTGTCGGGCAGAACCAGCGGCCGGACCTTCAAGCCGTGATCGAGCAGACCGTCATGGGCGAGATAATGCAGGACCTGCGCCCCGAAGCCGCCGACCGCCCCTTCTTCCACCGTGATCAGGACCTCATGCTCGCGCGCAAGGCGGCGGATCAGATCCTGGTCGAGCGGTTTTGCGAACCGCGCATCCGCCACGGTGGTAGACAAGCCTGCCGCGTCCAGCTCGTCGGCCGCGAGCAGGCAATCGGCCAGTCGCGTTCCGAAAGACAGAAGCGCGACCTTGGAGCCTTCACGCACCACGCGGCCCTTGCCGAGTTCGAGCACCGATCCGCGTTCCGGCAGATCGATTCCTACACCGTTGCCGCGGGGATAGCGGAAGGCGATCGGCCCGTCGTCGTAGGCTGCCGCCGTGCGCACCATATGGCGCAGTTCCGCTTCGTCGCTTGCCGCCATCATCACCATGCCCGGCAAGGACGCGAGATAGGTGGTATCGAAGGCGCCGCAGTGGGTGGCGCCGTCCGCGCCAACAAAGCCCGCGCGGTCAATCGCGAACCGTACGGGCAGGTTCTGGATCGCCACGTCATGCACGACTTGGTCATAGGCGCGCTGCAGGAAGGTCGAATAGATCGCGCAGAAGGGCTTGTAACCTTCCGTTGCCATGCCGGCCGCAAAGGTCACCGCGTGCTGTTCGGCGATACCCACGTCGAAGGTGCGCTTGGGGAAGGCCTCGCCAAACAAGTCCAGCCCGGTGCCGGACGGCATTGCGGCCGTGACCGCAACGATCTTCGGGTCCTCCTGCGCTTCCTGCACCAGGCTTTCGGCGAAAACGCGCGTATAGGCGGGCGCATTGGCGGGGGCTTTGGCTTGCGCACCGGTGATCACGTCGAACTTGTTGACGCCGTGGTACTTGTCGGCTGCGGCTTCCGCCGGGGCGTAGCCCTTGCCCTTCTTGGTCACGACATGGATCAGCACGGGGCCGTCGCCATTGTCGCGCACATTCTTCAGCACCGGCACGAGATGCTCGAGATTGTGTCCGTCAATCGGGCCGATATGGTAGAAGCCAAGTTCCTCGAACATGGTGCCGCCCGTCACGAACCCGCGGGCATGTTCCACCGCTCGCGTCACCGTGCGCTCGACGCGGCGGCCAAGATAGCCGGTCAGCTTCTTGCCAAGGTCGCGGATCTCCGAATAGGTTTTGCCGGACGCGAGCCGTGCCAGATAGGCGCTCATCGCGCCGGAAGGCGGCGCGATCGACATGTCGTTGTCGTTGAGGATCACGATCAGCCGCGCATCCAGCGCACCCGCATTGTTCATCGCCTCGTAGGCCATGCCTGCCGACATCGCGCCGTCGCCGATCACGGAAATCACGTGGTTTTTCCCGCCAGACAGGTCCCGCGCCACCGCCATGCCGAGCCCGGCCGAAATCGAGGTGGAGGAATGGGCTGCGCCGAACGGGTCGTATTCGCTTTCCGAACGCTTGGTGAAGCCGGACAGGCCATGTTCCTGGCGCAAGGTGCGGATGCGGTCGCGGCGTCCCGTCAGGATCTTGTGCGGGTAGGCCTGGTGGCCAACGTCCCAGATGATCCGGTCAGCCGGGGTTTCAAACACGTAATGCAGCGCTACCGTCAGTTCGATGACGCCGAGGCCAGCACCGAGATGGCCGCCGGTCTGCGAAACGGCGTCGATCATCTCCTTGCGCAATTCGGCGGCGATCTGCGGCAGTTCCGCTTCCGGGAACTTGCGGAGATCGGCCGGAATCCGGATCTTGTCGAGCAAAGGCGTTTGTAAAGACTGCACTTGATAAACCACCGAAAGGAGACCGTCCCGAGATAGGGCTCAAGGCAGCCGATGTAAACAAAGGCCGGTTCTTCTGAGGCGATCAAGCTTCCGGCAAAGGTATGAACTCCTCGGCATCGCCCGGCACGATGTCGAAGCGGCCGGTGCGCCATTCTTGCTTGGCCTGCTCGATCCGCTCCTTCGATGACGACACGAAGTTCCACCAGATGTAGCGTTTCGAGTTCAACGCGGCGCCACCAAACATCATCACATGCGCCGGCCGATCATTGGCAGCCCGGACCGCCAGCGTGTCGCCAGCGCGGAAGGCCAGCAGCCGGTCAGACGGGAAGATGTCGCCGGCAATCTCCACCGAGCCGTCCAGCACATAGATCGCACGCTCCTCGGCGGCATCACCGGGAATCGAGATCGTTGCACCGGCCTCCAGGCGGAGGTCGGCATAAACCGTGTCGCTTGCCGTGCGGACGGGCGCTCGCAGGCCGTGAAAACTGCCGATCACCACCCTTCCGCGGATTCCTTCTGCGTCGATCAGCGGAAGGTCGGAACGGGCGGTGTTTTCAAAAAGCGGCGCCATTTCTTCATGGCTTTCCGGCAGGGCCAGCCAAGTCTGCAGCCCGGAAATGGCCATTGGGGAGCCCCTCAGTTCCTCCGGCGAACGCTCGGAATGGACAATGCCCCGGCCGGCCGTCATCAGGTTCACGTCGCCGGGCTCGATCACCATCTCGGTGCCAAGCGAGTCGCGGTGCCGGATCTTGCCGTCGAACAGGTAAGTGACCGTGGAAAGGCCGATATGGGGATGCGGGCGGACGTCGAGCGTCTGGTCGGCCCGCAACAGAGCGGGTCCCATGCGGTCAAAGAAGATGAACGGCCCAACGAGCCGTCGCCGTGCGGTTGGCAGGGCGCGCCGCACTTCCAGCCCGCCAATGTCGGACGTGCGCGGAATGATCAGCGTTTCAATGGCATCGCATGCGAACGCATCGCCGGGCTGGGGATCGTTGCCGGGAAAGAAGCTCATGCTCTCGAACCTTTCAGCGCCATGTCAGCACGTCACCATAGCGGTCACTCTCCAAAAATCATCGACAACTCTTTGTCGGATGCCACGATCCGCGCTCGTCCTTGACCCGACACCAACCTGAGGAGACGTTTCATGCCCTATATCGATGGTTTCCTGCTTGCCGTTCCGAACGCACGGCTCGACGACTACACCGCCATGGCTGAACTTGGCCGCACCGTTTGGATGGAGCATGGGGCGACAGCCTATATGGAAGCAGTGGCGGACGACGTGCCTTACGGTGCAGTCACGTCCTTCCCGCGTGCCGTGATGGCGAAGGAGGACGAGACCGTGATCTTCTCCTACATCCTTTACCCGTCCAAGACGGTCCGGGATGCCTGCAACAAGAAGGTGATGGAAGACGAACGCATGAAGGGCTCGATGGATGATGCGCCCTTCGACGGCAAGCGCATGATATTTGGCGGCTTCGAAACGGTGGTTGCGCCCCAACAAGCGTCCGAGCCGGCCGGGTATGTGGATGGCTTCGTGCTGCCGATCGAAACCGGCGAGCTCGACCGCTTCCGAACCCTTGTTCAGGAGAGCGCAGCGCTTTGGACGGAGCTCGGCGCTTTGTCGATGGGCGAAGCGGTGGCCGACGATGCGCCGGTGGGGGAACTGACTTCGTTTCCACGCAGCGTGCAATTGAAGGAAGGCGAGACTGTTGGCTTCGCCTTCCTCACCTATCGATCGCGAGCGCACCGGGATGAGGTGGCGGCACGCATGACGGCCGACAAACGCAGCGAAATGATGCAGAACCTGCCGGTGGACAGGAAGCGCATGTTTTTCGGCGGCTTCCGGCCGATCGTCCAGGCCTGAGCGTTATTCGGGGTCGAGCGGCTCGACCCCGATCGGCTTGCCTTCGCGTGACAACCGGATCTTCTCGACCTTCGCTTCCGCCGCTTTCAGGAGGCGATCGCAATGGTCCTTCAGCGCTTCGCCGCGTTCGTAGATGCGGATCGACTGATCGAGCGGCACGTCACCGCGTTCCAGATCGTCCACGATCTGTTCGAGCGCGGCCAAAGCGTGCTCGAAGCTCATCGCCTTGATGTCCTCGTTCTCGCTCATTGCTTCAGCCCTTCATCAAACGCTTCACGTGGGCTGCCACCGACATCGACAAACCGTCGAGGTCGTAGCCACCTTCAAGCACGCTCACCAGCCGGTTCTCAGCGGAACGCTGTGCGACATCCATCAGCTTGCCCGTTGCCCAGTCGAAATCGTCTTCCACCAGATTGATCTCTGCCAGCGGATCCAGGTGATGGGCGTCAAAGCCTGCCGAGATGATGATGAGGTCCGGCCGGAAGTTGGCTAAAGCCGGCAAGACGCGGCTGTTGAAGGCTTCGCGAAACTGGCTACTGCCATCGCGCGCCGCCAAAGGCGCATTGACGATGTTGCCTGCGCCCGTTTCCCCTTTAGCTCCAGTGCCGGGAAACAGCGGCATCTGGTGGGTTGAGCAATAAAGCACGCTCGGATCATCCCAGAAGATGTCCTGCGTGCCGTTGCCGTGGTGGACGTCCCAGTCCACGATCGCGACCCGCTCCACCCCGTGCTGCTTTTGCGCGTAGCGGGCGGCAATGGCGGCCTGGTTGAAGAAGCAGAAGCCCATCGCCTTTTCGGCCTCGGCATGATGCCCGGGCGGTCGCGCAACGACGAAAACGTTGTCGGCCGTCCCTGCAAAAACATCGTCCACCGCGGCATTCGCGGCGCCCACGGCCGTCAGCACGGCCTCCAGCGTCCTGGGGCTCGCGGTGGTGTCCGAATCGATGCGCCCCAAGCCCTCTTCTGGGATGATTGCCTTGACCCGCTCGAGGTGACGCTCCGGATGGGCGAGGAGGACGACTGCCTCATCAGCCGCAGTTGGTTCGGCGCGATCCAGACGGTCGAAATCGGGATCTTCCAGAACGCGCAGGATTGCCCGCATGCGGTCGGGCCGTTCCGGATGACCGGGCGGCGTGACGTGCTCAAGAAAGATTGGAGATGAGTAAAGGCGCGTTGTCATGCGGTCCATATAAGCGCGTCCGCTGCTCGGGGGAACGCAGCGGTGTTCAAAAGCCTTCGATGCTCAACAGATCTTCAACTGCGGGCTCAGTTCCGGTCGAGGATCGTGGTTCCTGCGATGCGGATGCCGAAGCCTTCGAGCCCGACATAATGACGCTCGCGCGACGCGAGAAGACGAATGGAGGAGATGCCCAGATCCTTCAGGATCTGCGCGCCAAGGCCGATCTGCTTCCACTCACTTTCGCGCCGCACGGCTTCCGCGTGATCCTCACCCGGAAGGGCCGCACGATTGCGGGACAGGCTGTCGACCCCAACGGAGCCTTCGCGCAGGTAAACGATGACCCCTCGCCCTGCCTCCGAGATGCGGCGCATGACGTCGTCCAGGCGGGCTGACCGCTTGAACACATCCGTGACCACATCCTCAGCGTGCAAGCGCACCGGGATGTCCTCGCCGTCGCGGATGTCGCCGAACACCACCGCAAGGTGGTGCATGGGATCCCACGGGAGTTTGTAGGCGGTCGCCTTGGCGGGTCCAACCGGCGTTTCGATCTCGAAACTTGCGGTGCGCTCCACCAGCGTTTCCTGGCGCTGGCGATATGCGATCAGATCGGCGACGGTGACCTGCTTCAAGCCGTTCTTGTCGGCAAAGTCGCTGACCTGCGGTCCACGCATCACCGTGCCGTCGTCATTCACCAATTCGCAGATCACACCGACCGGCGGCAGATTGGCCAGCCTGCAAAGATCAACAGCCGCTTCGGTATGGCCGGAGCGCATCAGCACGCCGCCTTCGCGGGCAATCAGGGGAAAGATGTGGCCGGGACGCGAGAAATCGCCGGCCGATGCGTTTGGATTGGCAAGGTTGCGCACCGTCGCGGTCCGGTCTTCCGCCGAAATGCCCGTTGTGGTGCCGTGCTTGAAATCGACGCTGACCGTGAAAGCGGTAGTGTGGGCGGAATCGTTTTCGGCCACCATCGGCCCGAGGTTGAGGCGGCGGGCTTCCTCACGCGGCATGGGCGTGCATACGATGCCGGACGTGTGACGCACGATGAACGCCATTTTCTCAGGCGTGCAGTGGACGGCGGCGACGATCAGGTCGCCCTCGTTCTCGCGCCCGTCATCGTCCATTACGACCACGATCTCGCCGCGCTCGAAGGCCCGCAGCGCTTCCACGATCTTCTTCTGGTCGTATGGCATGGAGAATGTCCTCAGATGCGTCCGGTTTGGCCGCGATGGCGCAGATAGTGATCAGCGATCGCGCAGGCCACCATGGCTTCGCCGATCGGAACGGCCCGGATGCCTACGCAAGGGTCATGGCGCCCCTTTGTGGTCACGTCTACATCGCGCCCATCCTGATCAACGGACTGGCGGGGCGTCAGAATGGAAGAAGTCGGCTTTACCGCGAAGCGGGCGATCACCGGCTGGCCGGTGGATATGCCGCCCAAAATGCCGCCCGCATGATTGCTCAAGAAGCGTGCCGGCCCCTCGTTGGCCGAGCGCATCTCATCTGCGTTTTCTTCCCCTGTCATGCGGGCCGTGGCGAAGCCGTCGCCGATCTCCACACCCTTCACCGCGTTGATCGACATCAGCCCGGCCGCTATTTCGGCATCGAGCTTTCCGTAGATCGGTGCGCCGAGACCGGCCGGAACACCTTCGGCAACGACTTCGATCAAGGCGCCAACGGAGGAGCCGTTCTTGCGGATGCTATCGAGGTAGTCGGAAAAGGTCGGCACGGATGCAGGATCCGGCGTGAAAAATGGATTGTCGCCGCTTTCCACGAAGTCCCAATTCCAGTTCGCCCGGTTGATCTCGACCGAGCCCATGGCAACAAGAGCGCCACGCACGGTGAGGCCGGGAACCACAAGCCGGGCAAGCGCGCCGGCGGCCACACGCGCGGCCGTTTCGCGTGCGGAAGATCGCCCGCCGCCGCGGTGGTCCCGCACACCGTATTTCATGTCATAGGTGTAATCGGCATGGCCCGGACGGTACTGCCGCGCGATGTCGCCATAGTCTTTCGACCGTTGGTCGACATTCTCGACCAGCATCGAAATTGGCGTGCCGGTGGTAAGGAGGCTGCCGTCTTCCCCGTCCGGCAGAACCCCCGACAGGATCCTGACCTCGTCGGGCTCGCGGCGCTGTGTCACGAAGCGCGATTGTCCCGGCTTGCGCCGATCAAGCTGTGCCTGGATGTCCGCCAGCTTGAAGCGGATCCCCGGCGGGCACCCGTCCACCACGCAGCCAAGCGCCGGGCCATGGCTTTCACCCCAGGTGGTGACCCGGAAGAGATGCCCAAACGTGTTGTGCGACATGAAAAATCCGCAGGCGGCGAAGTGGAGTTGCCGCGCTTCTAGGAAGGAATTCAGCGACGGTCAAACCGGCAGCCTCTCGCCAGCCGCAATTTTTGACACATTCTCCCGCTTCCTGTTGTTGAAGCGTTTCCGCCCATGCAGAGGTTCACCATGAAAACGATCGTCGCCAGCCTTGCCGTTCTGCTGTTCTCATCCGCGGCGAGTTTGGCCGCCGACACGGACGGGATCATCCAAAGCATCGACCGCGAAAGCCTCACGATCACCCTGGCCGATGGCGAAAAATACAAGTTGCCCGGCGAATTCGACGTGACCGTGCTGGAAGAAGGCATGGACGTGGTGATCGCCTATGACGAAGTCGGCGGCGAAAACCTGATCACGGACATGCAACTGCCGGAATAAGGTCGCGTCATCCAAGCTTGACGATACTAAGCCGCCCTCCGATGCCTTAGACTGCAAGTTGGACGCGGAACCGTACTGACCAGGTGGTCCGCGTCCTTCTAACATCAAGACAGACGGTGATTGGTATGAACCACATCATCGTCTCCTCCTGTCGAGAGCATGGCTGATGCCACAGTCGCAGGATCCACCCCTACGATACGCCACCCGGTCTAACGCAGCTGCTTGGCCTCCGACGTGCTGACACGTCATCAGCCGATGCCAAGTTAAAGCCGCCCTCGCTGCTTCTTTCCAGCTATCTGGTCGACT
This sequence comes from Tianweitania sediminis, assembly GCF_017813335.1. Taxonomy (GTDB): domain Bacteria; phylum Pseudomonadota; class Alphaproteobacteria; order Rhizobiales; family Rhizobiaceae; genus Tianweitania; species Tianweitania sediminis. The sequence continues at coordinate 406,237 of NZ_JAGIYY010000002.1, read as the reverse complement.
ACAACCACTCCAGCCGGCCAGCTTCCATGCGCAGGATGCGGTCTTGTGGCACATCCATGCGGCTCGCTTCCTCTTCGTCCGCGGCGTCCAGCAACCGGAACAAGGCCCGGATGACGCCGCCATGCGCGACGCAGATCGTCGGTTGCGCGATTTCCGGCAGCCATGACGCAATGCGCTGGGTCAGCATGGCATAGCTTTCAGCACCATCGCCGGGCGGCACGTAGTTCCACTTGTCCCGATTGCGCGCGGCCCGGAGGCCCGGGGTTCTTTGCTCCAGCTCGGCAAAGGTAAACCCCTGCCAATCGCCGAAGTTCAGCTCCATCAGACGCGGATCGGTGCGGTAGCCTCTGGGATCCAGCCCCATGGCGGTGCGGACCCGCTCCATCGTGTGACGCGTCCGCAGCATTGGACTGGCGACGAAATCGAAGGTGGCAGGGTCCGACACCAGGTCCTTCAGCCGGAGGCCGTTGTTTGTGGCCTGCGAACGCCCGGTTTCGTTGATGTCACGGTCAGCCTGGCCCTGGAGGCGGTGCTCTGCGTTCCAGTCGGTTTGACCGTGCCGCACGATGTAGCAAAGTGGACGCGTCACTCCTTGACGACCGAGATGTCAGGCGCATCCACCGCCTTCATGCCGACAACATGATAGCCCGAATCGACGTGGAGCACCTCGCCGGTCACACCGCGTGACAAGTCTGACAGGAGATAAACGGCGGAATCGCCGACTTCCTCGATGGTCACGGTGCGCTTCAGCGGCGAATTATACTCATTCCACTTCAGGATATAACGGAAGTCGCCGATGCCCGACGCGGCCAGCGTCTTGATCGGCCCGGCGGAGATCGCATTGACGCGGATTTTCGAAGCGCCGAGATCAACCGCCAGATACTGAACGCTTGTTTCCAGTGCGGCCTTTGCGACACCCATGACGTTGTAATGAGGCATGACTTTTTCGGCGCCGTAATAGGTCAGCGTCAGGATGGAGCCGCCGTCCGTCATCAGCGGCTCGGCGCGCTTGGCCATGGCGGTTAGCGAATAGGCCGAGATGTCCATCGTGCGCAGGAAGTTGTCCCGCGTGGTTTCGACATAGCGGCCCGTGAGTTCATCCTTGTCGGAAAAAGCGACGGCATGAACAACGAAGTCGATCTTGCCCCACTTTTCCTTCACGGCGTCGAAAACCGCGTCCACCGTGGACATGTCGGTGACGTCGCAGTGACCGGCAACGATGGCGTTCAGTTCGGCAGCGAGCGGCTCCACGCGTTTGCGCAGCGAATCGCCCTGATAGGTCAGTGCGATCTCGCCGCCCTGATCGGCAATCGCTTTCGCGATGCCCCAGGCGATTGAGCGATTGTTCGCCACACCGAAGATCAGTCCGCGTTTGCCGGCCATCAGGCCATTACCGACTGCCATCTTTTGTGCCCCCTGCTGCATTGCTGTTGCCGTGCCGCCTATCGCATAGCACCGGAAAGCCTTCAAGCAACAGCGCGACCGTGCAGCCCTCGTGTCCACCGCGCGCACTCGTCCGGCTAGATGCTTGCGGTTCTCCCCCGCAGGAGTTTCTCGAGCTCCGTGTCGGCAGGGTCCAGCATGATGCGGACATGAACATAAAGGTCCGCATGACCGCCCGTTTTCACCGGCAAGCCCCTGCCCTTCAGCCGCAGCACCTTGTCGGAGCTTGACCACGCGGGAACGGTCACAGCAAGCCTGCCTTTCGGGGTCTCCACCGGAAGCTTGGCGCCCAGCACGGCATCGGCAAGCGACACCGGCAAGTCGACATGAAGGTCGCGCCCTTCGATGCGATACAAGAGATGCGGCTGGTAAACGATCTTTACCAGCGCGTCGCCGGGCTCCCCGCCATAGGCGGAGGGTTCACCCTGTCCTTTCAGGCGGATGGTCTGGCCGTCTTCGACAAAAGCGGGCAGCTTCACGGAAATCCGCCGGCCGCCGGGGAAAACCGCCTGCACCTTGTCGGCTGCAACGACTTCCTCGATCGAAACATGCATGACGGCGTTGAGATCAGCTCCCTTCGGCGGCGCCCCGCGACCAGCACCACCGGCACCGCCGCCGCGGCTGAACGCCTGGCCGAAGATCTCGCTGAAAATGTCGTCGGCGCCCCCGCCAAACCCGCCGCCGCGTGATTCGAAGCCGCCGCCCCGCTGCCGGAACTGGGCAAACGGATCGCCGCCCGTTGCCCCTTCGAAGCCCTGGAAGCGCGGCTTGCCTTCGGCATCGATCTCGCCGCGATCATATTGCTTGCGGCGCTCTTCGTCGCCCACGATCTCGTAGGCCTGGTTGGCCGCGTTGAAGCGGTCCTTCGCCCGGGGATCGTCCGGGTTCTGGTCCGGATGATAGGTCTTCGCCAGCTTTCTGAAAGCTGACTTGATGTCTTTGGCCGAGGCGTCCTTGCTGACGCCCAGCACCTCATAAGGATCGCGCATGGTTCATGGCCCGATGTGAACGGAAGTTATGCCAGATATGCGATCTCGAAGTTGTGAATTCCAGAGCGCTTGAAGCTTGATTGCAGCCTTACATGCTCTTGAAGGCGCGCATTTTCCAGTCGCGGCCATTCACCAGGCAGGCGTCGCCATCATAAAGGCTGACGCCATTGTAGCTTTCGCGCGATACCACGAACTTGCGGCAGGTCGCGCCGGAGTCGGCATATTCCGAAATGCTGGAGATCGCGCCACGCGACCCGGTCTCATCGTTCGTCCAGGCCATGCCCGTTTGGTCGAGCGTGCTCAGATCCGCCTGCGACACGGCATTCCGAATGGTCGACTGATCCGAAATCATCTGCGTATCGGCGGGTTGACCACCCGCGATGCTGGCGGTGGTGACGGAAACATCGTCGGCCTTGCTCAACGAGAAGCCACCGCCGCACCCACCAAGCATCAGGCAAAGCACAACAGCGCTAAACTGTATCCCGGATTTACGGCCGGCTGGCGTGTTGACATTACTGTGCGAGGCGACAGGTTGCGCGTGAAGCGGCAATCGACAATCTCCGGCTAACGGATTTCGAGTCAGGACAGGATAGTGGACGAGACAACGTTAACAAGCGGTGACTTCGCCGCAGCGCAAAATCCCTTTCACTTGTTCGGGACCTGGCTTGCGGAAGCGGCAGTCAGCGAGATCAACGATCCAAACGCCGTGGCGGTTGCAACGGTGGATGCCAATGGTTTGCCAAACGTCCGCATGGTTCTCCTGAAGGACTTCGACGAGGCCGGCTTCGTTTTCTACACCAACTACGAGAGTGCCAAGGGCCGCGAGGTCCAAAGCAACTGGAAGGCTGCCATGGTGTTTCACTGGAAATCACTGCGGCGTCAGGTTCGCTTGCGCGGACCGGTCGAAAGCGTGACCGCCAGCGAGGCAGATACCTATTTCGCGTCGCGCCCGCGCGGCAGCCGGATCGCCGCTTGGGCTTCGCAGCAGTCGCGCCCCCTGGAAAGCAAGGAAGCGCTGGAGCGCGAGGTCGCGCGCTACGAGGAGCAGTTTGGCAACGGCGAGATCCCCCGCCCGCCGCACTGGTCGGGCTTCCGGATCGTGCCGGAAACCGTCGAATTCTGGCACGACCGGCCTTACCGCCTGCATGAGCGCATCGTGTTCAGCCGCGCTGCGTCCGGTTGGAGCAAGCAGCGCCTCAACCCGTGATGGGAGGTGGCTCGGCTCAGGAAAAGCCGGCCACCGCATGCGGAACGTAAGGTGCTTCGAGCGCAGCGATCTCTTCTTCGCTTAGCTCCAACGAGAGGGCGGCGATCGCGTCATCGAGGTGATGCTCCTTGGTCGCACCGATGATCGGCGCCGACACCGCTTGCTTCTGCGCCACCCAGGCAAGCGCGACCTGCGCGCGGGGCACCCCGCGCTTTGCTGCGACCTCCGCAACCGCTTCAACCACGGCGCGATCCGCTTCCTCGGTTCTTGAGTAAAGCGAAGGGATCACCTTGTCGGTCTCTGAGCGTTTGCTCGCTTCGCTCCAATCACGCGTCAGCCGTCCACGCGCCAGCGGGCTCCAGGGAATGACGCCGATCCCTTCCGCCTGGCAAAGCGGAAGCATCTCACGCTCTTCTTCGCGGTAAAGCAGGTTCAGGTGATTCTGCATGGTCACGAAGCGCGTCCAGCCATTACGCTCGCTGATCGAAAGCATCTTTCCGAACTGCCAGGCATACATGGACGAGGCGCCGATGTAGCGAACCTTGCCGGCCCGCACCACGTCATTCAGCGCTTCCAGTGTTTCTTCCATCGGCGTGCCGTAGTCGAAGCGGTGAATTTGGTAGAGGTCGACGTAGTCGGTCCCAAGCCGCCGCAAGCTGGCATCGATCTCAGCAAAGATCGCCTTGCGTGAAAGGCCGCCCCCATTGGGACCCGGCTGCATGCGCATGTAGACCTTGGTCGCCAGCACGATCTCGTCGCGCCGGGCAAAGTCCTTCAGGGCACGGCCGACGATCTCCTCGCTGGAGCCGTCCGAATAGGTGTTGGCCGTGTCGAAGAAATTGATGCCGGCTTCCACCGCCTTGCGAATGAAGGGACGGCTCTCGTCTTCGGGCAAGGTCCAGGCGTGGGTGCCGCGATCCGGCACGCCATAGCTCATGCAGCCCAAGCAAAGGCGCGAGACATCGAGGCCTGTGCGGCCGAGTTTCACATAATCCATGTCGTGTTCCTGACTTGCGCGTGCGGTCACCATTTCTGCCGGCAGCGGAAAGGTCAACCGGTTGCCGATGCCATCGTCATGGAGGTGTCACGAGGCCGTTCAATTCGCGTCATCTGTCGCCCCTATCGGAAGTCCGTTCGCAACTCGAGCCTTTCAAGAAGGGGATCCCATGAAGCTTCGAGCCCTCCTCGCCTCCGCTGTCGCCGTTGTGGCGCTTGGCGGCGCTGCCAATGCGCAAGAAACCACCTTTCCGGCAAAGCTTGCCGGTCATGCCTACCTGCCTGCGAACTCCATGATCATGCCGCCGGCGAATGCCCCGCGTGACGCCTGGGTGTCCGGCAAGTTCACCGGCAAGGCCCGCAACGACAAGCCGATGAGTGCGCCGGGGGACACTGGTGCCGCTTACGGTGCTCATCCAACCGGCTATTCGCTGCCGTTCGTCGGCCAACCTGTGCAGGGCATGTCGGGCTTTGCCATGAACCGCGCCGAAGACGGTTCCATCTACACGCTGACCGACAACGGCTTCGGTGGAAAAGCCAACAGCGGCGACGCCCTTCTGTTTTTCCACCGCATGAAGCCCGATTTCGACACCGGCAAGGTTGAGCGCCTAGACACGATCTTCCTGCGCGACCCCGACAACAAGGTGCCGTTCCGCCTTGCCTATGAAGGGACAGACGGCCGCTATCTCACCGGCGCTGACTTCGATCCAGAAAGCATCCAGGTCCTGAACGGCGAAGTGTGGATCGGCGAGGAGTTCGGTCCTTACGTGATCCATGCCACGCTGGACGGTCGCGTGCTGAGCGTTTACCCGACCATGCTTGACGGCAAGCAGTTGCGTGGCCCCGATACACCGGGTGTTTCCGTTCCTGCAGCGGCTGGCAAGGACTTCCAGGTCCAGCGTTCGGGCGGTTATGAGGGCATGGCGCTCCAGCCGAACACGAACCTCCTTTGGGCGCTGCTGGAAAAGCCGCTGCTTGGCGAAGACGGCCAGCCGGAAGGCGCTTACCTGCGCGTGCTGACCTTCGACCCCGCCAAGAAGGATTGGACCGGCGACAGCTACAAGTTCAAGCTTGCCGACGGCGCCACCGCGATCGGTGACTTCAACTTCATCGACGACACGCGCGCACTGGTGATCGAACGCGACAACGGCGAAGGCAACGTTTCGGTCGCTTGCGCCGCCGATGCCACCGACAAGTCAGCCTGTTATCCGAACCCCGCCAAGGTGAAGAACATCGTTCTCGTGGACACCGCGCAGGTTGATGGCGAAGGCTTCATCCGCCGCATCGGCCATATCGACCTCATGAACATCGACGATGCCGACAACAAGGCGGACATGTCGATCGTCAAGAACGACGAAAGCGGCAGGTTTAGCTTTCCGTTTTTCACGATCGAAGACGTGATGCGCGTGGACGACACCCACATCATGGTGGCCAACGACAACAACCTACCTTTCTCCGGTGGTCGCGAGATCGGCAAGGCCGCCAACAACGAGTTCATCCTGCTCGATGTGGCGGACTTCCTCGCCGCCAAGTAAGCAGAGGCGCGGCTGAGCGTTGAAGGCGGGTCGCAAGGCCCGCCTTATCCTTGCGAATATTGACCGCAGCCTACTTCTTTCTGCTGAAGAAGGCTGCGAAGGCGTCGCGGGCTTCCTGAGACGCAAGCCCTTTCCGAACGGCCTTCGACTCCTCATCGATCCGGGCCAGGATCGTGTCACGCGGGCCTCGCATGAACTCACGAGCGGTGCGTAGCGCGTTCGCAGGCTTGGCCGCGAGGCGGTCTGCCGCAGCAATCACCGCAGCCTCGAGTTCCTGTTCGTTGACGACCGCATGGATAAGGCCGCCAGCCTTGGCCTCCGCAGCCGGCAGCGGGTCGCCCATGACCAAAAGCGCAAAAGCGGGCTGGCGGCCAAGAACTGCCGGCACAAGCAGGCTGGAGCCTGCTTCGGGTACGATCCCCAGATCCACGAAGGGCGTGCGGAACTCGGTGCGCGGCGTGGCGAATGTCAGGTCGCAGTGGAGGTGGATCGTCGTGCCGATGCCAACCGCAATGCCGTCTGCTCCGGAAACGATAGGCTTTTCCAGCGTCGCCAAGGCCCGAAGAAAGCCGAACACTTCCAGGCCCTTGGTTTCGCCTGAAGCAATGCGCATGAAGTCGGACAGATCGTTACCAGACGAAAACGCGCCGGGCACGCCGAGCAGCACGTGGGCGCGAACCGCCTCGTCTTGTTCGCCGGCTGTGAGCGCAGCCGCCATCGCATCATACATGGCAAAGGTCAGCGCGTTCTTCTTGTCGGGCCGGTTGATGCGGATGACGTTCACCGCCCCGCGCCGTTCAACGATGATGTGTTCGCTCACGATGAATGTTCCTCCCCGATGACCAAGGCGGTCAGGCCAATGCCGTGCGAGCGGCCGCAAGGCTGGTCGCCCCTTCGGTCACCCGCGAGCGCAGCGCCGCTGTTTCTCCAACCAGGTTTTCCGCAAAGAAACGGCACAGCGCGCGTCTCGGCGCGCCTGAGTCCGCCACCGCCCCACGCGCGAGATAAGCGCCGCCGGCGGCCAGGCCGAACAGCCGGAGGTAGGGCGTTGCCCCAGCCAGTGCTTCTTCGGTGCGGCCTTCGGCGAGGGCGGCCTGCAACCAGCCGGTCGTTTCTTCCAGGTCGTCGATGGCGCTTTCGAGCCGATCGGCGGAGCGGCCAAGTTCGGGCAGGTTGGAGGTGCGCAAGGCTTCAACGTCTGCACGCAATTCGCTGATATAGCCAGCCATCTGCGTGCCACCGGACAGCGGCAGCTTGCGCGTCACGAGATCGATCGCCTGGATGCCGTTGGTGCCCTCGTAAATTGGCGCTATGCGCGCATCGCGATAGAAGATCGCGGCGCCGGTTTCTTCCACGAAGCCCATGCCGCCATGCACCTGCACGCCGATCGACGCCACTTCCACGCCGATGTCGGTGGAGAAGGCCTTAGCAACTGGGGTCAAGAGGTTGGCGCGTTCCTGCCAATGACGGGCATCATCCCCTTCCGCGGTGTGGGCACGGTCCAGCGCATTGGCACAAGCGTAGCAGATCGCTCGGGACACCGAGGTCAGGGCCTTCATCGTGAGCAGATTCCGTTGAACGTCCGGATGCTCGATGATCGGGCTCATATCGGCACCCGCTGCAGCGGCCGCGGCTGCTGCCCGACCCTGTTTGCGCTCGCCGGCGTAGTCACGGGCCTTCTGGTAGGCCGCTTCGGCGATGCCCACGCCCTCGATGCCGACATTCAAACGCGCATTGTTCATCATGGTGAACATGCAGGCCAACCCACGATTCTCCTCGCCAACGAGATAGCCGATCGCGCCAGCTTCTCCCGCCTCCCCCTTCCCGTCGCCAAAGATCATGGTGCAGGTCGGCGAACCGTGGATGCCGATCTTGTGTTCGATCGAAGCACAATAAACGTCGTTGCGTTCGCCCAGACTTCCGTCATCGTTCACCAGGAACTTCGGCACCAGGAACAAGGAAATGCCGCGCGTGCCCACCGGCGCATCCGGCAAACGTGCCAGAACGAGGTGCACGATGTTGTCCGTGATGTCGTGCTCGCCATAGGTGATGAAGATCTTCTGGCCGAAAATACGGTAGGTGCCGTCGTCCTTGCGCTCGGCGCGGGTGCGCAGGGCAGCAAGATCCGAACCGGCTTGCGGCTCGGTCAGGTTCATCGTGCCGGTCCATTCGCCGGACACGAGCTTTTCGAGATAGGTGGCCTTGAGCGCATCCGAGCCGTGCTTCTCCACGGCTTCCACCGCACCCATGGTGAGCAGCGGCCCCAGCCCGAAGGCCATGGAAGCCGAACTCCACATCTCGTTTGCCGCGACATTCAGCATCAGGGGCAAGCCCTGCCCGCCATACTCCTCAGGGCCAGACAAACCGTTCCAGCCGCCTTCGCGCCAGCGGTGGTAAAGCTCGGGCCATCCCTTGGGCATGGTGACCTTGCCGTCGTTCCACTGGGCGCCTTCCATGTCGCCGGGCAGGTTCAGCGGCGCGATCTCATCGCTGGCGAAGCGACCTGCCTCGCCAAGGATCGCATCAACGAGATCATCCGAAAGATCTCCGTAGCGGCCCTGCTCCAGGTCCGGTGCCAAACCTGCGACCTGCTTCAGTGTGAACGCGATCTCGTTGACCGGTGCGCGATACATGAATGACCTCTTCGGCTGACTGCTCTGCTTCGTGCTAGAACAAGTCGCCATCGAAATGAAGGGGCCTGCCATGCTCGCGCGAACCGATCGTTACGACTGTGTGGAATGCGGACTGCCATACGGAGACGAGAACTTCGCACTGGACCATGGGCGGCTCGATTATGGCGCCGCCTATTGGTGCGATCGCGGCCTGCTTTGCTCTGCCGCGTGCTCGCTTGCGCATCACAAGAAGCGAATGGCGGAAGGCACGCTGCCCACCGAGCCTGCGCCCGATCCATACGAGGCAGGCTTGTTGCCGACGATCCCGCCGCGCCGTTAAAGCGCGCGCCAGCCGATATCGCGTCGACAGAACCCTTGCGGCCAATCGATGCGATCAACTGCTTCGTAGGCTATTGCCTGTGCTTCGCGCACCGTAGGGGCACGGGCGGTCACGTTGAGCACGCGCCCGCCTGCGGCGACCAGCGCGCCGTTCTTGAGCGCGGTGCCGGCATGGAACACCTTGGCCCCCTCGCCTGCGGCCTGGTCAACTCCCTTGATCACCGTGCCCGTCAGCGGAGTGGTTGGGTAGCCGTTCGCAGCCATCACGACGGTCAGGGCCGTGTCCTCGCTCCAGCGCAGATCCTGTTCGGCCAGCCGCCCATCGGCTGCGGCGTGGAGCAGGTCGAGAAGATCGCTGTGAAGCCGCATCATCAGAACCTGGCATTCCGGATCCCCGAACCGAACGTTGTATTCGATAAGCTTGGGGCCGTCTTTTGTCAGCATCAGGCCGGCAAACAGAACTCCGGAGAACGGCGCTCCGATTTCCGCCATGCCGCGCAAGGTGGGCGCGATGATGTCGCGCATCACCGCCTGTTCGACGTCAGGCGTTAAGACCGGCGCCGGGGAATAGGCGCCCATACCCCCGGTGTTCGGCCCGGTGTCGCCATCGCCGACGCGCTTGTGATCTTGCGCGGCGCCGAAGGCCACCGCCGTTTGTCCGTCGCAAATGCAGAAGAAGCTGACTTCCTCGCCTTCGAGATACTCTTCCACCACCAGTTCCGCTCCGGCGGAGCCGAAGCTCCCGTCGAAGCAAGCGTCCACCGCAGCCAGGGCTTCATCGGTCGTCATCGCCACGGTAACGCCCTTGCCGGCCGCAAGCCCGTCGGCCTTCACGACGATGGGAGCACCTTGCTGTTCGATGTAAGCGCGCGCTTCGGCTGCATCTCTGAAGCGGCCGTAAGCCGCTGTTGGGATGTCAAAGCGAGCGCAAAGATCCTTGGTGAAGCCCTTGGACCCTTCCAGTTGGGCAGCCGCCTTGCTCGGGCCGAACACCTTGATGCCAGCCTCGCGCAGGGCATCGGAAAGGCCGTCCACCAGCGGCGCTTCCGGACCAACAACCACAAGCTCCACCGCCTTTTCGCGGCAGAACGCCACCACCGCGGCATGATCCGTGGCACGCAGGTCCACAAGTTCGGCATGATCGGCGATGCCGGGATTACCCGGCGCGGCATAAAGCCTTGTCAGCTTCGGCGAAGCCCCAAGCTTCCAGGCCAATGCGTGTTCACGGCCACCGGAGCCAATCAGGAGAACGTTCATTTGCTATCAAGCCCGCAGGAAATATACGGTTGGGCCTAGAGGCGACAGCCGGCAAAGGCAAGGTGGCTAGCGCTCGTCGAGGAAACGGCAGGACGCAATCTCGCGCGATTGCGCGTCGCCGCCACCAGCGTTTCCTGTATGCCTCCCCATCGGACAAAGGCAAAACAACAGCCGCCTCGCTGTTCTGCCGGGTATCCACCAACTCCGTTCGCTCCGCAGTTACTTCATCAGGGGTACTTCGCGATGTTTGAGCAAAACTCACTCACGGTAGCATAGCCCAAACTGACCTCCTGCAATTCTGCGTGCAAAGGTACGTCCGTCGCCCTCACATCAAGTCCCTTGACGCTCAAGCCTGCCCCTGCCACTCGAATCCCCATGGAAACCATTCAAACCACCGGCGTGCGCGGGCGCGTCAAGGATGCGCCGAGCGGCCATTGGGTGTACCGGCTGCTTCCGCGCGGGCTTTGGCCCTATGCGCAGTTGGCTCGATGGGACCGCCCCATCGGCTGGTGGCTTCTGCTTTGGCCTTGCTGGTGGTCAGCCGCGATGGCGGCGGCAGCGGGCGCCCGGGCCGGCGATCCGCTCGCCAGCGTGCTGCCCTCACCCTGGCATCTTCTTTTGTTTCTTGTCGGCTCGATCGCAATGCGTGGTGCCGGTTGCACCTATAACGACATCGTGGATGTCCGCATCGACGAGAAGGTCGATCGCACCCGGTCGCGGCCGCTTCCTTCCGGGCAGGTTTCCAAGAAGCAGGCCTGGTTCTTCCTGGTGCTTCAGGCGCTGGTCGGGCTGGCCGTGCTTCTGCAGTTCAATAGCTTTGCGATTGTGGTCGGCCTTTGCGCGCTGATCCCGGTCGCGATCTATCCCTTCATGAAGCGCGTTACGGATTGGCCGCAGCTTTTTCTGGGCTTTGCCTTTTCCTGGGGTGCGCTGATGGGGTGGGCTGGAGCCTTCGGACGGCTCGACGCCGCACCCTTGCTGCTTAACGCAGGCGCCGTTCTTTGGACGATCGGCTATGACACGCTGTATGCCCACCAGGACAAGGAAGACGACGCGCTGGTTGGCGTCCGCTCCACGGCTCGCTTGTTCGGCGACCGCACGAAGCAGTGGCTGATCTACCTCTACGGCGGGGCGCTGGTTTTGATTGCGTCGGCTTTTGCTTCCGCCCAGGTGCCCCTTCCGGCCATGGCCGGCCTCGTCGCCGCCGCCGTTCACATGATGCGGCAGATCCGGGTGCTCGACATCGACGATCCGGATCAGTGCCTCAGATTGTTCAAGTCGAACTCGACGGTCGGCTGGCTGATATTCATCGGCCTGATGGCAGGTGGCATCTGGGCCACCCTGCGCATCTATGTGTGACCCGCTACCTCTTTCTACGTGCGGGCGATGATTTCCTCGCCGTCCACCACAAGCCGCAATCCAAGATCGCCGGACTTGCGGCGCGCTAGGAACCGCGGGCGACGCGGCGCCGATGAGGAGCGTTTGCGGCGCGGCTTGGCAGGGCCTGCCTTGACCCCGCCGATCGTATCCTCAAGCGTGCGGGCGACGCCATCGGCTTCGACAAGCAGCATCGGCAGGTTGTAGGCTTCCGCCCATGCGCGCCAATCCGCCGCCACGTCATCCAGGTCGTGGGCAACCAGCAGCGGAACCGAAAGCTGCGGGTCGGCATGGTGCAATTCCAGCGTCACCGTGACATGGCCGGTGTCATCTTCAAGCGCCCGCGCCGCCACGCCCTGAAAGGCACGCGCCGGCAAGGCAATGGTCACTGGCAAGCCGCTGCGCTCAAGCCAGCGCTTGATCACAGCGCCACGCTTGTCGATCGTGAACAGGACGTCGCCCTGCTCGTCCGATGTTGCGTAGGTCACCACTTGTGGCAAGCGGAAAGGATCGAGGCGCATGTCGCTGCCCGCCCAGACCGGCTTCAATCCGATGTTCATCATGCCTGTCTTCCTGTTCTTCCTGAGAGCTGTTTCCAGCTTTCGGACCGGTGTTCCGGCCTCGTTGAACGGGAAGCTAAGCGCGGCTCCTTACCGGCGCACTTAAGAAGTTGGGTTAAGCAAATTCGGATGGAACGATGGTTATCGGTTTGCAACCCGGATGCATAAAGCAGAAAGCAAGATTGCCAAGTCGTTGATGCTTCGCTTCTACTTGCCTCGCGGTGCCGCGGCCCGGCTCAAACGATCATTGATCGCCACGCCGAGCCCGTGGTGCGGAATGGTTTCTACCGCGATCATCCCGGCTCCGCACCGATCAAGCGCCTGGAGGTGGGCGTAAAGGTTCGCCGCGGCTTCTCGAAGATCTCCGGACGGGGAAAGGTTGCGAACCGCCAGGGCGGCATCGGCACCGGCAATCCGGCTGTTGCCGAAGGCAAGCAGCGCTTCGCCCGGCTGCAGCGCCTCCGCTTCCAGCCGCACGGCGGCCGCGGGTGCATAATGGGAGGCTAGCATGCCCGGCGCTTCGATCGCTGGGCGGGCGCCGGCGCTTGTGACGGTTTGCCCGACTGCTTTTTCAATCTCTTCGGCGGTGATCCCGCCCGGTCGCAACAACCTGATCGTTCCACCCTCCACCTTGACGATGGTGGATTCCAGCCCAACCTGCGTCGGCCCACCATCCAGGATGAAGTCGAGTTTCGTGCCAAGGTCGTCGTGCACCGCCTGAGCACTTGTCGGGCTGATGCGGCCTGATGTGTTGGCACTGGGAGCCGCGATCGGCCGCTGAAGCTTGGACATGACCTCCAGCGCCGGCCCTTGCGGCATGCGCAGGGCCACTGTCGTCAACCCGGCTGTCACGAGCGGATGGATGGCGGTATCTTCCTTAAGGGGAAGAACCAGCGTCAACGGGCCGGGCCAGAAGCGATCAGCCAGGGCGGCCGACAGCGCGTCGAACGCTGCGATCTGGTCTGCCATGGCGCGATCGGCGACATGAACGATCAGCGGGTTGAACTGCGGCCTCCCCTTTGCTTCGAAGACCCGCGCCACCGCCTGGCCGTCGGTTGCATCAGCGGCAAGACCGTAAACGGTTTCCGTCGGCACGGCGACGATCCCGCCGCGCCGGAGCGCATCCACGGCGCGTTGAAGCGGGTCGGCAGGGACGGAGCCTGTCATTCGAAAATCCTCAATTGCCTGCGGCCCAGAGAGGGCGTTGGTAACTCTTTGCTGTTATCGAACGGTGTGGTCCGCGAGCAAGGAGTTCCCGATGCGTTCATTGCTGCTGATTTTTGGTTGCATGGCCTTCACGGGCCCGGCCCTCGCGTCCTCGGTTATTGTCTTGCCCTTACCGAAAACAACCCCCTCGGTGATCAGGCTCGGAACACCAGACTTCGCAAGCGCACGCTCCGGCGACGACAAAGAGGACGACATCGCGTCCGCCGACACCAAGCCGCGCAAACGCTATGGCGCGCCGATGATCATCGATGGTGGCACCGGTGAGGTGCGAAGCCAGCCGGTTTCACAATCACCGGAAGCATCCGTTCCGCCGCCAGCGCGCAGCGCACCACCCTCAAACAACGACGACCTCGTCGAGCAGCAGGAAGCAGCCGGCTCCCCGGACGATTTGGATGCTCCTGCCCGGTCAGGCAGCGTGCCTGAACCCGTTGCCGTGCAGCCGGTTTCCCCCAGCGCCAACCGCCCCCTGTAAGGGGAAGCCGCCGGCGATCAGCCGCCAATTCTCGAAAAGTCCGCAACAGTGCTCGTTGTGGCACGGATCCGCTGGAGCAGCGCCAAGCGGTTTGCCCGGATCACCGCGTCCTCATCATTCACCAGCACGGTGTCAAAAAAGGCATCGACCGGCTCGCGCAAACGACTAAGCGCCGCCATGGCGGCGGAAAAGTCCTGCCTCTCAACGGCTTGCGCTGCTTCCTTCTCAGCCTGATTCACCGCCGCAAAGAGGCTGCGTTCCTGCTCGGCAGCGAAGCGGGCGGGCTCAACAGCCTCGGCGACCGTTGTCCCCTTCTTTTCCTCGGCAGCTAGAATGTTGGCGGCGCGCTTGGTGCCAGCTAGGAGGTTCTTGCCATCGTCCGTTTCCAGGAACGAACCCAAAGCTTCCACGCGTCGCACGATCAGAAGGAGGTCGTCATTCGCCGTATCCGTGGCTAGCACGGCATCGATGAGGTCGTGCCGGGCACCGCGATCGCGGAGGTAGACCTTGAGGCGGTCGTGGAAGAAGGACAGGAGGTCGGCGTTCACATGGGACGCTAGCGGCATCTGAATCCCGTTTTCCACCAGGATGCGGATCACGCCCAGGGCAGCACGGCGTAGCGCGTAGGGGTCCTTGGAGCCCGTGGGCTTCTCGTCGATGGCCCAGAAACCCACCAGCGTGTCGAACTTGTCGGCCAGGGCAACGGTCACCGAAACCGGATCCGTCGGCACGCGATCGGAAGGTCCTTGCGGCTTGTAGTGTTCCTCCAAGGCTGCGGCGACCGAGGGGTGCTCGCCCTGCAGGAGGGCGTATTTGCGCCCGATGACGCCCTGCAGCTCCGGGAACTCGCCAACCACCTCCGTGGGCAGATCAGCCTTGGCCAGCACTGCCGCGCGCCTGGCCAATTGCGGATCGGCCCCGACCACCGGCGCCAGGTCCTCCGCCAGCTTGGCGATGCGCTGAACGCGCTCACCCTGCGTGCCAAGCTTGGCATGGAAGGTGACGCCGAGCCGGTGGAGCCGGGCCATGCGCTGGTCGAGCGGCTTGGAAAGATCGAGGCCGAACGTTTCGCCCGCCTCCGTCAGCCCCGCGCGGTCCGGCAGATCGGCCTGATCGGTGTTCCAGAAGTAAAGCGCATCCGACAAGCGAGCTCGCACCACCTTGCCATTGCCATGCACGATCTCGGCACCGCCGTCGCTCGCCTCGATGTTGGCAGTCAGGATGAAGCGGTTGGATACGCCACCATCAGGGTTTCCGCCGGCGGGCCGCGTGACAAAGCACTTCTGGTTGGCACGGATGGTGAGCTGGATCACCTCTGCGGGGATCTGGAGATATTCTTCCTCAAAGCTCCCCATCAGAACCACCGGCCATTCCACGAGGCCGGACACTTCTTCAAGCAGCGCGTCGTCTTCCACCAGTTCCAGTCCGTTGGCGAACGCGATGTTCTTGGCATCGTCGCGGATGATCGCCTTGCGCCGCTCGGCATCCAGCACAACCCTGGCGGCTTCGAGCTTTGCGACATAATCGTCGAAGCGCTTCACCGTGATCGCATCCGGCGCATGGAAGCGGTGGCCGTAGGTCACGTTGCCGGAACGGATGCCATCCACTTCGATGTCGATCACCTCCGGCTCGCCGCCGGTTTCAGGGCCGAAGGTGCACAGGATCGATTGCAGCGGCCGAACCCAGCGCAAGGAACCCGGCTGCGCCGACGCCCTGCCCCAGCGCATCGACTTCGGCCAGGGAAAGGCGCGTATCACGGCAGGCACAAGCTCAGCCACGATCTCTTCGGCGCTGCGGCCCGGCTTCACGAGGTGGGCAACGTAGAACTCGCCCTTCTTTGGATCCGCATGCCTGTGGGCTTGGGCGATGTCGCTCAGGCCGGCCTTGCGCAGGAAGCCCTGTATTGCGGCCTCCGGAGCGGACACGCTTGGCCCCTTGATCTCCTCGCGCACATCCTTCGACCGCGCGTTGAGCCCGCGGATGTCCAGCGTCAGCCTGCGGGGCGTCCAGTACTCCTGCGCCCCTTCATAAGTGAGCCCGGCTTCCACCAGCCCGTCCGTGATCATCTTGCGAAGATCGCCGGCCGCCTTGCGTTGCATGCGGGCAGGGATTTCTTCGGAGCGCAGTTCGAGAAGGAGGTCAGGCATGGTGCAGTCGCTATGGGCTTGAAGTCGCTGCGCTGCCTGTAAAGCAATTGGAGCGAAGATGCGAAGCCGTTTTGTGTCTGGCCGGCGGTTGAACCGTGGTCGGTAGCCGAGAACCGGGGAACGGCAGTGGCTTACCAGCCGCCGCCACCGCCGCCGCCGCCGCCGCCGCCGGAAAAGCCGCCGCCGCCCGAAAAGCCGGAAGACGAGCTTTTCGCAACCGGCAAGGAGGCCGTGAAGCTGTTTGACAAAGATCCGGCGAGGCTGCCGAGGTCGGACCCCATTCCGCTCGGGCTAAAGGGTCGGTCGCCATGGTACCAGCCGGGCCCGGCGTAGGCGGTGGCTGTTCCCGCGGCCACCGCGGCAGCCAGCCAGCCGTCGAAGGCACGCGACCAGGGTTTCTCCACGCCCAACGCGACAGCATAGGGCAGCAGCGTTTCGAAGTGGCGCGGCGACATCGCCGGCGCGCCTTGCATGTTCATGCGCTCGGCTTCGGCCAGGGTGAGATATTGCTTCAACCCCGCGATCTCGGCGGATCGCTTTTGTCCGAGCGGCGTCGGCGCCCCCATCAGGTAAAAAAACGTGACGTTTGCGATCGCCAAACCGCCAACAACAGCAAGGACCTGCGGGTTGAAGTTCAGTTCTGTCAGGAGCGCGGTCACACCGCCGATGGCACTCAGCGACATGAAGCCCACAAAGCCAGCAAGAAGAATTGCGCTGATCCGCTCCCGAAGCGTTCGCGCCCGGAGGAGCTTGCGGCCGATGTTCACGGCAAAGATGGCAATCACGATGCCCGGCAGGACGGCACCCACGGCGCCTGCAAGCGCTTCTTCCGAAAAGCCGGACAAGCCAAGCGTGAAGACGACCACCAGCAGCGACAAGCAGGCACCGCCAAGCAGGTACAAGGGATTGTGCTTGTAGAAGCGATGCCGGTGTTCCCGTTCCAGGGCGGAGCGGAACAGCTTTCCGGCCGCCTGAACGGACACGCCATTGGCCTTGTCGACGCGCAGAGTGTCTCCGTCGTTGGGGAAGAACGACAGGATGGCCCGGCTGCCGACGCCGAGATCTCGCGGAACACCATCGCCGACCCGACGGATGGTGACGGTGTCGTCCAGTTCCTCCAGAACGACGTGGCCCTTCACGGCAAGATCCAGCACGGCGGCAGCGAAGGCATCCCAGCCCTGTCCTTTGAACCCGCGCTGGTCGATGTAGTTGGCGAGCGCGGGCGTCACACCCTTCGGCGCATCCCAACGTGGCACCACCACGTCTCCAGGAGGATCGCGCCCGACCCGGTTCCAGGCCCACAGGTAGAACGCCAGCACCGTCGCCAGGCCAACGGCGCCGACGATCCAGCCAAGATTGTCTCGGCGCCAATCTGCGCGCTCGTCTTCCGCGCTTGGCGGAGCAACCACGCCCTTCGGAAACGCAACGGCAATCGTGAGGCCTTCCCGCACGCCAAGCGGCTGCGTGGTGCGGGCAACGACGATGCGGCCGTCCTGCAGGATCTGGGCCCGTGCGGCCTTTCCGGTAGATCCGTAGGCACCCGTGAAGAAGGTGACATCGCTGGCTTTTCCGCCGGGGGGCAGCCGGATTTCCGCTTCGGCGCGCAGGATCGGGAAATCCCAGGCGTTGCCCGTGACGTTCCAGTAGAGCTCGTCATGATCGGCGAAATAGCGGATCTGGCGCCTGGTTTCATAGGTAATGGTGTAGCGGTGGATGCCTCGCGGCAGACGGACATCCGGGTTGCCGATGCGGATGCGTTGCACGCCTGAGCCGCGCGTCACCTCATAAGGCTCGGCAGCGCCATTGCGGGTGACGGAACGAACGTCCAGTTCCACTTCGCGCGTCTTCCCGGACGCATCCTCATAGCGCAGCGGAATGTCGCGGAAGATACCCCGCGAGATTGCCCTGCCCTCGACGTTCACCTCGATCTGCTCCGTTACCAGCAGTGTCGCATCAGCATCCAGGTCAATCCGCACGTCAAAGGAGCGGATCTCTTCCGCTGCCCGTGCGCCCACGATGCCGAAAGCAAGCAACAAGCACAGGAGAAGAAAGCGTTTCACGGCGAAAAACAGCCTGCGGCGCTTAGCTGAAGGCAACCTTGGGAACGGCGCGATCAGCGGGATTCTCGATCTCGAAGTAATCCGCCTTCTTGAAGCCGAAGGAGTTTGCAACAAGGTTCGACGGAAAGCTCTCGACCTTGATGTTCAGGTCGCGCGCCGCGCCGTTGTAATACCGCCGCGACATCTGGATTTCACCTTCGGTGGTTTCCAAGGTGGTTTGCAGCTGAAGAAAGTTCTGGTTTGCCTTGAGGTCCGGATAGGCTTCGGCCACCGCAAAAAGCCGGCCGAGTGACTGGCTCAGCATGCCTTCGGCTTGCGCACGCGCGGCGACATCGCCGCTCGGCACGCTTTGGGCGCGAGCCCGCATGGCCGTGACTTCTTCCAGCGCTTGCCGCTCATGTGCGGCGTAGCCCTTCACGGTTTCGATCAGGTTGGGAATGAGGTCGGCGCGCCGCTTGAGCTGCACATCGATGCCGGACCAGGCTTCCTGCACGAGTTGCCTGGCGCGCACGAGGCCATTGTAGATCACGACCACATAGACTGCGATCAATGCGATCACGACAAGAACGATTGTGCCGACCCCGAAGTCCATTCCTGTTCCCCTTCAGAAAGGCCAAGCGGCCAGCCGCGCCATCATGCATCCCTGCGGTGCGGCGGCAAGACCGATCCCCGCGCCGCGAGCGCCTTTTGTCAGGCTGCGGCGCTGCGCGCCACGTAACCGCCCGCGTCCGTCAGCAGAAACGCTTCGCCGCAGGCCTTGGCAAGGTTGCGCACCCGCAGAATGTAGTTCTGCCGCTCCGTGACCGAGATCACGCCGCGGGCATCGAGCAGGTTGAACACGTGGCTCGCCTTGATTGCCTGATCATAGGCGGGAAAGATCACCCGCTGCACGCCGCCATTCTGCGGTGCACCGGCGACAAGCAGCGCCTGGCATTCCTTTTCCGCATCCACGAAGTGCTGCAACAGCATCGCCGTATCAGCATGCTCGAAGTTGTAGCGGGAATATTCCTGCTCGGCCTGAAGGAACACGTCACCGTAGGTGACCTTTTCGTCACCGTCGCGGCCGTTGAAGTTGAGGTCGTAGACGTTATCAACGCCCTGCACATACATCGCGAGGCGTTCGAGGCCGTAGGTCAGCTCGCCGGCGACCGGCGCGCATTCGATGCCGCACACCTGCTGGAAATACGTGAACTGCGACACTTCCATGCCGTCGCACCAACACTCCCAGCCAAGCCCCCAGGCGCCCAGCGTCGGGCTTTCCCAGTCATCCTCGACGAAGCGGATGTCGTGCAAAAGCGGATCGATCCCGATCGCCTTCAAGGAACCGAGGTAAAGCTCCTGCAGGTTCGACGGGTTGGGCTTCAGGATAACCTGGTACTGGTAATAATGCTGGAGACGGTTTGGGTTTTCGCCATAGCGCCCATCCTTCGGGCGGCGCGACGGTTGCACGTAAGCGGCATTCCAAGGCTTCGGTCCTAGCGCCCGCAAGGTGGTGGCGGGGTGGAACGTGCCCGCTCCCACTTCCATGTCGTAGGGCTGCAGCACCACGCAACCATAGTCGGCCCAATAGGCGTGAAGCGTTAGAATCAGACCCTGAAACGAGCGCTTCGGGTCATTGTGGAAGTGAGTCGTCGCTGTCACGGAAGCCTCGACAGAACTGGAGAATGCGAGGCGCCCTCCTAGGACGGGGTGGAAAGAGCGTCAAGGCGAGCCGGCGCGGTCGCGAGGCGATAACCCGATCGGATGCGCGTTGGGGCTGCAATGGGCGTGATCGTTGAGTGTTTCGATCACCCGGCAGTCTTCCACGCTGCCATGTCCGCACTGCTGCACCATTCGCTGCAGCTCTTTTTCCAGCATCTGCAACTGGGCAATCCGCCGGGTCACGTCGGACAGATGGCGGCTGGCAATCGCGTCGATCTCCTCGCACGGTCGATAGCGATCGGCAGACAGATCAAGAAGCTCGCGGATCGCGTTAACTTCAAAGCCGAGTTCACGCGCGTGGCGGATGAAGTTCAGCCTCGAAACGGCATCGGCGTCATACCGCCGCTGCTTTCCTTCTGAACGGGGGGGCGCCGGCATCAGTCCGACATCCTCGTAATAACGCACGGTTGGCACCTTCACCTTCGTGCGGCGGGACAGTTCACCAATGGAAAGATCGCGCATTTTCTGCTTGCACCTATAGTCACTAGAGATTGTAGTGATGTCGCCTGGCTGTTTAAAGGAGTGAAGCCATGGCTGACGCCTGCTGCTCAGCGGAAGCGACGCACGACCCTCACCATCATCATGATCACGACCGACGCGCGCACTCAGGTGGGCCTGATGCGGCCCCAAGCTGCTGCGCCCCGGGCGTCCCGGTGTTTGACGGCATGGACCGGCGCTACAAGCAGATACTTTGGCTCGTGATCGCCATCAACGGCGGCATGTTCGCGCTGGAAACGGTTGCGGGCCAGCTTGCCGGCTCAAAGGCACTGCAAGCGGACGCGCTCGATTTCCTGGCCGATACGATCACCTACGGCTTGAGCCTTGCCGTGATCGGGGCAAGCCTGCGGGTGCGCGCCACGGCAGCACTCGCGAAGGGCGCGTCGCTGTTCCTGATGGCGCTTTGGGTGTTCGGCTCGACGCTATACCAGACCCTGGTGCTTGGCGTTCCGCAGGCCGAGATCATGGGTTTGATCGGCTTTCTGGCGCTGGCTGCCAATCTCGCCTCGGTGGTGCTGCTGCGATCCTACAAGGATGGCGACGCCAATGTCCGTTCCGTCTGGCTTTGCTCGCGCAATGATGCCATCGGCAACGTAATCGTCATGGCGGCAGCCGCCGGCGTTTGGGCCACCGCAACGGCTTGGCCCGACCTGATCGTCGCCGCGATCATGGCCGGCATCTTCCTTACGTCCTCGGTGCAGATCCTCCGGCAAGCGCTCGGCGAGTACCGCGACGGCGGAAATCAGCTGTCGCATACCTGAGAAGGCCGGGGATAAGGGTCGCCTTCTGCGGCGACCCAGCACCCATCAGCCCGGGTTGCTGGCCGCCGGCGCAGGTTTCGCTGGCTCGGCATCGGCAGCGGCCGGCGCCGGAATGTCCGGAAGACCCTTGGCAAGCTTTTCGCGGATCTTCGGCAGATCGGCCTCGGTCGGCTCGCGGTCGATCGCGTGGCTCCACTGGAAGGTGGCTTCCAGCTTGCGCCCGACCCGCCAATACGCGTCACCAAGGTGGTCGTTCAGAACCGGATCGTCCGGCTTCAGCGAAACAGCGCGCTCGAGTTCCGTGACCGCATCCTCGTAACGGCCAAGGCGGTAATAAGCCCAGCCAAGGGAATCGACGATGTAGCCGTCGGAAGGACGCAGTTCCACCGCTCGCTTGATCATCTCGAGGCCTTCCTCGAGGTTCATGTTCATGTCGACCCAGGAATAGCCGAGATAGTTCAGGACCTGCGGCTGGTCTGGAAACAGTTCCAGTGCCTTGCGGAAATTCGGTTCGGCCTTGTCCCACTGCTTCAGCCGCTCGTAGGCGATGCCGCGCTGGTAGAAGATGTTCCAGTTGGAGCGATCAGGTGCCGGCAGGGCAGCGACAGCCTCGTCATACACCTCGGCGGCGGCGCGGTAGTTTTCCTGGCCGGAATAAACGCCGCCCAGCGCCAGATAGGCGCGGGTGTCGGTTTTATCCTGTTCCAGGGCGATGCGCAGATGTTTGATCGCCTCGTCGTGCCGCTTCAGGTCAGCAAGGTTCAGCCCGATCTGCAGTTCGGCTGCACGTTTCAGGGGCGAGCGGTCGGGAATCTTCGTGTAGAGCGCGATCGCTTCTTCCGGCAATTGCTGCTGCTCAGCGATGCTGGCGAGCTGCAGAAGGATCATGTCGCTGTCAGGGTGCAACGCCCGCGCCAGTTGCAGGTAAAGGCGGACAAACGACTCGCCGCCGCTTTGATTGAGAGCCGCCGCCACGTTGAGCAAGGCTTCGGCTCCGCCTTCGGCCGGAGATTTCACCATCGGCTGGATGGTTTCACCGGCGCGGATACGATCGCGCAGCTTGACGATCGGAATGCGACCGCCAATGAAATCGTCCGCGCTGTCCAAGACACGGATCGCGGCATCCTTTTCGCCCTGACGGGCGAGGAAGCCGGCATAGGCTTCGGCCGCGCGCAAATAGGTATCCGGCGCAGCACCGCCTGCATCCTGATTGGCGAGCGTCGCTTCATAGGTCCTGCGCGCTTCGTCGTTGAGCTCCGCTGCCTCTGCAATCAGGGCGCGATGATAGCTGACGAAAAGCGAAAACCAGGGTGGGCCGTCCAGCCGATCCAAGGAATCGAGCGCGCTTTGCGGTGCATCGAGGCCTAGCTTGCTCCATCCGGAAAGCAGGCCTGCCACGAGACGATCCAGATCGGAATCGATGCTTCCGGAAAAGAGCTTGTCAGCTTCGGCGTAGCGCCGGTCGCGCAGGGCGTCGATGCCGAGCGTCATGCTGGCCACGCGCGAAACGCCGCGCACCAGCTTCAACTTTTCGGCATGCCGCAGCGACTGGTTGAAATCGCCCTGTGCGAGCAAGCCCAGGAACAGGCTGCGCTCCACATCCTGGTTATCCGGTTCAAGCGCCAGAGCACGCTTGTAGTAGTCCGTTGCAGCGTCGAAGTTCTTGTCGGTTTCGGCCGTTCGGGCGGCTAAAAGTGCGCCGGAAAAGGTCGAGATCTGCGACGGATCGAACTGCGGCGCGGCGGCGTTTTCTTTTGCGGCTGCCGGCATCGCCGCAGTGGAAAGGGCTGCCAGAAGCGCGAGTGTGCTCAAGCCGCGTTGGCGAAACTGCCGCATGGGATCCTTTCCGGGCGCCAGGCCCGCTTCGCTTTGGTCAAGGCATCGATATCGAAGCCGAAGCAGTTACGCGCAAGCATGGCCTTTTTGCGGTGCAGCTTCAACGGCTGCCGCTGCGTCAAACCACGCGGCTGATGCAGAAGTCGATCACGTCCAGGAGAGCAGCCTTCTGTCGCGATGACGGCAAGGGCGCCAGCGCGTCGCGAGCGATGCCGCCGAAATGACGGGCGCGACCGATCGTGTCGGCGATGGCGCCGTGCTTCTTCATAATGCCAAACGCCTTTTCGAGCGCCGCATCACTGGCTTCGCCGGTTTCGATCGCTTCGCGCCAGAACGCCCGCTCCTCTTCCGTGCCGCGCCGATAACTCAGGATCACCGGCAGCGTGACCTTGCCTTCGCGGAAATCGTCGCCGACATTCTTGCCGAGGTCCTTGCTGGATCCGCCGTAATCGAGCGCGTCGTCCACCAACTGGAACGCCAGTCCGAGATTGGTTCCGTAGGAGCGCAGGGCGGCGCGATCCGAGCGCGACGCATTGGCGATCACCGGGCCGACTTCCGCCGCAGCCGAAAACAACGCAGCCGTTTTCGCCTTGATGACCTCCAGATATTCGTCCTCGGTGGTTTCCAGGTTCTTGGATACCGAAAGCTGCAGCACCTCGCCTTCGGCAATCACGGCTGCGGCGTTGGACAGGATGTCGAGCGCTTCCAGAGAACCCACTTCCACCATCACGCGGAAAGCCTGGCCAAGCAGATAATCGCCAACGAGGACGCTCGCCTGGTTGCCCCAGATCATGCGCGCAGTCTTCTTGCCGCGCCGCATGCCGCTTTCATCCACCACGTCGTCGTGGAGCAGCGTTGCCGTGTGCATGAACTCGACGCTCATGGCGAGCTTGACGTGCCCGTCGCCGGCATAATTGAACATCTTGGCGGCCGCCAAAGTCAGCATCGGACGCAGCCGCTTGCCGCCGGACGAGATCAGGTGATTGGCAACTTCCGGGATCATGGCAACGTCCGATCCCGCCTTCGATAGGATCAGTTCGTTGACGGCCGCCATGTCCTGCGCCGTCAGCGCAACGAGCTCGGCGATCGAGGCTTGCGGCTTCTTGCCGTCTTCCAGGTTCACGACAACACCCACGGCAGAACTCCCGGACGCGACTTCCATTCGACGGCCGGTTCTATTTTGCCCCCTTCTGCGCGGCAAGGGGCGAATTGGCGCGTGCTGCGCCTTGTTTACTTCGCAAGGCTTTCCTGCCAGCTAGGCTGCATGATCGAATTGATGCGAACCAACGATGCAGTGCTGATTTCCTTTGTGGAAGCGCTGATGCGCGACGCGGGGATCGCCTGCTTTGTCGCCGACCAGAACATGAGCATCATGGAAGGCTCCTTGGGCATTCTTGCTCGTCGCATCCTTGTTGACGCGGATGCCGTCGACAGGGCTCGCGCGCTCCTGGCGGATGCCGGCATTGCCGGCGAAATCAAGCGCGATTGAACCAACCGTGTTGCCGCAGGAGGAATGGCCGCCGCACACGATCGATGCCTTCCATCGCGGGGCCTTTCATCTGGCGCAGCCGAAGGACGCCGGCCATCGGGCGGGCACGGATGCACTGATGCTGGCTGCAGCGGTGCCGTCGGGTTTCGGCGGCACCGTCGCCGACCTTGGTTCGGGCGCCGGAGCGGCGGGGCTGGCTGTTCTTGCCCGCTGCCCAGGCGCCAGCGCACTTTTTGTTGAGCGCTCAGCCGAGATGGTGGCTTGGGCGACGCGTACGCTCGCGCTGGACGCCAATGCGGCGTTTCGAACGCGCGTGCGCCTCGTGGAAGGGGACGTTACCCACACCGGAGGCGCCCGGCGGCTGATCGGGCTCGACGACAACAGCGTGGATTTTGCGATCCTCAACCCCCCATTCAACGCTGCGTTGGATCGCTCGTCTCCTGACCCGATGCGGCAGGAAGCGCATGTGCTGACCCCTGATCTGTTTGCGCAATGGCTGCGGACGGCTGCCGCAATCGTGAGACCGAAGGGTGGCCTCGCCTTGATCGCGCGACCGCAATCGCTGCCCGAAATCCTCGCCGCCCTCGCCGGCCGCTTCGGCGGCGCGCAGATCGTGCCTGTGCTTCCCCGACCCGACCTTCCCGCCACCCGCATCATCCTGCGCGCGGTGCTGGGCTCGCGAGCCACACTGTCGCTCTACCCTCCCCTTGTTGTTCACGGCGAGAGCGGCAACGGGTTTTCGCCGCGCGCCGACGCGATCAACAACGGTCGCACGAGCTTGTTCGGCGATTAGCGCCGCCATTGCACCGCGACCCTCGCCACCTACATGGGATGCACCAATCAAACGGAGATTTCGCCCCGTGAACCGCTTCCTTCGCCGCTTGTTGCCCCGGTCCATGCGCAAGGAGGAGGTCGTTATTCCGGTTGTGCGGCTCAACGGAATGATCATGGCGGGCGGATCGCCGCTGCGCCCGTCGCTCAACCTCGCGTCCTGCGCCGGACTGCTCGACAAGGCGTTCTCGTTCAAGGCGGCACCGGCCGTTGCGATCTCGGTCAACTCGCCGGGCGGATCGCCCGTCCAGTCTCGGCTGATCTATCAGCGCATTCGGGACCTCGCGGCGGAAAAGAAGAAGACGGTTCTGGTGTTCGTGGAAGATGTGGCTGCTTCAGGCGGCTACATGATTGCGATCGCCGGCGACGAGATCATCGCAGACCCGTCGTCGATCGTCGGCTCCATCGGCGTGGTTTCCGCGTCCTTCGGGTTTCAGGACCTGATCGCCAAGCTCGGCATCGAACGGCGCGTTCATACGGCCGGTGAAAATAAGGCGGTTCTGGACCCGTTCAAACCGGAAAAGCCGGAAGACGTGGAACGGCTAAAGGCGCTGCAGCTGGAAGTGCATCAAACCTTTATCGATCTGGTCAAAACACGGCGCGGCGCCAAGCTTGCCGAAGACCCAGAGCTATTTACGGGGGTGTTCTGGGCCGGCAAGCGCGGTTACGCCCTTGGGCTTGTGGATGCACTGGGTGACCTGCGCGGCACCTTGAAGGCGCGCTACGGCGAAAATATCCGCTTGCGAGTGATCACTCCACCGAAGGGCCTGCTCGGCCGCCGCTTCGGCTTCCTCGGTGCAGGGGCGGGCTTCAACGCTCCCGATGTCGCGGGCGCCGCAGCCAGCGGGCTGATCAGCGCGCTTGATGAAGAAGCCGCTTGGTCGCGCTATCGCCTTTGATCTGACATGGTTTCCCTTGTAGGTTCGGGATCTTCTTCACAGCCATCGGGAGCGCGTGAGCCATGCCGCCATTGATCTTCTTGGCCGTTGTCGGGGCGATTGGCTATGCCGGTTACAAGAAGCTCACAAAGGAGGCCGAGCGGATCGTCGCGCGATCTCGACGCGAGGAAAAGGAAGCGCGTTCGGGCAGCCAGGGAACGCTGGTGCAGGATCCGAAAACCGGCGTTTACACGATCGCCAAGGATTGATGACCGTCGATGCTCTTGTCCGGGCCTTTGCTCCCGCGAAGGTCAATATTGCCCTGCATGTGATTGGACGCCGGCCGGACGGTTACCACCTTCTGGACAGCCTCGTCGCTTTTGCCGATTTTGGCGACCACCTGGAAATTAGCCCTGCAAAGGACGATCGCTTCAGCGTCTCAGGCCCGTTTGCTTCTGGCGTGCCGACTGACGGGGGAAACCTCGTTTTGAAGGCACGCGACCTGTTGCGTGACGCGCTTGGCGGTTCATCCTGTCCGGTTCATATCCACCTTGAGAAGCGTTTGCCGGTGGCGTCGGGCATCGGCGGAGGCTCGAGCGACGCCGCGGCCGCGTTGCGGGCTCTGACGGCGATGTGGCATCTTTCATATACGCCCCAGCAGCTTGCCGAACTCGCCTTGGCCCTCGGCGCCGATGTGCCGATGTGCCTCGTAGCCAAAGCCGCCCATGTCAGCGGGATCGGTGAAGACGTCCGTCCTGTTCGGGACCTGCCGACCATCCCCGCCGTTCTCGTAAACCCCGGCGTTGCGGTTTCAACGCCCGCTGTGTTTGCCCGGCTGCAACAGCGAACCAACCCGCCGCTGCCACCCTTTCCCGAAACGGACGACTGGCCAGCTTGGCTTCACCAAACGCGCAACGACCTGCAAGCGCCGGCCATCGAAGCAGCGCCGATGATTGGCTCTGTTCTCGAAGCGCTGCGCGACAGCGGTGCCGATTTCCAGCGCATGTCCGGGTCGGGCGCCACCTGTTTCGGTCTTTTTTCCACGGCGGCGGCGGCGAACAAAGCAGCGGCCCTGCTCGTTGAGGAAAACCGCGGCTGGTTCGTTCAGCCTGTTCTTCTGTCCTGATCGGAGCCCTTGCCGATGTACCGCCTTGATGAAAGCCGCCCCTTTATTCCCGTCGGCATCGCCGTCCTGACGGTGTCCGATACCCGGCGTCTCGAAGACGACAGATCGGGCACGATCCTGGCAGAGCGGATCGAAGAAGCCGGCCATCGCCTTGCAGGGCGCGCCATTGTTCGGGACGAGGTCGAAGCGATCCGAACCCAGGTTCTCGCCTGGACAAAAGATGAAAACCTGGACGTGGTGATCACCACCGGCGGCACCGGCTTCACCGGGCGCGACGTCACCGTGGAAGCGCTGCAGCCGCTTTTCACCAAGGTGATGGACGGTTTTTCTGCGATCTTCCACCGCGTGTCCTTCGACAAGATCGGAGTCTCCACGATCCAGTCGCGCGCCACGGGCGGGCTGATCGGCACGACCTTCGTTTTCGTGCTGCCCGGCTCACCCGGCGCCTGCAAGGATGGCTGGGACGAGATCATCCGCGCACAACTCGATTACCGCCATATGCCGTGCAACTTCGTGGAAATCATGCCGCGGCTGGACGAGCACCTGAAGCGGCGCAAGGGCTGACCCGCAGCCCGTCAGGGTGCAGGAATGATCTCTGCGGGCAGCCGGCAGACACCTCGCGGCAGGCTGAGCGCTCCTTGAGGGTCCAGCACCGCCGCCATTTGACGGTGCCGCAGGAGCAGGCCAGCCCGTAGGGGTCCCTCTGCAGAGATCCAGTCGAGCCACCTGTCGCGGCGTGCCCCCCCGCGCCTGAACCTTGCGGGGCGATCATCCCCTGCCATGTGATCGCGCACCGCATCCGTCCACCCCGCCATCAGGCGTGATCCTGGCTCCAGCACGAGGAGCCATTCCCCGCGCGCCCTTGCCAGCCCTTGCGGCAAGCCAGCTCCCGCCAGGAAAACGCAGCCGGCGTGATCGGCGACCTTTTCCGTGCCATCAAGCGAGCCGTCGTCGCAGACCATGACCTCCCGGATCATTCCTTCCACTGCCCCTGAAACAAGGCTCGCAAGCGTTCTTGCCAGCGCCTCCTCACTGTTCCGGGTCGGTATCAGAACTGTCAGCATGTACCCTGCTTAACCCAACAGGGAAGCCCGCGCCACATCACCCGGGGAACGAATTTGTTCTTGCTTCGTTCCTGTTCTGCCGTTAGGACTATTTTCATCAACGGCGTTCGATTCGCGCGCTCAAGGCGAAGCTCGGGAGCACATTATGCAAGGCATGGAACAGATTTCCCGCGCGGATCGCGCGGCATTTACGACAGGTGGGGCTGCTCTCGCCAACGCGCTGGTTGACGACAGCGGCATGCGGATCGCACCCGATCGCCGTCGAGGCCGGTCGGCTGGCATCAACCCGTCCGGGCGCTTCGAACCCACCAGCCGGCACGTATTCGACGATGGCTGGAACACGTTGGAAGAGCTGCCGCCGTTCAAAACGGAAGTGCAGGTTGAAAAGCCACGCACCATCATCACGCGCAACGATTCGCCGGACATTTCCTTCGATCGCTCGGTGAACCCTTATCGGGGTTGCGAGCACGGTTGTGTTTACTGCTTTGCGCGCCCGACCCACAGCTACATGGGGTTGTCGGCAGGCCTGGATTTCGAGTCCAAGCTCTTCGCCAAGCCGGATGCGGCGAGGCTTCTCGAAAAGGAGCTGGCAAAACCGGGCTACCAGCCGCGCACGATTGCCATCGGCACCAACACCGACCCTTACCAGCCGATCGAGAAAACTCATCGCATCATGCGCGAGATCCTTGAGGTTCTGGATGCCCACAATCATCCGGTCGGGATCGTCACGAAATCCGCGCTGGTGATGCGCGACATCGACGTCCTCGGGCGAATGGCCGAGCGGGGCCTTGCCAAGGTTGCGCTGTCGGTCACCACGCTGGATCGCAAGCTTGCACGCACGATGGAACCGCGGGCGGCGACGCCCACGCGTCGCCTTGAAGCGCTGCGTGCAATGAATGGGGCCGGAATACCGGTTTCCGTCATGGTGGCGCCGATCATTCCCGGGCTCAATGATCCGGAAATCGAGCGCATCCTCGACGCGGCTGCAGCCGCGGGCGCGAAAGAGGCCGGCTACGTCATGCTGCGGCTTCCGCTCGAAGTGGCGCCGATCTTCAAGGACTGGCTGCTGACGCATTATCCCGACCGCTACCGCCATGTGCTTTCGCTGGTGCGCTCCATGCGAGACGGCAAGGACTACGATGCGGAGTGGGGCAAGCGCATGAAGGGCAGCGGTCCTTATGCCTGGCAGATCGGCCGCCGCTTCGAACTCGCGGCCAAGCGACTTGGCTTGAATGCCGCGCGGCGATCGCTGCGCACGGACCTCTTCGAAGCGCCGGAACCCGCCGGCAAGCAGCTGCAATTGTTCTGACGCTCCGAGCGGCTCAAACAGCCGCACTCGCTCAAGCGAACGCCGGTTCTCCGGCAAAGACTCCCTTCCCGGCTCGCCCCAATCGCCGGGAAGGACTTGCGGAGAATCAGGTCCGATGCGAGCTTCGCCGCACGATGGCTCCCCGGAACCCTGATTCTCCGCCCTTGTTCGAGATTGTCTCGACGCCGGATTTCGCGCGCGAAAAGCGGGCGATTAAGGCCGACCAATGGCCGGTCGCCGGCGCAGACGAAGCCGGACGTGGTCCCCTTGCGGGTCCCGTTGTCGCGGCGGCGGTGATCCTCGATCCGAAACGGATTCCCAAGGGATTGGACGATTCGAAGCGGCTCACTTCCGACCAGCGCGAGGCGCTTTTCATCAAGATCTTGAAGACGTCGCTTGCCGTTGGGGTGACGTCGATCTGCGCGGAAAGCGTGGACGAAATCAACATCCTACAGGCGAGCCTGACCGCCATGAAGCGCGCCGTGGATGGTCTCGTTCTGCAGCCCAAGCTCGTGCTGGTGGACGGGCGCGACGTGCCGGCCGGCCTGCCCTGTTCCTGCGAGGCGCTGATCAAGGGCGACCAGCGTTCGCAATCGATCGCCGCAGCTTCCATTGTGGCCAAGGTCATGCGCGACCGAATGATGACGCGCTGCAGCGCCCAACACGACCGCTACGGTTTCGACAGCCATATGGGTTACGCGACCGTACGCCACCGGGATGCGATCGGCGCGCACGGCCCAGTGGCTCGCCTCCACCGCATGAGCTTTGCGCCGCTGAAGCCAGACGCCGGCCATCGAGTGCAAGGTGATCTTGTGGATGCGATTGCCATGGAAGGCGACGCTCCCGTTCGGCTTATTGGCTGATCCACCGAATTCCCGGGCACCCTCCCCGCACCGATATTGTCCCGTCAACGACCAGCAAAGAAAAGCCGTCGGATCGCTCCGACGGCTCCATTTTCCACTCCGGCGATGAAGCTCAATTGAGCTTGGTGCGAACTTCCGCCAGCGACGACTGGAACGCGTTGGGCGCCGTTGCACCCTGCTCGGCGAGAACCCGCCGCGCCGCTTCCACGGCAATGTCAACCGCGCTGGAGCGTACGGCATTCACGGCCTCACGCTCGGCCTGAGCGATCTTCTGCTCGGCCATGGTGGTGCGACGCGCGACGTATTCGTCTGCCTTGGTCTTTGCGTCCTGACGCAGCATCGTCGCTTCGCGTTCAGCGGCAGCCAGAATGTCGCCTGCTTCCTTCTCCGCTTCCGCGCGCTTGCGCTGGTATTCGGCCAGAAGCTGCTGGGCTTCCTCACGCAGGCGCCGTGCTTCATCCAATTCGCCGCGAATGCGATCGGCGCGATCATCAAGCGACTTCGTGACCATGCCCGGCACCTTCAGGTACGCGATCAGGGCGAGGAACAAGACGAGGGCGACGGTGGCCCAGAATGTTGCGTCAAAAGCCATCTGGGTTAGCTCCGTTGCGCTGCAACAGCAGAAGCGATCGCCGAGCGATCCGGCGTGCCGCCGAGCGCTTCAACAATCGCTGTTGCGGTTTCTTCAGCGATGCCGCCGACTTCAGCCATGGCCGCATTGCGAATGGAGGCAATCCGCGCTTCCGCCTCTGCAAGGCGCGTATCAAGCCCCGCTTCGGTTTCGCGCCGGTTGGCTTCGGCTTCCGCCTTGGCCCGGTCTCGCGCTTCCTGGCCGATGACGTTTGCCTTTGCACGGGCATCCGCCAGTTCCTGCTCATAGGCCGCCACGGCTGCGTCGGCCTCTTCCTTCATGCGCGATGCGGTATCGAGATCCTGCGCGATGCGATCACGCCGAACCTCCAGCATGTGGCCGAGCCGCGGCAGGACCACCTTCTGCAGGAACAGGTAAAACAGGCCGAACGTGATCGCCAGCCAAAGAATCTGTGAGGGGAAAAGGGAGGTCTCGAACGGCGGAAAGACGCCGGTGTGCTCGGCTTCCACGTGCTCCGTTGTGCCTTCCGTAATCGGTGGCGTGTGCGTCAACGGCACGGCATCCGTTGGTGCTTGTTCTTGCGCGAAAGCGGGCGCGACGAACATCGGCTTCCCCTGTCAATTGAAACCCGACCGCGTTCATCGCGGTCGGGAAAACATCTCATGCTCATGCTTGCGCCGACAGTCGCTGATCTTACGTGAAGAGCAGCAGCAGAGCGATGAGGAGCGAGAAAATGCCCAGAGCTTCCGTCACCGCAAAGCCGAACACGAGGCGGCCGAACTGAGCGTCCGCAGCCGACGGGTTGCGCAGCGCGCCCGAAAGATAGCTGCCGAAGATGTTGCCCAGGCCGAGCGCGGTGCCCGCCATGCCGAAGCAGGCAAGTCCTGCACCGATTGCCTTTGCTGCTTCCACTTCCATTGTAGGCTCCTTTTGAGGGGTCTGTGTTCAAGGATATCTTTGGCGGAGGTCCGCCGGTGAAGGGTAAGGACGATCAGTGACCGCCCGGATGAACGGCGTCGTTCAGGTACATGCAGGTGAGAACGGCGAAAACATAAGCCTGCAGGAACGCGACGAGGAACTCGAGGGCCGTCAGCGCCACCGTCATCAGGAGCGGCAGGATCGCGCCGCCGATGCCGACCGCACCCAGCGCGCCAAGCGACGTCACGAAGCCGGCGAAAACCTTCAGCGTGATGTGGCCGGCCAGCATGTTGGCAAACAAGCGGACGGACAGGCTGATCGGGCGCGACAGGAACGAGATGATCTCGATCAGCGCGACGATAGGAACGATGGCTGCGGGCACACCGCTCGGCACGAAGATCTTGAAGAAACCCGTGCCGTGCTTGACCAGACCGTAGATCACCACGGTCAGGATCACGAACAGCGCCAGCATGAAGGTGACGATGATGTGGCTGGTGACGGTGAAGAAGTAAGGGAACATGCCGAGCAGGTTCGCGGTCAACACGAACATGAACAGCGAAAACACCATCGGGAAGAACTTCATGCCGCCTGTGCCGGCGGAGTCTCGCAGCATGCCTGCGATAAACTCGTAGGACATTTCCGAGATGGACTGCATGCGGCCGGGAATCAGGCCACGGCTTGAGGTCGTCAGGAAAAGAAACGCGCCGGCGGTGGCGACCGTCAGCACCATGAACAGGGACGAATTGGTGAACGAAAAGTCCATGCCGCCGATTTCAATCGGCACCAGGCGGGAGATCTGAAACTGGTGGATCGGATCGTTTGCCACCGGCTACCCCTTGCTCTTCCTCGGGCTATCAAAGCCCAAAACAGTTGCGGCTCGAAGGCCAATTCGTTGCTCGCGACGATTGTCGCACTCAGTCGCGATCTTGCTTGCCCTGCTCGTCCCTGGAGGCGCGAAGCCCCGCATCGGCGATCATGCCTGCAGATCGCAGAACGTTCAGAACACCCGCGCCAAATCCCAGGAGCAAGAAGATGATCAAGCCCCATGGCGACGTTCCAGCCACGCGATCGATAATCCAGCCCAGCCCGGTTCCCACGACGATCCCCGCGATGAACTCGCTGGAAAGTCGCATGGCCTGACCATACCCGGTCGCTTCGCGCGATCTGGCGTCGCCACCCCCGATCCCCGCTTCGGCGCGCCTTTGCGCCAATCTGGCGCCCAGGTCGCGTCGGCGTCCATCGAGACTGTCGTCGCGTGCTGCATCAGCGCCAGCCCGATTGTCCCGGCTCTGGGAAGCGTTGTCCGGCCCGTTTGTCTTGGCCATCGCACCCTCCCGCTGAGCCCGGCTCCCGGGTGGAGCTTTCGCTTCAAAGTTGGGCGCAACATATTCAGGTCACAATCGGGCGTCAACCCGCGATCGGCACCCTTTCACTGGGTAAATCATCTCGGAAAAACAGGCGCTTAGATCGCTGCGACAATGCGCGCTGCGTCAGCGGCGCGCCGCCAGGCGCGAATCCCGCCGATGCACCACTCAGCTCCAGCCACCGCCATGCGTGCGGTAGAAGATGTGCAACCCGATCTTCTTCATCTTTTCCATCGTGTGCGACCAACGGGGATTCACGTAAGTCGCATGGTAGTGGGTGGAAGAGCCCACCTCTGGAATGAAGATCTGACCGGCGGTGACAGCACGCCCGATTTCCTGGGCGATCCGGTAGTGAGCAGGGCTGCGGATGACATCCGGGATCCCGTCACAAGCGAAGGAAAACTGGCAGCGGTTGCGCCAATGGTCGTTCTGATAGACCACGCCACAGATGGTGTTCGGGTAAGTCGGGTTGCGCACACGGTTCAAGATCACCTGCGCAACGGCAGCCTGACCTTTTTCCTTTTCACCCCGCGCTTCGAAATAGATGCCGTAAGCAAGGCACTTTTGTTCGGCCGCCGTGAACACTGTTGCTGGCAGTGGCTGGCTCATCCATCCATGATCGCCTTCTGCAACCGGCGGGATGAAGCGCCCGTTGTCGGGATCTGATCCCCGCAGAAGGACCGCAAAGGGCGACGTTTTCGCGTAATCGTCTTCCACCGGCGCATAGGCATTCGCAAGAATGTCCGCCTTCTCGTTGGTCACCAGGGCGGCGATGGCGGTCGGCAGCTTCAGGTCCTGCTTCTTGGGGGTGGAATGAAACGCAGCGGCAATCTCGATTTCCTTACCGCCGAGCTTCGGCTTGGCGAACGCCATCTCCTGCCCGTCGCCCAGCGTTTGCCGCAAGATCATGCTGGTCCGCTCAAATACGGAGCCAGCGGTAAAGGCCTTTGGTGGTGCCACGGGCGCAATGCGAACGATGCGGCCCTTTTTCTCCGACCGGGTGACCCGCTCTTCATCGGGCTGGTCAGATTTGGCGGCCTTGCCCTGCAAGGTCACCGTTCCGAGACCAGCCGCTTTCAGCCCTGCTCCTCCAAGACTCGCCGTCGATACACTGGTGGAGGCATCATGGAATTTCAGTTCTGCCTGGTGTACGGATCCGGCGGCAGCCTTTTCCAAATAGGCGTTCCAGCGGGTGCTGACCGCTTCCACCCCGGAAACGAGACTGGTTGTGTCCTGCATCGCCACCACCGTCGGGAAGCTCATCCAGATCCCAAGGCCGAGCACCAGGGGCGACACAAGGGACCGCAGGCGGTCCGACGCAGCAACACGCCGCGGCAAAACTCGATTCAACACCGACCCACTCTCCAGAACGCAACCGACCCGCTTCTGGAAAAACAATGATCGATTAACCTTGATGAGGGGTTAACCGCGACTCGTGGGGCGGCAATGGGGCGGCCCGTCCGGCCGAGCAAAACTGATCGTGATCAGGAAAGGGGTTGCTGCGCCTCGACCGCGTCAGCGGTCCTTGGGCGCAAACGGGTTTTCAGACGCGCGCAGGTTCATGCGGATGGGCACGCCGGGCATGTCGAAGGCTTCGCGCAATCCGTTCACGAGATAGCGGATATAGGACTGCGGCATGGCGTCGGGTCGCGTGCACGACAGCACAAAGCCGGGCGGCCGCGCCTTCACCTGCGTCATGTACTTGATCTTCAAGCGACGGCCCGCAACAGCGGGTGGCGGATGATGGCCGAGCACGCCTTCCAGCCAGCGGTTCAGCCGGCCCGTGGAGATGCGACGGTTCCAGACTTCATGCGTCTTCACCACCGCATCCATCAGCTTGTCCGTGCCCCGGCCCGTTTCGGCGGAAACCGGTATGGCCAACAGGCCGCGGACCTGAGGCAGCAGACGGGCGGTCTTCTCGTGCAGCTCTGCCAAAACAGCCTGCTTGTTCTCGATCAGATCCCATTTGTTGAAGGCAAGCACCAGAGCCCTGCCCTCCCGGATGATCAGGTCGGCAAGCTGAAGGTCCTGCTTTTCGAAGGGGATCGTGGCGTCGAACACCACCACCACCACCTCGGCAAAACGAATGGCGCGCAGGCCATCCGCCACGGAAAGCTTTTCCAGCTTTTCCTGCACACGCGCCTTGCGGCGCATTCCGGCCGTGTCGAAGAGCTTGATTTCGCGATCCCGCCAGGTCCACTCGACCGAAATGGAGTCACGGGTGATGCCGGCTTCGGGACCCGTAAGGAGGCGTTCTTCGCCGATCAACTGGTTGATCAGCGTGGACTTGCCGGCATTCGGACGCCCCACGATTGCGATGCGCATCGGCTTGGTGTCGTCATAGGCGGGGGCTTCGGCATCCGGATCGGCGATATCTTCGCCGACAAGCGCTTCGGCTGCGGCTTCCGCCACCAGCGCATCCGCCTCGTCTTCTGCAAAGGCGCGGTCCTTACCAATGGCTTCGACCACCGCGTCACGCAGGTCAGCCATTCCAAGCCCATGCTCAGCCGAGATGCCGACCGGCTCCCCGAGCCCAAGCTCCCAGGCTTCGAGCGCACCGGCTTCCGCCGCACGGCCTTCTGACTTGTTTGCAACCAGAACCAGTGGCTTGCCGGCCTTGCGGACCAGATCCGCAAAAGTGCGATCATCCGGTGTCAGGCCGGTCCGCGCATCGATCACAAACAGGATGACGTCCGCTTCCTCGATCGCGATGTCAGTCTGCTGGCGCATGCGGCCAGCGAGCGACTCGTTGGGCGCGATCTCAAGGCCGGCGGTGTCCACGACATCAAACCGCAGATCATAAAGCTTCGCCGCATGCACGCGACGATCCCGCGTTACGCCGGGCGTGTCGTCCACCAGCGCGATCTTGCGCCCCACCAGCCGGTTGAAGAGGGTGGATTTCCCGACGTTGGGACGACCGATGATCGCGAGCGTGAACGCCATGGTTGCCTTCAGCCCGCGCCGGAGCCGCGGATCAGTTCCACCATCATGCCTGCGCGCTGGCGGATGTTGGCAGGCGCGGCGGTATCATCCTGCAGCGTTTCAAACAGCGGCATAGCGTCGGCCAAACGGCCTTCCTTCCAGGCGGACAGCGCCAAAGCTTCGCGTGCGGAATGACGGAGCGGGTTCGTGTCGGCATTCAGCGCGCCAACGCGGGCTTCCACATCGCCGTAGCTGCCATGATCCACCAGAATAAGGCCGGCGCGCAGCTTCGCAAGGTCGCGAATCGACTGCGGAATGGACCCGTCATTCGAAACCTGGTCGAACTGCGCAACCGCGCCTGTGAAGTCACCCTGCTGTGCGATCACCGTTGCCATGCGCATGCGCGCCAGCAGAGGGTAAGCGCCGACCCCATCGCTTTCCAACGCCTGGAGCGCAGCGAGCGCTTCATCGGACTTGCCTTCGCTGGCAAGCTGCAAGGCCTGCGAAAACTGATCTCCGGACGCATTGGCGCGGCTTTCCGCCCACCAGTTATAAAGCACCCAGCCGCCCGTCCCGAGCACGATCAGGACCGCCAGAATGATCGCGATCGGTCCGAAGCGCTGCCATATGGCGCGCGCTTTCGCCTGGCGCATCTCTTCATTGACTTCGCGGAAGAAGGTATCCGACATCCGTTCGCTTCGCTCGATCTGCAGCAGGGTCCGCGGCCAACATCGCGCCGGCTCACCAAATGAGCCCGCGTTTTAGCGAGTTTTGACCGTCATGGAAGGGGGCTGGCGAAAAAGCTCGGCCCCGTCGCTCACGTCCGCGTCAACCGGCAAGTTGCGGCAGCGGGTACACGCCGACCAGCCACACATGCAGGCGCCACAGGAAAAGCAGGTAAACGACCACGGCGAAGCCTACCGCGATCAAGTCCCATTTCACCGGTCCCGGCAGCGGTGTCGGCACCGCGCGACGCTTCACCGAGATACGATCGAGCACGGCCCAAACGAGGAACGAGCCGAACAGCAGCAAGGACGCCAGGTCACCATTTGCCAGAAGGTGGGCAACAGCCCAAAGCTTCACCGCAACCAGCATTGGGTGCTTCAGCCGCGCTTTCAGGTGACCGGCTGGAAACAGGTAGGCGGCGAAGGCAACGAACGCCAGCAGCATGAGCAGCAGCGAAGCGTGCTTCAGACCGCTTGGCGGCTCGTACAACACCACCCCTTCGTTTCGGGCGAGGCCATAGCCCCAGATCATCAGCATCAGGCCAACGAAGGACACCAGCGAGTAAACACCCTTCCAGCCGCCATCGCCCATGCGCTGCACCTGGCGATCGCGCCAGGCGGGCGCGGCAATGCGCGTGGAGTGGATGCCGAGGAAAAGGATGATGCCGAGGATGAGGACCGTCATGGATGCCTGTTCGTGGCTGGCTTGTGGCTTGCGTGGCCTTTCATAGCACTGGATCAATGACAAACCCACGCAGCACGTCCCCACCACGGCCATATTCCACCGCTAGCGAACGCCTTTTTTCGGGATTCTTGCATTGCTTCGATCTTTCCTTGCTGCCGGCGTGCTGTTTGCCAGCCTTACCGGCGGTCTCCAAGCCGAAGAAACCGCGCCGCAATATGTGGTGATTTCGTTTGACGGCGCGCACGACAATGCGTTGTGGCAGCGCAGCCGCGCCCTTGGCGAAGAGACCGGCGCGCATTTCACCTACTTCCTGTCCTGCGTTTATCTCTTGTCGCCTGAGACACGGCACGAATATCAGGCGCCGAACCGGTCAGCCGGGCGCTCCAATGTGGGGTTCGGAGAAACCAAGCAGGACGTGGCCGAGCGGCTGACGCAGATCTGGACGGCGCGAAGCGAAGGGCACGAGATCGCAAGCCACGGCTGCGGGCATTATGATGGCAAGGACTGGCGAAAGGCGGATTGGCTCGGGGAGTTCGCGAGTTTCATGCGGATCGTGCGCGATGCTTATGCCATCAATGGGATTCCCGACGAGCCCGAGGACTGGAAGCACTTTGTGGAAACCGAGATCAGCGGCTTTCGTGCGCCTTATCTTTCGGCAAGCTCATCCCTGTTGAAGGCACTGGGGCAAAGCGGCTTCCACTATAATGCAAGTGCGGTATCCAATGGTCCGGAGACTGCCGATCGCAGCGGCACCGTGGTCAGCTATGCTCTACCCACCGTGCCGGAAGGCCCAAAGGCCCGGCGCATCATCGCCATGGACTACAACCTGTTCGTTCGCCATTCCGGCGGCATCGAAAGGCGCAGCGATGCGGCGCTCTTTTCGGAACGGGCATATCAGGCCTTCAAGACCGCATATGAAGCCGAGCGTGGCGGCAGGCGGCGGCCGCTGCAACTTGGCTTCCATTTCGTGCTGATGAATGGCGGCGCTTATTGGGACGCCCTGGAGCGGTTCGCTCGTGAGGTGTGCGGACGCCTAGATACGCGTTGCGTGTCCTACAGCGAACTGGAAGCGCTGACCGGCGCCGGTAAAGGCGCTGGCGGTTGATCCGGTTGCCCGCTCAGGTGGCGGGTTGTTCTTGCGGTGGAACGCCGGCCGCTTCGCGCTGGAGGTAGTAGCGGCCCCCCCGAAGGCAGTTCCTCCCCGTCGAGCTCCGCTTCAAACGCACGAATACGCTTGTAGATCGACATCAGTTCAACAATCACCGGCCAGGAATTCACGAGATACTGGAAGGAGTTGGCGACGTAATTGAAGGCAAAAAGGAGCTGCTGGAAGATACCGAAGGTGATCCGACCGGCAGCGATGGTGGGAACCAGCAGGAAGGTCGGGAAGATGACGTCGGTCTGCAGGTAACGATATCACGCGGCGTTGAAGTACACGTAGTGGAAGTAGCGTGTGAAGTAGTCCCTGCGCACTTTGTCGAAGAGTGCCGCCAGGGTGAGCGGCTGGGCCCGCGGCACTGTCGCAGGAGGCAACTAGTTTCCCCGAGCCGCACCAGCCGCCTTTTCGGCTGTTCCGAGAGTTGCAGCGATAGCCGCGGCCAGCAGCAGAACAAAAGCCGCACCCAGCGACGGCACGGTGAAGCTGCCGGTCCAGTCGGCAACATACCCTGCCAGCACCGGAGCAATCATCTGGCCAAGCCCGAAAGCGCTCGTCATCACCGCCATGGCGCGGCGGGGCGACTGCTTCGCAAGCAAGCGCCCTGCCTGCACACCAAGGCTTGTCACCGCCACGAAGGTGCCGCCCAGAAGCGCACCGCCGATGAAGGGCCCGAGAAAGCCGCCGGTTGCGACGCTCGCCGTCACGCCGATCGCTTCAACAACGAGGCCGACCGCGAAAGTCGCAGTCAACCCGATGCGGCGTGCCAAGAAGCTCCACAGCGGCATGGACGGGATCACGGCCAGTCCGGTCACCAGCCAAACGGCCGATTCCGTGAGCGGTCCACCATTGCCCGCTCGAACAATCGCGATGAGAAAGGTGGCCGTCACGATATACCCAGCGCCGAAGAGGCCATAGGCCACAATGAGCGCCTGCAAGGGTCGGCCGGCGGGCAGCGGAGGCTCGCGCGTGGCCGGGCCGGAAAGGCGCGCCGGAGGCTCGAGGAAGATGAGGGCGAGAACGCTGGCACCCCCTGCCACGACGGCAGAGCCGATCCACCCCCACCACCATTCCGCGCCGCCCAGGTAAAGAAGCCCGGTGATTGCGGCCGACAACATCATGCCGACCCCGACGCCGGCGAAGAAGGTGCCTTGCAGATCGCTGCGGCCGAGCAACGCAAGGCGGGCGAACACGATGGTCGACAAGAAAACCATCGTGAATGCGCTGGCCATGCCGGCAAGGAAGCGGACCGCAAGCATGAGCGGGTAGTTCTCAGTCAGTCCCATAATCAAAAGGAGCACTGCGGACAGAACAAGGCTGCTCGTCGCCACCCGGTATTCGCGGCCCTGCCCCCAGCCACCGCCAGCGAGGATTGCGCCAAGGAGATAGCCAACATAGTTGGCAGACGCGATCCAGCCTGCTTCGGACGCATTCATGTCGAGGCCAACCATCATGGCCGGCAGGATCGGCGTGAACACGAAGCGGCCGATGCCCATGACGGCCGCCATCCCGGTCAACCCGGCAG
Organism: Tianweitania sediminis; assembly: GCF_017813335.1. Classification (GTDB taxonomy): domain Bacteria; phylum Pseudomonadota; class Alphaproteobacteria; order Rhizobiales; family Rhizobiaceae; genus Tianweitania; species Tianweitania sediminis. The sequence goes on along the minus strand of NZ_JAGIYY010000002.1, from coordinate 365,773 downwards.
CGGCCGTTTTCCATGCCGCGATGTCGCTCTTCAAGCTTGCCTCCCGAATTCACGCCTGCGCGTGTCTAGCGGCTGCTGATCCTTCGGTCGCAGATCCAGGAACAAGGAACAAAGTGTCACAGGGCGCGTTTGCGGTCCGTCAGCAACAAGCTTGGGCTTTTTCATGAGAACCATCGTTTACACAGTCGGCGTCATCGTCATCGTTCTGCTGATCCTTTCCTACGCCGGATTCGCCTGAGCGATCTGCTGGATTACGACCGGAAATCGCGCTGCGGGCAACTTGGGAGCGCATTGAGAGGGAATGTTTTATGTCTTTGGGTGACACAACTACGGATGTGACCATCGTCGATGCAGGGGGCGGAGGGAACTCCGGCTCGTATGTCGATTGGGGCGCAATCATCGCCGGTGCCGTTTTGGCAACGGCCATTACCTTCGTTCTCGTGACGTTTGGATCGGCACTCGGCCTTTCCATGACCTCGCCTTATGAAGGCGAAAGCACGTCCTTGTGGGGTATCGCCATCGCAGCCGGCCTTTGGCTTCTGTGGGTACAGATCTGCTCCTTCGGCGCAGGTGCCTATCTCACCGGGCGTCTTCGTCGGCGTGCTTATGATGCCAGCGAACACGAATCGGACATCCGCGATGCCTCGCATGGCCTGCTCGTTTGGGCGCTGGGCACTCTGCTTGGGGCCGTCATCGCCTTCATGAGCATCAGCGGCGCTGCCACAACGGCTGCCAATGCGGTGTCCAACGTTGCGGGCGGTGCGGCCAGCGCTGTTGGCAGTGCTGCGCAGGGCGCGGCCAATGCGGCAGATAATCCGGCCGTAGCTGGCTACGTCGATCGCCTGTTCCGCGGCACCAATGGTGAGCCGATCGCGCCGGAAACGCGCTCCGAAGTCGGTCGCATCTTCACCAACGCACTGGTCGAGGGTGAATTCCCCGATGACGACCGCAACTATGTCGCCACCCTGATCGCGCAGAACACCGGTGTTGCGCCGGAAGAAGCGCGCGCACGTGTGGACCAGGTCGTGAACACGGCACAGGAGGTGGAGCAGCAGGCACGTGATGCTGTGGAAACTGCCCGCAAGACTGCGCTGGTGGTGGCGTTCTTCACAGCTGCATCGCTGGCAGTAAGTGCTGCCGTCGCGTTCTTTGCAGCCGGCCTGGGCGGTCGTCATCGCGACGAAGGCGTCTTCATTGAAGGTCTCGGCCTTCGCTGATCGAGGCACGGGAGCAGCCGCTCGGCTGCTCTTTTCCACACTGCTGTGGCAGTTCGCTAGGAACCGCACCTGCTACAGCGCGTTAAATCCATGATCCGCTAACATTAGAAAGGCTCATCAAATGTCCGGAATTATCTACCTCGTCGGCCTGGTTGTGATCGTTCTGGCGATCCTTTCGTTCCTCGGCCTGCGCTAAGCGCCATCTCTTCTTCGTCAAACGCCCCGTCAGATCCATCTGGCGGGGCGTTTGCTTTTCCTGAAGTTTGACAGCAAGCAACGGGACGCGCGCCAAGGGCTGTTCACCTAGTTTCACAGCGAAGCAAAACAGCCTAAGGAAAGCCCATGTCCGTTCCGCTGCAATCGATCTCCGATGATCCGCGCTGGCACTCCGTTGTCAGCCGGGATGCACGCGCCGACAACCGCTTCGTTTACGCGGTGACGACCACCGGCGTTTACTGCCGACCATCCTGTCCCTCGCGGCGCGCCAAGCCGGAGAATATCCGCTTCTTCGCGTCGGCTGCGGAAGCAAAGCAGGCGCAGTTTCGCCCTTGTCTCCGGTGCAAGCCGGACGGCCGGTCACCGCGCGAACAACGTCTGGAAGTCATTGAGGCCGCATGCCGGTCCATGGAGCAGGCCACCGAACCGCCCAGCCTTGAAAGCCTGGCGCGCGCGGCAGGACTGAGCCCTTTCTACTTTCACCGCGCTTTCAAGGAAGCAACGGGGATGACGCCGCGCGCTTTTGCTGCCGCACAGCGAGCCGAGCGCGTACGCGCTGCCCTTGCGAGCAGCGAACATACCGTTGCCGCAGCGCTTTACGACGCTGGCTTCAACGCAAGCAGCCGGTTCTACGCGCAGTCCGACGCGGTGCTCGGCATGGCGCCGAAAGCGTACAAAAAAGGCGGCGCGTCGCAGCAGATCCGATTTGCCGTGGGAGCCTGCTGTCTCGGGCAGATCCTTGTTGCGCAAAGCGACAAGGGGATCTGCGCGATCCTGCTTGGCGATGATCCGCATGCGCTGCTTCGCAATCTGCAGGATCGCTTTCCTCAAGCCGAACTGCTTGGCGGAGATCCCTCGTTCGAGCACACGGTTGCGCAGGTGGTCGCGCTCGTCGATGAGCCGCGTGGCAGCCTTGATCTGCCGCTCGACATTCGCGGCACCGCTTTTCAGCAGCGTGTGTGGCAGGCGCTGCGGGAGATCCCCGCGGGCGAAACGATCAGCTACAGCGAGCTTGCCCAGCGCCTGGGTGCCCCGCGCGCCGTGCGTGCCGTGGCGAGCGCTTGTGCGGCCAACGCGCTTGCGGTTGTTGTTCCCTGCCACCGTGTGGTGCGCTCGGATGGCGGCCTGTCCGGTTATCGCTGGGGACTTGAGCGCAAGCAGGCCCTGATCACCAAAGAAGCCCTTCGTCTCGACGACCAGCGCCCGCACGACCCCCGAGCATCCTGAGAGTTCCCATGGCCAGTCCTGCCCCGATGCTGATCGAAGATGTTCTCACCACGGCAGGAACCGGACGCTTCCAGAAGCGACTGCTCGCCATCTTCGGCTTTGTTTGGGCGGCCGATGCCATGCAGGTCCTGGCGGTGGGCTTCACCAGTGCCTCCATCGCCAAGACCTTCGGACTGACGGTACCTCAGGCCCTGCAAACGGGAACCTTGTTCTTCCTCGGCATGCTGATCGGCGCCAGTGTATTCGGCCGGCTGGCTGACCGGTTTGGTCGCCGTCGGGTTCTTCTTCTTACGGTTGCCGGCGATGCCGTGTTCGGGCTTTTGTCCGTGTTTGCGCCGTCCTTTGGCATTCTCCTGGCGCTGCGCTTCATGACGGGCGTTGCCGTTGGCGGCACGCTGCCGGTGGATTACGCCATGATGGCGGAGTTCCTGCCGCCGCGCAGCCGCGGACGCTGGCTCGTTATGCTGGAAGGTTTCTGGGCAATTGGAACGGTGGTGATCGCGGTTACCGCCTGGCTCACCAGCATCTACGGCGTGGAAGATGCCTGGCGCTGGATCTTTGCCGTCACCGGCCTGCCCGCGCTGATCGGCATTTTCCTGCGCTGGTGGGTGCCGGAATCCCCCATGTTTCTCCTGAAAAGCGGGCGACCAGACGAGGCCCGGCAGGTCCTCAACAGGGTTCTTCAGGCGAACGGAAAGCCGGTGCTCACCGGCGACGTGTCGGCACCAATGTCTCCGCAGAAGGCTGGCAGCATTTTCTCGCCGGAGCTGCGCCGCCGGAGCATCGCCATGCTCCTCGTATGGTTCTTCGTATCGATTTCTTATTATGGGGTCTTCACCTGGATGCCCGCGCGTCTCGCGGGTGAAGGTTTTGGCTTCGTGCGGGGCTATGGCTTCCTTGTTCTCGTGGCGCTGGCGCAGATCCCCGGCTACGCCTTGGCGGCGTTTGGCGTGGAAGCCTGGGGACGCAAACCGACCCTTGTCGGATTCCTGCTCCTCAGCGCTGCCGCATGCCTCCTTTTCGTGGTGGCGGGCGACAGTTCCGCGCTGGTTGCCGCCTCCCTCCTGATCATGAGCTTTGCGCTTCTGGGAACATGGGGCGCACTCTACGCCTTCACACCGGAGCTCTACCCCACGCAGGCGCGGGCTACGGGGATGGGCGCGGCGAGCGCCATGGCGCGGCTTGGTGGGCTGCTTGCGCCATCGCTGGTTGCGCTGGTGATCACGCAAAGCTTTGTGGGCGCGGTCGGCTTGTTTGCGTTCTTCCTCCTGGTCGGCGCCGTGGCTGCCAGCACCATCAATCAGGAAACCCGTCAAGCCGCCCTGGACTAAAGCGGCGCCTCAGAGCGCCGCTCTAGCTCCTCCGACGCCTCATTCCCACTCGATTGTGCCGGGCGGCTTACTTGTCACGTCATAAACGACGCGGTTGATGCCGCGCACCTCGTTGATGATGCGCGTGGCGGCGCGGCCGAGGAATTCCATGTCGTAGTGGTAGAAATCGGCCGTCATGCCATCAACGGACGTCACGGCCCGAAGTGCGCAAACGAACTCATAGGTTCGCCCATCGCCCATAACGCCTACGGTTTGCACCGGCAATAGAACGGCAAAGGCCTGCCAGATCGCGTCGTAAAGACCCGCCTTGCGGATCTCATCCAGGTAGATCGCGTCGGCTTCGCGCAGGATCTCGAGCTTTTCGCGCGTGATCCCACCCGGGCAGCGGATGGCCAGACCCGGTCCAGGGAATGGGTGGCGGCCGATGAACGAGTCGGGCAGGCCGAGTTCCTTGCCCAGCACCCGCACCTCGTCCTTGAAAAGCTCGCGCAGCGGTTCCACGAGCTTCATGTTCATGCGCTCGGGCAGACCGCCAACATTGTGGTGCGACTTGATGGTGACAGATGGGCCGCCGGTAAAGGACACGCTTTCGATCACATCGGGGTAAAGCGTGCCTTGCGCCAGGAAATCGGCGCCGCCAAGCTTCTTTGCTTCTTCCTCGAACACTTCGATAAACAGGCGGCCGATCGTCTTGCGCTTCTTTTCAGGATCAGATTCGCCTTCCAGCGCGCCGATGAAGCGGTCCGCGGCATCCACACGGATGAGGTGCAGATTGTAATGCTCGCGGAACATGGCCACCACATCGTCGGCCTCGTCCTTGCGCATCAAACCGTGGTCAACAAGGATGCAGGTCAGCTGGTCGCCGACCGCTTCGTGGATCAGCAGGGCCGCCACGGAAGAATCCACCCCGCCCGACAGGGCGCAGATCACCCTGCCCGAGCCGACCTGATCCCGGATCTGCTGCACCGCATGCTCACGGTAAGCACGCATCGTCCAATCGTTCTTGATGCCGGCGATCCGATGAACGAAGTTGGCCAGGAGCTTGGCGCCATCCGGGGTATGAACCACTTCTGGATGGAACTGCACGGCATAGAAGCGGCGCTTGTCATCGGCGATGGCGGCATAGGGCGCGCCGGTCGAGGTACCGACGACGCGGAACCCTTCCGGAAGCGCGGTGACCCGGTCGCCATGGCTCATCCACACCTGGTGGCGCGTGCCCTTGGCCCACAAGCCTTCAAACAGCGCGCAGTCTTCCTGGATGTCGAGAAAAGCGCGACCGAATTCTCGGTGGTGGCCGCTTTCCACCGCACCACCAAGCTGGGCGCACATGGTCTGCTCGCCGTAACAGATCCCAAGAACAGGAATGCCCGCGTCGAACACCTTCTGCGGCGCGCGGGGGCTGCCGATATCCACCGTGGAAGCCGGGCTGCCGGACAGGATAACCGCCCTGGGATTGATGCGGTCGAACTCGGCATCAGCGGATTGGAACGGAACGATCTCTGAATAAGCGCCGGCTTCGCGGACGCGCCGCGCGATCAGCTGGGTGACCTGGCTGCCGAAATCAACGATCAGGACTGTATCGGGGGTAAGTTCTTCGCTCATGGCGAGCGTCTAGAGAGAGTCCGTGCCGGACGCAAGCGCCGAGCACGCTTTGTTCGGGAACTGCGTGGCCAGAGCCGCCGAATCCTCAGTCGGCCCGCGCTTCCTGCCAATGCGGGTACGTGACGTAAGCCGTGACGGCGCCCTCTTCGTGCGAGCGAATGGTAACGGTTTCGCCTTTGGGCATGTGAATGATCTCGCCCGGCCCGGCACTAACCGTTCCCGCTTTGCTGGAAACAGAAAGCCTTCCTTCCAAGACCACCATCACGTCGTCGACCGTCATGGTTTCTTCAAGGGTTTGGTTCTTGCCGTAGCGGCCGAACCCGATCGTCACCGGAGCTCCATGGCGCTGATCAACCACATTGCCGGCGAAGATGTCTCCGGTTTGGCCCGGAGACCGCTCGAAAGCTGCATCGCTTACAGCGAACTTCTGAACGCGCATACACCCACCTCCGCTTTGCTGGAACAGGACCTCAGCCGAGAATGCCGTCGCGGCCGATCACCGTCATCATGGTGCCCGTCATGGTCGCGATCAGCTTGGCCTCGCCGTCTGCCCCAAAGGCATAGGCCTGGCCGTCCGCCACAATGATCGTGCGGCCGGGTTTGGTGACGGCGCCGCGAAACAGGAACCGCTCGCCTTTGCCGGGGGCAAGAAGATTGACCTTGAACTCGATGGTGAGAACCGCGGCATTGTCGGGCATCAGGGTGTAGGCGGCATAACCGCAAGCCGAGTCCATGGCGGTTGAGATGACCCCGGCATGAAGGAAACCGTGCTGCTGGGTCAGGCGATCCGAGAACGCCATCTCGATCTCCACCATTCCCGGCGTCACGCGTGTCAGTTCCGCGCCGATCGTTGTCATGGCAGGCTGCCGCTCGAAGCTGGCGCGCACCCGGTCTTCGAAGTCGTCGTCGGCGACCAGCCGTTCTGCTGCCATGTTGCGATCCCCCCTTTGCTTGCCGGAAAGCTATCGCAAATGGAGAGCGATTGCGCAATTCACCTCCTCAACGGCCGCTCAGTTCAACCCGATAAGGGACGCGTTGAGCAGGGCGGCGTAAGCCGTCCACAGGACGTAGGGTGCGAAAAGCCAGGTGGCCAGCCGGTCTTTTCCCCAGCTCAGCCCCATGAAGGCGATGATCGCCGCCAGCAGAAGAAGGATCACCAACAAGGCAAGAACCATCTGCTGCAGACCGAAAAACATCGGCATCCAGAGGAAATTGAGGATGAGCTGCGCCCACCACACTTGCATGCGCTTGCTGGTTGGTCCGCGCCGCCAGGTGCGCCAGCCGACAATCGCAATCAGAATATAGAGTGCGGTCCAAACCGGCGCGAACAGCCAGTCCGGCGGGTTGAAGACGGGTTTCGCGAGGCTGGCATACCATTCGCCGGGCCTGTTGGTGGCGCCGATCAACAGGCCGCCGCCGAGCGTCAGCAAAAGAAACAAGGCGAGCGACAGAAAGCGGTTCATGCGCTTGACCTAGCGCCACGTTCGGAGCCGTCCAGATCGCGGCTTCAGATGCGGCGTTCCAGCGCAGCAAAGAAGAAGCCGTCCGTGCCTGTGGTCAAGGGGCTCATCAGGATGCCATGCTCCATGAAGCGCGCGCTGCCGCGCCCCAGCCGGTCCTGCCACAGCGCTTCATGATCAAGCGGCCTGAATTCCGGATGCCGGGCCAGGAAGCCCTCCACCTGCGCTGTGTTTTCTTCGGCAAACACCGAGCAGGTGACATAAGCAATGCGCCCGCCTGGCTTCACGAAGCGAACGGCATCGTCGAGGATGGCGGTCTGCTCGGCGACGCGTACTTCAAGCTGCCGCTGGCTCAAGCGCCACTTGGCATCAGGCCGCCGGCGCCAGGTGCCAGAGCCGGTGCAAGGTGCGTCGATCAACACGAGGTCGGCTTCGCCCTCAAGCTTCGCCAGGCTGTTCAGCGAAGCGATCGCCTGGACATTGCGCGTTTCCGCTCTCTTCAGGCGATCGAAGATCGGCGCCAGCCGCGACTTATCCGCATCATAAGCAAAGATCTGGCCGCGGTTGTCCATGTCGGCCGCCAACGCCAGCGTTTTGCCCCCTGCCCCAGCACAGAAATCCAGCACCTGCATGCCGGCGCGGGCGCCTGCCAGTGTGGCCGCGATCTGCGATCCTTCATCCTGTATCTCGAACCAGCCTTTCTGAAAGGCCGGCTCCACCTGCACGTTGGGATGGCGGCCGGAGCCCTCGATCGGCGCGATGCGCAAGCCGAGCGGCGCGATCGCTGTCGCCTTCGCCCGGGTGTCCTCCAGCTCATCCGCAACCTTGTCGCGGCTGGCCAGCAGACCGTTGACGCGAAGGTCCAGCGGCGGACGCGCCGCCAATCCGGCCGCTTCCTCCACCCAACCGGCACCAAAAGAGCGTTGGAGATGGGGCTGGCACCAGTCGGGGCTGTCGGCGCGGACATCGTCCGGCGCTTGGGCCAGAGTGCGGGACGCCACCGCTGCTTTTTCGGTTTCGCTCAGTGGATCGGGCGCGAAGCGATCCCCCTCAAGCGTCCGATCAAGGCTCTCAGGCGTTTCGCCCCACTCCAGAAGCAGCGCGCCGAAGGCTGCCGCCCGCGGGGTTTCGCTGTCGAGTTGCCAGGTTGCGGAACGGCGGCGCCGCAGCGCGTCATAAACGATGTTGCCGATTGCGGCGCGGTCACCGGCGCCTGCAAAACGGTGCGACAGGCCCCAGTCCTTCAGCGCATCGGCCGCAGGGCGATGGCGCTTTTCCATGTCGGACAGAACTTCGATTGCTGCCGCAAGTCGGCCGCCAAGACGCATATCGGTGTTTCCCGTGTTCGGATTGACCCGTTCACGACCTAGCTAACGGCGCTTGCCGAAAAAGAAAAGGCCGGGATTGCTCCCGGCCCTTCCTCACGTCAGGACTGGCGCATCAGCCTTCGATGCGATCCGGCGTCTGGATGTCGAAGCGGTCCGCGTTCATGACCTTGACCCAAGCCGCAACGAAATCGCGAACGAACTTCTCGTGCGAATCTCTCGTTGCATAGACTTCGGCATAAGCACGAAGGTGCGAATGCGAGCCGAAGATCAGGTCGATGTTCGTGGCGGTCCAACGCGGCGCCTTGGTCTTCCGGTCAACGCCCTGATAGAGGCCGTTCGCGTCCGGCGCCTGCCATTCCGTTGCCATGTCGAGAAGGTTGACAAAGAAGTCGTTGGTCAGCGTCCCCACGCGGTTGGTGAAAACACCATGCTGCGTGTTCTTGTAGTTCGCACCGAGCACGCGCAGGCCGCCCAACAGCACCGTCATTTCCGGACCCGTCAGGGTCAGGAGTTGAGCGCGATCCACCAGAGCTTCTTCCGGCTTCATGAACTTCTGCTTGGTCGAGTGGGTGTAGTTGCGGAAGCCGTCATAGCGTGGCTCCAGCGGCGCAAAGGACAGCACGTCCGTTTGCTCCTGCGAAGCATCGCCACGGCCCGGCGCGAACGGAACCTTGACCGTGATCCCCGCGTCGCGGGCAGCCTTTTCCACGCCCGCCGAACCTGCAAGCACGATCAGGTCGGCCATGGTGACGGGCTTGCCGAACTCGGCGCGGATCGTCTCCAGCTTGGCAAGAACTGCCTGCAGCTGTTCCGGCTCGTTGGCTTCCCAGTCCTTCTGGGGGCTGAGCCGCACGCGCGCACCATTGGCTCCGCCGCGCTTGTCGGAGCGCCGGAAGGTCGAGGCCGAAGCCCAGGCGGTGGAAACGAGCTGCGCAACCGTGAGTCCGGAAGCCAGCACCTTTTCCTTCAGTGCTTCCACGTCGCTGGCCGAAAGCGGCTGGTCGTTGACCGGCACCACGTCCTGCCAGATCAGCTCTTCCTTCGGAACGAGCGGTCCGAGGTAACGGACTCGCGGACCCATGTCGCGATGCGTGAGCTTAAACCAGGCGCGGGCGAAGGCGTCGGCGAACTGGTCGGGATTCTCGTAGAAGCGGCGCGAGATCTTCTCGTAAGCCGGATCCATGCGCAGCGAGAGGTCGGTTGTCAGCATCGTGGGGCGATGCTTCTTGTTGGGATCAAAGGCGTCCGGCACATCGGCAACGGCGTTCTTGGCCACCCACTGCTTGGCGCCAGCCGGACTCTTCGTCAGTTCCCACTCGTTTTCGAACAGGTTCTTGAAGAACAGGTTGGTCCAGCGCGTGGGCGCCTGGGTCCAGGTGACTTCCGGACCGCCGGTGATGGCGTGCGCGCCAATGCCCGTTTCGTGCTTGCTTTTCCAGCCGAGACCCTGGTCTTCCAGCGCACCGGCTTCCGGCTCGGGGCCAACCAGCGACGGGTCACCCGCCCCGTGCGTCTTGCCGAAGGTGTGACCGCCGGCGATGAGCGCGACGGTTTCCTCGTCGTTCATGGCCATGCGGGCGAAGGTTTCGCGGATGTCGCGGGCTGCTGCGACCGGATCCGGGTTGCCGTTCGGACCTTCCGGATTGACGTAGATCAGGCCCATCTGCACGGCGCCGAGCGGCTCGGACAGCTGGCGCTCACCGCTGTAGCGCTCGTCTCCGAGCCAGGTGCCTTCCGGCCCCCAGTAAAGCTCTTCCGGCTCCCAAACATCGACGCGACCACCGGCAAAGCCGAAGGTCTTGAAGCCCATCGATTCCAGCGCAGCATTGCCGGCCAGGATCATCAGGTCGGCCCAGGAAATTTGGCGGCCATACTTTTGCTTGATGGGCCAAAGCAGGCGGCGTGCCTTGTCGAGATTGGCGTTGTCCGGCCACGAGTTGAGCGGAGCAAAGCGCTGCTGCCCGGCCCCGGCGCCGCCGCGACCATCGGTCGTGCGATAGGTACCGGCCGAGTGCCAGGCCATGCGTACCATCAGGCCGCCGTAGTGGCCGAAATCAGCAGGCCACCAGTCCTGGCTATCGGTCATCAGCGCTTTCAGGTCTTCCAGAACGGCGTTCAGGTCGAGCTTGGCAAACTCTGTCGCGTAGTCGAAATCCTGGCCCATCGGGTTCGACAGGTCGGAATTGCGGTGAAGCATCTCGATGTCGAGCGCTTCCGGCCACCACTCGCGATTGCCACCCCTCCGCGCCTTGTTCGGCGGGCTGTCCATCGGGCACTTGCCCGCACCTTTTTCGCTGACCGCGTCCATGTCCATCTCCCGGGCTTTTCGCTAGGTTCACGAGCGCCTGCATAAAAGCCAAGCCTCGCCGTACTCCTGTCCTAACGGGGCGTCGCGATAATGACAAATTGCGTTTCCTGTTCGTTTCGATAACAACAGGTGATGATACGAACCAGCCTGCGGCAGTTGGAATATTTCGAAGCGCTTTCGGAAACGCTCCATTTCGGCCGCGCGGCCACGCTTTGCGGCGTGACGCAGCCCGCCTTGTCGACGCAGGTTGCGGAACTGGAAGACGTGCTCGGGTGTCGCTTGTTTAACCGCGCCCGGAGAGCGGTTTCGCTAACGGAAGAAGGGCGATCGCTGTTGCCGCAAGCGCGCACCATTCTCGATGCCGCGCGAGCATTTGAAAGCACAGCCCGTCAGCAACCGACCATGCAGGGGCGCTTCCGTCTGGGCTTGATCCCCACGATTGCGCCTTACCTTCTGCCACCTTTGCTGCCGGCCCTGCGGCAGGCCTTTCCCGACTTCCAGTTGGAACTCCGCGAAGCGCTGACGCCCCATCTCACCGGAGCGCTGCTGGCAGGCGAGATCGATGCGTTCATCGCGGCGCTGCCCATCGACGAGCGTCAGGTCACTGCCCTGCCCTTGTTCGAGGAAAGCTTCTTCCTTGCCGTTCCGGCTGCCGATCCAGATTTCGTTGCGCCACCCGTTCCGCCGGACAGTCCGGCCCTGGAACGTCTGATGCTCCTGGAAGAAGGCCATTGCCTGCGCGAACAGGCGCTTTCTGTTTGCACGCAAGTGAAACCCGTTGCGATGAAACGCTTCGGCGCAACGAGCCTGTTCACGTTGATGCAGATGGTGGCCAACGGCATGGGCGTGACCCTGATCCCAGAGATGGCCGTTGCCACGGCACAGTCCATCGGTGGCTTGAAGGTCGTTCCCTTCGCAGCACCGGCTCCCCAGCGGAACCTAGCCTTGTTTGCGAGGCGCAACGGGATCCGTTTCCAGGAATGCGAGATGCTTGCGGAGGCAACGCGCAGGATCTGGCTGAGCCCGCCGGACGTCGCCTAAAGACGGCTCACCTCGCAGGCAGTCGGCACCTACGCGTTTTTTAGGCCCGGTCAGAGGACCGGGCGCGGCGGCCAAACCAAACAAGTCCGGCCAGCATCACCAGACCGATGCCAAAGAACAGGTGCTTCAAGATCACGAAAACCGACGCCGTGCGGATCAAGGAATGGCTCACGCCGACCGGATCGATCAACATGGCAGAAATCAAGCCATTGCTTCCGTAATCCGCCAGGAGATACGGCACGATCCAGAGGATGCAAAGGAGCTGGAGGCGATCCTCGCCGAGTTGCCGCAGCCGGGGAACTTCGCGGGCGGCATAGAAGGTGAATCCCGCAAGGGCAAAGCCCACGAGAAAAGGAAATACCAGGTCGGCCGTTAGATAATGCCAAACAAGCAGCGCTTCGCGCCCGCGCGGGCCAAGTGCGGTCAGCCAAGACAGCGCTTCCATCGGCTTGAATCCGTCGAACCGCCAATCCAGGCTCGATTGTCCATTGGTGAGCGGGCGCAGGTAGAGAAATTCCAGCGCCAGCATGATTAGCGCAACCGGAACGGCTGCGACGGCCAGGACAATCGGGTTGCGCAGGAGGCGCATGCGTGCGTCCTGCCTTACATCACGCCTGGGTAATTCGGGCTTTCCCGCGTGATGGTGACGTCATGGGCATGGCTTTCCCGCAGCCCCGCGCTGGAGATCCGCACGAAGGTTGCGCGCTCGCGCAGTTCCTGAAGATTGGGCGCACCGACATAGCCCATGGCAGCGCGCAAACCGCCGGCGAGCTGGTGCAGGACGCCAGATACGGGGCCCTTATAAGGCACCTGCCCTTCGATGCCTTCCGGCACAAGCTTCAGCGTATCGCGTACTTCAGCCTGGAAGTAGCGATCGGCCGAGCCGCGCGCCATGGCGCCAACGGAGCCCATGCCGCGATAGGCTTTGAAGGAGCGCCCCTGATGCAGGTAAACTTCGCCCGGGCTTTCTTCGGTGCCTGCCAGCAGCGAGCCGACCATGGCCGCGCCTGCCCCGGCCGCTAATGCCTTGGCGAGATCGCCGGAATATTTGATGCCACCATCGGCGATCACCGACACGTTCTGCTTGTCGGCTTCTTCCGCCGCCGCCATCACCGCCGAAAGCTGCGGCACGCCAACGCCGGCCACGATTCGCGTGGTGCAGATCGAGCCGGGGCCAATGCCCACCTTCACCGCATCCGCTCCGGCGTCGATTAGCGCCTTCGTGCCGTCGGCCGTGGCGACATTGCCGGCCATGATCCGCACCGAGTTGGACATCTTCTTGGCTGCCGAAACGGCGTCCAGCACGCGCTGCGAGTGACCATGAGCGGTGTCGATCACGAGAAGGTCGACACCCGCATCGATCAGCCGCTCCGCACGCTCCAATCCGTCGGCGCCGACGGTGGTTGCCGCCGCAACGCGCAGGCGACCCTGCGCGTCCTTGGACGCATGCGGGTTGAGCTGCGACTTCTCAATGTCCTTGACCGTGATCAACCCCACGCAGATGCCTTGGTCATCCACCACGAGCAGCTTCTCGATCCGACGCTGGTGCAGCAGGCGCTTGGCTTCGTCCTGGCTGACATTGTCCTTAACCGTGACGAGGTTTTCCTTCGTCATCAGTTCGTGGACCTTCTGGCGGGGATCGGACGCGAACCGCACGTCGCGATTCGTGAGGATGCCAAGCAGCCGGCCGATCTTGGGCCCGCCAAGTCCGGCATTTTCCACCACGGGAATGCCGGAAATGCCATGCACCTTCATCAGGGAAAGCGCATCGGCCAGCGTTGCGTCCGGCCCGATCGTCACCGGGTTGACCACCATGCCCGATTCGAACTTCTTGACCTGACGCACCTGTTCGGCCTGCTCAACCGGCGTGAAGTTGCGGTGAACGACGCCGATGCCGCCAGCCTGCGCCATCGCAATCGCCAGCCGGGCTTCCGTCACGGTGTCCATGGCCGCTGACAGGATCGGAAGGTTCAGTTCGATGTCATGGGCGATCCGGGTGCGGATATCCGTTTGACCCGGCATCACTTCGGAATGACCGGGCTGCAACAGCACGTCGTCGAACGTCAGCGCATGCGCGCCCGTAATGGTTTCGATGATGCGTGCCATGGCCAACCCTTGCGTAACGGGATGAGAAGAGCCAGCCTTCTACGAAACGCAAAGGCCAGTTCGTTCTTCCGTGTGGAGAATGGCAGTGGCTGCTACCACGCTGGCCCGGCAAAGGGAAGACGCGCCAAGGCGTCTTCCCACAGCAGGCTAGACAGCGAACTGGTAGGTCGCCGGCACAAAGCGGAAGCCGGTGTCGAGGGGCTCCACGAAGCCCACTGACGGATGTGGCATGTGATAGCCGATAAAGGGCATCCGGTCGGATGCTAGCATTCCGAAGATCCGTTTGCGGGTTTCGGCAGCCTGCTCCTTGTTCATGTCGAAGGATACTTCCCAGTCCGGCCGCTGCAGCGAGGCCACGAAATGATTGGCTGTGTCCGCCGTCAGAAGAAGGTTGCGTCCTTCGCTTTCCAGCATGAACACCATGTGGCCGGGCGTATGGCCCGTCGCCGCCATCGCCGTGATACCAGGCGCAACCTGCGCGTTGTCTTCGATGAAGGTCATCTTGTCCTTCAACGGGACAACCTTGGATTGGACTGCCTTTGCATTGCCTTCCGCCGGCGTGCCGGCGCGATCAGGCGACGTCCAGAAATCATATTCCGTCTGGCCGGCGACATAGCGGGCGCCGATGAAGGCCGGTTGATCGCCTTCCATCAAACCGTTGATGTGGTCGCCATGCATGTGGGTGATCACCACCGTCGTCACGTCCGAAGGCGAATAGCCGGAATCTGCCATGCGGCGCGTCAGCTGCCCCAGCCCGGCTTCGCGCCCGGCAGGGCCCATGCCGGTGTCGAACAGGATCAGTTCCGAGCCGGTGTTCACCAGAACGGGATTGAACATGTTGACCATGCGCTTGGGCGGAAGGAAGTTTTCCACCATCAACGCTTCCACTTCCTCCGCAGGCTGGTTCGCGCCGAAGGTCGGATGCGGACCGTCGCCGGGGCGCATGCCGTCAAGGATCACCGTGACCTCGAAGTTGCCGAGGGTGAAACGGTGGAAACCAGCGTTGCCCACCTCTGGCTTCTGCGGCGCCGCGGCAAAAGCTGCTCGCGTCATGAGCTGGGGGGCGGCCAAGGCGGCCGTTCCGGCGAAAGCGCCAGCCTTGAAAAGCGTGCGACGGTCGATCGAGCCAAGCATGGAACTCTCCCTTTTGATGATGAGGGAAAGCTACCCGCTTCCTATGACGTGGCAATCGGCCTCACAGCAAAGTGACGCGTCTAGTGCTCACGGGCCGCCCTTGCGAGACCTTGCGCCACCAAACGGTCGATCACCTCGGCATAAGGGATGCCGCTTGCCGCCATGGCCTTTGCGTACATGCTGATGTCCGTGAAGCCCGGGATCGTGTTCACCTCGTTGACGATCAGCCGCATCTCGTTTGTGACAAAGAAATCCACGCGGGCCATCCCATCGCACCCCAGGGCGTGGAAAGCACGATCGGCCATTTCGCGCATCTGGCCTTCGACCTCGGCAGGCAGGTCAGCGGGAACGTTCAGCGTCGCTCCATCGGCGTCTGTATATTTGGCATCATAGCTGTAGAAGCCGTGGCTTTCCGCGGGCACGATCTCTCCCGGTCGGGACACGAAACGCGTTCCGTCCGCATCTTCGAGCACGCTGCACTCAATCTCGCGGCCATCGACGAACTCCTCCACAAGGAGCGTTGTGTCGTGCTTGAAGCCTTCGGTGAAGGCGTGTTGGTATCCAGCCTCCGCCACTACCTTGCTGACGCCAACGGAGGAGCCCTGGCGCGCCGGCTTGATGAACAACGGCAAGCCAAGCCGCTCCTTCAGAGCGGAGAAGGGTGGCACATTCGCAGCGTTTACCGTCACCCATCGAGCAACGGGCAGGCCCGCCTCGCCTAGAAGGCGCTTGGCCATGCTCTTGTCGAGAGCGGTTGCGGAGCCGAGTATCCCGCAGCCAACCAGCGGCACGCGCGCCACGGCAGCCAGGCCTTGCACGGACCCGTCTTCCCCGTGCAGCCCGTGGAGAACCGGGAAGATGGCGCCGACGGGGGGAAGTTCCTGAGACGCTTCTCCCGGCGTCACAGCAAGCATCCGACCTTTCCCTCCAGGCAGGAGGCAAAGCTCCGTTCCTTCGGTGGGTCGAGTGAGGTCGCCATCCGCGAAGCGACTCAAGAGCCAGCGTCCATCGCGCGTCACGAAAATCGGCACCGCATCGTATTTTTCGGGATCCAGAGCGCGCAGGACGTTCGTCGCCGAAAGGATCGAAACGTCATGTTCGGCCGACCGCCCACCGAACAGAACCGCCATTCGTAGTCGTTTTGCCGAACCGTCCGCCATGCTGTTCTCGCCTCTTTCGAATGCAACAAAGTCCGCGCAGCTGTGCGACGTCGGACGCGCGGACACTCGGGTGCGCATGGTAAAGAAGTTCTTTCCAGTTGCATCTACGCTTGCGCCGATCGCTCCACCTTGGACCACCACTCAGCCGATGCGTGGCATTGACTTCCGGGCGGCCGCGGAAAGTTTGGGAGCGATGGTGCCGATCTTTCGCCTCTTGCGCCTCCTCGCCGCCCGGAGGCAACTGTCCAAATGAAGCGTTCCTTGCCGCTGGTGCTCGCCGTGGCGCTGTTCATGGAGCAGATGGACTCCACTGTGATCTCGACCTCGCTGCCGGCGATCGCGCGCGACATCGACACGAGCCCCATTGCGCTGAAGCTTGCCCTCACCGCCTACCTTGTTTCGGTTGCGATCTTCATTCCCGTAAGCGGCTGGATGGCAGACCGCTACGGCGCCAAGAACATCTTTCGCAGCGCAATCGGCGTTTTCGTGATCGGCTCCATCGCCTGCGCCTTCGCTGGCTCCCTCGGCGCTTTTGTTGGCGCGCGCTTCCTTCAGGGGATGGGCGGCGCGATGATGACGCCGGTGGCGCGCCTCGTGCTGGTGCGCGCCACAAGCAAGTCCGAACTCATCAATGCCATGGCATTGCTCACCATCCCCGCCCTCGTGGGGCCGCTTGTCGGGCCGCCTGTTGGCGGCTTCATCACCACCTATTTCACCTGGCACTGGATCTTCCTGATCAACGTGCCGATCGGCCTTGCCGGGATCTTTTTCGCCGGGCGCATCTTGCCGGACATGCCGGGCATCAAGGGCGAAGGCATCGACACCGCCGGCTTCGTGCTGGCCGGCCTTGCGGCTTCGGGTCTGGTGTTCGGCTTGTCGGTGGTCAGTTTGCCGGTTCTGCCGATCTGGGTTGGCGTGGCCACGATCCTTGTCGGTCTCCTTGCCGGCCTTCTTTACCTGCCACACGCAAAGCGGCATCCGGCGCCGATTCTCGACCTGACCCTGTTCCGAAAGCCGGTGTTCCGACGTGCGGTTCTCGGCGGAACCCTGTTTCGCTTCGGGATCGGCGCCATCCCTTTCCTGCTGCCGTTGTTTTTCCAACTTGTGTTCAAGCTGACGCCGTTTCAATCGGGTCTGCTGACCTTTGCGTCGGCCGGCGGCGCGTTGATGATGAAGTTCCTGGCGCCCACGTTGTTGCGGTGGTTCGGCTTCCAGATGGTGCTGATTGCCACAGCCTTGATTGGCGGCGCGCTGATCATCGCCAACGGCTTCTTCACGCCGGATACGCCACACCTCGTGATCATTGTTGTTCTCGTAGCAGCAGGCTTCTTCCGATCGCTATTCTTCACCTCGGCCAACGCCCTGGTGTTTGCCGAGATCGACGGCAAGGAAGCAGGACCAGCGACGGCGATTTCGGCGGCTTCGCAGCAGATTTCAATTGCGATCGGCGTGGCGATTGCCGGCGCAATCCTCGAGGTCGCGCCGATCTTCAACGGCGCGCCCCTCAGTCACCAAACATTTGCGGTTGCGTTCACCGTCGTTGGGCTTCTAGCCATGCTGGCGATCCTGCCATTCCTGCGGCTTGACCGGAATGCCGGCAGCGACGTTTCAGGGCATCGCGCGCAACCCCCGGTCCGCGATCCGCTCGCCCAGCAGCCACCGGTGGTTTAGCTCTGGTCTTCCGGCGCTTCTGCCGGCTCTGCCGCCCGCCCCTTGAAGTCGCGAGCCAGAAGATAAAGCTCCACGGATTCGTCGCGAGACGCCGGCGGCTTCACGTGATGGACTGACTTGAAGTTCTTTTTCAGCCGGTCGAGCAGGTCGTTTTCGGTGCCGCCCTGAAACGTCTTTGCCAGGAAATGCCCACCGGGCTTCAGCACCGAAATGGCAAAATCCGCGGCGACCTCACACAAATGCATCGTGCGGATGTGGTCGGTGCGGCGGTGGCCGGTGGTGGGCGCGGCCATGTCCGACAGGACCACGTCGGGTGACCCGCCGAGCGCTTCCATCAGCCGAGCCGGGGCATCGTCATCGAGGAAGTCCATTTGCAGGAGCGTGACGCCGGGCAGCTGGTCCATCTCGAGATAGTCGATGCCGACAACCCGCTTGTCGTCGTCACTCGATCCAACGCGCCCGACGGCGACCTGGCACCAGCCACCCGGCGCCGCACCGAGGTCGATCACCCGTTGGCCCTTCTTGAGGATATGATGGCGATCATCGATCTCGATCAGCTTGTAGGCTGAGCGCGCACGATATCCCTCCATTTTGGAACGGTGCACATACGGATCATTAAGGTGCCGCTCCAGCCACCGGCGCGACGAGTTTTTTAGCCCGCTCTTCTTCTTGATCCGCGTCTTCAGCGCGCGGGCGCCGCTGCCGGTTGTGGTGGGGCGCTTACTCGGGGGCTTCATCGGGCAACCGCCGTGTTGGCGGGGTTGTTCGGGCGCCGCCAGGCGCCGTCATCGCCCATTAGCTCGCTCAAGATGCCTTCCCGCAAGCCGCGGTCGGCGACGCGCAACCGCTGCGAAGGCCAAACCTGGCGGATGGCTTCCAGGATCGCGCAGCCGGCCAGCACCAGATCCGCGCGATCGGGTCCGATGCAGGGGTTCGCCACGCGCTGCGCAAAATCCCAGGAAACCAGCTTGGCAATCATGGCGTCGACATTCTCTTTTTCCAGCCACAAACCATCAACGCGGCGACGGTCGTAGCGCTCCAAACCCAGATGCACGCCAGCCAATGTCGTGACAGTGCCCGATGTGCCAAGCAGATGAAAGTCTGGGCCGGCAGCCAGGTCGCCCAGCTTGCCGCGATCCGCGAAGCGATCCAGCATTCCTGCGACATCGGCCACCATGGCGTCGAAAATGGCCGGCGTCACCGTTTGTCCGCCAAAGCGCTCGGCGAGCGATACCACGCCCACCGGAAGCGAGGTCCACGCGACGATGTGGCGGGCAAGCCGCGGGCGCCGGTCGCCGGACACATCAACCAGCGCGATTTCCGACGAGCCACCGCCGATGTCAAACAACACCACCGCCTTTGTGCCGCGCTCCACCAGCGAACCGCAGCCGGAAACGGCGAGGCGTGCTTCCGTTTCGCGGTCGATGATTTCCAGTTCGAGCCCCGTTTCGCGACGCACCCGCTCCAGGAACTCTGCGCCATTCTCGGCCGACCGACAGGCCTCGGTTGCAATCAGCCGCGCACGACGGATCTGACGTGCGGCAAGCTTGTCGGCACAAACCTTCAAGGCTTCCACCGCACGGTTCATGGCCGCTTCTCCCAACCGACCGGTGGCGGTGAGGCCCTCGCCCAGCCGCACGATGCGCGAAAAGGCGTCGATGACCCGAAACTGGCCGGACCGAGTGGGAACGGCCACAAGCAGGCGACAGTTGTTTGTGCCGAGATCGAGCGCAGCATAAGCGGGCACGTCGTGCGGGCGGGGGCGAACGCCCGCGGTGGGGGCGAGCCGGACCTGCGACGCCGTTGTTGGCCGCTGGGCAGGCTGCGCTGCTGCCGCCTTCGCTGGCGTGGCAGGGTTCGGTGCGCTGCTCGCGGCTGATGACTTGCCGTGCTTGCCGCGACGCCGCTTGCGGCCGGCCGGAGGCTTCGGTGGCGCTTCCGCGCCACTGACGCTTCGTGCCTTGGCTTCAACTGGTGGTCGCGCTGAAAGCTCGCCGCCCCCCTTGCGGCCGCGCTTGCGCCGGCGTCGCCGCTTCGATGACGGATCTGCCGGAACGGCCGCCGGCCCGGCGGGCTTTGCGGATCGGCCGGCGTCCTGCGACATGCCAGCCTTGGAGGCGCGCGATGCGACCTCTGACCCATGCATCGACCCCCTGTTCGCCGGCGCGCCTGCGCCGGGTTCGGGATCTTTCACGTCCAATCCTTCCGCGCCGAGCGCCAAGGGCGGCTACAGGCGCATTTGTTTTCAAGTTGTCCGCACCGTAGCAGCCAAAAGGCCGATCACCAAGTGTGTTGCGCGCCGGGTTCTCACTTGAAAAGCGACCGCTCCGCGTCCATCTCGTGCGCCATCCCCAACATCAGCAAGAATGCCATGGATACCCAGATCAAGACTCCTGAAACCAAGAGCTTCGAAGCGGATGTCGCGCGCCTTCTGCACATGATGGTGCATTCGGTATACTCCGACCGCGACGTGTTTCTGCGCGAGTTGATCTCGAACGCCGCCGATGCCTGCGAAAAGCTCCGCTACGAGGCCCTTGCGCAGCCGGAGCTTGCGGGCGAGGCCTTCCAGCCCCGCATCACCCTCCATGCTGACAAGGACGCCAAGCGCCTCGTGGTGGAGGACAACGGCATCGGCATGACGCGCGAAGACATGACGGAAGCGCTTGGTACGATCGCCCGGTCGGGAACACGCGCCTTCATGGAGCGCGTGGAAGCCGCAAAGGCCGGTGAGTCGGCGCAGCTCGTCGGACAGTTCGGCGTGGGTTTCTATTCGGCCTTCATGGTTGCCGACCGAGTGGAGGTCTTCACGCGCAAGGCTGGCGGGAACGAGGCCTGGCACTGGGCATCCGACGGGAAAGGCTCCTACGAGATTGGCGAAGCGCAACCGGGCGACGCGCCGGAACGAGGGACCCGCGTCGTGCTTCACCTCATGGACGACGCAACGAGCTATGCCGAGCGCTGGACCCTGGAACGGCTGGTGAAGGAACAGTCCGGGCACGTGCCGGTGCCAATCTCGCTTGTCGAAAAGCCGGGCGAGGAGGCAAAGGAAATCGCAGACGGAACGGCGCTCTGGACCAAGTCGAAGAGCGACGTGAAACCCGAAGAGTATGCCGACTTCTACCGCGGCGTTTCGGGGCAGTACGACGAGCCGGCGCTGACGGTCCATTACCGCGCGGAAGGTCGTCACGAGTATTCCACCCTCGCCTTTGTGCCTGGGTCGCCGCCCTTCGACCTGTTCGACCAGGACCGGCATGGGCGCATGAAGCTTTACGTCCGCCGCGTGTTCATCACGGACGAGGCGGAGCTCCTGCCGCGCTATCTTCGCTTTGTGCGCGGCATTGTGGATTCGGCCGATCTGCCGCTCAACCTGTCGCGCGAAATGATCCAGGAAAGCCCCTTGCTTGGCGCGATCCGAAAGGGCGTGACCAACCGTGTGCTTGGCGATCTCGGCAAACTCGCCGAGAACGATCCGGCCGCTTATGCAAAGGTCTGGGGCAACTTCGGCACGGTTTTGAAGGAAGGGATCTACGAAGACTTCGAGCGTCGCGAGCAGCTATTGAAGCTGGCGCGGTTCCGTACGACGCGCTCGGGCGAGGATCTGCGCAGCTTGGCCGACTACATCGCGGACATGAAGGAAGGGCAGAAAGCCATTTTCTTCATGACAGGCGACAGCCGCAGCCGTTTGGAAGCATCCCCGCAGTTGGAAGGCTTTAGCGCCCGCGACGTGGAAGTCTTGCTGCTGACCGAACCGATCGACAGTTTCTGGGTGCTCAATGCTCCCGAATTTGAGGGGAAGCCCTTCAAGTCGGTGACGCAAAGCGGTGCGGATCTCGCCGACATCGCACGGGACAACAAGGCAGCGGACGCGTCTGCCGAAACAACACCGGAAGTCGAGGCCTTCCTCGCGTTCATCAAGAACACGCTCGGCGACGCGGTTGCGGATGTGCGAGCATCCGACCGCCTGACCGAAAGCGCGGTTTGCCTGGTTGCACCGGAAAACGGACCGGACCGGCAGTTCGAGCGGCTTCTGAGTGCGGCCGGGCGTCTCGACACAGCGTCCAAGCCGATCCTCGAGATCAATACAGGGCATGCGCGTATCGCCGAACTCGCGCGGCTCGGCGGCGCAGACGAGGAACTCAAGGCCGACATCGCGCATCTCCTTTATGATGAAGCGCGCGTGCTGGATGGCGACAAGCCGGCAGATCCTCGGGCCTTCTCGTCCCGCCTCGCCCGCGTGATCGCGCGAGGCCTTCCTGCAGCCTGAGGCGCATGAGCGCGACACAGCCTTGAACGTGTCGCGCTCACCGTCCCGACGGCAAGTCATGCATCTGGTATACCTTGACCGCGACCTTCGGTGAAACTTTCCCCGCCGATCAGAGTTTGCAGGCTCGATCCACTACGGGAGCTTGCGATTGGCGGAAGAGGTCAACCCCCTTATCAGGGCTTTGGAACAGTATGATGTGCTGTCCGACGAGGAAAGAGACGCATTAAGGGCACTGCCGCTCCGCACGCGCCTCCTGCAGAAGAATGAAGAGATCATCCGCGAGGGCGATCGCCCGACCCACAGCTGTTTGCTGGTCGCAGGCTTCGCCGCCCGGACGCAGAACCTGGAGGATGGGAAGCGGCAGATCACCAACCTTCATGCTCCCGGGGATTTTGTCGATCTTCACAGCCTCCTTCTGAAGCGGATGGATCACAATGTGATTGCCTTCAGCGACTGCGAGGTCGCCTTCATTCCGCACGGCGCGCTCCGCGAACTGATCGACCGCCACAACCACCTGTCGCGGCTTCTTTGGGTGACCACCCTCGTCGATGCTGCGATCGACCGGGCCTGGATCACCTGTCTTGGGCGACGCCCCGCCATAGATCATCTCGCGCACTTCATCTGCGAGTTGTTCACCCGCTTGAAGGGACGCGGCTTGAACGACGGAAACAGCATTCTTTTCGGCGCAACACAGGTTGAGCTGGGTGACATTCTCGGGATGTCCACCGTCCACGTGAACCGCACGATCCAAGACCTTCGCAAACTCGGCTTGATCGATTGGGAGGCCGGCCGCGTGACGATCCGGGACTTCGATCGACTGGCAGATCGCGCCGGCTTTGATCCCGCTTATCTGAACCAGTGGGTTGAACCAAGATGACGCAGGCAAACACCGGCACCCGGTTCTTTTTCGATGTCTTCGACGGCAGCCGCTTCGACCATGATGAGATAGGGACAGTGCTCGCGTCCCGTGATGAGGTTCGCGTCCAGTCGACGACCCTGCTTCCCGCGCTTGCTTCCGACGTGTTGCCGGATGGCAATCACCGCACCTTCGTTGTGCGCGTACGCGACGAAAGCGGACGCTACATCTTCGAAGCGACCATGGTGATGAGCACCGGCTTCCTGGACTAACAGGTCGCCGGGATCTGACGAAAACGGCGGTTTACAGGCGCCTCGCGGTAGGGAAGATGATGGCATTTCGTGCCACTCCCCTTCGCTTCAGGACCTCCTCCATGCTTGACGATCCCCGCTCGCACGGACTTTGGGAACGAACCGCGCCGCCGGCTCCGGTCACGGCAGCGCTGAACGACACCATCCAAAGCGATGTGGTGGTTGTTGGCGCCGGTTTCACAGGCTTGTCGGCTGCACTTCACCTCGCAACCAATGGTGTACGCGTGGTGGTTCTGGAAGCTGCGGAGATCGGTTTCGGCGGCTCGGGTCGCAATGTCGGCCTGGTGAATGCGGGCCTGTGGACCATGCCCGACGATCTTCCGGAGGCGCTCGGGCCCGTTCACGGCGAGCGACTGCTCACCCTCCTCGGGAACGCGCCCAGCGTGGTGTTCGACTTGGTGGAACAGCATGGCATCGCCTGCGAGGCGACACGCACCGGCACCCTGCATCTCGGCGTCGGCAAGAAGGGCACCGCCGAATTGACTGAGCGGGCGCGACAATGGCAGGCCCGGGATGCTCCGGTTGAGCTCCTCGAGCGCGCCGAAACCGCGCGCAAGGTCGGCACCAGCCATTACGCGTCGGCACTGCTTGACCGGCGGGCGGGCACGATCCAGCCGCTTGCCTATGTTCGCGGCCTCGCCGACGCAGCCCTTCGCGCTGGCGCAACCATCCACACGCGGTCGCCGGTGACGGGTGCGGTGGAAGACGGCGCGGGGTGGCGCGTCGAAACGCCATCGGGCGCGGTCACGGCGCAATGGGTGATCGTTGCAACCAATGCATATACCGCCAGGCCCTGGCCGGAGATCCGCGAGGAAGTTGTCCATCTCCCTTACTTTAACATCGCTACAGTGCCCCTTTCCGCGAATGTCCGCTCCTCAATCCTGCCGGAACGCCAAGGGTGCTGGGACACAAAGGAAGTGCTTTCGTCGTTTCGCTTCGACCAGGCGGGCCGTCTGGTGATCGGCAGCGTCGGCGCGCTGCGCGGCTCGGGGACGGCGATCCACCGCCGGTGGGCGCGGCGCTCGCTCCAGCGCCTGTTTCCGCAACTCGGTGACATTGCCTTTGAAGCCGAATGGTACGGAAAGATCGGCATGACTGCGGATTCGCTGCCGCGCTTCCACCGCCTGGCGAACCGCGTCGTGTCGTTCAGCGGCTACAATGGACGCGGGATCGGGCCGGGAACCGTATTTGGACAGGTTCTCGCGCAACTGGTGTCGGGGCAGATCGGCGAAGACGACCTACCCCTCCCGCTCACCCAGCCTGAGCCGCAGCGTTTCCGTGGCGCGCGCGAGGCATATTACGAGCTCGGAGCCCAGATCGCCCACTTGTCGTCGCGGGTTTGACGTCGAAGGACGCCTTGAGAGTCAGGCGCGAAGCGACTAGCAAGGTTCCCTGACACGACTGCACGCGCCTTCGCACCGATTTCTTGTGACTGCGCTCGCGGCCAATAACAGTTCATCCGCATGAGAGGATCCCATGGGAAACCACGTGCCCGCCAGTGACATTCGCGCCGCCTTCTCGGCTGCCATGTCTTCCATGTATCGCGCGGAAGTGCCGGCTTACGGCACGCTGATGGACCTCGTCGCCGATGTGAACGACCGCGTCCTGACCGAAAACGCTTCCCTGCGCGAAAGCCTGCAAGCGAGCAACGCGCTCGACCGCATTTCCGACGAGCGCCATGGCGCCATTCGGCTCGGCACACCGCAGGAACTCGCGACCATGCGGCGCGTGTTTGCGGTGATGGGCATGTTCCCCGTCGGCTACTACGATCTGTCGGAAGCCGGGGTGCCGGTTCATTCCACGGCGTTCCGGCCGGTAGGCGAAGACGCGTTGTCGGTGAACCCGTTCCGCGTTTTCACGTCCCTGCTGCGCCTCGACCTCATCGCCGATGAAGCGTTGCGCGCCGAAGCGCAGGCGGTGCTGAACGGTCGACAGATCTTCACGGAACGGGCCCTGCAGCTTGTGGAGAAGGCGGAACACAATGGCGGCCTCGACAAGGCCGATGCCGACCGCTTCGTTCAGGAAGTGCTGGAAACCTTCCGCTGGCATGACAAGGCCATCGTCTCGGCCGATCTTTACAAGCGCCTGCACGACTCCCACCGGCTGATCGCCGATGTCGTTTCGTTCAAGGGGCCGCACATCAACCACCTGACGCCGCGAACCCTCGACATCGATGCCGTGCAGGACCAGATGCCGGCGCGCGGCATCTCGCCAAAGGCCATCGTGGAAGGTCCGCCGACGCGCGCATGCCCAATCCTGCTTCGTCAAACATCCTTCAAGGCGCTGGAAGAACCTGTTTCTTTTCAGGGTCACGATGGCGCCTGGCATTCGGGCTCGCACACGGCACGGTTTGGCGAAATCGAGCAGCGCGGCATCGCGCTGACACCCAAAGGACGCGCACTTTACGACCGGCTTCTGGATGAAACCCGCGCCAAGGTGCGCCCGGCCGCTGATGGCTCCAACGCCGCCGCTTATGTCCAGGCGCTCCGCGACACCTTCAGGCAGTTTCCCGATGATTGGGCCGGCATCCGTGCCCAGGGGCTGGGCTATTTTACCTATTCGCTGAATGCCAAGGGCAAGGCGGCGGGTCCGCAAGGTCAAACAGACATCGAAACCCTGTTGGCGAACGGTTTGGTGCGCTTCGATCCAGTGACCTACGAGGATTTCCTGCCGGTGAGTGCCGCGGGCATCTTCCAGTCCAATCTCGGCGACCATGCCGCGCAGGCCTTCGAAGCGAGCCCCAACCAGAAGCGTTTCGAAGCCGATCTTGGAGTCTCCGTGCTGGATGAGTTCGCGCATTATGCGGCGATCGAGCAGGCATCGATTGACGCCTGCCGCGCAGCGCTTGGCCGACAGGAAGCGGCGGAATAAGCCGCAGACATGATTGCTGACGACCACAGGCGCGCCCTTGTTGCCCTCCTCGGCCCCGACAACGTGCTGTGGGAGGACGGCGATCGCGTGTCCTACGAAAGCGGAGCGCGTTTCGACCGTGGCCGCGCCGCGCTGATCCTTCGCCCGCGCGACACCCAAACCGTGTCCGCGGCAGTCAGCTACTGCGTCAAGCACGACATCGCCATTGTTGCACAAGGCGGCAACACGGGCGTGGTGTCCGGTTCCACGCCCGACGACACGGGAGAACAGGTGGTCCTCAGCCTCGATCGGCTGACGCAGCGCTTCGAACTTGACCGCGAAAACCGTTCCTTGCGCGTTGATGCGGGTTTCCTGCTTTCCGACGTCAACGGGAGGCTTGCCAAGCACGGGCTACAGTTTCCGATCGACCTGGGCGCCGATCCGCGACTTGGGGGCATGCTGTCGACCAACACCGGCGGGTCACGCTTTCTCCGGTATGGCGATGTGCGGCAAAACGTGCTTGGCATCACGGCGGTTCTGGCGGACGAAAACGGCACCGTGCTCGACCTGATGTCGGGTTTGCGCAAAAACAACACCGGCGTCGACTGGAAGCACATCTTCATCGGCACGGTGGGTGCATTCGGCATCATCACGGAATGCGAACTCAACCTCGAACCGCTTCCGTTGCAGGTGGCCACGGCGCTTCTGGTGCCGCGGGATGGCGCGGCCGTGATGCGCTTGCTGGCTGCCATGGAACGGCAACTCGGCTCCTATCTTTCAGCTTTCGAGGGCATGTCGGGGAATGCGATCGACGCTGCCCTGGTCCATGTTCCGTCTCTACGCAACCCGTTCAGCAACGGCGAAACCGCGCCTTACGCCATTCTTGCGGAAGTAAGCCGTGATTGGCCGATCCGGGAAGGCGAACAGTCGCTCGATCTCGTTTTGGAGACCGTGCTTGCCGAAATCTGGGGAAGCGACGATGCGCCTTTAGCCGATGCGTTTGTCGGCCCGCCGCAAGAGCTTTGGGCGCTTCGCCATGCCCTCTCGGAAGGCGTCAAGGCGAGCGGGCGGCTGGTCGGATTCGACCTTTCATTTCGGCGTGGCGACGTGATCCGCTTTTGCGACCACATGAAGGAAACGCTGCCGGAGCGCTACCCGGGCATCAGGATCTGCGACTTCGGCCATATCTGCGACGGAGGGGTCCACTTCAACCTGGTGCTGCCGGCCGAAACGACCTTCGACGCGGCGGCCGAACAGGCGCTGCGGGCCTATGTCTACGGCACAGCCGTGGAAAGCTTCGGGGGCAGCTTCTCGGCCGAACACGGTATCGGCCGCAAGAACCAAGCGTTCTATGATCGATACACGAGCGATCATCGCCGCGCGCTTGCGGACGGTTTAAAGCAACTGACCTCACCTGCCAGGCTTGGCACGGTTCGCTTCGGATCAGCCTGACGCCCGCGCCCGATATCTCATAGGGCCGTAGCCCGGTGCGTGGCTATCGGAACACAACAACCGGAACGCGGCAGGTTTGGATAACTTCCCGCGTGGTGGAACCGAGAAAAAGGCTGCGAAGCCGGGAATGGCGGTAAGCGCCCATCACCAGAAGGTCGTGCCCTTCCCTTTCCAAGACTTGCGGGATCACCGTTTCGGCCTCCCCGGGCAGAAGCGCGACAGCAGACTCAATGCCCGCAGCCTTCAGGGTTGAGGCGGCTGCTGTCAGCTTGTTCTGGTTGGCGTCAGTGCTTTCGCCCACCATCAGCAGCTTCAGCTCGACTCCGCGCAGGATCTCGCTGCGGGACACCCGTTCCACAGCAGCAAACGCAGTCGGCTCGCCATCGAAGGCGATCATCACGCGCTGGATCGGCTTGAAAGCGCGTGACACGATCACGACAGGCATCTGCGTTGAGCGAACCACGCGTTCCAAGTTGGACCCAAGATGCTCCCGCGCAAAATCGCTGCCTTCGCCGCGTTTGCCGATTACGATCATGTCCGCTTGCGGCTGGAGATCCTGAACCGTTTCAAGGAGATCCCCGTTGCGCAGCCGTGTTTCGACCTGCTGAACGCCGGCAGCTTCTAGCCGCGTTTTCGCATCATCGAGCAGCAACCGGCCGCGCTTTTGCGCCACCTTGGCCTTTTGAGCATCCAGGTCCGCCAGTTCCTGAAGCAGCGCCGTGCGGGCGCCGAGACCGATGTTGCCGCTGAGGTCAACGGGCTCGCTGGAAAGATCCCGGCGACCAATCACGTGCAGAAGGTCGATCGAAACCGCGGTGCGGCCGGCGATCCAGACGACGTGATCGCAAACGCTGCCGGCGTAAGATGAACCGTCGATCAGTGCCAGAATGCGCGTCATGATTTCCCCCTAGTGTCCCATCAGGCGTTCCATGGCGCCTGGCTTGTCGTGAATGGCCAGACGATCAACGATCGTCTCGCTGGCCTGGTTCATGCCCAGGATCTCCACCTCCGCGCCTTCGCGACGGAACTTCAGCACGATCATGTCGAGCGCCGCGACGCTAGATATGTCCCAAATATGCGCACGAGTGACGTCAATCGTGACCTTCTCCAGGACTTCCTTGAAGTCGAAGGCCTTGTTGAAGTCCTCCACCGAAGCGAAAAACAGCTGACCCTCCACCTGGTAGGTGCGGTGGTTGCCGTCCGGCGACAGGTTCGAGGTAATGCGGAATATCTGCGCGATCTTCCAGGCAAAGAACACGGCCGACAAAAGCACGCCAATCAGCACGCCAATGGCAAGGTTGTGGGTGTAAACGACGCCCACAACCGTGGCGATCATGACGAGCGACGAGGATCGCGGATGATCCCGGAGGTTCTTGATGGACGACCAGGAAAAGGTGCCGATCGACACCATGATCATGATGGCGACAAGGGCCGCCATCGGGATCTGGCTCACGAGATCGCCCAAAACGAGGATCATGAACAGGAGGAGAACCCCTGCCGTGAAGGTCGACAGGCGCCCACGCCCGCCGGACTTCACATTGATGATGGACTGACCGATCATGGCGCATCCGGCCATCCCGCCGATGAAGCCGGTGGCGGTGTTGGCGATGCCCTGCCCGATGCACTCGCGATTGCGATCGCTGGGCGTGTCGGTCAGGTCGTCCACGATCTGGGCCGTCATCAGCGACTCCAGCAAGCCTACCGCCGCGACCGCCGCCGAGTACGGCAGGATGATCATCAGGGTTTCCAGGTTGAACGGAATCTGCGGGATCAGGAAGACGGGCAAGGTCGAAGGCAGTTCGCCCATGTCGCCCACGGTGCGCACATCAAAGCCAAACAGGAGCGAAAGCACCGTGAGAACCACGATACACACCAGCGGCGACGGCACAGCACGCGTCACGTGGGGGAAAAGGTAGATGATCGCGAGTCCAGCTGCCACGAGGATATAGGTGAGCAACGGTACGCCGATCAGCTCCGGCAGCTGCGCCATGAAGATCAGGATCGCGAGCGCGTTCACGAAGCCCGTCATCACCGAGCGCGACACGAAACGCATAAGGCCGCCAAGCCGCAGCAGCCCGGCCGCGATCTGCAACACGCCTGCAAGAACGGTGGCGGCCAGAAGATACTGCAGACCGTAATCACGAACCAGCGTCACCATTAGAACGGCGGTTGCAGCAGTGGCTGCCGAGATCATGCCTGGTCGGCCGCCCACAAAGGCAATCAGCACCGCGATCGAGAAGGAAGCATAGAGCCCGACCTTCGGGTCGACGCCGGCGATGATCGAAAAAGCGATGGCTTCGGGGATAAGGGCAAGCGCGACGACGAGACCGGCAAGCAGATCGGCCCGCACATTGCCGAACCATTCGGTTCTCAGGGTCCCCAGGAAATCTCGATGCAAAACAGTGGTCTCCATGCTGCGGCGTTGGAAGGGGCCGTCGGCAAAGTGGGTAAGTGGTGAAAAGCGGCGTGCAGAACCCGCGCCTCGTGATCGCAAACAATCAACAAAGCCAAGACGGTTCTGTGGTGGCTGGTCGTCAAATCGGTGCTCACTGCAAGATCGTGGCAGGAGCGAGCTGGTTGCCGGGGGATAGGCGCCCGGAGAAGCCACCCGCGGTGCGGGTCCGGTTGATGATGGTGTTATTGCGGCAAACGCTTCTCAGATCAAGGGCATTATCGCACCGCACCAAGAGGAGGCGGTGTTCGGATCGCTGAAGAGGCGGGCTGGAAAACAGGCGAACCGGTTACAAGCCGATCAGGACCCCTCCGAGCGCGCCGACGATCACAACCAGCCATGGCGGAGCGTTCCACACCAGCAAGAGCACAAAGCAGGTCAGGCCCAGCGCAAAGGACGCAGGGTCGACAATCGCGCTGGTAAACACGGGATCGTAAAGGGCAGCGCCGAGGACGCCAACCACGGCGGCGTTCGCGCCGCGCATGAGCGCCTGCGCTCCTTCCTTTGCCCGCAACTGGTCCCAGAACGGCAGAGCGCCGAACAGAAGCAGAAAACCGGGCAGGAAGATAGCAACCAGCGCGATCACCGCACCCGCAACGCCGTTGGGTAAGGGTTGGAGAACAGCGCCAAGATAGGCGGCGAAGGTGAACAAGGGGCCAGGCACCGCCTGCGCCGCGCCATAGCCGGCGAGGAAAGCGTCGGCCGTGACCCAGCCCTTCGCAACCGTTCCGGCTTCCAACAACGGCAAAACCACATGGCCGCCCCCGAATACCAGCGCACCGGAGCGGTAAAAGGCGTCGAATACAGCGATGCCCTGCGACGCGCCTGTGGCGGCCAGGATCGGAAGACTTACGGCCAGGATCAGAAATAAAGCGAGGCTGATCAGCCCGGCAGAAGCAGGAACTCCGAACGGCACCGTGTTCAGAGATGCGTTCGCGATGGAACCGCGGCACCAGATCAAGCCAGCCACAGCGCCGGCCGCGATCGCTGCGACCTGCCCGAGAGGCCCCGCAGCCACAATCACGATCAAAACGGCAGTCAGCGCGATCGTCGCACGTTGCCGGTCCGGGCAAAGATTTTTTGCCATGCCCCAGACGGCTTGCGCCACGATCGCCACGGCAACGACCTTCAGCCCGCTGACGATCCCGGTGCCGATCGGCCCCGCAAAAGCGTCGGCTCCATAGGCGAAGGCGATGAGCAGGAGTGCCGAAGGCAATGTGAAGGCCAGAAACGCAGCCAAAGCCCCGAGGAGGCCTGCCCGTAGGAGACCCAGGGCAAAGCCGACCTGGCTCGAAGCGGGGCCAGGTAGGAACTGGCAAAGCGCCACAAGATCGGCATAGCCCTTCTCGTCGATCCAGCCGCGCCGTTCCACGAGTTCATTGCGGAAATAGCCCAGATGGGCGATCGGACCTCCGAAAGAGGTCAGGCCGAGCTTCAGGAAGACGCGAAAGACTTCTGCGGGCGTGCCGTTGCGGGTGGCGATCCGTCTATGCGGCGTGTCGGGAATGTTTGCCATGCGGTTGCTGGAAGCCTAGCCTGAAGCGGTCTGCCAGAGGCCATTGCGCAGCGTTCATGACAAGCTCATGACAGCCGCGACCGGACGGTCACGACTTAAGCGATCAAGCCACCTGCGCAACGATGTCGGTGATCCAAGGAAGCGCCACATCCTCCGGAGCATCGCCGCTCGATGCATCATGCGTGACGCGCTCTCCGACCTGCACGGCGCCTTTCGCTTGGAGCTTTTCGGCCAGCGTTTTCGAGCCATGCGTGAACGTCTTGCTGTATTCGGCGTCACCAAGGCCGAACATCGCGAAGCGCAAGGCAGACAGGTCGTAGGAGCCAGCGTCGAGCTTTTCAGCAAACGGGCGGGCGGAGCTGGGCAGTTCCCCTTCGCCATAAGTGGAGCACACGATCACGGCAAAGCTTTCGCCATCAAGCTCGGCTGGGTCGACATCCGCCAGATCACGGCAGGTGACATCGTGTTCGCTTTCCAGCGCGGACTGGATGTCTTCTGCCAGCATTTCGGCATTGCCGGTTTCCGTGCCGAAAAGGACGTCGATTTTCATGAATTGGTCTCCTGTTCGCCCGCCACGCGCAAAAGCTCGTTCTTGCCAGCAAGCTTCTGCCGACACCGGTTTGGCGCCGCCGCTGCCAGTTCCGCGCTGTCGATCTTCTGCCAGCCGGTGTAGTCCACAACATCCCGCAGGCCTGCAAAGATATGGGACCCTTCCCGATCGGGATTCGGTGAGATTTCTTCGAGCAAACGCGTCGCCAGCGCCTGCGCTTCGGTTCGGCTGTCGGGGATCGTTCCCCGCGGACCACGCCAAAACCAGCCTGCCGCAAACAGATTTTCGGCCAGCTTGCCGCTCGCATCCGGTTCGGCCGCCGAAAGCAGGGCCTCGCGATCGAAATCGCCGCTGGACTGGAAGCCGATCGCCGTCAGGATGCTGGATGCCGGAATGATCTCCTCACCTTCAGCGCTAGCAACCTTCAGGCCGGACACACGGTCCGTTCCTTCAACGGAACGAAGTTGCAGCCCAAAGCGGAAGATGATGCGGGTTGATCCCTTCGCGTGGCCATGGATTTCGGACAGCGCTTCGAGGCGCTTTCGCTCCTCCTCGTCTTCCGATGAATGCACGCCCGCCACGTCGATCGTGACATTTGTGAGCTTGGCCAGTTCCCGCACCATCACAGGGTCGAACTTCGCCTTGCCGGCCGGTGATCGCCCGATCACGGTCAGCGTTTCAAACCTGTTTGCTGCAAGCCACGCGGTTGGTCCGGGGCCGAGATCGGATCCATGAAGTTCATCCGCCGTCTTGGCGAGCACCCTCAAGAGATCAATGGCCACATTACCGTTGCCGACGATCACCGGCGCGGAACCGAGATCGGGCAGCGCGTCGGCTTCGGGATGTTCGTGGAGAGCCCGGGTCAGCGCGGCGGACCCGTAAACGCCCGGCAAAGTGTCACCGGGAATCCCCAGCTTGCGATCTGCCGACAAACCCGCGGCTAGAATCACCGCATCATAAGCGCTTCTCAGCGTCGCAAGGGAGATATCCTGTCCGATCCGGACATTTCCAAAGAAGCCGGCGCCCTGACGCTCGAAGATGCGGCTGAACTGGCGGGACACCGCCTTCGTGCCCTGATGATCGGACGCCACGCCATAGCGGACCAGCCCAAAAGGCACCGGCAAAGCGTCGATGATGTCGACCTGCAGGTCCGGCGCTGCCTTCAGCAAAGCCTGCGCAGCGTAGCATCCTGATGGACCGGATCCGACGATTGCGACCTTTGCCTTCATGCGCCTCCACCTGTTCGCGTGCTGTGTGCCGGTTTGAACACCGACTAACAAGATCCAATGCCACCCGATGCTTGAAGCGACAGGCAATCTTCGCTATACGATGTTTGTTGCGAATAGCGCACAAACTTGGGGCGGTAAAGTCCGCTTTCAAGACAAGCTTTGACATCTGGAAGGTTGCAAATGAACGCGCGGGACGATGCAGAGCTAGGCGATGCGCTGGAACCCGGCGCACCCGACACGTGGATCAGGGCGGCAAACAGTGCCGACCTTGAGATCCCGCGCCCTGTGATCCCCGTGACGCTTTTCGGCCAGCGGCTGGTGTTGTTTCGCGACGACGAAGGGGAGCTTGGCCTGATCGGGCGCCATTGTCCTCACCGCGGCGCTGATCTTTGTTTTGGCCGACGCGAAGACAACGGCCTGCGGTGTCCGTTTCATGGCTGGCATTTCGATCGCAACGGCCAGTGCGTGGAACAACCCGCCGAGCCCGCGGATTCCACCATGTACAAGACGATCAAGCTGCCCAGTTATCCTGTTGTGGAGAAGGACGGCGCGATCCTGACCTATATGGGCAAGGGCGAGCCGCCGCGCGACGTCGTGGTTCCCGCGCAGCCCGCCGCTTCTGCTACCCGCTGAACGTCCCGCCACCTTGGAGGATTCGACATGATTAGTGAAAAGCTCAACAACCAGATCACCCAGATCGGCCCGCAAACACCGGCGGGCGAGGTGTTGCGGCGGTACTGGCAGCCGGCAGCGCTCGTGGACGAGATGCAGGGCAGCGCAAGCAAGCTTGCGGTGAACCTCATGGGCGAACGTCTGGTGTTGTTGCGCAACGATGCCGGGGGGTTTGTGCTGACCCAGCGCGTTGCTTCCCCTGATGAAGCCCCGGCGCATTTTCCGGACCCGGAAAGTATCGAGATTGTCGATGGCGGCCCGGTTTATCCCGTTGTGGAAAAGAAGGGCATCTTCTTCGCGTATATGGGGCCGGGCGAGGCTCCTGAATTCCCGAACTTCGACTGTTTCCGCGCGCCGGACAGCCATGTCTTCGCCTTCAAGGGCCTGTGGGAATGCAACTGGCTGCAGGCGCTGGAAGTCGGCATCGACCCAGCACATGCGTCCTTCCTCCACCGCTTCCTGCAGGACGAAGACCCTGCGGACAGCTACGGCAAGCAGTTCCGCGACAAGGCAGCCAATCTCGACATGCCGATGACGCAGGTTCTGCGGGAATATCCGCGTCCGGACATCGAAGTCGAGGAAACCGACTTCGGCCTCAAGATCACGGCCTTGCGTCACATGGCTAACGACCTGACGCATGTTCGCGTGACCAATCAGATCTTCCCCCAGGCGATCTGCATCCCGATGTCCCGCGAAATGATCATCACGCAGTGGCATGTGCCGGTGGATGACCAGAATTGCTACTGGTACACGATGTTCACCAGCTTCTCGAAGCCGGTGGACAAGGACGTCATGCGCGAACAGCGCCTGAAGGAGCACCGGCTCCCCGATTACGCTCCGCTCAAGAACCGCCGCAACAACTACCACTACAACCCGGACGAGCAGAATACGCTCACCTATACGGGCATGGGGCTGGACATCAACGTTCACGACCAGTGGGCGGTGGAAGGTCTGGGGCCTATCCAGGATCGCACGCGCGAGCATCTTGGACGCGGCGACGCGGCGATCGTCCGCTACCGCCTGATGCTGCGCAAGGCGATCAAGGCCGTTGAAAGCAAGAAGGAGGCTGCGCTTCCCATGCGCGGCGATGTGGATGTTTCGCGCATCGTCGGGCCGCTTTCCAACGACGCCATTGCCACAACAAAGGACTGGGAAGCCGCAAGCTGGCAGGCCGACATGCAGCGCCGGTCAGAATGTCCTTGGGACGCCTCGGTCTGAACCGGCCCTTGACCAGTTCTGTGGACGTTTGCCGCGTTCGGGGAAGAGCCTTCGAGGATATCCTCGATGGCTACTTCCCCTTGGAAGAGTCGATCCGTCAGCTGATGGCGCGGCAGGGCTTTGCTTCGGCGTGGATCACGCTGCTGCATGCGCCCGTCATGAACATCAAGGGATTGGCACCAACCGATCCCGTGCCCTTTTCCCTTCGGAAAACCTATGCCGGCATGATCGAGCGAATGGACGTGTTCGCGCGCGCCACCGGCGAGGGGCTGCAGCTTGATGGCGTGGGAAGATGGTTCTGGCTTGATCCGCGCGATGAGGCTCCCCGCTTTGCCCCGACGATCCGTTTGGGAGAGCCGGCCTTTGTGCGCGGCATCGGGGTTGATAGGGACCATCCGGAAACCGCAAGCGGCCAGCCGGCGAACACCACCGCATGCGTTCGTGTCCCGCGCGGGACGGCGGTGGCGTCCGCTTTGTCTTCCGCAGTCCACGAGCTCGGCTGGACCTCCGGCCGCGCTTGGGGTGGTTACCCCCTGACCTCCGGCATCCAACCCGCGCACGACGCCCAGGAGCCGCATGTTCTGACCGGCGAGGAATTCACGGCAGGTCGCCTGGAGGGCATCGTCCAAGCAGGCGAAGCGTCCGACATGCACAGCTATGTTCTGGTCGACACCAGCCCGGATCAGGCCGAAAAGGAAGCTCTCGAGCTCGCGCGGCTTCTGTGAGAGCGCGGCTTCAAGCGAGCGATTTGCGGTAACAGGCCGGATTCATGTCACGGATGTCGATGCTGATGCTTTCGACATCCGGGCACTGCGTGCGAAAGGCCTCACGCAGTGCCTGAGCCAGCGCATCCTTCTGCTCGTCGCTGCGGCCGGTCAGCATGGACACGGTGACGTGAAGAAAAGACCGTCGCCCGTCGCCGAACAGGATTGCTTCGGCGGGAAGGCAGCGGACCTTGATGTCCTCCACCGCCATGATCGCGGACGCCTCACAAACGGTCAAAGCAAGCTGCATGGCGTCGTTGCGCGATGCGCCGCTCGCAAACGCCTCGAAATGTTCTATCACGACATGCGGCATCTCGGTTCCTGTTGTTAAGGGGCGCTAGCGTTCGAGCGGAGCGTCCTTGATCCGGTCCCAAACAGCCGTCGCCGTTTGTTCGGGCAGATCGAGGCCAAACCCGCGCACGAGCACGTCGTGCAATTCTTCAGCACTTACAAGCACATGCTGCGCTTTGCTGCCGTCGGTGAACTTCCGGTTGAACAGCGTACTGCGGCCTTCCTCGCCATGGCGCGCCATCATCAGATGCGTGGAAAACGGCGCCCCTTTCCAGGTGGCCGCGAGGTGGTTGGCAGCCTCCAGATCGACGGGGCGCACAGGGCTGCGATCAAAGCCGTAAAGCGCGAGCCACCCCTCGCCCTGCGCACGTTCCAGCACAGTTTCGTCGCAGCTTGCGTCAAACCGCACGCGATAGGTCCCGTTTGGCAGGACCTGCGGCGTGTCCTGATCCAGCGCCACGGGCCATACGGCACCCGGACCACCGAACCCGACATCCGCGAGCCATTCGCGGCCCTCCACCTGCACAACGAAGCACTGATGCATGCGTGCCCCGCCCTGCGACGCGCCGTTGCGCACGCGTCCGAGCACCGTTGTGGGCCGGTAGCTGAAAGCTTCCAGCGCCAAACCGAACAAGGCGTTGAGCTCAAAACAATATCCGCCGCGCCTTTGCCGGACGATCTTGTTTCCGAGTGCGGCGGGATCAAGCAGCGGCACGCGGCCAAGCAGCGGGTCCAAGTTTTCGAAGGGCACGGCTGCCATATGCGCGGCTTGCAGGGTGCGTAGTCCTTCCACACCAACAGGCGCCTGTTCGAGGCCGAGTCGCCGGAGGTAGCGCATTGCATCAAAAGCGGTCATCACGGTGCGTCCTCAGAATAGCGAGAAGTATTCTGCCTGCTCCCATTCGGTGACGGTCATGAGGTAGCGGTCCCATTCGGAGCGCTTGATGTGGGTGATGTAGTTGACGAACTCGTCGCCGAGTTCCCTTCGATAGAATGGCGAGGATTCAAACGCTTCCACCGCGGCGATCATGCTTTTCGGCAACGCCGCTGCGTCGCTGTTGTAAGGTGTTTCCACCGCCCGTGGCGGCGTCATCTGCGAGCAGATGCCGTCCAGTCCGGACAGGATCTGCGTGGCAAAGAAGTAGTAGGGATTGGCGGCCGTTTCGGCGACGCGGTTCTCGATGCGGCTGGCCTGGTCGCCCGGCTTCATCAAGGCGCGGATCATGGCGCCGCGGTTGTCCTGGCCCCACTGAATACGATCGGGCGCCAGTTGGAAAGGCTGGTAGCGCTTGTAACCATTCACGGTCGGCGTGGTGAGAAGGCAGCTTTCACGGGCATGCGCGAGAAGCCCGGCTATCCACTGGCCAGCGAGTTCGGTCGGCTGGTCCGCTTGCTCGGGAACAAACAGGTTTTGTCCCGTCGCAGGACGGACGAGCGATTGATGCAGGTGCCATCCGCTGGCCGCCCCGTTCTCGACCTTCGGTCGGCACATGAAGGTGGCGTGGAGCCCTCGCCTGGCGCAAACCTCCTTCACCATCGTGCGAAACATCATCATGTTGTCGGCGTGGGTGAGCGGATCGGCCGGATCGAAGGTGAACTCGAACTGACTCGGGCCCATCTCGACCTCGGTGGAGCGCACAGGCAGGTTGAGCTGTTCGGCGTGGCGGCGCAACTCATCCATGATCCATTCCAGCCGGTCATAGCGAACCTCGGCAAGAAACTGGTAGCCCAGCGAAACAGGACGCGTCACGGGTGGCTGGTTCGGCATTGTCGCCGATGCGTGCTCCATGCGCGCATCGGTGGTCTCATAAACATGGAATTCCACCTCGAGGCCAACAACCAGGGCCAAGTCGTGGTTTGCCAGCTGCGCCACCGCCTTGCGCAGGATGTTGCGCGGCGCAAAGCCGATCGGCGCGCCGTCCTTGGTGTAGGTGTCGCACAGGATCCATGCCGAATGCGGCGACCAGGGCAGCACGCGGAACGTGTCGGGGTCCGGGCACAGGAGGATGTCTCCCGCGCCGCCCATCGGCACCCAGGAGCCGCTATCTTGTCCGCTCCAAACGCTGAATACGGTGCGATTGGACGTGTCCTTCAAAAGCAGGGTGGAAGGTGCTGCCATGCCGCTGGCAAAGGTCGATGCGAGTGCTGAAGCCACGATCGTCTTGCCGCGAAGAACGCCATGCTGATCCGGAAACAGAACGCGGACGGTTTCGATCCCCTGCTTTTCGAGCCCGCTCAGAAGGGCGACCGCCTTGCGGATCGCCTCCTCATCCAGAAGCTCAGATCTGGCGAGGAAGCCGTTTCGGATCTTGCTGTCGAAGCGGTCGGTCATGGGAAAGTCTCACTGGATCAACGAAGCCGTTGCGGCGGCCGCGGCCTCAGGTTCGAAAGGGTCGAACCACCTCTGGACGATAGTGGTTGATTATCGCATAAATCAACGGATTTCGCTTACTTCACCGTTATCAGGGGGAAAGTTCATCCTCATGAGGCGACGCGGCGATCTCAAGTGGCCCGGTACCCGGCAGGTCGCTATCAATGGCAAAGAGCGCCCGCCACAGGTGCCATCGCCGAAGAGTACGCATACATGGAATCTGACCGCGACATCTCGTTGACCTTCCTGAAGGGCATGGCCGTCCTCAAAGCCTTCGACGAAGATCAAACGCATATGACCATTGCCGATATCGCGCGCGCCACGGATCTCGATCCCGCCACCGCGCGGCGCCTGGTGCTGACGCTCGTGCGGCTGGGTTACGTTCGCAAAGACAGCCGAACCTTCTCACTGACGCCGCGCATCCTTGTGCTGGCCGGTGGCTTCCTGCGCGGCAACCAGTTTGGCAAGTTCATCCAGCCGCTTCTGAACAACTGCGCCAGCGAAACGGGTCTCGCGGTTTCCTTGTCCATGGTGGACGATGTTGATGCGCTGTTGGTTGCACAATCCACACTGCGCTCCACGCAGATCACTTACGGCTTCACGGTTGGCAGCCGCCTGCCCCTGATGCACACGGCAATCGGACGCATGTTGCTGGCCTATGGCCCGGAAGACTGGGCGTCTGCGAACCTCGAAACAGCGCCCATCAACCCGCTCACGCCCGAAAGCCTGCTCGATCGGGACGCCATCAAGAAGGCCGTTGATGACGTTGGACAGCGGGGCTTTGCTGTGGTGTCGAACGAATTCGAGATCGACGTGACCGGCATTGCAGTTCCGGTAGGGCGCAAGGGCGCAATCAAGGCTGCGCTTGGCGTTTCGAACGCAACAACGGAGCTGAGCGACCCTTCACGGGTCACGCAGATCGTCAGCGCGCTTCGCCGCAGTGCGAGCGACCTCACGCGGGCGAATATCTTCTAGCCTGGGCTTCTGCGGACTGCCGGAGAAAGCTGCTTGCCAAGGCATTTTCCTGCGAATAGTGTGGCTTTGTGCGTTTATCGCCAACAAGAAAAATATTTGACGCGCTCAGAGGGTTGATCAGGCGCGATCCACAGAGGAGAACTGACATGTCTTCGCGTATCCGTCTGCTTGGCGCGCTTTCAGCGCTGCTGCTTGGCTCGGTGGCCGCCCATGCCGACACCATCAAGGTCGGCGTTATCGGACCGATGTCGGGCCCTTATTCGCTTTACGGCCAGAACTTCCAGTGGGGCGTACAGGCCTACGCGCAGGTCAACGGCAAGACTGCCGACGGCCATGATGTCGAGTTCGTGTTCCGTGATCTCCCGGGGGTTGATCCCGCCAAGGCACGCGCGCTGGCACAGGAACTGGTAGTGCGCGATGGCGTGCAATATCTTGCTGGCGCTTATTTCACGCCGAACGCGCTGGCCATCGCGCCGCTTCTGCAGCAGGGCAAGGTACCGTTCGTTGTGTTGAATGCAGCCACTTCGTCCATTGTCGAGCAGAGCCCGTATATCCTGCGCACCTCCTTCACGATGTGGCAGAATACGGTTCCTGCCGCCAAGGTCGCGATCGAGAACGGCAGCAAGAAAGCCATTACCATCGTCAGCGATTATGGTCCCGGTGTCGACGCCGAAGCGGGCTTCAAGAAGACCTACGAGGAAGGCGGCGGCGAGCTCGTGGAAACGCTGCGCGTTCCCCTGTCGACAACCGACTTCAACCCGCTGGTCCAGCGCATCAAGCAGTCCGGCGCAGACACGGTTTTCGCATTCTTCCCAGCCGGTGCGCCGACGCTCGGCTTCATGAAGTCTTATATCGGCAACGGCCTCAAGGAAGACGGCATCAAACTGATCTCCACAGGCGACCTCCTCACAGAACCGGATCTGCCGGCGCTCGGCGACGTCGCGATCGGCACCCAGTCGACCTACCATTACTCGGCTTCCCATGACTCGCCTGAAAACAAGGCCTTCATGGAAGCGCTGAAGGCGGTTGGTGCGGACCCGAGCAAAGTGACCATGGCTGCGGTTGCCGCTTTCGACGGTGCGAAGCTCATCTATGAGATGATCGACGCCACGGACGGCGAGCAGGATCCGCAGAAGGCGGTGGATGCCGTGAAGGGCATGAGCTGGGAAAGCCCGCGCGGCCCGGTTACCATCGATCCGGACACGCGCCACATCACGCAGAACGTTTACCTGCGCGAAGTCGCTAAGGAAGGCGACACTTACATGAACAAGGAAATCCGGACGTTCGAAGCCCAGCCCGATTGGGGCCTCGAAGGCAAGTAAGAAGCCGCTTTTGGCAGCTCCGGCCGAAACGGGCCGGGGCTGCTTCCGCTTGTTCTGTTTTATCCAGCACCTGCAGTTTGTTTATGGCGCAAGAGACGACAGGCAGCATTCTGCTGTCTAACGGGCGGTTTCATCGTACCGCCTTTGACATCGATCCGGCGTCTGCTTTGCTTGTGCGGGGAGACCGGATCGCCTGGATCGGGAACCGGGCGGACGCTCCAGCGGCCGATCGCACGATCGATCTCGACGGCGCCTGCGTGCTGCCCGGCCTGACCGACGCTCATATCCACATCTTCACTCTTGCCCTGGCGCGACTCCAGCTTGGCTTTGCCGCCCATCGCCCACGCGTCCTGGCTGATGTTTTCAGCCTCCTGCAACAGGAGCAGGCGCGGCTTGCGCCGGGCGAATGGCTGCAGGCGCTCGAGCTCAACGAAGATATGCTGGCTGAGCGGCGCCTGCCCACGCGCGACGAACTCGACGCGATGTTCGGTGACCAGCCGGTGCTGCTGCGGCGCTATTGCGGACATGTGGCAGTGTTCAACACGGCCGCCATGCAGCGCCTTGGCCTCGCAGAACACCAGCCGGACCCCGTTTCCGGACACTTCGAGCGTTTCGCGGACGGACGGTTGAAGGGCATCGCGTATGAAGGGGCGGCCGAGGCGATCTTCCGCGCGGGCCCCATTCCGGCCGAACATCTCCTGCGGCAAGGCATCCGTGATGCCATCACCGATTGCACGAAGCTCGGGCTCACTGCACTGACAGAGGCAGCGGTCGGCTTTTCAGCCGGGCATGACCGCGAAGACGCGATCTGGGACAGCCTTCGTGGCGACGACGATCTGCCCGTTCGCATGGGTTTCATGGCGCAGCTCACGGCCGGAGAAGCAGCGGAGCGCAAACGTACGCCTGCCTTCGACCGCCGGTGGAGCCGCGAAACCTTGAAGTTTTTTGCCGACGGCATTGTCGGCGGCCGCACCAGCGCCCTTTCCGAACCGTTCTGCGACCGCGGCGGCACAGGCACCTTTGTTTTGCCGGAGAATGTGCTGGTCGCGGAAATCCTTGCCGCGCACGAGGCGGGATGGCGGGTTGCCGTTCATGCGACCGGTGACCGGGCGATCGCGCTGGTGGCCAGCGCCTATGAGGCGGCGGAAGGGAAGCAAAGGGAACGGCGCGGTCACCGAATCGAGCACTGCTTCTGCCCTCCCCCGGATCTGTTTCCGCGGCTCAAGGCCATCGACGCCTTTGTTGTGATGCAGCCGAGCTTCCTGTGGCGCATGGGTCCATCGATCGAAGCAGGGCTCGGACGACGCACCGAAACCGCCTATCCCGGCCGCAGCGTTCTCGATGCAGGAGCGCAGCTCGTTTTCAGCTCGGATGCACCGACCGGCTTGTTTTCACCGTGGGAGGGCGTGCGCTCGGCTGCCGAACGAAAGTCTTCCAACGGAAGCATCCTGGGTCCGGCGGAAGCGGTTTCCGTCCGCGAAGCGGTGCACGCGTATATTGCCGGCGGTGCGGAGGCCATGCACCACAGCCCCTTCCGCGGCAGGCTCGAAGTCGGACAGGCGGCCGATCTCGCCGCCTTTGACCGAGACCCCTTTGAAGCGGAGGGTGCGGCGCTCGCCGCGACCCGCGCAACCCTCACAATGATCGATGGCCGGATCGTCCATCACGATGCATGATGCTGCGGTCAACCTCCAGGCCATGGCTCCGGGAGCCGGTGAAGCGATAATCTGATGGTGCTTTTCTTCAACATACTGTCGGACGCCTTTGTGTACGGGATGGTGCTTTTCATCATCTCCGTCGGCCTGTCGCTCGCGATGGGGCTGATGAAGGTCGTCAACCTCGCGCATGGCGCCTTTGCCATGATCGGCGGCTACATCGCGTCCTACATCACGCAGGACCAGGGCATGTCCTACACGCTTGCGGTTGCTGCCGCCGTCGTGGGCGCGATCATCATCGCGGTGCCCATGGAGCGGCTCTTGTACCGCCGCAT
The DNA here is from genome assembly GCF_017813335.1 of Tianweitania sediminis. Taxonomy (GTDB): domain Bacteria; phylum Pseudomonadota; class Alphaproteobacteria; order Rhizobiales; family Rhizobiaceae; genus Tianweitania; species Tianweitania sediminis. The sequence continues at coordinate 322,889 of NZ_JAGIYY010000002.1, read as the reverse complement.
CTACGGCACCTCCGAACTCACGCAGGTCCTGATGACGATCGGCATCACCTTCGTGATCATCGGCGTCGCGAACTTCATCTTCGGCCCCACCTTGAAAACGATCCCCCTGCCCGACGAACTGAGGCAGCGCGTCGATCTCGGCTTCCGGACCATGTCGTCCAACCGTGTTTTCATCGCCTTCTGCGGCGCTGCGGTTGCAGCCGGGCTCTGGTACGTGATCGAGAAGACCGACTTCGGGATCAAGCTGCGCGCCGCAGTCGAGAACGAAAAGATTGCAGGCTCGCTCGGCATCAAGACCAGTGTGATTTTTTCGGTGAGCTTCGCGCTCGCGACGGGGCTTGCTGCCTTTGGCGGTGTGATCGGCGCGGAACTGCTCCCGATCGAGCCCTATTATGCGCTGACCTACATGGTGATGCTTCTTGTCGTGGTCTGCGTGGGCGGCGCCGGGTCAATTGGCGGAGCGCTTGCCGCTTGCCTGATCCTCGGCACCGTGGACACCGTCGCCCGTTATCTCCTGCCGTCCTATGGCGCGTTTTTCTTCTACTTCGCCGTGATCATCATCGTGCTGATGTTCCCCAACGGCCTGTTTGGACGGAAACTCAACGTATGACCGCTTTGTCCCAGACCCGGGCCATCCCAGCCACCACGCGGCACGGGCTGCGAGACCTGATCGGCGCGTGCGCCATTCTTGCGGTAGGCGTCGGCTGCTTCTTCCTTTTCCCGAACAACCTGTCGTTCCTCACGATCATCCTGTCGATCAGCCTCCTCGTGATGTCGCTGGACCTCGTGACAGGCGTCAGCGGCGTGGCGACGCTCGGCCATGCCTTTGTGTACGGCGCGGGCGCTTATGCGGCCGGCATCGCCAGCGTCAACGGCGTGTCGGATCCGCTGCTTCTCCTCCTGCTCGGTTCCTTGGCGGGCTTGCTGGCGGGGGTCGTGTCGGGCGCGCTGATCCTCAAGGGCCATGGCCTGTCGCAGCTCGTGATCTCCATCGCGCTGGTGCAACTCGCGTCCGAGGGCGTGAACAAGGCGTCGTTCGTGACCGGCGGCAGCGACGGTTTGGCGGGCCTGACCATCGACCCGCTGTTCGGCATCTTCGAGTTCGACCTGTGGGGGCGGACGGCGTTCTGGCTGGCGCTTGCTGTTGTTCTGGTCGTGGCGGTGCTTTTGCGCATCCTGGTGCGCTCCCCCTTCGGCATGATGTGCCGGGGCATCCATCAGGATCGCGTTCGCGTCCGTGCCATGGGCGCGTCCGTTTATCTCACGCTCCTGAAGATGTATGCGATTTCCGGTTTTGTCGGCGGATTGGGCGGCGCGCTGCAGGCGGTGGCGACCCAGGTGGTGGGGCTGGACAGCGTCAGCTTCACGACATCCGCTGAAGCGCTGGTGATGCTGATTTTCGGCGGCACCGGCCACATCTTCGGTGCCCTGGCTGGAACCTTCGTGTTCATGTGGTTCGAGCATTCCGTGTCGGCGGCCAGCCCATTCCATTGGCTGATCCTGGTCGGCATCCTGCTGATCCTCGTGGTGCTGTTCGCGCCAAAGGGCATCTACGGCCTCGTAGGCCGCCTCTTCCAGCACAAGGAGGTGTGAGCCTTGGACACCCTCCTCGACATCCGCAATCTCAAGATGAATTTCGGTGGCCTGAAGGTCACCGATGACGTTTCGCTGAACCTCGCCAAAGGCAGCCGCACCGCCCTAATCGGACCGAACGGCGCCGGCAAGACCACCCTGATCAACCTGATCGCAGGCGCTTACCGCCCGACATCCGGCTCCATTTCGCTGATGGGGCAGGACGTGACCGGTATGAAGGACACGGATCGCGTTCGCCTTGGCCTGATCCGTTCCTTTCAGATCACGCGGCTTTTCCCCGACCTCACGGTGATCGACCACCTCGCCATGGCGATCCTGCAGCGCGAAGGCCGCTCCGCCGGCATGTTCAAGTCCTACCATCGGATGCCCGAGGTTCTGGACGAGGCGATGGAAGCGCTGGCCAGACTGCGCCTCGACCCCCTGGCGAACCGTGTGGTGGCACAGATCGCCTATGGCCAGCAGCGCCTGCTCGAGATCGCCATTGCACTCGTGCTGAAGCCAAAGGTGCTGCTGCTCGACGAGCCGGCCGCCGGCATTCCGAGCAGCGACATGGACCGGGTGGTCGCCGCCCTCGACAACCTGCCCGCCGAACTTGCCGTGCTGCTTATCGACCATGACATGGATCTGGTTCGCCGTTTTGCCCGCGAGGTGATCGTGCTGAGTTCGGGCGCCGTTATCTTCCGCGGCACGCCGGAACAGCTCGGAAGCGATCCACGCGTCAGAAGCGCTTATCTGGGAGAGGATGCCTGATGCCAGCAGCAACCCTTCACGTGAACGGGCTGAGTTCTGGCTACGGGCGCACCGTGATCGTAGAAGACGTTTCCTTTTCCGTTCCGGCCGGCCAGCGGATGGCCATCATCGGCCGCAACGGCATGGGAAAGACCACGCTTCTATCGACCTTGATGGGACTGACGACCCACCATGCCGGCACGATTGCCGTTGAAGGCGCAGGCGTCGAGAAGCTGTCGGCCTCGCGCCGTGCTTATGCCGGTCTGGGGTACGTGCCGCAAACGCGCGACATCTTTAGGACATTGACGGTCGAGGAGAATTTGGTGAGCGGCCTCAAGGGCCGAGCCAAGACCAACCTCGATGAAGCCTACCATCTGTTCCCGCGTCTCAGGGAGCGTCGCCGCAACCTCGGCTGGCAATTGTCGGGCGGCGAGCAGCAGATGCTGTCCACGGCGCGCGCGCTCCTGGGCAAACCCTCGGTTCTGCTGCTCGACGAACCTCTGGAAGGCCTGGCGCCGGTGATCTGCCAGGAACTGATGGCCGCCTTTACCGAGCTTGCAAAGGCCGGCACCACCACAATCCTCCTTGTGGAGCAGAACTTGAAAACCGCGCTTGCTTTTGCCGAAGAGGTGCTGGTCATGGAGCGCGGCCGGATCGTCTGGTCCGGGCAGTCAGAGGCTTTGTCGAGCGAGCCTCACCTGATCGACAAGTTCATGGGTGTTGCCGGCGTCCACTAGCCGGCCAGGAGACGGGAATGCGCACTCAGGTTGTCATCGTAGGTGCTGGTCCCGCGGGGCTCATGCTGGGGCGGCTGCTTGAGCTCGCCGGCGTGGACGCCACCATCCTGGAGCGCAAAAGCGCCGATTACGTTTTGAGCCGGATCCGCGCCGGCGTGCTGGAACAAGGCAGCGTCGACCTCCTCGAGCGGGCGGGCGCGGCGGGCCGCATGCATGCGGAAGGCCTTGTCCATCATGGTGTTCATCTCAGCTTCGATGGCGACAGCCACCGGCTCGACCTCACGCAACTGGTGGGCCGCAGCGTGATGGTTTATGGCCAAACCGAGGTCACGCGCGACCTCATGGCGGTTCGCAACGGCACCACCATCTACGAAGCGGACGATGTCACGCTTCATGACTTGGATGGCAAACCGTTCGTCACCTACCGCAAGGACGGCGTGGACCACCGCATCGATTGCGACTTCATTGCCGGTTGTGACGGCTATCATGGGGTCAGCCGGGCGAGCGTTCCCGCTTCTGCCGTGACGACCTATGAGCGTGTTTACCCGTTTGGCTGGCTGGGCATTCTCGTGGACAAGCCGCCGGTCGCGGAGGAGCTGATCTACGCACATCACCAGCGCGGCTTTGCCTTGTGTTCGCAGCGCTCGCTCACCCGCAGCCGCTATTATGTCCAGGTGCCGCTGGACGAGAAAGTCGAGAACTGGTCCGACGATCGGTTCTGGGATGAGCTGCGCAGCCGGCTTGCGCCGGAAACTGCCGACGCCCTGAAAACCGGCGCCTCGATCGAGAAATCCATTGCACCGCTGCGGTCCTTTGTTGCCGAACCCCTTCGCTTCGGCCAGTTGTTCCTCGCCGGCGATGCCGCTCATATCGTGCCGCCCACCGGCGCCAAGGGGCTGAACCTTGCCATGAGTGACGTCGCCATTCTCGCCGACGCGCTGATCGAAGCTGCCGTGGAAAAGAGCGACGCCGGCATCGACCAATATTCCAGCCATGTGCTGCAGCGCATCTGGAAAGCGGAGCGGTTCAGTTGGTGGATGACCAGCCTGCTGCACACCTTTCCGGAAAGCGACGCGTTTTCCCGCCGCATTCAGCGCGCGGACTTCGACTACCTTGTGTCTTCCCAGGCTGCACAGCAGAGCCTTGCCGAAAACTACACCGGCCTGCCGATCGCCGGCCTGCCACATCGCCAAGGGAGGGGCTGATGCCTTTCGTATCCGCCAATGGTGTCACCCACCACTACCGCCTCGGCGGAACCGCCGGACGACCGCGCGTTGTTTTCCTGAACTCGCTCGGCTCCGATTTCCGAATCTGGGAAGACGTCGAAGCCAGACTGCGCGACCGCTTCGAGATTCTGCTTCTCGACAAGCGGGGCCATGGGCTGAGCGAGGCGGCGGCTGGTCCCTACACGATCAGGCAACTGGCCGGTGACGTGCTGAGCGTTCTGGATGCGCTCGGCTGGAAAAAGGCAAGCGTGGTCGGCCTCAGCATTGGTGGCCTGATCGCGCAGCAGATCGCCGTCCAAGCGCCAGATCGCGTTGAAGCGCTGGTTCTCATGGACACAGCCGCCAAGATCGGCGACGCCGACAGCTGGAACGGGCGCATCGCGGCTGTGGAAACCGGCGGGATGCAGGCGATCAGCGAAGCGGTGGTGAGCCGCTGGCCGACGAGCGCTTTTCGCGGCGCTCAACCGGCTGCCTACGCCGGCTGGCGATCAATGCTGGAAGGCACCTCATCCGAAGGCTACCGCGGCTGCTGCGCTGCCTTGCGCGACGCCGATCTCACGGAGCAGGTGGCGGCGATCACCGCGCCGACGCTCGTGTTGTGCGGCGACGATGACAAGCCTACACCGCCGGATCTCGTGCGCGGGACGGCCGAGCGCATCCCAGATGCGCGGTTTGTCCTGATTTCTGGCGCCGGTCACCTGCCCTGCCTGGAACAGCCGGATCAGGTTGCAAGGCTCCTTGCCGAGCACCTCGACGCTGCGGCTGCCAACGTGGCGGAAGCGTCCACGCGGTTCGAGACCGGCATGAGCGTCCGCCGTCGCGTACTCGGCGACGCGCATGTGGACCGGGCGAGTGCGGCCGCAACACCGTTCGACGCCGCGTTCCAGCGCTTCATCACGGAAGGCGCATGGGGCACTGTGTGGTCGAGCGGGCAATTTACCTTGCGGGAGCGCTCGGTTGTGACGATCGCGTTGCTTGCCGCGCTGGGCCAGGACGACGAAGTCGCCATGCATGTGCGCGCCACACGCAACACCGGCGCCAGCGAACGAGACATTGCCGAAGCGCTGATGCATGTCGCGGTTTATGCCGGCGTGCCGGCCGCCAACCACGCGATCAAGATCGCAAAAAAGACATTCGCAGACATGCGAGAGGAGCAGGCGGGATGAACAATTCCTATTTCCAGCGCGATCGCGACTGGCACCCGCCGGCGCTCACGCCAACCTACAAGACGTCGGTGCTGCGCTCGCCACGCCACGCGCTTCTTTCGCTGCCTACTACCTTGTCGGAAGAAACCGGCCCCGTGTTCGGCCACGACATCCTGGGTCCGCTCGACAACGACCTGATCCGCAACTTCGCCAAGGACGGCGCGGAAGCAATCGGGCAACGCATCATTGTTTATGGCCGCGTGCTGGACGAAACGAACCGGCCGGTGCCGGGCGCGCTGGTGGAGTTCTGGCAGGCGAATGCGGGCGGGCGTTATCGCCACAAGAAGGAAAGCTACCTCGCCGCGCTCGATCCGAATTTCGGCGGTTGCGGGCGCGCCATCACCGATGCGGAAGGTCGCTATGAGTTCCGCACGGTGAAGCCCGGCGCTTATCCCTGGCCGAACGGCGTCAACGACTGGCGCCCGGCGCACATCCACTTTTCCGTGTTTGGCCACGCCTTTGCGCAACGCCTGATCACACAGATGTATTTCGAGGGCGATCCGATGATCTGGCAGTGCCCCATCGTGAAGACGATCCCCGATCCGGCGGCCCTCGACAGGCTGGTGGCAGCGCTCGACCGCAACGCCACCATTCCGATGGACAGCCTCGCTTACAAGTTCGACATCGTCCTGCGCGGTCGCCGCTCGACCCTGTTTGAAAACCGGCTGGAGGGGAACTGACCATGCAGCGCCTCGACTACCTCAAAGAGAGCCCGTCGCAGACAGCCGGCCCCTACGTTCATATCGGTACCAACCCGAACTGGGTGGAAATCACCGGCGTCTGGAAGGACGATCTCGGCCTCGCTCTCGTTGGGCCCGAAACCAGGGGGGAGCGCATCCTGATCGAGGGCACGGTCACGGACGGTGCCGGTGCACCGGTGCGCGACGCCCTGATCGAGATCTGGCAGGCCGATGCGGATGGCCTCCACAACTCGCCAGCCGAAACGCGCGGGACGGCTGATCCGAACTTCGTCGGCTGGGGCCGCCAGCCCGTTGCGGAAGCCGATGGCACGTTCCGCTTCGAGACCATTCGGCCCGGACAGGTGCCCTACCCCGATGGTCGCGTGCAGGCGCCGCACATCACCGTGTGGATCGTAGCGCGCGGCATAAACATCGGCCTTCATACGAGGCTTTATTTCGCGGACGAAGCCGAGGCCAATGCTGGGGATCCGCTGCTCCTGCGCATCCCGGAACCGGCGCGCCGCGAAACGCTGATTGCTCGGCGCAGCGAGCGCGACGGCATTCCTGTGTTTACGTTCGACATCCGCATCCAGGGCGACAACGAGACCGTGTTCCTCGACATGTGAGTGCCGCGCAAGCGGCCGGAAGGACTGCAATGAACAAGACGCTTCCCACCCTCCAAGACGCGGTTGCCGGTATCACCGACGGCGCCACGATCATGATCGGCGGCTTCGGCGGTTCCGGCGCACCGATCGAAATGGTTCACGCGCTGATCGATCGCTTTCTCCAAACGGGCGCGCCGAAGAACCTGACGGTCGTGAACAACAATGCCGGCAATGGTCATGTCGGCCTTGCCGCCATGATCGAGCAAGGCATGGTCGCCAAGCTCATCTGCTCCTTCCCGCGCTCGGCTGATCCGCGCGTGTTCACGGAGCGCTATCTGGCCGGCAAGATCGAGCTGGAACTGGTGCCGCAGGGGACGCTGGCCGAGCGTATCCGTGCTGGAGGCGCCGGCATTCCGGCCTTCTACACGCCGGCAAGCTTCGGCACGGAACTCGCCGAAGGCAAGCCGGTGGAAGAGTTCGACGGCCGCTCTTATGTTCGCGAACGCTGGCTCAAGGCCGATTTCGCGCTGGTGAAGGCCCATCTTGGCGACACGATGGGGAACCTCACCTTCAACAAGGCAGCGCGCAACTTCAATCCGCTGATGTGCATGGCCGCAACCACCACGATCGTGCAGGTGTCGCAGGTCGTGGAGCCTGGCACAATCGACCCCGAGCACGTCGTGACGCCGGGCATCTTCGTGCAGGCGGTGGTGGAAGTGGCGAACCCCGCACAGGAAGAAGACCTGAACCGCGCCAACGCCCATTACCCGGAGGTCGCCGCATGAGCGCCAAGCTTTCCGCAACGCAGATCGCCTGGCGCGCCGCGCAAGAGATTGCCGACGACGCTTATGTCAATCTCGGCATCGGCCTGCCGGAAATGGTCGCGCGGTTCCAGCCGCCCGGGCGGCAAGCGATCTTCCACACCGAAAACGGCATTCTCGGCTTCGGCGAAGCCCCGCCTGCTGGCGAAGAAGACTGGGACCTGATCAATGCCGGCAAGAAGGCGGTTACGCTTCTGCCGGGTACGGCCTTCTTCCACCATGCCGACAGCTTCGCCATGGTGCGCGGCGGTCATCTCGACATGGCAATCCTCGGCGCCTTCGAAGTGGCCGAAAACGGCGATCTCGCCAACTGGTCCACGGGGCCGAAAGGCGTGCCGGCCGTTGGCGGCGCCATGGATCTTGTTCATGGCGCAAAGCAGGTGGTGGTGATCACCGAACACACAACCAAGGACGGCAAGCCCAAGCTCGTGAAGCGGTGCTCGCTGCCGCTGACCGGCGTTGGCTGCGTGACGCGCGTTTATACAAGCTTGGCCGTGATCGACATCCAAGGCGGACGGTTCATCCTGCGTGAAAAGCTGGCCGCGATGTCGCTGGAAGAACTGCAGGCTGTCACCGGCGCGGAGCTCGGTGTACACGGAACCGTTGCCGATCTCGTTGTGCCGGAGCTTTGACGAATGCCTGAAGCCTTTATCTGCGCGTATCTTCGCACCCCCATCGGTCGCTTCGGCGGCTCGCTGTCCAGTGTTCGCGCCGATGACCTCGCTGCCGTACCAATGAAGGCGCTGATGGAACAGCACGCGTCCGTGGATTGGTCGGCGGTCGACGATGTGATCTATGGCTGCGCAAATCAGGCCGGCGAAGACAACCGCAACGTTGCGCGCATGGCGGTGCTGCTTGCAGGACTTCCGGACAAGGTCACCGGCGCCACAATCAACCGCTTGTGCGGCTCGGGCATGGATGCGGTGATCCAGGCTGCGCGCGCAATTAAAGCCGGTGAAGCGGAACTGATGATTGCTGGCGGCGTGGAGTCTATGTCGCGTGCGCCCTTCGTGATGCCAAAAGCGGAAACGGCCTTTTCGCGTAACGCCGAAATCTACGACACCACCATCGGCTGGCGCTTCGTGAACCCGCTGATGAAGGCGCAATACGGCGTCGACTCGATGCCTGAGACGGGTGAAAACGTCGCCGAAGATTATCGCGTTTCGCGCGAGGACCAGGATGCTTTCGCCGTTCGCTCGCAAAGCAAGGCGGCTGCGGCGCAGGAAAACGGCCGCCTGGCGCGCGAAATCACCCCGGTGACGATCCCGCAACGCAAGGGCGATCCCGTGGTTGTGGATCGCGACGAGCATCCGCGCGCTACGTCCGTGGAAGCCTTGGCCAAGCTGCCGACGCCGTTCCGCAAGGGTGGCACCGTGACGGCCGGCAACGCTTCCGGCGTGAATGACGGCGCTGCCGCCTTGATCATTGCCTCGGAAGAAGCCGCGAAACGCTACGGCCTGACGCCGATCGCCCGCGTGCTCGGCGGCGCCACGGCGGGCGTTCCGCCGCGCATCATGGGAATCGGGCCTGCGCCCGCTTCGCAGAAATTGATGGCGCGGCTCGGTTTTTCGCAGGCCGACTTCGACGTGGTCGAGCTCAACGAAGCCTTTGCGTCGCAGGGCATCGCCACCTTGCGCGAACTGGGCATTGCGGATGACGACGGGCGCGTGAACCGGAACGGCGGCGCCATCGCGCTCGGCCATCCGCTGGGCATGTCGGGAGCTCGGATCACCGGAACGGCCGCCGTGGAACTGTCGCTTACCGGCGGAAAGCGTGCGCTGGCTACGATGTGCATCGGTGTCGGCCAAGGCATCGCGATTGCGCTTGAGCGGGTGTGAGCGTGATTGGCGGCCTCGCTGATGCTTTGATCCGCGACGACGAGGTCGCCGCCCACTTCAGCGAGGAAGCCGAAATCGCCGCCATGCTGCGTGTCGAAGTCGCGCTTGCTCGGGCGCAAGCAGGGCTCGGCATCATCGAGCGGCAAGCTGCGGAGGACATCGCAGAAGTCTCAGCGACGCTTCGCCCGGACCTCGCAGCAATCCGCAGCGGCATGGCTCGCGACGGCGTGCCGGTTCCGGCGCTTGTGAAGGCGCTCCGCAGCGCTTTGGGCGAGCCGTATGGAGCGGATGTTCACAAAGGGGCGACCAGCCAGGACATCATCGACACCGGGCTGATGCTGAGGCTGCAGACCGTCTTCGGCCTTTTCGAAGAGCGGCTAGACAGCGTTATCCGCCTGATCGACGAAACGGCACTCGATCAGGGGTTAACGTCCTTGATGGCGCATACGCGCATGCAGGCCGCCCTTCCCTTCACGGGGGCCGACAAGCTCGCCACCTGGCGGCAACCGCTTCAATCGCATCGTGCACGACTGATCCAGCTTCGTCAGGATCTGCCGATCCAGCTCGGCGGTCCGATCGGAACCGGCGGCAGCTTCGGCACGCAGTACCGTCGGCTCCGCGCGGACTTGGCGCAGGCGCTCGCGCTCCGCGATGCAGCTCCGTGGCATTCCGATCGGACGGTGGTCCTTGATGCAGCGCAGGCATTTGCCACTCTCACCGGCACCATGGGCAAGATCGGGCAGGACCTTGGCCTGATGGCACAGGCCGGCACCGTCGCCCTTGCGGGCGGCGGCACATCTTCGGCCATGGCGCACAAGCAGAACCCGGTTGGCGCAGAACTGCTGGTGACCCTGGCTCGGCTCAATGCCGGCCTCCTCGGAACGGTGGCACAATCGATGGTGCATGAAAACGAACGGTCCGGCGCGGCCTGGACGCTGGAATGGCTCGTGCTGCCGCAAATGGCCTGCGCTGCCGGGAGCGCCCTCCTGCGGGCGCAGCAAGTCCTTTCGGGACTGCAGTTTCGCGCCACGCGCGGCTGAAGCCTTTCCCCCAACGCTACGTTGCGTCGGACGCGCTGCCCTCGCCTTTGTCCCAATACCAGGCGACATACATCCGCTTGCGATCATGGCCGCGCGCCTTGAGTGTCTGACGCACGATCCGGATATCGTCCTTCTCGCAAGCAACCCAGACGAAGGTGTGCGGTTCGACGTTTCGGATTGAATCCAGAACGACATCCAGCAGCCGGTTCGGCGCTTCGCCCGTCCTGTTCTTGCGATGAAGCCAGCGAAGCTCGAGCGCGCCTGCGCTCGGCAACGGCTGCTCCTCCGCCTCATCCTCGATCTCGATCAAGGCTTGTATTTCAGTGCCGGCCGGCGCTTCGGCAATGATGCGGGCGATTGCCGGCAAGGCGCTTTCGTCACCGGCGAGCAGCATGCGCGCAGCGACCGGCATGTCGCCGCCTCCTGGTCCAAGCATGCCGATCACCTGACCCACCTTTGCATCCCGGGCGAAATCAGCGCCGGGCGTTGCGACGTCCGGCATCGGGTGCTGCAGAAAATCGATCGACACTTCGCGGCGCTCTCTGTCAACGAAGCGGATCGTGTAAACGCGCACCACCAGTTCATCGTCGCCCTCCGGCCAGGCCAGCCGCCCGTCCGCGCCCATGTTCGGCCAAACGGGGTTACGTCCTGGCGGCGGAAGGAGCAGGCGCACATGCATGCCGCCGCCGGCAAAGGCAGACACGTCATCGCAGCGCAAGACGACGCGGCGCATATGCGGCGTGACCGCTTCGGTGCGCACCACAATGGCCTCGCGGAAGTTCGGAAGCGGCTTGGGCTCGCTCGCAGACGACCAACTGAGCTCGAGCGGATCCTCGCCCGCAAAGTAGAACATGTGCTCGGCGATGGAGTTTTGCGCCAGTTGAAGGGATTGGCTGGACGGCGCTGCGATCTTGATCTCAATCCGACCATCAACCAGCGCGAAGGCGGCCGTTCCCAAGGCGCTTTTCATCAGGGCCGACGCGCCCGTCCGCTGAACCGACGCGTGCTCGACGAAGTGCTCGCACATTTCGTCCAGCATCCATGCGGCATCCCGGGGTCGTGCCGTGCCGGCGAGCACGAAGGTCTGGTCTCCCATGATGTCTTGTTCTTCCACGACGAGGCTCATGCGACCTCCTCCCTTTTTATGCGATGGCGGCCGATCGGCAGCATCAGCGGGCGACCACTCAGGGGATCCGCGACGATGCTGCTTTCCAGCCCAAAAACGTCGCGCACGGTTTCAACCGTCAGGACGTCTCCCGGCGTTCCTCTCGCATGCAGCCGCCCATCCGCCATGGCAACCAGATGGTCCGCGTAGCGTGCCGCGAGGTTGAGGTCGTGCAAAACCATGATGATCGTCGTGCCGCGGGTCTGATTGAGGTCAACCAGAAGGTCGAGAACTTCGACTTGGTGCGCGATGTCCAGAAAGGTGGTCGGCTCGTCGAGGAGCAGGATGTCCGTTTGCTGGGCAAGCGCCATGGCGATCCAGATGCGCTGACGCTGACCGCCAGAAAGCTCATCCACCGGCCGTTCGGCAAGATCGGTGGTGTTGGTGGCTTGCAGTGCGGCGGCAACGGCCTCGTCGTCTTGCCTGGTCCAGCGAGAAAAAACGCCCTGATGCGGATGACGGCCGCGCCCCACGAGATCGGAAACCGTGATGCCTTCGGGTGCAATCGGCGATTGCGGCAGAAGGCCGAGCGTTTGTGCGAGCTTGCGCGGCGGCATGGTGTGGATCGACTTTCCGTCGAGCAGCACCTGACCCTGCCTTGGAGGCAGGAGCCGCGACATGGCCCGCAACAGCGTGGACTTTCCGCAAGCGTTGGCACCGACGATCGCCGTGATCTTTGCCGGAAGCACGTCGAGGTCGAGCCCGGCAAACACGTTGCGATCGCCATAACCGGCGGCAAGATCCTGCACGAAGAGACGGTGGTGCGTCACAGCGAGCGCCCCGTTCGGTTCACCCGCACGATGAGGTAGATCAGGTAGGGTGCCCCTAGCGCGCCTGTCACCACACCAACCGGGTAGCGCGTCGGCAGAAGGAACTGACCGACGTAATCGCCGCCAAGCACGAGAATCGCTCCCACCAGCGCCGACGGCATCAGGAGAGAGCCTTCGCTGCCCACCAGGCGCGCGGCGATTGGCCCGGACAGAAAGGCCACGAAGGCGATGGGGCCAGTCACGGCGGTGGCAACGGCAAGCACGCCCACTGCACCCATGATCACAAGGAGCCGTGTGCGCGCGACGTTCACGCCGAGCCCCGCCGCCATGTCGTCGCCGAGACGCAATGCTTCGAGGTTGCGTGCCTGGCTGAGCAGCAATCCGCCGAAGCCGACCAGCGCCGCGGAAAGCGGCAGCGCCTGCTGGAGCTGGGCGCCATTCACGCTGCCAGTCAGCCAGCGCATGGCCTCCTGAAGGTTCCAGGACGGCGCCTGCGAGAGCGTATAGGAGATAAAGCTTTCCAGCATGGCTGCGACGCCGATGCCCACCAGGATGAAGCGCGTGCCTGCGACTCCGTTGCGGGATGAGAGACCGTAGATCGCAACGGCAACAGCGAGGCCGCCCGTCACGGCTAAGAGCGACACCACGGCGCCGCTTGCCGACAGGAAGACGATCGCGAACACGGCCGCCGCACTCGCACCGAAGCTGATGCCGATGATGTCCGGGCTGGCGAGAGGGTTGCGCAGCATGATCTGGAACGCCGCACCGCTCAAGCCGAAGCTCAGGCCCGCAAGAATCGCGAGAACCGCACGGGGCAAGCGCAATTGCCCGATCGTGAAAGAAGCGCCCGGCACATCCTTTCCAAGCAGAACGTCAAGCACCACCTGAGGCGGCGTGAAGGATTGCCCGAGAGTCAGGGTCAGCGCGAAAGCCGCGGCCAGCGCCACCACTGCGCAGCCGATCACACGGCGGCACGTGTTCCTTCGTTGGCGCCGGCCGTGGGCAACATGATCAGCGGTGAAGGCGAGCGCAGTCACAGTTCGCGGATCCTTTGGCGCCGTACGATCCAGACAAAGAAGGGCGCGCCAAGGAAGGCGGTGACGATGCCGACATCGAGTTCGCTGGGTCGCGCCACGACGCGCCCGACGACATCAGCCACCAGCAGCAGGCTCGCGCCCGCGACGGCACCGATCGGCACCAGCCATCGATAATCGGAGCCGAACAGGCTGCGACAGAGATGCGGCACAACCAGCCCAACGAAGGCGATCGGCCCGCAGGCCGCAGTGGTGGCGCCACACAACAGGATTGCGCCAAACGACGCCACAACACGCGTGCGCGCAACGCGTTCACCCAAGCCAGCCGCTACATCGTCGCCAAGGGCCAGCGAGTTCAGCTTGCGGGCCGACAGGAGGCTGACAACGAACCCGGCGGCGAGGAAGGGCAGGATCGCCGCGGTTCGATCATTGGTCGCCCCTCCGACGCCGCCCACCTGCCAGGATCGCATGCCTCCTGCGACGTCGTTGCGCGTCAGCAAAACAGCCAGCACCAGCGAAACAAAGGCAACGTTCGTGGCCGTGCCGGCCAAAGCCAGCTTGAGCGGCGTTGCACCGCCGCGTCCAAGCGAGCCGATTGCGTAGACAAAGATTGCCGTGCCCCACGCGCCAGCAATTGCCGTCCAGATGAAGGCTTGGGTCGACGCGATGCCGAACCAGGCGACTCCGATGGCGATTGCGAGCGAGGCGCCCATGTTGACCCCGAGGATGCCAGGCTCGGCCAGCGGGTTGCGCGTCACGCCCTGCATGACGGTTCCGGAAACCGCAAGCGCCGCGCCCGCAAGAACGGCAAGGAGGGTTCGGGGAATGCGCACCGCAACGGCCGCTTGTTCGATGCTTTCCACGTGACCCGCAAGCGCGGGGAAAACATCGTGCCACGCCACGTCGCGCGTCCCCACGGCAACCGACAAAACCGTCAAGACAGCGAGGGCGGCCAGCATGATGGCCAGCCAAAAGACGCGGCTGGGTCGGTGGAAACGGAGAGCGGGAATGGCAGCCAAGCGCCGCGGTTGAAGATCGGACACGGTTATTCCGACTTCTCGGCAGCGCCCGCCAAGAGCGACACGTAGTCTTCCAACACCCAGGAGATCGACAAGGGCGTGGGATTGGCGGCCGTGCCCAGGGGATCTCGTCCAAGCGTGACGATCGCATTGTTCTTCACGGCCGGCATGCGTCCCAGAAGCGGATTTGCCGCCATGGCCGCGAGGAGGTCCGCGTTGCCGTAGGTGACAAGGACGTCCACATCATCGAAAGCATCAACATGTTCGGCGCTGATGGATCCGGCATAAACACCGCTGCTTGACGCATCCAGCACGCTCTTGGGCGCCTCTAATCCGAGGTCGGCGAAGAAGCGCACACGGGTATCATTGGTGGTGTAGAAGTTGACCACGCTCAGGTCGAACGGGTCCAGATGCGTGACAAACATCGCGGTCTTGCCCTTGAGCGTCGGGTGCCTGGCCACGGCTGCTGCAATGTTGCCCTCGATCCCCGCAATCAGCGCCTCGCCTTCCTTCTTCATCCCTAGGGCGCTGCTGTTCAGGCGGATCATTTCCTTCCAGTCGGTGGACCAGGGCGTGGTGGGATACGCAACCACCGGCGCGATCTGGCTCAGCGTGTCGTAGTCAGCCTGGCTCAGCCCGGAATAGGCAGCCAGGATCACGTCCGGCTCCGTGGCGGCAACCGCTTCGAAATCGATGCCATCGCCTTCGTCGAACAGAACAGGCGTCTGCGCGCCTAGCTCGTTCAGCTTGCCGGCCACCCAGGGCAAAACGCCGTCGCCATCATCGTCCCCAAAATTGGCTGCCGCAAAGCCCACCGGAACCACCCCGAGGGCCAGCGGCACCTCATGGTTTGCCCAAGCGACCGTCGCAACGCGACGCGGCTTTTTCTTGATGGTGGTGGTGCCCAGCGCGTGCTGGATCACAAGAGGAAATTCGGTGTCGTCCTGCGCGCGCGCTGCATTTGCCGCCGCGAAGAAGACCACTGCGACTACGAGAATGGGCAGAGAACGGAAGAACCGAAGCATGAGGGCTGAGCCTCCTTTTGAAGTGGAGATCCCTAGTCATCTTTTCGCACAGCCGTCAACAAGCTTGCCGAACAGCGCTGCTGCAGCCGGGGAAATTTCCGCAGGTCCGTAGAAGAGGAATTTACAATACTTGATAATGATGCTCAAGTTAGGTGCAGCGCACATCGCCAGCGGATACGCCAGCTTAGCAATCATCAACGTTCCGGAATTTCAGCATGACCACCCACCCGATCCGCAAAGCAAAGCAAGCCAATGCAGCCCGCCGACGCGCACTTCTTCTCGGATGTACGGCGCTTATCGCGTTGACCCCGGCGGAACTCCTGGCTCAGGAAGGCGCCGCAGTCGTGCTGGAAGAGGTTGTGGTGCAAAGCGGCGGTGCCGGCGGTGGCACTGGGGATGATGACGCCAACACCATTGTTGCCACGAAGGCCTCCAGCGGCGGCAAGATTGCGCGTCCCCTGCTCGAAACGCCTGCTTCGGTTTCGGTGATCACCGCAAAGGAAATCGAGAAGCGCAACGCGCAAACGGTGGAAGAGATCATCGCCTATACGCCCGGCGTGGTCACCGATTTCTACGGTGCCGACGAACGTTTTGACTACTACAAGATCCGCGGCTTCGATGCCTTTCAATACCGCGACGGCCTGACCCTCGGCCGCGCCTTCGGCTCGTTGCGCGAAGACTCCTATGCCTATGAGCGCGTTGAAGTCCTGAAGGGCGGCGCATCCACAACGTTCGGCGTCTCGGATCCGGGCGGCGCAGTCAACTTCATCACCAAAACGCCGAAGCGTGGCCGCTGGGGCGAGGCTTATGTGACCGGCGGCTCCTTTGACCGCAAGGAAGTGGGCTTCGACTTTGGCGATGACATCATCGAAGATGGCACGCTGTCCTATCGTCTCACCGGCAAGCTCAAGGATGCCGACAACGAGTATGATTTCTCGCGGGACGATGCGCAATTCATCATGGGCGGCCTGACCTGGCGCCCAACAGACCAAACCAACCTGACGCTGGTGTTCGATCACCTCAACAAGGATGGCGTGCCCGGAAGCGGCGGCTATCCGAACGGCATCGACTTCGAGCGGAGCACGTTCTTCGGGGAACCCGACTTCAATTACCGAGGCGCCGAGCGCAACACGCTGACCGCCAAATTCGATCATGATTTCGGCAACGGCCTGTCATTCGCCGCCGACGGACGCTACAGCGATACGCATACCGACTTCGGCTACGCCTACATCGCGTCCACGCCGACAGACGGTTCCACCGTTGCCAACCGCTCCTTCTTCACCAGCGACGTGCAAGCGCGCCAGCTCATCGGCGACGCGCGCCTCCAATACGACACCAGCTTCGGCGACATCGACAGCCAGACCTTGGTTGGCATTATGCACAACGATCAGGTGTCCGACTCCAAGACGGGGTTCGGTGCGGCGCCCGGCATCGACTGGACCAATCCCGTTTATAGCGGCGCACCGACCGCCGTTCCGCTGTTTGCCGCAAGCAAGCAGGATCTCAACACCACAGGCCTCTACGCGCAGCAGGATCTCACCTTTTTCGACAAGCTCATCGCGAGCGTCAGCCTGCGCAACGACTGGATCGACATTGACCAGACGAACCAGCTGACCGGCGCGCTCAGCCGGGCGGAGGAAAGCGAGTTCACCAAGCGCTTCGGGCTGACCTACAAGATCACGCCGGAAGTGGCTGCTTATGCGAGCTATGCCGAGTCGGCCGTTCCTGCTTCCGCCTTGACCAACGAGGTGGAGCGCGGCGAGCAATACGAGCTCGGCGTCAAGTACGAGCCCCTCGCCTTCCCGGCACTGTTCTCGGCCGCCGTTTACGACCTGCGCAAGACCAACGTCACGGTGACGGATCCGATCACGCTGCTGCCTTCGCCAATCGGTGAAGTGCGCGTGCGCGGTCTGGATCTGGAAGCCAAGGCGGAACTGCCGATGAACTTCAGCATGACGGCGGCTTATACCTACCTGGACGCCGAGATCATCGAAAACGGCACCGGCGGCAATGAAGGCAACCAGCCGCAGCAGACGCCGGCGCATGTGGCTTCGTTGTGGCTCGACTGGACCCTGCCCGGCGAAGGCTGGCGCGGAGACCTGACGATTGGCGGCGGCGCACGCTATGTCGGAACCTATTTCTTCGATGCGGCCAACACGATCGGCACCGGAGATCATGTCGTGGTGGATGCAGCGCTGAACTACGAAATCGTGGAAAACACATCGCTGCAGATCAACGCCACCAACCTGTTTGATGAGAAACATGTGGCGTACGGCGGTTTCGGCGCGGACTTCTACAATCCGGGCCGCACGGTTTCGGCCACGCTGCGCCACACCTGGTAGGCACACTCGAGAGCCCATACGGATCCTCCGCCGGCAGCTTCCGGCGCTGGCGGAGGATTGCTCCTTACCGGCGCCGCCGGTTTTCCCGCCAGATCGTGAAAACGCCGCTGCCGATGATTACCAGTGCCCCCACGATCACCGGCGCGTCCGGCCATTCGTTCCAAACAAGCCAGCCTAGAAGGGTGGCCCAGATCAGCGCGGTGTAGTCGAGCGGCGCCACCACCACGGCCGGCGCCAAGCGGAAGGCCTGGGTCATCAAGGTCATTCCCGCCGTTCCGAAGAGGGCGATGGCTGCAAAAAGGCCCAGATGGTCCCATTGAACGGGCACCCAAACAAAGGGCACCACAAGGGAACTCAACAGCGCACCCGCGCCCGTCAGGTAAAGCAGCAGCGTCCAAACGCTTTCGCGCCTGTCCACCCAGCGGGCGGATACCATCAGAAGCGCGTAGAAGAGTGCCGTTGCGAGCGGCAGCAACGACGCGACCTGGAACGTGTCGCCGCCGGGGCGCACCGCGATCAACACACCGGCAAAGCCGACCAGAACCGCAAGCCATCGCTTCCAACCGACCTGTTCACCGAGAAACAGAGCGGAAAGCGCCGTGATAAACAGCGGCGCCACGAACACGAGGGCGGTGGCTTCCGCGAGCCCCAGGTAGCGCAATCCGGAAACAAACAGAAAGGCAGCGGCCATCCAGAGCAGGCCGCGCAGCAGATGCGCCACAGGCCGATGCGAGCGCAATGCGCTCGTTCCCCCCAGACTTGCGGCAATTGCTACCGCAAAAGGGAGCGCGATCAGGTTGCGCAGGAACAGGATCTGAAATGGCGAATAGGTCGACGTCAGCGCCTTCGCCAGGGCATCGTTGACCGTCAAGCACGCAACGCCGATGCACATCATCGCCATGCCCGCCGCCGTGTGCGTTTGCTTCAGATCCGCCGTTGGCTGCATGTCGATATCCGCTGTGTCGCGTCGACCTAACAGATCATGCCCCTTCTGTCGTCCTGATCTCCGGACCGCATCTGGCGATCTGCGCCGTGCGACGGCGACCCGGGTGGCCGAATGCTTTGGGCGTGCCATATGTCGGGGTGCCATGAAGACCAGCACCCTGATCGTCGCCGCCCGTTGGGCCAGGCACAATGTGGAATTCGGAACCCTTCTTGTTCTGGCAATTACGGTTGCCGGGTTCTGGGGCTTCGCCGAACTTGCCGAAGCCGTGGTGCAGGGGTCCACGCATGATCTCGACCGTGATGTTCTGCTCCTGATGAGGACGCAAGGTGAGTTGGACAACCCGATCGGACCGCCGTGGGTCGAGGAGGTTTTTCGCGACCTCACCGCCGCCGGCGGCATCGCCATCCTGACGCTCGCGACGCTTGCAGTGGCCACCTTCTTTCTTCTTCAGGGCAAAAGGTCTTCCGCCATCTATCTTCTGGTGGCGGTGGGCGGCGGGCTCCTCATCTCGAGCCTTGCGAAGGGGCTGTTCGATCGCCCGAGGCCCGATCTCGTGCCGCATGGCTCCTTTGTTCATACGGCCAGCTTTCCGTCCGGCCATTCCATGATGGCTGCGGTGGTTTACCTGACGCTTGGCGTTCTGGTCGCTCGGACCCTTCCGCACCGGCGCTTGAAAGTGTTCGTTCTTCTGCTTGCGACGCTTACGACCCTTTCGGTGGGTGTCAGCCGTGTTTACCTTGGCGTCCATTGGCCAAGCGACGTGCTGGCGGGGTGGCTTGCAGGGGCGGTTTGGGCCTCACTGTGCATGATGGGCGCCCGTTTCCTTGCCCGGCGCGGCAATGTGGAGGCCGAAGCCGGACGGGATTGACGCCGTTGCAGGCCGCGAGCTGTTTGCCGATCCTGCCGACGAACCACCTCCTTGTGTTGGCAGTCAAGGCGGTCTCTTGAGGTCTGGACGTGACCTTGCTCACGAAAACTGACAGACTGTCGCCACCGTGGCGACGATGCGAGGACACTTAAGACAAGATGCTTGGATCTTTCGACGCGGTTCTCCTGGCACGCATCCAGTTCGCGTTCACCGTGAGCTTCCACTTCCTTTTCCCGGCCTTCACGATCGGGCTGGCGAGCTACCTCGCTGTTTTGAACGGGCTCTGGCTTTGGACCAGGGACCACCAGTATCTCGACCTGTTTCGCTATTGGGTGAAGATCTTCGCGCTCGCTTTCGCCATGGGCGTCGTGTCGGGGATCGTGATGTCGTACCAGTTCGGCACGAACTGGTCCGTGTTTTCAGACAAGGCGGGGCCCGTGATCGGTGCGCCGATGGCCTACGAGGTCCTGTCAGCCTTTTTTCTCGAGGCGGGCTTTCTCGGGATCATGCTTTTCGGGCGCGAGCGCGTCGGACCGACCCTGCACATGATCGCTTGCATCGCGGTTGCTGGTGGCACCGCGATGTCGGCCTTCTGGATCCTGTCGGTGAACAGCTGGATGCACACGCCCGCCGGTTTCGAGATCGACCTTGAAACCGGTCAGTTCCTGCCGACGGACTTCTGGCAGGTGATCTTCAATCCCTCTTTCCCTTACCGCCTGATGCACACCGTTACGGCGGCGTATCTGACAACGGCATTTATCGTGGGTGGCGTCGGGGCCAGTCATTTGTTGCGCAGGCGGCGACTGTCAGAGCCGGCAAGTGCCTCAACGCGCACGATGTTTTCCATGGCCATGTGGATGGCCGTCGTTGTCGCGCCCGTGCAAATTTTCCTTGGCGATCTCCATGGTCTGAACACGCTTGAGCATCAGCCGGCCAAGGTCATGGCGATGGAGGGGCACTACGAAAGCCACCCCGACGGCGCCCCGCTCTACCTTTTCGGGATCCCCAATGACGAGGCGCAGCGCCTGGACTACGCGATCGGGATCCCGAATCTCAGTTCGCTGATCCTCAAGCACGACCTTGCCGCACCGCTCGATGGCCTTGATACCATTCCCGACGATGAGCAGCCGCCCACCTTCATCGTGTTCTGGTCGTTCCGCGTCATGGTGGCCATCGGCTTTGCGATGCTGGCCCTTGGGCTCTGGTCACTGTGGGCCCGGGTGCGCGGAAACCTTTATTCCGCCCACTGGTTGCACCGTGCTGCCGTGGTTATGGCGCCATCCGGTCTGGTTGCCGTTCTCGCCGGCTGGATCACCACCGAGGTCGGACGCCAGCCTTACACGGTCTACGGTCTGTTGCGCACGGTCGACAGCGCAGCGCCACTCGATGCGGCCGCCGTTGGATCCTCGCTTGTTGCGTTTGTGGTGGTCTACTTCGCCGTCTTTGGCGCGGGAACCTATTACATCCTGCGGCTGATGTCGCGGCCACCGGTCTTTGACGAACCGCGCCTTCAGGACGTGGCGCCGGGGCCGATTCGCACGGCTGGCATCACTCCCGCTCCGGAAGAAGCGGTGCGGCGGGCTGATGACCGAAAAGGGGGAGCATGAACATGCCACTCGCTGACGGTGTTTCGTTCGACCTCACGGTGGTTTGGGCGTTCCTGATTGCCTTTGCCGTTCTGGTCTACGTCATACTCGATGGCTTCGATCTCGGGCTCGGCATGCTTTTTGCTGCCGAGCGCCATCGCGGCGACAGGGACGTCATGATGAACTCAGTCGCGCCTGTCTGGGACGGCAACGAAACTTGGCTGGTTCTGGGTGGCGGCGGGCTCTTTGCTGCCTTTCCGCTTGCTTATTCGCTGGTGCTGCCGGCGCTGTACGCGCCCATCATTGCCATGCTCCTGGCCCTTATCTTCCGCGGCGTCGCCTTCGAGTTCCGTTGGCGTACGGAGCGGTGGCGGGGTGTTTGGGACTTCGCTTTCATCTTTGGGTCGGGCACGGCCGCGCTGGCACAAGGCATCGCGCTCGGAGGTCTCCTTCAGGGCATCGAGGTCGACAAGGCAGCGCGCGCCTATGCAGGTGGTTGGTGGGACTGGCTGACGCCGTTTTCGCTAACCGTGGGCCTCGCCCTGATGGTCGGTTACATGCTGCTTGGCGCCACCTGGCTGGTGATGAAAACGACTGGGGACCTGCAGGAAAGGATGCGCCGGCGAGCTTGGCTGTTCGGCATCGCGACCGTGGGATTCATCGGCATCGTGAGCCTGTGGACGCCCTTTCTTCAGGAGGGTTACTACAGCCGATGGTTTCGCGGCTGGGGCATCCTTCTTGCGGGGCTCGTCGGGCTTTCAGTTCTGGCGCTGGCCACGCTGATGTTCAGGGCGCTCACCGTGCACCGGCACGATTACTGGCCATTCGTGCTGGCTCTGGCCATGTTCACCCTGTGCTTTATCGGCCTCGGAATCTCGATGTTCCCCTATATCGTGCCCGTCGGTGTGACCATATGGGAAGCTGCCGCGCCCCGTAATGCGCAGCTTTTCATGCTCGTCGGCGCGGGGATCCTGATCCCGATCATCCTGGCTTATACCGGCTACGCTTACTGGGTATTTCGAGGCAAGATCGATCCAGATACCGGATACCACTGATGGGTCCGCCTTCTGGACAAAGGGAACAAGGCGCCGAGCGGCAGGCCCCTTCTCTCCTGCGCCGTCTTTCTTGGTTCGTCCTCCTGTGGCTTGCGAGCGTCGCGGCCGTTGCCGTTGTGGCTTTTGCCATTCGCGTTTGGATCACGTGAAAGCCGCTCATGCCCGAGCGGGCACAACTCGCGAGCCTCGGTCGGTCTTTCGCAGCTCAGCAGCAACCATGATCAGCCACGCGAGCAGCAGAGCCGCCAATGCTCGTTCCAAGAATCCAGCCCAGCCACTCGGAAACCAGAAGTAGTAGACGGGCGCCGCGACTACCCAGATCCAACCAATGACACGGCTGTAACCGGCAACAGAGGAATCCAGGGTGCGCAGGCCGGAAGCGCCGGCCAGTGCCGCAGTTGCAAACGACGCGTACAGGAGATAGTTTGCCCACGAATGGAAATCGGCACCCGTGTTTTCTGTTCCGGCGTACTGATGCACCATGGCGATCAGAGCTACTTCGGCGCCTATCGCGATTGTGGCTATGCCAGCGATCCGCAGATTCCGAGTTTTCGTTCGGAGGGATAAAAGACCCACGCCGATGAGCAGGCAGGCCAGCGCCAGTACCAAGAGGCCTAGGTCCATCAGCCAGCTTGCGTCTCCTACAGCCAGATCACTGATCGTCTGGCTCAGCGGACTGTAGCTATCGGCTATAAACCAGCTCAGAACGTCTGCGACTATCGGGAACACAGCCCCCGCCAGTCCGAGCGTGCCACAAAGTCTTGGAAGCCCCACTTTGACCCTCCTTCACATCTTAGCGCTCTGCCTGTCGCTTGGCAGCAGAGAGAATAAAGTTTGAGGGTCGACAGGTGCCGACCCTCAAACTTTGTCGCCGGATCAAACGTCCGGGAACTTTCGGTGCTTAGTTGGCTGAGCCCGAATTCGACGAGTCCGTCGAGGAACCCGAAGTGGACGAGCCCGACGAAGAGGAGCCCGAAGTCGCGTTGCCCGTTGGTGCAGCCTGGGCGCCCATTACACGTCCGCTGGTGTCGATCATCATGAGAACCAGTTCACCATTCGGTGTCTTGGCCTGGACCATGTATGCGGCGTCCATCACCTTGGCTTCGGTGTAACCGGCCTGTTGCAGTGCTTTCAGGACGTTGCCCTGGGAAGCGACCATCTGCTCACTCGATAGACCCGAGGATCCGCCCGAAGTGGACGTAGACGTGCTCGCGCCGCCAGTTGTCGAAGTGGTGCTGCTGGCGGCTGCGCCGCCGGATGAGTCGGTTGTGGTGTTGCCCGACTGTGCCATCACTGGCGAAACACCGAACGCGACCACGGTCGCTGCGAGAAGTAGCTTTTTCATAGATTTAATCCTTTGTTTTGGGACACCGCCAACTCATTCGTCGACGCGTGTCCAAGTTTTGGGGATGCGATGGACTTAGACGTCCCAGAAACCGCCATCGCCCATGTCGTCGCCGAGGTCGCCCAGCTCAGGCTCTTCGATGACCTTGTCGGAGTCGGCGTCATAGGCGGCGTAGCTGTTCTCGTAGAATTCATCCTCGGACAGCTCGTTGTTGTCGTCGGCGTCCCAATCGGCGTAGGCGTTCTCGCCAAAGCGCTCATTGAACGCAGTAGTGTTGTCGCCGATGTTCTCGTTGAACTCGGTTTCAGACAGGGTGCCATTCTTGTCAGCATCCCACTTGTCGAAGACGCCGGCCTTGTCCAAGCCAGTGCGATATTCATTCATGTCCAACTGGCTGTCGGAGTTGCTGTCCCAGCCGTCGTATGGCTCGGCGGCTAGTGCTGGAGTAGCCATCAGCGAGAATGCAACGGCTGGTACGGCGGCGATTTTCCAGATGTTATTCATGGTTCTGCCTTCCTTGAAGCGTTTCGTTTCTCGTTCTCATCAGCCAAGTGACTGATACAGGGCTAACAACACACGGAAGATGTCGTTCCGAAAAAGTTCGTTACATTTCTGTAACTCTTCCCGAGGCGCTATCGAGTCGAAACAGGCTTGATGGGCAACTCACCTTGGCCGACGGCTGCAATCAGGATGGCGAAGTTGTCGCTGTTTCTGCTCTTGAGGTGACCCTACTGCGGGCAGCTGGTCAGCCTATATGGCCCTTCACGACCCGGCAGCGACTTGATACTGCTTGCTTCACCTTGCGGGCGGTTTCGCGCTTCGCTGCCCCTCCTCCTTGTTCTGGAGCAAGTTTCTTGGACGTTGAACTTTCCAACAGTGCTCAAACAGGGATTCAGGGGCTCGACGACATTCTCGTCGGCGGTTTGGCGAGAGGGCACGTCTACCTTTTCGAAGGCAGTCCGGGCACCGGGAAGACCACGGTGGCGCTCCGCTTCCTACTGGCGGGCGCTGAATCAGGAGAACGCGGCCTTTACATCACCTTGTCGGAAACAGAAAAGGAGCTGCGGTCCGGGGCGGCGTCGCATGGCTGGGAACTCGATGGCAATATCGAGGTCTGCGAGTTGATCCCGCCGGAGAACGTCCTTGATCATGACAACGAGCAGAGCCTGCTCTACGCGTCGGACCTGGAACTCGGTGAAACCGTGAAGCAGATCTTCGACGCCGTGGAGCGTGTGAAGCCGGTTCGGGTGGTCTTGGACAGTCTTTCGGAGATCCGGCTTCTGGCGCAAAGCTCCCTGCGCTACCGCCGGCAGATCCTGTCACTGAAACACTATTTTGCTCGCCAGGGCGCAACCGTCCTGCTTCTCGACGATCTCACCTCCGACACATTGGACAAGACCGTGCACAGCGTGGCGCATGGTGTGGTGAAGCTGGAAGAAGTCGCGCCGGAATATGGCGCTGAGCGGCGGCGCGTGCGCGTCATGAAATATCGCGGACAGGCTTTCCGCGGCGGCTACCACGACTTCATCATCCGCAAGGGCGGGGTCCAGGTTTTCCCCCGCTTGGTGGCCGCGGAGCACCGCACAAGGTTCACACGCGGCCAGATGACGAGCGGCATCGACGAACTCGACCAGCTGCTGGGCGGCGGCATCGAGCAAGGATCAAGCGCGCTCGTGCTCGGCCCCGCCGGGACTGGCAAGAGCACCTTCTCCTTCCAGTTCGTGGCCGCTGCCATCGCGCGCGGCGAGCGAGCGGCCATGTTCATCTTCGATGAGGAAATCGGCCTCCTCCTTAGTCGATGCAAAGCCATGGGGTTTGATTTCGCCGCATGGCGCGATCAGGGCCTGCTTCACCTCGAGCAGGTCGATGCAGCGGAGCTTTCGCCGGGCGAATTTGCCCATCGCGTGAGGAGGGTGGTCAACGAGAAACTTGCCAAGACGGTGGTGATCGACAGCCTCAACGGCTACCAGGCGGCGATGCCCGAGGAAAATGCCCTCATCCTGCATATCCACGAGCTGCTTCAATATCTCAATCGCCAGGGCGCCACGACGTTCCTGACCGTTGCCCAGCACGGTTTGATGGGGGACATGAAGGCTCCCGTGGACATCACCTATCTGGCGGATACGGTGATCCTGCTCCGCTATTTCGAAGCGCTCGGCAAGGTCCGCCGCGCGGTATCCATCATCAAGAAGCGCACGGGCGGACACGAGGACACGATCCGGGAATATCGGATTGGCGGCAGCGGCTTGACGCTTGGCCAGCCGCTGACGGAGTTTCAGGGCATCTTGCGCGGCGTTCCTGTTTTTGTGGGTGAACGGCCGGCCATCATGAACGATGCAATCGCCACTCCTGGTGCCTAGCTCATGGCTGGTGAGGCCCTGATCCTGGCCCCTCGGGGCCGAGATGCCGAGGTTGCGTCGCGGCTGCTTTCAGCAGCAGGCATTGGTTCGATTGTCTGTGCCAGCTATCGCGACCTGGTTGAGCGGCTGACCGATGATGCCTGCTTTGCGGTGATCACAGAAGAATCGCTGCGCGGAGAAGACCTCGACCACCTTCGAAGTGCGATGGCCGAACAGGCGCCCTGGTCGGACTTCCAGTTCATCGTTCTCACTGCGAGCGGCGCCCTTCCGGAACGGACCCGATCGGCCACAAAATTGTCCGAGGTGCTGCGAAACGTTTCGTTTCTGGAGCGCCCCTTCCATCCAACCTCCTTCACCAGCCTGGCGCGCACCGCCAAGAAAGGGCGCGACCGGCAATATGAGGCCCGCGCCCGCATGGAGGAGTTGCACGAAAGCCGAAATCGCCTCAACACCGCGCTTTCGGCGGGCCGGCTTGGCGCGTGGGAGCTCGACCTCGCTTCAATGACCTTGACCACCACGGCGACATGCAAGGCGATCTTTGGCTACGCACCCGACGAGCCATTCGCTTATGCCGATCTCCTTGCCAGGATTCATCCGCAGGACCTTCCACGCATGCGTGCTGCCGTGGAAGAAAGCCTGAGGCGTGGCATCGATTACCTGATCGAGTATCGCACGATCTGGCGTGACGGCAGCGAGCATTGGGCGGCCATCCAGGCACGCGTGCTCAACCATGGCGATCCCGGCGCTCAGATGGTCGGGGTCTCTGCGGATGTGACGGCCCGCCGGAAGGCAGAAACGGACATCCAGCGCTTGAATGAAACGTTGGAAGCGCGCGTGGTTGAGCGAACCGCAGAGCTGGAAGCCGCACACCGCACGGTGCTTTCCGAGATCACGCAGCGCGAAAAAGCCGAAAGCCTGCTGCGGCAGTCCCAGAAGGTCGAAATGATCGGCCAGCTGACTGGCGGCGTCGCGCACGACTTCAACAACCTGCTCATGGCTGTCTTGGGCAACCTCGATCTTTTGCGCAAGAACCTGCCCGAAGAGCCGAAGATCCAGCGGCTGATTGATGGCGCCATGCAAGGAGCCAAACGCGGCGCGGCGCTGACGCAGCGGCTGCTGGCCTTCGCGCGTCGGCAGGAGCTTTCGGTGGAACCGGTCAACGTGTCCGAACTCGTGCGCCAGATGACAGACCTGATCGACAAGTCTACCGGCGCAAACATCGAATGGCAGTTGCGCCTCAGCGACGAAGTACCGCTTGCCCTGATCGACCCTAACCAAGTGGAGCTTGCCCTCCTGAACCTCGTCGTCAACTCGCGAGACGCCATGCCGGAAGGCGGCGTGCTTACCATTTCTGTTGAAAGCGCCATTGTCGCGGAAGAAGGTGAACTGCCTGCAGGCGAGTATGTCCGGCTGACGGTGACCGACACAGGCCAGGGAATGGACCTGGATACGCTGAAGAAGGCGACGGAGCCGTTCTATTCCACGAAGGAACTGGGCAAGGGCACCGGTCTGGGGCTTTCGATGGTGCATGGTCTGGCCCAGCAGTTGAGTGGGATGCTGCGTCTCACCAGCACGCCGGGGCGTGGGACAACGGCCGAGCTCTGGTTGCCCGCCTCAGCTGGACAAGAAGCGTCGATCCGCCCTGCCGAGCTTGTCGACCCAGGGCCAGATCAGCCCCTTCTGGCTACCATTCTGACGGTGGACGACGATCCGCTTATCGCCATGAGCACGGTTGATATGCTGGAAGATCTTGGGCACGAGGTCATTGAAGCGAATTCCGCTGCTCAAGCCCTGGAGATCATCAAGAGCGGCCGTCGGATCGATGTCTTGATGACCGACTTCTCCATGCCGAAGATGAACGGCGCGCAACTTGCCGAGGCAGCCCTGCAGATCGTTCCAGACCTGCGCATCCTGCTTGCGACCGGGTATGCCGAGTTGCCTCCCGGCTATTCCCTCGATCTGCCCCGGCTTTCGAAACCGTATCAGCAAGCGGACCTGCAACGGGAGATAGAAAGACTGATCCGTCGATAACCCGCCTTCCGGCGGAACCCTGCCTTTTCATCGACTCCGAGAACGGTCGCCCAAGCCCAGCTGAGGCATGACGGCACGAGCATTGTTTGTTTCCCGCGAGCGGGACGGCGCACTTACTGTCGCTTAAGGTTCTGGTGAGCAGACTCTTATGTTGTGAGCACAGCTCGGCACCAGCGAGAGCGTGTCCCTGTTGTTTGGCAAAGGAGGCAAACGATGCAGGACCTGCAACCAGATCACCGTTTCAACGGCGTTGACACTCGGCTCAACGAAGATCTCCGTTTGTCGGCGCTGGACGAGCTCGATCTTCTTGATACGCCCCGCGAGGAAGCTTTTGACCGAATAGCGCGGCTGATCCGCTACACATTCAAGGTTCCGGTTGCGCTCATTTCCTTGATGGATGCGCATCGGCAATGGCACAAGGCATGCATCGGGCTGGAAGCGGGCGAAGCCGAGCGCAAGGATACGTTCTGCCGCTATCCCGTTGCGAGCGGCGAGCCGCTCGTGATTCCGGACGCGCGGCTGGACCCTCGTGTTGCGGACAATCCGCATGTCACCGGGCCATCCGGCATCCGCTTTTATGCAGGTATTCCCCTGAAGGTCGGATCAGGCGAGGTTGTCGGCACGCTCTGCGCCATCGATTTCGCGCCGCGCGAATTCTCAGAGGAAGACCTCGCAGCGCTCCAGGACCTCGCGGCTATCACCATGCGCGAAATTGAGCTGCGGCAGGTGGCAGGCACCGATGCCCTGACGGACCTTCTTTCGCGCCGCGCCTTCAAGGAACGGGCGCTGAGCGCCGCGAAGCTGGCGACGCGCCACAAACAGGCGCTGTCATGCCTGGCAATCGACATCGACCACTTCAAGCAGATCAACGACACGCATGGTCATGCCGCGGGCGACGCGGTCTTGAAGGCGGTTGCCACCGCCAGCAGCCGGGCGCTGCGAACAACCGACCTGATCGGCCGCCTCGGCGGCGAGGAATTTGCAGCTCTCCTGCCCTCGACGGACCGGCGAGGCGCCCTTGAGGCCGCTGAAAAACTGCGCCGGGCCGTCCAGGGCGTTCGGGTTGAGTTGGGCAATGTTGCCATACGGGCAACCGCGAGCGTCGGCGTTGCGTCGCTCGATCCCTTTTCCGGGGACTTCGATTTGCTGTTGGCTCATGCCGACGAAGCCATGTACGGCGCCAAGCGGGCCGGACGGAATCGCACGGTGGTTTGGCAGGGTGCTCAAACAGAAAGAAGGCGTGTCCTGAAAGCGGGGCGCATCGTTTTCAACAATCGCCACTCGACGATCGACTGCACCATCCGCATGTTGGGTGAGGACGGCGCCGGCATCGATGTCTGGAACTCCCATGATGTCCCGGACCGGTTCACCTTGACGATCGGCTCCCAGGGGAGCGACCGCGAGTGCAAGGTCACGTCGAGAGCCGACAAGCATATCGAGGTCGACTTCGTCTAGGGCGCGCGGGGCGGCTCCAGCGGAGGTAGCGGACTGGCGGGCAAAGCGACGAAGACCCGCGACAGCCGCGACAGAACCAACGTCTTTACCTGTATGTCTTGATCCAAGGCCTATAAGAGATCTTCAATGCGAGGCGCTGCCGCCGCCGTGGCAAGCGCAAACCTTCCTCTGGGTAAACAGGAGCCGAATGGTGACAGAGTTCGCCGGCAGTTGCCGTCAAGGGCGGCGAAACACGGAGTACGATCGCCGCGGCGCGCCCTCTTCAGGATCTTTCCTGGCGAGTTCAAAGCCGTGACCGAGGAGCGGCAAACGCTGCCGACGGAGGCCCCGCGATCTTCCATTCACCTCCTCCTGATCGGCACAGCGATCGTGATTGGCTGCCTGCTCTTGTGGCAGCTTTCGAACCTCCTGCTTCTGATCTTCGGTGCAGTTCTGTTTGCCGTGCTCCTTCGGGCTCTTTCAGGACTGATCGAAGAGAAAACACCGCTCGGCGACAAAGGAGCGTTGGCCGTCGCAGGTCTGGTCGTCCTTCTGCTCGTCGGCGGCTTCGCCTTTCTCCTCGGCAATCAAGTGCAAGCCCAGATCGAGGACCTCGCCGGACGTTTGCCCGGCCTGATCGACAGGATCGGCGACCGGCTTGGCGTGGAAAATGCCCAGAGTTGGGTCATGAACAAGGTTCGAGACGTGATTGCCGACAGCAGCATCGTGGCGGACCTGGCTGGCTACTCCTCCTCCTTGGCCGGCATTCTGGGCAACACGCTGCTGGTGCTGACAGCGGGCGTTTATCTCGCGATCTCACCAGCGCTGTACCGAAACGGCGTCCTCAAGCTGTTCCCGGCCAAGCCGCGTGAGCAAGCCTCCGAGACAGTAAGTGCTGTCGGCGGGGCGCTGAAGCTGTGGTTGGTTGGCCAACTCGCGGCCATGGTGTTGGTCGGGTTCCTGACGGGCCTCGGTTTGTGGCTCCTCGGCATCCCGTCCGCCCTGACATTAGGACTGGCGGCCGGGCTCTTGGAGTTCGTTCCGTTCATCGGTCCAATCCTCAGCGCCGCCCCAGCCATAGCGATCGGCTTGGCCGAGGGACCTTCCACGGCCATGTGGGTCGCCGGCCTGTACATTGCCATCCAGCAGGTCGAGGGCAATCTCATCACGCCCCTTATTCAGAAACGGGCAGTGGATCTGCCCCCGGCCTTGACGATCTTTGCGATCGTCGCCTTCGGCATCCTGTTCGGCACGCTCGGCGTTCTTTTTGCCACTCCCCTTTGTGTGGTGCTCTTCGTGGTCGTGAAGAAGGTCTGGTTGCGAGACACCTTGCACGAAGACACGGATGTGCCCGGACAAGAGGACGCAGAACAAGCGACCTAGACGGATTGCGCCAGCCAACGCGTCCGCTTCCGGGCGTGCGTGTTCTGCCCTTGCCGTCTGAGAGCATTCCGCAGTCGCGGACGGAACCTGGAACAGGTGTGCGCGCTCGGGGTTACGCAGGCATGATCTATCTGCCCTTGCTTTTTGCGTGCGCTCTCGCCGCCATTCACCTGTTCATCCGCAAATTGCATTTTCTGGATGTGGTACCCCGGAGCCGCTGGCTTTCGGCAGCGGGCGGGGTCGCCGTCGCTTACGTCTTCCTGCACATCCTTCCGGAGCTGAGCAAGCACCAGGAAACCTTCGCGGAACAGCTTGGCGTCGGCGAAGGGACCGCCGAATCCTGGGTTTACCTTGTTTCTCTGGTTGGACTGGCCGCCTTTTACGGGCTGGAGCGCGCTGCCAAGATCTCTCGCGGACGTTCGCGCAGCGAGGGGGGCGAAGATGCCGTGGAAGCCGACATCTTCTGGCTCCATATCGGCTCTTTCGGCCTCTACAATGGCTTGATCGGCTATCTGCTGGTGCATCGCGAAGAGCCTGGGCTTTGGCCACTGGTTATCTTCTTCGTCGCGATGGCGCTGCATTTCGTTACCAACGATTATGGCCTGCGCGAAGACCATAAGACGCGCTACGACAGGTTCGGACGCTGGATCCTGGCCTTAAGCGTCGTTGCCGGCTGGGCGCTCGGGGCGGCCACCGAAATTTCGGAGCTGGTGATCGGCTTCCTTTTCGCCTTTCTGGCCGGTGGCGTGGTCCTCAACGTCCTCAAGGAAGAACTGCCCAAAGAGCGGCAAAGCCGCTTTCTGCCGTTCGCGCTGGGGCTCGGCGGCTATGCAGCCGTGCTTCTCTTGATCTGACGGCTGCGGCTCGGGCTAGGTTCAGGATCCCCCCTCGGAACACAGCATTTCGATCCTGGATCTCGGTTGCGGGGTTCAGGAAGGGGAATGGAAGCGGAAAAGCCGCGTGCCGTCAGCTGGATCCGTGATGATGCTGGCACGGACGCCGAACACAGCCGTGACCCTTTCCACCGACAAGACATCTTCCGGTTTACCCAACGCGACGAGGCGCCCGCCCGCCATGACGCCGACCCGATCGCAAGAAAGCGCCTGGTTGAGGTCGTGCAGGGCGATCACCGCCGTCACCGGAAGGCTTGAAACAAGCTGCAGGATGGACAGCTGATGCTGGATGTCGAGGTGGTTGGTTGGCTCGTCGAGCAGCAGGATTTCGGGCCGTTGTGCCAGCGAGCGCGCAAGATGCGCGCGCTGGCGTTCGCCCCCCGACAAGGTTGCCCATTGCCGCTTTTCGAAGCCCGTCATGTCCGTGTCGCGAAGGGCGTCGGCAACAATGCGATCATCCTCGGGGGACCAAGGCTGCAACGGACCCAGCCAGGGCGTGCGGCCGAGTTCCACCGCATCCCGCACCGTGATTGCTTCGGTTGTTTCGGCCTGTTGTTCGAGAAAGGCGATGATCTGCGCGACCTTGCGGCGCGGCATGGAAGCGATGTCGCGGCCCTGCAGGCTGACCGCGCCCCTCGTCGGCTGACGGATGCCCCCAAGCAGCTTCAGGAGGGTTGATTTGCCGGACCCGTTCGGGCCGATCAGCCCCAGCGTTTCGCCCTCGTTGATGGCAAGATCGACACCCGACACGATTGCCTTGCCGCGCACGCTCCAGCCGAGGTCTTTCGTGCGAAGGATCATCGGGTCCGTCGCCCGCGAAGCAGAATCAAGGCGAAGATGGGCGCTCCTACCAGCGCGGTGATGACGCCGATCGGCAACACCTGCCCGGGGATGATGGTTCGCGACAACACATCGGCCGCAATCAGAAACACAGCGCCGATGATGGCCGTGGCCGGTCCAAGGCGGCCGTGCCGTACGCCAACAAGAAAGCGCGCGGCATGGGGGATCACCAGCCCGACGAAGCCGATCGAACCGACGATGCTGACCATGACTGCGGTCACCAGGGCCGTCACCCCGATCAGGACGACCTGCGTGGTGCGCACTGGAATTCCCAGCGCTGCCGCCTGGTCCGCCCCGAAAGCAAAAGCATCCAGTGCGCGCGCATACCAGATGGTGGCAAGCAGTCCGAGCAGCGCTATGGGCACGGCAAGCCATACATCCGGCCAACGGGCACCGCTCAGATTCCCCAGGAGCCAGAACATGATGCCGCGGGCCTGCTCGGCATTAGCCGATTTGGTGATGATAAAGGACGTCAGGGCATTGAAGAGCTGCGAGCCGGCGATACCCGCCAGCACAATCTGGCCAGTGCCCTGCAGGGACACGCCGCCTCCCGCCGCTTTCGCCAGTCCGGCAACCAGAAGAAAGGCGAGCAAGGCGCCGATAAAGGCCCCGAGAGACATGGACACCGCTCCGGCGCCGAGACCGGCGATCGTCACCGTCACGGCTCCGGTGGAAGCTCCGGCGGAGATGCCGAGAAGGTAAGGGTCGGCAAGCGCATTGCGGAGCAGCGACTGCAACACCACCCCGGATATCGCCAGTCCCGTGCCGCAGCAGGCGGCAACAATGGCGCGCGGCAAGCGGTAGTTCCAGATGATGCCCGTGTCGATCGGATCAAGCGGGTAGCCGGCGCCCAACAGCTTGTTGGCAAGCACCTGCGCCACCGTGGTCAGCGGGATGGGCGTTTCGCCGATGCAGGTGCCCGCAACAACAGCTGCCAGCAGGACAACGAAGCCAAGAGCCCCCCGACCGAGTCGGGAGGCGTAAACGTTCGGGCGATGAACCGCCACGACCGTCACTTGGCCGAGCCAGCCTTCTCGAGCGCCTCCGCCAGGACCTCGATGCCATCGATTGTGCGCATCGTGGCATCCATGGCATGACCGTCCATGACCACGATCCGGTTGTTCTTGACCGCATCCATCTGGCTTGCCACCGGATCGTTCTTCAGGAACTGGAGCTTCATTTCGACATCATCGGCCGGGTAGCGGCGACGTTCCATACGGGCAACCACGATAAAGGTCGGGTTTGCCTTGGCGATGGTTTCCCAGCCGACAACCGGCCATTCCTCATCGGATTCGACCACGTTCTTGATGCCGAGCTTGTCCATCATGTAGGCGGGTCCGCCCTTCCGACCGGCCACATACGGATCGATGTTCATTTCGGCGCTGGAGAACCAGAACACCGCGGACGTGTCCTCACGCTTGGCTGCCTTGGCTCGTTCAATTGCCGCTGCTTCGCGCTTTTGGAGGTCGGCAACCAACGCGTCCCCCTTGTCCTTGACGTCAAAGATTTCCGCCAGTTCACGCACGCCCTGATGGATGGTGGCCGTCGAAAACAAGGCGCTGCGCGTCCCGTCACGACCAACCGTATTGTCCTTTTCGACGCAATCGGCCGGCAGGGCATAGGTCGGGATGCCCATTTCGTGGAACTGAGCGCGCGTGCCGACGATGCCTTCCGGCCCGATGTGCCAAAGAAACTGGATGGCCACCAGTTCTGGACGCTTGTTGACGACGCTTTCGAAGCTTGGATCGTTATCCGCGAGGCGTTCGACCCTTTCGTTGATCGCCTTGAACTCTGGCTTGACGCTCGTGAACCAAACGGACGTGCCTTTCACCTTCTCGCCAAGGCCGAGCGAATAAAGAATCTCCGTCGCCGCCTGGCCTACGGTGACGGCTGAAGCAGGCGCCTTGTCGAAGATCAGCGTTTCGCCGCAGTTCTGCAGCGTGAGAGGGTATTTGGTTGGTTCGGCCTGCGCTGCTGGTGCCAGCAGCGCGAAGGCGGCGGCCGCAAGGGCCAGGCGTGTGGTCGTCGTCATTCGATCCATCCCCGATCGGTTGTTCACCGGCTCGGCTTGTTCTGGACAGGCGACAATGAGAAATACGGAACGCTTCTAACGCCCCTCCAGCTGCACTTGACGTGTGGCTTCATCGACAACCTCCCCGGACAACCCCGCCCGGCGTTTTCAGTTCAGTTGTCGGTAGGTCTCCTGACTGACGGATCGACGCTCGTTCCGGCCTTCCCGGGCGAACCCAGTGGCATGATCAGAACGAACTCACCGCCTACAGTTGCGGGGGCAGTTTCGGTTCACGGGCAAGCCCGTGGCGAATTCCCTGTTATTTCCTTGCGGAAACCGACAGCCCTCCCCGTAGCGGGTACGACCCACGGAGGCAAGTAGCCAAGGCAACCCCTAAAACCTTGATCGGTCTAACCAGCCGAAGCCAAGGGCAGCGCATCGGGAGGTATCGACGCTTCAACCGGGCCGTCCTGATCCTCTTTAGCGGAAGCGCTCTGTCCGTCCACTTCGGACAGTTTCGCTGCCAGTTCCATGCGCGAAAACGGCTTGATCAGTCGAGGAAAGTTCAGGTCGAGACCGGTTCCTTGCGCGTAGCCCGATATGATCAGGATCCGGAGATCCGGATGCGTGACCCGCACCGTTCGAGCAAGCTCGGTCCCGGACATGCCGGGCATGAGGTGATCCGTCACCAGGAAGCGGGGTTGAAGACCGCTGTTTAGGCGCGACAGCGCGTCCTCCGCCGACACTGCTTCGTGAACCTCAAACCCCAGGTCCTGCAGCATATCGGCCGTTGATGCCCGTGCGAGATCCTCGTCGTCAACCAGAAGAGCGACCGCTTCCCTCTTCTTGAGGACTGCACCATGGCCCTCCGTCGGCGCAAGCTCTTCGGCTGCAGCGCTTTGGGGGAGCCAGATTTCGATGGTCGTACCGCGGCCCTGCTCGCTGTGGATCCTGAGAACGCCGCCAAGTTGTGCCGCAAGTCCATGAGCCATCGATAGCCCCAGCCCTGTGCCCTGACCGACGCCTTTCGTGGTGAAGAAGGGCTCCACTGCGCGCCTGCGCGTCGCTTCATCCATTCCAACGCCGCTGTCGGCCACCGAAACGCAGAGATAGGAGCCCGGCTGCAGTTGGTCTGCCGTTTCAAAGGCAACGGTCTGCGCCGACACAGAAACGCGCAATGTGCCCCCGTCGGGCATTGCGTCGCGCGCGTTCACACAAAGGTTGAGAAGCGCCATTTCGAGCTGGTTGGGATCTGCCACCGCGGGAGGGAGATCGTCCGGAGCGTCCATGAGGACACGGATCTGGGGCCCGCTCGTGCTGGAAATCAGCCCTGCCATTTCCGTGACCAGACGGCCCAGGTTGACCGGAACCGGTTGAAGCGGCTGCCGACGCGCAAAAGACAGCAACCGCTGCACGAGGATCTTGGATCGTTCCGCAGCCTGAGCTGCCCCCTTGATCAAACGCTGGTCCCGCTCGTCGCCCACGCCTTTTCTCGTGAGCCTGTCCAGCGCTCCGATGATCGGCGTAAGCAGATTGTTGAAATCGTGAGCGACCCCGCCTGTCAGTTGCCCAATTGCTTCCATCTTCTGGGATTGGCGAAGCGCTTCTTCTGCCACGACCTGACGGGTGACATTTCGGCTCGAGCCAAACAGGCGTGTGACTTCGCCCTTGTCGTTGCACAACGGAACCAAAGTGGTGTCCCAGTGCTGCGGCTCACCCGAGGTCTCGAACGTGTCGCGGAAGTGATAGACTTCTCGCGTTTGGACCGCGCGACAATAGGTGTCCAGGATCCGCTCGGCGTCTGCTGCGGGCAAGAGGCTGTCAATCCGCTTCCCGCGGACTTCCTCGAGCTTGAAGCCGACGCCCTGTTCGTGGGCGGGGTTGATTTCCTCCACAACGAAGCCGCCGTCGGGTGCAACCCCGATCACGAACAAAGGATCGGGCGAGCTCTCGAAATAGGCGCGGTACAACGCATCCGCCGCACGCCGTGCTTCTTCGGCTTGCCGCAAGGCAACGGTTCGCGCCTCCACCCGGGCTTCGAGCGTGGCGTTGAGTTCCCGCAATTGCTCCTCGACCAGCGCGCGCTCGATGACGAGCCGGATCCGTTCGGCGATCTCTTCCAGGAAGCGAATTTCCTCCTGGTGCCAGGTTCGCGGCGCAGTATCGCTCAGATAGATGATGGTCCGCGATCCGTCCGGCCGGTCAAACGGAACGGCTACGACCGATCGGATTTCGGTGGTGCCACCCTTCTGCAGAGGCGGAACGGCCTCGCGCAGGTTCATTCCTGCGGGTTCTTGAGCAACGATCGTGCCGGCGCCCGCGAGCGCTTGCGCAAAAACGGATCCAAAGACGGTCGCGGGAAAGCGTCCGAGCAACGGGGGAACGGATCCGTCGGTCCAGCACACCTCGAAATCCAGACTGTTTTCGGCGGAACAGTGCTGTCCGTAACCGACGCGAGAAACGGCGAAATGTTTCCCCAGTAGCGACGCGATCTGGTTGAGAGCCTCCTTGGTTTCCCGCTGACGCAGCACGTCCGCCACATCCAGGCGCAAGGCAATCCGTGCTTCCCGCTTTGCATAAGCGGCAAACGAACGTTCCACGCGAGCGGCGCCCAAGGCAAGCAGCAGGATAAGCGCAGTGAGCCCGCTGATTGCGATCGCCAGATAGGTTTGTGAAAGGCTCGCAAGTCCATCCGCTGTGTGATGGGACGAGGCACGGGTAAAAATGGCCGCCCGCATTCCAGCGTAGTGCATTCCAGCGATGGCGGAGCCCATCACCGCCGCCGCAGCGATGCGGTGGCTGGTTCGATGATCCAGCGCCGCCAACCATACGGCAGCGGTTGCCGCCCCGACCGCTATGAAAACGGAAATCCCAAGCCAGACCGGCTCGTAGCTCAAGGTGGCATCCATACTCATGGCTGCCATGCCCACGTAGTGCATTGTCACGACGCCGAAACCGATCAGGAGCCCTGCGCCGGCCACCGTGCCTAGAGAGCTGCCACGCCAGTTCATGAGCGCGAACCCGGCTCCGGTGAAGGAAAGCGCCAGCCCCAGCGACAGCAGCGTCAGGCCCGGATCATAAGCCATGGCCATGTCGGGCATGCTGAAGGCGAGCATGGCCACGAAGTGCATCGACCAGATGCCACCTCCCATCGCGAGGGAAGCAGTTGCCAGCCAGGCAAGACGCATCCGACCGCCGGACGCACGAGCGCGGCTTGCAAGACTTAGAGCGGTGTACGACGCGAAGACCGCGATAAAGATCGACAGGAACACGAGAACACTGTCGTGACTGCCGGTCATGATCATTGTGGAAACGAGCTACTTTCTAGATTTTCGAGAAACCGGAACTCGCAGGCATATGCGCTGCGTGAGCACGCGAAGCGCCTGACCAGCCAACTTGTTCTGGAGCGTGAAAGCGCCAGATGTCAAATGCTGCCCAAGGCGGAAAATCGTCACCAGCGTCCGGCTGGCTCCTTTGGTGCCAATCGTTTCCCCGGGTAGGGTATCTGCAATGTCGTGCGGAATGCCGCACCGGAGCCAGCTAAAGCAGACGGTCCCGCCGCCGACACGCTGCAGGTCGGCATAGTCAAACAGCTCATGGATCGGTGTCCCCGTGCCGCTGCGGTGTCAGCTTGCGCGGCACCACGATCTTCCAGTTAGCTGATCCTTGACAAGGGGACCATCGGACTTCCGTCCGGCGGGGCTAAGACCAAGGTCTTAAGCGGGTGAGGCGAATGTTCTGCACCTGCAGCGTGAGGACGCACCAGAATGATCAGGCCGCGCCGGCACCGCCGTCAGCACACGCGGCCGTCCGTCCGAGCCGACCTTATCCAGAATAGAGCAGGTCCCAACGGATTCTGCGAAGGGAGGCCCTGCCCTGCGGGTGTAGCTTTTTACCAGTTCGCCACCGTATGCTTCGCCAGGCGGTCTGAAGCCATCTTGCCGTGGCGGTGGATGAACCGGAACTAGGGGCGCTGGGCTGACGCAAGCAGGGGCTGGTGGCCGAGCAAAATATGCAGGTAGAAGAGGCGGGCTCGTATGGAGCCGGGCATCTGAGGACATCAATCTTGCGCAGGACTTCAACGGCTCTCGCGATGGCGGCGATGACGACAGTTGCTCTCGCCGAACCTTTGCAGAGTGCAACGGACTTCGTGCGAGCCCTCTACATGAGCGAACCCATCTACAATCCAGGCTTTGACGAACCCTTTGAAGAGCGACTTACCGGGCCCGCATTGGCTGCCGTGGAGAAGAACGAAGATGATGCGGCCGCTTCCGAAGGCGTCGGGTGCATCGACTTCATGCTTTCGCTGAATGCACAGGACGCCGATGAAGCGACGGTGCGACGGACCCTGGAAGTGGACGAGGTCAGCTCGGAAACGGATGGACGCATTTCCGTCGAAGCCACCTTCATCGGCTTCGAGTTCGAAGGCATTCCCGCCGATCAGCAGACGCAGACCGTCATCCGCTACGATCTTCTGGCGATGGATGATGGCTGGCGCATCGCTGACATCAGCGGCAAGGCTGTCGGGGATGACGAATTCGGCTGGCGCCTTTCCGAGCTTTGCCAGTAGCCAACGTTCCCGGCTCGGTACTCTCGGGCGGTCAGAAAACGTTCAGCATTGGTTGCAGGATCACGGCGAAGATGCCGATCACCAGCAACACGACCATTACCCCGAGAAGTGTTCCGATCTTCTCAGCGGTGCCGTCGCCAGGCTGTCCAAACATCATTGCCGGTCTCCATTCTTTTTGTCCTGCGCAAGCTAAGCACAGGCTTAGCTGAGCCGAAAGCTTGCCGATGAAGTCTTCCCTGCGGGATGGTTGGACTGGGAGCAGTTAAAACCTGAAGATCGTGGAGCTCATGCGGGCTCCGTAAGCCCGAATGCCGGCAGTTCGATCGCCTCCAGCCTGCCGAGCGCCTCGTCGCGCTTGCGGATGATGTCGGCTCGATCCCGCTCAGCGTCAGCCTTGCCCAGGCCCGCGTCCGAAATCAGCCAAAGATGCTCGGTTAGAGCCGCTCGCTGTTCCGGCAGCTGGATATGCTCGGCCAAGCGGTGGATCGCTTCCAGGAGATGCAAGACGATGGCGGGATGAACGGCGCCGCTTTGGCGGATCTGGTTGAAAGCCTCATCGAAAACGGCGTGGTAGCTGGTATCTTGCCCAACCACCCGCAATGTGTGCTGGCTGTCGAAGCGGGCTGTCGGCTTGATCTCTTTTCTCATCAAGTGAGAAAGCGATCCGCGGAGGTGATCGATCACCACCGTTGCCGTTCTCGGATCGTTGATCCCGGGTGACAAGGCGCGCAAGGCCACGTCAACAAGATACCGGATCAAGAACTCGATATCCTGGGTGGGCGTCCGACGGGCACCGATCTCAACGGCGCTCTGAATTGCTTCTTCCACCTCGGCATCGAGCGCCGAGGCGGGGCTTACCTCGGCCAGCCAACCCTCACGGCACATGAAGCCACCCGCCTTGACGAGAACGCGGATCTTCATACCTCCGTCGCTGGCTAACTCACAAAGGCGGCCGTAGTCGACCGCCTGGACGTAACCTTCGTTGACGGAGCGCAGGATCCGCGGGGCTCCCTCATGCGCGAGCTTTGCCGGGGATCGCGGGCGGGGCCTATGCTTAAGCGGCGGAAGCCGGTTCAGCTCCTGTTCCAGTTCGGCTGCTACACGGCGGATCACGTCATCTGCGACCATGGAACGGGCAATCGCATGCATGAACAGAAGCAGCGTCAACACGCAAAGGAGCCCCAGCAAAAGGCTCAGCGTCACGGCGACATGAGGGACTTCCTCGGCGGGAAGGTCCTTGTAGACGGTGCGAAGAACAAGAAGGCAGTACACGATGGTCATAACGAAGATGCCGAGGGACAACTGCGTCTTGAAATCGGCCATGTAAGTCCGGACCAATCGGGAGCCGAACTGCGCAGCCGCCAGCGAAAGCACGACCATCGTGATGGAGAACATCACGCTGGCCATGGTGATCAGTGCGCCGACCAGCGTTGAAACCAGGTTCCGGGCATCGTCACCGCTTCCGGAATGAAGCCACCAGAGCGACAGGGCAACATCGTTGTGGATCAGCGAATCCGCCCAGAACGCCACTTCTCTCAGGATGACAGCAAGAACCAACATCACCGCTGGGACAGGCCAGATGCTGGTTCGAAGAACTTCGAAAAGAATTCCCCGCCGATACCGCAAGCTTCGGCGCAGGCCGTCACCCTGCGAAGGACCCTGTTTTATGAGACTGGGCAAAGGCTGTCTGGCTCCCCTGTTTTGCGCTCGATACCTCGCTCGCCAGCCAACCCGATGCCTTGACAACTTGTTCCGGTTCATCGCTCCTGAAGGTGGCTCACGACCGATTGGACCAGCAGAGCGTGACAAGCGCCCCGCTCAGCCATCCGGTGACGCGGCATCGTTGATCGCATCATGGGCCTAAAATGTCTCGCGACCCACGTTCATCAACCTGCTCGATCTCACATGACCGGGCTCCCTAGAGCACCGCGTCCTTCGCGCCAAACGAACCTAGCACCCCGTCGACATCCTGAAGCACGCAATAACCGCCGAAGGCGCGCAATGCACCCTCATGGCGCTCCTGGGAATAAGCGGCGCAGGCATCCGTCGCACATACCATATAGTACCCGCGGTCGGCACCATCGCGGATGGCCATATCTATGCACTGGTCTGTGACGAACCCCGCAACGACGACGAATTCGATCCCGAGATTGCGCAGCACATAGTCGATGTTGGTGGAGTTGAAGACCCCCGATGAGGTCTTCGGCAGGACGATGTCGTCCTCCGCCGGCGCGACGTCCGCAATCACCTGCGCAAGGGGCGAACCGCGCGGCACGTTGATGTTGGACAGCTTGTGGTCGAGCGAGCGGTCGCGCCCGTCCTTGGTGAGCGATTCAATCACCGTGTAGATGATCTCAGCACCGCTGGCACGTGCACCCTCGATAAGGCGCTTCATGTTCGGGATGGCGCGGGTATGCACCTGCTCATAAAAGAACGGCTGCTTTTCCCTGACCTCGTCCGTAACTTCGGCATTTTGAGCATCGACAATCAGGATCGCGGTGCGCGCGGGCACCAGTTTGCGGTTGCGTCCTTCATAGGAGGCGAGCGTGCTGCCTTGGCTCATTATGTATTCCCTGGGAAAAGTAGTTCTTCAAAAAACGGCGGGGCCACGATGGCCCCGCCGGCGTCGCACCGAACCAAGCTTAATTGGTTTCAGGCGTCCAGACGTCCTCAACTGCGTATTTGCCGTTCTTGACGCTGATGATGGAGACCGGCTTCGGCGGCACCATCGAAGCGCGGGTGTAGCTCACCTCGCCGGTGACGCCCTTGAAGCCCCGGGTTTCCTTCAGCGCCTTCTGGATGTCGGCCGGCTCCGCAGAGTTGGCGCGCTTGATGGCATCAGCCACCAGCATCATTGCGTCATAACCAAGTGGCGCAAAGGCGTTTTCGGGCTCGCGGTTATATTCCGCCTTGTAGTCCTCGACGAACTTGGTGACCTCCGGGCGGTCATCCGCACGGTACGTATGGGTCGAGAAGTAAACGTCGGTCGCCAATTCCGGTCCCGGGACGGTCGACACCAGTTCGGTGTCGAAGCCGTCTCCCGAGATGATCGGCATGGTGATGCCCTGCTCGCGGATCTGCTTGACCGAAATGCCTGCTTCCGACGGGATGGCGGACACGAATACGGCGTCAGGCTTCGGGTCCATGGATGCGAGACGAGCGATCTGGGCGGAGAAATCCGTATCGCCCATCATGAAGGAGTCCGTGCCGACGACCTTGCCGCCCTTTTCCTCGAAACGCTCCGTGAAGAAGGTGCTGAGCGCCTTCGTGAAATCCATGGAATTGTCGGTCCACACTGCCACTGTGCGCGCGCCGAGCGTATCATAAGCATAGTCAGCAATCGCGTAGGACTGGTCATCATCGCCGAAAGGCGTCATGAACATGTAGTCGCCGACCCATTCCGGCAGCTTCGGGTGCGTTGCCCCCGAGGTGACGAAGGGCACGCCCTTTTCCTGGAACAGCGGCGCGCCGGCCATCACGAAGGTGGTGTCCGACTGGCCGATGCCCGCCACCACGCCTTCCGACAGAACGCGCTGTGCGGCTTTGGCGGTTTCCTGCTGGTCAGTCTTGCCATCAGGCGCGATCAACTCGACCTGCTTGCCAAGAAGGCCGCCGGTCTCGTTGATCTGCTTGACCGCGAGTTGCGCACCCGACAGCGACGGGCCATCGAGCGAGGACATTCCACCAGTCACGTTGTAGAGCGCGCCGATCTTGATCGTTTCCTGCGCAGGCGCAGTTCCCATCATGGCCGCAATGGCCAAGGAGGCTACGAGTAATCTCTTCATCTGTGCTTCCCCTTTTTTGCACTTCGAACCGGCTGCACGGTCGGGCAGCCGAGCTCTGTGGTGATCGCGAACATGACCAGAGGCACCGCCCTGAGTCAATCGAATCATACATCCGCCTTCTGATTGCAGATTTTGTCTGATTTGATACACAGCCGGAATGGAGCATCATGACGCCCGATACGAAAACTGAACTGCTGCAGCGGCTGCGCAACGAACTTCCGGAACTCAGTGCCCGCGAAGCCCGTGCGGCGCGTCATCTGCTCACGAACTACCCGATGGCTGGGATGCGCACCGTCGCGGAATTCGCCAACGAGAGCGGTGTATCCACCGCAACCGTACTTCGCTTGGTCAAGCGTCTCGGCTTTCCCGTTTATTCCGACTTCCAGTCTGCTCTTCGGCGCCATATCGAAGCGACGCTGCAATCACCTTTAGTGCGGTTTGGCGCACAGGCAGAGCAGGACACTCCGAGCCCGGAAGGTTTCTTTGATCGCTTCATCGTAGCCATGAGCGATCATCTGGAAACGCTGCGGCGAAGCATCGTGCAGGGCGAGTTCGACGCTGTAGTGGAACTGATCGCCAATCCGCGCCGCGACATCCACCTCGTCGGGGGACGATATTCCACCAACCTGATGCGCTATTTTGCCGACCTCCTGCTGGCGGTGCGCGGGCGTGTGAGCGTGATCGACGGCCAAACGCAGATCTGGCCGCAGAACCTGCTCGACATGGGCAAGTCGAGCGTGCTCGTGATCACCGATGTCAGGCGCTATCAGCAGGACGTCATCGAATTCGCCCATGCCGCGGCCAAGCGAGGCGTGACGGTTGTTCTCTTGACCGACAACTGGCAGTCGCCGGCCGCACGCTCCGCCAGCCACGTCCTGAGCTTCCCCGTGTCGTCGCCTTCCATCTTCGATGTGCTGACGGTCGGCATGGCGCTTGTGGAAGCCTTGACAGGGGCTGTGGCCAACCGGCTCGGCGATACAGGACGGGCGCGAATGGCTTCCTTGGAAGACCTGCGCAAGCCGTTTGCGCCTCGCGAACCAGAACTGAACCGAACGCCGCAGAAGCGCGACGAATTGGATGACCTGCAGGAGCAGCCCGAATGAACCGCGAAGAAATCATCATGCTGTGCACCAGCGACCTTTCCGGGCAGGTGCGCGGCAAGGGCTTCCCCGCATCCGACCTGGACAGCCGGCTGCGCAAGGGCATTGGCTGGACGCCAACCAACAGCATGATCACGGCCCATGGAGCAATTGCGCCGAGCCCCTGGGGACCGTTCGGCGACACGGTTCTCCTGCCTGATCCCGCATCCCATGTGCGGATCGACTTCGGCCCCGACCATGCGGCCGAGAACTTCATCATGGGCGACATCTGCCATCTCGACGGCACACCCTGGGCCGTGTGCCCTCGCTCGTTCCTGAAGCGTGTGGTCGCCGCGCTGGAGGAACGTCACGGTTTGCGTGTGCGCGCGGCCTTCGAGCACGAGTTCACCTATGACGGCGTGGAAGAGCGGCCCAATGCAAGCTACGCGCTCGATGCGTTCCGGCGGCAGGACCTGTTTGCCGAGACTTATCTCGGCGCCCTCAAGCAGGCGGGTCTCGAGCTGGACACGTTCATGCCGGAATACGGTCCGCTCCAGTATGAGGTGACAGTCGGCCCAGCCGTTGGGGTCGCAGCAGCCGACC
This sequence comes from Tianweitania sediminis, assembly GCF_017813335.1. Classification (GTDB taxonomy): domain Bacteria; phylum Pseudomonadota; class Alphaproteobacteria; order Rhizobiales; family Rhizobiaceae; genus Tianweitania; species Tianweitania sediminis. The sequence continues at coordinate 278,271 of NZ_JAGIYY010000002.1, read as the reverse complement.
AGGCGATCGCAGTGCGCGAAATCGCTCGCGCGGTTGCCACCCGCTCCGGCCACCGCGCGAGCTTCACGCCGATCCTGCGCCCGGACGCCGTCGGGAACGGCGTTCACGTCCATTTCAGCCTGTTCGAGGCGGCAACAGGCAAGCCGGTCAACCATGACCCGCAGCACAAGGAAGGCCTGTCCCCGACGGCAGGCGCCTTTGTTGCCGGGATCCTGAAGAAGATGCCGGCGATCACGGCACTGACGGCGGCCTCGACGATCTCCTATCTGCGCCTGACGCCCAATCGCTGGAGCGCGGCCTTCAACAATCTGGGATACCGTGACCGCGAGGCGGGCGTGCGCATCTGTCCGGTCTTTGCAGCGGCCGATGTTGCCAAGCAGTACCATTTCGAGTTCCGCGCCGCCGACGCGGCTGCAAGCCCTTACCTCGTTCTAGGCGCCATTCTGGCTGCCGGCCTTTACGGCCTGGATCAGGGCTTGCCGGTTGCGGAAGTCTGCGAAGGCGCGCCGCAGAACCTGCCGCAGGAGATGCTGGACCGGCTGGGTATCGAGCGGTTGCCGCAATCGCTCGATGCTGCGCTGGACGCCTTCGAGGCCGACAACGACCTGACCGACATCATCGGCACCGATCTGAAGCAGGCTTATCTCGCGCATAAGCGCTTCGAGGCCAACCTCATGAAGGACTTTTCAGACGCGGAGCAATGCGAGCGCTACAGGCTGCTTTACTAAGGCGCAGCCGGAGAAGGTGCCGCTGCCTTAGCGGGCGGCGGCATCTCCTGCATCGCCCAAGGCGGCGATCAAGCTTTCCGTTGTTTCCATCCGGCAATATCCCTTGAAGGCATTCAGCGCGGCATGGTGGCGCTCATGCGTGTCGGTTGCGCAGCCATCACTGACGCAGATCATGTGGAAGCCACGATCGGCGCCGTCGCGGATCGTGTGGTCCACGCACTGGTCCGTCAGAAAGCCGGTGACGATGATCGTGTCGAGCCCGATGTTGCGGGCGAGATATTCGAAGTTGGTGGAGTTGAAGAGGCTGGACGAGGTCTTCGGGATCACCATCTCGTCGCCCACCGGCGCGAGTTCATCGATAACCTTGGCGTCGTGCGAGCCCTTGGGGATGAAGAAGTTCGACAGCTTATAGTCGAGGCTGCGGTCGCGCCCGTCTTCCGTGAAATTCTCCATCACCGTGTAGACGACTTCCACTCCGTTGGCGCGGCAGGCTTCCGCCAGGCGGGCAAGGTTCGGGATCACGGTTTCCCGCGCATCCCGATAGAAGCTCGGCCGCGGCTGGCGGTTTGCTTCATCCATCACCCAGTTCTGCACGTCGATCACCAGAAGCGCGGTTCGCTCGGCGACAATCGGCAGCTTGCGTGACGGATAGATGTCCCGTGCACGGAGACCAGTAGTGGCGACCATGGGAGTTCCCTTTCAAAACAGGCGGCGCAGCAGGCGCGGCTCGGCCCCACCCATGATTCCGTTGGGGCGGAAAAACAGGACGAGGATCAGGGCGAGCGCCACGATGACCTGGCTGAGGCCGTAAAGGTTCAGGCTCTCTTCCAGTGGCCGGGCTGCTTCCGAAATGCCGGTCAAGGCGATGGCAGCAAGGACCGCACCGAAAACGCTGCCCGATCCGCCGATCACCACCATGGCAATCAGGTTGAAGGCCAGCACCACCGAATAGGTTTTCGGCGTCACCACCGTGATCAGATGCACCATAAGACCGCCCGCAACCGCAGCGAAGAAGGCCCCAATCACGAAGGCAAGCATGCGCACGCGGTAGGTGCTGACACCAGACAATTCCGCCGCCATGGCATTTTCGCGCGTGGCCATCATGGCGCGGCCGAGCGAAGAGAATTTCAGCCGCAGCGCGACATAGATCGCAAGCGCGGCAAACCCAAAGCACCACCAGATGTCAGTCAGGCGCGGAATGCCATTGAGGCCAGAACCACCACGCGTCAGCCCGCTCCAGTTGGTGGCGAGGCCCTGTACGATCACGATCAGCCCCAGCGTTGCCACGGCGAGGTAATGACCCTTGAGGCGCAGCACGGGCAAACCGACGAGAAAGGCGAGGATCGCCGCGATGATGCCGCCCGCAAGCAGCGCGGGCAGAAGTGGGATCTGGTTTGTCAGAAGCACCGCCGGCAGGTCCGGCAACATGAAGTCCTTGCGCGCGGGCGGGTAGGTCAGCACGGCCGCGATATAACCGCCGATCGTCATGAAGGCAGGGTGGCCGAGCGAGAACAGGCCGGCAAAGCCGTTGGTGACGGTGAGCGAAACCGCAAGCGCGATGTTCAGGAACATCAACGCCAGAAGCGTGACAACATAAGAGCTGAGCGTCGCCTGCGCGGCATAAACCAGCGCGGCCCCGACCCCCAGCAAGGCTGCAAGGGCCAGCAGGCCAGTGGCCGAACGACGTCGGGTCACCTCAGGCACGTTCTTCGACATGGCGCACAAACAGACCGGACGGTTTCAAAAGCAGGATGATGATCAGCATCGTGAACACGAACACGTCGCGATAACCGGAAAAGGCAGGCGGCAGGAGGCCAACAAACAGCACCTCCGCGAGGCCAAGCAGGTAGCCGCCGAGCATCGCGCCGCCGATCGACCCCACGCCGCCGATCACGCAGGCGATGAAGGCCTTCAAACCGGGTGCAAAGCCGAGCAGCGGATCGATCTGCCCGAACTTGCCGCCCCACATCAACCCGGCCACGGCCGCCAGCCCCGAGCCGATCGCAAAGGCAAAGAGGATGGTGCGGTTCACCGCGATCCCCATCAGCCGCGCTGCCATCAGGTTGTCAGCGGTGGCGCGCATCGCAGTGCCCAGGCGGGTGCGGTACACGACCACCAGCAGGAGGGCGATCAGGAGCAGGGTCAGGCCGATGATCGACAGATCAGTCACTGAAGCCGAAACGGATCCAAGCTGGACGCGCTGGCGCATGAAAGCGGGGAAGGAGAAGTTGCGCGGCTGGCCCGACAGGGTCATCAAGCCGACATTCTGGATCACGATGGAGACTGCGAGCGTGGCGATGAAGCCCGTCACCTGCTGCGCACCGCGCATCGGCCGGAAGATCGTTGCCTCGATGGTCATGCCAGCAAGCGCGCCGATCATCAGCACGAAGACGAGGATCAGCGGCCAGGGCACCCCCATGGCCACGAAGCCGAGGGTGGAAAAGGCGCCGATCATCACGAGGTCGCCATGGGCGAAATTGATCAGCCGCACGATGCCGTAGATCATCGAAAAGCCAATCGCGACCAGCGCGTAAAGGCTGCCCAGCGAAAGACCGTTGATCAGTTGCTGGAAGACGTACTGGCTCATGAGGCGATCCCGAGATAAGCCTGCCGGACGCGATCATTGTCGGCAAGTTCCCGCCCGCTGCCGGACAGGGTGATGCGGCCATTTTCCAGCACATAGGCCCGGTCGGCGATGTCGAGCGCCATGGCCGCATTCTGTTCCACAAGCAGGATGGTGGTGCCGCGCTTCTTCAGCGTTTCAATAACGTCGAAGATGCGCTCGATCATCTGCGGCGCGAGACCTAAAGACGGCTCGTCAAGAAGAAGGAGGCGTGGCCGTGCAAGCAGCGCGCGGCCGATGGCCAGCATCATCTGCTCGCCCCCCGACAGGGTGCCGCCGGCCGCCTTTGCCCGCTCCTTCAGAATCGGAAACAGCGCATGCACCTCCTCGATGGAGGAGCCGAGCGAAGCACGATCCCTTCGGAGGTACCCGCCCATGGAAAGGTTTTCTTCCACGCTGAGCGAGTGGAAGATCTGTCGCCCCTCCGGGCATTGTACAAGCCCCTCGCCTACGATGCGTTCTGCGGCCAGTTTTGTCAGGTCGATCGAGCCGGATGCGCCCTCAAAACGGACGGTGCCAGATTTCGCCCGCAGCAACCCCGATAATGTGAGCAAGGTGGTCGATTTACCCGCGCCATTAGCTCCGATCAACGCTGCCGTCTCACCCTCGAGGACCTCAAGCGAGATGCCCTTGAGCACTTCCGTTGCCCCGCGTGTGACGTGAAGATCGCGAACCTCAAGCATGCGTCTTGGCGCTCCTGCGCGTTCCAAGATAGGCCTCGATCACGGCCGGGCTGCTTTGCACCTCAGCGGGCGTGCCGTCGGCGATCAGCTTGCCGCGGTTAAGCACCTGGATGCGCTGGCAAAGCCCCATCACAAGATGCATGTCGTGTTCCACCACAAGCACGGCAACCTTGAGATCGGTGTTGATCTTGCCAATGAGACCAACCAACGTTTCGGTTTCGGCTGGGTTCAGCCCCGCTGCGGGCTCGTCCAGCAGAAGCGCACGCGGTTCCCCAGCCAGGGCTCGCGCGATCTCTACCCGCCGCTGGTCACCATAAGACAGATCCCCTGCCCGGCGGTCCGCGATGGCTGCAAGGTCCGTCAGCTCAGCGATGTCGCGCGCCTGGCGAGCGATCTTTGCTTCGGCTCGCCGAAAGGACGGCAGTTGCAGGATGGTTGGAAAAAAGGACGAGCCGTAGCGCATGTGCCCGCCGCACATGATGTTTTCCAGCACGGAAAGATCCGCAAACAGGCGGATGTTCTGGAAGGTGCGCGCCACGCCGCGCTGCGCCAAGCGATTTGGCGCGCGACCCGTCATGTCCTCGCCGGCAATCACGATCCGTCCGGAGCTCAGCTTGGTGATGCCGGTCAGAAGGTTGAACGCTGTTGTCTTGCCCGCTCCGTTGGGTCCGATCAGGCCAACGAGTTCACGCTCCCGCAGGTCGAGCGAATAATCTTCCACCGCGACAAGCCCACCGAAGCGGCGGGTGAGATTGCTGGCCTGGATGACGCTGGGTCCGGACACGTTGCGTGGATGGCTCCGTTGTTGCGCCGCAACACTATTAGCGGGGAAGTGTTTGCGTCAACCAAAAGATACAAGTACAACGGCCACTGCCATTTTGTACGATTTCATACACAGAGGGATGTTGATGTCGCTTGCGCCCCGCCCGGACATGTCGGCCACCTTGCTCGCGCCCGATGAGCCCCACCCACTCGAGACGGTCAATCTCGAGGGCGGCGCCGATTTCGTGCTGATCTGTGAGCATGCGGGGCGGCGCATCCCTGCCGTTCTCGGCGACATGGGCTTGTCGGAAGAAGACCGCCGGCGCCACATCGCCTGGGATGTCGGCGCACGCGACATTGCGATCGCGCTTTCGCGGATCCTAGACGCGCCGCTGTTCATGCAGCGCTATTCGCGCCTGGTCTGCGACTGCAACCGGCGGACCGACGTACCCTCCTTCATGCCGGTAATCAGCGAACTCACAGAGATCCCGGCCAACAACGACATTTCGGCGGCTGAACGGCAGGCGCGGATCGACGAGATCTACACCCCGTTCCACGATGCGATCACGGCCGCGCTGGACGCGCGCGACGCGGCCGGGAAGCCGACCCTTCTCGTGACGGTCCATTCCTTCACGCCGGTTTTCAAGGGCGTGTCCCGGCCCTGGCAGATCGGCGTCCTGTTCAACCGGGACAGGGATTTCGCGCCACAGGTTGCCCGTTATATCCAAAACAACACGGATTACACGGTGGGCATCAATGAGCCCTACGCCGTGAGCGACGAGTCCGACTACGCCATGCCGGTTCACGGCGAGGCGCGCGGCTATCCCTGCGTTGAGTTCGAAATCCGCAATGACTTGACCGCAGGCGACGAAGCCGTGGAGGCCTGGGCACAGTTGATGGCCGCTTCCGTGCTGCACGCGAAGGAGGCCTTCAGCCTTTCGCAGCGAAAGGCAGTTTGAACAGAGGAGCGCGGCAGCTGCGTCAGAGCCCGCGCGTGCACTGATGAGCGCGCGTGCTATCGTGTGCGCGGAAAACATCTACGCAACAATCCTCAGTTCTCGCTGACCTGCTCGGTTTGGTTGGCCATTACGTTTGTAGCGGGCCAATTCTCGGTAGCTGATTGCGCCCGCCTACCGCCTGCTTCAGAAAATTCTCGAAGCAAGGGAATAGACCGGCACTGTTGGTGTTCTCGATTGTGCACGAGCGTGATCGTACGCTGGATATCGGGAGACGAACGATGGCACCAAAACGGGTTGCAGCGCTGGCATTTGTCGCGCTGGGGATGATGGCTGGCTCCGCCCTCGCCGACAAGGGCATGGTGAAGGACGGCATGCTGGTGAACGAGAAGGGCATGACCCTCTACACCTTCGACAAGGATGCCCCGGGCACCACCAACTGCTATGACAAATGCGCGACCAACTGGCCGCCACTGATGGCCGATGCAAGCGCCAAGGCGGAGGGCGAGTGGTCGCTGGTCGAGCGAAAGGATGGGTCGAAGCAGTGGGCCTACAAGAAGATGCCGCTTTACCTGTGGGTCAAGGACACCAAGCCGGGCGACACCACCGGCGACATGGTCAACGACGTCTGGCACATCGCCAAGCCCTGACTTTGGCACCGAGATGGGCCGGCAGGCCATGAGCGACATCGAGCGCGGGATCATTGCAATGATCCCGCGCTTGCGTCGCCTTGGCGCAGCACTCTGCCGTGATCGTTCGGCAGCTGACGATCTCGTCCAGGATACGGTTGAACGCGCGCTGGCCCGCCGCCATCTTTTTCAGAACGGCAGCCTGCGAGCGTGGCTCACCACGATCATGCTGAACCTTTATCGCAACGAACGCCGCAAGCTGGCCCGCCGGCCGGTGCTGGTTGATGTGAATGATCCGGCCTATGCCGCACACCTCGGTGCAGCGGCCAGCGGCATGGATGGCCGTCGCCTCGACACGGTGCGTGCGCTTGACCGCTTGCCCGAAGACCAGCGCATCGCCCTTCTTCTGCGCGTGGTGGAGGATTGTTCCTATGCAGAGATCGCCGCCATTCAGGAGGTTGCCATCGGCACGGTCATGTCGCGCCTGGCACGGGCGCGCGAAACGTTGCGCGAATTGACGGAAAGCGGAAGCGTGACACCGATCGGAAAGACGAGATGACGGCGCCCGTCACCATCTCCGAAGAAGAACTGAACGCCTATTTCGATAGCGAACTGCCGGCTGCGCGCCGGGACTCAGTTGAAGCCTGGCTTGCGACCGATCCGCAGGGGATGGCGCGGCTGGAAGCCTGGGAGCGTCAGGCAGAGGATCTGCGCGCGGCCTTCAACCCCATCCTTGGAGAACCTGTGCCGGCCCGCTTCCCCCGCGCTTCACAGGCGCGTCGCATGAGACGGCTTGGGCGCTGGGCTGCAATCGCGGCCAGCGTGGCGATCGCCTTTGCCGCCGGTTTCGGCACTGCGCGCATTTCGGCACCTGATGGAACCGCGGGCGGCAACGATCTCGCAAGGTTCGGCCTGTCGGCCCATGCAACCTATGTGAGCGAAATCCGTCACCCCGTGGAGGTAGTCGCAGCCGAAGAAGCGCATCTCGTCAAATGGCTTTCGAACCGTCTGGGTGCGCCGCTGGTCGTGCCCGACCTCTCAGCGGACGGCCTCGCACTGATCGGCGGTCGACTGCTGCCGGCGGGAGGGAAGCCAGGCGCCATGCTGATGTACGAGACCCGATCCGGCGAGCGCTTTTCGCTGCTGGTCACGCCGGGCTCAGCCAAGAGCGAAACGGCCTTCCGCTACGAGGAGGAAGACGGTTTTGGCTCGTTCTACTGGTACTCTGGCGACTTCGGCTATGTGCTCGTTGGCCCCGCTGACCGCGCTCGCCTGCTGCATCTTTCCAGGGAAGTTTACGACGCGCTGACCTAAGCGGCGGCGCCCAGGGCGCCTGCCCGCGAGACCCGCATGGGAGGATGCTGGCAGCATAATCCGCGCGCGCATGTACTGCGGGCGGGAAATCACTTTCCCGCCCGCAGCCGCCTTTCTGATGGCTGCGCTTACTGCCAGCTCTTCACCAGTTCGTCATAATTGACGGTCATCGGCTTTTCCTTCTCGTCCTCAATCTTGAGCTGCGGCGCGAGGTTGCCCTTGGAAACGGCATCCTTGTGCCAGTATTCGAGGTCGTGCTCCTCGGCCATCTTCGGTCCGATGTCACCCTGCACGCCGGCGCGCTCGAGGCGCTCCATCACCTTTTCCTGTTCGGCGCAAAGGGAGTCCATGGCTTCCTGCGGCGTTTTCGCGCCTGAGGAAGCATCGCCGATGGCCTGCCACCAAAGCTGTGCAAGCTTCGGATAATCCGGCACGTTGGTTCCCGTGGGCGACCACTGAACGCGGGCCGGCGAGCGATAGAACTCGATCAGGCCGCCGAGCTTGGGTGCGCGCTCGGTGAAGGAGTCGTGCTTGATCGTGGATTCGCGGATCAGGGTCAGGCCGACATGGCTCTTCTTCACGTCCACCGTCTTGGACGTGACGAACTGGGCGTAAAGCCAGGCTGCCTTGGCGCGGTCATCCGGCGTGGACTTCAGAAGCGTCCAGGAGCCCACGTCCTGATAGCCAAGCTTCATGCCGTCCTTCCAGTAAACGCCATGCGGCGACGGAGCGAAGCGCCATTTCGGCGTGCCGTCCTCATTCACCACAGGCAGGCCAGGCTTCACGAAGTCCGCCGTGAAGGCCGTGTAAGTGAACATCTGCTGCGCGACTTCACCCTGGCTTGGGACCGGGCCGGATTCGGAGAAGGTCATGCCCTGCGCGGCGGCAGGCGCGTAGGCCTTCATCCAGTCGAGGTATTTCTGGATGGCGTAAACGGAAGCGGGGCCGTTGGTGTCGCCGCCGCGTGCCACGCAGGAGCCGACCGGCCGCGAATTCTCGTCGACCTTGATGCCCCACTCGTCGACCGGCAAGCCATTCGGAAGGCCTTTGTCGCCGTTGCCGGCCATGGAAAGCCAGGCATCGGTGAAGCGCCAGCCGAGCGACGGGTCCTTCTTGCCGTAGTCCATGTGGCCATAGACTTTCTTGCCGTCGATCTCGCGGCCGGTAAAGAACTCCGCGATGTCCTCGTAAGCGGACCAGTTCACCGGAACGCCGAGATCGTAACCATACTTCTCTTTGAAGTCGGCCTTGTTCTTCTCGTCGTTGAACCAGTCGTAACGGAACCAGTAAAGGTTGGCGAACTGCTGGTCAGGCAGTTGGTAAAGATCGCCGTCCGGTGCCGTCGTGAATTTGAGGCCGATGAAGTCGTCGAGGTCGAGAGTCGGGCTGGTGACGTCCTTGCCCTCGTTGGCCATCCAGTCGGTCAGCGAACGTGCCTGCTGGTAGCGCCAGTGGGTGCCAATCAGGTCCGAGTCGTTGACATAGGCGTCATAGATGTTCTCGCCCGACTGCATCTGCGTTTGCAGCTTTTCAACCACGTCCCCTTCGCCAATCAGGTCATGGGTGAGGTTGATGCCCGTGATGTCCGAAAACGCTTTGGCCAGCGTCTTCGACTCATATTCGTGAGTGGTGATCGTTTCCGAAACGACCTTGATGTCCATGCCGGCGAAAGGCTTTGCCGCGTCGATAAACCACTGCATCTCCGCTTCCTGCGCGGCACGATCGAGCGTCGACAGGTCGCCGATCTCGGCATCCAAGAAGGCTTTTGCCTCGTCCATTCCGGCATAGGCGGCACCTACGCCACACAGCAGCATGAGTGCGCTGCTTGAAGCCAGTAATCTTAGTCGCATGATGGTTCCTCCCTGGAAAATAAGCGACGGTTCTATTTCTGCAGTTCTTGGCCCCGACCCTCCAGTCGCGGCCAACATTCTCGCTCAAACGAAGCGGAAAACGCCGATCGCGTAGACCACCGAAAGAGCGAGTGCCCACCAAAGGTTGGGACCAACCAGTCCCAGCCATGCGAGATGAATGAAAGCGCTGCCGAGCAGCGAAACGAACAGGCGGTCGCCACGCGTTGTTTCAAAGCGCAGAACACCAACACGTGGGTTGCCGCCCGGCGACACATATTCCCAAACCGCCATGGACACGAGCAGCAGCAGGATCGTGCCAAAGAAGATGGCGGTCGGAAGCGTCCAGGCCATCCAGGACAGGTCCATGGTCATACCCTCCCCAGGGCAAAGCCCTTGGCGATGTAGTTGCGTACAAACCAGATCACGAGCGCGCCCGGGATGATGGTCAGCACGCCGGCTGCGGCCAACACGCCCCAATCGAGGCCCGAAGCTGACACCGTGCGCGTCATGATCGCTGCAATCGGCTTGGCGTCCGTTGTAGTCAGTGTGCGGGCGATCAGGAGTTCCACCCAGGAGAACATGAAGCAGAAAAAGGCAGCGACGCCGATGCCGCTTGCGATCAGCGGCATGAAGATCTTCACGAAAAACCGGGGAAACGAATAGCCGTCGATGTAGGCGGTTTCATCGATCTCCTTCGGCACCCCCGACATGAAGCCTTCGAGGATCCAGACGGCGAGCGGCACATTGAACAGGCAATGCGCCAGAGCCACTGCGATGTGGGTGTCGATCAGGCCGAAGGCCGAATAAAGCTGGAAGAAGGGCAGAGCAAAAACGGCAGGCGGCGCCATGCGGTTTGTCAGAAGCCAGAAGAAAAGGTGCTTGTCGCCGAGGAAGCGATAGCGGGAAAACGCATAGGCTGCCGGCAGGGCCACGGCGACCGAGATTACCGTGTTCATGACCACGTAGATGATGGAATTGATGTAGCCCTTGTACCAGGACGGATCGGTAAAGATCACCGCATAGTTGCGGAGCGTCGGTTCGGCCGGAAGGAAGGTGATCGGCCCGAGGATCTCCGCATTGGTCTTGAAGCTCATGTTCACGAGCCAGTAGATCGGCAGCATGAGGAACAAGATATACAGCGTCGGAATGAGCCACCCGAGGCGGCTTGCTCCCCCGCGTCGGCGCATGCGGCGCATGGTGGCATCATCCGATGCCGACGAGGCTGCCGCAGTTCCCGCAAAACTGTCGCGCGCGGTCAGATCAGCCATCGCGGCGCTCTCCATCCGACGCGGCGTCGTAGTTGGTCATGACCGTGTAGAACACCCACGACAGAAGCAGGATGATCAGGAAGTAGATGATCGACATGGCTGCCGCCGGCCCGATGTCGAATTGGCCGACCGCCATCTTCACGAGATCGATAGAAAGGAAGGTGGTGGAGTTGCCGGGCCCACCGCCCGTCACAACAAAAGGCTCGGTATAGATCATGAAGCTGTCCATGAAGCGCAGCAGCACGGCAATCAGCAGTACGCGGTTCATCTTCGGCAACTGAATGTATCGGAACACGGCCCAGCGCGAGGCGCCATCGATCTTTGCGGCCTGATAATAAGCGTCGGGTATGGACACCAGGCCGGCGTAGCAGAGCAGCACAACCAGGCTCGTCCAGTGCCAGACGTCCATGACGATCACCGTCACCCAGGCGTCGAACGGATCGCTGACATAGTTGTAGTCGACGCCCACCTCGCGCAGGGCATAACCGAGCAGGCCGATATCCACGCGCCCGAAGACCTGCCAGATCGTGCCCACCACATTCCAGGGGATCAGCAGCGGCAGCGCCATCAAGACCAGGCAGACCGGAACGCCCCAGCCTGATTTCGGCATGTTGAGCGCGATCAGGATGCCGAGCGGGATCTCGATCAGGAGCACGATGCCGGAAAACAGGAGGTTGCGGCCCATCGCAGCCCAGAACCGGTCGGAGGTCAGCATTTCCTCGAACCATTCGGCGCCGGCCCAGAAGAATTCGTTGTTTCCGAACGTGTCCTGCACTGAGTAGTTGACCACGGTCATCAACGGGATGATCGCCGAGATCGCCACCAGGAACAGCACCGGCAGCACCATGAACCAGGCCTTGTTGTTCCAGGTCTTGTTCATTGCGCGGTCTCCACCCGCCAGTTGTCGGCGTAAAGGTTGATGCCAGCAGGATCGAACAGGAGCCGCGGCTCTGCGGGAAGATCCGCGTCCTCGTCAACAATCGCCGCCACCTCGTAGCCTTCCAGTTGCGCTCGCACGATCCGGTGCCTGCCGATGTCCTCCACCTTGGTGATCGTTGCCGGCATCCCTTCCCGGCCGATCCGCACGAATTCAGGCCGGATGCCGAGTTCAAGCTTGCCGCTTGGAACGCTTGCCGGCGGGGCGAAAAGCGAGATTTCATTGCTGCCGACGCGAGCCGATCCACCCGCGAGTTCCATGGGCAGGACGTTCATGCCCGGCGAACCGATGAAGTAGCCGACAAAGGTGTGTTTCGGCCGCTCGAACAGTTCGGCGGGCGTGCCGATCTGCACGATCTCGCCTTCAAACATGACGACCACCTGATCGGCGAACGTCAGGGCCTCGGTCTGGTCATGCGTCACATAAACCATGGTGTGGCCGAAGCGCTGGTGAAGTTGCTTCAGTTGGGTGCGCAACACCCACTTCATGTGGGGGTCGATCACCGTCAGCGGTTCGTCAAACAAGATGGCATTCACGTCGGAGCGGACCAGACCGCGGCCAAGCGAGATCTTCTGCTTCTGGTCGGCTGTGAGGCCGCGCGCCTTGCGATCGGACCAGCTGTCGAGATCAATCATCGAAAGGATCTCGCGCACCTTGCGATCGACATCAGGCTCTGACACGCCGCGGTTGCGCAGTGGAAAGGCCAGGTTGTCGTAAACGGTCATCGTGTCGTAGATCACCGGGAACTGGAACACCTGGGCGATGTTGCGCTCCTGCGTGGAAAGGGGCGTGACGTCGTTGCCATCGAACAGGATGCGACCTTCCGACGACCGGACCAATCCGGAGATGATGTTGAGCAGCGTGGTCTTGCCGCAACCCGAAGGGCCGAGAAGCGCATAAGCGCCGCCATCTTCGAACGTATGGTGCACTTCCTTCAACGCATAATCGGACGGCGATTGAGGCTTCGCCATATAAGCGTGGCGGATGTGGTCGAGGTCGATGCGTGCCATTGACTACGCGTCCTCCGCCACCGCTGCCGTTGATACGGCCTGCCCGGCACCATCGAACACCATGACATGGCGCGGTTCCAGCCAGAACTCGATCACCTCGCCCGGTTTGAATTGCCGAATTCCGTGGGCGAGCATCACCCAGCGCGTCCCCGCAAAATCGAGATGCACAAAGCTTTCGGATCCGGCGATCTCCACAATTGACACCGTGCCGTTGAGGGCGATCGCCTCCCCTGCGGGTTGAACGAGCGAAAGGTGGTGCGGCTGGAACGCGATCGTGCAGGGGCCGTCAACAGCACCCTGCGCGTGGCGGGGGACCGGGAAGCCGGTTCCATTTTCGATCAGGAAGCGATCGCCCGCTTTTCTCACGGCCAGCGTGTTGAGGGGAGGATCCGCGAAAGTCCGTGCCGTTACCAGGTCGCGCGGCCTGCGGAACACATCCACTGTTCGCCCGAACTGTGTGACCCGCCCTTCCGAAAGTGTCGCCGTGTTGCCGCCGAGCAGCAGCGCTTCGCTGGGCTCGGTGGTGGCGTAAACGAAAACAGCGCCCGTGGCGGCAAAGATGCGCGGCAGTTCCGCCCTGAGTTCCTCGCGCAGCTTGTAATCGAGATTGGCAAGGGGCTCATCGAGCAGCACCAGTTCAGCCCCTTTCACGATGGCCCGTGCCAGGGCGGTTCTTTGTTGCTGGCCGCCGGAAAGGTTGAGCGGCGTGCGCTCCAGATAAGGCGCGAGCTTCAGGAGCTCTGCCGCCTCCTGCACCGCTTTATCCACTTCCGTCCTGCTTTTGCCGACCACCCGCAACGGCGAGGCGATGTTCTCGTAGACCGTCATCGCCGGGTAGTTGATGAACTGCTGGTAGACCATAGCGACGTTGCGCTTCTGGACGGGCACGCCCGTGACGTCCTTGCCGTCCACCAGGACCTGGCCGGAGGTCGGCCGGTCGAGGCCGGCCATCAGGCGCATGAGCGACGTCTTGCCAGACAGGGTTGGCCCCAGCAGCACGTTGAGCGAGCCGCGCTCCAGCTTGAGCGAGACATCGTCGATATGCGTCCGGCCGCTGACCAGTGTCGAAACATTTCTGAGTTCGAGCATGCTGGCCTCCCTCCCGCTGCCCCGTCCGCCGCACGTCGGTATTGCCGTGCGGCAATCCTCCAATTCCCTAGTTCAACGCGTTGCGCTCCCTTCAAGGCAGGCCGTGGTTGGCTGGGCGCCCACGAACTTTCTCCCCGTGAGCGCTACCGGGTCCTATCAGGTACCGAACCTTGGCTTCCGTCAAGCCGGTCCCGAAGCCTTTCACAGATCAGCAAAAATCCCACGCCACTGGGGATGTGCGGGCCGGTGCCGGTGAACCGCCTTGTTCCTGAGTGTTCATCTTGCAAGAAGCAGGAGGCGGGGCGCAGCCGTCGCTCGCAAGGCACAGTTCGGTAAGCGGCGGCAGGCTTCACGAAGGTCGCGGCAGCAGAGCTTCGAGCGGTGCTCGAGCACGGCCTCAGAAGGCAGGGCCTACTTACCGGCATATCCGGCTGCTAGTGAAAGCGGGATGCACCCAGTAAGGTGCTAATCCCGGCTGCGGCAGAAAGCGCCACCAGGAAGATTGCTGCGCCGAGGAACATCCCGTCATACCCAAAGCCCAGGACCACGGGCGTGCTGAGTAGCGGAGAGCAGAACTGGCCGATGAACACCGAGGCCGTCAGGATACCGCCAGCCAAACCACGGCGCGGGGCTGGCGCAAGATTGAGCGTCAGGGCGACAAAGGTGGGCGAAACCAGAGCGTAGCCGGCGCCAATCGATGCAGCGCCAGCGAACGTCAGCAAAGCCAACGGAGACGAGACGATCAGCAGAAAGCCAGCCGCCATTGCTGTATACCCCAGCGGAAAGATGCCGGCATAGCCGATGAGGCTCTGTATGCGGGTGTAGAACAGCGCCATGATCCCGCCAGTAAGCATCAGCACGCTCAAGGTCGCTCCCGTCATAGCCGCACCGCCATAGCCTCGGGCATCGAGGAAGAAGGGCAGTTGTGTAGGCATGATGAAGAAGAGCATGTTCGTCAGAGCCTGAAGGACCACCAGACTCCCGAACTGCAAGCGCCAAGCCCGTTGCATTCCCAGGTTTGCCGCTGCACCGCCGGACTTGCCCGGCAAGTCCCGTTGCGGCTCTTTGATCACCATCCAGATCAGCGGCAGGATCAGAACCGCCAATCCATAAACGCCGAACGCATAGCGCGGCGACATGGACGCAACCCAGCCAGCCAGCAGGATGAACAGCAGGCCACCGAAATTCCGTGCAGAAACTTGCAATCCAGTGAGGGCCTTCCTGCTCTCACCGGTGAAGTAATCGCCGATCAGCGCGGTTTGTGATGTCATGATCAGCGCCACCGCAACGCCGAGAACGATACGGCTTATGAAGATCGTCGTGAGGTCCGGCAGGTAGAGACCGGCGCTTCCCGAAGACACGAAAAGAATGATGCCTGTGAGCAGCAGGACACGACGGCCAAAGCTGTCGATCGCAAGCCCAATGAGCGGAGCCAAAAGGGCGATGCTGAGCGAGGGTGCCGGAACCAGCAGGCGGGTCATCAGAGCTGCGTTAGGGTCTTCAGCGAACAGCTGCTGCAGCCCGGGCAAGGCTGGGCTAATGGTGGCGTTCGCCATCACCGTAAGGGTCGCCGCCATCAGGAGTGCGACAGCCCTGCTGTCTCTCCAAACCGGGTTTTCCCGAGCATCTGGCAGCATCGTCATAGCCACGTCCCTTGCCGAAGTCATCATCTTGAGAGATCGTACGACTTCAAGCTAACTTGAGGTCAAGCATGAAAATGATGGACATAGGCGAGGTCTCAAAGCGCGCCGGCGTGCCGCCCTCCACGTTGCGCTACTACGAGGAAATAGGCCTAATCCGCTCCGACAAACGGCACGGGCTTCGCCGACAGTTCGACCCGGATGTGCTGTCAAGACTTGCGCTGATCGCCCTTGGCAGAACCGCCGGCTTTACGCTTGTCGAGATCAGCGCAATCATCGGACGAGACGGCGAACTTTATCTTCCACGCGATGAGCTGCGCGCAAAAGCGGATGACCTGCAGCGACAGATGGCAAAGCTGCGTATCTTGCGTGACACGCTAAGGCATGTCGCAGATTGCAAGGCGCCGAGCCACTTGGAGTGTCCGACGTTCCGCAAGCTCATGAAAGCAGCCTTGCGGACGGAAAAGCGCGGCTATCGCCATCCGAACGCTTCGAATAGACCTTAAGCAGTCGAGGATGCCGCTGCCTAGGAGCAAATCACGTGTCAAGGCTCCGTGCCTCGTCTCATGGATGGGAATGACGTCTCACCCGCAGGGGCCATGGTAGCGAGCCTGCTGATCTACGACCGGGAAGGAGCCCCGAGCCGTATCGGAAGCAAGCATTCGGCTGCGATTATCGTTCCCCGCGACCTCTGAGACCTCTCGCAAACGACTCACCCTCGATCATCTGCCGGATGCGCGCGGCTATTGCATCCATCGTGAACGGCTTGGTGAGCACCTGCATGCCAGGCTCAAAGTGGCCATGGCTCAGCACGGCGTTATCCAAATAGCCGGTGATAAACAGGACCTTGAGCGCATGCCGGACGCTTCGTGCGGCATCGGCGGCCTGGCGGCCGTTCTGCCACCGGGGGCCCGACGCCGGTTACAAGGAGGTCGATCCGGAAATCGGATTTGACGATCTTGAGCGCGGTCGGCGCCCTGCACCTTGAGAGGAGTGTAGCCAAGGCTTGAAAGATTTTCCGGCAAAGCCGACGCGCCAAGGCTCTGGAATGGCTGGGGAACCTGGATTCGAACCAGGACTAACGGAGTCAGAGTCCGTGGGTCTACCGTTAACCTATTCCCCAAGGGACGCGCCGCGGCGGCAGGACCGGCCCGCGTGTCGTGGTGCGCTTATCGCGGGCCAGACGGCTCTAGTCAAGCCCAAAGACGCCGGCACGCCTTTTCTCAAATCAGGCCGAAAACAAGTGCGGCAGTGAACCCTGTGGCTGCCGCGAACATCGTGTAGGCTGCGGCGCGCGACAGGCTGAAGCCCCCCAACCGCCCTTTTCGCTGCGGAGAAACGTCACCGATGATGGCCATGTTCTTTCTCCTAGTGATGTTGACGTTGGGCTGAAAGCGCGCCCATCAGGACGGCTGCTTCAGCATAGGTGATCTTGTGCTTCGTCACGGTGCTGTCGCCCGTCACCGCCTCGAGGGCATACACCGCGCGCGCCGGCAGATCGTCCGTGCAGTCGCGCATGCCGCCGAAAACAACCGTGATGGGAATGGCACGACCATCACAATCGACTTCCGGTTCAAGCATGTCCGGCCGCCAGTCTTCAAACGCGTCCAGCGCGTCGTTGAATGCCTCTTGCAGAAAAATAGGCGCATGTCCTTTGTGGAGGGATGGGAGCAGATGCTGCATCTGGTTGTCCTCGCATAGGGACGGTCTAGCCGCCCGGTCAGGTCAGAAACGATACAAGGCACTCAGTTCTTCTGGATGTTACAACGCGCAGGTCGGAGGAAAGTTGTTCCTCAAAATGCGATCTGAAAAAAACTCTTTGCCCCAAAGCCGCTAAATCAGCGGCCGATCACAAAAACCATCTACAAACAAGAACAACCCCGCTTCTTCATCACCGAAGTATGACGCGACGAAACAGGATGTCAACAATGTCTACCGAGTTTGTAGACAAGCCATTTGGGATCAGGGGTTTAGTGCTTGCGGCAGGCGCCTGCGGAGCGACGTCGTTCAGCGCTTGTCGGCTTCCGGTGTGGCGTCCAGCGGAGCCGTAAGGGGCGCGCGATCACCCGAATCAGCGCGATATTCCGGCACGATGTGAAGCAGGAGCTGCAGCGCCTTGCCGCTGTCCTCCTTGCTTGCGGCGACTTCGATTTCGTCGATGCTGCGCGTCAGCAGCGCCTTGTCGATAATCCGCGGCGCGGCCATGACATAGCCGTCCTGTGTCCGTTCGTTCTGAACCTCCGAAGGATCGAACAGTTCCTCATAGAGCTTTTCGCCGGGACGCAGGCCCGTATAGGAAATCTCGATATCCACCCGCGGCTTCAAGCCGGCCAACTGGATCAGGCGCTCGGCAAGGTCGACGATACGCACGGGCTTGCCCATGTCGAGCACCATGATCTTGCCGCGCTCGGTGCGGTGGCGCAAGGCGTGGGCGGACGCGTGAAGCACCAGCCGCACCGCTTCGGGAATGGTCATGAAATAGCGAATGATGTGCGGATGCGTGACGGTGACCGGACCGCCCTTGGCGATCTGCTCCTGAAAACGTGGCACGACGGAGCCGTTCGAGCCCAAAACATTGCCGAACCGCACCGTCTTGAAGCGGGTGGTTGCCGAAGCGATGTCGAGGGCCTGGCAATAGGCTTCCGCCGCGCGCTTCGTTGTCCCCATGATGTTTGTCGGATTCACCGCCTTGTCGGTGGAAATCATCACGAAGGTGGAAGCTGAAAGGCGCAACGCGGCATCAGCGATGTTGCGGGTGCCGAGGAGGTTGGTCTTGATGCCTTCGAGGGGATTGTCTTCCACGAAAGGCACGTGCTTCAGCGCCGCGGCGTGAAACACGATGTCGGGCCGGTATTCCTCAAACAGATGCGCCACGCGCCCCTTGTCGCGGATGTCCATGATCCGCGAGATGACCTGCAGACCGGGAAACCGGTCGCCCAGTTCCAGATCGAGCTTGAACAGATGGAACTCGGAATTGTCAGTTGCAACAAGAAGGCGGGGCGCGAAATGGGCGATCTGCCGGCAGACTTCGGAGCCGATGGAGCCGCCGGCGCCGGTCACGAACACGACCTTGTTGTTCAACAAGCGCGTCATGCCTTCCAGATCGGTCTGCACTTCGGGTCGGCCAAGAAGATCGCCGAGTTCGATCGGCTTTCGTTCCATGGCGCCATCACCCCGCACCTCGGCGCGTTCGTCCGGCCCCGGTATGCGCGACACGGTGATCCCGTGCGTGGTTGCGGCTTCCACGATCTCGCCGAGCCGCGTGCGATCAACGCCCTTTTCGGTGATCAGGAGTTCAGTGACCTCTACGCCGCGTCGCTTCAGAAGCGCATGGACGCCGGGCAAGGCGGCCAGATTGCCAAGCACCTTCACGCCCTGAACCTTGCGGCCGAGATTGCTTCTCTGCTCATCCAGCAGGCCCACCACGGCGACGCCACGTCCGGGGTTGCGGCGCGCCGAGCGGATGAAGCTTTCCGCCGCATCGCTCATCCCGAACAGGAGAATGTAGCGCTTGCGTTCGGACAAGCGCCCGATCATGGGCTCGCCAAACATGCTGCGTTCCACGATCAGTCGGTAAGCCAGCCGCGGCCCTGCCAGCCCGCCCACAAGGTAGATGAGGGACAGGATCGGCACGGAACGCGGCAGGTAAAGGCCCCGCGATACAAGAAAGGAACCGAGCGTATAAGCCACCACGGCCGTCACGGAGGCCTTGATGATGGCCAGCAGATCGGGAATGGATACATAGCGCCATGAGCCGGAACTTACGGAAAACAGCGCAAAAGACGCCATGGCCACCGCGGCGAACAAGAGAATGCGCTCAAACAGGTCCGGCACGTAATAAGCGGTGACGGGTCCATAGGCGGTCAGGTATGCGAGATAGGCGGCAGCGATCGCCACGATCAGGTCATGCGCGATGCTGACATAGCGCAGGAGGCCATGATCCCTGGCATAGCCATAAAGGTTCATTGCTGGGCTCACCGTTTCGACGCGACACTTAGGACAACCGCCATGCACAGGCAATTGCAGCGAAACGACAGGGGCGCAGAAACTTGCCGGCTTTTCCTGTGCTGCCGATGACAGTGCTTGTGACAGGCGGCACGGGCTTCGTTGGCCGGCACCTCGTTCCGCATCTCGCCCAACACGGTCTACCCGTCCGCGTTCCGGTTCGCGACCGGAAAACCGTTCCGTCCGCCTGGGAAACGTTGCAAGGGGTGGAGATCGTGCCGATGCCCGCCCGATCGGATGCCTTTGATGCGATCATCACCGGTGTTTCCGGCGTGGTGCATCTTGCGGGTCTGGCCGCAGTTCCGACCGGCCCGGACGCGGAGATGCGCTTGCGGGCCGCCAATGTTGACCTCACAACCGATCTTGTTGCGGCCGCCCGGCGGCACAGCGTGCGACAGTTTCTTTTTCTGAGTTCGATCCGCGCTGTTGTTGGATCCGCCAGTTCCAACACGATCGATGATGCGAGCGCAGCACAGCCGGTTGAGCCCTATGGCCGCTCGAAGCTGGCTGCCGAGGAGGCTGTTGGCGCTTTTGCCGAACCAAGCCGCTTGGCGATCAGCCTGCGCGCGCCGCTCATCATCGGACCAGACGCCGGCGGCAATTGGCGGCGGCTCCAGCAACTGGCAGCCAGCGGTGCCTGGCTGCCTTTTGCGGGCATCCGAAACCGCCGCAGCTATCTTGCCGTTGAAACGGTGTGCGCGGCCATTCTCCACCTTCTCGAAGGGAACTGGACCAGCGACGCGTCGGGCTCCTATTGCCTTGCCGATCCCGAAGCGCTTTCCCTGCCGAAGGTGATTGGCGCGATGCGAGACGGTTTAGGGCACCCGCGCCGCTTGTTTGCTTTGCCGGGGCTCTCATGGACTGCTGCACTGCCCGGCTTATCCGGCCCTGCACAAAGCTTGTTCGGTTCGCTTCCGGTGGATGCCAGCCGTTTTCGGGAGCGCTTCCATTTCGCGTCGCCGCATCCTCTCGCGGAGCGGATTGCGCTTGCCGCGTCGCCCGACCGTGGTCGCTGAGGAACTTGTTCGGCTTTCCGGCAGGTTCTAGAGCAAGGCCATGAAGCGCTTCTTCGATCTTTGCCTTGTTCTTGTTTGCCTCCTGCCCGCGCTGGTGGTGATCGGCGGACTGGTTTTGTGGATCCGCCTAGGTTCCCGCGGGCCAGGCCTGCTTCGGCAGGCTCGCGTGGGCCGCGATGAAGTCACCTTCACCTGCTTCAAGCTGCGCACGATGTATTTCGGCACCCCACAGAAGCCGAGCCACGAAATCGGGCGCAGCGCGGTGACGCCGCTTGGCCGCGTGTTGCGCCGGGTGAAGCTCGACGAACTGCCGCAACTCATCAACATCCTGCGCGGGGACATGAGTTTTGTCGGCCCCCGCCCCTGCCTGCCCACGCAAACCGCCCTGATTGCTGCACGCCGACGGTTGGGGGTCACTGCCCTGCGCCCCGGGATCACCGGCGTTGCCCAGGTGGCCGGCGTCGACATGTCGGAACCGGAGCGGTTAGCGGCGCTGGACGCCACCTATCTTGCGGATATGTCGCTCGGCCACGACCTGCGCCTGATTGCGCGTACCCTCTTGGGATCGGGCCGTGGCGACCGCGTTGCGGATTGACCTCCGCTCCCCGTTTGGCGCACTACTGGCGGCAGATCTTTTGCCTCGGAGGCTTCGATGGACATTCGCCAGATCGCACCGGACTACGCCGTGTCAGCCCAGATCCAGCCTGACGACGTTGCCGCCCTGAAGGACGCGGGCTTCAAAAGCATCATCTGCAACCGCCCGGACAATGAAGATCCCGGCCAGCCGTCGGTCGCGTCCATCCAAGCCGCAGCCGAAGCGGCGGGCCTCCAGTTTCGCCACATCCCGGTGATCAGCGGTCAGATGACAGGCGCCGACGTGGAAAATCAAGCCAAGGCGCTGGCGGAACTGCCCGCCCCGGTTTTCGCTTATTGCCGCTCTGGCACACGCTCCACCAATCTTTACGGCCATGTGCAGGACCTGAAACGCGGCTGACGCTTTCGAGAGCTGCTGACGCGGGCTCAGAATCCGCTTAAGGCTACGGCCATGCCCATCCGCCAACTGTCCGACAGCGTCATCAACCAGATCGCCGCCGGCGAGGTCATCGAGCGCCCCGCCAGCGTGGTGAAGGAACTGGTCGAGAATGCGCTCGACGCCGGCGCGACGCGGATCGAGATCGCAACCGCCGGCGGCGGGCTGTCGCTGCTGCGAGTCGCCGACAACGGGTGCGGGATGACCGCGGAAGATCTTCCGCTGGCGATTGGCCGCCATTGTACCAGCAAGCTGCAGGCTGACATCTTCGACATCCGCTCGCTTGGTTTTCGCGGTGAAGCGCTGCCCTCGATCGGTTCGGTGTCGCGTCTTTCTATCCGGTCCCGCACGCTTCATGACGAGGGCGCAGAGATCCGGGTCGAAGGCGGCGTCGTGTCGCCCCCTCGCCCAGCCGCCGGCAATCCCGGCACGGTTGTGGAAGTGCGCGACCTTTTCTTCGCCACACCGGCCCGGCTGAAATTCATGAAGTCCGAGCGGGCGGAAGCCACCGCGATTTCGGACATCGTGAAGCGCATTGCCATTGCGTTTCCGCAGGTCCGCTTCACCCTTTCCGGCCCCGATCGCACGACGCTCGATCTTCCGGCCCACCAAGGAGACGACGCCCGGCTCTTGCGGATCGCCGATGTTCTCGGGCGGGAGTTCACGGACAATTCCCTGCCAATCGAGGCTGAGCGGGAAGGCGTGAGCTTGAGCGGCCATGTGTCTATTCCGGCCTACAGCCGGGCCAACGCGCTGCATGCGCATATGTATGTGAATGGCCGGCCCGTTCGCGACAAGATGCTCGCCGGCGCCATTCGCGGCGCCTATGCCGACGTGTTGTCGCGCGACCGTTCGCCCGTTACGGCCCTGTTCCTGACATTGGACCCCTCTTTGGTGGATGTGAACGTTCATCCGGCAAAGGCCGATGTTCGCTTTCGCGACCCCGGACTGGTGCGCGGCCTTCTTGTTGGCGCCATTCGCCATGCCCTCACGATCAACGACGTCCGAGCGGCAACAACGGGAGCGGAAGGCCTGATGCAGGCCTTTCGACCGGCTGCGCCCGCGGACCGATCCAGTTATGGATGGAACGCAGCCGCCCCCGCCCCACAGGAAAATCCATACACGCAATCGCCCTCACGGCCGCTCGATTTCGGCTTTGCGGAAAGCGCACGCAGCGATTACCAACCGCGGCCCTTTCCCGAAGCGGCACCGGATACAACGCCTGCCGACCACACGCTCGGCGCTGCGCGCGCGCAGGTTCATGAAAACTATATCGTGGCGCAAACCGCCGATTCGCTGATCATCGTGGATCAGCACGCAGCCCACGAACGCCTCGTTTATGAAGCGCTGAAGACCTCCCTTCATGCCAAACCGCTCGCAACCCAGATGTTGCTGCTTCCGGAAATCGTGGACCTGCCGGAAGACGACGCGACACGGCTCGCGGCCCATGCGGCAACCCTCGGTCGCCTCGGATTGGTGCTTGAACGATTCGGTCCCGGTGCCGTCGCGGTGCGGGAAACGCCGGCCATGCTAGGCGAGGTCGATGTTCCCGGCCTGGTCCGCGACCTTGCCGACGAGATCGCCGACAGTGAAACCACCGACGCGCTGGAGCGGAAGCTCCATGCGATTGCATCCCGCATGGCTTGCCATGGTTCCGTACGATCGGGACGGCGGCTGCGCGCCGAGGAAATGAACGCGCTCCTGCGCCAGATGGAAGCGACACCGGGTTCCGGCACCTGCAATCATGGCCGCCCGACCTATATCGAACTGAAGCTGCACGATATAGAACGCTTGTTCGGCCGCCGCTGAGAAGAAGGTGATGATGAACCGTTTTGAAGGACCCGGAGCGCGCGAAGCCCGGCTCCGCTACCTCGATGGTGATTTCCAGGTCACCAGCCCCGGCGCTTTCGTGCGTTGCGCGGTGACCCACGAGGCCATTCCGCTGGACGAGTTGCGCTATTGGAGCGTCGCACGACAGGAAGCCTATTCCAGTGCATCGATCTCGCTCCAGCGTGAGATCGACGCCAATCCGGACCTGCGCAAGCGCGGCTGAGGCCCGTCAGCCGATCCGACGGTCGCGATAGGCCGCCAGCGTGCCATCGATGATGCGGTTGAGCGCGTTGGGATCGTCAAAGACCGTTTCCACTTCCAGCACCTGGACCCCATCAAGGAAACGGGTACTCGCCGGTGACCAGCCGCGCAGCCTGGCTGCATCCTTGGCAGTGGTGATCAGTTGGGCACCGTGTTCGGCCGCGAGAGCTTGCAGTTCCGCCAGTTCATCTTCCGCGTAAGCATGGTGATCCGGGAAGCTCCGCGCCAGAACGACCTCTCCGCCATTGTCGCGCACCGTATCAAAGAACTTGGCGTTGTGGCCGATGCCGGCAAAAGCCAAGAAGCGCCGGTTGGCGATGTCCTGCCCTGCCTTGATGCGCGTTTCAGCTTCGAAATAGGGCCTACCCGCGCGGGCGGCGCGGCGGATCACAGGGTCGGCGGCACTCCCATGGCCCATCTTCAGGAGCCCCGTTGTTTGCCGAAGCTGCTCCACGAGAGTGGCGCGCAACGGTCCTGCGGGAATGACATGGCCGTTCCCGATGCCGCGCGCAGCATCCACCACCAGAAGCGCGTAATCGATGTGGATGCGCGCGCTTTGAAACCCGTCGTCCATGATGAGCGCGTCGCAGCCTTGCGAAAGAAGAAGGGCTGCGGCCTTCGCCCGGTCGGGCGAGACAGCAACCGGCGCGGCGCTTGCGAGCAACAGCGGTTCGTCACCGACATGCTTGGCGATGTCATGTCCGGCATCCACCAGACGGGGCTTGGTGAAGCTTCCGCCGTGACCGCGTGACAGAATGCCCGGGCGGAGGCCCCTGGCCCGCATGGCGTGGGCGGCCGCGATGGCAACGGGCGTTTTCCCCGCCCCGCCCACGGTGAAGTTGCCAATGCACAAAACGGGCGCGGCGATCTTCACCCATGGAGCGCGCCGCATGCGGTGACCGGATACGATGCCATAAAGCATCGAGGCCGGCCACAAGGCCCTGGCGCGCCAGTCAGCATCTTCCCACCAGAAGGGCGGCGCTTCGCTTGCCATGGTCAGTTGCTGCCAGAACTGTCCAAGCGGGACTTCACCACCAGCGGATGGATGAAGGGATCCAGAACATCCATGGTCTTATCGAGCGCACCGCGCATCTCATGCACGGTCACCCGCGCTGCCCGCGCCATCTTCTGACGCGCATCCTCGTTCTTCAACAAGAAGCTAACCGCGCCGGCAAGCGTTTCCTTGTTTTTCACCAGCCGCGCGCCGCCGCGATCCACGAGGCGCTTGTAGGTATCGCGGAAGTTCTGAACGTTTTCGCCAGCCAGAACAGCGGTGTCCAGCAAAGCCGGCTCGATCGGGTTCTGGCCGCCAGACCCGGTGAGCGAGCGGCCGACAAACGCGATCCCGCTTAGCCTCAGGTAAAGTCCCATGTCCCCCATCGTGTCGCCCAGAAGCACGTCGACATCAGGTTGGACCGTATCCCCCAGGCTTTGGCGTGCGACCTTCAGGCCGCGCTTGGAAAGATCGGAGGCAAGGGCATCGCCCCGCTCCGCATGGCGCGGCACGATGACGGTGAGAACGTCATCATGCCGGTTCTTCAGGAGCCGGTGCACCTCGGCCGCAATCATCTCCTCGCCATCATGCGTGGACACAGCCGCCCAAACCGGACGGCCGCCGATTTCCTTCATCAACCGAGCATGAATCGCGGCATCATAGGGCGGCAGGTCCGTTTCGAGCTTCAGATTGCCCGACACGGTGACCGGCCGCGCGCCCAGCGCCAAGAAGCGCTCACCGTCGAGACCCGATTGTGCCGCCACATGCGCAAAGTTCTCGAACAGGGCTTCCGCGAGGTGTGGGCGCTTCTTCCAGGCTTCAAAGGAGCGATCCGACAGGCGGCCGTTCACTAGCACCTGCGGGACACGCCGCCGCCCGAGCGAAAGAATGGTGGTCGGCCAGATCTCGGATTCCGCGAAAATGGCGAGATCGGGCTTCCAGTGATCAAGAAAGCGGTTCACTGCCGGTCTGAGATCGAGCGGAACATATTGATGGATCACCCGATCGCCCAGCCGCTCGGCCACGATGCGGGCGGAAGTCACCGTGCCAGTGGTCAAGACAATCCGGATCCCCAACCGCAACAAGCGCCCGATCAAGGGAAGCACGGCGCCGGTTTCGCCGACGCTCGCCGCATGAATCCAAACAAGCGGACCTTCCGGCCGCGGCTCGCTCGCCCGGCCGTAGCGTTCGCCCCGCCGCTGACGGTCTTCCTTGCCGCGGCTGGCGCGTAACGCGATGTAGGGACCAACCAAGGGATAGGCTGCGGCTCCGGCCCAGCTGTAGAGCGACAGGATCTGACGCGCCCGGCGCTCGCTCACGATGCTGGTCCAGCCGCTGGCTTGGCGTCGGCCAGCGCATAAGCCCGCCGCGTCACATCGTCGAGCGCCTGCGTCACGGTCGCTCGAAGGCTCTCCAGGTCCTCGCTCGTCGCGGACGCCGGCACGTGGATCGGCTCGCCGATCACCACGGCGCCGCGGCCGAACGGGAGGTTGATCACCATCTTGTCCCAGCTGCGCTCGATCACCTTGCGGCGGCTGCTGGCATATGCGAGCGGCAGGATCGGGCGCCCAGACAAGCGGGCCAGCGTAACCACGCCCAGTCCCGCATCACGCGGCGTGCCATTCGGAATATCTGCCACCATGGCGACGGATCTTCCTGAGTCGAGCGACTTTTTCAGGGCGATCAGCGCCCGCGCGCCACCTTTTTCCACGGCCTTGCGGCTGCTGCGACCGCCGGAGCCCCGCACCACGCCGATGCCGAAGCGCTCCAGCACGAGCGCGTTGATTTCGGCGTCGGCGCTGCGCGACACCATGATGTCGAGCGGATGCTTGCCGGGGTAAAGCACGGGATACATCAGGTGCTGGCCGTGCCACACCGCATAGATGGCAGGTCCATCGCGTTCCATCGATTGCGCGATGTCGCTCGAGCCGGGCACAGGAGGGTTGGTTCGCTGGACAAAGCGAAGGCCGCTGCCAAACAGCGTCGCAAGCACATGCTTCACCTGCGCCGAGTCCGCCAGCGGCCGCCGAATGCTGCGCCACAGTTCCTTCAACGCGCGCGGCGTGTGGCGCCGCCGCGCGGCCGGTTTGCGCGTCTGCGTCACGTCTTCGGTTGTCACGCCTTTGTTGCCGACGCGTCGCTCGGTTCCAGCAGGCGATGCAGGTGGACGATGAAGTAACGCATATGGGCGTTGTCCACGGTTTCCTGCGCCTTTGCCCGCCACGCGCGTTCGGCCGACTTGTAGTCCGGGAAGATGCCCACGATGTCGAGCCCATCGAGATCGCGGAAGTTGACACCGGTGAGCGACGTCAGTTCGCCACCGAAAACGAGATGCAGGAGCTGCTTGGATTCATGATTTTCGGTCATACGAATCTCCTTGAGATCAGGATCACGCGGTTGTCCTGTTCATAGAGCGTTTCGGGAACAAGTCACCGGAAACGTGGAAGAATGCGCGTCATCTTGCCCAAAAGCGCGCCACTGCCGGCGGCCAACGGGCCATGCTTGGAGTTTGCCGTCGCCAGCGCCAGCCGCTCGCCTGTGGCATCGACAACCATGCCGCCCGCTTCTTCAAGAATAAGATCGGCGGCGGCCAGATCCCAATCATGGGAGTTCGGCTTCACAAAGGTGGCGTCGATTTCGCCGCGCGCCACCATGGCGATGCGATAAGCCAGAGACGGCACATAGGTGACGGACCGGAAATCGCGCCGATCGGCATGATCCAGCGCATCAATCATGGTTTTTGGGCCGCCCACCGCCGGCTCCGACCGCGTCGGCGCCACCGTGATGATGTGGCCGTTCAAACGAGCTCCGCCGCCGGCTGCGGCATCGAAGATCTCGTTTTTCACGGGGCAATCCAGAACGCCGGCAATAGGTCTCCCCGCTTCCACGATGCCGATCGACACGCACCAGGTCGCTTTGCCTTCGATGAACGCCCGGGTGCCGTCAATCGGATCCACCACGAAGGTGCGGGCATTCTGCATGCGTTCGAGGTTGTCGGTGGTCTCCTCCGACAACCAGCCGTAATCCGGACGGGCTTGAAGAAGATGCTCGCGGAGAAACTTGTCGACAGCATAATCCGCTTCGCTGACCGGCGATTGGCCTTCCTTCCACCAGACTTCCGGTGACTGCTTGAAGAAGCGCATGGCGATTTCGCCCGCTTCTCGCGCAGCCTCGCGGATGAGGGAGAGATCGCTTAGCAGATCCGTTCGCGTGTTTTCAGCTTCCAGCAAGCGTCATGTTCTCGATCAGGAGGGTGGGCGCCGCGACCGAAAAATTGCGGTCGACATCCGAAGCTGGGATCATGCGGAGAAACATGTCCTTGAGGTTCGATGCGATGGTCACTTCTGCCACGGGATAAGCCAGCTGACCGTTATCGATCCAGAAGCCAGACGCACCGCGGCTGTACTCTCCGGTCACCATGTTGACGCCCTGGCCAAAGACTTCCGTGACATAGAAGCCGGTCTTCAAGCCGCCGATCAGCTCTTCCGGCGAGCGGCTTCCCGGTTCAAGCACCAGATTGGTCGAACTTGGGCTGACGGATGTGCCGGCACGAACACCTCGGCCGTTGGTTTGCAGCCCAAGCTCGCGCGCCGCCGAGGTGGACAGGAACCAGTGCTGCAGCACGCCGCCCTCGACCATCGTCAGCGGCTTGCCACGCACCCCTTCGCCATCGAAAGGTCGCGACGCCGGCCCACGGCGACGGGCGGGGTCGTCAGTCACGGTAATGGCAGAGCCCGCCACCGGTTTTCCCATCATGTCGCGAAGAAAGCTTGTTTTCCGAGCCACCGATGCGCCGTTGATGGCGCCCGCCAGATGCCCTGCGATCCCGCGGGACACGCGCGGGTCGAATACGACATCGACGGATCCCGTCTTGGCCTTGCGGGATTTCAGGCGCCGCACAGTGCGCTCGCCCGCCCGACGGCCGATCTCAGCCGGATCTTCCAACTCGGCGAAGTGGATGCGGGAGGAAAAATCATAGTCGCGTTCCATGCCGGTGCCTTCCCCGGCAATGACGCTGACGGAGCGCGAAAAGCGGGAACCGACATACTGGCCGACAAATCCATGCGATGTCGCTAGCACCAGACCGCCATAGCCGAAACCGGCACTTGCACCCGACGAATTGGTGACACCGGCAACGGAAAGGGCCGCTTCTTCCGTGGCAAGCGCATCCTGGCGCAACTGTTCCCCGCTGAGTTCCGTCGGGTCGAACAGGTCGAGATCGTCCACACCGTTGGCAAGCAGGGACGGATCGGCGAGCGACTGAAAGGGATCTTCGGGAGACACCCGCGCCATCGCAACCGCACGCTGCGCCAGTGCTTCGACATCCGCGCCGGCATTGGCGGAAATATTGGCGACCCGCTGCCCGACAAAAACGCGCAAAGCGATGTCGTCGCTTTCGGAGGCTTCGGTGTTCTCGACTTTGCCGAGGCGAACGGTCACACCGACCGAGCGGCCACGGACCGCCACCGCATCCGCCGCATCGGCCCCTGCCCTCTTCGCTGCTTCCACCAGTGCCCCAACCTGATCAACAAGCTTGTCGGCATTGGTTTGAACGGACATGAGGGAGCATTCCTGGACTAGAAGGGCGCAACGCAGGGGGCGCGCGCCACGCTTCCATCTATGCCCCGCCTCCAAGCTTCGCAATGGCGGGGGTGCAAATTCCGGGAAACGAGCCCGCCCCTTATCCTCAGGCGGCGATCTTCACCGCCATGTCGACCGCCTGCTTCAACTCGTCTTTTACCGATTCGGTTTCGGCAAGAACGCGGTCGATCTTGAGGAACTCGAGGGCTTTGTAGCGGGTGCCGGGCCGCAAATAGATGGCAGGCGGTTTCTGCTTCATCTTCATCTGGTTGATGGCCTGCATCATGATCTGGTTGGCCCCAAACAGCATGTCCAGCGCTTTCAGCTTGCGGCGCCCTTCTTCCGCGGGGCCGCTCACAACATCCACCGCGATCACGATGTCAGCGAGCCCTTCCAGAAGATCAAACGGAACGGGATTAAAGATGCCGCCGTCGATCAGCGTTCGACCCTGATGCTTGACCGCTCCAAACACCGCGGGAATCGCGCAGGATGCTCCCAGCGCCAGCTTGAGATCGCCTTCGTCCAGCACCACAAGCTCCTGCTTGTAGAAATCGGTGGCCGTCACCTGCAGCGGGATCTTCAGGCTGTTGAACTCATCCGGTATTTCCGGCGGCAGGAAAGAGGCCAGGATCCGGCCGATGTTGAACTGGCTGACCCGGATCCCGCTCGCCATGAAGTCGCTGAGCGTGTCCGGGCGCGAGTTCCACATGCGGCGCGTCACTTCCGCCCGATTGCACAACACGCCGCGGGCGAAGTCGCGGATGTCTCGCCCGGCCATCCCGGATGCCATGGCCGCGCCCATGATGGCCCCGATGGACGATCCGGCAATCGCAACCGGGCGAATGCCGAGCTCGTCCAGCGCTTCAATGACGTTGATGTGGGCGAGCCCGCGCGCGCCCCCGCCGCCGAAGGCGATCGCAAAGGTCGGATCGCGCCGTGGCGCGTCGCCGATCTCCGCTGGACTGACCGCAACGACGTCCCGCATTCCAGGCTTAGCCTCCGGTTTCAGTTTCCGGCTTCGCAGGTGTTTCAGACGCAGCCGGCTGGTCGGATCCACCACCCTGCTCCGGCCCGACCAGCATCACCGTCGGCGTGGTCGTCAACAGCCTTTGCGCTTGTTCGCGCACCTGATCAATCGTCACGGCTTCGATAAGCGCCTCGCGACGATCGATATAATCGATGCCGAGATCTTCAAGTTGCAGTTGCGTGAGGGTGGACGCAATGGAAGTGGAGCTGTCGAGATTGTTGATCGCATAAGCGCCGATCGTATACCGCTTGGCTGCCTCGAGTTCCTCTTCGGTCGGCCCCTCTTCAGCCATGCGCTGGACCTCATCCTTGATGATCGCCAGAGTTTCGGACACGCGATCGCTGCGCGTGGACGTGGCAATTCCCAGGCCTGAGGAATAGCGGCGCGTGGAAAGCGACGAGCCGATGCCATAAGTCAGGCCGCGCTTTTCACGCACTTCCTCGAACAAGCGTGAGGAAAACGTTCCACCGCCCAGAACCTCGTTCATGAGGTATGCAGCAAAGAAGCCGGGGTCCTTGCGATCAACGCCTGGGTAAGCCATGCGGATGCTGGTTTGCGGCAGGTCATAGGCGACGCTCAGTTCCTGTCCAAGTTCGGGCATTACCTTCGGCACTTCGCGAAGGTCGGCCTTGGCTGGCAGGGGCGCGAACACCTGGTCGAGATATCGTCCAAGCGTTTCGGCGTCGATCGCGCCCACCACGCTCACCACCAGATTGTCGCGCGCAAACACAGCCTCGTGCTGCGCCACAAGGTCTTCCCGCGTCAGCGTTTTCACGCTTTCGGCCGTGCCTTCTGTGGGACTTGCGTAAGGATGATCGCCGTAGAGCGCGGCAGCCCATTTGCGATTGCTTTGTTCCTGCGGGTCTCGAGAGCCTGCCTCGATGCCGGTCAGGATCTGCGAGCGGACGCGCTCCAAAGGCTCGGGATCAAAGCGTGGCGACTGCACCGCCTTGGCCAGCAACGCGAACCCTTCTTCGAGGTCTTCGTCGATGGCGCGAAACGAGCCAAGGATTTCATCAGTATCCGCACTGAAGCTGATCTCGGCGCCGGAGTCGTCCAATCGATCCTGGAAGGCTTCACGGTCGAGATCGCCCGCACCTTCATCGAAAAGGCCGCTCATCAGGTAAGACAAGCCTTCCTTGCCTCCGGGATCCTGGACGCTGCCGCCCCGGAAGGCGAAGCGCATCGACACGATCGGCACGGAATAATCTTCCACGAGCCAGGCCGTAATCCCGGCCGGGCTTTCCACCTTCTGGATGCGCATGTCTGCGCGCGCCAGCATGGGGTGAATGGCGACAAAAGCGAAGGCGAGCAGAACGGTGGCAAGC
Source organism: Tianweitania sediminis (assembly GCF_017813335.1). Classification (GTDB taxonomy): domain Bacteria; phylum Pseudomonadota; class Alphaproteobacteria; order Rhizobiales; family Rhizobiaceae; genus Tianweitania; species Tianweitania sediminis. The sequence continues at coordinate 246,710 of NZ_JAGIYY010000002.1, read as the reverse complement.
AGAACCTTGACCTGCATCAGCCTCGGCGTTGTCGCGATGAAACGGTTGGTCTTCACGATTTCTCCTCCCCTGCCGGCAGAAGGTAGCTGCTGACAGCACGCTTGTTGTCGAGGTAGCGTTTGGCGGCTTCCTGCACATCGGCAGCGGTGACCGCGCGGATCCGATCGGGCCAGCGCTCGACATCCTCGATCGTGCCGCCCGTGGCCAGCGCCGCACCATACATGCGCGCCATGCCGGACTGGTTGTCACGGGCAAAGATCATGCTGCGCACGAACCTGTTTTTGGCTCGCTCCAGTTCCTGCTCATTCACGCCGGCGGTCGCAAGACGCTCGATCTCGGCATCCACCGCCGCTTCGACCTGTTCCAGGCTCGCGCCGCCACGCGGCGTTCCATAAACGGTGAAGCTCGAGTCATCGAGCGCCGTGCCCTGGTAATAGGAGCCGACGGATGCGGCGACACCCTGCTGCACCACGAGCGCCTGGTACAAGCGGCTGCGGGCGCCACCGCCGAGGATCTCGCCGAGGAGGTCGAGCGCTTCGGCTTCTCCGTCTTCGGCCGTGGTGTAGGACGGCACGACCCAGGACTTCTGGTAGCTCGGCAGGGATACCCGCGGATCGGAAAGGCTGACGGTGCGGCTGGTGTTTTGTTCAGGCTCGGTGGGGCGAACCCGCGGCGGCAGGTCAGGCCCGCGGGGAACCGCGCCATAGGTTTTTTCCGCCAGAGCGCGCACCGTCGCGGTGTCGACATCGCCGGCCACAATCAGCACGGCATTATTTGGCGCATAGTAGCGATTATAGAAGTCGATCGCATCCGCGCGGTTCAACGTCTCCATTTCATGCATCCAGCCGATCACCGGAATCCCGTAGGGGTGGTTCTGGTAGAGCGTCGCCGACATCTCTTCGTTGAGAAGCGCGCCCGGATCCGTTTCGATGCGCGAGCGGCGTTCTTCAAGGACCACGTCGCGCTCCGGCCCGATCACCGCTTCCGTCAGCACGAGATTGCGCATGCGATCGGCTTCGAAGCGCATCATCGTTTCCAGCGCATCCGGCGATACCTGCTGGAAATACGCGGTGTAGTCGTAGGATGTGAACGCGTTTTCGGAACCGCCGATCGCCGCAACAGCGGCGGAAAAGGCTCCTGCCGGGTTGTTCGACGTGCCCTTGAACATCAAATGCTCAAAGAAATGAGCGATGCCGGACTTTCCAGGCGCTTCGTCGGCACTGCCGATCTTGTACCACAACATGTGGGTGACCACCGGGGCCCGGCGGTCGGGAATGACAACCACCTGCAGGCCGTTGTCTAAGGTGAAGCTTTCCACCGTGCTTTCGGCTGCAACCGCGCTTTGTAGCTCCTGCGGGGGCTGAACCGGCTCCTGCGCGACCGCGCCAGCCGGCGACATCGCCACAAACAAGGCAAGCGGCCAGGCCTTGCTCCGTTTCCAAGCTGTGCCGTTGCGCATCATGCCACACCTCGTCGTTTTCAACCGCATAGATGATTCCGCGATCGACTGCTTCATTAGCAGCGGTAAACGGCAGGGGAAAAAGGCCAAAGTCAGGCGCGGCGCAGAAAACGGATCACCGTTTCGCCGTAGCTGCGGGCATCCTCGGTCACAAAGCCTTGAGGCGGGTCGAAAACGGCCGCGGCACTTTCCTCCACAACGCATAACGCGTCTTCCTGGAGCCAGCCGCCGGACAATGCCGATTGGAGAGCCGCTTGCCCGAGTTCGCGATTGTACGGCGGATCAGCGAACAGAAGGCCAAAGGGCTGCATGGTGCCAACCGGACCTAAGGCGGTTGCGTCGCGACGGAAGATCTTTGTGCGACCGCTTAAGCCGAACGCTTCCACGTTTTGGCGGATCAGGCCCCGGCCCTCAGCTCCTTCTTCGATGAAGACCGTGAACGAAGCGCCTCGCGATAGCGCTTCCAGCCCAAGCGCTCCCGTTCCGGCAAACAGATCGAGCACCCGCCGCCCTTCGAGCGCGCCGGGGTAACGATGCTGCAGCACGTTGAAGACTGCTTCGCGGGTGCGATCGGTGGTGGGCCTGATCAGATCCGAGCGCGGCGTGGCGAGGGCGCGCCCGCGCAGATCACCGCCGACGATCCGCACTTCTTCCACCGCGTGGTGCACCACCCTTCGGCCGATCTCCGCCGCCCGGTCCGGAACGTTTCGGCCCATCGCTGCGCGGACCACGACCGTCACCGCCTTCGGGGCGCGGTCGTCCCTCCCCGCGCGGCTTGAAGCTGCGGCCCGCCGGCTTGCGGTCGCGGAACGGACGGTCGCCGGCTGGACGTTCAGCGCGCGGCCCATCAGGACGTTCGCGCTTCGCGTAAGGCTTGCCCTCGGCAGAGCGGGCACGGAAAGGCTTTGCATCCCCTTCGGGGCGCTCGCCACGGGGCCGGAAGCTGCGACCTTCGGCACCGGCTTCGTCGCGGCGCGGACCGCTCGGGCGCGCGCGGAAGGGCTTTGCGTCACCCTCGGCGCGATCCTGGCGCGGACGGTCTCCCGGCGTTCTTGACCGAGGCGCACGCGCCTCGTCCCGAGCTGCGCGCTCGGCTGCTTCGGCTTCCACCTTTTTGGCATTGCGTGGCCGCGCGCCTGGCGCCATCCAGACATTGGCGCCACGGGGCCGCGGCGGTGTTGCTTCCCGCCGCTCCTCGTCACGCTTGCCCCCACGCGGCCCAGCGGACTTGAAGCCGCCCTTGTCGCCGAAGCGACCCTGAGGCTTGGTTTGCAGCCGGTCCAGCATGTCGGAGCGGTGGTTCTCGCGATCGCGCTTGCGGTTGGGTGCACCTTCACTGCGGCGTTCGCGGCTCGGCTCCTCGCTTCTCGCCGGGGCGGGCGCATCGCGCGCGGGCAAATCAAACACGGCACCGGATTCTTCGATCAGCCGGTCACCCAACTGGTCGCGCAGGTAGCGACCCTTGAGCTCGTGCACCGCACCTTCGGCAAGTTCGCCGATCTGGAAAGGTCCATAAGACACGCGGATCAGCCGCGACACCTCGAGGCCAAGCGCGCCCATGACGTTCTTGACTTCCCGGTTCTTGCCTTCCCGCAAACCGACGGTCAGCCAGGCGTTGCTACCCTGCTCGCGATCGAGCGTCGCTTCGATGGAGCCGTAGAAGACGCCATCCACGGCAATGCCGTTCTTGAGCTCAGCGAGTTTCGCTTCATCCACCGTGCCGTGAACGCGCACGCGGTAGCGCCGCAGCCAACCGGTCGCCGGCAGTTCCAGAACGCGGGCCAGGCCGCCATCGTTGGTGAGGAGCAACAGGCCTTCGGTATTGATGTCGAGACGGCCAACCGTCACGAGGCGCGGCAGGTCGGCCGGAAGCACGTCGAAGATCGTGCGGCGCCCTTCGGGGTCCTTGTTGGTGGTGACAACGCCCGCCGGCTTGTGAAACAAAAATAGCCGCGTGCGCTCGATCTCAGGGATCGGCTTGCCATCCAGTTCGATGCGGTCATTGGCCGTGACGTTGCGCGCCGGCGTATCCAGCACGACCCCGTTGACCTTGATGCGGCCGTCCGCAATCAGTGCTTCGGCGTCACGACGCGAGGAAATGCCCGCACGCGCCAGGCGCTTGGCGATGCGCTCGCCGCTGGTGGGGTTTTCTGCTTCCGGTTCACGGCGCGTCGCCCGCGCTTCGCCCCCATCCCGGTCACGCGGAGGGCGATCGCCAAACGGCTTCTTGCCACCGCCAAACGGCTTGCGGTCACCGAAAGGCTTTTTGTCGCCGAACGCCTTCTTGTCGCCAAACGGCTTATTGTCACCGAAACTGCGGCGCTCGCCGCCTTCGGCATTGTCGCGCGGGCGCTTGTCGCCAAAGCCGCCGCCGGCTGCCGGGCGCTTGCCGGGCCTGAAGGGTTTCTTGCGGTCGTCGTCCATGTGGCCTTCGTTTATCTGGGCGGCTAGGTAAGTACGGCCTGCCGCTTCTGGTATGGCTTATAATGCGGATGGAAGCATGACGCAGCCAGATTTCATGGCCGTCGCCCTTGAAGAAGCAGAAATGGCTGCCGACCGCGGCGAAGTCCCGGTCGGCGCGGTGCTTGTCATCGATGGTCGGATCGTCGCTCGGGCAGGCAACGCGACCCGCCAGCGCAACGATCCCACCGCCCATGCGGAGGTCCTCGTGATCCGCGCCGCCTGCGCCGCGCTTCAACAGGAACGCCTCGCCGGGCTCGACCTTTACGTCACACTCGAACCCTGCGCCATGTGCGCCGGCGCCATCTCCTTTGCCAGGCTGCGCCGGCTGTATTACGGCGCAAGCGATCCAAAGGGTGGCGGCGTGGAACACGGCGGGCGCTTCTTCTCGCAGCCCACCTGTCATCACCAGCCAGACATCTATTCCGGCATCGGCGAAACGCAATCTGCCGCTCTACTGCGCCGGTTCTTTTCAGGCCGCCGCGACGGCTGACCGGATCAGAACGGCAGAATGTCGCGCCAGCTGTTGGTGCCCGACGACTTGCGGGCGGCCGCCTTGGCGCGGCGTTCCTTCACCGCCTCGTCCTCCCCGACATCGCCCACCGGGGCCGTCGGGGCCGGCGCGCGGTAATCAAGCGGCGGCTCGCTCAGATATTTGCGGGTGGTCGGGTTGCCCTGGCGCTGGTCAGCCAAACGGCGGTTGAATTCCTCCCGCTGGACCCGAGCATTGCTTTCCGTTCCGTTCTGGGGAATTTCATTTTCTCGGCCAAAGGCCAGGGGCTGGCGGGCGCGCTGCGACAACGCCAAATCTGGCACCACTTCCGGCCGGTAGTTCGGGTTGTCCTGATTGGCGGTGGCTTCAGCTCGGATCCGCGCCCGCCGCTGTTCAGGAGATTCGGGCCATTGTCCGCCTTCCACAGACGCCACGCTCTGCTGCGGCGGGGGCAGCGCCGGAGTGGCCCCCGGAGCGGGGCGCACGAGTTCGGGACGTGGTTTGTAGTCGATCGGCTCGTCGCGCGACCCACCGACCGCGAACATGCCCGTCAGATCTTCGTAAAGCTGCTCGTTTGCGGTTTTGTCCGTGCCGTAGGTCGGTGAGGACAGGCATCCGGATGCCAGTGCGCTGGCGAGGAGAACCGGGGCAAGACAAGCCATGCGCCCTGCTTTGAAGCGTGTCATTTCGTCGTTTCGCCCTTTGTGTCGTCCTGTTCGAGCCCTGCCTGTTGCGGCGTCCCGAACCCAGCCGAATACGGCACCCCAAGCCGCTGCCCTGCATCGCGAGGGAATCCGGCGACAACAAGGCGTCGCCTGCCATAACGGAAAGCAGGCCGGAGAGCAACGCAACGCGCGGCTTCCGACCTGCCCGGTCTCAAAGCCGGCCGAGTGCCCGCAATTCCTGCAAAGCGGCCGCATCGCGGGCGGATACATCCGGAAAGGCTGGATCACTCCCGACGTCCGTGGTGTAGCGCCAGGAGCGGGCGCATTTCGTGCCGCTCGCCAATCCCGGTACCACGGCCACGCCTGCCACATCATCCAGCGTATAGGCTTCAACCGGGGCCGGATCGCGCGCCACTGTGAGATCGGACGTGATAGCGATCTCGGCCAGATCCACATCGGCCACGGCCGAAGCGAGTTCAGCGTCCGTGACGTAAACCGTGGGCGCCGCTTCCAGCGAGGAGCCGATCACCTTCTTGGCGCGTTCGATCTCAAGGGCGGCCGTGACCACCTTGCGGACCTGCCGGACCTTGCGCCATTTCGCGGCCAAGGCATCATCGCGCCACTCAGCCGGCAGATCCGGGAACTGTTCCAGATGTACCGAAACGGCATCCGGATTTCGGTCGCGCCAGGCTTCTTCCGTTGTGAAGGGCAGCATGGGCGCAAGCCATTTCACGATGCAGTCAAAGAGATGACGCACCACCACCAGCGCGGCCTTGCGCCGGCTGCTCGACGGCGCGTCGCAATAAAGCGCGTCCTTGCGGATGTCGAAGTAGAAGGCCGACAGTTCCACCACCATGAAGTCGATCAGGGCGCGGGTGATGCGCTTGAACTCGAAGTCATCGTAGCCCTTGCGAACGAGTTCATCGAGCTCGGACAGCCGGTGCAGCATGAGCCGCTCGAGTTCCGGCATGTCGGTGAGTGCAACCTCTTCGCCCTCGTCATGCGCCAGCGTGCCCAGCATCCAGCGGATCGTGTTGCGCATCTTGCGATAAGCATCGATGTTGGTTTGCAGCACGTTCTTGCCGAGCCGCTGGTCTTCCCAGTAGTCGGTGGTCATAACCCAAAGGCGCAGGATATCGGCGCCCGACTGCTTCATCACATCCTGCGGCACAACCGTGTTGCCGAGCGACTTCGACATCTTGCGACCGTCCTCGTCCATGGTGAAGCCATGGGTGATGACAGCGTCATAGGGCGCACGACCACGCGTGCCGCAGCTTTCCAGCAGCGAGGAATGGAACCAGCCGCGATGCTGGTCCGAGCCTTCGAGATAAACATCGGCCGGCCACTTCATGTCCGGACGGTCTTCCAGCGTGAAGGTGTGCGTCGAGCCTGAATCGAACCAGACATCCAGGATGTCGCGCACCATGGTCCAGGGCTCATTGGCGCGGGAACCAAGGAAGCGCTCGCGGGCGCCTTCGGCAAACCAGGCATCGGCGCCTTCCGCTTCAAAGGCTTCGAGAATACGGGCGTTGACAGCGTCGTCCTTCAGCACCGCACCGTTCTCATCCGCGAAAACGCAGATCGGCACGCCCCAGGCGCGTTGGCGGGACAGCACCCAGTCGGGGCGATCGGCGATCATGGCGCGCAAACGCGTCTGCCCCTGCTCCGGCACGAAACGCGTCGCGTCGATCGCCGCCAGCGCACGGGTGCGCAGCGTCGTTCCATCACCCAGTTCTTTGTCCATATGAACAAACCATTGCGGTGTGTTGCGAAAGATCACCGGCTTCTTGGAGCGCCACGAATGTGGATAGGAGTGCTTCAGGCGTCCCCGTGCAAACAAGGCGTTAGCCGCGATCAGCGCTTCAATGACCGCCTTGTTGGCGTCGCCCTTCTTGCCGTTGTCGTCGATGACGCGCGCAGCACCGCCTTCGCGATCGGGGCCGAAGCCCGGCGCGTCCTTGGTGAAGAAGCCGCCGTCATCCACGCTGAAGGGAATGATGGTGTCGATGCCGCGGGCGCGCAGCGCAGGGGCAGCATCCATCCAGGCGTCAAAGTCTTCCCGGCCATGGCTGGGCGCGGTGTGGACGAAGCCGGTGCCGGCATCGTCGGTGACATGCTCGCCGGCAACCATGGGGACGGTGAACTCATAACCGCCGCCAAACCCCTTCAGCGGATGCGCAAGCTCAAGGGAAGCGAGCTCTTGCGCCGATACGCTGCGGATGAGAGTCAGGGTGAGCTTTGCCTTGGAAGCCGCGTCCTCGGCAAGCTTGCTTGCGAAGATCAGCTTTTCGCCCGGACGGGGTCCAAAATCGTTCTCGACCGAGCCGACTTCATAAAGCCCGTAGTCCACACGTTCGGAAAACGCGACGGCGCGGTTGCCCGGGATGGTCCATGGAGTGGTGGTCCAGATCACCACTGCGGCGTCTTCCAGATCCGTACTTTCCGCGACGCCCGTTGCAGCAAGCGCATGAGCGATCGCCTGGTCTGAGCCCGACCGCACGGGGAACTTCACCCAGATCGTGTCCGACTCATAGTCATGATACTCGACCTCGGCTTCAGCCAGCGCGGTGCGCTCGACCACCGACCACATCACCGGTTTGGAGCCGCGGTAGAGCTGGTCCGACATCGCAAACTTCAGCAACTCGCCGGCGATGCGCGCTTCGGCGTGGAAGTTCATGGTCGTATAGGGGTTCTTGAAGTCGCCGACGACGCCAAGGCGCTGGAACTCCGCGCCCTGCACGCCGATCCAGCTGGCAGCGAAGTCGCGGCACTCGCGGCGAAATTCGTTGATCGGCACCTGGTCCTTGTCCAGGCCCTTGGCGCGGTACTGCTCCTCAATCTTCCATTCGATCGGCAGGCCGTGGCAGTCCCAGCCCGGCACATAATTGGAATCGAAGCCGCGCATCTGGAACGAGCGCGTGATGACGTCCTTCAGGATCTTGTTGAGGGCATGGCCGATGTGGATGTTGCCGTTGGCATAGGGGGGACCGTCATGCAGGACGTATTTCGGCCGGCCGGCAGCGCTTTCACGAAGCCTGGCGTAAAGGTCCAATTCCTGCCAGCGGCCGACAATCTGTGGCTCCTTGTCCGGGAGACCGGCCCGCATTGGGAAATCGGTCTGCGGCAGGTAAAGCGTTTTCGAGTAATCGAGGGACTGCGCGGTATCGGACATGGGAAAGGGCCATCTTGGGGCGGGCGCGGATGGCCCGGCATCGTAGTTCAGGCTGAAACAAAGATCGCGGGACGATCCGCGCGAGATCCCGGAGCTTCCGGCGGGTTCAAACCGCGCGGAAGACCGGGCTCATAATTCGTATCACGGTGGCAATGAAAAGCGGCTGCCTGCACATGAGCGCGTTCTTAGCCAAGCGCGCCACAATTTCAAAGCGGAATCGCAGTGCGGCCGCTCAGCTGGCGCCGTAGTTCGCTTCGTAGAGACCGCGCTGGCGACGCAATGCAACCATGGTGTTGCGCAACAGGATCGAAACTGTCACTGGGCCGACCCCGCCTGGCACAGGCGTGATCCATGAGGCGATGTCCTTGACGCTTTCGGTATCAACGTCACCCACGACGCGTTCCTTGCCGTCTTCATCCCGCTCGGTGTTGATGCCGATGTCGATCACGGCGGCGCCCGGCTTCACCATGTCGGCGCGAATGAAGCGAGGCCGTCCCACCGCAACAAACAAGGCGTCGGCGCGGCGCGCATGGGCGGCAACCGAGCGTGTCATGTGGTGGCAAACGGTGACGGTCGCGCCTTCGCTCATCAGAAGGAAGGCGATCGGCTTGCCGACGATCTCCGAATGGCCGACGATCACGGCCTCCAGCCCTTTCAGCTCAAGGCCTGTCGACTTCAACAGCTCCACTGAGGCAGCGGCCGTGCAGGGGGCCAGATCGAGCTCGTTGTAGACGATGTTGCCGATCGAGGACGGGTGCATGCCTTCCACGTCCTTCAGTGGATGGATAGCGCGCTGCATCGTGCGCACGGGCAGCGACGGCGGCAAAGGGCGCTGCATGATGATGCCAGTCACGCGCGGATCCGCATTCATGCCGTGGATGGCTGCTTCCAGTTCGGCCGCGGCGACCGATGCGGGAAAGTTGCGCTCCTCGAAATCGAAGCCAACCGCTTCGGCCTTACGGCGCTGGTTGCGGACATAAACATCGACCGCTCCGACATCGCCAACCGTGATCGAAACGAGCTTCGGCTTCCAGCCTTCCGCCGTGGCTGCGAGCGCTTCCTCGCGAACCGCATCGAGGATCCGTTGTGCAACGGGAGCGCCCCTTAGATAACGGTTGTCGTCAACGGCGGTCATGAATCGCTCCTGCTGATGATGCGGCCCCCTCGTAGCGGGCAAAAACAAAAAGGGCGACACGATTCGCGTCGCGTCGCCCCTTTGTCGCGACACGAGGTCCCCACCTCTCGTCGCGTGTGGGGTCGGGCTGGAGGTCCCGACCCCTTGGCAGATTGACCAGCGTCCCCTCGGCGCGCCGGCTCGTTCCCCGCCTAGCTCCTAGATCACCACCACCTTGGTGCCGACCTTAACCCGTTGATAAAGGTCAATCACGTCCTCGTTGCGCATCCGGATACAACCTGAGGACACGTTGGTGCCGATCGTCCAGGGCGCGTTTGTCCCATGAATACGGTAAAGGGTTGAGCCAAGGTAAAGAGCGCGCGCTCCGAGCGGATTTGCCGGGCCACCTTCCATACGGACGGGCAGGATCTTTCCCTTGGCGCGCTCACGCTCGCGCATCTCGGCCGGTGGCGTCCAGGTCGGCCATTCCCGCTTGTTGGTGACCGTTTCGGTTCCGGTCCAACCGAACCCTTCCTTGCCGACGCCCACGCCATAGCGTTTGGCTTTGCCGCCGGCCTGGACGAGGTAAAGGAACTTATCCCGCGTATCGATCACGATTGTGCCGGGGGCATGCTTGCTTTCGTAGGCCACGGTTTGCGGCAGGAACTGGGGAGCGATCTCCTGCCTGGCCATCATGCGGCCTGCGCCCGCGACCGCGGCGGTTTCGATTCGTTCCGGGCGCGGTTCGCGTTCATAGCGGCGCTTGGGCGCGCGGAGCACGGCCCGTGGTTGTGGCGCAACCTGAACCGCGTAGCCATCGGGGACACGGTGAACGCGCCGAACAGCACTCTGCGGCGCCCGTTGCAACTGCATCACCCAAGGCGCGGCGAGATCCGGGCTGATCACCACCGGGGGCCGCTCGCCGTACCGATCGTAACTAAAAGCCGGCACCGTCAATCCCAGGCTGAACGCCAGGGCAACCAAGACATGGGATACGCGCATCACAGCACCTTCACGCAAGGACTTCAGCTGGGAACGGCGGGGAAGCCGGCCCCATTCTTCCGACAACCTTCGGCCCCTGACTCCCAGCAAAAGGTGAATCCCCGTTCGTTAAACTTTGAACCAGCATCAGATCGCGCCAGCTTGGTTACTGTTCGGTTCAGGAATCTGGTAAAGCCGAAATGAAGAGGGTGCGGAGGGATTGATGGCAGAACTGGCCGACGGGCTTACAAGGGGCGACGATGGGATCGTACGATGCGCCTGGGGCGGCAGCGCGCCGGACTACCTGCCCTATCACGACCGCGAATGGGGGTGGCCGGTTGCTGACGACAACCGCTTGTTCGAGAAGATCTGCCTTGAAGGATTCCAGTCCGGCCTGTCGTGGCTGACGATCCTGCGCAAGCGCGAGAATTTCCGCGCGGCTTTCGCAGCGTTTGACTTCACCGTCGTCGCCCATTTCGGCAATGCGGATATCGAGCGGCTGGTTGGGGACGCCGGCATTATCCGCCATCGCGGCAAGATCACGTCCACGATCAACAACGCCAAGTGCGCCGTGGCTTTGAAGGAGGAGTTCGGGTCTCTTGCCGCCTACTTCTGGCGCTTCGAGCCTCCTGCCGACGCACGCCCGGCCATGATGGATTGGGCCACGCTTCGCGCCAATCCCACCACGCCTGCTTCGGTGCGCCTGTCGAAGGACCTGAAGAAGCGCGGCTGGACCTTTGTCGGGCCGACCACGGTCTACGCCTTTATGCAGGCCATGGGGCTCGTCAACGACCATATCGCGGGCTGCGCTTGCCGCGACCAGGTGGAAGCTGCGCGCTCGAACTTCAAGCGGCCGGGCTGACGCTCACTGGCAGGTCAACGAGTTGCCCACCGTCCGGCATTTGGAGCCGTCGGGATTGTAGACCGTGTCGCCGATGCGGTTGGTGCGCGTCGGATCTGTCGGGAAGATCGCATTGCCAGGGCTTTTGGCACGCTGCTGGGGGTTCGTGTAGCGCTGGTTGCCAAGCTGGTCGTTCTGGAATCGGTTGTTCAGCGATGGCGTGGTTGGTGCGCGCTGGCCGGCGCGCCCGTCCGAACAGAAAAAGCTGGAGCCGATCGCGCGGCAATTTTGCGCCGATGCGACGCCTGCCGGCAGGACTAGTGCCGCGGCAAGCGAGATAATGAGAATGCGGGACATCGCGAACTCCTTTCCCTTCTTTGTTATATAGGCAGTGAGCGCCATCGTTCCGTATCCGCTCCGCAAAACTTGAACCGCCCGCCCTCATCCGATAGGACGCGCGGCAACACTGCAGACGGGCTGCTGCCCCCTCCCGACGGACGTTTCCCATGGCCGACAAGCAAGACAAGATGAAGGCGCGCCTGGCGCGCGGCTTCGGCGACCGCTCGGCCGACGACATCCGCGCCACCGAGCGCATGATGGACAAGATCAAGGCCGTTTACGACCTCTACGGCTTCGAGCCGGTGGAACAGCCGCTGATCGAATACACCGACGCGCTCGGCAAGTTCCTGCCCGATCAGGACCGTCCCAACGAGGGCGTCTTCTCCTTCCAGGATGACGACGAGCAGTGGCTGTCGCTGCGCTATGACCTGACTGCCCCGCTCGCCCGCTACGTGGCAGAGAATTTCGAGCGCTTGCCGAAGCCGTTCCGCTCGTATCGCGCCGGCTGGGTGTTTCGAAACGAGAAGCCCGGCCCCGGTCGCTTCCGCCAGTTCATGCAGTTCGATGCCGATACAGTGGGAACGCCGGGCGTCGCCGCTGACGCCGAAATGACCATGATGATGGCCGACGTCATGGAAGCGCTGGGCATCAAGCGCGGCGACTACGTGATCCGTGTCAACAACCGCAAGGTGCTTGATGGCGTGCTGGAAGCGATCGGCCTTGGTGGCGAGGCGAATGCCGGCCGCCGCCTCACCGTTCTGCGCGCGATCGACAAGCTCGACAAGTTCGGCCCGGAAGGTGTGAAGCTCCTGCTCGGGCCGGGCCGCTGGGACGGCGGCGTGGAAGGTGAAGGCGACTTCACCAAGGGTGCCGGATTAAACGAAGAACAAATCACTAAGCTCGGCCGGTTCATCGAATTTGGCCGCTGGCACGATTTCACGGCTGGAAAAGACGGGAGGTCGGTTCAGTCTACGTTAAATGACGAAGGCATGGATTGGCTCGATGACGAAGCTTCTCCTCGTGACCTCTTCCGAGCCCTCGATGCTAGCTTCGGAGAGAACGAAACTGCCTCTCAAGGTATAGACGAACTCAGGCAAATTTCCCAACTTGTGCGCGCTGCGGGCTATGGCGAAAACCGCATCAAGATCGATCCATCCGTGGTTCGCGGGCTCGAGTATTACACCGGCCCCGTTTACGAAGCCGAGCTCTTGGCTGAAATCCCGAACGAGGACGGCAAGATCGTGCGCTTCGGCTCCGTGGGCGGCGGCGGGCGCTATGACGGGCTCGTGTCGCGCTTTCGTGGCGAACCGGTACCGGCCACCGGCTTTTCCATTGGCGTTTCGCGCCTTCAGACTGCGCTGAAGAACCTGGGCAAGCTGGACGTTGCCGATGTCGTCGCACCCGTGGTGGTGCTGGTCATGGACAAGGACACGGAAAGCCTCGGCCGCTACCAGAAGATGGTGGGCGACCTCCGGCGTGCCGGCATCCGCGCCGAAATGTATCTCGGCGGCGCGGGCATGAAGGCGCAGATGAAATATGCCGACCGGCGCGGCGCGCCTTGCGTGGTGATCCAGGGTGGCGATGAGCGCGCCAGGGGTGAAGTGCAGATCAAGGACCTGATCGAAGGCGCGCGGCTGTCGGCCGAAATCACCGACAATGATGCCTGGCGCGAAGGCCGCCCGGCACAGGTTTCGGTGCCGGAAAACGAAATGGTTGCGACTGTGCGCGGGATCCTCGACGCGCAGGCGGCGGACCGGCAGCGCTGACGTGACGCTCGCCGAAACGATCTTGTCTCGCTTCGCGGCCGAGGGCATCGGCCTTGCGGAGGTGCCAATCCTGCAGCCTGCGGACCCCTTTCTCGACATGGCGGGCGAGGACCTGCGGCGGCGCATTTTCCTGACACAGAGCGAGACCGGCGAAAGCCTGTGTTTGCGGCCGGAGTTCACTATTCCCGTGTGCCTCGACCACATAGCGCGACAGGCAGGCACGCCTCGGCGTTATGCTTATCTCGGCGAAGTGTTCCGCCAGCAACGCGACAGCGGGACGGAGTTCCTTCAGGCCGGCATCGAGGATCTTGGCGAGGCCGATGTGGCGCAGGCGGATGCGCGCTCCATTGCGGACGCCTGGCGCCTGCTGCGAGCCGCACTGCCCAACCAGTCCCTTGCCGTCACGATCGGCGACCAGGCGGTCTTCGAGTCCGTGCTTGCAGCGCTGGGTCTGCCGCGCGGCTGGCAGATGCGACTCCTGCGCGCTTTCGGCTCGCCCGCCATGCTCCAAGCTGCATTGGCCGATCTCGCCAATCCGCCGAAACGGCGCAGCCTCGGCACGTCCATTGCCCGGATCGTTGCGGCACGCGACGTAGAAGCGCTGGCGGGCTTTGTGGAAGCGCGGATGAACGAAACCGGTTTGTCGCCTGCAGCGGGACGTTCCCCGACCGAAATCGCGCGGCGCTTGATCGACAAAGCAGAGTTGGGTGCAGTGCGGCTTGCGGACGAAGCGTTCGAGGCGCTTCGGCAGTTCCTTTCCATCCGTGTCCCGCTCAGCCAGGCACCCGCTGCCCTGCAACAGTTTGCCGATGAGGCCGATCTGGTCCTCGACACCGCGCTGGAGCAGTTTTCTCGGCGTGCCGAAGCGGTGGGCGCTGAGGCGGTCGAAAGCGATGCCGTTCTCTACGACGCGTCCTTCGGGAGGCCACTCGATTACTATACCGGCCTGGTTTTCGAGATCCGCGCAGAAAACGATGCCCGCTCGCTCGTGGGTGGCGGGCGATACGACCGGCTGCTGACCATGCTGGGCGCGGCCGATCCCATACCGGGCGTCGGTTTCTCAGTCTGGCTTGACCGCGTGGAAGCCCTGCGAGGCGTCACCCCATGACGCTGACCCTCGCCCTCCCCTCCAAAGGCCGGCTCAAGGAGCAGGCGATCGAGCGCTTCGCGCAAGTCGGGCTTCAGGTGCAACTGCCCACGGATCCGCGCTCCTATCGCGGACGCATCGAGGGACCCCTCCCAATCGACGTCGTCTTTCTTTCGGCTTCAGAAATTGCACAGGAACTCGGGCAAGGCTCCGTGGATCTCGGCGTCACGGGCGAGGATCTCGTGCGCGAAACTCTGGCGAACTGGGAGGTCCACGTTTCCATCGAAGCGCGCCTTGGATTTGGCGCCGCCGATGTTGTGGTTGCCGTGCCCGATGTTTGGCTGGACGTGGAAACCATGGCTGACCTCGATGACGTGGCCGCCGAGTTCCGCCAGCGGCATGGCCGCCGGTTGCGGATCGCCACCAAATACTGGCGGCTGACCCAGCAGTTCTTTTCCCTGAAGCACGGCATTCAGGTTTATCGGATCGTGGAAAGCCTGGGCGCCACGGAGGGCGCTCCGGCAGCAGGCTTGGCGGATGTCATTGTCGACATCACCTCCACAGGCTCAACGCTTACGGCCAACCACCTACGGGTATTGTCAGACGGCATTATCCTGCGATCCCAGGCATGCCTGGTGGCTTCCAAACGCGCCCGATCCGATGAGGACGCGAAAGCGCTGACGCAGGTCGCGAAGCTTCTTGCATGAAAAAAGCCCGGCGCGAGGCCGGGCTTGTGCGTCATGAAAATCGCTTCGCAGAATTCAGGCGCGGCGGGCTTCGATCGAAATCGGCCCGGGCCCGAAAGCTGCGAGTACAAGCAGACCGCCTGCGAGCGCCAGATTCTTCTGGAACGCGATCATCTGCATCATGTCCGACCAGTCGCTATGAGCAACGACTGCGGAAGCCACGCAGAAGATGGCCAGCGCCCAAGCACCCTCACGGGTGCGGAAGCCGAGAAGCACAGCCAGGCCGCCCACGAGTTCCACCAAGCCAACCACAACGGCCGCAACCATAGGAGCCGGTATCCCGAGGCTCGCGAAGTAGCCCGCAGTTCCGCCAAGCGCGGTCAGCTTGCCGAAGCCAGACAGGATGAAGATGATCGACAGCAGAACGCGGCCGATAAGGACGATGGTGGACATGAAGCCTCGCTGGGAAGTTGATGCGCTCTTCATGGCGCATTTTGCTTCCCAGCGTCAGCCTCTCATCAGACGACGCTATGTTCAACTTTGTTGAACGACAGCGCGAAACCTGTTCACAAGTCCCAGAATCTCAGCCCGGGCGGGTCATCGCTTCTGGCTTCACCAACTCGTCATACTCAGCGTCCGTTACTTCCCCGCTTGCGACAGCTTCCTCCCGCAAGGTCGTGCCGTTCTTGTGCGCGGTTTTCGCGATCTTTGCCGCAGCATCGTAGCCGATCTTGGGCGCCAGCGCCGTCACCAGCATCAGCGACTTCTGCATCAGGTCCTCGATGCGACGCTCGTCCGCCTCGATGCCGTCCACGCAATTGTCGGCGAAGGACACCATGGCATCAGCCAGAATGCGGATCGACTGCAACACATTCAACGCGATGACGGGCTTGAAGACGTTCAGCTCGAAATGGCCCTGGCTCGCTGCGAACGAAACGGCGGTCTGGTTGCCCATCACCTGCGCGCATACCATGGTCAGCGCTTCGGCCTGGGTCGGGTTCACCTTGCCGGGCATGATCGAAGAGCCGGGCTCGTTTTCCGGCAGCTTCAACTCGCCAAGGCCCGATCGGGGGCCTGAGCCGAGAAAGCGGATGTCGTTTCCGATCTTGAACAGATCTGCCGCGAGCGCGGTCAGCGAGCCGTGCAGGTCGGTCAGTGCTCCGTGCGAGGCAAGCGCCTCAAACTTGTTTTCGGCGGTGCGAAACGGAAGCGAGGTGATTTCCGAAACGCGATCGGCAAAGGCTTCCGCGAAGCCCACCGGCGCGTTCAGCCCGGTGCCTACGGCGGTACCGCCTTGGGCAAGGGCATAAACGTCTTCCAGGCTGTCAGCGATGCGCTTTTCACCGTATTCCAGCGCCGCAAGGTAGCCGGAAAACTCCTGACCCAGCGTCAGCGGCGTGGCATCCTGGGTATGCGTGCGGCCGATCTTCACGATGGACGCGAAGCTTTCGACCTTCTTTTCCATCGCCGCTTGCAGGTGTTCCAGCGCAGGCAGCAGCCGCTCATGAACTTCCAGCACGGCCGCAATATGCATGGCGGTCGGGAACGTATCGTTCGACGACTGGCTCATGTTGACGTGGTCGTTCGGATGAACCGGCTTCTTGGAGCCCATCGTGCCGCCGAGGATCTCGATCGCGCGATTGGAGATCACCTCGTTGGCGTTCATGTTGGATTGGGTGCCGGAACCCGTCTGCCAGACCACCAGGGGGAAATGGTCGTCGAGTCCGCCGGTGATGACCTCATCGGCCGCCGTGGCGATCGCATCGCCGATCTCCTTGTCGAGCTTGCCGAGGCTCATGTTCACTTCCGCAGCCGCCCGCTTGACCATGCCAAGCGCGTGCACCAGAGGCAAAGGCATGCGTTCGCCGCCGATCTTGAAGTTCTGGAGGGAACGCTGGGTTTGCGCGCCCCAATACCTGTCGGACGGAACATCGATCGGGCCGAAAGTATCGGTTTCGCGGCGCATCTGAGCCATTGCTCGGGTCTCCTGTTTGCCCGTTCGCTAGCACAACGACTTCGCCCCTGCCATCAGGCGCAATCCACCAAAATCGATTGAGTTGATGCTGGCGCAGGCTGGGCGGCACAAATGACCGGCGACACGAACGCAGAAGGCCGGCCGCTGCTGCGACCGGCCTCGTTGCCGTAGATCACGTCGGACTGATGCGCTCAGCGCTTGGCGTCGCGGTCGGCATCGTCCTTGACGTCGCCAAAGCCCTTCTGGACCTTGCCTTCCGCCTTGTCGAGCTTGCCGTCGACCTGCGTGCTTGTATCGCCGGTTGCGCCACCGACGGCGTCCTTCACGGCGCCCTTGATCTGCTTGCCAACGCCTTCAGCCTGGTCTTTGTTCACCATAGCCCAATCTCCTTTTTCTTACGGATCGATATTGGGACAACGCGGCCTATCCGCCATCGTTCCCCATCGGATGCCGATTGCGGAGACAGCGAGGGTACGAAAAAAGGGCGGCATTGCTGCCGCCCTTTCAGAGTACCGTTCGGGATGCCAGACTTAGAAGTCCATGCCGCCCATGCCGCCCATGCCGCCGCCAGGCATACCGCCCGGCATGCCGCCAGCGTCCTTCTTCGGCGCTTCGGCAATCATGGCTTCCGTGGTGATCAGCAGACCGGCAACCGAAGCTGCGTCCTGCAGAGCCGTACGGACAACCTTGACCGGATCAACGATTCCGAGGGCGATCAGATCACCATACTCGTCGGTTGCGGCGTTGTAGCCGAAGGTCGGCGTGTTGTCGTCCATGATGCGGCCGGCCACGATCGATGCCTCGGCACCTGCGTTGGAAGCGATCTGGCGAACCGGAGCCTGAAGAGCGCGGCGAACGATGTTGATGCCAGCGGCCTGGTCGGCATTGATGCCTTCCGAGGTGATCGACTTGGTTGCGCGCAGCAAAGCCGTGCCGCCGCCAGGAACGATGCCTTCTTCAACCGCAGCGCGGGTTGCGTTCAGGGCGTCGTCAACGCGGTCCTTCTTTTCCTTGACTTCCACCTCGGTGGCACCGCCGACGCGGATCACGGCAACGCCGCCTGCGAGCTTCGCGAGACGCTCCTGCAGCTTTTCCTTGTCGTAGTCGGACGTGGTTTCCTCGATCTGCTGCTTGATCTGTGCAACGCGGCCCTGGATCTCCGGCTTCTGGCCGGCGCCGTCGACGATCGTGGTGTTTTCCTTGGTGATCGACACCTTCTTGGCGCGGCCGAGCATGTTGAGGCCAACATTCTCAAGCTTGATGCCGAGATCTTCGGAAATCACCTGGCCGCCCGTGAGGATGGCGATGTCTTCCAGCATGGCCTTGCGGCGATCGCCGAAGCCGGGAGCCTTCACGGCAGCAATCTTCAGGCCGCCGCGCAGCTTGTTGACCACGAGCGTGGCCAAAGCCTCGCCTTCCACGTCTTCCGAAATGATGACCAGCGGCTTCGACGACTGAACAACAGCCTCGAGAACCGGCAGCATCGCCTGGAGGTTGGAAAGCTTCTTCTCGTGAAGGAGAATGTAGGCGTCTTCCAACTCGGCAACCATCTTGTCCGGGTTGGTGACGAAGTACGGCGACAGGTAGCCGCGGTCGAATTGCATGCCTTCAACGACTTCGAGTTCGGTTTCGGCAGTCTTGGCTTCTTCGACGGTGATGACGCCTTCGTTGCCAACCTTCTGCATCGCTTCCGCGATCATCTGGCCGATTTCCTTCTCGCCATTGGCAGAGATGGTGCCGACCTGCGCCACTTCTTCCGAAGTGTTGATCTTCTTGGCAACCTTGCCGAGTTCAGCAACGACTTCGGCCACAGCCATGTCGATGCCGCGCTTCAGGTCCATCGGGTTCATGCCGGCGGCAACAGCCTTGGCGCCTTCCTGAACGATCGCCTGGGCGAGAACGGTTGCGGTGGTGGTGCCGTCACCGGCCTTGTCGTTGGTCTTCGAGGCCACTTCGCGCACCATCTGGGCGCCCATGTTCTCGAACTTGTCTTCCAGTTCGATCTCCTTGGCGACGGTCACGCCGTCCTTGGTGATGCGCGGAGCGCCGAACGACTTGTCGATCACGACGTTGCGGCCCTTAGGGCCCAGCGTGACCTTCACGGCATTGGCGAGGATATCAACGCCGCGCAGCATACGCTCGCGGGCGTCACGGGAGAACTTTACGTCTTTTGCAGCCATGTGCTTGCTCCTGGGCCTGTGGCCCGAATGTCAGGTTGCGGGTGAGCGAAAAAGGCTGATCAGCCGATGATGCCCATGATGTCGGATTCCTTCATGATCAGAAGGTCTTCGCCATTGAGCTTCACTTCGGTGCCGGACCACTTGCCGAACAGAACGCGATCGCCTGCCTTGACGTCGAGGGCAACGATCTTGCCGCTCTCGTCGCGCGCGCCGGAACCAACGGCGATCACTTCGCCTTCCTGCGGCTTTTCCTTGGCGGTGTCCGGGATGATGATCCCGCCGGCGGTCTTTTCCTCGGACTCAACCCGACGAACGACCACGCGGTCATGAAGCGGGCGGAAATTGCTGGCCATATCCAATACTTCCTCGGTTGGATGATGTCGGTTGGTTCTGGAGAACCAGTTAGCACTCACCTTGGTCGAGTGCTAACGCGACGCCGAGATAAGGGAGGACACAGAGCCTGTCAAGATCGTGGGAACGTGACTGCCAGACGATTTTTGGGGCGCCCGGCATACCGTAGATGGGAGGTTGCGGGGGCTCGCGCAAGACGCGCGGCACGGGCCGCGCGTTCCAGCCACTACGCCCCCGATCAGCTGACGATGCGAAGGTTCGACAATTCGTCTGCGATGCTCTTGAAGTCGTCGGCGAGGCTTGAGCCCGTCGCATTCCAGAACAGCTTGGCTGCCTTGCCGGAGCTGTCTCTCCGAAATTTCGAGTCGGACGCACAAGCAGACAGTGCATCGATCTGAGCTTTCTCAACAGCGTTCTTGCCATCAAGGTCGAGCGCAACCGTCATGACGGTGATGTTCTGCGCTTTGGCGTTCGCGCAGAGTGCCGCGAAGTGCTCATTAAGAGCTTTCGTAAAGTTGGCGTTGCTGAAGGTTGTCTTCGACACAGCGCTCGATGTGTTCATGTAAAGGCGCGGGTTCGAACCGTTGTTGTACTTCTGAGCCGCATAGCCATAAACCGAATAGGTGGAGCCATTGCCAGCTGAATCGCTGAAGCCGAGAGAATCAGGCGTGTAATAAGTGTTCTCACCATCGGTCAGGACAATAACAACCTTGTCGTTGCCTTTCTCGCTTTCGGGCCGCCCGCCTGTGAAAGGCGCCGCGCTGGACAGCACGCGCCATCCCCAAGCCATCCCTTCCGGGACGTTGGTTGCGCCGAGCGCGATCATGCCGTCAATCGCGGCTTTCACTTTGGTCACACCGGCCGCCGTGCTGACGTCCGTCAGCGGCAGTATCGCGGTGGTGGTACAGCTGGAGTTCGGGCCATCATGTGCTGCCGGCATAGCTGCAGAACTCGGAGCCGCAACGAAGTATTTCTTCATGTTTTGCTGACGAGCCCGGTAGTCAGTTGCATTGGACGGGTTCGTGGTGCTCATATCGTCCCACCAGGAATTATGGGACTTGAACTTCTTGATCGTTGGATCTGTAGCGCTCTGTTGTGTCCAAATATTACCGGCTTCATCCGGCGCAAACATCGGCACGAACATGGTGGCCGGCGACGACTTGGAAGCCGCCGTGTCGTCGACGTTATAGGGGAAGGGCCTGGCCTCCACGCAACCTTCCCAGGTAAACGGCTTGCTGAAAGTGTTGACGTTTGTAGTCGTGGTGACCGTCTTAGTACCCCACCGAGAGCAGTAGAAGCCTGAGCTCCAGCTCCACGCCCACTCCTTGCACTCTTTCTCCGTTGTGGTGTTCGTCTGCTGGTTCGTACCGCTGATGCGCTGCATATTGTTGTAGAGCGTGAAACGAGTGAGCGGCTTGTCCTTCAGGTCTCCCCAATCCGAGCCACGAGCGTAGCGAACACCTGCAACTTCCTCGACGTACTTGGAGCTTCCGGCGCTTCCGATAGTCGTCCAATCAAAATTTTCATGATGGACGGGTGACACGCCGGTCGTATCCATCCAGCTTTCGTTTTCGTTGGAGGAACCAACATTCACGGATGCAGCAAAGGGTACGAGCCCGAACTGAACCGGCTTCTGCAACTGCTTCATCTGCGCGCTTTGCGCCGACAGCGTGTCCACAAGTTGCTTCGCTGCTTCTTTCAGCAGCACCATGCGCTTCTTGCCCGATCCCGAGCCCGTATAATCCATGGAGCCCGAGTTATCGAGCACAAGGGCAACTTCGATCGTGTTCTTCAGCTTGATCTCGCTCGACGCGGAGAAGCTCAGGTCGCTGGGCGTTTGGTTCCGGAGGCGCTCAAAGGCGCCGAAAAACAGCGGATCGTAATCGAGTGTAGCGCCGATCTTGAGCGTGCCGCCGCCGGCCGCGTTGTCGTTCGGCAGAACCAGCGACAACTGTACCCGGCCCGGATCGATGTTGCCGATATTGGCGTTGAAGAAGTTGCGGGCGTAGGTCTGCAACTCCGTTGCGGACGCGCCTTCGATGAGACGGCGCGCCGTCGCGATGCCGGCCGCGTCCAGGGCGTTCAGCGTCAACTCGCGTTCGCGGCTCATTTCGCTGTAATCCACGGCAAGAGCCAAGGCGCCCAACAGCGGCACAGTGACCGCAATGGTCGCGAGGGCGTAATTGCCGCGCCGGTCCTGCAGAAACTTCCTGATCATCTGTCTTCCATTCAGGTGGTTCGACCGGCCTTACAGACGCAATCCTAAATTGCGGTGTGACAGGACCCGCTCATTTTAAGCGTATGCGTAAATATCTGCTTAGGAAGCTGCATCTTCCCGCGCTGGCTTAGCGCGTGACACCTGCGGAGGTCTGGGCTAGGAGCCACAGCACAGAACCTTGAAAAGCAGGATAGTCCATGAGTTCAGCACCGAAGATGATCGAAACGCTCGATCAGGTGTCGGGCCGCTATCGCGCGATCTTCTGCGATGTGTGGGGCGTGCTGCATAATGGCGTCCAGTCGTTTCGCTCGGCCAGCGAGGCGCTCGCCTCGGCCCGCGCGAGCGGACTTGCCGTGGTGCTGATCACCAACGCGCCGCGGCCTTTCGCGGATGTGGAAGCGCAACTGCTCGGCCTCGGCGTGCTTCCCGAGGCCTATGATCGCATCGTCACCTCAGGCGACGTTACGCGCGAGTTGATCCGCAACGGTCCTCGTCGCTTGTTTCACATCGGCAGCGAGCGCGAACTGACGCTTTATGATGGTCTTGATGTAGAACTCGTCGAGGAATTCGAGGCATCGGGGATCTGCTGCACCGGCTTGTTCAACGACACGCGGGAAACGCCCGAAGATTATACCGAGATGCTGCGGCGCTTGCGGTCGCGCGATCTTCCCATGGTTTGCGCCAACCCCGACATCGTGGTGGAACGGGGCGACGACCTTGTCTGGTGCGCCGGTGCCTTGGCGCGGGACTACGGCCTGATGGGTGGACGAACGCTGATCGCCGGCAAACCGCATCACCCCATCTATCAGGCGGCGCTTGCGGCAGCCGCGGAGGTGATCGGCCGGGAGATTGCTCCTTCTGAAGCATTGGCGATTGGTGACGGCATGCTCACCGACGTGAAGGGTGCTGCCGACAATGGTTTCGACGTGCTTTACGTGTCGGCCGGTGTTCACGCCCGCGATTATGGGCCGGCGCATGCACCGGATCTCGCGATGCTCGGACGTTTTCTCGAGAAGCATGGGGCGGACCCAATCGGCGTCATCCCCACCCTGCGCTGACAGCGGATGGCCCTCCAGCGCATCGCCAGCCTGTCAGACTTCCCGCCGCATCTGCGTGGCGGCGTCGTGGCGATCGGCAACTTCGACGGCGTTCATCGCGGTCACCGATCGGTTCTGGACAAGGCGCTCGGCATCGCCGCCGACATGCAGGTTCCCGCACTCGTTCTCACGTTTGAGCCGCACCCGAGATCCCTTTTTCGACCCGACCAGCCGGTGGCGCGCTTGTCGCCGGCTCCGTTGCGGGCACGCCTGCTCGACGTGCTGGGCTTCGATGCGGTGGTGGAGCAACGCTTCGATCAGCCGTTCGCGCAAACCTCGGCAGAGGACTTCGTGTCCGGCATCCTGACCGGTGCGCTTGCGATCCGCCACGCGGTGACCGGCGTTGATTTCCATTTCGGCCGCGAACGGCGCGGCGGCCCCGCCTTCCTGATGACCGAAGGCGAGCGACGCGGCTTCGGCGTGACGCTTGTGGATGCCTTTCGCGACGAGAACGCGGATGTCATCTCGTCCAGCCGCATTCGCAAGCTTCTGGCCGAAGGCGACGTTTCGCAGGCGGCAGGCCTGCTTGGCTACCGCTTCACCGTCCAAGCCGAGGTCACCGGCGGCAAGAAGCTCGGCCGCACGCTCGGCTATCCGACGGCCAACATGGCGCTGCCGCCCGAAACCACCCTAGCCCACGGCATTTATGCCGTGCGCTTCCGCCGTGCTGATGGCAGCCTGCTTGATGGCGTCGCGAGCTTTGGCCGGCGGCCTACCGTGGATGAAAACGGTGCGCCGCTGCTTGAAACCTTTCTGTTCGATTTCAGCGGCGATCTTTACGGCGAAACCGCTTCCGTCTCGTTTTTCGGGTTCCTTCGCGGCGAAGCGAAGTTCGACGATCTCGACGCGCTCGTTGTGCAGATGAAGCGGGACGAAGCGGAAGCGCGAGCGTTGCTTTCGCGCATCACTCCGATGGGGGATCTCGACGCAGCCTTGTCATTCCTGCCGAGGTAGTGCAGTTCGTTAAGCAAGCGCAGGCATCGTTGTGCCGCGGGAACTGGACGGGGGTCAGAACATGCGTTGCTGGATTTACGGTTTCTCGGCCGCTGCCTTGCTGGCCGGAACGGTCTGCGCAAGCGCGGCTGATCTGGGCGGCGTTTCGGAACCCAGCCGCGAGCGCTTCTACAGCGGTGACTGGAGCCTGACGATCGGCGCTGCCGCGCTTTACCTGCCGGAGTTCGAAGGCGGCGACCATTACCGCTTCTTTGCCCAGCCGCTCGTTTCTTTCGGGCGGCAAGGAACGGAGCGCCGCTTCACCTCGCGCAACGACAACATCTCCATCGGCATCGTGGATACCGGCGCGTTCCGTGCCGGCCCGACCGCCAAGGTCGTTTTCGGCCGTGACAACGATGATTACGACGACACATTCGGCCTGGACGACGTCGAGTTCGGTGTGGAAGTGGGCGTTTTTGCTGAGTTCTACCCGCTGGACTGGCTGCGCATTCGTGGCGAAGTTCGCCGCGGCATCAACGCCCACGACGGCATTGTTGCTGATGGCGCAGTGGATGCGTTCACCTACCTGACGCCATCGCTGCGCTTGTCCGGCGGGCCGCGCATCACCTACGGGACGGCGGACTACGTGGATGCCTACTACGGCGTGAGTTTTGCCGAATCGCTGCGCTCCGGTTTGTCGGAATACAACGGCGACAGCGGCGTCTCGTCCTACGGCGTCGGGGGTGCCCTCACCTGGAAGACCACGGAGCGGGTGGAAACCAGCTTGTTCGGCGAATACCGCCGCCTGACCGGTCCGGTTGCCGATTCGAGCCTGGTAGAGGAGCGTGGCGACCGCAACCAGTTCAGCGTCGGCGTTTCGGCGACCTACCGCTTCGACTTCTCGCTTTAAGAATGCCTAGCGGCGCTTCAGCGCCAGACCGAAGGCGATCATCGCCCAGCCCTGGAACAGAAGATCCAGGGCTAGGAACATGCCCAGCACCCACAAGCTGTTGACCGGCCAGCCCATCGCGATCACCAATCCGGCGAGAAAGGTCACCGCGCCGGACAACACGACCCAGCCCCAGTTCGGCGCCGGCCGCGCCTGAAAGCCCACCCAAGCGCGCACAACACCGCTGACGATCAAAGCGGCGGCCAGTAACAGGGTGAGGATTGCGGACGCCAGAAGCGGGTTCACCAGCGCGGCAAAGCCGGCAATCGCGTAAACAACGCCGCCAAGCACCCAAAGCAGAAAGCCTGACCAGCTCTTCACCGAAAAAGCGTGCGCGATCTGAGTTCCCGCGCCGATCAGCATCAGAATCGCAACGGTGTAGACCGATGCAACCGTTGCGACGAGCATGTTCAGCAGGCCGACAGTTCCCAGGAGAACCAGCACGAGGCCGAACGCAACGAACCAGCCCCAGCGATGCCGCAGTTCGCCCATCGCGAGGCGGCGGTCTGTTGCCGCAGGATTGGGTGGCGAGGCATGCGAGATCGGGGTGGGCACGGCGCTATCTTCCTTCTTTCGCGACATGAAATAGCCTGAAGCCCGGAAACGTTCCGTGAGCGCTCCCTTGGAGCGTACTTGTTGCGCTCAGAGATTTGCGGGCTTGGGACCGCCATACGCCCAATCCAGAAGCTGCACCGTGTGCACCACGGGCATCTTCGACGCGGAGCCGATCTGGGTCATGCAGCCAATATTGCCTGTGGCAATCACGGCTGCGCGCGTTGCCTCGATGTTGCGCACCTTGCGGTCGCGCAAGCGCGCGGAAATCTCCGGCTGAAGAATGTTGTAGGTGCCGGCCGAACCGCAGCACAGATGCCCTTCCCGGGGTTCGCGGACGGTGAAGCCGGCAGCCCGAAGCAGTGCCTTCGGCTGGCGCGTGATCTTCTGGCCGTGCTGCATGGAACAAGCGGAATGGTAGGCAACCTCCATTGCCTCGCGATGCATCGGCTCAGGCAGGTCCAGATCGGCGAGGTACTCCGTGACATCGCGCGCGAGCTGCGACACGCGCTTTGCTTTCTCCGAGTAGGCCGGATCAAGCCGCAGCATAAAGCCATAGTCCTTTATCGTGGTGCCGCAGCCGGAGGCGGTAATCACGATCGCATCCAGCCCGTTCGTCTCGATCTCCCGCGTCCAGGCATCGACATTGCGCCGCGCCATCTCCAAGGCCGCATCTTCGCGTCCAAGATGATGAACAAGCGCGCCGCAGCAGCCTTCCCCAGGCGCCGCCACGGTTTCGATCCCGAGGCGCGCCAGCAAACGCCCGGTGGCCGCGTTGATCTCGGGGTCGAGAACAGATTGCGCACAGCCGGCCAGCACGGCCACGCGGCCTTTCAGCGGAAGCGGCGCAACTGCTGTTGCTGTCGGAGCAGCCGGCGGGAGGCTGTGCGGCGCGAGCTTCAACATGGCAGCCAGCGGCTTCAACGGCCGGATCTTGTCCAAAAGCGGCGCCAAGGGCCGTCCGAGCTTCGCCAGCCCAAGCGCTGCCCTGAACCGCTCCGGGTAAGGCAGCACGGCAGCCAAGGCGGAGCGGATCAGCCGGTCGATCATCGGGCGATGGTAGGTACGCTCGATATGGGCGCGCGCGTGATCCACGAGATGCATGTAGTTCACGCCCGAAGGGCACGTCGTCATGCAGGCCAGGCAGGACAGGCAGCGATCGATGTGCGTGACGATCTCCTTGTCCGCCGGACGATTGTTTTCCAGCATGTCCTTGATGAGGTAGATGCGCCCGCGCGGGCTGTCGAGCTCATTGCCGAGCGTCACATAGGTCGGACACGTGGCGGTGCAGAACCCGCAATGCACGCAGTTGCGCAGGATCTTCTCGGACTCCGCCACATGCGGATCTTCGAGCTGTTCGGCCGTGAATGTGGTTTGCATCAGCTGGTCCCTTGACTGCCGCTCAGGTGTGTCGACGGAACACCAATGATGCCGCCTGCGCGATCAAGAACGACAAACCTGCCCAGGAACGGCCGCAGAAGGGCTAGTGATACCGGAGTTCGGATGCGATCGATCTCAGGAAAAGCCGCCACCGGCAAGACCAGAACCGAAAGCGCAAGCTCCCTGAGGTGCTGTTGGTGGGGCATGTTCCTGTCCCAGGTGATGAGCCAATTGAACCCTTGGGCGGCGGCTTGCAAGACGTGCTTGTCGGGCAGGCTTCGCCATGTGTCGGGAAAGTTGGCGACTTCGACTTCCGGCGACGTCAGCAGAGCCGCGACTTCAGCAGGAGTGCCTTCGTCGACGACTGCCCGCTTCAAGCAGCCGCCTTCACGAACTTCCGACCAGCCTGAAGGATCGCCGCCTCGGCTCTTTCGCGGCCGACTGCGGGGTAGTTCCGCAGCAGTTCCTCAAGCGTCAACCCCGCCGCAAGGTTCTCGAAAAAGGCTTCAACGGGAATGCGGGTGCCTCGAAGGACAACGGCCCCACTCACGATATCTGGGTGTGGCTCGAACAACTCTTCTTCTATTATAGCGATGTTGTCCATCGGTTCATTCTCCAACGCCAGTTCATCCTACCCCATCCGGCCGGGATTGAGGATGCCGTTCGGATCAAATTGCTCTTTCAGGCGTGCGGAGAGCGCTGCGAGCGCGGGGGGCTGGGGCTGGAACACCGGCGTTGAAGCACGCACCGACGGCGACGCACGCACGAGTGTGGCATGTCCCCCACCGAAATGCGCGACTAGGGCACGAATGCCTTCCGCTTCCGGTTCCGCTTCCATGCGCAGCCAAACCAAACCACCCTGCCAATCGTAGAAAGCCGCGGCACCGGCGTGCATGCGCAATTCGGCCACCATCTTGTAGGCTTCGGAGGGCGCCATGGAAACACGCCACACCGGGCGATCTGTGTTGTCAGCAAAGGGAGCGCAGTCGCGGATTTCCGCCCAAACGGCTGTTGAGTCGTCGATCCGCTCGATAACCCCCCCGTCACGCAGGAGCCGGTGGAGAAGATCGAAACGATACGCGACAGACGGGCCAAAGCCTTCCAGGCGCAGCAGCGTTTTCGGCCCGCTGCCCAGGAGCACGTTCAGCGTCGGTGTGCTGATCCCTTCCGGCAGGTGCGCGGCAGACGACACTTCCGCGCTTGAGCCCATGGCAAGCGCCATTGCCGCCGCAGCGTCGCCCTCGCTCAATCCGCGCACCAGCAAGGTGGCTTCCATCTCCGGAGCCGGCAGCACCTTGAACGTCAGGCTGGTCAGGACGCCCAGCGTTCCCCAGGATCCGGCCATCACCTTGGAAAGATCGTAGCCGGTGACGTTTTTCACCACGCGCCCGCCTGACTTGAACAGCTCGCCGCGACCGGACACCACGCTCACACCCAGAACATGATCGCGAGCCGCACCGGCCTTGAGCCGTCGCGGTCCGGCGAGATTGCCCGCAAGCACGCCACCGATCGTGCCACGACCCGCGGGCTGTTCAAGCAAGGGACCGTAGTCCATCGGTTCAAACGCCAGCTGCTGACGGTTGCGCTTCAGCAGCTCCTCGATCTTCGCGAGAGGCGTCCCAGCTCGCGCGGACAGGACCAGTTCTTCCGGTTCGTACAGCGTAATGCCGGAAAGGGCTGAAAGGTTGATGGCGTGCTCGGTTTGCGCCGGGCGACCAATGCCGCGTTTCGAGCCCTCTCCCATGATCTCCAGCGGCGCATTTTCCGCCAAAGCCCATTGCACGGAGGCTACCACATCCTCGTCAGCGGTCGGGGTGAAGGTGGTCATCGGATGCTTGACTTCAAGATGGCGGTCAAAATCGGGGAATGTCGGGAAAGGGCATCTTCCCTGCATGAATGTGCATGCGGCCGAGTTCAGCGCAGCGACGCAGTTGGGGGAACACTTTTCCCGGGTTCAACAAGTGGTTCGGATCGAAAGCGCATTTCACGCGCATCTGTTGATCAAGATCGACCTGGCTGAACATCACGGGCATCAAATCGCGTTTTTCCACGCCGACGCCGTGTTCTCCGGTCAAGACGCCGCCAACCTCCACGCAAAGACGCAGAATATCGTTGCCGAAGCTTTCTGCCTTTGCGAGCTCGCCAGGTATGTTTGCATCATACAGGATGAGCGGATGCAGGTTGCCGTCGCCGGCATGAAAGACATTTGCCACCCGCAACCCGTAGCGCTCGGACATTTCGCGCATGCCGGCCAGGACGCGAGGCAGTTCTTTCCGCGGGATGGTGCCGTCCATGCAGTAATAGTCGGGCGAGATGCGGCCCACTGCGGGGAAGGCTGCCTTGCGGCCGGCCCAGAAAGCCAGCCGCTCTTCTTCCGATTGGGAGATCCGGCAGGTGGTCGAGCCGTTGTCGGTGGCAATCGCTTCGACCTGTCCGATCAGGTGCTCGATTTCCGGCCCAGGCCCGTCCAGTTCCACGATCAGCAAGGCTTCCACATCAAGGGGGTAGCCGGCCTGGACGAAGTCCTCGGCCGCGTGGATCGCCGGCTCATCCATCATCTCCATGCCGCCTGGAATGATGCCTGCGCCGATGATTTCGGCAACGCATTGGCCAGCCTGTTCGCTGCTTGGGAAGCCGAGCAGCAGCGCCCGCGCTGCTTCCGGGCGCTGCAGGATGCGAACCGTCACTTCCGTGACGACGCCGAGCAATCCTTCGGATCCGGTCATCACGCCGAGCAGGTCGTAGCCCTCGCTATCGAGATGCTTGCCACCCAGACGGATCACCTCCCCCGTGATCAGCACCATCTCGACGCCAAGCACGTTGTTGGCAGTGAGGCCATATTTCAGGCAGTGCACGCCGCCGGAGTTCTCGGCGACGTTGCCGCCGATCGAACAGGCGATTTGCGAGGATGGATCGGGCGCGTAGTAGAAGCGCTCTTCTTCCACCGCCTGGGAGATTCCAAGATTGGTCACGCCCGGCTGGGCAATCACGCAGCGATTGACGTAGTCGATGTCAAGAATGCGGTTGAAGCGGCTCATCACGAGGAGCACGGCATCCGCGAGGGGCAGCGCACCACCTGACAGTGACGTGCCCGAACCACGGGGCACGACACGGATGTTCCGTTCGTTGCAGTAGCGCAGGATGCGCGACACCTGCTGGGTTGTTTCTGGCAGCACCACGACCAGCGGCAGCTGGCGATAGGCTGTAAGCCCATCGGTTTCGAACACGCGCATCTCATTGGGCGCTTCCACCACGCCTTCGCCCGGAACAATGGTGCGCAGGTCGGCCGCGATTTCGGCGCGCTTCGCCAGCACGGCGGCATCGGGCTGCGGCATCGCGAGCGACATCGATCCTCCTTGTGCATCCGTGCTTGCTGTTTGACCAATAGAGTGCACAGCCCTACACCGCAACGACCTTGCCTGACGGAGAACCGAACGTGGGAACGCCGCTTACAATTGCTGAACTGAAGGCCCGGGCACGGCGGCGTGTGCCGAAAATGTTCTTCGACTACGCCGATTCCGGCGCCTGGACAGAAGGCACCTACAAGGCCAACGAAGCGGATTTCGCGGCGATCAAGCTGCGCCAGCGTGTTTTGGTCGATATGACCAACCGTTCGCTGCAAAGCACCATGATCGGCGAAACCGTGTCTATGCCGGTTGCTCTCGCGCCGACCGGTTTGACGGGCATGCAACACGCCGATGGCGAGATCCTTGCGGCGCAGGCGGCCGAAGCCTTCGGCGTGCCGTTCACCCTTTCGACGATGAGCATCTGCTCGATCGAAGACGTGGCGGCCCATACGACCAAGCCGTTCTGGTTCCAGCTTTACGTGATGAAGGACCGCACCTTCGTGGCGTCCCTTATCAGCCGCGCCAAAGCGGCAGGATGTTCGGCTCTGGTGCTGACCCTGGACCTGCAGATCCTCGGCCAGCGCCACAAGGACATCCGCAACGGGCTTTCTGCGCCGCCGAAGTTTACGCCGAAGCATGTCTGGCAGGTTGCCACGCGGCCATTCTGGGCGTGGGAGATGACGCAAACCAAACGGCACAGCTTCGGCAACATTGTCGGCCATGCGAAGGGTGTGGGCGATCTTTCCTCCCTGTCTTCCTGGACTGCCGAACAGTTCGACCCCCGCTTGTCGTGGTCCGATGTTGCCTGGATCAAGGAGCAATGGGGCGGCAAGCTGATCCTGAAGGGCATCATGGATCCTGAAGATGCGCGCCGCGCAGCGGACACGGGCGCCGATGCGATCATCGTGTCGAACCACGGCGGCCGTCAGCTCGATGGCGCTCCGTCGTCGATTTCGGTGCTGCCGGAAATTGTCCAGGCAGTGGGCGACAGCATCGAGGTGCATCTCGACGGCGGGATTCGCTCCGGGCAGGACGTGATGAAGGCGCTGTGCCTCGGCGCGAAAGGCACCTATATCGGCCGGCCCTTCCTTTATGGCCTCGGCGCCTACGGCAAGCGCGGCGTCACCATGGCGCTGGATATCATCCGCAAGGAACTCGACATCACGATGGCCTTGTGCGGCAAGCGCGACATCCGCGAAGCCGGTCCTGACCTGCTGCACCACCGCTTGCCCGTTGTGGAAGCCGAGCCGGCGCGGCCAAGCCAGTGAGCGACGGGATTTCACTCAAGGCAGCGCGTGCGCCGAGCGGCTTGCGACTGTACGCGATTGGCGACATCCATGGCTGTTCGGATCTTCTTCGCGCGATGCATGCTGCAATCGACGCCGAATTGGACCGCGATCGCCCGGCCGATTGGCGCGTCATCCATATCGGCGATTACATTGACAACGGTCCCGACAGCAGGGGCGTGCTGGACCAGTTGGTGGAACGCTCAAGCGACAGCCGCATGCTGTTTTTGCGCGGCAACCACGAACAGGGCTTCGTCGACTTCCTGCATGATCCCTCCGGCGGCGAGTTCTTTGCCGATCATGGCGGGGAGTGGATGGCGCAGTCCTATGGCGTGAGCGTCGACTTCAGCACCAGCGAAGGCCGGCACGCAGCACACACCGATCTCGTCAATGCGATGCGGTCGAGCCACCTCGATTTTCTGCAACAAACGGCGCTAAGCGCCTCGTTTGGAGATTATTTCTTCTGCCATGCGGGTATTCGCCCCGGCATCCCGCTGGACCGGCAAGAAGCCTGCGATCTTCTGAACATCCGCAAGGAGTTTTCGGGTGCAGATACGCTGCATCCGAAAATCATCGTGCATGGCCACACACCCATCGAACGGGCCCAACTTCACCGCAACCGCATCAACATCGACACGGGCGTCGTGAAGTCCGGCTTGCTCAGTGCGATCGCACTCGATGCCGATGAGAAGCGTGTACTGGAGGTTCGCTCGACCGGCCGTTAGTGCGTGGCACTCACGCCATAGCCATCGGTCACCTGCATATGGACCGAAGCGTCAGCCGTATAGATGCCGGCCCCCCACATCGCGATGGCAGACATCATTACCATGGAAAGGAAAAAAGCACGCACGGGGGTCATCTCTAGATTTCCGATCCACAAACCTTGTCAGTCACCGGTTACTATCCGGTTGCTCGATAAACGCTGAATATGCCTTCGGGTTTCACTCGATTGAGCGATCTGCGCGAGTGGTGCAGAATTGCATCAGCTGCGGGGGTCGCCGGTCTCGACGCGGCGGCTTCTAGCCGTCCGCACGTGCGAGCGGAAGCGGGTGGAAGAGCGGATCCACACACTTCCTTCAGGCGTGCCAAAAATGCCACGCCGCCGGGCCAAGACCCTAGATGAGCGCTGCCCAAGCGCGCGCGATCGCCAGCCCGTTTTCGTCTGCCACCCGCCCCGTCGTTTCGCGTTCCTCTGCAAAGCGCTTCGGCCAATCCTGATCCTGCGCCAGCATCGCGTCCCTATAAACTTCGGTCCATCGGGCAAGCACGCTCCGATCGGCTTCGAAGTGGAACTGGATGCCGTAGCCGGCGCGCCCGATGCGGAGCGCCTGGTTATGGGCGGCATCGTTTCCGGCCAGCCGAACGCCAGCCCGCGGCAGCACGAAAGTGTCGTCGTGCCATTGGAAGGTGAGAAACTCCCGCTGCACCGAGCTCAGCACAGGGTCTGCCTCGCCGTCTTCGGTAAGGGCCACGGAGGTCCAGCCGAACTCATGCGTGGCACCAACGAGATTTTGCGCTCCGAACGCGCGGGCAAGGAGCTGGCTGCCGAGACAAACCCCGAGAACCGGTTTTCCGGCTTCAACCATCTGACGCATTGCCGCAAGCAAAGGCGCAAACCACGGTGCGGCCTCATCGGCCAGGGCGTTTTGCGCGCCGCCCAGCACAACGAGAGCATCAAACGGGCCACCGGGCATAGGCGAGCCGTCGAAAGCCTGCCAAAGCACGATCTCCGCCCCTCGCTCGCGAAGCGCCGTTTCGATCTGGCCGAGCGTTGTTTCCGGGTAGTTCTGGACGGCAAGGACACGCATGCAAGGGCTCTCCAAGGGCGAGGCTGGCTAGCATGTCGAAGGCTTGGCGCAAACGGTCAGCTTGACCTTGCCCGAGCAAGGCCGCATGGGGCTTCCATGCGCGCCAACTATAAAATGCAACGCCTTTTCGTGTCCGAGGACCTGCGCGCGGGTGGACGGGTATCGCTTGCGGCAGAACAGACGCACTACCTGCTTCACGTCCTGCGGCTGACGGAAGGCGCCGAAATCCTGTTGTTCAACGGTCGGCACGGAGAATGGCGGGCGCGGCTTTCCGAGCTTCGCAAGAAGTCTGTGACCGTGGAAGCGCTGGAACAAACAAGGCCGCAAACGGAGCGGCCGGAACTTCACTACTGCTTTGCGCCGCTCAAGGTCGGACGGCTCGACTACCTTGTGCAAAAGGCCGTCGAGATGGGAGCCGGGGTTTTGCAGCCGGTTCTGACCCAGCATACGCAGGTAAGCAGGATCGGCGTCGAGCGCTTGCAGGCCAATGCCACGGAAGCTGCCGAACAATGCGGCATCCTCGCCTTGCCGGAGGTCTGCGAGGCCATGAAGCTTGAGCGCCTGCTCGAGAGCTGGGATCCCGGCCGCCGGCTGATTTTCTGCGACGAGGCCGCGGCCGGCAACAATCCCTTGCCCTTGCTTCAGCAGGTGGAGGAGCGAAAGCTCGCCCTTCTTGTTGGGCCGGAAGGTGGGTTTTCAGAAGCCGAGCGCCGACTGCTGCATGCGCTGCCTTTCGTGACGGCCATTCCGCTCGGGCCGCGCATCCTCAGGGCCGACACGGCAGCCGTTGCCGCACTCGCCGTGATCCAGGCGAGCGTCGGGGACTGGTAAGATCCCGTTCCCATTGACAGTTCGATCAAGAGAATTCGCTTGCCGCACAGCCTGATAATCTGCAAGCAAGCCGCTCTTTCCAGCGCAGGTGACGAGAATGGCGCGCGACACAACAGACACCCAACCAATCGAAGGATTGGACGATCTCGTCGGCTATCTGGCGAGCGGCAACAAGCCGCGTGATGCGTGGCGCATCGGAACCGAGCACGAGAAGTTTCCCTTCTACGTTGATGGCCACCAGCCGGTGCCGTATCACGGCGACCGCGGTATCCGCGCCCTGTTGGAAGGCATGCAGCGCACGCTCGGGTGGGATCCCATCGTCGATGAGGGCAACATCATCGGCCTCGTGGAGCCGACCGGCCAGGGGGCGATCAGCCTTGAACCAGGCGGGCAGTTCGAGCTGTCGGGTGCAGCGGTGGAAACCATTCACCAGACTTGCCGCGAAAGCAACGCGCACCTTGCACAGCTGCGCCAGATTGCCGAGCCGCTCGGCATCCGCTTCCTCGGCCTCGGCGGCAGCCCGAAATGGACATTGGCCGACACCCCGGTAATGCCGAAGTCCCGCTATGAAATCATGACCAACTACATGCCCAAGGTCGGCTCCAAGGGCCTGGACATGATGTATCGCTCCTGCACGATCCAGGTGAACCTCGACTTCTCGTCGGAAGCCGACATGCGGCGAAAGATGCAGGTCGGCCTGAAGCTGCAGCCCCTTTCCACCGCGCTTTTCGCCAACTCGCCTTTCACCGACGGCAAGCCGAACGGCTTTGAAAGCTGGCGCGGCGACATCTGGCGCGACACGGACAACCAGCGCGCCGGCGTGCTGCCGTTCTGCTTCGCGCCGGATTTCGGCTTTGCCGATTATGTTGAATGGGCACTCGACGTGCCGATGTATTTCGCGATCCGGGACGGCCGCTATCACGACCTCACCCATGTGACGTTCCGCCAGTTCATGGACGGTGCCCTGCGCAAGGAGCTGCCAGATGGCATGCCCACCATGGGCGACTGGGCCAATCACCTGTCCACCTTGTTTCCCGATGTGCGCTTGAAGCGGTTTCTTGAGATGCGCGGTGCCGATGGCGGCCCTTGGCGGCGGATCTGTGCCCTTCCCGCGTTCTGGGTAGGCCTGCTCTACGACGACGAAGCGCTGGATGCAGCGGAAGCGTTGACGCGCCACTGGACCTATGAGGACGTCATCGCCATGCGTGATGACGTGCCGACCCAAGGGCTTTCCACGCTCCTTCACAACCGCAGCCTGCGCGACGTCGGGCGCGAGGTGCTTGCGATCTCCCATCGCGGCCTGGCGAACCGAGCCTGCTTGAACCGGGAAGGCTTCGATGAAACCTCTTTCCTCAGCCCGCTGGACGAGGTGGTGGCGCGCGGAACAACCAGCGCCCACGAAATGGTCAAGGCCTATAACATGCGCTGGGGCGGTTCCATCGAGCCGGTTTTCCAGGAATACGCTTATTGAGCCTGCGGAGACGCCTCTTCTAAGCGCTGCGGTTTCAGCATAGGCTGGTGGCGACTGGAGGATCCGCCATGCTGCCCCTGTTCGACATGCTTTCCGCGGCTGATAACGGCCGGGCGATGGAGTTGATGGCGCGGCAATACGGCCTAACCCAGCAACAGGTCCAGCTTGCAACCGAAGCGCTGCTTCCCGCCTTCAGCCAAGGTTTGAAGCGGAACGTCGCCGACCCGTACGGCGTCGGCGCTTTCGTGCAGGCCATGGCCTCGGGTCAGCATGGCCGCTATTTCGAAGACGCCAGCCGCGCGCTTGGGCCGGAAGGCCTGGCGGACGGCAACGGCATTCTTTCGCATCTGTTCGGCTCCAAGGAGATCAGCCGCGCCGTCGCGGCGCAAGCCGCCCAGGCGACAGGAATCACGCAGTCGGTTCTGCAGCAGATGCTGCCCACGCTGGCGGCCATCATCATGGGCGGCCTTTTCAAGCAATCCACCGGGCAGGTGGCCGGCCAGTCCGGGGGGAACGTCATCGGCGACATCATTGAACAGATGATGCGGCGAAGTTCACCGCAAGCGGCGCCCACAAGCGCGGGGCCTCCCGGTTTTGACCCGTTCGACAATCCCTTTGGCAAGGCGATGAAGGAGATGATGGCCGGACATCGCGCGGGCCAGCCCGACGGAAGAACGGCTCCACAAAACCCGTTCAACGAAACGCCCTGGGGCAAGATGATGGAAGGTTGGATCGGCGCGGCTGGCGCAGCGCCCGAACCGCCACCCACCAATCCGAGTGGTCGCCCGCGCAACCCCTATGATGACCTGTTCGGCGACATGTTCGAAACCGGGCGCAAGACGGGCGAAGACTATCAGAAGAACACCGAGGCAATCTTCGACAGGTTCATGAAAGGCATGGAAAAGCACCGGCCCTGATCTAAAAGCCGGCGCTTAAGGTCGGGGAGTTGCTCCGCGGGTTGCGGCAATGGAGCCTCAACTCACCCGGCGCGCGGCATCCTCGAGACTCAACCGGGCGCTTACGATGGTGCTCAAGCGCGCCGTCGGATCTCCATAGCCATGGGCACCAGCGCGAATCAGATCACCGCGGGTCACACCGATGTCGGTCAATTGCCAGTCGGTGAGTTCGGAAAGGCTGCTGAAGGCGCGGCGATTGTTCCACACACGGAAGGCTTGAACGCTGCCACGCGCAACGCGTACCCAGAAAGCCGGACGGGAAGCGGCTGGCAGCGGCAGAACAGCGTGGGTAAGCGTCGTCATAGTCCTTCTCCTGCAGAAACGGCGGAACGGTACAGCGTCGCGCCCGGGCAATAACCCGAACGCGTGACACAGCAATGACCGTTCCCGTTGAACAGGGTAGAAGATGCACCACGCCTATTGATTGATCTAGCGAATGTTTCTAATGCTAGACATCAGCACTGCTTATGTACTTCGCGGATGGTATGTGATGGCGGTTCCTCTCGATCTCGATCAACTGCAGACCTTCGTTGCCATTGCCGACACCGGTAGCTTTACCCGTGCGGCCGACGAAGTGCATCGAACGCAGTCGGCGGTATCCATGCAGATGCGACGGTTGGAAGAGCGGATCGGGAAGCCGTTGTTTGCGAAGGATGGGCGCACGAACCGCCTCACTTCCGACGGTGAAAAGCTCCTGACCTTCGCGCGCCGGATGGTGCGGTTAAACCGCGAAACCGTGGCCGCGTTTGACGACAACAGCCTGGAAGGGCAGATCCGCATTGGTACGCCGGATGATTATGCGGACCGCTTCCTGCCCGAGATCATGGCTCGCTTTGCTCGCTCAAACCCTCGGGTGGAGATGTCGGTCGTGTGCGAGCCGACTGCCAACCTTGTGGAACTCCTGCGTCGCAACCAGCTGGACATCGCGCTGATCACGCAGAGCCCCGAAACCGGGCAGGCCGAAGTGGTGCGTCGCGAGCCGCTTCTGTGGGTCAGTTCTGCGAACCACCAGATCCACCAGGAGTCCATTCTGCCGCTTGCAGTCGGGCGCCCCACCTGCATGTGGCGACGCGCTGCCTGCGACGCCCTGGATGTCAGCGGGCGCGAATATCGCATCCTGTTCACAAGCTGGTCAGCCACCGTGGTGATTGCCGCCGTGTTGTCCGGCCTGGCGGTTTCGATTCTGCCTGAATGCGCCTTGCGTCCGGGCATGCGCGTGTTGGGGGAAGCCGACGGGTTTCAGCCGCTTCCCGACATCCGCATCGGTCTTTTGCGCGGGCACTCGGGTCCGTCACAGATCGTGGACGCACTGGCACGACATATCAGCGAAAGCCTGGATAACATCTCCCTGCCCAATGAAGACGGAGGCAGCTTCGACTTCACGGCTCTTTCCTTTGGAAAACGCTCGCGCCGACCGATACAGCTGACGCCGGGGTGGTAAGCAGGATGGCACGTGGTGTTTCCCAAGGAGCTTCGCGCACACGGCACAGGAAACCAGAGGATGCCCTCCTTTTCCCGTGGCGCGTTCCATTCAGCCGCCCTCGCCTCACCTGAATTGAAGCATGTCCGATCGCATTTCCCCCGCCCCGCTGACAAACGCGGCTGAATATACGGTCTCCGAAATATCCGGCGCGCTGAAGCGTGCAGTGGAGGATCAATTCGGGCATGTGCGGGTTCGCGGCGAGATCTCAGGATTTCGTGGCGTCCACTCATCCGGCCACGCTTATTTCGCGCTGAAGGACGACCGCGCGAAGCTTGAGGCCGTGGTTTGGAAAACCACCATGGCGCGGCTGCGCTTCCGTCCGGAAGAGGGAATGGAGGTGATCGCCACCGGCAAGCTCACGACCTATCCCGGCTCGTCCAAGTACCAGATCGTCATCGAAAGCCTGGAACCTGCGGGTGCCGGTGCCTTGATGGCCCTTCTGGAGGAGCGCAAGAAGCGTTTGGCCGCCGAAGGCCTGTTTGACGCGGCGCGCAAGCGGGACCTGCCTTTCATGCCGAAGGTGATCGGCGTGGTGACCTCGCCCACCGGTGCCGTGATCCGCGATATTCTTCACCGCATCAGTGACCGCTTCCCGCTGCATGTGGTTGTTTGGCCCGTGCGTGTTCAGGGGGAAACCTCGGGCTCGGAAGTGTGCGCGGCGATCCACGGCTTCAACCAGCTGGAGCGCGGCGGCAGCATCCCCCGCCCCGACGTCATCATTGTTGCGCGCGGCGGCGGCAGTCTTGAAGACCTTTGGGGCTTCAACGACGAGTCCTGCGCCCGCGCCGTTTTCAGCTCCGACATCCCGCTTATCGCCGCTGTTGGCCACGAAACCGACTGGACGCTGATCGACCTAGTGGCCGACCGGCGCGCTCCCACGCCAACCGGCGCGGCGGAAATGGCCGTGCCGGTGAAGGCAGAACTCGAGGCGAGGATCGCTTCGCTTGGCGCACGCTTGCGTGGCTGCATGTCGCGCGGCATGGACCGGCGAAGTCACGCGATGCGCAGCCTGGCGCGCGCCCTGCCCACGGCCGACGCCATCCTCGCCCTGCCACGCCGGCGCTTCGACGATGCCACCGGTCGGCTTGAGCGGTCGCTTGAAACAGGCACCCATCGCTGCCGCGTTCGCCTCGACGGGATCCGCTTGTCGCCCGCCGTGCTGGTTCGCCGCGTGACCCATCTGCAGCGCGAGTTGGAACGGTTCGACGCGCGCTTACCCGTGGCGCAGAGTCGCCGTCTGCAAGACTGCCGTGCCCGTCTGCCCCAGCCGGAGCGTCTTGCGCGCTTGTTGGGGCGCAAGCTCCAGCATGACCGAACCGCCTTCGAGCACAAGGCCCGGCGGCTGCGGCCAAACTCCCTGTTTGACCGCGTCACTCAGCTTGGGGCGCTTTACTCCACGCTGGAGGCGCGGCGATCGCGCGCTGTTTCCACTTTGCTTGCGCTTGGTCGATCCAACCTGTCGCAAGCCGAACGCATGCTGAACTCGCTGTCCTACAAGGCGGTGCTTCGGCGCGGCTTCGCCGTGGTGCATGATCAAACGGGCCAGCCTGTCACAGGAGTCGAAGCGATCGCGGCGGGTGAACGCTTGTCGCTTGAATTCGCGGATGGTCGGGTCGATGCCATCGCCGCCGGTGAAGCGCCGGTCCGCCTCAAAGGGGGCAAGCGCAGTCAATCCTCGGCCGAAGAACAAGGACAATTGCTTTAGCTGATCACGTCATCCGTTCAGATGAAGGGCTCCGGATCGACAACTGAGCGGAAAAGCGTCTTGCGGCCGGTGCGCTACCAGTTGGGGCGAAGACCGCCGCGACGCTTGCGGCTGCCCCTTATCCCCCGGCGGAGGCCAGCCACCATTGCGTCGCGTAGCCCTTTCAGGCCGAGCGGCGGAACATGCGCGTCTCCGTAATAGTCCCACACGATGCTACGCGGCGGTGCCGGGTCCTTGCGCGGCTCAGGGTCTTTGCGCTTCGCTTCCTTTGCGTCAGACGGGGCGGCATAACCGTAAGCGTAGGCGCCATCGAAGTCCTGCTTGCGACACCGCGACAGCGTTGCTCCAACGACGTTTGCGCCCGCAGCGCGCAAGCGGCTCAAGGCGAGCAGAGCGGACCGGCGGCTCACCTGTCTGGCTGACACAACCAGCAGGGTCGCGTCCGCGAGGCGCGACAGCACGGGCGCATCGGACAGGCCTCCTACGGGCGGACCATCCACCACCACAAGGTCGTAGCGACGCTGAAACGCGTCAAACAAGACGCTCGTCCGTTGTGCAGACAGGAGATCCACTGGATTTGCGGCGATCGGCCCGGCGGTGAGCACCATCAGGTTTGGTGCCGCGATGTGGAACAGCCGCGAGAACGTCTTTCGCGTCACGGCTTTGGCCAGGA
The DNA here is from genome assembly GCF_017813335.1 of Tianweitania sediminis. Lineage (GTDB taxonomy): Bacteria > Pseudomonadota > Alphaproteobacteria > Rhizobiales > Rhizobiaceae > Tianweitania > Tianweitania sediminis. Next base: position 206,452 of record NZ_JAGIYY010000002.1, on the reverse strand, counting down.
TGTTGCTGAGACCGTTGCGGTTGGCGAGCTTCATGCGGCGGTGAATCGAGGGGCGGCGCAGATCGGCATCCACAAGAAGCACTCGCTGCCCCAGCACGGCGAAGTCGCTGGCAATCTTGCAGGCGGTGGTGGTTTTGCCTTCGCCCGGCTCGGCACTGGTCACCAGAAGAACACGCGGAGCGCCGCCGTCGGCAAACTGCAGTGATGTGCGAAGCGATCGATAGGCTTCCGACAGCTCCGACCTCGCATCAAGCAGGGCATTCTCGACTTCGTCTTCTCCGACCACGGGAAGCGCACTCAGCACCGGCACCTTGAGATGCGCTTCCACCTGTTCGGGCGTCCGGAAGGCATTGTTCAGCAGCTCGAGGAGGTAAAGGGCGAAGCCCGCCAGCCCGGTCGCGATCACCAGCGAAACAAAAAGGGCGTGCGACAGGCGCGGCGCAATCGGGATGGTTGGCACTGTTGCTTGTTCGAGAACGGTGACGCTTTGGGACCTGATCTCGGCACCCACTCCCACTTCGTTCAGCTTGTCGACCAGACCATCATATTGGGAACGGAAGGCATCCACCTCACGCTTCAGAATGGTGAAGTTGATCGCGCGATCGGCATAGGCCGCATGATCCACCTTGAGGGCGACAAGCTTGGCCTCGATCTCGCGCTCCTTGGCGACCGCTTCCGCGTGCCTTTGCTGGACCGACGCGAGCACAGCCTGCGTGAGTTCCTCCAGTTGTCCCTGGTATTCCACAATCTGCGCACGCAGCATGCGCATGTCCGGGTAATCGGCCTTGAAGAAGCGCAGGTTCTGCTGATACGTCGCGCTCAGCTCCACGATCTTGCTGCGAATTTCCAGCGCAGTGCGGTTTTCCAGCACAGCCTCGAGCCGATTGCCATTGCCAGCTTCGATCTGCTCCACCAGGCTTTCCGCCGCGAGCCGCTCCCCGATGGCATCGCCGAGGGCGGCGTTGATCGCGCGCATGTTCTGCTCGATCAGCGATCCCCCGCTGCCTTCGAGCGTCAGCCCCTGCTCCTTGGCATAGGCAACCAAGGCCGTTTCGGCAGTTTGCAGCCGGCCTTTCACACCGAGCACTTGGTTCTCGATGAAGTCGCGCGCAACCGTCGTGGTCCGCTCCGTTTCCGCAAGGCGCTGGTCGATATAGCTTTGGGCGTGCTGATTGGCGATCGCCATCGCCAGCTTGGGGTCTGCATCCGCGTAGCTGATGGTAAGAATGCCGGTGTTGCGGGTCAGGCTCACTGCAAGGTTGGCCTGCACTCGTGCGATCGCTCTTTCTTCGCGTTCGGGCAGGCTGAGATCCGCCAGCGCGGCGCCGGTCTCTCCCAGGAGCTGGTTGATCAGCCGCCTGGGTGACAGCCCGGGTTGCGGAACCAGGAAGGCGGGCTTTTCCGCAAGGCCGAGGGCACGCACCGTGCGCTCGGCGACGCTTCTGCTTTTCAGCTTTTCAATCGCGGTTTGGAAGGCGCGGATGTCGGCCGCTTCGTGCACCACCTCGAGGTCGCGCACCACCCGGGCCGAAGGCGCGGAAATCTCGATCCGAGCCGCTGCCCGATAGATCTGTGTTTGCGTCAGGAAGAAAGCCAATCCCGCGCAAAGCCCCGCCAGAACGAAGCTCGCGATCAACAGGCGATATCGCACCAGGTGGGAAAGGAGCTGACGCAGATCGAGCTGATTTCCCGCCGCGCCTTGTCCGCCATAGCTCAGATGCGCATCGAAGCTGTCATAAGCTGAGGGTGCGTAAGGCAAACCGGAGCGGAACGCGCCCACCCCATAGTCGTAAGCAGGCTGGCGGGCGATCCGGTCAAGCATCGGTCACAGTCCGAGCGCCGCCAGACTACCGACGCTTGCCGCAGCGCCAAGTAGGTCCTTGAGCTCGTGTCGCACCAGCTTGGCGGCCGAGCTTGGCACCACAACCATGTCGCCGCCAAAGATGTGGGGGTCGGGACTGCGGCCGTTTCTCAAGGCTACGACATCAAAAACGGCAACGTAGCGAAGGCCGCCGGAAGGGCGGAACACCAGAACTTTCCTGTTGTTTGCGAGGCTGCTAAAATTTCCGGCCTGTGCAATTACCTGCAGCAAGGTCGATCGAGCCGTCACCGGATAGATGCCGGCCCGGTTGACTTCGCCGTCCACCGTGACCTGCTGTCCAACCGACTCCTTGACGAAAACCGAAACCTGAGGCGACTGGAGGTAGTCGCGAGCATAAGCAAGCGCGATGGTGTTTTCGAGTTCCCGCTGCGAAGCGCCGGCAGCCTCGATGCTGCCCACCAGCGGCAGTGCGATCTCCCCGTTGGCGTCGACCCGGACTGTTCGGTCGAGTTGCGCCGCACCGTAAACGTTGACCGTCAGGACATCGTTGGCGACGATCTGCGGATTGCCGTCCGCTGCGGTGGTCGGTTCGGGCAGGGCTCCCGTCAGAACCGTGGTGCCAATCACCTGCTGCTCGCCGGAAAAAAGGGAAGGCTCGTAGTTCGAAGCGGTCGTGCAGCCGCTCACGGCCAGCAAGCCCAGGATCAGGCACCTGAAGACGGGTCTCAAACCCGGTCTCCGGCGGCGGGGCTAAGCTGGCCTCCCGCTGGCAGGAAGGCTGTCACACCCCGCCGGGGGTCGATGGCCGCTTCCGTCCGCGGCGCGATCAGGGCCGCAGGCGTGCCGTGCACCATGTCATGAGCAGCCGCTTCGCCCACCCACAAGGCTGCGCGGTCGCGGGCGGCGCTGAGGAGCGGCGGGCGCCGTTGCTCGTCATGCGCATCGGTGGCGATCACATCCACCAGCCTGTGATCCAGCATGTATTCAGACCAGAAACGAGCGCGGCTGCCAAACCGTCCCAGAAGCGAGCCGGCTGTGATCTGCATCACCGCTCCCTGCTTCTGAAGGGCGAGAAGGAGATCGGCGCGCGCTTCGATCCAGCGCAAGCGCTCCGGATGAGCAATCACGGGGCGGTACCCGGCCGCTTGGAGCCCAGCAATGAAACCGATGACCCGGGGCGGCAGCGCGGCCGACGGGAGCTCGAGCAAAAATGCGGAGCCCCGCCCCAGACAGGGCAGCACGCGGTTGTGCAGGCCGCCAACGAGATCCGGCGTCAGATGAATTTCCGCGCCCAGGGAAAGCTTCAGCGGGATCTCCGCGCGGTTCAGGACCTCCCGGAAAAGCGCGAGGCGTGCCGAAATGCGGAGGCCCGTGTTGGGGTGGAGCCCCGGCACGATATGCGGTGTGCAGACGCAATGGCGGATCCCATCCCGAACGGCGATCCGCGCCATGGCCAATGCGCTGGCGAGATCGGGGGCGCCGTCATCGAGACCGGGCAGGATATGGCTGTGAAGGTCGATCAATGCGCCACCCTCACCTCGCCCCGAAGCCGGTCACGATCGTGCGCAGGGTGCGCAGCGCAATCAGCACATCAAGCCAGTTGGAAAAATAGGCGATGTAGTAGAGGTCCAGGCCTAGCTTGTCCCGCACGCTGTCGACGGTGGTGACATGTCCCTGGTTCACCTGCGCCCAGCCGGTGATCCCGGGCCGCACGATATGGCGGTAGCTGTAAAAGGCGATCTCGTCATCATAATGCGCCGACAAGGGCAGCGCTTCCGGACGAGGTCCGATCCAGCTCATTTCTCCGCGCAGGATGTTGATGATCTGCGGCAACTCGTCGAGCCGTGTGCGGCGCAACCACTTGCCAACGGGGGTGATGCGGCGATCATGCGGCAAGGTGCGAGCGTGTTCGCGCCGTTCTTCGAGGCTGATGGCTTGCGCCTCCTCGTGGCGCATCGTCCGGAATTTGACGACCCTGATGACACGGCCGCGATGGCCAAGCCTCGGCTGGACGAAAAACACCGGGCCCGGCGTGTCGAGGCGGATCGCCAAGGCGATCAAGGCTGCCAGCGGCAGCGCGGGCAAGAAAACCAGCAGCGCGACGACAAAGTCAGCCGCATGCTTCAAGCGGAAATAAAGCCTGTTCGGATTAAGCGAACCGAACGTGTTTTCCGACAGATGCTCGATCTCGACACGCCCGGTGAGGGACTCGCGGATGCGTTTGAAATGGTACACGGGAACGCCCGCCAGCGCCGCACGGGCGATGAAGCGGGTCCAGTCCGCGCCATGGTCCGCACGAAGGTCGACCACGATGCCGTCCCAGCGGTGCCACCCGGCCTCGGGCTCTTTCAGCCAGTCCCAGGACACGCCCCGGATCTGCTCCAGCGTTTTCGCTGCACCTCCGGGCACAACCGCCAATCGGAGCGTCTGCGCGCGACGGCCGATTGCCGTGTGCGCATAGGCCCAAACAAGAGCAAGACTATAGCTCAGCAAAAAGTCCTGGCGTGAATATTCAAGCCGGAAAAAGAAGAAGACAACGATCACTGCGGCAAACGACGTCGTGAAAGCCGGAAGGATGTAGCTCGAAGCTGAGACGCCCGGGAAGCCGACGAGGCGACGGTGAAGGTAGTAGCCGCCCAGCAGCGCGGAAAGGGCGCCAACCGTCATCTTGACGTCTGCGGGGTACAGCATGGGAGGAAGGTTGAAGCCGTTCCGAAGGAGCGCTGGAAACAGCACGCAAAGAAGCAGACCGCCGAGCAGGTGGTAGCGCAAGCGCATCGCGCAGCGAAGATCCGGTCGCGCCGACAACACGTCGAGCATCGACGTTTTGAGCCCAATCTGCTCCACCCGCGCCCCCACGCACTACTAAAAAGGACACCATGATCAGGCACCGGCACAGCATACTAGGTTGCGCTTGACCCCACCTGTTGAACACAACCGTACAGGAAACGTTAAACTGCGCAATCCCAGATTTTTACTTTCTGTAAACTATTCCTCTTGATTTCAGATCGTTCGTCAGAGCAGATATGGAGCAGAGTAGCTTCGGAGTTGGTGTACAAGTGTGTGGTATCACGGGTCAGTACCAGTACACCAGGACGTCCAGATCTGGTTTCGCTTTCCAAACAGCTTCCGCAGCAGAGTATATGTCCGCGCGAGGCCCGGATGGCGATGGCTTGATCACCCTCGATAACGGCGACCTGGTTTTTGCCCATCGTCGGCTTTCCATTATCGACCCCACGAAGCGGGCCACGCAGCCGATGGGGGAAGCAACTGGGCGGTTGCACATCACCTTCAACGGCGAGATCTACAATCACCGCGACCTTCGCAGCGACCTCGCCGCGCGCGGCTACACCTTCAAAACAGCGTCCGACACCGAGGTGATCCTCAATCTTTATCTGCAAAGAGGCGCGGAGGCCGTCCATGCCCTTCAGGGTATGTTTGCTTTCGCGATCTTTGATCAGCAGGAGAAAACACTTTTCGTTGCGCGCGATCCCTATGGGATCAAGCCATTTTACTACAGCGACGACGGTCGAAGTTTTTCCTTTGCTTCGCAGGTCAAGGCGCTTCTTACCGGCGGCGTGGACGACACCGTTGATCCGGCCGGGATCGCTGGCTTTGCCCTGCTCGGTCATGTCCCCGAGCCCTTCACGACTCATCGCGCCATCAAGGCTTTGCCTGCCGGACATCACCTGACAATCAGAAACGGAGTGGTGGGATCTCCCACCCGCTTCGCCTCGCCGGGCGCTGTGCTTGCCACACGCGCTGCCAATGTGCCGCTGCGAGAGGCCATGCGTGCAACGCAGGACGCTGTGCGCGCTAGCCTTTTCCGACACCTCGAAGCCGATGTGCCGATCGGGCTCTTCTTGTCGGCCGGGCTGGACTCCGCTGCCCTTCTCGGCGCCTTGCAGGACCTGCGCCCCAGCGACGCGCTGGCCGCCATCACACTGACCTTCGAGACCTTTTCGGGCACGGCGCAGGATGAAGAACGCGGCGCGCGCTCCGTGGCGGAGCATTATGGCGCCCGTCACCATGTCGAGCAGGTGGGCGAAGCGGAACTCAGCACCCTGTTGCCAGCAATCCTCCGCGATATGGACCAACCCAGCGTCGACGGCATCAACACCTGGCTCGTGGCGCGCGCGGCGCGTCAAACGGGGCTGAAGGTCGCTTTGTCGGGCATCGGCGGCGACGAGCTGTTCGGTGGCTATTCGACCTTCCGCACCGTGCCCGGGCTTGTGCGGGCGGCCGCCCGGCCCGCGGCGTTTCCCGGATTCGGCAAGGCTGCGCGGCACATCGGATCGACCCTGATGCCCACCCTACGGAAGGGCAATCCCAAGGCGCTGTCGCTTTTCGAATGGGGTGGCACGTGGCCGGGCGCGTATCTGCTCAGGCGAGGCCTTTTCATGCCGCATGAGCTGCCGAACCTGCTCGGGCGCGACTTCGCCAGCGCGGGGCTGGAGCGGCTGCAGCCGATGGCGCTGATCGGCACGTCGCTTGGCAGTGGGATCAGGGATCCCAAGCTTCGCGTGGCCGCGCTGGAGATCGACAACTACCTCAAGAACCAGCTCCTGCGCGACGCGGATTGGGCCGGCATGGCACATGGCGTGGAGATCCGCACCCCATTGGTGGATTACCGGCTGTTGCAGGATGTGGCGCCGTTTTTGTCAGCCGTGCTGCAGGCGGGCGGCAAAAGCGTGCTGGCCGAGATCCCACGCAAGCCGCTCCCGCCTTCGCTGCTGGCCCGATCGAAAAGCGGCTTTAGTATCCCTTCGGCACCTCTGCTCGGCACCGCAACTCTGCCCAATCCACGCCTGACATCAAGGATATGGGCGCGACAAGTGCTTGGGCATTTCAAGCAGATCGAGCAACTCGCCGCATGACCAGGTTGTCCGAGCATCGATCCCCCACATGCAGCCAACCGTTGTCGATCACGGCGGTGATCCTGACCTTCAACGAAGCGCTTCATATTGGTCGCTGTGTTTCCCGCATCGCACCGCTGGTGCAGCGCGTGCTGGTTGTGGACAGCTTTTCCACCGACGACACTGTGTCCATCGCCCAGGCACATGGGGCTGAGGTCGTGCAGCGGCCCTGGGTCACCTATGCCGATCAGTTCCAATGGGCGCTCGACCAGATGGATATCGAGACCGACTGGATCTTGCGCCTTGATGCGGACGAATATCTCGAAGACGCGCTGGTCGAGGAAATCAGGTCGGTGCTTCCCGGCCAGCCCGCGGCGGTCACCGGCCTCAGGCTCAAGCGCAAGGTGATCTTTCGTGGCCGCTGGATCCGCTTCGGCGGTCTGTATCCCACTATCCTGATGCGGCTCTGGCGGCCCGGCACAGGGCGTATCGAGCAACGCTGGATGGACGAACATATGGTTCTGACGCAGGGCCACGCCGTTACGCTCGATCACGATATGGTGGATGAGAACCTCAACGACATCTCGTGGTGGACGGACAAGCACAATGGCTACGCCACGCGCCAGATGCTGGACTTCCTTCAGCTCGAACATGACCTTCGCCCCGGCGACGCGACACTGGAAACGCAGCGGGATCAGGCCGGCTGGAAACGCGTGATCAAGAACCGCGTGTTCGGCCGCATGCCGCTTTATCTGCGCGGCACAGTGTACTTCCTGTTCCGCTTCTTCCTGTTGCTCGGGTTTCTCGACGGCCGCCAGGGCTTCCTGTTCCACTTCCTTCAGGGCTGGTGGAACTGGATGCTCGTGGATGCCAAGATCGATGAAGCGCGGCGCTTCATTGCGGCCAACGGTGTCGATGCGTTCAAGCAGCACATCCGGCAGCGCCACGGATATTCCCTATGAGCGCGGTGGCAGCTGTCCCGCAGACCGCTGTTCACCCGTTGCGTCGGCTGGCCGAATACGCGCTGCGCAACCTGGTTGTTCGCCGGCGCCTCCCGCCGGAGTTCGGGCGCCGGCTGATCTTTCTTTCACCGGCCAATCGCTTGCGTGCCCTGCAGTTCAATGTCGAACGGTTCGAGCCTGAGCTTCTTGGATATGTGCGCCGCTTCGTTCGATCCGGCATGACCGTGTGGGATATCGGCGCCAACATGGGCTCCTTTGCCTTTCCCGCCGCGCATGCTGTCGGATCCACGGGCGCCGTGCTAGCGATCGAGCCGGACCCTTTCAATCAGATGCTTTTGCATCGGTCCTTGGCTGCCAATCCGGATCTGTCGGTGACGATCGTACCGGCGGCGGTATCCGACCGCCTCGCGCTGTCGGCCCTTGAGATTGCCGCGCGCGGGCGAGCCGCCAACAGTTTGCGGGGAGCCGATCACGGCAGCCAGATGGGCGGCACGCGCACGACCTACCCGGTGGTCACGGTGACGCTGGACTGGCTTGCAGAGCAACAGCCCGCGCCCGACCTGATCAAGTGCGATGCGGAAGGCGCGGAAGTCTGGATCCTTACCGGTGGCACCGAGCTCCTGCGCGAAAAGCGGCCGCTCCTCATCATGGAAGTTCCGCGGGAGAACAGTTCCGTGGTGACGCGCCTCCTGCACGAACAGCGCTACGCGATCTTTGCCGCCAACCGTCCGATCTCGGCATCCGCTGCGCTGCCTGCGATCGGCGACAGCTGGGAAATCGTCGCCGTTCCCGAAGAGCGTGTCGACCATTGGAACGGCGCGTGAGGCGCTCACGGCCCCTGGTCGTCTGTGCGATTGGTGCGGCCTGGCCGGGCAATGAAGCGTCGGGGCCCAATCAGAGCTTCCTTGCCATGACCGACGCTTTGGGCGGCCAGTTCGACTTCCACTTGCTGGCGCGCGATCGCCCTTTCCGGGCAGAGGAAGGCTGCGCTTCCCGGCGAACGGCCGACCGGTTCACCGCATCCTATCTACGGGCGGGCAGCGGCTTGCCGCTGCGGCTCCTTCAGACCATCCACGGCCTGGCTCCGGATCTCGTTTGGCTGAACGGCTTCTTTGACCGCGAGTTCACCCTACCGCTCCTGCTTGCGCGGCGTGGTGGATTGTTGCCGGGCATGTCCGTATTGTTGTCTCCCCGTGGCGAGTTCAACCCGGGTGCGCTCGCGCAAAAGCCGCGCCGCAAGCAGGCATTCGTTGCCTTTGCAACACGCGGGCGCCTGCTGCAAACGGTGGCGCTGCACGCCACCGGCGCACTTGAGGAGAACGCTTGCCGGACGCTTTTTCCTGCGCACCGGACCCTGCAAAGCGCGGGCAACATCCGCCCTCTCCTTGTTCCGCTGCCCCATGTGCCGGGCGACAAGGTGCGGCTTGCCTTTCTCGGCCGCATCACACCGGTCAAAAACCTGCACCTCGCCCTCGAGGTCCTTGCAGGCGCGACGATCCCCCTGCAGTTCGACATCTACGGACCATCGGAGGACGCTGGCTATCTCCAAACATGTCGGGCGCTTGCCGAACGATTGCCGCCGCATGTTCAGGCCTCATTCAAGGGCGTTCTTCCCCAGCAACAGCTTGCCACCGTTCTTGCCGAAACCGATCTGTTGTTTCTGCCGAGCGCGGGCGAAAACTTTGGCCACGCCATCTTCGAGGCTCTGAGTTGCGGCGTCCCGGTTCTGATTTCGGACCAGACACCCTGGACAAGTCTTCGGCTGAATGGTGCGGGATGGGACCTGCCGCTCGGCAAGAAGGCTGACTTCCTTGAAGCGATCCAAGCGTTCGCAGGCTACGACGAGGGAACCAGGCTCAGCATGCGAGCCAATGCCCGTGCCTTGGCCGAAGACCATCATCGCCGCAACGACGCGGTGAGCCGAACGGAGATCATGCTTCGGGAGCTATGCGCTGCATGAGCGCGGATGTGTCTCCTCCCTCGTCCCTGCGTATCCTGGCCGTCAGCGAGACCTGGCAGGGTTCCAACGCTTATGCGTTTGTTCGCGCATTTCGCCGTGCCGGCCATTCCGTTCATGTGATTGCGGACGATGCCTTTGCCGGCACGCCCTGGAAAAGCGTTCCCATGCGGGCGGCCCGGCGCCTGCTTTGGCCCCTGATCATCCGGGAAGCGGAGGGCGCACTGGTTGAGCAGTCGAAAGCATTCCAGCCCCATCTCCTGTTTGCGTTCAAGGGCGTCATGGTCACGCCGGCTGCCGTGCGTTCGGTCCAGCAACAAGGCGGCGTCGCGATCAACTTCTGGCCCGATGTCAGCGTGGCGGCGCACGGAAGCCTGCCGCCGCAGGTCTTGCCGCTTTACAACTGGGTCTTCACCACCAAGAGCTTTGGCATCGCAGATATGGCGCGCCATGGTGTTTCCCGCGCGTCCTTTCTGCCGCATGGCTTTGATCCGGAAACCCACCGGCCTGCATCGCCGGACGCCCTGGATCCACGCCTCCCTTGTGCGGCCTCCTTTATCGGCACCTGGTCGCCGAAAAAGGAAGACATTCTGGCGGCACTCCTCCAGCGTCACGGAAAACTGGATCTCCGGATCTGGGGCGCGCAATGGCAGCGCGCATCCACCCTTCCCCCTCACGCACTGCAACAGCGGGAGATCACCGGCGCGTCCTATGCCGCCGCCATCAGCGCTTCCAGGATCAACATCGCTCTCCTCAGCGAAGCGCGTGCGGGCGCATCAAGTGGGGATCTCATCACCTCGCGGACGTTCCACATCCCTGCGTCCGGGGGCTTCATGCTGCATGAGCGCTCCGACGAGATTGGTGACTATTTTGCAGAGGACCGGGAAGCTGTCTTCTTCACAGGCGCGGACGAACTGGCCGACAAGATCCGTTTCTACCTGGCTCATGACGACCTTCGCCGCCGCATTGCGGCAGCGGGCCATCAACGAGCCCTGCGTTCAGGCTATTCGATAGACGATCGCGCCGCCGTGGTGCTCGCCAAGGCGCGCCAGCTTCTTTCGCAACAACAGCGCTATGCCACCACCGCACCAAGGGGCGCCGCCACCCTCCAGGCCGCGCCATCCGAACAGGCAAGGGTCGGCGCGCCGCTCGCATCCGAAACGTAAACGATTGCGCCGGCGCCCGCCGTGTTCGGCGCCGGAAGTGTGGCCACTGTGTAGCTTTTGAGACGGACCGGCCCGTCCACCACCAGCTTCGCGCCCGTCGGATAGGCCGCACCGCTGCCGATCCCGACATTGCCATCGAAAAGGTGGAAGATGATGGCGTTCGAAGCGCTTTTGTCGCGGAAGGCCAGCCGGGCGCTGTAATCGTAGGTAACCACGCCGGCAGTGTCGACGCTCCATTCCGTTGTGCGTCGGGTGCGCGCCGCAAGCGTTATGGAGGTCACCGACGCCGGCAGGGCGTTGTTTGTTTTGAAGCTTGTGTCGCTTAAAACGTCCGTCACGCGCGTGTTGGCCGGCACGTTGGTGCCAGTGATGCCGCGGCCGATCGCGGCTTCCGGCACGGCATTGGTGCCGGCCGTCGTCACGGTGGTGGTGCCGTCGGCGGTGACCGCAATCGCCGCCGATGCACCTTGCGTGACACCGCAGGCAAGAGCGAAGGTGGAAGCCAAGCCCCCCGGCGCTTCTGCAACAAAGGCGTCCGTGTTCATCCCGCGGGCTGTGGCCTTCGGCCCTGATGCATTGCGCGAGCCCGGCGCGCGCGGCGTGGACAGGGCGCGGCTCATCACCAGCAGGTCGCCATCGTCCACGTAAGGCAGAGCAATGGTGGAATCGGCGGCGGCGTTGCGCTGCCGATGCGGCGGCACATCGTTCTGGAGGTAGGTGGTGCTGATGCCGTCATAAACCAGCACGGCGTTGGTTTCGAAGTTGTAATCGATCTTCGGCTGGTGGTTGTTGCCTTGGAGGTAAAGCACGGTCTGCGCGAGGCTGACATTGCCGAAGGAGCCGTCATGCGCCCCCACCCAGCCGATCGGCCGGCGCTTGGCACCAGTTGTATCAATGACTTCGAGGAAGTTTTCGGTCCACGGCTTGAGCTGGTTCGCGTTGGAATAGAACTTCGATTCCATGTGCCAGGCGGCATATTGCCGGTTCGGATCGGCTTTCAGGGCAACGCCCGCCATGTTGATGCCGGATGCAAACACGTCGTCGATATAGGTCGGCTCGTTGCTGGGCCCGTTGCTCCAGGAGGCGGCCTGGTAATAGCTGCGCCAATCGTAGCCGCCGGTTGTCGCGACCGCCGTGGTATCGAGCCTGTGGGTCAAGCCGGTTGCTGCAAGCGCTTGGACAACCGCACCGGTGATGGCACCCGAACCGCCGCTTTCGCCTCCTCCGCCGGCGTTCTGACCGACTTCCGCCCAGCCGCCATTGTGGTGCACAAGCAAGACGGCCTCGTTCTGTACCCAGGCCGTCCAGCCGCTTTGCGGCGCGTAGAATGCCCAGGCCCCATCCTGCCAAGCGGCGAGAAACCCGACGTGATCCGCCCAGGGCTCGACTGCGCCGGAGGGCACAAGATAGCGATCGCCTTCCGCCGGGCTTGGCGGTGGCATTGCCACATTCCGCGCGAGAACAGCGATCTGCACCAATGCGTCCAGGGCACGGATCGCCTCGTTGTGGGTCACATGCTTCTGCGCCTGCGAAGGCATGATGTAGGGCAGCGAAAGATTGGGAGAGATCTCGTTCATGGGAAGGGTTCCTGCGTCACCTGTTCTTCAAGATGCCGCGCGTTTCTCCACCCGTGGATGAACTTCTCCGCGTTGTGCTTGCGATCTGCCGCTTCAGGCGTGTTGTTGACGCAATTTTGTTCACGCCTTTTTCTACAACCCGCCTCACGCGAAAGGAGTTGATCTTTTCTCCTTGCGGCGAAATACTGGTTCTTCTTCCGGCGAGTTGTTGTTCAGCGTGAGTACGCGTTCTCTCCAGGCGATCTGCTACCCTTCGCCCCGTTTCGACGGCACGCGCATCTTTTACCATTGGCTTGGCAGCGTGCTCCATTCGGACATGCATGTGCTGAACCTGGGTGCCGGCCCACAGACGGGGCATCCGCTGCGCATCCTGAAAGGTCGTGTTCGCCAAGTGGTGGGCGCCGATATCGACCCGATCGTTCTAGACAACGAGGAACTCGACGCCGCGGTTCTGATTGGGGCGGACGGCACGCTGCCCTTCCCCGACGCCTGCTTCGACACGGTCTTCAGCGACTATGTTCTCGAACATGTCGAAGATCCCGGCCGGTTCTTCGGTGAAGTGCGGCGGGTGCTGAAACCCGGCGGCAGCTTCTTTTTCCGGACTCCTAATCTTTTCCATTATGTTGCGATCGCAGCTCGTTGCACACCGCACTGGTTCCACCACCTCGTGGCCAACAGGGTCCGGGGCGCTGCGAAAGACCAGCACGCGCCTTGGCCGACCTTTTACCGCGCCAACACGAGGAGGCGGTTGCAGAACCTTGCGCACGCGAGCGGCTTCCAAAGCTGCGACTTGCGGATGGTAGAAACCGATCCCGCTTACCTCAGCTTCTTCGCGCCACTCTATCTTTTGGGCGTTGCCTACGAACGAACAGTCAACGCGCATCATGCCTTGTCCGGCATGCGCGCCAATATCTTCGGCCGACTGCAATGAGGGGCTGCAGTTCTGGCCGCGACGTCGCCGCTTGGGAACTCCTTTGGCTGGCCGGCCTTGTTGGCTTCTACCTGGTTGCAGGGTTGTTCGGCGACGTCGCCGCACAACCGTTAGTGAACTTCGTTGGACCTCCGTGGCTCGCAGCGGTGCTTGTCGCGGGCGCCATCCAGGTGGCGCGGCGCAATCCCTTCGCCTTGTGGACCGGCTTGTTCTGGATGCGCCTCGCCACGGCGACCTACTTCGGCATTGGGTCGGTGGCCGAAGGGCTGATGAACAAGGTGACCCATGCCGAGCTGATGGCTTTCTACGACGCCACCGAAGCGGAAATCGCCAAGTTCAACCTGCTGGCAGCGTCATGCAGCCTTGTGATCCTGTCCACGGTGTTCGCCGCCGCGCGCGTGTGGCCGCAACAGGCCTTGCCTCGGAAACCGGCCGGCAATGACCGCCTCATGCTCGTAGCCGCCTTCTTGTTCGGCACTGTGGGATTTGCCGTTAAGTACCTGTTTATCTTTCCCAAAGCGATGGGCGCGTTGGGCGAAGACACCGTTCTGCCGGGGCTGCTGACGCAACTCGTGTGGCTTGCTCCCGTAGCCACCTTTCTTGCCACGCTCTGGTGCCTGCGCAACAATCCGCGCTGGCTCGCGCTCGTGCTTCTTTTCGTTGCGGCGGATGCTTTTGCGGGTCTCCTTCGCTTCTCAAAGGCCGACGCGCTGCTGCCAGTCTTGATGTTCGGCATCGCCGTGCTGCAGCATCGCTTTTCGCTGCGTCGCCTTTTCCTGGCGGTCGCCTTGGCTGTCGCTACCTTCCCCTTCCTGCAGATGGCCACCATGGATGGTCGGGCACAGCTGGCCGATCGGTATGGCACCATTCATACTGCTTCATTTGCCGAGCGCCTGGGCATCCTTTCCGACTTCGCCGCGCACGGGCCAAACGAACGGCACGACGAGCTCCAAGGAAGCCTGCTGCGCATCGCCTATGTCCATGCGGCCGCTCCCGCGCTTTCGCTTTTCGATTCCGGACAAGCCGGCAACTCGCTGACATATCTGCCTTATCTCCTTGTTCCCCGCGTCCTGTGGCCGGACAAGCCGTTGTTCGACATGGGGCGGGACTACACAATCCTTCTCACGGGTTCAGAAACCTCGTCCACCTGGATGGGCTACTTTGCGGAAGCCTATTGGAATCTCGGCTGGGCGGGTGTCCCGCTGGTCATGGTCCCGCTTGGCCTGATCTTCTTTGCGACCGGACGCTATGCCTTTTGGACCCTGACCCACGGCCAGTGGCTGCATTTCCCTGCCGTGTTCCTCGGCATGTATATGGGCGCTCGCATGGACGGGCTGCTTGCCGGGGACGTCGGCGCAAGCCTGTTGACCATCGCTGCGGTATACCCAGGAGCGACCCTCCTCACGGCGATTGTTCGCGACGTTGGGGGCGGATCCTCCATTCGGCGAGCGCGCGGAGCGCAAGCAGCATGAGCGACGCCGTTGCCTGGCATGACGGGATAGCCGACCGGTTCGACGCCGCTTACACGCGGGCGCGCGGCTTTCGCGAGCGCAAGATGGTGTGGAGCCGCCTGATCTCCCGTTACGCACCGGCAGGGGCACGGGTGCTGGACGCCGGTTGTGGGTCCGGCGTGCTCACCGCGGTAGCGGCTGAACACGCTGCGCATGTGCTGGCAGTCGATGGAAGCGCGGCCATGCTGGACCTTGCGCGCCGGCGCATAGCCATCGAAGGGCTCGCTCATGTGGTGCTGCGTCTTGCGATGATCGACGAACGGGTACTGGCGCAAGAGGCGCCCTTCGATCTGGTGCTTTGTTCCAGCGTGCTGGAATATGTCGACGATTTCTGGGGCACCGTCGACACACTCGTTTCGGCGCTGGCTCATGACGGCATGTTGTTGTTCTCGGTGCCGAATTCCCACAGCGTCTACCGCCATGCCGAGCGGCTCATGTTTCGCCTTTGCGGATGGCCGCGCTACCGGCGGCATGTCCGGCACATCATCGCCTTGGAAGCGCTGCAGAGAGAACTGGCGCAGCGGAACCTGGAGGTAATGGAAACGGTCTACTACGCGCCGGCACCGGTGCTTTCACCGGTGTTGCGCGCGCTCGGGGCGGCACGCTTCTCCGACACGCTTGTTGTTCTGGCCTGCCGGCACCGCCGCTGATGGCTCGGATCCTCATCGGCACGGCCACGCTCCAGCCAGGCGGCGGCATCGCGAAGGTGGCACGGTTGACTGCGCGGGTCCTCGGGGAAGCCGGCCATGACGTGCGGATCGTCACCTATCTCGACGGGGTGCAGCAAGACGGAACCTTCGGTGCCGGGGGAAGTCGCGCCCGCTTCCTTTTGAAAACGCAGTGGGAAGGCTGGCGGGGAGATCTGTGCATCTATGACAGCGCGAGTTTGGCGCGCGTCCATCCGCACTGGCCGCGCCGTCCTCACGTTGTCTGGTTGCATGGCGCGGAAGCCTGGGAGGCGCTGCGTCCAAGCGGACTAACTGCCCTGCGAAGGGCAGATCGCGTGCTGGCGGTGTCGCAGCATTCCCTGCTTCGCTTCGAAGCCCTGCACGGCTCTCTTCCTGCCGCACGTGTGTGTTCGCTCGGAACGGAGGAGGACACGCCGCCGCAAACGGCGACAACGGCCAAAGAGCCGCTTGTGCTGATGGTCGGCCGGATCGACGCGGAGGAGAACTACAAGGGTCACGATCTCACCGTCGACATCTGGCCCTCTGTCGTGGCCGCCCTTCCCGAGGCGCGATTGACGATTGCCGGCACAGGCTCAGGTCTCCCCGCGCTCCAAGCAAGGATCGCCGCATCTCCCGTTGCAGCCTCCATTGACGCCCTCGGGTTCGTCCCATCCCGCGCGCTGGATGACCTGTGGGCACGTGCGGGCTTGTTTGCGATGCCCTCGCGCGGCGAAGGCTTTGGCCTCGTTTACGTCGAAGCCATGCGACACGGCGTTCCGGTGATCACGAGCACGCAGGACGCAGGTCAGGAGGTCAACGTCGACGGCGTGACGGGAGCGTGCGTGGATCTTTCAAAGCCCGGCACGCTTGCGGCTGCCATCATCCGGCTCCTGGGTGACCCCGTGCTGCGAACGAAAATGGGGCGTGCCGCGCAGGCTCGTTGGCTTGACCAATACCGATACAGCGCGTTGCGGTCACGCCTGCTGCCGCTGTTGGAAGATCTGCTGCCAGCGAAGCTTCGCGTGTCGCCGCAAAGTGGAAGGGGACGCGACAATCATGACGGGTACAGCGGCGAACAGGATCCACAACATCGCTTCCAGGCTGGGTGATGCAGGAGGAAGCAGCAGGCCGACAAAGCCGCACCAGCCTGCGCTTCCAATTCCTCCGAGCACGCAGGCGCGGTAATATGGCGCGAGTGGCCCCCGCAGTTCGCGGCGGGCGAGCACGGGCAGAACCAGCCCCATCCCGACGCCTTCCCCGAGCGCCAGGGCCGCAGCTGCGCCAACAATGCCATAGGTGGGCATTGCGAGCGCCATTGCGCTTAGTCCGATGGCAAGCTGGACGATCCAGGCAAGGGCGTTCGGCCGAGCGCGGTTGGTGAAGGCAAGGTACTTCGCGATCGGCTGCGCAATCGCGGACACCACGATCCCGCAGCCGAGCCACACCGCAACAAGTAGATCGAAAGGCACCGTGCCGCCGGTCCAGATGGACAGAATGGCCTCTCCGAACAGGATCAACCCAACACCGGCAGCCGCAGAGGTCGCAGCCAGAAACCGACCCAATGCGCTCAAACGGCTGGTATCGGCGGCACTGGATGTCGCGCCGCCCGCAATCTCGATGCCGACGGCAATCGACAGCATCGTGGCGACCTGCTTGGCAAATCCCGCCAAGGTGCGGATCAACAGGAAGGCCACAAGAGCAGGGCCACCGAGGCCCGCAATGCCCATTGCCAGCACAGGCAACTGCAACCAGGCAACAGGCGCGCATTGCTCCACCGCAAGCCAGCGCGCATCCTTCCAGATGGGAAGGAACGCTCGCCAGCTTGGCCGGGCCACTCGCCAGTGCAAGTGAGGCAGCGAGCGACGGAGGTCCCAAACGGCCAGCCCGATGCCGAAGACGATCTGGCAGGCGAGATAAGCGGCAGCCAGGGCAACGGGACCCGCGTCAACACTGATCGCAAGAGCAGTACTCCCAAGCAGTGCGGCCGTTCCAAGGAGCGCCACGATACTGCCTCTCACATAGAGCCCATGGCCTCGGTAAAGCTGCGAGATGCTGCCTCGCATCACCATCAAGATGGTGAACAGGCTGAGCATCACAAAAACATCTGACGCGCCTTCTTCTGTCGAAAGGTTCAGCGCCGAGGGCAGGTCGACCAAAGCGAGAAAGACCAGTGCCAGCGCAAGCAGAACAATGCCTTGAACAAGCGCGTTGCCGAGTGCGGTGGCCAGCATTCGATCCGACCCGGCGTGATCGCCGGCGGCGTGGTTTCGCTGCCAGACGTTGCCGTTGTAGACGTTGAGGCCAAGCTCACCCAGTTGAAGCAAACCGGTGATGGACAGCAGGATCGCCCAGTCAGCATAGCCATTGGGCCCCCAGGCCTGGACCAGAAGGCCAACGGCGACGACGCGCTCGACGATCATCAACACGAGCGCGAGGATCTGAACGGCGAAGTTGCGGCTGACCCGCGCAAGCATGATCAGGAACGCTCGCTCAACCGCTGAACGCCATAGGTGGCATGGAGGCGCTCCGACGCGCGACGCGACTGGTAGATCATTGGATACATATCGCACCCCAAAGCATTTCGAAGTCACGCGCAGAACAACAACAGGGCTGCACTTCTTCTTTGCTTTTCAGCATACTTGCAGTTGCACACAATTGCATATAGCAATTCTTGACGGCGCGTATTGCCGTGGCCGGGGGGCCTTGCGTAACATGAAGATGGTTGTTCAGCATCTGGGCGATGGCCGCACGGAGGTGGCCGATGCTCCTGCACCTGCCCTCAGGCGCAATCATCTTCTTGTCCGCTCAAGCCGCAGTCTCATTTCGCCTGGTACGGAGCGCATGCTGGTGTCGTTCGGCAAGGCCGGGCTGATCGGCAAGGCCCGCGCCCAGCCGGAACGGCTTCGCGACGTGATCGCCAAGGCGCGTACGGATGGCGTGCTGTCGACGCTGGATGCGGTTCGCGCCAAGCTCGACCGCCCGCTTGCCCTAGGCTACTGCAACGTCGGAACCGTGGTTGATGCCGGCCCAGGTACCAGCGAATGGCGCGTCGGCGACCGCATTGCGTCCAACGGCAGCCATGCCGAGATCATTTCCGTGCCCGCGACGCTTTGCGCGCGCGTTCCAGATGCCGTGAGCGATGATCAAGCCGCCTTCACGGTGATCACGGCCATCGCTTTACAAGGGCTGCGCCTCGCGCAGCCCACATTCGGTGAGTGCGTGGCCGTGATCGGCCTCGGGCTCGTCGGTTTGCTGACGGTGCAACTGCTGCACGCCCAGGGGTGCCGCGTGCTCGGCCTCGACTTCGATCCTGCGCGCGTCGCGCTGGCCGCGCAGTTCGGCGCCGAAACGGTCACACTGGGAAGCCAGGCTCCCTTGCCTGTTGCACAGGCTTTTTCGCGAGCTCGCGGAATCGACGCGGTGGTGATTGCAGCCGCCACCCGCAGCAGCGATCCGGTGCGCCTCGCAGCCACGATGTCACGCAAACGCGGGCGGATCGTGCTTGTGGGCGTGAGTGGGCTGCAGCTCGATCGGGCAGACTTCTACGAGAAAGAACTGTCGTTCCAGGTATCGTGCTCCTACGGGCCCGGCCGGCATGATCCAGCCTATGAAGAAGCCGGCCAGGATTACCCTGCCCCTTTCGTGCGCTGGACTGCTCAGCGCAACTTCGAAGCTGCCCTCGACACCATGGCGGCCGGCCAACTGCAGCTGGAACCGCTGATTTCCCATCGCTTCGCCATCGATCAGGCGGAAGCGGCCTACGAGTTGGTGGACAGTGCGGCGCCCTCGCTCGGGATCCTGCTCAGCTATCCCGAGCGGCAGCAGGAGCCAAAACCCCTCGCCCCCCAAGTGGTGCCGTTTCGCCCACCCTCGCCCGGAAGAAATCCCGCGGTCGGGGTCATCGGTGCTGGGGATTATGCGATGCGGACCCTGCTCCCAGCATTCAAGCGCGCGGACGCATCATTTCATGAGGTCGTGGCGCGCAACGGTCTTGCCGCACTCCACGCCCAGCGCAGGTTCGGTTTCCATCATGCGGGCACAAGCGTGGAGGCGCTGCTGCACAACGCCGCCGTCGAAGCGGTTGTGATCGCCACGCGTCATTCCTCCCACGCGGCACTGGTTGCCGCGGCTCTAAACGCTGGCAAGCATGTCTTTGTTGAAAAGCCCCTTGCTGTAGATCGCGAAGGTCTTGCGTCCGTGCAAGAGGCATGGACCGCAAGCCGCGGCCTGTCACAACCGCCGCTGCTCACCGTCGGTTTCAACCGTCGGTTCGCCCCGCATGTTGCGGCCGTGAAGCAGACGCTTGTTCGGCGCAGCGGTCCGGCAACCCTCATAATGACCGTCAATGCCGGCATCGTTCCTGCCAGCCACTGGACGCAACAAGACGAAGAAGGCGGGCGCATCACCGGCGAAGCCTGCCACTTCGTGGATCTCCTGCGCCATCTGGCAGGAGCTCCGATTACGCAGGCAAGCGCTTGCGGCCGCGGCGATGTCGCCACGCTGCAGCTTGCCTTCACGAACGGCTGCACCGGAACCGTGCATTACCTTGCCAATGGCGCCAGCACTTTTCCGAAGGAGCGGCTCGAAGTGTTCTGCGACGGTACCATCACCGTCATCGACAACTTCCGCCGCATCCGCAGCTTTGGACGTCCCGCCGTACGGCCGATGCCCCTTTGGCGGCAGAACAAGGGCCAGGATGGGTGCGCAGCGGCCTTTCTGCAGGCGATCCGCAACAACGGCCCGGAGCCTATTCCCGCCGAGGAACTGTTTGAGGTCGCGCGCGTGACGCTCGACCTTGCCGAGACCCTGCGCCGGTAATCCGTTCATGACGCTCATCGACGTGATTGCCGGCGCGCGGCCGAACTTCATCAAGATCGCCGCCATCATGGCGGCACTTGAGGCGCATCGTGCGGCAGGGGGGCACCTGCGCGCGCGCCTCGTTCATACCGGCCAGCACTACGACCAGGCGATGTCGCAGAGCTTCTTCGACGAACTCGGCATTCCGCAGCCGGACATCAACCTCGGCGCCGGTAGCGGCAGCCAGGCGACGCAGACCGGCGCGATCATGATCGGCTACGAGGCGCTGCTTGCCCGACAGCGCAGTGCGGCCTGCGTGGTGGTTGGCGATGTCACCTCGACACTGGCCTGTGCGCTGGTCAGTCAGAAGGCCGGCATTCCGGTTGCCCATGTGGAAGGCGGCATTCGCTCGGGCGACTGGTCGATGCCCGAAGAAATCAATCGGCTCGCCACCGATGCCATCACCAACTGGTTCTTCACGACGAGCGAAGTGGCCAACGCCAACCTGCGGGCCGGCGGTGTTGCCGAGAGCCGCATCTTCTTTGTCGGCAACACGATGATCGACACGCTGCTTGCCCATCGGGATCGGTTCCGAGCACCGGCTTTCGCGGGCGACCTCCATCCGGGGCGCTACTTCGTTCTGACGCTGCATCGTCCCGCAAATGTGGATTGCCCTCAGGTGCTGTCGCAGCTTCTGCACACGGTCTGCCAAGCCGCAGCCGGGCTGCCCGTAATTTTTCCGGTTCATCCCCGAACGCGGTCGGTGCTTGCCGCCTGCGGTCCGATGCCGGTTACGCTCAGAACCGTGGACCCGCAGCCTTACCTTGCCTTCAACTTCCTTGTGGAGCACGCCAAGGCGGTGATCACCGACTCCGGCGGCGTTTCAGAAGAAACCACCGTGTTGCAGGTGCCCTGCCTCACCTTGCGCAGCACAACCGAGCGGCCGGAAACCGTCGCCCTCGGAACAAACGAGATCCTTGGCAGCGATCCCGACCGGCTTCGCGATGCAATGCGCCGCGTGCTTGCCGGACAATGGAAGACCGGCATCATTCCCCCGCTCTGGGACGGTCAAGCCGGCACGCGCATCGTTGCAGCACTCGGCCGGTTGCTCCCCGCGTGATGTGGCGCGTCCTGCTTTACGGCCAAACGGTCCGCCATCTTCGCATCGGCCAGATTTTTCACCGGCTCCGTTTTCGCTTCATCCGCCCGGGCGTAGACACGCGTCCGCCGCCACCGCTGCGGCCACGCCTCGGTTCCTGGACCCCGTCGGCAGAACGGGTTGCCAGCATGACGGGTCCGCAGAGCTTTTCCTTTCTCGGCCAGGAAGGCACAGTTGTGGACGGGTGGAATCCTTCAAACCAGTCCCGACTTTGGCGCTACAACCTCCACTACTTCGATGATCTCACCGCAACGGACGCGGCGGAACGGCGGGCCTGGCACACGGCGCTGATCGCCTTCTGGATCCGCGACAATCCTCCCGCACGCGGCACTGGCTGGGAGCCCTACCCGACCGCGCGGCGCATCGTGAACTGGATCAAGGCGGAACAAGCCGGCCTGCCGCTCGGGCCGGATGCCGTGACAAGCCTGGCCATGCAGGCGCGCTGGCTCAAGACGCGCGTCGAGCATCATCTTTCAGGCAATCACCTCCTGGCGAACGCGATTGCGCTTTGCTTCGCCGGGCTGCGCTTCCAGGGCGATGAAGCCGAAGATTGGTATGCCACGGGCAGCGCGATCCTGCTGCGCGAATTGCCCCAACAGATCCTGCCGGATGGCGGCCATTACGAGCGCAGCCCGATGTATCACTCCCTCGTGCTGGTGGATCTGCTGGATCTCCTAAACCTTCGGCGCTGTTTGGCTTCCACCGCCGACCCACCTACAGCTCTCGCGGCGTCAACCATCGAGCCGATGCTTGCTTGGCTTCGAGGCATGACGCATCCGGACGGCGACATCAGCTTCTTCAACGACACAGCGCTGGAAGTGGCGGCGCAGCCTTCCGCGCTGATGGCTTATGCGGAGCGCCTCGGCTTCACGCCGCCCCCGCCGCCACCGGTCGGGCTGTCAGGCTTTGCCGCATCGGGCTACTGGCGGCTGCAAACCCACCGCGCCGTTCTTCTGGCCGATGTCGCCGAGCTCGGGCCGGATCACCAGCCCGGCCATGCGCATGCCGACACCTTGTCCTTCGAACTGTCGCTCGGCGGAGAGCGCGTGCTGGTAAACTCAGGCACGTCCGACTACGCCACCGGCCTGGAACGGCAAAGGCAGCGCGGAACGGCAGCGCACAACACGGTTGTGTTGGACGATCGGGATTCGTCGGAAGTGTGGGCTGCCTTTCGCGTGGCCCGTCGCGCGCGGCCACGCCTGCATCTTGCCAGCGCCGGCGAGCACCAGATGCGCCTCGTTGCGGATCATGACGGGTATGCTCGGCTCCGCGGCAAACCGATCCACAAACGTGAATGGGTGCTGGACACCAACAGCCTCCAAGTGACGGACGAGCTTTCAGGACCGCCACGACTGGCGATCGCACGTTTTCATTTTGCGCCGGAAATCACACTCCTTCACCACAGGCAGACCGGGTCCGCTACCGGAGCGGTCCGCGAAATCCTGCAGTGGACCTGCGATGCCGGCACCGCCTGGGTGGAGGCGGCCACCTACCACCCTCGCTTCGGAGAAAGCATGCCGACGCAGTGTCTTTGCGTCAGGCTGGAAGGAAACAGATCGTCCTTGAAGTTTATTTTCGCTTCAGCCTCCTGAGCTACTTGTAATCTGAATAATGTTTGTCACACTACAAGACGTTAACTTTGCGTTAGTCATGCGTATCTTGAGTGTCGTGCAACATGCACATCCTTTTCCTTTCGGACAACTTCGTTCCTGAGGTCAATGCTCCGGCAAGCCGCACCTACGAGCACTGCCGCGAATGGGTCGCGGCAGGCCACCAGGTGACGGTGATCACCGGAGTGCCGAACTTCCCACGCGGCATCGTTTATCCGGGCTACCGCAACAAGCTTTGGCAAAGCGAAACCATCAGCGGTATCCGGGTGGTCCGCGTCGGTACCTTGATCTTCGCCAATGAAGGGTTCTTGTGGAGGACCCTCGATTATCTGAGCTTCATGCTCAGCGCCGCCATCGCGGCCTGCTTCGTGCGACGCGTCGATGTGGTGGTCGGCACCTCGCCGCAGTTCTTCACCGCTTGTGCCGCCTGGCTTGTCGGCGCGGTTCGACGCCTCCACTTCGTAATGGAAGTCCGCGATCTTTGGCCGGAGTCGATCCGCGCCGTGGGTGCCATGAAATCCACGTGGCTCCTCGCACTAATGGAGAAGGTCGAGCTCTTTCTTTACCGTAGGGCGGCGCTGATCGTGACGGTGACCCGAGCCACCAAGCGCATCCTCGCGGCACGCGGGATCGATGCGGATAAGATCACCGTTGTCACCAATGGCGCGGATCTCCGACGCTTCCAGCCCATGCCCAAAGATCCGCAGCTTTCCGCGCAGATGCGGCTCAGCGACACCTTCGTGGTCGGCTACATCGGCACTCACGGGCTGGCGCACGGCTTGGACGCGCTGATCGACACCGCAAGGCTGCTGCGGGAACGCGGCGCGAACGATATCCGCATCCTGATGCTCGGCGACGGCGCCGAAAAACGCACGCTGCAAGCCCGCGCAGCGGATGAGGGCCTGTCCAACCTTCTTTTCCTCGACAGTGTGCCGAAGGATCAGGTCGCTCGCTTCTGGTCCCTGCTCGACCTTTCGGTGATCCACTTGCGCCGCGATCCACTTTTCGAAGCCGTGATCCCGTCCAAGCTGTTTGAGGCCATGGCGATGGGCATCCCCACCCTGCTCGGCGTGCGCGGAGAAGCCGCGGACATTGTGGCGCGCCATGGGGTCGGATTGCCGGTACCACCGGAAGATCCGGCCGCTCTGGCTGCCGCGATCCTTGCGCTCAAGAACGACCCGCAGGGTCGCGCCCGCATGCGGGTGAACTGCACCGCTGCCATCCGCAATTACACGCGTCCCGTTCTTGCAAGGCTCATGCTGCTGGCGATCGAAGCCGCTGTTCCTTCGCGCCGCGCGGCCCAGGAGATCGTTCTTCCATGACGCTCGACCTACTTCACGATCTTCTTCGCCCAGGACGGAGTTCGGCGGGTGGCGCACTCGCTGCAAATCCTCAACCGGATGTGGCTGCCCAACTGACGGCGCGGCTTCAAGCGCGCACCGCTCAGATCGGCATCATCGGACTGGGCTATGTCGGCCTGCCGCTCGCCGCCGCCTGTGGTCGGAGCGGGTTTGCGGTGACGGGGTTCGATATAGATCCGGTGAAGGTCGATGGGCTCAATGCCGGCCGGTCCCATATCGATGCGCTTCCATCGAGTGAGCTACAGCGGCTCCTCGATGCGGGCCGGTTCGCGGCAACAGACGATTTCAGGCGGCTGCGCGATTGCGACGTCATCGTGATCTGCGTGCCCACGCCACTTTCGCATCACAGGGAGCCAGACCTTCGCTATGTCGTCACCACGGCTGCGACCATTGCCGACAGTCTGCGCCTTGGCCAACTTGTCGTGCTGGAGTCCACCACTTACCCCGGCACCACCGAGGAGGTCGTAAAACCGCTTCTCCAAACCACCGGGCTGATTTCGGGCGCGGATTTCTTTCTGGCCTTTTCGCCCGAACGGGAAGACCCCGGCGCCACCCAGTTTTCCACCACCACCATTCCGAAAGTGGTGGGCGGCGACGGGGACGTGGCCGGCGGGCTTGCTGAGCACTTTTATTCGCTCGTGGTGGAGCGCATCGTGCGCGTCAATTCGCTCAAGATCGCGGAAGCCTCCAAAGTCACGGAAAACATCTTCCGAGCTGTCAACATCGCGCTCGTGAACGAGCTCAAGATCATCTACGACGCGATGGGCGTGGACGTTTGGGATGTGATCGACGCGGCCGCCACGAAGCCTTTCGGCTTCATGCCGTTCTACCCTGGGCCCGGTCTCGGCGGCCACTGCATCCCCATCGATCCCTTCTACCTCACCTGGAAAAGCAAGGAGTTCGGGATCAACACGAAGTTCATCGAGCTTGCCGGCGAGATCAACGCCTCCATGCCGGGCTATGTTCTGGCGCGCTTGGAACGCGAGCTTGACCGTCGACTCGGCTTGTCGCTCAGCCGCGCACGGCTGCTTGTGATTGGTTTGGCGTACAAGAAGAACGTTTCGGATATCCGCGAAAGCCCTGCCCTTGCGATCCTGGCGACCCTGCTTCAACGCGGCTGCCCGGCGGCCTACCACGACCCGCATGTACCGGAAATCCCCCGCACCCGTGAGCACGCAACCCTTGAAGGGCAGAAATCGGTTCCGCTCGAGGAGCGCTACGATGCAATCTTGATCGTGACCGATCACGACGCGGTGGATTATACGCGGCTTGCTGCCCTTGCGCCGCTTGTGGTGGATACGCGCAACGCCATGGCGCGGCGCCACCTGATCGCGGACCACATCGTGAAGACCTAGGCTAGCGACGCCTGAGCGTCGCCGCGTGAGCCTTGGCGCGGCGACGACGCGCCCCTGCCCTATTTGGGCGCGAATTTCCGCGTTGTTGTCGGTGTGCCGGAAAAGCGAATGGGCGAACGAACATTGATGATCTCGCCTTCGGTCGGATGCGTCACTTTCTCGAACAACCCGACCGCCTGCAGGTGAGGGTCTTCAAGAAGATCGTCCAAGGCATTCACCGGGGCGCTTGGCACCTGCAGCTCTTCCAGCGCAGCCAGCCATTCGGCACTGGTTTTTTCCAGCAGGCACGTGGCAAGGCGCTCATACAGTGTTTCGATCCTTTCCGCGCGTTCGCGGTTAGAGATCGTTGCCGCTTCCTTCGCCCAATCGGCCCGGCCCGCGGCGCTGAACACGGCGTTCCAGTGCGCTGCCGTGTAAGGCATCACGCCGATATAGCTGTCCGCCGTTTTGAAGGGCCGGCGATGGCGCGACAAGATGCGGGAATAACCGGAACCACCATCCGGCGGCACGAACGTCAGCCCGGAAAGATGTTCAACCATCAAAAAGGAGGCCATGGTCTCGAACATCGGGATTTCGATGGCCTGGCCCCGGCCCGTTTGCGAGCGACTGAAAAGGGCGGCGTTGATCGCTGACACAGCAAACAGCCCCGTTGTCTTGTCGGCCACGATGGTGGGTGCATAGCGCGGTTCGCCGCCGGTCCGTGCCGTGAGTTCTGCCCAGCCGGACGCCGCCTGGATGACGTCATCGTAGGCTGGTCGATCGCGGTAGGGTCCGTCCTGGCCGAAGCCGACGATGGCGCAGTAAATGAGCTTCGGGTTGCGCTCGAGCAGCGTTTGAGCGTCGAGCCCTGCCCGACGCGCCGCATTCATGCGCATGTTGTGAACAAACACGTCCGCCGATGCCACCAGTTCGGTCAAGCGGTCGCGATCTGCCTGTTGGCGCAAGTCGAGGCGCAGGCTGTCCTTGTTGCGGTTGCAGTTGAGAAAGGCGGCACCCATTTCCGGCGACCGGGACGGGCCGGGAGCCCGCATGATGTCGCCGCCGGCAGGCTCCACCTTGAGAACATCGGCGCCCATGTCGCCAAGGATCTGGGTCGCGTAAGGGCCGGCGATAACCGTTGTCAGATCGATGATGCGGACCCCCGCCAGCGGACCTTCCATTCCCGTCTCCTCACGCGAAAGCTGTTTGCGCCGTTCCCAGCGGGAACGACTCCTGACGCTTCATCCAACATCGGCCCGCTGCCGTCCAGCGGGAACAACGAGGGCGAACCAAGCCTGCCAATCCGTTTCACATCATGGGGAGGTACACAGCGGAACCTGCACGGCTTGTTCCAAGTTGACCGCCCACGGAAGCCGAAAAAAGGAAATGGCTATGGGCAGGATCTTGAAGACATTGTTGCTGGGCTGGATCATGAAAAAGGTGCTTCGCCGCAGCGGACGCTGAAAACCAGACCCCCATTGGGGAGTGCCCGAACGCTCGGTGAAGGAGAGGATCTCATCGCCGAGCGCGGGGTGCGCGAGGCATCGGCAACGTCTCACGTGGTGAGCGTCCGCCCTTTAACAGGATTTCCAAAGGTGTGGAGTGGTACGGTTGGGTGGGCTCGAACCACCGACCTCCGGATCCACAATCCGGCGCTCTAACCAACTGAGCTACAACCGCAAGCGCACGCCTTTTCATGCAAGGCGGCTTCGGGGCTCCACTACCGACAAACGGTGCCGAATTCAAGACCGAAGACGCGGACGCCTCAAGAGAAAGACCGGCGTTGAACGCCGGCCTTGGTTTCGTGCCTTCGCTGCGCGGAGCCGGCCTGTCAGCTTTCGCTGCTGAGAATGGCCGACCTGCGGCGCGATCAGGCGACCTTCAGGTCCGTCCAGTTCTTGCCGACCACGTCCTTCAAGGGACGCGTCAATTCTTCCACACTTTTGGTGGACACGGTCTGGATCTCCTTCGCCTGGTTCATGGCGAGTTCCATCTGCTTGCGCATAAAGGAAGACTGCAGTTCCACGAAATCGGAGACGGTCTTGACGCCCATGAGAGCCTCAAGATGCGAGAAGGAAAGTTCCGTGTTGGCGCGCATGGCGGCAAGCGACTTCAGCGACAGTTCGCTTGAAACGGCGCGGGCATTTTCGAAAGACGCCTCCACAGCCTTCTGGGCATCTTCGGCACCTTCCTTGAAGCGGCTATAGGCTTCGCGGGACTGTTCCATACCCTTTTCGGCAAAGGCACGAAACTGATCAACAGCCGGGTTGGCGTCGAACGTGGGGAAAGGCGTTTCAGTCGATTTGGGGAAAGCTTCGGACATTCCGCTACTCCTGGAAAGGGATGAGTTTTGTCGAGTGCTTGTCACTGCCGTGCCGCTCCAAGCGGCGCATTGCCCAATTCTATAGCGCATTTTATTGTGCACCGCAACATTTTTGCTGCATTGCGGTTGTTCGACCGGAAACTGGCCTGTTAACCACTTCGCCGATCGGTGTGCGGTTCAGGCCGAACGCGAGTGGATTTCGGGACGCTTTCTCATTATTAATAATGCGTTAAGAGCGAACCAAGGCGCTGCATGAACCAGGTCTACTCCTTCATCGACGTGGTCGCGCTCGAGCCTGTCCGGACGCGCTTTGCCGCCGGTGAAGCATTGGTCGTGTTCGACGCTGATCTGGACGAGATCCTGTGGGCCAATGGTGCAGGCGCCAAGGCGCTGGGCTTCCAAGCCATCGATGAGGCGATGGGGGCGGCCAATCCGCTGCCGGCCATTGCGCGGCGCCAGATTGCGGCAACGCCGGGCTTTCCCCACGTTCAGCCGAATCGCACGATCGTGGTGCGGTCCGCCGCCACGTTGTTGAGCCGCTTGTCGCGCTTGGCGCTTGAGCCGGTGACCTTGCCCGACGGTGAAGTTGCCGTTCTTGTGTCGTTTCTCGACCTTGCCGCGGAACCGGACAAGGCATGGCAGCAGGCGATCGCGGGGTTCGCGGTGGATGATCACGCAGCTGCGATCCTCGACGATGGCGGCAAGGCACTGGCCGCCACGTCTTCGTTCGAAGAAGCGGGCTTCCATGACGCGGATTTGGCGGCGCTCGCCGCAAGCGCTGCTCACGCGCGTGGCCAGGTTGCCAAGCGCCGACTGCCGTCGAGGCGCGGCCTTTTGCCCGCCGGCCTTGCGAAGCTCGGCGACGATCCGGCGCTGTTTTTGTTGATCGCCGTGAGCGAAGGGGCTGAACCCGGCGACACTCCGGCAAGCGTACCAACAAGCGAGATGGCGGCCAGCGACGCAGCGGATGACGCAGCAACAATGGAGGAGGCCGCTATTCCGGCCTCAGCCCATGTGGCGGCGGGTTCCGCGAGGCGGAAGGGATCGCTGCGGTTCGTGTGGCGCACGGACGCTCAGGGTTGCTTCAGCGCGATATCTCCCGAATTCCTCGAAGCCATGGGTTCCGATGAGGGAGCCGTGATCGGGCGGTCGTTTCGCGAGATCGCCGCCGCCCTCGGCTTCGACGAGGATGGGGAAATCACCGGGCTCCTGGAGCGACGAGACACCTGGTCGGGCCGGTCCGTGCTTTGGCCCCTGCCCGGCAACGGCTCCATGCGTGCGCCGGTGGATCTCGCCGCGCTTCCCGTTTACGACCGCAACCGCGGTTTCGAGGGTTTTCGCGGGTTCGGCGTGGCCCGCTTTATTGATGCCGTTGCGGCTGATCCGGTTGCTGGGCCTGCCCCGTCCACAGCCGATCCCCAGGCTGTCCCCACCATTGATGACGAAGCGTCCGGCGACGTGGAAGAAGATCCGTTCCGGGGTGAACCGCCGGTTCTTGTTTCCACGGAAGCAGCAAACGGGCGTCCTTCTTCCCCTTCTTCAACCATCGAGAAGGTGGTGCGCCTTGCAGCACACCGGCAGGCGCTGGCCGAACGGGCTGCTTTGAGCAGCAGTGAACGCATCGCGTTTCAAGAAATCGGACATCGATTGAAGGCCGCCGATGAAGCCGCGCCGGAATCGGAAAAGGTGATGAGCATCGTGACCGACGTGCCGCAACAACCCTCCGCCGAGGCGAGCGCTCTCCCGGTGATCCCTGTCGCGCCATCAGCCGCCCCGGCACCGGCCATTGCCCCGCAGGACAGCGACGTTAACGCTGCTGGTTCAGAACCCCGGCGCGATGCGCAGCCGGCAGATGAGCTTGCGGCAGAAGAAAACGAGGATGTATTGGCCCGCGCTGCCGTGGAAGGCAGTTGGCCGCGCGCAACCAAGATTCCGCTGGCTGATCGCGTGCTTGAGCTGCCACCAAGCGCGCGGATGGAAGAGCCGGCGCAATCGGTTGCTCATGACGGCTCGGTTGATGAAGACGGCGGGGACACGGCTGCCGCGCTGGAGGAGGATGCCGTGTCGCCTTCGCTCGACGGCGGTGCCACCCCCGCCGAAGTTGCCGCAATCGAGGAGGAGCACGGAGAATCTGGCGACGAGGTGTCGCCAACGGAGCTCGTGGAAACGACGGATGCCTCCCCCGCGCCGTTCGTTGGGATCGAGCCACTGGCCGCGGATGCGCCGGTTGCGCTTCCCCCGACAGTGGACCACGACGTCCAAGCCGCCGACTCTCTCCTGGAGGATTTTGCGGATCTGCAATCCGAACCTGCCTTCGGCGACGATGAAGAGGTTTCAGGTCGCTTCGGCGAGCAGCCCAACTTCACCAAACTGCCTGATGCGGAACGCGAGCTGATCGATGCGCTACCGATTGCGCTGATCATCCATGCCGGTGACCGTCTCGATTTCGCCAATCGTGAGTTCTTTTCGCTGACCGGCTTCGACTCGCTTGCGGCGATTTCTGCTGCCGGCGGTCTGGAAGCGCTGTTTCCCGCACCGGTGGGAAAGGAAACCGCCGCAAAGGACCGGCGCCTGTTTGTGCGCCGCTTCGACGGCGAACAGATCCCGGTGCATGCCCATCTGCAGTCGGTGCCCTGGGGAGGCGGCAAGTCGCTGATGCTCTCGTTGCGGCGGGCCGAAGGAGAGCCGCAAAGTGAATGGTCGGCCCTGCAGGACTTGCATGACACGGACATCGCACAGAATCCGGAGAACCTCGGCGACAACGTGACCCGGCTGCCCCTGACCCTGGTGACGCCACCGCAACAGGCCGTGCCTGAAGTCGCCTCGGTGGACGAGGACGCGCTGTCGCGTACCCAGGCACTCTTGGAGGAGATGCGGGCCATCATCGACACGGCAACGGATGGCGTCGTTCTGATCACACCCGATTCGCGCATCCGCAGTTTGAGCCAGCCGGCCGAAGCCTTGTTCGGCGTCGATTCGGCCGGTGTTGAAGGGCAGCCGTTCTCGTCCCTGTTCGCGATCGAAAGCCAGCGGGCGATCAAGGAGTACCTCCACGGTCTGACCGACCATGGCGTAGCCAGCGTTCTCAACGATGGCCGCGAGGTGATCGGGCGCGAAAAGCAGGGCGGTTTCATTCCGCTTTTCATCACCATCGGACGTCTTCCGGCTCAGGGCGGATTCTGCGCCGTTTTGCGGGAAATCACCCAGTGGAAGCGCGCGGAAGAGGAACTGACGCAGGCCCGGGCGCAGGCGGAGCGCTCGTCGTCCCAGAAGAGCGATTTTCTGGCGCGCGTCAGCCATGAGATCCGGACGCCGCTCAACGCCATTATCGGGTTTTCGGAACTGATGATGGAGGAGCGGTTCGGACCCGTCGGCAACGAGCGGTACCGCGAATACCTCCGAGACATCAATCGCTCCGGCACCCATGTTCTCGACCTCGTCAACGACCTCCTCGACATTTCGAAGATCGAAGCGGGCGAACAGGAACTGAGCTACACCGCGGTGTCACTGAACGACGCGCTTGCCGAAGCCGTGGCGATCATGCAGCCGCAAGCCAACCGCGAACGCGTGATCATCCGCTCCAGTTTCGCGTCGCGCTTGCCAGATGTCGTTGCCGACCTCCGCAGCATCCGCCAGATTGCGCTGAACCTGCTGTCAAACGCCGTGCGCTATACCCAGGCCGGCGGGCAGGTCATCGTGTCCACGGTTTACGAACCTCATGGCGAGGTCATCCTGCGGATCCGCGACACTGGTGTCGGCATGTCCAGCGCCGAGATCGACCAGGCACTCCGCCCATTCAAGCAGATCAACGCCCTGAGGCGCGCCCGCGGCGACGGGACCGGGCTCGGGCTTCCGCTCACAAAGGCCATGGTTGAAGCCAACCGCGCACGCTTCGTGATCGACTCACGCCCGGGCGACGGCACATTGGTGGAAATCACCTTTCCATCCACGCGCGTGCTTGCCGATTGACACAGGCAAGCCGCGGGCAAGAAAAAAGCGCCCGAGGGCGCTTGAAGTTAGAAGGCTGTTACGCGAGGGGCTTGAACTGTCCGGCTGGGGATCCGGCATTCGGATTGCTCCGATCAAGTTAGCCTCACTATCGCGATCAGCCCTTAACAAGACCTTACCAGACTCTTCCCGTTTTTACATTTCGGCATGAGCTGTGAAGTGGTGGTAAATATCACCGAAGGGATCTGTTAACCAGCGCCTAGCTCGCGAGCTCTTGGCGATCCCGGAAAAGCTCGAGCGCTTCGGGGTTGGCGAGCGCTTCCTTGTTGCGCACGGTGTCGCCGTGAACCACCTGCCGCACCGCGAGTTCCACGATCTTGCCCGACTTGGTGCGCGGGATATCCCCGACCTGCACGACCTTGGCCGGCACATGCCGCGGGGTCGCACCTGAACGCACCTTGGCCTTGATCCGGTCCTCCAGAGCCGCGTCGAGGGTCAACCCTTCGGCCAACCGCACAAACAGCACCACCCGCACGTCGTTGTCCCAGTTCTGGCCGATGCAGAGCGCCTCCACCACCTCGTCCATCTGCTCCACGACATTGTAGATCTCGGCCGTGCCGATGCGTACGCCGCCCGGGTTGAGCGTCGCGTCCGAGCGGCCATGGATGATGAGGCCGCCATGGTTCGTCCATTCCGCGAAATCGCCGTGGCACCAGACATTGGGGAAGCGGTCGAAATACGCATCATGATATTTCCTGCCATCCGGGTCGGCCCAGAACATCACCGGCATGGACGGGAACGGCCGTGGGCAAACGAGTTCTCCCTTTTCGCCCACCACGTGCTGGCCTTCGTCGTTCCAGACGTCGGTGGCCATGCCGATCGCCGGACCCTGGATTTCGCCAGACCACACGGGCTTGATGGGGATGCCGATCACGAAGCAGGCGCAAAGGTCGGTGCCGCCGGACATGGATGCCAGATGCACGTCCTTCTTGATGCCGTCATACACGAAGTCGAAACCTTCCGGCGACAGAGGTGAGCCGGTGGACGACAATGTCTTCAGCGCTGACAGGTCATGCGTTTCGCTAGGACGCAGGCCAGCCTTGCGCGCGGCGTCAATGAACTTCGCGGACGTGCCGAAATAGGTCAGTCGCTCTTGTTCGGCGAGGTCGAACATCGCGGTGTTGCCGGGGTAGAAGGGCGACCCGTCATAAAGAACAAGCGTGGCCCCGCTTGCCAGGCCCGACACCAGCCAGTTCCACATCATCCAGCCGCAAGTGGTGTAATGGAAGAAGCGGTCGCCCGGCTCGATGCCGCCGTGCAACTGGTGCTCCTTCACGTGCTGCAGAAGCACCCCGCCCTGCGCATGCACGATGCATTTCGGGATGCCCGTAGTGCCGGACGAAAACAGGATGTAGAGCGGCTGGGCGAAAGGCAGCCGGGTAAAGCGCACCGGCTTGGCCGCAAACTCGCTCAAGGCTTTTTCGAAGACCTCTCCGTTTGGGATGGCAGCGGCGACGTCCCCGCCCCGGCCAAGGTAATCAACGATCAACACCTTGCGGGCGCTCGGCAGCCGTTTCGCAATTGCCGCCACCTTCCCACCCACATCGATGGCCTTGCCGTTGTACCAGTAGCCATCTGGGGCCACGAAAATGGTCGGTTCGATCTGCCCGAAGCGATCGAGCACGCCTTGTTCGCCGAAATCAGGGGAACAGGACGAGAAGATCGCCCCAAGCGAGGAGGCCGCCAACATCACGGCAACGGTTTCGGGCATGTTGGGCATCATCGCAGCGACGCGGTCGCCAACTGTCACGCCGGCCGTTTCGAACAGCTGCTGCAGGCGCGACACCAGCGCATGCAGGTCGTCCCAGCTCATGCGGCGCTCGACCTTGTCTTCGCCGCGAAACACCATCGCCTCTTCTGGACCGGTGTGTTTCAGGAGGTTTTCTGCGAAGCTCAGTTTCGCATCTGGAAAGAACTGCGCGCCGGGCATCTTATCGCCGTTTTCGAGCACGCGCTCACCGGGCTCACCGACCACGCCGGTGAAGTTCCAGATCAGTTGCCAGAACGCTTCGGGATCCTCAATCGACCAGCGGTGAAGCGCTTCGTAATCCGCCATGTCGCGCTTGGCGATTGCCGCCGCTTCCGCCATGAAGCGCGTCATCGGATGATGTTCGATGCGTTCGCGCGAAGGCGTCCAAAGCGGCTGTGTCGAAGTCATAGTCACGTCCTCCCAACTTGCGGCATGTTATGCCCGTGCGCTTCGCGCGGATCAATGTCCTGCACGACGCATCAGCGCCGTCTTTCCGCACACTTGGAACCGCAGTCCATTGTGCGTTAAACCGCGTCGACAACCCTAACCGCTTCCACTGCCCCACACGCAAGAAGGGCCAATGCCGAAACCGCTGCTGCGCAAAACCCTTTTGTCGCTCGTCCTGTTGGCGGTCATCACTGGCGCGGTGATCGTGGCCCTGCCTTTTGCCGCTTCCACTCACCTTGTGCGAGATCGGATCGGGCAAGAAATCAGCTTCTGGACTGGTTACAACGTGGATGTGGGCGCCCGACCGGAGATCGAGGTGTGGCCGAGCCTTCGGGCCGTGCTTCACGACGTGTCGTTTTCGGATCCCGATACCTCCGCTCCAGCCGTGCTGCACGCTGAGCGCGTCGAGATCGACATGTCGGCTGTGGCGGCGTTGCGCGGGAACATCGACTTCAAGCGCGTGCGCTTGATCAATCCGGTCGTGCATCTGGAAGCGGCCGGTGACGACTACAGATCTCTTCTTCCGCGCGGCGGCAAAATCTCGCGCTCCGTTCAGGCCGCCCGCGTCGCCCGCGAAGCCGAGCCAATCAAACCGGATCCGGCTGCCTTGCCGAAGGATGCATTCGGCACGGTTGAGTTCCTGAACGGCCAGATCGTTTTGCAGAACCAGTCCGGCACCAGCATTCTTGCCTCCGATCTGTCCGGAGCGGTTGAATGGCCAGCGCTAAACCGGCGCGGCAGCCTGAACCTGGAGGGCCTGTGGAACGGTGAGCGCCTCGCCTTGAAAGTCGAGTCGGCACAGCCTCTCCTTCACTTGGCGGGAGGGACCAGCGAGCTTCAGGCCAGTCTGACGTCGAGCCGCTTGACAGCGGCTTTCGATGGGCGCGCCGGGCTGGACCAGGACGGGCTCGTTGATGGGACCTTGCGTGTAGCCACCCCTTCTGTCCGGGGCGCTGTGGACTGGCTGCATCCGACGCAAGATTTGACGTTCACGGAAGGCGCGCTGGAATTCAACAGTCAGGTGTCCGGCACTCCCGGACGCCTCAAGTTCAACAACGCCTCCCTCCTTGTTGCCGGCAGCCCCGGCATCGGAAGCCTGGAACTTACATGGGGGCAGACAGCGCCGGTCTTGTCTGGCGGAATGGCCTTCGAGACGATCGATCTGGCGGCCCTTCTGGCCCTGTTTTCCCCTGTGCTGCCAGACGGCGCGCCAGTGGGAACTTCGCGTCTCCCCGCGCTTGCCTTCGACCTTCGGCTTTCCGCCTCCGTGGCGACGGTGGGCACGGTGACGCTGAACGAAGTTGCCGCCACAGCTCAGGTGAGGCCGGGGCTGACCGTGCTCGACCTGTCTGACGCCACTGCGTTCGGCGGCATTGTGCAAGCCGGCCTCCGCGTCACTCCAGGCAACGGTTCCAACATGGTCGAGTTGCGCATGCTTGCGACCGACATCAACGGACAGGCGGCAGGCGACGCATTGGGGCTCGCGCGCCTGCTTCCGACATCGCGCGGAACACTATCCTTGATGCTGACGGGGAATGGCGCAAACTGGCAGGAGGTTTTCGGCTCAGCCAGCGGCACGTTCTCTGCCGATTTCGCAGCAGGCACGCTGCGCCAGTTCGACCTGCAGGATTTTCTTCTGCGCCTTCAGGAGGGGGCTGTCTTCGCGATCAATGACGTCGCTGAGGGCACCGTTCCGATCGAGGCCCTGCAACTCAAGGCCATCGCGCAGAAAGGGATCGCTCAGATCGGCGAAACAACGGTGCGCACCGCAAACAACACTATCCTGATCAACGGCATCGTGCCTTACGACGGTGGTTTGGCGCTGA
Organism: Tianweitania sediminis; assembly: GCF_017813335.1. Classification (GTDB taxonomy): domain Bacteria; phylum Pseudomonadota; class Alphaproteobacteria; order Rhizobiales; family Rhizobiaceae; genus Tianweitania; species Tianweitania sediminis. The sequence goes on along the minus strand of NZ_JAGIYY010000002.1, from coordinate 170,387 downwards.
CAGGCAGCGTTCATGCCGCAGGTGCTCAGATCCCGGCGCAAATAGAAGGCGAAGCGAGTGCCTTTCGGCCTTTGGCCGCATTCTTTGTCGGCGGATCCTGGTCGGCGCCTTTCGTGTCTCCCGCGACGCCGTGGACGCTGCCCTGACCCTCAGGCGCGGCCAGCCGCCTGCTCGTCCCTGAGACGCTGGACTTCCCGCCGCTTGTTGACCAGCGACGCGATGATCACGCCGGTGGCCACGATGGCGATCAGGATTGTGCAGATCGCGTTGATTTCCGGTGTCACACCAAGCCGCACCTGACTGTAGATCTTCATGGGCAGCGTGGTCGCACCTGGACCGGACGTGAAGCTCGCAATCACCAGGTCATCGAGCGACAGCGTGAAGGCGAGCATCCAGCCAGAAATGATCGCGGGTGCAATCACCGGCAGGGTGATGGCGAAGAAGGTCTTCACCGGTGTGGCGCCGAGATCCATCGCCGCTTCTTCAAGGCTGCGGTCGAAGGTCAACAAGCGCGATTGCACGACCACAGCCACGAAACACATGGCGAAGGTGATGTGCGCCAGCGTCACCGTCAGCATGCCGCGGTCAAGCCCAATTGCCACAAACAACAACAGCAGCGACAGCCCTGTGATCACTTCCGGCATCACCAGCGGCGCAAACACCATGCCGGAAAAGAGGATCCGTCCTCGAAAGCGCGTGTAGCGCGTCAGAGCGAGGGCGGCCAGAGTGCCGAGCACCGTTGCCACGGTCGCCGACACAAGCGCCACCTGCAGCGTCACCCAGGCGGCATCAAGCAGCCCCTGGTTCTGCAGCAGAGCGGCATACCATTGCGTGGAAAACCCACCCCACACCGTCACAAGCCGCGACGCGTTGAAGGAATAGATTACCAGCAGAAGGATCGGCAGGTAAAGAAAAGCAAAGCCCAGCGTCACGGACGCGATGTTGAACCGGCTCCAGCCGCCCGTGTTCATCGGCCCTGCTCCTGTTGTCGGGCCTGGGCCTGCTGGAAGATCATGATTGGCACCACGAGGAGCAGCAGGAGGATCACCGCTACCGCGGAAGACACCGGCCAGTCACGATTGGCGAAGAACTCGTTCCAAAGCGTTTTGCCGATCATCAGCGTTTGCGATCCTCCGAGAAGGTCAGGGATCACGAATTCGCCGACAGCAGGAATGAACACCAGCATGCAACCGGCAATGATGCCTGGGCGCGACAAAGGAAAGGTGATCTTCCAGAACGCGCTGCTCCTGGTGCAGCCGAGATCCTGCGCCGCTTCGATGAGCGAATAGTCCATCTTTTCAAGCGCCGCATAGAGCGGGAGCACCATGAAAGGCAGATAGGAGTAAACGATCCCGATGAAGATCGCGGTGTAGGTGTTCATGATGAGCAGCGGCTGGTCGATCAGACCGATCGCCATCAGGAACTGGTTGAGCAGTCCTTCAGGCTTCAGGATGCCGATCCAGGCATAAACGCGGATCAGGAAGCTCGTCCAGAACGGCAGGATCACCAGCATCAGGAGCAAAGGGCGCAGGGCAGACGGTGCGCGCGCCACGCCGTAGGCCAGCGGGTAGCCGACCAGGAGGGCGAGGACAGTGGACACCGCGGCGATTACCACGCTGGTGACATAAGCGTTGAAGTAGAGCGCGTCTTGCGTGAGCCACAGGTAGTTGTCGAAGGAGAACTCCCGCAGGTTCTGCCATAGGCTGCCCACCCCCTCCAAAACCGGCGTGTACGGCGGGATCGCGAGTGTTGTTTGCGAGAAGGAGATCTTCACCACGATGGCGAAGGGGACCAGAAAGAAGGCGAGCAGCCAAAGATAAGGAACAAGGATCACGAGCCGGCTCGACAGGGCGCGAAGGATTCCACGCGACCAGACGGGGCGCGATTCGTTCTTGGTCGGGATGTCGGTTCCAGGCGCCACCGGGATCGTCATGCAGACCTCCCTCAGCGCGTCAGAACAACGCCGGAATCGGGCTGAAACGCGATCCAGGCACGGTCCCCCCATGTGAGCGGGTCATCCGCCGAGCGCTGGCTGTTGATCACGGTGGACTTCACGATCTGCCCGCTGTCGAGCTTCACATTGTAGATCGTCACGTCGCCGAGATAGGCGATGTCGTAGATCTCGCCTTGCGCTGCATTCGCGCGGGCGTTCTCCGGCGGGAAGGAGGACAGCCGGATCTTTTCCGGCCGGATGGCATAATGCACCGTCTTGCCCTGCTCGGCATCGCCCGGATTGGCAGTATGGATCACCAGGCCCGGGCCGGCGATCTCCGCCCGGCCTGCATCGCGGCGGGTGACCTGCCCTTGAAAGAGGTTCACGCTGCCCACGAAGTCCGCCACGAAGCGCGACCCTGGCGCTTCATAGATTTCAGGCGGCGTGGCGACCTGCATCACTTCGCCCTTGTCGAGGATGGCGATGCGATCAGCCATGGTCATGGCCTCTTCCTGATCATGGGTCACAACAAGGAAGGTGAGCCCGAGATCCTGCTGCAGGTCCATCAATTCAAACTGCGTTTCTTCACGCAGCTTCTTGTCCAAAGCGCCGAGCGGTTCGTCCAGCAGCAAGACCTTCGGGCGTTTGGCCACCGAGCGCGCAAGCGCCACACGCTGGCGTTGGCCGCCCGAAAGCTGGTGCGGCTTGCGCTTGGCAAACTCTTCCAGCTTCACCAGGCGCAACATCTCGGCCACCCGCGCAGCAATGTCTGCTGCCGGCATTCCATCCTGCTTCAGGCCGAAGGCGATGTTCTTTTCCACCGTCATGTGCGGAAACAAGGCGTACGACTGGAACATCATGTTCACCGGGCGCCTGTAGGGCGGCACGCCCCGCAGGTCCTGCCCATCCAAGAGGATTCGCCCGCTCGTGGGCTCCTCGAAGCCGGCCAGCATGCGCAACAATGTGGACTTGCCGCAGCCCGAGGCGCCAAGCAGCGCGAAGAACTCTCGTTCGAAGATCGTCAGCGACAGATCGTTGACAGCAGCGAAGTCGCCGAACTTCTTGGTGACGCGGTCGAAATGAATGTAGGGTCTGGCTGCCGGATCATTCCAGGGTTCGAAGCCGCGGCGGATGCTGTTCAGCGATTGCAACGCCATGCCGCGTTTCCTGTTTAAGCCCCTCGGGCCGCCCTTTATGGATGAGCAAGATTTTAGATTTGTGCCAGATCTGCTCGTGCCTGGCTGCGAGCATCATCCTGAGCGGCACCATTAGAAGGGTGCCGCCCAGCGATGCTGCTGCTGTTTTACTGGCCGGTGACGATTGTCGTCCAGGCGCGCGTCACCAGGCGTTGCTCCCGCGGGCCGTAGGGTTGAACCGTGAACAGCTTCTCGAGCGTTGCTTCATCCGGATAGATCGCCGGATCTTCGATGATTTCTTCATCCAGCAACGGCTGCGCTGCCTTATTGCCGTTAGCATAGAACACATAGTTCGAGGCCTTGGCGGCGACTTCCGGCTTCATCATGTAGTTGATGAAGGCATGCGCTTCTTCCACGTTGCGCGCATCGGCCGGAATGGCCATCTGGTCGAACCACATCTGGGCGCCTTCGGCCGGAATGACATAATCGATTTCGACGCCCCGGTTGGCTTCGGCCGCACGGTCACGCGCCTGGAAGAGATCGCCTGAGAAGCCAACGGCAAGGCAAATATCGCCATTGGCCAAAGCGTTGATGTATTCGGACGAGTGGAATTTGCGCACCGAGGGGCGGATGCTCATCATCAGCTCTTGCGCCTTGGCGAGATCATCCGCGTCCGTCGAAGCGGGTGGAAGGCCCAGATAGTTGAGTGCGGTGGGAAGGACGTCGGTGGGCGAGTCCAGGATGTAAACCCCACAGTCCGCAAGCTTCTCGATCACCTCGGGCTTGAATACGACATCCCAGCTGGTGATCTTGTCGATGCCGAGTGCTTCCTTGACCTTCTCGACGTTGTAGCCGATGCCGGTGGTGCCCCACATGTAATTGACAGAATATTCGTTGCCGGGATCAAAGGCGGCGACGCGCTCCGTTACCACGTCCCACATGTTGTTGAGGTTCGGCAGCTTGGACTTGTCGAGCTTCTGGTACACGCCAGCCTGGATCTGCCGAGCCAGGAACGGGCTGGCGGTCGGCACCACGACATCGTAGCCGCTGCTGCCGGCCAGGAGCTTGGTTTCGAGGATCTCGTTGGAGTCGTAGACGTCGTAAACGACCTTTATCCCGGTTTCCTTCGTGAAATCATCGATGATGGAAGAGTCGATATAGTCCGACCAGTTGTAGACGTTGACCACCTTCTCTTGCGCGCCAGCCGGCGCAGCGAAAACAAGGGCGGCTGCAGCTAGCCAGAAAGTTCTCTTCATCATCAGGTCTCCGATCTCTTTTCTTCGCCGGCGGGTCGGGTGCTCGGCTTCTCAGGTTCGGAGCCTATTAACGTTTCACGGCAGCGGCAAGTGCCAAAGGCTGCTGATCGTGGAGGCCGGGCCCCCGTTGCAGCGAGCCTGTCCGAGCGTTCCACGCTCATTGAAAGTCGAAGGCGCTCAGCCCCGTCACCATCTCGTCCAGGCCGAGGGGTCGCGTGAGGGGCGGCTCGGCTCGCGACAAGCAACCTACGCGCTCACAAAGGCGGCAGGCCGGACCGATCAGCACGGGTGCAACGGGCCTGCCCTCCCCCGATAACATCGGCAATGCATCGCCATAGATCACGGCGTCGCGGTGTTCGATGTCGCAGCCAATCAGAACGGCCGTGCGCCGGGGACGTTCTGCAAAGCTTCCCTGCGGTCCTTCCAAGGTGCGCGCCAGAACCAGGAAGGTTGCACCGTCCGGCATTTCTGCGGCTTCGATCAGGATCTGTCCGGCTTGCGCGAAAGCGGCATGCACCGGGAGCTTTGGGCACCCGCCGCCGAACCGGCCATGCGGAAAGGCCGACGTGCCCGCCCGCCGGAACCGCGTGCCGGCGTGATCCACCTCCATCATGAAGAAGGGAACCCCTGTTTGACCGGGGCGGGCCAGCATGGTGAGGCGCGTGGCCGCTTGTTCGAAGGAAACACTGAAGCGCGAGCGCAGCACGTCGATGTCGTAGCGCGCCCGCTTGGCAGCGGTGAGGAACGGCGCATAGGGCATCATCAAGGCATGCGCGAAATAGCGCCCAAGTTCGAACCGCGCGATGCGCCGCGCTTCATCGGAGCCAAGCTTCAGCGCCTGCACCTCGGCCGCGATCGCCACCTGCGCACGGATGAGGCCTGCTTCGATTGCGATCTCGCGAAGCTGGTCCTGCGGCGACAAGCGCTCGGAAATGAACAAGCGGTGCGAATGCCGGTCATAGCGCCGGCGCCAGTTCGGCATGGTGGCAACAGGCAGCACTTTCACCACAATGCCGTGGTCGCGCTGCAACCAAGCCTTCAGGGCAGCGCCGAGATCGTCGCCGGGCTGCAGGATCTTGCTGAAGGCTTCCGCTTCTTCTTCCAGCGCCGCGAAATAGTTGGCGCGGCGCTCCATGGCATCGCGCACCGCGTCGAGCGGCAGGCGCGCGCCGGCGAGGCTCGTTCCCTTGCCTTCGCGCGCCAGCATGTCGGACAGATCGGAAAGCCGCTCCGCCTGCTCCTTGTAAGCGCGGTAAAGCTTGATCATGCCAGCCGCCGCGTTGGGGGCGGCCTGCGCCACCTCCACCAGTTCCTGGTCGCCCGGCAGTTCGCCGGCGAGAAGCGGATCGGCAAATACTTCGCGCAAGGCGACAAGGGGCGCGTCATCCCCTTGCAGAAGGTCGATGTCCACCTTGTAGGTGGCCGCCAACTTGATCAGCAGCGGTACGGTGAGCGGCCGCTGGTTACGTTCGATGAGGTTGAGATAGGAGGGCGAAACACCCAGCGCGTCGGCCATCGCCGACTGGGTCAGGCCGCGATCGACCCTGATGCGGCGAATCCGCGGGCCGGCAAAGATCTTGCGTTCAGCCATGTCGCCCCCTCGTGACAAGATTTACAATATGACAAAGCGTACGGTCAAGGACGTGACAGAGCCACTCCTTTTCCGAACACAATGCAAGCGAAAACCTCGATTTTCAGAGCAGAAGCGCGCAAATGGACGGTGCCTGCCCAGACTTGCAAGGCATGTCAAAGCTGATTTGGAGATCCACCATGACCGATTTTTACAACCTGGTTCCGTCCGCCGCTCAAGGTCGTTTCGATGGTGTAGAGCGTCCTTATACGGCTGAGGATGTGAAGCGGCTGCGTGGTTCTGTGGAAATCCGCTACAGCTTGGCCGAGATGGGCGCCAACCGCTTGTGGAAACTCATCCACGAAGAAGATTTCGTGAATGCACTCGGCGCGCTCTCCGGCAACCAGGCCATGCAGATGGTCCGCGCCGGGCTCAAGGCCATCTACCTGTCCGGCTGGCAGGTCGCTGCCGACGCTAACACGGCTTCGGCGATGTATCCCGACCAGTCGCTCTATCCGGCCAACGCCGCGCCGGAACTCGCCAAGCGCATCAACCGCACGCTGCAGCGCGCCGACCAGATCGAGACCGCGGAAGGCAAGGGTCTTTCGGTCGACACCTGGTTTGCGCCGATTGTGGCGGATGCTGAGGCTGGTTTTGGCGGACCGCTCAACGCGTTCGAAATCATGAAGGCGTTTATCGAGGCCGGCGTCGCAGGCGTTCACTTCGAGGACCAGCTGGCATCTGAAAAGAAGTGCGGCCATCTCGGCGGCAAGGTTCTGATCCCCACCGCTGCGCATATCCGCAACCTCAACGCGGCGCGGCTTGCCGCCGACGTGATGGGTGTGCCGACGCTGATCGTGGCGCGCACGGATGCAGAAGCCGCCAAGCTCCTGACCTCCGACATCGACGAACGCGACCAGCCCTTCGTTGATCAGGCGAAGGGGCGCACCGTTGAGGGCTTCTATCAGGTGAAGAACGGCATCGAGCCCTGCATTGCACGCGCCATCGCCTATGCGCCGCATTGTGACTTGATCTGGATGGAAACGGGTAAGCCCGATCTCGAGCAGGCCCGCCGTTTCGCCGAAGCCGTCGACAAGGCTCATCCCGGCAAGCTGCTCGCCTACAACTGCTCGCCGTCGTTCAACTGGAAGAAGAACCTGGACGACGCCACGATCGCCAAGTTCCAGCGGGAACTCGGCGCGATGGGCTACAAGTTCCAGTTCATCACGCTGGCTGGGTTCCACCAGCTGAACTATGGCATGTTTGAACTGGCGCGCGGCTACAAGGAGCGCCAGATGGCCGCTTATTCCGAGCTACAGGAAGCGGAATTCGCGGCGGAAGCCAATGGCTACACCGCGACCAAGCACCAGCGCGAAGTCGGCACCGGCTATTTCGACGCCGTGTCCATGGCGATCACCGGTGGCCAGTCGTCCACGACTGCCATGCACGAATCGACCGAACATGAGCAGTTCCGCCCCTCGCCTGCCGAAGGCGAGACTTTCCGTCCAGCCGCAGAATAAGCGCCAAACAAGCGTAGACAGCAAAGGAAGCGACCCATGCTCGATACCGTTCAAGAAACCACCAAGCCCAAGACACGCGTGAAGGAACGCGCGGAGGAACAGGCATCCACCATGTCAGGCGACCAGCAGTCGGCGATCCGGATGCTTGCCAACGACCTGCACCGTTTGAACCAGTCCGTGATGAAAGCCGTGGAAGCCGGCGTTTCGGTCGAGCTCGTGCGATCCGCGCGTCACCATGGCGGCGACGGAAACTGGGGTGACCTGCTTACGCCGGTGATCGTCACCCGCCGGGATTGATCCGCCTTTAAGGGCTGAGAAGCTGGGGCGGCAAGGGTTTTCCCGTGCCGCCCCGCAGCCTTTTGGAGGACGGGCGATCTGCCCTTGCAGGCGCAATTTTCTCGCCCGCTCTCCCGCTCTTCCCTTCCTTCTTCGCGACAGGCTATATTGCTGGCCTGTCTAACAATGGTGATTGATGCCTGTCGCGAAGAAGGAAACTCGTCCGGCCGCTAAAAAGGGCGGCCGCGTTCAAACGCCCGCCTTTCTGCAGAACCTCCGCGGCGTGAAAAGCTGGAAGGAAGCGTCCGAATGGCTCGAATGGCGCGGCATCGAAGATATCGAGTGCATCACACCTGACCAGGCAGGCGTCGCGCGCGGCAAGATGATGCCGTCCAAGAAGTTCACGTCCAACACCTCGCTCGCCCTGCCATCCGCCGTTTTCATGACCACCATCTCGGGCGGATACCCCGAAGACGGCAATGGCTTCGCTTATCCCGAAGACGATGGCGACCTGAAGCTGATGCCCGATCTCAGCACGTTGTCAGCCGTGCCGTGGGAAACCGACCAAACTGCGCAGGTGATCTGCGATCTCGTGCACCAGGACGGACGCACGGTGGAATTCACGCCGCGCAACGTTTTGAAGCGGGTGGTCGCCGCTTATGCCGAACTAGGCTGGCGTCCAGTGGTTGCGCCTGAAATCGAGTTCTACCTCGTGCGCAAGAACCCCGATCCGGATTACCCGTTGACTCCTCCCGTGGGGCGCTCGGGTCGGCCGATCGGCGGCGGACAAGGCTATTCGATCGCCGGCGTCAACGAGTTCGACGAGTTGATCGACGACATCTACCACTTCTCCGAAGGCCAGGGCCTCGAGATCGACACGCTGATCCACGAAGAAGGGGCCGGGCAGCTCGAAATTAACCTGCGTCACGGTGATCCGGTCCAGCTCGCGGACCAGGTATTCCTCTTCAAGCGCACCATCCGCGAAGCCGCGCTGAAGCATGAAACCTATGCGACCTTCATGGCCAAGCCCATCCAGGGCCAGCCCGGTTCGGCCATGCATATCCACCAGTCCATCATCGACGCCAAGACCGGCAAAAACATCTTTGCTGCCGCCGGCGGCGAAGAAACCGATGCGTTTCACCATTTCATTGGCGGCATGCAGCGCCACGTTCCGAACGCGCTGGTGATGTTTGCGCCTTACGTGAACTCCTACCGCCGCCTCACGCAGGCAGCTTCGGCGCCGGTGAACACGAAATGGGGCTATGACAACCGCACCACGGCTTTTCGTGTGCCACGGTCCGATCCAGCGGCCCGGCGCGTGGAAAACCGCATTCCCTCGTCCGACGCGAACCCTTACCTCGCGCTGGCCGCCTCGCTCGCATGCGGCTTGATCGGGCTTCGCAACGCCATCAAGCCGGATGCACCGGTCGGGCGCACCGTGAACAAGGACGACATCGAACTGCCGCGAAGCCTTCTCGAAGCCGTGCAGCTCTTTGAAGCCGACGAGGAACTGAGGGCTTTGCTGGGTTCCCAGTTCGTCGCGACATATGCAGCGATCAAGAAGGCTGAGTTCGAAACCTTCATGGAGGTGATCAGCCCTTGGGAGCGCGAATATCTGTTGTTGAATGTGTGAGGTGAGAAGCCTTTAGGTGAGCAGGCGATTAGGTAAATGAACGACGGGCCGACGATCCGTTCCTACACAGATCTCCTGGTCTGGCAGCAGGCCATGGACTTGGCTGCCTCGATCCACTCACTGACCCGATCCTGGCCTCGCGACGAGATCTATGGTCTCACAAGCCAAGTACGTCGCGCCGCCGCAGCTTTTCAGAACTTCCTCAAGACCGCACAAGGATCCCTGAAGGAGGCTGAAACCCATCTGCTCATCGCAGAGCGTGTTCGGATCGCATCAGCGGGATCGATCCAGCCGGCACTGACGTTGAGCGAAAGCGTGGGGGAGCTACTTCAACGGCTCGTTGGCAGCCTCAGCAGGAGCGCTCCATGATCCCCTTCTCACCTTATCGCGCAATCGCCTAATCGCATGTACTCTTCCCCAATCTCCCCCGGCCGTTCTTGGTACGAAGACAGCGTCGGTGATCGCCCCGCTTATCCCGCACTGGACGGCTCGGTGAACGCAGATGTTGTTGTCATCGGCGGTGGGTTCACAGGACTTTCAGCCGCCTACCACCTGGCCGCGATGGGCACGCGCGTGGTTCTGATTGACGGCTCAAGGTTTGGCGATGCCGCTTCGGGGCGCAATGGTGGCCAGTTGAACACCGGCCAACGCGCATGGCCCGAAGAACAGGAAGAAGAGCTCGGCTTCGAACGCGCCAAGGCCTTGTTCGACCTTGCCGAAGAAGCCAAGGCGCATCTGCTCGGGTTTGCCAAGTCGCACAACATCGAGATCGACTACGTGCCGGGCCAACTGTCGGTCGTGCACAAGAAGCGCTACGTCGACGACTACCAGCGCCACGCGGAAGCGATGGCCACCCGCTACGGCTACACCCAGATCCGCTACATCGACGCGCAGGAAACGGCGTCACGCATCGGTTCAGATCGCTATTTCGGTGGAACGCTCGACACGGGAACCGGACATATCCATCCACTGAAGCTGGTGGTTGGAACCGCAAGGGCGGCCGCTGCCGCAGGAGCGGTGCTGCATGAAAATACAAAGGCGACGCGGATCACACATAGTGGCGGCAAGGTTTTCGTGGAAACCGCAAGCGGCACGATCACCGCAAACAAGGCGCTCCTAGCAGTCAACGCCTATGGTGGCGACGTGGAGCCGGTCAGTGCCGCGCATGTCATGCCGATCGGCTCTTTTATCGGGGCAACCGTTCCATTGCCGGAGGACAGCCCGATCTTGCCGGGTGGTGAGTCCGTCAGCGACTCACGCTTCGTGGTTCGATATTTTCGGCGCACGAAGGACCACCGCCTGCTTTTTGGCGGCAGTGAAACCTATTCAACGGCCGACCCGAAGGATATCGCTGCCGCGGTTCGCGCGCAGATGGTTGAAGTCTATCCGGCCCTGCACGATGTCGCGTTCACCCATGCCTGGGGCGGATATGTCGGCATCACCATTCCGCGCCGGCCCTTTGTTCGCGAGGTCATGCCCAACGTGATCTCTGCCGCAGGCTTTTCCGGTCACGGCGTGATGCTGTCGAACTTCGTTGGCAAGCTTTATGCAGAGAGCGTGGCGGGCAATCGCGACCGGCTACAACATTTCCGGGACCTGAAGGTGCCGGCTTTTCCGGGAGGGCGGCGGTTTCGCACACCGCTACTCCTGCTTGCCATGAACTGGTACGCTTTGCGCGATCGGATCTGAGCTCTCTCGCGCGGCACGGGAACGATTCCTATCCTTCCGCGCTTATCCCGGCGACATTGTTCCGGAGATCCCTCATGCGCAAATTGCTTCTTCTGGCCCTTGGTTATGCCGCCTATCGCTGGCTGAGCTCGCCTGCAGAGGACAGAATGCCGCAAACCATGGATCGAGGTGCTCAGCCGCGGTGGTCGGGGGGAAGCGGCCGTTCGAGCGGAGGGCGATCGCCAACCCGTTCGGATGCCACTCCAGAAGAACAGGGTGACGCCGGAAAAGTGACCTACCGCGTTGTCGAACATGATGGCGGGTGGGCCTACAAGGTCGGCGACGTATTTTCCGAGACCTTCGGAACCCATGACGACGCGCTGAAGGCGGCCAATGCGGCGGCGCGCGCCCAGCAGCTTGCCGGCGAGCCGGAACCGATCGAGTATCAGGACGAGTCGGGCACCTGGCGCCAGGAAGACGCCAGCGGGGATGATCGCCCGGATACCGGCGTGGAAGACACTGAGCCCCGCAAGGGCTGAGTGTCTTTCGTAGTCTTCAGCCGTGGTTGAACACGATCGTCTTCGTTGCCGACATGTCGAAAAGGGCCTCGAAGCCCTTTTCGCGGCCGTGACCTGACTTCTTGAAGCCGCCAAAGGGCAGCTCGATGCCGCCGCCGGCGCCGTAGCCATTCACGAACACCTGTCCGGCGCGCACGCGCTTGGCCATGCGATGTTGCAGCGCGCCGTCCTTTGTCCAGATGCCGGCGACAAGGCCATAGTCCGTGCTATTCGCAAGCCGCACGGCTTCTGCTTCGCCGTCGAAGGCAAACAGGGTCAGCACAGGCCCGAACACCTCCTGCTGCGCGATGTTGGCCAGAGGGTCGACCGAACCAAACAAGGTCGGCTCGACATAAAAACCTGCTTCCGGTGCAGTGGGATCAATCGACCCGCGGGCCAGAACCGAAACGCCTGCTTCTTCGGCGGCAGCAACCAGGTTCCGCACCTGTCCCTGCTGCTTCTTGTTCACCATCGGTCCCAGGTCGCCGTCCGCATCGTGTGGCTTTGCCACCAATGCACCGAAGCGGGCGGCGAGTTCCTTGGCGACTGTTTCGTAGATCGGCTTTTCCAGCAGCACGCGGCTGCCGGCCGAACAGGTCTGGCCGCCGTTCTGGATGATGGCGTTGACCAGAACCGGGAGCGCCTTTTCGAGATCCGCATCGGCAAACACGATCTGCGGTGACTTGCCGCCGAGTTCCATGGTGACGCCACGGTTGTTGATTGCAGCGGCCTGCTGGATCGCGGTTCCCGTCATCGTTGAACCGGTGAAGGTCACATAGTCGATTTCCGGATGGGCCGACAGGGCCGCACCCGCATCCCGGCCATAACCGGTCACGACGTTGAAGACGCCCTCCGGGAAGCCGGCTTCGAGCGCAAGTTCCGCAATGCGGATCGTCGTCAAGGACGCATCCTCCGCTGGCTTCACAACCAGCGTGTTGCCCATTGCAAGCGCCGCGCCGGCAACCCGCGCGAGGATCTGCATCGGATAGTTCCAGGGAATGATGCCGGCGACCACACCATGCGGCTCGCGAAGCGTCAGCGCCGTGTAGCCGTCGAGAAACGGGATCGTGTCGCCATGGATCTTGTCGGCAGCGCCACCATAGAACTCATAGTAGCGCATGGTGGCAACCACGTCGGCCTTGCCCTGACGGATCGGCTTGCCGGTATCACGAGACTCAAGAGCGGCCAGTTCGTCGCCGTTCTTCTCGATCAGCTGACCAAGCTTGGTCAGAAGCCGTCCGCGCTCGAAAGCGGGCATGCGGCTCCACGGCCCTTCTTCAAAGGCCTTCTTCGATGATTTTACCGCGCGGTCCACATCGGCTGCGCCGGCCGCTGGAATGGACGCGAATACCTTTCCATCGGAGGGCGACACGACGTCGATGCGTCCGCCGCTCATGGCGTCTGCAGGCTGGCCGTTGATGACTTGCATGAAAGCGCGGCCCTCAGCCACGGTGCGCGACAGATGCTGTCCCATGCGACGATCCTTTTCGAAGTGTTTGCGCGTCCCTGCACCAGGTAGCGCAAAAAGTCATCCGCAACTTGCATCTGGCCCAGCAAGAAGCGCCCGTCGAGAAGACGCTGCTGGGGTTTGCTCGATGCCGGACGCTCCCTATGTTGCGCTGCAAGAGCACCCGCTTGCTTGATCTAATCGATTTGATTTCCGCGGCACCGCCAGCTAGGAAACCGCATGACCAGCCAAACCATCCCAGTTGAACCGTTCGACTTCATTATTTTCGGCGCCACAGGTGATCTGGCAGAGCGCAAGCTGCTGCCGGCCTTGTACCAGCGCCAGGTTGCAGGCCAGTTCCTCGATCCGAGCCGCATTGTCGGCACATCGCGCACACCGATGAGCACCGAGGAGTATCGCTCTTTCGCCGAGGCGGCACTCAAGGAACATGTCTCCGCAAACGAACTGGATCCGGAGCAGCTGAAAGCCTTTCTAGGACGGTTGTCCTACGTCGCGGCCGATGCGACCACGGGCGAAGGCTTCGACAAACTGAAGGAAAATCTCAACGGCGACGAGGTGATCCGCGTCTTTTACCTGGCTGTTGCGCCGGCCCTGTTCGGCACCATTGCCAAGCAGGTCGAAGCGCATGGGCTGATCACGGAGCAGGCCCGCATCGTGGTGGAAAAGCCGATCGGACGCGATCTTCAGTCCGCCCGGCAGCTGAACGACACGATCGGCAGCGTGTTCAAGGAAAACCAGATTTTCCGCATCGATCATTATCTCGGCAAGGAAACGGTGCAGAACCTCATGGCGCTGCGCTTTGCCAACGCGCTTTATGAACCGCTTTGGAATTCCGCGCATATCGATCACGTGCAGATCACGGTCGCGGAGTCGGTCGGCCTGGAAGGTCGTGCCGGCTACTACGACAAGGCTGGCGCGCTGCGCGACATGGTGCAGAACCACATGCTGCAGCTGCTGTGCCTTGTAGCGATGGAAGCGCCGCATTCCATGGAATCGGATGCCGTCCACGACGAGAAGCTGAAGGTTTTGCGCTCGCTCCGGCGCATCAACGGCGGCACGGCAAGCAAGCTTACCGTTCGCGGCCAGTATCGCGCCGGCGCCTCTGCCGGCGGCGCAGTGAAAGGTTATCTCGAAGAACTCGAAGGCGGCGAAAGCAACACGGAAACCTTTGTCGCCATCAAAGCCGAAATCTCAAACTGGCGCTGGGCTGGCGTGCCCTTTTATCTCCGCACGGGCAAGCGCCTGGCCTCCCGCGTGTCGGAGATCGTGATCGAGTTCAAGCCGATCCCCTACTCGATCTTCGGAGACAATGTCGGTCCTGTCACCGCCAACCAGCTGGTGATCCGCTTGCAGCCAGATGAAGGCGTCAAGCAATGGCTGATGATCAAGGATCCCGGGCCGGGCGGCATGCGTTTGCGCCACGTTCCGCTCGACATGAGTTTCGCCGCAGCCTTCAACGTACGCAACCCGGACGCCTATGAGCGCCTTATCATGGATGTGGTGCGCGGCAACCAAACCTTGTTCATGCGCCGCGACGAAGTGGAAGCCGCCTGGAAGTGGATTGATCCGATCCTGCAGGCATGGAGCGACAACAACCAGGAGGTCCAGGGCTACACATCCGGAACCTGGGGACCCTCTTCGGCCATCGCGCTGATCGAGCGTGACGGCCGGACCTGGCACGAGAGCACGTGAGCCATGAGACCCGAACCGATCTGGCACGACTTCGACACACCGACGCTTCTGGCTGAGCGCTTCGCCGACGACGTGGCGGCCGCACTCGGAGCGGCAATGGCAGATCGCGGCCTCGCTCTTCTTGCGGTTTCGGGCGGCACAACGCCTGCCCCGTTTTTTCGCGCTTTGTCGCAACGCGAGCTCGATTGGTCGAAGATTCATGTCGCACCGGTCGATGAGCGTTTCGTTCCGATAACCTCGGAACGCTCAAACGAAAAGCTGATCCGAGAGAACCTCCTGATCAACAAGGCAGCGGCTGCATCCTTCACCCCGCTGTACCACGAGACCATGACGGTCCAGGAAGCGGCGATTGCGGCGGAACGCGGTATAAGCGTACTGCCCCTGCCCTTCGACATGCTCATCCTGGGCATGGGCGGGGATGGCCATACGGCCTCCTTCTTCCCCGACTCCCCTCATCTCGCCGATGTTCTCGACCCGAAAACGCCGCGGCTCGTGTTGTCGGCCGACGCGCCTAGCGCAAACGAGCCGCGCCTGACCCTGACCTTGCCGGTTGTTGTTGCCGCCCGTCGGCTCACCCTCCACATCGAAGGCAATGACAAGCGCACGCTCTTCGAAACGATCCTGCGAGAGCGTCAAGACAAGCCGATCGGCATCGTCATCGAGCAAAGTCCGCGTCCGGTCGATGTCTACTGGGCGCCAAAGGAAAGCGAACTGTCATGACCGTGCGCAAGGACATCGCCACCATCACGGAGCGGATCCGTGAACGCTCCCGCGACCGTCGCGAAGCCTATCTCGCTCGTCTTGAGGCCGCCGTCAGCCGGGGCGTGCACCGCTCCACCCTGTCATGCGGCAACCTTGCTCATGGCTTCGCCGCCTGCGCGGTTTCGGAGAAAGCCGCGCTGGCCGGAGACGTCGTGCCCAACCTCGGCATCATCACGGCCTATAACGACATGCTTTCGGCGCATGCGCCCTACGAAACCTACCCTGCCTTGATCCGGCGGGCTGCCGCGGATGCTGGCGGCGTGGCCCAGGTCGCGGGCGGCGTGCCGGCCATGTGCGACGGCGTCACGCAAGGCCAGCCTGGCATGGAGCTTTCGCTGTTTTCGCGCGACGTGATCGCCATGGCAGCCGGCATCGGCTTGTCGCACAACATGTTCGATGCAGCCGTTTACCTCGGCATCTGCGACAAGATCGTACCCGGTCTCACCATCGCCGCTTTGACCTTCGGGCATCTTCCGGCCGTGTTCATACCCGCCGGCCCCATGCCCTCCGGGCTGCCCAACGACGAGAAGGCGAAGACGCGTCAGCTTTATGCAGAAGGCAAGGTCGGCCGCGCCGAGCTCCTCGAGGCCGAGTCGAAGTCCTACCATTCGCCCGGCACCTGCACCTTTTATGGCACCGCCAATTCCAACCAGATGATGATGGAGATGATGGGCCTGCATACGCCGGGCTCCTCCTTCATCAACCCCGGCACGCCCTTGCGCGATGCAATGACCCGCGAAGCCACGCAGCGGGCTCTGGCCATCACCGCTCTTGGCAATGCGTTCACGCCGGCTGGCCGCATGATCGACGAGCGCTCGATCGTGAATGCAGTTGTGGGGCTGCATGCCACCGGCGGCTCCACCAACCACACCATCCACCTGATCGCCATGGCTGCTGCCGCTGGTATCCGTCTGACCTGGCAAGACATTTCCGACCTCTCCGACGTCGTTCCGCTGCTTGCGCGCGTTTATCCCAACGGTTTGGCGGATGTGAATCATTTCCATGCCGCCGGCGGAATGGGGTTCCTGATCCGCGAACTGCTTGACGCCGGGTTTGCGCATGAAGACGTGCAAACCATCTGGGGCAACGGCCTGCGCTCCTACGCGACCGAGCCGGGGCTTGCTCAGGATGGCAGTGTGGAACGCTATCCGGCGCCGGAAAAGAGCGGCGATGAAAGGGTCCTGATCGGCGTTCCGAATGCCTTCCAGGCATCGGGCGGCCTGAAGGTCCTGAAGGGGAATCTGGGCCATGCCATCATCAAGACGTCGGCTGTAAAGCCCGAAAAGCGCTTCGTGGAAGCGCCGGCCATCGTGTTTGAGAACCAGGAAGCGCTCAACCAGGCGTTCAAGGATGGCGACCTGGATCGGGACTTCGTCGCTGTTGTGCGGTTCCAGGGGCCAAAAGCCAATGGCATGCCGGAACTGCATCGCCTCACAACGGTGCTTGGCGTGCTGCAGGACCGCGGCCGCAAGGTCGCGCTCGTCACCGACGGTCGGATGTCCGGCGCATCCGGCAAGGTGCCCGCGGCCATTCACGTGACCCCGGAAGCACTCGACAACGGCGCGATCGGACGCATCCGCGATGGCGACATGATCCGCCTCGACGGGGAGCGAGGCACGCTCGAGATCCTGGTTGCGCAGGAAGAACTCGACAGCCGACCCCTGGTGGTGCCGGATCTTTCAGCCAACGGCTTTGGCATGGGCCGCGAACTGTTTGCCGGGTTCCGCCAACTGGCGCTACGCGCGGACGAAGGCGCGGCGAGCTTCGGAATGGAAGTCTAGCTTCAGTCGCGCAGTTCGATGCCGCGTTGCTTGGCGGCTTCCACTGTCTCAGCTAGGAGTTGCTTCAACCGGTCACCGCCCATGAGCACGGCGAGACCGGCGGCCGTTGTGCCGTTCGGGCTGGTGACGTTCTGGCGCAGCTTTCCAGGCTCCTCGTCGCTTTCCGCGGCAAGCGCGCCCGCGCCGTAGACCGTCTGCATGGCAAGCAGTTTCGCCACGTCGTCCGGCAGGCCGGCGGTGCGCGCAGCTTCGGTCAGGCACTCGATGAAGTGGAACACATAAGCGGGACCCGAACCCGAAACAGCCGTCACGGCGTCCATCAGGTCCTCGTCGTCGATCGAGGCGATAGCCCCGTTAGCGGAGAGGAGATCCCGGACGAACTCATCCTGCTCGGGCGAGATGTTGTTGTTTGCGAAAAGCACCATCATGCCCTTGCCTATGGCCGCGGGCGTGTTCGGCATGCAGCGGATGATCGGAGCGTCGGCGCCGAGCAGTTCTTCGAAGGTTCCCACGGGCGTGCCGGCGGCGATGCTCACGAAAGCTGCACCGCCTGCCTTGAAGCGACTGTAGTCGGGCACAACCTGCCGCATGACCTGAGGCTTGACGGCGAAGATCACCACCCTTGGCTGGCAATCGGGCGCAATCTCCTGCGCGGTAGCATGGGCCGACAGGCCAAGGGCCGCCGCACGCAGGCGCAGACTTTCGTTGGGCTCCACCACGACCACCCGCGCTGCGGGGATGCGGCCGGCGGTGATCCAGCCGGCAAGCATTGCGTGGCCCATGTTGCCGCAGCCCACCAGAATGAGGTCGATCGTCATGTCAGGCATCCCCCGTGTCCAAGGCTGGCATAAACCAGGATTGGGCCGACTGTCACGCTTCGCAGGCGCTGCATCGCCCCAAGTTGATGCAGCGGCGCGTTGACATTCCCGGCCGCACTTCGTCTATCTCCCCCACCCAGAAGGCACCGCCACAGGAATGATCCATGCTTAATGTTGCGCCCACCGGACTTGCTCGCGAACTGGCGCAACGGGAGCGAGACGGCAAGCCGGTTCGCATTGGACTGATCGGCTGCGGCGAGATGGGGACGGACATCATCACGCAAGTCGCGCAGATGCAGGGCATCCGCGTTGCGGCGGTGGCGGATCGGTCCGGTTACCGCGCGCGCGAAGCCGTGGCGATCGCCGGACTGGAAAGCAGCAGCGCGAAGGAAGCGCAAAACGCGTCAGCCGTGGGCGACGCGGTTCGCTCCGGCCAGATGGCCATCGTGCCGGATGCGGAACTGGTGATTTCCAGCGAGGAGGTGGATGTCGTTGTGGATGCAACGGGCAAGCCGACTGCCGGAGCGGACATCGGCATGCGCGCCATGGAACATGGCAAGCATCTCGTGATGATGAATGTGGAAGCCGACGTCACCATCGGCGCCTACCTGCGGCAAACGGCCGACCGGCTGGGGGTGATCTATTCCGTGGGTGCTGGCGACGAGCCTTCGTCCTGCATGGAACTGATCGAGCTTGTTTCAGCGCTGGGCTACACGATCGTGGCGGCGGGCAAGGGCAAGAACAACCCGCTCAACCATGACGCGACGCCGGACGAATACCGCGCGGAAGCGGAACGCCGGAACATGAACCCACGCATGCTCGTGGAGTTCGTGGACGGCTCCAAGACGATGGTGGAGATGTGCGCCATTGCCAATGCCACGGGTCTGGTTCCCGACAAGGCCGGGATGCATGGCCCAGCGGCGACGCTCGATGATCTGCCCCGCGTGCTTTGCCCGGTGGAAGATGGTGGTGTGTTGTCGCGCAAGGGCGTGGTGGACTTCTCCATCGGCAAGGGCGTGGCGCCGGGCGTTTTCGTCATCGCCGAAATGGCGCATCCGCGCCTGCGCGAACGCATGAACGACCTGAAGCTCGGCGAAGGTCCCTATTTCACTTTCTACCGACCGTTCCACCTGACCAGCCTCGAAGTGCCGCTGACCTGCGCCCGCGTGGTGCTGCATGGAAAAGCAGACATGGTGCCACTGGATCGGCCGGTGGCGGAAGTTTGCGCGGTCGCAAAGCGCGACCTCAAGCCGGGCGACCGGTTCGACGCGATCGGCGAGTACACCTATCGTTCGTGGATCATGAGCGCCAACGAAGCACGATCGGCGCGCGCCGTTCCTTGCGGTCTCCTTGAGGGCGGCACCGTCACCGCGGCGATCGCCAAAGGTGCGCTGATCACCTATGAGAACGCAGAACCCGACCGCACCACCCGCTTGTTCGACCTGCGCGTCAAACAGGACCAGATGGTGTTCGGAAGCTCGGTTGCAGGCTAGCTGGTCGCGAGCCGCCTAGTAGGTCGTCCGCCGCTCCTCGCTGGGCGGCCGGCCGAACTGCAGGCGGTAGCTTTGCGCGAAATAGGAATGCGACGTGAAGCCGGTCGAGATTGCCACATCGAGGATCGGCATGTTGGTTTGGCGCAGAAGTTCGCGCGCACGTTCCAGCCGCAGCCGCATGTAATAGCGGCCCGGCGTCATGTTGAGGTGGCGCAGGAACAAGCGCTCCACCTGGCGCACCGAAAGACCCGCGGACTTCGCGAGCTGCACGGCAGACAGCGGCTCGTCCAGCTTGTCGGCCATGAGTTCGACGATCTTCTTCAGCTTCTCCGACTTGCCGGTGAGGTCACGCTCTGGACCCACGCGCTGGCGGTCGCTTGCCCCGCGGATTCGCTCGTGCTGGAACTGGTTGGCTATCTCATTGGCAAGCCCCTGCCCGAAGTCGCTGCGCAGGATCTCGAGCATCAGGTCGATGGAGGTGGTGCCGCCGGCGCAGGTGTAGCGCTTGCGGTCAATCTCATAAACGTTGCCCGTACACTCGATGTCGGGGAAGCGCTCGCGAAAACCGGCGCGGTTTTCCCAATGGATCGTGCAGCGATAGCCTTCCAGCTGGCCTGCCTCAGCGAGAAGGTGCGAGCCGACCGACAGCGCTCCGAGCGCGCCACCGCGGCGACCCCAGTTGCGTAGCGCGCCCAGCACCTTGCTTTTGCCCGGGAACTCTGTGGACAGACCGACGCAAACGAACAGGATATCGGCCGGCGGAATGTCGGCCACGCTGTAGTCGATCTTCAAAGGCAGTCCGTTGGAGGCCATCACCGCCTCGCCATCGGCGGAGATGGTGGTCCAGCGGTAGTAGTCCCGCCCAAGCGTCCGATTGGCGGAGCGCACGACGTCGATCGCGGCAGCCAAGGAAAACATGGAAAACTTGTCGACGAGCAGGAAGGCGAAGTGCCTGCTACCTTGCAGGGGATCAGACATAGTGGGCGCTTTTACCTGATCCCCGCTGCAACAAACAGGCCTGCCTCAGAACTTCGGAGGCTTGCGGCCGGCTGCGCGATATGCGGATTTCAGCGTGTTGGCCATCAGCAGCGCGATGGTCATGGGCCCAACGCCGCCCGGCACCGGCGTGATGGCGCCGGCATGCTCGCTCGCTTCGGCGAAGGCAACGTCGCCCACAAGCTTGGCCTTCTCTCCTTCCGCTGCGATGACGCGGTTGATGCCCACGTCGATCACGGTTGCACCCGGCTTCACCCAATCGCCCTTCACCATTTCCGGGCGTCCTACTGCGGCAACGAGAATGTCGGCCGTGCGGGCCAAGGCCGGCAAATCCTTGGTGCGGCTGTGCGCGATCGTCACGGTGCAGTTTGCCGCCAGAAGCAAGTTGGCCATCGGCTTGCCAACAATGTTGGAACGACCGATCACCACCGCGCTCAAACCGGAAAGATCGGCCCCGCGAATCTTCTCCACGAGAAGCATGCAGCCGGCTGGCGTGCAGGGCACGAAAGCCGCGTCGAGTTCGCCCGTGCCGAGCCTGCCGACATTGTTGAAATGGAAGCCGTCGACGTCCTTTTCCGGTGCAATGGTCTGGATCACCTTGCCCGCGTCCATCTGGGATGGCAGCGGCAACTGCACCAGAATGCCATGGATCTTGGGATCCGCGTTCAGCTTCTCCACAAGCGCCAGGAGCTCCGCTTCGCTTGTTTCGGCCGGAAGCGTGTGCTGTTCCGAATGAAAGCCGCAATCCTTGGCCTTCTTGGACTTGGAGTTGACGTAAACCTGGCTGGCGGGGTCTTCCCCCACGATCACCACGGCCAGACCGGGCTGCACACCCGCTTCGGCGATCAGCTGCGCGGTGCGCTCCTTGACCTTGGCGACGACTTCCTCGCCTGCTGCCTTGCCGTCGATAATCTCGGCCATGAGTTGCCCCGCTTCGTTTTTCCTGTGCGCGTGTTTACGCGGATCGCGGCACTAGCACTTCCGCAACAACGGCGCACCATGCCGTTTAAGAGAAAGAACCGAGGGGTGCGCGCCAACTGTCCGGGCGCCGCGCTCTGGCTTTCCACTCGCGGACGCATCGGTCAAATCCATCTAGAAGCGTCTTCTTTATGTAAGACGAAAACTCTATAGGTTCGAGATCAACACTTAGCCGAAGCGAGAAGACATGGCAGTTCTGGTGACGGGCGGCGCCGGGTATATTGGCAGCCACATGGTGTGGGAACTTCTGGATTCCGGCGAGAACGTCGTTGTTCTCGATCGTCTTTCCACCGGCTTCGAGTGGGCTGTCGCCCCCGAAGCGAAGCTTGTTGAGGGCGACATCGCCGACCAGCCGCTGGTGGAAGCGCTTCTGCAGGAGCACGAGGTTGATGCCATCATCCACTTCGCGGGCTCCATTGTTGTGCCGGAGTCCGTGGCGGACCCGCTCGGCTACTACGAAAACAACACCTGCAAATCGCGGGCGCTGATTGAAAGCGCGGTGCGCGCCAAGGTCCCGCACTTCATCTTCTCATCCACCGCAGCTGTTTACGGCGGCGCCGGCGCTGAACCGGTAGTGGAGGACGCTCCGAAGCAGCCGGAATCCCCTTACGGGTTGTCCAAGCTGATGACGGAATGGATGCTGCGGGACGCGGCCGCAGCGCATCCCTTCGCCTACACAGCACTGCGCTATTTCAACGTCGCCGGCGCGGACCCGCAGGCGCGTACCGGGCAATCCACGCCTGGCGCCACTCACCTGATCAAGGTGGCCAGCGAAACCGCGCTCGGCAAGCGGCCCAAGATGGCCGTTTTTGGCACGGATTACGAAACTGCGGACGGCACCTGCGTGCGCGATTACATCCATGTGTCCGACCTGGTAGCAGCGCACCGCCTTGCCTTGGCACGGCTGCGCAATGGGGGCGGAAGCCTCGTGGCCAATTGCGGCTATGGCCACGGCTATTCCGTTTTGGACGTGATCGACAGTGTGAAGCGGGTCAGTGGCGTCGACTTCACCGTCGAGATGGCACCGCGTAGGCCCGGTGACGCCGCCGCGGTGGTCGCAGATGCCGGCGTCGCTCGACAATCGCTCCAGTGGGTGCCGCGCTACGACGATCTTGACAGGATCGTAGAGCATGCCCTCGCCTGGGAAGCGTCTTTGTCGAAGCGCAACAGCGTTGCTGCGCAAATGCGCCCGCTCGCCTGATTGCGCTCACGCCCCTGCAACGGAAAACGCCCACCGGGGGAGGAGGTCCGGTGGGCGCTTTTTCAGGTGATTGTCCGGGGAGGAGGTCGGACAATCAACATCGCTGTTATAGCTTCTGCTCGCCGAAGGGGCAATAAAAATCTGTGCCCATATCATGAGCAATCAATGCCGATTCTCTGAGCCGGTTCCGAGATCGCTGGGGACGATCTCAGCGTGGGATAACCTTCATATTCGGCGTTGGCGCTAACGAATCTCAGCTAGAACTGCCATTGTCGTTCCTGCCTGCTGCCTTAACTGTGACGGCACCGGCATGCCATTCGTGCTGCCCCTAGATCAAAGAAACAGGAGAACGCGGTGAGTTCCCTTCAAGCTGCATCCGTAACCCGAAAGCGCGGTGCTGGATATTGGGCGGTGGCGCTGCTTGCGCTTGTTTTGGTTCTGTTCGGACTGCCGATCTTCGGCGGAGGCGCCTACCTCATCCTGTTGGGGGGCTCCTGGTATTACGTTTTCGCAGGGCTGGGGCTTCTGGTCACGGCATTGCTTCTGTTGCGCGGCTCCCTGGCGGCCGTTTCCGTTTACCTGCTGACCTATATCGGCACGGTGATCTGGGCTTTCTGGGAAGTCGGATTGGACTGGTGGGCGCAGGTTCCGCGCCTGGTTGCACCAACCATAATCCTGCTTCTTGTGCTCCTCAGCATGCCAGTGTTGTCGCGACTGTCGCGCAGTCCGCGCCGCCGCCGCCGCTAATTTCCACGACCAACAAGGATCTCGCCCATGAAAGCGAAACTCCTAGCGCGCTCGACGGCCCTGAGCCTTATCGGGTTGTCCCTTTCGCTGTCTGCCTTGCCTGCTCAAGCGCAGTCGACGCCCACCGCGCCGAGCACAGCAACGCCGAGCCCCGTGCCACCGGCATCAACGCAGCCAAACGCGGCAACTTTGCCGCCAGGAGTGATCGCCCCACGGGACGAGCAGCCGGCGGGCATTCCTTCCGAAACGCAAGCTGCGCCCCAAGCGCCGGCAGAAGAAGGGCCCGATGCGGCTCCGGCACCTGGCTCTGATGCCGCTCCGGCACCGGCACCTGGCTCTGATGCCGCTCCGGCACCGGCCGCTGGGTCTGCTCCCGCTCCCGAAGCGCCGGCGCCGAGCCAACAAGAGCCGCAACAACCTGCCCCGCAGAATACGCAACCGGATGCATCCACACCCGGCACCAGCGGTGAGCAGCCAACACCGGCACAGCCTGCAGAACCAGGCGAGGAACAACCGGAACCTTTGCCCACCGACCTGAACACGCAGCCTGGTAGTGCGTCGGAAAGCTCCGAAGACGCTTCCGCCGCGGGCCCCGCGTCTTCAACAGATCAGGACTCGGGATCTGTCGCCGCGGCGCGACCGCCGGTTCAGCCCCGTGAAGTCGGCGTTGATTGGCCATTCTGGGGCGGAGATGAACGGGCGACCCGCTATTCCCCTCTTGATCAGATTACCCCTGAAAATGTGGGGCGCCTTGAGAAGGTCTGGACATATCGCACCGGCGACATGCCCTCCGGCGCGACAGAAGGCAAATATTCACCGGAAGGCACGCCGCTGAAGATCGGCGATACGCTTTATATCTGCTCGGCCATGAACATCCTGACCGCTGTGGATGCCGCAACCGGGCAGGAACGCTGGCGCTATGATCCAAAAGTTCCAGCGGAAGCGATCCCTTACGGCGCCTCCTGCCGGGGCGTTGCGTTCTACGAAAACCCAGACGCGGCTCCCGATCAAGCCTGTGCCGCTCGCGTGATCGAGGGAACGCTCGACGCACGCTTGATAGCCGTGGACGCGCGCACTGGCCAGCCCTGCGAGGATTTCGGCGAGGGCGGAATGGTGGATCTTTGGACCGGCATTGGTGAGAAGGTGCCCGGCTGGTATGCCGTGACAGCCCCGCCGGCGATCGTCCGCGGCATTGTCGTGACGGGCGCGCAGGTGAAGGATGGCCAGGCAGAAGACGCGCCTTCTGGTGTGATCCGCGGCTATGATGCCGTGACGGGTGAACTTGCCTGGGCATGGGATCTCGGCAATACTGACCTTACCGGTCTGCCGCCGGAAGGTGAAACCTACACCCGCGGCACACCCAATATGTGGACCACCGCCACCGGCGACGAGGAAACCGGTTTAGTGTTGCTGCCCATGGGCAATTCGTCCGTGGATTATTATGGCAGCAACCGTTCCGAAGCTGAAAATGAGTGGGCGACGTCCCTCGTGGCGCTCGATGTCACGACGGGGCAACCGCGCTGGCGCTTCCAAACGGTGCGCCATGACGTTTGGGACTACGACCTCGGCAGCCAGGCGACGATCATTGACTGGGCCGGGCAGGATGGCGGCACCACGCGGGCCGTTGTTTTGCCATCAAAGCAGGGCGACATCTACATCCTCGACCTCGAAACCGGGGAATCGCTGGTTCCCATGGAAGAAATCGAGGCGCCACAAGGCGGAGTGGAACCGGACTATGTTGCCGACAGCCAGCCGGCTTCCGGTTATCACACGCTGCGCAAGCCCGACCTCGTTGAAGCCGACATGTGGGGGGTGACGCCGCTTGACCAGTTGTTCTGCCGCATCGCATTCCGCCAAGCGACGTACCAGGGCATCTACACGCCACCCACAGCCGATACACGCTGGATCCAGTATCCGGGCTACAATGGCGGCTCGGACTGGGGCAGTGTCGCAGTTGACACCGAGCGTGGCATCATCGTTGCCAACTACAACGACGTGCCAAACTATAACCGCCTCATCCCACGTGAAGAAGCGGAAGAACGCAACCTCCAGCCGATCTACGCGGAAGAGTCCGGGTCGAGTGGCGGATCGAATGCGGAAGGTGAAGGAGACCCGCAGGTCGGCGCGCCCTATGGCATCGACGTCAATGCCGGCTGGCGTGCACCGTTCACGGGTATTCCTTGCAAACAGCCACCGCTCGGCGGCATTCGCGCAATCGATCTTGCTTCCGGTGAAACTCTTTGGGATCAGCCGCTTGGCACGGCACGCCGCAACGGTCCATTCGGCATCCCGTCATATCTCCCCATCACAATCGGAACGCCGAACAACGGTGGTTCGGTTGTGACCCGCGGCGGGCTGACCTTTATCGCTGCAGCCACGGACAACTTGATCCGCGCGATCGACACCGAAACAGGCGAAGTGCTGTGGTCGGACGTCCTGCCGGCAGGCGGCCAGGCGAACCCGATCATCTATCAGCAGGATGGACGCGACTACCTGGTGATCCAAGCCGGTGGCCATCACTTCATGGAAACGCCGATCGGCGATTATTACATCGCCTATGCCTTGCCGCAGCGCTGATCGCGGCTGAAGGAACAAAAACGGCGGAGCTGGTGCTCCGCCGTTTTTGTTTTCGCGGTGGTCAGCCGTTCGGCTCATCCCACCAGGGGTAGAAATCCGGCATCTGCGAGGTGTCGTCGGTAAAATGCGGCGCGCGCTTCTCGTTGAAGCTTCGCACCCCCTCCTTGCCGTCGCGCTGGCTGGCGTAGAACATCGCAAGGGACTCGATCTTGTGCGCCTGCCAGGGCGAAGGCTCGCCGGAATTGCGGTACATCATCTGGCGGATCAGCGCCGTGGACATCGGCGACCGCTCATTGGCCAGAATGCCAGCAAGCTCATAAGCGCGCGCCAGGAGGTCCTCCGGCGCCAAGACTTCCTTGACCAACCCACTCCGCAGGGCTTCGTCGGCGCCAAAGATTTCTGCCGTGTAGGTCCATTCCAGCGCTTTCGCGATCCCCACCACCTTGGGCAGGAACCAGCTCGAACACGCATCCGGCACGATCCCGATCTTGCCGAACACGAAGCCAAAGCGCGCTTTTTGGGATGCAAGCCGAATGTCCATGGCAAGCTGCATCGTGGCGCCGACCCCCACGGACACACCGTTCACGGCCGCGATCACCGGTTTCTTGCAGTTGAAGATGGCGAGCACGACGCGGCCGCCGGTATCGCGCACACCGCTCAAGATCGCCGGGTGGTCGGAGCGTTGTTCAAGATCCTCCAGCGTCGGCTTCATCGCTTCATCCAGGCCGAAGACGTTTCCGGTCGGGTTGACCTCGGACAGATCCATGCCCGCGCAGAATGCTTTTCCAGCCCCCGTGACAACGATGGCGCGGATTGCGGCATCATCGCTGGCACGCTCGAAAGCATCCACCAATTCATCGGCCATGCGGACGGTAAAGGCGTTGAGCTTGTCCGGACGGTTCAGCGTGATTGTCAGGATCCGGTCGGCAACGTCCCAGCGGATCGCCTCGTAAACACTTGGTTCAAGCGCGGCCATGCGGCCCCTCCCTTTCTGGCTTTCAAGCACCGGTGGCAATGAAGTGGGGATTTGCAAAATCGCAATCGTCCGGTTGGTTGCGTTTCCCATATCGGAGCAGCGAACCATCGCAGCAGCGAGTTGCGCCGCCAACCGCACGCAAAATCGCGTCGCCTGCGGCGGTGTCCCATTCCATGGTGCGGCCGAACCGGGGGTAGATGTCGGCTTCTCCTGCCGCGATCAGGCAGAACTTCAGCGACGAGCCGATCGAAACGAGTTCCACCGCCCCCAAGGACGCAATGAAGCCATTTGTTTCCTCAGTTCGGTGGGAACGGCTGGCCAGAACCGTCGGAACCGAGGGCCGCAGGCGGGCGTGGATCGGGCGGCGTTCGCGGAGTTGATGCCCCTCGGTTGACGCTACATAGGCCCCCGCAGGGGAGCCGGCATAGAAAATATCGCGTGCCGGCGCATAAACGACACCGACCACTGGAACGCCATCCTGAATCAAAGCCAGATTGACGGTGAAATCGGGATTGCGGCTAATAAATTCACGCGTTCCGTCCAGCGGATCCACGAGGAAAAACGGGCCCTTAAGATCAGGCGGGCAGATCCCGGCCGACGCTTCTTCTTCCGCCACGCAGGGGATATCCGGAAAGCTTTTCCGCAAACCCTTGAGGATGATGGCTTCGGCACGCGAATCGGCCTGCGTCACCGGTGATGCGTCCGCCTTGGTTTCCACGGCGAAATCTTCGTTGAAGACCTCCATGATCGCGCGTCCCGCCTCGAGGGCGAGTGTTTCGAAAGCGGCGAGAATTGAGGCGTGGGGCAGCGGCAGCATACTCCAGCAATAACCGGGTTTCGCGCGTGCGTCTCCCGCTTCCGTTCGCGCGCGTAGCGAAACCACCTCCCGGAGCTGCCGGAGGATAGACAGCCCGATCGTGCCACTTGCTGGCGATCCAGCCTTGATGCTCAATGGAGGGAAGGAAAATGGTGCTGCGAGAGAGGATTGAACTCTCGACCTCTCCCTTACCAAGGGAGTGCTCTACCACTGAGCTACCGCAGCCGGTCCTTGAATGCGGCTGGCTTCTGCCACAGGAACGGGTGAAGCGCAAGCAACAGAACCGGTCAAAATGAAGCCGGCTCCTTCCGCCTTTCTCGGATCGAGTCGCGGTTCTATAAAGCGCATTCCGTAGGTAGGACCCTCATGACCCAGCAACCTCGATCCGGCAAAACACGGGAAGAACGCGTGGCCGAGCAGTTGCGCGCCAACCTCGCGCGTCGGAAGGAACAGGCCCGTTCGCGGCGAAAAGGCGAGGCCGATGGCCGCCCTGATGGCGTGGCCGTCTCCGGCGCCGGAGCAGATCAGGATGGTCCTGCTCCTGCGCCGGGTCCAGGGTCGAGGAAACCCGTTCCTTGAAGTGGTCCCCGCGATCAGGTAGGTGCAGCCCTTGATCCAGTTTGCCGTTCTTGCCCTCGTCTCTCGAAGACCTGCGGCCTACCGTGAAAGCTTCCCATGGACCGTATCAGATTGATCGGCGGCAATCCGCTGAATGGCACCATCCCGATTTCCGGCGCGAAGAACGCTGCCCTGCCCCTGATGATCGCGTCGCTGCTGACCGACGACACGCTGACGCTGGACAACGTGCCGCACCTCGCCGACGTCGAGCAGTTGATCCGCATCCTGGGCAACCACGGCGTGGATTATGCCGTGAGCGGCCGACGCGAAAAGCAGGCCGAGGGGTATTCCCGCACGGTGAGCTTCACGGCACGCAACGTGGTTTCCACCACCGCGCCCTATGAACTCGTGTCCAAGATGCGGGCGAGCTTCTGGGTGATCGGGCCGCTCCTTGCCCGCTGCCGCGAAGCGCGCGTGTCTTTGCCCGGTGGGTGCGCCATTGGCACGCGGCCGGTGGATCTTTTCCTTGAGGGCCTGCAAACGCTCGGTGCCACAATCGACGTGGATGGCGGCTACATCAATGCCAGCGCACCCGAGGGGCTCATGGGCAACCGCTACGTGTTCCCCAAGGTTTCGGTGGGCGCCACGCATGTGCTGATGATGGCAGCCTCGCTCGCCAAGGGTACAACCGTGCTCGAAAATGCGGCGCGCGAACCGGAAGTCGTCAACCTCGCCGATTGCCTCAACGCCATGGGTGCACGGGTGAGTGGTGCAGGAACGACAACCATCACGATCGAGGGCGTCGAATCGCTCCATGGCGCGCGCCATGCGGTGATTCCGGATCGCATCGAGACCGGCACCTATGCCATGGCGGTGGCCATGACGGGCGGCGATGTTCTCTTGGAGGGTGCCCGCGCCGAATATCTGCAAGCGGCCCTCGATGTTCTGGGCAGCACGGGCGCGACGATCAGCAGCGAATCCGCAGGGCTTCGCATCAAGCGCAACGGCAACGGAATTCTTCCCGTGGACATTACCACCGAGCCCTTTCCAGGCTTCCCGACGGATCTTCAAGCACAGTTCATGGGCTTGATGACCATGGCAGCCGGGCGCTCCCGCATCACCGAAACCATCTTTGAAAACCGCTTCATGCATGTGCAGGAACTGGCGCGGCTCGGCGCGCAGATCAGCTTGTCCGGGCAAACGGCCATCGTTGACGGCGTGTCCAAGCTGCGCGGCGCACCCGTGATGGCAACGGATCTGCGCGCTTCCGTTTCGCTGGTGATTGCGGGGCTCGCCGCGGAAGGCGAAACGGTGGTGAACCGGGTCTACCATCTCGATCGCGGCTTTGAGCGGCTGGAAGAAAAGCTGTCCCGCTGCGGCGCGCAGATCGAGCGCGTTTCCGGCTGAACCTTCAGCCGTCCTGCGGCATTCGCCAGAAGCCGCGACGAGGCGTAATTGTTCTTGGCCGCGGGACGCATTAACACGCACGGAGCGAAACGGGACCATCACGATGCTCAGACTTGCCGCCTTGGACGAGGAAGACCTGAAGATCGTGTCGGCGCATGCCCAGGACGCGGCGATTCAGGTCAAGGCCATCCGGTGGGACAAGCAAGCCGGCCGCGTGCTGATCGAGATGAACCGCTTCGTGTGGGAAAAGCGCCCGCGCTGGTTGTTCCGTCAGCGCTATGAGCGGCGGCGCTCCGTGCTGCATTTCGATGGCGTCACCGCTGTTCGCGCGACGGGTCTGTCCCCCATCAAGCAGGACGAGGTGCTTGTGCTGTTGTCGATCACCTTTGAGCCCGGCCAAGCACCGGGCGGCTTCATCACCCTGACCTTCGCCGGCAATGCCGCACTGCGGCTCGAGGTCGACTTTGTCGAAGCGCGCTTGACGGATCTCGGGGCTGCTTGGGAAACGCGCAACCGCCCCCGCCACATAGGCTGATCTGCCCTATGGTTTTTCGCCTGAGCCTTGCCGACAGCACGTTCGAAGCTGATTTCTCCGCACTTCTTTCCGCCAAGCGCGAAGTGTCGGAAGATGTGGACCGGGTGGTACGCGACATCGTGGCTGATGTTCGCGCGCGTGGTGATGCGGCGCTGATCGACTACACATCGCGCTTCGACCGGGCCGATGTTACCGGGCGCCTGCGCGTTACGGCGCAGGAAGTCGCGGAAGCTTATGAAAAGGCAGACGCGGCCACGGTTGACGCGCTGCGCCTGGCTCGCGAGCGCATTGCCAGCCATCACGCCCGCCAGAAGCCTGAGAACGACCGCTACCGCGATCCGCTCGGCGTTGAGCTCGGTTCGCTTTGGACGGCCGTTGAGTCTGTCGGCCTTTATGTGCCGGGCGGCACGGCCAGTTACCCGAGCTCGGTTCTCATGAACGCTGTTCCGGCCGTGGTTGCGGGTGTGGAGCGGATCGCCATGGTCGTGCCCGCGCCGGACGGCGCCCTGAACCCCCTGGTGCTGGTTGCCGCCGACATTGCGGGCGTGACGGAGATCTATCGCATCGGCGGCGCGCAGGCGATCGCAGCGCTGGCGTTCGGAACCGAAACCCTCCCGGCGGTGGCCAAGATCGTCGGGCCCGGCAACGCGTATGTTGCCGCCGCCAAGCGGCAGGTGTTCGGAACGGTGGGCATAGACATGGTGGCGGGGCCATCGGAAGTGCTCGTCCTGGCCGACAACACCGCCAATCCCGACTGGATCGCCGCTGACCTGCTCGCCCAGGCCGAACATGACGTGTCGGCACAATCGATCCTGATCACGGATGATCCCGACTTGGCCGAGGCTGTGGCCGGTGCCGTCGAGCGCCAGTTGCGGACGCTGCCGCGCGGCGCCATCGCCCGGCAAAGCTGGGACGATTTCGGCGCACTGATCACGGTACCAGACTTGCAGGCAGCCCTGCCCCTTGTGAACCGGCTTGCGGCGGAACACCTGGAACTCGCCGTCGCCGATCCGGAAGCGCTGCTAGGGGGCATCCGCAATGCCGGCGCCATCTTTCTTGGCGCCCATACGCCGGAAGTCATTGGAGATTATGTTGGCGGTTCCAACCACGTTCTGCCCACAGCCCGCTCCGCACGTTTTTCATCAGGTCTATCCGTGCTTGACTTCGTGAAGCGAACGTCGATCCTGAAGCTTGGACCCGATCAGCTGCGTCAGCTGGGGCCTGTCGCGATCACATTGGCGAGGGCGGAGGGGCTGGATGCCCATGCGCGTTCGGTTGCGATCCGCATGAATATCTGAGGGCCATGACAATCCCGCCGGACTGCCGCCTGGTTGAAGTCGAGCTCGACGAGTCGATCGGCCGCTCCACGCCGGATGTCGAGCACGAGCGCGCGGTGGCCATCTTCGACCTGATCGAAGAAAACACGTTCCGGCCGGTCGCGGATGATAATGGCGGGCCTTACCGGCTCAGGCTCTCGCTGGTGGAAAGCAAGCTCGTTTTCGCCATTGCCCGCGAAAACAACGACCCCGTGGTCACGCACATCCTGTCGCTGACGCCGTTTCGGCGGATCGTCAAAGATTATTTCCTGATCTGCGAAAGCTATTACGACGCGATCCGCTCCTCCTCCCCCAGCCAGATCGAGGCTATCGACATGGGTCGCCGGGGTCTGCACAACGAGGGTTCGCAGACCCTGCTCGACCGATTATCGGGCAAGATCGACGTGGATTTCGACACGGCGCGGCGCTTGTTCACGCTGATCTGCGTTTTGCATTGGCGCGGCTGATCCGTTGGACGACCCTTCCCGCTCCGACAAGCCCCCGGATGCCAACGGCGCGGCAGCAAACAGGCCGAGTTCCGTGCTTTTTCTTTGCGGCATGAACGCCGTGCGCTCGCCCATGGCCGAGGAGCTTGCACGCCAGCACCTGCCCGCCTCCGTCTTTGTTGCGTCCGCCGGCGTTCGGCCCGGCGAGCGTGATCCCTTTGTCGACACCGTCCTGGCCGAAAAAGGTTTGGATCTCGCCGATCGCCAGCCCCGTACGCTGGATCAACTGGAAGACGACTATTTCGACCTCATCATCACGCTTGCACCGGAAGCCCACCATCGCGCGCTGGAGCTGACGCGTACGCTCGCGGTCCAGGTGGAATATTGGCCCACCGCCGATCCCACCACGATGTCCGGCACCCGAGACCAGATCCTTGCGGCTTATCGGGACGTCCGGGACCGGCTGGAAGCGCGCATTGCGGAACGTTTCGGCTCGAAAAGTGGCGCTGCGCACACCAAATAAGACGTTCACAAGGCATGCTGCATCATATAGGTGTGGCCGCAGATTCCAGGCCCTTCTTCTGAACGGCCGCAGAAAGGATACGAATGGCGAAGGAAGAAGTCCTCGAATTTCCCGGCACGGTCACGGAACTGCTGCCGAATGCGATGTTTCGCGTCAAGCTTGAGAACGAGCATGAGATTATCGCACATACGGCAGGCCGCATGCGGAAGAACCGCATCCGTGTTCTCACCGGCGATAAGGTTCTGGTCGAGATGACGCCCTATGACCTCACCAAGGGTCGCATCACCTATCGTTTCAAATAGCGCCTTTGCAGCACGGCTCGCGCTGGGCGCCCGCCTGTGCTTTTGTCTCCTCGCCCTTCCCCGGACCGTCCTCCCATGAGCAACGTGGCCAAGCTTGTTCTGGCGTCCGGTTCTCCGCGGCGCATTGAGCTCCTGCAGCAGGCGGGTTTGGAGCCTGACCGGATCCTGCCTGCCGATGTGGATGAAACGCCCGCAAGGAACGAGATCCCGCGGTCCTTGGCCAAGCGCCTGTCCCGAGAAAAGGCCGAACGGGCGCTGTCCATTCTCAAGGCAGAGAATGACAGCGATGACGCCTTCATTCTGGCAGCCGACACCGTGGTTGCGGTAGGACGGCGCGTGCTACCCAAGGCTGCCATCTCGGACGAGGCGGTTGATTGTTTGCAACTTCTGTCGGGCCGCTCGCACCGCGTTTACACGGGGATCTGCGTCATCACGCCGGGCGGCAAGATTCGGCAGAAGCTTGTGGAAACCCGGCTGCGCTTCAAGCGTTTGTCGCGCCGCGAGATCGATCGCTACCTGGAATCAGGAGAATGGCGCGGCAAGGCCGGCGGCTACGCGATCCAGGGCCTGGCCGGCAGCTGGGTGGTGAAGCTCATCGGTTCCTATACCAATGTGGTGGGGCTGCCGCTTTATGAAGCGCTGGGGCTCCTGGCCGGCGATGGCTTCAACACGGAACCGCGCCTTTCGCCCGCGGCGAGCTGAAGCAGCCGCCAACCCTTTGCAGCGCCGGCTGGCCTTCCTACTTGTCGGCTTGACCTGTTTTCACCCACGCGTTGAATGGTGCCATGGCTGAAGCCGTTGTAACTCCGCTGCGCCCCAAGCGACCCTGCCCTGAATGCGGCCGCGCGTCGCAACGCGCGACCTTTCCGTTTTGCTCTCCGCGATGCAAGGACGTTGATCTCAATCGCTGGCTGTCTGGCGCCTACGCCATTCCCGTGCGCGACGACGAGGACGACCAGGAAAACCAAGGTCTGGCCGGGGCAGAGCCGGACGAGCGGCTGACGCGCCCCTGATGAGCTGTCGCGTTTGCCGGCTTGCGAAAAAGGCTGGGCGTCACCCTTGTTGGTTGTAAGCCGGCTCCGGCTCCCCAGCTAAACATGTGAATGTCTTGAAATCGGTGATCGGGCGCTGGACAGGGCAAAACCACGTGTTATAACCCGCCCGCTTCCGGCGGAGCGCCAACCCCGCCGACCCGAGACTTTTGTCTTGGACAGTGCCCAAGTAGCTCAGTTGGTAGAGCATGCGACTGAAAATCGTAGTGTCGGTGGTTCGATTCCGCCCTTGGGCACCATTTCTCCCTGCCGAGGCTGCTGCTTCTTCTTCTTATCCTTCCGACCGCCGCATGTTTCTTTCACGGTGATTGCGGCCATACGGTCTATGACGTGATCCTCCCTTGCGACATCAACAAAAGCTTCTGACCGCCGTTCAAGACCGGCTGCTCATCACGAACGCGTTGCAGGCCGTGTAGTTTTTGTTTGCCAGCTGGATGGGTGGCGGGGCAGAGAAAGCCGTGTTCAGCCTGAAGGACCTCTCGTGTTTCATCGTGCCCTCGCCTTCGTTCCGATCCTGGCTGGCGCAACGCTGAAGGACCGGTTGGTGGCGTGTTTGGGCACGCTGCTGGCTATCACTTTAACAGGACTGCTGTGCGCGCTCGCCCGCGGCACCGATGGCGCCGTGCCGCTGATGGTTGCTCCCGTTGGCGCTTCCGCCGTGCTGCTGTTTGCCGTGCCGGCAAGCCCGCTTGCGCAGCCCTGGTCCATTGTCGGCGGCAACACAATCTCAGCGCTGGTTGGGGTTCTCGTGGCCCGGCTTGTTCCGGATCTTACCCTGGCGAGTGGGCTGGCCGTATCCCTTGCGATCCTTGCAATGTCGTTCACACGGAGCCTCCACCCGCCAGGTGGCGCCACCGCGCTGACCGCGGTGATCGGCGGGTCTGCCATCACATCCGCCGGCTTCTTTTATCCGCTGGTCCCCGTTGCCCTGAACTCGGTCGTGCTTGTTCTGCTCGGCGTGGGGTTCCACCGCCTGTCCGGCCGCCTTTACCCGCACATTGCCGCGGCACCGCTGACGTCGGCGCAGAAAACCGCGGATGTGCCGGCGTCCTTGCGGCTCGGCTTCACGCCGGCCGATGTGGATGCCGCGCTTGCAGCCGCCAACGAAACCTTCGACATCGACCGCGATGACCTGGATGCCCTCCTCCGGCGCATCGAGCTGCAGGCCATCTTGCGCCAACATGGTGATCTGACCTGCGCCTTGGTCATGTCGCGCGACGTCGTCAGCATTCCTGTCCATGCAACCCCGGCAGCTGCGCGCGAGCTTCTCCTGCGCCACAACATCCGAACCCTGCCGGTGGTTGATCCCGAGGGACGGCTGGTGGGTGTGGCAGGCCTGCGGGAACTGCAGCGCGAGGCAGTGAGCCTGGGCGAGCTGATGTCGCGCCCGGCAACCGCACTGCCCGAGCAGTCGGCTCTCAGTCTTCTGCCAACACTAACCGACGGCCGCTCCCACGCGGTGGTGATCACCGATCCCGAAAGTCGCGTGGCCGGCTTGATCACCCAAACAGATCTGCTGGCTGCCGCCGGACGGCTTCTGCAGAAGGCTTCATAAAGCCGTAGCGTCAGGACTCCTGCGCCTTGCAACTTAGGTCTTTTTTCCTACAGTCGCTGGATGGCTGGACCGATTCGAACCCTTGGAGAAGCAGCGCGTCACAACATGGCGCTGCGCATTGGCTGTAAAGCCTGCAAGCGCACTGCAGATTATCTCGCATCTGACATTGTCCGCTTCCAGCCGGCCGGTCGCGGACTGGAGGCACTGCGCATGGTGTGCAAGGAGTGCGGCGCGCGCGAAATCACCGTGTCGGCGTTTGAGTTGCCGCGCAAGCGCGAAAACGAGGTGGTGATCTGGCGTCCGACCGTGATGTAGGCGCCAAAACTGCCATCGTTTGATGTGGGTCAATATGACCAAGACGCTGAAAGTTTACGGGATGAGCACACAGGCGTATATTTGCGGCACCTGCTAGCAGGGTGGATGGAATGAATTACCAGCGTTTTTTCGAAGAAGCGGTTGACCAGGTCCAGGCAGAAAAGCGCTACCGCGTTTTCGCCGACCTCGAGCGCATCGTGGGGCGGTTTCCCCGCGCCATCTGGCGCTCCAGCGGCGAAGCACGCGAAATCACCGTTTGGTGCTCCAACGATTATCTCGGCATGGGCCAGCACCCGGATGTGATTACGGCGATGCAGCAGGCTGCCGGCAACATGGGCTCCGGGGCCGGTGGCACGCGCAACATTTCCGGCACGAACCATCCGCTCGTCGAACTCGAGCAGGAACTGGCGGACTTGCATGGCAAGGAAGCCGCGTTGGTGTTCACCTCCGGCTTCGTGTCGAACGAGGCGTCGATCTCCACCATTGCACGACTGTTGCCGGACTGCCTGATCCTGTCGGACGAGTTGAACCACGCGTCCATGATCGAGGGCGTGCGGCGCTCGGGTGCCGACAAGAAGGTGTTCCGCCACAACGACCTCCAGCACCTTGAGCGATTGCTCGCAGTGGCACCGCGCGAGCGTGCCAAGCTGATCGTGTTCGAATCCGTTTACTCGATGGATGGCGATGTGGCTCCCATTGCAGAGATTGCCGAACTGGCGCGGCGCTACAACGCCATGACCTATATCGACGAGGTCCATGCGGTTGGCATGTATGGTGCGCGCGGCGGCGGCATCACCGACCGGGAAGGATTGGCGGACGAGATCGATGTGATCGAAGGGACGCTTGCCAAGGCGTTCGGCACGCTGGGCGGCTATATTGCCGGTCCCCGCTCGGTGATCGATGCCGTGCGCTCTTATGCACCGGGCTTTATCTTCACAACAGCGTTGCCGCCGGCGATTGCCGCGGCCGCAACGGCTTCCATTCGCCACCTCAAGGCGTCGCACACCGAGCGCGACCAGCACCAGCGACAGGCCCAGCACACCAAGGAGCGGCTCGCCGCCGCAGGGCTGCCGGTGATGTCCTCTGACACGCATATCGTGCCGGTTCTGGTGGGCGATCCCGAACTCTGCAAGCGCGCCAGCGATCACCTGCTGGAGAAGCACGGCCTTTACATCCAGCCGATCAACTACCCCACCGTGCCGCGCGGCACAGAGCGGCTGCGGATCACGCCTACGCCGTTCCATTCGGATGCGCTGATCGGCGAGCTTGCCGCGGCGCTCCGCGAAACATGGGAAGCGCTCGGCATTCCGTTTGCCCGCGACCAGCGTCCGGCGCAGCAACGCACCGACCGCATCATCCCGCTCGTGGTGCCTGCAGCCGGCGGTTAAGCGAACCACCGCCGGTCAAGCGGCGGGAAGTGTCCTGATCCAGTCGGTCAGTCGCTCCGTCGCCTGCTCGATCTGGTCAAGGCGGCGGTGGAAGCACAGGCGGAAATGCGCTTCGCCCCCTGCGCCGAACGCGGTTCCTGGTGCCAACCCGACTCCAGCCTTGTCGATGATCTCGAAGGTTGCGCTTCTGGAATCGACGATCCCGTCCACCGCGAAAAAGGCATAGAACGCGCCTTGCGGCACGCTCACGCGCACGCGCCCGGTGTCGAGCAGTGCGCTGGCCAGAATGTCCCGCGCTTTGTGCGCCCGCTCGACCTGCTCCTGGATGAAGCCTTCGCCCTGTTCAAGCGCTGCAATGGCGCCGCGCTGCATGAACTGCGCGACGCCGGAGGTGGAATACTGAATCAGGTTTTCAAAGACCTGCTGCAGGTCCGGGTGGGTGCGGAGCCAGCCGATCCGCCAGCCCGTCATCGCCCAGTTCTTCGAGAAACTGTTCACGAACAGCACCCGATCGTCCGGCTCCATCACGTCGAGGAAAGATGGTGCGCGGCCGCCGGAATAGTAAAACAGGGTGTAGATCTCGTCGGCAATGATCCAAAGGTTGCGCTCTCGGGCGAGATTCAACAGCTGCCGCAGCGTGTCGAGGTCAGCCGTCCACCCCGTCGGGTTGGAAGGCGTGTTGATGAAAAGCACGCGTGTCCGCTCGGTGATGGCATCTGCCACGCGATCAATGTCGCAGATCCAGCCATTGTCAGTTTCACGGAGCGGCACCGGGACGGGCATTGCTCCCGCCAGGCCCGTTGCTCCTGCGAAATTTGGCCAGGCCGGCGTCAGGTAGATGGCCTCGTCGCCCGCGCCCGTCGTTGCCTGCAGCGCAAGCTGGATCGCGTGCATTCCGCTGCCCGTGATCAGAAACTCTTCCGGTGCAAAGCTGCGACCGAAATGGCGTTCATGGTAGCCCGCGAGGGCTTGCCGGAGTTCCGGTATACCGCGCTGCCAGGTGTAAAAGGTTTCCCCCGCCGCCAACGCGGCCTGCGCGGCCTGCGTGATGAAGCCGGGCGTCGGCAGGTCGCCTTCCCCCGCCCACAGCGGGATGGTTCCCGCTCGTGCGCGGCCGTAGTTCATCGCCGCCACGATGTCGCTTTCCGGCGCGTTGCGGGCTTCCGATCTCAAATGTTGAAGGATGCTCACGGGAAAACCTCGAAAACGAAAGGAGCGCGCCCTGCAGGGTCGCGCCCTCGTTAGCGCCTCCCCAAGCGGTACGCTAGGCCAAGATCAGACCGGACGCTTGGCCAGAAGATCGCGAATCTCCGTCAGCAGCATGACGTCCGGGGGTGGTGGTGCCGCGGGAGCAACCGCTGCTTTTTCTTCCCGTTCGATCCGGCGGCGCATGTTGTTGACGGCCTTGACCATCAGAAAAATGATGAAAGCCAGGATCAGGAAATTGATGATCACCGTGATGAAGCTGCCATAGGCGAAAACGGCGCCCTGTTCGCGCGCTGCAGCCAACGTGGGCGCCGTCACAGCAGATGACAGGGGCAGGAAGTAGTCCGAGAAATCGAACCCGCCGAAGATCGCGCCCACAAATGGCATGATGATGTCGTCCACCAGCGAGGTCACGATCCGCCCGAAGGCCCCGCCGATGATCACGCCCACTGCGAGATCCATGACGTTGCCCTTGGCGATGAATTCCTGAAACTCTCTCAGCATGAGAAGCCACCCCTTGATGCTTCCGACGACGCGACCGCCTCCTGCGGCCTCACCGCAGCATAAGATGAAGCACGGCGAGGAAAGCAAGGGGTGGATCGGCTTGTTCCCAGCCTCGTGTTGTTGGACAAGATCCGCCTGCCCATGCTTTGCTGCCGATTGCATCGGAAGGAGACAAGCGTGCAGGGCTGGGCCGTTGTTTTAGCCGCGCTTGCATATGTAACGCTGCTGTTCGTGGTCGCGAGTTTGGGCGACCGCCGCGGGCAACGCAGCAGCGGCGGCAGGCCGCTGATTTATGCGCTCAGCCTCGCGATCTACTGCACGTCGTGGACCTTCTTCGGCTCCGTCGGCTTGGCCTCCGAGCGCAACCTGGAATTTCTGGCGATCTACATCGGGCCTATTCTGGTGTTCGTGTTCGGCTTTCCGCTTCTCAGGCGCATCGTGCGTATCGCGAAATCCGAGAAGATCACCTCCATCGCGGACTTCCTCGCCGCCCGCTACGGCAAGAGCTTCGCCGTTGCGTCCATCGCCACCCTGATCGCGACCCTCGGCACGATCCCCTACATCGCCCTGCAACTGAAGGCGATTTCCGAAACCGTCGGATTGATGGTTGCGCACTACAACACGCAGCCGCCCGACGTGCAGTTCTTCGTCGGCGACCTGTCCCTGATCATCGCGCTGCTGCTCGCCGTGTTTGCCGCCCTGTTCGGCACGCGGCAGGCCGACGCGACGGAGCATCAAAACGGGCTGATTCTCGCCGTTGCGGTGGAATCCATCGTCAAGCTCGTAGCCTTCCTGACCGTGGGCCTGGCGGTCACCTTCTTCTTGTTTGGAGGGGTCGGCCCGATTGTCAGCGCGATCGGCGAAAACCCGGCGGTGATGGAGGCGGTGAGCTACAGCACCTCGCTGCCCACCTGGATCGTGACCACCATGCTGTCAGGCTTTGCCATCCTGATGCTGCCGCGCCAGTTCCACGTGACCGTGGTGGAAAACCGCACGGATGCCGAGCTCCGGACGGCGACACGGGTGTTTCCGCTTTACCTGATCGCCATCAACATCTTTGTTCTGCCGATCGCCTTTGCCGGTCTAACCTTCGTGGGCGATGCAACGAGCGCCGACCTTTATGTTGTCGCACTGCCCCTTGCGGCCGGGCAGGACTGGCTGGCGATGATTGCCTTCATCGGCGGCCTTTCAGCAGCAACGGCCATGGTGATCGTGGCCAGCGTGGCTCTTTCGATCATGATCTCGAATGATCTCGTGATCCCGCTTTTCGTGCGCCGCATGGTGCAGCCCGACAGGCGAGGCTCCGAGGACTGGTCGCGCCTGATCCTCAACATCCGCCGCGCTTCCATCTTCATCGTTCTTCTCGCGGCCTTTCTTTATTACCGGGAAACAACCGGGAACACGCGGCTGGCGTCGATCGGGCTGATCTCCTTTGCAGCCGTTGCGCAGTTCGCACCAGCTTTCCTCGGCGGGCTCCTTTGGCGCGGTGCCAACGGGCGCGGCGCCGTTCTCGGCATGCTGGCCGGCACGTCCTTGTGGGCCTACACCCTGCTCCTGCCTTCGCTTGCGCCTGCCAACACAAGCATTCTCACGCATGGGTTGTTTGGAATGGAGGCGCTGCGGCCGCAGTCCCTGTTCGGCACCGTCGGTGAACCGTTGAACCACGGTGTGCTTTGGAGCCTGTGCATCAACACACTGTTCTTCGTGCTCGGTTCCTTGTCACGCGCGGCTCGTCCCCTGGAGCGCATCCAGGCCGCCATCTTCGTGCCGCGCGACATTAATCCCGTGCCGGGTCTTCGGCGCTTCCGCACGACCGTTACCGTCGATGAGCTCAAGGACACGATCGCCCGCTATCTCGGCGTGGAACGAACCGAGCGCTCCTTCGAGGCCTTCGAAGCCGGCCAGGGGCGCCGCCTGCATGGCAACGA
Organism: Tianweitania sediminis; assembly: GCF_017813335.1. Taxonomy (GTDB): domain Bacteria; phylum Pseudomonadota; class Alphaproteobacteria; order Rhizobiales; family Rhizobiaceae; genus Tianweitania; species Tianweitania sediminis. Next base: position 129,497 of record NZ_JAGIYY010000002.1, on the reverse strand, counting down.
GCCGGCCAGCATGACCGTTGTTCGCTTCTCGGAGCAACTGCTGGCGAGCGCCGTCGGCTCCTCATCGGCTCGCCTGATCCTGTCGCTGCTCCTCGGACGCAACGACCGCTCGCCCAAGGATGCCTTCCGGCTGCTCGATGACGCGTCGGAGGCCCTGCAGCAGAACCGCGACCTCCTTCAAACGGCCCTTGACCAGATGGATCAGGGGATCACCGTTTTCGACAAGGACCTGCGGCTGACCAACTGGAACCTGCAATTTCGCGCGCTGTTCGACCTCCCGGAAGACCTGGGCCAGGTCGGCGTCTCCTTGCATCACATCCTGCGCCATCTGGTTGAGCGTGGCGACCTGGCTCCGCGCTTCGAGATCACCGCGCTGAACCGCTTGAGCAGCTTCGGCACCCCGTGGCGCATCGAACTGCAGGGCAGCGGCCGCATCATCGAACTGCGCTCCAATCCCATGCCGGATGGAGGCATGGTCGCGACCTATTCCGACGTCACCGCAGCGGTTGCCGCTGACGCTGCGCTGAAGCGGGTCAACGAAACGCTCGAACAGCGCGTGGTGAGCCGCACGGCGGAGCTCGTTCGCGTCAACGAGGAACTGGCACAAGCCCAGGAGCTGGCCGAAGAAGCCAACCTTTCCAAGACGCGCTTCCTTGCGGGCGCCGGCCACGACATCCTTCAGCCGCTCAACGCTGCCCGGCTGTACTGCACATCGTTGATCGAACAAGCCGGCAAGGGATCAACCGCCGATGCTGCCCAGAACATCGAATCTGCGCTGGAGTCAGTTGAAACCATCCTCGGCGCGGTTCTGGACATTTCGCGGCTCGATGCCGGCGCGCTCAAACCCGCTGAAACCACCTTCCGGCTCGACGGCTTGTTGAAGCAGATCCACACCGACTTTCTTCCCGTGGCGGCAGAAAAAGGCCTTGAGTTGCGGACGCTGCCTTCGTCGCTTGCAGTTCATACCGACCGCAATCTGCTGCGCCGCGTCATTCAAAACCTTGTTTCCAACGCGGTGAAGTACACGCGCGCCGGCCGCGTGCTGGTGGGTGTTCGCCGCCGGGGCGCCCTGCTGGAGATCCAGGTGCTGGATTCCGGCATCGGCATCGCGCCAGCCGAACTCAACACCGTGTTCCGCGAGTTCACGCGGCTCGATGACGGCATGCGCGAGGCGCAGGGGCTGGGGCTCGGGCTTTCCATCGTGGATCGCATCGCGCGGGTTTTGCGATTGGAGATCCAGGTTCGGTCTTTCAAGGGACGCGGCACCCGCTTTTCGGTGCTGTTGCCGGTCGCAGAAGCCCCCGCCACAGCCGGTGATGGGAACATGCTGCCCTTGAGCCTAGCCGCCGGGGAGCTTGGAGGATTGTTGGTGCTGTGCATCGACAATGATCCGCGCATCCTGGATGCCATGCGCCAGCTTCTTGAAGGCTGGGGCTGCACGGTCCGGGTTGGTGCCGACAGCGCCTCCTCTCTGGATGGCCCGCCTCCCGATGTGCTGCTTGTGGATTACCATCTGGACAGAGAAACCGGTTTGGATGCCGTTCGTGCCGTGCGCGCGCATCACAAGCTGTTTGTTCCGGCCGTGCTGATTACGGCTGATCGCAGCGCGGAGGTCCGGGCGGCGGCGGAAGCCCTGGACATGCGGGTCATCAACAAGCCGGTAAAACCGGCCGTTCTGCGCCTGACCCTGTCGCGGCTCCGCCGCATGGAGGAAGCGGCGGAGTGATTCTCAGCCAGGAAGTGGTTCGGCGCCGAGCTTGGACAAAAAGATCACGGCCTGTGTGCGGCTGTCGACGCCGAGCTTCTGCAACACTGCTGACACATGCGCCTTCACGGTGGCTTCCGACACGTCGAGTTCATAAGCGATCTGCTTGTTGAGCAGACCCGAGGACAGCATGGTGAGAACGCGCGTTTGCTGCGGCGTCAGGCTTTGCAGCCGTCGGATCAGTTGCTGCATTTCGGGATCTCCTTCCGTGCCGAGCTCCAGATTTGCGGGCATCGCAACGCCGCCTTCCAGAACTTGGCGCACCGCGGCGCGGATTTCTTCCATGCTGGCAGATTTGGAAATGAACCCCGATGCGCCCAATGCGAGCGTGCGGCGCACGGTTTCCGCGCCGTCATGGGCCGACACAACCACGATCGGCAGATCCGCAAAAGCGGCGCGCATCCGCACCAACCCAGACAGGCCGCTGCCGCCTGGCATGGACAGATCGAGCAGCATCAGGTCGATGTCATCTTCGTCGGCGGCCGACGCTTGCGCGGTCTCGAAGTCGCCGGCTTCCAGAATAGCCACTTCGCTGCCTAGTCCGGCGAGGGCATTCCGCAGCGCGCCACGGAAAAGCGGATGATCGTCCGCAACCACGAATTTCAGGCCGGTGCCCAAATGAAGCCGCTTCCCAGCCAGAGTGACATTCCCCGCATTATGCGAGGAACACCGGCGCACGCAAGCGTGGCTTATTCGCCGGCCTTGCGAAGCATCGGCGCCATCATGATGTGGTGGCTCCTGTCGTCCTTGGCGCGTTCTGCGGGCAACAAGCGGCCGGTCGCCGTGTAGAAAATCGTTTCAGCGATGTTTGTTGCGTGGTCGCCGATGCGCTCGATGTTCTTGGCGCAAAACAGCAGATGGGTGCAGGGCGCGATGTTGCGCGGGTCTTCCATCATATAGGTCAGAAGCTCGCGAAACAGCGATGTGTACATCTGGTCGATGTTGTCGTCGCGATCGCGCAAGGACGAGATCCGGTCGACCGAACGCGATGCGAAGATGTCGAGCACTTCCTTCAACTGCGTCAATGCGAGGTCGGACAGGGCTTCGAGGCCACGAAACAAGCGCGGCGGCTGCAGGCCCTCGCTGACGGCAACCACCCGCTTGGCGATGTTCTTGCCGAGATCCCCCACGCGCTCGAGATCGCTTGAGATACGGATGGCGCCGATGATCTCCCGCAGGTCGTGCGCCAGCGGCTGACGCCGGGCAATGATCACCACCGCCTTTTCGTCAATCTCGCGCTGGGCATCATCCAGCAACTTGTCGTCGAGGATGATGCGCTGCGCCAGGGCTGTGTCCGAGGTCACGAGTGCTGAAATGGCACGCTCCACCATGCGTTCGGCATGGCCGCCCATCGCGCCGATGCGGGCCACCAGGAACTTCAGCTCCTCATCATAAGAACGGACACTATGCTGCTGGGCGACCATACGCGACTTCTTCCCAAGAATGGCAGTCGGCAACGACTCTAGCGGATGTCGCTAGCTGATTCCCGTGACAGAACGACGAAACCTCTGCTTTTACTCAAGCAACTTCTTCCGTTCGGGGAAAAATACCGTGAACTCGGTTCCTTCGCCCACCTGAGACCTAATCAGGAGCCGCGCATTGTGCCGCGTCACGATGTGCTTGACGATGGCAAGGCCAAGGCCGGTGCCCTTCTGGCTGCGGCTTGCCTCGACGTCGACGCGGTAGAACCGTTCCGTGATGCGGGGGATATGCTCTTCGGCGATGCCCGGCCCAAAATCACGGATCGATGCGGCGATGCCGGGCTCGCCCGCATCGTCCCGGCGCCCCAAAGACACTTCCACCCGACCTCCGTCTCTGCCGTACTTGCAGGCATTCTCAAGCAGGTTCTCGAAGACCTGAAACAATTCGTCCTTGTTGCCGAGCACCGTAAAGCCGTCCTCTCCCCAGTTGGGCACGACCTTCAGCCCCGCTTCGCGCGCCCGCTGGTCGATCGTGTCGATCACCCGCTCGAGGATCGGCCGCAGGTCGGCCGTTTCGCCCGGCTTGAGCATGGGCTTCATTTCAACGCGCGAAAGCGACAGAAGGTCGTCGATGAGACGCGCCATCCGGCCGGTTTGTTCCTGCATGATACCCAGGAACCGGTCGCGTGCGACCACATCGTTCTTGGCAGGTCCGCGCAAGGTCTCGATGAAACCCGAGATGGACGCAAGCGGCGTGCGCAACTCGTGGCTCGCATTGGCGATGAAGTCGGCCCGCATACGGTCGATGCGTCGCCCTTCGCTTTGGTCGCGGAACACCAGCGCCGACAACCCCGATGTCCGGTCGAGAAGTGTCACGCTGACCCTGTACAACTGCTCCAGGGGCAGCCGCTCCACATAATCCACGACGGTGCCTGGATCGTTGCCGTGGAGCGCGTCCTCGATCAGGTGCTGCAGTTCCGGCGCCCTGAAGCGCAACTGCAGCATCGTGCCCGGCAGCACTGCGCCGAAAACAGCCACGGCAGCAGGATTGGCGTGCACCACAACGCCGCCGCGATCAAATACGATCAACGGATCGGCGACAGCGCGGGCGAGATCGATAGCCGATATTTCGGGAAGGACATCGCTTGTGCGCACCAGCGCGTCTGACGCGTCGCGCAGCACGATACGCCGTGGGCGCAGGGCCATAATCGCGATCAGGGAAAGCAAGACGGCAATGGCAAGGCCTGCCCATAGCAATGCCGGTTCCATGGCGCAGAGCACTGCCACCCCAGCCAGCCCGGCCGCCAGCATCAGCCAGATCGCGCTCCGCGTTCCTTGTTCTTCGCCGCTCGATTCTTGTTCCGGCAGTTGCACCGCCACCTGCGCCATTGCTTTCACACTGTTTCACGCCGATCGAGGATCGACCTTGCGCCATCGTCTAAGTCCATGCACCACATAGCATGACAGGCTGATTGCAGAAGGACAGGCGATGAACGAGAAAATCGCGCCGGCAAACTTTCCGGACACACCGGCGGTAACGCTGGAGATCAACGGCGAAAGCAAGATCTTCGACGTCGATGACGAGGCGCTGCCAGACTGGGTGGAAGGCGGTGCGCTCACCTCGGGCGATTACCCTTACGAGAAGGCCCTGAAGAAAGCAGAATTCGAAGACACGATGCTGGCGCTCCAGGTCGAGTTGGTTCGGCTGCAGGAGTGGCTGAAAACCACGGGCGAGCGGGTCATGATCCTGTTTGAGGGACGTGACGCCGCCGGCAAAGGAGGAACGATCGCCGCGCTTCGGGAGAACCTCAATCCTCGCACTGCGAGGAATGTGGCGCTGCCAAAGCCAAGCGAAGTGGAACAGGGGCAGTGGTACTTCCAACGCTATGTGGCGCACTTCCCGACGCGGAGCGAATTGGTGACATTCGACCGCTCCTGGTACAATCGCGCTGGCGTCGAGCGCGTAATGGGCTTCTGCTCCCCCGAACAATACGAGCAGTTCATGGATGAAGTGCCGTTGTTCGAACGCATGATCGTGCGCGACGGCATCCACTTCTTCAAGATCTGGCTCGAAATCGGCCGGGAAACGCAGTTGAAGCGCTTTCACGACCGGCGGCAAAGCATCCTGAAGAGCTGGAAGTTTTCACCCATCGACATCGCCGGACTGACGCGGTGGGACGATTACACGCAAGCGCGCAACGAAATGTTCGAGCGCACCCACAGCGAGCATGCTCCGTGGACGATCGTGCGCTCCAACGACAAGCGGCGTGCCCGCATCGCGGTGATCCGCCACATCTTGCGCGCCATCCCCTATGAAGGGCGCGACCTCGGCGCCATCGGCGAAACCGATCCGAAGATCGTGCGATCGGGCGCCGATTATGCGGTGAAATGACTCACGTCTTGTGGGCGCGTGCCTCACGCGCCCACACACTGGCGCTGCGCCGATGCGGTGTTTTTTCCCAAACAAAGGGTTTGCGGTAAAGGTGCCAGACAGCCCGCCAGGCTGCGAACGAAATCAGCATCCAGTAGAGCGGTGTCGCGAGGACCACCCGCCAGAACCCCTTGCGCTCGCGCTTCATCAAGGTGGCGGCGCCGAGAACAAGAAAGGCCGCGTAGCCGCAGGTGATGTTGACGGCATCAACCGCAAAGATGATCGAGCGCTGCGCATCAGGCGTTGATCCCCATGCAAGTTCCGTCACCACGCCAGCGAGCGTCAGCAGCATCAGCGGATGAGCGGCGGCCGACAGAACCATTCCCGCAAAAAGGATCTGCACCATCAGGAAGGAACCGGTTCCAAGCTCGCGCCAAAGGCGCATCGGCCGGCGCATGTGCACCAGCCAGGTCTGAAGCCAGCCCTTGAACCAGCGGGTGCGTTGCGGGATCCAGGTTTTGATGCGCATCGGCGCATCCTCGAAGGTCGGATAGGTGATCGTGCCGGAGCGGTACCCGAAACGGGCAAGCCGAAGGCCAAGATCGGCATCCTCGGTGACGTTGAACGGATCCCAGCCGCCACTGTTGACCAGCGCCTCGCGGCGGAAGTGGTTGGAGGTTCCGCCAAGCGGCAGGATCAGCGACCGCGCCGCAAGCCAGGGCAAGAGGCCGCGAAACAAGGCTGCATACTCGAAGGCAAACAAGCGGGCGAGCATGCCTTGATGAGAGTTGGTGATCACCAGCGGCGCTTGCACGCATGCCAGGCTCGCATCGGCCTTGGCGAAGGCTTGCCAGGCTTCCACAAGTTGCAGCGGATGCGGCTTGTCTTCCGCATCATAGATGGCCACGACCTGCCCTGTCGTGGTGGGGAGCGCGTAAGCCAGAGCCTTGGGCTTGGTCCGCGGGCCGATCGCCGGAACCTCGATGATCTCCACCCAAGGCTTCAGGGGAACAGCACGCAATGCCGCCAGTGTTTCATGATCGTCTGCTTCGCAAACGAGCTTGATCTCCAGCTTGCTGCGCGGCCAAACGATGCGGCCGAGGCCGGCCAGCAATTCCGGCACGACATCGGCCTCCCGGTACAGGGCAACCATGACGGAATAGGTCGGCAGGTCCTTTGCCGCCACCGGCGCCAGCTTCTTGAGGTAAGGCGGCTGGGCATGGCGCGCAGCACGCATGCGCAGCAGCACGCAGCCGAGAAAAAAGACCGAAAAGAAGAGGTGAACACCAAACATGGTGGTGAATGGCCACAATGCAAAGGAAATGGGCAGCGCCATTGCGAGAGCACCGATCACCCACCCTTGCCAGGCACTCGCCACTAATCGTGCCGAGCAATCCGGCACGTCATTCGCCAGTTGATCGCGAGCCTGAGCGCCAAGCGTGGCTGCTGCGCGCTCCTTCACAGCCCTGCGCAGGGCGGCTGGCGGCACAACGATCAATCGCTCGCAAAGCTCTGGGCGCTTTTGCAGCAGGGCTTTCAACCGACCGATGTCGAGCAGGCCAAGTCCCAGCAGGCGAACAAGCGGCGCAGAGCCATCAAGGTAGGATAGCGGACGTTGCGCGCCACCGGGCCCAAGAAGGGCGATGAAGTCGTGATTGTCCGTGACAAGCCCACCGGAATCGACTTCGAGGCGAAAGGGAAGACCAAGCTCTTCCGCAAGCGCGAAGTAGAGGTTGGCTTCCGGGCAAGGCGCGGCCGCCAGAAGCTCGGCATGAAAGCTTGTTGCGTTTGTTCGCGCACGCGCAGCGATCGCAGCCATCTTGTCGAGAGGATATCCCACTCGCATCAAGATGGCGTACCAGTGCTGCATGTCCTCGAAAGGATCTCGGATCCGGGGCGGCGCTTCCGCCAATCCAGTCGAAGCTGGAACAGCTTTCAGCCGTAAAGCAGCCGGTGCGTTATCATTGGTGGTGGGGCTGTAGGGTTGTTCAACAGCGCTCACGGCTCACACCGAAATAGCGTAGGATCATGCGACGGGCATCCAATGAACTGGACGAGATCCCTGTCTCTCCTTGTCCCTCGCTTTCGGGTACTGGTCTCGCAACCAGCACGGCACAGATGAAGTTCCACTCGCCCTACCCCGACGCTACGCTTTTACTTGAACTTACATGAGAGATACTATTCACCCGCCGCAGTTTAGCAACTGGTTAATGGAATCTTGAAACAGATTTCAGGCTGAGGGTGACTTGTTGCCATGGGTCCAAACCGTGGCCGAGGCTTCCAGAACACTGTTCAGGGCAGTTGAAAGCGCCCGACGCTCGCTTTCGTCGAGACGATCAAGAGCCACCAGAACCCTCGCAAGAGGATCGCGGGCCAAATAGGCGGCGCCATTTTCGGTCAGTTCCAGGTGCTCCGCGCGACCGAGCGGCTGAAGATCCGATTTCCGCACCAGTTCCTTTTGGATCAGCGTGCGAACGGTTCTGCTGACCGGTCCATTCGCAAGCCCTTGGAACCGAGCAAGGCTACTGGCGGTGCGTGCCCCATCCTCGGCCCGGGCAAAATAACGCAGGGCAGTCCATTGCGCGGGGTATAGCCCTTCCGCATAGCCTATGGAGTGCATCGCACGACACGCCAATTCCAGCCGTTCGGCCAGACTTGGAACCGTGATAGGGCGCCGCGCAGCCACGACCCTGGCCTCCTCGTGCAGAGAGGGGGTTTTTCCAAACCCGATCACTCTACGCCGATCCGGCGGCACAGACCAGAGGCCTGGCTCCGCGGCTATGATCCTCACCTTTGGCCAGACGCGGGCGGCGCGCCCGACCTTCAGGGCCGGATCAGATCATCCGTCAACGGCGGCAAAAGGGCTGCTTCTTCGCCTGACTTGCGCTCGTGCTGTTCGCCGATCATCTTCAGCCAGTCCATGCCGTTGTAGGGCTCGCGGACGAAAAAACGCTCGATCTGGAGCATCAGCACCCGAGTCGGCCGGTAACGAAGCGCGAAGACCTCATCGAAGTCGCTCGTGTGAACGAAGCAGATCTTGTGGGCGCAAAGCGGAAGCATGAGGGCGAGCAACTCGCCAAAACTGTCATGCAGCACCAGCCACCGTTCGCCCTGTGGACGCTTCTCGTTGCCTGTGATCCGCAGGCGACCCACATTCATCAAGCGGTTGTCGTAGATCGGCTTCACCGCCGGGTCGGTGGAGATGCGCAGGCTGAACGGAACGGGAGGGTGTCCGATCTTTGAGCCGAGATCGCCAGGATTTTCGTAGGTGTGATCGATCGCATCCGAGAAGTCGAGGAGGTTCGGATCCGCACCCAGGAGGTCCGCAATGAACCTTGCATAGCGTTCAGCTCCGGCGAAGCTCCAATGGGTGTCATTCTTCGGATAGGCCGGAGGATCCTTCTGCTCCGCAAGGATCGACGGCTCGAAGACAATGGGATGAAGCGCATCAGCGCCTGCGTTCCGGTATTGCTGTAGCGGGCGGGGTCCGACGGAACCGGGCTTCACCGTGTCCGGCAGGAGGTGCGCGTATACCGTTTCGCGGTCAGGCACCACGACATGGTGGTATTCTGCGCCGAGCATCTGACAAAAAGCACGCCTGGCAGCATGAGTCGCAGCGATGTTCCAAATGCGCCGTTCGCTCAGAACGAATCGGCCTTCCACCTGATCGATCACGCGATTGGAATCGTTGGTCAGGAAAAGATATCCATCTTTTCCTTCCAGGACCTGGGCTTCACTCAGTTCGTTCATACTGGCCGGTCGGCATGCAAGGGCAGCGTGGCTGCCTTGGCCACTCGTGTTGATTCTGTTGCGCTTATCGATCGCGGAACGCAACCCGCAAACGATCGGTCAACGGCTGCAGCAGGTATTCCCCCGCGGTCCGCTCGCCAGTCGGGAGGATGATCTGCGCGGCCATGCCCGCGCGCACGCGATCCTCGCCAAGCTTCTCCAACTCATTCTTGTCGATCTCGATGCGGGCAAAGAAGTAGTCGTTCTTCGGATCCTGCGGATCTTTCACGCGATCATTGGAAAGCGCAATCATCTTGCCATAGAGGAGTGGGCTTTCACCGGCCTTGAAGTTGGGAAAGCGAATTTCCGCCGCCTGGCCGATATTGATGACGTCCACATTTTGCGGTGGGATCTGGGCGTTGATCACGAGGTTCTGGTCGACAGGCGCGATTTCCACGAGCGTGTCGCCTGACCGGATCACGGCACCGATCGTGCTTGGTCCGCGTGCCTGTGCAATGCCCGTACGTGGCGCATAGATGTGGAGGCGATCAAGGACGTCCTTTGCGATCTTGATGCGCTCGTCGGTTTCAGCCAGCAAGCGGCGCACTTCGATCAACTCGTTCAACACGGTGCTTTGCCAGTCTGCCCTTTGCTGCGCGAGTTCCAGATCGGCTTCGCCGATGGCCCGCCTCGCCTTCGCGACATCCGTGCGCGACCGGGCGATGGTGGCTTCCAGGCGTGATTTTTCCCGCTCGAGCGTCGTCACGCGGGTCAGCGAAGTGAGACCGCGCTTGAGCAGGACCTTCAGGCCGTCAAGCTCACGATCGATCTGGGTCACCTGCTCTTCGGAAGAGGCTCGCTCTGCTTCGAGACCGAGGATCTCCTCTTCAAGCGTGTCCTTCTTGTTGATCAGGACGTTTTCCTGCACCTCTCGCAAGTCACGCCGGCGTTTGAAGCTTGCTTGTTCGTCTTCAATCGCCTTCACGACAGTGGGGCTGGTGCTCGCCAGCAGTTGCTCGGAGAAGACGAGTTCGTCTTTTCTGTCACGCTCCGCCATGAGACGGGTTTCCTGCGCCGCGCGGATGGCGCGCTCGGTGGTCAGCACGCCCAGCGTCGCCAGGGAGGGCGTGGGATCGAGCACAAACAGGAGATCACCCTCCTGCACGAGCTGACCGTCCTCGACATGGATCTCCTGGATTATTCCGCCCTCGAAATGCTGGACGATCTGCTTGCTGCCTTCCACCGCGACAATGCCTGGGGCAACAACGGCGGAGTCCAGCGGCGCAGAGACGGCCCAGCCGACAAAGCCGCCGCCGCAAAGGAGCGTCACAAGCAGACCGGCGCGAAGCGGCTTGCGCCAATCCCCGCTGACTTCCGGGGCCGCGCGTTCGAAGTCGAGTTCCGGGCGCTCTGCCATGATCAATCTCCTCGTGAAGCCTGCGTCAACGGCGCGGTCCAGCGACGCCCGGCGCTGCATTCAATTGCGGTGGGCGGATATTGATGACCTTCGGCTTGGTGAACCGGCGGCTGACTTCGTCGCAGGGACCGAAGTCTTTCATTACGCCCTCGCCAAGAACCACGACGAAGTCCGCTATGGATAAAATGCTCGCCTTGTGCGTGACCAACACAACGGTTGCACCCCGCGCGCGGACAGCCTGCATGGCCTTGGAAAGAATTTCCTCGCCTGCGCCATCCAGGTTGGAATTGGGTTCATCCAGAACAACAATGGCAGGGTCGCCGAAAAGGGCACGCGCCAGCCCGATCCGTTGCCGCTGCCCGCCAGAGAGCCCTTGCCCCTGCTCTCCGATGCGCGTGTCGTACCCGTGCGGCAAAGCCTGGATCATGGCGTGGATGCCAGCATTCGTGGCCGCCTTGATGATCTGAGCCGAATCCGCATCGCTGAAGCGGCAAATGTTTTCGGCCACGGTTCCGGGAAAAAGTTCGACATTCTGCGGCAGGTAACCGAGGTGAGCGCCGAGATCCTCGTCGTTCCAGTTGTCGATGTCGGTGCCGTCGATGCGGATGATACCCCGCAAGGGCTTCCAAACGCCAATAAGAGCACGCGCGAGGGACGATTTCCCGGATGCGCTCGGCCCGACCACCGCAAGGATTGACCCGGCTGGAACGGAAAAGCTGATGTTGCGCAGAAGGATGCTTTCGACGCCCTTGCCCGGCGGAGCGATCGCCACGTCATAGACCGCCAGATCGCCTTTGGGCGCCGGCAAACGCATGCGTGGCGCTTCGGCGGCCGTTTCCTGCAACAAGGATTGCAATCTGGCGCGCGCCTGCCGGGCGGCAGCGATGCTTCGCCAGGATCGGACAAGCCCCTGCAGCGGTGCGGTAGCCTGCCCGACAATGATGCTTGTGGCGAAGATCATTGCCGCGTCGAGGCTGTTGTTCAGCACGAGATAGGCGGCCAGCGCGAGAACAAGCGTGTTCCCGAGGTTGCGTGTGAAGGAGCCAAGTATCCTCAGGAAGGTGGAGCGGTCATCAGCGGCGATAGACCAATGCATGGCGTTCCGGTGCGCGCGTTGCCAGCCCCCTCGCATGGCTGGCCGCATTCCCATGCTGTGTACCGACTCGTAGTTCTGGAAAGCAGCATTTGCTCGCTTCGTTGCAGCCTGCTGCGCTTTGCCAAATTCGCGAACGGGTTCGGCCGTCACGCGAGAGGTCATGTAGTTGATCACCGCCATCGCTCCACCAGTAACAACAACGAGGGCGACGAAGGCTGGGTGGATGATCCAGCATACGATCAGGAAAAGCGGAAAGAACGGCAGCATCAACAAGCCGGGAAGAGCCGAGCCGTTGATGAAATTGCGCAAAGCGTCGACGTCAGCCATCGTTGGCAGATTGCGATCCATGGGACGCCTGACGATGGCTTTCTGGACAGCGTCGAACGTGTCACCGGCAATTTTTTGATCGAAACCGACCGAAGCGCGGCGCAGCATGTCGGCTCGCACGGTCTCAAGTATCGCTTCGACTGCGATTGCAAAGAGAACGATAATCGTCAGGACGATCATCGTCGTTTCATTGCGGCTGTTGATGACCCGGCTGTACAAGTTCATCATGTACAAAGGACCGGAGAAGCCGAGTACGGTTATCAGAAACGAGAAAAACAAGCCCCAGCCGATGACCGGTCGAAGGCTCTGTTCTGCATCTTCCAAACTGGTGCGGACATACTGATGCGATGAGATGGCTTCATTGACACCTTTCAGCGAGCCAGCGACCTGCTTCGACATCAATCGTCCCTTCCCGCGCGACGTTGCGTCGACCGCCAAGCTCCAAAGCCTTCAGGCTCTTTGGCCGCAATGAACGTCGAATGACGGCAGAAGCGTGGCTGAACCTGTTTAGCAAGACTTTGATACCGCAAAACAAGGTCGAATGCATAGCCGTCCCGATCTCTTGTGTGAATGATGACAGGCAGATCGCGCAATGCAGCATCAGCCTGCTTGCTCCATTGGAGCAATTCGCAGAGAATAGATCTGCAAAGGATTATTGAACGAAACGAGCATCATGAGCGTCTCCAAGGATCTCAGCCTTAGGGCGCCGGCTTTTTCCAGTTCGCACGCGGTGGCGACGCGGTCCGCTGCTTTCGAGACTTCAGTTGGAGACCTCGGCTATGTCTTGCATTTCGCTTCAAAAATCATTGTCGCTATACCGCGACCGCAGGCTTGGATCGAAACGATCACGCTACAAGACCCCCTTGGCTTCCAGGCAGGTCTGCAGGACTGGACCAGTCTCGATTACGCAATGAACAGTGATGAAACCTCATCATCGGATTTGAAGCTGACCATTGCCAGTACCCCGCGCGACGCGGGCCTCGACCTCACCGGGCGTGTGGCAGTCACGATTGAAACCGAGGATGGCGGGCAGATCGCGTTCAATACCCGCATTGCCACCGTTAAGCCCGGAGCCCATGGTGACCCGGTGCTGCGCGGACTGGTTGTTGCGGCAGCGGAAGCCGGTGCCATCGACCTGCGCGCGTCGTCCCTCCTGGGCAATCGCTGCCGCTGGGTCGCCGTGGAAGAGTTTACGCCGCTCTTGTTCAACAGCAGCCTGGAAGGGGAAGATGGCGTCCTCATCGAGGGATGGATGCAGGACGCGCATATTCGATCCTTCGCCCTCGTGAACACAGATTTCACGAGCTATGTACATGTTGAAGACATGCTGTTGCGGGCCGTTGAGCGTCCTGCGGAGGTCCGGAACCGGACCCGGCGCCGCTCGCAGTTGACCAAACTTGAGGGCTTCCTCGCTGCGCTTCCTTTGAATGGTTGTTCTGCCGAAGAGGTCCTGGTTGTTGAGCACCTCGCCGGCGAAACCCTCTTGTCGGGTCCTTACCGGCTGAAGCTCGAGGGCAATCCCCAACACATGGTGGAAGAGGTCACGCGATCCATCGAGCTTGACCCAGACCAGCCGCTGCCCAAGAGCCTGGCGGTGGTGAGCGCTCTTACCAGGCGGCGGAGCATTGCCCCATCCTTCAGGGTGCAGCGGTTTGGCCAGCAATCAGAAGCCAAGATTTCCATCGTGGTCGCCATGTCCGGCGACGAAATTTTCCTTCAGTCGCTGCTTCATCAACAACAAAGGCTGTCGCCGCATCTGGAATGGGTCATCTGCCTTGAGGCCGGAGAACGGGCGACGGGTTTTGCCAGGATCATCGCCACCCAAGGGCATCGTTTGCGAGGTGCAATAAAGCTTGTCATCGCCGACAGCCCTTGTGGAACGATGCGACTGAAGAACATCGGTGCGGAAAAAGCGGCCGGCGACATCCTCGTTTTTGTCGAAGAAACAACATGGTTCGAAGATCGAAGACCGTGGCTCGCCGCTCTGCTTGCCTTGCGCGACCGCGCGTTCGATGTGGTTGGGGTGGGGCTCGCCATGGAAGATGGCAACTTGGACAATGAAGGTCTTTTCGTCCGAAACCATGCCCTGTCTCCGCACCTTCCCTCGGTTGAGTTCAAGAACCGCGGTCGGCCGAGCTTTCCGAGTAGGCCACGGCCGGTGATCGAGCCAGTCGACGCCGTTTCCAGCGCAGCGCTCGTCACCAGCCGCGGCCGCTTTTTTGCGATCGGCGGCTTCGATGAGGGCTTCGAGGCGGCGCGATATGCCGACAATGAGTTCGCGCGACGCGCAGCGGCAGCAGGAGCCATGATTGGCTTTGTTTCGGGCCGAGGCGCGACACACGTAGAAGGCGCAGCGTCCGCCGCGGCCGATCAGGCGCGGTTGCTTGCAGACCGACTTCGCCACGCTATCGCCCTTGCCGACCAGACAGCAATCCAGGGTCTGCTGACATGAAGGCGTTCGAGTTCGCGGATCAACCGGACGCCCACCGCGTACGGGTGCTGATCATCGCGCCCAGTGACCCCGAGGGGCGTTACAATCGTGCGTCGCATGCGGCTTTCCGGCTTTTCAAGGAACTGCAGAGTGACCCGCAGATCACGCCGATTTTCCTGGCACTTGGCGACCGCGAGGTCGCGGCCATGTCCGCATCAACAGGACTGGTGGAAGAGCGCTCCGGCGAGGCTCGCCTGAGTGTTCCTCCCCTTGATCGCTTTGGACTGTTCTCCAGTGACGCGCAGGAGCGGGATGCCGCGGTTGAACGGCTTGTTGCCCAAACGCGTCCAGATGTCATTCACCTGCACCACCTTGGAGGGCTTGGCCTCGACTCGCTGAAGGCATTTGCTGATCTGTGGATCCCTGCGGCCGTTACGCTATACGGAAGCCTGCGGGGGGAAGAGGATCTTGCGCAACCCAAGAATCGGACCGCAGCGCGCTTCATCCAGCGCCGCCTCGTACAGGACGTTCTCGATCTCGCGAGCTTTATCTTTGTTCCAAACGCGCTGCTAGCACGGCAGATCCAAGACTTCCTTCCTGCCGAATTGGAAGCCGAGGTTGTCGCGCCGCTCACCGAACTCCCCCCCTCGCGAGCAAGGAAGGACGAGGTCGCGAACAGGTCAACATGGAGAGCCTTCCGGTCCGCTCCGGCTGCCGTCCCTGCTGTCCCCCGGCGCTTCGGCTTTTTCGCGACCAGCATGAATGCGCCGAGCGTGCGGGTCTTCAAGTTTGGCTTGGATCAGGTGCCGATCGATCTGCGTGCGCAAATGGATCTTGGCGTCTACACGCCAGCGTCTTTGGGCGATCGGACCGCCGGTTCCAAGAAGGAGGGTCGTTCGAATGAACCTTCCGCACCCCACCTGAAAGATCGGGAGATCCGCGACGCCGTTTCCCTTTGCGCTTGCGTCGTGGTGGCGGACCTTGCGGATTCCATCGCCTTCACCGCCGTGCAGGAGGCAATGTTTCAGGGCATCCCTGTAATCTGTCCAAGGCTCGGCGAGGCCGGCGCTGCTGACCCAACGCTCATCGAGATCAGTCTGACTCGCAGAGACGTTGCAGAAACCCTGCAAAAAGCCCTTCGCGAAGCGTTGAAGCGCTCACCACCGGCGACCTCCGAGGCAAGGCTGGACCGGCAAGCGGTTCAGCGGCACATCGCAATCTACCGAGCCTTGGCCGGCGGGGAACAGGTGCCGCTGGCAGATGTGGAGCCTTCTTTCCCCCTGCAGGACCAGGAGCCGGTGGCGAAACGATTTCAGTTCTGGTCGAAGTTGAAGAAGAGCTTGCTGTCTTCATCGCCCGCATAAGCGGGTTCTTCTTCCTCCTCACGCCTTTCCGCCGCTTTCAAGGGGACGGTTGATCGTTGCGTTTTGCCCGGCAGGAAGCGCGACGAGTAAAGCATGGCGATTGCAAGCAGGAACGCGTGGTGCGGCTTCTCGCCCAGCGTCGCGAGATCGTCGCCCGACAAAGCAAAGAACGCTTCCTGGTCGACAGTCCAGAACGGCGTTCGCCCTTGACGATCCTTCAGATCAGGGAGCGGCTTCAAAACCGAAGCTTCCGCCAGTGCCTTTGCGGCATCCTCGCTTTGCTTGCGCTCGAGCCGCAATTGCTGGAGGCGACGCAGGATAGCCTTGATCAGCGGAGCCGGACGCCCTTCTTGGTCAAAAAAGCGGTTGGTGCGATCCGGTCCCACTGTTTTGTCGTCAACCGCAACGGCAAGGACCGGCTTTTCCTCGCCTGTTTCCAGCGCCTGAAACGGATGATAGCGCAGTGCGGTTGGCGGTCGTCCGAAACGCCAACCAAAGTCTTCGTCGAGCGGGCTTTTACCGGGTTCACCTGTTTCCAGCGGTACCACGGGGACCCAATCGCCGCCGCGCTTGGCAACAAGAACCGGAAGATGTTGTGACAGGCGGCGGATTTCCGAACGGGCCAACGGAACCCAAGGATCATTTCTCGCGAAGGAATAGGTATAGGCGAAATCCCAGTTCAGGTGCTGGTGGAGAGCCACATGCAGCGGATTGAACAAGAAAGCCATGGCTCAGACGCCTCCACCTGAACGCCCAGCAAGACCGGGAAGATCGTCTGCCCGTTCCTGCACCCGTTGGCGGGACAAGACGTGATGCTCGATGGCGGAAACGAAGTCCGGGCCGTGCCTTGCGGCCAAGCTGACATAGGCGTCGCTCGCCAGAAAGCGTGGGGAGATCACGTGCAGGTCGCTGTTGTTGACATCGACGTCGTCGAAGCTCAGCCGCAGGCGCCAGAGTTCGAAAGCGTCCGCTGCCTCAAGCTCGGCATTCCAGGCCCTGGCGCGATCGCGTTCGGCTCCCACAAGCCACAAGATGTCCGTCCGCTTCTGAGCCGGTGCACTGAGTTCGTCTCCTTCGAAGAGAGCCGTGCCGCCCTTCGCGTCGCTTAGATCGAGCAGCACTGTTGCGCTGCCTTCCGATGAAGCGGGCCCGAGGCACAAGGGGTAGGCTTGAAGAAGCAAGGGAGTGGCTTCTGGAGGATGCGCGGCCAGACGCTGTGCGAGAGGTGGCTGGTCTGCAAAGCCGATCATAGCGACAGCCTCCACCTGCTCCCCTTGCCGCACCCATGCGGTTGGCCAGAAAGCCGCCAAGGTCGCCATTTCGATGAAGAAGATCGGGACGAGCCGCTGCTGTGCAAGATGCTCGTAGTGGGACAGCGCGTGCAGGCGCTGACGCGGATCTGATGGGTCAAGCGCCACTAGATTCTTGTACATCGTTGGCTCGAATTCCAAACCGAGGCTGAAACGCCCCATCATGCTTTACGTTCAAGGCGTTCGCGAAAAGATCTGCAGAACCCAGCAGCCTCCAAGCCCGCAGCCAACCCTATATGTTCTTGTTGCTGATATCCATGTTGCTATACGATAGGTGAGTTTCGTTGCAGCCGGGCAGATCGGCCGACCTTTGGAGCGTAAGTTGTAAGAATGACGGTTCAGCGCCTGAAGTCCCCGCCTACTGAAGCATATCGCTTCAATTCGCGCATTCTCACCCTGGACCAGGGCCTGCATGGTATCCGCTACACGTCTGATGGGGACGAGCGGAATGCACCGGCCGTGATGATCCAGGCGTTGCCCGCTGATTCGGAAGCGATCGATCACATGCCATCGCCCGGCGCGACACCTGGCTGCCTGACCTCGCCAGGCGAGATGCTGGTTCTGCGGGCCAGCCGAAAGGCACGAATCGTAGCTACGATCGTGACCACTGCAGGTTACGTCAAGAACGACAGCCTGCAGCTCAAGGTCGATCGTCTCGACGCGCCTCGTCGCCCCCGCAAGGTTTCCGAAGAGCCGCGGGCTTCAATTCCCGAAGCGCCCACGCCCACGAAGCCTAACCGCCCTGCGGCAGTCACCGCGCCTGCAGAAAAGCCTGCCCCCCGCGCTCTTGAACCGATCATCGAGGTCATCGAACCTGCGGTGGCTTCATCGCGGGTGGCGTCCACTCCGCCTGTTGCGGAAGCCCTTTTGGAGGCGAGCTACCGACCTGCCCAGGCGCCACAGCAAAACTCAGGTCCTGCCATCACGGTCGGGATTCTGGCACAAGGCGCCCGTTCGTGGCGCAACGCTCCCCTCCACCAGAGCGGAGGCCAGAGCGGTGAAACCATTGTGGGGCTCCGCGCCAAGCCGGAGGGGCAGGTTGCGTCGGGGACCCAGTTGCGTTTGACAGTCTTGATGAATGACGGGCGAACCCGCGAAAGCGTCGGGCAGGACGTCCGCATTGAAGCGATGGGCGCCACGTTCATCGTCGCCGCGACGCTTCTTGGACGGACACCATCTTCACCCAACTGGGCCGTTCTCGGCCAACTGCAGTTCAGCAATTAGCAGCGAGGATTGGCCACCCTCTCCTTCCGGTATGGGTGCGCGACAATTTTATTCTTCGGCAGTGCAACATCTCTATCGACAGCCCCGGGTATAGATGCTACTAAATAGGTAGTCAGTCAGGGAAGCTGTCCTACTAGGGACGCGGCTGCATCAAGGGGCGCGGTTCTTTCGAAGTGCCGCAACTATTTTTGAGAGGGATCCATGGCTACCTACGACTCGCCGCGCGCGACCGTTGAGACCAACCTGGAAAGCACGGTTGGCAACTTCCTTTCGGCAAAGATCCTTGCGGCTCTCGAAGCCAACGGCGACGCCGGTGGTGACGTCACCATCAATCAAGGCTGGACGCCGGGTTCTACGGTGGCTCCCGGTACGGACATCTTGATCGCAGCGCCCGGTTCCGTTTCGGGCGAGATCGACATTCCGGCTGGCGTCTCGGCGCTTCTCTTGACTGGTCCCACGGGTGTTCAGGCGACCTTCAATGTCACGGGTGATGTTGGCGTTGCGCTGACCGAAGCCAAGGACATCATCTCGATCTCCATGCCCACCGATAATCCGGACACTCCGGAGAACGAAGCGGCTGTTGAAGCCACGTTCGATGGTGGCAACGGCTTCGATATCGGGCGCGTCGAGGGTTCGATCGAAGATTACACGGTTGTGTTCGCCAACGGCGTCTTGACGCTGACGAACGAAGCCGGCGGCGTCATCACCATGAACGACCTGGAATATGTCCAGTTTGCCGATGGCAGCGTCGTCATGAACCTCAACACGGTGAACGATGTTGCGTCGGCCACGCTGTACGAAGTGATCCTCGGTCGCTCGGCTGACGAGGGTGGCATCGAATACTTCTCCGGCGCGCCTTCCACTGAAGATTTGCTCAGCACTGCCGACTTCATGCTGCATTCGGAAGAGTTCACCGCGCAGTTTGGCGACGTGGACAGCCTCTCGGACGAACAGTTCCTGGACATCATGTACCAGGGTGCTTTCGGTCGCGATGCCGACGAAGGTGGCGAAGCCTATTGGCTGGCCCAGCTCGCCGGCGGCATGTCGAAGGCAGAAGTTGCCCTCAACTTTGCAGTTTCCAACGAGGCGGATGTCACTTTCGACAATCTGATCAACCTCAACCAGACCCCGACGGTCGGGAACGCCTGATCGGTCTGAATGAACATCAAGCGGCGGGACATGCTCCCGCCGCTTTTCTTTTGGGCCTAATGCTCGTCATTGGCCCCGCTCGAAAAGCGGCTTGATCTGGCACATGGACCTTTCCATCTCTGCCGCGGCTCACATGCCCGTTGACAGTGCGAGCGACGGATCAGCGATACGTTTTCCGGTTTGGGCGCAAAGCCATTCAACGCGGTGGCGCTGGCGGCAATCCTTGATCCACCATGCCTTGGAGGCCTACGGCCGAGGCGAGTGGCGTGAAGCCCTTCGATGCCTTGATCTTTGCTGTTCGCTGCCGATCCCGGCAACCGAAGACCTGCTGTTCCGGTCCGAAGTCTACGGCAAACTCGGGCAGTCCGCCTTGAGTACCGCAGACCTCGAAGCGGCGTTTGCCATCGATCCGACGCTGCCAGCATTGCAGATGCGCATGCTCCACCAGTTGTGGCGTTCGACGGACGAGCCCAGCCGGCTCGTGCAGTTCGCCCGCCGTCTGGTTTCCATCGACACCGCACCAGCCGTTCTACGGTTTTGTCTCACGCGCGTTCTTGATGACGGGACGTGGTCCGGTGTCGCGCTCACCAGGATCAGCGGCTCGGCCATTCGCATCTTGCTCCTGACGAAGTCCGCTGAAGACGTTTCAATTGAGGGGCGCTTTTCTGGTCAACGCCGGCAAGTCGTCACACGAACAAGCAGCAATCATGACCGGGCCTCGGTTCTGGGACATGCAAGCGTCGTTGAAATGCCGTGGCCGGAGGGCGAGCGGAGCGTTGCCCTTTCTTCGCCCGGTAACAGCCTGTGGTGGCCGAAGCCGTGGCATGGCCGGCCCTGGCATCAACACACATCGAAGCCCACAGGCACACCGATCGTGCCGGAGGGCACGAACTCGGCGCTAGTGACCGTGATCATGCCGGTTTTTGACGGTCTGGCGGCGACACAGGCGAGCCTCGATGCGCTTCTGGACGAGCATGCAAGCACGACGCGCCACCGGATCGTTCTTGTGGACGACCGGGGACCGGACCCACGCATCCCTGCGATGCTGCATACGGCAGCGGCCCGAGCGGCGCAGCAGGGCTTCGAACTGAAGATCCTGCGCAACCCCGCCAATCTCGGCTTCATCGCCAGCGTCAACACGGCACTGGCAGCCTTTCCGTACGGCCCGGTGGTTCTCTTGAACGCGGACACGATCGTCCCGCCTGGTTGGCTGGACCGCATGGTTTCGGCTGCGCGAAAGCTAGGTGTGGGCACCGTGACCCCCTTGTCGAACAACGGCGAAGTCACGTCGATGCCGCAGATGTTCACCTCTGCTCCGATGCCCTCCCCCAATGTGGTGCGTCGCATCGATGCGTTGGTCGCCGAAGCCAATCGCGGCCGGGTGGTCGATGTTCCGAACGGTGTCGGCTTCTGCATGCTGATCACGCAGGCGGCGCGCGATGCCTGCGGGTTCCTCAACGACCTCGACTACGACCAGGGCTATCTGGAGGAAGTCGATTACTGCCTTCGTGTAGCTGAACACGGGCTCCGTAATGTCTGCGCCTGCGACGTCTTTGTTGGACATGAAGGCGGTCAGTCCTTCAAGGATACCAAGCGCGCACTGGTGGTGCGCAACCTCGGAGAACTTGAGCGGCGATTCCCGTCCATTCGCCGCGACACGCTCCGCTTCCAGACCGAAGACCCTCTTGCGGATGTCCGCAGCGCCTTCCAGCTTGATGTTCTCGGCAGCGGCATCGGCGTCGGATCGATCGCGCTGGAAGTCGGCAGCCAAGCTTCCACGCGGCACATGTCGGCCACCCCGCAGTCCGGAAGGGACGTTCCGGTGATCCTTGTAACACCGATACGCCTTCAACCTGACGGTTTGGTACTGCGTCTGGAAAGCAGTACGCTTTTGGCGCCTCGGCAGCTTGACCTTACCGTTTCGGAGTCGAGCGCGGCAGCCAAGGAGCTTGCGGCGCTGCTGTCCGCCTTTCGCGTCGAATCGGTCCTGTTCACCGAATTGTCTTCCGTCACTGAACCGTTGTTTTCGCTGCCCGCTCTGCTTGGAGCGCCGCATGATCTGCGTCTCACGGGATCCGAGTTCGGCGACGGGCTCTTTGCAGCCGATCTCCTGGAAGGCGCGCGACAGATCGAAACCGTGTCGCCGACGCTGATGAGGCTCGCGCACCGGCTGGGACGTGACGACGTGCGGCTTGAAAAGCCCCGCGCGTCGCAGGCTCCGGTCCTTTCCCGTCCGGCCGGAGACGAGATGGACGCGGCGGCCGTTGCCGTTTTCTGTGAAGCCGATGACAGTCAAGCTGCAGAGCTCGTGCTGCAGATGGCGCGATCGTTTCTTGTCGACAACCTGCCCTGGTACCTGGTTTTGTTTGGGCGGCAAGCCTCGCCTGCCATGCTTGCAACCACGCGGGTCATCAACGGAGCCGATTTCGACCACGACCGTATCGCCGATCTCCTGCGTCTTCACGCCACGCACGCATCCCTGTGCCTGATGCGAACAAAAAATTATGAGCATCCAGTGCAGGATCTGCTGCTGCAAACCGCACGCCCGCTTTTTTCCCTCAGCGCGAGCCTCGTGGAACCGCTGGATATCCCTGCGGACGATCTTATCGTTCTCCCGCATCATGTGACGGCCAGCGCGATCGTCGACGCGTTGAGGAAGACGGTTCCTGTGCCTGCTTCCCTGATGCTATAGCGTCCAGACCTTCCTTCTTCGCGGCAGTTTACGTGTCTTCAGCCATCATTGCCGAGCTTCGCATCCAGGGCCAGTTACTTGTCGGCTGGGTAATTGATCCAAAACAGCCCGACCGTCGGTTCGTTGTTGAAGTGGATTGCGACGACCAAGCGCTGATGGTTGCTCGAGCAGAAGCTTTCCTTCCGCACCTGCGGGACGCCGGGCATGGTGATGGCTGCTACGGCTTTGCCGTGACTCTGGACGAGCCTGACTCAGGACGAAAGCCGTTTCGGCGTCGCTATACGCTGCGGATTGCCAACACCTCCCTGGTGCTCGCGTCGGTCTCGCCTTCCCTCGGTCCGGTGGTCGAACCCGTCAGCCTCGGCGGTCACGTTGTTTGGCGTGGAGGGCTCCGCTTGAGCGGTATCCTCCATGGCTTTCAGGTGCGCGAGATCAGCGGAGGCCTTCAGGTCTTCGAAGGTTCGAGCCGCATCGATGCTGTTGTAAGTCATAGCCCGAGCAGCGAAAGCGAGCGGGACAGCGCCTTCGATCTTTTCCTGCCGGCGGGTCTCGCGGACGGTGCGCTTCACACGGTCCGTGTGCTCGACCCCAATGGAGCAGAGCTTGATGGCAGCCCCTTGTGGATCGTCGCGGATCTGGCCGGCTTCCGCGGGCTTGCGGATCGAGCGCTTGCGGGATTGAAAGAGCGCGACGCGCTCCGGGACCGACTGCTGGACCATCTGGATCTCCTGGTTCCGGCCTCGCTTCCGTTTGACGGCTACTCGACCTGGTTCCAGAAGGTGGAGGAACCCGAAGATTTTGGGCCGACCGACGATCCGATGACCGTCGGCATCGTGATCATCGGCCGGAGCGCGCAAGAAGTCACCGTGGCTTCTCTCCGAGAACAGGTCGGCGGCGTCTCGGTGCGGGTCGGGATCCTTGATACGGACGATCACGGACGGTTCACCGCAGAAGCATGGTCCCAGTTGCAGAAGGCGCTGCTGCGCGGGGTGCCACTCAAGGCAGTTCTGGTTGTGCGCGGCGGGACCAGCTTCAATCCCAAGGCCTGTCGCCTGTTAGGCGAGGCCTTCAGCAGCGGCGATCATCCGCCCGGTGTTGTTTTCGCCGACCACACGCTGTTCAACGGCGAGGGCCTGACCGTGCCAGTGCTGGCGCCGGCCTTCGACTACGAGCGCATGCTGAGCCAAGGCTATGGTGAAGGCCTTTTTGCGCTGTCACCCGGCCTGATGGAGCAAGTCCGCTTCAACGATGTTTCTTGCAACGCCTATGACGTCCTGTTCGCTGCGTTGGAACAGGCCGCGCCGTCCCTGCGTGACAAGGTTGCGCATTTGCCGCGCGTGTTGGCAAACGTGCCGCAACGACCGCCGCAACTGGCCGCGTTGCTCTTGAAGGATGCGGTGCAGCACCATTGCGCGCGCATCGGCATCATGCATGACGTGGACGCGACGGCAGGTCAGACCTACCCGGTAGTACGGCTGCGCAGACCGCAACCTGAGGGACAGGTCGAAATCATCATCCCGACGCGGGACCGGCTTGATTTGCTGAAGCCCTGCCTCACCACCCTCTTCGAACGAACCGAGCATCCGCATTATCAGGTGACCGTGATCGACAACGGATCGGTGGAACGCGAAACACGCGCTTATCTGACCGAACTCGAACAGCGCGGAGCCATCAAGATCCTGCGCGATGATGGCCCCTTCAACTACTCCCGGCTCAACAATCGGGCGGTTGGTCATTCCACTGCCGACTTCATCTGCCTGCTGAACAATGATGTCGAGATCATCGCACCCGGCTGGTTGTCTGCGATGCAAAGCCACTTCGCACGACCGGATGTCGGAGCCGTCGGTGCCAAACTCACCTGGCCTAATCGCATGCTGCAGCATGGCGGCGTGGTGCTCGGCACCGGCTTCGCGGCCTCCCACGCATACGACCGCTATCTTGCCGATGAGCCCGGCTACCTCGACGGCATCCGTGTTGCGCGGGAATGCGGCGCGCTGACCGCTGCCTGCATGCTGATGCGCCGGAGCGATTATCTGGCCGTGGGTGGGTTGGATGAGTTGATGTTTCCCGTCGCCTTCAATGATGTTGATCTGTCGTTGAAGCTTCGCGCGGCAGGCCGGGTGTTGATCTGGTCGCCTGAAGCGGAGCTGCTCCACAAGGAGTCAGCCTCACGTTCGAAAGAGGTCGGTCGTTTGTCCGATCGCAGCCGTGCGGACAAGGAACTGGCAGAACTGCGCGCCAAATGGCGCTCGGCGCTGGTGGAAGATCCCTATTACAACCCCAACCTCAACCTCGATGTCTACACCTTCACTGGCTTGGCCGTGCCGCCCCGACGCCGGGACTTGCGGCGCAACCTGCCGCCGGTTCCCTACGGCTGAGTCAACCGTTGCGGCGAAGCACGGCGCGCGCTTCTTCGAGCCGCACCGGCTGGTCGGGAATGCCCAGCGCAAACTGGGTATGGCCACCAACGCTTTGCACCAGATCGAGCGTTCCCCCGTGCGCCCGGGCAAGCTCATGCGCGATGGCAAGACCCAGGCCGGTGCCGCCACTGCGGGCCGAACCGCGGAACGCGGCGAAGAGATTGCGGCGCGCTTTTTCCGGCAGCCCCGGACCGGTATCGGTCACGGTGATCCGCGACACCGTGCCGATCCGCTCGGCAGCAACTGTGACGCGCGACACCACGGCTGCGGAGGGCTCAGTCGCCATGGCCTGCACGGCGTTGCGGCACAGATTGCTCAGGATCCGGAACAGGTGGTCTGGATCGGCATCGATCTCGAAGTCGGCGGGAATGGCGTTGATGAATTCGAGGTCGCCTTCGGGCTCGATACCGAGCAGTTCGCCGACTTCTTCCACCACCTGGTGCAGGCGCAGGCGCCGGCGCGTCGGCGGCGCTTCCTGTGCGCGGCCATAGGACAACACGCCTTCCGAATAGGCGACCGCACGATCGAGCGTACGCACCAGCTTGGGCGCAAAGGCCTGCACGGCCGGGTCCTTCACGTTGCGCAGGCGGTCGGACATCAGCTGCGCGGAAGCCAGAATGTTGCGCATGTCATGGTTGATCTTGGACACGGCCAGCCCGAGATCCGCCAGGTGCTTCTGTTCGCCAAGCTGCTTCTGGAGCTGGCTTTGCATGGACGCCAGGCCACGCTGGGCAAAGCCAAGTTCGTCTTTTCGGGGCTGGGGCTGGATGATCTTGCCAGGGTCGTCCGGCTGATCAGCAAAGCGCTGCATGGAAGCGCGCAGCCGGCGAATTGGCCGCACCATCATCTGCAGGATCGTGAAAAACACGAGACCCGCGGTGATCACCGAGATCAGAAGCGACAGGAGCGCGATGTTGCGCGCATAAACCAGCATGGCCTTGCGCAGATCCGCATCACGGATGATGAGCTCGAACTCTTTGTTGCTCTCGCCTACATGGCCGTAAGCCCGCACCACCCGATCGCCTCCAAAAAGAAGCGTATCGAAGGCGCCTCGTATCGACTCAAAGGGTCCAATCGTGTCCAGGTCGATGTGCTCGTCGACTTCTGGGGGCATCTGCGAGACGAGCAGGAGCCGCGATTCACCGGCGTCTCGAACGGCGATGGCGATGGCACCGATGGCCCTCAAGACATCTTCCTGTGCCGCATCCTCGATGGGCCCACGATCCGTGCGCAAGATGACCAGGCTGATGGCTGCAGCCGTGCTGAGCCGTTCTTCAAACCAGCGGTTGCGGAAATCAGCAACGGATGGCGGGAAAATCAGCACTTCCGCGATCATGACGAACAGGATCGTCAGCATCAGAAGCTTGGTGGACAAGCGACGGAACACAGGAATGCGGTCCGAAGCAAGCTCGGCTTCGTCTGTCACCGCTGGATTGGCGGCGTCCCGCGCCATTGTGCATCCCTTAACAGCCGCTTTGGCGGTGAGGCAAGCTTCAGCCGAACAGTCTTAGCCCGCCGAGCAGCCCTCGCACGATCGGCTTGCGAGTCATTGCCTCAAAATAGGAGACAGAAACGCGTTTGCCAATTTCCCCAACCGTTGGATAGGGCGCGACGTAGGAGGTCATGTCCTTCAGGCTGAGGTTCTGGGCTATGGCAAGCGCCCAGATGTGGATGAGTTCGCCGGCATTGCGCCCCACGATCGCCACGCCCAGGATCTTGCCGCCCGTTCCGGCGATCACTTTGATGAAGCCTTCCGTTTCATGTTCGGCACGGGCACGGTCGTTGTCGGCGATCTGCCAACGCAACACGCGATGCTTGCCCGGCAGCATGCGGGCTTCCTCTTCCGTTGCGCCCACCGCGGCGATTTCCGGATCGGTGTAGGTCACGCGCGGGATGATTTCTGGCCGAACCTTGGCCGGTGCACGGAACAGGATCGGACGCAAAACGAGGCCTGCATGGTAGTTGGCGGCATGGGTAAATTGAGCCCCGCCGGCAACGTCCCCGACGGCGTAGATCAGGCTGTTGCTGACACTGCGCAAGCTGTTGTCGACCTTTATGCCCTGCTCGTTGAACTCAACACCTGCCGCTTCCAGACCGAGATCTGTCACGTTCGGGCGGCGTCCTGCCGCGACAAGCAGATGGGAGGCCTCAAGGGTCGACTGGGAGGCCTCAAGGGTCGACGGCTTTCCGGCTGATGCCAGGTGCAGACGGAGACCTCCGGGATGTTTTTCGACGCGGCTCAGCGTGGTGTTCGGCCGCAGATCCACGCCGTCGCGACGAAACGAAGCCAGGGTGACATCGGCAAGATCCGCGTCCTCCTTTTTCAGGATGCGGCCGCGGTCCAGAACCGTGACTTGCGCGCCCAGCCGGCGGAAAGCCTGTGCCAGTTCGACACCGACAGGCCCGCCTCCAAGGATCGCCAGGTGGCGGGGCAGTTCTGCCACGTCGAAAATGGTCTCGTTGGTAAGCACCTCAACCGTGTCGATGCCGGGGATCGGGGGTATGACGGGCGATGATCCGGTGGCAACAACAATGCGACGCGCCTTGATCGTGAACCCTCCGGCTTCAAGCGTGTCCTTGCCGAAGAAGCGGGCGTGCGCCCGTATCACCTGCGCACCCAAATCGCGGAAGCGCTCCTCCGAGTCGATCGGCGCGATGCTGTCGATCACGCCGCGGACATGCCGGCGCACCGCAGCAAAATCGATGACCGGATCCACCGACTGGAGGCCAAACGGCGTGGCATTGCGCATCTCGTGGGCGCGACGCGCTGCAGCCAGCAAGGACTTGGACGGGACGCAGCCGTAGTTCAGGCAGTCGCCGCCCATCTTGCCTTTCTCGATCAGAACCACGGAAACTCCGAAAGCCCGTGCAGCCGCCACAACGGACAACCCTCCGGATCCTGCCCCGATTACGCAAAGATCCGGCTGCAGAAGCTTCGTCATGAGATCCCCTCCCCCCTTATCGCAGACCGCTTCATTGCGATCGGCGCGCCTTCCACTTCTTGAACAGCACCGGCACCAGCGCCACGACGGCAAGAAGCCCGAAGGCCAGCGTCAGTTCCGGCGTCACTAAATCCTTCGGTTCCAGGCTGGTTCCAGCGCGCTGAGCCTGAGCAATCGCGTCTTCGAGACCCGCACCAAGGTAGGTATAAGCAAAGACGCCAGGCAGAATGCCGATCGCGGTGGCGGTCACAAACACCCGCAGCCCGACGTCGAACAGGGCGGGCGCGATGTTGATGATGAAAAACGGGAAAACGGGGGCAAGCCGAAGGGCCAGGAGATAGCCGAAGGCGTTCTGTTCGAAGCCTTGGGCAAGGTTCTCGGCTCGTCCTTTTACCTGCCGTCGCAAGGAGCCACCCAAGGCCGACTTTGCTGCAAGAAAAACCAGTGTGGCGCCGAGCGTCGCCGCGGCGGCAACAAGAACGCCCCCCAGCAGCCAACCAAACAGAAAGCCGCCGAAGATGGACAGGATCGACGCTGCGGGGAAAGACAGGGCGACCGCGGCGGCGTATGTGAAAAAGAACAGGATTGGCGCCAGAAGCGGATGAGCGGCAACCCACGTTCCGAGCGCTTCACGGCTGTCCACAAGCACGTCGAAATCGAGATAGCGCTGCCAGCCCAGCGCATACGCGGTCGCCAAACCGGCGACCACAACAACAAGCGGAAGAAAGCGCTTCCAGTCGGAGCCTGAAGACACCGCAGCGGCAGTTTGGGCGCGATCGCTTCGGCGGTGCAGACCGTTGACCAACCTTGTTCCTTCAATGCCTGAACACAAGACGTTGCTGGGCTGCGGCTCGTCGGCTGGTTGCCTGCACCCCTGGCTTTCACTTGTACCACGAGCAGCCGGCGGCAACAGTTTCTTCAATCCCTTGTGACTGGCCGTCTCCCATTTGGAGTTTTGGCGGATGTACGCCAGTACTCAATTCCTCAGTCACACAGCGCTTTGGGAGGATCTCGACAACCATGATCGGCAGCCGGAAGGACCGGTTCTCAGCGTCACCTCGGCCATCTACACCGTAGCGGAGATCTGCGAGTTCGCAGCAAGGCTGTTCCAATCAGGTCTCTATGCTGATCGTGCAATTCTGAACTTGTCGCTTCGCAACAATCAAGGTCGCAAATTCTGGGTGAGCGAGTTCACGCGCATGCGCTTTGCTATGATCGAGTAGCTCACGGTGAGGAAATCTCGTTCACGAGAACTCTCCGGCAGCGTGGATAGCAGGAAGATCGCAGCGGACCTTCTCGTCAGCCAGTTTCAGGTCTTCGACTAAAACGTATTCAGAGAACAAATGGAAAAGGAAGTTGAAGCCTATCACGAAGGCCGATCAAGGTAGTTGCCTCACTTGAGGCCGGCAACCGAATAGGGCAGCACAAGCTTAACGGCAGAAGTTGCAACTGAGACCCGCCCACTGAGGCGGGTTTTTGTGTTCTAGAGCTCACGCCCATGGCGTCAGTTCAAATCACTCGATCATACAGGCTGCTCCGGCGGCCGGCCGGCCTCCCGCCAGCGCGATCCTCATCACGGAGAGTGGGAGCGGATACAGCATAGCAAAAGAGCCCGGCACCGAAATACCTGGCTCTCAAAGATCCAGTTGAAGCCCGCTCTCAGAATTAGGAAGGACGAGCGACACACTCTTTCTTTCGCGGTACTCCGGGCGTGCTCCCTGTGACCTGCTTTACCTGGCCCTGGGGGCAGCTGCCGTCGTCCACCAATACCTTTACGCCAGTCGCTAAGGTGCCAGCGGCAGGTTCTTTTGTCATCATAGTCGAATTGCAGCCGGCAAGCGAAATCGCTGCCGACACGGCGAGAACTATTCTACTCATATGAATATTCCCCTCTCGTTTGCTTTCGCAAAACGAGAGGATCATAGAATATACCTCGCATCAAGTCTGTTAGAATTACTGTACGGCGAGTAAATGAGCCAACCCGCAAGGAACTGAGCCTTGATGCATGGCCAGTTAGAAGACAGGATGGCTGCCCACGCGCAAAGGCCCGGGCGCACCGCAGGTCGGCTAACCCTTAGATGACCGCCCTCGCAACCAGGCGGCAATGTAGCCGGCGGTGGCAAGCAGAAGCAGCGCGAGCGGGATAGCGCCCGGCTCGCCTTCGACAGTGACCATCATCAAAAGAAGCACCAGTCCGATGGCGCCGACAACCGCGGATCCGATCTTCAGTGTCTTGGGTCGCAATTCAGGCCCTCCCATTGAAGGCGCATCAGTCGTCTTCGACTTCACCGTTCTCGATCTCGCGATCATCGTCTTCACCGCAAGCAGCTAAGGTAAGAGGTGCTGCCAGAACCAGGAGCAGGGCAAGAACACGGGTCAGGTTCATGGATCGATCTCCTTCATTCGAAGGATATTCAACGATCCTGCTGCGCGCTGGTTGCTCATGCGTCACCGACGATGACGGCGACCGTCCCAGACCCCTGGCATTCCGGACACGGTTTGCCGTCCTTCTCACCGCTGCCTCCACATGAGGGGCAGATGTCTGGCGCACTCTGCTTGCTGCCGGGCTCTGTTTCATCGCCCGGTACGAGCTGCGGGGTCTTAGGATCGCTCATGGTCATTTCCCTTTGGGAACCAACTGTCAGAAGTCGCGCATCGTTCCAGTGCCGCTCAACATGAAGCGCGCGTATGTCGTCGATGGCCAGCCGGAAGAGGTGAGTTTCGGGTGAGGGGTGTTATCTTAGAACTTCTTCACCGTGGCTCCGCAGCCGTCGCAAATGAACGTTGTGCCGGTCTTGTTGTCGTTCTCACCGACTACGTGCGATCCATCGGCGACGTGATCGACGGAGAAGCCAAGGTGGGCGGTAGCCGTTGAGTCGCAAGATGCGCTCGCAGCCCGCCGAGTGAGGGCGAGCTTTTTTGTCCCATATGTCAGCGCTACGATCTCGCCCTCGCAATCAGTCCCAAAGCCGACCGTCTTCTGACCACCGCTGAGTACGACCCTCTTTATCTAATTCCGGATGCAAGCGAAGTCGACACGTTCGCGGTCGCGGCGCTGACGACCCTGCGCCTCCTCCGCCTAGCTGCGGACCCCTTCTGGCGGGTCAGTGAGGAAAAGGCAGGGTCAAAATGCCGAAATGACCACCTGTCCATCGCGCGCCGGGCACTGGTGACCGCAGGACAGAGCAGCGTCGGTACGATCAGGACCGAGACACGCAGCCTTGGCGCCGCTGGTACAAGACCGCTGGTCGCCGCTGACGGGATGCTTGACGTTCTAGATCAACGCATCTTACGTAGCCCCGCATACGGATGATCACCGTGGTCGCCAAGGGATGGAACATGCTTGACCCGCAGTTGATCTACATCGCCGTCTTCAATCGGCCGGCAGACCCAGCCGGACTTGCTTGGGTGAACGAACTCACCCAGGACGGCACCAACTACGAGGCCATGGCTGGTCTCACAGGCACTGTTGAGTACACAATGAACTTCAACGGCCTCGAGGCGGCGGAAACCATTTCACGCTTCTATGAAAGCCTTTTCAACCGCCTGCCGGAAGAAGCAGGGCTCCAATACTGGGTCTCGAACTTCACGCCACATCCAGACGGCAGCGGTGCGGCTTTCTCTCCGGCTAATCTTGTGTTCGCGATGGTCGAGGCAGCACAAGGTCACGACGCCGATACTCTCGCCGCAAAGGTGGAAGTCGCGTCCTACATCACCTCTCTTCTGGATACCCCAGATGAGGTCGCTGCCTATGAAGGGCGCGGCGCTGGCGTTTTCGGAAGAGGAATGGTCAGCCAGACGGATTGGGAGAACCTACCCACTCACGCAGAGATCGACGCTGGCTGGAAAGAGCACTTCGATAGCTGGGCGCAGTATAATCTCTGATAAGCTAAGCGGTACAGGGCACGAGCTTAGAGCAAGCGGACGAGATGGTCCGCGATCTCGCCGACGGTCTGCAGAGATGAGTTCAGCGCCACCTTGTCTGCCAAGGTTGAGCTGTAATTTGCGACCTCGTGCCGGAGGTGGTCGACGCCGGCTCAACCCGGACGCTGCGGATCGTCCCCTGCACGCTGACCAGACGGACGAGCGGTGGGACGCCGTACGACTTTGTAAGAGGCTGACTTCTTCAGATCCGGAAAGCGCCGTCTCACGAACGGCGGCTAAGTGCCGGGCCACATAAGGCCAACGTCTACAGCGAACCCCAGGTATGGGTTGACGTAGGCCGCCACCAGCAACGCGACGGCGAAAACGCATCCGAAGGCGATGCCGAAGGTCCACGAGGATGGCTTGCCCGTCGCGCCTGACCCCACCGCTACGGAGATTGCACCCGACGCTGCCAGAATGAATCGCAGACTGCACCGATCACGATCACCAGCAGAGTGACGGCAATCCTCATCCTGTTTCTCCCACAGCGTTGCGTCTCCCGAGACGTGATGCGGTTGGTGCCGGCAGTCCTCGCCGGATTGACTTGGCGTCAGCCAATGCCTAGAAGCGCGCAACGCTTGGGCTTCCGGTCCGGTGCATGTTTTTGCGCCGGTCGGTTGCCGCTCATTCCTTGCCAGCCTAGCTGATCCCTGGAAAACGAGCGTTCTGCAGCGTCGATCCCCAGATCGATCCTGCATCATCGTGCTAGACCATAAGAAGGGCCGCACACCGCGGTATTAAACAATGAAGCGTACCTATCAGCCGTCGAAGCTCGTCCGTAAGCGCCGCCATGGTTTCCGCGCGCGCATGGCCACCAAGGGTGGTCGTGCTGTGGTTGCCGCCCGTCGCAATCGCGGTCGTAGCCGCCTGTCGGCCTAAGAAAGAACGATCGAGCAGGCGACGATGTCCGCCACGAGCCGCTCCGGCGCTTCTGCGCCGGTTCGGCTGAAAAAGCGAGCCGAGTTTCTGGCCGTGCGCCAGGGCGAGAAACGCCGCGGACCTTTGTTCCTGCTTGAAGTTCTCACCCATCGGGGGGAAGCGCCGCCTCGCGTGGGTTTCACCGTCACAAAAAAGGCCGGAAACGCCGTGGAGCGAAACCGGATCAGGCGACGACTACGGGAGGCCGTGCGCCTTCATGCCGCCCGTGACATGGCGGCTGGCACAGATTATGTGATCGTAGGACGGCGGGAATGCCTCGGCACCTCGTTCCAGATCATAGCCGATGAACTTTCGCGCCGGATTTCGGCGCCGGCCTTACGCCCCAAGGCCAATCCTTCCGCAAAGCGCCACAAGGCTTAGGCGGAACTCGGGTCAGGACCTGTAGAGATGCAAAACAACCGGAATTTCTTCATCACCATCGCGCTGTCGGTGCTGATCCTGACCCTTTGGCAGGTGTTCTACATGAACCCTCGCATGGAAGCAGAGCGGGAAGCGGCGCAGATCGCCGCCGATCAGCAGGCTGCCCAGCAGGGCACAACAGCCGGATCGACCGAAAACCTGCCGCAGTCGGGCACGGGCATCGGGGGCGCAGCGCTCGCACCGGCCGGTGGCGGCAACCTCGCTGTGCCGGGTACGGATGGCGCCACGCCGCAAACGCGCGAGCAGGCACTTGCCGCAACCCCGCGCGTGCCGATCGAAACCCCCAGCGTGTCCGGTTCCATCAACCTGCGCGGCGCGCGGTTGGATGATCTCCGACTAAAGCAATACCGTCTGACCGTTGAAGACGATTCTCCTCTCATCGAACTCCTGAGCCCTTCGGGTCTGCCCAACGGCTATTTCGCGGAACTTGGCTATAGCGCGCCGGCCGGTGGAAATCCGGGTCCGCTGCCGAATGGCGAAACGCAGTGGCAGGTCGAAGGCGCAAACGCGCAGCTGACCCCCTCGACGCCGGTCACCCTCGTTTACGACAATGGACAAGGGCTGGTGTTCCGCCGGACCGTCTCTGTCGACAACAACTACATGTTCACGGTCAGCGATACGGTCACCAACAACAGCGGCGAGCCTGTCAGCCTGGCAGGCTATGGCCGGGTTACCCGGTTCGACAAGCCGCTCACTGCGGCCGCTTATGTGCTTCATGAAGGCCTCATCGGTGTGACCGGCGAGGAAGGCCTCCAGGAACACAACTACTCGTCCCTTGAAGACGACAAGCAATTCGTGCCGGGCAAGTCGACCAATGGCTGGCTCGGCATCACGGACAAGTATTGGGCTACTGCGCTGGTGCCATCGGGCAAGCAGCCGTTCCAGCCGCGCTACGCCTATTTCGAGGGAGCGCGGCCAAGCTATCAGTCCGATTTCCTGTCGGACGCGACGACGATTGCACCGGGTCAGTCCAGCACCAACGAAACGCTCGTGTTCGCGGGCGCGAAGGTGGTGCAGACAATCAACGCTTATGCGGAAGAGCGCCAGATCCGCCAGTTCGATCTCCTGATCGACTGGGGCTGGTTCCACTTTATTACCAAGCCGATGTTCTGGCTGATCGACCACCTCTTCGTGCTCCTCGGCAATTTCGGCCTCGCCATCCTTGCCACGACCGTGATCGTCAAGGCCGTGTTCTTCCCCCTCGCCAACATGAGCTACAAGTCCATGGCGAACATGAAGAAGGTGCAGCCGAAGCTGCTCGAGATTCGTGAGAAATACGGCGACGACCGTATGAAGCAGCAACAGGCGATGATGGAGCTTTACCGGACGGAAAAGATCAATCCGTTGGCGGGTTGCTGGCCGATCCTGGTGCAGATTCCGATCTTCTTTGCGCTCTACAAGGTGCTCTACATCACCATCGAGATGCGGCACGCGCCGTTCTTCGGCTGGATCCAGGATCTGGCAGCGCCCGATCCCACCTCGATCTTCAACCTGTTCGGCCTG
Source organism: Tianweitania sediminis (assembly GCF_017813335.1). Taxonomy (GTDB): domain Bacteria; phylum Pseudomonadota; class Alphaproteobacteria; order Rhizobiales; family Rhizobiaceae; genus Tianweitania; species Tianweitania sediminis. The sequence continues at coordinate 95,053 of NZ_JAGIYY010000002.1, read as the reverse complement.
CTTCCCTTCGCCGTGCCGGCCTTCCTGATGATCGGCGTTTGGCCACTGATCATGGGCATCACGATGTTCCTGCAGATGCGCATGAACCCGACACCGCCGGACCCGACCCAGGCGATGATCTTCAACTGGATGCCGGTGATCTTCACCTTCATGATGGCCGGCTTCCCCGCCGGACTGGTGATCTACTGGGCGTGGAACAACTTCCTTTCCGTGCTGCAACAGGGCACGATCATGAAGCGGCAGGGCGTGAAGATCGAGCTTTGGGACAATCTGGCGGGATTGTTCCGAAAGAAGCCGAGCCCAGCCGAGTAACAGCAAAATGGCCGGCTTTTCCGGCCTTTTTCTTTTTGGACGGAGAGCCGCATTGGCCGGACCGAACCCCAACATCAAGCATCCGATGGCACCGGCTCACAAGCGCGTCGGTTTTCTTAAACCGATCGTCGATGCGCAAAACATCGAGATCGGTGATTTCACCTACTATGACGACCCGAACGGGCCTGAGCACTTCGTCGAGCGCTGTGTCCTTTACCATTACCCGTTCATCGGTGATCGACTCGTGATCGGCCGCTTTTGCGCGTTGGCGGAAGGCGTGACCTTCATCATGAACGGCGCCAACCACGCTATGTCCGGCTTCTCGACCTACCCCTTCAACATCTTTGGCCATGGCTGGGAAACAGGCTTCGACCCCGCGACATGGGCGGCAGAAAGCCGCGGCGATACCGTGGTCGGTCACGATGTCTGGATTGGAATGCAGGCCATGATCATGCCGGGTATCACGATCGGTCATGGCGCAATCATCGCCAGCCGCGCGGTGGTGGTTGACGATGTGGCGCCTTACACCGTCGTGGGCGGCAATCCGGCACGACCAATCAAGCAGCGCTTCCAACCCGCCACCGCCCAACGCCTTCTCGACCTCGCCTGGTGGGATTGGCCGATGGAAAAGATCAGCCGCAATCTGGATGCTATCCGCGGGTCCGATCTCACGAAACTTGAGGCAGCCGAATGACCGAAAGCGTTCCCACTCTGGAGCCTGGCCTGTTCAAGCGCCCTTGGGTGTTCATCCGCGGCGTGCCTGCCATGAAGTTCCTTCCGCCGGAAGGTCCGCCGGAAATCGCGTTTGCGGGCCGCTCCAACGTCGGAAAGTCATCGCTGATCAATGCGCTTCTGGAACAAGGCGGGTTGGCACGGACATCCAACACGCCCGGCCGAACTCAGGAACTCAACTATTTCGTTCCCGGCGGCTTCTCGGGCGAAGGCGAGGACCTGCCGCCCTTGGCATTGGTGGACATGCCCGGCTACGGCTTTGCGCAGGCGCCAAAAGACGAGGTGGACCGCTGGACCAAGCTCGTGTTCGATTATCTCAAGGGTCGCGTCACGCTGAAGCGCGTTTATCTGCTGATCGATGCCCGCCACGGGATCATGAAGCGCGACGCAGACGTCATGGACCTGCTCGACAAGGCGGCGGTGTCCTACCAGGTCGTGCTGACCAAGGCTGACAAGATCAAGCCGCCCGCCGTGCTTCGCCTCAAGAGCGAGACGTTGGACAAGATCCGAAAAAGGCCCGCGGCCTTCCCCGAAGTCGTTGCGACGTCTTCGGAAAAGAGCGAGGGCCTTGATGAGGTGCGGGCGGCGATCCTGTTCGCCGCTGCCGGCCGTTAAGCCGGAGACTGTGTTGCGGACGGCTTGAAGGCCATGGCAACGCCGTTGATGCAGTGACGCATGCCGGTTGGCTGCGGGCCATCGTTGAAGATGTGGCCGAGGTGGCCGCCGCAGCGGGCGCAGTGGCACTCCGTCCGCGTCATGAAGAAGGTGTTGTCTTCCTTCGTGCCGATGCCGCCCGGCACCGCATCCCAGAAGCTCGGCCAACCGGTGCCGGAGTCGAACTTCTTGTCGGAGGAATAAACCGCCTGATCGCAGCCCGCGCAGTGGAACATGCCGACGCGATGCTCTTTGTTTAAAGGGCTGGTGAAGGCGCGTTCAGTGTCTTCCTCGCGCAGAACAGCATATTGCTGCGGCGTCAGTTGCGCACGCCATTCGGCAGCGGTCTTGGTGACCGGAAAGGCTCCGCCCTCCGAAGCCGCTTTGGCGGATGTGCGCGAAAACAAGAACGTACCGGTGGCGGCCAACACTGCCGCACCGGCTGCGCTATAAAGAAAATCACGTCGCTGCATGATGTGGCCTCCTGGATGTGTCTGATTGTTATATCGGGTGCGCAGGGCTTGCCTGCAATCAATTCCGCTTGAGCGAAAGCCCCGCACCCCTTCGGGGGAACGGGGCCAAACAGATCAAGGACCGTGATTATGACTTCGGCAGAAGAACCTTGTCGATCACGTGAATGACGCCGTTCGACTGGTCGACATCAGCGATCGTCACGGTTGCCACACCGCCGTTCTCGTCGGTGAGCGTGATCTTGTCGCCGTCCATCTTCGCCTTCAGGACGCAACCGCCAACGGTGTTGACGTCGTGTTCGCCGTTATCGTCGGAAATCATCTTGCCGATGGCCGATGACATGGCATCAGCGGCAACAACGTGACAGGTCAGGACCTTGGTGAGCTGGTCCTTGTTTTCGGGCTTCAACAGCGTGTCAACGGTCCCAGCCGGCAGTTCTTCGAAAGCGGCATTGGTCGGTGCGAAAACAGTGAAGGGACCTTCGCCGGAAAGCGTTTCCACAAGGCCTGCAGCCTTCACGGCCGCTACCAGCGTCGTGTGATCTTTGGAGTTTACGGCGTTCTCAACAATGTTCTTGTTGGCGTACATCGGGGCGCCGCCAACCATTGGATTGTCTTGAGCAAACGCAGCACCCGAAAACAGAACAACGGTCGTCAGCAAGGACGCAGCAAGCTTAGCCATCTAAATATCTCCCTGTTCACTTCCCTTTATTGGGAAGCATGGGGAGAGATACGAGACCTGCTTGGGCGGAGTTTCACCGCCGCCGAAAGTTATTTTCAGATTTCGGTAAGTCCGCCGGCAGCCACGACCGGACCCGTTGGCTGACCGGTGGGCGAGCCACCTGTTGGCTCAAGGCTGATTGCAAAGACGTTGCCGCGATTCACGTGTTCTGCCAAGGGCGCCGGCATTTGCATGCGGAACGTTTCCCCTTGCGGGATCACGCCCAGCGAAACCGGCGGGTTCTGTCCCTCGATCATCCAAAGCTCGAAGTCACGACCCGCGGCGCGCTGGCCTGAAACATGCGAAAGGCTGATGGAGTTCGTGTCGTGATCCACCATCGCCATGAAATGCACGTCACTGCCTTCTGCAGAAAGCGAGGCCACCATTCGATGCCCCTCTTGCTGCGGGCTCGGCTGCAATTGCGGTAGGGCGACGAAGGCAACCAAGGCGGCGAGTGCGCCGATCGCGAGCGTACGCCAAACGGCAAGGCTGCTCCAGATCCCAGGACGCTCCTTTGCGTTCGATGCTGCAGACGTGAACAGGGCGCGATCGATGCGCTGCTTGACTCCGGCGGGCGGCTCCACTTCTTCGAACGAAGCCGCAAGGGGCGCGAAGTGCGCTTCCCAACGGTCAACTCTGGCGGCAAACTCGCGGCTTGCGTCGATCCGACGCTGAGCCGCCGTTCGTTCTTCCGCAGTCTGGAGACCAAGAACATATTCGGCGGCGACGATATCGTCACCTTCCGGTTCTCGGTCCTGTGTGCCTGCGTCGCTCATCGTTCCAAACAGTCTCTCAACTTCATCAGGCTGCGCCGCAGCCAGGTGCGCATTGTATTCAATGGAACCTTGAAGCGCTCAGCAAGGTCCAGGTAGCTTTCACCATCCAGATAGGCACCGCGAACGGCGGCTGCCCGATCCGACTCCAGTTCGTCCAAACAGGTGAATACACGATCACGCTCGCCACCCGCCATTGCCGCTGCTTCCGGTGTCGGCGCCGTGTCGGCGACATCGTAGGCTTCGTCTATGTCCGTGGTCTTGTGTCGCTTCAAGCGCACGCGATCAATCGCGTGGTTGCGTGCCACGGCCACCAGCCAGGAAATCGGGCTTAGTTCCGAAACCGCGAACCGGTCGGCTTTCGTCCAGATTTTGACGAAGACCTCCTGGAGCGCTTCTTCCGCTTCAGCACGATCTTTCAAGACACGCAGGCAAACGCCGAAAAGTTTCGCTGAGGTGGCTCGATACAGGAGATCAAAGGCTTCGCGATCCTTCATGGAGGTGCGAACGATAAGTTTGGTGATGTCCTGCGCCGTCATACGCCAAATTTTCCGGAGCGATATGCAGCGTTTATAGGGCCATCGTTAACATTTGCAATGAAGCAGACCGGTCGGTGACGGTGTGTCTTCGCGTTTGAACCAGCGCTCCAAAGCGGCTAGGAGACCGGCCACAACGATGGAACACCTCACCATGGACAATCCCGAAGAGCAGGCGCGCCTCTTATCCGACGCGCTTCCTTATATGCAGCGCTACGAGAACAAGACGGTTGTCGTGAAGTATGGGGGTCACGCCATGGGCAATGCGGCGCTCGGGCAGGCTTTCGCGCGCGACATCGCGCTTCTCAAGCAGTCCGGCGTCAATCCGATCGTTGTTCACGGCGGCGGACCGCAGATCGCTTCCATGCTGCAGCGGCTCGGCATTCAGTCGGAGTTCCGCGGCGGATTGCGCGTCACGGACCAGGCTACCGTGGAAATCGTGGAAATGGTTCTGGCTGGCTCCATCAACAAGGAGATCGTCGCCCTCATCAACAAGGAAGGCGAATGGGCGATCGGCTTGTCCGGCAAGGACGGCAACATGGTTTTCGCCGAGCGCGCCAAGAAGACCCAGGTGCATCCCGACACGGGTGAAACGGAACTGCTCGATCTGGGCTTCGTGGGCGAACCCACGGAAGTGGACCGGACACTGCTCGACCTTCTTGCCCGCTCCGAAATGATCCCCGTGATCGCGCCCGTGGCACCCGGGCGCGACGGCAACACCTACAACATCAATGCCGACACCTTTGCCGGCGCCATAGCCGGAGCGTTGCAGGCGTCGCGTCTCTTGTTTCTCACCGACGTTCCCGGCGTGCTGGATGCTAACAAGAACCTGATCCACGAGTTGACCGTCGCCGAAGCGCGCGCCTTGATTGCCGATGGCACGATCTCTGGCGGCATGATTCCGAAGGTGGAAACCTGCATCGAGGCAATCGAGCGCGGCGTGCAGGGTGTGGTGATCCTGAACGGCAAGACGCCGCACGCGGTGCTGCTCGAACTCTTCACGCAGCATGGCGCCGGCACACTGATCGTGCCGTGAGGCAGGCCTAACCGAGCAGCACCAGCACCACGATGCCGGCCACGATCAGGAGACAACCGGCAACTTCAAGCCGGTTGATCTTTTCGCGGAAATAGAACACGGCCGCGGCGAAGGTGAAGAGCATTTCCACCTGCGCCAAAGCCTTCACGACGGCTGCCTGCTGCAGCGTCATGGCCGCAAACCAGCCGAGGGAGGCCGTGGCGCCCGTGGCACCCACGAACAGGCCCGGCCTCCAGGCCCGGCGCATGCGGCCGAACTCGGTGCGGTCACCGAAGATCATCCAGGCGAACATGATCAGGGTTTGCATGGTTAGCGTGAAAGCCAGCGTCACGGCTGCTTGCATCAGGAAGTTCGGTCCGCCGAGCGACAGGGATGCCGCGCGGTAGCCCACCGCCGAAATGCCGAACGCTGTGCCGGACGCGATCCCGATCAGCGCCGTCGGCCGGATGATGGACGTCAGGAGCGAGCGCGGATTCACCGGCGTATGCGCGACCGAGATCAGCATGACGCCCACGACGCTGATCGTGATCGCAACCACAACGCCGAGGCTCAGCGTTTCCTGCAGAACAAGCAGGGCAAACAGCGCGGCTTGAGCAGGTTCCGTGCGCGAATAGGCGGTGCCCACCGCGAAATTGCGGAACGAGAACAGGTGGATGAGGAGGAACTGCGCCAGGATCTGCGACAAGCCTGCGAGCACCGACCACAGAACGAAAGTGCGGTTGAGGTCCGGAAAGGGATAACCCAAACCTTCATGCAGGATCAGAAGAAACACCACCGCAAACGGCAGGCCGAAGGCGAAGCGCACAAAGGTTGCGCCCGTGGTACCGATCGTGCCCTTCAGATGTTTCTGCCCGGCTGAGCGGAGGTTCTGCAGGAAGGCGGCGGCGAGCGTAATAGGGATCCACAAGTCCATGGCGCGGTGTTTGCGCCGAGTTGAGGCTTCGGACAAGGTGCCTTCGCGGCAACCCACTGGTCCAGAAACACCGCATCGGATGACGCTTTCCCGCGCGCGGCTGTTCAGCTACATCAGACACATGGCCATTGCTCCTGATCCCGCGCGTTTCGCCCATGTCGATGACTGGGTTTTCGACCTCGACAACACGCTTTACCCGCACCACACGAACCTGTTTGCGCAGATCGACGTCAACATGACCGCCTATGTTCAGGCGCTGCTCGACCTGCCGCGCGAGGAAGCGCGCAAGCTGCAAAAGGATCTGTACTTCGAGCATGGCACGACGCTTGCCGGCCTAATGGCGCGCTACAACGTCGATCCCGATGACTTCCTCGCGAAGGCGCACGACATCGATTATTCCGGTCTTGTCCCAGATCCGGCTCTTGGCGATGCCATCAAGGCCCTGCCAGGCCGCAAATTCATCTTCACGAATGGCGATCGGCGCCATGCAGAGCGGACCGCGCAACAGCTCGGCATTCTCGAGCACTTCGAGGATATCTTCGATATCGTGGCGGCCGAGCTGCAGCCGAAGCCGGCCCGCAAGCCCTATGACGCCTTTGTCGCCCTGCACAAGATCGTCGGCAGCAGTGCCGCGATGTTTGAGGACATCGCCCGCAACCTTGCGGTTCCGAAGGCTTTGGGAATGACCACAGTGCTGATCGTGCCGCGGAACTTCGAGCCGACTTTCGCAGAAATCTGGGAACGCGATCCCGAGCACTCCGACGACGTCGATTTTGTCACGGACGACCTCAACACCTTCCTGAAGGCACTGGCCCCAGCGTTCCGCTAGGCCAAGCTCCCTGCCGCTATTCAGCGGCCTCGTCACGCTCGAGTTCATAGAAGTCGCTGATCACCGACCAGGCTTCAGCGGCCGTATCCACGAAGGTGAGAAGATCGCCGTCGTTGGGCGAGATGGTGCCCTGCTCGGCCAGATAGTCGACGTTGATGGCGTTGGCCCAGAAATCCTTGCCAAATAGGATCACCGGCACGCGCTCCATGCGGCCGGTCTGGATCAGGGTCAGCGTTTCAAAGAGCTCGTCCATCGTGCCGAAGCCGCCCGGAAACACGGCGACCGCTTTCGCGCGCATGATGAAATGCATCTTGCGGACCGCGAAATAATGGAAGTTGAAGCAAAGCTCCGGCGTGACATACTCGTTGGGCGCCTGCTCGTGCGGCAACACGATGTTGAGCCCGATCGAAGGCGCCCCCACGTCCGCGGCGCCGCGATTTCCCGCTTCCATGACGCCAGGGCCGCCGCCGGTCACCACCACGAACTCGCAATGGTCGTACGACGCGGAATGACGCGAGCAAAGCCGGGCGAACTCCCGCGCTTCCTCATAGTACTTGGCGTTGGCAAGCAGGTTTTTCTGTTGCGTCTCGTTCTTGGCAGCCCAGGCATCGCCGCCGGGCTCTGGGATCCGCGCCCCACCGAACAGGATCACCGTCGAGCGGATGCCGCGCTCAGTCAGGATCATTTCCGGCTTCAGCAGCTCGAGCTGCAGGCGCACGGACCGCAGTTCGCGGCGGGTCAGAAAATCCTGGTCGTTCCAGGCCAGGCGAAAGCTTGGTGCCCGGGTTTGCGCCGTGTCGGGCGCCAGCTTCATCCGCTCAAGATCCTCGTCGGAATGGGCGAGCGGTGTCCAGCCTGTGTTTTCTTTGGTCTTCATGAGTTCGCGTGTGATCCTGATCCTTTCGGCGACGTTCCATTCCTCTGGATCGCTTCGCCGCGGGGCGTTGGTGCGATTGACCCTCCCCGTGCCATGACATAGGTTCCGCGCGCTTCCAAGGGAACGCCGCCGCGCCGTTTGTTGCGCCTGTGTATCGGAGTCTTTGCCATGACGATAGCCGACTTGTCCGGCCTCGAAGCCACCATCGAATCCGCGTTCGAGGCGCGTGACGGGATCGGCACGTCCACGCGCGGGGAAGTGCGTGATGCCGTGGACAGCGCCCTCGACCTCCTCGATCGTGGCCAAGCACGTGTGGCCGAGCGACAGGCAGACGGCTCCTGGAAAGTGAATCAATGGCTGAAGAAGGCCGTGCTGTTGTCGTTCCGGTTGAACCCGATGGCCGTCATCGAAGGTGGTCCAGGCAAGGCCGTGTGGTGGGACAAGGTCGCTTCCAAGTTCGACCGCTGGGCCGCGAGCGATTTCCAAGCTGCGGGCTTCCGCTCGGTTCCAGGCGCGATTGTGCGCCGCTCCGCCTTCATCGCCCCGAACGCGATTTTGATGCCGTCTTTCGTCAATCTTGGCGCTTACGTCGGCGAAGGCACGATGGTGGACACCTGGGCGACCGTCGGGTCCTGTGCCCAAATCGGGCGCCATGTGCATCTTTCGGGCGGTGTCGGCATCGGCGGTGTGCTTGAACCCATGCAGGCCGGCCCCACCATCATCGAGGACAATTGCTTCATCGGCGCGCGCTCCGAAGTCGTGGAAGGCTGCATCATCCGTGAAGGCTCCGTGCTTGGCATGGGCGTCTTCATCGGCAAGTCCACAAAGATCGTGGATCGGGAAACGGGCTCCATCACCTACGGCGAGGTCCCGCCCTATTCCGTGGTCGTGGCTGGGTCCCTGCCGGGCAAGCCGATGGGCAATGGAGAGCCCGGTCCGAGCCTTTATTGTGCGGTGATCGTGAAGAAGGTGGACGAGCGGACCCGCTCCAAGACGTCCATCAACGACCTCCTGCGGGACTGACCGGTCGTGAGCGCACGTCAGCTGATCTGGTTTTTCTTCGGTCTGTCCGGCCGGATCAGCCCCAGTGCATTCTTGCTTGGCGGCATCTTTCTTTATCTGGCACGCGCCTTCGTTTTCTACCGCCTTTACGAAGTCATGCTGGTGTCGCCGGAGTCGCCGGAAGCGCAGTCCTGGTCGCTGATCTTCCTGTTTGTGGTGCTGGCCAGCTATTGGTCCTTTTTCACACTGAGCGCCAAGCGTTTCCACGATTTCGGCAAGCCCACTCTCTGGGCAGTTTCTGCGCTGGCGCTCGATCTCCTGTTGCTGATTGTCCTGCCGTTCTTTCGCAGCGATCCCGGGCCGAACCGGTATGGTCCCGATACCAATCTGCCCGGCTGAACAGCCATGGGCGGGACACCCTGCGCAAAGTGTTAAGATCCTTGCAAAAGTGCCCCTTGTCGCGGCCGCATGGCTTCGACTAAGCGTTCAAGGATGACCCTGCCGACTGATCCCATTGCCAATCTTGCGACGCTGATCCGCTGCGCATCCGTTACGCCTGCGGAGGGCGGCGCGCTGCAGGCTTTGGGCGCCATGCTCGTGCCCATGGGGTTTTCCGTGGAGCGCCCCACCTTCAGCGAAAGCGGCACGCCTGACGTGGAGAACCTTTACGCGAGGCTCGGTGGCGACGGATCCCATCTGATGTTTGCCGGGCACACAGATGTGGTGCCTACGGGAGACGAAGGGGACTGGACGCATCCGCCCTTCGCTGCCGAGATTTCGGACGGCCAAATGTTCGGCCGCGGCGCCGTGGACATGAAGGGCGGCATTGCGTGCTTCGTTGCAGCCGTTGCGCGGCATCTCCGGAGTCGCGGCAAGCTCCCGGGCTCCGTCTCGCTGTTGATCACCGGCGACGAGGAGGGTCCGGCAGTCAACGGCACAACCAAGCTTCTTGACTGGGCCGTGGACAAGGGTGAGCAGTGGGATGCAGCCATTGTTGGTGAGCCTACGAATCCCGAAGCCCTCGGCGACATGATCAAGATCGGGCGGCGCGGATCCTTGTCAGGCACCCTGACGGTGGTCGGGCGACAAGGGCACGCGGCCTATCCGCATCTGGCGGACAATCCGGTTCGAGGCCTGCTTACACTTTGCGATGCGTTGCTCGACCCCGCACTGGACGCAGGAACGAATGATTTCCAGCCCTCCAACCTGGAAATCACCACGCTTGATGTCGGCAATCCCGCCGCCAACGTCATCCCGGCGCGCGCGACTGCTGCGTTCAACATCCGCTTCAACGACACCTGGTCGGTGGAAGACCTGCAGGCGGCCATCCACAACAGGCTCGACGCGGCCGCATCCAATCCGCGGCTGCGGCCCGGCAAAACAGAAGCAATTGAGTTCGACCTGAGCTGGAAGGATCGGCCGAGCCCGGTTTTCCTGACGCGCGACGACAAGCTGATCTCGGTGCTTTCCGGATCCGTTCAAGCCGTCACCGGACGCACACCGGCCCTTTCCACCACGGGCGGCACCTCCGATGCCCGCTTCATCAAGGACCATTGCCCGGTGGTGGAATTCGGCCTCGTCGGGCAAACCATGCATATGGTCGACGAGCGCGTGCCAGTGGCCGACCTCGAACAGCTGACGCAGATCTACGAACGCTTCCTCCAGGACTGGTTTGCCTGATCATGCCGCCGGTGGAGGAGATCCAAAGATCCCTTGCTGGTGCCTGGGCGGTCATGCGCGGCAAGAAAGCGGGCCTGTCGCTCCTTGACCTCACCGTGGACGGCTTCTGGGACTCCTTCTGGGCGATCCCGCTTTCCCTGCCCCCCCTGCTGCTGACCTGGATCACGGTTGCCAACAGCATTGCCTCTGGTGATCCTGTTTTTACTTTAATCCTGCGGCTGGCGCTGGTTGATCTCGTGAACTGGCTGCTTCCGCTTTTTCTGTTTGCGCTCGCGGCCCGGCGCCTCCGCTTGTCGAAACGCTTCCTGCCCTTCGTTGTCGCCAGCAACTGGGCGACCGTTGTGCTGGTTTGGCTGGTGATGCCGCTCCGACTGCTTGATCTGCTATCACCGCAATCACGCGAGGTGGCCGAGCTCCTGTCGCTCCTCGTGATGATCCTGTCCCTGGTTCTGTTCTGGCGCCTGACCCGAACAACGCTGCAAACGGACCTGCCGACAACAACGGCGGTTTACGTCGGGCTGAACGCCGCTTCGCTGTTTATCGTGATCCTGTTGCCGCAGATGCTCGGGCTGACCTTCACCGCCTAGCCGTCGTCGTAATCAACGGCCGTCAGAAACAAGCCATCGGCGGGCGCAAGGGCGCCGCAGCGCGCGCGATCACGCGCTTCCAGCGCTTGTTGCACTGTTTCGGGGGTCCATGCCCCCTCGCCCACGCGCTTGAGCGTCCCCACGAAGGAACGTACCTGGTTGTGAAGAAAGGAACGGGCGGACACGAAGAAGTCGATTGCCTCGCCGTTGCGCACCACTTGGAGACGGTCGAGGGTGCGAACCGGGCTTTTTGCCTGGCAATGCGCGGAACGAAAGGTGGTGAAGTCGTGGCGTCCGAGCAGGGTGTCGGCGGCCGCCTGCATGGCATCTGCATCCAGAAAGCGCGGCACGAGCCAGGCCTGTCCGAGTTCGAGAGCCAGCGGCGCCCGGCGGTTGATGATGCGGTACCGGTAGTGGCGTGCCGTTGCGGAAAAGCGCGCGTTGAACGTCTCGGGAACGGCCGCTGTCCGCAGAATGGCGACGCGGTGGCCCGCCATGCGCAGATGTGCATTGATGCCCCCCATCACCGTTTTCGCCGGCCAATCCTTCGCGAGGTCCACATGCGCGACCTGGCCGGTGGCGTGCACGCCGGCATCCGTTCGGCCGGCACCCTGGATCCGCACCGCTTCCCCGCTGAAGGCTGTTATCGCGGTTTCGATCGCTCCTTGGACGCTCGGCTGGCCTTCCTGCATCTGCCAGCCAGCGAAGCCGGCGCCGTCATATTCAATGTCGAGGCGGTAGCGCGGCATGGCTCAGCCTCCTAAAGCAGACGGTCCACGCCCGCCGGAAGGCCTTGCAGGAAGTCGCGCATCGCCACCGGCTTTCCACCGGCGCGCTGGACCTGAAGCAGACGCACCGCGCCGGTTCCGCAGGCGATGTTGCCGCTGTCATCAAGCAACAGGCCCGGCTCGCCCTCGCCTTCGCCTTTCTCGGAGCGCAACAGCTTCAAGCGCTCACGCCGGCCACCATGGTCCATCTCACACCAGGCTCCCGGCATGGGCGACAGGCCGCGTATCCGGCGGTCCACCGCTTCCGCCGGCTCGGCCCAGTTGATGCGCGTTTCCCCCTTGGAGATCTTGGCGGCGTAGGTCACGCCTTCTTCCGGCTGAGCTTGAAGAGGGAGTTCGCCTTTTCCCAGCCGATCGAGCGCATCCACCATCAGGCGGGCGCCAACAACCATCAACTGGTCATGCAGGTCGCCGGCCGTCGTTCCGGGCGCGATGGGAAGGCGCTCTTCCATCGCGACCGGCCCGCTATCAAGCCCCTCATCCATGCGCATGATCATCATGCCGGTTTGGCGGTCTCCGGCCATGATCGCGCGCTGGATGGGCGCTGCCCCACGCCAGCGCGGCAAAAGCGACGCGTGACCGTTGAAGCAGCCAAGGCGTGGCGCCTCCAGGATCGGCTTCGGCAGAAGCAGGCCGTAAGCAACCACAACGGCGACGTCAGCTTGCAACGCTGCAAAAGCTTCCTGTTCAGCGGCGCCCTTCAGCGAAACGGGGCTGCGCACTTCCAGGCCATGCCGTTCCGCGAGGCCCTGAACCGGCGATGGCACGAGTTCCAGACCGCGGCGGCCCGCGGGGCGCGGCGGCTGCGTGTAAACGGCCGCTACCGAGTGACCCGCCTGCAGGATCGCCTCCAGCGTTGCCGCAGCGAAGTGCGGCGTGCCCATGAAGACGACGCGCAACGCCATCAGCCCACCAGCGCGCCGGCTGCGCGATCCTTCGCAAGCTTCTTGAATTTGCGCACCACCATGTCCCGCTTCAGGCGCGAGATGTGGTCGATAAACAGCACGCCGTTCAAGTGATCAATCTCGTGCTGCAAACAGGTCGCGAGAAGTCCGTCGGCGTTGAGCTCATGCTTGTTGCCCTGAAGATCCTGGTAAGCCACGCGGATCGAGGCAGGCCGCTCCACGTCGGCATAATAATCGGGGATCGACAGGCAGCCCTCCTCATGAACGTTGATGCCGTCCGATCGGGACAGGATCTCCGGATTGATGAAGATCTGCGGCAGCTTCGGCTCGTCGTCCTTAGTGAGGTCGATCACCACCACGCGGAGCGGTTCCGCGACCTGGATCGCGGCGAGGCCGATGCCCGGCGCTTCATACATAGTTTCCAGCATGTCGTCGGAAAAACGCTTGAGCTGCGCGTCGAACGCTTCAACAGGCTTGGAAACCTGACGGAGCACAGGGTCGGGAAGAAGAACAAGAGGACGGATGGACATGGGCGGTCACGTAAATGCTCGCTGCCCAGCCGTCAACGGAAGTCGGCGCATGCGTTCACCTTTTGATCTTCTGACAAGAGAACGAATCGCGTAGTCTCCCGCCATGAACACCGCCATCAGCCTTTCCGAGCCCGTTCTTCGGCTCGGCGCCACCACGCTGTCGCTGGGCTCTGCCCTGATGATTGCCGCCGCCCTTCTCCTGCTGCTGGTGATCGTCGCCGCTGTCGGGCTGAGGCAGGCGGCTTGGCGGCAAGCCCAAACGCATGCAGAAGCGCTTGACCAAGCGCGGCAAAACGAACATCGCATGGCTATGCTCCTGCAGGCGCAATCGGAGATGCAAGGGCGAATGGGTGCGCTGGCGGACGTGTTTTCCAGCCGTCAGGCCGAACTGAACCGGGCCATTAGCGAACGCCTTGACGGCATGACGACGCGGCTCGGCCATTCCATGACTGAGCAGACGCGCGCAACGCACGAGAACCTGGCCAGGCTGCAGGAGCGTCTTGTGGCGATCGACACGGCGCAAAACAACATCCAGTCGCTTGCCGGACAGGTGGTTCAGCTGCAGGCCATCTTGTCGAACAAGCAGACCCGAGGCGCTTTCGGGCAAAGCCGCATGGAAGCGATTGTGGCCGACGGCCTGCCGCAGGGCGGCTACGAATTTCAGGCAACGCTCTCGAACGGGAACCGGCCGGACTGTCTGATCCGGATGCCGAACGGCACCGCATCGCTGGTGATCGACGCGAAATTTCCGCTTGAAGCCTGGAACGCGATCCGCGCGGCTGAAGGAGAAGCGCAGCAGAAGGTCGCCGCGCAATCGTTTCGGCGCGACGTCGAGTTCCATATCAAGGCGATTGCCGACAAGTACTTGATCTCGGGCGAAACCCAGGACACGGCCTTCATGTTCGTGCCGTCGGAATCCATCTTCGCGGAGATTCATGAGCATTTCGAAGCCGTGGTGCAGAAGGCGCACCGCGTTCGCGTGGTGATCGTGTCGCCTTCGCTGCTGATGCTCTCGATCCAGGTCGTTCAGGCGATCCTGAAGGACGCGCGCATGCGCGAACAGGCCCATCTGATCCAGGGCGAAGTGATGCGGCTGATGGAAGATGTCGGGCGCTTGGACGAGCGCGTGCGCAAGCTGCAAACCCACTTCGGGCAGGCAGGCAAGGACATCGACGATATTCTGGTGTCAACGAAGAAGCTGACCAGCCGCGGTGCCAAGATCGAGGCGCTGGAGCTTGGTGGGGCCAGCGTCAAGGACGACGCGCCGCCCACCCCCAGCACCCGGACCATTCACGAGCCGCGCCCGGGCCAGCTCAAGCTGCGGGTGGTTGAAGAAGATTGAGCAAAAAAGGCGGCCCCAGGGCCGCCTTTTTCTTGTTTCAGCTGCCGCGCGTCAGCGGTGGGTGCGTGCCTTGCGTGCGGCGTAGCGCGCATCGCGCTTGGCCTTGCGCTCGGCTTCGTCCGCCAGCAGCCGCGCGATCTGGTCTTTTTCGGCTTCCGCCTTGGCCAGCGCTTCGCGTTGGGCTTCTTCTTCAGCCAGCCGCTGGGCTTCCGCTTCCGCCGCTTCACGCGCCGCGCGCTCGGCTGCTTCCTGTGCCTCGCGCTCTTGCTTCAGCCGCGCTTTCTCTTCTTCGCGCTTCGCGCGCGCTTCCACAATCGCCTGCCGTTCGGCCTTGCGAGCCTGAACCGCCGGATCGTCTTCGGCAGGCTTGGCTTTGAAGCGCTCGAGCATAGCCTTCTTGGCTTCGTTCGCAGCCTTTTGACGATCGTTGAAATCTTGTTCCTTAAAGCGCGCCAATGCCGCCGCCTCTCCATAGTCAGATCTTGGGGATGGCGATGTAATGAGGATTTGCGGCTGGACTTTCAAGACCTGAACGGGGCTTTTTCGCCACAGTGAGACAATCCCGTGCTTATTGGAACCCGAGAAGCACTGTTCAACGGGCGGCTCTGGCATGCCGCCAAGCCAGTTCGTAGATCAACGGGAGCCAGGAGATCATCGATGCAGTTCGGACTCTACACTTTCGCGGATGTCGACCCGCTTCGCGCCAACACGGGTACAGCGCCGGCCGAGCGGCTGAAGAACCTCCTCGAGGAAATCGAACTTGCGGATCAACTCGGCCTCGATGTGTTCGGCTTGGGCGAACACCATCGTCCGGACTATGCTGCCTCAGCTCCGGCCGTCATCCTGGCAGCGGCTGCCAGTCGAACGAAAACGATCCGCCTCAGCAGCGCTGTCACCGTCCTGTCATCCGACGATCCGGTGCGCGTCTTTCAGCAGTTCGCAACGTTGGATCTGCTGTCGCAAGGCCGCGCCGAGATCATGGCAGGACGTGGCTCCTTCATCGAATCGTTTCCGCTGTTCGGCTATGCACTCGAAGACTACGATGCCTTGTTTTCCGAAAAGCTAGAGCTTCTCTTGAAGCTGCGCGACACGGTGGAGGTCCATTGGGAAGGGACCATGCGGCCATCCATCCCAGGCCGTGGCGTTTATCCCCGCCCGCTTCAGGAAAAGCTGCCCGTCTGGATTGCTGTGGGCGGCACGCCGGAATCCGTCGCCCGTGCCGGCGTGCTCGGCCTGCCTTTGGCGCTGGCCATCATTGGCGGCGAGCCGGCGCGGTTTGCCCCTTTGTTTTCGCTGTACCGGCAGGCCGCGCAGCGCGCCGGCCATGACCCAGCTGCCCTTCCCACAAGCATCAACGTTCATGGCTATGTCGCCGAAACCTCTCAGGCCGCAGGCGATGAATGGTATCCCGCCCAGGCCGAGGTGATGAACCGGATCGGCCGCGAGCGGGGTTGGGGACCAACCAACCGCGCGCATTTCGAGGCAGCTCGGAGCCCGCGTGGCGCAGCGTTCGTCGGAAGCCCGGCCGAAGTGGTGGACAAGATCCTGGCCAACCATGCCTTGTTCAAGTTCGACCGCTTCTTGATCCAGATGGCGATCGGACCGATGCCGCACCATCAAATCATGAAGTCGATCGAGCTCTTTGGAACCAGGGTGGCGCCGGAGGTCAGAAAGGCGCTTGCGGCATCGCGCTGAAGGTCCGCCACTTCTGCCGGCGCGCCCGTCTTGGTGAAGAAGTTTTGGCCACCTATATGAGCAACATGGCTCTTTTCTCCGTTCTCGACCTTTCACCCGTTCCGTCTGGCAGCACCGCCCGCCAGTCGCTCCAGAACTCACTTGATCTTGCGCGGCATGTCGAGGCGCTGGGTTACCACCGCTATTGGCTGGCCGAGCATCACAACATGCCGGGCATCGCCAGTGCCGCGACCTCCGTGGTGATCGGGCACATCGCCGGCGGCACCAGCCGCATAAGGGTGGGCGCAGGTGGCATCATGCTTCCAAACCACGCGCCGCTGGTGATTGCGGAACAGTTTGGCACGCTCGCCGCGCTCTACCCTGACCGCATCGACCTTGGCCTTGGCCGCGCCCCGGGTACGGACATGCTGACCGCACGGGCGCTGCGCCGCAACCTGGAGAACGGGGTCGACAGTTTCCCGAACGACGTCGTGGAACTGATGGGCTATTTCCAGCCTGTGCAGGAGGGGCAGCGCGTGCAGGCTGTTCCTGGTGCGGGGCTCGATGTTCCGGTCTGGATCCTCGGCTCGAGCCTTTATGGTGCACAATTGGCCGCCATGCTCGGTCTCCCTTATGCCTTTGCTTCGCACTTCGCTCCAGCAGAACTGGACAACGCGATTGCGATCTATCGCTCCCGCTTCCAGCCCGCGGAACATCCTTCGGAACATGCGCTTAAAGCGCCGTATCTCATGCTTGGGCTGAATGTGGTTGTGGCCGACACGGATGACGAAGCGCGCTTCCTGTTTTCCTCGCAGCAGCAGTCGTTCGTGAACCTGAGGTCAGGTCGCCCGGGGCTGCTTCCGGCGCCGGTGCGCGATTATGAAAGCCAAATCGACGCGGGAGGGCGGATGATGCTTGATCATGCGCTGTCCGCTGCTGTTGTTGGCTCGCCCGACACCGTGCGCCGAGGCGTCGAGGCGTTCTTGAACCGCACCGGCGCGGACGAACTGATGGTCACGGCCATGATCCACGACCACCAGGCCCGCAAGCGATCTTTTACCCTGCTGAGCGAAGCTTTGGCTGGCTTTTCAGCTGCGGCTTAATCGAGGCTGAGGCCGGAGGAACCGGCGCGCACCCAGAGCGTTAAGCGAGGCTGGAGCATCCGCTCCGGCTTTTTTCGACTCGGGGGCACCCATGAACAAGACGACGGGCGGCGCGATTGCACCAGCCGAGGTGTCGATTGCCGCAAGCGCGTCGAGCGATCTGACGAGGCTCCGCAAGCTGATCACCGGCTTGTTTTTGATCCTCACCTTCTATGGACTTTACTTCGCACGCGACTTTTTCATGCCGGTTGTGTTGGCATTCCTGGTCGCGATGACCTTGACGCCGATCGTCCGCTTCCTGCGCAAGCGCGGCATCCCCTCCCCGCTTTCGGCCACTCTTCTTGTTCTTGCGTTTGCTTCTGTGGTTGGCCTGCTCGCGTACATGATCAGTGGCCCCGCCATTTCGCTGGTGTCGGATGCGCCATCCATCGGCCGCACGCTGACGGAGCGGTTGCAACAATTGCAGCGCCCAATGGAGCGTTTGAACGAGGTTCTCAGCCAATTCGACCGCGTGACCGGCGGGGTCACCGATCCCGACATCGAGCAGGTGGCCGTCGCACAACCGGGTGTCATCAACCGCGCGGCAGGCACGCTTCTGTCCGGCGCCACAACAATCGGCATCACTCTGGTGCTCGCCATCTTCCTTTTGGCGTCCGGCACGATGTTTTACGAGAAGATCGTCCAGTCTTTCGGCCGCATGTCGGACAAGAAACGCGCGTTGCGCGTGGTTTACGACGTGGAGCGGGAAATCTCCCACTACCTGCTGACCATTGCCATCATCAACTGGGGCCTAGGTGTTTGCATCGGAACTGGCTTGTGGGTGATCGGGGTTCCAAACCCTGTTCTTTGGGGCGTCATGGCCGCCCTGTTGAACTTCCTGCCCTATATCGGTGCGCTGGTCACCATGTCGGTGGTCGCAGTGATCGCGGTGGTGACCTTCGATTCCATGAGTTATGCGCTTTTGGCGCCTGCTTTCGTGTTGTTCTGCAACACCATGGAAGGACAGTTCATCACCCCCCTGGTTGTGGGACGGCGGCTCGAACTCAACGCCGTCGCGATCTTCATCGCCGTTGCCTTCTGGTCGTGGCTATGGGGTCTCGTCGGCGCCCTGATTGCAGTGCCGCTTTTGGTGGTGATCAAGGTCTTCTGCGACAACTTCGTTTCCCTGCAGGCTATGGGAAATTTCCTGGCCGCGCAGCAAACCATCGAGCGCGAGGAAGAGCTCCCGCCGCCGGTGGAAACGCCCGTCAACGCAGGGCTTTAATCAGCGCAGCACTCGGAAAGCAGGTCGGCGCCTGGCCCCGGCGGGCCTGCCATTCTCCTATGGAGCGCCGGGTCTTGTAGCCCGGCAACCCATCTGCGCCACCGACATCGAAGCCTTGACCTTCCAGCCCGCGCTGCAGGGCAGCAACGTCGGAGCGAAGCAGCTTGTCCACAGCGCCCCACTTGCCCTGGAAAGCGCGCCCGCCATGTGCAATCCGATCAGCGGCGTTGCCGACGAACAGGGCGTAAAGGTCGCTCGTGTTGTAGTCCTTCAGCACATAGAAGTTCGGCGTGACAATGAAGGCCGGCCCGTTGCGACCGGCGGGCATCAGCAGGAAACCCTCCCGATCGAGTTCCGCCTTCGGAAACGGCTTGCCGCTGACGCGGGTCACGCCGTCCTTCGCCCATTCGCTGATCGACTTGCCGCGGTCCGGTCCTTCGAGGGCACAGGACAGGGCTGCAGGCACAGACACCTCGAACCCCCAGTCGCGCCCCTTCACCCAGCCATGATCGGCGAGGTAGTTCGCGATCGAACCAAGCGTGTCGGGCACCGAGTTCCAGATGTCGCGGCGGCCATCCCCGTCCATGTCGACGGCGTTCTCCAGGAGAGAGGAAGGCAGGAATTGCGGCTGGCCCAGCGCGCCGGCCCAGGACGACTTCATTGCCGAACGAGACGCCCAGCCCCGCTCCACCACCTGAAGGGCAGCAAGCACTTCCTTGCGGAACAGTTCCTTGCGCGTGGCAAGGAATGCTTTCGTGCCGAGAACCTGAAATGCGTCGTGCGGGATCTTTGCGCGGCCAAAACCGGACTCGCGTCCCCAGATCGCAACAACGATGCCGCGGGGCACACCGAAATGCTTTTCCACCATGTCCAGCACGCGTCCGTGTTCGCGCGCCCGCGCCTGTCCGCCGGCCACAACCGCGCCAAGGGTCTTTTCTGCGAAATACGCGCCCGGCGATCCGAATTCCGCCTGGCGCTGTTTCGCGTCGCCGCCGGGCTTTTCACCCGGCAGCACGAGATCCGGCAGTTCCAGATTGGGCGTAACACCCTTGAATGCAGCATCGAACGTTGCGCGCGACACGCCGTTCGCCGCTGCTTCCGGCCACAGGTCGTTTTGCAGCCAGGCCTGGAATTGCCGCTCCACCGACTGCGCCACAACAGGCCCGCCGAGACCGACAAGGAAAAGGACGATCAGAGCCAGGTGACGGATCGTTCGCATCAAAAAGCCGTTCGTGATCGCAAGGCCGCCGTCAGCGTGCCTTCATCCAGGTAGTCAAGCTCGCCGCCAACCGGAACACCATGCGCCAGGCGGGTGATCTTGACGCTCATGTCGGCGAGCTGATCGGTCAGATAATGAGCCGTGGTCTGCCCTTCTACCGTCGCGTTGACAGCGATGATCACCTCGTTGACGCTCCCGTCGACCACTCGTGTGACCAGGCCGGCAATGTTGAGATCGTCCGGGCCGACCCCGTCGAGGGGTGAAAGCGTGCCGCCGAGAACATGAAATTGCGCGTTCATCGCCCCTGCGCGCTCCAGCGCCCACAGGTCAGACACATCCTCTACCACGATGATCGTTGCGGTGTCCCGCCGCGGATCCGTGCAGATCGTGCAGGGATCGGCCGTGTCGATGTTGCCGCAGGTCGAGCAGACCCGCACCTTTTGCAGCGCATCGCCCATGGCAAGCGTCAGGGGACCAAGCAGCTGGTCCTTTTTCTTGATCAGGTGCAAGGCGGCGCGACGAGCCGAGCGCGGTCCAAGCCCCGGCACTTTCGCCAGAAGCTGGATGAGCTTCTCGATCTCAGGTCCTGCGATGCGCTTCGACATGGCGGCTGAATGCGTTCCGCCGATCAGAAAGGCAGCTTCATGCCGGGCGGCAAAGGAAGGCCGGCTGTCAGTTCGCGGGTTTTTTCCTGAGTCATCGCCTCGACCTTGGCACGGGCATCGTTGTGCGCGGCCAGGATCAGGTCTTCCAGAATTTCGACCTCGTCTTCCTTGAAGAGCGACGGATCGATCTTCAGGGCCTTCATTTCCGACTTGCCGGACAGCGTCACCGACACGAGACCGCCACCGGACTGGCCGGTTGCCTCGATGTTGGCCATCTCCTCCTGCATGATCTGAAATTTCGACTGCATTTCCTTGGCCTTGCTCATCAGGCCCATCAGGTCTTTCATTGCCCTATCCTTTGGTTAGAGATCGTCAGGGTCATCGAGGCCTGGATCAACCGGGAGGTTGTCCAGATCGAGTTCCGCTTCGGCAGCGGCTTCCGGAATGCGAATGTCGATGATCTTCGCGCCAGGAAATTTCGCGAGGATGGCGGCAACCGCTGGGTCAGCCTTGGCGTCCATCAGCGCGGTCTCGCGCTTCTCGTTTTCGATTTCGGCGAGCGTCCGACCGCCGGCCTCGCGCGAAACGGTGACCAGCCAGCGCGTTCCCGTCCATTTTGACAGCCGTGCCTGGATATCGCCAAGCAGGGTACGCGGCGCGTCGTCGGACAGGTTGATTTCTAGCTTACCGGGCTCGATGCGCACCAGCCGGACATGCGCTTTCACGCCGATCTTCAGCGGCATGTCGCGGTTGGCATCCGCCAGAGCAACGATGTCTTCCAGGGAGTTCACTGGAACGGCAGGCGCCGGCGCCACGGGGACCGATGCCAGCGACACCGTAGAAGGCTGGCTTTCTGTTTCCACCAGCCGCATGGTTTGGGCGCCGCCACCACCTTGCGGCATCGTGCGCATGGCTGAAACGGCTGGGCTCGACGCGCCACTCATAAGCGCGCCTGCGCTGGGTCCACCGCTGCCGCTGCCCGGACGCGATCCACTGCCCGCGGCAGCCGGCAACGTTCCTCCGCCCTTCAGGATCTCGTCGAGCGTTGGAAGTTCCGCCGCGTGAGCCAAGCGGATCAGCACCATTTCGGCGGCGCTGATTGGTCGCGCCGCGCCCTGCACCTCCGGGATGCCCTTCAAAAGCATCTGCCAGGTGCGGGACAACACGCGAACAGACAGCGTTTCGGCAAACTGAAGGCCACGGACCCGCTCCGCTTCGGTCAGCGAGGCGTCGTTCGCGGCTTCCGGCACATAACGCAGCCGCGTGACGAGGTGCGTAAATTCGGCGAGATCGGTGAGGACGGTGGCCGGATCCGCACCAGTCTCATATTGCGCGCCCAGTTCTGCCAGAGCGCGTGCAACATCGCCCTTCATGACATGATCGAACAGGTCGATGATGCGGCCGCGGTCGGCAAGGCCCAGCATGATGCGAACGGCATCAGCCGTCACCGTGCCGGAACCGTGTGCAATGGCCTGGTCGAAGATCGACAGCGAGTCGCGCACCGATCCTTCGGCCGCGCGCGCGATCATGGCGAGAGCTTCCGGCTCGACGCTGATGTCTTCCTTGCCAGCGATGCCCGCGAGATGCTCCGTCAGCAGGGCAGCATCCACGCGGCGGAGATCGAAGCGCTGGGTGCGCGACAACACCGTGATTGGAACTTTGCGGATCTCGGTTGTTGCAAAGATGAACTTCACATGCGGCGGCGGCTCTTCCAGCGTCTTCAAAAGGCCGTTGAAGGCCTGCGTCGACAGCATGTGCACTTCGTCGATGATGTACACTTTGTAGCGCGCGGAAACCGGCGCGTAGCGGACACGGTCAATGATGTCGCGGATATCATCGATGCCGGTGTGCGAGGCCGCATCCATCTCGATGACATCGACATGGCGGCCCTGCATGATGGCGTCGCAGTGCTCCCCGGGCGTGGCGAGATCCACCGATGGCTGATCAACAGATGCGCTGCGGTAGTTGAGGGCGCGCGCCAGAATGCGAGCGGTGGTGGTTTTCCCGACCCCTCGAACACCCGTGAGCATCCAGGCCTGGGCTATGCGGCCAGTTGTGAACGCGTTGGTGAGGGTGCGGACCATCGGCTCCTGGCCGATCAGCGTGGTGAAATCGGCAGGCCGGTATTTGCGGGCAAGAACGCGATAACCGCCGCTGGGTCGCTGTCCCGCTTCGCTCATGAACGTGCTTTGCTCCTCGGCAACCACCGGCTCATCAAACGGCCGAATCGACGCGCTGTCCAGACCGGCGCGGTGCAGACCCTTCTGCGACCGACTTGTGCTGCCAGGCGTTGAAGCGAGGCAAAGGTGGGAGGCTGACGAGAATGACCCGTGCCGGGCTCGTTAGGGCTGCTTCCTTCCGGACCTGACCCGGTTGGCGAGTGGCTCGTCCACCAGCCAACCTCCCGTCGCTCATATCGGCAATTGCGACGCCATTTGCAAGCGGTCGGGACAACGGACGAATAGCCTGTCTGCGCGGAGAAGGATTATTTGCCGAATGGCAATCTCCAGCCTTGCGAGCCACTTCGCCCCCCGGTAGCGTGGCGGGCTCACGAGGACATCTTCATGGACACGCCGCGCCGCTCGGCAGCAGCTTTCGAGATCGATGCGCGCTTGGAAGCGGACAGCGAGCACCTGGCTTGGCTCAGCCTTTGCGAACTCCGGTTGATGAACGACAGTCGCTGGCCGTGGCTGATTCTTATTCCCCAACGTGCCGGCATTCTCGAGATTCACGACCTGACGCCGCTCGACCAGACCATGCTGACGTTTGAAACCAACCTCGTAGCCGAATCCCTGAAAAGGATCACGAGCTGCGACAAGATCAACACGGGCGCACTCGGAAACATCGTCCGGCAATTGCATGTGCATGTGATCGCGCGGACGGAGGGCGACAGTGCCTGGCCCGGTCCGGTGTGGGGACACGGACCGCGCGAACCCTATCGGCGCGAAGACCTCCACCAGCTCGCCGCGCGCGTGCAGGCCGCGTTGTAAGCTCAGCGCGTTTCGGAGCCTCCAGGCATGCCCTTTTTCCTGTTCGATCAACCTCAACACGAGGCGAGTTCTTTTGTCGGCTTTGCCGGCAACATTCTGGACCGTCAGTCCGAAACCCGCGCGGATGATTGCGTTGCCGCCGCTCTCAGCGATGCCCGCGCGCGATTGTTGCTGCTTTGCGGGCCAAAGTTGCTGCTCCACATGAACAACGGGGTGTTTTCTCCGCTGTTTTCTGCTGATGAGTGCCATCAGCTCGGCGGCAAAACCGAGGATGCGCTTTACCTCGGCACGTCACCGGCCGGTCCGCTGCTTGCCATCGACCTTCCACTGGATCTCGACACGCTGCCAGACGGGCTGAAGGCCATCGACCACCGGTCGATCTACATGCATGGCCTGATCGATCCGGCGGAGCTCGGGGCGCTTGCGCAAGCCGCTTCGTTGATGGCCTGGAACCGCACGCATCGCTTTTGCGGCCGATGCGGTCACTCGACGCTGAGCCGGAGCGGCGGTTACAAGCGGGTTTGCTCCCATTGCGCGGCCGAACTCTTTCCGCGCACAGATCCCGTCGCGATCATGCTGACGGTGACGGAGGATGCATGCCTGCTCGGCCGCAGCCCGCATTTCGCACCCGGCATGTTTTCCACCCTGGCAGGCTTCATTGAACCGGGTGAAACGATCGAGAATGCCGTGCGGCGGGAAACGCTGGAGGAATCCGGCATTCGCGTGGGTCGTGTGGCCTACCACGCCAGCCAGCCTTGGCCGTTTCCCCATTCCCTGATGATTGGCTGCTTTGGCGAGGCGTTGAGCCTCCAGATCCAACACGACGCCCTGGAGCTTGAGGATTGCCGGTGGTTTTCCCGAGCCGACCTACAGGCGATGATCGCCAATACGCATCCGGATGGGCTGACCGTGCCGCCCAAGGGCGCAATTGCCAGCCATCTGATCCGCTTCTGGGCCGATAATCCCTAGCGCGGATAAGGAAAAGGCCGGCGGATTGCTCCACCGGCCTTTTCTGCCCGAGTTCGAACGGTCCTTAGCGGATCACAGGACAGTTCGGGGCTCGGGCAAACACGATCCGCACGCGCTCGCCGCGCTGGTAACCGCGGACGGCAATGGTGTTGCGCGCAACGCGGGTGACACGCGGCCGGTTGATGCCGAGCTTCCACGCTTTCTCGACCGCGCGATTGGCTGTGCATTCGCGACCGCGGACACGGGGCCGCTCACGCTCGTATCGGTATTGAACGGCTTCGGGAGCAACCGTGATGTGCAACGAACCGGCCTGTGCGACCGACGGAGCGACTGCAAAGCCCCCAAGTACAACGGCCAGCGACAGAGCGGCAGTCTGGATGGTCTTGAACATGAAGTGCGTTTCCTCGTGATCAGCAGCGATGGAAACGATTTGCCATGTTCGACATGAACCGACCGGGAACCACGCATTCACACGCCGTTCACCCGGTGTGATCGGCTCAGACACTGTCCTCAGGGCTGCTCATCGAGCATATGGTCGAAGTAGTCTTCGTCTTCCGCGAGGTCGCTTTCCAGCGCTGTGACGCGGTCCTTCATCGAAATTCCTGCGGCATGAACGGCCTCGCGGCTCCCGGAAATAAGATGGTGCCATTGCGGCAGGTCCTTGCCCTCCGCCACCAGCTTGTAAGCGCAGGTCCTGGGAAGCCAGTCGATTTCCCGCACCTTTTGAGGTGTCAGTTGCACGCAATCGGGAACATGGCGCTTGCGATCGAGATAGTTGCTGCACTGGCATGTGCCAGCGTCGAACAGGCGGCACGCAACGCTTGTCCAGTAGATCTCGGCCGTGTCCTCGTCTTCGAGCTTGGCAAGACAGCATTTGCCGCAGCCGTCGCACAACGATTCCCACTCGCCGAGCGTCATCGCTTCCAGCGTTTTGGTTTTCCAGAAAGGTTCGTCCATTTGCCGCATGTGCGCCTGCAACAGGTCAAGATCAAGGCCACCGCCCCTCGGCCGGCAATCTGAACGGGAGGTTCAGCGAAAGTTCAGGCGACAAAAGTGGAACTGAGGGAGCGTTGCTCCATTTGAGAGCCGATGGGACGAAACCAAAAGGAGTTTGGCATGAAAAGCCAAAAAAGCATCTTGGCCGGGACCGCCCTTGCCTTGCTGATGGCCGGACCGCTGAGTGCAACAGCGGCTCCCGGAACAGCGACCGCCCCGATTAAGCCTGCTGACCTGCCGCTGATTTTGGCGCAGGCAGAAGGAGAAAGCCAGCCAGCGGAAGAGATCGTCCCGCAGCAGGAAGAAGCCCCCGCGCAGGAAGAAGCACCCGCGGCGGAAGAGGCTCCGCAACAAGAAGCACAGCCGGAAGCCGCGGCACCCGAGCCGCAGGCCGAGCCAGAACCGCAGCCAGAACCAGAAGCGCAGCAGCCAGAGCCGCAGCCGGAACCG
Source organism: Tianweitania sediminis (assembly GCF_017813335.1). GTDB lineage: Bacteria > Pseudomonadota > Alphaproteobacteria > Rhizobiales > Rhizobiaceae > Tianweitania > Tianweitania sediminis. The sequence goes on along the minus strand of NZ_JAGIYY010000002.1, from coordinate 69,096 downwards.
GAAGCGCAGCCAGAACCCGCGCCCGCCGACCCAGAACCGGCTCAGCCGGAAGCGGAGGCGCAGCCTGAACCGGCGCAACCGCAGGCCGAGGAACCGGCTGCCGAACAGCCGCAGGCTACGCCTGAAGCGGCTCCGAGCAGTTCAGAGCAGCCCGCCGATGCTGGAACAAGTGCCGAAACCGGCGCCGACCGGATGCGGGAGGATCGCCAGCAGCAAACAGGGGGCGAACAAGCGCCAGCCGAAACTGCACCTGCCGCACAAAGCGAGCAGCCAAGCGAAACGCCAGCCGAAACTGCACCAGCCGCGCAAAGCGAGCAGCCAAGCGAAACGCCTGCCGCACCCGCACCTGCGGATGCCGCTCCGCAAACAAGCCCCGACACGCCACAGCCTGAAACGGCTCCCACGGCACAGCCGGATGCCCCTGCTGCGACCGAAGACGGCGCACAAAGCGGTGCCGAGCGCATGCGTCGGGATCGGCAGCGGCGAACCGGTGACGCACAGGGTGCAGCAACGCCGACTGAGGCGGCGCCTGCCGGTGAGGCCGTTGCCCCGGCCGATGCCTCGCAGCCGACGCAGATCCAGTCCGCTCCGGCCCGCCAGCAGGCTGAACAACCGGCGCAGCAGGGCGAAACGCCTGTTCCTCAGGCGTCTTCACCCTTGCCGGAGAATGCCGCACCGGTGCTCGACAGCGCCAAGCCGCAGCCTGCCACTGACGGTGGCCAGGCACAGGGCCTAGCGCCTGCTGCAGCCCCTCAGGCTCCGGCAGCCGCTGCCACACAAGCACCCGCACAGCCCGCTCCCGCTTCGGATGCCGCTGCGCAAACCACGGTGATCCCGCTGGATCAGATTCGTTCAGCTCGGGAAGAACGGGGTGAGCGCATCCAGGTGGATCGCGATCGCCCCTTCCGTGGCGAGCGTCGAGAAGGCGTAGACGTGGTTCGCGAACTCGACAACCGCATCATCCTAAACTTCGGCAACGAAACCTATGTGGAAAGCTCTGATCGGCCGCGCCTGACCCGCAACGCGCGCGACGTATATTACGAAGAGCTGCCACGCGGCCGGACGCGTGAAACCATCGTGCGCTCCAACGGCGTGCAGGTGGTGACGATCCGCAATCGGTATGGCGACGTCATCCGGCGCTCGCGTATCGAGCCGGACAATCGCGAATACGTGCTCTATTATGTTCAGGAAGACGACTACGACCGTGTGCGCGAGTGGCGCGATCCGGGTGAAGACCTGCCGCCGCTGCGGCTTTCCATCCCGGCAAACGAGTATATTCTCGACGCCGGCGTCGTGGAGGATCCCGATCGCTACTACGACTTCCTCGATCAGCCTCCGGTCGAAAAGATCCAGCGCCTTTATTCGGTGGACGAGGTGAAGCGGTCTGCGCGCATCCGTGACACGGTGCGTCGCGTGGATCTCGACACCCTGACCTTCGACACGGGCTCCGCCGAGATCCGGGATGACCAGATCGATCGGTTGCAGGGGGTTGCCGAAGGCATGCTGCGCCTGCTTGAACAGAACCCGGCCGAAACCTTCCTGATCGAAGGGCATACCGATGCAGTGGGCAGCGACCAGTCCAACCTCGTGCTTTCGGACCAGCGGGCGGAAAGCGTTGCCGCGGCCTTGACCCAGTATTTTGAGATCCCGCCGGAAAACCTGTCGACGCAGGGTTATGGCGAGCGTTACCTCAAGATCAACACGGGCGGTGATGAGCGTGAAAACCGGCGCGTGGCGATCCGGCGCATCACGCCGCTGGTTTCACCGGCCACTGCAAGCGCCCGGTAAGCGTCGGACGAAGAAACAAAAAAGCCCGCCATTTCGGCGGGCTTTTTTAGTATCCAGCTGCGCGATCAACCAGATGCTGGAGCGGTTCGCCGCGATCATAGGAATCCATCTGCGCCAGCATCGGACGCACGACTTCTCGGGGATCGGATGGTGCGGCGGCATGCGGCGTGATGAACACCCTCGGGTGCGTCCACAACGGTGATGCAGCCGGCAGGGGCTCGACCTCGAACACGTCGAGGCTGGCTTCCTTGAGGCTGCCATCTTCCAGCGCCCGCAGGATATCGGCTTCCTTTTGCAGGCCGCCGCGTCCCGCGTTGATCAAGACAGCCCCGCCTATGAGGTTGTCTCGCCGCAAGGACGACAGCACGCGGTAGTCGATGATGCCGTGGGTCCCGGCTGTGAGGGGCAGGAGAACGACAAGTATGTCCGTTTCAGACAGGAACGGCTGCAGTTCGTCCGGTCCTGCGAAGGTGGTGACGCCCTCCACGGCTGCCCGGCGGCGGCTCCACCCGTTCAACTTGAACCCTAGCGGAGCAAGCGCACGCGCTGCTGAGCCTCCGAGTTCGCCCAGTCCCATGAAGCCGACGCTGACGCCGGACGAAACCGGCTGATCGAACTCCTTCCATTCACCCACGGCCTGCGCGGCGCGGTATTCCCCCCCCCGGCGATGGTGGTCCATGACACGCCAAACGACGTATTCGACCATGTACTGGGTCAGATTTTCGGACACGACCCGAACGATCGGCAGATCGGGAAGGGTCGGATCGTTCAAGACGTGGTCCACGCCCGCGCCTAACGAGAAAATCGCCTTCAGGTTCGGCAGCCGGTTGAGGATGCTCTGAGGTTGCCGCCACACCACGGCATAATGGATCGAGGGATCCTGCGCCCCGTCCGGCTCAACCGTTACTTCGCGCCCCGTTTGCCCCAGAATATCTACCCAAAGATCGGTATCCGTGCCGGTGGCGGCAAACAGGATGCGGCCACGTTCCGCTTCGCTCATGAAAACACTTCCGTTACTCGCTGACGTCGCTGTCGGCCGGCGCTTCGATCTTGAAGGCAGCTGCGATCAGAGCCTTCGTGTAATCGGTTTGGGGGTTGTCGAAGATCTGTTCCGCCGTTCCGTGCTCGACCACTTCACCGTTGCGCATCACGACCACCTCGTTTGCGAGGGCGCGCACGACCTTGAGGTCGTGACTGATGAAGAGGTAGGCGAGGTCATGCTTTTTTTGCAGGTCGCGCAGGAGATCGACGACCTGGGCCTGCACGCTCATGTCCAGCGCCGAAGTCGGTTCATCGAGCATGACGAAGCGCGGCTTCAAGACCATGGCGCGGGCAATCGCAATTCGCTGGCGCTGGCCGCCGGAGAATTCATGCGGGTAACGGTGCCGGGTTGACGGATCGAGGCCCACCTCCCCCAGGACATCCACCACGCGCGCATCGCGCTCGGCTGCCGAAAGCTCCGGCGCGTGGATGCTCAGCCCTTCCTGGATGATCTCGCTGACCGACATGCGCGGGCTGAGCGAACCGAAGGGATCCTGGAACACGATCTGGAGTTCGCGACGCAACGGCCGCATCTCCTTGAAGGACAGCTGGTCGATGGGTCTGCCATCGAATTCGATCTGCCCTTCGGACGAAATCATCCGAGCCAGAGCCAGCCCGAGCGTGGTTTTTCCCGATCCGGACTCGCCGACCACGCCCAGGGTCTGGCCAGCCTTCACCGTCACGTCTATGCCATCAACCGCCCTTACATGACCAACGGTCTTGCGGAAAAAGCCTTCCTTGATCGGAAACCAGACCCGCACGTCCTTGCCCGACATCACCGTCTTTGCCGTTGCGTTCGCGGGCGGCGGCGTTCCCTTGGGCTCGGCCGCAAGGAGATGGCGCGTATATTCATGCTGCGGATCGCCGAAGATTTCCGTAGTCGGACCTTCTTCCACGATCTTGCCCCGCGTCATCACGCAGACCCGGTCGGCGATGCGGCGCACGATCCCGAGATCATGGGTGATGAACAGCATCGACATTCCATGCGTCACCTTGAGCTCACGAAGCAGCTTGAGGATCTGCGCCTGAACCGTGACGTCAAGGGCGGTGGTCGGCTCATCGGCGATCAACAACTGCGGACGATTGGCCAGTGCCATGGCAATCATCACGCGCTGACGCTGCCCCCCTGAAAGCTGATGGGGATAGGCCGACAAGCGCTTTTCCGGCTCGCGGATGCCGACTTCGCGCAGCAGTTCAAGGGTTCGCTCGCGCGCCTGGGCATCACGCATGCCGCCATGCAGCTTCAGGATTTCACCGATCTGGTCCTCGATCGAATGAAGCGGGTTCAGCGACGTCATCGGCTCCTGGAAGATCATGGTGATGTCGTTGCCGCGCACCTTGCGCAGTTCACGCCCATCCATGGCCAGGAGATCGGCACCCTTGAACAGGATCTGACCCGTCGGGTGGCTAGCGGCTGGATATTGCAACAGCTTCAGAACAGAAAGAGCGGTGACGGATTTGCCGGATCCGGATTCGCCAACCAGCGCCACCGTTTCCCCGCGCGCAATGTCGAAGGAAATACGGTCAACCGCCGTGGTGCGTTGATCGCCCTGGCTGAAGGCTACCGACAGGTCGCGAACGGAAAGAAGGGGCGCGTTTTCTTTCACCAGTTCACCGGAACGTCTTGCGCGGGTCAAAGGCATCGCGCGTCGCTTCGCCGATGAAGATCAACAGCGACAACATGATCGAGAGCGTCACGAAGCCGGTGATGCCGAGCCAGGGGGCGGTCAGGTTGCGCTGGCCCTGCTTCAGGAGTTCGCCCAGAGACGGCGCTCCGGGCGGTAGGCCCAGCCCCAGGAAATCCAACGAGGTCAGCGTCGTGATCGACCCATTGAGGATGAAGGGAAGGAAGGTCAGCGTCGCCACCATGGCGTTCGGCAACAGGTGCCGCGACATGATGGTGCGGTTCGAAACGCCCAACGCGCGCGCGGCGTTCACGTATTCGAAGTTGCGCGCACGCAGGAATTCGGCACGCACCACGCCCACGAACGCCACCCAGGAAAATAGCAGCATGATCCCCAGAAGGATAAAGAAACCGGGCGGCAGAACGGCCGAGATGATGAGGATCAGGTAAAGCACGGGGATCGCTGACCAGATCTCTATGAAGCGCTGCATGATGAGATCGGTCCAGCCGCCGAAATAGCCCTGAACGGCACCCGCAGACACGCCGATCACGGCCGACGCCAAGGTCAAAACCAGCCCGAACAGCACGGAAATGCGGAAGCCGTAGATCACGCGCGCCAGGACGTCGCGGGCGGAGTCATCCGTCCCGAGCCAGTTCCAGTTGCCGATCGTACAACCCGGATCTTCCACACCCAGAGGATAGCGGGCGCATCGCTCTTCCTTTGTGTAGAGCCATGAGGGCTTGGCCGGAGCAGCGGCGGGTATCTCGTTGTTCACGGTGTAATAGGAATACCGGATCGGCGGCCACAAGACCCAGCCGTTCGCCTCGATCTCTTCCATGATGAAGGGATCGCGGTAGTCGGTGACGGCATAAAAGCCACCGAACTTTTCTTCCGGATAGTCGACCATTACCGGCACCAGCAACTCGCCCTTGTAGGAGGCAAGCAAGGGTCGGTCATTGGCGATCAGTTCGGCAAACAGCGTCAAAACGAACAACAGCAGGAAGATCCACAGCGACCAGTAGCCCCGCCGATTCGCCTTGAAGTTCTGCCAGCGCCGGACGTTCAAAGGCGACAGCCAGGGACGCGCCGTTTGCTTGCGAACCCGTTCCACCTCTGTTTTCAGCTGGATTTCCGACATCAAACGTCCCTGCTTTCAAAGTCGATGCGGGGATCGATCCAGGTGTAGATCAGGTCCGACAGCAGTCCGACCAGAAGTCCGAACAGGGAGAAGATGAAGAGGGTGGCGAACACCACCGGGTAGTCACGGTCGATCACGGAGCGGTAGCCAAGCAGGCCAAGGCCATCCAGCGAGAAGATGTTTTCGATCAGGAGCGAGCCTGTGAAAAAGGCGGATATGAAGGCGCCGGGAAAGCCCGCGATCACGATCAGCATGGCGTTGCGGAAAACATGGCCGTAAAGCACGCGGCGTTCCGACAGGCCCTTGGCGCGCGCGGTCACGACATACTGCTTGCGGATTTCATCCAGAAAGGAGTTCTTTGTAAGCAAGGTCGTGGTGGCGAAAGCCGACAGCACCATGGCCGTCAGCGGCAGCGCCAGGTGCCAGAAATAGTCGACGATCTTCATCGGCCAGGACAGCTGGTCGAAGTTTTCTGACGTCAGCCCGCGAAGCGGGAACCAATCGAAAAAAGACCCGCCGGCAAACAGCACCATCAGCATGATGGCAAACAGGAAGCCGGGGATGGCATAGCCGACGATCACAATGCCCGAGGTCCAGACATCGAAGCTCGACCCGTCCTGCACTGCCTTTCGGATCCCGAGCGGAATGGAGATGGAATAGGAGATCAGCGTGATCCAGAGCCCAAGCGAAACCGAAACCGGCATCTTTTCGAGGATCAGGTCCAGAACAGCGATGTCGCGGAAGAAGCTTTCCCCGAAATCGAAGCGCAGGTAATCCCACAGCATTCCGAAAAAGCGCTCGTACCAGGGCTTGTCGAAGCCGAACTGTTGTTCGAGTTGCGCGATGAAGTTCGGGTCCAGCCCCTGCGCGCCGCGATATTGAGAGCCATCGACGGCACTGCCGCTCTGGTTGCCGGCATCCGAACCGCCGCCGGAGATCATGTCGCCGCCCTGCCCCGACAGGCGTGCGATCACCTGTTCCACCGGTCCGCCGGGCGCGAACTGGATCACGAGAAAGGAGATTGCCATGATCCCGAAGATAGTGGGGATCATCAGCAGCAGGCGCCGAAGGATATAAGCGCCCATCAGCTGCCGTGCCGCTCAATCGAGATGTACGTCAAGCTTTCTTCCGTCACGCTTTCCCGATCGTTCTCGCCTTGGCTTCATCGAGCCACCAGAGCCGCTCCACCGGGAAACCATAGTCGGGTTTCGGCTCCTTGTAGCCAAACATGTCCCAGAACGCAGCCCGATGATTCGCCGCGTACCAGTTTGGTATCCAGTCACGGCGTGCACGCAAGACCCGATCGAGCGCCCGCATGGCGATCCCCAAGGCTTCGCGGCTTTCCGCCCGCCCAACGGCATCCACAAGGGCGTCCACAGCGGGGTCGGCCGTGCCGGTCAGGTTGCGCGAACCTTCGCGATTGGCCGTGCGCGAGTGGAAGAAGTTTTCCATCTCGTCGCGAGTGGGCGTCGCGGTGAAGATCGTCGCCACGCTCAACATGTCGAAGTCAAAGCTTGCTTGCCGCGCCTGATACTGCGTCGGATCAACGAGCCGGATGGATGCATCAATCCCCACGGCACGCATGTTTTCCACAAACGGCGCATCCACCCGGGCCATCGATTCGTCGTTGACGAGGATCTCAAGCGTCAGCCGTTCGCCATCGCCCGTTTGCAGGAACCCATTCTGCCTTTCTAGCCCAGCATCCGCCAACAAGGCTGCGGCACGCGATAACAGCGCGCGATCGCGACCGGAGCCGTTGGACCCCGGCTGGCGCACGGGATCACCAAAGACCGACGGGGGCAGTTGGCTGCGCAGCAGTTCCAGCAGCGCTAGCTCTTCACCCTGAGGTGCCCCCTGCGCCTGGTAGACCGACCGCTCGAACAAGGAGTGGGACCTGGCATAAGCATCATAGAAGAGGTTGCGGTTGGTCCACTCGAAGTCGAAGCAAAGGCCGATCGCCTCGCGGACCCGCACATCCTTGAAGCGTTTGCGACGTTGGTTGATGGCCCAGGCCTGCATGGTGGGGCGGGTTTCTGCCGGAAACTCGCGCTTCACCACGCGCTTTTCCACAATGGCCGGGAAGTTGTAATCGGACGCCCAGACGCGGCTCGTATATTCCTGCCGATAGAAGATGACCCCCTTCTTGAAGGCTTCGAACGCGGCCTGCCGCTCGCGATAAAATTCCACCCGAATGCGATCGAAGTGGTTCATCCCCTTGTTGAGAAAGAGGTCCTTGCCCCAGTAATCCCCCACGCGCTCATATTCGATGCTTTGCCCGGCTTGCACTGCCGCCACGCGGTAAGGACCGGATCCGAGAAGGGGCGCCATGGCGTCACCTTCGAAGCCGCCGCGGTTTTCGAGGTTGCCGCGGGAAAAGATCGGGAAGCTCGCAACCGTCAAGATTGCGCGCGACGACTGGTTGCCATCGAACACGAGCCGGATCGTATCGGGGGCGAGAACTTCCGCCGCACGGAGGTCGGCCAGCGGCAGGGCAAGATCAGGATGACCTTGCTCCTTGAGAACGCGGTAGCTTTCAGCGACATCTTCCGCGGTGATCGGAGTGCCATCGTGAAAGCGCGCCTCTGCCCTCAGCTTGAAGACCCAGCTGTTGCGGTCCGCCGAAATCGACACGTATTCCGCGGCCAAACAATAGACCGCATCCGGTTCGTCCAGAACAGCGCTCATCAGCGAGTCGAAGCAGAGCTCCATGCGCGGCGGCGCATCGCCCCGTAAGGTGAAGCTGTTCAGCGTGTTGAACGTCTGTGTGTTCTGGTTGAAGTACCAATAGGACGGCGAAAAGTTGAACCTCCCGCCTTTCGGCGCGTCCGGGGCGGCGTAGTCGGTGTGGGCTGCGTCCGCAGCGTATTTGAGATCCCCGAAAGCGGATAGACCGTGCAGCGGCGTGTCGGTGGGGGCGGCAGCGAACGCCAGGGTTTTCAGGCAGGGCGCCAGGGCGGCCGCGCCCGCCATGGCCAGAAACGAACGGCGCGGGATCGCCGGCCCGAAGGTCAATTCACGCTCCTGTATTTTGCCGCGAGCGCCTGTTCCTTGGCTTCGTCGATCCACCAGGAATCGATGTCGACGCCGATATAGGCGGGCTGCTGGTCGGGAATGCCGAACTTGTTCCAGTAAGCGACCCAGATCTCTGGCAGATGCCATTGCGGCACGGCGTAGAAGTTCCACAACAGAACCCGGTCCAGCGCCTTCGTTGCGGCGATCAGGTCTTCGCGATCTTCCGCGAAGATGATCCGCTCCACGAGCTTGTCGATGACCGGATCCTTGATGCCGGAAAGATTGCGGGAGTCTGGCGCATCGGCAGCGGCCGAGCTCCAGAAGTCCCGCTGCTCGTTGCCGGGAGATTGCGACTGCTGCTGGACGGAGGAGATCACGTCGAAATCGAAGCTGCGAGTCCGGTTTATATACTGCGAAGCGTCCACAACCCGGAGACTGGCATCGATACCCAGCCGCCGCAGGTTCTGGATATACGGCGTGGCAATCCGCTCATCTGTCGGATCATCGCCGAGAAACTCCATGCGGAACTGCTCGCCGGCTTCGTTGACGAGGCGTCCATCGCGCAAGGTCCAGCCGGCTTCCTTGAGGAGCTCGGATGCGCGGCGCAGATTGGCCCGCTCGTCTCGCGGTGTTTCGTTGGTCGGCAGCGTGAAAGGTTCCGTGAACACGCGCTCCGGGATCTGCCCTCGGAACTCGTTGAGGATCTCGAGCTCACGCCCTTCCGGCAACCCGCTCGAGGCCAGCTCGCCCCCTTCGAAATAGCTGTCGGTGCGCGTATAAGCGTTGTAGAACAGCGTCCGGTTCATGCTTTCGAAGTCGAAAGCGTAGGTCAGCGCTTCGCGCACCCGGGGATCCTGGAATTGGGGGCGCCGCGTGTTGAGGAAGAAACCTTGGAACGGCTCGCCTGAGCGCGTCTCAAACGCCCGTTTCACCACATCGCCTGCCTGGAACGCGGGGAAGGTATAATCGACATGCCAGCGGCGTGAACTGTTTTCAGGCCGGATGTCCTGGAAGCCGCCTTTCGTGAAGGCCTGCCAGGCTGCGTTGTCATCCTGGATGTAAACATAGCGCTTGCGGTCAAAATTGTTGCGGCCGATGTTCACCGGCAGATCGGCGCCCCAATAATCCTCGACCCGCTCCCAGATTATTTCGGAACCCGGCCGGAAGCTCTGGATCCTGTAGGGACCGGATCCGAGCGGCGGTTCCAGCGTCGGCTGGGTGATGTCACGCTTGTTGCCCGAGGCGTCCGTGCCTTCCCACCAATGCTTCGGAAGAACCGCCAAATCGCCCATGATGTGCGGCAGTTCCCGATTGCCCTTCTGATCGAAACGGAATTCGACTTCTCGTTCGCCGACCTTCACGGCTTCCGTAACGTTGGCGTAGTAGCGGTTATAAAGCTGGCTATTCTTCTTGAGGACGTTGAACGACCAGATCACGTCCTCGACGGTGACCGGCTTGCCGTCATGCCACCGCGCGTCAGGGTTCAACCGATAAGTCGCGGAGGAATAATCGTCCGGGTAGCGAAACGCGTCGGCAAGCAGTCCATGGCTCGTCCCGGCCTCATCCAACGACTGCTGCATCAGCGTGTCATACATGATCCCGCCGAAACTGCTAAAGCCGGCTGCTGCGGTTCCGCGCACAACAAAAGGATTGAAACTGTCAAAGGTGCCGGGCGCCACGGCGTTCAGCGTGCCGCCTTTCGGCGCATCCGGGTTGACGTAGGAATAGCGTTCAAACGGCTTGTCCTCGTTCTCACCCGGAATGAGCGAGGACGTGGTGTGCCATTCCTCAGCGTCCTGTGCGTGAAGGGAGGCCGAGAAGGGCAGAAAGAACAGAGTGGTGGCCAAGAGCCAGCGGGCAGCAGTTTCGCGCGGCTTCAACAATCATCACCTCGTCGTCGCGTGAAAGGACCTTCACCAGTCCCGGGATCAGCTTGGCACGTCCGCGCCAAGCCGCACATCAAAAAAGCCGGGTTGAACCCGGCTTTTTCGTGATCATGATCTGACAATCGCGTTATTCGCCGGCTTAGTTGCCCTGGCCGTCGCCCTGGAAAGGCGCAGCACCGTTGGCCGGCGCGCCGCCATCGGTTTCCACCGGAGCATTGGTTGGATCAACCGGCGCCGGTGCCGTGCGCGTGGTGCCTTCTGCGGGAACAAGACCCGGAACGGCTTGAGCCGGTGCAGTTTGCGTGCCCTCTTGAGCTGGAACAGCTTCTCCGGGCTGCGGAGCACTTTGTGCCGGCGCTGCTTCGGTGTTGTTTGGGGCGCCGGCTCCGTGTTCCGGAACATCCGGCGATGACGGGTTGGCCGTCGGCGCTTCGCCGTCGGGGATCTCCACCGCCGGTGTTTGCGGCAGGGGTGCGCCCGTCGATTCCGAAGCTGCAGAACCTTCCACGCCAGGAGGGTTCGCCATCTGGGTCGGCTGCGCGCCCCCTTCCACGACCGGCGTTTCGCCTTGCGCATTTGCGCCGGAGTCGATGGGCGTCGCTTCCGCTTCGGCAGCCGGCGCTTCCGGCAACGGCTCAGGCGTATCCGCAGTTGTACGCAGATAAGCGATGAGGTTGGCGCGGTCCTCGGGGTTCTTCAAACCGGCATAGCTCATGGCCGTGCCGCGAACCACGGCCTTCGGCGCGGCAATGAACTGATCGAGGTGATCATAATCCCAGACCGGATTGGTTTGCGCGTGTTCCCGCATCGCAGCCGAATAGCTGAAGCCTTCATGCGAGGCGACCGGGCGGTTCACGACGCCCCAAAGATTAGGACCGATCTTGTTGGCACCGCCAGCGTCATCCGTATGACAGGCAGCGCAGCGCTTGAAGAGCTGTTCGCCGGCTTCAGGGGTGGCGGTCTGCAAGCGTGCGGCAATCGGCGCTTCGGCTGGACCGGCTTCCGATGCTGCGCCGGCGTCAGGCTCGGCGGCTTCGATGGCGTATCCGAAGGTTTCCGGCGTGGGCGACGCAAAGATGGCTTCGGAAACGATGCTGATGGAAAACACGATGAAGACGACCGCAAGCAGCGCGCCGATCATCTTGTTCATTTCGAATGAGTCCATGCGGACGCCGCTCCCTGCCTCTTCTCCCGGCGCGCGCCACAGATCCTGCGCACAGCCGCCCTCAATCCCGGCCGGAAGCCGCGAAAAATCGGGCGGAAACTAGGTCTTTTGTAGATGGGTTGCAACACCTATAAGGGCGCCGCCCCATGTGGCCTTTTGACACTTTCGGGGGCCGCGCTTGCTTCTTTCGGAGCCCTCGATGTCGACGCTTGTTCTGATCCCCGCCCGCCTTGCTTCCACACGATTGCCCGGCAAACCGTTGTCCGACATTGCAGGCAAGCCGATGGTCGTGCGCGTGGCCGAACAGGCCGCTGCTGCCAATCTGGGCCGGGTGGTGGTCGCCGTGGACGCGCAGCAAACGTTTGATGTTGTTTCTGCCCATGGCTTCGAAGCGGTGATGACGGATGTGGGGCACGAATCCGGGTCGGACCGCATTTATCAGGCCCTGAACATCGTCGATCCGAACGGGCGAACAGAAACGGTGGTCAACGTGCAAGGCGATCTGCCCACCGTTGAGCCGCGAATCATCCGCGCTGCGGTGGACCTCCTCCGCGATCCGGCTGTGGATATCGGCACGCTCGGTGTGGTGATCACGCGCGAAGAAGAACGCCGCAACGAGAACGTTGTGAAGATCGTCGGATCACCGTTGGAAGAGGAGCGGCTGCGGGCCCTTTATTTCACCCGCGCAACGGCTCCCTGGGGTGACGGCCCGCTTTACCACCATGTCGGCCTTTACGCTTATCGCCGCGCGGCGCTGGAGCGGTTCGTTTCGCTGCAGCCTTCCACGCTGGAACGACGCGAAAGACTTGAGCAGTTGCGTGCCTTGGAAGCCGGCATGCGGATCGATGCGGCCATTGTGGACGCCGTTCCGCTCGGCGTAGACACCGCCGAAGATCTCGAACGCGCACGCCATCTTCTTTCCAGGAATAATCAGCCATGACATCGACCAACCGCATCGCCTACCAGGGGGAAGCCGGCGCCAACTCCGACACGGCCTGCCGCGACATGTTTCCGGCCATGGAGCCGCTGCCCTGCCCGACCTTCGAAGATGCGTTCAATGCGGTGGAAAGCGGCGCGGCGGATCTTGCGATGATCCCAATCGAGAACACGATTGCCGGCCGGGTCGCCGACATCCATCACCTTCTACCGCGCTCCAAGCTGCATATCGTCGGCGAATATTTCCTGCCGATCCATTTCCAGCTCATGGTGCTGCCCGGTGTGCAGCTGGAGGAAATCCGGTCCGTTCATAGCCACATCCATGCCTTGGGCCAATGCCGCAACGTCGTGCGCAGACATGGCTGGACGCCGGTGATCGCCGGCGACACGGCAGGAGCCGCTCGGGTGGTGCGGGATGAGCAGGATCGCACGAAGGCAGCCTTTGCGCCACGGCTCGCCGCCGAGCTCTATGGCCTCGACATCCTGATGGAAGATGTTGAAGACACCGAGAACAACGTGACCCGCTTCGTTGTTCTGTCAAAAAATGAAGCCTGGGCGGAAAGAAAGGCGGCCGACCAGCTGATGGTGTCCACCTTCATCTTCCAGGTGCGCAACGTGCCGGCGGCGCTTTACAAGGCGCTCGGCGGGTTTGCGACAAACAGCGTCAATATGACCAAGCTGGAAAGCTACCAGCTTGAAGGCCGCTTCGTTTCGACGCTGTTTTATGCCGATGTGGAAGGCCACCCCAACGACCGCAATGTGGCGCTCGCGCTTGAGGAAATCGCGTTCTTTTCAAAGGAGATGCGCATCCTCGGCGTTTACGATGCGCATCCCTTCCGGATCAATCAGTCTGCATCCGTGTGAGCCTTTCGTCAGGGCTCGATGGCGAAGGTAACCGTGACCTGAACGCGGTAGGTGTTCTGACCCGCTTCGATCGGCACCGCTTCCGCGGCAACCGATCGTGCCTCGAAGGTCTTCATCATCGGCACCGGCGGCTGGTTCAACGACGTTTCCGTGATTTCGAGCACCGATCCCAGGGTGACGCCGGCCGCTTCAGCCAGCGTGCGGGCGCGCGCCATTGCGTCTGAAACGGCATCCTTGCGCGCGTCCTGCAAGGGCTTTTCCGGGTCCACAGCGCCGAAGCTGATGTCGCCGCCCTGGTTCACGCCGAGGCTGACGGCCTTGTCGAGCAAGTCACCAACCTTGGTAATGTCGCGCACCCTGACGCCCAACGTGTTGGTCACCTGGTAGCCAACCAGCTGCGGTTCGGCATTTCCGTTGTTGTTGTGGCTGGGATAGGTGTAGCGGGGCTGAATGCCAAACCCGGCGGTTTGCAGGTCGTTCTCGGCCACCCCTTCCGTTTTCATGGCCGCGATCACCGCTGCCATCGCCGCGCTGTTTGCGTCCAGCGCTTCGCGCGCCGTTTCAGCTTCGCGCATCACGCTGAGCGTCAGGGTTGCCAGGTCGGGGCGCGCCTTTGCTTCTCCTTCGCCTGTCACAACGATGCGCGGCGGCGGCTGCATCTGTGCCTGGGCGGGACCTTGCTGTGCCGCGGCCGGCAGGACGGCCAGGGTCAGGGCGGCGGCGGAGGTGAACGGAAGAAGGGAACGCATGATTTTATCATCTCTCCTGGGGACATTTCCCCTGCGCCCCCGCTAGCGCTGGAATATGGAGCGATTAGGACAAAAGAGGCAAACGCACTCTGCGCAGCACGGCTTGCGGCGCATCCGCAAACGCCGTAGTGCTGGCTTCGTGTGGGGCCTGTAGCTCAATGGTTAGAGCCGGCGGCTCATAACCGCTTGGTTGGGGGTTCGAGTCCCTCCGGGCCCACCATCCACCTTTTCAGCCATTGATTTTGCTGGATTTTTTCGGCTTTTTTGTCCCATTTTTTCCAACCCCCGAAATAGCTGGGACAACTTTGTCCGCTTTCCGTTCCGGTATGAGCTTATGGATCGCGTTGCCGGCGATGCGCTTGCGGTTGGCTTTTTGGGTGTAGAGCGTCGTCTGCTGTTTGGTGACCCAGCCGAAGATTGCCATCAGCTCTTCGTCGGTTGCGCCGTTCTCGGCCGCGATCGTGGCGCCGGCCTTTCGCAGGCCGTGGGCTGTGCAATGCGGCAGCTGGGCGGCGTCGCACCACTTGCGGAAGCGGTTGCCGAGCCCGTCGACCGTAAAGGGTCGGCCGTAGTCGTTCATCAGGAAAGCCAGGTCGCCGCAGCGGCTTTGCGCGATCGTCTCGCCGAGCATCGGCAAGATCGGGATCGACACGACCACGCCTGATGACTTCGCTGTCTTGTTCGGCCGCACGACCAGCCATCCATTCTCTTCGTGCTGGCGGCCGACGATCGCCAGCGTTTGCAGTCGGAAGCCGGTGAACAGCCCAAGGTGAAGAGCAAGGCGCGCCGTGGATCCAGCCGGGTGGCAAGCTTCGAACTGCTCGACCTCATCGACCGTCCAAGTATGGAAGCCTTCGCCCGAATGCAGCCGCTCGATGCCGGCACATGGGTTGAGGGCGAGCATGCCGGATTTCACAGCCCAGGCGAACATCGACGACAGAGCCTTGATGATGTTGTTTTGTGCGCCAGGCGTGTCGCGCAGCTCGTCACGCGCATCGATCACGTGCTTGCGCTGCATCTGCGCGAAAGGAAGGTCGCCACGCTTTTTGCCGCTGCGGAGCTGCGAGTCGCAGATCTCCATGAGCATCCGATAACGGCGCTCCATGAGATCCGGCGTTATCCTCTTGCGATTGCGGCGCTCATATTCATCGGCAAGCCAGCGGAGGGATCCATTGATCACCGCAGGTCGAGCGGCGCCTTTGTCTTCCTTAGCCTTCGCCTCGTGGGGGATCCCGAGCCGCGCGCAGGCGACTTCGTCCTTGAACGCATCCGTTCCGGGCGTTTCGCGCAGCCGGACCTTCTGGTGTCCCTGTCTGCGGAAATAATAACGGGGGTTGCCTCGGCTGTCGAAATCGACCGAGACACCAGGCGGGAGGTTGTGTTTACGCGGCATCGTCCCAAGGATTGCCTGCGGCGCTCGGCGCGTCAACGGTTTCCGAGCGGTGCGGAATGGCCCGGAACGCCTCGGCGACCTCGGCCACGTCCCAAACGATTCGGCTGAAGATGAGCCGGCCATCCGGCATCATGCCGGATGCGACCAGCCGATCGAACATCGTGGCGCTCACGCCGATCAGGGCGGCCGCCTGTTCGCGGTTGATGCCGATCGGCGGCAGGCTTTCGGGGAGGATTGCCGACGCGCGTTTCATCGCCCGGCCCGGATGTGCGTGACGATCGCCTTCAGGAAGGGTCTTTCCATGAGGACGAGCTTGGGCGCCCGCCACGACCGGCGACCCTCGCGGCGCACCTTGTCTTCTTCCCTGTAGATCGAGGCGAGCCGATTGATCGCCTGAAAGACGCCGAGGCTTTTCGCCGTCGCGCGCTCAAAGCGGTGGGCCATATAGAGATCATAGAACTCGGCACCCCGGCTCTTGCGGCGGTTGTTGAAGGCAATGCGGCACCGTGGCCCGCAAAAGTCGCTCTTCGTTCCCTCTGCCCCGCATTCAAGGCATGCGTGTACACGGATGTGGGTCATTCGGGTGCCGCCTCCCTCCGTGCATCTGCATCGGGTGCGAGTTGGCGGGAGCGGGAGTTCCAAGCCGAAACGGCTTCAGCCTTGCTCGCGTAGAATGGCGCTTCGATGTTGCAGCCAGCGCATTGGATGCGGCGCGACGAGCCAGAGTTGTTGCTACCTTCATCCGGGTCGCAGAACACCATCAAGTCGTCGCCACTCGCGCCGCAGAATGGGCATGGCCGTAGCCCCGCATCCTGTTCGGGCTCACTGGCGGCAGAGCGCTCGCCAAGCTGCGGGTGGGCGAAGAGCTTGGTGCCGACTGGCGGACAGTAGCCAGATGCCCACCGGACGATCTGCATGTCATTCAGGGAGCCGGCAAGCTCCACGACCTCGCCGATCGGCTCGCTTTGTACAAGGCGGCTCATGCTGCCACCGCCAGCGGTGCGAGGATGAACCGGCCGAAGGTGAAGGCCACCACAAGGGCGATCACCACCCGCCCAAGAGCGCGCCGCCTTTCAGCATCTTCCAGAACAGCATCGCTGTAGGCGACCGTTCCTGGGTGGTGTGGAAACTCGGGCGCCGGCTCGACATAGGTCGCGCCGAAGCCTTCGCAGTGGCATCGGTCCCATTCCGGGCTGTCGCGGGTGATCTCCAGATAATCCCAATCACGGCAAAGATGGCGGCCGTCGCCTTTCAAGTCGCTCATGGCCTGATCCTCAGAATGGGATTTCGTCGTCGATATCGCGGCCGAAGTTGCCGCTGCTTTGTCCAAACGATGATCCGCCGCGGCTGTCGCGCCCGGAGGAATGGCCGTAGTCGTCCTGGCTGCCGGCCGCCGGCGGGCGGTTCGACTCGGCGCGGTCGAGCATCTGAAGCTCGCCGCGGAACTTCTGCAGAACGACTTCCGTCGTGTAGCGGTCGATCCCGTCCTTGGTCCATTTCCGGGTCTGCAGCGACCCTTCGATGTAAACCTTGGCTCCCTTCTTGAGGTACTTTTCCGCAACTTCGGCCAGGGCTTCGTTGAAGATCACCACCGAGTGCCACTCGGTGCGCTCCTTGCGCTCGCCGGTGTTCTTGTCGCGCCATGTGTCCGATGTCGCGATCCGCAGGTTGGCAATCGGGTCGCCGGCATTGGAGCGGCGGATTTCCGGATCCGCGCCGAGATTGCCGACGAGAATGACCTTGTTGATGCTTCCCGCCATGTCAGGCAGCTCCGTAAACGAGGGCGTCATAAGCCTTGACGGTGGCGCGATAGATCGGCCCCTTCGGCGAAGGCTCGGTTTCAAGAAAGCCGCGCGAGGCGAGGCCCGTCATGGTGAAGGCGGCCGCCAGCTTTTCATCACTGTCGACGGTGCCGACACAGTGGTGACCCCGCGAAATCACGAACAGCAGGGCCTGCCGCTCGTGTTCCGGCATGGCCTCGGCCGCAGCCTTCGGGACAACGGCCAGGCCGGCGCGCTCCATGGCCTTCAGGCAGGCGTCGGCTAGGAGATCGAGCGACATCACGGTGAAAGCCGGATGCGGGCTGGCTTGCATTGCCTTGACCAGTGTCGCGCGGTTCATAGCTCGACCCCTGCGGCCATCAGCTGGTCTTCGACCTCGCTGATGCGGCCGGCAAAACTGCCGAGAAGATCCTTGCGGATCCCGTCCGTGTATCCGGGGGCAACGACGATCAGCGATGCGGCCTTATCGTCGCCAATCATGATCTTGAGAGGCTCGCCCGATTGCAGGCGATCGCGCATCGCAACATCCTGGGCGCGCTGCGTGCGGAGCCGGTTGATGCGATCGAGGTCGGACAGCTTGACCATGATCACACCATCCCGAGCGCGGCTTTGTAGAGATCAAGCAGCGCTTCGGCTTCCTCACGCTCGGCCTGGTCGGCCTTGCGCAATTTGACGATCTGGCGAATGGCCGGCACGTCAAATCCCGTGCCCTTTGCCTCGCTGTACACCTGGCGAATATCCTCCGCGATGTTGGCCTTTTCTTCCTCCAGGCGCTCGATGCGCTCAATGAAGGCGCGCAGCTGGCCGGCTGCGACGGTTTGCGAAGTGTCTGTGCTTTCGTCAGCCATGGCCCTGCCTCAGAAGTGTCGTTGCATGATGATGAATGTGTCGGCTTCGCGCGGGCCGAAGCAGCGGATGCGGGCCGCGTCGCCGCGGCACGGCGCAAGCCGAACCTTGCCGTCGCCGGCCGCCGCAATCATCTGGCGCAGATATCGGACGTCGATGGTGATCGGCTCGCCGCTGCCGACGATCTCGGCCGGCAACCGGTCCTGTGCTTCCCCCAGGGTGCCGCGCATTTCGACGAGGATCTCGTTGTCCTCGGCCGCCGGCGTGATCCGCACCGCCCGCGCGGTTTCGCGGCGGCCCTTGCCGTCGACCTTCGGGATGAGCGTCAGGGTGGCCGCGCATTGTTCCAGCGCCTTGCCATCAACGACGATCGAGAAGTCGCCGGCTTCCGGAATAACCCGCTGGAAATCGACATAGTCGTGGTCGATCAGCTTGGCGATCAGCCGGATCCGTTCGGCCGCAATGGAAATGAAGCCTTTCGAGCCGGACACGAGCACGGCGCTTTCATCATCCGCAAAGAGCTTGAGGATCTTGCCGACTGCGTTCTCGGGGATGATCATCCCGTGCCAGCCCTCGATCTGCGCTTCGTCGGGCAGGTCAAGGGCAGTCAGGTGCAAATGATGGCCATTGGTCGCGACGGCAAGCAGTTCGCCGTTGCGCGGCGTCATGAAGACGCCTTCGAGATAGAAGCGGGTGCCATCTTCGGCGATCGCGTCTTCGCATTTGCGCAGGGCGCCGCACAGTTCATGCGCGCGCAGGCCGATCGACCAGGCCGGGTCGATCTTCTCGAATGACACGAAGTCCTCACCGCGCAGGATGGCGATGGTCATGCGTGCCTTGCCGATCCGCGCCGTGACGTTGCGCATGGCCGCATCGAATTCCAGTGTGCCTTCGGCGCCGCCCGTCGAGCGGGCGATAAAGAATTCCAGCACCGCCATGGGGATTGCCGCGAGGATCTCGCCTTCGCAGACGCATGGCATCGTGATGTGGGCTTCCATCTCCATGTCGGACATGGTCAGCACCATCTGGTTGGCAGCCGCATGCAGCCGCGCATGTTCATAGATGTCGACCCTGATTGCGCTGTTCGGGATCGAGCGCAGCGCCTTCGCGGCTGCAGCGAAATCGGCAACGGAAAAGCGGATCATGCCGGCGTCCTCGGCGGGGTGGCAGGGTTTGGAAGCCGGCGCGCTTCGACGATGCGCTGATGCGCTTCGAACGGCATCAGTTCGCCGGGGTGCAGGCCATCAAGCAGGGCATGCGACGCTTCGCGCTCGCCCGCGACGATCAAGTCGGCGAGCTGGCGGACATCGATCGCGCGCATGGTCGAATAGCTGTCGCAGCGGTGACAGAAGAACATCACGGCCTCCGCGCGTTCGGGCAGTAGCGATCAAGGCGGTCGCGATACTCGTCGGCCGAGCGGGCCACGGACCAGGACTTGAGGGCGCCGCGCATGCGGATCGGCCTGGCATTCTCGATCGCTGCGCCCCAGCTTGCGGGCGACGGCATCAGGAGCTGCCGGCGCTCGGTTGCCAGCATGCGGCAATCGAGATCTGCGACCTGGGCGCGGTATGTCTTGCCCGGAACAGGGACGCCGGCCGCTTTCCAGATGGCGCGGTCGAGCCGTTCCTTCGCGGCGTTGATGAGAGGGGTTGCAACGCGCCCCATCCCCATGTCTTCCGCCAGAACGTCGAGCCACTTGGCGACCGGCGTGGTGAAATCGCCGAAAACATATTCGTGCGCGTCGTGCAGAAGAAAGTACGCCGCCAGGTTGGCGTCGCCCGTTTCTTCCAGCGCAACATCGCAGCCGATCACGCAATGCTGCGCCACCGAAAAGGGAATGCCTTGCACCGAACCGCCATAGCGCCCGATGCGCGCGAGCGTTTCGGCACAGTCGCCGAACAGGTCGATGTCTTCATGTGTGAAGCTGACCAGCGGGAACTTTCTGCCGCTGATCGTCTGCTTCCATATCTCGTCGGGCGACACGCGCGCATTCATCAGGCGGCGCGCCTTGCCTGTGCCGCCTTTTGCGCTGCGGCGACCTTGTTGATGACCTGGTTTGCCGCGCGTTCGGACAAACGGAGGCCGCGCAAGAAGTCCCGCAACCGTGCGAGGCAGCGCTCCCCCTGGCTCACCCAAGGATCGAGCCTGTATGCCGCGCGTGCGGTGCAGAAGTGCCGCCACGCCGTTACGGCCTCATCAGACAGCGGCTCGCCGTCCAGCCGGGCCGGATCGTTGCTGCGCGCTTCGAGGCACTTGACGATGATCTCGGGCACCCTCTCGATCGGGCGGATCTGCCGGGTGATGCGCGTGCCGACGAGCTTTCTCGCGGCAGGACCATGCTCGATGATTGCGGCAATCGAGAAGCCGGCCGCGATCAGGTCCGCTTCGGTGACGCCGCCACCCGATCCCGCGACCTCTTCCATGGCGCGCGCCATGTCTTCAACCACGGGGTGACGATCGGGCTGTTCCGGAAAGACCGGACGAACGACCGCGCTGAAGCGGCCATCCGCCGTCAAGGGGACGTGCTGCATGATCAGGTTCTCCAGGTGAAAGCGAGGTACAAAAGGGCCGCTGCCGGAACGACCGTGGCGCACAGCGTGGCCAGCCAGAATCGCCAGTCGGACAGGTGCTTCATGCAAAGACCGTGAAGGCGATCAGCGCCAGGACCATCGCGAAGGCGACGAGGTCGCGAATGCGGCTTTCCGTTTCAGCGCGCCGGGCGAGATGCTTGCGGCGCCCTTCGAAGGTGCCGAGGTTCGCAACCGGGGCAACGGGCTTCAGCGGCAGGGTTGATGCTTTTGGGACAAACACGGAAACGCTCCATCAGCGGGTGTGATGGAGGTGACTATGGAAAACTCATAGTCTAAAGTCAACAGAAAATATGGAAAAGTCATATTCCCACAAAGCAAGGTATGGGACGTTCGTAGCCGATGACCTTTTCCAAGGTATCAACAGCCACCGGGCCGAATCACAGCGGCAGCATAATTGTTCTTGCTACGTTCACGTCAGTGAGTCAAAATGAGCTTTGGTTGGCTCAAAGGGGCTAGACGTTTTATGGGCATCAAGATCACGCAGAGGCCAGCCAACCGCACAGATGCGGCGATGGCGAAGCTGCGCGATCTTTCCGCGCCTTTACCGTTCGATCTCAAGAAAGTGCTTGAGCGCGACGCTGTGCTTAAGATGGTTTTGCTTTTGCCGGAAGACGTTCTTTCTGAGGCTCTGGCTGTCGGAAAGGCTCTGCAAGCTTGCGCAGAACATCGGCGTAGGATTCTTGAAGATCCGGCGGAAGACTGTCGAAAGTAGTCAGGACCTCCCGGTACTTGGTGGCGAGGTCGACCATCGGTCCTGCTCCGCGCATCAACCACTCGAAGCGCACTTTGAACTTTCGGGCATAGATTTCGCCCTTGTCCGCGCGAAAACCCGAACTTCCATTCTCATGACCAGCGTAGGTGGGGTAAGGCACACCAAGAGCCGCGGCGGCGTCGCTCGCGGAGCTGAAGCCGGCGTGCTTCCTGGCGGCAACAAGTCTTTCATGCAGTTCCATGGTCTGACTTTGCCATAATTCAATATGAGAAACTCATTGACATTGATCTATGAGTTTCCCATAAGTTGACGGTATGGATACTCTGCTCGACGTGAAAGCCCTTCGTGTGGCCCTTGGTCTTAGCCAGGCTCAGCTTGGCGAAGCCGTGGGCGTTGATCAAAGCACGGTCTCTAACTGGGAGAACGGCAAGTCGCCTCGTGGGCCGGCTCGTCTTCTTCTGCAGAGGCTCTCCAAGAATTCTTCCGTCGCCCCGACCTCCCAGGAGAGCGGCGCCGCCTGCCCGGATGATGCCTTCCCTGCTGCCCCATCCGGGCAGGTTCCTCTTTGCGAGGCTGCCGAATGATGTCGATGCGCCTTCCATGTGGGCCTCCGTGACCTGATCACCGCCGGACAATCCGGCTTCCTTCGATGACGCCAATCTGTCGCGCGGCTCGCTCGCGCGCACGGAAATCTTTTGCCGAAAAATTTCCGTGACTTCCTGAGGTTTTTTCCCATGCGTGATGAAGCTATGAAACTGCCCCGCAACATCACCGACAGCGAGGTTCTCGGATTGAAAGCGGACACCCGCGCCGCCTTCGATCTCATGGGCGGCGCGAACAAGTTCGCGTTGAAGACAAGGGTGAACGCGCCGCAACTTTCGAAGTGGGGATCGCCGGCCGATCCGGCCGTGATCGACCTGGCCGTGGCGGTTGAAGCAGACCGCGAATTGGGCGCTCCCATGCTGATCGCTGCCGCAGCGGCCTTGCTGGGTTATCGCCTCGTACCCGAGAGCGACGAGCCGGAAGGCGGCGCCCTCACCGAATCGGATGCTCGTGAGCTGCGGCGTCATTCCAGCAACCTTCATCGCGCGATCGATGATGCGTTGGAAGATGAAGTGGTGGACGTCCACGAGCGGCGGCAGATCCTTGCCGAAGTCAACGAAAAGATCGTGGTGCTGAAGCGCATGCGCCGGAAGGTGGCAGGGTGACCCGCTGGAACGCCGAAGCGCGGGTGATGGTGCAGCGCCTTGCCGCGGATGGCCAATCGGCCACGCAAATTGCGGGGCAGCTCGGTTGCACACGCAGTTCGGTGCTCGGCCTTATTCATCGGATGCAGGCGGCCGGCACGATGCCGAAGCGCGAACGCCGCGTATCGATCGCGAAGCCGAGAACGACAGCACCTCGTGCGGCGCCTGCGGTGGCCAAGCCGGCACCCCTGCCGCCTACATCCAAATCCCCTGAGCGCAGCCCGGTCGATCGCCGCGAGGCGCGCAGCTTCACCGCGTTTCGAGGCAAGGCTGCGCGGATCGTGGTGGTTCCTCTCCCTTTTGCCAGGGCGATTGCCGAAAACCGATGCCTGTTTTTCGCGGCCGATCCCTTTTCAAAGGAAGGGCCGGACATGCTGGTGTGTGGATGCCCGCGCCAATTTCGTGTGCGCAAGCCCTATTGCGAGGCCCATGTTGCCGGCGAGGCTCAGGCATGACCCAGCTGCCGAGCGAAGTCGTTTCCGCTGCGCATGACCTGCCGATCCTGTCGATCGCACGCGAGATGGGTGCTTCGCTCCGCCGCAAGGGATCGGAATGGAACGGTCCCTGCCCCGGCTGCGGTGGCACTGACCGGTTCTGGCTCAACGAAGACAAGAACACCTTTCTGTGCCGCATGTCCGGTGCTGCCGGCGATCCCATCAACCTTGCCCGTCATGTCCATGGCATCGGCTTCGCCGACGCGGTTGCCATGCTGACCGGCGTCGACCGGAGCCACCTGCACAAGATGCAAACGCCCGCAGCCGAGGACAACAAATATCGCGAGAAGGCACGGCAGCGCGCGTGGAAGATCTGGCGTGACGGGCGCTCGATCGATCATCGCCAGGGCGGCTACCTCGTTGCGGCGTATCTCGCCCTTCGCTCCATACCCTTTCCCCAATGGACCGTTCCGGCCCTGCGCGAAATCGACCAGCTCGCTTATTGGGAATGGTCGAAAGAGGACCAGGCTTTCCGCATCGTTCACACCGGGCCGGCCATGATGGCCGCCATCGTGGGTCCGGACGGCCATTTCATTGGCGTTCATCGCACATGGCTCGACCTTCAGCGCCCGAATGGAAAGGCGCTGATTTCCGATCCCGAGACGGGCGAGGTTCTCGACGTCAAGAAGGTGATGGGTTCGCAGCGCGGCGGCCGGATCATCCTGCGAAAGGGCGATCGCCCTTGCCCACGGATCACCGGGGAAGGCATCGAGACGGTACTTTCCTTCGCCGCCTTTCACGGGGACCAGAGATCGACCCTTCAGGCAGGCATCAATCTCGACAACATCGCCGGCAAGGCCGCCAGCCAGATCCCGCACCCTTCGAAGCAGAACGTCGATCGGCTCGGCCGCAAGCGGCGCCTGATGATCGGATCGTCCGAACCCGATGCGCAGGACACGGCATGCCTTGCCTTCAATGGCGACCTGTCGAGCGTCACGGAGGAACTGCTTCTCGGCGATGCCGACAGCGACCGCTTCACGACCCAAGCGGCCATGCTGCGCGCCAAAGCGCGCGCCGAGCGCGACGGTCGCCCTGTTTCGATCCGATGGGCTCCGGACGGGCTCGACTGGAACGATGCGCTGCGTGCCCGTGCGGTGAAGCAAGCCAAGCGCAGCGAGGTCGCAGCATGACGCTTCAGGCTTATCAAGATTTCTTGGCGAGCAAGGCGATTGTCGACCCGCCTTCTGGGCTCGACCGGATCCCTCAACTGCCTTCCTTCCTGTTCCCGCATCAGGGCGACATCGTCCGATGGGGCTTGCGGCGTGGCCGCGCGGCGGTTTTCGCCGGGACGGGCCTCGGCAAAACCCTGATCGAGCTGGCGTGGGGGCAGGCCGTTGCCGAGGCGACCGGCGGCATGGTGCTCTTGTTTGCGCCGCTCGCGGTGTCGGCACAGATCCTCCGAGAGGCCGCACGGTTCGGCATTCCGGCACGGCTGGTCCGGTCACAGCATGAATGCCGCGCCGGCATCAATGTCACCAACTATCAGAAGCTTGATCGCTTCGAGCTCGCCGCCTTCGTTGCCGTGATCCTCGACGAAAGTTCGATCCTGAAGAGCCATGATGGCCATTACCGCACACGGCTGATCAGGGACTGCGCGGTTGTTCCTTTTCGGCTTGCGGCGACCGCCACGCCGGCACCGAACGACTTCACCGAACTCGGCAACCATGCCGAGTTCCTCGGCGTGTTGTCGCAAACCGACATGCTTGCCACCTATTTCGTTCACGACTCGTCCGACACTCGCGTGTGGAAGCTCAAAGGCCACGCCGAAGACGTGTTCTGGCGTTGGATGGCGTCCTGGGCCGTGATGCTGCGACGCCCATCGGACCTCGGTTATCCCGATGATGGCTATCTTCTGCCGCCCCTCACCCGGCGCGAACATCCCGTCCATGTGGAATGGGGACCGGACATAGAAGGGCAGTTCTCCTTCCTGGCGCCGATCGCAAAAACCATGAAGGAGCGCCTGCACGCGCGGCGCGACAGCCTGGAAGAGCGGGTGTCCAAGGCCGCCAGCCTGACGCCTCACGATGAGCCTTATGTGTGGTGGTGCAACCTCAACGCCGAAAGCGAAGGCCTGGCTGCTGCCATTCCCGGCGCGGTCGAAGTTCGCGGGTCGGACACGGATGACGAAAAAGAGCGGAAGGTTGTTGCCTTTTCGGAAGGCCGCATCCGCGTTCTCGTGACCAAGCCCACGATCTGCGGCTTCGGCATGAACTGGCAGCACTGCTCCCGCACCGGCTTCGTGGGGCTGACCGACAGTTTCGAGCAGATCTACCAATCCATCCGCCGCTTCTGGCGCTTCGGCCAGACGCGCGAGGTCATTGCGGATTTCGTGTTCGCCGAAACCGAAGGTGCCGTGCTGGCCAATCTCGCGCGCAAGGAAGCCGATGCGGATCGCATGGCCGCCGCCATGGTCCGCCACATGGCCGACCTTTCTGCTGCCGAAGTGCGCGGAACGACGCGGACGATCCTACCCTACAACCCCGCGCAGCCGATCATGCTGCCTAGCTGGATGGTGAACTGACATGGATGGGATCAAGGCGGAAGACCAGGTCATCGCCGAGCGATATGCCATCTATCAAGGGGATGCGTGTGAGCTGATCCGAGGGGTTCCGGATGCCTCGGTCGGGTTCGGCATCCACTCGCCGCCTTTTGAAGGGCTTTACAAGTTTTCAGACAGCCCGCGTGACCTTTCGAACAGCGAAGGCGACCTGTTCTGGACGCATTACGGCTTCCTGATCGCCGAGCTGTTTCGCGTCACCCAGCCAGGCCGGTTGCATTCCGTTCACGTCATGCAGCTGCCGATGTCGAAGATCCGCGACGGCAATATCGGCATGCGCGACTTCCGCGGCGAGGTGATCCGCGCTTTCGAAGCGGCCGGATGGATACTCCATTCCGAAGTCTGCATCTGGAAAAACCCCGTGGTGGCACAGCAGCGCACCAAATCCATCCGGCTCCTGCACAAGCAGCTGGTGAAGGACTCGAGCCTGAGTGGCCAGGGCTTGGCAGACTACATCGTCACGTTCCGAAAGCCGGGCGAAAACGCCAAGCCGATTGCCGGCTGTTTCCGCCGCTATGTCGGCGAAGGCGACGGGCCAGACTTCGACAAGTTCACCACCGCCGACGACAGTCGCAACTGGTTTTCGATCGAGGTCTGGCAGCGCTATGCGTCGCCGGTTTGGATGGACATCCGGCAGGGCCGCGTGCTGCACTATGCCGGCGGGCGCGACGAGCGCGACGAGAAACATATCTCGCCGCTGCAGCTGGACGTGATCGAGCGCTGTCTCGACCTTTGGTCCAACCCCGGCGATGTTGTGCTGACGCCGTTTCTCGGCATCGGGTCGGAGGTTTACGCCGCCGTTCGCTCAGGCCGGCGCGGCATCGGGTTCGAATTAAAGGCGAGCTATTTCGCGCAGGCGAAGCGCAACCTGCTTGCTGCGGCAGAGCCGGATGAAAGTGCGGTCGGCACTTTCGACTTCGAAAGCGAGCCCGCCTGATCGATGGACTTCGACATTCACTCCGATCCGGACCAGCCGGAGGATGGCGCGCCTTCGCCATCCGACGCCGCGCAAGACGCGCTGCTTGCCGCCTGTGCGGCCGAGCCGGAAACCGATATCGGCAACGGCCGGCGGTTGCGCCGACGCTACGGCGACCTGGCCGCAAAGCATGAAGGCGCGGCGAGCTGGATCGCGATCAGCGTGGCGCATATCGGCTGGCACGTTTTCGACGGAATGCGGTGGAAGGAAGACGAGGACGGATCGCTGATCCGGCCGCTCGCGCATGAAACGGCCGAAGCGATCCGCCGCGAGGTTTTTGCCATCACCACCACGCCGGAAGAGCGGGACGCGCTTGCCGCAGCCGAAGTGGCGCAGGCCGCGCTCGACGCCATGGGCAGCGCGAAAGCGGTTCTTCCCGATCCGGACAAAGCCCGGCAGCGCAAGGATCTGGAGGAAGCGGCCAGCCTCACGAAGCTCATTGCGGAACGTGTTGCGGGGCGGCGTTCGTCGCGGATCCGGCACGCCAAATCGACCGCCGGATCGAGCAAGCTCAACAACATGCTGGAGGAAGGGCGACCCTATATGTCGCGCAAGGTCCAGGACCTCAACACGAACCGTCTCCTGGTGAACTGCCGATCGGGCACGATCGAGTTCGCGCGGGTGGAAGACGAGGAAAGCGACCCGGATGACCCGCGCTTCCGCTGGGAAGCCAAGCTGCGGCCGCACGATCAGACGGACATGATCACCAAGATGGCCGAGGTCGAGTGGGATCCTGCCGGGAAGCCCGAGTGTCCGGAGTTTCGCAAGTTCCTGACGCGCTCGCAGCCAGATCCCGAGATCCGCCTGTTCCTGAAGCGGTTCTGCGGCTACTGCCTCACCGGTCTGACAGTGGAACAGGTGATGCTGTTCTTTTACGGCGCCGGTCGGAACGGCAAGTCGACCTTCGTCGACCTGATCTGCCACATCCTCGCCGATTATGCCGTGACGCTCTCGATCGACAGCTTTTCGGGCGAGAACAAACGCGGCGGTGCCGAGGCAACTCCAGACCTCGCACGACTGCCTGGGGCCAGGCTGGTTGCAGCGTCCGAACCGGAAGCGAATGTGAAGCTGAAAGATGCCTTGATCAAGACGCTCACCGGGGGCGAAAAGATTCCGGTACGCCGGCTGCACAAGGACTTCTTCGAGGTTGATCCGCAGTTCAAGATCATCCTTTCGGGCAACCACAAACCGCGCATCGACGACGATTCGGACGGGATCTGGCGACGCGTCATCCTTGTCCCTTGGATGATCCAAATCCCCAAGGCCGAAGTCGACCCGCTGCTGCCGCAGAAGCTGCGCAAGGAAGTCGCAGGCGTGTTTGCCTGGATGGTGGAAGGTGCGCTGGACTATCTGAACTACGGTTTGGAGGTGCCGAAAGCGGTGCGCGATGCCAGCCAAGAGTATCGCGAGGAAAGCGACCCGATCGGCACCTTCATTCGCCAGGCCTGCATCGTGACGGGCGAAGCGACGGACAAGGAAACGCCGCTCGACCTGTTCATGGCCTATGAGCGCTTCGCCGATGCGGAAGGCGTGTTCAAGTTCAACAACTCGACCTTCGCCAAGCGCTTCGCGTCCTCATCGCGGCGATCGTGGGAAGGCACGGACGGCCAGATGAAGCAGATCGCCAAGAGCAAGAGCGGCACGACCGTTTATCTCGGCCTGCGGATCAAGCCGAACTGGCTCCCCAACAGCAGCGGAGGGGATGATCGATGAACCTTATCTACGGGTCCGTCTGTTCCGGCATTGAGGCCGCAACAATGGCTTGGGAGCCGCTCGGCTGGCGACCCAAGTTCTTCGCCGAGATCGAGCGGTTTCCGTCCGCCGTCCTTGCCCATCACTACGGCTCGAACATGCCGGGCGAGCCCCCTTCCCGCAACGGAGTGCCCAACCTTGGAGACTTCACCACAATTGGACCTGATGCTGGTCCCGTCGATCTCCTTGTCGGCGGCACACCCTGCCAATCCTTCTCGGTCGCAGGAAAACGCCTTGGCCTGGATGATCCGCGCGGCAACCTCGCCCTCGAATATCTCGCGCTGGCTCAACGCCTGCGCGCCCGCTGGATCGTCTGGGAAAATGTGCCCGGTGTCCTTTCCTCTCGAAGCGGCGATGACGATGCCGAAGACGGAGAAGGGCTCGAAAGCGCCGACTTCGCGACGTTCCTCTCCTTCGTTCGCGAATGCGGGTATGGGTTCGCCTACCGAGTTCTGGACGCTCAGCACGTCCGAAGCGACGGCTTTTCTCGCGCCGTTCCACAGCGACGGCGGCGTGTGTTCGTTGTCGGATATCTTGGAGACTGGCGACGTGCCGCAGCGGTTCTTCTTGAGCCCGAAGGCCTGCGCGGGGATCCTCCGCCGCGCCGACAAGCGGGGCAAGGTGTTGCCGGCGCAGTTAGCGCAAGCTCTGGGCGCCGTGGCGGGGTCGATGATCCCGAGCGGGGCAAGCTCGTCGCCTTCGGAGGAGGAAATCTCAGCGGGAGCATAGAAGCGGCAGCCTGTCTCACAGCGAAGGGACAGCGTATTGATTTCGAGGTCGAAACGTTCGTGACAACCCGACCTGTCGCAGCGACGCTGACGCGTGGCGCGGAGAGCCAAGGCAAGGGAGGCTATGCCGGACGAAGGCAAGAAGATGACGACAACCTAGTCGCCCATTCGCTGATGAGGGGCGAAGGTTTCGATGCGAGCGAAGACGGCACCGGGAGAGGCACGCCCCTTGTTCCAGTCTTCTCTATGCAGGAGCGCATGGAGAGCCTTAATCCTAGCGCTGGCCCAAATGGTAAAGGGTGGTCTGACGATGGATCGGCCTTCACCTTGGAGGCGCGCCGAAAACCTCAGTCCATTGCTACATCTTGGGCTGTTCGCCGGCTGACGCCGCGCGAATGCGAACGATTACAGGGCTTCCCAGACGACTTCACCGATGTACCATGGCGCGACTCGGGTCATTCGCCCGATGGTCCCCGATACAAGGCGCTCGGCAACAGCATGGCAGTCAATGTCATGCGATGGATCGGCGCCCGCATCGACCTCATGGAGCAGCTCGTCAAGGACGGCTTCCTTCCCGATCAGGGCCGATAGGGACGATCTTTCTGCCTTCGGCGCGGATCGACCCACCAAAAGGGATAGGGAATTCAACGAGTTCGGACGCTAGGGGCGCTAGGGACGATAATCTGCGGATAACGTATGCATGCGCGACCTCTAGGGGATAGGGGCTAGAGAGGATTGTCTCTCATATGCGTTACTTACCGATTACCGTCCCTATCGTCCCTAGCGTCCCTACCCTTCTTTATTTGCCTGCGAAAGCAAGAACTTAGCAAAACGAGGGTTTGGGACGATAATGGAAAATTGGGTCGATGTTACCGAATTTGGGTCGATGCGGCCCATCGAGTTGAGCTTGATCAAGCGCGATGCAACCGGAAGACGCAGCGGCCCGGTTGAAGCGGTGCTGGCCTGGGCCTATCGCGACGAATTGCCAAAGGCGCCGAAGATTGCGGCCGGGCCGCGCGACATCCTCGGCGGATGGAACAAGACATCTCAGTGGGAAGAGTATCTTTCCCTCGTCGAGCTGCACGGCGTGAACGAATATGGCTGTGTGCCCGACTTTTCCGCGCAAGCCTGGCCCTGCGCCGATGCCAAGCTGATCGCCGATGCCGTTCACACGCTCAACGATTGCGACCTGCAGATGCCCGAGGGCTGGAACCCCGCTCCCGAACTGGATGCTTTCGGCGGGCTGGGTGCCAAGGCGATCAGCACTGCCTGGCGCCGGATGACCCTTCAGGACGGCAGCGGGCATGCCCGCCTGCGCGTGAAGCCTTCCGACCTGATCATCCGTCGCGCCGTGATGGGATACAATCTGGACAGCCTGCGGCTCGACCATGTGACTTGCGAGGTCGAGCGCACCGGCCGGCGCGAACGCTACTTCCTGCAGAAGCTGATGCATGTGGTGGTTGGTCAGGACAGCAAGGGGCAGGACATCACGCGGCCTGAAATGGTTGAGGTGGAGGGATGGTCGGCCCGGCAGCGGCGCCCCCTGCCCGGCGCTTACACAAAGAGCTACCTCGACCCGGATCCGGTTGCGACGATCATGGAACGCGCCGAACATGAGATCTGGGTGGCTGCGATGGGGCTCCTACACGACGCCGTTGCGCACCAGCTGCAGGATATCATCATGCTTCCGTCTACCGTCCCTGCCGAACCTTGGGCTCAGAACAAGCCGCAGCCGCGCCTCCTGCGCGATCTTCCTGCCGATGCCAAGTTTGCCCGTGACGAAGAGGAACGTGCGCTGGCGAGGCTCGCAGGGCGGTTTCCGCGATGGTTCAAACAGCAGATGCGAAAGAGAGCTTGACGCGACCCAAAATTTGGAGGATGTCTCGTCACGGATAAGAAGGTTCCAAATCAGACCCCGCTTCGGAAACGAGGCGGGGTTTGGTGTTTCAGGGGTGCGGAGCATGGGCAGGCTCAAGAGCTTAGCGCCTCGCATCGGCGCCCTGCCGCCCCGCATCGGGGTCGCTGGGCAGAGCGAGCAGGAACGCCTTCGCGTTCGCGACCGCACCCAAGCGTGGCGCGCTTGGTACAAGACGGCGCGATGGCAGAAGCTGCGTTGGTCCGTGCTCGTTCGGGACCTGTTCACCTGTTCCATCTGCAAGCGGGTTGAGGCTGTGACCTCGCAGCTGGTGGCTGACCACAAGGTGCCACACCGAGGCGACGAGACGCTGTTCTGGGATGATCGCAACCTGCAGTGCCTGTGCAAGGGCTGCCACGACAAGGTTAAGCAGAGCGAGGAAAGGCGAGGTTCATGAGCATGACCTGTGATCCGATCGCGAACGGTAGTGCCCAATGGAATGCAGACAAGGAACCGCGCTGGATCGATGAGCAGCGCTTGGAGGCGGTCGGCGGGCACGAATTGGTGGTGCTCGACAACAGCAAGGGCAATGGGTCGGATCGCGCCGCACCGATCAAGTGACCGGAGGGGGGGCGGGTCGAAAGTCTAGGACCCCTCACCCGCTAGACCCGCGTCCCCCACATTCGGAGGTTTTTTTCTGTCGTGACGGATTTTGAGGCCGCCTTTGACCTTCTTGGCGATCCGATCCCGGCCAATTTCGGTGGTCGCGGGCGTCCTCCGCACGTGCCTACAAAGGAAAACCGCAACAAAATCATGCTCTTGCTGGCACAGGGATGGGTCGACAAGCGCATCGCTGGCGCGCTTGGGATCAGCGAGCCAACTCTGCGGAAGCATTATTTTCGCGAACTCAAAGTTCGTGACCTAGCCCGTGATCGGGTTGAGGCCATCGGTCTCCTGTCACTGTGGAACATGGGACGCGAGGGCAACGTCGCTGCGATGAAGGAATACTTTCGCCGCCATGACACGGCGATTGGCGATGCCTTCGGCGACAAGGTCGAAGACGAAAAGCGCAAGCTCGGGAAGAAGGAGCGCGACCGGATCGAGGCGAACAATCCGCCGGATGATTGGGAAGCGGTCGCGCCGAGGCTCGCTCACTGATGACGGACTTTTCGTGCTTGGACTGGTTCGAGAAGCTGAAGGCCGGCCGCTCACCGCTGCCTGACGCTCTACCACTCGACCATGAGGAAGCACGGCTTGCCGTCGAAACCTTCAACAAGTTGCGGCTGCCGGATGTGCCTGGGCAGCCCCTTCTTCGCGACGTGGCTGGACAGTGGGCGCGCGATTTCGTTAGCGCCATCTTCGGCCTCGTGGAGATGAACGACGATCGCACCATGATCGTGAACCGCAAGGCGCGGAAGTTCTTCCAGCTGGTGCCAAAGAAAAACTCGAAGACGACCAACGGCGCGGCAATCATGATGACGGCCATGATCCGCAACCGTCGTCCCAACGCGGAATTTCTGTTGGTTGGACCTACCCAGGCGACAGCAGAGCGCGCCTATGAGCAGGCGGAGGGAATGGTGAAGGCCGACCCGTGGCTTTCGAAGCGCTTCCACCTCCGTGAGCACCTGAAGACGATCGAAGACCGGAAGAACGGCGCTAAGCTGCGTATCCGCTCCTTCGACAACAAAGTCATGACCGGCGCGAAGCCTGTTGGCGTCCTCGTCGACGAATTGCATGAACTTGGCAAGATCAGCTACGCCGCCAAGGTGATGACGCAGATCGAGGGCGGCATTGTCGCCAACGCCGAAGGCTTCGTGATCATCATCACGACGCAGTCCGACGAGCCACCAACCGGCATCTTCAAGGATGAGCTGAAGCTGGCGCGGTCCATCCGCGACGGTGAGTTCAAGGATGCCGAGACGCTTCCGATGCTCTACGAGTTTCCGACAGCGATGCAGGCAGACAAGGCGCAGCCTTGGACTGATCCAACGAATTGGAACATCGTGCTTCCAAACATAGGCAAGTCGATCACCGCCGAGCGGTTACTGCCGAAATTTCGGGAGGCGCGGGAAGCCGGCATCGACAAGCTGTCGATTTGGGCGAGCCAGCACCTCAACATAGAGGTCGGCGTCGGCATCGGAAGCGACGGATGGTCGGGCGCGCCATATTGGACCAGCTGCGTCGACAAGAGCCTTGCCAGCCTCAATGAGCTGCTGGCGAGATCAGAGGTTTGCACCATCGGAATCGATTGGGGCGGCGCAGACGATTTAGCTGCCCTCTATGTCATCGGTCGCGAGCGGAAAACGAAGCGTTGGCTCGGCTGGGGCAAAGCATGGGCGCGAAAGTCGGTTTTCGAGCGCCGTAAGGGGATCGTCTCCTCGCTGGAACAGTTTGAAGCCGATGGCGATCTCGTGGTCGCTGCCGATGGCGAAGAACAGGCTATGTCGGCGGCAGCGATCTGTCGGCGTGTTGCTGATAGCGGTCTGCTGCCGGAACAGGCCGGCATTGGCCTTGATAGCGCCGGCGTGGCACTGCTGCTCGATGCGCTTGAAGCAGAGGAACTAACGCAACCACTCGTTCAGGCTGTTGCGCAGGGTTGGAAACTTCAGACGGCTGTTTCGTCGGTGCCGCTCAAGCTTGAAGACCGCCGCTTCCTCCATGGCGACCAGGCGCTGATGGCTTGGGCTGTCGGCAACGCCAAACAGACCTTGCGCGGGAGCAATTATGTGGTGACGAAAGAAGTCTCCGGCGCAGCCAAGATCGACCCGCTCATGGCGCTATTCAATGCGGCCATGCTGATGTTCCAAAACCCGGAGGCGAAAGGCGCGTTCGATGCCGATGCCTGGATTGCGAGCTACGCATGAGTTGGTATCGACGTCTGCTTGGCCTCGGCAGCACCAAGGATATCGAGCCATGGCGGGGCGGTGAGGTCTCGACTGAGAACGCAGACAATTTCGTCGTCAATCAGGTCACGGTCTCGGACTATCGCGATACTCAGCTGACCAAGGGCGGCGCAGCAGTCGGGCTGTCCGCGACATGGTCGTGCGTGCGCCTGATTGCCGGCACGATCGCGTCTTTGCCATTGATGGTTTACCGCACCAACGCAGATGGCATTCGCGAGGTGGCCCGCGATCACCCCCTCTATTTTGTGCTGCATGACAGCCCGAACTATGATCAGACCGCGGTCGACTTTTGGGAGGTCATGGCGGCCAGCATCGAACTCTACGGAAACGCCTATGCCGTGATCGAGCGCCGTTCCGGAGGCATCGTCAACGCGTTGCACCCGATCCGTCCTGACAAAGTCAAAGCCCGCCGCACGGCCGGCGGTGAGATCGAGTATTCGTGGACCGAAGATGGTCGCACGGTCACCAAGCGAGGATCGGACGTTCTTCATATTCGCGGGCCGTTCGGCGATGCCCTGTCGGGTGCCTCTACTCTCTCGATGTGCCGCAGCGTTTTCGATGATGCTCTTGCGGCGGAGAGCGCAGCCGGCTCGATGTTTCGGAATGGCGTCAACCCAACAGGTGTTCTGTCAACGAAGCCGGACGTTCAGCTTACCCCGCAGCAGCGCCAAGATCTGGAAGATCATCTTGCCAAGAAATACATGGGCTCAATCCGCCAGGGTCGGCCCATGCTGCTCGATAACGGCCTGACCTGGACGCAGCTCTCGATCAATCCGCAGGACGCGCAGATGCTGGAAAGCCGCAAGTTCGGCGGCGAGGAAATTTGTAGAATTTTCGGTGTGCCGCCCGCCATGGTCGGCTTCGGCGACAAGTCCTCGAACTGGGGTACCGGCAAGGAAGTCGACGTGCTCGGTTTCCAGAAATTCACGCTGCGCCCGCGCCTCAAGCGGAAGGAACAGGCGTTGCTCAAGCAGCTCGTGCCGCTCTCTGAACGTCGAGCTCAGGGTTTGGTAATCGAGTTCAACCTCGAAGGTTTGCTGCGCGGGGACACTGCCAGCCGGTACGAATCCTATGATCGCGCCATCCGCATGGGCCTGCGCACGCGCAATGAATGCCGCGCGCTGGAGAACCTTCCGCCGATTCCTGGCGGCGACATCGTCACCATCCAGATGCAGGACATCCCCCTGCAAAGCGCCATCAATGGAGATCGTAATGACGACCCTGCTGCGTAAGCATGCCGCTCCGGTGAT
The DNA here is from genome assembly GCF_017813335.1 of Tianweitania sediminis. GTDB lineage: Bacteria > Pseudomonadota > Alphaproteobacteria > Rhizobiales > Rhizobiaceae > Tianweitania > Tianweitania sediminis. Next base: position 33,807 of record NZ_JAGIYY010000002.1, on the reverse strand, counting down.
GGATAAGAAGACGGCGCCGATCCTCGAAATCAAGGCGCTGAAGGACAGCGGCGAGTTCGAGGGCTACGGATCGACCTTCGGTGGCGAGCCGGATGCCTACGGCGACGTCATCGCCGAGGGCGCCTATGCCGATAGCCTCGCCGCTCACAAGGCAAAAGGCACCATGCCGAAGCTGTTCTGGCAGCACAACGCCGACCAGCCGATCGGCAAATGGCTGGACGCAAAGGAAGACGATCACGGCCTGCTGCTTCGCGGCAAGCTCAACATGGACGTGCAGCGTGGCCGCGAAGCCTATGCTCTGCTGAAGGAAGGCGACATCGACGGATTGTCAATCGGCTACCGGATCAAGGAATACAGCGTCGACACCGAGACCGGTATCTGGACGCTTGAGAAGCTGGACCTGGTCGAGGTCAGCATCGTGTCGGTTGGTGCCAACGAAAACGCAGTCGTGCAGAGTGTGAAGGCGGCGAAGGCCGCGCACGACCTCATGGAAAAGCTGAAGGCCGGGGACCGGCTGACAGAACGAGAGTTCGAGGTCTGGCTCAAGGGGCTAGGCTTTTCGAACTCGCAGGCGGAGCGCGCCGCACGCATCCACCTGAAGGCGCAGGGGGAACCTGCGAAAGCGGATGAAGGGCTCGATTTTCTCCGAGCCTTATTGGGCTGACGCCCTTCCCTCAACCTCAAGGAACACAAACAATGAAAAGTTTCTACCTCCGCGGTTTCGCGGTTGCGCTTCTCGCTGTCTTCGGCGCTATCGCCGCAACAGCTTCTCACGCGGCCATCGGCCCGATCGGCGGCTCTGAACTGGCAGGATTGGCACCCTACGCCGCCGTTGCCGCAGCGGGCGGCATCGCTCGTCTGGCTTCCCTGCCATTCGGCCCTCGCATCTTCTTCAAGGCCGAAGACGGCACCGGTTCCAAGTCTGCAGCCGAACTTGCAGCGGAATTCAAGCGCGACTTCGAAACCAAGCACGACAAGGTCAAAGAGCTTGCCGAAAAGGCCCTTGCCGAAGCCGAGAAAGGCACACCCCTGGCCAAGGCTGCCAAGGAACTGGCGGATCAGGCGATTTCCGGCATGAACGAAGCGAAGGCTCGTCTCGATGAGCTGGAACAGAAGACTTCGCGAGGTGGTGGCGAAGGCGATCGCATCCTCACGGCCGGCGAGCGGTTTACCGAAGACGAAGCATTCAAGTCTTTCGCCGGTCAGACCCGACCTCGCGGTCGCGTTCTGGTGGACGTTAAGGACATCACGTCGCTCACCACCGATGCGGCTGGTTCCGCCGGCGCGTTGATCCCGTCCGATCGCCGTGGCTTGCAGGTCGAACTGCCGCAGCGCCGGCTCACCGTTCGCTCGCTCCTGCTGCCTGGCACGACCGCCAGCAACTCGATCGAGTATGAACAGGAAAAGCTGTTCACCAACAGCGCTGCTCCGGTTGCCGAAGGCGATCTCAAGCCGCAGTCGGAATTGCAGTTCGAAGATAAGACGGCAACGGTTCGCACGATCGCGCACTGGATCCGCACCTCGGTGCAGATCCTCGCCGATGCGCCTGGTCTCCGCTCCATTATTGATCAGCGGCTGCGTTATGGCCTCGCGCTCGCCGAGGAAAACCAGCTGCTCAACGGATCCGGCACCGGTCAGAACCTGCTCGGCCTCGTCACTGCCGCCACGGCGTACGCTGCGCCCGGCAGCCTGACCGCCACCACTCAGGTGGACATCATCCGCTTGATGATCCTGCAGGCCGCTTTGGCGGAATATCCGCCGAACGGCATCGTGATGAACCCGATCGACTGGGCGGCCATCGAAATGGCGAAGGACACCCAAGGCCGTTACATCATCGGCAATCCTCAAGGCACGATTTCGCCGACGCTTTGGAGCCTGCCGGTGGTGCCAACCCAGGCGATGGGAGTGGACAAGGCTCTGGTCGGTGCTTTCAACCTCGCTGCCCAGATCTTCGATCGGCAAGACGCCACCATCGACGTGTCCACTGAAGACCAGGACAATTTCGTCAAGAACAAGGTGACGATCCGTGCCGAGGAGCGTCTCGCGATGGCGATCTATCGTCCGCAGGCAATCGTCTACGGGGATCTCGGCCGCGTTGCATAAGCGGATTCGGCTCATCACAACCGGCGCGCTTCAGCGGCTCGCCGGTTTCATGAACCGAAGGAGTGAAGCCATGGATACCGTGAAAGCAATCCTCACCAAGCCGCTGGACGGCCAGCCAGAAGGTACTGCGCGAGAATTCGACCGCGTCGATTTTGACCGCTTGGAAGCCATGAATGCCGTTCGCGAGGCTGGCGATGACGAGGGCTTGCGGCAGGATGGTCCGACCATCGCCGAATACCTCTCAGCTGGTTACAAGGCAGAGAACTACCCGCCGGCAGGATACGCGGCGCGCAGCACGCCAGAAGAAATCGCCGCAGCTCAAGCTGCCGAGATCTCGTCTCCGATCGAGCCGCCGATGGATGATACCTCTGTGGTTCCGCCGGAGCTGCCCGTTGCGCCACAAGCTGATGACAGCACTTCCTCGGCGGGAAAGAAGGCAGCCACGACGGTGCAAAACAAGAAGGCGCCGGCAGTTAACAACAAAACGGCTGAGTAACCATGCGCCGACCGGCCCTTGTCACACCGCCATCGATCCTGCCGATCTCCGTGGCGGCGGTGAAGCTCGCGCTCCGGATTGATGACCCAGATCTCGATACGGAGATCGAAAGCCAGATCCGCAGCGCAGTCGATCACTATGAGGGCTGGACAGGCATCCTCGGCATTGCGCTTGCCGAGCAAAGCTGGTCGCAGAGCTTTGATCGGTTCTTCCGTGAACTGGCATTGCCAATTGGGCCGGTGATCGGTGTCGATAGTGTCACGTGGCGCAATGTTGCTGGCCAAGTGGCGACGGTTCCTCCTGCTTCATACGCGCTGCGCACGGATGCTGGTGGCGCATCATCAATCCGGTTCGATGCTGGGTACGGCTTCCCCGTCGACCTTTATGAACGCGAAGCGGTGTTGATCCAGTATCGAGCCGGATGGCCGAACCGGCCGTTGCCGGCTGATGCGGTCGAAGGTGCGGTGCCGGAATCCGATGTTCCGGATGACATCAAGACCGCGATCAAGCTGCGGGTACAAACCATGATCGATGAAGCAGCGCGCGTGAATGCCGTGCATCTTGGGCGGATCGAAAGCGCACTGATCGGCAAGTATCGGCGATGGAGTATTTGACTGATATGCCACGTGTGCGCTTCCTTTCCGACTTCGACTTCAAGCCTTCGGCTCAAGTCACCGTCGCCTACAAGGCTGGCACCGAAAAGCTGGTGAAGGCCGTTTGCGCCGAGAAAGCGATTGCGGCTGGCAAGGCCGAGGAGATCAAGCCGAAGGCGAAGCCGGCCGATGGCGAATAGCCCCACTGCCGGCGAGCTGCGGCACCGCGTTGCGTTCGATAAGCGGGGCGCATCTACAGGGCCTGACTATGGCAACGAGGAAGGCCCCTTTGCCGAACAGTTCCAAGTCCACGCAGCCTTTCGCTCCCGCGGCGGCTCCGAGGCTGTTGTTGCCGCGCGGCTGGAAGGCCGAAACGTACTTGGCGTTTATGTCCGCTCCTCGACCCAGACGCGGCAGATCGAAAGCGACTGGCAGATGCGCGACGTGAGGACCGGCGAGCGATACGCTGTCAAGATCGTGGACGCAGTGACGGATCGGCGGTGGGTGTACCTTGAGGTGAGCACCGGGGTGGCGGCGTAATGGCGATCAAGGCGAAGATGCTCGGTCGCGAGAAGACCATGAAGCTCCTTCGCGGTATCGTTCCGGAAGCCGAAAAAGAGCTGGCGAAAGCACAAATGGAAGCGGCGCAGGATCTTGCAAGCAAGATCAGGCCACGAGCGCCAGGCCCGCGCACCGGCCAATATCAAGCGAGCATCCAAGCAGATCGGTTGGCGAACCGGACGGGTCAGCAGCCGGTCAGCCAAGGACTCCGAGGGTCTACCAAAGATCCGAATGCAACCGGCGTGTTCGCTGATTTCATTTGGCGGTTCCTTGAGTTCGGCACGGTCAAGATGGCGAAGCGCCCGCATATCTTTCCGACCTATCGCCAGGAACGTCCTCGCATTCGGCGGAAGATGGCTGCTTCGGTTCGCAAAGCCGTGAAGAAGGTCAAGACCAAGTAATGTCGCCATCCCTCGAACTTCAGGGCGCGATTGTCGCGCGTCTCAAGACGACTGCTGGCGTTTCGTCGCTGATCAGCACCCGCGTCTATGACGCGGTCCCGAAGAAACCCGACTTCCCCTATGTCACGGTCGGGGAAGGCGACGAGACCAGCGACGATGCTGATTGTGTCAACGCCTTCGAGATCTCGCTCGATATCGACGTATGGTCTCGCGCGGTTGGTTTCCCGGAAGCCAAGAGGATCGCTGACGCTATTCGCCGGGCACTCAAAGGTCCAGAACTGGCACTGCAAGACAATGCCCTGGTGGAGTTTCGCCACCGGCAAACCCGTACCTTTCGAGATCCGGACGGCCAGACCAGCCATGCCGTACTCACCTTCGAAGCCATTATCGAACAGCCATAGAAGAGGACACCCTTATGGCACAGCCCGTCACCACCAAGGGCGGAAAGCTCCGCGTCATGCTCGGCAACGATGCCGAGCCAATTGTGTATGCCGCGCCCTGCGGTTTCACCAGCCGATCACTCACACTGAGCAAAGGGCTGGAAGACGTGAACCTTCCTGATTGCGACGATCCGGATGCTGTGTCCTGGACCGGCCGGGATGCCACATCGCTTTCGATGGCGGTCAGTGGTGAAGGCGTCATGGCGCAGGAAAGCGTCGAGACCTGGCTTGATGCTTGGGAGAGCGTCGATAGCGTTCCTGCACGCATCGAGCTGGAGTTTCCAGCCAAGACTGTCGCGTGGGTTGGCCGCATGCACGTCGAGAGCATTGAGGCAGGTGGTGAGAATGGCCGGCGCGTTACCAAGTCGATATCGATGCAGAGCGACGGCGAGATGACCCGCACGGTGACCCCGTGAGCCGTGACGGTTCTATCCTGCTGGACTTCGCGGGTGATATTCGCGCCTTCCGGTTCGCTTGGGGCGATCTGGAGAAGCTGCAGGAGGCCCGCGGCGCTGGCCCCTATGTGATCCTTGACCGTTTGGTCTCGGGTCGCTGGTACGTCGAGGACATCGCCGACGTGATCAAGTTCGGCCTGATCGGCGGCGGCACGGAGCCAGCAAAGGCTGTAAAGCTCGTTCGGGACGAGGTGATGTCCAAAGCGCCGCTTCAGAGTCTGGTCATTGCCCAGCAGGTGCTTGGCTCTGGGGTCGTCGGGGCGCCGGAGGAGGAACTCGAAAAAAAATCCGAGGCGGCAAGTCAGGAGGAGAGCCCGCTCTCCCAGACGGAAGGGTCAGATTTGCCGCCCTCTATGGAACCGGAGCCGTCTTAGGCTTCACACCCCAGCAGGTGCGAGCCATGAGCACCTGGCAGTTCTTGGCGGCTGTCGAGGGCTATCGCGAGACAAACGATCCTGAAAGCGAGAAACGTTTGACGGGTAAGGAGCAGGACGAACTTGCCGATTGGCTAGGGATTTAGCGAGTTTGTCTGACTAGCTCATCAAATCGATCTTGGGTTATCCTGCCATCTGAGAGGCAGGACGATGCAGCGTTGAACATCGGCGTTCCCCGCTCCGGGCGCTCTTTAAGAACAACGCGGATCAGCGTCTCGCAATCAGCGCTTTCTTTGCCTGCTAAGGCTGATTTTCGTTCGTTCCAGAAGAAGTAGCCAGCTGAGGCTAGAACTGCAACACAGGCGGCAGCGATGAGCGCCTTCAACCAGCCTTCCATCTCTGAGGTCTCCCTTGGCAACTGACAACGAACAACTGGTGCTTAGCATCAGCGCTGACACGCGCCAAATTCAGCGGCAGTTGAAGTCGCTGGTTGGGCAGACGCAGGCGAACACTAAGGCGATCGAACAGGCGTTCGCGTCGTCGGGTGCCGCTGCTGCCTCGTCATTCAACGGTGTTGCGGCGAATAGCAACAAGGCTTTCACCGCCGCTGAACAAGGGGCGAAGCGTTTCCAGAGCGCGATGAAAGCCTCTTCGTTTCAGACTGGCAACCTTGCAGCGCAGATCAATGACATTGGCGTCCAGCTAGCGGGCGGACAATCGCCGTTCCTGATTGCCTTGCAGCAGGGCACGCAGATCAATCAGGTCCTCGGCGGCAGTGGTTTACGCGGGACCGTTGCGGCTCTCGGCGGGGCGTTCACATCCCTGCTCAACCCTGTGTCACTTGTGACCATCGCCACAATTGGCTTGGCTGGCGCGGCGGTTCAATACTTTTCCGAGTGGATGTCGGGTGGGAAGGCCACGTCAGAAGAGATCGCCAAGCATGCCGCCCTCGTTCAGAAGGTTGCCGACAAGTACGGCGTGGTGATACCGGCAGTCAAAGACTATGCGGATCAGCTCACCCGGGCTGCCGACGCGGCCGAACGAATGGAGGCGATCCGGCTCACCAAAGACAGTGTTGCCGGCGGTTTCCGAGAGGAGTTCGACCGGATCACGGCTTCCATCACGGATATTCTTGCCATTGTCCCTGATGCAAATCGTGAGTTCGGCGTCCTGGCATCGAAGATCGACTCCAACTCTCAGACCGCCGAGGATTTCAGGCGTGTTATCGATGCGCTGAATGTCGTCTTTGAGCAGACCGGCAACCAAACGGTGAAGTCGGTCATAACTCAACTCGAAGCGCTAGCAGCATCTTCCACGAAGGCAGTGAGCACGATTGAGGAGCTGGATGACGCATCGAAGGCGGTGACGCTAACGCTGGAGGAGGCGAAGACTGTTGCGGCGGCCCTGACAACACAACTTCTCGGGTTGGGCACGCAAGGCGCAGGTGCGATCAAGGAGATCGCGGACGCTGTCTCGGGCTATCTTAACCCTGCTATGCGCTCTGTTTCCGGCTACCTCGATGGGCTCGCCAAAGATTGGGAGATGGTTGGCAAGGCGCAGGGTTCTGCGGCCGATATGATCAAGAAGCACGAGGGCTTCCGGCAGACCGCTTACTGGGATGTGAACGCTTATCGGACGGGCTTCGGGTCGGACACAACTACCCGCTCCGATGGCACGATTGAGAAGGTAACGCGCGACACGGTTGTCACCTTGGCTGATGCCGAGCGGGATCTTGCACGTCGCATCGTTGAATTTCAGTCGGGCATCCAGCGGGCGATCGGCTTGGATACTTGGCGCAGCCTTTCCGAAGGTCAGCAGGCCGCGCTCACTTCCATCGCTTACAATTACGGCAGTCTGCCAAAGAAGATCGTTGCAGCCATACAGAATGGCGGCGGACCTGAAGCGGTGGCTAATGCTATTGCCTCGCTAGGTGTCGACAACGGGGGCGTTAACAAGACGAGGCGCCGACTGGAGGCACAGGCTTATCTCAGCAGCACCGGCTACAGCCTCAAAGATGCTGGGATCAGTACATCAACCCCGCGAGCGCCGAAGAAAACACCCGCAGAGATTTTTCAGGGTGATGTGGACCAGATCCAGCGCCGGATTGACGTGCTTAATGCGGAATATGAGGCTCAGGGTCGGGTCAATCCGCTGATCAACGACTACGGCTTCCAGGTCGAGCAAGCCCGCATCAAGCAGGAACTGCTCAATGAGGCGAAGAAAGCTGGCGTAGAAATCACGCCGGAAGTGTCAGCCAAGATCAACGAGCTAGCTACCAACTACGCCACGGCCTCATCAAGCGTCGATCGCCTGCGCGACAGCCAAGAAAAGGCCGCTGAAGCGGCGCGTGAAGTTGCAGAAATCGGGCGTGAAACAATGGGCTCGTTCATCCGCGACATGATCAACGGCAAGAGTGCGACCGAAGCACTTGGTAGCGCCTTAGGTCGACTGGCAGACCGGTTGTTGAACAGCGGTCTGGATGCGCTCTTCAGCGGTGGAAAGGGCGGCGGCGGCGGGTTTCTCGGCTCGCTGCTTGGCGGTATCGGCAGCCTGTTTACCAAGCGCGAGTTCGGGGGTCCGGTTCGGGCGGGCCAGCCCTACATCGTAGGTGAGAAGCGGCCGGAGCTGTTCGTTCCAAATCAGTCAGGCCACATCGTCCCGAGGATCCCGACCGCACTCGGCAAGTCTGCTGGCGGCGCCATCAGCGCGCCGGTCAACATCACGATCGATGCGAGGGGTGCTGATCGCGAAGGCTTAGCCCGCGTCGAACAGCAAGTCGCGAAGCTGAAGGCCGAACTGCCTGCGCATGTGATCAACACCGTCCGGCAGGCGCAAAAGGGACGGCAGCTCTAATGGCGCTCGCTGATCCCTTCGACATCCTGGCGGACTTCCCCGGCTGGTCGATCGAGTTCGACCTGGTGCATCGGCAGGAGACGTCTCGCCAGGCGAATGGCGTTACACGCGTCAAGGATCTCGGTTCTCCGATCTGGGGCGGCACCTGGCAATCGCGCGTCCTGCGCGCGAATGAGCTGGACCGTTGGCGTGCCAGGCTTAACGCGCTTGAAGGCGGCGCCAAGCGTTTTATCGCCTATGCCTCATCTCGCTGCCGCCCCATCGCACATCCGGGTTCTGGCGCCCTCCCAGCCGGCTCTCTCGGCTCCATTGCTTCCAATCGGAAGACGATCAGCGTGAGTGGTCTGGCGGGTGTGTCGCTCAAGGCTGGAGACCTAATCCAGATCGGTGCAGCTGACCTGCATCGGGTTGTGGAAGACGCCTCCGGCAGCTTTGAGGTTCGGCCGCACATCTGGCCCGGCGTGTCGGCAGGTGCTGCCGTGAAGATTGCCAAGCCCTCTTGCCTGATGACGATCGTGCCGGGCTCCGTTTCAGCGTCGGCGGATCCGAGCACCGGCCGCGGCGCGATCTCGTTCCAGGGTCTCGAGGCCCGCTGATGCGCGCGATCTCAGCAGCCAATCAGGCAGCCCTGGCTGCACGGGTTCTCGTTGCCCGCGACTTCCTTTGGATCGTGGCGCGCAACCGCTCCACCAATGCGCCGGAAGCGGTCGGCTTCTGGTCCGACGTCGGCGATGTGTCAGCGCAGGTGCGCAGTCCGGATACCGGCCAGGTGGAAAACCGCGCCTTCTACGGTTCCGGCACGCTGATCGCCATCAGCGACATTCCGCTTGTGGCAAACATCACTGTGCAGACGGTGACCATCGACTTGTCGCAGCTTGATGAACTGGTTGAGCAGGCGGCGCGGCTTTATGACCTTCGGCAGGCCAAGGTCGAGATCTTCCGCGGGCTGTTCAATCCCGACACCCGGCAGATGGTGGCGCCGGCGGAATGCCGCTTCGCTGGCTTCGTGGATGGTGCGCCGATCACCACGCCATCCGAGGGTGAAGCAGGCAGCGTTCGGCTGGAATGCCGGTCCCATACGCAGGAGATGACGCGCTCCAACCCGGATACGCGCTCGCATGCCAGCCAGATCCTGCGTTCACCAGGTGACGACTTCTTTGCCGATGCCGGCACCGTCGGCGAGTGGGAAGTGTTCTGGGGCAGGAAAAACGGAAAGCTGACTTGATCCGGCACGCGACCGCCTCGGATCGCTTCGCGGTGATCCGCCTGCTGCGCGACAGCCATGCCGCGGCGGGCTGGACGTTTCCGTTCCAAGCCGCTCGCGCGGAGGCGCTGTTCAAGCGGCACGCGGAAAGTCCGGACGCCTGCTGCCTAGTGATCGGCGAGCCTGCGCATGGTGTGCTGATGGCGACGGCCTTCGATCATCCGTTCGGTGCGGGCAAGATGGCGAAGGAAACGGTGTGGTTTGTCGCTCCTGACGCACGCGGCCGCGCGGCGCTGTTGATGCTCCACGCCTATGAGGATTGGGCGCGCTCCCTTGGCTGCGTCGTCGCGGGCATGGCCTCGCTCGCCACGAATGACGTGTCACGACTTTACGAACGCCGCGGCTATCGCGCGATCGAAACGCATTTTCTGAAGCCGCTTTAAGCGTCGGGTTCCCGGATCATCCATGGCAATTTTCTCCGGCATCGCAGCGGCGATCGGCGGCGTGTTCTCCGCTGTGTCTGGCTTTATCGCCAGCAGCGCGATCGGCGCCTTCGTGCTGCAAACCGCTGCCGGCATCGGGCTCAACCTTCTCGCGAAGGCAATCGCCGGGAAGCCGCAGGAAGCGCAGTTTTCCGTTCAGGGGAAGCTACAATCGGGCGGCGACTTGCCGCGCTCTTTCATCCTCGGCTTAGGCGCAACGGCGGGCTCGCTGGTCTATGTCAACACGTGGGGCGAAGAGAACAAGACGCCGAACGCCTACCTGACGCAGGTCATTGCCCTTTCGGACCTGCCGGTGAGCGGACTGGCCGAGCTTTGGGTCAATGGCGAAAAGGTCACGATCGACTGGAGCAATGGCACCTATGAGCAGGGCTTTCCTGTTCTTGAGTACCGCACGGATGAAACGAACAACCACCTCTGGGTCCGCTTCTATGACGGCAACCAGGTTGGACCGGACGCCTTCCTCGTCAACCGCGTTTCGAGTGCCGAGCGGCCATGGGGATCAAGCCGCATCGGCCGCGGCGTCGCCTATGCCATTGTCACGGCGCAGATCAACGAGGAGCTGTTCAGCGGCTTTCCCCAGTTCAAGTTCGCGCTGAACGGCGTAAAGCTCTACGATCCCTCACGCGACAGCACGCGCGGCGGCAGCGGTTCGCATCGGCTCGGAACCCCGTCGACTTGGGGCGGCGACGGTGACCATCTGCCGGCCGTTCAAGCCTACAATCTGCTGCTGGGGCTCAAGTACAACGCAACGTGGTTCTACGGCCTTCAGAGTGTTGCCGCCGCCCGTCTGCCGGTGGCCGACTGGATCGCCCAGATCAACAAGTGCCGAGCGCCGATCGCCGGACCGAATGGATCGGAACCGACCTATCGCACGGGCGGAGAGATCCAGGTGGCCGCGCCGCTTGCCGACGCGATCGAGGCCGTGCTCACCGGTGCCCAGGGGCGGCTGGCAGAGATCGGCGGCACCTACAAGATCCATGTCGGCGCGCCGGATGCGCCGGTGGCATCGATTGACGACGGCGTGATCCTTTCGACGGAGCCGCAAAGCTTCTCGCCCTTCTTTGGCCTAGCCGACACGATCAACGGCGTTGCTGCCACCTATCCGGAACCTGCCGAAGGGTGGGTGCCGAAACCAGCGCCGGCGCTTTACCGCGCGGACCTCGAAGCGCGGGACGGTAATCGCCGCCTGATGGCCGATGTGTCGCTGGACCTGGTGCCTTATCCCGGCCAGGTGCAACGATTGATGAAGTCGGCGCTCGAGGAAGCGCAGCGGGCGCGCCGGCACACGATCGTTCTGACGCCCGAGTACGGCGTGCTCGAACCCGGCGTCGATACGATCGCCTGGACCTCGCCGCGCAACGGCTACATCACCAAGCATTTCCGTGTCGATGGCGTGGCCGACAGGGCCAATCTCGACGTGATGGTCGATCTGACCGAAGTCGATCCGAACGACTACGACTGGAACCAGAACACGGATTATCGGACGCCGGTCAACGGACCGGTGGGGCCGATCCGCCCTGCCCCGCAGATCATCGTCGACTGGTATGCCGAAGGCGCGGTGCTCTACGATGAAAGCGGCATAGCGCGCCGAGCAGCGATCAAGCTATCATGGGACGGCGAGCAGCCGGACGTCGCGGCCGTGGTGTTCGAGGTGCGTCTCGCAGCCACGGAAGAGGTGATCTATCGCGGTCGCACGGATAACCCCGCTGCTGGCTCCATTCTGATCAGCCAGAACCTGCTGCCGCTTACCGCCTATGGTGTGCGCGGCCGCTATGAGCCGCGGTCCAGTCGACCGACGCTCTGGTCGGGTTGGCTGCCGGTCACTACGCCCGATATCCGGCTGACCGACCGGGACGTTTATCTGCCTGGCATGCTGGAGGAGATCCAGCAGCATATCCTGCGAATGACCGAGTTCGCCACGACGGGTTCGCGCGCTGCGATCGAGCGTATCCGCCAGTTGATGCTGGACGAGGAAAACGAAGCTTCATCGAACTTCATCGACCGCAAGGTCATCCGCGAAGAAGTCGAGCTGAAAATCGAGGACACCCGCGCTTTTGTGGGAGAGTCCATCATCCTGGCGATCGGGCCGGATGGCGTGATCACGGCCGTGCTCAACGAGATGAGCGCCGAGTTCGAGACAGGGCTCGCGACCGTCGAGCAGCTGGTGCAGACGGAAGTCACGCGCATCAACGGCGAGATCGTCGCGACGGCTCAGTCCATTGATGTGCTGGAAGCACACGTCGGCGATGTGTCCGCTTCGATCAACATCCGGGCGGAAGCCACGGCCGGTGGTCCGGCAGGAGGCGCCCGCTACGCCGTCCAGGTGCAGCATGGCTCCGCTAACAACTTCGTCAGCAGCGCGCTCTTCCTGGAAGCGACCAGTGGCGGCCTTGGCTATGCGGGCTTCGTTGCCGACCGCTTCTACATCGCGAACCCAACAAGCCCCGGAAGCAAATTCACGCCGTTCGTGTTTCAGAATGGCGTGATGCGCGTCAACGCGGCCGTGCTTGCGTCGCTGATCGTGGGCGAGATCGATGCGATAAACATCAAGGCGCACAGCATCGATACCGACCAGCTCAAGGTCGGCGGCGTCGATACCAGCGCTCTGGCTTTGTATGCGGCGACCACCGCTTCAGTCGTAACCAACAACGGCACAACGAGCGGAAGTGGCTGGTCAACCGCCTGCCAAACCTCTGTTTCGATGCCTGCGGGCGGTGGCGGAACCCTCTTCGTCCTCTTCGCCTGCAGGATTGATGTCCAAAGCAGTGACGGTTCTGCTTTCGCCTCGATCGTCGCCCGCATCCTGATCAATGGCAGCGAGTACATGACACTCGTTGCCGGTCAGTCGAATGGCGGCACGGGAAACATCAGCGGCGGCGCCTTCTCCTTCGTGTTTCCGATCGCGGTGGGCTCGGGGACCTTCAATGTTGCCCTGCAGTTTTCAACCACGGCCAGCACCGGCGCGTCAGCGTCCGCATCCTATTCCCGCCTCGGTGTCTTCGGAGCGAAGCGATGAGCGATCAACTAAATGCTGTGTTTGTCGAGCACGATCCCGTCACTGGCGAGATCATCTATTGCGGGTCAGTCCCGCCGGATGTGATCGAGGGCTATCCGCCGCTGTTTCCTAAACTGACCTTTCGGTGGGTCGGCCACGGCATGGACGTTCCGGATCCTTCCGCAGTCTACTTTGACATCGACGTCAATCAGATCCGGCCGCGGCCGCGCCTGGTGGTGCAGACTTCAAAGACCGTGATTGCCGCCGATGGCGTGGATGAGGCGGTGATCAGCGGCATTCCTGCCGGCGTCTCTTTCACGGTCGACGATGAGCTCTTCATCGCCGACGGCGAGCCCATCCAGATGCGATCAACCCTGCCGGCGAGCTACCGGCTGGCGATCAACCACTTCCCCTACCTCGCGTTCGAAATGGAGATCGTCGCTCAATGAGGATCGAGCTCGCGAAAAACATGACCAATGTCCGTTTGGCTGCGCTCTTGCGGCTGGAAGCAGGCTTCGCAACCCGCCACTACGCGGTGCTCGGCGGAGCCATCCACGAGGTTCATGCGCTTAAAGCTGACGAGGCGCGTCGCGTTCTCGACGGGGGCACCTCGCCGCTGCTGGCGCCGGAAGCATCCGCTCGCGGCATCAGTGAGGCTGATCTTGCACACGCCGTTCTCGACAAGGCGCAGGTGCAGGCAGAGCAGCTCGCGCAGGTCGAAATCGACCGCCAGCGGGCACAAGCTGACCTGAAGATAGCGGCCACGCCGGCCGCGGTTGAAGCGGTTCTTGCCGCCTACGGCATCCAACCCAGCTAGTAGCAGGGACTTCAAAGATGACTGAACCGACCCAAGCGGCTGGCGCTGATGCGCCGCAGCCGGTGATCCTCGATGCCGTGGCTTCGCACTATAAGCGCCGCGTCGCCTTTCTGGAAAACGAAGCTCTGATGATGGCGATCACTGTGCGCGAACTCGACCAGGAGCTTCGCAAGGTCCGGGCGCGCAATGCCGAACTCGAAATGCGTGCGAGGGATCATGGCTGATTGGCCAGGCATCTATAGCACCGGCAGCGCGACCGTCGAGGAAGGCGGCCTTACTGTTACGTTCCAGAACGCGGGCAACCTGGTGCAGGCTGTGCGTCCGGGAGATCGTTTCGGCGGTCACCGCGGCTTGCTTGTGCGAGTCGCTGCTGTTACCGCGACAACCGTCACGCTGGCGGCCGCGTGGCCTGGCCCCGGGCAAATTGAAGCGCCCTACGAAATTACCTTCACGCCTTACGATAGCGGCTATCGACAGGCGCTTGAGATCCTCCTTGCAGGCGTTCAGATCGATATCACTCTGCTGGATGGCATCCTGCAGAGCATGCCAGACATTATCGCTGTGGGCGCGGCGTCTGCAGATGTCGCAGTGCTCGCGCCGCTCGCCGATAAGCTGGCCGCCCTCGACGCGGTCGCTGTGCAGCAAGCAGCAGACAACATCGCCGGCATCAACGAGGTGGCTGCTCAGCTTCCTGTGATCAGCAGCGCCATCGCGGCCGCCGAGAACGCCGGAAGCTTCGCCACGCTGGCGCTGGCTAATGCAGCCGTAGGCACCACGATCGCGCTCAACAAGGGCATTTACGTCACGGCAGATCCGGCAGCGCCGACGCTCGGGCCTGATGGTGCAGGTGAAGGCAATGGCTACTACGAAAATCGCACCGGCAGCGCTCCGCTTTACAAAGTCAGCAATGACACACCGCAGGCGCTAGCAGCGCGCACTACCGCCGCAGAGGCAGCGTCGGAGGAGCTGGACGCCAGGCAGACGGCGCAGGAAGTCAGCTTCGAGGCAAGCTCCGGCATCATTGGCGATGATCGGCTTGTCGTAATCTCGGCTCAAGATGGGGACGGCCGGAAGCGCGAAATCGGTCACTGGAAGAAGGACGCGACGTTTCATGCTCCGCAGGTAGCGGGGAGCTCGGGCCTCTTTGATTTTGTTCGGTTCGGCGATGTCGATGCCTTCGCCATGGAGATCATCGGCGCGGAAGATGCCGTCTACTTCGTCGATCAGAACAACCGGATCATCAAGACCTTGAAGGCGATGCCTGTTGGCCGGGAGTTTCAGACCTCTGAGGCTTACCCGGTCATCGGCCTTCCGGATGGCCGCGCGGTTTTTACTGATGGCGACAGCCGCGTTATGGGCATTCTGCCAAGCATAGATCTCGACCCGTTGATGCCCGAGATGGTTGCGGCTCGAGGCGTTCAGCCCTCACTCGCTGCTCGCATCGATCGCTCACTCGACGGCTACGGAAATCTGAAGGGGGCAACCGAGAACCTCGATCAGCTTCGTCGGACCCGAGTCTTTTTGAGCAGGCTGGAGACTGAGGTCACCGATACGCAGTTCCCCATCGGCTTCCTCGGCGACAGCCGGACGTACCTCGCCAACATCAGCCATTCCCTCGGTACTCGGCTTCGCAAGCGCTTTGGCTATGCCGGTGGGGGTTACATCAATTTCAACGGCGCCATGGCTCGCCCGCATGCTCTCATCGGGGAGTATTCCACCAGCTACTCCGCCACCTTCCACTTCTTCCAAAACAGCGTTGCTACGCCCGATATGTCCTACACCAAGGCGACGGTGGCGGGCTCGGTTGTTGCTGTGAACTGTCCTGGCGGCGTCTCTCCGTCTGAGGTCGCATGGATTTACCTGCCCCTTGCGAGCAGTTCGATCCGCGTCCGCTACAACAGCGGAGCGTGGTCAACGGCTATCGATACATCCGTTGGAAGTGGGCCTTCTCGCGTGATCCTGCCTCCAGCACCTGCGAACACCACGAAGATCGAGATCGAATGTTCGTCGGGAGCAGAAGAGTTCAACGGGCTTCACATCCTGACGAGCAGCAACGGTTTCCGCTTCAACAAGTTCGGTCAAAACGGTGCAGTGTCCGGGCACTTCCGCTCGAAAAACGAGGCGCAGTTTATCGCTTCTCACGCGATGATGCCCTGCTGGCTCTACATTCTTGGTCTCGGGACGAACAACCAATCGTCGACGAGCAGTGCGGCTACGATCGGCGCGGCCCTTGCGGTCGACTATGACATCATTGCGCAGCGTTTGCGTCAGGCTAGCCCCGGAGCTGACATCCTGATCGCGATGCCTTCCGAAAACTTCCTCGGACGTGACGCCTTGATGTCCGAGATCACCGTACCCGTGCGCGAAATGTGCGTGGCGAAGAACTACCCGTTCATCGACCTGCAGCCGTACTTCGGTCTCAGCCTGGATGACTACTCGCCAACAAGCCCGCTCCCGGCGCTTCCCGACAACACTCACGAAGACGCTTTGTTCGGCGGCCCACTTGCGGCCGACGCGCTCTACCGCGCCCTCGTTCACTCACTTTAGGAGATCGCCACCATGGCCGGCATTGCTATCCGCTCGCCTGCAGTCACCAACAACCCAGCTCTTCCGGTCCTGAAAAAGGATGTGCATTGGTGGACTGACTTCAACAACGGCGGGCTCTTCGGAGCCGACGTCGCTCACCCCGCTTCCTACCAAGCCGGAAACCCGGCGCAGAATGATGGGCCCATCATCGATACCTCCGAGCACGCGAACGGCAAGATGGTGATACCGGCCGGGCAGAACGTTCCGGTAGTCGGTGGGATGCTCGACTTTTCAGGAGTGACCGCTCGCGCGACCTATATGGAAGTTCCTGCCAGCGTAGCTGCCGCGATCTATGCGAATGCGCAACGATATCTCGCGATCGCCTGGATCAAGTTCCCCACGGCGGATGACTGGAACTCACTTTCTGGCGAGATCCCCTACCTGAACTTCACTGACACGGGCAACGGTTGGCAAGGCGGGCCTGAGATCTTCCAGCTGGGGCACGGAACCAATAGCGGTGTTCGGCAGCTCTGGCACCGCAGGGCGAAGGCCACAAACAGCACCGACGCGGTCGTGCATAGTGGTATTGATCCCGCAATTTTGGGAACCGTCACTCAGGTGGCACTCTGGTTCGATGGCGCAGTAATCGGACTGAGCACCCGGCCTCTCGGCGGGATCCGGAAGACTGCTGCAAACCCTTCCACGGTGGCGAACTCCAACGATTTCAGCGGTCTGAAGGGCAAGTTCGGAATTCCGTACTCCAACTGGAGTGCTACCTTCTCAGCTGCTCAAAACCTTTCCAAGAAGTTCAAAGCCGGCCGGCTCTTGATCGAGGCGCTCGGCGTCAGCCAGCGCGACCCTATTGCTGTTGCGGAGGCCGATTTCGCCGCGACCGAGGCGCGAGGGGTGTTTGGTTGATGTGACCGACTGCTGTAGTTAGACGCTATAAAAGATCGTTCCCTCTTGTGGGAGCGTGGGAATAGTTCGCATAAGCCAGTGGTCGAGCTCCGCGTAAGCGGGTGGCGATGGTTCGAATCCATCTGTGGACTAGTCCCAGGGATCGCCCGATCCCGTAAGCCAGTTGGTAGAGCTCCCACGCGAGTGGGGTGTCGCCGGATCGAAGCCGGCCGGGACGGGCGATCACCGAACTATCGCGAAGTTCAAGGTGATGTCGGTAAGCACTTCGTCATCGACTAAGGCCACATCAACTGAGGTTCGGGCTGCTGGCCAAATTTGCGTGCCTCCTAGAGTTTTGAGGCGTGCTCCAAGTGCCGGTGCAAACTGATGACCCTCTCCGCCAGCAACCCAGATCGACAAGCGCCCAGCTGACATCACGCTCAAATGGCAGTTGGCTTGTAATGGTTGTCCAGCCTTTGGTCGCGGCCCTACATAAGCGATCTCGTGCCAGTATCGACTAGGGCTCCAGAGCTTTCCGCCGTCGTTTCTAGCGATCCAGATAAGCCAGCTTTCCGGAGGAAATCTCGAGTGGAAAAGGTGGTCCCGGTCTAGCTGCGTCACCGCCGACACCTTCTTGTCGTCACGGTCATACACCGCCGCTCGGATGGCCGCCCAAGTCGCGACCAGCTTCTGCTGATCAGGGCTAAGCTTGACCGATTCGCCTTGCACTATCGGTCCTAGGACCGGGATCACTGCATCTTCGATGGCCTTCATCCAACCGCCGTTACAGTTGAGGCATACGCAGCGAACTGTCTTCCCCAGCAAGTTGCCCTGCTTGGCTCTCGGGGGTGTCACTTCTATGGTGAAGGTATCGCCGACGCGTCTTACTGCCGGGCCGCCCTTCGAAAAACCGGTCGCCTTCTCAGGGAGCAAACGACCCACCCATGCGGGCATGATGTGTTCATGCGTTAGCCGTGATCCGCCACAAAATATGCACTTCCCCTGAGGCTTTGCCATCCTTGGCCCTGTTCGCTGTTCCCGGTGCGGAAGTCAGCAGGAATCCACCCAGGCCGCAATCCTAGCCTGACCTGAGAATCTGAAAATTGGAGAACGTGATGTCCCTGAAGGATGAGGCCTTCGAGGCCGTGCAAACGCGCCTGCATGAACTCGGCTGGTATACGGGCAAAATCGACGGCGCTCCCGGCCCGTTGAGCGAGACAGCCGTGTCCGATTTCAAGCGCGCCCATGGGCTGAACCCGCGTGCGTTCATTGGCCCGATTACCTTGACGCGCCTGTTCGATCCGGAAGCGGAAGCGCGGCCGAAGCCAAAGCCTGCGGCGATTGGCGGTCTGCCGTGGCTTGCTGAAGCCGAGCGCCTGAAGGGCACCAAGGAAGTCGCTGGCAAGGGCAACAACCCCATCATCATGGATTGGGCCGAAAACCTCGACCAAGGGTACACGGGCGACGATGTTGCCTGGTGCGGTTTGTTCGTGGCGCACTGCATGAAGATCGGCGCGCCGCTCGATCCTCAAAGCTTCAACCGCCTCGGCGCCCGCGAATGGCTGAAGTTCGGTCGCGCCGTTGATCCGCAGCGCGGCGCTATCCTCGTTTTCTGGCGCGGCTCAAAGAATGGCTGGCAAGGTCATGTCGGCTTCTACGCCGGCGAAGATGCCGACGCTTATCACGTTCTCGGCGGCAATCAGTCCGACGCCGTCACCGTCGCCCGTATCGCCAAGAACCGCCTGCTCGGCGCGCGCTGGCCGAAGTCGTTCTCGGCCTCGGGTGAGCGGGTGACGGTCAACGCTGGCGGCAAAGTGCTCTCGACCAACGAGGCGTGACGAGATCCGCGCCCGGCGGTCTCCGGGCATCCTCCAAGGAGAACAATCATGGGTAACTACTCGAAGCTGATCGGCAGCGTCGTTGGCGCGGCCTTCGGTGCGGCTGTCGCGTTCGGCCTTCTGCCGAATGAACTCGCCACACCTGAGATCCAGGGATCGGTGATCGCACTGATCACCGCCGTTTGCGTTTACTTCTTCCCTGCCAACCAGCCTTCGGTCTGATGGCCTGGCTGTCGCTCCTCAACCTTCTGCTCCAGCTCGCCGTGCTTGTTGCGCGGCGGGCGGAGCGTGCCGACATCGAAAAGGCAGTGGCCGATGAAATCGAGATCCTGCATGGCCGCCGCGTTCGCGCTGCCGTTGATGCTCGCGAGCGGGTGCGTGACGGCCGGACTGCTGCCGACCCAGCCGACCCCTACCGCCGCGACTGAGGCGGCCCTGGCGCGCGATGTGTGCAGCGCCTGGCAGCCCGTCACCTATTCCAGCCGGGACACCGACCAGACCCAGCTCGACGTGCGCGCAAACAACGCGGCACGTGATGCGTATTGCTCGACAAAGGAAGACTGATGCCCGGAACAGTCCCCAACGGGAACGGCGAAACCGAAGCCGCGCGCATGTATATGGATGCGGTCCAGGCCCAGCTTGGCGAGCGCGTCACCAACCTCGGCCGGCGCCAGTCGGATCTGGAAACCGAGATGCGATCTGGCTTTCGCCAGATGGAAACCTCGATCACGTCTTTCACGAATGAAACGCGCAGCTCGATCGCTGCCCTGTCCACCACATTGGCCGAGCGCAACAAGCCTCAGTGGCAGGCGCTCAGCGTCATGTTGGCCGCAATCATTGCCATTGGCGGCTTGGTGTACTGGCCCATCCGGGAGGGACAAACCCGTATCGACGCCACGCTGAGCCGTTTGGGCGAAACAGTGGTGACCCGCGAAGAGATGACCTGGCGCTCACAGCGCACGGCAGAAGATCGGGCACGCATGGAAGGCGCCGTTGCAGATCTCCGCACGAGCATGGTTCACCGGAACGAGTGGTCGGAGCGCAACCTTTCGCGCGACCATGAGATCGCAGACATCCGGTCGAGCATCGCGAGGGACACTGCGAACCTTCAGCGGCAGATCGATCAGCAGCGCGGCGACTTTTCGCAATTCAGCAGCTCCCTCGGGAACGGCCGCGACGTGATCCAGAACCTGCAGACCGAGATCAATCGGGTGCGGGATCAACTGGCAGAGCTACGCGCGCGAGGGAGCGGCCTCCCTTAAAAAGGTGGTGTCTGGCTGTTAAGGCGCCCAGCCGTGCTTGCTGTCCCAAGGAACAGTATCCCGGCCCGACATGCGCAAGACGACAGTGTTTAGCGCGTCGTGAAAATCATCCAGGGCGCGGTAGAGGTCGCAGTCAACGCGCAGCTTCGCCTGGAGCGGCTGAACAACCTTCTGCGTTTCCACGCAGTGTCGCATGAAGGCTGCGACTTCGATGTCGCTAAGTTCTGTGATCGTCCTGCGTCTTGCCATAGCGGCCTCCTGTGCTTGCGTGATCCGCCGCACGTGAGGACTTTGTTCCTACAATGTTCTGGGTCTGTCAATTCCTGACATTGGGACATGCACAACCGAAAATCTAGCAAGATCAACGAGCGGTTTTTGTCCCACTCTGCGCAGAGAAGCCCGGTGAAGCTGGGTTTCCGCAGTCCCTCCGGGCCCACCATTTTTCCTGTTTTTCAAGGGCTTCCAGAGCCGAGATTGGGATCAGTTTCCTAATATGTTCTAAGGTTCGCCATCGTGACCGACAACCCCACCCTCAAGATCGACACGCTAGGCCGGCTGAAGGAACACGGCTACCGGATCGGGATCTCCTGTGGCCCCTGCAACCGGTTCAAGGTAGCGGACATGGATGCGCTTATTGCCAGGAAGGGCGAGGACTTCGAGGCCAACCACTGGAGCATCACGCCTCTGTTTCGATGCGAGCGCTGCGGAGATGGTGGGAGGATCGCCATGCAGCTTATGGCTCCGACGCTGGGGCCGAAGACGGGGCGGTGAGGGATTCACAGCGATTCGGCGGTGCGCTATATTCTCTGCCATTCCCTGGCTTCTTTGCATAAAGCGCAAAGAAGCCCCGCCCACACCGGCTGCGGTGCTTGGGAGGGTTAGCGGACAGCCCGATACCCAGCCACCCTCGCCTCGCCTCACCTGCGGCGATTGTCCGGCAGATGCTCGATCTTCTCCAGAAGCTCATCGAGCTTGTCGTCCATCTCCGACTGCTTCTTGTCGTTGATGGCGTGAGCCACCGCGTCAACCGCCTTGATCAGCCGTTCCATTTGCTCCTTGTTGCCCAACTCCATACCGATCGACTGGAGAGCGGAAGCAGGAGGAGCGGCCGGCTTGTTCCGACTGATGATGAACATAACCGCCCCACCAACTGACAGGACGACATAAAACAGGGCACGCGCCCAGCCTGGCAGATCAGCTAGGATGCTTTCCATGGATGCGCTCGCTGTATGGGACACGAGCGTCTTTTGCTGCTGTCCAGATGTTGGAGCCCTCGCCCATGGCAAGGAAGGCGTAGGTGATGCTGCCGGTGGATGCTACGCCGGATACCTCGATCCCATATGCAAGCGCGACGAAGATCAGCCCGCCAAAGATAGCGAAGGCGCCCCGGATCTCAGGTGACGGTTTCCACGCGCCGTTCCGGTAAAGAACGATCAGGCGGAACAGGCCGCAATAGAACAACAGGTTGCCCCACGTCCCTTCAGACGCAATGGCAGCAAGCTCCCTGAACGCCGGCTGCGCGAACGTTTCGGCGGGGTCCAAAAGGCGAATACCCAGGAACATGAGGATGCCGGCGCTTATCCACTCCATCCTTCGGACGGGGAACTGCTCTCCGATCTGGCCGAAGATGATCACAATGCGCTTCCCTGTTCATGCCGCAGGCATTCGCTCTGCGACCAGACAGACGCCCCGCAAAGCCTCGCTGCGGTCTCGTCTATCTTGTCCTGGTCCGCAGCCGTCTTGCCCTGCGCTCCCACGAGCGATGTTCCGATCACCGAGCGAGCCGAGCTATTCAGCGCCTGCTTCGATGCAGACACCTCTCGCGAAACTGTACACGCCTGAACGGAGAACGCACTGACGACGAAGAAAAGCAGCACGATCGGCTTCATTGGCGAGTTCTCCTGATGCTTGGTTGGTTGCCGCGTCCAGTTGTGCCGCCTTGGCAAGGCCACCTGCGCGGTATTGATCCGGACCATGAATGACGAAGGCCCAGAGAAGGCCCAGAGCGAGGCCTACGGCGGCGCCGGCTGTGATGTTGAGATAGTCGATCATCTAGAGCCGAGCCCCGTCTCTGTAGGCCTGCACGCTCTTCTCTTCGACCCGCTTGCTGTTGAGGTAGAAGGCGCCAGCAATGGCTGCGATGATGATGAACCACAGCCATGCCGGCGCATCGCCCACGGCGTCTTTGAGCGGCTGGACGTATTCACTCGCCATGCCAATGTTGCCGATGACGCCGTTGATGAACGCGAGGATGGCCGCAAAGAGCGCAATGATCCCGCCACCGTTCTTGTTCAGGCGGTTTGCCTTGGCTTCGGGGATGGTCTTGGCGATTTCGTCAGTAGCCGTGTCCTCACGCGGCAGCTTGCGCGGCTTGGCTGTGTCGAGCGCAGCCACCAGCGCCCCGTCGATGTCGCGGCCGGCCGGAAGTCCGTTGTCGGCGCGGAAGGCCGCAATGGCATCGCCCGTGAGCTTGCCGAGCTTGCCGTCATAGTCGCCGGTCTTTGGATCAATCGAACCCAGCGGATAGCCGAGAGCGGTGAGCTTACGCTGCACAACCTGCACCATAGCGCGGGAGGTGTAGATGTCGGATGCGGCGGGCTTGGGTGCAGGCGTCGGTTTAGGTTGCGCCGTAGCGCCCTTCATCAACTCAAGAACGTTCACCCGCTTACCCTTGCTCCAGAGCACCTTGCCCGCGGTATCGGCGGGATAGAGGTTCGCGTGGCCGTTGGCGGAGTAGCGCCCGTCGAAGAACAGATCGCGCTCCTTTTCCCGGCGCTCGATGATCTCCTTCGGCTTCTTCCATGCCATGAAGGCAGACTTCGCGCCGACCATATCGCCGGCGTTGAACTTCTTCACCCAGCTTGCCCGGTGAATGCCGCCCGTGTTGAAGTCGAAGGAAACCGCCGCGTCGAACTGCGCTTGGGTCAGCGGGCGCGTGAATGCCTTGCGCACACGAGCTTCGAACTTCTCGATGTCACGCCGGAAGATCGTCATGATCTCCCCGATAGTGAACTCCCGGCGATGCTGCGCAGGGTCCGGTTCACCTGCAGATGCAGTGTGCCCTATGCCAACGGTGAGCTTGCCCACACTATCAAAATAGGGCGCATTGACGATCCCTTCGTGGCTCGCGATCTCCACGAGCCCTTTGTCGCTGACCTTTTGAGCCATCGTTGCGTTCTCCAGATTGTTAGGATTGTCTTTGCGCGCGATCAGCGCTTAGGGTTCAGGCGTCGGGTGTTACTATCCACCGCTCAGCAGCCGTGGAAGGGGCTTAGCTGTAGAACCCCGCATCGTACTTCGCCTTGGTGCGCTCCCAATCGGCGTCGAGAACGGCGACGGGATCCCGTCCGCTCAGACCAAGCGCTTCCACAAAGCCGCGGTGAAGCTTCCACTTCTTCGCGTTTGTGGTGGAAACCGTAGACGATCCAATGCCGTGGATACCCACAAGGGGCTTTGTGGTCGAGAAATCGACCGTGTTATCAGTGCCGGGGCTGGTCGATGTACTCCACGTCATTCCGTTGGCTGTGCGGATGCGGGAGCGCTGTTCGGTAGCATTGCGCCAAGTGGCGATTTGAGCAAACTGACTGAATTCGGTAGCAGGCACAGCGATCTGCTTCCCGTCCACTGAGTTAAGCGCTTTTTGCCGGTACATGAACAACATCTTCTGGCCACCGGTTGTTAGCTGCCCGAAGTTGAAGACGTCCGGCGCGAGAGCGTATCCGTTCACGTTCGTGGTCCAGCTAATAAACGCGCGGATACCAGAACTTGTCTCCCAATCTGCCGAAGACGGGAGCACTACATAGAGGCAACCGAGGTAATACTGGCTGTTCGCCCAAATCGCAGCGGCAGCGGCAGAAGGCCCCTCAAGATAAACACCGTTGGCCGTTATGCCTGAGAAATCCACGCCACCATCAGCAAAGGGCAGCGTCTGCCCGGCAGTCACGATAAACTGACCGTTGGGGATGGCACCGGAAGCATCCGTAAATGCTTCTGCTAGGTTCTTAACCGGAGCGCCGTTTACCACCGGGGAGGCGCCGCCATAGCATAGCGGTCTGGCCAGATCGAAGAGCCACTTCACGCCTCGATTGTAATCGTCGCGAAGTAAAGGATCGCGGGTCAAAAGTGGTTTACCCTGACCGGCAGCAGTAAATTGGGTCTGTTGAACAAGTGTCATAATTGTCAATCCTATTGCATCAAGAGGCGTTCTTTGGCGTCGGCTATGAGCTTCCCGCCATCAGCGCTTGGGTGGATGTCGTCGGGCAACATGAAAGGATGGATGCCCGTAGAGCGGTAATCCGACTTGTTTTCAACTCGTCCAAAGATGTTCTGCAGGTCGAGATGCGCGAAGTTGTTGTCGTAAGCGTACTTGCGCACCGCCGCCGTGATATCGGTCATGAGCCTGGGGCGGCCGAAGAAGTTCTCAGGCGGCGATGTGAGAAGAATGTCCGTCGCTGGCGATCCGACCCGACATCGAGAGGCGATAAGGCCGAGATTACTTGCAATGGTTACGTCAGGCAGGCTCTCCACTGACGCGGCCTGGTCATTCGTCTGCAACATGATATCGACAAGATCGGTGTCCAGCCACCCAAATGCTTGAGACCAAAGTGTTGCGTTAGGCGCAAGCCAGCTACCGGTAGAAGCGCCATTCACAGCGATTTTGTTGACCCGAACGCCCGCGCTGGCAGCGCGCATGTCTGCGCCGGATAGGATCACAGTCCCGCTGACGACTTCGATCTCGAAGTTCCAGGACCCAGATGTCGGGGCGCCGGAAACCATCGAAGTGCGCGCGTTACCCGTGCCAACAGTCAGATCAAGAGCGGTCCAGCTTCCATTGTTCCAGCGATAGCGTGCCTGCCCATCTACGGTCGGGACATAGTGTAACCAGACTTCGCTGATCTGCGCGCCAGCTGGCCCAGCGACTGTAATCTTGGCCCCTGCAACGGCTGACTTGATAATCCCGAAATCGACCGTTGGTTGGCCTTGAGTTTCGGCGATTGTCTCGGTCCAAGAACCCGAGAGCGTGCCGGTGTAGCCGGACCCAGCCGCATTCACTGATGTGCGGTTGTCGCGAAACGAAATCCAGCCGTGACCGGCATCGCCATAGACTGCCTTGAGGCGCTTGGTCAGCCAGTTCGGCCAGTTCCCATAGCCCCAGCTATCGCCGATGACCGTGTAAACGAACTGGATCGCGGTATCGCCATTTAGGATGCGACGCAGCTTGTAGCGCGACCATCGCAACTCTTCGGCGTTAATCATCGGCGTGCGCGGCGCACCATTTGCATCGAGAAAACTTAGCCGTTCGGAAAGGTTCGTCTTGTTACCTCGTGCCGCCGATATCTCAGCTTCTGCCGCATCAACAAGTTCATTGAATGCTTGCGTATCAACCAGACCGATGACAGAGATAATAAAGCCATCTATGCTGACAATGAATGTGCCGCCCGGCTCTTCAGTGTCCCATTCAGTGAGAGATGCCTGACTGGTCACATCGAAAGTGTTGAGGATGTATCCATCACTGCTTATCGTAAGCAGGTTGAACGGCTCTTCTGTGTCCCATTCAAGCCGGTTTGTGACGTTTGCAACCGCCCCCACCGTGGCATTGCTGTCTTTTTCCAGAACACCAGAGCGCTTGACGTAGAAGCCGTTGTTGGCCCCATCTGCGGTGACATAGACGCCCTTGTCGGCAGGAATGGATGCAAGGGCAGTATTGGCCAGAGCAAGCGTGGTATAGCTGCCGACGCTTTCTGCGGCTGCGATGGCATCGGAAGCGCTGGTGGCGGCGTTCGTCTCGCTTGTTGCCGCAGCACTCGCCCCCTCCCCAGCCGCCTGTGCAGCAGCTGGTGCATTCTGTATGGCGGTGATGTGGGCGGCGGCGGTTTGGATGTCGTCAACAGCCGGCGCGAGAGCCTGTAGGTCCGCAGCGCGTGCCGCGAGGGAAGCCACGTCATCGGCTTTCTCGGCGACGATCTCGATGTCCGCCCGGCTGGCATTGACCTGCTCCACCAGCGGGCGCAGTTCAGCTACCTCGTCGGCCCGCTCGATCACGTCAGCCAGCGCATTCGGCGCCAGCTTGCGCATGACCTTCTTGCCGTTGACGGTCTTCAGGCCGAACGCTTCGAAGTCGGTGACATCCGAGGTTTCCACCACGTCAACGGCATTGGTCGGTTGATGAAGGCTGCTCATAGGCTTGCCTCCCCAGGAATGAGGAACATCAGGTCTTCTCCGGATGTGGAAAGGTGTGGGCTGGCGCGGGATGGCGCCGGCCTGATAGGTTGGATAGCGACAGACCCAGAGGGCCCATGCTGAGATTTGCGGTTGCCGCGTTCGTTCTACTGCTTGCCATGCCGGCACAGGCTCAAGGCCCGTTCACCGGCCGTGCTTCCGTGGTCGACGGCGACACGATCGAGATCACCGGCCAGCGCATTCGCTTCCAGGGCGTGGATGCGCCTGAAAGCTGGCAGCGATGCCAGGATAGCGCCGGCAAGCCGTACCGGTGCGGCAAGGTCGCGGCCGATGCGCTCGACACGTTTCTTGCCAAGTCACGGCCGACCCGGTGCGAGTTCATCGAATATGACCGATACAAGCGCGTGGTTGCCGATTGCTTCC
Source organism: Tianweitania sediminis (assembly GCF_017813335.1). Lineage (GTDB taxonomy): Bacteria > Pseudomonadota > Alphaproteobacteria > Rhizobiales > Rhizobiaceae > Tianweitania > Tianweitania sediminis. The sequence continues at coordinate 6,886 of NZ_JAGIYY010000002.1, read as the reverse complement.
GCGCCGATGGAAAGAGCGTAGCCGAGTGGCTTGTTCTCAACGGGCATGCTCTCGACTTCAAGCGGTACAGCAAGGGCGCCTATGCCGCTGCTGAAAGACGGGCCTCGGCGGCGAAGGTTGGCATGTGGCAGGGCGAGTTCGACGCGCCCTGGGATGCGAGAAAGCGGCGGTAGATCAGCCAAACAGCGAGACGACCGGCCGCAGAGCGGTTGATGTCTGCGCCGGCCGATCCGGCAGCGTCACCACCGTGCCCATAGGGATCACCGGCCCCATCGCGGCAAGGCCGGGGTTTAGGTCCAGCGCGGCGGGCAACAGATCGCGCGCCAGCACCGCTCCATATTCGGCGTAAAGCAGTTGGTCGAGCAAGATCGGTTCACCTCGGACTGTGATCTCCTTCGGCATCACCGACCTCCCATGACGCCGAAGATGGACAGCAGAGCCCCAATGATGCTGGGGCTCGCGCCTTCCGGCGACGTCTTCACCATCGAGATCGAATGCTTGACCGTGAAGCCGACGCCATCGCGCATCAGGTCGGCATGGCTTTCACGTATGTCCTCAATGACGAACCAGCCGAACATCTTGCCATCGCCGCGCATGACCGGGAGCCTCTGGCCCGAGCGACGCATCTCGTGCAGTGCCTCCAACTCGGTCAATCCGCCGATCTTGGACGGCAAGAGTTGACCGGAGATGGTGATCTTCTCGTCGCCCTCGCCCATAAACTCGCGGCCAGGGAGGGAGCCGATCAAGGGCTTCACGGCGAAGTCGGCAGCGCCGGTGCGCTCGACGTCGTCTGCGCTGAACGGGCGGGTGTCCAAGGTGATCGTTCCAATGGAATAGAGCATCAGCGATCATCCTTGCCGGCTGCGCCCTGCGGCTGTGCGAGTTCGCATCGGGTCACCGCTCCGCCGTCACGATCTGCGGCGTGGGTACGGCCGGTAATCCGATAAGTGCCATCGATGCCAGGGCGAGCACCGGTTAGCACAAGCGTGCCTTCGGCCATCGCTTCAGTGGCCAGGTCGAGTTGGGCAGACCCGACGCCTGCGTTGCGCTCCGCATCAACCTTCTGGCTTTCTGCCATAGTGCCGGCCTGGTCTTCATCAGCGGCATTCCAGCGCTGAGTGTCGATCGCATCCCCGGCGTCCTCAAGGTCGATCGTCAGTTCCTTTTCCTTGAACTTCGCTTCCTCGCGGTCAAAGAACCGGACCTTCTTGGTTTTGGACCGGGGCCGCCCCTTTGTCGGGTCGATGTTCACCGAAATGACGTTGCCATCACGGCCGCAGCGAGCGAACACGGTCGGCAATGCGGACCCGGCCACAGAAAGCCCCTGCCCTCGCTTGGCAAAGACGGCACGGTTTCCCTGTAGCTTGAACGTCGCGCCCAACTCCCGACTGATCTTCTCGCCCCAGGCAATGAAGCTGGCCCCATCTGGCGACCAGTAGTCGCGCATGATGCTGGCAAGCACCGGGTCGACCTGAACGCTGAACCCGGCCGCCGCACCGGCCTTCTGCGCTGCTTTGTCGAACGTTGTGTCGTCCAGGTGCCAAAGCTGGTTCTCGGTCGCCTTGCCGCGCGTGTCGAATGCCTTGCAGGAGACCTGAAGCAGTCGCCCGCCGCCACGGCTGAGCGTCCAAGGTGTAGAGTCTACGAACCCACTGAAGACTGGCACGCCGTTCAACATGACCTCGACCGGTGTCCTTGGCGCCGGCAGCTTCACCTGACCATCGCTGTCATCGAAGGTCAGCGAACAGGCGTCGCTGTCGACGCCGTCGCGGTCCACGACCTCAACTGAGATCAGATACGGCCGCATCGGGTTTGTCATATCGGTGCCGCCGACGATGACCCGCCAATCTACCGTCCACGCCATCAGCCGGCTCGTGACAAGTCAGCATGCATTCCGGAGTAATCCACTCGCGCACGCGCTGCGGCCGCACTCGCCGTTCTCGCCGCCTCTGGGATCTGGCGTAGCGTAGCCAACAAAGAGCTTGCCTCATTCTTAGCCGCACGGATCGACGACGCGTCCACTTGAGGACTCACCGTCATGGCGGAGATCTCGTTCCGGCGCTCGATCAGCTGCTGCATTTGATCACCGATCTGCCGCATCGTTTCGACCGCAGCGGGGTCCGGCGCCAGTTTGAACCCCTGCTCCAGCTGCGTCTTCTTGCTGACGAGTTCGCCAAGCTGTTGATCAATGCGGGATAGCTCATCGTCGGTCGCCGCGGATGGCGCCATAGAAGGTCGAGGCGTAGGAATCGGGATATTGTCTCCGCTAGACGCAGAAGGTTTAGCCGGTCGGTTCGAGAACCTCCTCTGAGGGCCAGCAGACGGCGCCGGTTGCGGCTGCGGCTCCCGAGAATCTGTACCCCAGCGACGGCGATAATAGTCGTCATCGACGCTGTCACGCTGCAGACGATCGAGATCTTGGCGCATCGCATCAATCTCGCCCGTGTCCCAGCCCTGACCAGTAGCCAAGTCCAAGACCTTATCAACCGCCTTAACAGGCGGGCTGACTTTCGCCGCATCCTTGATGGTATCTCGGGCGCTGCCCAGAGGCCCTTCATTCGGCGTGTCTTCAGTAATCACGCCGATCTCTTGGCCGAATTCACGGATCGTCTTGATGCTGCCCGTAAGCGTGTTGGTCAGCGCAGCCATACGGCTGAAGAAGCTTTCGATAGCCGAGCCCTCATTCCCCATGGAGAGGATCGACCCGATCAAGTCCTTCAACTCGCCAAGCGCTTTCTTGGCATCTTGAAAGGACTGCGCGTCCACCTCCACCTTCAGGGTTTCCAGGCCTTTGCCGATCTCATCGAAGATAGCGCGGGCCTCCTCGAGACCACTCTTGATGTACGGCATCGACATATTGCCGGCGTCGATCATCAGTTCGCGCAGCGTGTTCCGCGCGATTGTCCATTGCGACCAGAAGTCGTCGAGCTTGAGCTGATAGGAATTGTTGAGCGATCCGGCCCACCCTTGCTGATTGGCAGCATAGTCCATGTTGCGGACCAATTCCTCGCTGCCTTCCACAAGCTGGCTGACCACATCGACATGCTCTTGCCCGAATAGATCAGCGATAACGCCAGTGCGTGAGGCGGAGTCGAGCTTCCTCAGGCTTTTAATCAGATCAACAAGCGCGCCATCGGCGTCTTCCGCAACCTTTTCCGCAAACTCTTCGGTGTCGCCCACCAGACGTTTGAACGCTAGGAAGCCCTTTTTCGAAAGCGAGTTCGGCGCCAGCAGTTTCGTCAGCATTGAGTTGACCGCGGTCGCGGCTTCATTGGCCGGAACCTTGAGGTTCGCGAGCGTGGCGCCTAGCGCTGCCGTCTGTTCCACCGTGAGGCCGAAGGTCTTGCCCATAGCGCCGGCGCTGTCGAGAAAGTCGACGATACCCGATTCGTCCGCGATGCCGCTGTCAGCCAAGCCGTTGATCAGGTCGAAGATGCTCTCCATGCGCTCCATTGGAACACCAAGGGCCTTGTTAAGGCCGGCCGCAGTGTTGCCGACATCTTCGGCGCTCATCTCGAAGGCATCGGCAGCCTTGGCCGAAAGCAACGCGAACTGCCGGAGCTGGTCGAGCGGGATGCCGGCGGCGGCACCGCGTTCGTAGGCCGCAGCAATCTCCTCGAGCGGGACGGCCAAGTCGCCAGACGTTGCGAGCGTCTTGATCTCTTCGCCAAGGCGAGCGGTCTCTTCGGCTGTGATGCCGGCCTTCTTCTGGATGTTCGTTAGCGCGCTCTCGAAGTCCGCCGCCTCACGAACGACACTGCTTGCCCCGTAGGCGCCGGCGATTGGAGCGATGGCTCCTGCGGCTCCTGCAAGAGCCATCCGACTAGCTGTGCCCATTCTGACGGCCGAACGCTCAAGCCGCCCCAGAGTACCACTCAGCGCCCGCGCAGGGCCTGTCACCTTGTCGATGAGCGATAGAACGAGCTCGGAGCTAAGACGCGCCACGGGCTAGACCCTCTTCATTGAAGGGGCGAGATGACGCGCGATCACGCTGACGAGTTCGAGATCCGGCCACCGCAGCGCACGCAGCGCAGTTACCGACAATCCGGTCATCGATGAATGCAGGTCCAGTTCCGACAGGGAGCCGGCCAGAACAGCCTCCACGGTAGAAAAAGACGGATGGCGGAACTCAACTTCGCTGATGCGGACGCCGTCAACTTCGAACGGGTAGGCGAGGCGCACAACGGCAGTAGCAGGAACCTGATCGTAGAAAATTTGCGCCGCATCTTCCTGAGCGCCGCTCGTTTCCTCGGAAACATCGTCGTTGACGAACTGCGTATCAGCCGCTTCTTCTAGATTGATTTCGGACATACATATCGGCCTTCGGTGGAGAAGAAGAATTTGAACAGGATCATCGCAGCGGCCGGCGTGCTTCAGATCATCGGCGCCATCGTCGTCTACAGCCAAGCTGCGACGACGGTGATCCTTGAGGTGTGGGCCGCGATCACGCTCGGGATGGGCGTTCTCACGATTGCCGTCGCCGTAACGAACCATCGATTGCGCGAGATCCGAGACGCGTTAACGCCGAGTAGCGGCGCTGTCTTGCCGAGCGCACCGCAGAGCGAGCGTATCCGCGAAGAACTTGCAGCTGCTGATCAAAGCCGCAAACCAGATCTGGCTCAGGTCGGCGCGATTTTCAAAGATCGGTGACGCGCTGCCTCGACTCTCTCCAGACACACGGCTTTTATGCAGCCGGGTGGAGGGACCAATCATGATCACGCTAACGCTTCTGGCGCTGCTGCTTGCGGAATCGCCAAGACCTCAGTGGTCGCAGCCCGAGCCGCAGGTGATTTTCTGCTCCGGGTGCGGTTGCCGAGGTGGCCCAGGCTGGCGCAGCAAACGCACCGGGCAGTGCGTAGGCAAAAAGAACTTGGCGAAGGAATGTGGTCGCCCGCCAAGTTCGAAGCGCTGCACGAAAGAGAATTAGGCTCCTAGCGCTGTTCGATGCGGCGCCATCAGGTCACGGCCGTCAACGCGGATGATGCGTTCCCAGAGATCGACATAGAACAACTCTTTGCCGGCCACGGTAAGCTCATAGTGCGTCACCTCGGCAATGGAGTGTGTGCAGCCCTGAAACTCCGCAGGATCGCTTTCATCGGGCTCCCAAGAGGTGATGGCCCCTTCGATCACCGCACGCGCCGGCACGACGCCACCACGGCCAGGGCCGCGCATGTTGAGTGAGCCCGCGAATGTAAACGTGTCCACCTCGCCCATGCCAACGAAGGCTTCCGTATCAATGCCCTTCACGGTGAAGGCAGGTTCCGGCGCTTCAATGCGCGGCATGGCGAAGTTTGCAGCCATCACACCACCGCCTGGGTTGTGTTCGGCCGTCGCAAAGACGAGGCCCGGCATTGTCAGCGACGTGATGATGTTCGCCCGCGAAGTTCCCGGGCGCGAGGCGCGACGAACGTCCACAGCCGTCAACAGGTACAGATTGGATTGTGCCATTGATCCGGCTCCTTAAGCGACGGTGTTGAGGCGAGCGACGATCTCGGAAACGAGACCCTCGACGGCGGGGCGATAGCGGCGGATGTCAGTGTCGGCACGCTTGAAGACTGGGGCCGGTTCGATGCCCAAGTCTAGTTTGATGCGGCCGAGCCGGATCTGCTCAGGGCTGTTCTGGTCGGGAATGAAGACGTCCTTGTTGTACCCGAGGATGTCGTCAGCCGCCTTGTGATCGCGCAGCATGAACAGGATCGAGTTGATGTAGGCTTCCACCAAGTCGGCGGTGATCTTCCGCCCGAGGAACTCGCGGGTGATCTGGATCAGCTTGACCGTGATGTAATCGGCGCCGCGCACCTGGTGGATCTGCTGCCAGAGTTCGCCAGTGTCGGCGTTGTCGGTGCCGATGAAGACAAAGCCGCCGTCCGCGACCGCGCCGTCAACACCCACCTCGCCGCTGGCCACAACCGAGACGTTAGCCTCGAGCATCTGCTGCCCTTCGGTCGAGCCGTCGAGCAGAGAGAATGGGATGGCGCGGGACAGGCCGGCCAAGCCATAGATGGCACGGTTGGCGATTGGGTCGAACGGGCGACCCTCGTTCTCATTGTCGACGCGGGCGAACAGGCCAAGTATGCGCGGGCCCATGGCGCGAGTGACTACGTTGGTGCCTTCGAACACACGGGCTGCAACGCCCACCGGCATCAGCCGCTGGCTGTTCATGGTCTCACGAGCATCGATTGCGTTGGCCGACGCGGTGTCATCCACGTCGACCACCGAGATAGCGAGGAGCGTTTCGCAGGCTTGCGGCAGGGCAGCGACTACCGGGTTCACCAGGAACTCGCCTTCGTTGTCCGGGTCAACCGGGCGGAACGACGTGCGACCGGCCCAGATCAGACGCGGCGTTGCGTTCACCTGCGACGGGATTGCAGCAACATTGCCGAGGGCAGCAACGATGTTTGCTGCCGTTTCCGCAACCGTACCAGCTTCCGTGACGCGAACGACGGTGATATCGGCGCCGCGGTTGACGCCGGTCAGCTGAGCGTTGATGCCCTTCACCGCGTCCGCCAAGAGACCTGTGCCAAGCTTCGCTACGGTCGCTGCATCAGAAGACGAGAAGCGCTTCGCCACCCCGATCGGGAAGGCTGTCGCGTCCGCATCCGCCGACGTTTCGATAAGTAGCATCTTGGAAAAGTCGGCTCCAAGGACCGGTACCGGCTCGTCGGCGGGCCGGGAGAATTGCATGCCAAAGATTGGAGCGCTCATTTGCTAATTACCTCCTTTAGGTAACGGTTTTGTTGCCGTTGACGGTTCTGGAGGCTAATGGAGCGCACCCCATTTTGACCGGACACGCGGCATAGCTGATAAGGCATAGGCATACGCCTATGAGTAAGACTATGTCCAAAGCCTCTGACGCTCCGTTCAGCAGGGTCGAAGTCATCACATC